>NZ_CP061368.1:145000-2545000 GCF_014725735.1 Wenzhouxiangella sp. AB-CW3
TAACGATAAAACGGGTGAAAAACCCGTTCGCCGAAAGCCCAAGGTTTCCTCGCGCAACGTTAATCGGCGCAGGGTGAGTCGGCCCCTAAGGCGAGGCCGAAAGGCGTAGTCGATGGGAAGCAGGTTAATATTCCTGCACCAGGTGTTACTGCGATGGAGAGACGGAGAAGGCTAGGTGCGCCGGGCGTTGGTTGTCCCGGTCCAAGCAAGTAGGCAGGTCCCTTAGGCAAATCCGGGGGATCAATGCCGAGATGCGATGGGGAGCCCCCTATGTGGGGCGAAGGTATTGATGCCATGCTTCCAGGAAAATCTTCTAAGCTTCAGGTAACACGTGACCGTACCGTAAACCGACACAGGTAGGCAGGGTGAGAATCCCAAGGCGCTTGAGAGAACTCGGGTGAAGGAACTAGGCAAAATGGTACCGTAACTTCGGGAGAAGGTACGCCTCTGGCGGTGATGAGACTTGCTCTCTGAGCTTCTGGAGGCCGCAGTGACCAGGTGGCTGCGACTGTTTATTAAAAACACAGCACTCTGCAAACACGTAAGTGGACGTATAGGGTGTGACGCCTGCCCGGTGCCGGAAGGTTAAGTGATGGGGTTAGTCTTCGGACGAAGCTCTTGATCGAAGCCCCGGTAAACGGCGGCCGTAACTATAACGGTCCTAAGGTAGCGAAATTCCTTGTCGGGTAAGTTCCGACCTGCACGAATGGCGTAACGATGGCCACACTGTCTCCACCCGAGACTCAGTGAAATTGAAATCGCAGTGAAGATGCTGTGTACCCGCGGCTAGACGGAAAGACCCCGTGAACCTTTACTACAGCTTCACATTGAACTTCGGTTATTCCTGTGTAGGATAGGTGGGAGGCTTTGAAGCGTGGACGCCAGTCTGCGTGGAGCCAACCTTGAAATACCACCCTGGTGTAATTGGAGTTCTAACCCAGGACCGTTATCCGGTTCGGGAACAATGTGTGGTGGGTAGTTTGACTGGGGCGGTCTCCTCCCAAAGAGTAACGGAGGAGCACGAAGGTACCCTCAGCACGGTCGGACATCGTGCGCTGAGTGCAAAGGCACAAGGGTGCTTGACTGCAAGATCGACGGATCGAGCAGGTACGAAAGTAGGTCTTAGTGATCCGGTGGTTCTGTATGGAAGGGCCATCGCTCAACGGATAAAAGGTACTCCGGGGATAACAGGCTGATACCGCCCAAGAGTTCATATCGACGGCGGTGTTTGGCACCTCGATGTCGGCTCATCACATCCTGGGGCTGTAGCCGGTCCCAAGGGTATGGCTGTTCGCCATTTAAAGTGGTACGCGAGCTGGGTTTAGAACGTCGTGAGACAGTTCGGTCCCTATCTGCCGTGGGCGTTTGAGACTTGAGGGAATCTGCTCCTAGTACGAGAGGACCGGAGTGGACGATCCGCTGGTGTTCCGGTTGTATCGCCAGATGCATTGCCGGGTAGCTACGATCGGCAGGGATAACCGCTGAAAGCATCTAAGCGGGAAGCCCATCCCAAGATGAGGTCTCACTGGACCCTTGAGGTCCCTGAAGGGCCCTGGAAGACTACCAGGTTGATAGGCTGGGTGTGGAAGTGCAGTAATGCATGAAGCTAACCAGTACTAATTGCCCGTGAGGCTTGGTCATATAACACCAAAGCCAATTGCGACAGACGCAATCAGCGCTCTTTGAACAGAATTTCCGATCCCGGTGATCCCGGAATCCCTGCCAATGGCAGGGAGGTCCCGGATCAAGTCCGGGATCAATCGCTCCGGCCTTTGGCCGGCGAACGATTGACTTTGCCTGGCGGCAATAGCGGCGTGGAACCACCCGATCCCATCCCGAACTCGGCAGTGAAACGCGCCAGCGCCGATGGTAGTGCGGTTTTGCCGTGCGAGAGTAGGTCACTGCCAGGCATCTATCCTGAAAGCCCCGAGACTCCGAGAGTTTCGGGGCTTTTTTTTGCGTTTGGTGCCTCGTCAGCGACTGGCAGTGCCTACGGTCACGCGTGGCCGCCCTCTGCGGCAAGGCTTCTTGCGGCTTTCGCCGCAAACCGCCATGCCGCGCCGGGCTACGCTGCCAGGAATCCATACCCCAAAACCCCGTAACTTTTCGGCCTTAGCGGGCTGGCGGGCCCGGCCATCTCGGATCGGCGGTTTTCGCGATAGCGAAAGGAGCCGGTTCGAAGGGGCCGATCAGGCCGTGCCTACGGTCACGCACGGGCGCTCTCCACACGGGCACTTCTTGCGGCTTCGCCGCAAATCGTACCCGTGTTCCGAGCTGCACGGCCATTCTCCTCTTCCACAGCAAGGCTTCTTTCGCCTGTCGGCGAAAACCGCCATGCTGTTCCAGAGGGGCCTGCCAGGCATCTATCCCAAAAGCCCCGAGATTCTCCGAGTCTCGGCGCTTTCTGTAATGTTCAGTGCCGAAAAGATGCCGGTTGTCAGGGGGTTACGGAGTCTGGAGGGGTTGCTATAATTCCCGTCTTTCCAGCATTGCCCACAGCATGCCCATGCGCATAGTCACTGTTCCCTTGTTGCTACTCCTTCTGTTGCTCACGCCGGTGTTCCTTGCGGCTGAGTCTTCTGATCAGTTTGAGCTTGAGATCTTTGGCTGGGTCGAGCGGGTCGAGTTGTTGGACGGGAAGTTCTCCATGAAGGCCAAGCTGGACTCCGGAGCCGCCAACTCCTCGCTTGATGCCACTGACATTGAGCGGTTTCGACGTGATGGTGACCGCTGGGTTCGGTTTACAGTGACGGATCCGGAAACCGAAGAGCAGGTGACATTGGAAAAGCCGCTGCTGCGCAATGTTCGCATTGTGCGTCACGGCGGTGAGTATCAGCGGCGGCCGGTGGTGATGATGCCCCTGTGCTTTGGTGATCGGCGCAGAGAGGTGGAGGTGAACCTGATCGATCGCAGCAACTTCATCTACCCTCTGCTACTTGGGCGTAGTGCATTGGAAGGCTATGCGTTGATCGACAGTGGTCAGACCTTTCTTTTTCCGCCGGATTGCTCCGGGGAAGAAGACGGCAAATGAGTCAGCGCCTGCATTGGTTGCTGATCAGCATAGGCCTGGTTCTGGCTGGCCTGGCGATTGTTGCGCACAAGCACCTGTCATTGGGCTACCCACTGCTGCCCGACCAGACCGAAGCCTCCTGGACGGCCGAGGTTCGACTGGCCATTCAGCCGGAAGGTGGCCCGGTCAAGGTGGAGCTTGATTTGCCATCGGTGACGCCGGGTCTGGGCCGGTTGCGTGAAAACTTCATCTCCCGCGGCTATGGGCTCACCACTTCGGAGGACCGGTGGAGCCGGACCGCGAACTGGGCCGTACGCAGGGCTAGTCAACGCCAGCTTCTGTACTACAGCGGTGTCTTCTACCCGGATCGTGGGGAAGAGGACTTTGCCCCGGTCCCCCCCTATCCGCCGGTTCCGCGTATGTCAGAACCGTTTGCCACGGCCATGGAAACGATTGTTGAAGACGTGCGCCGGCAATCGGCCGACATCTCCTCTTTTGCTGCGGAAATGGTGGCCCGCATCAATAGCCCATCACCCTCAGAAGAGATCGCGCTGTTTCTCGATAGCGAGCAGTACCGTGACAATCCGGTACGTGTCGCCCGCACCTTGCTTGCCGGTGCCCGCATTCCAACCGAACAAGTTAACGGCTTCACCCTGACCCACTCTGAACGACGGGCACAGCCCGAACAATTGCTCGCCGTTCACAACGGGCGGGAGTGGCTGTTCTTCGATCCCGGAACCGGGCGTAGAGGATTGCCTGAGAACTTTCTGATCTGGTGGCGGGGCGAGCAACCGGTGCTGGCCATCGACGGCGCACAACTGGCAGAGCTGAGCTGGTCGATTCGCCGCAACGAACTCGGTGCGCTGGACTTGGCCGACCAGCGTGCCAGTGCACGCGATGCCTGGCCTTCCCGTCTCAGCATGCTTGATCTGCCGGTGCAGGCGCAAACGGTCTACGCGGTGTTGCTTCTGGTCCCGGTTGGAGGCTTCATCATGGTACTTATGCGCAACCTCGTCGGGCTACGATCATTCGGTACTTTCATGCCGGTTCTTATCGCCCTGGCATTCCGCGAGACCGGGCTGACTGGCGGGCTGGTGCTGTTCTCACTGGTGGTGGGTGCCGGCCTGCTTTTACGCTTTTACCTGGAGCGGTTACGGTTACTGCTTGTTCCACGCTTGACGGCTGTGCTGATCATCGTTGTTGCCCTGATGGTGCTTTTGAGTCTGATCAGTCACCAGCTCGGTTGGGAGGTTGGCCTGTCGGTCGGCCTGTTCCCCATGGTCATCATGGCCATGGTCATTGAACGAATGTCGATCGTCTGGGAGGAGCGCGGCCCCGGCGAAGCCCTGGTCGAGGCCGCCGGCACTGCGGTGATCGCCAGTCTCGCCTTCTTTGTCATGAGTCGCGATCATGTCCAGCACCTCGTCTTTGTTTTTCCCGAAATGCTGCTGGCCATTCTCGGCTTGACCCTGCTGATGGGCCGCTACTCCGGATATCGCCTGTCCGAGTTGCTTCGTTTCCGACGTTTGGCCAAAGAGTTGTGATCGGGCTCGTTAGAAAACTCCGTCAATCCGGTGTGCTGGGCCTCAACGCCCGCAACGCCCGCTATGTTCTGCAGCACAATCCCCGACACCTCTATCCACTGGTCGACGACAAGGTTCTGTGCAAGGCTCGGCTGAAAGCCCATGGCATCGCCGTCCCCGAGCAACTTGGCGTGGTTCGTGGGCAGTATCAGGCCCGGCTGCTGGCACAGCGACTCGAACAGCTTGATGCCTTTGCCATCAAGCCGGCTACCGGCACCGGCGGTGACGGTGTACTCGTGACGCTGGGGCGCCGCGGCAGCGACTGGCTTGGTCCCGGAGGGTCACTGCTCTCGATTGCCGATATTCAGTACCATGTCTCCGGCATTCTTGCCGGCATGTACTCGCTGGGCGGACAACTTGACAGTGCGCTCATCGAGGCGCTGGTCCGCACCGACCCGGTCCTGCGACCGATCGCTCCCGAAGGCGTGCCCGATATTCGCGTGATCGTCTTTCGTGGCGTCCCGGTCATGGCCATGGTTCGCCTCCCCACGCGCCGTTCCGGTGGCAAGGCCAATCTTCATCAGGGTGCCATCGGCGCTGGAATTGACATGGCCACTGGTCAAACGCTTTCTGCCGTGATGCATCACGACATCGTCAACGAACACCCGGACACAGGGATTCCGATCACCGGCTTCCAGATGCCGGGCTGGGAAGGGTTGATTCGGCTGTCTGCTCGCTGTTTCGATGCCGTGCCGCTGGGCTACCTGGGCGTTGATATAGTCCTGGACGAGCACCACGGCCCACTGGTTCTGGAGCTCAATGCGCGGCCCGGACTGGCCATCCAGATTGCCAATCGCGCCGGGTTGCAGCATCGCCTGGCCTTTGTCGACCGCCTCGAAAACCCCGAGGGGCTCGGCGTGCAGGCCCGGGCACGGTACGCGCTGGAAGGGATGCTGCCGCGATAGCAGCCGTCAGGCTCTGGCCTTTCTATCGGCTTCGGGCAGGTCGGTGTCGTAGAACCGGTCCCGATCCAGTTCGCCCTCGCCGTTCGCCACGATACAGGTCACAGTGGCATCCCCGGTCACGTTGACGGCAGTCCGGGTCATGTCCAGCAATCGATCGACCCCCAGAATCAGCGCAATCCCTTCGGCCGGTAGTCCCACCTGCGAAAGCACGCCGGCCAATAGAATCAGCCCGACACCGGGCACGCCGGCCGCCCCGATGGATGCCATGATGACCATGAACACCACCATCAGGTACTGCGTGAAGCTGAGGTCCACGCCGTAATACTGGGCAATGAAGCCCACGGCAATACCCTGCATGATGGCGGTGCCGTCCATATTGATGGTCGCGCCCAGCGGTACGGTAAACGAACTGACCCGGTTACTTGCCCCCAGCCGCTCCTGCACCGCCCGCAGCGTGACCGGAATGGTCGCGCCCGACGACGCCGTGGAGAATGCAAACGCCAACACGTCCCGAATCTGACGATAGAACACTAGAGGGCTAAGGCCGGTGAACAACTTCAACAATGTCGGGTAGACCACGGCGGCGTGCAGAATCAATATCGCCAGCACCAGGATTACGTACTTCAATACACCGGCGAACGTGCCCCAGCCCGTGGTCGCCGCCATGCCGGCGATTAGAGCAAAAACACCGTAGGGTGCAATCAGCATGACGATGCCGACCAGTTTCATCACCACTTCCATGAAGTCGGCGAAAAAGTCGGCGCAGCGTTTCCCGGGCTGTCCGGCAAAGGACATGGCCAGCCCGAGCAGTATGGCAAACACGATGATCGGCAGCATGTTGCCCTCGGCCATGGCCTCGACCGGATTGGCCGGAATCAGGTCAACGAGCACCTCGGTAAACGGTGGGGCATCGGAAATCTGAGGTGGCTCCATGTCTGGCGGGCTCGCGCCCACGCCCGTTTGAAAGATCTGACCGGCCGACAGCGCAAGAACAATGGCGACGCCCGTGGTGATCAGGTAAAGTCCGATGGCCTTTCCGCCGACGCGCCCCAGGCTTTTTGGATCCGCCAGGGAGGAAACCCCGGTAATCAGCGAAACAAAGACGATCGGCACGATGAGCATGCTCAGAAAACGGACGAATGCCTCGCCAACCACCTCGAACAGCCCCCCGATCAACCAGGCTTGTGCCCAATCGGTGTCGGCAATCGTGAAATTCATGAGCAGGCCAACCACCAGTCCCAGGCCGAGGCCCATCAGGATGCGGTTGGACAACTTGTGGTGGTTGAATCGAAACTCTTCGCTCATCGGGCTGGGTCCGTTCTGTTGATTGTTGTCCGGCCCCGGAAGGGTAGCGCATGGGACCGGTTGGGTCTAGTTTGGAGACGGGAGACGGGAGAGTTGGCGGCGGCGGTATAATGTCGGGCTTGATTCTGAACCGGGCCGATTCTGATGAGCAGTAACGAGCAGCCGAGTGCGCCGACCAATTTCATTCGCAATCGCATCATCAGGGAGCTGGATGCCGGGCAGTATGAGCGAATCGTCACGCGTTTTCCGCCCGAGCCGAATGGCTATCTGCACATCGGTCATGCCAAGTCCATCGTGCTCAATTTCGCCCTGCCCGAGGAGTTCGGCGGCTACACCAATCTCCGATTCGACGACACCAACCCGGAGAAGGAAGAGCAGCGCTATATCGACGCCATCAAGGAAGATGTGTGCTGGCTGGGTTATGAATGGAAGAACGAGTGCTATGCCTCGGATTATTTTGAAACTCTATACAACTACGCCCTGCACCTGCTCGACAACGGCCTGGCCTATGTCGACGAGCAGGATGCCGATGCCATCCGCGAGCAGCGCGGCACACTCACCGAGCCGGGTACCAACAGCCCACACCGCGACCGCAGCGTGTCGGAAAACCGCCTGCTGTTCGAGCGCATGCGAAACGGCCAACTGCCCGATGGCGCCTGTGTGCTGCGCGCGAAGATCGACATGACCGCGTCCAACATCAACCTGCGCGACCCGGTCATCTACCGAATCCGCCACCAGGAGCATCCGCGCACCGGCAACGACTGGTGTATCTACCCCAGCTACGATTTCGCCCACGGCCAGAGTGATGCCATCGAGCACATCACGCATTCGCTCTGCACACTGGAGTTCGAGGATCATCGCCCGCTCTACGACTGGCTGGTCGAACACCTGCCAGTGCCCTCGCGTCCCCACCAGATCGAGTTTGCCCGCCTCAATATCGATTTCACCGTGCTGTCGAAGCGGCGCCTGACGCGGCTGGTGGACGAGGGTCACGTTTCCGGCTGGGATGATCCCAGGCTGCCGACCCTGGCTGGCCTGCGCCGACGTGGTTTCACCCCCGAGTCAATTCGCAATTTCTGCACCGAAATCGGGGTGACCAAGTCAGAGAGCATCATTCCGTTCGGCGTGCTCGAGCGCAATCTTCGCGATGACCTCAATGTTCGTGCTCCGCGGCGAATGGCGGTGCTCAAGCCGCTCAAGCTCGTGCTGACCAACTTCCCCGAAGGCGAGACCGAGTGGCTGGAAGCGGCCAACCATCCGCAGAACCCGGACATGGGAACGCGCAACGTGCCCATGACCCGGGAAATCTTCATCGAGCAGGATGATTTCCTGGAAGAGGCGCCCAAGAAGTTTTTCCGTCTCAAGCCCGGCGGCGAGGTGCGACTGAGAAACGCCTTTATCATTCGCTGCGACGAAGTCGTCAAGGACGAGGCCGGCAACCTCGTCGAGTTGCACTGCACCGTCGATCACGAAACCCGCTCAGGCCAGCCGGGAGCCGACCGCAAGGTCAAGGGCACCATTCACTGGGTCTCGGCCGAACATGCCGTCAAGGCCGAGGTGCGCCTTTACGACCGGCTGTTCAAAGTGCCGCATCCCGGCGGTGACAAGGAACGGGACTTTGTCGAGCACCTTAACGAGCAATCGCTCGAGGTCCTGCACGATGCCCGCATCGAGCCGGGTACCGAGCAGTCGCAGGTGGGTGATTTCTTCCAGTTCGAGCGCCTCGGTTACTTCGTGCCCGACCCGGACGGCACAAGCGATGCGCCGGTCCTCAATCGGGCCGTCACACTGCGCGATACCTGGGCGAAACTGGAAAAGCAGTTGCGCCAGGGTTGACCTTTCGGGCATGGCCCCGTATGGCCCGTATTCTCGCTACCCAAACGAGCTTTCCCGTGCCAGTCTGATCAGTGGCCAGTGATCGATGCGCGGCAATGACAGGCGTCGCCATGCCGCAGCGGCCCAAATCCAGCACCCCAGTCCGACCAGGCCACTTGCCAACAGGCAGCCGAAAACCACCCAAGGTTCCGGTTCCAGTGTCCACAGTCGGTAACCGGAAAGCCCCCCGGCCATTGCCAGTACGCCCATGCCAACCAGCCCCAACACCGAGGCCGAATGATTTTCGATGGCCACCACCCTCAACGCCAGAGTGGCCAGCACGGCCAGGCCACCCAGTGCCGCCAGAGAAAACAGCGCCACCTGTGCGCCATCAACGTCCTCCGTCCGTCCGGCGCCCGCGATCAGAACCAGTTGGGGAGGCAGGGCCAGTACCAGCCACGCCCGACACAGTCCACCCGCCGCCATCAGTCGGAGCTGGTCGCGATCATGGCCCGGCAGCAGGATCAAGAAGCGCAGCCTGGCCCGAAAATTGAGCAACTCGTGCGCCGTGGAAAGACCCAGAAAGATAACGCTCAAGAAGGTGATGCTGCCAGCCAGAAAAAAGAATTCCTGCGGCCCGTCTCGGCCGGCCAGGACATCGGCCGGTTCCCAGAACAGGGTCATCAGCAGCACGCCAAACAACAGGTAGGCGGCCATCAGACGCCATCCCAGGGGCTGACGCGGACGATCCCGCAGTAACGGCGCAGCCTTTCCGGAAAGTCGACTTCCCCTGCATTGCGCCTGCTGCATATGTGCCAGCTCCACGCCGCCAGAGCCGCAGCGATAACAGTTGCGATCAGCCCGAACTCCACAATGGATGCCACCGGGTTGATGGTGCCCAGGCGGCCGACCAGCAAGATGAGCAGGACCAGCCACATCAGTCCATTCGGGCCGTAGCGCAACCCCACAGCCGTGCCCAGCAAGGCCAGCGACAGGGTTGCAATGGCCTGCTGGGCAGGTGCTGGACCGGCTGCGGCCAGCACCCAGGCTGGCAGGCAGGCAGCCACGATGACTGCTGCGAGCGCCAGGAAGAGCTGTTTCGGGCCGGATGGCCACAGCCGAGGCAACCGCGACTGAAGCATCAGTTGCACCCGACTGGCGGCCATCCCCGCAGTGGTCAGCGCGATCGGCCAGCCCAGCCAGATCGCCCAGCCATCGTCCTGTGGGAACACCGCGGTCAGCATGATCAGAAACAGCCAGGGTGTGTACCAGCTCCCCATCGCGCATCAGCCACAGGCGGTTGGCAATCCGTTCGAGGTCACCGATAAGATGGGTGGAGAATACGATGGTGCGGGCACTGTCGCAGGCGATACTGACCAGTTCCTGCAAAAAACTCTGGCGGGCTACCGGGTCGAGTGCCGATGCCGGCTCGTCGAGCAGCAGCACATCCGGATCGTGACCCAGCGCCAGGGCGATTCCCACCATCTGGCGTTGGCCGCGCGAAAGGTTGCCGACCTTGCGTTGGAGGGCAACCCCCCATCCGTTAAGCAGCTCCTCGATGCGCGAACGGTCAAAGCGTGAATAGAAACGCCCGACCAGATCGATGTGCCGGTCCACCGTCAGCCATCCGAACAGTTCGTCGTCCTGCAGCACCATGCCTAGACGGTTGCGTGTCTGATCATCCATGCGGCCTGAATCGCAGCCGAGTACGCGTGCCCGGCCCCGGTCGGCAAACTGCAAACCTGCCAGTGTCTCCAGCAGGGTGGTCTTGCCTGCGCCATTGCGCCCGACCAGTCCGATGATGTCGCTGGCGCGGGCGGTCGCCGATACCTCGCGCAGGGCATGCACCGCCCCGAAGTGCTTGTCGAGTCCACTCAGTTCGATGGTGATCGAATCATTCATCCCCGTTGTCCTCCAGGTATTGGCCAATGGCTGCAAGCAGTTCGTCGGCAGGAATGTCCAGCTGGCGCGCTGCCATGACCAGCCTGCGAATCTCCGGCTCGATCCGCTTGAGCCGGAGTGCCGGCGATTCGGGTTGCAGACTGAGAGTGCGCACCCTCATGGGTTTGCCGCGCTGACGTTCGACGAGGCCTTCGGCTTCCATCAGGCTGTAGGCCTTTGAAACGGTCATCGGGTTGATCTGGTGATGCCGTGCGATGTCGCGCACCGATGGCAGCTCGTCACCCTCCTGCAGCCGACCGGCACTGATCATCCATTGAATCTGATCGACAATCTGGCGATACAGAGGCACTCCCGAGGATGAATCGATCCTGAGCAGCAAGCGGCAGTTACCCGTCACAAAAGTGTATTATTCGTATAATACACACTGACCCCAACAAGGGCAACCGGTCGCTTCCCCCGAGCCGACAGCGTCAGGTGCGCCGGCTTTCCCTGCGCACGGTTTCGACCAGGCAAGCAACGTTGTCCGGGTCGACCTGCGGGGTGATGCCGTGGCCGAGGTTGAAGATGTGTCCCGGACCTTCGCCGAAGCTGTCGAGTACACGCCGTGCCTCGCGCTCGATGACTTCCGGCGTGGTCAGCATCACGGCCGGGTCCAGATTGCCCTGCAGGGCCACCTGATCCCCGACCCGTGCGCGGGCGACGCTGAGGTCCATGGTCCAGTCCACCCCCAGAGCGGCACAGCCGGTTTCGGCCATGGCCTCCAAGTGCTGCCCGCATCCCTTGCCGAACAGAATCAGCGGTATGTGGGGGCAGTGCTGGTCGAGCTTCTCGACGATGCGCTGCTGAGAGGCCAGCGAGAATTCATGGTACAGCCGTGGCGAGAGCACTCCGCCCCAGGAGTCAAAGATCATCAGAGCATCGGCACCGGCCTCGACCTGGGCAATTAGATAGTCGGCGGTGGAATCGGCCAGATGATCGAGCAACCGGGTTGCCGCTGCCGGTTCGGCCAGCAGCAGCTTCTTGGCCAGCGCGTAATCCTTGCTGCTCTTGCCTTCAATCAGGTAGGTAGCGACCGTCCAGGGGCTGCCGGCAAAGCCGATCAGCGGGGTTGCCTCGGGCAGGGCGGCGCGAATCAGGCGGACCGCCTCCATCACGTACCCGGTGTCGTCGTTCGGATCAATCCGGCCCAGGTTGTCAATATCGGCTACCGTCCGCACGGGTTTCTCGAAATACGGTCCTTCGCCCGGCGCGAAGCCCAGCCCGCGTCCCATGGCATGGGGAATGATCAGGATGTCCGAAAACAGGATGGACGCGTCGAAGCCGTAGCGCTCGATCGGCTGCAGCGTGACCTCGCAGGCCAGTTCCGGGGTGCCGGCCAGTTCCAGGAAACTGCCGGCACGCTCACGGGTGGCCAGGTATTCGGGCAGGTAACGCCCGGCCTGGCGCATCAGCCAGATCGGTGTGCGTTCGACTTCCTCGCGCCTGAGGGCGCGCATGAAAAGGCTGTCGTGGCGGGAAGCAGTCATGATTGATTGAGTACCTCGAGAATATCGTCGGCCGGGCAAGACCGAACCACGGCCCGACCTATGGACTCCAGCAGGATCAGCCGGATCTGGTCGGCCCGGTTCTTCTTGTCCAGGCGCATGAGCCGCAGCAGACTGCGGCGTTGAATGTCGTCCGGCAATCGCGTCGGCAGGCCGAACTGGTCGAGCAGCCGGGCAAGCCGGTCGGCCGTACCGATCTCGGTCATGCCCATCAGTTCACTCATCCGGGCAGCCAGCACCATGCCGATGGCCACGGCTTCGCCGTGCCGGTACTGACTGTAGTCGGTCACGGTTTCCAGCGCGTGACCAAAAGTGTGGCCGAAATTCAGGAGTGCGCGCTGGCCGGCCTCGCGCTCATCGGCCGCGACCACTTCGGCCTTGTTGCGAACCGACTGGTAAACCGATTCGGCCAGTAAATCGGGCAGGCGCGAGGACAGCGCATCGGCATTGCTTTCGAGCCAGGAAAACAGGTGCGGGTCCCGGATGGCACCGTACTTGACCACCTCGGCCATGCCGGCGCGATAGTCGCGATTGCCCAGGGTGCCCAGGGTATCGAGGTCGGCCACCACGGCGGCTGGCTGATGAAAGGCGCCGATCAGATTCTTGCCGGAACTGTGGTTGACACCGGTCTTGCCACCCACCGAGGCATCAACCTGGGCGAGCAGGGTAGTCGGCATCTGCACGACACGAATACCGCGCATGTAACTGGCCGCGGCAAAGCCGGCCAGGTCGCCGACCACGCCGCCGCCGAGCGCAATCACCGTCGCATCGCGCTGGGCACCCATCTCCACCAGCGCATCGATGACACGCGACCACTGCTCGATGGTCTTGAACGACTCGCCCGGCGGCAGGATCAATTCGCGGTGCCGGCCGTATTCCCGCAACAAGGGCCGCATGCGCTCCAGGTGATGGCCGGCCACGGTTTCGTCGCTGACGACCAGCACCCGGCCCTCCAGGTGGCGCTCCCAGATGCCGGACATGCTCAAAAGGCGCTGGCCCACGTAGACCGGGTAGTGGCCCGCGCCGTGCTCAACCTGAACAACCTTCATCCGATACCTTCCTCTTGTGCATGCCTGCGTATGGCTTTTTCCACCCGGGCCGCCATGGCCGGAGGGGGGATGTCGGCCGATACCACGACCAGTTCCGCAGCCTCCCGGTAGACGGGGTTGCGCTCCTGGGCCAGATCGCGCAACCGGCGCTTGCGATCGGGAGCTTGCAGCAGGGGGCGCTGCTTGTCGCGTTCGAGCCGACGAAGCTGCTGATCAACGGTCGTTTCCAGGTAAACCACCAGGCCGCGTTCGCGCAGTAGCCGCCGGTTGTCCGGATTCAGTACGCTGCCGCCCCCGGTGGCCAGCACAATATTGTCACGCTGGCTGAGTTCATCGAGCAGGCGGCTTTCGCGTTCACGAAACCCGGCTTCGCCCTCGATCTCGAAAATCACCGCCACCTCGACTCCGCAGCGTGCCTGAATTTCATGGTCCAGATCACAGAACGTCATCCCGAAACGCCGTGCCAGGTGACGACCCACGGTGGTTTTGCCCGAACCCATCGGGCCGATCAGGAAGATGCGGTTCATCGTCGCCGATCCCCCTCAGCTGGCGGCCGCGGTCGGGCAGTTATTGGACCGGTCCGGTCCGGGTCCGGCGATGAAACGCATCGGGCCAGCAAGCTTGGCGATCATGCAACGCGATCAGGGCTTCTTTCCAGTGCGCAATGCTACCACGCGCCCATCGGGACGGGATGCCCTGAATCCTCCGCCGGCCCGACGCCTTGACCCTGCCGACATTAGTTCCCATGATGGGGGATTGCCCAGATCCAGTGTGCCTTCAGGCGGATGCAGCACGAAATCCCGCAAACCATACTTTCACTGAGCCTGTCCGGCGAGGTATCGACCAAGTCTTCCGTGACGCGGCGCAGTTTCCACCGCCGCTTGCGGGCCAACCTGCGTGCCGCGCTGGATCGCAACGATCTCGGCGGGCGGATTATCGACCGCCGGGACCGAATCGATATCGAGCAGGCCCGACCCGGTGCCGCTGAAGTGCTCAGCCGGGTCTTCGGCATACAGTCGGTGCGTGTTGCATACCGGGTCGAGGATGGTCGGCTGGAGACCGCCGCCGAACAGGTCCACCGCCTGTTTTCCCAACAGGTATCCGGTGGATGCCGCTTTGCCATCCGCCCGCGCCGGGTCGGGCATCCGGCCCCGGGCATGCCGGGGACCAACGCTGCCGCCCGTGTGCTCGGACAGGTACTGGTCGATGCCGGCGGGCAGGTCGATCTTGACCAGCCGGAACTGCGGGTGCATGTGGAAATTCGAAACGATGGCCTGCTGCTGTTCGACGAGCCGCTGCCGGCCAGTGGTGGCTTGCCGCTGGGTACGGGCGGTCGCGGACTGGCACTGATATCCGGCGGCTTCGACTCGGCAGTGGCTGCCTGGCGCATGCTGCTGCGCGGCATGGATCTGGATTTCGTCGTGTTCAGCCTGGCCGGCTGGCCACAGGAACGCTCGGTGCGTCAAGTGCTCGAGGTCCTTGATGAGCGCTGGATGGCCGGCTCGGAATCCCGCCTGCACGTGGTCGATTTCCGGCCGGTGGTCGCGCGCATGCGTCAGCAGGTTCATGGCAGCTACTGGCAGGTGCTCCTCAAGCGCATGATGATGCATGCCGCCGACCGCATCGCCCACGACACCCGGGCTGAAGCACTGATCACCGGCGAAGTCATCGGTCAGGTTTCTTCACAAACGCTGGCCAACCTGCGGTCGATTGAAGCCCATGTTCGCACCCCCGTGCTCAGGCCGCTGGTGGGCCTGAACAAGGAAGAAATCATTGCCGCGGCCCGGCAGATCGGCACCTACGAAACCTGTGCCCGCAATATCGAATTCTGTGCCCTGGATGGCGGCAAGCCGATCACCAGCTGCCGCCCCGCACGCCTGGACCGGCAGGAAGCACGGATCGGCAAGCAACTGGCCGAAACCCTGGCTGCAGAACGCCGGACCCTCCGGCGCGAGGACTTCGCGCCGGTCGAGCCGCAAGAGACGGTCGAAGTCGACCAGGTGCCCGATGGCGCAGCCGTCATCGACCTGTGCCGTGAGGCCGACTTCCTGAAAGCATCCTGGCCCGGCGCCATTCACCTCGACTTCGACCGAGCCATGGAATTTGCCGGCAACCTGCCGGCCGACCGCTCTTACTTGCTGGTCTGCGAATTCGGACTGAAAAGCGCCTTTCTGGCCGAACGCATGCGCCGGATGGGATATCGCGCCTGGAGTTTCAGCGGCGGCGCGCGCGAACTGTCGAGGCATCGTCCCCATCGTGATGCAGGCGCAGTCGAGCCAGGAACACATTAGGCGGCTGTGATCCATCGACCAGATCACCCGGAGCTGATCGGCCCCCCGATGGACCAGACATACCCGAAGGGGTCGCGCAACTGGCCGTAGCGCATGCCCCAGAACTGGTCTTCCAGCGCCATGACTTCCTCGGCCCCGGCGTCGATGGCCTGCTGCCAGGCAGCGTCGGCATCGGCCACATCGAGATGAAACGTGCAACTGGCCGATTCCAGCCTTTTCGGAGACACGGCGCCGGCGCAGCCCTCGAACTCCGGGAACTCGTCGTGCAGGAACAGCCGGCCCTCGCCCATGCTGAGGGCGGCATGCATGTAACGCTTGCCGTCCTCGGCAACGTGTTTGTCGATCAGTTCGGCGCCGAAGGCGCGGTGATAGAAATCGACCGCGGCCTGGCCGTCATTGACGATCAGGTGCGGAGTCGGTGCGGACATGGACATACTGTCTTCCTCCATTGAATCCAATGGTTTTCCTGATAAGTTCAGTCGCCACGGGCGGCCGCTTCGAGTGCGGCAATATCGATCTTCTTCATCGTTATTAACCCGGCACGAATGTAGATCACATTCAGGGCTTCAATCAGGGCCCGAATCAAGGCGTCGCTCGCCGCCAAGGGTGATCCCCTTGGCAAGAGCGAGAACGCAGAGTCGGGCCCTGATTGAAGCCCCTAACTATCTGATTCTAAAAAGTCAGGCCGCAGTGTGCGCTTCGGCAGACTGCGTTATCGAAACTTGCTGTAGGAGTGCTACAGCGGCGTTTCGCTGCCTTGCTGCCGAAGCGCACACTGCGGCTGAATGCGATCTACATTCGTGCCGGGTTAATAGCATCGCCTGCATGACCCGCGTGGCTTTGGACCGGTCGGGATCGGCCAGCAGGGCTGGAAGCTGCACCGGTATGATTTGCCAGGACAGCCCGAAGCGGTCCTTCAGCCAGCCACACTGACGAGCGGATTCGTCGCCCCCGTCGCCGAGACGTTCCCAGTAGTAGTCGACTTCTTCCTGCGTCTCGCACATGACCTGGGTGGAGACCGCCTCGCTGAAGTTGAATTGCGGGCCGCCATTTAGAGCGACAAACGGGCGCCCGTCGAGGCAGAAAACCACCGTCAGCGGCGGACTGCCGGCCGGGGCATCGGGCGCGGGATTTCGCTCGAGGATGGTCGAATTGGGAAACGTCGACACGTAGAATTCGGCCGCCTCTTCGGCCTGGCCGTCGAACCACAGGCAGGTAATCAGTCCTTTCATGTCACTTTTCCTTCCGCTTCCATCCTGCGGAAGCGCTCCACTCCGTCGCTGGGCTCGAAATCGTCCAGCTCGAAGACCTGCCGCACCTCGATCTCGCAGGCATTGCCCTCGCCGGCAGGATTGGGGAAACGCCGCGCCCAGGCGACGGCTTCCTCGCGCGAATCGACCTGGATCATGGTGAACCCGGCGATCAGTTCGCGTGTCTCGGCAAAAGGTCCGTCGATCAACTGACGCTCCTCGCCATCGTAGCGTACCCGAAATCCTTTCGATGTCGGCTGGAGGCCATCGGCGGCCAACAGCACGCCGGCCTCGGCCAGCTCTTCGTGGTAATCGGCCATGGCGGCGATGTCTTCTGCTCGCGGCATCTCGCCGGCCTCAATGCGTTCGTCGCCCTTGACGATGATCATGAATCTCATGGTGTACTCCTTACCAGTCTGCTGATTAGTGACCGCATTAGTACTTGTCGTTGCCGTTGATTTCCACAACATAGGCGGTCAGTTCGGCCACCTTGCCCGAAGCGAGCCGGTAGATATCGCAGAAGGCATACACCCGGCGCCGGCCCTGTTCGTCGGTCATGGAGATCTCGCCATGGGCCGCGGCACGTTCGCCCTCGACGATGATGCTGGCAATGTCCAGCGCCATGTCGGCGCCGCCACTCCCCATCTCTTTGAGAAAGCCCTTGAAATCGGCCTTGCC
The DNA here is from genome assembly GCF_014725735.1 of Wenzhouxiangella sp. AB-CW3. Taxonomy (NCBI): domain Bacteria; kingdom Pseudomonadati; phylum Pseudomonadota; class Gammaproteobacteria; order Chromatiales; family Wenzhouxiangellaceae; genus Wenzhouxiangella; species Wenzhouxiangella sp. AB-CW3. Next base: position 162,333 of record NZ_CP061368.1, read on the forward strand.
AGAGACTGTTCTGCCGCCGGCCATGGAAAAGCGGAAGTCATCGGTGACGTTGTCGAGTATGGCTTGCGCGTCGGGGCGCACCCAGTACTCGTTGAATTCCCGCAGAAAGGTCCTGATGTCGTTCATCGGTGGCTCCGTCGGTCTATTGAAATGGTTGTTGGATTTCAGTCTTGAATCGGCATGTACTGTCTTGTCGAACGGCGCCGGCGCCAATCGACACCTCCGATTCAATCAGATTCGAGCCCGGACTCCAGTTCGTCGAGGCGGCGCTTGAGAAAACGGCGCTCGGTCTCCTGGGAGGCCAGCGACAGCGCGCGCTCGAATCCGCGGCGCGCCTCGTCGTGCCGGCCCAGGCGCTGGCAAAGGTCGGCGCGGGCGGCATGGGCCAGATGAAACTGCTCAAGCTCTCCGCTGCCGAGCAGGGCATCGACCAGCTCCAGCCCGGCCGCCGGCCCCTCGGCCATGGACAGGGCCACTGCCCGGTTGAGCGTAACCACGGGCGAGGGCTGGATGCGTTCGAGCAATTGGTACAGCGCCAGGATTTCCTGCCAGTCGGTGTCCCCCGGCGTTATGGCGCGGGCATGGACCGCGGCGATGGCCGCCTGCACGGAGTAGGGGCCGATGCGACCGGAACGCCAGGCCTGCTCGACCAATGCCAGCCCCTCGTCGATCATCGGCCGGTCCCACAGATCACGATCCTGGTCTTCCAGACGTACCAGTTCGCCGGCCGCATCGGTGCGGGCGCGCCGGCGCGAATGCTGCAGCAGCATCAGCGCGAGCAGACCGCGCACTTCGCTGTCGGGCAGCAATTCCAGCAACAGGCGGCAAAGGCGGACCGCCTCGGAGGCGAGATCGCCCCTCAAAAGGGTTTCACCGGCACTGGCCGCGTAGCCTTCGTTGAAGACCAGGTAGACCACCTGCAGCACGGCATCGAGCCGCGAGGGCAGTTCGGGTCGCGACGGCACTTCGTAGGGTATTCCGGCATCGCGGATCTTGCGCTTGGCGCGCACGATGCGCTGGGCCATGGTGGCCGGGCGGGTGAGAAAGGCTCGCGCGACTTCCTCGGTGGTCAGGCCGCAGACCTCGCGCAGGGTCAGCGCCACGCGTGCTTCCTTCGCCAGCGCCGGATGACAGCAGGTAAAGATCAGGCGCAGGCGATCATCGGGCAGGTCCATCGTCTCGATGCCGGGGTCGGGTTCGGCCGGCGCGACCGCCCCCGGGTTCTGCCCGAGCAACTCGTCATGGCGCCGGCTGCGGCGCATGCGATCGATGGCCTTGAAACGCCCGGTCGAGACCAGCCAGGCGCGCGGATTGTCCGGCAGCCCCACTTCGCCCCATTGCACAAGTGCGGCGGCAAATGCCTCCTGCAGCGCCTCCTCGGCGCGCTCGAAATCACCCAGCAGGCGGATCAGACTGGCGAGAACGCGGCGCGACTCGGCGCGGTAGATCGCCTCCACCGCGGCCTCGACGCCTTCGGCACGGGGCTGGCCGCTCATGTTCGGTAATCAGGTGTCCAGCTCGCGCACCGGCCGGACCTCGATGGATCCGACCCGCGCCGGCGGGATCTGCTGGGCAAAGCGGATGGCCTCGTTGAGGTCCCTGGCCTCGACAAGATAGAAACCGGCCAGTTGCTCGCGGGTCTCGGCAAACGGCCCGTCGGTGATCGACACCTCGCCGGCGCGTACCCGCACCGTGGTGGCCGCTGCAACCGGTTGCAGCGCCTGCCCCCCGACCATGCGGCCGGCTTCGAGCTGGCGTTGGGAAAAAGCGTGGCACTCGGCATCCTCGGGACTGTCGGGCAGCCCGTGCAGATCCTGCTCGTCGGCATACACCAGGCAGACGTACTTCATCGCGCACTCCTCAGGTTGGCGTCACACTGAATGGTCGTGTGGCCGGTGCCGGATTCGACAGGCCGGTCCGATACCGAACACAAAGCATCCGCCCCGCGAGCGGCGGGGTCAAGTCATGGCGAAAGCAAAGGGGTCGACTACTGCTGGCGGGTCGGATCGTTGCGGCCGAGCTGGTCGTGGCTGGAGACCCAGTCCAGCGAGGAGATGGCCGCACCCAGCGAGATTTCTCCGGCCAGCACCGTGCCGGCCACGATCTCGGCAAACTTCATTACCTTGCCCGGCCCCTGGCAGCCCATGATTTGCAGGCTTTCGGACTGGGTGGCCAGGCCGGTGCCGCCGCCAATGGTGGCGACGATCAGCGACGGCAGGGTGATGGAGATGTAGAGATCCTTGTCCTCGGTCAGCTCGGTATGCAGAATCCCCGCCGACGACTCGGCCACGTTGGCCACGTCCTGGCCGGTGGCGATAAAGATCGCGGTGATGGCGTTGGCGGCATGGCAGCCGTTATTGTTGGCGCCCGAGAGCATGGAGCCGATATTGGCGATTTTGGAGTGGGTATGGAGCTGCTCGGTATCGGCATCCATGATGTTCTGCAATACCGAGCGCTTGACCGTGATCTCGGCAGTCACGCGCTTGCCGCGTGTACGCATCGAATTGATCATCGAGGCCTTCTTGTCAGTAGCAAAGTTGGACTCGAGATAGAAGTCCTTTACCTCGGCTCCGGCGAAGTTCAACAGAATCCAGTTGCAGGCGGCAAAAGTCGCCTTGCCGACCATGTTCATTCCGGCGGCATCACCGGTGGTGAAATTGAAGCGGGTATAGCAGAAGCGGCTGGCCAGGTAGTAGTCCACATACTTCAGTGACACGAAACGGTCGGAGTCGGAGCACACCTGCCTGAGCTGGTCGGTCTGCCCCTTCAGCCAGTCAGCGAAACGCCGCGCCGCGGCGGCGTTCTCGAATGCAAATACCGGCGCACGCTGCATGTTGTCGCCCACCACCGTGCACTGCACTCCGCCACACTCGCGGATCACGCGCATACCGCGGTTATAGGAAGCCACCAGCGTACCTTCGGTGGTCGCCAGCGGCACGTAGAACTCGCCTAGAGCATGCTCGCCGTTGACATGCAACGGCCCGGCGATGCCCAGCGGTACCTGGGCCACTCCGGTGAAATGTTCGATGTTGCCGCGGGTGAGTCCGGGCTCGAAGGAGTACCCGGGGATATGGGTGAGCTCCACGCCGGTACGCTCGGTGACAAATCGCTGGCGCTCCTCGATCACCGCTTCGCTGTAATCATCCTCGGCATCTCGCGGGATGGTCTCGGGGGCGCGCCGTCGGGTCTGGAGCTGATCGGTCACCGACAATGTCAGTTTTCCGAATGGCTGGGCGCGGAACTCCAGTTCGATCTGGTGCTCGCCCTCGTCCAGTGTGTCCATGGCGAGATCGAGGACCAGCAGGGAGCCCAGGGCAAAATCAATGGCGCGATCCGGTGTCACCTCGGTCAGGGAGAATTCGGCATGACCATCGACCGAGAGTCTGGCCCGGTCTGGCGAGACGTCGCGGCCGTTGATGCGAATACGCTCGACCTGTTCCAGCCTGGCTGGACTCAGCCGGTTCTTGATTGAAAAGCGCACCCCGGATTCGGTGTTGCGCAGGCTGGCGCGATTGTAAAGACGCTTGAGCAACGCTTTGGGCACGAAGCGCATTCTGATATTCCTCCACCCGATGAGGTCGGCACCCGCGGAGTTGCGGTGCCGGTATGGGCTCATCATAGGCAGGATTCTCGGGCAAGCGCTTGCGCCAGATCAAGCCAGGCGGCGCGTTTGCATTTGTGAAGTCGGGGGTTTATGGTGATCTACAGGGCTTCGCGGACCTCCGGAGGCGGGCATGGACAGCCCCCGATCAACGCCTCGGCTCGCGGGACGTAACCTGATCGTCCTGTCCGATGGCACCGGCAACCGCGGCGGCGTAACGAGGGATACCAATGTCTGGCGCCTGTACAAGGCCATTGATCGCCACCAGGCGCCGGTAGAGCAACGGGTTCGTTACGACGACGGGGTCGGAACCGACGATATGCGCATCGCCAAGGCGCTGGGCGGGGCGTTCGGTATTGGCCTGACTCGCAACGTGACCGGCTTTTACGCCTTTCTCGCCCGCAACTACCGGCCTGGCGACCGTATCTACCTGCTCGGGTTCAGCCGTGGTGCGTTCACCGTGCGCGTGCTGGCCGGCATGCTGGCCCGCTGCGGTTTGTGGACGCAACAGGGCTACTTCGCCGAGGAAGAACCGGAACGCCTGATCCGAAAACGCATCCTGCCGGCCTATCGTTCCCTCGGAGACCGGAAGGTGCGGGCGCTGCGTGAGGAGTTCGATCTTCACCCAGAGGTCTACATCCGCTTTCTCGGCGTGTGGGATACCGTCGATGCCGTGGGCATGCCTGTCGACGAGCTCAAGGTCCTGCTCGAGGTGTGCCCGCGACTGTTCTGCAACCGCCGCGGCTACGGTTTCCATGACCGTGAGCTGAGTGGCTGGGTGCGCACTGCCCGGCAGGCCCTGTCCATCGACGACGACCGTCGCACGTTTCACCCCAACGTCTGGTCGACCCGGAAAGCACCCGGCGAGCGCGCCAAGCTCTGCCAGGATGTCGAGCAGGTCTGGTTTGCCGGGGCGCATTCCAATGTGGGGGGTGGCTATCCCAAGGACGGCCTGGCTTTTGTGACCCTGGACTGGATGCTCGGTGAGATCGACAGCCTGGGCTCTGACCGAATCTGGCTTGAGGGCGATACCGCAAGGCCGCTGCTGGCAGGCGAATCCGATCCCCCGGCCATGGCGCTGTTCAAGGATGATGGTGGACAGCGCTTTGCCGTTCACAGCTCGACCCGGGTGGCCATTCAGCACCAGGCCGATGCACAGGGCCGCCATTACGAACCCCGCACCGGTGCGGGGCTGTTCTATCGATATCATCCGCGTTGGCTCGAGCGTACCTACACCGGCGAGAAGCACGGCTGGGCACGCTGGCTACGTCTGCCCGAGCTGCCGGGCGCCTGGCATCGGCGCCTGGGCATACCCTGGCTCACGCCCGCGCCGCGCAGGATCCCGGTGCACGTCAGCGTTCGCCAGCGCCTGTTGCAAGGCACCCAGGACTATGCGCCCTATACCCTGCCGGCCAACGTGGAGATTGTTCATACCCGAGGGCCCGGTCCTTTCTCCGGGGCCGGTTGCGACGAGTCGAGCGAACTTCCGGAGGCCGATGCCGCCCGCCATGTGGCCAGGGGGCCGGTGTTGTGGCGACGGTTGGCCTATGGCATCAACCTTCTCGGCACTCTGGCTCTGATCGTGGCGTTGTTCGGCCTGCCCTATACCAAGCTGTGGCGATTTTTGTCCGCGCCAGGGCTCGATCAGCTCAATCCGCTCGTGACCCTGCTCCTGGCCGACCCATGGCTCAAGCTGGCCGTTGTGCTACTTGTGCCGGGGTTGCTGCTGAACCGCTGGGCGCGCCGACGTTTGCGTCAGCACACGCGCAGGACCTGGCGCAAGGTGCTGCTGAGAGCACGGCTATTGCCATGATGAAGACCAGAAACGGAACGCCAGGCAGCCGATGAGCGTCGACCTGGCCAAGGCCCCACATATCGTCGTGGTCCACGGCGTACAGCGTGGTTCGGGCATGAATATCGAGCTTGACGAAACGGTGTGCGCATTGGTCGATCGGGTCCTGCGGCAAAGTCATATCAGCGAGGACTACACGGTTGATCAATACGTCTACGAGCACAAGAACGACCAGCACCCCACGGTTCGACTGGCACAGTTCATCGCCCGCGCCATCTCCCGGGGGCGACCGCTGGCCGGACGCGCGCTCAGCGAGGCGATTGACCTGGCCGGCGATGTCGTCATCAACGCCCGCAATTCCAGCACCGCCGGCCGTATCCGCGCCGGACTGGCCGAACGCATCCTCAGCCTGCACGAACAGGGGCACCGCGTACTGTTGCTGGGCCACAGCCTGGGCAGCGTGTACGCTCTCCAGACCCTCAACGAGCTGATGGCACAAGAAAGCCTGTTCGCCGGCGACGACCGCCGCCTGTGGGCCGTGCAGGGGCTGGTCACCCTGGGCAGTCCGCTGGGCCTGGATATCGAAATGCCCGGCATGCAGGTCTTTCCCAAGGTGAAGATCGCACCGGTGCCCTCGAACGTTGAACGCCTGCCGTGGCACAACTTCTACAGCCTTCATGATCCGGTGGTCAGCGGCCGGGTGTTCGGCACCCGGGTCGAGGTGGACGGCAGCGACGGGCCGGTCGAGGCCCGCTATCGTGACGCCACCGACCAGGCCGGCTGGCTGCTGCACGGCCACGTCGTCAACAGTGGCGTCAAGTGGCTGCTGGCACACACCGCGTACTGGAAGGATCCGACCATCGGTGTTCGACTGGTATCCATGCTATGGGGTTGACCATCATGAAAAGACCGACGGCCCTGATCTGCGGACTGTTATTGGCCACTTTGCTGGGTGGCTGCACCCTGACCCACTATGAAGCCCGCGGTGAGTTCGGTGATACGCCTGCCGTGCTGCACTGGAAGGAAGGCGACAGCACGCTCACCCTGTGGCGCTGCGGCGCGCTGCCCATCCCCCTGGCCCGCGGCATTCAAGGCCAGGATGAAACCTTTGCCAGCGACGATCAGTGCGTGCGCTTTTACGGCCGGTTCGAGGCCGGCGAGTCGGCAGTGCTGCACGTGGACTGCGAAGATCCGCGCTACCCCGCACAAGGACAGTACATGCTGGCCGAGACCGAACGCTGGCGGCAGATCCTCTGGTTCGGCCGCATGGAACCGGCCACGCCCGATCCCTGCAATGGAACCGATATGCCGTCTCCTTAGCGCAACGCCCGGTCGAGGCGCTGGCGGGCATCTTCCAGGTGGATGCGGGTCATGCGGTCGTCGATGCCGTTGTCCAGTGCCCGGTCGATGTCCTCGCCCAGCAGGCGTAGCTGGTCGCGTAGCAGTGCATGGATGTCGGACTGGGCGATGTGCAGGTCGGCATTCAGTGGCGGGTCGTCGTTGCGCCCGACGCGCAGGTTGCCCGAGGCCGGCGGCTGCCAGTGCTCGGATTCGGCCTGGTGCAGCAGGTAATGGGCCTGATCCAGCCAGGCGCGCTGCATATTGCGTCGCCAGGTATTGATGGATTCGCCGGCATTCAACTCGCGCCAGACCATCTCACGGGCATCGTCGAGCATGTCGGCCGGGCGATAGGTCTCGTCACCCAGGAAAGCTTCGTGCTCGATCATGCGGGCCAGGCGGGCGTGGTTGAGCAGACGCTGAACGGCCAGTTCCTGGTAGGCCCGAATGCGCTCGACGGCACCGGCATGCTCCAGCTTTCTCAGCATCTCCATGTCCAGTGCCCAGTCCGGGGTGCTCAGCACGTGCTCATCGATAAAGGCCATGGCCTGGCGCTGGTAGTCGGCCTCGATCGGCGTGTAGACCGGACCATCCTCGCCAACGCGCTTGTGATGGGTCCATGAGCCCCCCACCGCCGCGGCCGCATGTTCCGCGTAACGGTTCCACTGGGTCAGGCCTTGCAGGTAATGAGTTTCGAGCTCGTAGTAATCGTCGCCGTCCGACAGTAACCAGTCGGTCAGGCTTCCTACGGCCTTTCTCAGGTTGCGCATGCCGTACTCAGCGGCCCTGACCGGGTCATCCGAAATGCCTTCGGTCATGCGGTAGGGGTCCCACTCCACGTCCATGCCGAACTGCGGCAAAGCTGACCGGAACCAGGGCTTGTCGGCTCGTTCCACGATCCACTCGTTGAGGGTGTCGAGCTCCTCTTCCGGCGTGCCGGCATCGGGAATCGGGCGGTAGCCCCAGAAAATGGCGAACTCGTCCCAGCGGCCGATGCGACGTTCCGGCGGCACCTCGTCGCCGGGCTGGGCAATGTAGTTGTAGCGGGTGCGGCCCACCGACGAGGCCGAATGACCCCACTCGGCCACGAACTCCGGGTCGCGCAGTCCATCCACCGGGTAGACGAAATTTGCGCGCTGGTTGTGCGGCAGACCCATGGCATGGGCCATTTCGTGGGAAACCACGTAGCGCAGCGCTTCTCCCAGGTCTTCCTCGGACAATTCGCTGGTACGGAAACGCGGGTTGGCGGTGGCCACCTGTGTCACCAGCCACCAGCGCAGGCGTTCGTCCAGGCCGTGATACATGTTCATGTGGCCGCGGATGACTTCGCCCGAGCGCGGGTCGATCACATCACCGCCGGCATTGGCCGAGCGCACCGGCGTGGCCACGTAGCGGATCACGTTGTAGCGCGCATCGAGCAGGCTGAAGTCCGGGTCTTCCTCTTCGGTGGGCGCGAGTTTTACATCCACCGCGTTCTTGAAGCCGGCCTTCTCGAACGCCGACTCCCACTCCATGATGCCGGCCTTGAAGTAGGGCACCCACTTCTTCGGTGTGGCCGGGTCGATATACCACACGATGGGCTTTTTCGGTTCGACCAGTTCGCCGCGCCGGAACGCATCCATGTCCTTCGGCTCCAGCCGGTAGCGGCGCAGGTACTGGTAAGGGCGCACACCCTGAAAATCACGTGAGTAATCCGTCTGGGTCTGCGTAATCCAGGTGACCCGCTCGTCGGCCAGGCGCGGCATCATCGGCTCTTCGGGCAGCAGGATCATGGAATGATTGATCTCGAACGAGACCGTGCCGCCCCTGGGGTTGGACGGAGGCTCGTCGGCCTCGTAGCTGCGCACGGCGCGGATCTCGATATTCTCGGGAAAACTTCGCGCCCACTCCAGCCAGCTCCGGTCGGCGTCGAACTCGCGCATGCCCAGGTCGGCCCGGCGCTGACGCGGGAAAGAGAAGGCCGGGTGATCGCCCAGGTACAACTCGGTCACGTCAATCAGCACATTGCCGCGCCGTTCCATGGCAATCGGAAAACTGGCCAGCACCGGTGCGAAATTGGAGTTGGCGACCGCCAGCGCCAATGGCGAATCGGGGTCGGCCGTGTTGGCATGGGTGTGGGTGCGCAGCACGATGCGGCCGCCGCGCCGCTCCCAGTAGACCACCATGTTGCCGGTCATGCGATCACCCCCGCCACGGGCGGCCAGCCCTTCCTGCGCCTGTGCATAGCGGCTCATCACCACCATGTCGCGCTCCAACTTGTCGGCGGGAATCTCGAAAATGATCCGCTCATCATCGAGCACATGAACGGTAAACAGCCCATCTTCGGACTCGGCGCCGCGCAGGTCGCGGGAGGACAGGTCCCCGGCCAGCGCCGTGGCCGAGCCGATGCCCGAAGAGATCACTAGCAGGACGAACAGTCGAACGAGAGAGGAAAGGCCGAAAAGATTACGCATGAAACACCCGTGCAGGAGACAAAACCGGCACCACTATACCGGTTCGATCATCACCTGGTTTCGTGCTCGTGCCATTTATTGACCCGGCTGAATGCGATCTACATACCTGCCGGGTTACTAATGCAGGTGTTAGTAGCTACCCGTTCTGACCAGGTTCCTCCTGAAGGCCTCGAAAACCGCGACACCAACAAAGCCCGATGCCGCGCCGGTGAGGAAGGCGCCGGCTTCAGTGGCGGCGATGGCCGGAGGCAAAACGTTGAAGTAACCGGCTCCCAGTACGCTGGCGACATACACCACGATGGCCGCGATCAGCCCTTCGACTATTCTCGTGCCCGTTGTTATGGGCGGAGCTTTTTTCATGAAACGCCTTGCAAAACCGCCTATCGCACCACCGAACAGTGCGGCCAGAACCGGGCCGATTGGGAAACGCTGCTCGATGGTTCGGCTTGCGGTGTGCTGTCCGTCCGAAACCCTGATGGTGGCATCACTCAGCCCGCTCGAGCGCAGTGCAAAACTTGTCCCGACCGTCCCTTCTTCGATGTTGAGCTCACTGGAATCGGGGGTGGCCGCACCGCTCACGGTCACCGCGGCAAGGAGATCGTCGGACGCAGGCGCAAAGTCGCCGTGCGGTTTCAGGCGCCGGACGTTGATCTGGATTTCCTCCAGGCCCAGCCCGGTCATGCTGTCGCTTTCGGGGAGAATCGCGATGCGCGGCATGGCCTCGATCTCGAAGTCGACATCAACGATGGACGAGCGCATTTTCAGAGTCGGCTGGTCGGTCGTTGGAACAAACTGGAAATCAAGGTGCCTCTCGTGCTCGATACCCGGCCGGCGCAGGGTGATCTGCTCGATGGGCTCGGCTGTCAGGCCGCTGAAGCCCAGTTGTACCGTCACCGGCTGTTCCAGTTCGATGCCGGGCGGCACGTTCTCGCCGCGCAGGCCGATCGACAGCCGGGTCGTGTACTGGTGCAGGTCATCGTCCCATATCGCAGGAATCGGACTGGAGAACAGGCTGGGGTGAAACCAACCATCTCCGGTTTCCGGGTCGCGCCCCGAATCCTCGATCTGTGCCACGCCTCCCGGCAGGTCGCTGCGCTCGGTAGGCAGTCGCATGGAAATGGTCTCGGCCGGGCGCACAACCACCTGACGTTCGCCAAGCCGCGGCGGCACATCGCCTGGTACGCGTGGGCCCAGGAGTTCCGGCGTGCGGTCCTGGCCTTCGAAGTCGGTCACCCTGACCTGCTCTTCGCTCAGGCCGCGATCCTCAAGAATTGCACGAAGTTGGTTGGCACGGGCGATCTCCTCGCTGTCTCGCAGCTCGAAGTCTTCCAGGAGCTGGACCTGCGGTTGCGCGCAAACCGGGGCGGACATCAAAAGCATGGCAGCGGCGACCAGCGCCACCGGCCAGGTGCGGGCGTTGTCGAATAGTGCGGACATGGTGGCCTCCTCCCCTCTCGGAGATTCACTCCCTGCCACCTGCCGGACAGTATACACCCGCCCCCGTGACCCCTTTCAAGTCAGGCTGTCCAGGCTCAGCCTTCGGGTTGGTTGATCGCGTCGAGTACCCGCGCGACGGTTTCTTCGAGTTCGGGTATCCAGCGCAGCACGATGACCAGGTCGTTTTCTTCGTCCACGTAGATAAAGTTTCCGCCGAATCCGGCCGCCCAGTAGGCACTTTCGGGTGCCTGCGGGATGCGCTCGCGGTCGGTGTTGAGCCACCACAGGTAACCGTAGTCGGGCCGATCGGCCACCGGCTGGGCCAGGGTGTCGATCCAGTCGGCGGAGAATACACGCTGGTCGTCCCAGCCACCCCGGCGCTTGAACAGCAGACCAAACCGGGCCATGTCCTCGGTGCTGATGAACATTCCACCACCGAAGTGCCCGCCACCGGACACCGACTGCATGTGCTGACCGTCGAGCTCGACCCAGGAGTTGTGATAGCCGTGCCAGCGCCAGCTCGGCGAGGCTCCGATGGGGTCCATGATGCGCTCGCGCAGTACCACGGGAAGCGGCTCGCGCATGACCTGCAGCAGGGAATAGGCCAGCAGGTTGACGCGCACATCGTTGTACTTGTAGCGGCTGCCGGGAGCCTGCAGTTCACGATTGGGCCAGTCGGCCGGGTCATCGCCCTCGGGGCGATCGGCCCAGTCGGGGACATCCCATAACGTGCCCTCCCACTCTGAAGTCTGTTGCAGCAGGTGGTGCCAGGTGATCGCGCTGTTGTGCGGCCCGGCGAAATGATCTTCCTGCACGGTACGCCCCACCGGCTCGTCCAGGTCGATAATGGCGCCGTCGTCCAGCGCCAGTGCGGCCACGGTGCTCAGGAAACTCTTGGCCACGCTGAAGACCATGTCGGCACGGTCCAGATCGCCCCAGCTCGCGGCGATGTAGCCGTTGCGGATGATCATGCCGCTGTCACCCGCGCGCGGTCGGGTCGGGCCCAGAATGCGGAAATCCGGTTCCCGCGGGGCAAAATGGTTGTAGATCATCTTGTAGAGATCCGACGGATCGGTGTCGGCCTGCGACCGTGCCCAGGCAACCGCCTCGTCAAGCCCGTCCGGGTCGAACCCCAGTTCCGAGGCCGGGCGCTGCTCCCAGTAGTCACGTTCGGGGAAGTAGTCATCGGACTGAACGGCGCTGGTGGCAAGCAGCAGGGCAAGGGGTAACCATCGCGGCATGTCGGGTCTCCTGCATTGTCGGAATCGGCAATGATTGTATCGGGTCGAGCGCGACCGTGCCGGGAGCCACCGGGCGGGTTCGGTTGACCTGCCCTTCCCGATGGCATACATTCTGGCCCGGTCTGTCCTCTTGCTTGCCGCTCCCAAAGCAGAGCCTGCGCGCCTGCCTGGCTTGCCGGGACTCCCTCACCATCTATCCACCCATCCAAAAGAAGCCTGAATGATGTCGCGTGTTTTCAATGTTGTGTTCCTGGCCGGTCTGCTGGTGTCGGCATTCCACGTCGCTCCGGTGGCCGTGACCGAGGCAAGCGCCGAGCCGGTCGATCTGGACAAGGTTTCCCGGATTCGCCAGGAGGGCCTGCACCGCTCCCGGGTCATGGAGACCCTCACCCACCTGACCGATCACATTGGCCCACGACTGACTGGCTCGCCGGCCATGTCCGAGGCCAACCAGTGGACGCTTGACCGCCTGGAAGAGTGGGGCCTGGAAAATGCCCGCCTGGAAGGCTTTGAATTCGGCCATGGCTGGTCATTCGATTACGTGTCCGTACACATGACCGCACCGCGCCAGCAGCCGCTGATTGCCTACCCCCGGGCCTGGACGCCGGGCACCGAACAGCCGGTGACCGGGCCGGTGGTCCGCGTGTCGCTGACCGACGAAGACGAGCTCGAGGAGGCGCGCGGCACGCTGGAAGGAAAGATCGTGCTGATGGACGATCCGCGCGACCCGGCGGATCGCATGGATCCGAGCGTTCACCGTCACGACGACGACACGCTGTCAGACATCGTCGATTTCCCGATTCCCCAGGAGGGTCCCGGTTGGGACCGTTCGGAGTGGGCCCGCCGGGCGGCGTTTCGCGAAGAGCTACACGAGTTCCTGGTCGAGGAAGGCGTGGCCGCGACCATCCATGTCAGCTCCTGGGATCACGGTATCGTGCGGGTGACGGGCGGTGCCGGCCATGGCGTGGATGCCAACCCCGGTGTGCCGTCGTTGCAGATGGCCGCCGAGCACTTCAACCTGCTCTCGCGCCTGGTCGCCGACGAGCAGGAGGTGGAAGTCCGTGTCCATGTGCGTGCGCAGTTCCACGAGGAAGACACCCAGGCCTACAACACCATTGCCGAGATTCCGGGCCGGGGCCGCGCCGGGCGCGAGATCGTCATGGCCGGCGCCCATCTGGACTCCTGGCATGCCGGGCAGGGTGCGACCGACAACGCCAGCGGCGTGGCCGTGGTCATGGAGGCCGCCCGCATCCTCCAGGCGCTTGAAGTCCAGCCGCGCCGCACCATCCGCTTTGCCCTCTGGAGTGGTGAAGAGCAGGGCCTGCTGGGCAGTCGTGACTATGTCGAGCGCCACATTGCCACGCGGCCCGAACATACCGACGAAGAGCAACTCGCCCTGCCGGAGCGTTTCCGCGAACCGACCTGGCCGATCGAGCCGCTACGGGGCCATGGACAGCATGTGGCCTACTTCAACTTCGATAACGGCAGCGGGCGCATCCGGGGCATCCACGCCGAGGAAAACGTCGCAGCCGCCGAGGTGTTCCGGGCCTGGCTGGAACCGCTGCACGATCTGGATGCCGACACGGTCACCCTGCGTCGCACCGGCAGCACCGACCACGTGCCCTTCGACCGGGTGGGCGTACCCGGCTTTCAGTTCATCCAGGATCGGCTCGACTACTTCGGGCGCACCCACCACACGCACCTGGACACCCGCGAGTACGTCCGCCGCGAAGACCTGATGCAATCCGCCGTGGTCCTCGCCAGCTTCCTCTACCACGCCGCCATGCGCGACGAGCCACTGCCACGCATGCCCATCCCGCAAGAACCGGAGTAGCGTGAATCCCATTCACTGATGTGGGTCGCATTCAGCGGTTGAATGCGACCCACCGATCCGCCGTTTCAAACGTGGTAGCTTGTGTCGTTGGGACGGCGCTTTTTGCCTTGTTGAATTGATACTTTGAGCGGTTGGGGACATCAGGGATGGATGGAAGTGTGCGAGTGGGTGGCCAGCGCACCAGGATTGTGGCCTGGTCGCTGGTGCTGGTAGTGGCGGTTTTGGTTCTGCTGGTCAGAATGTTTCCGCCGATTCCCGGTACGCTGGCGGTGGCCGAGCCGGTCGACGGTGACGGAAATACCGGTTACGTGTACCTGGCGGGGCAGTGGTATGACCTGGACGGCCATCCGTTGCCGACAACCCGGGATCAGGAGCTCAGTCCGCGCATGCTGGCACCACTGCGGGGTGGTGACCTGCTGGTGTCGCATTCGAACCGGTCGCTGTGGCGGTGCCGGGCAGGCCTGATCGATTGTCGACCCTGGGCTAAGGATCTGGACCTCGGACATCGTTTCCAGGCGGTCGAAATGGATGACGGACATGTTGTCCTGCTCTCTCTCGGCCCGGACAGGCTGTATCTGCTCGACGCCGCTGGAGAAAAGCTCGATAGCCGCTCGTTGCAGAGTTCGCGAACCAGTCTGACGCGGCGGGGCCAGGATGTCTTTCTGTCAGTTGGCAGCCCAAGGCAGGTCCGCTCCATGACAGTCTCAAACGGCCGTTTTGGCGAGCCCGAAACCATGCTCGATCTGTCCGAGCGCTCACCCGTCAGCGGCTACGACCTTCCGCATCGGCTAAGGCGCGTGGGTGAGCATTGGTGGCTCGGTTTGCTCAATCGGGCCGATCGCATTCGGTTTGCGGTGCTGGATGATGACTGGGAACTGATCGACACCCATGCGGTGCGAGTCGATGGAAGAATCACCGACTGGTCTGTCGATGATCAGGGCCAGCTGCTGTTAGCCAGCAATCGGCACAAGCTCTTTCGCCACGATCTTTCCAGCAGGCAGAGCACATTGCTGTTTCAGGGAGACGCGAGCCTGGTGATCAGGCTCCACGACAACTTCGTCGTGATCATGGTCGCGCTCTTGCTGCTCCTGTCGATCGGGATGTTTGCCCTGGTGATACGGGCAAAGTTGCACATGGAACCCATGACCACGAAAGTCCGGGAGTCTCTCCGCGAAAGCCTGAAGACGCTTGATGCCGAAGGCATCGCCTCGATGCAGCACGATGGGCCCGTCTGGTTAAGTGCGGGCAAAAAGGTCAGCCGCAGGCGGCGCTGGACGAAATGGCAGTGGAAGCTGGCGCCCGTCTGGGTGGGGGCGACCCTGGTCTTCGCTGTCCTCATTGTTTCGAGGGTGTACGAACAATCCGAGTCTGTGCTCGGCGCCGGAATCCTGGTCATCTCGATGATTTTCCTGACCATTCAGGGGCTGGTGGAGAGCAAGAGGGATTACGACAACAGTCAATACGAACCAGGCGTACAGGGCCAGGCTCTGCTGTTGCAGGATCCGGCCGGCAGAGTGCGTCGATACGCCGGCAGTGATCTACTGTTCGATGGCGACACGGTGCTGGCCGGGCAAACGGTGATCAGGCTTTTCGAACAACATGTGAAGATGAGTTCGTCGACCTTGCACGATAGACGTTTTCTGTATGAACCGGCCAAGTCTCAGATCAGTCTGCAGCCAGTGCTCGAGGCGGCGACCGTGGTTACCTCTTGGGCACTGCACAGGGAAGCGTCGCGACGCAGGGGCAACCGCTGGCTGACCTGGGTCGTGATTGCATCGATGTTTGCCGTGCCGTTTACGAGTTTCCTTTAGCCGGTCTGTGCCCGGTCATGACCTCGCCCTCGCCTTGCGCCGGCGCTTGCTGGCGGCGAAGGCAATGCCCTGGGCGTTGAGGTCGATGTCGAGTTTCAGGTGCGACCAGATGTTCGGGTCGCGCCCGAGGCTGCCCATGCCATCGAGCAGGCCGGCAAAATAGTCGGCCAGTCGTGCCCGGCAGTAAGCCTCCAGCGCCTCGTCGGGCTGGTCGCTGTTTTCGGCGTCGTCACGCAATCGCTCGGCAAACTCCAGGTGCCGTAGCAACTGGCCGGCGGCCACTTCGATATCGGTGACCGCGCCAAAGTGGGTGGGAAAGATGCAGCTCGGCTGTTCGGCCACCAGCCTGCGGATGGACTCGCGCGCCAGCTCCGGCTCGAAGTCCGTCGGGCTGGTCGAGGGAAAGGCGAAGGTGCCCTCGCCCTGGAGTGCCGGATAAACCAGTCCGAACGCGTCGCCGGAAAAGATCGCGCCCGAGGCGCTGTCGACTATGCAGAAATGATGGTTGGCATGCCCGCGCGTGTGCAGAAAGCGCAATTCGCGACTGCCCAGTTGCAGCGTCTCCTCGTCTTCCATGACCTGTACCCGGTCCGCGGCCACCGGCTCGATCTGGCCGTAGAGGCGCTCGAACTCGGCCTGCCCGTAGACCGCCGAAGCACTGGCAACCAGCTTCGACGGGTCGATCACGTGCGGCGCGGCGCGCGGATGAGCCACCACCGTGGCATTCGGGCAGGCCCGGGCCAGGGCCGAGGTGCCGCCGGCGTGGTCAAGATGCACATGCGTGATGATCAGGTACTCCACCTGCTCGGGCGCAAGCCCCTGGTCGGCCAGCGCCGCCAGGAGCAGGGGCACGGCCTCGTTGGTGTTGTTGTCGACAAAAGCCGCCCGATCGCCGTCAATGATCAGGTAAGCGGCGGCCACCTCGGGTAGCCCGAGGTAGTGGGTATCGATGGTGTGAATGCCGTTCATCTTGTCTCCCAGGCAATGGCTCAATCAGCAGCCCATGCTGACCGCAGGAAGCAACCTGCTTCAGTTGGCACGCTGCTCTTTCCACGGACGAATGCGGGCAAGTGTCGATTCAAGCTCTTCCCGCGCCTTTTCAGTATCACAAGCTACCTGGGCGCGCAGCCAGTAGCCGTCGGAAAGCCCGAAAAAACGGCAAAGGCGCAAATCCGTGTCCGCGGTGATGGTACGGCGACCCTTGACGATTTCGCCGATGCGTTGGGCGGGCACACCAATTTCCTTGGCCAATCGGTACTGACTAATGCCCATGGGCTTGAGAAAGTCCTCCAGCAATAGTTCGCCGGGGGTTACTGGATCCAATCGTTTCATCAGGCACCTGACTGGTGATAGTCGACGATTTCCACTTCCTCTGCCCCTGAGCGTGTCCAGCGAAAGCAGAGTCGGTACTGGTCATTGATTCGTATGCTGTACTGTCCGGCACGATCGCCCTTAAGGGATTCATGACGATTGCCCGGCGGAACCCGGAAATCATCCAGCCGGGCGGACACTTCCAGTTGCCGCAGCTTTCGCAAGGCAACGCGCTCAAACTGGATGAACCGTCGAACTCGATGACCGGATGCCAATCGCTCCGTGTCGCGGCACTGGAAAGAACGAATCATGCAACCCGACCATAACGCCAGGCGTTAATAACGTCAAGCGTTACTATACGAGCGCCGCGCGGCCCAACAAGCCGGCGCGCAGACGGCCCCGGCGGATGTTTGAGGCGTCATCCGGATCAGCGTGCTTGTACGTCCTGTCTCCATACGATACCGTATGGAAAGAGAGTCTTGCGCCTGATGCGCCATGAGGAAGCCATGCCGGAATCCAATTACCTGATTGATCTTTACAGGCGCTGCACACGCTGGCCTTTCGGCCAGGGGCTGTTTTCGAGGTTGTTTGCCCGCAAGGCGCCGTACTTTGCCACCATCCGGCCGCGCGTGACCGAGCTGCGGCCCAACTTCTGCGAAGTGCATTTTGCCAAGCGCCGCCGGGTGGAAAACCATATCGGCACGGTCCACGTCATTGCCATCTGCAATGCCCTGGAAATGGCCATGGGCGGGCTGGCCGAAGCCACCATCCCGAAACATCTGCGCTGGATTCCGCGCGGCATGCAAGTTGACTACACGGCCAAGGCCGATTCCGACATCCGCGTGACCGCCGAGACCCGTCCGGAAGATTGGCAGCCCGGCGATCTCCCGGTCCGGGTCACCGCTTACCGCGCCGATGGCACCGTGGTGGTGCAGGGCACCATCATGCTTTACGTATCGGAGAAGCCGCCGAAGTCCTGAGCCAGTGCTGAAGTTGCCGCAGCACGCGCCGGCGACTCATCAGGTCTACGTGGCCGCTGCGGCGTACCACCAACTGATGTTCGGGCAAAGCCGGTACCTGTCTTTCCGGCCTGTCGTGCTGCCCCAGGGCGCTGGGCACCGGCACCAGGCCATCGCCGATGGTCAGCGATCGCAGGGAATCGGCACGCCGGTCCAGGGTGGCCGCGACCATATAGTGACGAACATGGTCGGCGTGGACGACCGGCTGGCGATTATCATCTCCCGGTTCGAAACGGTCGCGGTCCTGCCAGTCTTCCCGGCACAGGTTGCCGAAGCGCAGGTCGGTGATGCCGGCCGAGCGCAATCGACCCAGGCGTGCAAATGGTGCGCTGTAGGGGCTGACGCCCAGCAGGCGGTCGAGCCGGTGTCCGATGCGTTCCAGCGGCGCGCCATGATGCGGGCTGCCCAGGCAGATGATGCTCGAGAGCGGATTGACCCAGTCGCGGCCCTCCAGGGTGGCATGATGACTGGCGCTGCGCGCGATCAGTCCGCCCATGCTGTGCCCCAGCAGAACGATCTCCTCGACCGGCTCCGGCCAGATCTCGATCAGACGCTGCAGCTTTTCGGCCAGTTCGGCACCATTGGCCGAGATATGCCGGCCGCTGTTGTAGCGCAGGTACACCGGTGTGTAGCCATGGCTTTCGGCCAGTGTCCGCGGCAGACTGACATCGCCGTCAGGCTTCACCCAGCAGGCCTCGTTCAGGCACAGCCCGTGCAGGCTGACCAGCAGCTTTCGACCGGCCTGTCGCGCCAGTTCATCGGGCAGGCCCGAGTCCAGGTCCACTGCCATGCCGTCGACAAGAAAACCCATGTCGATGGCCAGCGGGTTAGCGCCGGCTTCCAGGTGGTCACCCAGTATGCCGTTGAGCACGCTCAGCAGATGTTCGCGGCCAATGCGCGTCTGGCCCAGCGGCACGGCCGGGGCAAAGCGGCCCAGCACCAGCCCGGCACCGCTGCCGGCCACGCCCGCAATGGTACGGACGGATCGATAGACCAGCCCGGTGATTCCGCGCGTGGTCCCGGCCACCGGCGACCCCACTGGAAGCGATACACGGGCAATCGTGTGGTGAAGCTGCTCGACCACCCGGCTGACCTCCACCACGCCATCGGCGGCCAGCAGGCACAGGCCGCGCAGGTCGGAAGGAGCCAGGTCAGCGCCGGGAGAACTCATCGGTAGCGCTCTTGATGCAGGAGATTCATCATACATCGTTCCGGGTGGGGTCGAACGTGTTGTTGCACGGCACAGTGCCTTGCACATCGACTGTTACAGTACCGGTTTTACTCATCACGAATGTTGCAAGGAGCGGCACATCATGAACCCGATCAAGGCGCAGTACGACGAACGCGGCAGCAAGCCGCACAAGCTCATCAAGGCCTTGCCGTAC
Organism: Wenzhouxiangella sp. AB-CW3; assembly: GCF_014725735.1. Lineage (NCBI taxonomy): Bacteria > Pseudomonadati > Pseudomonadota > Gammaproteobacteria > Chromatiales > Wenzhouxiangellaceae > Wenzhouxiangella > Wenzhouxiangella sp. AB-CW3. The sequence goes on from NZ_CP061368.1 coordinate 181,555, forward strand.
GACAGGCCCCAGCCCGGTACCGGCGAAGCGCTGGTCGAGTTGCTGGCCGCACCCATCAACCCCTCCGACCTGCTCACCATCACAGGCGACTACGGCGTTCTGCCGGATCTTCCGGCCATTGGAGGCAATGAGGGGATTGGAAAAATCACCGAGCTGGGCCCGAAAGTCAGCGGTCTGGAAGTCGGCCAGACCGTGTTGCTGCCGGTCGGCTGCGGCACCTGGCGCTCGCACCTGGCCCTGCCGGCAAAAGATCTCATTCCCCTGCCGGGCGAGGCCGACCCGCTGCAGCTGGCCATGCTGACCATCAACCCGCCGACTGCTGCGTTGCTGCTCAGCGAAGTGGTGGACCTGGAACCAGGCGACTGGGTCATCCAGAATGCCGCCAACTCCGCCGTGGGCGGCTACCTGGTTCAGCTGGCCGCCGAGCGTGGCTTGCAAACCGTCAATGTCGTTCGTCGCGAGGGGGCTGTCGAGTCCGTCAGGAAACAAGGCGGCGAAGTGGTGCTGGTCGACGGCCCGGATCTGGCCAGGCGGGTGGCCGAAGCCACCGGCAAGGCCAAGATCCGCCTGGCCATCGATGCGGTCGGCGGCGAAGCGACCGAGCGCCTGGCCGCCTGCCTGACCGACGACGGCACCGTGGCCAACTACGGCATGATGAGCGGCGAGCCCTGCCAGATCTCTGCCGGACAACTCATCTTTCGCCACATCACGCTGACCGGCTTCTGGCTGGCCAGCTGGTTTGAGCAGTCCTCACCAGCCGACCGGCAACAACTGTTCGGCGACCTGATCGGCAAGATCGCCGCCGGCAAACTCAGCGCACCGGTCGCGGCCACCTATCCGCTATCGCGAGTCAGTGATGCCCTTCGCGCCGCCAGCCGGGGCGAGCGCGACGGCAAGATCCTGCTGACGCCCGAATAGCCCGTGACTCGGCACGCAATGCTGGAGCAGCATTCCCGGTCCGAATGAAACGTTGAACTGACGCTGGCGTCTTGCTGTCCCGGCCCCGGGAAACGGCGGCATACGCGCTGTGCGGAGCCGGCTGTTCGATGACTCCTGGCAGGGGCGACTCCAACCTCAATCGCGTATGCTGTCGAAACTTCATCGGGGCCGAGCCCATGACAGATCATCGACTTGAACGGTTGAGCACCAGCTTGCTGATCAGCACGGGCTTGCGGGGTGCCGGATGACCAGTATGCGGGCCATCGTCCAGGATCGGTACGGCGATCCCGACGAGGTGCTGCAGATACGTGAAGTCGACATCCCGTCACCCGCGCCGGGCGAAGTGCTTGTGCGGGTGCGGGCCGCCTCGGTCAATCCCGACGTCTGGCATGCGATCAGCGGCTATCCCCGCGTCATGCGACTGATGGGCGCGGGCCTCAAACGACAAAAGCAACCGATCCCCGGCCTGGACATGGCCGGCGTGGTGACCGCCGTCGGCCACGACGTGACCGACTTCCGCCCCGGCGATGCGGTATTCGGTGAAACCCATGACCAGATTCAGTGGATCAACGGCGGCGCTTACGCCGAATACGTCTGCGTGCCCCAACACGTCCTGGCGCTCAAGCCCGGGAACATCAGCTTCGAGCAGGCCGCAACCGTCCCTACCGCCGGCATCATCGCGCTCGTCAACCTGCAAAAGCACATCTGGGAAAAGCCCGGGCAACGCATCGTCATCAACGGCGCGGCCGGTGGCGTAGGCAGCATCGCTATCCAACTGGCCAAGGCCAACGGTGCGTACGTCATCGGGGTAGACCACACCACCAAACTCGATTACATGCGATCTCTGGGTGCCGACAAGGCCATGGACTACACCCAAGAGGATGTCACCGAGCTCGAACAAGCCATCGACCTCCTCATCGACGTCGCCTCCACGCTTTCCCTCTCAAGCGCAAAACGCATGCTGAAACCCGATGGACTGATCGTCATCATCGGCCATGACCACTACGGCGCCAAAGGTCGCCGAACGCTGGGCGGAATCCCGTACTTTCTCGGCCTGATGCTTTGGGCAAGATTCGACCGACACCTGCCCTGGCCTTCGTTCGGCTCCATGGAAAAACGCGATGCCATGGAAGCCCTGCGCGGCATGATCGAGTCCGGGGCGCTGAACCCGGTCGTGGCCCGGACCTTTCCCCTGTCAGAGGTGCCCACAGCGATCAGGTACCTGCAAGAAGGGCAGGCATGCGGTCGTATCGTCATCGTGCCGTGAGATTGAGATGCAATGCTCGGAGTTGGCGGGCCTCAATAATGAAACCGGCACTGGGCAATCAGCAGCGTGTCGTTCTCGACGGCATAGACCAGCCGATGTTTCCGATCAATCCGGCGCGACCAGAAGCCCGACCAGTTTCCTCTCAGTGGCTCCGGCTTGCCAACACCCTTGAACGGGTCACGACCAATGGCACGGATCAGTTCGTTGATGCGCTTGAGTTTTTTCGGGTCGGCCTTCTGCCAATAGAGATAATCAGCCCAGGCGTGTGCATGAAAACAGATCTTCACTCGATCAGTTCGCGCGTTTCACCTTCGCCTTGCCGCAAACCCTCGATCGCTTCGGTCAACCGCGCGGCATTGCGCGGGCTGGACATCAGGTACAACGTCTCCTCGATCGAGGCGTAATCATCCGCCGAAAGCAACACCGCCCCCTTGCCCTTCTGGCGGGTGATGTAGAGCGGCGCATGGTCTTCGTTGACCTGGTCCATGGCGCTGGCCAGCCGGCGGCGCAGATCAGTGTAGCTAATCGTGGACATGCCCCTATCTTAATGTACAGAAACCTGTACGTCAAAGGGCTACCAAGGCTAAAACTCGGTACCGAAAATGACTTGCTCTGCGCATGAGCCGATATCAGACACGAAACCAATCGGCAAACCGCGCTATTGCTATCATCGTGCCTTCCGTCATCAGGCTTTCCCGTCGGAAGGCTCGGTCCGATTGTTTCATCGCGTGGAGTTGATCCCGAAATGAACATGCCCGTCCTGACCCTCGATCCCGAAGACATAAAGATGGCAATGAGCGATCAGAACACCGAATGGGTGCTTGATCCTGCAACGGGAAAGCTGTGCCTGGACCCGGAGGATGCCGCCTTTGCATTCGGCCACGACGATGCGGAACTCTGGACGCCAACAGACCCGGAGCAAGTGTTGCCGATCCCTCATTTCGCCAGCTCGGACGGCTATCAACTCATGCAGCAGTTCGCATTGGAGGAGGCCAGCAGTGCGGCATCGGAGCGACTGCAGGATGCTTTGAGAATGCGCAAGCCCTTTCGCCGCTTCAAGGACACACTGATTGATTTTCCCGATGACGAGCGCCGCTGGTTCGAGTTCGAGGCCAATGAAATGAAGCGCTTCGCCGAAGACTTCCATGAAGACGAGGGCTACGCCGTGCGCTGGACGAAGGCGCCCGGCGAACCGACCGGATTGTCCCGATGAATCACGAGCAGATTCGGGCGCTTGCCGGTGATGCCGCATTCGGCCGGGGCGAATCCTACTATGCGCAGGGGCGCGTGAGCATCTCGACGCAAGAGGCGACCGGTTTCGAGGCCACCGCCCAGGGCACCAGCCGCTACCGGCTATGGCTGCGACAGCAAGACGATGATCTTCAGTTCGCCTGCTCCTGCCCGGCCGCCGCCGACGGCAGCTTCTGCAAGCATCTGGTGGCCGCCGCCCTGACCTGGATCGAGGCTGAAAGCGACGATGACCCGGCGAAATCCGGGGACGATCTGCACGCCGCACTTCTGAAGCAGCCACGCGAACGCCTGGCCGAATGGCTGCATCAAGCCGCCCTGTACGATGCGGCGCTGGAAAAGCAGTTGCGGCTCAAGCTCTCCAGCGACCCGAAGGCATTGAAAAAATCGCTTTCGGCGCTGCTCAGAACGGGCGGATTCCTTGACTGGCGCCGCAGTCAGGACTATGCGCTGCAACTCCATGCGCCGCTGGACATTCTGGAGTCGCTGCTGGAAAGCGATCCACAAACATGCTTCGAGCTTGCTGAGTATGTCGTCAAGCGGCTGTTGCGCATCTATCCACGTGCCGACGACTCCGGCGGAATGATCGGCGAGCGCATGCACGATTTTGTCGAACTGCACGCCCGCGCCGCGGCAAAAGCCGGGGTATCGGGCGTGAAACTGGCCGGCAGCCTGCACAAGTTCAAGACAGAAGAAGACTGGAACCTGTTTCCGCTGGAGCGCTACTGGGACGCCCTGGGCAGCAAGGGGCAGGCAGCCTATATCCGGCGCGTGGACAAGGCCGTCGCGGCCCTGCCCGAAAGTGCCGAGAAAGAGGACTTTTCGCAACGATACGAGAACATCCGGGTCTTGGCCTGGCGTGTCGAAATCGCCCGCTGCCAAGGCGATTTCGACACCCTGATCGAACTGCTGTCGCGTGACCTGTCGTCTGGCTACGACTACGAGAAGATCGTCAAGGCCTGTCGCGAATTCGGCCACGACGCACTGGCCATGAGCTGGGCCGAGCGCGGCCTCAAGGACAAACCCCGCTGGCCGGGCATGCGCCACCTGGTGGCCGAGGAATACCAGCGCGCCGGCCTCGAAGCCGAGGCACGCGAAATGCTTTGGGAGGATTATCGTCATCGCCCCGGACCGGAAACCTGGCATCGACTCAAGGCCGCGAGCGAGGATCAATGGCCAAAGATTCGACAAGAAGCGCTGAGCGAGCTGGCCGAACGCGAACTTCGACTCGACGATGGCCGCCGAAACGTCAGCATGCGGGTGCAGCTCCTTTTGGAAGATGGCGCCCCCGAAGAAGCCATGGAACTGGTCGTCACACAGGCAGCCCACCCCGAACTGCTGATCAAGGTAGCCGAATCCGTCGCCGCCAAACACCCCAAAGCCGCCGCCGGCCTGTACCGACGCGCCGCCGACGCCGAGCTGCCACGTGCCGACGCCAAGACCTACAAGAACGTCGTCCCGCTGATCAGGAACGTGGCCCAACTCGACGACAGCCGCGAAACCCGCGACTGGATCGAACAGATCCGCACCCGCTACAAGGCTCGCCGCAAGCTCATGGGGATGATGGACAAGGCCGGGATTTGAGGGGGCGGGCTACGGATGCCAACCGGCTTCTTCGGCGGCCAGAACGATACGGGCGCACGCGTCGGCGTCGGATGCGGCGTCATGGTGGTTCAAGGGGATACCGAGACGGCGGCAGACATCGGGCAGCTTGGTGGGATAGATGCTCCACACCCGGCGTGCCAGCGCCACGGTGCACTCGAAGGGCACTTCCGGGATGCTCACACCATGGCTGTGGCAGCAGGCGTGCAGCACCCTCCGGTCGAAGGGGGCATTGTGCGCGGCCATGAAATCGACGTCCTCGAGCAGCGGACCGAGCCCCGACCAGACCTGGCCAAAATCAGCTGCATCGCACACATCGTCCCAATCAAGTCCATGGATATGGGTGAACAGGAACTCGCCGGGCGGCGGGCAGATGAGATGGGTCTCGCGGTGGACGATGCGGCCATCACCGGCAATCACGACGCCCATCGCGCAGGCACTGTCGGCGCCGCGGTTGGCAGTTTCGAAGTCGATGGCGGCAAAACGCATGGTCGGGAGTCTAACCTGCCTGATCGCACATTCGGGCTACTACGTCAATCTTGCTGGAGCGACGACCCGGATCCCGGCCTCCATTGACCATTACGTACAAACAGCCGGAGCGTCTTCGCAAACGCCGTGCCGCGCGGGACAACACCGGCGCCGGGCAAAAAGTCGATCGGCGTCGTGGGCTGCGCAACAGAATTATCCACCCTGTGCACTCAGATCGATAATGCGCGCTCTCGCGTCTTCGAATTGATCCGTGAGTGCTTGGTGCTGCCGGCCGAGGCCTTGTACGCAGTAAGGGTTCAGGAACTGTCGACCGGCAAGGAGTTTGGCATCGACAGGGCTCAGCGCCGCCTCATCGCACTTTGAAGCCCAGCTTTGCGCGATGGTTTCGATCTGACCTTCAATGAGCGCCGTGGCCTCGTCTTCGCTCAGGTGAAAATCGGCCGACGCCAACAGGCACGTGGCGAGCGTGCTCATGCGGTTCTCGCCCTTGATGAGCATCGCCTGCGTCGCCTCGTCGCCGGCGCGTCCCTGCGGACAGATATCGTAGGCGGGCGTCAGCGTCAGCATCTTGCCGTCCCAGAAGGCGGCATGGTTACGCGCGTGATCGTCCGTATTGCCGCACAGCACGTTGAAGCAAATCCGCCCGTAGAGCTCGCGGAGCGTTTCTTTCGGATCGGTGAAGGTGTGGCGGATCCGTTCGGCCAGGTCTTCATAGGACGCGTAGCGCGCTTCCATCTCACCGAGTTCGAGAATGGTCAGCCCCGAGAGCATGGCGCGACGCTGCCAGTTGCCGTCTGCCTTGATCCTGTCGAAGCGCTCGATGAGCAGAACGTCCTTGCCGGCCGTCTCGAAGATCGAGACAGGCGCAACGTCGAGCCCACACAGGTGCGCGAGCCGCATGGCCATGAACTCGGCCTTCACGACGCTATAGACGTCCTTGCTCGATGAAAACTTGGCGATCAGCTTGCGCTCGTCAGCATCGATCAGTGCCTTCGGTCGCGCCCCACCAATCGATGTGCCGTGATGGATCGCCCGGTCGAGCGGCGGTGTCAGAGGGAGACCTTTTTCGACACGGTCGGCTGCCTCAAGCAACTCCTCGTAGCTTGCCTGAACCGAGGTGCGTGGCACGTACTCGGTGGCCGAGTGCTGGAAATCCAGTGCGCCAATCCTGTCGGAGCCAGACTCGATCAAGTAGGTGAGTTCGTTCAACTGGTCCGCACCCCGATCGCCGGCCTGCGGCCCGACGAGCCGATTGATGATCACGCGGCGGCCCCAGGCATCCGGCGAGCCATCACGCAGGCAACTGGCCATCTCCAAGTTGGGAAGCGGATCGATCCGGCCGCGCCTGAGCGGCAACTCGGGTTCATAGATCGGGATGGCGTTGTTGCGCTCAAGATAGCTGGCGCCGTAATTGAAGATGTAGCGGCCGCCATCCATTGAGATGCGGCCGGCCACGACCGGCTGGGTCTCACCCGGCAGCCAGATCCACACAAAGACGCTGTCCGGCATCTTGCGATCAGAAGTCATCATCGACCTCGGTGCGGGATGCGCGTACGCTCTTCGGTAGCAGCATCAGTTTTTCATCGAGGCGTGCGTTCTCGACACGAAGCGCTGCCTCGTCGTCATCGAACAGGCGCACACCGGCCAGTGACGCGGCCTCGAACACGCTGCCGATCTCCGCTCCTGGTGCGCCCTTCTCGATGTTATGGAGCGTCGTGCGGCTGATCCCGGCACGGTCCGCCAGCTCCTGTGCCGTCATGCCGCGCTCCATGCGCCCGATCCGGATCAGCTTCCCCAGGATCGAGAGTGCCTGGCGCGTCTGGCGCGCGTAACTTCTCTTGCGCTTCATCGCGGATACGTGCCTTCTGTTCAGTTTGATTGACTTGACGTTATTTCAAGTTCAATATATTAAACATTATGGGCAGGAGGCAGATAAGAAGTCAAATCGGTGTACTTTATTCAGTAAACAGCGTTGCCAGGTTTGAATCTTTCGTGGAGGTCCAGTTTGAGCGAGGCCATGGCAATCGGTTGCACCCCCACATCATCCAGTCCAACGGATTCGCGCGGTCAGTACGTCCAGTTCTCGTGCGCCAGCGGCTGAGCATTCAACTGGTCACGTCGGGTACGCCAGTCCGGCATGAAGAGGTCCATCAGCTCTCGGAAGCGTTCGTTGTGGTGCCGCTCGAAGAAATGAATCATTTCATGGACGAGGATGTACTCGACACAGGATTCAGGCTTTTTCGCCAGCTCCAGGTTCAGCCAGATTCGCCCAGCTTGAGCATTGCAACTGCCCCATTTGGTTTTCATTTTCTTCACCCGACACTCGCTGACTTTTGCATTCACGATGGGTTCCCAACGCGCCAGCAACTCAGGGATTCGTGACTTGAGCGCCTGACGATACCAGCGCTCGAGAATATGGCGACGCTGTTTCTGATCGGTGCCAGGAGACACCTTCAACTCGAGCGTGTGGTTGCCTCTCAACCTGACCGCCGGCCGGCCCGCGTGCTCGATCACGTCGAGGCGATATCGCCGACCAGCAAAGTAATGGCTCTCGCCGGTCACCATGTCCCTGGGAGACTGACGCTCTTGCTCGACAAAGCTCTTCCGTTGGCGCCGGATCCAGCTCAAGCGTGACACGATCGCCAGCCGGACAGCTTCATCGTCCAGGTGCGCAGGCGCAGCCACCCGCACCTTGCCATCGGGCGGATAGACGCCCACATGCAGATTCTTGATCGCCTTGCGGCGAATCTCCACGTCGATGCCGCTGACCTCGATATGGCTGCGCTCAATAGTCATGCTGGTTCTTCACCAGTTCAAAAACCGCATCCTGGTCGGGAATCTCGCTTTCCCGGGCCTGGGTTTCGAGGACGTAGGCGATGGCGTTCCGCACTTCGCGCTCCTTGAATCTGTTCCCCCGCCAGTCTGCTTTTTTCACCGACCGGATCTTCTCGTCAAGACTCAGGGCGAGCGCGCTGTCCTGACCCAGGTTGTCATACAGCGCCTGTTGTGCCGGTGTATCAATGCCAGTGGGATAGCGACTTTCACTTTCCCGCCGCGCCGCTTTCCGCGTCAGTTCCACGATACGGCGCAGATATTCCTTGTACTCAAGGGCTTCCTTGCGCCGTTGCTCGATCAGGGCATCCAGCAGCTCGGACATCTTCTCGTAGTACTTCGGGTTGACGGCCATTTCGTCGATGATCAGCCGGCGCACGTTGTTCTCGATGGTCTCTGCCATGGCCTCGCGATCACCCGAGATGGATGCCGGCAGGCTGTCCACTGCTTCTTCTCCGCGTTCGACCACCAGTTCCACCAACGTCATATCGTCAAAGGCCGAGAGCTTCTCGCTCTCATCCGCGCGGATGTAAGTGTCCAGCAGATGCCGCATGGCCGGCTCGTACATCTTCATATCGATGTAATCGCCGCTGGCCAGCTTGACCTCTTCCCTAACCTTTTCGTAGTGCTCGACTTCCGCCTTGATCGTGGCGGCCTCGGCCTCGCTGTAGCCGGCCTGCTGCATTTCGTTGGCCAGGTCGGCATAGGCGCGCAGGAAAGCGCCAACGTGTTTGTACAGGGCCAGACGCCTGGGCTCGTTCTCCTTCTGCACCTCGGGCGCATCGCTGGGGCCGATGAAATAGCGCCGGTAGGCGGGACTGTCCCTGGGCGGGTCCACGGCCTCGCATAGCGCCTTGACCGCTTCGCGGGTCTCTTCCAGGCGTTCCCGTGCCTTTTCCAGCCGATCCTCCAGCAGCCCTTCCACGTCGTCCGCATCGAAGGCATCAAACGCGCCCCCGGTGTAGTCCTGGATGGATTGCTCCAGGGACTTGAACAGGTCCTTGTAGTCGACGATGTAGCCGACCTCCTTGTCCTCGGTGTGCAGGCGATTGACCCGGCAGATGGCCTGGAACAGGCCGTGGTCGCGCATCTGCTTGTCGATGTAGAGGTAGGTGGCCGGTGGGGCGTCGAAGCCGGTGAGCAGCTTGTCGACCACAATCAGCAGCTTCATCTGGCCGGGCTCATCAATGAAGCGCTTCTTTACCTCCTGCTCGAAGGTATCCACCTTGTTGACGGCCGAGTCTTCCGGCTCGTTGAAGTGCTCGGCCAGCATGCGCCGGTAGATCGCATACTGGTGCAGCTTCTCGGTCTCGCCCTCGCCGGTGGCCTCGCCCTTGATATCGGCGGTGGAGGGTGCATAGGAAGTGACAATGGCGCACTTGCCCTTCAGCTCGGTCTTCTCGAACATCTCGTACAATCGGCAGGCCGCATAGATGCTGCCGGCCACCAGCATGGCGTTGCCGTGGCCACTCATCAGCCGGTCGCGGGTGGCCATGTCCCAGAGAATGTCGGAGACGATCTTCTCCAGCCGGTCTCGTGAACTGAGCACCTTCTGCAGTGTGCCCCAGCGCTTCTTGAGCTGGGCGCGGGCGTAGTCGTTCAGGCCCTGGGTCTTGAGCTCGAACCACTGGTCGATCTTGTCCTGTGAGGTGACATGCTGGTCGATATCCCGCGCTTCATAGCGCAGGTCCAGCACGACGCCGTCACGCACCGCCTCGTCGAACTTGTAGCTGTGGATGTAGGGGCCGAAGACTTCGATGCTCTTGCGCTTGTCCTTCTTCAGTAGTGGCGTACCGGTGAAACCAATCAGCATGGCCTCGGGCAGCAGGGCCTTCATCGCCTCATGCAGCTTGCCGGACTGGGTGCGGTGGCACTCGTCGACGAACACGAACAGACTACCCTTGGCCCGAAAGCCTTTCGGCAGGTGGCTGCGCATATCCTGGATAAAGGCGTCGACATCGCCTTCCTCCGAGGCGCCGAACTTGTGGATCAGGGAAGCGATCAGCCACTCGTCGCTGCGATTGAGCACATCGATCAGGTCCGCGCCGCTCCGGGTGCGGTGGATATCCTCGTCCACGCCCTTGAAGACCTTTTCGATCTGCTCGTCAAGCTCGGTGCGGTCGGTGATCACCAGCACCCTGGCGTCCTGCACGTTTTCGCGAATCCATTTCGCCAGCCACACCATGGTCAGCGACTTGCCGCTGCCCTGGGTGTGCCAGATGATGCCGCCCTGGCGACGCTGCACATGATCCTGCGCAGCACGTACGCCGAAGAACTGGTTGTGGCGGCAGGTCTTCTTGATGCCGGCGTCGAAGACCATGAAGTCGTGCACGATCTCCAGCAGCCGCTCCTGGCGGCAGAGCTGGTGCAGCCCGCGCGCCAAGGGGTCGTCGATCTCGGACGGCTCCTTCCATTCCATCCAGAACTTCTCGGGCGTCTCGATCACCCCGTAACGCAGGCCCTCGGTGGGGTTACCGGCCATCACCAGCTGCGCCGTGGCGAAAAAGGATTGGATAAACTCGGGTTTCTGGTTGTCCAGGCTCTGGCGGATGCCCTCGGCCACCGCCACGGTGGAGCGCTTCAGTTCCAGCACGCCCAGAGCGATGCCGTTGACGTAAAGCACTACATCCGGGCGCTTGGTATTGGCCCCGGCCACCGTGACCTCCTCGGCCACGGCGAAATCGTTGTTTTCTGGATTCTCCCAGTCGATCAGCCAGATCGTGACCGTCTGCTCCTGCACCGACGGCTTGACGTGCACCCCGTAGCGCAGCTTCTCGTACACAGCACGGTTCGCGTCATAGAGGGTCTTGCTGCCGGCGATCGCCGCCGCCTGGTCCAGCTCGCGGAGCACACGGCTGATCACGCGCTCATCATGGCCCTGCCGCGCCAGCCAGTCGCGCAGCAGGTCTTCCTCGATATTGCAGTTGCCGGCGCGGTCCTTCCAGTCGCCCAGGTAGCGATAATCCAGCTCGTCCTGGAAGAAGCGCAGCACCTGTTGCTGTGTGTGGCGTTCTCGTTGGCCGACGGTGCTCATACGGATCTCACGCTCCAGACGGATCGGCCTTCATGATTTCCGATATCATTCAACGGAATAACCTCGCTCCACATAGAACGCCTGCAAATCCTTCAGGTACTCTTCTTCAGAGCCAAAAGAGTCTTGCAAATTGGTAAAGCGCAGCAAAACCCAGCGCGGTGGAAAGTCGGGGCTTGGCAGCGGTGGCAGATCCGCGAATCGCAACCATGTCTCGATTTTCTCCCTGGACAAGCCATTCCGGTTGCCATGCCAATCGAACAAATCATGATCCTCGGGCTCGAGCAGCCCTTCAATATCCCAGAGTACGTGACCGACATCGTCCATAAACGTCGTCCCGATTTTGGCGCGGAAATCCTTCCCGAGCATGTCCTGAATATGTCTCCCGAGTAGCGGGACATAGATATTCAACAAATGCCCGATGATCGTTTCGTCCTTGCAGAGGTAGCAGAGTGAATAGACCGCCCACTCATGATCAGCGGAATCAAACCCCAGCGTCTCGCCCCAAAAACGCTGGTCAAAATCCCAAAGCGTACGCAGCGCCTTCTGAATTTCATTGGCCGCCGGTTGATGGCGTAGCCGCTGTAGTTGCTTCCTAACGGCTTCATAGCGCTGATCCGGCGGAGGCATGCGTTGACCATACAGTGCCTCCATGGCATCCAGGCAGGCAGGCCATTGATTGCGGAACTCCTGCGCCTGCTTAGTTTGCATGGGCCTACGCCTCCTGATCCGCGCCTCCTGTGCGCCTGCCACAAGAGTGACCGACAGCATCATGCGGCTTTCCGTTGACTATTTCGTTTACCTCGGCCTTCCAGCGTTCCCTGAACCCGGCCCGCGCGAGGCAGCCTGATCGAGACCCAGCCAACCGTGATCCTCCAAATGCCGCCATGCGACCCTGATGTGCTTCGGCTGGAACATGCTCCGCTTTCGGTCATTCCAGGCATGAACCGCTTCCACGGCCTCATCCGCATTACTGACCAGCCGCTCATCATGCGCTGCAACCCAATGCACGCTGGACAGCAGCTCCATTCCGTATGGCGTTTCGAAGCCTGCGATGAGTTCTGTGACCTGGTCCAGGCGCTCCCGGGACTCCTGGTATTCAGCCAGAAACCGTTCAGCCTCGTCGACCGCGCCGTCCATCAATTCAATTTCAGTATCGGGCTTCTGACTGTCACCAAATCCGCGCGTGTAATGCCCTTCCAGGGTCTCCAGCACTTTGTTCAGGTTGTGCGCGTAAGGGCCATAAAGCCCTTTTTCGTAACGTAGCCTTAGTCCTTCCCCGGCCTCCTGCAGGAAGTAGGCAAGCTTCTGTATCTCCAGTAGCGTCCGGCGGTAATCCAGCTCCCCATAGCGATCCATCAGGCTGATGAAAAGGGCACGCGCCACCGTCCAATGCGGGCGCTTGGTCCTGACCAGCATGCGGGCTGCTTCGGGCGCACCCTTGGGTTCATAGAGCAATACATGAACGTCCGCAAGATCGGCAAACGCCGCCTCGATTCGCGGCTTTACTTCCAGCCAATTCAATCCCCCCAGTCCGCTGCCAAGCGGCGGGATCGCAACCGAGCGAATGTTTAGCCTCCGGATAACAGCGATGAGGTCCTGCAAGCCTTGCTCGATATCCTGCATGCGGGACTTGCCCCGCCAGTGATTCTTGGTCGGAAAGTTGATGATATAGCGGGGATTGACCAGGTTCCCGGTCTCGAATACGAACATCCTTCCGGGCCGCACCTCTTCCGCCTTGCACGCCCGCTGATACGCCTTGAAATTCTCCGGAAACGCCTGCTTGAACTGCAGGGCAATTCCTTTGCCCATGTAGCCAACGCAATTCACCGTGTTGACCAGCGCTTCCGCGTCAGCGCTGAGCAGGTTGCCTTGTGTATGCTCAATCATTGTATTCTCCCACTATCTAATGATAGTACCAGTCCGGGCGCTCGGAAACAGCCACGCCCGAAGCCGCCGGGTATCCAGCCAATACCGCCTCGACGCGCTCTTTCATGCGTTGGTTCAGGACCACAATTTCCCCAATAAGCGCCCAGGGGCAGAAGCGATGCACCAGGAACTCCGCCTGCTTTTTGCGCTGTCGATCCATATCATTTGCGGTATCCGCCCAATAGCGTGCCTTCACGACCTGCCAATCAATTTGTTCCAGGAAATCAAGATCATCAAACCACTCGGTGAATGCCGCCAGCCCGTGGCCATCGGAGAAGACGAATTCGGCGCCGGTTTCCTGAACCTTCTGAGCGGTCGACACCAGATAGATCAGCGGCTCCTGACCTTCCTGGTAACCGGCAACCCGGCCGGTCTTGAGGTTCAGCATCATCGGTGACAAGGGGCCAAAGTAGAACGGCACATAATCGTGCATCGACCCGCCCGGCCCACAGGGAATCGCCCGGTCGTGCCTGGATGCCTGGATGCCTGGACGGCCAGGCTGTGAATAGCGCGATACTCCAGACCGTCACCGGGCTGATGGTTCGGCGCATGCAGCCCTCCTCGCGCCAGGCAGAGGCCGAGGTTGTCAATGTGGATCAACCTCAGTATTGGTGTTGGATAGGGAACAGTCATTGCTGAGTCCCGCCCTCCTTGCTGAAGTCGCAACCATTGCCGTCGCTGGCTTTGCAACCACCTCGATAGTGGTAGACCAGCGTCTCCTGAAAGAAGCTCCCTAGCTGCTGCTGGGTGAGGCGTTCGCGTGCACCCACCTGACTCATCCCGCCACCTCCAGATCGCCCATCTGCTTCTCGAAGGCCTGGCGTACCAGTCCCATAACGTAAGGCAGATCATCCGATGAACTCAGCCCGATCTCCACGTCTCCGTTCCCCCAGCGGCCGAGATTCGTCACGTCCTTGGCTAACTGTTTCGGGTCGTGCAGCTCATAAAATGCCATGTTGAGCGAAAGGCGCAGCCGGCTCTTCTGCGGGACCACATCCACGAAATTCGTCTCGGCCTTGAAGGCGATATAGAGCTTGAGGATCTCCTCGGTCACACCCGGGTCCAGTGCCAACACTTCCTTGCGCAAGGCCTCGAATAGCTCCCGCATGGGTGCGCCTTCTTCGAGTTGCGGGTGATCGTCCAGACTGTAGCTCGTCTGAGGCTCTTTCTCGGACCGGTAGGCTGAGAGCACATCCTCGCTCACACTGGGTGCCTGCCAGACCGTGACGGCGACATTCGCCAATCGCTCAGCACGCTTTTGTATCGTGGTCTCGTCCCAGCTCTCCAGTGCACCCAGACCTTCATTGACACGCAACGGGCTCTCCTTGAAGCCGCCCTTCATATCCCGCTTTTTGGCAAAGGGCCGATCACTGTACTCGGCGTTGTAGCCAGTCAAGGTCAGGTTCCCAAGGGTATGCAACCAGGTCTCCTGGATACGTTTCCAGTCTTCGCCCAAGGCGTGCTGCCATTCTCGAGAAAGGTTCTCGTTCTGCGGCAGGATATGCTCGATCGTGTATTCATCCACCGGCACCCGTTCCTTTCTGTCGTGATTTTCCAACCGACGCAACCAGTAGCTGCGGCTGCGGAAGTTGTACAGATCCCGAGTCATCAACTCGCGACGGAACTCCTCATCCCGAGGAAAACGGCGATACGACGGAAGATTCAACAAGTGGGCCTGGATGCTCTCCAGATAGCGGTCCTTCTTGAGCGCCCGACCAAAGGTGGCAAAGGTCTTATTCAGGGAGTTGGTCGGAATCGCGCAAACCGCGCGTCGGAATACATACGCCTCCACCAGACGAACGGCATCGACGAAGTCTTCCCGCTGCAGCAGCCCAGCCTGATAATCCTCGTATAGCTCCAGCAAAAAAGGTAGGCCACATCCACTTTCAGTTCTCGCAGGTCACGAAAAGCCTCCGCCAACAGCTTGTCGCTCTCCTTGCCAAGCGCCATGGCACAGTAATATCCCGAAAAGGCATGGATATCGGCTACCAACGCGTCGACACCCTGTCCGGCCTGTTTCGGCGCGCGAGCAAACGCCTTGAAAGCTTCATACACATCGCCAATCTTGGGAATATCGCCTGTTCGCACCGTCAGGTAGTGACGCATGAACCAATCGAAATGGGAACCATACCCCTCCTGCCCAAAGTCCAGCTCCATCGGGCGCCAGTGGTCTTGGTAAAGCCGTTTTTGATGCTCCGGCTCAAGCCCCATCAGCACAAAGTTCCGGATCAGGTCCGCCTGACTCAGCTCCCGGCCAGTGGAGTTCATGCTTTCAAAGATGAGCTGGGGGTTGTCCTGATCGCGGCTCAGGGCTATATCAACGATCACGAGCTTGGCCAGCCCACGACACAGCGGACCCAAATCATCAAGGCGCTTCACCTGCTGCTCGAACCATTCAAAGTTCTCCTCGATGCGCAGCGACCCCTCTGGTGGCAGGGGTTTCTGCCGAAAAAGCGCCAGCAGGCTATCCTTGTCCGTCTCGGTCAGCAGCAGTTTGAACCCGCGCTCTCCCTCCTCAAGCGGATTCAGCAGGTAGTAGTTGCGCAGCTTCTTCGCCGAAAAACCTTCAATTGGCTCATCGTCTCCAAGATGGCGGCATAGCGCCTCAATCATCAACATGGCCGTCGTCAGCCTTTGCTGGCCGTCGATTACCAACAGCGGCGACTGGCTGGACACTTGATACAAGCCCTGCTCGATGTAGACAATGGAACCGATGAAGTGAGCACTGATGGCATCGTTCGAACCGGCACGGAGCACATCATCCCAGAGTTGCCGGCACTGAGGCTCCGTCCAGGAATAGGTACGCTGGTAAATCGGTATGATGAACTGCGGCGATTTCTTAAGGAAATCTAGCAGCTTAGCTTCCGTCGCCTTCATGCAGTTGCCTCCTTTGATAACTCTGGCTCCACCAGTCGCACCCGCCCGGTGAGGAGCTGCTGCATCATGCCCTGCTTGATCTGGCGGGCCTTGTCGCGGCGGTGTTCCAGGGCCTCGATTTCGGTGTCGATATCGGAGAGGACGGTGGCGATAGCGGTTTGTTCTTCCTGTCGTGGCATCTGCACTTCAATCTGAGCGAGGTTCCTTGCGCTGATGTGAACAACGGCGTCCCCTTGGCCTAGACGGGCTTTCTCTTGGGCAATCGTTGGATGGTTGAGCAAACGCCCCAGATAGGCAGAGACGCCTTCGTTTGGCCGCAACACCACGATATCCCCGCCTGCGAAGGCTGGTTGTTCGCCCAGGTACGCGACACACATACCAATCTCTTCCGCTGTTTCTCCCGATCCCGCGAACAGAATATCTCCGGTTCGCAATGGGAATGCGGCTTCAGCGACGGTTTTGGGAATGCGGGATTCCGGCGTCAGGACGCAATCACCATACCGCGTGTAAATCTCGCCGTATCGAATGCACGGAACACCTTCATTGCTGACATCATCCCGCCGAATGCCTTGTCCTTTGTAGAAGGTGCCAACATCCCCCAACCGCTTCGTCTCCCACCCACCGGTGAAGCCGGGCAGGCGGGTCTGGCCGGTGAGGAGTTGTTGCATGGCGGCCTGTTTAATGGCGCGCTTTTTGGCGATCAGGCGGTCGAGGGATTCGATCAGCGCGTCCGCATCCGAGAGGGCGGTGGCGATGGCGCGTTGTTCGAACAACATAGGGATTGGCAAACGCAAGTCTCTGAGTATTCTTGCGTTAAGCACATCCATCGTCCCGCCTTGGGCGTGCCCAATCAATGCACCCTGAACTTGGCTGCTTTCGAACAGATGCTTAAAAAACGGCGGGTCAACCTGTTCTTGATTGAGTCGCACTCTGACCAAACGAGGATTAATAATACCTGGCGGTGCATCATCAGGGATTAGCAGGGCCTTACCCGCAGTTCCTACCAAGCTAATAAGAACATCCCTTGGCCTAACAGAGCAGCTTCGAAGTTGACGGTATTTTTCTTCACCGATGAAATAATCACCAAAATGATGGTCACCGCGGATCACCTGTTCCTGGCCATACACTTTGTATCCTGATTGACTGTACGACGCCTTAGTAAGCGACGACCCGAATGGTCCAGCTTTTACTGCGGGATCAATCCCGACCGACTGAAGCGACCTTGAATGCCAATCCCTTGGAATCACCCCCACCTCAGTCCGCTTATACCCAGGCGGCACGTCCTCCCTAGTCGCGACATCAGCCGCCGCCTTGTAGCCGGCAGGCGCATCCCGCACGGCCTGCTCTTCCACTGCCTCGCTCCGCTCAGCCATCGACGCGCACCCCCATCTTTTCCAGGTGGCCGGTGACTTTGGCGGCCAGTGCTTCCACCTCGCGCTCGATGTCCGGCAGGGGTTCTGCGTAGCGTTCTTCCAGCTCGCGCACGCGGCCGGCGAGCTGGTTGGTGATGCGCTCGACTTCCGATTCAATGGCGGCGCGGATGTCGGCCAGCCATTTGTCGTCCACGGCGAGCTGTTTGATCTCGTCCTCGGTGAATTCGGCGTAGCGGGCCAGTACGGCCTGGTCGAGTTCGGTCTGGGCGTCCTTGACGGCCTTTTTGGCGCTAGCCTCGTTGTCCATGAGTTTCTTGCATTGCTTGAGGGCGGCGATTTCGTCGTCGGCCTCCGGCTCGCCCTTGAGGGCCTTGAGGCGTTTGGGGATCTCGGTCTTGGTGACCTTGCCCTTGTCGTTTTTGACCTCGCTCAAGAGGTCTTCCTCGCCGTCCTGCTCCTCGATGAATTCCTCCAGCTCGCGGGTCGCGGTCTCGGCTTCGGCCTGGAGGGTGTCGAGCCGGGCCTGTTCGTCGGCGAAGTAGCGGGCAATGACCAAGGCGGGCGGGATCAGGTCGAGCTTGTATTTCTGCGCCTTCTTGCCGCTGCCGACGGTCAGGTCGGGCTCTTCCTTGATCTTGCGCTCCTTGTTCTCGATCACACCCCGGGGCCGGGCCGCCTCACTCCAGCCCTCGGCGGCGATGAGGTAGACATCGTCCTGCATGACATCCGCCCAGTAGTCCATCAGGCGCTGGTAGACGGCGTAGCGATCCAGCAGGGGCACATCGGTGAAGCGTTGCAGCAGGTCCTCGGACAGGCCGTGGATCACGTCGCGCGGCTTGTCGCCCGCTTGCAGGGCGTAAAGGTCCGGGCGATGGGCCGCCTGCCAGTCGTCGGTGACGCCGGACACGCGCTCGGCGAAGGCCGTGAAGGCGGCATGGCCCAGCACCGTGGCCTTGACTTCGCGGGCGTCGACCCGGGGTTCGAGGTAGCCGGGCCGGCCGTTGTCGCGGAACAGCGCCTGGCGCAGGCCGGGCAGCACGGACCAGTAGGGCTCGAGCGCGTCCACGTCGCGCTTAGGCGTGCCGCCGTTCAGGTGGGCGTAGAGGTCGTGCCGGTCCTCCGCCTCACCGGCGTCGATGTAGCGGGGGATGTTGAGGTTGAAGTCGTTGGCATCATTGGCGATCTCGGCCAGGGGCACGCGGCGGGCATAGCCGGGTAGCTCGCGCTGGTGGTTGAACACGTCCACGATCTTGTGGATGTCGCGCGAGCGCAGGCGGTTCTTGTTGCCGTCCTTCATGAATTCGCGGCTGGCGTCGATCATGAAGATGTGCTCGCGACTGGCGGCGTGTTCCTTGTCGATGACCAGGATGCAGGCGGGGATGCCGGTGCCGTAGAACAGGTTGGCCGGCAGGCCGATGATGCCCTTGATCAGCCCGCGCCGGATCAGGTTGCGGCGGATGTCGGCTTCCTTGTGGCCGCGGAAAAGCACGCCGTGGGGCAGGATGATGGCGCCCTTGCCGGTGGACTTGAGCGACTTGATCAGATGCAGCAGAAAGGCGTAGTCGCCGTTTTTGGCCGGCGGGATGCCGTACTCGAAGCGGCCGAACTCGTCGTTGGCCGGGTCCAGGCCGTTGGTCCAGGACTTGGCGGAGAACGGCGGGTTGGCGACGGCGTAGTCGAAGGCCTTGAGGCCTCCATAGTAATCAGGGCCCTTGCCGACTGGGTTTGCATGGTGGTCACGAAAAAAGGAGCCGGGCCTGGGGCCTGAGTTGTTGCGGAAATGGGGCGACGACAGCGTGTTTCCCCGCCAGATTTCCGCTGTTGGGTAGTCGTGCAGGATCATGTTCATCTTCGCCAGCGCCCAGGTGGCGTTGTCGTTTTCCTGGCCGTAGATACTCACGCCCTGCGGCGCCTCGTAGGCGGCGCGCAGCAGCAGCGAGCCCGAGCCACAGGTCGGGTCATACAGGGTCTCGTCCTGGCGCGTATCCGGGCCGATGCCCACCACCTTCGCGATTACCCGCGAGACCTCGCCCGGGGTATAGAACTGGCCCTTGCTCTTGCCGGATTCGGTGGCGAAGTGGCGCATCAGGTATTCGTAGGCGTCACCCAGCAGGTCGTCGCCATCGGCACGGTTGGCGCCCAGATCAAGCTGGTCAAAGATGGCCACCAGCTTGGACAACCGGTCCTGCATGTCCTTGCCGGAGCCGAGTTTGGTCTCGTCGTTGAAGTCCGCCTGGTCGATGACGCCCTTGAGGTCGTTGGCCTCGGCCAGCCGGCCGATGATCTTGTTGATCTTGTCGCCGTTGTCCTTGTCCTGCTTGACGGCCACCATGTCTTCGAAGCTGCCGCCATCGGGCACCTCGATCAGCGAGTCCTTCTTGTCGCTGACGTACTTCATGAACAGCAGCGTCAGCACATAGTCCTTGTACTGCGAGGCGTCCATGCCGCCGCGCAGCTCGTCGCAGGACTGCCAGAGAGAGGAGTAGAGTTGGGATTTCTTGAGTGCCATGGTGGTTTTGTTACCGGAATTCAGGGACGAAACACCTGTTCATTGTGCCAGCCCAGGTAGCCGGCATCGGGCTTCTCCGCCGGGTCGCCCGGCTCCACGACCAACTTCTCGCCGTGGAACCGGTAGTAGTCACGACCGTTCTCGAATTCTTCCCTTATTCTCGGGCTGACTTCGATTCGATGCTCGGGGGTGACAGTCACGTAGCCGGCGTCAAACAGCTTGTGGATATCCGAGCGTAGTAGCAGGCCGTTTTCGATGCGGTTGGGGCCGGATTTTGCGTAATCCTTGATATGGGCGGCTTCCAGCACCGGTAGCGTTCGCTCGCCGGAAACGGCGCAGCGGCGCTCGTAGGCATCCGTGACCAGGGCCCGGAACCCGCCTTGACCCACTCGGCCCCGTATCAGCCTCAGCGGCCGCTCCGGGTCGGCGTCTTCTTCGAGCAGATCGTCGGTTTCTCCTAGATACGCCTGGCGCTCGCGCACCGCATCCAACAGCTTCTGGGCTGTGGCGGCGTTCCCGTCGTAAGTCTTGCCCGTCATGATATTGGGCGAAAAATCCTCCGGGGTGGGAATCCAGTGCTCTGGCGGGAAGAAAAATGGGGCGGCCAGTATGCAGCATCCGATTTGATCAGACGGGTGGAGATTCGGACGGCTACTCTGAAGCGTCTTGATGAAATCCGGCAGTGTGGCGGCCCCGTTCTTGTCGCCAAAAGCGTTCCAGGCCAGGGTTACGGGCAGGCGGGTGAAGCGCAGGAAGAATCCGCCTCCGGCAATGGCATTGTGCGGCTTCTTGAGTTTGAACAGAAACAGACCGGCCTCGGGCAGCGCACGAAAGGCGCCACCGCCAGGCTTCCAGAAATTGACTTCATCGGGCTGCCGGGCGGCCAGGTAGTGGAACCACTGCGAGTCGGTGACACCGATATACAGCTTTTGCACCATGGTGACCGGCTCCCCTCATGACCAGCCCTGATTATGGACGAGGGCCCGGGATTAACGCAAAAGGCTGCCCTCAGTCCTCGTTTCTTCGGTATGCGGTGTACTTTCGGGCACTGCCACGGACCTGATCTGCCGGGTACTTCTCGGCATTGCGATGCATCTTGTCGGCCACCGCCGGGCCGATGTTGATGCCGAGGCGGTCGGACAGGGTGGCCAGGTAGATCTGGATGTCGGCGATTTCGTGGGCGACTTGTTCGAGCACTTCAGGCGGCAGCTCCTGGCTTTGCTCAGGCGTGAGCCATTGGAAGTGCTCCAGCAGCTCACCCACCTCTCCGGCCAGTGCCATGGCCAGGTTCTTCGGGGTGTGAAACTGCTCCCAGTCGCGCTCGGCGACGAAGCGGCGGAATTCGGCCTTGAAGCGGGCCAAGTCGGGCCATTCGTCGGGTTCGGGTTTCGGGTCATCGGACTTCATGAGGACAGTATCCAGATGATGGCGGGTCCGGGCAAATGACTCTTGTGCCTGTGTTCTGGAATCGGTCTGCAACGTTGCCCGAGCAGTGCGGCTGTCACCGTTAATTTACTGGGCAATTTGAGGTTCAACACCGACTGGCGGTAGCTATTTTTTGGTCTCACTTGCATCGATATTGATGTGGCCCGGCCAGAGCTGGTTGTTATTATCCAGCTGGATCAGACCATGCTTGCGCAAACGCTCGAGATCGCGGCGGCGGGTCTTGTCGGTCAGCTTCTCGTAGAGTGCCTGGTACCAGGTTTCCTTGCGCAGTTTTCCGGGGTCAACGGGGCGGCCCGCCTTCATGATGAAATCAACAATGGCGTACTGGCGCTGGTTGATGTGCTTATCGTCCAGGGCCTGGCGAACCTGATGGAGGAAGAGCAGGTGCGCCACCATCTCATTGACGCGGTCATGCAGCTTGTTGATAACCTCGAGCAATCCGTCCAGGTGGAATGTCACAAAGTCCTGGTTGGGCCAGGCGCGCTTTTTCTCTGCCTGTTTGCGGCAGTGATTGAATAGTGCAAAGTAGCGGTGGATGTGTTGCAGGTAGAAGCGCGCCATAGCGAATGGCGCATAGCGAAATCCGGAATTCAGCAGTATGGAGGCTTCGAGTACACGACCGACGCGACCGTTACCGTCCCAGAAGGGGTGAATGAGTTCGAAGTAGAGATGAATCAGTGGTGCTCGGACGGGGGCCGGGCATCCGGCCTGGTCGAGCTGTCGGTGCCACTGGCATAGCGCATCGAGCAGCATTGAAACATCGCGCCCGTACTGCGGCGGTTTGTAAACGCCGCCATGGTCGGCATCGCCCACCCGGGTGACCTGGTCTTTCGGGTTGTCTCGAAGCTGACCAGGGCGGTTCTGCTCATGGGGCAGTTCATGACAGACCAGCCGGTGGATTTCACGGATATAGTCGGGCGACAGCTCCCATGCCTCGTCCTGACTCTGTTCAAGCGCAAAATCGTAGGCTGAGCGCATGTTGCGCGCGCGCTGCTGCTCGATGTTCTCGATTTCGTCCGGCGATAGCTCCATCGCTGCAGCCGTTTCCTCCTCGGACAGTTCACCGCCCTCGATCGTGTTGGTGCCGAAGATGGAACTGGCCAGTACCTCGCGCTCCAGGTCGACAGCAACCTGGGCAAGCCCGCTACGCCAGAATCGTTCCTGAGCGTCCTGGATACGCTGCAGGGGCATTGCCAGCGTTGCCGGGTCCACGCCGGCCTGAAATCGGAACGGGCCGGCCCGCCGGGTTTCCAGGCGCAACTCGATCTCGCTCCAGGTCGAGTCTTCCCTGGAACTGTCCGTTGCTTCGTCCATAAAAATGTCCAGGAACGTTAGTTTATAAATATCTTTCTATCAGCAGTTTAGCAAATTTCATTGTGTTATATGTCCGAAAAAATGTCCAAGGTTTCTGCCTGGGCGGAACACGCAGCGGCGCTCACACCGCCTCGTGCCTGCACTGCCGGTAGATCCGGGCTGGCAGGGGGTGTTGCATGCGCCAGACGATGCTCATGGGTTTGCTGCCCTCGTGGCGGACGTAATTCACGGGACCGACAAACTGGAAGGGCTCGGTCAGGCCATTGGGCAATCGCTTTCCTTGCCGCACGAACAACAGCGGCTGGTAGCCACGTTCGCGGTGGTTGATGTAGCGCGCGCCGGTGGGAGATTCCGGGGTGGTCGTGGATTGGCTCTGCCAGTGGAACAGCTCCGGGCTGAGGGCATAGTCTTCGTAGAGGGTGGTCGGCGCGAAGTCCTTTTCTGATTTCTCGATTGTGACGAAGAAGGCATCTACCTTGCGTTCGGGCAGGTGCAGCACGCCTTCGCGGTGACTGGCTGGTTGCGCGAAAGTACCTTTCCCCAGTGCAAGCAGGATCTGCTCTCGGGTATAGCTGGCGTGCAATTCGAGCACGCCGGATCGCTCAGGAAAATAGCGGTTGGAGGCCGGAAGCAGGCGTTGGAGGCGGTATTCGATCAAATCGATCAGATCGCCGCGGAGGCCGGGCTGTTCATGCATGAACTCGGTGACAGCCTGTTCGGTTCCGTCTCCCGGTCGCTTCTGGCCCCAGATCAGGCTGAGGCCCAGGCTGGCGCGCATCCGCCATTCGGTCTCCTCGCGCGGCTGCTCTTTCAATAACTCGGCCAGCGCCCGGAGCATGTTTCGATCCGTGGCGATGGCCAGATGTCTCAGACCAGTGGTCAGGCTTGATTCGTACGGTTTCAGTTTTGGGTGTGCATCGCCACCAGCGGCCTCCATGAGGCGGCAGGGTAGGCCCCGCTTGATCAGTGGATCCGGCTCGTCGAAGTGCAGCCAGTCGAGCATGCGCTCAAGCCCCGGGCGGTCGCCGTGTTCCAGGCGCAGGGCCTGCAACTGACGAACGATCTCGGGCCGGCGCTGGTCCAGCGTGTCACGGATGTTTTTCAGGATGATGTCGGTGGATTGCCGATCGAGCCTGATCAGGCAGCCGGCCGGCAGCCAGGGAAAGCCGGATTCGACCTGATGGTCGATACGTTCGTGGGTTCGGCTGCTCAGGGCCCGGAATCGGTCCGCGAACCTGAACTGGCGGTGTTGTGGCGCGATGAAGTCCAGAACGGTCAGGTGTGGCTTGTCCTCGTGGAGTCTCAGGCCACGTCCCAGCTGCTGCAGGTAGACCGTCAGGCTCTCGGTGGGCCGCAAGAACAGCACGGTGTCGACTTCCGGGATATCCACGCCTTCGTTGTAAAGGTCGACGGTAAAGATGACGCGGATCTTGTGGTCAACCAGGTCGCGCTGCACGCGAAGCCGCTCCTGTCGTGGCGAATCGGCAGTCAGGGATGCAGCGGGGATACCGCAGGTTTCGAAATACCGGGCCATGAACCGGGCGTGAGACTGGCTCACGCAAAAGCCCAGGGCGCGAAATCGTTCGGGGTCGGCCACGTGATCGAGCAGGTTGGTCAGCACCCAGCGTGCACGGCGTTCGTTGACACCGATGACCCGGTCCAGGTCCTCGGTTCGGTACCCCCCTCGCTGCCAGGCAAGACCGCTGAGATCCACGCCTTCGGCGTCATGGATTCCGAAGTAGTGAAAAGGCGCCAGACGGCGTGCCTCGATGGCATCGGGCAGTCTGAGTTCGTGGGTGAATCGGCCTCCGAAGTCATCGCGAATATCGCGGCCATCGGCGCGCTCCGGGGTCGCGGTCAGGCCGAGCAGCACCTGTGGCTGGATGTGGTCGATGATGGCCTGGTAACTTTTGGCCGCGGCGTGATGGGCTTCGTCGAGGACGACATAGTCGAAATGGTCGCGGGCCAGCTGGCCGAGATCTCTGGAGTGCCAGCTTTGTACCGAACAGAACAGGTGTCGGGATTGATCGGGGCGCTGGCCGCCCACGAGCAGGTCGCCGAATTCTGAGTCTTTCAGCACGTGGCGAAAGGTTTCCAATGCCTGGTTCAGGATCTCCTCCCGATGAGCGATGAACAATAGGCTTGGACGGTTGGTGGATTGGGCTTCGCTGGCATGGCGGCGGTAGTCAAAGGCCGCGATCATGGTCTTGCCGGTACCGGTGGCGGCGATGACAAGGTGCCTGTCGATACCACCCTGGCGTTCGGCCGTGATGGTGTCCAGAATTTCCTGCTGGAAGCCGTAGGGTTGCAGATCGAAGAAGCGGTAGGTCTGGCGGTCGGCCTTGACCGGCCCCTGGCGTTCGTTGGCAAGCGACGCTTCGAGCCGATCCAGGTCGTCGTGGGTCAGTGGCTCGAATTCGGCCGGGTCGGACCAGTGCATCTCGAAACCGGCCTTGATCTGGCGCCACAGATAAGGCAGCTCGTTCTGGCTGATCCGGGCGGTCCACTCCAACCCTTCGTCCAGGGCCACCCGGGAGACGTTGGCCGATCCCACGTAGGCGGTGCCAAAGCCGGTATTGCGGTGGAACAGGTAGGCCTTGGCGTGCAGGCGGGTCCGGTGGGTGTCATAGGACACCCGCACTTCGGTATTCGGAAGATCCAGAAGAACTTCGATGGCCTTGAGATCCGTGGCGCCCAGGTAGGAAGTCGTGGCGACTCTGAGTCGCGGCTGGCCGTCGGAACGCGGGGTCTCGGTGAAGCGCTGCAGGGCGCTCTTGAGGGCACGCACGCCGCTGAACTTGATGAAGGCAACCAGCCACTCGGTCTGGTCGGCACTGGCCAGTTCCTTCTCGATCTGGGTAATCAGGCTGGGAGAGTGACGGGATCCGGTCAGCAATGCCGAAACCGCCAGCGGGATGTCGGGTCGCGGCGTGCTGGATGCACGCACCTGGGCCTGGTCCGGCCGCCTGATCTCCTGCAATTGCCGGAATGGCAGTTCAGGAATCTGCGAGATCGTCTCTGAGAGGGGTGACCCTGAATCCTGCAATGCCTCGGAGAATGTTCGCAGACAAACCTCCCATGCAGAGTAATCCTTTTCTCGAAGGTCAAGCAGGGCTGTCGACATGACGCGGGCCAGGTGGGTGCCAACCGACGTAGGCAGGGTCTCTTTATCCGGGCTGGCATCCCACTCCGCCAGGTCCTCCAGGCCCAAGTCGGTCAGCCGTTCGCGCAACTCGGGCGTCAGCAGGCTTTCATGCAGCCCGAATAACTTGTCACGCTCGTCGCCCATTGAGGGATTATGCCAGGCCAGGCGAAACAAGCACCTCGATTTCGAGATTCCTTTTTGCAGGTGGGTTCCAATTGCCACTCAACGACATCTTGAGTTCTGTCCTCCGGATGTTGCAAAAGCTTTGATCGAGGCGCACGCAGCTTCTCGCTGTACTTGGGGAAGTAGCGACTGGTGAAGTCGACAGTCTTGATGGGTCTGGCCGGCGGCTTGGCCGTTGTTGATGTCGATTTTGTAGCCGTCGGACTTGTGGTGTTTTTCGATGGCTTCGCTGGCCATCGGCAGGGCGACGATCAGAGCCAGCTGCGATGCGGGGGCGGCACGAGTATCCAGTATCGCTCAGGCCATCACGGAGCCCCCTCCTGTGTGGTCGTCGATCACCCAGGGAAGGCGTCGGGTAAGCCGGCATCGAAGCCGAAAGAGTCGATCTCTGGAAACGGGGTGTCAGAAAAATACCGAACGCTGGTCATTGCATTCCGTTTGAGGGACTGTGCCATTTGAAAATCTCCAGAAGGCTTCCTCATTCGGCCCTCAAGCCAGGCGTCACGGGGCTTGCGTCTTTCTACACCATCGGTGCAGCAGCGGGTTCGCCGGGGAAGAACCGGGAGCTGGCGGTGTTCTGGTTCATGGCCTTGGCCACGAACGGCGAGGTCATGGCGCGCACCAGTGCGCTGTAGTTCAAGCCGAAGCGGATTTCGTCGCCGATGGCCGGATTGTGATTTTTCGAGTGCACGACGAGATGGTCGCCGCTGGCACCCAGAATGTGGATTCCTGGCGGTGGCTGCAGGCCTGCCGGGTCGACGTCCTGGTGGCCTATGGCCAGAATGGAACGTGACGGGTTGCCCGAGCCGGGCACTACGGATGCTTGCCCTGGTACTGGCGCGAAGGCGGTCTGGGCGATGGATCCCCATGGCTGTGCCGGTTTGGTTTTCGACTCGATTACCTCGGCGACCAACGTGATGGCATCGGTGTACAGGCCGGTGATCGGCTGGCGGGCCAACGGCTCGCAGCCGAGCAGGATGGCCTCGCCGAGGCGCAGGTGGTTGACCCGGCCAGTATCGGTGTTGCTTAAGACCCAATCCAGGTTGGCGGAGTTGCCGCCGGAGATCAACCTCAGGTGGATTCGGAAGGTCCGTTCGATCGATTCGGCCAGCGCCGACAGTTCAGCCATGTTGCGTGCATCGGGTGCTACCCCGCCCTGGCAGGCCAGGTTGGTGCCGATGCCCAGCAGGATGATGTTCGGAAGGCACAGCACGGCGCGCACCATGTCTTCCAGGTCGGCCGGCATGATGCCTTCGCGCAGGTCACCGAGCTCGACCATGAGCACGACTTCGTGGGTGAGCTCGGCCTGGCAGGCCGCACCGGAAAGCCGGGTGAGGACCGACAGCTCGGTGTTGAAGCTGGTCTCGGCCGATCGCACGACCCGCTCGGCCTGGCTGAGCATCGGCGAGCGGATCAATGCCGTGCGCGCGTTGACCTGCTCGCATCGCAGGGCCTCGATATTCTCGATGCGCGAATCGCCCAACGCACTGACACCGCCGCGCAGCATCGCGCTGGCTATTGCGGCAGACCCCAGTCCTGCCTTGGTCACGCCCGTGACCGAGATGCCGCGCTCGGCCAGCCGATCGACCAGGCTGCGTGCGTTGTGCTCGATCCGGTCGAGATCGACATCGAGCCGGGGCGCGGTCATACCGCTTCAACAAGCGGCGCCTTTTCAAGCTCCGGGAACGCGGCAAAGACCATGTCGAGCAGGCGCTTCGGCGAGCGGGTCAGGACATCGGTGGCGGGGATGGCGAGTTCGGCTTCGTAGTGCCCGATGGCTGTCTCCACCTCGGCCTCGGTCATGTGTTCATGGTTGATGGTCAGCCCGATGACGCGGGTGTCGGAAAAGGTCTGGATCAGGTTGATCTCGACAGCCGGCGACGGCATGGGCATGTGCTCGAAATCGCAGCGTGCGGGCCGTCCGGGGGCGTGTTGCAACACGACCGCGTCCGGGCAACTGCCGCGCAGTATGAACGAGGTGGTCGAAAAGGCCGGATGGCTCAGCGCGCCCTGCCCCTCGATGATGATCACGTCGGGCCGTTCGGCCTCGAAGGCCTCGACGATGATCGCTTCGAGCTCGCCGGCGCAGAACTGCGACGGCACGGCGTCCATGGCCACGCCGTAGCGCGCCCCCTGGATCAGGCCGGTCTGCCCGGTGCCGATCATCACCGCTTTCAGGCCGGCCTCGTTGAGTGCGCCGGCCAGCACCGTGGCGGTGGTGCGCTTGCCGATCGCGCAGTCGGTACCCAACACCGCGATGCGCGGACAGCTCACCTCGTGGATGCGTCCGCTGAACAGGCGCAGCTCGTTTTTCTCCCGCGGCTTGCGGATATCGATGATGCGCACGTTGCCGGCGATGCTGGCCGCCTTGAATTCCGGGTCGTCGTTGAGGAACTCGTGCAGGCCGTTGACGATGTTCATTCCCAGGCCGATGGCACTCAGTACGAGATCACGTTCATGGTCCGACAGCATCCCGCTGGCCGGCGCCATGCCGTAGATGAAGTAGTCGGGCATCTTGTCGGCAAGCGCGAGCGCCTCGGCCAGATCGCGACACACGGGGATGCCGTTGGCCCGCTTGTCGAGCAGCTCGCCGGCATCACTTCCGGCCCTCTCGCTGTCGATCACTGCAAGGATCCGGTACTTTTCCGAATGACGAACCAGGCCGTTGGCGGTTTTGCCGTCGACCTCGCCGAAGTTGCCCTCGCAATAGACGATGGCGGTCGCCGTTCGTTCGGGTAGTGCAACGAGGGCGCCCACGGTGACCGGCTTCAAGTCGGAGGGATATGGGGCTTGTTGACCAGGCTGGGCCCAGGTTGAACAGGGGGCTGATCGAATCGGGCCCGAGATGATGGGAAACATGATGACTCCTTGAGCGAAACAGGGGCTCAGAGGGAGCGATATCGTGAACTCGGGCGAGAAGTACCGATTGCCAGGACAGTCCCCACCAAGCAGCGGGGTCGAACAACTGACAGCCTACCACGTATGGCCCGGAAAACGCCGAATCGAGGCAGCGTATTGCCTATCAAAATTGCGGAACTTCAGCGATGCGCCGCGGGCCGGGTCGGCTCATGCCCGCCGTATCCATAGGGTTCGCGTGCCGCGACCCAATTGCGCGGCTGGGCACCCCAAGCGTATCAATGTCGATTCAGTTCTCCATTGTCGGAATATTGAGAATCAATGGACAATGTTTGCACTATCACGCGGCCCGAGGAGGTTCTAAGCGCCGGCGACGACGGTGCGGTCGCGGCCGTGTTGTTTGGCGTCGTACATGGCCTGGTCGGCCTGGTTGAGCAGGGTTTCGAGGTCGTAGCCGTTGCTGGCCACGCCGGCGCTGGCGGTGATGTGTTGCGGGCCGTCGCGGTCGGTCAGCGGTTCGGCGGCGACGGCCTGGCGCACGCGATCGGCGATGGCATGGGCGGCCTCAGTGCTGGTGTCGGGCATGATCACGCCGAATTCCTCGCCGCCGAGGCGGCCGCAGATGTCGTGCTGGCGCAGGCAGGATGTCAGGACGTTTGCGACAACAATCAGCGCCTCGTCACCGGTGGCATGGCCCCAGGTGTCGTTGATGGATTTGAAGTGGTCGAGGTCGAGCACCATGACCGATACCGGCTGGTGGCGCTCCCGGCAACGGGCAACCGCCGCATCGCCCAGTTCGGTCAGTGCGCGGCGATTGAACAGGCCGGTGAGATCGTCGCACTGGGCGGCTTTCTCGGCACTGGCACGCGCGGATTCGAGCTCGTGGGTCAGTTGAATGGTGCCGTGCATGGCCGCGGCCAGCACGCGGGTGGCACGCCAGGCCGAAACGAAAAACAGCAGCCCGCCCAGCCCCATGGCCAGGCGCAACGCGTCGCCCTGGATGAGGAACCAGAGCACGACCGGCAGCATGGTGATGGCGCTGGTGATCAGGGCGATTTCGCGCACGGCCGAGTAGGTGGTCAGCGCCGCCGAGGCCATGCCGATGAGAAAGACGTAAACGAAAGCCTGGTGGACGATGGAGTCGGCTGGCATCAGCCAGGGCAGGCCCAGCCCCCACACGGCCGCGGAAAAATACAGCGAGGCCACGTAAGGTTTGCGCCAGCCAAGCACGGCCACGCCGATGGGGTTGGCGCGCTTGTAGGCGACAAACAGCGACAGACGCAACAGGAAGGACAAGCCGATGGCGGCCAGCCACAGTCCCAGGGCCGGGGTTGCGACTTCGGACCAAAGGCCGATGGCCACCAGCGTGGAGATGGCCAGGGCGAAATACATGCCCGGTGCCGACTGGCGAAACAGCAGCGCCAGTGTTTCGGCCTCGATAAGAGACCGATGATCGGTTACCTGCTCCGCCGCCGCCTTGTCGGGCACCGCGGATAGGTTGTCTTGCACCGGGCCATCCTTGGATTTTCTAGCCGTTAGATGACGAGTATAAGCGAGGGTTACGACCTGCGTGTTTACATGCCGCGCAGGCGGCTGCGTGCCGATTCGCTCACGGGCAGGCGTTCGGGGTGGTTTTTCAGGCGGGCGTGCCAGTGGCCGAGTTCGTCTTTTTCGAATTGCTCGATGGCGCTGGCGCGCGCCAGCACGGCGCGGTGGATGCGCCAGAACACGCTATCGTCGAGGCGGTCTTCGAGTTGCTTGAGGCTCATGCGAACCAGCGCCTCATCGTCGGCGGTGACCACGCGCACGTACTTGTCGCTGGCGCGAAAGAACAGCACGTCGTCGATGGCCAGGAGCTTGACCGCATCGCCGATGGTGGCGGTAATCCAGTTCAGTTTCTGCTCGGCGGCCGGGCGAAGACGCTCGTCGAGGGCGCTGAGCAGGGCGCCGATATCCGGCGGCGAGGACCGCAGGCGTTGCTTGAGACGCTCGATGGTGGCGGCGAGTCGTTCGGGCACGACCGGTTTTAGCAGGTAGTCCAGGGCGCCGGCTTCGAAGGCCGTCACGGCATATTGCTCGTAGGCTGTGGTCAGCACCACGTGGGCCCGGCCGCTGGCGGCGCGCGCAACCTCAATGCCATCGGCGCCGGGCATGCGGATATCGAGAAACAGTACATCGGGGCGCTTGGACCCCAGCGCGGCCAGTGCCGCATTGCCATCGGCGCATTCGGCGACCAGTTGGGCTTGCGGCCACAGTCTGGCGAGCTGGTCGATCAGTTGCCGGCGCTGGCCGCTTTCGTCCTCGGCGACAAGGATTCGGACCGGTGTGCTGTTCATGAGTCGGGCTCCCGGGTTACGGCTTCGGCGGGCAGTTCGATGCTGGCCTCGACCCCGCCGCGGGCATGGCCTGACAGTTTCAGCCGTGCGTCGTCGCCGTGCAGCAGCCGAAGCTGATGGCGAATATTACTCAGGCCCACGCCACCGCCGGCATTGTCTGACAGGCCCACGCCGGTATCGGCCACGGTCACGATCAGACGTTGACCGTCGCGGTGGGCGCGGATCGCGATTTGGCCGCCGTGCGGGCTGGGTTCGAGTCCGTGACGGATGGCGTTTTCGACCAGCGACAGCAGTATGAATGGCGGGAAGGTCAGCTTCGACAGGCCCGGGTCGCTGTCGATGGAAAATTCCAGGCGATCGCCCATGCGACTTTGCATGACGGTCAGATACTGGCGGCAGATTTCGAGTTGATCACCCAGCGTGGAGGCAGAACCGGCATCGTCGGGTCGCAATCTCGGGATGGTGGCCCGCAGGTACTGGCACAGGGCGTCGAGGGTGCGCTCGGCCTGCTCGGGCTCCTTGCGAATGTCGGAGCGGATGGTGGCCAGGGAGTTGAACAGGAAATGCGGCTCGACCTGGGCCTGCAGCATGGCCAGTTGGCGGTCGGCGGCGAGCTTGTCGGACTGCAGGCGCCGCATGGCCTGTTCGGATTCGAACGTTGCCAACCGGCGGTGCTCGCCCAGGTAGGCACGCAGGGCCAAGCCGCCGCCCATCAGAGTATAGAGGCCCAGCAGCACGAGAATATTGATCACCAGCGCACTGCCTTCCATGCTGCGCTCGAACTCGCGGTCGGTCAGGCGCATGATGGCGGTCGACGACCAGTGGTCGCCCAGCATGGCCAATACCAGCCCGACGACGATGGCGGCAATCACCAGGCGCCGCTCGGCCACTGGCGCGAAGTGCCGATGGCGCACGATTGCGGCCAGCACCGGACCGGCATTGAACATGACCAGAAAGCCGGCGATGAAGTAGGCGAACAGTTCCAGCGTCGACCACCCATCACTGCCCTCGGCGTAGTGCAGCAACGCTGACAGTGCACCGATCAGGACGATCACCAGACCGAACAGCGCGGCCCGCCGCCAGACCCAGGCCGTGCTGAACACCGGAAACTGGCGGTAGGACAGCCACCAGTGACCACTGCCGACGGCTACAGCCGCCGGTAACGGCTTGTTCAGTTCGGTGCTTGAATGGCTCATCCTGGTCAAGGATAGATCACTGCCGTTTACCGCGCAGTTCCAGTGCTCCCTGACTGAAGTCCAGGCGCTCGACGCGACCATCATCCTCGGCCACGAAATCAATGGTGAGGCCCAGCTCGGCGATGGTAAAGCGAGTCTCTCCCTCGGCCACCATGGGAAGTTTCGGCTGAACCTGGCCGCCGGAGCTGGCCTGGATGTGAAGTTCTTCGCCTTCGATGCTGAACTCGACGACAAAATCGCCCATGAACGGCCCGTCGTCATCGAAGAGCGCGAAACGGCCGACATATTGCTCGAGATCGATGCCAGTGACCGCCTCGGCGACAGGTAGCGGTTCCTGCAGCTTGTGATCGCGGTCGACCAGGTGCAGGGCCAGGTCGCCGAGGCTGCCGCGCATGGCCATGGTGGTGTCCATCAGCACCAGACTGGCCCGGTCAGTCTCGCGATCGACCACCGCGATCGAGGAGAAACCGCCGGTGCCGCCATCATGGGCCAGGACCCGCCGGTCGCCCACCTGGATGAATCCCCAGGCGTAGCCCTGCGGCTCGTTGTCCGCCTCGATCAGGATCTGACCGGCTCGCAACAGGGCGTCTTTCAGGGCGCCCTCGTGGTGGCCGAGATGGGCCTGCAGCCAGCGGGTCATGTCAGCCGGCGTGGATCGAATGGCACCCACACCGCCCAGATCCGGATGGAAATCCCAGTTGGAGGTTCTGCGGCCCGGCCCGGCGTGGCCCTGTACCGTTGATCCGGACAGGCTGGTCCGAGTCATGCCCAGCGGCTTGAAGATCTCGTCCTCGAGCAGTTCGGCCAGCGGTTTTCCGGTGTGGTGAACCAGCGCCAGCGACAGGGCCATGTAGCCGAAGTTGGAATAGACATATCGTTCACCCGGTTTGCTCTCCAGTTGGGCTGCGGACAGGTCGGCCAGCAGTTCCTCGGGCGTGTAACCGGCATACGGGTTGTCCGGGTCGGCGATCTCGAAGTTGTCCGGCAAGCGCGGCAGGCCGGAGGTGTGGGTGAGCAGATCGATGACACGGATGGGTTGCCCCTCGTATTCGGGCAGCGGGCTGTCGGTCGACAACAGTTCGGCAACGGGCTGATCCAGGTCCAGTTCGCCGCGTTCGACCAGTTGGGCGACCAGCAGCCCGAGAAACACCTTGGAGATCGAACCGATCTCGAACCGTGAATCCGCTCCGAGCTCGCGGACGTTGTCCGGGTCGGCGCAATAGGCGCCATCCTCGGTGCGCTCGCCGTCGATGTACACCGCCGCCACGCAGACACCGGAGCGATCACCGGCCAGGCGCTTTTCAAGCACGGATTCAAGGGAATCAGCCTGGGCAGCAGCGCTGGCCATCAGCCCGGAGACGAGTATCGTGGAAGACATATGCATTGGATTCTGCCGTTCGCTATGAGATCGGGCAACATGCTGCCGCAGTTTCACTTTTCTGAGGAACACCTGCGACGAACGCCGCTTCTGTCTCGACGGAAACGGCCCGGAGTGTGACGAGTGGCTGGCGCGCCTGGTGTCATGATTTGTTTATCCAAATGTCATTTTGCTTGCGGGTAGGGCACAATATGCGCCCAGCGGCCTGTCGGTGGTGGTCGCGCCGGCACGAATTGATACCGACTTTTCGTTTCAAAGCTCAAAATAGATGCAAACGACATGAGCCAACCCCAGCGCCAAGCCTCGCCCGCGCTGACACGCAATTTCAAGTCACCGGAGGTGCCCGCCTGGCTGCGGGGAGTCTATGCCGGTCTGTGTCTGTACCTGTTCCTGGCCGCGCTCAATGTCATCGGTAGCGGGCTGGGGCTGTTCGGGCAGGAAAGCGATTTCCTGCTGCGCGCCTTTGCCTACGGCGAGAATCCCTTTATCGCGCTACTGGGCGCGGTCGTCGTCACTGCGATTGTCCAGAGCTCGTCGTTCACCACCGCGCTGATCGTCACGCTGGTGGCCACCGGCGAGATGACCCTGGGTACGGCGGTCTTTGCCATCATGGGCGCGAATATCGGCACCTCGGTCACCGCCGTGCTGGTGGCGCTGGCCAATATCCGGATTCGCAGCAATTTCCGCAAATCCTTTACGGCCGCTCTGCTGCACGACCTGTTCAACCTGATGACGGTGGCGGTGCTGTTTCCATTGGAGTGGATCACCGGCGCGCTGAACGAGACCGGACGCGGCGTGCTCACGCGCAGCGCGGCCTGGATGGCCGATCTGATCGGGCTCGAAGAGGTGGCCCGGCCGAGCAGTCCGGTCCGGGTGATCACCGCGCCGATTGTCGACTCGTTCAACTGGGTGGCGGCGCTGGTCACCCCCACCGACATGGTTCAGGGCCTGGTGATGGCGATGATGGGCCTGGTGCTGATGTTCATTGCCCTGGTCTTCATGGTCAAGAATCTGCGCGGGGCCCTGCTGCGTCACATGGACGGGCTGTTTCGCAGCTATTTCTTCCGCACCGACGTGCGTGCCTACGGCATCGGTGCAGTCTCGACGGTCATGGTGCAGTCGAGCACCATCACCACCAGCCTGATGGTGCCGCTGGCCGGCGCCGGGGCGGTGCGCATGCGGCGGCTGCTGCCGTTCATGATGGGTTCCAACCTGGGCACGACATTCACCAGCGTGCTGGCAGCTACGGCCAACCCGGTCGCCGCGGCCATGACCGTGGCGCTGGTGCATGTGCTGTTCAACCTGGTCGGCACGGCCATCTGGTATCCGTTGCGCTTCATTCCGTACCGAATTGCGAGCTGGTATGGCGCGCTGGCGGGTCGTTCGCCGCGCTACGCTTTTGCCTTCCTGTTTCTGATATTCCTGGTGATTCCGATTATCGGAATTGCCGTGACCGAATTGATTGTCGCCTGAGCCCGGCCGAGTGCCGGCCACGGAGAACGAACATGTTCAAGAAGATTTACCAGACACTGTCATCGAAGACCGCTGTTGACAAAGCATTTACCCAGCTGGGCGAAATGCTCGACCACAGCCTGTGGATGTTCGAGCGCGCTAATGATGTGTTGCACAGCCGGATTCCGGCCGATGAGGTGCATGACGTCATCTACCAGCGCGACAAAAAGATCAACGAGTTGCAGCGCTCCATCCGGCGCAAGGTATTGCGCTACCTCACGGTCAACCCCGGCTACGATGTCGCACCCTGCCTGGCCCTGGTCAGCGTGGCCAAGGATGCCGAACGCATCGGCGATTACTGCAAGAACGTCTACGAGGTCGGGCGCGCCTATACCCAGGGCTTTCACATCGACCGCTACCACGAGCCGCTCAACGAGATCGCCGAGCAGACCGTCGACATGTTCAGGATGGTCTCCGAGGCCTGCCAGAAGGGCGATGACGCCCTGGCTGAGCAGGCGATGGGCCGCTCGCGCATCATTCGGCGACGCTGCGATCGCATCATCGACGAGCTGTTCGCCGACCAGCAACCGATGGAAATCCACGAAGCCGTGGCCTACTCCCTGCTGGCGCGCCACTACAAGCGCGTGGCCGGCCACCTGGCCAACATCAGCACGGCCATCGCCGGCGACCTCGACGACATGGACTTCGATCCCCGCCGCGACGACGAGGACTGATCAAGCCCTGATACCGTCGGGCCGGCACCTTTGAGAACGCTCGACGATCGCCGAACCAATGAACCCGGCCGCGCCGGCGACCAGAACCCTCATGCCTGAATTGTAAGCCGATTCGCTGCCTGCCCGTTCCCCGTTGATGCGCCTGCTTTACCAGGCCATGCGTTTGTGGCAGATTGAATTGATTTTTTCAACGATCCGGGGACTTTGGAGTGAGTGGAGACGTGCGAGTTGGTGGCCAGGGCATGCGCATTGCAGCCTGGTCGCTGGTACTGGTGTTGGCGATTCTGATCTTTGCGCCAAGGATGAACCCGCTGGTTCCAAACACCATGGCGGTGGTGGAGCCGGCGCCGTCGGCCGCGGCCTCCGGTGACGTGTATCTGGCCGGCCAGGATCAGCTTCTGCCGACCACTTATCGACACAAGCTTTATCGCCAGAACCTGACCGCCGGCGACAGTACACGGCTGCTTGAAATCAAACCCAGGCTGCTGGACTGGATCGACGATCACTTTGTTGTCGTCATGCTCATTGCCCTGATTATCGTGGGCACGATCACAAGCTGGATAGTGCTTCGGTTGCTGCAACGCATGGGCCCAGTGGCAGAACGCATCGGAGAATGCTTTGACAGGAGACTGGAAGCGCTTGAAGGGGAGGATGAGGCGACCGTGCGCCATGGCGAACTCGTCTGGCTTAAGCCCGGCAAGCAGGCGAGGCGATCCAAGTTCTGGGTCAGGCAAGCCTGGAAGTTGGCACCGATCTGGTCGGGTGCCCTGGTGTTGTTCGGCGTGATGATGGCACTCAGGGTTTATGAACGCTCCGACCTGGTTTGGGCCCCGCTCGTGATCGGGATCGTGATGACGATCCTGGCCATTCAGTGTCTGATTCTGGTCAGGAACGAGTACAACAACAGCAAGCATGAACTGGGCGTGGACGGAATGGATCTGCTGTTGCGCGACCCGGACGGCAAAGTACAACGATTCGCCAGTCGTGAGTTGCTGTTCGACGGTGACCGGGTGCTGCTTGGTCAGGTGACCAAGACTGTCTACTCGCAACAGCGGACCTTGGGGAGGCCCACTTTCGAAAACCGGATCTACCTGTTTGAACCGGCAGCCTCGGAATTGAGCCTGCAACGCGTGCTCGAGCAGGTGCCGCTGGTTTCGCACCGGAAGATGAACCGGGAGGTCTCGCGTCGAGGCGATACATTGCTCATCGATCGTGCCGGCGTCGTGGCGTCAATTGCACTATTAGTCTTCAGCTTTCTGGAGTTCTGGTAACAACTGCTTCCGGATTGTTCATGGGCCAGACCTGAGACAGTGTCATGCATCAGCCGGGTTTTCAGATTCGGGATCAGCCTGGCTCGGCATCTTCGAATATGGAATCGCGAGTCAGTTGCAGGTCCACACTGTTGAGATCAACCGCTTGATCTCCTTCGTGGCTATACAGCACCCAGTGATTGTCGCAATCGCGGCGGTAGAGTTCGACCCGACCACTGTCCGGGTCAACGAGCAGGTATTCCCGCAGAGAATCCAGGGTGCGGTAGGCGGCGAACTTGGCGCCACGGTCGAAGGCCTCGGTGCTCGCAGAGAGCACTTCCACGATCAGCACGGGCGATCCCTTGTCGAGTTCCCGGGCCTGATCATCGGGGTCGCAGGACACCATGACATCGGGATAGAACCAGGCATCGGCTTTTTCCACCCTTAGTTTCATGTCCGCGACATAGGCAAGGCAAGGGCCACCGCGCAAATGGGACCGAAGCGCGGCAAAAATATTGCCGGTGATGGTTACGTGGCGTGTGCTGGCTCCGACCATGGCAAAGACTTCGCCGGCCATGAACTCGTGCTTTCCTTCCTGTTCGGCTTCCCAGGCCAGGAATTCCTCGCCGCTCAGACCTGAACGCGGTGGACTCGCCATCGTCTACCTCCTGTGCCTGTCCTCATCATACCCGCTCCGAGCCATCCAAGAATACAATGGGGCGGTGGACTTCGATACCCTCGACAACCTGCGCGATTCCCATGGCGGCTGGCGGCTGTTGCTGGCCGATCATGCACCGATGATCGTCAGCTTCTTTCATCGCTGCTTCATCGAGCCGAACGTGCGCGCCATGGCCGAGGGCGAGCTGGTCAGCCGGCTGGAAGACCACCTGGCCGGCATCCGCGAGGTGCATGGCGAGGACGCCTATCCACGCGCGGCTCTGGCCTATCTCAAGGACTGGTCGGATGACCGGCGCGCCTGGCTGCGGCGCTACTACACCGCCGACAGCGACGAGGCCCATTACGATCTGACCCCGGCGGCCGAAGGCGCGATCCGCTGGCTGGCCGGGCTGGAACAGCCGCGCTTTGTCGGCGCCGAGTCGCGCCTGATGACGGTGTTCGACCTGCTCCAGCAGATCGTGCAAGGCACCGAAACCGATCCGGCCGCGCGCATCGCCGAGCTGGAAGCGCGCCGCGATGCCATCGACGAGGAAATCGAGCGCATTCGCGAGGGCGAGCTGTCGTTGATGGACGACACCCGGCTCAAGGAGCGTTTCCTGCAGATGGCCGACACCGCCCGCGCGCTGCTGGCCGACTTCCGCCAGGTCGAGCACAACTTCCGCCAACTCGACCGACAGGTGCGCGAGCGCATCACCTGGTTCGAGGGCGGCAAGGGCGAGGTGCTCGAAGAAGTCTTCGGCGAGCACGACGCCATTGCCGATTCCGATCAGGGCCGCAGTTTTCGCGCCTTCTGGGATTTCCTGATGTCGCCGGCCCGGCAGGAAGAACTCAGCGGCCTGCTGGAGAAGATCTTCGAGCTCGAAGCGGTCATCGACTTGAAGCCCGACCGCCGTATCAAGCGCGTGCACTACGACTGGCTGGAAGCCGGCGAGGTAACCCAGCGCACCGTCGCCCGGCTGTCCGAGCAGTTGCGGCGCTTTCTCGACGATCAGGCCTGGCTGGAAAACCGCCGCATCATGGAGCTGATCCGCAACCTGGAGCGCAAGGCCGTGGCCGTGCGCGAGCATCCGCCGCGGCAATCGGGCATGTCGCTGGACATGCCCGTGCCCGACTTGAACCTGGTCATGGACCGGCCGCTGTTCAGCCCGCCGCTGCGCCCCGAGATTCACGATGAGGTCACGCTGGCCGACGACGGGCTCATCGACACGGATGCCCTGTTCGACCAGACCCATGTCGACCGCCAGGCACTGGAGGCTGGCATTCGACGCGCACTGCAGGATCGTGACCAGATCAGCCTGGCCGAATTGCTGGAAGTCCAGCCACTGGAGCAGGGACTAGCCGAACTGGTGACCTATCTCGCCATTGCCGCCGAGGATGGCGCCGGGCTGATCGACGATGCGAAGATCCAGACGGTGACCTGGCAGCAGGCCGATGGTCGTCAGCGTCAGGCGCGGGTGCCTCTGGTAGTATTCTCGCGATGACCGAGCCCGCTGTTGATTCCCGCCTTTCGCTGCCGCTGATCGCCCTGTTCAAGGGCGTGGTCTATGCCGACCTGAATCATCAGAACTGGCAGCAACTGCTCGATCACCAGGGCGCGATTGCCGACTACGTGGCTGTGCTGGGCCTGGAGCTGATCGTCGACGAATCCGAGGGCTATGCCTTCCTGCGCCAGCGCCCGG
Organism: Wenzhouxiangella sp. AB-CW3; assembly: GCF_014725735.1. Taxonomy (NCBI): domain Bacteria; kingdom Pseudomonadati; phylum Pseudomonadota; class Gammaproteobacteria; order Chromatiales; family Wenzhouxiangellaceae; genus Wenzhouxiangella; species Wenzhouxiangella sp. AB-CW3. Next base: position 221,298 of record NZ_CP061368.1, read on the forward strand.
CCGATGACGATGACAACGAACTGCCGCGCCTGATGGCCCGCCGGCAGTTGAGCTACCCGGTCAGCCTGCTGCTGGCGCTTTTGCGCAAGAAACTGGCCGAGCACGATGCCGGCGGCGGCGATATCCGCCTGGTCATGTCGCGCGAGGAGATTGCCGACCTGGTGCGCCTGTTCCTGCCCGATTCGGCCAACGAGGCGAAACTGATCGACCGGGTCGGCATGGACATCAACAAGGCCGTGGAAATGGGGTTCCTTCGCAAGCTCAGGGGCCAGGACGACCAGTTCGAGGTTCGCCGCATTCTCAAGGCCTATGTCGATGCCCAGTGGCTGGCCGAGTTCGACCGGCGCCTGGGCGAATACTCCGAGCACGCGGCGCAGGAGTAAATCTCGTGGAAGGACTGGCCCTTGATTTCGCGCCCGATGACGCCCGTGCCGGCTACCGCCTGCATCGCGTCGAGCTGCTCAACTGGGGCACTTTCGATCGCCATGTCTGGCGGCTGAATCCCGATGGCGCCAACTGCCTGGTCACTGGCGATATCGGCTCGGGCAAGTCCACCCTGGTCGATGCCATCACCACGTTGCTGGTGCCGGCCCAGCGCATCACCTACAACAAGGCCGCCGGGGCCGAGGCGCGCGAGCGCAGCCTGCGCTCCTACGTGCTCGGCCACTACAAGTCCGAGCGTGGCGAGACCGGGCTGTCGGCCAGGCCGGTCGCGCTGCGCGACCACAACAGCTACTCGGTCATCCTCGGTCATTTCTACAACGAGGGTTTCGACCGCCATGTCACGCTGGCCCAGGTGTTCTGGATCAGCGACAGCCGAGGCCAGCCCGAGCGCTTCTACATCGCCGCCGACCGGCCGTTGACCGTCGAGGAGCACTTTGCCGGTTTCGGCAACGACCTCAAGGACCTGCGCAAGCGCCTGCGCGCGCTCGATCACGTCGAACTGCACACCGCCTTTCCGGCCTATGGCGCCAGCCTGCGGCGCAAGCTTGGCATTGCCAGCGACCAGGCCCTGGAGCTGTTCAACCAGACCGTGTCGATGAAGTCGGTGGGCAACCTGACCGAGTTCGTGCGCGAGCACATGCTGCAGGCCGCCGATACCAGCCAGCGCATCGACGAGCTGATCCGGCATTTCGACGATCTCAACCGGGCCCACGAGGCCGTGCTCAAGGCGCGCGAACAGATCGAGGCGCTTAGCCCGTTGGTCTCCGATGCCGACGACCATGCCGAGCGCGGCCGCCAGGTCAGCGAACTGCGGGGGTGCCGGGAGGCGCTGACACCGTGGTTTGCCCATCTCAAGATCGAACTGCTGGACAAGCGACTGGCCGATCTCGACGGCGAAAGCGCGCGCCTGGGCGAGCGGGTCGATGGCCTCAAGCGCACTCGCGGCGACCAGCGCCGCCAGCGCGACGATTTGCGCCAGGCCATCGCCGACAACGGCGGTGATCGTCTTGAACAGGTCCGCGCCGAGATCGAACGCCGCCAGGCCGAGAAGGCCGAACGCCGCCGCCAGGCCGAACGCTACCGCGAACTGGCCGCCGCCGTCGATCTGCACGATGCCCGCGATGCCGATATCTTTCGTGACAATCGCGCCTCTCTGGAGAAACTTCGCGAGCAGACTGAATCGCGCCAGGCCGAGCTGCAGAACGAGCGCACCGACCAGTTCGTCAGCATGAAGGCGCTGCGCGGCGAACACGAGGAGATCGATGCCGAACTGACCTCGCTGAAAGCACGCCGTTCCAACCTGCCGGCGGCGATGCTGGCGCTGCGCGAGAAACTTTGCGAGGCATTGAACCTGGCAGCCGAAGACCTGCCCTTTGCCGGCGAGCTGATCCAGGTACGAGACGAGGAGCGTGACTGGGAAGGCGCCATCGAGCGCCTGCTGCATAACTTCGCCCTTTCGCTGCTCGTGCCCGATGAGCATTACCGAGCCGTGGCCGACTGGGTCGATACCACCCGCCTGAAGGGCCGGCTGGTCTATTACCGCGTGCGCGAGGTCGGCAGCGCCAGCCCCGAGCGCGCCCGCCCCGAAGCGCTCAGCCGCAAGCTCGCGATTCGTACCGACAGCGCCCAATACGCCTGGCTGGAACATGAACTGACCCGCCGCTTCGACCATGTCTGCTGCAGCGACATGGACCGCTTCCGGCGCGAAACCCGCGCGATCACCCGCGCGGGTCAGATCAAGACTGGCGGCGTGCGCCACGAAAAGGACGACCGCCACGCCATCGACGACCGCACCCGCTTCGTGCTGGGCTGGAGCAACGAGAACAAGATCCGCGCCCTGGCCGAACAGCGCGATCGCCTCGAAAAGCGCATCCAGGCGGTGGCCGATCGCATCGCCGGGCTGGACGGGGAGCTGAAGGCCCTGGCTGCCCGTCTGGGGGATATCAGCCGCCTGGACATGTTCGAAGATTTCCAGCGCCTGAACTGGCAGGAAGTGGCTACCCGCATCAGCGAACTGGAAGCCGAGGAACGCAACCTGCGCGACGAGTCGGATGTGCTCAAGACCCTGCGCGCCCGCCTCGACGAACTCGAGCAGGCCAGTGAGCGGACCGAGACCGAGCTGGAACAACGCCAGGCTCAGCTCTCCACGGCCGAGGAACGCGCCCGCAGCGCACGCGAGGCACGCGAGGAAGCCGAGCAACTGGTCGGTGAACTTGACGAGGCCGAGCGCGAGCGGTGGTTTGACCTGCTGGCCGAACTGCGCGAATCGGCACTTCAAGACCAGCCGATCAACCTCAACGGCATCGATGCCCGCCAGCGTGAGTTCCGCGCCTGGCTGACCGCGCGCATCGATGCCGAGGACAAGGCCATCCGGCGGCTCAACGACCGCATCATCCAGGCCATGCAGCAGTTCCATCACCGCTGGCCGCAGGAAGCGCGCGAGGCGGATGTCAGCGTCGATGCCGCCGACGAGTACCGCCGCCTGCTTGATAGCCTCGAAGGTGACGACCTGCCGCGCTTCGAAAAGCGCTTCAAGGAGCTGCTCAACGAGAACACCATCCGCGAGATCGCCGCCTTTCAGGCATTGCTGCACCGCGAGCGCGAGCAGATCCGCGAGCGCATCGAGATCATCAACCGCTCGCTGCACGAAATCGACTACGAGAAGGGCCGCTACATCCGCCTGATGGCCGAAACCGCGGTGGATGCCGACATTCGCGAGTTCCAGCACAAGCTGCGCGCCTGCACCGAGGGCGCGATCACCGGTTCCGACGACGCCCAGTACTCCGAGCAGAAGTTTCTGCAGGTGCGCGACATCATCGATCGGTTCCGTGGTCGCGAGGGCACGGCCGAGCTCGACCGGCGCTGGACGCGCAAGGTCACCGACGTACGCAACTGGTTCGTATTCTCGGCCTCCGAGCGCTGGCGCGAGGACGACCGCGAACACGAACACTATGCCGATTCCGGCGGCAAGTCCGGCGGGCAGAAGGAAAAACTGGCCTACACCGTGCTCGCCGCCAGCCTGGCCTACCAGTTCGGACTGGAATGGGGCGAGAAGCGCTCACGCTCGTTCCGCTTCGTGGTCATCGACGAGGCCTTCGGTCGCGGTTCCGACGAATCGGCCCGCTACGGCCTCAGGCTGTTCGGCCGGCTCAACCTGCAACTGCTCATCGTCACGCCGCTGCAGAAAATTCACATCATCGAACCCTTCGTGGCCAGCGTCGGCTTCGTCCACAACCCCGACGGCATGCAATCGATGTTGCGCAATCTTTCGATTGAGGAATACCGCGCCGAGGCGGCGGCGCGGAAAACGTCATAGACGGGTTACAGGTTACGGTTTCCGGGTTCCGGTTTCCGGGGTTGTAGGTCGGGGTTACATCCCCGACGGACAACGTTGAATCCGCCCGCACCGGATCGTTCGTGTGTCGGAATGCAGGGTTCAGGGTTCAGGGACCAAGGGTTGATCACTTCGATGACGCAATTGGAGAAATCGCGTTCGTTGCGGGTGACTACGCCGGCATCCCGCGAACAGGCAATGGCCGCGGTCTGGGCATCGAACTGGGCGATTGGGCGACCGGACAGGCGCCGGCTGGCCACGATATCGGCGTAGGCGCGGGCGGCGTCGCGGTCGAACGGCAGAACGCGTCGGGCAAAGTCCTCGGCCATCATGCGGTCGAAGGCATCGATCAAGCGCTTGCGGCGCGTTCCCGCCGACAATAGCGCCAGGCCATAACGCAGTTCGGCCTCGGTCACCGTGGTCGTGAACAAACTGCCGCCGGGTTGCTCGCCCACCCAGGCCACAACCGACCGATCAGGTGCCGGACGCATCAGCTCGGAAATGACGTTGGTGTCGAGAACCAGCATCCCGAACCGACCTGCTAGAACTCGGGAGGTTCGCGAGTCGACTCGCGTTCAGGCAGGTCAAGCTCCACGCCACCGAGTGGCGCGAATCGCGCCTGGATGCGCTTGGCCAGGTTGTCCGGCTCGCCGGCCTCCATGGCTAGCGTAGTGCGCAGAACTTCACGCACCTCGTCTTCCATCGAACGGCCGTGACGGGCCGCTCGCTGGCGCAGACGCTCTTTCAGGTCGTCATCAAGCCGCCGAATGGTAATGCTGCCCATGCTTTCCAAACCTAGAACGTGCAATCATTGATTGCACTACTGTATCACTGCCGGCACATAGACCGCAACGAACGCGGGGCGAATCAGGCATCCTGTAACCTTTCTGGCAACGAATCGAGACTGGCTCATCGAATGAATGACTGCCCATGGACGCGGCCAAAGGATCTCCTCGCCCAGCTGCGCAGGCAGTGGGACTCGGGTCGCCTGCTGGCCGAGCGGCTGGCGGGACAGGAGCCGTTGTTTCCGCTGAAGCTGCGAGTGAAGAAGGCCACCTCGCGCGATCTCACCGAGCGCTTCGATGCGGTGCGCGACTGGGTTGGGGAATTGATCGAACACTCGCGCGACAGGCGCGGGCACGGCTATGCCATCGAGTGGCGCACGGTCAACCATCGCACCCGGGGTCGCAACGAACTGCCGAAAGCCGTCATCGTGCCCAGTGCCGACGATGCGTTGCGGCTGATCGGCAAGACCGGCCACGCGCGGCAGTTCGATCGACTGGCCGCCGAGTTGCTGGCCGAATTTCCAACCCTTGACGACTGGCTGGCGCGCCGGCCGCTGGAGGCACTCAAGCGTGCCGAGGATTGGCCGCGCCTGCTGGCCATCCTGCGCTACTTCCGCAACCATCCCCGCCCCGGCGTTTACCTGCGCCAGCTCGATATTCCCGGCGTGGATACCAAGTTCATTCATGCCCGACGCAGACTGGTCGGGGAATTGCTCGACGCGGTCCTGCCTTTCGAGGCGGTGGACCCATCGGCCACTGGCGTGCGCGGTTTCAATCGTCGCTATGGTCTGGCCAGCCGTCCGGTGCTGGTGCGCTTTCGCATTCTTGATCCGGAGCTGAGGCTGCGGGGGCTGAGCGATCTATCCGTCCCGGCCGAGGAATTCGCCCGCCTGAACCTGCCGGTCGAGACGGTCTTCATCACCGAAAACGAGATCAACGGCCTGGCCTTTCCCGACCATCGGCGCGCCATTGTCGTGTTCGGCCTGGGTTATGGACTGGAACGCCTGGCCGGCATCGACTGGCTGGCCCGTGCGGATTGCTGGTACTGGGGCGATATCGACACCCACGGCTTTGCCATTCTCAATCGTCTGCGCCATCACCTGCCCAAGGCACGGTCGTTCCTGATGGACCGGGCCACACTCGATGCCCATCGCGAACTGTGGGGCAAGGAACCCGTTGACCGGCGCTTTCTTGGCCAACTGTCGCGGCTCGATCAACACGAGCAGGCGCTCTATCAAGTCCTGCGCGACGATGTCCTCTCCCCCCGGCTACGCCTGGAACAGGAGCACATCCGCTTTGCCTGGCTGGAGCGCTTTCTGGCACGCCTGTAATGCGGTTCGGAGTCCGCGCAATCGCCGAGTGAAAAGTGTGTACGTCGTCACGGCATTGCTGCTTTCGCCTCGTTGATCGAGTGATTAAGATGGTCGGTTCTCGATTCTCGGAGGTAGTGATGTTCAAGCACTGGATTGTTTCTGCGCTGGCCGTGCTGCTGGTCTCGCCATTGGCGCTGGCCGATACGGAATTGCGCCCGGTCACCCATGAAGATGTCTGGCTGATGAAGCGGCTGGGCTCGCCCACCGTCAGTCCGGACGGGCAGTATGCCGTGGTGCCGGTCACCGAGCCGTCCTACGAGGAAGATGGCACGGTGACCAATCTGTGGCTGATCACCGTTGACGGCAGTGAGCCGCCACGGCAGCTGACAGCCGCCAAGAGCGGCGAGAGCGGCGTGCACTGGCGGCCCGACGGGGCGAAGATCGCGTTTTCGGCCACCCGCGAGGATGACGAGGCCGCCCAGATCTACATCATGAACATGCGCGCGCCCGGCGAGGCCATGCGCATCACCGACCTGTCCACCGGCGCCTCCAACCCGCGCTGGAGCCCGGACGGCGAGACCATCGCCTTCGAAAGCCGGGTCTGGCCGGATGCGGCCGACGACGAGGCCAACAAGGAACGCACCCAGGAAGAAGAGGATTCCGGCATCAACGTGTCGCGTTACGAGGGCTTCCCGATCCGCGACTGGAACCGCTGGCGCGACGAGAAGCAGACCCGCCTGTTCGTGCAGGAAGCGCGCGCCGGCGCCCAGCCCACCGATTTGCTGGTTGGCACCGAGTTGGCCTCGAGCCCCGGCTACGATGGTGGTCTGCAAGCGGTGTGGACGCCCGACGGCGATGGTCTGGTGTTTTCGGCCACCGAGAACCTGCACGAGGCCGCTTTCGCCACCACCCGTCGTCATCTCTACCGCATCTCGGTCGATGGCGGTGAAGCCGAGCGGGTGGTTGGTGCCGACGACTTCAGTTGCACCGGACCGACGTTTTCATCGGCCGGCGACTGGCTCTATTGCAGTTACTCACCGATCAACGAGTGGGTCTACAACCACACCGAGATTGCCCGCGTGGCCTGGCGCGATGGCAGTGCCGATGGTGATGCCGAGGTGCTGACCGGTGACTTCGACCGTTCGGTGAGCAGCTTCGATATCAGCACGGGTGGCGAACGGCTCTATCTCACGGCTATGGACCATGGCCGCATGCGCCTGTTCGCGCTGCCGGCCGGTGGCGGTGAGGTCGAGGCGCTCGATCCCGAAAGCGACGGTGTCTATGGGGGCCTTCATGCCGCCGACGGACACTTGGTGGCGACGTGGGAAAGCTCGATCTCGCCGATCGAGGTGGTGCGCGTCGACCCCTCCAACGGCCAGCACACGGCCCTGACCGAGTTCAATACCGAACGCGCCGCCGAGCTCGACCGTCAGCCGTTCAAGAGCTTCTGGTTCACCTCCAGCAAGGACCGCGAAATCCATAGCTGGCTGGCCCTGCCGCCGGACTTCGACGAAAACAAGCAGTACCCGCTGGTACTGTTCATCCACGGCGGACCGTTCACCTCGTCGCTGGACAACGACCATGTGCGCTGGAGCCCGCACCTGCTGGCCGCACCCGGCTACGTGGTGCTGTTGACCGACTACACCGGTTCGGTGGGCTACGGCGAGGAATTTTCACGCAATATCCAGGGCGATCCGCTGGCCACGCCGGGCGAGGAGCTGGTCGAGGCCGCCGATGCGGCCATCGAGACATTCGATTTCATCGATCCCGACCGCGCTGCTGCCACGGGGGCGAGCTATGGCGGCCACCTGGTCAACTGGCTGCTGGCCACCACCGATCGCTTCGATGCCCTGATCGGACATGCCGGCCTGATCAGCCTGGAAGGCCAGTGGTCGACCAGCGATGCCATCTATCACCGCGAGATCATGAACGACGGCCTGCCCTGGGAAAGCGACGTCTGGGAAGAGCAGAGCCCCTCGACCTACGCCGAGAGCTTCTCGACCCCGACCATGCTGACCATCGGCCTGAGAGACTACCGCGTCCCGCCCAACGAGACCATCGCCGCCTGGACCTACCTGCAGCGCATGCAGGTGCCCTCGCGCCTGCTGGTCTTCCACGATGCGGACCACTGGATCATGCAGGGCAAGGAAGCCCGCTACTTCTGGGAGGAGGTGCATGACTGGCTGGCGAAGTACCTGAAAGACGAGTAGACATCCATCGGCCACGCCATCCCCGGACAGCCTTGCTGTCCGGGGGATCGGCCGATGGCTCGGAACACCATCGACACGGCCGGCAGCCCAAAGGGTCAGGCCGGCCGACCGTTGCCTCGAGTCAGGTACTCACCCACACGCAATGCGTTGGCAACAATGGTCAGCGTGGGCGGGCTCCCGCCCGAGGTCGGCATGAAACTGCCGTCGACCACATGGAGGTTGTCCATGGAATGGACGCGACACCAGGGGTCGAGCACGCTGGTTTCCGGGTTGCTGCCAAACCGGCATGTCCCGTGGACCAGATAGGATGAGGTCGCCCCTACCGCATCGTGGACAATGTCGGTGGCGCCGGCCTCGCTCAGGATCTCGCCGGCCCGCTCCGACAGGATCTCGCCGGTGCGCTGGCGTTGCGGGCAATGGCCCAGCCTGATGTGTGCGGCCGGCAGTCCGAATGCATCCTCGCGATTTTCGTCCAGGCTCATCCAGGTCTCCGAGCTGGGCAGAAAGTCGTGGAAGACCTCGTACTCGATCCGATCGCACTGTCCCAGTTCCTCGGCCAGCGCATCCAGCAGCGGTTTTCCCCACAGAATGCGGTCGTTGCGCCGGAGCACTTGCAGTGATCGCCGGAATGGCAGCCGGGCCAGCATGTCGAAGCGCAGCATGCCACCCTTGAGCAGTTCTCCACTGGCGCCATCTCCCAGGTAATAGTCGGCGACAGAAACATTCAGCATCGGATTCCAGTCCGGTTGCCGGTCGATACGCGCGCTGCCGAAAGTGGTGCCGTGAAACTGCAGGTGTCGGCCGACCAGCCCCTGTTCATTGCCCAGCCCGTCGGGGTGTCGTCCGCTGCGGCTGAGCAGCAACAGCCTGGCCGACTCGACTGCCGAGCAACTGACAATGAACAGCCGTCCGCGGGCCCGGTGCCTGGTGCCCCGCGCCCGGTCCAGGTACACCACGCCCTCCACCCGGTCCCGCGCCCCGGTCTCGAGCTCAGTGGCGATGGTGCCGGTTCGAAGTTCGAGCCTGCCGGTGGCCAGGGCGCGACGAACAAAGCTTTCCTGGCTGCTGCCCTTGGCCCCGACGGCGCAGCCGAATTCGGCACAGGCATCGCATTTCACACAGGCAGGTCGGCCCTGGTAGGGCACCGAGTTGATCGAGCGTGGTGTGGCAAAAGGCGTCAAACCCAGTCGGGTACTGGCCTGGCGCAATTGGTCTGCCATGCGATGTCCGGCCACCGGCGGCATGGGGTGCGGGCCTGATCTGGGGACGAAGCAGGGATTGCCGTCGCCGCTGACGCCGATCTCCCTTTCGGCCAGGTCGTAGTAGGGCGCCAGGCTGTCATAGTCGTAGGCCCAGTCGGCCAGGTCACCGGTTTCGCCGTGCTCGGCGGCCATGCGAAAGTCTTGCGGGTGGAAGCGGTAGAGAAATCCGCCCATGTGCACCGTGCCGCCGCCGACGCAACTTGCCGTCCAGCCCAGCGTGGAAGGAATGGTGGGTGACTGGCTGCGGCTCCCGCTCACCCAGTGCAACTCGCCTGAATCGGGCAGCAGAGCTCCCTCGCGTTGAAACCTGATCTCGTCAGGCTGGTACTGTGAGCGATCGTGGTCCTGGCCGCGCTCCAGCATCAGCACCTGCCAGCCGGCCCGGCATAGCCACCATGCCAGGGCGCCGCCGCCGGCACCGGCGCCGATGATGACGGCGTCGTACTCCCGATCAGCCATTAAAGCGTGGCATCTCCGGTCCGCGCATGCCCACCTGGCGCCAGCCGGCCTCATTGCGGTTGCCGCCACGGGCGGGGTCGCACAGATAGCCTTCCAGGCAGAACTCGATGAATGAAACCCAGCAGGCCCTGAAGCGCGCATCTTTGCTTTCGGCCAGGGTTTCGAGAATCGCCTCCCGGTCATGTCGGGCGAGCTTGGGGAACGTGGCGGTGTCGGGCAGGCCGGCCCGCGTCATCGCTGCCTGGAGCTCCGTCACCATGGCGCGCAGTTGTCCGCCACGGGGTGATTCAACCAGTCCGTGCAGATACTGCGCCACGCCGGCTGTATCCGGGCCGTGTCCCGCGGTATCCGGAATCACGTGCTCGGCCAGACATTCCAGCCACCTGCGGAACTGAGCCTCGGTGTCAGGTGCCGACATGTTCGATGCCCGTCGCGAGCGAACGATTCTGCTGCGCCTCGTACAACCGGTAGTAGTGGCCCTGCCTGGCGATCAGTTCATCGTGGGTGCCGCGCTCGACGATCTCTCCCTCGTCGAACACCAGTATCTGATCGGCCGAGCGGATGGTGCTCAGGCGATGGGCAATCACGACTCGGGTGGCTTCGACCTGTTCGACCTGCTGATGAACGTGAGCCTCGGTCAGACTGTCCAGCGCGCTGGTCGCCTCGTCGAGAATCAGCAGCTTGGGTTTCTGAAACAGCGCGCGCGCCAGTGCAATGCGCTGCTTCTGTCCCCCCGACAGTCCACTGGCACCGTCCCCGATCTGGGTGTAGTAGCCCAGGGGCAAAGCTTCGATCTCTTCGTGGATACACGCCATGCGTGCCGCCTGACGCACCTCCTCCAGGCTCGCGGCACGCTGACCATAGCTGATGTTTTCGCGCACACTGCCCTGCAACAGAAACACGTCCTGGGTGACGACGCCAAGCTGTTGGCGCAGCGCTTCGAGATCAACCTGTTTCAGGTCGGCGCCGTCGATGCGAATGCATCCTTCCCAGGCCAGGTACAGGCCGGCAAGCAGGCGGGCAAGGGTCGACTTGCCCGACCCGGACTGTCCGACCACGCCGATGAACTCTCCGGGCCTGGCTTCGAAACTCACTCCCTTGAGCACGGGTGCCTGACCACTCTCGTAGGAGAAGGTCACGTTGTCGACCTCGATGTGCCCCTCGATCTGCGGTGGAACAGCCCATGCCCTCCCATCGTCTTCGCGACGCGCCCCGAACACGTCATTGATGCGATCGAGGTGGCTGTACATCTTCTGCAGTTCGTACCCGGTATCGAGCAGCTGGTTGAGGGGTTGCAGGACATTGGTGGCCACCAGGCTCAGGGCCAGCAGCAGGCCCAGGCTCAGGCTTCCGGCCAGCACCATGTAGGCCCCGACCGCGAGGAAGAGCAATGGCCCGAAGTTGACGATGCCGTCGCGTATGGCTGACGTCCAGGCCTCAAGGCGCCCCCGTTTCAGGACGACGTTCAACTCGTCGACATACGCATCGGACCAGCGTTCCGCCGCAACATGTTCGCGACCGGATGATTTCAACGGTTCGATGCCCGTGAGGATTTGTATCTGCAAGCCCTGGGCACGACTCTGGGCAATCAACTGGTCCAGGTGCAACTGGCGGTAGTAGCGCCGTGTTACCAGAAAGACCAGCACCTGGATGCTGGCAAACGCGAGCACGATCATCGCCAGGGGGATGGAACCAAGTACCAGGACCAGCAATGCAAAGATCAGCATGCTGCCGTCCAGAACCGCCGATAGCGAACTGTTGGTCAACGCATCCCGGACAGACCGGCTGCTGTTCATCTTGATGACCAGGTCACCCGCCTTTCGTCGATCGAAGAACTCGAATGGCAGACTGATCAAGTGATCAAGAAAGTTGAATGTCAGCACCGAATCCAGCCGTGTGCGCAGGTATAGCAGCGAGTAACTCCTGAGCAGGCTGCAGGCAAAACGAAAGGCAAAGGCCAGACCAACGCCAATCACCACCACCATCAGCAGGTCGTGATCCTGTCGCGGAATGATGCGATCGACCAGCACGCCGGTCAGCAGCGGTAGTCCGAGGGCAAACAACTGCAACGCGAAGGACACGACGATGACCCGGTGCAAGACTGCCGGGTCATTGAGCAGAAGCTTGAAAAAAGGTTTCAGCTTCGATTCACCCTTCTCGCCAGGGGCAAGAGACGCCTTGGCCTCGAAGGTCAGCGCCACGCCGGTCAGGGCGCGATCCACATCAGCCAGCGGAACACGGACCTGCCCCCGAGCCGGATCCATGATCCAGATCGCGTCCTTGCCGATCCGGTCGAAGACGACATAGTGGTGAAACTTCCAGTGGAGAATCGAGCCTCTTGGCACGTAGCGCAAGTCGTCTACCTGGCTGACCCGTACTCCACGGCCAAGCAGGCCGTAGCGGCGTGCCACATTCAGCAGCACGTGGGCATTGGTGCCCCGTCGCATGGTGCCGCAGGCATCAACCACTTCGTCGAGCGTGGTGTGCCTGCCATGCATGCCCAGTACCATGGCCAGGCATGCCGGACCGCAGTCGGAATGCTGATGCTGGGCGACAAACGGGATGCGCTTTCGACGCCCGAGGCTGACCCTTTCCAGCGACGTGAAGCGACGGGCGAGATCAAAAATCGATTTCATCGGGTCAATCCACCTATAGTCCCGGAATCAGGGCGATCGCGACGGGTTCCGAACCAATCTGCACCTGTCCGGATACCAGCATGCCGTCGTGCAGCGGATACTGCCGACCCTGGTACTCGAACACCGGATCGAGAATGCGTGCGCGGGCATGGACCAGCGTGCCGGTCAACTGCAGGCTGTCACCCAGGCCGTACCCGATCTGTCCCCGGGCTTCCTCGACACCGATCAGTTCACTGTCCACTTGTTCCAGCTCAAGCTCCAGGCGAGATTGCGGATAGCCCAGAAGCTCCAGCAGCACCTGCTGTCCCGGTTCGATCTGCGGACGCAGTTGCCCCGGCAGAAACAGGCTGACCACGTTGGTGCCGCGTGCATCACCCTGTGTCAGCAATACCTGGCCGGCGACCACCGGCTGCCCCGGACGTACGCGCACATCGCTGACCGTGCCGGCACTCTTGGCCGTGACCTTGAGTTCGTCAAGCTGCGATTGCGCACTTCGGTAGTCTGCCCGGGCCTGTGCCACCTGCTCGGCCTGTTCGTGATTGAGCAGCCAGCGCTGAACAGCGTCCCGGTAGTTGTCCCGGGCCAGGATGTACTGGTCCAGCTCACGCTGTGAATGGAACTCGACGAGCACATCGCCTTCCTCGACCCAGTCGCCGCTGGCCACCCTGACTTCGTCGACCGTGCCGGAAATGCGGGCCACGATCTGGGAGTCACCACCCAGTCTGACCACGCCCTGCCCATCGGCATAGGTGCTGATTCGAGCCACCAGCGCGTAGACCACTGCAATGACCAGCACCAGTACCAGTACCCGATAGGTCCAGATGGTCCACCCCGGCCCGTTTCTCAGTATCGAGTCCAGTTCAACGTCGCCCTCATCCCGTGCCTTGAGGGCGGCAGGACGAAACAGGCTGTCGGAAGATTCACTCATCGGGAAGCTACCGGGTCGCTCGCTGCCGAATTGGTGGCAGGCAACGGCTGCACCGAAACACCACGGCCCAGCAGCCCGATTTCCTCAGACTCCAGGCTGGCTTCGGCGACAACCAGTCCGGTAACCACGTCACTACCTGGCGCAACGGCAACGACCGTGGCCGTGGCCGAAGCGTCAATCAACATTTTATCTCCAACCTGAACGTTGTACCGGTCTGATTCCGGAAAGGCAAATCGCACCAGCAGGGAATCCGGCTTTACGATCTCGAACATCACATCACCGGTGCGAATCCTATCCCCCTTGCGTACCCTGCGTTGCTGTACCAGTCCTCCGATCGGAGCAACCACGGAGGTGCGCTGCTGCTTGAGTAGCAGTAGTTCATGATCCGCCTTGACCGCTTCCAGTTGGGCTTTTGCTGATGCCACCCCTGCCTTTGCAGCTTCGTACAGCTGCTCTGCCATACCCAGTTCGTCAAGGGAAACACTGGCCCCGGCCATGTAACGTCGGTCGAGCTCGCTCTTGCGCAGGGAGCGCATCGAGTTCTCTTCCGTGACCTGGGCTTTCGCCATGCGCAGCTCGGCTTCCGAACGTGCAATCTCGGATTTCAGTTCTTCAAGATTGATGACAGCAAGTTGTTGTCCGGGAATCACGGGTTGACCGATCAGGACTTCAACCTCTTCAACCGTTCCATCCAGTTCGCTGCTTACCTTGACGGCTTCGGCAGGGTATACGACGCCTACCCAGCCTTCGTCCGACGCAACGGCAAGTCCGACAGTCAGAACAATGGTCAGAGCGCAACCAGTGAAAAGGCGGCCGGTGGTGCGCACGGCCGGATTCGACAACATCAATGCCAGGAGCATGCCATTCCCTCGCCAGTACAAACTCGAATGATTAAGCCCCCGTTATCTGCATTCTAATCAGCCCCTGAAGAGGCAGTCAACCATCATCAACTCAGCATCTTGATGCAGATCGCATGCATTAAGGTACGGTTCTTGATGAAGCGTTCCTTGCGTGAAATCGATAATTTTCCCAGCGCTTGACATGCTGGATTATCCGCCTATACCATCGGTGGCAGGCTAAAAAACAAAAGGCGCTGAAGCCGAACAGTCTGGTTGGATAGCTCAGTTGATAACGTCAGATCAAATCAACTGATAAAGCCAACTTACCAGCTGAAGTTTTCAGTAAAAATAATGGCGGTCGGGGGGTCGATCCATTGGATTCATGAAGCCATTTCGTTCTGGGCTGGCATGTTCCTTTTGTTTGCAAGGCGATTCGCACCTCCATGGTGTGGATGTTGGCGATGCGTCATGTCGCCAACCGGGACAGAAAACGTGCTTTCAGCGTTTTCTGAGTTTGACCCGAGAGGGTTTTTTCTGTAGACAAAGAGGAACGCAACAATGAAAAACGAACTCATTGAAATGATGCGCAAGAACGTTCAGGCCGACCAGTCGGCTGACCAGGTCAACGTGATTGACGACGAAGCACTCAAGAGCATCAATGGCGGTTGCGGCGGCATGGGAGGATGTCAGCCCAACCCGTTCTCGGCCACCCTGTGCCCGGACGGAACCTGGTACCAGTGCCCGTAAGCGACAGGCTTTAGGTACACCGCATGGTGGCTACGGCCACCATGCGGCTCTCTCAACCAGTGCCAGGTGTCATGACCATACACTTCGATGGGTGATCGTTCTGTAGCCCCTGCCTGAATATCCTTGCTCCAAACTTGGTGAACCTGATGCAGCCGGCCCATGACTCCAGTTCAACTGACTGGCTGGTCCCCATCATGGCCCGGCAGTTTCCCGATCTGGCGCGTCTGTCCTTTCAGCAATCAGTAGAACATCATTTGCATGATGTTCGAACAGTTCTGCTGAAACAATCAACCGACCCGGGCCGGGTTGATCCCGGTTCAGTACTTGCAAGTGTTCAGCTACTGCTGAACGACGAACTCGTTAATCGATTGACACCGGTCGTGTTCCGGATGTGTGAGTCGATCATCGCGGTTGGCCCAGTCGAAATCGGCGACTCCGAACATGACTTGCGGCAGTGGATTGAACGGCATGGCCTCGATCTCATGTCGGGCGCTTTCCCGCTGCTTCCCGACACCGTCGGTGGCATTCTTTCGCGGCAAGCCAGGGCAATCGCCGAGGCCCTGCAACGCTACTTTGAAAATCATGCGCTGATCGAGCAGGGTTTGCTGCATGGAAGCAGTGGTTCGCTCAGGCGAATCACGCCCCTGGGTGAAGAAACTCATAACGAAGGACAACGCCCACTGCGTTTCGAATTTTCGTCGGGCCACACGGTGGTATACAAGCCACGCAGCCTGGGTATGGAAGCCAGCTTCCAGTGGTGCCTTGAGAAAGTACTGAAGGCTCGCGGCAAGTCATCGCGGCGGCAGCCAGCCATCGTCGACCTCGGCACGCATGGCTGGATGGAATGGATCGAAGCCGTTCCGGCGCGCACAAGGGAACAACTTGAAGCTTATCACTACCATTTTGGTCTGCAGCTCGCGGTTGCCGATTTGCTGGGAATGGGCGACATGCATTCGGAGAACGTGATTGCTGTCGCCGATGAACCGGTGATGGTCGATTGCGAAGTGTGCGTGGCAATCGACTTGCCCTGGTATGACCCACCCCAGATCAGTCACTTCGATACCGTGCTGGGGCTGGGCCTGCTGCCATGGGAGGTGGTGGGTAGTGGGGTGCGGACCAGAAACCGGGCAGGGCTGGCCACCTCGGCAAAGGCTTTGGTGCACGAGTGGCAGGTCAGCGTTGACGATGATGCGCGACTGAGTCTTTCCAGGGTGGAGAAATCGATTGACGCCACGCATAGTCCTTTCCTGGGGAACAGCCTCAAGCCGGACTGGCCATCCCTGGGTCGACGGCTGGCCGATGGTTTTCGAGACGGCGCCGACAGCATTCGAGAACTGCTTGACCAAGCCGATTTCTCCGACACTTTAACCCGGCGTCTGGATGGGCAGATCGTGCGCATCCTGCCACGCACGACGTGGCATTACGCTCGCCTTCAGTCCGCGCTGCACGGCGCGGAGGGTCTGGCCGACAAGCGCGCCAGAGGCCAGCTACTGGCGAAGCTCGAACTGGCCGATGCCCGCCACCCCGGCATCAGCCAGTTGGCTTCCCATGAGCAATCCAGCCTGCTTGCGGGCGACGTCCCCGCATTCCACGGCCGGCTGGGCTCGCGCGAACTCATCTGGCAGGGGCAGTGCGTGGCTGCAGACTTTTTGCCCCCTTCGGCCACTCAGGCCCTCGGTCGGCGGTGGCGGCGGCTTGGTGCTGCAGATACCGAGCGACAAGTCCGATTGATCCAGCAGACATTCGGTCTCTACGAACTGCCCACGCTGCAGTGCAAAGATTCTGGCAGCAACGTGCCCGCCGACCCCCGAAGCCTGGCCGCCGAGGTGGGCGAGTGGCTGCTGTCCCGTCAGACCAGCGACTACTGGTTCGAAGCCAACCTGGCCGGTGATTCGGCTCGCGTGGCCGGCATCGACACCAGCCTGGAAACCGGCGTGCTGGGGATATCGGTCTTCTTTGCCGGTCTCGCCGCGGCCGGTGAAGCGCAATTCGAGGATCATGCCCGGCGCCTGGCCAACGTTGCCCTGGACAGGAGCGAGGCCGCATTGCTGGACACGGGCCCGGGTGGCCATGCCGGGCTGGGCGGGCTGATGTTCAGTCTGTGCAGCCTGTCCAGTCTGCTGGACGATGCGGCCTGGATCGAACGGGCAGAGCGGCTCCTGCCCCTGCTTGAACAGACGGTTGCCCGGGATGAACGGATGGATCTCATGGCCGGTTGCGCCGGCGCCCTGGCGGCGGCCACCGAACTGGCAAGGTGCACCGGAAGCCCGGACGCCATGCGTTGCGCGCAAGTCGCCCGCGAAAGAATCCTGGCCCATCATGTCCCGGCCAATCCGGGGTGTGCCTGGCTGTCCTGTACCACGGCCGATGGTCGGCCCTTGCCTGGCATGGCGCATGGCAGCAGTGGTATCCGCATGGCCTTGATGCGCCTGCAATCGCTGGATCCGATTGCCGAGGTCGACGACAGGGTCGCCGGGGCTGTCGAGTTCGAGGCGGCCGGATTCGACTTCGAGCTGCGGCGTTTCGATGCTCGACACCCTTCTGCTCATGATCGACAAACGACCATCAAGGGCGAGGCATGGTGCAACGGAACGCTGGGTATTGCCCTGGCCGATGTCGATATCGGTCAGCAACAAGCCCGGCATGGTAGTGCGCTCATGCACGCCGCCCTGGGCGGTGTACACGGTCGCCTTCAAACAGACAACCACAGCCTGTGTCACGGCGATCTCGGCAATTTGCTCATGCTTTCCCGGCTCAAGCCGGCCTATCCCGATGCCCTGGGCAGTCTTGAACTCGAAGTGATCAGAGACCGCTTGCTCTCGGAGCTGTCGAGTGGGCCGATACATTGCGGCGCACGACCCTTCAGGACGCTTCACGGGATGATGGCCGGACTGGCCGGAATTGGATACGGTCTGCTACTGCTGGACCATTCGGACTGGCCCGATCCACTGCGCCTGCGCTTGGGACCTCTCTAGCGGGGGACAAGCGCCTTGACGCCGATTCTGGTAAATTCGAGCGCTTTGGCCCGACAGGTCGCCGACAAGCGACAGGAACAGGAATCCGTCAATCATGCATTATCTGCCCACGACTCTGCTGCGGTTTTTCGTACTGGCACTCATCTCCATCTGCCTGGCAGCCGCCGCGGTTGCCGCCCCCATCATCCAGCCCGGCAAGCCCGGGGAAGACAGCCGCGAGATTTCGGCCGAAGATGCCATCAAGCTCGCCGCCGTGCGCTACTCGGCCGCCGATGTGCAGTTCATGACCGACATGATTCCGCACCATCAGCAGGCGCTGGACATGACCGTGCTGGTCGCCGATCGCACGGCCCGCAACGGCATGATCGAGCTGGCCCGTCGCATCGAGTCTTCGCAGAAGGACGAGATTGCCTACATGATCGAATGGCTGAGCGCGCGCGGCGAGCCGGTGCCCGACCGTGACTGGCGCGCCCATGGACACCATCATCATCACCACGGCATGGAGGGCATGGCGACCGAGGAGCAGATGGAAGAACTCGAAGCGGCCAGCGGTGATGACTTCGACACCCTGTTCCTCGAGCTGATGATCGAGCACCACCGCGGTGCGCTGGTGATGGTCGAGGACCTGCTCGACGCGCGCGGCGCGGCCCAGGATCCCGAAGTGTTCGAGTTTGCCCGCGACGTCAAGAACGACCAGGATGCCGAGATCGACCGCATGACTGTCATGCTGGCCAGCTATTCGCCCGATCCGCGCACCGGCCTGGCCGCCGGCTTTCGCGATGCCGGCGAGGCGATCCACAACATGGAGTTGCTGGTCTCGTTGCCCAAGCCCGACGGCTTCTTCGATCCGGACAACCCGGCCGCCCTGCCGACCAGCCGCCTGCGTGAGTTGCAGGCAGAAGACAATGGTGAGGAACCTGAAGAGGACGAAGCCCGCGATCGCCCCTCGCTACTGGATTTTGCCAACACCGACATGGCTTTCGCCGACGATTTGCTGGCCGTTGGCAATTACCACGGCTTCAAGCTCTACAACATCGCTGAGAACCGAACCCCGGAATTGGTCAGCGGCGTGGTCTGCCCCGGTGGGCAGGGCGATGTGTCCATCGTCGGCGATCTGCTGATCATGTCGGTCGAGCAGTTCCGTGGCCGCACCGACTGCGGGCTGCTTGGCGTGGCCGGCAAGGTCAGCGACGATCGCTTCCGCGGCCTGCGCATCTTCGATATTTCCGACCCGGCGCGCCCGAAGCAGGTCGGCCAGGTGCAGACCTGTCGCGGCTCGCACACCCACACCGTGGTTGCCGGTCCGGGCGAGGATGGCAAGCTCATTGTCTACAACTCCGGTACCGCCCCGGTGCGTGAAGAGGAGGAGATGGACGGCTGCATCGACGAGGACCCCTGGCGCGACGATCAGACCGCGCTTTTTCGCATCGACGTGATCGAGATTCCTGTTGATCGGCCCGAAGACTCGCGCATCGTGCACTCACCGGCGGTCTTTGCCGATCCCGATACCGGCATCCTGGCCGGCCTGTGGGAGCGCGGCGATCACGGCCCGGACACCCAGACCTCGGCCGAGACCAACCATTGCCATGACATCACGGTGTTTCCCGACAAGCAGATTGCCGCCGGCGCCTGCTCGGGCAACGGCATCCTGTTCGACATCTCCGACCCGGTCAATCCCGAGCGCATCCATGAAGTGGTCGACCCGAGCTTTGCCTACTGGCACTCGGCCACCTTCAGCAATGATGGCCGCAAGGTGATCTTCACCGACGAGTGGGGCGGCGGGACCCGGCCACGCTGCCGCGCCTCCGACCCGCTGACCTGGGGTGCGAACGCCATCTACGAGATCGTCGACAACGAACTGGTGTTCCGCTCCTACTACAAGATGCCGGCCCCGCAGACCGAGCAGGAAAACTGCGTGGCCCATAACGGCTCGCTGCTGCCCGTGCCCGGCCGCGACATCATGGTGCAGGCCTGGTACCAGGGCGGCATCTCGGTGTTCGATTTCACCGATGCGTCCAGCCCGAAGGAAATAGCCTTCTTCGACCGTGGTCCGATCGACGAGGAAGCACTGGTCACCGGCGGCTACTGGTCGGCCTACTGGTACCGCGGCCGCGTCTACGGCACCGAGATCGTGCGTGGCCTGGATGTACTCGAACTGCTGCCCAGCGACTACCTCAGCGCCAACGAACTGGCCGCGGCACGGCTGGTCGACCAGGGTGATGCCTTCAATCCCCAGCAGCAGGACCAGGTCAGCTGGCCGGCCGAGCCGGTGGTGGCACGTGCCTGGCTCGACCAACTCGAGCGCGGCAAGCGTCTCGATGAGACGGAACTGGCCGCGATTCGCGAACTGCTCCGAACGGCCGACCACGTGCTGGCCAACGGTGAACCGGCCGGTGAGCTGCCAGAGCAACTGCGCGCTTGGTCGGCCAGAGTGGCCGAACAGGCCCGCGACCATGAGGGTCAGACCCGCCACCGCCTGGCGGGCCTGTCCGGCACGCTTGAGGGCGTGGCCGGTCGGCTGAATTGATCGCCCGGCCACCCGGCAGCCTGCCGGGTGGCCATTCCTTGTGGCGAACTACAGCGCGGCGCGCTCGCCGTCGCGCATCCGGATGCTGCCGATCCAGTCGACGTCGGCGCTCAGCGTGATCTCGCGATTGTCTTCGTCGGCGGCCATGACCTCGAAGGTGACCACCGGCGGGTTATCCCGGTCGATCTCCGGCAACACCACCCCGTTGGCGGCCAGGTCTTCGATCAGCTCCTCGGTAGAGGCCGTCCCGGGGCCGCCGCTGAAGCTCGGCCGCACGGAATTGATCTCGACCATGATTCGGCCGGGCTCGCGGTCCTGGACCAGTCCGCCGATGCGCAGGGCCAGCGTGACCGGTTCGCCGCGAAACTCCAGCGGCGGGTTGTCGAACTCGGTCATGTCGCGATGATCGGCGTTGAGCGAAAAACGGATGGTGCTCATGTCCAGGCTGGCGTCCGCAAACTCCAGCCCGGCCTCGAGCAGAGTGGCCTCGCCGCGCCATTCCATGCCGCGCATGCCGATATCGCCCAGGTAGAAGGCGTGACCATTGGTCGCGGCCGGTGCATCCTCGCCATTCGACTCGTCGACACCGCACCCGGTCAGCAACGGCAGCGCAAGCGGCAGGGCCAGCAGGATGGTTCTGAATTTCATGGCTTTTCTCCTTGGTTGTCGGGTGAATTCGAGGCGGCTTGCCCGGGAACAGACTGTCGCGGCGCTTGCCGCCAGCCCGGGGCTCCAGTACAGTTTTGTGTGACGGTCCTCAACTATAACGATTATTCCATTGACCGAATCCCTGTTTCGCCGCTGGTTGTCGCTCTGGCGCTCTGATCGTGAGCTGCATGGAACGGCACTTCAGCGCAGCCTGCGCCGTGAGCAGATGCTGGTGGCCAGTTTTGCCCGTCTCATGCCGGGCGTGCCGCTGTTGCCCGATCGCAGCGGCGAGGATGACTCGGTGCTCGGTCGGGCCGGGTTCGCCGGGCTTCAGGCCAGGCCCACGCGCATCGTTGCCTGTTCCAGTTCGGCCGTCTGCTACGTGGCGCTGCGTTTTCAGTATCACTCCTCGCCGGGCCGCTTCCGCATCTTCAATACCGGGCGCGTCCGGATCTACGCGCGCATCGAGGACCCACTGTACAGGCAGCGCCGGCGTCACGACGTCGCCGAAGTCCGACGCGATGCCGAGTTGCGCTCAGGCTACTTCGAGCGGGTCTTCATGCTGCTCAATGCCCACGGGCAGGGCAGCAGCGCCGTGGCCGACTGGATGGCGCAGTGGCTGCCGGACGGTGGCGAAGTGGCCGCGCGCGACTTGCAGGCCGCGGTGCAAAACTTCGATCACAGCATGACGCTCGATGGTCGGGCCGAGCGCTGTAATCGCGAGCCGTTCCGGCAGGCCATGCGCCATTTCGACTTCGAAGCCGGCACGCCACCATCGGGTCCGGTGTCGCTGCGGCTGTGTCTGCGCCCGCACCGCCAGCCCGACGGCCATTACCGTCAGTCGCTGCTGACCCTGTTTCTGGGCAATCGCCGCGGTCCGGCTTTTCGCGGACGCGATGGCCGGGTGCGATTCCTGCCGCCGGGCGACGCCTTTGAAGCCCGCTTCAACGCCCTGGCCGAATCCCGGGTGCGCGATCGCCTGATCAGCATCGGCAAGCCGTCATATCGCAAGACCGCCGAGCAGCGCATCTGGGGTGCCGGTGAGGAGTGCGCAGCCTGCTTTCACAACCTGGACCATTTCGTCATGCAGGGGCGGCGCTGGATGCTGGAGCGCATGGCCGATGGCATGCCGGCCATGCGCGGGCACCATCGCAACGTGGCGGTTTACCGCAGCGAGCGGCACCGGGTCGCGGTCAAGGCCGTGCCGTTCGAATCGGTCGGCGACCTGGTGCGACTGATCCAGGCGCATCAGTACGTGCACACCGTGCAGGCACCTGCGTTGCTGGACCGCGCGCGTCACGGCAAGGCCCTGGCACGCGACATCATTGCCGGTACCCTGACCGCGCTGCATGCCGAAAGGCCGGCCACTGACACACCGGACGCACCCTGGCCGGAGTATCCGCCGGCGCCGTCGCCGCGGCAGTTTCTGCGCCACCTCGGGCCGTTGCTGCACCAGGTGTGGGTCGACGACGAATACAAGCTCTTGCTGGCCGTGACCGACTGGAATGCCGACGGCATGCTGTCGGACTTCGACGCCCGGCGTCGCCTGGTCGAGGACTGCCCCCTGAGCTATCGCCTGCGCATGGCGGCCAACCTCATGCGCAACGGGCACCGGTTGCTGGCCGATGACGTCACCCATACCGATCTGAAACCGGAGAACATCCTCAACTGCCCCGGGCCGGCCTTTGCCGCCCAGCGCAAGGCGCGCGAGCAGGGCTGGGAGCGATTGTCCGATGCCGAGGTGCGGGCCATTGCCGAGGGTGAAGCGATGCTGGAGGGCGATCATTCCGGCATCTATTTCGGCCGCGAGGGCGGCGTCGACAACATCAAGCCCGGCGAGGGTCTGCCGACCTCCCTGGCTTATTCGAACTGGCGTTTCACCGGGCTGGGGCTGACCCGGGGGCTGCGCCCCACCCACCTGAAAGTGGCGCGGGACGACCGGCCGGGGCTGGACGCGCTGGTGCTGGAGCAGGATGTCGCCAACCGGGGCGCCACCGCCTGGGAAATCGTCTACGGCGGGCTGGAAGACTGCATCCCCTCTTCGCGGTGGCAGCAACGCCAGGCCGCCCGGGACACCGCGCAGATGCGCGTGGCGACCTGCCTGGACCAGGCCATTGCCTTGCGCCGCAGCGGGCGGAAAGATCCGGAAGTGATACAGTCGCTGGAACGGGCCATGTGCGACTGCGACCGGCGCCTGCTTGACCTGGTCAGTCTGCGTTCCGAATGCATCGAGCATAAGCGCTGTCTCAGCCCGCTGTTCCAGCAGGCGCGCGACAATCGCCATGGCCATGCCGTCTGGATCGATCCCCGTGTCATCGACATGCTCGACCATCTCGCCTGCGATACCCGCCACCCGGATCTCGACCGTCAGCGCGCCGCCAAGCTCTACCGCACCGCCGAAACCCTGTTTCGGGCCGAGGCCACGCGGCTGGAAACCGCCGACTACCAGACCGCCTGCATTCGCCGCCTAAAACTTGTGAGCTACATGAACAGCCGCCGCCTGCACTTCAACCCCGACAGCGGCCTGCTGGGGCTGGCCGACATCGAACAGCAACTGGCCCGGCTGAATGCGCTGGTCGAGTCCATGTCCGACCCGCGCCACGCCCTGGCCGGCTTCGCGGCCGCCTGGCAGCGAGCCCGGCAGTGGGGATTCAGTGTCATCGAAACGGTGGCGGAGCTTCGCGCCGAACAAGACGATGCCGATTCCGACTTCGTTGCCGATGCCGTTCCCGCGCCGGAGGCCCGTTCGGCCTTGCTGGAACTGGCACGCTCGACCCTGATGCGGGAGCATGCCCGCCAGCAACGCGAAGAGTCGCGGGAAGACGAACAGCGCATCCGTCCGCCCCATCTCGGCCTGCTCGAGCCACGCCGGCCACGGCTCTACCAGAAGCACGGCGAGACATGCCGGGGATACACGCTGGGGCAGGGAACGACAATGGCCGGGTCAGGCGTCAATCCGGATTCGGTGGAGGTCTGAACCGCTCGCCTGCCGCGACAGAATGGCCGATGTAAACGGGAAAATGGTGGAGCCGAGGGGAATCGAACCCCTGACCTCAGCAGTGCGATTGCTGCGCTCTCCCAACTGAGCTACGGCCCCACGAACCTCGGCAGACGCCGCCGCCTGGCAGCAGCGCATTCGGGCGGGTGGCATTATAGCGGTTTTGCCGGCGCGACAACAGTCTCCCGGTGTCACGCGCCGGCCTGGCGCGGCGGCGTTGTCAGGCTGTCGTTCCGGTGTGCGCGAGACGTCCGCGGGGAATTGCCGCGATTGAAATCACGCTGTGTCTATAATAATGTGATGTACTGCCGAAATGACTTTTGACAAGATGCCAAGGCGCCGATAGCATGAATATCCGTACCGCGCAAGTCCGAGGTCAGCGGCCGTGAAAAATCTGAGCAAGGGCATCGGTCTGATCGAACTGATGATCACCGTCGTGGTCCTGGTCGTGCTGGCCAACTTCGCCGTGCCCAACTTCATGCAGTTCATCCAGTCCAATCGCGTCACCGCAGAGGCCAATTCACTGGTCTCGGCACTCAACTTTGCCCGCTCCGAGGCCGTCAAGCGCGGTGAGGATGTGCGCCTGTGCGCATCCAGCGATGGTCTGACCTGCGGTGGCGACTGGGCCGATGGCTGGGTGGTTCGAGTCGGCAATGACATGCTGCGCCAGTGGGACGGGCTGCCGGACCGTTTCACGATCGTCTCGGACGACGACGATGAAATCGACTTTGATGCCATGGGCGCGGTAGCCGGCGCCACTGCGGGTAACTTCAGTTTCAGCCTGCATGTGCAGCCGGCCAACTGCAGCGCGGGGCAAACGCTGCGACGTACTGTCGATGTCTCCCACGTGGGGCGTGCCCAGGTAATGGTCGAGCCCTGTGAATGATGTGATGCCCATGATTGCGACCAGTCCAAGGATGATCGACAAGGAGTGCAGTGCAATGGTAGCGCCTGGCGCCGTCCCCCGTGCTCAGCGTGGCCTGACCCTGATCGAGGTACTGATTGCCGTGGTCGTGCTGGCGCTGGGTCTGCTGGCCGTGGCGGCCATGCAGTCCAATGCCCTGGTCAACAGCCACAGCGCCCACCATTACTCGCTCGCCACCACATTGGCCGGGGATGCGCTCGACCGGGTGCGCGCCGGCGACACGCCGGCCCAGGTCAACAGCTATTACACGAGCAACAGCTCCCGTTACAACGCACAATTCCCCGGTAGTGTCACCATCACTGTCAATGAACAGGGCAACCAGGCTGTCGCCACCGTGACCTGGTCGGACGATCGCATCACCGATAACGGCAGCGCGACCCAGGAAACGGTCACTCTGAGGAGTCGGCTATGAGGCAGACATTGTTCAACCGCCGTGCACGCGGCTTCTCGTTGATCGAACTGTTGATTGCGCTGATTCTCGGCCTGCTGGTTACTGGCGCGCTGGTGCAGTTGTTCCTGGCCAACCGGCTGACCTACAGCGTTTCCGACGGCCTGGTCCGGGCCCAGGAAAGTGCGCGCTATTCCATGGAACGCCTTAACCGCGATCTGCGCATGGCCGGCTCGGCACCCATGTGCAGTGGTGCGCCGGTCGAGCTCAATCTCATTATCGATACTTCAGGTGCTGACGGTGATGTTGCGGATATCGTGAATGCCGGCGGAATCATGCTGTTTGACTATACCAACACCGGAGCTGGCGATACTTATGCTTTTCCGGAGTATGGGCCCGGAAATAGCAACAATTGGGACCACTTCGATGGTAGCAGCCTGCCGCCTGCCCTGGCGGGGCGGGCGCTGGCCGGTACGGATGTCATCGCCCTGCGAACCATGGAGGCTGTGACCGGCATTACCGGTTGCACGGGGTCACCGCCCAACAACCCCAATGCCAGTGCTCTGAATGTGTGTCCAGATGATGACCCCGGCGGTAGTGTCGGTTCCGCCAATACCGGAGTCGACCAAGGAACTGTTGTAACCGCGGTTGACTGCACTGCTGGCGTCGGCGACATCTTTGTCAATAACAACAATGCCAACGCATCTGCCTTCAATCGGGGCCAGGGAAACAACCACACCGGCGTGCGCAATCGTAACGTCAATTGGAGCCATTCCTATCGCGAAAACACAGAGTTCTATCGTTCCGAGGTGATCTACTATTTTATCGGCCTGAGTGCCGGGTCCACGGCCGCCCGTCCGCGGCCGGCTCTGTTCCGGGTACGCAACTGCAACGCTGCGAATGCGGCGAATTGCGTTTTCGAGGAACTGGCCGAGGGCGTGGAAAACCTCCAGGTCTTTGTCCGTACCGAAGGCGACAACACCTTCCGTGACCCGCGCGACAACGCGATCGGCGACTGGAGCAATGTGGCCGCCGTCGAGCTGAACCTGGTGCTGGTCTCGCCCGAGGAAGTCGACAACAAGGATCTGGCCCAGACCATTGACCTTGGCAATGGTCTGAACGTGAACGTGGACGACCGGCGCATCCGGGTGGTCTATTCCAATACCGTGGCGGTGCGCAATCGCATCATCGTGCGCTGACGGCAGGAGCCCATGAACATGCAAAACCACCCCCAAGCAATTGTTGCACCGGCACGCGGACTGGCGCTGATCATGGCGCTGATCTTTCTGCTGATCCTGACCATACTGGGCCTGGGCGCCATGCAGAACACCGTGTTGCAGGAACGCATGGCCGGCAGTTACGCCGAGCGCAACCAGGCGCTGCAGATGGCCGAGCTGGCCGCGCGCACCGCCGAGCGCGATTTCCGCGCCGCCAAATGCGCGGGGCTGGACTATCCATTCGTCAGCCTGGAAGAGCGGCCGGCCGCTTGCCCGACCGCGCGCGCCTGCGGTGGCAGCGCCGTGGTGGCCGATGCCGACTGCATGGACGCACTGAGCTGGATTTCCGATTCCACCGGCGATGGCGAGGCCCGGTATGTGGCCCTGGAGCTGCCGCCGGATTGTGGACTCAAGGAGGGGGAAACCGAAAACCCGAACGAGGGTCCGGATGGCATGCCGGAATACTCATCGTCGCGGGACACCATCCTGGTGCTGGCCCATGGAATCGGCCCGGCCGGTACCGGCCAGGTAATCCTGCAGACGATGTATTTTGGTGGCGCCCTGGAAGGCATCGGGTCGGATGGCTGTTGAACATGTGGCAGACGGGAGTTACACAATGAAGCGAATCACACTGGCGGCTTTGACTGCGTTGCTAGCCTGGGGCGTGGGCGCCCCGACCCTTGCCGGCGTCAATATCGCCCCCAAACCCCTGGCCATGGCCACCGGCAAACCGCCCAATATCCTTCTGATCCCCGATACCTCGGAAAGCATGCAGGAGGACACGTCTGGAAGGCTGGCATTGGACCGAAGCGACCCCAAGTGCGTTCCGGGGCCGAATATGGATGCAGACCATTGCCCGGCAGGTGCGCGCTCACCGCTCAGCAAGGCGAGCATTGTCAAGGATGTCGGGCTGCTGCTGATCGACAACTATCGAGACAACGTCAATATGGGCCTGATGTCCTACCAGCAGCATCCCGCATCTCAGGACCGAGGTGATTTCAATTCCGGTGGCACGGTCCGCTGGCACCTGGTCGAGCGTGCGATTGACGTGCGCTTCAGCACTGACTCCAATCCATCCTGGTATCAGCCCAACCATAATCAAAGTTGGGATTCCGACATCAAGCGTTTTCGCACGCAGCACCCTTACGACGAAGATATCTATCTGTTCTTCAATGACGCCATTCCAGGTTATGCGTGGACACCAACCAACCAGCCCCTGGACCTGGATAACAATGTCACTGGCTTTTACTGCCGAACAGATCGCGACGGTGGGGGCCAGCAGTGGGACTGTCATTATGACCCGAGCTACGAGCATGATGAGGACTCGACCTACATGACGTCGTTTGGTGATTTGCGGGATTCGGGGGCGGTAGAGGATGATATACCCGGTATCGGTAGTGGGCTCTGGTTTGCTGACCGCAATCAGCGCTGGAATGTGTTTCTGGTAGACAGTCAGCGTCAGCGTGGCATCGACAGCTGGGGTCGTCGTGCCGTGTTTCTGCAAACCAATCAGAAGGAATGGAGAACGACCACCGCACCCGGCAAGGGTTATCTTCACGTGCCGATTCGCGGCAACACCGGTGATCCGGCGGTTGACGATGCTCACTGGGCGGCCCTGACAGCCAAACTGCAGCCCCAGCGCCACGACTGGAACCCGGACGCGATGACCGATCCGGCCTGGCCGCTGATCGCGGCCGGCCTGACCCCGCTGGAAGGCACCATGCAGACCGCGCGCGACTACTTTGAGGAGGCGGGAAGCGGCACCTCGAACACCTTCGGGCCGGACCAGGGCTGGAACGATGACCTGCCCGACTTGCCGGAATCTTGCGATGTCAATGCCGCGGTCTGGATTACCGACGGTTTGCCATCGGTTGCGGCCGACGGTACCGGCCTGGGTGACGATCCGCCGGGAGCGCTGGACGATGCTGCCGATGCCATCGAAGACTTCCATAATGTCACCGGCGCCGATGTCCATATTGTCGGTTTTGCCCTGCCGGCCGGCGTGGAAGACATCCCCAAAATGCCTGATGACCCGCTGGACAGGCTGGCTGCAGCCGGTGGCACGGAAAAGGCCCTGATGGCCGAGGATGAGCAGGGTCTGATCGAAGCGATGAACGAGATCTTCCAGCAGATCATCGCCGATGCTCGTTCCGAGTTCAGCAGCCTGAACTCCGGGGCCGTGATGCGTCTGGACAGCATTGGATTCCGTACTCTGGCCGACCCGGAAGACTGGACCGGTGACGTGGTTGGCGAGCGCAATCCGGACGGTTCGGCGACGGAGATCTGGCGGGCCAGCGAGGAGATGCCGGCTTGGGAGGATCGTGGCCTCATAACCAGTAATGGTGATTTCGAACCCGGAAATGCCGACCTGCTCGCCGAAATGATCGAGATTCTCGGCGGTGACGACAGTGATCAGGATGATGTCGATCAGGCGATCGACATCATCAATTACGTGCGCGGCGATGCTTCAAATGAGCAGCGCAACAATGGCAACTTCCAGGATCGATCCAGCCTGATCGGCGCCGTGGTCGGCAGCGAACCGGCCCTGCAGCGCCCCATCAACCACGGCTGGGACCGTGTTGAAGAACTCAGGGAAAGCTACCAGTCGCACGTGAGCAGCAAGAGCGGCCGGCGCAACGTGGTCTACGTCGGCAGCAACGCCGGCGTCGTGCATGCCATCGATGCCGAATCCGGCAATGAAATCTGGGGCTATGTGCCGCGCGCCGTCTGGCCGCGCCTGCCCGAGTTGGCCGATCCGGGCACCGATTTCGTCTACACCGTCGATGGCAGCATGAGGGTTGTCGACGCTTACTGGGATGGTGGCTGGAAGACGGTTCTGCTGGGCGGTCTCGGTGCCGGTGGCAAGGGCCTGTTTGCCATTGACGTGACCAATCCGAACAACCCCACTGTCCTGTGGGAAGTGACGCCGGAGGATCTCGGTGGTGACGGAGACGATCTGGGCTTTACCTTCGCCGCCCCGGGGATTGCCCGTATCGATGATGGCAGTGACACCGGGGAGTTCGTGGTTGTAGCCGGCAATGGCTATGGCTCGGAGAACAATGACTCGCGCCTTCTCGTTTTCGATGAAAGTGGCAACCTGACGGAGAATATTGCCGCAGGAACCGGCAGCAGTGGCAATCCCAATGGTCTGTCCACGGCCCGCATTGCAATGGATCGGCCGGATGAACATTACAGCCGCTGGGTTTACGCCGGCGACCTCCACGGCTCATTGTGGCGCTTTGATCTGAACAGTCCTTCGAGCAGTGCCGACGAGATCCATTCAACCAGCGGGCCGATCACGGCCGCGCCGCAGACCAGCTACCCGCCGTTTGGCAACGGCTTCGTGGTGAGCTTCGGCACCGGCAAGTTCTTCGAGACCGGTGACAACTCGACCACTGACAACCAGCGTTTCTATGTGATCTATGACCTCGATCCGGAAAACGGCACCCCGGGCGGCGATCTGACAAGCCGCAGTTTCGGTGGTAGTAACACGGGCGAGCGCGAGGACATCGATCTCGAGGATTACGACGGCTGGTTTGTTGAGTTTTCCGGTGGCGAACGCGTGCTGACACAGCCGCGCGTGGTCCAGGACATGGTGCTGTTCAGCACCTATCAGCCTATCGAAGACCCCTGCGCCGTCGGCGGTATCAATGCCGGCTACCTGCTGCGCGTGGGTAGCGCCGAGGGTGCTTTTGGTGATGACTACACCGGCCGCATCGGCGACATCGAAGGCGCGCCGGCCGGCGTCGGCTTTACCGTGCGCGAACGGCCCCTGCTCGACAGCGATGGCGACCCGGTTACTGATCCGGATACCGGCGAGGTCATTGCCGATGGGGTGGACGTGGCCATTCGCATCGGTGATCACGAAGAGGTTCTCGAAGGCACGGCCGGATGGGCCGAGGATCTTGCCGAAGGTCGTCGCCAGAACTGGATGCAGGTACGCTAGCCCGTATATCCCGGGCCGGACCCCAATCGGGTCCGGCCCGGACAGACCTCAACCCGGCGGCATGTCGCTGCCGAATTCCGCGCGGAACCGTTCGAGGAGCTGTTCGGCCTGGAAATCGTGGTGTTGTGGCCCGTTGTGGGAGATCTTCAGCGCCCCCAGCAGGGATCCCAGCCGACAGGCGTCGACCGGATCCCAGTCGCGTTCCAGCCCGTAGAGCAGGCCGGCCCGGTAGGCGTCGCCGCAGCCGGTGGGGTCGACCACCCGTTCCGGTTTGACCGCCGGAATGGTTGCTTCGCTGCCATTGTGCCAGAGTTGTGAGCCTTCGCCGCCATGCGTGACGATCAGGCCGCCGGGCAGTCGCCGGGTCACGTCTTCGCGGCTCCAGCCGGTCTTTTCCTTGAGCAGTTCCCACTCGTAGGAATTGACGGTCAGCCAGTCGGCATGGTCGACCATGCGTCTGAGTTCGTCGGCATCGAACATCGGCAGGCCCTGGCCGGGATCGAAGACATGCGGAATGCCGGCGGCGTGAAACTGCTCGGAATGATCCAGCATGGCCTGCTTGCCGTCCGGCGAGACGATGCCGAAGCGCACGCCGGCATTGGTGGGTACGGCCTGGCAGTGGTTCTCGCTCATGGCGCCGGGGTGGAAGGCCGTGATCTGGTTGTCGTCGATGTCGGTGGTGATGTAGGCCTGGGCGGTCCAGTGGTTGCCCAGTACGCGCACGTAGTCCTGGCAGATGCCCAGTCGGTCGAGGTGGCGCGCGTAGTCGTCGAAATCCGGGCCCACCGTGGCCATGGGCAGCGGTTCGCCGCCGAGCTTCTTCAGGCTGTAGGCGATGTTGCCCGCGCAGCCGCCGAAGTTGCGGTGCAGCTCCGGCACCAGGAAGGCCACGTTGAGCATGTGGGTCTTGTCGGGCAGGATATGATCGCGAAAACGCTCGGGAAAGACCATGATGTTGTCGTAGGCCATGGAGCCGCAGATCAGTACGGACATGAAGCACTCCTGACGAATAAAGGGTGAGAGTCAGTGCGCGATTGTACCGAAACCCCGCAGATCAGCCGGATTTGCAATTTCAGGGTCGATTGCTGTTGCCGGATCGAGGCACCGTTGCTAAATTAGTCGGTCTTTTGCAACCTCGAACGGGTTATCCCTCTCTTATCATGTTCAAACGCTTGCGCGGTATCTTTTCCAACGACCTGTCCATCGATCTGGGCACGGCCAATACCCTCATTTTCGTGCGCGGTCAGGGCATCGTGCTCAACGAACCCTCGGTGGTGGCCGTGCGCATGGAGCGTGGCCCCGGCGGGCCGCAGAACGTGGCCGCGGTCGGTGCCGAGGCCAAGCAGATGCTGGGCCGCACGCCGGGCAATATCCGCACCACCCGGCCGCTGAAGGATGGCGTGATCGCCGATTTCAACATGACCGAGCAGATGCTGCAGCACTTCATCAAGAAGGTGCATTCCTCGCGCTTTCTGCGTCCCAGCCCGCGCGTGCTGGTTTGCGTGCCCTGTTCCTCGACCCAGGTCGAGCGCCGCGCGATCAAGGAGTCGGCCGAGGGCGCCGGTGCACGCGAAGTGTTTTTGATCGAGGAACCCATGGCTGCGGCCATCGGTGCCGGTATTCCCATTCACGAGGCGCGTGGCTCGATGGTGCTCGATATTGGTGGCGGCACCACGGAAGTGGCCGTGCTCAGTCTCAATGGCATCGTGTATTCCAACTCGGTGCGCGTGGGCGGCGATCACTTCGACGAGGCCATCATCAACTACGTGCGCCGCTCCTACGGCACCCTGATCGGAGAATCCACGGCCGAGCGCATCAAGGTCGACATCGGCTGCGCCCATCAGCTCGACGAGACAAAGGAAATCCAGATTTCCGGGCGCAACCTGGCCGAGGGCGTGCCCAAGATGATCACGCTCAACAACAACGAGGTGCTCGAGGCGCTCAACGAGGCCCTGGCCAGCATTGTCGGCGCGGTCAAGACCGCCCTGGAGCAGACCCCGCCGGAGCTGTGCGCCGACGTGGCCGAAACCGGCATTGTGCTCACCGGTGGCGGCGCCCTGCTGCGCGGCCTGGACAAGCTGCTGATGGAAGAGACCGGGCTGCCGGTCATCATTGCCGACGATCCGCTCACCTGCGTGGCCCGCGGTGGTGGCCGCGCACTCGAAATGATGGATGAAAACAAGGGCGATTTCTTCTTTGCCAGCTGATCTGCCGTGCCAGTGCAGGGGCCGGGGCGGCAAGTGAACCAGCCGCTCGGCACCTGGGGCACGGTTGCCGCCAGTGACCTGGCCGCCCGAACGGCCAGGCTGATGATCTACTGCCTGTTGGCCATCATCCTGATGGTGCTGGATTATCGCGGCGGCTATGTTGCCGATATCAGAAATCGCGCCACCGCCGTGGTCGAACCTGTGTTGCTTGCCATCGAGGCGCCGTTTGCCTTCGGTCGCCGCCTGGGCGAGGAGCTGCGCACGCGCCACGAACTGCAGGACCGTGTGGCGCTGCTGGAACAGCAGGTGCGCGATCAGAGCGCCGAGCTGATCATGCTCGAAGAACTCGATCGCGAGAATGCCGAGTTGCGGCAATTGCTGGATGCCACCGGGCGGGTTCAGCTGGCCTATCGCGCGGCGGAGTTGATGAATGTCGACCTCAATCCCTACTCGCACCGCGTCATGATCAATCGCGGACGCCGCGATGGACTGGAGCGCGGGCAGCCGGTCATCGATGGTGAGGGGGTGCTCGGCCAGGTCGACCGCCTGGCCCGCAACTCCGCCCAGGTGATCCTGATTTCCGATCCGGACCATGCCCTGCCGGTCAGGGTGCGCCGCACCGACTTGCGTACGGTGGCCTATGGCACCGGGCAGATCAACTCGCTGCGCCTGACCGACCTGCCCATGAATGTCGATCTCGTGCCCGGCGACGTGCTGATCACCTCAGGGCTGGGCGGGGTCTTTCCGCCGGGCTTGCCGGTGGCCGAAATTCGCGATGTCACGCGCCGTTCCGGCGAGCCGTTCGCCCGTGCCGATGCCCGGCCGCTGGGCCGGCTGGACCGCGCCCGGCATGTGCTGGTGGTGGCCATGGCCGAGCCCGACGCGGAGCCTGCTGAATCAGTGGATGACGCCGGCACAACGACAGACGAGGCCGACGCCGAAATCGACACCGAAGCCGATATCGAAGCCGACAGCCCAGACGATGTGGGCGGGGAGGATCAGCCATGAGCCGTCCCAATTCCACTTCGTATGTCCTCTGGCTGTCGCTGCTGGCAGCCCTGGTACTGACCCTGATGCCGCTGCCCGAAGCGGTGGCCCCGGCCCGACCCTACTGGGTCGCGCTGGTGCTGATCTACTGGAACCTGGAAGCCGGTCGGCTGCGTCAGTTAGGCCAGGCTTTCATCCTCGGGCTGCTGCTCGATCTGCTGACCGGCAGTCTGCTGGGTCAGCATGCGCTCAGCCTGCTCGTGATCAGCTATCTGACCGAGCGTTTCCGCAATCGCCTGCGCTTTTTCCCGCCGTGGCAACAGGCGGCCGCGGTGATGGCCCTGCTGTTCAATGACCGCATCGTGCAGTTGTGGATCGTCGGCCTGACCGACGATGCCTGGCCGTCCGTGGCCTGGTGGCTGGCGCCGCTGGTCGGGCTTGTGGTCTGGCCATGGCTGTTCCTGCTGCTCGACCGGCTGCGTCAGTTCGAACGCCGACAGCGCATATGATCGACCGGCAACACAGCGGCACGCTTGGCAACGAGCGCGAGGAACTGGCGCTGATCCAGCGTCGCTTCCGCTTCGTGGTGACCGTGATGCTGGCGATCTTCCTGGTGCTGGGCTGGCGCTTCGGCACCCTGCAACTGGGCGAGCATGAACGCTACGCGGCGCGCGCCGACGAAAACCGTATCCGGCTCAATGCCGTCGCGCCCAATCGCGGCCTGATTCTCGATCGCAATGGCCGCGTGCTGGCCGAGAACCGTCCGGCCTATCGGCTGGCCATCGTGCCCGAGCGGACCGAGGGCCTGGAAGAGACGGTCGAGCGACTGTCGGAGCTGGTCACCATCAGCGCCGAGGAGCAGCGCCGCTTCCAGCGCCAGCGCATGCGCCAGCGCCGCTTCGAATCGGTCACCCTCAAGAGCAACCTCAGCGACGAAGAGGTCGCGCGACTGGCGGTGCATCGTCACCAGATCCCCGGTGTCGAGATCGAACCCTACCTGACCCGCCATTACCCCCATGGCGAGCTGTTGTCGCACGTGGTGGGCTATGTCGGGCGCATCGACGAGCGCGACCTGCGCCGGCTGGGGCGCGAGCAGTACCGTGCCACCAGCCATGTGGGCAAGACCGGCATCGAGCGCCACTACGAACACCTGCTGCACGGCCAGCCGGGGCTGGAGCGGGTCGAGACCAATGCCCAGGGGCGCGTGCTGCGCGTGATCGAGCGCCAGGACCCGGTCCCGGGCGAGGACCTGCAGCTCACGCTGGACCTGCAGTTGCAGGACGCCGCGCACGAGGCCCTGGGCGACTATGCCGGGGCGGTGGTGGTGCTGGATGTTCACAACGGCGAGGTGCTGGCCCTGGTCAGCAAGCCCGGTTTCGACCCCAACCTGTTCGTGCATGGCATCAGCCAGTTCGACTACTCCAGCCTGTTGCACCATCACCAGCGCCCGCTGTTCAACCGCTTTCTGGCCGGCGGCTACGAGCCGGGATCCACCATCAAGCCGTTCATCGCCCTGGCCGGGTTGGAAACCGGCGCCATCACCCCTCAAACCCGGGTGTTCTCTCGCGGGTGGTTCCAGTTGCCCGGCCACAGCCGGCGTTACCGCGACTGGCGGCGCGGCGGTCATGGCTGGGTCGACCTGGAGCTGGCCCTGGCCGAGTCGGTGAACGTTTATTTCTACCAGTTGGCCGTCGACCTGGGCATCGACCGCATATCGCGCGAACTGGCACTGTTCGGCCTGGGACGTGCCACCGGCCTGGATCTGCCGGGAGAACTCACCGGTGTCCTGCCCACGCGTAGCTGGAAGCGCGCCACCTTCGGTGAGCCCTGGTATCCCGGCGAGACGGTGATTACCGGTATCGGTCAGGGCTTTACCGTGGTCACCCCCATGCAACTGGCCCACGCCACGGCGGCGCTGGCCGGGCGCGGCCAGACCGCGCCCCCCTGGCTGGTCGTGCCGACCGAACCGACGCGCATGGTCGAGCATGCCGATGCCGACTGGGCGGCCGTTTTTTCCGGCCTGGAGGCCGTGGTGCACGGGCCGTCCGGCACGGCCCGGGCTATCGCCGCCGACGTGCCAGTGCGGCTGGCCGGTAAAACCGGCACTTCCCAGGTCTTCGGCCGACCCGGTGAAGCCGAGGGCGTGGATGAGCGCGAGCAGGATGAGCTGCCCGAGCACCTGCGCAATCACGCGCTGTTTACTGCTTTTGCCCCGTTCGATGACCCGCAGATCGCGGTCGTGGTGGTGGCCGAACACGGCGGTGGCGGAGCCCGCGTGGCGGCCCCGGCGGCCGGAAAGGTCATCAAGGCCGCCGCCGAGCTGGGGCTCATGGACAAGGGAGAGGCACCGTGAGCCCGTTGCTGGCCGATCGAACGGGATCCCTGATGCCACAGTGGCGTCTGGACCCATGGCTGATGGGTATGCTCCTGGTCCTGATGGGGTTCGGCATGCTGGTGTTGTACTCGGCCGGCGAACAGCAGATCGGCCTGGTCTGGCGTCAGGCGGTGCGCCTGGGCATGGGCCTGGTCATCCTGGTGGTGCTGGCGCACGTGCCGCCGCGGCTGCTGCGACTGTGGGCGCCGTGGCTGTTTCTCGCCACCCTGCTCACGCTGGTGGCCGTGCTGCTGTTCGGCGTTGGCCGGGGAGCACAGCGCTGGCTGGACCTGGGCGTGATCCGTTTCCAGCCCTCCGAGGCGATGAAGCTGGCACTGCCCTTGATGCTGGCGCTGCTGTTCTACCGTCGCAGCCTGCCGCCGAACTGGTCCACCCTGTTCATGGCCGCGGCACTGATTGCCCTGCCGGTGGCCCTTATCGTGATGCAGCCCGACCTGGGCACGTCCGTGCTCATCGGCGCCAGCGGCGTGTGCATGCTGTTCCTGGCCGGCCTGCGCTGGCGCCTGATTCTGCTCATGCTGCTGGGCCTGGCCGCCATCGCCCCGGTGCTCTGGCTGCAGTTGCACCAGTACCAGCGCCATCGCATCCTGACTTTTCTCAGCCCGGAATCCGACCCCCTGGGGCAGGGCTGGAACATCATTCAGTCGAAGATCGCGGTCGGCTCGGGCGGTCTGACCGGCAAGGGCTGGCTGGCCGGCAGCCAGTCCCACCTGGAATTCCTGCCCGAGCCCCACACCGATTTCATCTTCTCCGTGCTGGCCGAAGAGTTCGGTTTTGTCGGCGTACTGGTCATGCTGGCGCTGTATGCCGGCATTGTCGGGCGCGGCATGTATCTGGCCAGCCAGTGCCGTGACAGTTTCGGCCGCCTGCTGGCCGGCAGCCTGGTGTTCATGTTCTTCCTGTATGTGGCCGTGAACGTCGGGATGATTTCGGGCCTGTTGCCGGTGGTTGGTGTGCCGCTGCCGCTGGTCAGCTACGGGGGGACATCGGCGGTGACGTTGCTGGCGGCGTTCGGGATTGTGATGGGGCTTTATAGTCGGCGGCGGTTTATGGGGTGAGGGGGCTTTGAGTGTTAAGTGTTAAGTGTGAAGTGTGAAGTGTTTGGGGGTGGTTTAAGGGGTAGAATTCGGGGTTGGGGGTGGGTGGAAACCTTTGCTTGTTGGGGGTTTCTATATTGACTGATGTCTGGCTATCGAGATGAGATGCTGATGCGTTTGCTGATTGGATTGCTGTTGTCTGTTTCTGTTGCGGCCCAGGCCGATGATGTTCATCCAGGTGCCGAAGCCTTTGTCGAGATGGCCGTGAGCGAGCATGGGCTGGATGCCGACGAGGTGTGGGCCGTGCTGGCCGAGGCGCGGTATCAGCAGTCGATCATCGATGCCATGACGCGGCCGGCCGAGGCGCGGCCCTGGTATCAGTACCGACCGATTTTTCTGACCGAAACGCGCATTGACGCGGGCGCGGAGTTCTGGCGCGCCAATCGCGATCTGCTCGAAGAGGTTTCCGAGCGTTTCGGCGTGCCGGTGGAGATCATTGTCTCCATCGTCGGCGTGGAAA
Organism: Wenzhouxiangella sp. AB-CW3; assembly: GCF_014725735.1. Taxonomy (NCBI): domain Bacteria; kingdom Pseudomonadati; phylum Pseudomonadota; class Gammaproteobacteria; order Chromatiales; family Wenzhouxiangellaceae; genus Wenzhouxiangella; species Wenzhouxiangella sp. AB-CW3. The sequence goes on from NZ_CP061368.1 coordinate 259,025, forward strand.
CCAACTACGGGGTCAATACCGGCAGTTTCCGGGTCATCGATGCGCTGGCCACGCTGGGCTTCTACTACCCCCGGCGCGCGGCCTTCTTTTCCCGCGAGCTGGCCCAGTTCCTGCGCCTGGCCCATGAAGAAAACCTGCCGGTCAACGAGGTGCGGGGGTCGTACGCCGGCGCCATGGGGATCGGCCAGTTCATCCCGTCGAGCTACCGCGCCTATGCCGTGGATTTCGACGGCAGTGGTTCGCGGGATCTGTGGCGTTCGCTGCCCGACGCACTCGGCTCGGTGGCCAATTACCTGGCCGAACATGACTGGGACCCGGATGGCCTGACGGTGTTGCCGGTCAATGGCGTGCCCGATGACCTGGACTTCGAGTTCAATCCGCGCCTGGCCACCAGCCTGGAAGAGCTGGCCGGGCAGGGCATCGATTTCGACCGCGATGGCCTCTCGCCCGACACGCCGGCCACGCTGGTCGAACTCGAGACCGAGAACGGCCGGGAGTACTGGGTGGGGCTGAACAATTTCTACGTCATCACCCGCTACAACCGCTCGCCGCTGTATGCCATGGCAGTCATCCAGCTGGCCGAAGCCATCCGGGAGCGCAAACAGTGATGCGTACTGCACTGCCGCTCATTGCCGTGGCGGTGCTGCTGGCCGGTTGCGGGCGCGAGGTCCGCATGCCCGGGCCCGAGGTCGACGGGGCCCCGGACGATCAGCTTGATCCGGCCCTGATCGAGACACCCCAGCCGCGCCCCGAGCCCCCCAGCGCCTACGGCAATCACAGTCCCTACGAGGTCTTCGGCCAGACCTATCACGTCCGCTCCACTGCCGAGGGCTACGCCGAACGCGGCATTGCCTCGTGGTACGGCACCAAGTTTCATGGTCGCCCGACCTCGTCGGGCGAGCCCTACGACATGTACCGCATGACCGCGGCGCATCGCAGTCTGCCCCTGCCGACCTGGGCCGAGGTGACCCGGCTCGATACCGGCAAGACCATTATCGTACGCATCAACGACCGCGGCCCGTTCCATCCCGATCGCATCATCGACCTGTCCTGGGCGGCGGCGGTCAAGCTCGACATGGTCGACAAGGGCACGGCGCCGGTGAAGGTGCGCGCGATTACCTTTGACGAGGATCAGGGCGTGACGCCGCGACCGGCCCGAGTGCCGGTATTTGTCCAGGTGGGCGCCTTTTCCGACCAGGATCGCGCCCGCGGCATGGCCGAACGGCTTGAAAACGCCGGCCTGGGACCCATACACACCGAAACGGCACGCAATGCCGGCGGGCCTATCTGGCGCGTTCGGGTCGGCCCGATCGACCAGGTCGAGCGTGCCCGATCCCTGATCGAACGGGTCACCGAACTGGGCTTCGGTCCGGCACAATATGTCTATCCCTGAGACCGAGACTCACAATCGTCCAATCGACATGATTTCCCATTTCTCCCTGATCAAGATCATCGCGCTGACCCTGGTGCTGTCGGCCGCCCCGGCCCTGGCCCAGTCGCCGGTACCGTCACCGCCGTCCGTGGGTGCGACCAGTTACGTGCTGGTCGACTATCACAGCAACCAGACCATCGCCGAGCGTGAACCCGATGCCCGGGTCGAGCCGGCCAGCATCACCAAGCTGATGACCTCCTACCTGGTGTTTTCCGAGATTCGTGACGGCAACCTGTCGCTGGATGACGAAGTGGTCATTTCCGAGTATGCCTGGCGCATGCCCGGCTCGCGGATGTTTGTCGAGGTCGGCAATCGCGTCGGTATCGAGGAGTTGCTCAAGGGTGTCATCATCCAGTCGGGCAACGACGCCAGCGTGGCGCTGGCCGAGCATGTCGGCGGTTCCGAGGAGGTCTTTGCCGGCATGATGAACGATGCCGCCGCCCGCCTGGGCATGACCGGCACCAACTACACCAATGCCACCGGTCTGCCAGACCCCGACCAGTACACCACGGCACGCGACATTGCCATTCTGGCCGCCGCCCTGATCCGGGAATTTCCGGATTTCTATTCCTGGTACTCGGAGCGTGAATACACTTTCAACGGCATTCGCCAGCACAACCGCAACCGCTTGTTGTGGCGCGACCCCTCGGTTGACGGCCTCAAGACCGGGCATACCTCCAGTGCCGGCTACTGCCTGGTGACCTCGGCCAGCCGCGACGGCATGCGCCTGATCAGCGTGGTCATGGGCACCGACAGCGAGGACGCCCGTGCCACGGCCAGCCAGTCGCTGCTCAACTACGGTTTCCGCTTCTTCGAGACCTACCAGCTCTACGAGGCCGGAGACAAACTCAGCAGCGAGCGCATCTGGCGGGGGCGTGACAACAAGATCGATCTGGGCATCGAGGACGAGTTGTTCGTGACCATTCCGCGCAGTCGTTACGAGGCGCTCGAAGCGCGCCTGGAAATGGACGATACGCTGACTGCTCCGGTCAGCGCGGGCAGCGAGCTGGGCCGGCTGGTGATCAGCCTGGATGGCGAGTCGGTGGCCGAGCGGCCGCTGGTGGCGCTGACCGACATCGAGGAGGCCGGCTTCTTCGGCCGCGCCACCGACAGCGTGCGGTTGTGGCTGGGCGGATTGTTCGGAGGCGATTGACGGCTGCACATGGTCGAGCACGACGACGGTCCGCTTGAGTTTCCCTGCCGCTGGCCGGTCAAGGCCATGGTGCGCAGCGGCGAGGATGTCATGGCCGAGGTGCTGCGCGCCATTGGGCGCCATGCCGAACTTCCGGATGAAAAGGATGTTCGCGTGCGTCCTAGCCGCCATGGTCGTTTCGAAAGCATTACCGTGACCATCGAGGTCCGATCACGCTCTCACCTGGAGTCGGTGTATTCCGAAGTTCGGGACGTGCCGGCGGTGGTGATGACGCTTTGAATGCGGGGCGGGAGACGGAAGATGGGAGACGGTAGACGGATGATGGGGCATTGATAATGGTTACATCCTGCCAATCAGCCAAGGGTTCAGCCCGGGAACTCCTGGTTCGCCACCTGGGTCGTCAGCCCTACGAGACGGTCTGGGCGGCGATGCGCGATTTCACCGACGAGCGTGATGAGTCCACGGCCGACGAGTTGTGGCTGGTCGAGCATGATCCGGTGTTTACCCAGGGGTTGGCCGGCAAGCCCGAGCATCTGATCAATCCGGGCAATATCCCGGTGGTCCAGACCGATCGCGGCGGGCAGGTGACCTATCACGGTCCGGGCCAGGTCGTGGCCTACCCGCTGCTCGACCTGGAGCGGCTCGGCGTGGGTGTGCGCTGCCTGGTCGATCGCCTCGAGCAGGCCGTTATCGACGTGCTGGCCGGCCACGCGGTGGTCGGCACCCGCAAGGATGGCGCTCCCGGAGTGTTCGTCGACGCCGCCAAGATTGCCTCCATCGGCCTCAAGGTTCGGCGCGGACGCACGTATCACGGCCTGGCCTTCAACGTTGATATGGATCTCACCCCCTTTTCCTGGATCAATCCCTGTGGATTTGCCGGGTTGGAGATGACGCAGGTAAGTGCCCACGTCCCCGAAGCGCAGTGGCAGGACATGGCCGACAAGCTGGTGAAGGCACTGGCGCCCCTGATGGGTTACCATCGAACCGACATACAGGACACGATGCCGGAGAAGCTTCGAACTGAAGCCGTCGTATCCGGTCATAGCTGACATGAAAACGAACCTGATCCGCTTCTCGCTTCTTGCAGTGCTGGCGCTGGTTTCCGTCCCGGCGCTGATGGGACTCTACACGCCCACCTCGGCGCCGGCGGCGATTACCGAGTCGTCGCCCGATGCGCTGGCGGCCGAGCCGCATCACGAGCATGCCAGCCGGCTGGCATCGCGGTTTCTGACCAGCTACCACTACCACCGGCAGGATCTCGACGATGACATGTCGTCGCGCATCTTCGATCAGTACCTGCGCCAGCTCGATCCCAACCGCTCGTTCTTCACGGCCTCCGATGTCGATGACATGGAGCGCTACCGCGACTACCTGTCCGATGCGATCCGCCAGGCCGATCTCGACCCGGCCTACGACATGTTCAACCTCTACGCACGCCGGGTCGACGAGCGCACCGACCACGCCCTCGCGCTGCTCAAGAAGGGTTTCGACTTCGATATCGAGGAAGAATACCGCTTCGACCGGCGCGAGGCCGACTGGGCAGCCGATCGTGAGTCGCTAGACGAGATCTGGCGTAAGCGGGTCAAGAACGACTGGCTGCGCCTGCGCCTGGCCGACCAGGACGACGAGAGCATTGTGGAAACCCTGACCGAACGCTACGAAGGCCTGCAGCGTCGCGTCCACGAGCTCAACAGCGAAGACGTGTTTTCGCTGTTCATGAACGCCTTTACCCGCTCGGTCGAGCCGCATTCGGCCTACATGTCGCCGCGGCGCTCGGAGGATTTTGAAATCTCCATGCGGCTGTCACTCGACGGCATCGGCGCCATGCTCCAGCGCGAAACCGAGTACACCACGGTCATGGAGGTTGTGCCGGGTGGTCCGGCCGACCTGGATGGCCGCCTGCAGCCGGGTGATCGCATCATTGCCGTCGGCCAGGGCGAGGATGGCGACATGGTCGATGTGGTCGGCTGGCGCCTGGACCATGTGGTCGACCTGATCCGCGGTGAGCGCGACACCGTCGTGCGGCTGGAAGTGTTGCCGGCCGAGACCGGTCTGGGGGGTCCGTCGACCGAACTCGAGATCACCCGCAACGAGGTCAAGCTCGAAGAGCAGGCCGCCAGCAAGGAAGTCATCGAGGTGCCGGTGGGTGACGAGACCCGTCGGATTGGCATCGTGCGCGTGCCGGTGTTCTATGTCGACTTCCAGGGCCGGGCCCGCAACGAACCCAATTACCGGTCGAGCACGCGTGATGTGCGTCGCCTGATCAACGAACTCAAGTCCGACGGTATTGACGGCCTGGTGGTCGATCTGCGCGGCAACGGCGGTGGTGCCCTGGTCGAGGCCACCACCATGACCGGGCTGTTCATCGATACCGGTCCGGTGGTTCAGGTCCGTGATTCCCGTGGCCGGGTCAGCCTGGAAGAGGACCGCGAGCCGGGCATGGCCTGGGAAGGGCCGCTGGGTGTGCTGGTTGATCGGCGCAGCGCCTCGGCCTCGGAAATCTTTGCCGCCGCCATCCAGGACTATGGGCGCGGCGTCGTCATCGGCGAGCCTACCTTCGGCAAGGGCACGGTGCAGAACCTGATCGATCTCGACAACATGTCGCGCGGCGAGGACGACAAGATGGGCCAGATCAAGCTGACCATGGCCCAGTTCTATCGCATTGCCGGCGGTTCCACCCAGGCCAAGGGCGTGGTGCCTGATTTTGTCCTGCCGTCGCCGGGAGATCCCGAGGACTGGGGCGAAAGCGCGCTGGATTTCGCCATGCCCTGGGGCGAAATCGATGCAACGGACTTCAAACCCTATGCAGACCTCTCAGGCCTGATCGACTTGGCTCGCCACCGTCACGAAGAGCGCGTCAAGACCGATGACAAGTTTGCCGACCTGATGGCCGAACTTGCCGAGTGGGAAGAGCAGCGTGACCGTGAGACGGTGTCGTTGCACGAGCCGACCCGTCGCAAGGAAGTCGAGGCCGCCGAGGAGCGACGCGCATCGCGCCATGCCCGCGGCACGCCCGACCTGGAAGAGGGGCTGCTCGAAGGCGTGGCTGCGGTGGACGATGACGAGGATGATGAGGATGACGACGACGAGGCACCGGACCTGTTCCTGACCGAATCGGCCCGCATCCTGTCCGATCTGATCGACTACGATCGCGACACGCACCTGCTGGCCCACAGCGAGGCGGCACCCTCCGGCATCGACGTCGACTGACCGGGCCCGGCGTGGGTTCCGCCCCGCTCGCGGCCCGCGTGGTCGTGCCGGTACCGCTGCCGCGGCCCTTTGATTACCTACCGCCGTCCGGGCAGACCCTGCCGCCGGTGGGCAGTCGGGTGCTGGTGCCTTTCGGCAAGCGCGAATGCGTTGGCCTGGTCGTCGACCACCAGGCCCCGACCCATGCCAGCGATCGGCTCAAGCCGATCAGCCAGGTGCTCGATCCGGCTCTGGTTTCTCCCCAACTGCTTGAACTGGCGCTCTGGTGCTGCCGCTACTACGGGGCGGCACCCGGAGAGGCGGTCAATCTTCTGCTGCCCGGGGCACTCCGACGAATCCGGGGTTTTCGCCCGCCGCCACTGCCATTCCTGGCACTGACCGAAGCCGGCCGGTCGGCCGGGCTGGAGCGTGCGCCGCGTCAGGCCGAAGTGCGTGAATCGCTGATAGACGGGGCACGGCCACGACAGGAACTGATCGAGCAGGGCATCGGCAGCGAGGTGTTGCGGCGCATGCATCAAGCTGGTCTGCTGCAGGAGATGGACCGGGCCGAGCTGCCAGCGCCGGAACCCGGCCCGACCCTCAACGCCCAGCAGCGCCATGCCGTGGCCGCCGTGCTGGCCGCCCGCCATCGCTTCGAATGCCTGCTGCTGGCAGGGATCACCGGCAGCGGCAAGACCGAGGTCTACCTGCGCGCCGCTCGCCGCATGCTCGCGCGCGACCGCCAGGTGCTGATCCTGATTCCGGAAATCGGACTGACCGCGCAACTGGTCCGGCGTATCGAGTCGCGCCTGGGCGCTCCGGCCCGCGTCTATCACTCGGGCCTGAGCGAAGGCGAACGGCTGGCCTGCTGGCGGGCCGCTCATGATGGTTCGGCCCGCGTGATTGTCGGTACCCGCTCGGCGGTGTTCCTGCCGCTGGTGCGGCCCGGCCTGATCGTGGTCGACGAGGAGCATGATGGCTCCTACAAGCAGGCCGAGGGCGCCCGCTACCACGGCCGTGACGTGGCGGTGATGCGCGCACGCCGGCTGGGTATACCCATTGTGCTGGGCTCGGCTACACCATCGCTGGAAAGCCTGCACAACGAATATCAGGGCCGCTACCGCCTGCTCGAACTGAGCGAGCGCGCCGGTACGGCACGGCTGCCGCGCTGGCGCGTTACCGATGCCCGCGGCCGGGGCGGTGGGCTGGACCCGGAATTGGTCACGGCCATCCGGCGCCATCTCGATACCGGCGGCCAGGTGCTGGTTTATCGCAATCGACGCGGCTATGCTCCAGTGCTGATGTGCGCCGAGTGCGGCTGGTCGGCCGACTGCCATCGCTGCGATGCCCACATGACCTGGCATCAGTCCGCCGCCAGCTTGCAATGCCATCATTGCGGCCACTACCAGCGAACCCCGCCGCGCTGTCCCGAGTGCGGCTCACCGGAACTGCTGGCGCTGGGGGCGGGCACCGAGCGGTTGGAAGATCAATTTCGGCAGGCTTTTTCGGATGTGCCGGTGCACCGGGTCGATCGCGACAGCATGAGCGGCCGCCACGATTTCGACGAGCTGCTCGCCAGCGTGCGCGAGGGCCAGCCCTGCATTCTGGTCGGCACGCAGATGCTGGCCAAGGGCCACCACCTGCCGGGGGTAACCTTGGCGGCCGTGCTCGATGTCGACCAGGCCCTGTTCAGCGCCGACTTCCGGGCTCCGGAACGCCTGGGCCAGGTGGTCTGCCAGGTGGCCGGGCGCGCCGGTCGTGGTGAGCGCGAAGGCGAGTTTCTGCTCCTGACCCGTCACCCGGAGCACCCTCTGGTCACCGACCTGGCCCGGGGCCACTACCTGGGCTTTGCGCGCCGCCTGCTCGACGAGCGCTGCGCCGCCCAGCTACCGCCGGCCACGGCGCTGGCCCTGCTGCGTGCCGAAGCCCACCAGGTCGATGCGCCCCGCGCCTTCCTCAAGCAGGCCGCGGGGCTGCTGCGCTCAGCGCATATCGAAATCATCGGCCCCTTGCCGGCCATCATGACCCGGCGCGGCGGCTACTGGCGTTTCCAGCTCTGGTTGCAGGCTGACGACCGGGCCCGGCTCTCGGCGCACCTGGGAAGACACTACGAAGGCCTGCACGAACTGCCGGCCAGCCGCCAGGTGCGCTGGCACCTGGACATGGACGCCCTGGAGCTGTAGCGCGACTCAGCGCACCGTGATCGTCACCATGGCCGACTGCTCCGGTCGCCACGGCAGTTCGGCGTGGACACGAAAGCGGCCCGGTTGCATCGGCAGGTGCAGCGGCTCGTCGGCCGGCAGCAGCCGGAACGGACGTCCGTCGACATGCCACAGCACCTGTGGGCCCGGCACCTCGCCGGCCAGCCGGACCGGAACGTACTGCAGGTCTTCGGGCGTGTCGGGATGACGGTAATACACGCTGCCATCGGCCGGCTCGGCGATGCGCAGCCGGGCCGGCTGGTGATCGCTGAGCGGTGGCAGTGTCACCGTTTGCGGGCTCGGGGTGCGGCGGGTCCGGTCAGCCGGCAGCCATTCACTGATGCGATGGGGGCAGTGGCCATTGCCGGTCGGCTGCGCGCACAGGCTGACCTGTTCATGACCGGGCGGCCTGGGGAAGGCGCTGGCATGCCGGCCCTCGCTTCCATGCAGCTCCAGCAGGGCCGCCTGCACCAGCTCGGCGGTGCGCAGCCCGCGCAGCTCGCGGTGCATGCCGCGCCCGTCGGGCCGGCCCATCCAGGCACCGACCAGGTAGCGCGAGCTGTAGGCCACGGTCCAGGCATCGCGCACGTCCTGGCTGGTGCCGGTCTTGACGGCCACCGGCCAGGGATATTCCAGCGCACTCATGCGCGCGAAACTGGGCAGCCGCACCATGGGGTCGGCCAGCATCTGGGTGACCTGGCGGCTGGCCACCTCGCCGATGATCTTCTGGCCGCTGACCGGCTGGTCTTCGCGCAGCCTGAGCGGCATCAGCCAGCCATCGTTGGCCAGCATGCCGTAAGCCTGGACCACGTCGCGCAGTCGCATCGGCAGGGTGCCGATGGCCAGCCCGGCGCCGTAGTGCCGCGCCGCGCGGGTGCTGTCGTGCAGGCCGGCTTCGCGCAGGAACTCGTAGCTGGCCTCCAGGCCCATCTGATGCACCAGCGACACGGCCGGCACGTTGCGTGAGTTGGCCAGGGCCTGGCGCGGCAGCAGTGGGCCCAGGTGCAGGCGGTCGGCATTGCGCACACCGGGCGCTTCCAGCGGCTCGTCCCACAGCAGGGTGTCGGCCTGGATGTCGCCGCGGTCCAGCGCCATGGCAAACAGCAGCGGCTTGATCACCGAGCCGGGCGAGCGGGCGATGCGGCTGAAATCCATGGCCCCGGCCGAGTCGCCCCGGTAATCGGCCGAGCCGACCAGGGCGCGCACCGCCATGGTCTCGCGCTCGACCACCATCAGGGTCAGCTGTTGGGCGCCGCCCTCGTATTGCGCGTTCATCCACCCGCGCGCGGTGGCATCGAGTCGGTGCTGCAGGTCCAGGTCCAGCGTGGTGTAGACCAGGCCGCCATCCTCCGGAGCACGCTCCAGACGCTGCTGCCATTCCAGTACCCAGTGCATGGCCGCCGCCGGTCGCCGGCCGGGTGGGCGCAGCCGCAGGGCCGGCAGTTGCCGCCTGGCCAGGTCCAGGTCGGCCTGGTCGATGACCGCTTCCTGCTGCAGGTAGGCCAGAATGCGCTGGGCCCGGCGCACGGCGCGGGCGTGGCCGTCGGCGGTGAGCGGGTTGTTGCGTGCCGGCGCGCGCGGCACGGCCGAGAGCAGGGCGATCTCGGCCCAGCTCAGGTCTTCGACGGGCTTGTCCAGATAGTAGCGGGCAGCATGGGCAATGCCGTGGCTGCCGTTGCCGTAGGGCACCAGGCGCAGATACTGCTGCATGACCGCTTCGCGACCGTGCCGGGCCGTCATCAGGACCGCGGCCACGGCCTCGACCAGCTTGCCGCGCAGCGTGCGCGGCCGCGGGTCTTGCAGGCGCACGGTCTGCATGGCCAGCGTGGAGGCGCCGGAGCGCACGCAGCGGCAGCTCAGATTCTGTACCAGCGCCCGCACGGCCGCCAGGCCGTCCACGCCGGGGTGACGCTCGAAGCGGGCATCCTCCAGTGCCAGGGTGGCCAGCGCCACGCGCTCGGGCACCGTTTCAAGCGCCCAGTAGCCGTACTCGCCCGCCGCCGGCCCGCCGACTTCGGCCAGCCACTGGCCCTGGTGATCGAGCAGGCGATGACTGGCCGCCGGTTCGATCAGTGCCGAGCGGGGCCAGGCGGCCAGCAGCAGCCACACACAGGCCAGCAGCAGGGTCGCGCCCGGCAGCCATGCGATCCGCAGCGGCACCTGCCGGGGCCCGTTCATCAGTCGCTGCCCGGGCGTGCTATGCGCACGGTCGCGCCATGGCTGTGGCCGCGCACGTCGGGTTGGTACATCAGTTCGGCATGGGCCGGGGGCAGCGAGTAGCGCCCCGGGAACTGGGCCCGTGCCCGGAAGGCAAAGTGGTGACTGCCGGCCGGCAGTTGGTCGAAGTAGTACACCACCTCGTGGTCACGCCAGGCGACAAAGTCGGGCTCGAGGCTGTCGGGCCGGCTGGGTGTCGATTCCGGGGGCGCGGTATCCAGGCTGGGGTTGAGCAGTTCCATGCCGGCTGCCAGCGGCAGGCTGATGGCCACGTGATGGCGCTGCAGCGGGCTGATCACGGTCAGGCGCTGTTCGATGACTTCGCCGACCGACCAGTCGATGTCCTGCCCGGCCTCCTCCAGGTGCTGTTCACGTTCAGGCTGTTCGTGCTCGGGGTCGATACGCACCAGCGTGCGTTCCAGCACCAGGCCACGTGCCTGGGCCTCGGCGTGGCTGCCCGGGGGTTCCGGCACATAGATCATCTGCTGCATGGCCGCTCCCTGGCCCTGGTCCAGGCGCAGGTGGTGGTCCTGTTCGCCGGATATCGCGTGGCGCAGCAATGGCGTGTCCACCGACAGGGTGTCATCGTCTAGTTGCCAGTCCAGGTACTCATCGGCTTCAAGCGGCCGTTGCATTTCCCCAACCAGGGCCATGATGGCTTCGGCATTGGCATTGCTGTGGCCCCAGCCGTTCTCGTCGCCCAATCGCAGCAGTACGTCCACCAGGGTCTGCTCACGCCGGCCCTGTTCGGGTACTTCCCGCAGCGCGCGCAGCATGCGGGCGATGACGCGGGTTTCCGACGGCAGAATCATGGGCGAGGCCGGCGACGGGCCCTGACGCAGTCCCGTGTACACGGGTTCGCCATCGCGCAACTGGAAGATCAGGCCGGCGTGCAGGCTGTCGGCCAGTTGGCCCAGCAGGACCGCCCCCGGGCTGCTGCCGGAGGCCAGGGCCAGGGTGACCTCGGCCATGGCTTCGAGCGACAGGAACTGGCGTCGGCGCGCCAGCTCGGCGGCGTAGCCGGCATCCAGTTCGTCGTCGGCGGCCAGTGCGGTCAGCGCCATGGTGCGTTCGGTGTAGCGGCTGTAGAAGTAGGAATTGCGCCCTCGCAGGCTGGCCCTGAGGGCACGGTGCAGGCCATTGCGCAGTGATGCCGGTATCTCGAAGTCCTGTGCTTCGGCCTCGACCACCAGGTGCAGCGCCCAGGAGGTGACCGGCACATGGCTGCGCGATGACTGCGGCCACAGGCCGATGCTGCCATCGGAGCGCTGGACATCGACCAGGTAGTCAAGGGTCGAGGCCACGTGATGGTCGATCAGCTCGGTGCCTGACTGGGGGTAGAGCAGTTCGATCAGCGCTCGTGCCGCCAGCAGGCCGCGGGCGCGGCTGATGCGCTGCTCGGCGCCGGCATGCGGATAGGTCAGCAACTGATTGAGCGCGGCGGAAACCTGCAGGCTGCCCGAACGCGGGCTGAGCAGCAGGCTGCGCTCCAGGCTGCCGGTGCGCACCGGCTCGGCCGGGCCGGGCAGTTCGTGGGCGCGCTGATCATCATCGAATGGCAGCAGCAGGCGGTCGTTCAGGGCGCGCCGGTCGGGCAGCACGGGCAGATCGACGGCAAATGCATCGCCGACGCCATCGCTGTCGCGCTCTACGCCGATGGTGACCCGGGCGCGGGGCGTTTCAAGCTGCTCGGACGAGTGGTCTTCGGGCAAGGGCACGTACACCGGAAAGTCCAGCCGCTTGCTGCCGCTCTCGGACCACTCGAACGGTCGGCTGGTCTCGCCCAGGCTGTCCAGCCCGCTCAGTTGCAGGGCCGCCACGGCGCTGCCGCCATTGTCATCGAGTACGCGGCTGGTGGCCGACAGGGTGGCTTCGTCGCCATAGCGCACGAAACGCGGCAACGAGGGCTGGACGATGACCGGCAGGCGCACGGCGATGCGTCCGCGCTCGTGACCAAAGCGGTCGACCCCGGCCACCGCCTTGGCGCGCAGCAAGAAGTTGGTCAGGTCGTCGGGTAGGGTGATGGGCACCACGGCCTGGCCGGTGGCACCGACCGCGATGGCATGTTCGAAAAACGGAACACTCTCGAAGCGTTCGCGAATGGTCAGCCCGGCCAGAATCTCGTCGGCCATGCCGGTGCGCATGCGCTCCAGGGCACCATCACCGCCGGGTTCGGTGAGAAACGGCAGGTAGCCGACCGGTCGGTTGCGGGTATCGCGCAGGGCCGTGCGCACGCGACGTTCGCGCAGGAAGTCGGGTAGCATGTCCAGGCGTTGTTCCTCGCCCAGGGCCAGCACGGCCTGGTCGACCAGCCACAGACTGACATGACCGGCCAGCGGCTGGTCGTTCTCGTCGCGCAGCGTCAGCTTCAGGTCGACTTCCTCGCCGGGCCGCGCCTCGGCCGGGTGGTCGATGTCGAGGTAGACGCGATGGGCGGCATTGTTGATTTCGATCCGGGTGCTGGCGGCCATCATCACCGGCTTGCCCAGGTCCATGCCGGCCTTGCGCGAGGCGGCGAAGTCGTCCTCGTCCAGGCGCCCGCGCTTGAGCAGCACATGCACCGGAACACTCGGCAGGTGTTCGCGCTCGATGGGCAGTTCGAACACCGCGCGACCGCCGCTGACATTCATCCAGTGATAATCATTGCCGCCATCGGGCTGTTCCACGATCACCAGTGCGCGCGCCTGCTCCAGCGGGCTTTGCAGCACCAGCCGGGCGGTTTCGCCGGGGCGATAGCTTTCTTCGGCGCTGACCAGCTCGAAGGTTTCCGACGGCGGCTTCGACCAGGTGGCCCGGGCCTCGCCATCGTTGAACAGGTCCACCGAGATCGACTGAGCCCGGCCCAGGGCATCGCGTGCGGTCAGCTCCACCAGGTAGACGCCGGTATCGGCCAGCGGCAGGCTGACGGCCAGGGGTTCATCGTCGCTGACCAGCGAGCGTTCGGCGACCACCTCGTCGACCTGCTCGGTACTGTAGCGCGGCTGCCCGTCGCTGAAGTCCGAGGCCCGCAGGCGCGCCGCCCAGCGCCGCCGGATCAGGCGCAGCTCGATCTCGTGCCCGGCCAGCAGGTTCTCGTCCGGCCCGGCCACCAGCACTTCCACGTCCAGTTCGTCGGCCTGTTGCAGGTATCGCGGCGTGTTCAGGCCCAACAGGAAGGGGGGCAGGGCGAGCACGTCATGGGTGTCGGTGACGGTCTGGTCATCATCGCCGGTGACGGTGGCCTCGACCACATAGCGCCGCGGCTGGGCCGAGTCTTCCAGGGTGGGGTCGATCTCCAGCCGGGCCCGGCCCGTCTCGTCGGTGCGGCCGGGCCGGCTGCCGGCAGCATCGGTGGACAGCTCGCCCATGGAGGCATAGCGGGCATCGGTCGAAAACAGGAAGCCTTCGCGCCCGCGTGGCTGCCAGCGATAGGGGAACGGAGTGATCTGCCAGCGCACCGGACGGTCGCGGACCGTGCCGCCGGCGTAGTACTCGGCATCCAGCACCAGCTCGAAGGGCGCGTCCAGGCCGACCCGGTCCGGCCCGTCCAGACGGACCTCGAAGCGCGGCAGCCGGTAGGGTGTGCGCTCCACGGTGACCGGGCCGCACAGGTCGTCGCTGCCCCGGCCGCCGAGCCGGGCGCTGAGCCGGTAATCGCCGGTGGCTTCGGTGGTCTCATCGAAGTGCCAGTAGAAACCGCCGGCCTCGTCGAGTTCGGTGCGGTGACGCCACTCGCTGCCGTCGGGCCCGCGCAGCAGCAGGTGGACGGTCTGGTCGGTCTGGAGAATCTGCCCGCGATGGACCTGGCGGGCGAAGCCGGCGATGTGCATGCCTTCCTCGGGCCGATAGACCGGGCGCTCGGTAAACAGGTGGCAGTGCCATTCGGCCTGCTCGCCACGGCGCTCGATGCTGCGTCGCGATGCCGTCCAGTCCAGCCAGTTGCCCGCCGGGCTCATGTGGCCGTCGAAGAAGCGCTCGGGTGGGTCGCCGTTGACGTCCAGCACCAGCCGGTCGTCGCCGTGACGAACCACGATACGCGCCGGTCGATGACTGCCCGAACGCGGGCGTGGTCGCCAGCGCCAGGCGCCGTCGGCGTCGGTATCCCCCCGGTCCAGCGTGACGAGAAGATCCCTGGAGTTGTCCTGGCGACGCGGCGGCGCCTCGATCTGCACCTGCGCGCCGTCGATGGGCTCGCCGGTCTCAAGCGAGGTGACTACAAAGCGCACATGTTCTTCTTCCTCGATGACTGTCAGCGACAGGTCGGTGACCTGCAGCCGCAGCCAGTGGCGGTCATCGCTGCCGTCCATGCGTCTCACGCCGACCAGGTAATGACCCGGCTGCTCGGCACCGGCGAGTTGCTCCAGCCAAGGGGCCAGATCCAGTCCGAAGCGGGCCGAGGGCCCGTCCAGATCCAGTGGCAGCGGCTCGATGGTCGAGACCGGCGGGCTGCCCAGCAGCAGAATGCGCCGGGCCAGTTCTTCGCTGCCCATGCGCAGCGATTGCGGGCCCGAACCCCGGCGCGCGCCCGGTTCCTCGCCCGGGCCGGGTGGGCGCCGGTTTTCGTCGATGCGCACCGGGGCGTCGGTAAACGGCCAGTAGCGCAGGTCCTCGGCGTCGATGGGATGAATGCGCAGGTCCACCTGGGCATGACCCCGGCCGCGCAGTGGCAGCATTCTGGGGCCGAAGGTTTCCATCATCAGGCGTCCCTGGCCGCGGCCGATGCGCAGGAACGGGTCCGGTCCGGGAAAGCGCAGTGCCACGCTGGTGACGCCATGCAGGTCGAGCGTGCGGCCATGTCGATCCTCCAGGCCGGCCGGGTGCACGCTGAGGCGATAGAGCACGTCGGGCTGGAAATCCCCGCTCAAGCGGATTCTCGAGCCGGCCACGCGCCAGCTCAAGTTGTCGACGGCCGGTTCGACCCGCAGCAGGTTGCGACCCAGCACCGGGTCGATGGCCGCCGGCGCGTCGCTCAGGTGCAGGTCGAGTACCCGGTTGTCGCCGTGGCAAAGCAGGGCGTCGTCGCCGGGGTAATCGCTGCCCTCGCGGGTGACGCTGCGCTGGGCATTGCCGCAGCCCAGGCTCAATGCCCGGAACGGCGTGCGGGTGCGAAAGCGCAGGGTCTGAAAAGCGCGCTGGTCGTCCTCGGCCGCGCTCAGGCGCAGCTGCACGCGCAGCTCGTGCCCTTCGGCCACGGGCTCATCGAGGCGAATGCGGTAGGACACCGGCCGCTGCGGCCCACTGCGTTCGAGTTGCTGCAGGCTGAAATCGGTGGCATCAAGCAGTCGTGTCGGTTCGCTGTCGACAGCGGGCAGGGCGTGGACCTCGAGGCTGAGCATGTCGGCGAGTGTCTCCAGCGGCACCGGGTCGGGAAAGGACAGCTCCACGGTTTTGATGGGGGCCAGATCGTCGGCACCGTCACGCGGCCGGCTGCTCTGGGCCGGTCGCATGAGGGTGTGCAGCGGGATGCGTTGCCCATCCACCTGCCATTCAAAGCGCGCCAAGGCCGGCCAGCGGTCGGCAGGGCGGAACTGCAGGGTCTGGCGATCCAGCCACTGGAACACGCCGGGGTGAGCCGGCGAGAAGCCGACCGATTCCGGCGGCGAGAGTACCAGTCCGGGTTCGACGTCCTGCGGTTCGTCGAAGAACACGGTGACCGGGTCCCAGGGACGTACAAAGGTATCGGGAACCAGTACCGCAGACGAGTCTCCGGCAGCCGGTGCCGGCAGCGGCAGACAGGTCAGGGCCAGCAGCGGCAGAAGCAGACCGAGGCGTTGCATGCGTTGGATCGAAAAACGGGTCATTGCGAAGCATCCATCAGTCGTTGGCGCACAGAGGCGGGAATGAGGTCATCGGGGGTATCGGTGCCGACCAGGGCCAGGCGCAGCCAGAGTGGTGACTGGTCGGCGGTCAGGCGAGCGCGCACCAGGTAACGGCCTGGCGCCAGGTCTTGGTGCATCTGCGCCACGCCAGTGCCCAGCGGTTCGCCAGCGGCGTCATGCAGAACCAGCTCGACGGCCTCGCGTTCGCTCTGAAGACCAATGCCAATGGTCTGTTCTTCGGCCAGCTCGAACTGGAACCACCGGCTTTCACCGGGACCCAGACGCACGGACGGGCTCAGTCCTTCCGACAGGGTTTCGGCCGGCTCGGCGGTGACCTCGGGAAGGCCATCGGCCTGCTGACCCGGGGCCGCGGCAAAGCGCAGCTGCCATTGCCCGGCCGGCAGGATCGTCCAATGGCTATGGCCGCCCGGCAACCAGCGCTCGATGAGCTGATCGTCCAGGCGCAACTGCAGCAATCCATCCTGGTGCGGGCGAATGCGCTGCGCCTTCCGGCCGTCGCTGTCGATGGCGAGCGTCTCGCCGTCGAGCCGGTCGGGTTGCCATAGCGCCCAGTGTTCCGGGCCGTGGCGAAGCAGAACACGCCGGCCTCTCGCTGGGTCGATGACGTCGTCCTGCGGCCGGCTGCGCTGTCCGTCTTCGTCGATCTGCCAGTACGCCCGGCTGTCCCCGGCCAGGCGCAGGGGCCGATCGGAGCTCAGGCGCCACTCCTGCCAGCCGCTGTAGCCGCTTTGCCCGGCCCATTGCCAGGGGGTGTTCAGTTCGTCGGCCCCGAGCTCGACGCGGACCTTGAATGACTGGTCCTGGTCGCTGGCGTTGATCAGCCAGAGCGTATCGCCGTCGGCATCCAGGCGCACGCTGGCCGGTTCGGTGCCGGCAGACATCAGTTGTTGCAGTGTGCTGTTGTCGTCACTCGACAGGGCGGCGGCGCCGCCGGCTGGCAGGGCGACGCGCAGCGGACGGCCTGCCGGCCGTTCAAGATGCGCGGCACTGCCGGCCGGCAGGCGGATCAGGCGACTGCCGGAGTCCAGTGCGCCATGGGATTGTATTTCCAGGCGCTGTTCGCGCAGCCGTGCCGGTTGTTGTGCGCGGCGTTGATCGGCGCGGGCCAGGTGCAGGCGTTCGACCGCTGTGCCCGGCAGGGCCAGGGCCATGGCGTTCGAACCGGCCTGACCGGGAAGCTGCAAACCGAAGGCCCAGCCGCTGCCGCGGCCGTTGGCCAGTGCCTGCAACTGCACCGTGGCCACGGCCGAGTCGAGCTGCCAGACCCTCAGGCTGTTCTCATCGGCATCGACCATGATCTCGCGGGAGTCGCCCACCGGCAGGCGCAGCGTTGATTCGGCGGCAAGACGAACCGCCTGCAGCTTGTGCGGTTGATGACCCTGCTCTCCCATCAGCCAGATCACCGGGCGGGAGGCCGGTATCCAGCCATGATCCACGCCGGTCAGTTCGCGTCCGCCTTCCAGCCAGTGCCAGCCGGTCAGATCGGAGGGGTGCAGGCGTGACAGGCCGTGGTGATCACGCCCGACGGCCAGCAACTCAAGCCCGGACAGCGGTGCTTTAAGTGACATCAATTCGCCGGCCACCGGGGATCGTGTGTCGGCATCGGCCAGGCCCAGCCGGATGGGCGCGGGCACGTCGTCCAGCGGCCAGGCGCGCAGCCGCAACTCGGCGCCGGCGGCTTCCGGGTCGAGCACGAAGCCGCCCAGCGTCGTTCGGCCGGTGCGGTTGCTCAAGACTTCCCAGCCGGTCTCGCCGCGCTGTTCCAGTGACACCCCGTGGGTGGCATGCGAGCGACTGGCAAAGGCCAGCAGCAGCCCGTGTTCGGGAATCGTGTCGGGAACATTGACGGCCATGCTCTCGGCCTGGCCGCCGGCAATCTCGCGCTGCTCGCCCATGGCCAGCGGTCGTCCTTCCGGCAGGGCGATGCGGTCGTAGTGCAGGTCGACAGAGCCGCTGCCCGAATTCACGGCGCTCAGACGGAGCCGGTATCGGCCGGCCGGCAGCTGGCGGCTGATCAGCATGTTCCAGTCGTCCGGGCGGTGGTCGCTGAAGTCGATCCGCTGTCCGTCTTCGTCTTCCAGCCGGGCCTGCAGGTCGAGCCGGCCTCCGGTCCAGAGACGCACCAGCGCCGCTTCGTCCAGTGACAGCCAGTGGTCGCTGGGCAGTCGCGCCTGTCGGCGCTGTCCGGGCACCAGTTCCCGCGTGCGCAGTCGCAGCGAGTAGTCACGACGATCATCCACGCGCGCGGCCTGGACGGCCAGCCGGTAGTTGCCGGCCGGCAGGGTCTGGAAACGTCCGGCGGCAAAGTCCGACACCGGCTGCCAGTCGTCGTCTTCCCTGTATTTCAGGCGCGCCTCCATGGCCTCATCCAGCGTCAGCCTGACGCGCATCCGGTCGGGCAGGTTGAAGTCCCACAGGTCGGGCTGGCGCGGCTCGCTTTCGCGCCAGTGGTGTGTCAGGCGCTGATTGGCTTCGAGTCTGTGGGGGCCGTGGCCCTGGAAAACGGGCGTGGGTGCCGGATGTTCGGGCCGCACCGAGGTCAGCACCCGCGCGGCAACGGCGCCCGGCAGCACCACGATACGATGCCGGCCGGGCTGCAGTTCGGCCGTCAGGGGCGTGGAAGATCCGGGGCGAACAACGGGCCAGCCATCGGGGCCTTCGATCTGTACGCTGAAGTCGCTCTTCAGCCCCCGGGCCTGAATCCGATAGCGCCCGGCCTGCTCGATGTCGATCTCGTAGACTGCGGCCTTGCCGGGCTCGATCGTGGTCCGGCCGGTGGCTTCGAGATCGAGCTCGCCGGCATCCAGCAGCGGTGTGGCGGCCACCTGCAGCCCCAGTTCCCCGGCACTGCGACCGCGCACGGCGTTGACCATGCGGTACTCGCCCGGCCCGAGGTGGCGTTGCAGCAGGAAATTACGGCCGCTGCCGCCGGCCGAAGATGAACCCAGGTCGACCCGTACCCGATTGCGCAAGCTGACTTCGGTGTCGAGCAGGCCAATGGTCTCCAGGCGGTACAGGGCGGGCCGGGTGACCTGCACCAGGTGACTGCGTTCGCTGCCGCGTCTCATGTCGAGGATCACGGGCTGCCCGGTTCTGAGCGTGGGCAGGGGGCGGCGCTCCGGCTCCTGTTCAAGGGTCAGGCCGCTGAGCTCGTCGATGCTCTCGGGGCCGAAGTCGGGCAGCGATGCGTGCAGGTTGTAGATCTCGGCCTTCTCGCCCTGATTGCGTACCCAGACGGTATGCGTTCCCACTTGACCCAGGCTCAGCTCGTCTTGCCAGGGCCCGTCGGCCGACAGGCCGATATCCAGCCTGCTGCCATCGGCGCGGCTGGCGCGAACCACCTGGCCGGCGCGGCCGCGAACCTCGAAGGAGCGCTGGCTTTCGGCCGCCTGGGTGACCGGCAAGGGGGTGTCCAGCCGTAGTGGCAGTGGCCGCAGTATCGCGCCGCCGTGGCCCTGGTCGAAGTCGTTCAGGCGCAGTATTCGGCGATTGCGCGAGGTGACCGATTCTAGAACGCCGCGGTCGCGTTCGCCGGATTCGACGGGTACGGTCTCCGGCCGGGTGGCCGTGTGTCGAAGACGCAGTTCGGCGATGCCGGGATGGTTGCGAGCCGGCCTCAGCTGGAGGGCGTAGAGGCCTTCGTTCAGGGTGAGATCCTTGCGCGACGAAAACTGCCATTCACCGGCCAGCCCGTGGCGGGTATCCGAGTACAGGGGCCTGAGTTTCCATTCGACCATGGCCTCGGACTGCTCGGTCAGTTCGATGCGGTACTCGCCGGAACGGGCGACCCGGAACAGCAGCTCGGTCTGGCGCAGAAGGTTGAAGCGCCGGGCCCAGCCGCGCTCGGTGTCGAGTACCGGCATCTGCTCGGTCACGACCTCGAACTCCCCGCTGCGCCGATATCGGTCGATCACCAGGGCCGTGGCGTCAATGGTGTCGCGCGGGTCGCTGGCGCCGACCAGGCTGATCAGGTGTGGGTCGCGACCGAGCTGACTCAGCGGGTAGGAGCGACCCTGGTGCAGCGCGGCAAGACGGTAGCGACCGCCCGGCCGGTAACGGACCTGCAGCAGGCGCTCGCCCGGGCTGGTGTCGGAGATCACCAGCCTCGGGTCGCGCGCGTTGCGCGACATGTTCCGCACGTTGCCGCTGGTGCGGTTCGGATCGGTGCCGGCGCTCCAGCGGGAGACGGCCAGCCTGGCGGTGTCGGCCTCTTCGGGTCTGAGTTCGAACAGGTTGGGGCCTTCTTCCACGCGCCAGTAGTCCACCCCGAACGGGCTGGTTTCATACTCCCACCAGCCCCAGGCCGGCATGCGGGGCACGCCCTTGCGCACATAAAGCGATACATCGTCGCTGTCCTCGGCCCAGGTGGTGCCGGGGCCGCCGTAGGCGGCCAGACGATAGGTGCCGGCCTCCAGGCGGGTGTGAATGCGACGCCAGGCCAGCGGTTCGCCGCCGGCCGGATCGATCTCGCGTGCTTCGGGTTCCAGGTCCTCGATCCAGTCGCCGTTGCGCCACAGACGGACGTCGGCCAGGTAGCGTCCGGCCAGTTCGATGGTGACCGTGCGCGGGCGATCCACCACCAACCACCAGGAACGCTGCTCGAAATCCTGCAACTCGGTGGTCAGCAGGCGGGTTTCCTCAAGTACCGGCAGGTCATCGAAATCGTTGCGCTCGGTGAATGGATGCAGGTGCATCTCGATCTCGCCGGTGGCATCGGCGGGTGCGTGCAGGCGCACTTTCAGTTCACCGGCCTCGGCGATCAGGTCCTGGCGTTCGGGGTGTCGCGCCGACGGGCCCATGATGTGATCGACGGTCTGCACGGCCACCGGCTGTTCGCCCCGGGCGACAACGGCGTAGCGCCCGTCGGCCGGCAACGCAACCACCTGCTCGATCAGCGCCTGAGCGGGCCAGGTCTGGTGCAACGGTTGGTCGGTGACCGGCAGCAGTTCACCGGCCATGGCCGGCAGGCAGAGCAGTCCCAGGCAGCCGGCCAGGCAACGAAAACGATCACGAGCCATGCAAACTCTCCCCGAATAGCGCGCCCGTCCGGGCGCTTGAACGACAGATGTGAAAGCCGGGTAGATTACAGCACGCTGGCCGGGCAGGCACGGGGCGTGGTCATGGCCATACCGGGGCAGAATGTGGCAGAAATGTGGCAGGACAGCTCAGGATGAGCTCGTGGCGCTTCCCAGGCGGCGCGGATCGGCTGCTGCCGCGTCCGGCCCGACGGCATGAACGCCACCGAAATACATGTTGCGCTCGGGCCAGCGTCGGGCGTGGGGTTGGTGTTCATCCAGCCACTCGGTCACTCCATCGGGCCAGGCGCCCTCTTCCAGTTCGATGGCCAGTTGGCCGTTCTCCAGGTGCATGCGCGGGGCGGCGATTGCCGCATCCAGCGGCAGGTCGAAATCGACCAGGTTGCAGATCACCTGTGCCAGCGCCGTGCGGATACGGTTGGAGCCGCCGCTGCCCAGCAGCCAGCGGCTCTGACCCCGGCGGAGCATCATGGGAGCCATCATCGAGGCCAGGCGGCGGTTGGTGGGCCAGCGGTGAAAACCGTTGCGGTTGAGATCTTCCTCCCCCAGCATGTTGTTGAGCAGGATGCCGGTGCCGGGCAGCACGTAACCCGAGCCCTCGCCGTTGGACAGGGTCAGGCTGATGCCCAGTTCATGCCCGTCGTCGATGCTGATCTGGGTGGTGCCCCGCCTGGCCTGCGGGCCGGCCTGCATCAGGGCCAGGAAAGCCTTTCTCAGTGCCCGGTCGCTGTTGAACAGTTCCGGCTGCTCCAGTTTCCGGCGCCATTGCTCGGTCTGCTCCAGTGATTGCAGCAGGGCCTTGAGGTGGGGGGCATTGCCGAACGCCTGCCCGCCGGGCAGGTGTTGCTCCAGCCCGTGGCTGGCCAGTGCCAGCATCATGCCGCCAAAAGCCGGTGGCGGCGTGGACCAGATGCGTGCATCGCGATATGTCCAGCTCAGGGGGCGCCGCCAGCGCGGCCGGTAGCAGGCCAGGTCCTCCAGGCCAAGATGCCCGCCGTTGTCGGCCGAGTCGCTTGCAAGCTGTCGCGCCGTATCGCCCTGGTAGAACAGGACCACACCCTCGCGGCCCATGGCATCGAGAAAGTCAGCCAGTGGCCGATTGCGAATCAGTGTTCCTTCAGTTGGCAGGGCGTCGTGACGATCATTCAGGCCGAACAGGCGCGCACAGTCATCGCTGGCGCGCACGATGGGCTCGAGAATGCGCACCGTGTAGTGCTGAATGGCATTGAGTGCCACGCCCTGGCGTGCCAGTTCCATGGCCGGTTCGACCAGCGTCGAGAGTGGTACACGGCCATGACGTTCGTGCAGGGCCGAAAGCCCGGCCAGCATTCCGGGCGTGGCGATCGAGGCCATGCCGACGTGGAATTCCTGTACATCCGGGCCGAAGTTGCCGAGGATCGGATAGAAGTCCAGCGCATCGCGACGGCGTCTGCGTGGTGTCTGGGTGAAGGCATCCAGCGCCAGCGGCGCCCGACCGCGGCAGTGCACCAGGCCGTGCAGGCCGCCGCCGATGGAGCACAACAACGGTTCGGCCACCGCGGCGGCCAGCGCTGCGGACACGGCCGCATCGGCCGCATTGCCCCCGGCACGCAATATCGCCACTGCCGCCTGAGTGGTCTCCTCATGTCCGCTGGCCACCCGCCAGCCGGCCCGCCGTGATCGTCCGGGTTTCATGGATAGTGACTCTGCCACAGAAGGGGGCGCATTGCCGGTCCATCGTAGCGGCCGACCCTGTTCTTCTCCCGACGTCCCGGCCGGACTGACACCTCCCCCGTCGTCCCGGCCGGACCTAGTATCTCCTCCCATCGTCCCGGCCGTAGCGTAGCGGAGAGCCGGGACCTCGCAGTTTTCCGTTGGCACGGCGCCGTGCTAGGCATCACCGTGCGGGGTCCCGGATATCGCCTGCGGCGATTCCGGGACGACGAGGGGTGGCGGCTTGCTTTTCACCTGCATATGTCAGACAATATCCGGCTATTTTCAATCGACCCAGGAACCACCTGTCATGAAGCCCGAAATCCATCCCGAATACCGTGAAGTGGTGTTCCAGGACACATCCAGCGACCTGGTCTTCAAGACCCGTTCGACCGTTCAGACCAAGGACACCATCAAGTGGGAAGACGGCAACGAGTATCCGCTGGTCAAGGTGGAAGTCTCGAGCAAGTCTCATCCCTTCTACACCGGCAAGCACAAGATCATGGACTCCGGTGGCCGTGTCGACCGCTTCAAGCAGCGCTACGGCAAGGGCAAGAAGTAAGCTCTCACGCGTGGTCGTGTCTGCCGGCGCACTGCACCGGCAGCCAGCCCCAGGCGGATCATTTCCGCATTTTTCACGCCTCCGCTTCGCTACCTGCGAGTGGCGGTGCCTGCCCGTTTTACCTGCCTGCTGGTTTGTCTCGCCCCGATCGGCCATAATCGGTGGTCAGGGAACTGCTGATCGAGGAGCAAACCGATGAAGGTCAAGGGATTTACGATGATCGAGCTGTTGATCGCGGTGGTGATTGTCGCGGTGCTGGCAGCCATTGCCATTCCCATGTATCAGGATCATGTCGATCGTACCCGCCGTGCCGATGCCGTGACCGGCCTGACGGAGCTGGCCCAGGAGCTGGAGCGCTGCTTTACGAGGAACAATTCCTACACCGGCACTGGCTGTCCCTCGGGAACCGAGTCGTCACCGGACGGCCACTACAACATTGCGATCACCGCCGGCGACGACAGCTTTACACTGGCGGCAACACCCACTGGCGTTCAGGATCGTGATGACTGCCGCGAGTTGTCACTGACTCACCGCGGCGAGAGAGATGCCAATCCGGACATGGCTGAATGCTGGAGAACCGAATGAGGGTTCAGGCCGAATAGCATTCCGGCAGCGCTGCTCCGGCAGCCTTCAGGCACTGGCTTGCGGAGGCTGCTCGCTGTCGGAGTCGGCCGTTTCATCCTGTTCGGGGTACATTTCCAGCACCGCCGGCGAGGTGGCGAACTGTGGAACCCAGTCCCCTTGGTCATCGGCCGGTACCGGCGGGCTGACCAGCATGCGGTAACGGGCGAAGCCGGCGGGGATGAAGGCGGCCAGGGCGATGAAGGCCAGCAGGCTGGTTGGATGAACGTGCTGCATCAACACACCGGCGATCATGGGTCCGGCGATCGCACCTGAGCCATACATCAACTGAAGCGCCGAGGTGGTTTCCAGCATGTGTTCGGGGTCGACGTGGTCGTTGGTGTGGGCCGCCGACAGGGCGTAGATGCTGAAGGCCGTGGCGCCATAGGCGAATCCGCCGGCCAGCACCAGCACGGGCTCGATGCTGGCCAGCCACAGTGCCAGCAACGCGGCCAGGCCGGAAGACAGGCAGACCCAGCTCAGCACGGTGCGCCGATCGAAGCGATCGGATAGCCAGCCGACTGGCCACATCATCAGGATGCCGCCAAGAATGGTAAGTGCCATGAACCCGGCGATGCCGCCGGCGCCTAGTCCCAGGGCCGCGGCCATGACCGCACCCAGACCCCAGAATGCGCCGGTGCCGATGCCTGAAAAGACCGCTCCGACCACGCCCAGGGGAGAGATCGAGTACAGCTTTGAGAGCCCCAGTCGGTGCGATTCGACCAGCGGCGGTTCGCTGACCCGGGTCAGTGCCACCGGCACCAGGCCCAGAGACATCAGGACCGAGCCCAATGCGAACAGATGCAGCGTGGCGACATCGCCGGCCAGCAGCAGCAACTGTCCGATGCCCAGCCCGATCAGCGTGGTGGTCATGTAAACCGAGAAGATGTGGCCGCGTTGCTCGTTGCCGGTCTGCTCGTTGAGCCAGCTTTCGATGACGATGTAGAGTCCGACCACGCACACACCGGCCATGGCCCTGGCCAGCAGCCAGACTGTCGGGTGTATGAACAGCCCGTGCAGTAGCACGGTCACCGAGCACAGCGAGGCCAGCGTGGCGAACACGCGGATGTGCCCGACCCGCCGGATCATGTTGGGCACGATGAAGGTGCCGGCGACAAAGCCGGCAAAGTACCCTGCCATGACCAGGCCCAGCAGGGTGCTGGAGAATCCTTCTATCTGGCCGCGCACCCCCAGCAATGTGCCGATCAGGCCGTTGCCGGCCAGCATCAGGCCAATGCCGAAGAGCAGGGTGGTGATGGCGAAAATGCTGCGCATGGGGTGTCTGGGGTTTGCCAACGGTACGACGGTGTCAGAGCGTGATTGTAAGCCTGCCTCGACCGGCGTAAAGAACTATCGCGGCAGGAACAGCGCCTGCAGATCGTTGAGGTAGCGTTTGCCGCGGGCCGTTCGGAAGATGCACGTCTCGTCGCTGTCGATCAAACCCAGTTCGCGGGCCCGGTCCATGGATTCTGCAATGCGCTCGCGGTCCAGACCGGTGCGCGTCTCGAACTCTGTCCAGGGCACGGGCTGGTCCAGGCGGAAACGATTGAGAAAGTACTCGAAGGGCAGTTGCTCATCGGGCACGATGGCTTCTTCGGCAATAAACGACCCGTTCTCTTGTGCCTTCAGGTACGGGCGCGGATGGGACTTGCGGCGCGTGCGCAGAATATGGCCTTTGGCCGGCAGGGTGATCTTGCCATGGGCACCGGCGCCGATGCCCAGGTAGTCGCCGAAGCACCAGTAGTTCAGGTTGTGCCGGCTGGCCTGGCCCGGTGCGGCCCAGGCCGAAATCTCGTAGCTGGTCAGCCCCGCGTCCAGCAGGCGCTCCTGGCAGGTCTGCTGCATGTCCCAGATGATTTCTTCCTCGGGCAGTTCAGGCGGACGGGCGGCAAACACGGTGTTGGGCTCGATGGTGAGCTGGTAGTGCGACAGATGGCGCGGTTCGAAAGCCAGGGCCTGTTCCAGGTCCGCCAGCGCCTGCTCGATGGTCTGACCGGGCAGGGCCCACATCAGGTCCAGGTTGAAGCGTTCGAAGCCGGCGCGCGTGACCGCCTCGATGGCCCTGGAGGCCTCCGTGGCCGAATGAATCCGCCCCAGTCGCTTGAGTTGCTCGTTGTCGAAACTCTGCACCCCGAGGCTGATGCGATTGACGCCGGCGGCACGGTAACCCTCGAAACGATCATGTTCCACCGCGCCGGGATTGGCCTCCATGGTGATCTCGGCATCCGGCGCCAGCGCGAGGCGTGCGCGCACCCCCGAGAGCAGCCGATCAATGGCGTCGGCGGAAAACAGGCTGGGCGTGCCGCCGCCGATAAAGATGCTCGAGAGCGTTCGTCCCCACACCCGCGGCAGATCGACCTCCAGGTCGGCCAGCAGGGCATCGATGTAGTCGCCCTCGGGCAGTTCACCGGCCAGTGCATGCGAGTTGAAGTCGCAATATGGGCATTTGGCGATGCACCAGGGGAGGTGGAGGTAGAGGGAGAGGGGTGGGGGGGTTAGCACGGGGTGGGGGAGGGGTGTGTTAGGTGTTAAGTGTTAGGTGTGAAGTGTGAAGTGTGAAGTGTGAAGGGGTGGTGCTTTGAAGGTAGTGCCTGGTGCCTCGGGCCTCGAGCCTAGAACCTCGAACCTTGAACCTCGAACCTCGAACCTAGAACCTCGAACCTGCCTTTAATCGGTTGATCAGGTCTTTTAGGGCTTTGCCGCGGTGGCTGACTCGGGATTTTTCGCCCATTGGCAGTTCGGCGGCTGCGGCGCCGAGTTCGGTGTCGTAGAACAGGGGGTCGTAGCCGAAGCCGTCTTTGCCGCGTGGTGTTTCCAGGATGTGGCCTTGCCAGATTCCGTGGGTGATGATTGGGGCTGGGTCGCGGTCGTGTTGCAGCAAGACCAGGCAGCAGTGGAAGGCGGCGGCGCGGCGTTCCATGGGCAGGCCGTTCAGCTTCTTGAGCAGCAGGGCGTTGTTGTCGGCATCGCTGGCCTGGTCGCCGGCAAAGCGTGCCGAGTGAATGCCGGGGCGACCGTCCAGTGCTTCGACGACCAGGCCGGAATCGTCGGCCAGGGCCGGCAGGCCGCTTGCGCGGCTGGCCTCGCGTGCCTTGATCAGTGCGTTCTCGACGAAGGTCAGCCCGGTCTCTTCGGGCGGTGATACGTCGAAGTCGGCCTGGCTGGACACGGCCACGCCGATGGGTTCGAGCAGGTGCGACAGCTCCCTGAGTTTGCCGGCGTTGCCGCTGGCCAGGACGATGCGGTCAATGGCCCTTGAGCGCATGGTCCTGGATCTCGATGAGTTCAGCTACTCCTTTCGTGGCCAGGTCGAGCATGGCGTCGAATTCTTCGCGCCGGAAGGCATGGCCCTCGGCCGTGCCCTGGACTTCGATAAAGCCGCCGCCATCGTTCATGACCACGTTCAGGTCGGTGTCTGCCGCCGAGTCCTCGGCGTAGTCGAGGTCGAGCACGGCATCCGGACCCAGCATGCCCACCGAGACCGCAGCAATGCGTCCATGAATGGGGCTGCGCTTGATCTTGCCGCTGTCGAAGAGCTTGTCCATGGCATCGATCAGGGCCACGTAGGCGCCGGTGATGGATGCCGTGCGGGTGCCGCCGTCGGCCTGGATGACATCGCAGTCCAGCGTCACGGTGCGCTCGCCCAGGGCTTCCAGGTCGATAACCGCGCGCAGGCTGCGGCCGATCAGGCGCTGGATCTCCAGCGTGCGTCCGCCCTGCTTGCCGCGCGTGGCTTCGCGCATGTTGCGGGTTCCGGTTGCGCGCGGCAGCATGCCGTATTCGGCCGTCACCCAGCCCTGGCCCTTGCCCCGCAGCCAGGGCGGTACGCGGTCCTCGACGCTGGCGGTGCACAGCACGCGCGTTTCGCCGCAGGAGATCAATACCGAGCCTTCGGCATGCTTGGTGAAATGACGGTCAATGCGCACCGGACGCAGCTCGTCCGGGCGTCGGCCTGAGGGTCGTGACAATTCGGAATTCCTTTCTCTTCGCAGGCTGGCAAGGGTACCATGTTGCCCTGTTTCCCGACCTTCGGAAAGTCATGATCAGGAGCATGACGGCCTACGCACAGGCCACGGCACCCTCGGCCCATGGTCAGCTGACCTGGGAGTTGCGTTCGGTCAACCAGCGCTACCTCGATGTTTCGCCGCGCCTGCCCGAGGATTTCCGGGTGCTGGAGCCGACGGTCAGGCAGCGGCTGAAAGAGCGCCTGGCGCGTGGCAAGGTCGAGGTTTCGCTGCGTTTCCAGGCCGATTCCGCGATGGCCGGCGACCGGCTGAAGGTCAACCATGAGCTGGCCCGCGCCCTGGTCGATGCCCACGACGAGATTGCCGAGCTGGCCGGTGGCAGCGCCGAGCCGGACCTGGTGCACCTGCTGGACTGGCCCGGGCTGATCGAGCAGTCGCGCCCGGATCTGGAGGAAGACCGCGATCAGGCGCTGGCGCTGTTCGACCAGGCCGTGGATGCCCTGGTGGATGCCCGCGAGCGCGAGGGTGCGGCCATTGCCGAAATGCTGGGCACCCGGCTGGCCGGGATGCAGCGTGAAGCCGAGTCCGTGCGTGGTCATCTGCCCGAGATCCGCAAGGCCCTGGAACAGCGTTTCAGGGATCGCCTGGCGGCGCTGGAGGCTCCGGTGGAGCCCGGGCGCCTGGAGCAGGAACTGGTACTGCAGCTGCAGAAGCTCGATGTAGATGAAGAGCTGGATCGGCTGGATGCCCATGTCGCCGAGCTCAATCGGGTGCTCACGCTCGACGAGCCGGTGGGGCGGCGCCTGGATTTCCTGATGCAGGAGCTCAATCGCGAGGCCAATACGCTGGGCTCCAAGGCTGCCCTGGCAGAGATCGGTCAGGCCGCGGTGGAATTGAAAGTGCTGATCGAGCAGATGCGCGAGCAGGTGCAGAATGTCGAATAAGCCGACCGGCGAACTGTATGTGATTTCCGCGGCCAGCGGCACCGGCAAGACCAGCCTGATTGCCGCGCTGCTGGAGCGCTGTCCGCAACTGGCATTGTCGGTCTCCGACACCACGCGTCCGGCCCGTCGCGGCGAGATCGACGGTCAGCACTATCACTTCATTGATGCCGAAGACTTTCGGCAGGGCATTGCGCAGCAGCGCTACCTAGAGCATGCCGAGGTCTACGGGAACTACTACGGCACCTCCCGCGAGCGCGTCGAGCAGGCCTGGGCGTCGGGTCGCGACGTGCTGCTGGAAATCGATGTCCAGGGGGCCGAACAGGTGCGGCAGGCCTTTCCCGATGCCGCGCTGATCTTCATCCTGCCACCCTCGATGGCCACGCTGGAGGCCCGTCTCAAGGGCCGCGGGCTGGATGAGCCGGCGGTCGTTCAGCGCCGCCTGGACGAGGCTCGCGGCGAAATCGCAGCCTGCGAGCAGTTTGACTGGCTGTTGATCAACGACGATTTCGATCGTGCCGTCGATGATCTCGAGGCCGTGATCGCGGCCTGGCCGCTGCGCCGACGGCGCGGCATCGGGCATGCGCGCTGCCTGTTGGATGCCGAGACGAATCCGATTACAATAAAGGATTGATTTTCGGGCAAGCGTGCCCGGATCCAACACCATTTCAGGATAGACCGACACCATGGCACGAGTAACCGTAGAAGACTGTATCGAAGCCGTACCCAATCGCTTCGAGCTGGTAATGACCGCCGCCCAGCGCGCCCGCATGATTGCCAATGGCGCCGACCCCCTGGTCGAAGAAGAGTCCGACAAGCCCACCGTGATTGCCTTGCGCGAGATCGCCGAAGGCGAGGTCGACGACGACAATATCGCCAATCTGCAGGCCGAGCTGGACGCCCGCCTGGCCGCCATGCAGGCCGAAATCCCGCAGCCTCCCGAAGACGATCTCGACTGATCGAGTCGGGACCGGAGGTTCCGCCATCGATCGTGCACCCAGTTCCCACTCCGGAAATTCTCTCATGCTGCCCGGCCCGGTTCGCGAGCTGAGAGACCTGCTCAATACCTACCTCGAGCCACAGCAGGTGGCCGTGGTGTTGCGCGCCTATGAAGCCGGTGCCGTTGCCCACGAAGGGCAGAAGCGTCGCTCCGGCGAGGACTACATCTTCCACCCGGTGGCCGTGGCGCGCATCCTGGCCGGCATGCGCATGGACTACCAGACCATCGCCGCGGCCATTCTGCACGACACCATCGAGGACACCCACCTCGAACATGCCGACCTGGAACGCGATTTCGACGAACAGATTGCCAAACTCGTCGACGGTGTAACCAAGCTCGACAAGATGAAGTTCCGCACCCGCCAGGAAGCGGATGCCGAGAGCTTCCGCAAGTTGCTGCTGGCCATGAGTCGCGACCTGCGGGTGATCTTCATCAAGCTGGCCGACCGCCTGCACAACATGCGCACCATCGAGGTCATGAGTCCGGGCGCCCGACGTCGGATTTCGGCCGAGACCCTGCAGATCTACACCTCCATCGCCGGTCGTCTGGGCATGAACGAGTTGCGCGAGGAGCTCGAGGAGCTGGGTTTTCGTCATCTGCATCCCAACCGCTACCGCGTGATTCGCCGCCGGGTGCGCAAGAACGCCGGCAATCGTGCGGAGATCATCGATTCGGTGACCGAGGCGTTGAAGAAGCGTCTGAGCGAAGCCGGTATTCCGGCAAGGGTGGAGGGACGAACCAAGACGACCTACAGCATCTACTGCAAGATGCGCGACAAATCGCTGTCGTTCGACGAGGTCATGGACCTTTACGCCTTCCGCATCGTGACCCATTCCGAGCCGCATTGTTACCAGGCGCTGGGCGTGGCGCATGCGCTCTACAAGCCCAAGCCCGGCAGTTTCAAGGACTATATTGCGCTGCCCAAGCCCAACGGCTATCAGTCGTTGCATACCGTGCTGGGTTCGCCGTTCGATGTGCCGGTGGAAATCCAGATCCGTACCGAGGAGATGGACCTGGTGGCCGAGAAGGGTGCCGCGGCACACTGGCTGTACAAGGCTACGCCCGATGGCTCGACCGCCGTGCGTGCGCGCGAGTGGCTGCTCAAGCTGGTCGAGACGCAGTCGCGTGCCGGTGACTCGGTGGAGTTTCTCGACGCGGCCAAGGCCGAGTTGTTCCCCGACGAGATCTTCGTGTTCACCCCGCGCGGCAAGATCATCGACCTCAAGGCCGATGCCACGGCGCTGGATTTCGCCTATGCCATTCACACCGATGTTGGCAACGAGGCCGTTGGCGCGATCATCGACAAGGAAAAGCTGCCGCTCAATACCCGCCTTGAAACCGGTCAGACGGTGGAGATCCTCACCGAGCCGGGTTCGGCTCCAGAACCGGAATGGCTGGAGTTCGTGGTCACCTCCAAGGCCCGAACGTCGATCCGCTCTCATCTGAAGAATCTCGAACAGGCCGATTCGGTGGCCGTGGGCGACCGTCTGCTCGACCAGGCCCTGGCCCGGCGCGGCTACTCCATGGAGCGGGTGTCGGACCGGCGCCTGGCCCGATACCTGAAAAAGCTCGGCCTGGACCGGATCGAGGACCTGCTGATCCGCATTGCCCGAGGCGACATGCTGGCCGGGGTGGTGGCCCAGAAACTGCTGCCGCTGACCCAACGTCGTCAAACCGAGGGCCCGGCCACCGAGACGCTGACCATTGGCGGCACCGAAGGCAGCGCCATCGACTACGCCAACTGCTGCCATCCCGTGCCGGGCGATCCGATCATGGGCTACCTGTCGCCGGGCAAGGGCATCGTCATTCATCGACAGCGCTGCCGCAACGTGCCTGAACTCAGGAAAGCGCATTTCGAACGTTGCCTGGATGTCGCCTGGGCGCCGGTCATGCGGGGGCAGTTCTCGGTACGACTGAAGATCGTCACCATCAACGGTCCCGGCGTACTGGCTTCGGTGTCGGCCACGCTGAGCGAGGTTGGTGCCAATATCGAGCGAGTCGAGCAGCCGTCGACCACGCGCGAAACCGCCATTCTGCATTTCACGCTGGGTGTCAGGGATCGCAACCAGTTGGCTCGCATCATACGCCGACTGCGAAGAAACCGGCATGTGCTCAAGGTTGTTCGCGAGATCGCATGATGTGAGAATGACCGCCGTTCTGATTATCGATTGCAGGCATGCTACTCAACCATCTTATTGTCGATGACTTTCTGTCCGACCCCGAAACCGTCAGAAAGGTGGCGCTCGGCCTGAACTATCCGAAACCGGAGAAAACAACCTATTTCCCCGGCAGGAACTCGGAAGTGCCGCTGCCCACCGGCGATCTGGACAAAGTGGTTCAGGACATCGTCGGCGAGCCGCTGCGCCCGGCCCCGGGAACGGCTCACGGCAAGTGCCGCATCACGCTGGAAGGCGACACGGGCGATGGCAATGTGCACATTGACAAGGCGCACTGGTCGGGCATTCTGTATCTGAACCTGCCGCACCAGTGCCAGGGAGGAACGGATTTCTTCCGTCACCGGCCCACCGACACCGAACGGGCCCCGGTCACCCCGGAAGACCTGAAGAAGATGGGATACCAGCGCCCTACCGAGGTCTGGGACGACTTCCTGCTCAAGGACACCAACGACATGAGCAAGTGGGAAAAGATCTACAGCGTGCCCATGCGCTTCAATCGTCTGACCCTGTTTCGGCCATGGCAGTGGCACAACGCCGGGCCCAGCTTCGGCCAGTGCAAGGAAACCGGCCGCCTGGTCATGCTGCTGTTTTATGTCCAGGCCTGAGCGGGCCTGAAACCTGAACATCCGGGAGAATCCATCATCATGAACAAGCATCCGATCCATTCCGACCAGGCGCCCGCTGCAATCGGCCCGTATTCCCAGGCCGTGCGTGCCGGCGATACCGTCTACCTGTCGGGCCAGATTCCGCTGGACCCGGCCACCGGCGAGGTGGTCGAGGGTGACTTCGAGGCGCTGGTTGGTCGGGTGTTCGACAACCTGGCGGCGGTGGCCGAGGCTGCCGGCGGATCCCTGGACGACATTGTCAAGCTCAATATCTTTCTCACCGACCTCGGTCAGTTTGCCGTGGTCAACCGGCTGATGGGCGAGCGCTTTTCCGAGCCCTATCCGGCCCGGGCCACGATCGAGGTTGCGGCGCTTCCCAAGGGTGTGCCGGTTGAAATGGACGCGGTTCTGGTGCTGCCCGGCTAGTCCGTCATGTCCCGCCCGGTGGGTGATCTGCCCGGTGTCGGGCCGCAGGTGGCTGCGCGGCTCAAGGCGCTGGGCATCCTCGTGGAAACCGACCTGCTGTTTCATCGTCCGCTACGCTACGAGGACCGCACCCGCATCACGCCCATGAACCGGGTGCGGCCCGACGCCCGGGTGCAGGTGGAGGGCCGGGTGATGCACCAGGAAGTCGTGCAGCGCCGGCGGCGCATGCTGCTGGTCACCCTGGCCGACGACAGCGGCCAGATTACCCTGCGCTATTTTCGTTTCTATCCCAGCCAGTTGCGGATGTTCCGGGTCGGCAATCGCATCCGCTGCTTCGGCGATGTGCGTTTCGGGCCGGAAGGCTTTGAGATGGCCCATCCCGAATGCCGGGTGCTTGGCGCCGGGACGGATCATGCCTTGCCCGAGCACCTCACGCCCGTCTATCCGGTCACCCAGGGACTGGCGCGGGCCACCCTGACCGGGCTGATCGATCGTGCCGTTGAAAGGGTCGAGAATGGCCAGCTCGAATTGATCGATCCGCTGGTCGGGCTGAATGACTTGATGGCGCTGGACCAGGCCGTACTGACCATCCACCGGCCCGGTCCGGGCGAAAACCTCGATGCGCTGGCCGACGGGTATCATCGTGCTGTCCAGCGTCTGGCCTGTGAGGAGTTGCTGGCCCACCATCTCGCCCTGGCGCGGCTCAATCGGGCCCGGCAGCGTCAGCACGCCGTGGCGCTGGGCCCCGGGACGGCGCTGCGGAATAGCCTGCTGGAGCGTGTCGGTTTCGAGCCCACGGCAGCCCAGCGGCGCGTGGTGTCCGAGATCGTGGATGATCTGGTCGATGAGCGCCCCATGCGGCGCCTGCTGCAGGGCGATGTCGGCTCCGGCAAGACTCTGGTGGCGGCCAGCGCCATGCTGACCGCGGTTGCGGCCGGTCGTCAGGCGGCCATTGTCGCGCCCACCGAGATCCTGGCCGAGCAACACTTCAATACGCTCTCGGGCTGGCTGGAGCCGCTGGGGCTGAAACTGGCCTGGCTGGCCGGCAAGGTAAAGGGCAAGGCCCGTCGCCAGGCGCTGGAGGCGCTGGCCGGGGAGGCCGATATTGCCATCGGCACCCATGCCCTGTTTCAGGCCGGCGTGCGTTTTCGTGACCTGGCGCTGATCGTGGTCGACGAACAGCACCGCTTCGGTGTTCATCAGCGCCTGTCGCTGGCGGCCAAGGGCAGTGCCGGTGAGCGCGTGCCCCACCAACTGGTCATGACCGCCACCCCGATTCCCAGAACGCTGGCCATGACCGCCTATGCCGGACTGGAAGTCTCGGTCATCGATGAATTGCCGCCCGGGCGCAAGCCGGTGACCACGGTGGCCATCAGTCAGGGCCGGCGCGAGGAGATCATCGAGCGGCTGCGTCGCGCCCTGGCCGAGGGCCGCCAGGCCTACTGGGTGTGTCCGCTGATCGAGGAGTCGGATCTGCTCGAGGCCCAGGCGGCCGAATCCACGGCCAGCGAACTGGAACGCGCCCTGCCGGGGTTTTCCGTCGGGCTGATCCACGGGCGCATGAAAGCGGCCGAAAAACAGGACATCATGGCGCGTTTCAGCGCCGGTGACATTGACCTGCTGGTGGCCACCACGGTGATCGAGGTCGGGGTCGATGTGCCCAATGCCAGCCTGATGATGATCGAGAATGCCGAACGCCTGGGACTCTCGCAGCTACACCAGTTGCGCGGGCGGGTCGGGCGCGGCAGCGCTCAGGCGGCCTGCGTGCTGATCTACAAGCCGCCGCTGGGCGACACCGCGCGGGCGCGCCTGGAAACCATGCGCGAAACCACCGATGGCTTCGTCATCGCCGAAAAGGACCTGGAACTGCGCGGCCCCGGCGAGGTGCTGGGCACCCGCCAGACCGGCATGCTGAGATTCCGGGTGGCCGATCTCGGCCGCGACGCCGAACTGCTCGACCCGGTCAGGAATCTTGCCGAACGGCTGGACCGCGGGGGTGCCGATATCGTTATTGAACGCTGGATTGGAGAGGCGGAGCAGTTTGTGGACGTTTGAGGGGAAGGTGTAAAGGTGAAAGGGCGCGCGTTGACCGCTGACAAAGTCAGCTCTCTCTCGCCTCTACTTTCTCCTTCCTTTTACCTTTCACCTTTTACCTCACCGCACCTCAGCCCACTGGGCTGAGGCGCACCACGAACTCGGTCATGTACCAGGTTGTGGTGGCTTCGAAGCCGGAATCGCTCAGGCCGTAGACCCACAGCCGGCCCTGTTCGTCGGTATTGACCTCGAAATCCTGTCCGGCGGTGCTGACCCGCTTGAGTTGCCATGGTGAATCGGGGTCGCCGCACCACTGGTCGTCCAGGCGGTTGGCCATGTCGCCCACGGCCAGTGCGTAGCGTCCGGGAGCTGATTGCTGGCCGAGGTCGATGGACGGGCGGCGCATGGGCGGCATCTCGCCCGAGCCGTTGTCTTCGAGCACGTAGTCCGGCTGCTCGCCCGATGCACCCAGGCGCACGAATACCGACTCGCCCGGCGAGCCGCCGACACCGAAACAGCCCGATGGAACGTTAGTGGCGAACTGCATTTCCAGCTCCAGTCGGTAACGGGTATCCGGCTCCAGGCC
Organism: Wenzhouxiangella sp. AB-CW3; assembly: GCF_014725735.1. Classification (NCBI taxonomy): domain Bacteria; kingdom Pseudomonadati; phylum Pseudomonadota; class Gammaproteobacteria; order Chromatiales; family Wenzhouxiangellaceae; genus Wenzhouxiangella; species Wenzhouxiangella sp. AB-CW3. Next base: position 294,681 of record NZ_CP061368.1, read on the forward strand.
GTCGATCAGCCGCATCAGGACCATCATCAGGTCGTCGGTGCGGTTGTTGCCACTGATCGCCAGGCCGTGGCGTCCGCTCCACTGCGCGGGCAGTTCCTCGTGGCCCCAGTCCAGCTCCATGAACTCTTCTTCGCCCTGCCAGTAGTCGAGAAACAGGGCCTCGAATCCGGCCGGCCCGCGGTCGAGATTGAAGCGCCGGGTTTCATCGAACCGATCCTGGGCCGGGCAGCGCGAGCCGTCCATGCGGGTCAGGCGCTCCAGATTCAGCTCGCCGTCGGCCAGGAAGGTATCCACGGGTGCGTAGGACAGCGTTGCCGCATCACACCCGGTCAGCTGCAGCTCGATCTCTCCCCACACTTCGCCCTGAATGTCCTGGTGGTTGAAGCCGTCCGGAAAACTGGCGCCCCGGTAACGACGCATTTCCGCGTTCAGGGTATCGCCGCCGGCATCGCCCAGCCCGAGCAACCACAGGGGATCGCCGTTCATGTCGTAGGTGAACCAGGCCACCAGCACCTGACTCTTGTCCAGCATCTCGATCTGCACACCATGGCCGGGGCGTTCGGGTTCATACCAGTTGCCGGTGATGTCGGAGTCGATGTAGTTTGCCTGCCCGTCGGCGGCCAGTGCCGGAAAGGCCATCAGTGCGAAAATGGCCGCAACAAGGAGGATCTGCAAGGCTCGTTTCATGGCGTCGATTGCGTTGACAGCGGTGAATTTCACCCTCAAAGGTAACAAGAGTGATGCGCACTGTCACCCCTTTTCAGTACCTTGATCCCCGGATAAGGATTCGCCTGAAAACGAAGAAGCGCACCAGTTGGAGTGGTTACGGCACAATGCCGGGTGACAAAACCAATCACTCCAAAGGTGCGCTTGATGGACAGGATAACGGGAACGCCGACCAAGGTCGAAGTGGATTTCACGGATGCGCGTCTGACGCATCGAGGTGGATGGGTTTTTCTGGGTCAGGCCTTCAAGCGGCTGGATCTGGGCAGACGTCTGTCGCAGGCGCTGTCGCTCAAGCGACGTCGCCGGGGCGCGTCGGATGCTGAGATGGTGTTGAGCCTGGTCGCCTCGCAGGTGGCGGGAGGCGGTGCGCTATCGGATGTGGATGCGTTGCGTTGCGACGACACGTCTGGTCGCTTGCTGGGTTTGGCGGAGGTCCCTGACCACCGTCGCCTGGGCGAGTGCTTGAGCCGCTTCGGTGCGGCAGACGTTGAGGGACTTGAGCGACTGGTGGGCTCGGTAGCGGCTGAGCTGGCGCCTGAGGTGATTGCTCATGAGCAAAGCCGGCGGGGCTATGTGCCAGTGTTTATCGATGGCTCGGCCATTGAGGTTGAAGGCCGGCTGTTCGAAGGTGCGGGCAAGGGCTATGACGGCACCCAGCAGTACTGGCTGCACGGGGTGTTCGTTGGCGGGCTTAGGGCTGCCGGTCATCTGCATCCAGGCGGAGTGGCGGTGACGGCGGGCTGGCGCGAGCAGCTGGAATCGATCCGCCAGTGGTTCGATCCGGATGACGCCGTCTGGGTTCATGTGGACAACGCTTATTACGGCCGTGAGTTTGTCGACTTCTGTCACCAGCAGGGCTGGGGCTACTCGGTCAGCGTCACCCACGATGGCTTCCGGGCGCCGGTCCTGCGCATGCTCCAGGGCTTGCCTGAGTCGGCCTGGACTGACATCGGCATGGGGGAACAAGCCACGCTGGTCCATCACCGTCCTCAAGGCTGGCGCGAACACGCCCATGTGGTGATCCGGCGCACCCATGACGGTGCCCAGCAGCGGCTGGAGCCGGCCTATACCGTCACCCTGGTCTCCCGCGATGATCTCCCGGTGGGCGAACTGGTGGCACGCCACCGCCAGAAGCAGGGCCAGGAGAACGCCTTCAAGGGGCCGCTGATCGATCTGGATCTGCACCATCCGCCCTGTCGACGCTTCCATGCCAATCAGGCCTACTACTTGTGCGGGCAACTCGCCCAGATCCTGCTCAGAATGCTGCAGTACGACTTCCTGCCCGCCGAGAGCCGCAAACACTCGATCCGGCCTATCATCCGCTACCTCATCCACACCCCGGCTCGACTGGTAAGGCGAGCGCGGCAGTGGCGGCTGGACTTTGCCAAGACCACCTTCCGACTCGATTGGCTGTATCACGCCGCCTGCCAGCTCGAGTAGCCGTCTACGACCTCACTCAGGCCATCAAGATCGACTGGAGAGCACCGGTCACGGGCAGGTGCGGCCCGATGACACAAAACTTCAGCACAACACCCCTCAAACACCGCTCTCAAGCATCCGACGGACCTCATTCAAAAGAAGAGGGACTCCAATACGTGCCGCCGGAAGCCTGCCCGGCAATCTCTGAGCCGCTTGGCAGGCTTATCAGGGAATCAAGGGGTTTCAGTAGTGCGGTGCTGCAAGTCCGGCGCTCGATATGCGATACTAATGCGTTCCGTACGGCCCGGTACTGCGGGTGGCCAGAGCGTCAGCGGCCGCCAAGCGGCAGTTCGGCCTGCCTGCAACCCCTTTACAAGCAACCGCCTGCCAAGGAGAGCCCGGTGACAGAGCGCAAACTCACCCTGACCGATTCCGAATCCGGAAAAAGCCTGGACCTGCCGGTCGTTGCCGGCACCGAAGGTGATCCCACGCTGGATATCAGCAAGCTTTATTCGACGCTGGGCTACTTCAGCTTTGATCCTGGTTATGGCGCCACCGCAAGCTGCAAGAGCGACATCACCTACATCGATGGCGATGCCGGCATCCTGCGCTATCGCGGCTATCCCATCGAGCAACTGGCAGAGCAGTCCAGTTTCGTCGAGGTGGCCTACCTGCTGCTCAACGGTGAGTTGCCCGATGCCGACCAGTATGCCGGGTTCGAGCGCGACATCACCTACCACACCATGGTGCACGAGAAGCTCAACACCTTCATGCAGGGCTTCCATTACAACGCACATCCCATGGCCATCCTGTCTGGCGTGGTCGGCTCCATGGCCGCCTTCTACCACGACAAGCTGGATGTCAACGATCCCGAGCAGCGCGTGCTGGCGGCCAAGCGGCTGATTGCCAAGATGCCGACCATTGCCGCGGCGGCCTACCGTCACCACATGGGTTGGCCCAGTGCCTATCCGCGCAACTCCCTGGGCTATTCAGAGCGCTTCCTGCACATGATGTTCTCGGTGCCGGCCGAACCCTACGAGGTCAATCCGGTGGCTGCCAGGGCACTGGACCTGCTGTTCATCCTGCACGCTGATCACGAACAGAACGCCTCGACCTCCACCGTGCGCCTGGTCGGCTCGACCGGGGCCAACCCCTATGCCTGCGTGGCCGCCGGCATTGCTGCGTTGTGGGGGCCGGCCCATGGCGGCGCCAACGAGGCTGTGCTCAACATGCTCAACGAGATCGGCGATGTCAGCCAGGTGGGCAAGTACGTCGAAAAGGCCAAGGACCGCAACGACCCGTTCCGGCTGATGGGTTTCGGTCATCGCGTCTACAAGAACTTCGATCCGCGCGCGACCATCATTCGCAAGGCCTGCCACGAAGTGCTCGAAGAGCTGGGCCAGCAGGACCCGCTGCTCGACCTGGCCATGGAGCTGGAAAGAATCGCCCTGGAAGACGACTACTTCGTCGAGCGCAAGCTCTACCCCAATGTCGACTTCTATTCCGGCATCATCTACAAGGCGCTGGGCATTCCGACCAGCATGTTTACCGCCATGTTCGCCATCGGCCGCACCGTCGGCTGGGTCAGCCAGTGGCTGGAACAGGCCGGCACTCCCCACCGCATCGGCCGCCCCCGCCAGGTCTATACCGGGGCCGGCGAGCGTGATTATGTGGATATCGCCAAGCGCTGATGCGCTTGGCGAGGTGAAAGGGATAAGGAAAAAGGTGATAAGGTGAAAGGAAATTCAGGCTGGTACTTGATCCGTTAGCCTGGTGCTCCTGAATGCCCCTTGTTTTTCCTTTTACCTTTTACCTTTTCCCATATTTCCTCTCACAAAAACAAATCCGGCAACAACTCCTCGCCCGGCTTCACCGCATAACGATCCAGATCCGTCACCCCCGCCTTCTCCAGCACTTCGTCGTCGATGAAGAAGTGTCCGGTGAACTGGCGTGATGGTCGCGTCAGTACCCAATGGGCGGCGTCGGCCATGATTTCGGGCTTGCGGCAGTTTTCCGGGTTGACTTCGCCGCCGAGCATGGCCAGGGCGGCGGTGGCGATGACGGTTCTGGGCCACAGCGCGTTGACGGCAATGCCGCGATCACGAAACTCTTCCGACATGCCCAGCACGCACATGCTCATGCCATACTTGGCCATGGTGTAGGCCACGTGCGGGGCGAACCATTTCGGGTCCATGTTCAGCGGCGGTGACAGGTTGAGGATGTGCGGGTTGTCGGCTTGTTCCAGCCACGGCAGAGCCTGTTGCGAGCAGACGAAGGTGCCGCGGGTATTGACGCTGTGCATCAGGTCATATCGCTTCATGGGCACTTCGGGGGTGGGTGCCAGGTAAATGGCCGAGGCGTTGTTGACCAGGATGTCGATGCCCCCGAAGTGGTCGGCGGCCGCTGTCATGGCCTCGCCCACGGCCTGTTCGTCGCGGATGTCGACTTTCAGCGGCAGGGCGCGGCCGCCTGCGGCCTCGATGTCTTCCGCCGCGCTGTGGATGGTGCCCGGCAGTTTGGGGTGGCGGCGGTCGGTCTTGGCGGCGATGGCGACGTTGGCGCCATCGCGCGCGGCACGCAGTGCGATGGCCAGGCCGATGCCGCGCGAGGCGCCGGTGATGAACAGGGTCTTGTTGGCGAGTGACTGGGTCATGAATGCTGTCCTATTCCGGTGTGAGGGGTATGCTACATCGGAGAAGGGGTACACGGCGCGCGCCGGCTGAAGCATGGATACCGGGTTTCTCGCCAATCTCAATCAGCTGCTCCAGTCTCATCCGGTCTGGCTGGTGGCGATGGCCTTTGCCTTCGCGCTGCTTGAATCACTGGCCATTGTCGGAATTTTCATCCCGGGCATCGTTCTGTTGTTCATCGTCGGCACGGTGATCGGTGCCGACCCGGTGCTGTTCTTCTGGTGCTGGCTGGGGGCGGCCGCCGGCGCACTGTGTGGCGATCTGGTCAGTCACTGGGCGGGTTCGCGCTTCCGGTCGGAGATTCCGCGGCTCTGGCCCCTGAGTCGGCGCCCCGACATGCTCGCCGCCGGACAGGACGCGGTACTCCGCCATGGTGGCAAGGCGGTGATCATCGGTCGCTTTGTCGGGCCGCTGCGACCGGTGGTGCCGCTGGTTGCGGGCATGATGAGCATGCCCATGCGTGCTTTTCTGGCCTTCTCCATTCCGGCCTGCGTGTTGTGGGCGCCGGCTTACCTGCTGCCGGGCATGCTGTTTGGCGCCTCGCTGGAACTTGCTGCCGAGTTTGCCGGCCGCCTGGTGGTGATCCTGCTGGTCGTGGTGCTGGGTGGCTGGATGGCAGTCTGGCTGACGCGGCTGGTTTACAACTTTACCGCCCGTCGCAGCGCCTGGTGGCTCAAGTCGCTGATTCGCTGGAGCAGCGAGCACCCGCTGCTGGGGCGAGTGGTGGCGCCGCTGTTCGAGCCCGGCAAGCGCGAGTTGCTTTCCGTGGCCCTGCTGGGATTACTGCTCCTGGTGTCGCTGGCGTTGCTGCTGGGGGTTTTGCTGGTCGCACCGTTCGCTACCGGGGCCTTGGGTGCCGAGCAACAGGTGGCCGGCTGGGCGGCGAGTCTGCGCAGTCATGCCGCCGACCCCGTTTTTGCCGCGCTGTCGCTGGCCGGTGAGATGCCGGTGATGGGTATGGTGGCCGCCATCATGACGCTGTTGCTGCTGGCGGTTCGACGCACCAATGCGGCCTGGCACTGGCTGGTGGCCACGGCCGGGGCATGGCTGCTGGCGGCCATGCTGGCCGCATTGATGAGGCGGCTGGTTGAGGCGCCGGAAGCGATGCCTTCGCTGGGCGAGATTCCCCATCGCGCAACCGTGCTGACCACTGCGGTGCTCGGGTTCTTTGCCGTGATGATTGCCAAGGATCTGCCGGCCGGATTGCGCAAATGGCCTTACCTGCTGACCAGTCTCATGCTGATGCTGGTCTGCCTGGCCAATCTGTACCTGGGGCGGGTATCTCTTGGCGGCATTCTCGCGGCCCTGGCCCTGGGGGGCGGTTGGGTCGCGCTGGTGGGTATCGGCTATCGCCAGCGTGCCCTGCCGCGCAGCCGGCCGTTCCTGGTGGCCCTGGTGTTCTATGGCCTGCTGGTCATTCTGGGCGGTCAGCATGCCGGGAATCACCTGCAATCGATGCTCGAGGCCTCCCGCCTGGCGCCGACGGAACGTCATCTGAGCCTGTCGGAGTGGCTGTCCGAGGGTTGGGCGGCCCTGCCCGAGCGACGATCGCGGATCGGTGCCGCCGCGCTGCAGCGCTTCGATCTGCAGGTCGCTGGCGATCTGGATGCGCTGGCCTATCAGCTCGAGTCTGCCGGCTGGCATCGGCCCGAAACGGAAGTGGCGAGCCCGTGGACCCGGCTGGCCGAACCCGGGGACGATGCCCTGGCCATGCCGCACCTGCCGCGTGAGTTTGCCGGGCGTCCGGAGCACCTGGTGCGTGTTCTGCCCGTCGGCGAGGAGCAGATGGTGGTGCTGAGGCTGTGGTCGTCCGGTGCCAGGGTGCAGCCAGGGGGAGTGCCGATCTGGCTTGGCCAGGTGCGAACCGTAGCTCCGGCGCGACTGTTCGGGCTGATCCGTTATTGGACAGTGACCGAGCCGGAAGGCAAGCCGGCCGATGCACAGTTGGAAAGCGCGTTGTCAGGTCATGTGCAATTGACCGTTTCGGAGGCGTTACGGCTGTACTTCGAGCCGGCGCTCAGTGTGCCGAGTCATCCGGCTCATCGGCCGGGTCCTGCAGAAGGCTCACGAGGGCTTCCAGTCGACTGACAGGGTCGCTCATCTCAAGCAGGGCCTGGGCATGCTCGAGTTCCAGCGGCAGCAGCGCGGCCAGGCAGCGCCCCAGCTCGACGGCATCGTCGATGTCGATATCGATGTCACTGGCGGTTTGTCGATGACTCAGCAATTCCTGCATCAGGGTCTGAAGGGCAGCAAACCGGGCCGGCACGGCCGCGGCCGGTTCTGGAGGCAGCCAGTCGACCGTGCCGATCAACAGTCCATCGTCGCGCGCGCGTGTATCGATGATGCGGAACCGGCGTCGGCCTTCGCAGCGAAGCCCGAGCAAGCCATCGTCAAGGGTCGAGAAATCGGTAATGATGGCCTCTGTTCCGATGCGCGCATGGCGGGCGCGTCCGGCCTGCGCTGCCGGCCAGGCACAGATCACGCCGAAGCCGCTGTCGGCGCGAGTGCAGTCGCGCACCATGCTCAGGTAGCGCTGTTCGAAAATGCGAAGCGGCAGCGTCGCGCCGGGAAACAGCACGGTCTGCAGCGGGAACAGGGGCAGTTCGGTGCTCACGCGAGGCGGTCGAAGAAGCGTTGTGGCGCGGATTCAAAGCCGCGGTTGCTCATGAACACGACATGGTCGCCGGGCCGGACCTTGCCGGCCAGGTCGTCGAGCAGCGCTTCGACACGGCTGCGCGGACGGCCCTCGCCCCCGCATCGTTCCAGCACATCGTGTGGGTCCCAGTCCATGGCCTCACTGGTGCGCAGCCAGACATGGTCGGCGGCGGCCAGGGCGGCCGGGAGTTCGTTGACATGAAAACCGCCGCGCATGGTGTTGCTGGCCGGTTCCAGGGCGACCAGAATGCGCGCGTTGCCGACGGCCCTGCGCAGCCCCTCCAGGGTGAGTCGAATGGCGGTGGGGTGATGCGCGAAGTCGTCGTAGACATGGACACCGCCACACTCGCCCAGTCGTTCCAGGCGCCGCTTGACGCCGCCGAAGCGGGCCAGTGCCTCGATGGCCCTGGCGACCGGGACGCCGGCCTCGCCGGCCGCGGCGATGGCGGCCAGTGCATTGAGTGCATTGTGGCGGCCGGTCTGGGTCCAGTTCAGTTCGCCCTGTGATTCGCCCTGGTGGAATATCTCCAGGCGGCGACCGGAAGGCTCGATCAACCGTACCTGCCATTGCCCACTGTCGCTGTCGTGAAAACCAAACGGGACCTGTCGGGTCCAGCAGCCCATGTCCAGCACTTCAGCCAGTTCGCTGTCAGCGGCGTTGACCAGGATGCTGCCGTTGCCGGCAATGGTTCGCACCAGGTGATGGAACTGGGTCTGGATCGAGGCCAGGTCGGGGTAGATGTCGGCGTGGTCGAACTCGAGGTTGTTGAGGATGGCGATGCGGGGGCGGTAGTGCACGAACTTGGCCCGCTTGTCGAAAAAGGCCGTATCGTATTCGTCGGCCTCGACCACGAAATACTCCTCGCCGGCACGAGCCGAGACACCGAAGTCGGTGGGAATGCCGCCGATGAGAAAGCCCGGTGCCAGCCCGGCCTGTTCCAGTATCCAGGCCAGCATGCTGGCGGTAGTGGTCTTGCCATGCGTACCGGCCACGGCCAGTACCTTGCGCCGACGCAGGTAGTTTTCGCCCAGCCAGCGCGGGCCCGAAGTAAACGGGATGTTCTCGTTGAGGATGTGCTCCACGGCCGGGTTGCCGCGACCCAGGGCGTTGCCGACGATGACCAGGTCGGTGTCGGCGGCGATGTGCTCGGGCCGATAGCCCTCGGCCAGGTCGATGCCCAGTTGCTCGAGCTGGGTGCTCATCGGAGGGTAGACGTTCTGGTCCGATCCGCTGACTTCGTGTCCGTCAGCGCGAGCCAGGGCGGCCACGCCACCCATGAAGGTGCCGCAGATTCCGAGAATATGTATTTTCACAGGGGTCCAGCCAACGTGGTGATGACAAACAGGGTCAGAGCAAACAATATCACCGCGACGGCCAGGCCGGCGGCGAAGGTGGTGTCGAGCGCATGCCGCCAGATGTGGGCATCGACGGCAAATGACCAGATGAACACGATCAGAGCGGCCAGCGCGGTCCAGGTGGCGGGTTCGCCGGCGCCGGCGCTGACGGTCAGTGGCAGGCTGATGGCGGTCAGCAGGGCGCTGGTGCCGAACTGGGCGGTGACGGTCTGCTGCCAGCGTTGGGGTAGTCGTCTGAGGGTCAGGACGATGCGGGCCAGGATCAGCGGCAGCACCAGCGCCAGTGCCAGCACCAGTCCGGCCTGATCAGGCGCCTCGCCCAGTGTCATGGCCATGCCCGATACCAGCAGGTACAGTAGCATGGCCAGGGCCAGGGAGGTGTTGCCGACAGGCAGGTCCTGGGGTCCCAGGCGCAGGGTCACGATTCCGAACAGGCGCGCGATGAAGTCAGACATGGAACAACATGATCCGCCCGGACAAGTGCTGGATTGCAGCGGCAGTGTCTGCCCCGAACCCGTGTTGCAGACTCGCCGCGCGGTTGCCGGCATGAGCCCCGGAGATATTCTCGAGGTGTGGGCCACCGACCCCCTGGCTGAACTGGACTTGGCCGTCTACTGTGAGCATGCGGGTCACGAGTTGCTGCTGGCAGAAACCGTCGACGGCACGGTGCATGTCCGGATTCGTGTCAGCCCAGGGCGTCAGCCAGGCGCTGGTTGATGTCCTCGATGCTGCCGATGCCGTCAATCTCGGCCAGCAGTCCGTGTTCGCGATAGTGCTCCGATACAGGGGCGGTCTGCTCCCGGTAGACCTTCAGGCGATTGCGGACCACTTCCTCGGTATCGTCGGAACGCCCTTCCTCTTCGGCACGTCGGGCCAGTCGCTGAATGATCTGTTCTTCGTCGACTCGCAGCTCCAGGGCCTTTTCCACTGGTTGCTCCAAACGCTCGAGCAGTTCGTCCAGTGCGCGTGCCTGGGCGAGATTGCGAGGGTAGCCGTCGAGAATGAAGCCCGGCTGCACATCCGCCGCGCCAAGACGTTCTTCGATCAGGCCCAGCACCAGTTCGTCGGGCACGAGCTCGCCGCGGTCCATGAAGGACCGGGCCTGCCGGCCCAGGGGCGTTTCATCGGCCACTGCCGAGCGCAGCAGGTCGCCGGTGGAGATGTGTGGAACCTTGATGCGGTCCTTGAGTAGGGCAGCCTGGGTGCCCTTGCCTGAGCCAGGCGGGCCGAGCAGTACGATACGCATGGTTTGCTGTTTGTCGCAATGAGGGGAAATGGAAACAAGCCGGCAAAATTAACCGGAATGGGTCTTGAGTGTCAAATGGGCCGGGGTTATGAGTGCATAACCAGAAAGTGTGTCTTGTGTCATGTTTCTGGGCAGGACATTCCGTTATTCTGCCGGGTCTGAAACCCGCATCTTCAAAGACAGCCAGTCATGGCAAGACGAAATCTTCTGTATGCCCAGTCCGGCGGTGTCACGCCGGTCATCAATGCCACCGCGGCCGCGGTCATCGAGGCTGCGCGCCGCAGGACTGATGCATTCGGTCAGGTGCTGGCCGCTCGGGATGGCATCGTCGGTGTGCTGACAGAGCGGCTGATTGATACGGCCAGTCTGCAGGATGACGAGCTCGCCGCGCTCTCTCATACGCCGGGAGGCGTCTTCGGTTCCTGCCGCTACAAGCTTCGCGACGTGGCCGAGGACCGGCGCGAGTACGAGCGCATCATCGAGGTTTTTCGGGCCCACGATATCGGCTGTTTCCTCTACAACGGCGGAAACGATTCGGCCGATACTGCATGGAAGCTCTCGCAGGTGGCCGAGCGGCTCGAGTATCCGCTGCAATGCATTGGTGTGCCCAAGACCATCGACAACGACCTGGCGGTGACCGACAGTTCGCCGGGTTTCGGTTCCGTGGCCAAGTACGTGGCGGTGTCCATTCTCGAAGCCAGTCTTGATGTGTTGTCCATGGCTTCCACCTCGACTCGGGTGTTCGTGCTGGAAGTGATGGGCCGGCATGCGGGCTGGATTGCCGCGGCCGCGGGCCTGGCGCAGCGCGAGCAAGGCGATCCGCCCCAGGTGATCCTGTTGCCCGAGCGCGGCTTCGACCAGGCGCGCTTTCTGGATGCCGTGCAGCAATCAGTCGAGCGGAATGGCTACTGTTCAGTGGTGGTTTCAGAAGGACTGCGGGACCAGCAAGGTCAGTTTCTGGCCGATGCCGGTGGCAAGGATGCTTTCGGCCATCGTCAGCTCGGCGGTGTCGGACCCATGATCGCAGAGCTGATCACGGACCAGCTTGGTTTCAAGAACCACTGGGCGGTGGCCGACTACCTGCAGCGTTCGGCTCGGCACATTGCCTCGCAGACCGATCTCGAGCATGCGCGTGCGGTCGGCGAGGCCGCCGTCGAGCTGGCCGTCGAGGGGCAGAACGGCGTCATGCCGGTGATTCGCCGGATTTCGGACCATCCCTACCGCTGGACCACCGAGGCGGCATCCCTTGAGCGCATCGCCAATCAGGAAAAGACCCTGCCGGATCACTTCATTTCCGAGGATGGATTCGGCATTACGCCGGCCTGTCGGGAGTACCTGGCGCCGCTGATTCGCGGCGAGGCCTTTCCGCCGTTTGCCGCCGATGGTCTGCCGCGCTATGTGCGACCGAGGCTGGCCGAATTGCCGCGCCGGCTGGATCGTTTTCCGCTCTGACTGCCGGCGGTTCGTCGCCATATTGCAACCCGCGCTGCAAGCGGCTACCCTGCCGGGTTTATCCCGCATAGTCTGCCCGCCGCCAAACATCATGTCTTCCAAACTTACAGCGCTCAATGAATGGGTCGATCAGGTCGCCACGCACACCCGCGCCAGCCAGGTCTCTTGGTGTGATGGATCTGCAGCCGAAAATGAACGTCTGATTGCTGCGATGCTGGAGTCCGGCGATCTCGAAAAGCTCAATCCGGACACCCACCCCGACTGCTATCTGCACCGCTCCGATCCGGACGATGTGGCCCGGGTCGAACACCTGACCTTTGTCTGCACGGAAGACCCGGACCAGGCCGGGCCCAATAACAACTGGATGGCCCCGGCCGAGGCCCATGCCCTGATGAAGGGGCTGTTTGCCGGCTGCATGGAGGGCCGCACGCTCTACGTTGTGCCCTATTGCATGGGTCCCGTCGATTCACCGCTGTCGCGCTGCGGTGTGGAAATCACTGACAGCCCTTATGTCGTGGTCAATATGCGCCTGATGACGCGCATGGGGGCCGATGCGCTGGCGCGCATCGAGAACGACGGTCATTTCGTCAAGGGTCTGCACTCGACCGGCGAGCTTGACCCGGACCGGCGCTACATCATGCATTTCCCGGAGGAACTCAGCATTCAGAGTTTCGGTTCGGGCTATGGCGGCAATGCCCTGCTGGGCAAGAAGTGCCATGCGCTGCGCATTGCCAGTTACCAGGCGCGAACCGAGGGCTGGCTGGCTGAACACATGCTGATTGTCGGTATCGAGAACCCGCAGGGCGAGGTTCGTTACGTGGCCGGCGCATTCCCGTCGGCCTGTGGCAAGACCAACCTGGCCATGCTGATTCCGCCGGCAGCCTACCGCGAGGCCGGCTGGAAGGTATGGACAGTTGGCGACGACATCTGCTGGTTGCACCCGGGCGAGGACGGGCGCCTGTGGGCGATCAATCCGGAAGCTGGCTTCTTCGGTGTGGCGCCGGGCACCGGCAACAAGACCAATCCGAATGCCCTGGCCATGCTGGATTGCGAGGCCATTTTTACGAATGTGGCGGTCACCGAGGACAACCAGCCCTGGTGGGAAGGTCTGGACGACCGCGTGCCGGCGAAAGACTGGCGCGGGCGTGATTTCGATCCGCGGCAGGGCCCGGCGGCCCATCCGAACTCACGCTTCACGGTTTCGATCAAGCGTTGCCCGAGTTATTCCGAGGTCGCCGAGAGCGCATCGGGCGTGCCGATCGACGCTATCCTGTTCGGCGGACGTCGGGCCGGCCTCGCTCCGCTGGTGCTGGAGGCGCGCGACTGGCGCCATGGTGTGCTGCTGGGTGCCGGCATGGCGTCGGAGACCACGGCTGCGGCGACCGGCGCGGTGGGTGTGGTGCGGCGCGACCCCATGGCCATGAAGCCATTCTGCGGGTACAACTTTGGCGACTACTGGGCGCACTGGCTGGAGGTGGGTTCGAAACTGAGCCATCCTCCGAAGATCTTCCAGGTCAACTGGTTCCGGCGCGACGCCGACGGCCGCTTCATCTGGCCCGGCTTTTCCGACAACATGCGCGTGCTGGAGTGGGTGCTCGACCGTTGCCTGGGGCAAGCCCAGGTTCGTGAAACGGCGGTTGGTGGCTTGCCGGAGGATGGAGCCATCAATACTGATGGCCTGGAGCAGCACCCGGACATGGAAGCGCTGCTCGAGGTGGAACCGTCGGCCTGGCTGGCTGAACTGGACGATATTGCCGCCCACCTGGAGCAATTCGGCGGTCGTGTGCCGGGTGAGCTGCGCCAGGAGCTGGACCGGGTCGCAACGCGGCTTGGCGAGGCGGGATGAGTGAATCCTGGGCCCTTGTCGCATTGGTCTTTTGAGATGGCGTGAAAATCGTTTCGCTTTATCCAAAAACAGTTGAATATCAAGCTTTTCTTTGTTCAGAGAAGATTAGCTTCGCGTTCAGAATGTATTGGCAATCCCCTTTTCATCGCCATTCGATGATGCTAGTATCGGCGGCGAGTCGGAGGGCCGGCCTTGCTCGGGTCGCCATTTTGGCGTGCCGGTGTAGCCGGACTTTTCGCTCAGGCCGTGCGCTGTGAATAATCAGGTGCACTGTCGAACGCATATAGAAAAGCCCTTAAATGGTGCAAATCAGAAGATAGCTTATTGAGTGCAAATCAAGAAGACAAACTGGAGAGTCTGATGAAGTTGTATAAGCGAAATTCATTAACAGAGTCGGTACGGCTGGCTCTTGGGGTCGGGTTGATCGCGACCGCCATGGCGACCGGTGGATCGGTCTGGGCGCAGGACACCGATGATGACGGTGATCTTGACGACATTATTGATCGCATTGCCGTAACCGGTACTCGCGTAGTCTCGCCCGGCCTGCTGTCGAGCAGCCCCATTACTTCGATTGATGATTCAGAGTTGCAGTTCCGCCAGTCTGCGTCGATCGAAGACGTCATCCGTGAGCTGCCTGTCGCGGTGCCGGCGCTTGGCCCGGGTACCAATAACGGAACCGGCGGCGGTAGCACGGTCAACCTCCGTGGCCTGGGTTCGAACCGAAACCTGGTGCTCATCAACGGCCGTCGTATCGTGCCGTTCAACCTGACCGGTCAGGTCGACACCAACATTGTCCCCGTTGCCCTGCTTGAGCGGGCCGACCTGGTGACTGGTGGTGCCTCCGCCGTGTACGGTGCTGACGCCGTCTCCGGCGTGCTCAACTTCGTGATGCGTTCGGATTTCGAAGGCGTGGAGCTGTCGAGCTTCTACGGCATGTCGGAAAAGGGTGATGCCGATCGCACCCGCACCGACTTCATTGTTGGCGCCAACACCTCAGATGGTCGCGGTAACGTCACCATGGCCCTCAGCTACACCGATATCGAGCCCCTGACGATGGGTGAGCGTGACATCGGTGAGTTCTCCCTGTTTTCCGATACCGGCCAGCCCGGTGGTTCCTCGGCCGGCGTGCCCACCTTCTCGCTGGTGGAGCTGGTAGAAGGTGAGGGATCCGTACTGGCCCAGTGGGATCCGGATCAGGGGCGGTTTACCGACGACCTGCAGCTCTACAACTACAACCCGACGAACTTCTACCAGGGCGCACTGGAGCGTACGCAGGCCACGGCGCTGGCCCGCTACGAAATCATCCCCGAAGTGGAAGCCTACGGTGAGTTCATTTACATGGACAACACGCGCCGGGCGCAGTTGGCCCCGTCGGGCACCTTCTTCAATAACTGGAATGTCCCGATTGGCAATCCGTTCCTCACCGACGAGGGTCGTGCCCAGATCTGTGCCACGCACGATATCGCCCCTGAGGACTGCGTTGCCGGCAGCACCGAAGAAGTCACGATGCAGGCCCGTCGTCGCATGACCGAGCTTGGACCGCGTCTGAACGACTTCGAGAACGACGTTTACCAGTACACGGTAGGCGCGCGTGGCGACATCGGCATCAACTGGACTTATGACGCGTACTGGTCGCAGGGCCAGGCGTCGCAGGTTCAGACACAGGGCAACTGGGGTTCCAATTCCCGCGTTCAGCAGGCCCTGCGTGCGGTTGAAGTTGATGAGTGCCTGGACGATTCCAACAACTGTGTTCCGCTGAACCTGTTCGGACCGGAAGGTTCGATCACCGACGAGATGATCGACTTCATCAACCTGTCGTCGTTGTCGACCCAGACGGTCGATCAGGAGGTTGGAGCATTGACCTTCGCCGGCGATCTGGGCGACATTCGCAGCCCGATGGCCGATGAGCCGATCGGTGTTGCTGTCGGTGCTGAGTATCGACGTGTCGCTGCCGCCACCCTGTCCGATCAGGCTTCGCAGATTCAGGGCGAAGTGCTGGGGACCGGTGCGCCCACCCCCGATCGCTCGGGCGCCTTCACGCTGCGTGAAGTCTACGCCGAAATGATTGCCCCGATTGTCCAGGGCGTCACCTTCGAAGGTGGTTATCGCTACACCGACTTCTCGGTTGCCGATGAAAGCTCGACCTCGTACGACACCTGGAAGGCCGGCCTCAACTGGGAGGCCACCGACGAGCTGCTGGTTCGAGGCATGGTGCAGCGCGCCACGCGTGCGCCTAACGTGAACGAGCTGTTCGCTCCGCAGGTCTCCGGCCTGTCGAACCTGGGCACCGACCCCTGCCAGGGCGATCGGATCAACCAGGACGAAGCCGGTACCCCGGGTACGCTGTCCAATCTCTGTGTGCAGACGGGCGTTCCGACCGGCGTCGTGGGTAACCTGCCTTCGCCGGCTGCTGGCCAGATCAACGTGCTCTCCGGCGGCAACCCCGAGCTGGGCCCCGAGGAAGCCGATACCTGGACGGCCGGGGTTGTTTGGCAGCCGTTCTTCGTCGATGACCTGACCGTCACGGTGGACTACTATCGCATCGAGATTGAAGATCAGATCTCCTCGCCCAGTTCCACCGACCTGCTGGAGCAGTGCTACGATCCGGCTCTCAACCCGGGTTTCGAGTTCAACGAGGCCTGTTCGTTGATCCTGCGCAGCCCGACCGGTGGCGACCTCAATGCTTCGGATGCGCTTGGCGTGGTCACGGCACTGTCCAACTCGGGTCGGTCGAAGACCGAAGGTATCGACCTGGGCGTGAACTACGGCATGCCGCTCCCGAACGACATGGGTGACCTGAGCTTCACGCTCAACCTTACCCGTGTCTTGAACTGGGAGTTTCAGGACAGCCCGGCCTCCTCTGCACGTGATTGCCTTGGCTACTACAGCGTGGCATGTAACGAAGCAACCGGCGCCGGCCTGATTCACGAGACGCGCTTCAACCAGCGGACGACCTGGACGCGTGGTGATTACGATGTCTCGCTGAACTGGCGCTACATGAGCGGTCTGGACGTCGAGCCGGGATCCGGTGATTGGCTGGACGACTTCTCGAGCATCAGTAGCTTCAGCTACTTCGACCTGTCGGGTGCATGGCGCATCAACGAGAATGTCCGGCTCAATGCCACTATCAACAACCTGTTCGACAAGAGCGCTCCGAACGTCGGCGACACCATTGGCTCGACGGCAGCCAACAGCGGTAACACCTTCCCGCAGTTCTACGATGTGCTGGGTCGGTTCTACACGCTTGGGGTGAACGTCAGCTTCTAATTGCTGAACTGTCGTTAGCCTTGCAGGGCGGGTCCTTTCGGGGGCCCGCCCTTTTTTTAGCAGGCATCGCTGATACTGCGACTGCCGTGTGGAGTCTTCTTTCCCCTTCGTTGGGTTTGCTAAAAGAATTCACCACAGAGGCACAGAGGGCACAGGGAAAGAAACGGAAAGAGAGTTGGAGTTTAAAGGGGTGCCGCTGCGTGCCCACTGTGATCCAGTCTCTTGTTTATGTCGAGACAGTGGGTTGCGGATCGTGCGGGGGAGTAGGCCGCACCTTTTATCGGGCTTCGGGAAGTCCTTCCTTGAGCGCCAGCAGTGTTTCGTCCCAGGGCATGTCTGCATTGCCCACCTTGCGGCTCAGCCGCATGGCTTCGAGCAGGGCATCCTCGGCCCGCTGGGCCTGGCCCCTGGCGCTGGCGACACGTGCCATTCCGGCGTGAAACAGTGGTTCCTCGTCGTCCAGCCGGATGGCTCTGGCATACAGCGCCTCGGCACGTTCGAGTTCGCCGAGCCGCTCGAAATTGCGCCCGATCGACCAATGCAGATAGGGGTCGCGAGGTAACCGGTCATTACAGACCGTTACCGACTGACCCTCTGCAAGTCCGACACCAGCGGTTCGCCAGCGAACGTGTCTTTCCAGACCTGTGGCACCAGCTCTCCGACCCGGCTGGCCGGGTGCTCGTTGACGCGCTGTAGCACATCCACCAGGTAGGTGTAGGGGTCGACCTCATGCAGCCGGCAGGTCACCAGCAGGCTCTGGATCACGCCGATATGACGAGCGCCGAGTTCCGACCAGCTAAAGAGCCAGTTCTTGCGGCCCATCGGGATCGGCCGAAGGGCCCGCTCCAGATGATTGGTATCGATCGGGACATCGGGGTCGCTCAGGAACACCTGCAAAGCGGCCTGACGCCCCGCCACATAGCCGAGCGCCTTGAGCAAAGGGCTGGACCTGGCCAGATCCATGCGTTGACGCTGCTGATCACACCAGGCCCAGAAGGCCTTGACGACCGGGAGACTGTGCTCGGCCCGCCAAGTCAGCTTCTTGTCGCCATGCAGATCCTTCTGGCGGATCTGGCGCTCGATCTGGTAGAGCTGACCGATCAGCTCCAGCGCCTCGTTGGCAGCCTTGGGCTCGGCTTTCAGCGCCGCCTCGAACTTGCGTCTGGCGTGCGCCCAGCAGTTGGCATGAGTGACGGCAGGACGTTGGTCCACATACTTGGTATAAGCCGAGTGCCCGTCGGTCACCAAGGTGCCATCGAGCTGCTCACCCAGAGCCTGGGTCACGACTTTGCTGCCGCGTGAGTCGGAGAAGATGAAGCAGACTTCATCATCCTCCCCATACACCGGCCAGAACCAGCCCTGTTTCATCTTGCCCGGCTTGCCACGTCCAGCCTTGATCGGCGTTTCGTCCATCGCCAGGACTTTCGAGCGCAGGATGTGTTCGAGCTGGGCATCATAAACGGGCTTGAGCAGCCTGATGGCTCGCTCAACCAGTTGGGTCAGCGTATTGCGGCTGACCGTAATGCCGCTCATAGCCAGCCGCTGATGCTGACGGTACAGGGGCAGGTGATAGCAGAACTTGTCGATCAGCAGGCCGGCCAGGAAGCTGACATCGGCCAGGCTGCCCTCCAGCACGTTGGCCGGGGTGGGTGCGGTGTGGATGTGGTCGCTACGCTTGTCCTTGACCACGGCCCGGCGATACTCCAGCACCACGTAGCTACCGGGCCGTTGGGCCAGACGATGCGTGACCTTCTCATCGATCACCTCACGGTGCTCCCGGGGGATCGATTCGGCCTCCGGATCCGCTACATGGATCACTTCGACCGGCACGTCCTCGTTGAAGCGAAGACCCGAGTCGGTAACCGCATCACCGCGTTCCTTGGCACCCTTGCGACGGGTATAGCTGACTTGTTCAGTCGGTGTCGGGGATTCTGATTCAGGCAACGCATTGAACAGCAGTCCGCTACGGGCATCCTGATCGATCAGGCGCTTCTCGGACTTGCGCCCAAAGACTTGACGTTGAAGCCAGGCAAGCTGTTGCTTGACGGACTGAAGCTCCTCGCGCAGCGCGTCATTCTCATTACGCAACTGGACATTCTCGCTCGTCGTGCTATCCGTCTTGGAAGTGGCCTCAACCATGGGCTGCATTATACCTTGCTACAGCGCCGACAGGATGCTGATAGCGCTTGAACTGACGCGATTTCTGGACCTGAACACCATCAAGCAACAGCTTCAACTCCGTCCAGCTCAAGGCCTGTTTCTCGCCACGCTGGCAGTTGTAGTTGAATTGCCCTTGCTCGAGTCGCTTGGACCAAAGACAGTAGCCGCCACGATCAAAGTACAGCACCTTCATGTAGGTCCGTCGGCGATTGATGAACACGAACAGGTGACCACTCATCGGGTCTTCATTGAGCTGGTTGCGCGCCAGTGCCGCCAACCCGTCAAACTGCTTGCGCATGTCGGTGGGCCGCGCGTACAGCCACACTCGAACACGGTCTTCTGGAAAGAACATCAGCTGCGACGGAAGCGGAGGCACACACCATTACCGAGGTCCAGCTCAATGTCCCAGCCAGGGTCAGTTGCCGCCAGACCCCCCAGGTCGATCCATGGCTCAGACTCTGCCGATTCCTCGGCACGAGAGTCAGATTCCGATGACAGCTTGCGTTTCCAGTTACAAAAGGTGCTCAATGAAAGCCCCTCGCGTCGGCAGAAGACGCTTTGAGTCAAGCCGCTATCAGCCTGCTTGGAAATCAGACTTCTCCATTGATCAGCAGATCGGCGGATACGGGTCGTGCGTGACATGGTTTGCTCCTTGGTGAGTTCGGGAGCAGGTTAGCGGCCCACATCCGCTTGGGGAAGAACGGCCCCGAATGACCGGTTACGTCGCGAGAGCGAATGCCATCAATGCGCTCCAGCATCTTCTCGGCCAGATATTCCTGCTCTTCGCGCTGATACAGTTCGTAGAGGTTGAACAGTACGCTGGTGTTCTCGGGGGCTAACTCCAGTGCCCTTTCGAAATGCCGGCGCGCTTCGTCGGTGTGGCCCAGGCGATTCTCGATCACGCCGCGGTTGTTGAGTGCGGCCGAGAATTCCGGCGCCAGCTCCAGGGCCACGTCGCTCCATTGTCGTGCGGCTTCCAGCCAGCCTTCTCCCAGCAGTTCGGCCGCGCGATTGTTGTAGAAGTGCGCCAGGAGTCGCTCCCGGCTGATGTCGCGCGCCCGCCGGGTATTGGCCAGTTGGCGGGAGCGGATGGGGTCGGGCTCGAAGTCCACCACGGCACGACGCTGGGGTGTGACCACCCGGACATTGACATGGCCCGACTCATACACCGAGCTGCCGTCGCGTCGCCAGTTGATCGGGGCCTGGACCTCGCGCGCGGTGGTGTCCAGGCCGAGGTGGTCGGCCATGGCCAGAAAGATCAGCGTGAAGGACAGGCAGTTGGCCTGACCGTCCTCAATGGCGCCGGTCACGTCGCGAGTGGGTGAGTGCAGGTAGCTGAGGTTCAGTCCGCCGGACCTGAGCATGTAACGCACGACCTGGTCGAGCCGTCGATCGCTGGAGCGGGTGTGGCGAATAATCCTTGCATCGAGTTGCTCGATGATTTCATCGGGCAACGTCAATACGGCCTCGGGTTCCGGTGGCGGCGGCGCCGCGGATACCGTCATCGCCAGTGCTGCCGCTTGAACCCATTGCATCATGCGCTCTCGCTAGATTCGGGTCAGGTCGCCGGTCCTTCCGGGTGTTTCGGAATCAATTCTGCTCCGGGCGAAAAATGGAATTCCGATCTTATAGACCATGAGTTGGCCAATTGATTCCTCGGGAAATCCACGAAAATTGGACGATTGGGGTCGCCTGGATTGGGTCTTTTACGCGCCGTGGCCATTTTGCGAGTGGTCATCAGGCGTGGGTGAGTTGTGTTTTTTGCTGTCAATTCAAGCAGTTAAAAAGCCGTATCCGGATGTTGTGAATTGATCATGATGAGGTTCAGGAAATATTAAGAAAGTGTTGCGCTTGTGCAGGCAGCTTGCTAGCATTGAAGCGGTGGAAGTTAGGTTTTCAGCACTGTTGCTTAAGGTCGATGGTGCGATTTCCAAATACACATCACAACATCCGACTCGATAACCAAACCAGAAATCTTTGTAACTTGATGGAGGCAATCAGAATGGTTGAGTTCAATAAAAGGCTATTGCCTGCGGCGATCGCCGTTGCGCTGGCCGGTGTTTACGGCATGCCGTCGGCATTTGCCCAGCAGAATGACGAGGCAGAAACCGAGGAAGAGGCAGCAGATCTGGACCGGATCGTCGTAACCGGTTCACGTATTCGAAGCATTGACATGGTGACCACCCAGCCGGTGACCACCATCGACAGCGACTATCTCACCGAGCGCGGCCAGGTCAACGTGCAGGACGCCGTGACCGATATCCCGGGCGTTTCGGCAGCGGCTTCGCCGATTCTGCCGTCAAATACCGCAGCGGCCGGCCAGGGTCTCGGGCAGCGCACCATCAACCTGTTCGGGCTGGGTTCGCAGCGTACCCTGACCCTGGTCAACGGCAGTCGCTTCGTTTCCAGTAACTCCCCGGTTGGGGGCGCATCCGCCCCTGGTGGTCAGCTTGACGTCAACAATATCCCGGTGGGCCTGGTCGAGCGCATCGAAGTCATGAATGTGGGTGGCTCGGCCATCTATGGCGCTGATGCCGTGGCCGGTGTGGTCAACTACATCCTCAAGGACGACTACGAGGGCATGGAGCTGGCTGCCGACTACCGTTTCATCGGTGAGGACATCGGCAACGAGGTCTCCATCCGCGGTCTGCTGGGCGGCAACTTCGACAACAATCGAGGCAACCTGGTATTCGGTATCGAGTACAACGAAATGGACAACATTCCGGCCCGGGATGTTCCGTCGTTTGCCAACACCTATTCTTCGTTTACCCCGGTCGGCGATGACATGGTGCCCGATCCGGAGACCGGCGAAGTGCCGGGCAACCAGGTTCGGCTCTATCCCGACCCCCGTGCCGGCATTCTGTCGTTCACCGGCATCATCGCTCCGGGGCCGCTGGCCATCACCAATGTTGGTCTCGGTATCTGGCCTGACGGGCAGTTCCGTCAGTTCGATGGTCAGGGCGGCATCATTCCGTATGACCCGGGCACCCCGACGGGTAACCAGGTGTGGGGCTCCGGCGGTGACGGTCTGGACCTTGAGGCCACGAATACGGCCCAGGAAGGCTACGAGCGCTGGAACGTCGTCAGTATCGGTCATTACGACATCAACGACCATGTGCGGGCCACCACCCAGGTGTTTGCCAACCGCTACTTCGCCGAGAACCCGGGTTACCAGGCCCAGCTCTACAGTTCCGGCGCCTTTGGCGGCATGAGTGCTGCCCTGCAGTTCCCGCTGGACCACCCCTTCCTGCCCCAGGCTGCACGTGACGAGCTTGAAGGCGTGATGCCGGTCGATGAGGATGGCAATGCCCAGGACTTCTTCTACCTGCATCGTGGCTGGACCAATCTCGGTGCGCGTGAAGTCACCAATGAAAGCAACACCTTCAGCTCGCGCGTCGGTCTGGAAGGCGAGTTCGAGTTGGCCGACCGCGACTGGTTCTGGGAAGTTGGCTATCAGTATGGCGAAAGCGGCATTTCCTCCTCGTCGACGGGCGTCAATGACTGGCGCTGGCTGGCGGCCATGGACGTGGCTACCAATCCCGAAACCGGCCAGATCGACTGCCGCTTCAACTTCGAGGAAGGCTACGGTGAAGAGTTGCGGCCGCGTGGCATGGGTATCGCCGCGGCCGATATGCCCCTGGGCAATCCGGGCGACTGCGTGCCGTTCAACCCCTTCGGTGAAGTCTCCGAGGAAGCCAAGGATTACATCAGCTACAGCACGGGCGGTCGCACCCGGATCGAGCAGGAAGTCTACAGCGCCTTTATCGGCGGTGATCTGTTCGAACTGCCCGCCGGCATGCTGGCCTTTGCCGGTGGCGTGGAGCACCGTACCGAGTTCGCTTCCTTCACCGCCAGCCCGGTTGCCAGCCTGAAGGGTCTGTCCGACAACTCGTTGGCTGGTGGATATGACACCACCGACGTCTACGGCGAATTCCTGGCCCCGCTGGTTTCGCCGGACATGGAGATCCCGTTCCTGAACGCGCTGACCTTCGAAGGCTCCTACCGGGCCATCGACAACAGCCTGGCCGGCACCGATGACACCTGGGCGATTGGTCTGAACTACCGTCCGATCGAAGACGTCATGATTCGTGCCAACATGCAGGAAACCGTGCGTGCCCCGGCGGTGACCGAACTGTTCCTGCCGGTGGTCGAGAGCAGCCAGTTCGCGAACGACCCCTGTGACGGCCGTTTCCGCGGCTCGGGGCCGGATCCGGCAACGCGTCAGGCCAACTGTGATGCCGAAGGTATTCCGGCGGACTTTGTCAGCATTGCGCCCAACGCATCGCGTCGCGGTTTCTCCGGCGGCAACCTCGATCTCGAAAACGAGCAGGCCGAAAGCTACAACATCGGTATTGCCTACAGCCCGTCCTTTATCCCCGGGCTGCTGCTGCAGGTCGACTACATCGAGATCGATATCGAGGACGCCATCGTCAGCTTCTCGCTCAACGACATCATGGAAGCCTGTTACGACTCCACGGACTTCCCGAACCAGTTCTGTGACATGTTCGATCGTGGTCCGGACTTCCAGGTGCCGACGACCGATGCCTTTACCTCGGGCTACGTGAATGCCGCGATGCGCGAGTTCCGTGCCGTGTCCTACGACATTCGTTACGATACCGATGTCAACGACCTGCCGGGGCTGGGCGGACTGTTCGGTGATACCTATGCCGGTCGCCTGCATGTCAACCTGCGCGCTTACAACCAGAAGAAGAATGCCACTTCAAATACAGGCTTCGACTTCAGCGACATCACCGGGCAGCACAACAGTCCGGACTGGCGTGGAGATTTGCGTCTCCGGCACACGCTTGGTGACCTGACCACCCTGCTGGATATTTCCTATCACGGCCGGGGCCGTCGCGACAACTTCCAGACCAGCGACGTGCAGTACCTCGATCAGGATGGCAATCCGTACACTCACATTCCGAGCCAGACCAGGGCCAACCTGGCGGTCAACTACACCCTGCCGACCGGTACGGTGTTGCGGGCTCGTGTGACCAACCTGTTCGACAAGTTGCCTGGTCCTCTTGAGCGAGGCGTTGCTCGCTGGGAGTTCGGTCGCAGCTACAACATCGGTCTGACCCACCGTTTCTAAACCGGTCTGTAACCCCTTCCCCGGCCGCCGGCCGGGGAAGGTCAGACGCTCCAAATCTTGGTTTGCAATTCATGGCCCGGCACTGCCGGGCCACTTTTTTGACGACTGCGCGTAGAGCAAGTGCAGCCCTTGGCTCGTCACTTGCGTGAATCGCCCCCAGCCAGGATGAGAGCCGCCTCCCCTGGAGCTGAAGTTCCGCCCCCAAATCAAAGGTCCGGTTCCGCCGCTCCGGTCTCCGTTCGCCCATCTGATGCCGCCTTAGCCCCTGTCATCAGGGCGTTTCAGAGAAAAACGCACGGGCGCTTGCGTTGGCGCCTCGGACGTGCGTAGAATGTGTGCCTTTCCGGTTTCGCGCAGGGCGGAGCCGACGAATCACCCAATCCAAAACACGTGATGAACTGGGCATGAAGATACTGACCAAACGACAAGCTTTCGGCCTCGGCGCTTCCATCGCCGGCGGTCTTTTTCTGCTGACGAGCTTCAGCGTCTACACGCAGGAGATCGAGCCGGTGCTCGAGACCAGCCGTCAGGCCGCTGAGGGTACCCGCGAGTCTCAGGAGCGCATCGACGAGCTCGATCAGCGTACCCAGGAGCTGCTGAGCGAGTACCGGGCGAACCTGAACCAGCTCGAGCAGCTCAACCGCTACAACGCTTCCCAGGAGCGCCAGGTTGAGTCGCAGCGCCGCGAGCAGGAATCGCTGCGCAACGACATCAACAACATCGCCAGCCTCCAGCGCGCCGTGCAGCCGCTGATGGAGGACATGGTCGACGCGCTGGGTCGCCTCGTCGAGGCCGACGTCCCCTTCCTGCTGGAAGAGCGCCGCGAGCGCGTCGAGCGCCTGCAGAACGCCATGGACGATCCCGATCGTTCTCCCGCCCAGCGCTATCGCATGGTGATCGAGGCTTACCAGATCGAGAACGAGTATGGCCGCACCATCGAAGGCTACCGTGGCGATATCGAAGTCGACGGGCGGCTCTACGAGAATGTCGAGTTCCTCCGCATCGGCCGTGTGTCGCTGATCTTCCGCACCGACGATAACGAAGTCATCAAACGCTACGATGCTTCGGCCGGTGGCTGGGTCGATCTCGACCGCGCCTACCTCGATGACATCAGAACCGCCTCGCGAATTGCCCGTGAGCGCATTCCGCCGGACCTGATGTTCATTCCGGTGACCGCGCCGCGCGACGCCGAATAACGGAGGTGGAACGGATGATCAACACACGACACATTAAACTGAATGCAACCTCCGAGGGCAGGGATGATATGACCTCCAAGACTTCCAACCGACTGGTCGCGGTCGTGGCCGCCTCGGTGCTGGCGCTGGGCGCCTTTGCACCCGCCTTGCAGGCCCAGCCGCAAACGCTTGCAGACGTGCTGCGGGCCATGCAGACCGAGCGCGATCAGGTGGCCGCAGAGAACCGTGAGCGTGAAGAGCGCTTTCGCCAGGAGCAGGTCGATCGCGAAGCCGAGCTGAACCGGGTACGCAACGAGGTGCAGGCCGCCGAAGAAGAGGCCAGCCGTCTCGAAAACCTGCGTAACGAGCTTGATCGCGAGCTCGAAGAGCTGCGCGCCCAGCTGACCGAGCGCCAGGGCGAGTTTGGCGAGCTGTTTGGTGTAGCCCGTGCCGCGGCTGCCGACCTCAATGAAGAGCTCGAGGAATCGTTGATCTCTTCCCAGAAGCCGGGGCGTGGAGAAGGACTCTCCCGCATGGCCCAGGCCGGAACGCTGCCGACCATCGATGAGCTCGAAGGTCTCTGGTTCACCATGCTGGACCAGGCGACCGAGCAGGGTCGCGTGGTGCGCTACGAAGCACCGGTGATTCGTGCTGACAACACCTCGGTCGATGAGACCGTGGTGCGTGTCGGGCCGTTTACCGCCTTCACTGATCGCGGCTTCATGACCTACGAGGCTGGCACCCTGCGCTATCTGCCCCGCCAGCCCGGTGGTGGCGCCGTGCGGGCCGCCCAGCGTGTTTTCAACCATACTGACGACGGCGTGGTTCGCGGCATGATCGACCCCTCCCTGGGCACCCTGCTCGGGCTGGTGATCGAGACCCCGACGATCCGTGAGCGCATCGACCAGGGTCAGTGGATTGGCTACGCCATTATCGTGGTAGCAATTTTCGGTATTCTGCTGGCCGTCTACCGCTGGGTTGTCCTGACTGTGACCTCGATTCGGGTCCGCAAGCAGATGAAGTCTTCAACGCCTTCGGAAAACAATCCGCTTGGCCGCATCATGCTGGCTTACAACGAGCACCGGCATGAGGACCTGGAGACGCTGCAGTTGCATCTGGACGACGCCGTCCTCAAGGAGATTCCGAAGCTTGAACGCGGCCTGAACCTGGTCAAGGTTCTCGCTGCCGTCGCCCCCCTGATGGGTCTGCTCGGTACGGTGATCGGCATGATTGTCACCTTCCAGGCCATTACCCTGTTTGGTACGGGCGATCCGCAGCTGATGGCCGGCGGTATCTCCCAGGCCCTGATCACCACGGTGCTGGGTCTGATTGCGGCGGTACCATTGCTGCTGCTGCATGCCTTCGCTGCCGGGGCATCGCGACGCCTGTCGCAGGTCCTGGAAGAGCAGTCGGTCAGTTTCGTGGCCGATGCCGGCGACGACAAGAAGTGATGCCGTTCGTACCTGAGGCGAGAGAACTGTGCTACTTGAACTGCTGAATCCGGCCAACGTGGTCGCCATCATCGGGAACTATCTCGATGCTGGCGGCCCCGTGGTGGTCGCCTTGCTGTGCAGCACGGCCCTGATGTGGCTGCTGATCAGTGAGCGTACGCTGTATTTCTGGTTTGCCGGCCCGCGACTGCGCAAGAAGCAGAACCGGCGCTGGCAGGAAATCAGCGATCACCGCAGCTGGGAATCCTACGCTTTTCGTGAGCGGCTGATCTCCGAGGTCCGGGTCGAGAACGAGCGTTTCATGAACGTGATCAAGGCCCTGATCCTGATCACGCCGCTGCTTGGCCTGCTGGGTACCGTGACCGGCATGATCCAGGTCTTCCAGGTGATCGTGGAAACGGGAGCCTCAAATGCCCGCCTGATGGCGGAAGGGATCTCCCGGGCCACGATCCCGACCATGACCGGACTGGCCGTGTCGCTGACCGGGGTGTTTTCCATCAGTTACCTGGAGCGGCGTAACGATGTGCTGACCACGCGCATGGCCGAGGAGCTGGATGTCGAGGCGGCCATGGCCTACGGTGCAACGCGCCGAATGACCGGGTCGGACATGGACGAGGCGGAAGTGAATATCACGCCGCTGCTCGATATCGTATTCATCCTGCTGATCTTTTTCATCGTGACAGCGACCTTCCTGGACGAGATCGGTATCGGTCTGCAGACTCCACAGGACGATCCCCCTGACGAGATCACCCGGCCACCGCCCACGCTGGTACTCAGTGTGCGCAGTGACGGCTTTGTCATGGTGGACGATGCCCGGACCATTGATCCGCGCTCGGTCACGCCGGTGGTCGAAGCATTCAGGGCGGAGAATCCCGAGGGTGTGGTCCTGTTGAACGCAGCCCCGGATGCGCGTGTCGAAACAACTGTACTGGTGCTGGACCAGTCGCGTCAGGCGGGTGTAGACCCGGCGGTGGCTATCCAGGAGCGCCAATAACGGGTTGATTGAACTATGATTAGACGTAACAGAAGATCAGGTGCAGGTGACGAGGGTGATGTCAACGTCACACCGTTGCTCGACATCGTCTTCATCATGCTGATTTTCTTCATTGTCACCGCGACGTTCATTTCGGAGCCGGGTATTACAGTCAACCGGCCGGATGCCGATACGGCCGAAGAACAGCGGCTGGTGTCCATTCTGGTGGCGATCAACTCCAATAACGAAATCTGGATCAATCGCCAGGAGGTGCCCCTTGAGGGGGTGCGGTCCGCGGTTGAACGCTTGCGGCGGGAGAACCCCCGCGGCAGTGCCGTTGTCCAATCAGATGGCGGCGCACACAGCGAGTACCTCGTCGAGGTGCTAGACCAGATTCGTGCTGCCGGCGTAGATGACGTTGTTGCCGTATCCATTAGAAGATCATGAGTACAATTCTTAGACTGCTAGGCGGGATCCCAGGCGCCGTGATCGTCACGGTCGGGCTGTTTTTGCTTCTTGCCACCGTGATTACCCAGCGCCAGGATGTTGATCTCGGCGATGAAACTGCGATCGAGATCAACGTCACTCGACAGATCGAGGATCGGGCCGATCAGCGTGTGGAGGATTTCCAGCGGCCAGTGTTGGATCAGCCACCGCCGCCGCCGCCCATGGTGACCGATACCGACTTCCGGCCCACCATGGATGTTCAGATGGGCGCCTTGCCCGATCTGACCGGCGTGGATGTCGAAATCGGCACCGGCTTCGATCCGGACCGAGATGCGCAGCCACTGGTGCGGATTCCGCCACAGTATCCAACGCAGTGCATTGGTCGGGCACAGGACGTGGAAACCGTGATGGTCGAATTCGACGTCACGCCAGAGGGTAACGTGGTCGATCCTCGGGTTCTGGACACGACCAACCCATGCTTCAACCGCGCGGCAATGCGAGCGGTGCAACGCTGGAGATACAATCCGCGCGTCGTCGACGGGGTACAACAACCAAGAACAGGTGTCCGCACCGCGATCGATTTTGCACTGGAGGAATAGGGTGAACTTGTTTTCTACCGTACAGGCACGGCTCCTGGCGGCCTGCACGCTGTGCATGGGCCTGATGATGACGGCCTCGCTGGTCTGGGCTGAAACTCTGAATCCCCAGGTAGCGGGTGATCTGCTCGATGCCTATGAAGAGATGGAGGAGGACAACTACGACGAGGCTCTGAGGCTGCTCAATCGGCTCATGGATCGGCGGGGCGATGCCATGACACCCTTCGACCGTGCCTCTGTGCTTCAGATTCGTGGTTCGGCCCATGTCAACCTCGACATGCTGGATGAAGCGATCGACGATTTTCGTACCGTGTTGCGACTCGATGCCCTGCCTTCAGAGACACAGAACCAGATGCGGCTCAACCTGGGGCAGCTCTACTTCATGACCGAGCGCTTCGAGGAGTCGCTGGAGTTCTTCGACGAGTGGATCGGGACTGAAGGGGTAGAGATTACCCACTCCACGTGGTTCATGATTGCAGCCGCCAATTACAACCTCGAGAACTACGAAGATGCGCTGGAGCCGATCAGCACGGCCATGGAGTTGGTCGACGAGCCAACGCGTCGCTACTACGACCTGAAGAATGTCCTGCTGTCGAATCTGGAGCGTACCGAGGAGCGTACCGAATTGATGGCGGAGATGGTGCAACACTGGCCTGAGGAGTTGCCTTACTGGCGCCAGCTTGCTTCGCTTTATATGGAGCAGGATGACATGTTCCGGGCGTTCGCCATCATGGAAGCAGCCTATGTCAATGACATGCTCAGCGACGAGAGTGACATTGTCATGCTGGCCCAGTACTACTCCAACTTCGACAACCCTCACCGCGGTGCTAATCTCCTGGAGAAGGAAATGGAAGCAGGGCGCGTGGAGCGTAATGTCGATAACCTGCAGATGCTCTCGCAAATGCTGAGTCAGGCACGCGAACACCGTCGTTCGATTCCGGTCCTGCGAGAGGCCGCCGAACTTTCCGATGATGGTCGGCTCTTTTTCCGTCTCGGTCAGGCGCTGATGGCATCCGAGAACAATGAAGATGCCGAAGAAGCGTTTGCTGCCGCCATCGATCAGGGTGGACTGGACTCTGACAAGCTCGGCGAAGCCTGGTTGCTGCTCGGCAATTCCAGGCTCAATCAGGCCGGTCCGGGTGATCGTGACCAGCGAATGAGTGCCGACGAGGCATTTGCCGAAGCTGCCCGTTTCCCGATTGCCCAGCGGCAGGCCAATGAATGGCGCTCCTATATCGAGGCGATCAATACCACGGAACGGCGCCAGGCCCAGCTTGAGCAGGAGCAGCAGGAGCGTCTGGCCGAGGCCGCCGAGGACCGCCTGCTGACAGCCTGTCGCGCGCAGCAGCTTGGCGGAAGGCGCCTGAGCGAGGAGTGCGAGCGGCTGCTTGAGGAAGACCGCCGCCGCCGCGAAGAGCCGGTCGAGCCGGAAGCCGAAACCCAAGAGTAATGATGATGGCGGCGCAGCCCCGGGCTGCGCCGCTCTCTCCCCCCAGGGATTGCCTGGAGTAACCCATGCAAGCTCCTTCAGCGGTTCTAGACCGTGTTCGTCAGTTCTATGTTGAGGGTCGAATTGTCGATGCCACCGATCTGTGTATCGATGGCTTGATTGATGCCCCCGATGACCCTGAATTGCATTTTCTGCTGGCGCTGTGCGATGAGCAACAGGGCCGGTTTCAGGAAGCCCGAGCGCGGCTGGAGCGTGTGCTGAACGGTGCGGCCGAGCATGTCGAGGCACGCTTCAATCTCGCCCGTATGCTGGCTGCTGGCGGCGAGATCGAGCAGGCCCGGGCGCATCTGTCCGAGTGCGTGTCGCTGAACCCGGGGCACGCGGCGGCCCACACCCTGAGAGCGCGCATGGACCTGGTCGAGGGCCACCGGAAGCAGGCCCGGGCCGGATTCCGCACCGCCTTGCGCGCCGACGAGAACCATGTACCCGCGCTGTTGAGTCTGGCGTCCCTGCACCTGGATGCCGCCGAGCTGGATCAGGCCAACGAATACGCCTCGCGAGCCGTACAGCTCGCGCCGACGGATGTCCGCGCACAACTGGTCATGGCGCAGGTGTTCATGGCCAGGGGAATGTTTGACTTTGCCGAGCGTTGCCTGGGTAATGCGCTGTCGCTGGATGGTGGGCGCCTGGAGACGCACATTGTCCATGCGGAGTTGTTGCAGCATCAGGGTCGCCATCATGATGCGGTGTCCGCTTTCGAGCGCGCCCGTGCGGCCGGGGCCGAGCTTGGGGAGCTGTTGCCGGGGTTGGCCATCAGCCTGGCCCAGGTCGGACGGCTGGCCGAGGTCAATGCGCTGATCGATGTGTATGAGCCGGCTCCGAGTGATCAGGCCCTGTTGATCCACCTTTCCGATCTCCTCGTCGCACAAGGTGATGCCGACGGCCTGGCCCGGTTGGCCGGGCGAGTCGGTCGAACACTTCCGTCGCTCAGGTCCTGGCTGGAAGCCAGCCGTGCCGAGCTGATTGAAGACCACGGCACAGCCCTGGATAGGGCGGAGTCCTTGCTTGAAGAAGACGACCCCGATTTGCAGCTTCGGGCGCGTCTGCTGGTCGGCCGGATTGGTGTGGAAAGGAACGATCCGGAATCGGTGGCCGATGCAGTGGCCTGTCTGGCCGAGCAGCGCCAGGCCAGTGAGACGATGTGCTGGGAGGCCGCGCAACTGCTGCGCGATGTGAATTTGCCCGAAGCCGGGGAGCGTGTCCTCGGTCATCTGCTGGAGCGCAAGAAGCTGGATGAGCAGGTGCGTGCCCGGACCCAGAACCTGCGTGTGGACCTGCTGGACCGTGCTGGCGACTACCAGGCGGCCACCGAACTGATGGAGCATGCGGCCTGGCGGCAGCCCGTACTGGGCGAACCGGCTTATCTGGAGTGGCGCGGAGATGTCGAAGAGGCGCTGGCCCCCGTACTGGCCGAGGACTGGGAGGGTTTGCCATCCGATGGTGACGGTTCCAATCCGGTGTTTGTCGGTGGGTGGCCTTACGAAGGGCGCGACCTGATGCTTGCCGCGCTTGCCCGGATGCCGGGCCTGGGTGTGATGCCCGAGGCCGAATGGTCCGGGCGCCTGGAGTGTCTGGAGCTGCCAGTGGATGTCCGCCGTTTTGGCAGGGCCGACCCGGCGTTGCTGCATCTGGCCCGACGGCGATACCTGCGTCACCAGCCCAGGGGGCGCCGGCCCGTGGAGCCGGCCTTTGTGCAGGCAGCCGATCTGGCACAGATTGCTCGCCTGTTTCCCGGTGCGGCCTATATTCGTCCGACTGCCACCGAGCACTATCTCCGGATGCAATGGCAGTTGGCTGGTTACCAACGGATCCAGGACATGCTCGATGCCTGGCGCCATGACCTGGACGTGCTGGGGCATCTGCGTGATGCGCTGCCGATCAGTATCATCGACGTGCCTGTTGACAGGCTGCTCACCGATCCTGCCGATGCACTGGCCAGATTGCATGAGGCGCTGTCGGTTGCACAGGGCGAAGACATGAGCGGCTTGCTCAAGCACCTGGCCGACAGGCTGGGCTACCGCCAACCGGATCACTGGCAGAACTATTGACCGGCCCGGCGTTTCGGTCTCGCTCCCCTGGTCGGACCCGGACTGAAGCGTCTGCGCCCTGTGATAATATCGGGCCGCAGATGAAATCGGTGGCTTGCAATGACGTGCGATATCAACCCGCCATCCTGACCTGGTGGCTGGCGATGCTGTTGCTTATCCTGGCAACCGCGTCAACAGCAGCCCACGACCTCGGTCCGGTGGTGCGATCGATTTCGGTGTCCGACGGGCTGCCCGACAGCATGGTCGAGGCGGTTATCCAGGATGCTCATGGTTATGTCTGGATCGGCACGCAAAGCGGCCTGGTTCGCCATGAAGGCGATCGGTTGAATATTCTGGGTGCCGATCCGGACAGCGACGATCCATTGCCCGGGCGCAATATCATGACGCTGGCCGCCCACAGCGACGGCACGGTCTGGGCCGCGGTCTCCGGGCAGGGCGTGGTCCAGATCGGCCCTGACCTCCTGCAGAAGCGCCATCTTGCGCCCAAGGCCAGAGGGGGGTCTTTGCCCGACTCCAATGTCTGGAGCATGGTCGAGGACTGTCAGGGCGACATGTGGATGGCCCTGATGCAGGGGGGAGTGGTGCGCTTCCGCCCGGACACCGGCGAGTTGCAGCACTTTCCCCAGACCGAGGAGTCCGGACTCCATCCGGACGGCTTTCAGGTCAGCCTGGACCGTGGTGATGACTGCCGAATCTGGCTGGCGCAGACAGAACAGGTCAACGTGATCACCCCCGGCGAAGAGGATCGATTCCGCAAGGTGGCACCATCGTCGGAAGGGGGTACCATCCTGACCGTGCGCGTGCTTGATGGTGAGGTCTATTACAACGATCGTTCGCGCCTTTACAGGATTCGGGAATCGCATGACGAACCGGAGAAAGTGCTGCGCGCCGCGGGTGTTATCACGGACTTCACCCTCGCCCCGGACGATGCCGACATTCTCGTGTCCAGCTACGCCGGCCTGTATCGCCTGCCCCGCAACGGTGCAACCCCAAGCTTGATCAGCGCCATTCAGGGACTGAACGACGGCTTGCCAAGCTCCACCTTGATGAGCGTGATGGTCGACCGTGAGGGGGGTACCTGGATGGGTATTCCACGACACGGAGTCGCGTACCTGGCTCCGGGGCATGAAGCCTTCAGGCGCTATCAGTCAGTGCCCGGACGTGAGTCGGCACTGGACCTCGATGTCGTTTTTGCGCTGACCGAGCTGCCCGAGGCCAACCGGCTCTGGATGGGTGGCAGGTCGCGGGAGAGCATGCGCGTGCTGGACCTGAATACCGGCAGTGTCCAGAGCCTGGGCGAGTACCTGGACAATCCGGAACTCGAAGAGATGGCCGCACCCGTTGCCGATCTGCATGTTGAACAGGACACCATGCTGGCAACATCCCTCCAATTTGTTGACCGTATCCATGCTGACGGCACGTCGGAGCGCCTTATCGACCGTGAAACCGTGGATGGCGGCACACCCAGCTTCGCCTTGCCCGATGGTGAGGCACATGTCTGGGTGGGAACCATTGATGTCGGTTTGATCCGGCTGAATACCGAAACGGGTGAACGGGAGCACTTCTGGGGAGAGGGTGAAGGTCGTTATCATTGGCCGGAGGGGCGTCCGGTAGCGCTGGAGTCAGGCCCGGATGGACAGTGGTGGGCGCTTGCCGGCGGAGGTATCTACCGGCTGGAAGAAGATGGCTTCGTCCGTCAGGTTGAGCCCTCACGCCCCCCCTTTCTCGCCGGTGGCTGGCACGGGGAGGAGTTATGGGCGGCTACCGAAACCCACCTCAAACGCTGGCGTCGGAATGGTCACGCGCTTGAACAGACCGACCGGTTTGAAATGGCCGGGCACTTGCGTCCGGGGCGTGTCCTCAGGATCCTTCGACAGGAAGATGACTCGATCTGGCTGGCTCGATCCAGTGGCCTGGTCCACCTGGATCCTGATACTGGACATTTCCGTGAGTTTACCCGCGCCGATGGGCTGGCAGTCAGCGAGCTTCGTCGTCGGGCCATTACCTGGCTGGCCGACGGCCGCCTGGTGCTGGGTGGTACGGGCGGCCTGGTCGTGGTGGATACCGACCTGGTGGGCGGAACCCGGGTAGAGCCCCCGATTTACGTGCGTGGCGTGAGCGTTGGGGGCCGTTTCCACGCCCTGTCTCCTGATCGTGAGCAACGCGAAAGGATCATGCTGTCTCACAACGAGAACAGCTTTTACGTCGACTACACCGCGCTGTCCTACCTGTCGTTTGACCAGAATCGCTATCGTGTTCGGCTGGAGGGGTGGGATGACAAGTGGCTGGAACTGGTGGGTCAGACACGCTTTCACTACAGCAACTTGCCGCCCGGCGATTACCGTTTTCAGGTCCGGGCGGCAGCGGCCGATGGCCACTGGAACGAAACGGGAGATGCCGTCGAACTGTCGATTCGGCAGCCCCCGTGGCTGAGTGGCTGGGCGCTGTCGGCCTACGCGATACTGGGTTTGACCGGTGTGGGTGCCGGCTGGAAAAGCTATTCCAATGCCCGTCGTCGGCGTCGTGAAATGCGCGAGGTACGACAGAAGCGGGTGCAGGCCGAGGAGCAGCGCCAGGTCATCGAGCGCCTAAATCGCAATCTGGATCCGCAAAGGCTGGCGACTACCATTGGCGAGGAGATGCTGGAAGTCACCGGTGGACGCGTCGCGTGGGTCGGCCTGACACAGGAGCATCTGCCCCGCCAAGTGATCCCGGTCGGTCAAGCGGACGAAGGGATCAGCCGTGAGGAATGGCGAAGTCGACTCAATGCTGCTGACGGCGAGACCTCCATGGCCGTCTCGCTGGAAAGCGAGGGCGAAGTCTTAGGTCAGGTGCTGATCGGTGCCGGTGCGGCCGGGTTTGTGCCCGCAGGCATCGAGCGGGTCAACCTGTTGCGGGAGATGTGCGGACAGGCACTGCGCAATGCCGCCCTGCTGGAACAAGTCCGGGCCCTGGCGGTGAGTGCAGAGCAGGCCAGTGCGGCCAAGTCCGAATTCCTGGCGACCATGAGTCACGAAATCCGTACCCCCCTGCACGGTGTGCTGGGCATGGTCGAGCTGCTATACGAATCAGAAAACGATCCCGCGCAGCAGGGGATTCTCAATACACTAAGGCAGTCCGGCTTGCAGTTGCAGCGCATCATCGACGATGTACTCGACATCTCGCGCATCGAGGCTGGTCGCCTGAGCCTGCACCCACAGCCCTTTGAACTGACGGCCATGCTCGAGCAGGTCATCGATCTGCACGCGCCCAATGCCGCCCGCAAGGGACTGGATTTGCGCCTGCGCATGGCATCCACGTTGCCGATCATGGCCATCGGCGATGCCGATCGCATTTCCCAGGTGCTGGGCAACCTGCTCAGCAATGCCGTCAAGTTCACCAACTTCGGTGGAATTGAACTCAATGCCGAGCTCGATGCGAAGGGCATGCTGCGCCTCACGGTCAGTGACTCGGGCTCCGGAATCAGCGCCCGGGATCGTGACCGATTGTTTGAACCGTTTACGCAGCTCGACGCGTCCATCACGCGGTCACACAGCGGGTCGGGTCTGGGTCTGGCCATCTGCCGACGTCTGGTCAATGCCATGGACGGGCAACTGGAGCTGCTGGACAGTTGTTATCCGGGCAGCCGCTTTATGGTGCGGCTACCCCTGTTTCCGCAATCGCTTGGCAAGCCGGCACTGCCGCGAACCCGTCTGCTCGAGGGCATGGCCATTGCCGTACTGGCCGAAGCGCCC
Organism: Wenzhouxiangella sp. AB-CW3; assembly: GCF_014725735.1. Lineage (NCBI taxonomy): Bacteria > Pseudomonadati > Pseudomonadota > Gammaproteobacteria > Chromatiales > Wenzhouxiangellaceae > Wenzhouxiangella > Wenzhouxiangella sp. AB-CW3. The sequence goes on from NZ_CP061368.1 coordinate 330,524, forward strand.
ACGCGTCGGGTGCTGCACCGCCTGTGTCGACGCTGGGGCGTGCAACTGATCAATGCCACCACCTCCGAACCGCGCCTGTGTTCGATTCTGCTGGTCGATGCGCGTTGCAGTCAGGTGCTGACCGACCCGGAAGAGTGGTGCGAGTACGCCACCCGCATTGCCTGGTTGCAGTCGCCCTACCTGCGCTCCAGTCCGGAAGAGGCGCGATTGCCCGAGGAAGCACACTTTCTGCGCTGGCCGCTGGTGGAGAGCCGACTGATCGGCATGTTGCTGGACCTGGCCATAGCCGGTGGACGCAAGCGCTGAATCCGGCCGTGATTGCAGGTACACTCTGAAGACGTTGTTGCCAGGGAGAATGTCGCAATGGAATGGATTGTATTGGCGATCATCGTTATCGCGGTGGTCTTCTCGATTGTTCTGTACAACCGGCTGGTCGCCGGTCGTAACCGCTACAAGAACGCCTTCGCCCAGATCGACGTGCAGCTCAATCGCCGTCACGACCTGATTCCCAACCTGGTCGAAGTCGCCCGGCGATACATGAGCCATGAGCGCGAGACGCTTGAAGCCGTGATCCAGGCCCGCAACGGTGCCCAGCAGCAGTTGCGGCAGACTGCATCCGATCCGACCGATCCGGATGGCATGCGCAAACTGTCGGAAGCCGAACAGGGACTGTCGGGCGCCCTGGGAAGGTTGTTTGCCCTGTCGGAGAACTATCCGGACCTCAAGGCCAACCAGAACATGATGCAGTTGTCCGAAGAGCTGACCAGCACGGAAAACAAGGTAGCCTTCGCCCGCCAGGCCTTCAACGACGCGGTGATGAATTACAACATCCTGCGCGAGAGCTTCCCCAGCAACATCATCGCCAACATGTTCAGTTTCAAGCCGGCAGAACTGCTCGAAATCGACGCACCGGAGAAGCGCGAAGCGGTGAAGGTGGATTTTGGTTGAGGGAAGGGTTGAGTGTGAAGGGCGGGCGTTAGTTGTGGTTTGGAGGGCAGTCTGAGGATGTTGCTTCCGGAACGCGCTTGCGTTGGGTGTTATGTGTTAGGTGTTAGGTGTTATAAAACAATGACTTAATCAAGGTGCAACTACAGCCACCTCAAACTCCTCCCCTTAACACTTAACACTTAACACTTAACACTTAACACTTAACACTTCACACCTAGACCCCCTTGCTGCCTACTGGAACGTGAGATGAACTTCTTCGAGCACCAAGACCGGGCCCGGCGTCAGACCGGTCTGCTGGTATTTCTGTTCGGCCTGGCCGTGCTGGGGATCGTGCTGGCGGCCAATGCCGTGGTGCTGTTTACCGTCGGGCCGGATCCTGAGCTGCTTGTCGGGGTGACCATTTTCACTGGTGGAACCATCCTACTGGCCAGCCTGGTGCGCACCATGCAGATGCGCAGTGGCGGTGGAGAGGTGGCTCGCCAGTTGGGGGGTACGCTGGTCGATCACGATACCAGCGACCCGCTGCGCCGACGTTTGCGCAACGTGGTCGAGGAAATGGCCATTGCCTCGGGAGTACCCGTGCCCGAGATCTACGTGCTCGAACACGAACAGGGCATCAATGCCTTTGCTGCCGGCTATTCGCCGGCCGATGCTGCGGTGGCCGTGACCCGGGGTGCGCTGGAGAATCTCGACAGGCATGAGCTGCAGGGCGTGATCGCCCATGAGTTCAGTCATATTCTCAATGGCGACATGCGGCTCAACATTCGCCTGATTGGTTTTCTGTTCGGCATTCTGGTCATCGCCATACTTGGCCGGCGAATGCTGTTTTCCGCCCGTTTCGCGCGTGACAGTCGCGGTGCGGGGGGAGCCGTGATGATCGGTCTGGTGATTGTCATCATCGGCTATATCGGCCTGTTCTTCGGACGCTGGATTCGTGCCGCCGTATCGCGTCAGCGCGAGTTCCTGGCTGATGCCTCGGCCGTGCAGTTCACCCGCCACCCCGACGGCATTGCCGGCGCACTCAAGAAGATCAAGGCGCTGTATGCCGGCTCTTACCTGACTACCGACGCCGAAGAAGTCGGGCACATGATGTTCGGTCAGGCCATGGGCTACCAGATGTTTGCCACGCATCCCCCCCTCGAGGACCGAATTCGCGCCATCGACCCATCGTTTCAGCCCGACGACATCGAGCGCATTGCCCGGCGCATGGACCGGCATTCGCAAGCCCGGGCGGCCGAGGCCGAGGAGGCTGCGCGTGAAGAAACGCCAGAACGCGGGCCCGGTGGGCTGACATTGGACGCCGACCGCCTCTCGGAGAAGATAGGCCAGCCGGGACTCAGCCAGGTATTTCTGGCCGCCGCCCTGGTCGCGGCCATACCGCGTCAGCTCGAGCGTGCTGCCCATTCAGACGAGTGGGCGCAGGAGGTGATCTGCTATCTCCTGCTATCGGATGATCCCGACGTGCGCGAGGAACAATTGCTGGCAGTCGTCCGCAGCCTGGGCAGCGAAAGCGAGGGCCAGGTGCGTGCCTTGCGGCAGAGCGTACCCGACTTGCCCCATGAGCAGCGTTTGCCGCTGCTGGAAATGGCGTTTCCATCCTTGCGGCGCCGGCCGGAGAGAGAGTTGCTCGAACTGATGCGGCTGGTGGAAGCCCTGGTGGCCGCTGATGGACGCATGGACGTATTCGAGTACGCGTTGGCACGCCTGACCAATCGTCAGATCCAGGATGCCCTGCAGCCAGGACGGGTGCGTCAGTCCGGCAACAGGAAACTCACCGCGCTCAAGCCGGAAGTCATCGATCTGCTGGTCATTCTGGCCTGGCACGGGCACCCCGACCGGCCCGAGGCGGTTCAGTCGGCGCTGGAGTCGGCCCTGGCGCAGGTCGAACTGGACATGCCGTCCGAACTGCCGAATACCGATGACTGGACCGGGCGGCTGGATGCGGCCCTGAATTCGGTGGACCGGCTGAAACCCTCAGAGAAGAAGCGCCTGGTCGACGCCATGGCTTGCTGCGTGCTGGATGATGGGCAGGTCATCCCTGATGAAATGGACTTGCTGCGGGTCATCTGCGGTCTGCTTCATGTCCCCATCCCGATGCTGGAGCAGGCGTCGGAGGAGGCGGACCAGGAAGCCCGGTAGAGCAGACCGGATCGACCTATTGCCGGTCTTCCCCGGCCGTGTGGCCCAGAATCAGGTCGGCCGCCTTTTCGGCAATCATGATGGTCGGGGCGTTGGTGTTGCCGCCCACCAGAGTCGGCATCACCGAGGCGTCGATCACCCGCAGACCCTCGATGCCACGCACACGCAGTTGCGGGTCGACCACCGAGTGCGGGTCGCTGCCCATGCGGCAGGTGCCGACCGGATGGTAAATGGTTTCGGCCTTGGCACGAACGAATTCGATCAGGCTGTCGCGATCAGCGACCTCGCTGCCCGGGAAAATCTCGTGGGCGCGGAAGGGCCGGAAGGCAGGCTGGCTCAGAATATCGCGCGACAGGCGCACGCATTCCAGCATCATTTCCAGGTCTGCCGGCTCGCTGAGGTAGTTGGCAATGATGGACGGTGGCTGACGTGGGTCGTTGCTGTGCAGCTCGATCCGGCCCCGGCTTTCAGGGCGCAATGGGCAGGCGTGGAGTGTGTAGCCGTCCCCCGGCAGGCGGTTGCGGCCATGGTCGTCGAGCAGGGCTGGTACGAAGTGCATCTGAATGTCCGGGCGGTCATCGCGGCTGCGGCCACTGACCAGGAATCCGCCCGCCTCGGCGATATTGGATGTGCCCTCTCCCTGGCGATGCATGAAATAGCGCAGTCCGACCATCAGTTCGTTGATCTGGTCGTAGGTAACCGGCTGCGAGCAGCGTGTCAGCGTGCAGATATCAAGATGGTCCTGCAGGTTGCGTCCCACCTCCGGGAGTTCATGAATGACGGGAATATCGGCCTTTTGCAGCACATCAGCCGGTCCGATGCCCGAGAGCATCAGCAGTTGCGGCGAATTGATGGCGCCGGCCGACAGCAGCACTTCACGGCGCGCCCGGGCCGTGCGCCGGATGCCATGCTTGCGAAAGCGCACGCCGCTGACCCGACCACCGGATTGCAGTTCCAGGCCCAGTGTCAGAGCCCCGGTAATGACAGTCAGGTTTCTGCGCTTCCGCACCGGTTTCAGGTAGGCGGCCGCCGCGCTGCAACGACGGCCATCGCGCTGAGTGACCTGGTAAAGGCCGAAGCCGCGTTGAGCCGGGCCGTTGAAATCGCGATTGCGTGCAAAACCGGCCTGTTCGGCCGCCTGGATGAAGACGTCGCTCAGCGGATTGACATGACTGAGATCCTGAACGCTGAGCGGGCCCCCGACGCCGTGCAACGATGACGGGCCGCGCCCCTGGTCTTCTGAACGGATGAAATAGGGCAGGACCTGCTCCCACGACCAACCGTCGGCACCGGCATGAGTCCAGTCGTCGTAGTCGGTGCGATGCCCGCGCGAGTAGCACATGGCATTGATCGAGCTTGACCCGCCCAGCACACGGCCGCGTGGCCAGTAAAGCCGGCGATTGTTGAGACCCGGCTCCGGTTCGGTCGAATAGTTCCAGTTCAGCGACTTGAAGTTGACCAGCTTGGCCAGCCCGGCGGGCATGTGGATGAAGGGGTTCCAGTCGCGCGGTCCGGCTTCGAGCAACAGCACTTCCACCGTCGGATCGGCACTCAGGCGATTGGCCAGCACGCAGCCGGCGGAGCCGGCGCCAACGATGATGTAGTCGAAAGATCTGGTCATGAGCGGGTCCGGGATCGGGGCACTGACCATGATAGGGGTTGGGTTTAGAGTGGCGGGTCTAATGGGGGGTAGGTGAAAGGTAAAACGTGAAACGTGAAACGTGAAAGGGGGCTTGGCTTGGTGTCGGTTCTCCGAGTCTGCTGGCCAATGACGTGGCCTTACCATTGGCCACGTTCAAAAGCCAAAGCCGCGCCGCATCCCCTTCCTTTTATCTTTTACCTTTCACCCGTTACCTTTCACCTGACTACAACCTGTGAAGGTGACTCATCATTCCGAACCCGCTCAGGGGGTGGTCGAAGTCGCGAACAAGCGCTATGACCTTGAATTTTTCGCCCATTTCGCCGGGCAGCGTCAGGCGTTTGATTTCGGCGGCGTGTCGGAGGCGTTGTTGTGGATCATCGATATGCTCTACGGACTCGGCGATGCCCAATGAGAGCAGGAACCCCGCCTGGGTGGTGTAACCGGCCACTTTCAGTCCGCAAGTGTGGGCCGCCTCGGCGGTGGCGGTGAAGTCGACGAAAACCGACAGGTCGGTCAGTCCCGGCCACACGAACGGGTCGAAATGGGCACGATGGCGGTAGTGGCAGACCAGTGTGCCGGCTGAACGGTCGGGGTGGTAGTACTCCTGGCGTGGGTAACCGTAGTCGATCAGCAGGATCATGCCGCGTGCCAGCGGGGTGCTGATCGTCTCCAGCCACGCGGGCAGGTCTACGCAGAGCTCGCTCTGGTAGCCGTCCGGCAGCGGCCGGGATAGATTGCGTTCCAGTGCGTCCAGCGCCCGGGCCAGCCGCGGAGACGACCGGGTAGTGGTCCAGGCCAGGCGCCCATCGGCATGCTGGATACACAATTCCCTGAACTCGCCCGATTCGTACACGAAGCGTTTTGCCGGCAAGGCATCGAGTACTTCGTTGGCCAGGATCACGCCATCGAAGGGTTGTTCCGGCGGCTGATCGATCCACTTGATGCGTCGGCGCAATGACTCGGGCAAATCGGCCAGGGTTTCTGCCTGGACCTCACGCAGGGCGGCGCTGGGTTCCAGGATCAGGTAGCGTGCCGGGGGGTGGGTGAGCCCTTCCAGCAGGTCGCGGGCCAGTGCGCCGGATCCGGCGCCGGGCTCGAGCAGCACCCATTCCGAGTCCAGTTTTGTTGCCACCTCGTCGAGCTGGCGTGCCAGGGCTTGGGCAAACAGCGGGCCCTGTTCCGGTGCAGTCACGAAATCGCCTGCAGTCCCAAACTTTTGCAGTCCATTGACGTAATAGCCCAGCCCCGGCTCGTACAGTGCCATGGCCATGTAGCGATCGAACGGCATCGGCCCGCCGGTTTCGATTTCCTTGATGATCCTGGTGCACAATTGCCGGCTCAGGTCGGCCAGTTCGGGCGGCGGTTCCGGCAGCGTAAATGATGGAGGGCGAGATGACATCGAAAGACAACGGCAGGGCACCGGTGGCGATTGTAACCGGCGCGGCACGGCGCATCGGTGCAGCAATTGCCGGTCGTTTGCACGCTCGCGGTCACAATGTCGTCATCCATTGCCGCGGTTCACGTGCGGAGGCCGACGCGCTGGCCGCCCGCCTCAACGACGTTCGTGCAGACTCGGCGCGGGTGGTACAGGTCGACCTGGCCGACTCCGCGGCCCCGGAGCGGATCGTCACAGGCGCACTGGATGCTTTCGGGGGAATCGATGTGCTGGTCAACAATGCCTCGGCCTTCTACCCCACGCCCGTCGACCAGGCCACGCAAGCCCACTGGGACGAGCTGATGGCCAGCAACCTCAGGGCCCCGTTCTTTCTGTCACAGGCCTGCGCTCCGCATCTGTCCCGACGCGACGGCGCCATCGTCAACCTGGTCGACATCCATGCACTGGTGCCCATGCAGCGTCATGCCATCTACAGCCAGGCCAAGGCCGGCCTGGTGATGCAGACCCGATCGCTGGCCAGGGAGCTGGCTCCCGATATCCGGGTCAATGCCGTCGCCCCGGGCGCCATCCTTTGGCCAGAGCACGATCAGTCGCCGGAGGCCGAGGCCGAAATTCTCGACCGCATTCCCATGCAACGCCCGGGCCGGCCGGAAGATATCGCCGGTGCGGTGGCCTTCCTGGCCCTGGATGCCCCCTACATCACCGGCCAGGTGCTGGCAGTGGACGGGGGGCGGTTGTTGAATATGTGATGTGAAAGGTGAAAGGTGAAAGGGGGCTTGACTTGATGCCGGTCTTCCGAGCTTGCCGATCAATGACTTGGCCTTGCCATTGGCCACCATCAAAAACCGAAGCCGCGTCTCAACCCCTCCTTTTACCTTTTACTTTTCACCTTTCACCGTTTACCGCAACAGCCCCGTCACCTCGCGGAAGCGTGGGTGGTTCGCGTCGATCATCAACTCGAACAGCACCATCTCCACGCAGCTCAGGTGTGCGCCGACGGCGGCCATGCGGCGGATGCCGATGTCGCGGTTATGGGCCGAGCGCGAGGACACTGCATCGGTCACCAGGTGAACCTGGAAGTCTTCTCGGCGCAGCGCGGCTGCGGTTTGCCAGACGCAGACATGGGCTTCGATCCCGGCCAGCAGGATGCGGTCGCGCCCGCTGGCATGTATGGCCTCGCGCAGGTCGGCGTCGCCCCAGCAGCCAAAACTGGACTTGGCCGAAGGTGTCAGGCCTTCGAGCCGGTCGGTCAGTTCCGGGACGGTTGGGCCGAGCTTGTCGGGAAGCTGCTCGGCCCAGATGACGGGCACATCCAGTAGCCGGCATCCCTCGATCAGAATCTGTTGCTGGCGAATCATGGCGTCCGATTCATGCATCAGGCGCGCCAGTTTGCCCTGGACGTCGACGATCAGCAGCAGGGCATTGTCGGTGGTGGGGTGGTCGATGCTGTGGCTCATTGATTTCTCCGCCTTGGTTGGTTGTAGGTTGCAAGTTGTCAGTCGGAACCTGACAGTCAAACGCGTGCCGAAAGCCTTTCGGCTCCGGACGGTTTCGCAGGCAATCTGCTGCAACGCTCGCCGCGCCGGCCGAAGTCGACCTGCAACTGACAACTAACAACTTACAACTAACTAGTGGGCCATGCGGTTAATAGGGTAACGCTCAGCCGTCGCACAAGCGCCGTGGGCAGGGCAGGTGAAACCGCATGGCGACTTTCGCGTAGCGAATGAAGCCTTGCGAGTGGAGCCGCTGCACGTGTTCCGCTCGCTTGAATTGGCTACGGCCAGTCCTGCGCTCGCGCGCCTTGCCCACGACGCTTGTGCGACGGCTGAGCGTTACCTTATTAACCGCATGGCCCACTAGCGTAGTCGCACCTCGCTCAGAGACCGCTCGCCTTCGAACCGTTCCCAGTGCTCCGAGAAACTCAGGCCGGTGACCGGGTGCCTGAGCTCTGGCGCCAGGTCGGCCAGCGGTTTGAGCACATGGGCGTACTTGAGGATCTCGTCACGAGGCAGTTCCAGTCCATCATGCACGCCGACCCGATCATCGTAGAGCAGTATGTCGATATCAAGCGTACGGTCGGAGAACTTCGGCTGACTGCGGTCGCGGCCATGTTGATCCTCAAGGTCGACCAGCCACTGCTTGAGTTCGCCCAGGGCCATGGTGGTTTCGATGACCGCCGCACAGTTGAGAAAGTCCGAACCTTCGAAGCCCACGGCCGCAGAGCGGTAGACCGGCGAGACCTCGACCGCCATGAAAGCCTGGCTGAGCGCCTGAATGCCGGCGGCGATGTTCCGTTTGGCGTCACGATTGCTACCCAAACCGAGATAGGCGCGCGCTGTCATGGCTTGCGTCCACGCTCGATGATGATGCCCACTGACTTCGAGCCCCGTACAGCACCTGGCTTGTCCAGTCTCAGTTTCACCCAGTCGACCGGAAACTCATCCAGCACGATCTCGGCGCAACGCTCGCCCAGGGTCTCGACCAACCCGAAGCTGCTTTTCTCGACAAAACCGATCAGCCGCTTGGCCACCGCCTTGTAATCGAGCGTGTCCTCGATACGATCAGTGGCCGCCGCACGTCGAATATCCGCGCTCATTTCCAGGTTCAGACACACCACCTGGCGAATCTTGCGCTCCCAGTCGTAGATGCCGATGATGGTCTCGATTTCGAGATCTTTGATGAAGACGATGTCCATGGGGGAGTTGAGTGTTAGGTGTGAGGTGTTAGGTGTGAAGTGTGAAGTGTGAAGTGTGAAGTGTGAAGTGTGAAGGGGAGGGGTTTGAGGTGGTTGGGGTAAGTCGTTGTTTTCCATAACACCTAACACTTAACACCTAAACACTCTAACACCTGACACTCCCACCAAACGCTCCCCGAAAGCAACCACTGCTGACTACCCTCCAAACCGCAACTAACGCCCGCCCCTTCACACTTCACACTTAAACCTTCACACTCTTAAAGCTTGTCGATTGGCCACCTCGGCCGAACCGCGATTTTTCCGTCCGCGGTTGCCTCGGCGCGTCGGTGCCAGCCGGCGTAGGCGATCATGGCGCCGTTGTCGGTGCAGAGTTTCAGGTCGGGATAATACACCTGGCCGGGTAGCGTGCGGTCGAGCTTTTCGCGCAGGCGTCGGTTGGCGCTGACGCCGCCGGCGATGACCAGGCGTTTCATGCGCGTTTCCTTCAGGGCGCGGCGGCATTTGATGGCCAGGGTGTCGACCACGGCCTGCTCGAAGCCGGCGGCGATATGGGGGTAGTCGCGGGGTTGAACCTCGGCGACCAGTTGCCGGGTGTGTGTTTTCAGCCCGGAAAAGCTGAAATCCAGTCCCGGGCGGTTGGTCATGGGGCGTGGAAACTCGAATCGGGCCGGATCGCCGTTTTCGGCCAGGCGTGCGACCTCCGGGCCGCCCGGGTAGCCCAGTTGCATCAGGCGCGCGGTCTTGTCGAAGGCCTCGCCGGCGGCATCGTCCAGGGTTTCTCCCAGCAGCCGATAGCGACCGAAGCCCTCGACAGCCACCAGCATGGTGTGCCCGCCCGAAACCAGCAGGGCCACGAACGGAAATTCCGGCGCCGGGCTGGCCAGTAGTGGAGAGAGCAGGTGTCCTTCCATGTGATGCACGGCAATGGCCGGCTTGCCCAGTCCGGCGGCCATGCCCACGGCGGTGGACGCGCCGACCAACAGGGCTCCGGCCAGCCCCGGGCCGGCGGTGTAAGCGATTCCGTCGAGCTGCCGTGGTTGGAGGCTGGCCCGTTCGAGCACTTCGCGGATCATGGCCGGTAGCTTGCGGACATGATCTCGTGAGGCGAGTTCGGGCACCACACCGCCATAGGCGGCATGATCGGCCTGGGTGTAGACCAGGTCGGCGACGATGCCGCGATCCGGGTTGAACACGGCCACGCCGGTCTCGTCACAGGAGGTTTCGATGCCAAGTATGTTTTGCACGTTTCCAGATTACCGGGTTATAATGGTCGACTTTCCACCAATTACGGGACACGATTTTAATGCCCAGCGTCAAGGTCAAGGAAAACGAGCCGTTCGAGTACGCCCTGCGTCGCTTCAAGCGCTCGTGCGAAAAAGCCGGCGTGGTCGCCGAAGCCCGCCGTCGCGAGTTCTACGAGAAGCCGACCCAGGAGCGCAAGCGCAAGAAGGCCGCTGCCGTCAAGCGCCACCTGCGCAAGCTGTCGCGCGAACGCGTCAACCGTCGCCGGCTCTACTGAACAGCCCCCATTGTAGCCGGCCTGGTGCCCGAACGCCGCCTTCCGGCGTCCCGCCAGTCCGGATCAAGGCATCTCTGACCATCATGTCTTTACGGCAGCGCATCAACGACGACGTCAAGCAGGCCATGCGGGCCGGCGACAAGCCGCGCCTGAAGCTGTTGCGCATGGTGACAGCTGCGATCAAGCAGCGCGAGGTCGACGAGCGCATCGAGCTCGACGAGGCCCAGGTGCTGGCCGTGGTCGAGAAAATGATCAAGCAGCGTCGAGAGTCTGCCGAGCAGTACCGCGCCGGCGATCGTCCGGAGCTGGCCGAAGCCGAAGAAGCCGAGATTGTCATTCTCCAGGATTACCTCCCCGAGCCCCTGTCAGAAGAGGCGCTGGCCGAATTGATCGACGAGGCCATCTCCGAGGTTGATGCCGGCTCGATGGCTGACATGGGCAAGGTCATGGGCCTGATCAAGAGCCGCGTCCAGGGCCGGGCCGACATGGGCAAGGTCTCCGCGCAGGTGCGTGGCCGGCTGGCCGGCCAGGGCTGATCCCGATAGACTAGGCCGGTGGCCGGTCGCATCCCCGAAAGTTTCATTGAAACCCTTATCGAGCGCAGCGATATTGTCGAGGTCGTCGGCTCCCGGGTGGATCTGAAACCGGCCGGTCGCGGTGAATTCAAGGCCCGTTGCCCCTTCCACGACGAAAAGACGCCTTCGTTTACCGTCAGTTCCGACAAGCAGTTCTACCACTGCTTTGGTTGCGGTGCGCATGGGACGGTGATCGGTTTCGTGATGGAGTACGACGGCCTGGAGTTTCCCGCCGCCATCGAGGAGCTGGCCGCGCGAGCCGGGCTCGAGGTGCCGCGAGAGGGCGGGCATGCACCGGTACGCAAGAATGATCGCCTTTATGAAGCGCTGGGTGCCGCGCAGGCCTGGTTTCGTCGGCAGCTGGGTGCCAGCGAGCCGGCACGCAACTATCTGAAAGGTCGCGGCTTTGACAAGGCGACGGTGGATGAATTCGGCATTGGCTATGCCCCCGATGCCTGGCAGGCGCTGGCCGACGAGCTGACCGCGCAGGGCTTCCGTCTCGACGAGCTCGAGCAGGCCGGCCTGATCACGCGCAAGCAACAGCGTGCCACCGACAAGTTTCGCGACCGGGTCATGTTTCCGATTCATGATCGTCGCGGTCGGGTCATCGCGTTCGGTGGGCGGGCGCTCGGCGAACGCGGGCCGAAATACATGAATTCCCCGGAAACGCCGGTCTTCCACAAGGGGCGCGAGCTCTACCGGCTCTACCAGGTGCGACGCGGTGGTCTGCCGAAGCGGCTGCTGGTGGTCGAGGGTTACATGGACTGTGCGGCGCTGTTTCAGTATGGTTTCGACAATGCGGTGGCAACGCTGGGGACCTCGGTGACGGGCGATCACATGGAGTTGATGTTTCGGGCCTCGCCGGTGGTGGTGTTCTGCTTCGACGGCGACCGGGCCGGACGACAGGCAGCCTGGCGCGGCCTGGAGGCGGCACTGCCGGTCATGCGCGACAATCGCGAGGTGCGCTTTCTGTTCCTGCCCGAGGGAGAGGATCCGGATTCTCTGGTTCGTTCGCGCGGCCAGGCCGAGCTGGCCGAGCGGGTCGATCAGGCACGACCCCTGTCGTCATTCTTTTTCGATCATCTGGCCGAGGAGGTCGATATGACGAGTATCGATGGCCGTGCCCGCATGGTGGCGATGGCGCAACCCTACCTCGACAAGATCCCGACCGGGGCATTCGCCGATCTGATGCGACACGAGCTGGAAAAGCGTGCCGGGCACGGTGGAACCTCCGGAGCGCAACCGGCGTCGAACACCCCGAGGAGACAGCCGCGTGGCTTGGATGCGGATCGGCCATTGACGCCCGTGCAGTACGCGGTGGCACTGATTGTGCAGCATCCCGCCCTGGCCAGGGATGTGCCCGAGGATGCGCTGGACGGGCCGGGTGGCCTGCGCGGCGTCGATTTCTTGCGCGAACTGATTGACTTTTGCCGCTCAAGGCCCCATTTTTCTCCAGCTAAGCTTCTCGAGAGTTGGAGAGAGCGCCCGGAAAGCCAGTGGCTGGCCCGCCTGGCCGGTCGCGAAGTGATTGAGCAACAGGCCACGCCTGAAGAGAGAGAGATGGCAATGTCGGCGGCATTGGCGCAAACCCTGGCCAGAATACGTCGTCAACAGATACAGACCCGAGTCCGCGAACTCCAGCAGGCGCAGCTGAGAGAAGGGGGGCTGGATGAAATTAGAACCAGAGAACTGCGCAGGCTGCTTGGCCAGCGCATGGACGAAGAGTTATGAGCAAAGCCGAAGCAAGCGACATGGACAACTCACCGCGACCCTCTCAGCTCAAGCAGCTGATCCAGAAAGGACGTGAGCAGGGCCAGTGGTTGACCTACGCCCAGGTCAATGACCACCTGCCCGGCGATATCGTCGATCCCGAGCAGATCGAGGACATCGTCAACATGATCAACGACATGGGCATCAAGGTGTTCGAGGAAGCGCCTGAAGATGCCGATGCGCTGATTCTCAACGACTCAGCCAGCACCGATGCCGATGATGAGGCCGCCCAGCAGGATGCCGAGGCGGCACTGGCCGCGGTCGAAAGCGAGTTGGGCCGCACCACCGACCCGGTGCGCATGTACATGCGCGAGATGGGTTCGGTATCGCTGCTGACCCGCGATGACGAAATCGATATCGCCAAGCGGATCGAGGACGGTCTGAACCAGGTCAACATGGCTCTTTCGCGCTTTCCCGGCACGGTCGAGGTGCTGCTGGAAGAGGTCGAGGCCTGGAAGGAAGGCAATCTTCGCCTCAACGAGCTCATCAGCGGTTTCATCAATCCCGAATTGCTGGCCGAGATGGATTTGATCTCCGAGGACACCATGGAAGCGGCGGTGGCCGAGGAAGCCGAATATATCGATGAAGACGACGAAGAAGAGGACGAGGACAAGCCGGCCCCCACGGTCAACACATTGCCCGACCCCGAACAGGTCACGCAATTCTTCGACGAGCTGGAAAAGCTGCACCAGCATTTCGTCAAGCTCTACGACCGCTACGGCGCCTCGGGCAAGAAAGCCGGTGAAACCAAGGACAGTATTTCCGAGCAGTTTCTGCGCCTGAAGCTGCCGCCGCGCCTTTTCGACATGCTGATTTTGCGCATGCGGCTGCACGTGGCGCGGGTGCGCGATATCGAGCGCGCCATCATGGCGGTTTGCGTCGAGCGCGCCGGCATGCCGCGCAAGGAATTCATCACCAGCTTCCGTGACAATGCCTCCGACCCCGAATGGCTGGCCGGCCTGCTGCGTCGTCGCAGCGACTGGGCCAAGACCCTGCGTGACTACGAAGACGAGATTGCCGAGCTTCAGGCCAAGCTGGCCCGATTCGAGCGCGACCAGCGCATTCCGGTCGGACAATTGCTCGAGATCAACCGCGAAATGTCCATCGGCGAGGCCAAGGCACGCCGGGCCAAGAAGGAAATGGTGGAAGCCAACCTGCGCCTGGTCATTTCGATTGCCAAAAAATACACCAATCGTGGCCTTCAGTTCCTTGACCTGATCCAGGAAGGCAACATTGGCCTGATGAAAGCGGTCGACAAGTTCGAATACCGTCGCGGCTACAAGTTCTCGACCTATGCCACCTGGTGGATCCGCCAGGCCATCACCCGCTCGATTGCCGACCAGGCCCGCACCATCCGTATCCCGGTGCATATGATCGAAACGATCAACAAGCTCAATCGCATCTCGCGTCAGATGCTGCAGGAGATGGGGCGCGAACCGACCCCGGAAGAGCTGGCGGTACGCATGGAAATGCCCGAAGACAAGGTGCGCAAGGTGCTCAAGATTGCCAAGGAGCCGATTTCGATGGAGACTCCGATCGGCGATGACGAGGACTCGCACCTGGGCGATTTCATCGAGGATGCCAACATCCTCTCGCCCATCGATACCGCCACCACCACGGGTCTGACCGATACCGTGCAGAAGGTGCTTTCCGGATTGACGCCTCGAGAAGCCAAGGTGCTGCGCATGCGCTTTGGCATCGACATGAATACCGACCACACGCTCGAGGAAGTCGGCAAGCAGTTCGACGTCACCCGCGAGCGCATTCGGCAGATAGAGGCCAAGGCGCTCAGAAAGCTGCGCCATCCGACCCGTTCGGAGCAACTCAGAAGCTTCCTCGATCTGGAGTGAGGTATTTCGTGCTTCGGCGCCCGGCACGGCCAAGTCGCCCGGGTTGCTCGTCTCGAGTGTGATGAGCGTCTCGTTTTCGGGTCTTGACCATCCTGCCCCGCCACGGGTAGGTTGAACGTCCCCCTAAACCCAAGAAGTCTACCCATGTTTAACAAGCGAGAACAGTCCGATGCGCGTCCTCCGGCGCCGGAGAGCCGCAAGGCCGAATCATCCCAGAAGCAAGCCCCCAATGCACATGCAGCCTCCTCCAGGACGGCTGTCATTGGCCCATCCATCCAGATCGACGGTACGCTGCGCGGCGACGAGGACCTGGTCATCGAAGGCCGGGTCAAGGGGGCTGTGGAGCTGAAGCAGCACAGCGTGACGATCGGTCAACAGGGGGATGTACAGGCCGATATTCATGCTCACACCATTTTTGTCGACGGCAACATGGATGGCCACCTGATCGCTTCCGAGCGGGTCGTGATCCGTCAGAGCGCACGGATCAAGGGCACCATCGTGTCGCCACGCGTCAGCCTGGAAGATGGTGCCCGCTTCAACGGCAGCATCGACATGGACCCGGACAGCGAGGCGCTGGACAAGGTTTTTGCCGCTGGCAAGTCGGCATCGCGACATGGTGCAGCAGCCCCGGACAAGCCGGCGGCGAAGCCGAACGGCCAGCCGGCCGGAGGCAACCCGAAGGCATCCGACAACGCTGCGCCAAAGGCGTGAGCGCCGGGCTGGCCGGCTGAGTGATGACTGCCGCAGGCGCACAACAGGTTGATGAATTGGAGCCGGCGGAGCTGCGCGCGCCGCTGCTTGAATCCGTGATCGCCGGGCTGAATGACGAGCAGCGCCACGTTGTGTTCGACCTGGGGGTCGTGCGTTCGGGAACCGTATCGATTTTCAGCGACTACCGATGCCGGCTGGATGTCATGGCCCTGGAAGTCGGCGCGCCGCATCGGCTCGATCAGATTGAGGCCGAGGAGTTTCAGGCGTTGATCCGGACCAGTATGCCGCCGGCCAGGGGGGAGTCGGTCGATCTCTTTCTGTGCTGGAATCTGCTCAATTATTTGTCAACCGAGCAGATCGGAATGCTGCTGGCCGAGCTGACGCCGCGTTTTCGACCCGGAGCGCGGCTGCATGCCCTGATCGAGTACTCGGCGCGAACCATGCCGGCCAGCCCTCCGGCGTTCAATCCCGTTGGCCCGGGGCTGCTGGAAGTCACAACCGTCGATGACAATGAAATAGCGGCGCCGCGCTACAGCGCGCGCGATCTTGAGCAGCGCATGCCGGGTTTTGAACACGAGCGCACCATGCTGCTCGGCGGCGGCATGCAGGAATACCTGTTCCGCCGCCGGTCCGCCTGAGTTGCATGCCTCTCCTGCCCAACGTATATTTTTGATACTGAATATCATGCAGGCGATCGATCAATCATGAGTCGAGGCGGGTGCAGTCGCTGCAGTGGAATGTCGGAGCTGGATTTCGGGTTGTCGATGGCGTTTCAGCCGATTGTCGACCTGGAGAACGACACGGTGTTTGCCCACGAGGCTCTGGTGCGCGGCGAGGAAGGTGAGCCAGCCGGTGCGATATTCGAGCGCGTCGACGAGAGCAACCTCTACCGGTTCGACCAGACATGCCGTGTTCGCGCCATCGAGCTTGCGGCACGTCTGGAAGTGCCGGCACGGCTGAGCATCAATTTCATGCCCAATGCAGTCTACCGGCCCGAGGCATGCATTCAGACCACGCTCAGCGCGGCCGCGGAGTTCGGTCTGCCGCTTGATCGCATCATTTTCGAGGTTACCGAGGCCGAGAAGGTGGTCGATCAGGAGCACCTGCGCAACATCATGCTGCATTATCAGCAACGCGGCTTCCTGACGGCCATCGATGATTTCGGTGCCGGCTATGCCGGGCTGAACCTCCTGGCTGATTTCGTGCCCGATTTCGTCAAACTCGATATGCTGTTGGTGCGTGATGTTCATCAGGATCGGACTCGTCAGGCCATCGTGCGCGGCCTGATGGGCATGTTCCATGAGCTCGACGTTGGCGTGATTGCCGAAGGGGTGGAAACCCGTGATGAACTGGATTGCCTGGCCGATCTCGGTGTTCACCTGTTTCAGGGCTTTCTGTTTGCACGGCCCGGGTTTGAATCACTGCCTGAAGTGAATTACCCGGATTGAATGATCAGTGCTTGAAATGCACGAACACGCGGCCGAAATTTTTCGAGTCCTTCTCGACGCGGTGATAGCGTGACTTGATCCTGCCCTGTTCGAGAAACCTCAGCACCCGCTTTTTCAACTGCCCCGAGCCCTTGCCGGGGATGATTTCGATGGTCTTGATGCGCTTGCGCTCGGCTTCGTCGAACGCTTCTTCCAGCGCCTCGTCGATCTGGCGACCGCGGTTGAAGATCGGATGAAGGTCGATTTTCAGTCGAGCCATGTCACTGGTTTACGTTCATTCGGGCATCTGGACCAGTTCCACGCGTCGGTTGAGCGCCTGTCCCTCTTCGGTGGTGTTGGTGGTTATGGGTGACATCATGCCGGCACCGGCGGAGCGGAGTCGATCACGCGAAATGCCGTGTTTGTCGGCCAGGTGGTCGACCACCGAACTGGCCCGCTCCATGGACAGACGCAGGTTGTAATCGAAGTCGCCAACATAGTCGGTGTGACCGACAACCAGCAGGTTCAAGTCTGTTTGTTCGTTCATCAGTTCGGCAATGGCAGTCAGTGATTCGGCCGATTCCGGCAGGATCTCGTCGGAATCGAAGGCAAACAGGATGTTCTGGACGGCGACCCGGCCGTCGGCCACCAGGCCGGCCTGCATCTCATCGGCGCTTATCGGGGCATGATCCATGCCGACTTCCATTTCTTCGGCGGTGACGACATCGACCAGCGCGACCGGGCCGAGATTGAAGGCGGCCTCGAAGGTCAGCACCGATACCGTCACGCCCTCGGCAACATGTTCTGCCAGCAGGTAGCGCATGCCGATGTCGCCGCTGGTAAGGGGGCGACAGCAGCGCCGATCTCCGCGGCTGAACAGGTCGGTGGCACCAATAAACCCCCGGCCCTGACGCCAGCCCAGGTCGTCGCCGCCGTCGCTGTAGAGGGTTTCGAAGCCCGCCGCGGCCAGTGCCTGTTCGTAGTTGCGGAAGATGCGCAGCGGGCTGGTGTCGTCATCCTCGAAGTAATAGCTCAGCACCAGGTGCTCGCCCTCGCGTACCTCGACGGCCTCGAGTTCATCATCCACCAGTGGCCCGGCCGGAAAGCGCACTTCGTCGTAGTCGGTGCGATCAAACGTGCCGATATATGAGCCAGCCACCCGCTCGACCAGCGGATGATCGCCGGAGCCGGCGACATCTTCGGCGGCATGGGCGCTGATGGTGAACAGCAACACGATGGCCAGAGTGGCCAGCTTGCCTGCAGGGTTCATGTGCGTCTTCCCGAAGTGGCTACAACAGAACAAACGAGGATTCTGCCCCAAAACTGCCAGCGTGGCGATGCGGTCTTCGTGCCGAGCACGCCAATCCGGCTTGTTCAGCGTGTGATCAGTCGCTCGAACAGCCCTCCGGTGCCGGTCAGTTGCCGGGCGATGGCGCGGCGCAGGGGGGGCAGCCGGTTGGCTGTCTGCAAAACGGCACGGCGCAGCAGGCGTGCTGGCGGTAGTGTGCTGGTATAGAGGCCGACGACGGTGGCGGTGGCCGCATACAGCGGCAGGCTGTGGGCGCGATGCCGGGCCGCGTAGGCCGCCAGCCGACGCGGGCTGGCGACGTCGCCGTCCCGAATCCTGGCCTTGCCGATTTCCTCGACCAGCAGGTCCACGCCGGTCAGCCCCAGGTTGAAGCCGTGGGCCGTGACCGGGTGCATGCCCACGGCGGCATCGCCCAGGCAGGCAAAACGCTCGGCGGTGAGGCGATCGGGCCAGACGCCTACCAGCGGGTAGACATGACGTTCGCTGACCAGCTCCATCGACCCCAGCCGATGTCGGTACAGTTCGGTCACCTGCTGGTTGAAAGAATCCACGTCCATGGCTTGCAGTTCGCCAATGCGTTCGTGCGGCAGGGTGATGACGGCCGAGGCATACGGGCCGTTTAGCGGCAGCAATGCCAGGGTGCGATCCTCGCCGAACCATTCCCAGGCTACGTGCTCATGATCCCGCTCAAGCTGCATGCGCGCGACCAGCATGGACTTGCCGTAATCGCGCATGCGTGCACCGATGCCGGCTGAGCGCCGGCTGCCGGAAAAGCGCCCGTCGGCGGCCACCACCAAGCGGGCATTGAGTACCGTGCCATCGGAGAGTACGAGCTCACGGACATTGGCTTTCGGCCGGGTGGTCTCCACCCTCCGGCCCGTGAGCCAGTGGATGCCCCGGACCTCACGCGCCGCCTGCCATGCCGCCTGGCGGATATGGTGGTTCGAGATCAGCCAGCCGAGCTGGTCGGCACCGCCGTCGCCATGGGTGATGCGCATGGGCTGGTCCGATTCGCCGTCGAACACCCAGGCATCGGTGAGATCGCTGATGTCGTCGGTTGCAAAGCGCGACCAGATATCCAGGCGCTCCAGAATGGCACGCGAGGCATGGGTCAGGGCAATCTCGCGCCCATCGTGGTCCGGGCTGGACAGCGCGGCTGCTTCGGCTGGATCAACCACGGCCACTTCCAGCTGCTTGTCGCCCAGCGCCCGCGCCAGGCTCAGACCGGCAGGTCCGGCCCCGATGATGGCAATGTCGACGTTCATGCGCTTCCTCTTCAAAACCCGGCAGACGACTCTATTGTCGCAGATCGGCGTGTCGCCGGCCCCAACCGCCGTTGCAGTGGGGTTAGACTTGACAATTGGTGCCGAGTGCCGGAGACATGCCAGCCATGCCACGCAAGATATTGTTCGCTTTTCTTTTTCTGTCCACGGGCCTTCAGGCCGGTGACCTGCCCGACGTTGCCGAGCTGTCGGTGGCCGATCTGCAACGCGGCTATGAAGAGGGTGATTTCACCATCGTGGACGTGACGCGCGCCTACCTGACACGCATTGAGGCCTATGATCGCAACGGCCCGCGACTGAACTCCGTGCTGACGGTCAGCGACGACGCGCTGGAGACCGCCGAAGCCCTGGACCGGGAACTGGCTGCCGGCGAGCACCGTGGGCCGCTGCATGGCATTCCGGTGCTGCTCAAGGACAATATCGACACGCATGACATGCCCACCACCGCTGGTTCGGTGTTTCTGGCCGAATCGGTGCCGCCCAAAGACGCTTTCATCGTCAAGCGCCTGCGCGAGGCCGGCGCCATCATCCTGGGCAAGACCAACCTGAGCGAGTGGGCCAATTTCCACTCCAGCTTTTCCTCCAGCGGCTGGAGCCGGCTGGGCGGCCAGGTTCGCAATCCCTACGATCCCGACCGCAATCCCTGCGGGTCGAGTTCAGGTTCCGGTGTTGCCGCGGCAGCGGGACTGGCGGCAGTGACCATCGGCACCGAGACCAACGGCTCCATTGTCTGTCCGGCCAATGCCAATGGCGTGGTCGGCATGAAGCCTACCGTCGGGCTGTGGAGTCGCAGTGGCATCATCCCGATTTCGCACACCACCGACAGTGCCGGCCCGATGACCCGCACCGTGGCCGATGCCGCCGCGCTGCTCGGCCCGCTGGCCCGGATCGATCCGGGCGATCTTTTCACCGCCGCCGCCGGGGCCCATGTACGTGATGACTACACGCAGTATCTCGATGCTGACGGGCTGAAGGGCCGGCGGATTGGCCTGTGGACCGAACCCCTGGGGTCTCATTACCGCGTCGACGCGATGACTCACCAGGCTGTTGCCGCCCTCGAGGAAGCCGGTGCCGAGGTCATCGAGATCGAGCAGATTTCCAGTCGCAACATCAATGCCGAATCGCTGACCGTGCTGCTCCACGAATTCCGCTTCGGTCTGGACCAGTATTTTGCCTCGCTGGGCGAGGATGCGGCGCTGGCCGATTTCGACGACCTGGTGGCCAGGGTCCGGGAAGAGCCGGCGGAAATCGCCCGCTTTGATCGTTCGCTGATCTTCAGGGCCGCAGAAACCGAGGGCCTGGAATCGGAAGAATACCGGGAGGCGCTGTCCACCATGCTGGAATTCAGCCGCGAGCAAGGCATCGATCGGGTCATGGATGAGCATGAGCTGGACGCCATCGTGGCACCCACCGGCTCTCCGGCCTGGATGACCGACCTGACCCTGGGCGACAACTTCTCGGTGTCGAGTTCCTCGCCTTCGGCGCGGGCCGGCTATCCCATCATTTCTGTGCCCATGGGCCTGATAGACGGATTGCCGCTCGGGATATCCTTTTTCGGCCGCGCCTGGAGCGAGCCGGATCTGTTGGCCATGGCCTATGCCTACGAACAGGCCACCGGGCATCGAAGCAGCCCTGAGTTGTCGGCCGACTGATCCTGCGCTCAACGCATCAGATCGGGCAGGAATAGCGCGATCTGCGGAAACAGGATCAGTAGCGCGGTCGAGCACAGCAGAATGATGATGAACGGCGGTGTGCCCTGGATGATCTCCATGTAGGGCCTTCGAAATATGGCCACGGCGGTAAAGATGTCGCAGCCGAATGGTGGCGTGGCCGATCCGATTGCCGCCTGCAGCACGATGATGGTGCCGACGTGCACCGGGTCGAGTCCGGCCGCAGTAATGGCCGGCGCGAAAATCGGCGTGAGCACCAGGATCACGACGATGGGATCGACGAACATGCAGCCGATGAAGTAGGCCACGGCAATCAGGACCAGCACGCGGTAGGGGTGCTCGGCGGCGGTGGCCAGCACGTCACCGAGCAGCAGCCCCGGGATCTGGGCAAAGGAAATGATCCAGGAAAAGGCCATGCCGGCGGCCACCAGGATGAATACCACCGCGGTAATCAGGCCAGTCGACAGGGCGATCCCAGGCAGATCGGGCAGCTTGACCTGGCGGTAGATGACCATTTCCAGCAGCAGGGCGTAGGCAACCGATATGGATGCCGCCTCGGTGGGGCTGAAGGTGCCGGTGTAGATGCCGCCGATAATAATGACCGGAAATCCGAAGGCCAGCAACGCGCGCCGTATGGCTTTCAGGCGGGCCCGCCAGTCGGCTTTCGGCAGCACGGGAATCCCTTTCCAGACCGAAATGGCGTAGCAATAGAGCGCCATCAGCACCAGGATCATCACGCCCGGTCCGATGCCGGCAATGAATAGATCCCCCACCGAGGTGCCCGAGACCACGCCATAGATAATCATGCCGATCGATGGCGGAATCAGCAAAGCAATGTCACTGGCGTTGATGATCAGGGCCATGGAAAAGCGGTCGCTGTAGCCGGCTTCCAGCAGCCGGGGTCTAAGCGGCTTGCCCATGGCTACCACGGTTGCCTGGGTAGAACCCGAGACCGCGCCGAACAGCGTGCAGGACACCGCCGTGGTGACGGGCAGGCCGCCGCGAATATGGCCGAAAAATTTGCTGACCAGGTCAAGCAGGCGGTCCGCGGTATGACCCTTGATCATGATGTCGGCGGCCAGGATGAACATGGGGACCGCCACCAGCACAGTCTGTTCGACGCCGCCGATCATCTGCTGGACCAGGGTGGCGGGGTTGACCGTGGAGAAGCTGGCGAACATCAGTATCAGCGCGCCGACGATCAGCGGCACCATCATCGGGTAGCCCATGAGCAGCAGCACGATCATGATGGCGCCGGCAATCATTGCCACGGTCGTGGTGTCCAGCCCCGACAGTCCGATCCACTCGAAAAACTCAACCATCGACCTGTCTCTCCCGTGCTTCGCCCAGACTGGACTGTCCGGCGGATTGGGCGGCGCTTTCATACTCGTCGCGTCGATACCAGGATAGGTAGTTGTCGCGACCGATCAGGTTGCGAATGCCGGCCAGGGCAAACTGGATCGAGCCGAGCAGGAAGCCCAGCGGTACCAGCATGTGAACCAGGTAGACCGGAAAGCCGGTCGAAGAGGTCACGCGACAGCGGCCCTCGCGATTGGCCACCAACTCCAGAAACAGCGAGAACAGCCAGGCGGCCAGCAGGAACCCCGCCACCAGGGCTGTGCCCAGCGCAAGGGGACGCATGACCGGCCCAAGTTGTCGCAGCCAGCGTCCGCCGTGGTGATGAGTCAGCCGTACGCCGTGGCCCGCCAGAATCAGGCCGATCAGCACCATGACAATGGCCACGCTCGTCGGCATGGCCCCGACCGGGACGCTCAGGCCGACGAACTCGACATGTTCGGGCAGCACCCGGCAGCTGCGCTGGGTCGACTGGGCATAGTCCCGTCCATAGCCGGCCAGAGCGAACAGCAGGGCACTGGTCGTCAGGCTCACGAAAATCAGTAGAACCTTGCGCGCACGCTGGGGCAGCAGGTCGTGAATGGCCGAGACACGGATGTGGCGTGCCTCGCGAGCACCGATGCCGATGCCCATGAAGGTCACGATCACCAGCAGGATCTGACTGACATCGTGGGCGAACTGAATGCTGGAACCCAGCGTGTTGCGCGAAATGACATTGGCCACCGAAATGGCCGCCATGGCGAGAATACAGGTCACCAAGGCACTGCGCTCGAACCAGCCCAGGCCGTCATCCAGCCATGCAAAGCCGGCTTTTACGGCGCTGCGCCAGCGCGTGCCGCTGGATGGCAGAATTGGAGTCATCGGGCCTGTGCTGCTGGGTCAGACCTAACCATAGCTTTGTGCAGGCGCCTCGACAACCCGGGGGGAGATTCGTCGGGAAAACGACGGTCCGAGCGGCGGGGCCCGTGGCCTGTGTTATGGTCATGAGTGAATCCAATCACGACTGCTTGCGGAGAGAGTGCGATGAAACACATCATGCGCTTGACGACCGGACTGTTCCTGGTCCTGATTCTGACCCTGGTCGGCTGTGCCGAACCGGAAGACGACACCGCCGTGGATGAGCCGGCACCGCCGCCCGAGCCGGAATCCGTGACCTGGCGGTTTGCCCTGGAAGAAATCGAGGGCAGTGTGCAGGATGCCTACGCACAGGAGTTTGCCCGCCGCCTGAACGAACGCTCGGATGGCAGGATCAATATCGAAATCTATCCGTACGGCGCCATCGGGACATCGTCCCAGATCACGGAGATGATGCAATCCGGCGCGCTGGAGCTGGCTTTTGCTTCGCCCGGTCATCTGGCCGATGCCATTCCGGAGGTCGGGGTTTTCACGTTGCACTTCGTTTTATCCGACGACAGCGAGATCAATCGCCAGGTGCTGTCCGATCCGCGGTTGCACGAGCTGTTTCATGCACCTTATCGCGACGAGGACCTGGAACTGCTGGCCATCGTGCAGGAAGGCTGGATGGTCTGGAGTGGTGACAAGCCGTTGCGCACCCCCGAAGATTTCGAGGACTTCCGCATTCGCACCATGACCTCGCCGATCCTGGTTTCCTCCTACGAAGCCTATGGCGCCAACCCCACGCCCATGCCCTATGCCGAGGTCTACAGCGGCCTGCAGCTCGGACAGATCGACGGTCAGGTCAACCCGATTTTCGCCATCGAGGAAATGAGCTTCTACGAGGAGCAGGACTACCTGACCTCGGGCCGCCATGCTCAGTTTGTCGCCACCGTGGCTGCCAGCCGGCAGTGGTGGGACGGCCTGTCAGACGAAAAGCGTGAAATGATCGAACAGACACGCGACGAGATGGTCGAGTGGATCGATCGTGAGCAGATTCGCTACAACGAGGAAAGGCTGCAGGTCATTCTCGATGCCGGCGGCACCGAGTTCGTCGAGCTGACCGATGAGGAGCGAGAGGTGTTCCGCGAGCTGAGCATGGGCGTGCGCGACATTTACGTCGACCAGGCCGGGGAGCGTGGCCAGGAAATTCTCGAAACCATCCTTGACCTAGTTGAGGAGTACGCCGGCGAATAAGCTATCGCCGGCGTTTCCGGTCAGTTCTTGTCGGCTTCAGGCGGCGACCTCAAGCGGACCGAAGTCTTCGCGCTCGGAGAGGAACTCAGGGCGCCGCATGGTGCCGGAAAACGGCCGATGTGGCGTGTTGAACACGCTGTTGTAGACAAAGAAGACGTTGCTGCGCGGTCTTGGCGACATGTTGGCGTTGGAGCCATGCAGCAAGTTGCAGTCAAACAGCAGCAGCGAACCGGCTGGACCGGTCGCCGACCGTAGTCCACCCGCCCTGATCAGGCGCTCGAGGCTGCCATTGTCAGGGACACCGAACTGTTGGTGCTTCAGTGACTCCTTGTAATGGTTCTCGGGGGTCGGGCCGGCACATGGGACGAAGTAACGATGCGACCCGGGTATCAGCATCAACGGGCCGTTGAATTCGTCGTTGTCGGTCAGGATGATCGAGCAGCTCACTGCTCTCATGCCCGGCATGCCATCCTCGGCATGCCAGGTCTCGAAATCCGAGTGCCAGTTGAAGCCCTTGCCCTTGAAGCCGGGCTTGTAGTTGATGCGTGACTGGTGCACGTAGACCGGGCTTCCGAGCAATTGTTCGGCCATCGGGAGAACACGCGGATGGCGGCACAGGTCGGCAAACACTCCGGAGTGATGGTGTACGCGGAAAATCGAGCGAATCTTCTTGCTGTCGGGTTCGGTAATCACATCTTCTCGCCCGACCATTGCGGGGTCGGCACACAGGCGCCCGAGTTCCCGAATGTAGCGCTTCAGTTCCCGGCTGGTGAAGAAGGCCGGAAAGAACAGAAAGCCATCCTGACGGTAGCATTCGAGCTGCTCGTGATCGAGCGGGCCGTCCTGCTCTGTGCCATAGATGACCGGGTCACGGCGATCGAACATGATCTTTGGCCGTGGTTGTCGTGTGGGATAAAGGTCTCTGGCAGCATCCATACGCAATACTCCTCGCTGATCGATCCGATAGACAAGCAATGACATACGGAATGGCAGGTTTCCGGGAAACGTGAACGGAGAACTGCCATTAGCAGCGGGGGAAGACTTGGGAGCGATCGCGCTCCTTTGCAAGACCGAGTTGACTGCGGCAACCGGCCTGTGCAGGTGGACTCGCGGCGCGGCTGAGGGCGGGTTAACATGAACGTCCCCTTACTACCGACTGGATGGTGTCATGCGACTGATTTCCCTAACGTTAACCCTTCTGCTGGCCAGTACTGCCGCCCTGGCGCAATCGCCGCGGGTGTGGTTCGATACCGAACTGGGTCCGATCATTCTCGAACTCGATGAGGTCAACGCGCCCGTCACGACAGAGAACTTTCTTGACTATGTGGATGCCGGGTTCTACGACGGGCTGATCTTCCACCGCGTGGTCGGGGATTTCGTCATCCAGGCAGGGGGCTTCAACGCGAGTCTCGAGTATCAGGAACCCCTTTTCAACGACATCGTCAACGAATCGGACAATGGTCTGTCCAATCGGCGCGGCACGATCGGCATGGCGCGAACCAGTGACCCGGATTCGGCCAATGCGCAGTTCTATATCAACACCGGCGACAACGATGGCCTCGACGGAAGCAGCTCGGAGCCGGGTTACGCCGTTTTCGGAGAGGTGATCGAGGGCATGGGTACGGTAGAACGCATCAATGCACTCAGGGCGCTTGCAACAGGCGGTATGCGGGAGGTTCCGGTGCGTCCACCTCTGATTCGGCGCGCCGTGCAGGTTGACGGCTTTCCCATCATGCCTCTGCACACGGCATCGTGGTTCGATCCCGAGCGAGCCGGCGTCGGCTTCAATGTCGAGGTTACCAACGATGCCTCCACTGAGCAGGGGCCGGTGATGGTTGTCTACTGGTACGATTTCAGCAATGGCCAGCCGATCTGGCTGACCGGCGTGACCGATTTCGAGTGGGGCGACGATGCCGTCACCATGGAACTGATTCACGTGGCTGGCCCCAATGAGGCAGCCGACTTTCTCACCCCGCCGCCGGGCGAGGATTTCGAAACATGGGGAGAGTTGACCCTTCGTTTCGATGACTGCATGACCGGACGCTTCCAGTTCGACTCGCCCGAATATGGCAGTGGCGAGTTCGTGGCCACCCGCCTGACATTGCCCGACGGCGCCAGCTGCCAGGAGTTCTGAAGTTTGCCCGGGGCCGTCCCGGGATGGCCCCGGATTGAATGTGTGAGGCCCGGCGCCGCTGCGGGCCGAACTTTCTCAGTCGTCGTGTCGCGAAGGTCGGTTCGAGCGACGTTGAACACTGGAGCTGCGCGAGGGCGCTGCAGCCGCCCTGGCCTGACGGTTGCCCGATGATGACGAAGTCCTCGGTCCCGCGCTGCGGCTGGTCGTACTGCGCGAAGGCGGTGTGCTTGAGCGTGACGATGCTGGTGATCCACTCGACTGGCTGCGCGAGGCTGGCGCGGACGAGCGCGACTGGCGTGGCGCGGATCTCGAGCTGGCAGGCTGGGACGACGGGCTAGAGGCTGGCCGAGATGTGCCACGTGTGGTGCTCTCGGAGCGATGGCTTGAAGCGCGCGCCGGTGCCGATTGGCGGCTGTGGTTGCGGGCCTGGGTATCGGAGCGTGAGGTCGATTGTGATGACGAGCGCGACAACGAGGGCTCCCTGCCCGTGCTGCGGGACTGGCTGTCGCTGGCCTGACGCGCCGGGTTGGCCTGGCGCTGGCCTTGCTCGGTGGTGCGCGCCGAGCCCGTGCGAGATGTTGACTCGTTGCGCCTCGGCGCGGATTGCCGGGTGTTTTCCGTTCGAGTCGTCTGTGCCTGCCGTTGGTTCCGACTGTCCGCTCGGTTCAATGCTTCACTTCGCGGGCTGCTCGACCGTTGCGTTGCGGCACGATGGTCCGTTCTCGCCTGGTTTTGACCGCGCTGGCGTTCGCCCCGTTGCAACTGGCTTGTGCCGGAACTGCGGGATTGTGTCTGGGCGCGGGCCTGTGCCCGTTCGCGCAGGGGGGCGGCCGAGCGCTGCTGGTCGGCCCACTGGCGCTGCTGGCTCAGTGTGCGTGCCCGCTGGGGGGCGGTGGCGCGAGGCGTCGCCGTGCGCATCGAAGCGGACCTGGCCTCGTTGCGCTGCGACTGGACGAAGCGCCGTTGATCCACGCCGGGTCTATAACTCACCCCGCGTCGGTGCACGGGGTTGTGCTGCCAGCGGCGTGCGTTGCTGTAGCGCGCGATCTCCCGGCCGGAGCTGAAGTGCCGGTGGGTATGGACATGACGGTGATAATGATAGTGATGATGATGGTGCACGCTGACCACCTGGCGGCGTGACCAGTGGAAGGAGCTGAAGTAGAACGTCGGTGCCACGCGGTAGGCCGGGCCCCAGTAAAACACCACGCTGCTGCGGTAGGCCGGCGGATGACGCCAGTACACCGGCGGATGGCTGGCCCAGCGCCAGCGGGTGTAGACCACGCGCGGATCGTAGTAGGGCACGTACACCACGCGAGTGCGGGCCGGCTCGATATAGATGTATTGCGTCTCGCGAACCACGCGGACATGCTCGTTTGAGCGTAGATGCCCCTGGGCATAGGCTTCCGAGCGCAGGTACTGAACCGTGTCGACAACTTCCTCTTCCTGCATCAGGAAGGCATCGCCGAGACGCTGCGTCCATTCCAGATCCTCGTCCATGCGCGCGATCAATTCCGGGAATGCGACCAGCGCCTTGACGCTGGGATCCCAGTCCTTGTGCTCGACGGCGGCCACTGCTTCTTCACCGCGCAGGTTCGGATTGTGGCGCGACCAGCGCGCGGCCTGAACCACTTCCAGTGGATAGGTGGCTGCAATCAGCACATGTGACAACACCGTGTCGGGGTAGAGCGCCACGGGTGCGAGCATCTGGTCGAGCTCGGCCTGGGTAAAGGCGTCAGCCTGCGCCGATTGAGAGTGGACGGACAGACTGATCCCCATGATGAGAAGCAAAGATACGGTCATGCCTTGAAGGATTTTCATGGTGTAGCCTCCGGGCCGGACATCGGCACTGTGGGCGGTTCGATAGCACACGTTATACACCAGACAGGCTGAAGTCCGGCTGAACGAGCGGGGCATGAATCAAGCTGTCTCCCACGCAAATCTCATCCGGCCGGCACCCGAAACGGGTAGAATTCAGGTCATGAAAGCCTTGTTTCTGATCGGACTGGCGCTGGTGCTGGTTGGTGGAGCGCTCACTTTTGGCCCGTGGTCAACCGGCGCCGGCCTGCTGATCATGCTGTGCAGCCTGCCACCGATTTTTCTCGGGCTGTTTTTCTGGGTCTTGCGCGATTCTGATCCGCAGTGATTCAGGTCATGCCCCGCGGCAGGATCTGGGCGGCGACGGCGGCAAAGTGACAAATACTGCCACCGAGAACGAACAGGTGCCAGACCGCATGGCTGTAGGGGATGCGCTCGTTGTGGTAGAACACCGTCCCGGCCGTGTAGAGTATGCCGCCGGCAATGAGCCAGGCCAGGGCTGCTGGCGTGAGTGCCTGCACCAGGGGCACAAAGGCCACCAGGACCAGCCACCCCATGCCGACATAGGTCGCGGTTGACAAGGCCTTGAAACGGCCGGTGAAGAAAAGCTTGAAGATGATGCCCAGCAAGGCCATTCCCCAGATCACCCCGAACAGCGACCAGCCCCAGCTGCCCTGCAGCGCGACCACGGTGAACGGCGTATAGGTGCCGGCAATGAGCAGAAAGATTGCGCAATGATCAAGCACTTTGAGCCGTGACCTGACGCGAGGATGGCGCGCGGCGTGGTAAAGCGTCGATGCGCTGTAGAGCAGCACCAGCGAAGCAACGAACACGGAGACGCTGACCACTTCGCGTGCCCCGGCATAGATCGCAGCCAGCGTGATCAGTGCGGCACCGCCACCTATGGCCAGAATCACGCCAATGCCATGGGTCAGGGTGTTGGCAATCTCCTCGCGGTGTAGCCTAGGGTGGTTCACGATGACATCATTTTCGATGGTGTTGTTTGTCGACAGTATCGCACGGCCGCGGGGGCTTCGCTTGAACCTTGTGCCCGAGTGGCGCACAATCAGGGGTCCGGTTCGCATCTTTTTTCACTCTGGGGCTGGCAGATTTATGGTTACTGCTATCGATCGTTCACTGGCACCCCCGCGTGTGCTGTTCGTTGACGATTCCCGGTTGATGCGCTACGCCGGTGATCGCTTTCTGGACGGGTATTGCGATCTTGTGCTGGCCGAGGATGGTCGTGATGCCTGGGATCGTCTGCATCTGGACCCGGAGATCGGGTTGGTGTTCACCGACCTGATGATGCCTGTGATGGACGGTCATGAGCTGATTCGCCGCATACGGGCCTGTCCAGACCGGCGCATTCGCGGGCTTCCCGTGCTGGTCGTCACCAGCCAGGAGGAGGCGGCGGCCAGGGAGCGCGCCATCGATGCCGGGGCAACCGATTTCATTCCCAAACCCTTCAGTCCGGACGACCTGCGTCATGCGCTGGAGCTTGGCAGTTCCTGGCCGGCCAGCAGCGACACCGATGGCGACTCGACGGTTCCGACCGTGCGCGCCAGGGACTTGTTGCACGAGCCCGGGCAGGAACCTTCTGCCTACCTGTTTCGTCTGCAGCAGGCCTTGAGCTTCCATCAGCGACAGCAGCTTGATCTGGCGCTGATGCATCTGCAACTGCAAAGCTATGAACACACCTGTGAGCGTTACGGCCAGTCCTGGGCCGATGCCGTCATGCGCAATCTCCACCGCAGCCTGGTGCACGTGCTCAGGCACGAAGACGGCGTGCACCGCACGGCCCCGGATCGACTGAGCATCATACTCATGGGTACCGGTCGCGAGGGTGCGCGGGTGCTGGTTCGTCGCATCAGGCAGCGCATTGGTGGTTCCAGCATGCGTCTGGCCAGTATGTCGGTGCGCATGGATCTGCGTTTCGTGGTCCAGTTCCCCGACGTGAACGCCGAAGAGGATCCCGACAGGTTGCTGTATGAGGCGGACAGAATGATGCAGTGGCGGCCCGCGGCGCCGCCGGCCAGGCCGGTCCGGCATCTGAGCAGCGTGGATTCTTCGGGCAACTGAGCGTCATGCGGCCCAGAACCGCCTACTGCCGGGCTGTTCCCATTTGAGCCAGGACATGGTGCAGCAGTTGTGCTGAACGGTCGGTGGCGGCTTCATGCTGGCCGAAGAGGTCTTCCAGTGCGGTCTGATCCAGGTGATCAGGGTGATGAACCTCGGCAATGGTCGCGTAAAGCAGTGCTTCTCCGCCCCGTCGTGCGGTCAGGTCGAAGACATGAACGGCCAGGCGCGTGCCGGGGGCTTCCCCCATGAGTGGTTCCAGCCGGCTGCCTGCGGGCAGTTCACCGGTCCAGATGTGTTCGCGGCCAACCTCCCAGCCGTCACCGGCCAGGGTAGCGCCAATCGAGGCGCCGTCGCGGATGCGCTGGTGTGCTTCGGCCAGACGGGGGTCGACTGGATCGTGAAACCGGGTCACGGCAAAGGTCCGGGTAACGGTACCGACTGCTTCGCGACTGTGAAGAGTGGCGACCCGGACCTCTCCGGTCTGATCGAGCACTTCAATGCCGTAACTGCCGAACTTCTGCTCGATCCGCTCGCTGTTGAGCAGACCGGCCGAGTCGGAGGCGATCATGGCCGGGGCGGCCACGCCAAGCAAGGTGCCCAGGGTCAGCATGCGCAGAAATTCAGTCGTCGGCATCGGTTTCGGGCAGGACGACATTGAGTTCCAGCACGTCCTGCTCGCCTTCCTTGTCCAGGCGGACCTGCACAGCCTCGTCATCGACATTGACGTACTTGCGGATCACTTCCAGCAGCTCGCGTTGCAGCAACGGCAGGTAGTCGGGCCCGCCGCGCTGGGCCCGCTCCTGGGCCACCAGGATGAGCAGGCGTTCCTTGGCCACGCTGGCCGAAGCCGGCTTGCGCTTGCGCATGAAGTCCAGCAGTCCCATGATCAGCTCCCGAACAGTCGCTTGAAGATACCCTTGCGGTCGACTTCGACATATCGCATCGGCCGTTCCTCGCCCAGCAGCCGGGCCACGGCATCGGCATAGGCCTGGCCGGCCGGTGCCTGATCATCGAGTATGACCGGGACCCCCGAGTTGGACGATTGCAGCACCATGTCCGATTCGGGAATGACACCGAGCACCGGCAGCCCGAGAATTTCCTCGATATCGTCCACGCCCATCATGTCGCCTTCGGCTACACGATCAGGCGAGTAGCGGGTGATGAGCAGGTGCTCGCCGACGGGGTCTTCTCCACGTTCGGCCCGGCGCGACTTGCTGGCCATGATGCCGAGCACGCGATCGGAGTCGCGCACCGAGCTGACTTCGGGGTTGACCACCACGATGGCGCGGTCGGCGAAATACATGGCCAGATGAGCGCCGCGCTCGATGCCAGCCGGCGAATCGCAGACGATGTAGTCGAAATCCTTGCGCAACTCATCAAGGACCTGCTCCACCCCGGTCTCGGTCAGCGCATCCTTGTCGCGCGTCTGCGAGGCGGCCAGGATGAAAAGTGAATCGTTGCGCTTGTCCTTGATCAGGGCCTGCTTGAGACTGCAATCGCCCTGGATCACGTTGACGAAATCGTAGACCACGCGCCGTTCGCAGCCCATGACCAGGTCAAGATTGCGCAGACCGACATCGAAATCGATCACGGCCACGCGCTTGCCGCGCTGCGCCAGGCCGGTGGCAATGCTGGCACTGGTGGTGGTCTTGCCGACTCCCCCCTTGCCCGAAGTAATGACGATGATTTCAGACAACTGCGGATCCTCCAGTATTGATCAGGGCAGTGTTGAGCAGGGCCGCCGCTGGCTGGCAGCCGACCCGGCATTCTACCCCACTCAACGAGTGCATCAATGGCCGCGTCGGGCGGTGAACCGGCTGGGCTCAGGCTTCGATCAGCGTTGCCAGTTGAATCTGCTCACCGTCGAGCCAGGCCTGAACCGGTTGGCCCGAGAGATTCTCGGGGAGGCGTTCAAATACCTTGTAGGTCCCGGCCACCGAAACCAGTTCGGCCCGGAAGTCCAGGCTGTAGACGCGGGCCGAGCGATTGCCCCGGGCGCCGGCCAGGGCGCGTCCGCGAAGACATCCATAGACGTGGATGGAGCCATCGGCAACCAGTTCGGCGCCGGCGCCCACGTTACCCACGACCACCAGGTCGCCGCCACGGGCATAAACCTGCTGGCCGGAGCGTACCGGACGGTCAATGCACAAAGTGCTTGCGGACGAGTCCTCGCCGGGGGCACTTTTCTGCTGCCGCTCGCTTTCCCGGGGTTCGGTCTGGCGCCCGATCACGGGCAGCTCGATCATGCCCTCCAGCTTGCTGGCTGTTTTGCCGGCGGTCAGGCCGGCAACAATGAATCCTTGCGACTGGAGGGCGGAAAGCAGCTCTCGAATCTCCTCGACGGGCGCCGGATCAATATCAGGCAGGTCCAGCAACAGGGCGGCATCAGCCAGCATTCCGGGCGCCTGCCGGCGGCGCTCCAGCAGCTCGGCGCAGATGGCCGGCGGGTCGAGGCGGTGAATGCGCAAGGCGAGCGCACCCAGTTGCACGAAGCGCAGTTCTGCAGCTTGAGACATGCGGGCTGGTCGATGACGAACGATACGTCATTATCGCATGGCCACCAAGGCTGGCCGACGCGACTTCTCGCCTGAGTTCTTGCCGTTGGCTTGATGCCGGTCAACGTCCCGGCTGTCAGGGCATGTCACTCTGCAAGCAACGGATTGGGCGTTTCCATTCTCGAGGAGTGACTTGCCATGTCTGGAAAATTGCTTCTGGCCGTAATATCGACGGCTTTCCTGATAGTGTTGACTTCATCTGTCCCAGTGCCGGTTGTTGCCTCCGAGCCGGAGACCGACGAAGTGGTCGATCGGATTCGCGTGGTAGCTCCGCGCGTGACACGCAGTTCTCGTGGCTCCGGGCGCTACGTGGTCGAGACGGCAGAGCGTAGCGACTACGTGTATTACGGCGATCTGGATCTGACCCGCACCACTGACCTGTTCGAGTTGCAGGATCGCATTGGCGAAATGGCCACCGAAATCTGCGAGTTGCTGACCGAAATGTTTCCTCGCGGCTCTCCTTCGACGGCCACCTGCATTCAGCGGGCCATTGATGATGCCTCGCCACTGGTCGATGCGGCAGCGCGCGCGGCCATTGGCAAATAGCATGTCGCCGGGGGTATGCTGGGCAGCGAATACGGATCGGGCTGGATCGCGGCCGGGCTTCCCGTAGAGGATTGCCAAGTCTGCTGACCTGGGCCTTGAATTGATCTCGTGATCGGTCAAGAATGCCGGGATGCATCCATTCATTCCCGGAGAAACGCCGTGAACCGTTGTCTGTCTGTATCTTCCGCCGTGCTGTTGCTGCTGGCCGGGTCGTGGGCGCTGGAACTGCGTGCCGAGACTGCGGACTGGCATGACTGGATCGACGAGCAGAGCGAGGTGCTGTTTGATCGCGTCGTCGAATGGCGCCGGCATTTTCACGCCAATCCGGAATTGTCCAACCGTGAATTCGAGACAGCCGCCTACATCGAGGAATTCCTGCGCGATCTGGATCTGGAGGTGCAGACCGGCATAGCCCACACCGGTGTGGTTGGAGTTCTCGAAGGGGGGCGGCCGGGTCCGGTGGTGGGGCTGCGGGCCGACATGGATGCACTGCCGGTGCCTTCCCGCGCGGGCCTGCCGTTTTCGCCCGATGGCGTGACCGGCGAGTATCTCGGCGAAGAGGTGCCGGTATCGCATGCCTGTGGCCACGACACCCACATGGCCATGCTCATGGGCGTGGTCGAGATATTCGCTGCTCGCCGCGATGAGTTGCCCGGCACCATCAAGTTCATCTTCCAGCCGGCCGAGGAGGGCACCCCGCCGGGCGAGGACGGTGGTGCCGAGATGATGGTGGAAGAGGGCGTGCTTA
Source organism: Wenzhouxiangella sp. AB-CW3 (assembly GCF_014725735.1). Taxonomy (NCBI): domain Bacteria; kingdom Pseudomonadati; phylum Pseudomonadota; class Gammaproteobacteria; order Chromatiales; family Wenzhouxiangellaceae; genus Wenzhouxiangella; species Wenzhouxiangella sp. AB-CW3. The sequence continues at coordinate 364,782 of NZ_CP061368.1, forward strand.
GAGACCCCGATGTCGACGTGATTTTCGGCCAGCATATCTGGTCGCTGGCGCCGGTCGGTCAGATCGGCTATCGCCCCGGCGGCATCATGGCCGCTTCCGATCAGTTCACCATCACCATCCATGGCGAGCAGACCCATGGCTCAACGCCCTGGACCGGTGTCGATCCGATCAGCGTGGCCGCCCAGGTCATCATCGGGCTGAACATGATCGTCAGCCGCCAGACCGAGTTGACCAAGGAGGCTGCCGTGATCTCTGTCGGTCGCATCCGATCGGGTGTGCGCAACAACATCATTCCCGAGTCGGCGGAACTCATCGGCACCATCCGCACGCTGGATACCGAGATGCAGGACAAGATTCATGAAGACATCCGCCGCACCGTGGAACATATCGTCGCCAGCCAGGGCGCGACAGCGGATGTCGAGATCGAGCGCGGCTACCCGGTCACCTACAACGACCCGGAGCTGACCGCGCGCATGGCGCCCAGCCTCGAGCGCGTTGGCGGTGATCAGGCCAAGGTTGTCGATGCCATCACCGGTGCCGAGGATTTCTCGTTTTTCCAGCAGCAGGTGCCGGGGCTGTATTTCTTCGTCGGTGGCATGCCCCCCGATGCCGACCCGGAAGAAATGGCGCCTCATCACACGCCAGACTTTTACATCGACGAGGACGGCATGAAAACCGGCGTTCGGGCTCTGGCGACGCTGGCCATTGATTACATGCTCGGCGAACAATGAGTTCTGCCAATAAACCTACTCCCACACTTCACAGCGCTCGGTCGGATGCCACCCGCTGCCCCTTAACATCCGACATGGACAGTCTCCCCCACCAGCCGTTATCCTCAAGCGCCCTTTCTTAAGCTGCGGAGCCAAGACCATGTCCGACCACATCTATAAGCATATCGAACTGACCGGCTCATCCACCGAGAGCCTGGAGCAGGCCATCCGCAATGCCATCAAGCGGGCCTCGAAGACGGTGCGCAACATGCGCTGGTTCGAGGTCATCGATACGCGTGGTCATATTACCGAAGGCGATGTCGAACACTGGCAGGTCACGATCAAGGTGGGTTTTACGCTCAATGAGTGATCGTGTGCTCTCGCGACTGATCGCCAGGGGGCGTTGACGCCTCCATGTCTCTCATTTCCATTCGTGCCCTCGATTTCAGTATCGGCGGGCCGTTGCTGCTCGAAAAAGCCGAACTCGACGTTGGCACGGATGAGCGCATTGCCTTGGTGGGTCGCAATGGCGCGGGCAAGTCGACCCTGCTGAAACTGATGGCCGGCGATATTCATCCCGATGACGGGCAGATCGTCTACGGGCCGGGTGTTCGTGTTGCACGGTTGCAGCAGGAAGTGCCCGAGTCGGCCGGTGGCACGGTATTCGACCAGGTGATTGCCGGCGCTGGCGAGCTGGGTGAGTGGCTGGCCGAGTATCACCGTGTCAGTCAGGGTGAATTTGACCCGGAGACCCTGGCCGCGCTGCAATCCCGCATCGAGACGGCCGGTGGATGGGACCTGGATGCCCAGGTCGAGCGCGTGATCGACCACCTTGGCCTGGACGGTGAAGTGCCGTTTGACCAGCTCTCCGGCGGCATGAAGCGCCGTGTCCTGCTCGGCCAGGCGCTGGTGCGCCAGCCCGATGTCCTGCTGCTCGACGAACCGACCAACCACCTCGACATCGAGGCCATCGAGTGGCTGGAAGACATGCTCCGGAGTTTTGCCGGCACGTTGGTCTTCGTGACTCACGATCGCCGCTTCCTGCGCTCGCTGGCCACGCGCATCGTCGAAATCGACCGTGGTCAGGTGACGTCCTGGCCGGGCGACTGGGACAATTACCTCAGACGAGTCGAGGAGCGCGCCCATGCCGAGGCGCTGGAGAACCAGCGCTTCGACAAGCGCCTGGCCGAGGAGGAGGTCTGGATTCGCCAGGGCATCAAGGCCAGGCGCACCCGCAACGAGGGCCGCGTGCGTGCCCTCAAGGCCATGCGTGCCGAACGCGCGCAACGGCGCGAACGTCAGGGTAATGTGCGCATGGAAGCCGCCAGTGCGGGTCAGTCGGGTCGCAAGGTGATTCAGGCCAAGAACATCTCGTTTGCCTGGGATGGCCGGGCCATGGTCAGGGACTTCTCGACCACCATTTTCCGCGGGGACCGCATTGGGCTGATCGGCCCGAATGGAAGTGGCAAATCCACGCTGCTCAAACTTATGCTCGGCCAGCTTCAACCGGATCAAGGCGAGGTCCGGCTGGGGACCGGGCTGGAAATTGCATATTTCGACCAGCACCGTTCGGTGCTGCGCGAGGACTGGAACGCGGCCGAGAATGTTGCCGAAGGCCGGGAGTTCATCGAACTCAACGGGCGCAGAAAACATGTCATCGGCTACCTGCAGGATTTCCTGTTTACCCCCGAAAGGGCGCGCGCGCCGATCACTCGTCTGTCGGGTGGTGAGCGCAACCGGCTGCTGCTGGCCCGGTTGTTTGCCCGCCCCTCCAACCTGCTCATCATGGACGAGCCCACCAACGATCTCGACGTCGAGACCCTTGAGCTGCTCGAGGACGTATTGGCCGACTACACCGGTACCCTGCTGCTGGTCAGCCACGACCGCGATTTTCTCGACAACGTCATCACCGCCAGCCTGGTGATGGAGGGTGACGGCCAGATCGGCGAATACGTCGGCGGCTACAGCGACTGGCTGCGCCAGCGTCCCCGGAATGATGCGGATGAACCGGTCAAGCCCGAGTCACAGCCGGATCCCCGGCCCGCGCCAAGAACCAACAGGGCAAACAAGCCGGCCAAGCTCAGCTACAAACTGGCCCGCGAGCTCGAGCAGTTGCCCGGCGAGGTCGAGGCGTTGGAAGTACGCATGGCCGAGCTGACCGAGCGCATGAACGACCCGGATTTTTTTCGTCAGGATGCCGAGGCCATCACCCGCCTGACCGGCGAGGTCGAATCGCTGCAGGCTGAGCTGGACCGGGCCTATGAGCGCTGGGAAGAGCTCGAATCCCGGCAAGCCTGAGGCCGTCCCGTATCTACGGTCAGACCATCACCGTGTAGAGTGGAGGTTGGTGCAAACACACATTGGAGGTCGAGAATGATGCAACGTGCAATGCTTTGTGTTGCGCTGCTCGCGCTGCTTGGCGCCTGCGGAGACTCCGGCGACGCCGAGGAACGCTACTTCGAGCATTACGAGGAATCGATTGATCGGGCCGAGGAAGTGCGCGACGAACTGCAGGAAGTCGAAGAACGCCGTCGCCGCCAGCTCGAGGAAAACGACTCCTGAAATTCAGTTCTTAGGTTCAGTTCTCACCTTGCCATTCGAGCACGGTCTTGACGACCGGCTCGATGGCAGGTGGCTCGCCTTCGGTGAGTGGCATCGGCACCAGCAGGCCGCGATGCGAAGCATCGAGGACCAGCGGCTCGGGCTGGTCGGGCAGGGCGAGTGATTCGACCGGCACCACGCCGTCGCCCAGCCCGGCACCGATATCATCCCAGCGCTCCAGCAACTCTTCGACAACTCCCTCGCGGCCGAATTGTTCGACCAAGGCGGACACGCTTTCGGTCATGGCGGGGGTGGGCTCGGCCAGCACTCCGCCAATGATCTTCATCTCCACCCAATCCGGCCAGTCGCGCTCGTTGAGTTCGCCCAGGAAGCGGCTGTCGGGACGAAGATCGATTTTGGCCGCACCGGTGCCGTCGCGCAGGGCGGCGAAAAGTGAAAAGCGCCGCTCGCGGATGTCGCTGATCCATTCCCTCAGTTCCAGCCAGGCGCGCAGTCGCGCCCATTCCGAGCCCTGGTTGGGGGTGCCTACCAGGATGACGCCCGCCACCGCAGGCCCATCGACCCGGGCATCGGCATCGGCCGGATGGCGCCAGCGGGTGATGAAATCCCGGATCACCAGTCCGCCCATGCTGTGGCCGATAAGAATCAGTTCGTGGTCGCTGTCCAGTTCCGGCCAGTGCTCGGCCAGCAGGTCGGTGCTGTGGTCGATGGCCTGGTCGTTGGGATAACGGAATTCCCATGCGTTGATGCCGGCCTCGTCGAATGCGTTGGCCAGTTCATCCCAGATGCCGCCAGGTTCGTCGAGCCCGTGTAGCAGCAGCACGTCGGGTGGCCGCGAGTCGTCATGGCGTTGCGAGCGCGGGATGAATCCAAAGAGCTCGTCGGGCAGTGCCATTTGCTCCGGAAACCAATCGTGCAACTGTTCCTGCACCTGCAGCCGCAATTCGCGCTCTTGTTCCGGATGATGTTCAGTCCACCACAGCCACTTGGCTATTCCGCCCAGTATGGCAACGGCCACGACCAGGCCGATTGTCCTGCGCCATGGAAAACCTGACCTGCCTTTCCGGGTTGACATGCGTGGATGGCCTCCGTATCCCACCTGTAGATCACGATATCACGCGAGAGTTTCTGAGCCATCGTCCGAATGGTGAAGAATGGCTGCGTGGTTACTGCACTTGGTGGCAGAATCAGTCCAGATCACTCCAGAAACAGGTGCTGCGCCATGCCGATTCGATTCGATCGAAACAAACTCCGGGAAACCCGGCAGACTTCCTGGCTGATGCTGGACCTGTTCATGGTCGTACTGGTCAGCATCAACCTGGTTTTCATCGTCTTCGACACGCTCTATGGCACCGTGGCCATGCAGCAGTTGCTCGAAGGCTTCTCGCCCGCATTCAACGCGTTTTACGACGAGCGGGTGCATCAGCATTTTCTCTACTACGACCTGATATTCGTCGCCATCTTTCTGGCCGAATTCTGCTTTCAGTGGGTGATGTCAGTACGCAAGCGCATTTATCCGCGCTGGTATTTCTACCCTTTCATGCGCTGGTACGACCTGGTCGGTTGCATCCCCATCGGTTCGCTGAGAATGCTGCGGCTGTTACGGATCGTCTCGCTACTTGTGCGACTGCAGAAGATGGGCGTGATCGACATGACCGAGACGCGCATCTATCGCTTCTTCGAGTTCTACTTCAATGCCTTTATCGACGAGGTTTCCGACCGGGTCATGATCCGCACTCTCGACGACGTCAGGCGCGAAGTCGAGGATGAAACGCCGATTACCCGCAAGGTGATCACCGAGGTTATCGCCCCGCAGCGCGAGTTGCTGGTCGAGCACCTGTCGCGTCGAATCGGCCTGATCGCGCAGAACAGCTACCAGCAGCACCAGGACACGATACGGGAGTACGTCGACTCGGTTATTGGCGACGCGGTGCGCGCCAATGCCGGGATTCGCAATCTCGAGCGCGTACCCATGCTCGGGCGTGCCGTGGTCGGCCAGCTTCAGCAGTCGATCAACGACATCGTTTACGAGGTCTTCGACCGCACTGTTCGCGATGTCAGTGCCGCCGAGAACAACCGCCTGGTCGACGAAAGTGTCTCGGTCATCATCGATGCCATCCTCGACGACCACCCCGAGCTTGGCGATATCGGCACGAAGATGACAGTGGAGGCTATCGAGCTGATCAAGGAGCGCGTTCGTGTCCAGCACTGGAAGGATCAGTTGCGACGTCGACATGAGCGGGCGGAGGCCATGCCCTGATTGAAGCCCTGAATGCGATCTACATTCGTGCCGGGTTAATATCATGCAACTGCATTCGTAGATATCACACCCAAAAGAGGACCACTGGCATGGCCAATCGTCGAGACCTGGAAGCAGGCATCGAAACCGACCTGAAAGACCGTCTGACCTACTCGGGCTACCTCGGGCTGGAACGCCTGCTCTCGGCCCAGCAGCCGCTGTCGAACCCGGCGCACCATGACGAGATGCTGTTCATCGTCCAGCACCAGACCTCGGAGTTGTGGATGAAGCTGCTGTTGCACGAGCTGGGTGCGGCAGTGAACCATGTTCGCTCCGACGAGCTTGAGCCCTGTTTCAAGATCCTTGCCCGCGTCAAGCAGATCCAGCGCCAGTTGTTCGAGCAATGGGCGGTACTGGAAACGCTCACGCCCTCGGAGTATGCCGAGTTTCGCGGCGTGCTCGGTGGAGCCTCGGGTTTTCAGTCGCCACAGTATCGGGCGCTGGAGTTTCTGCTGGGTAACAAGAATGCCGACATGCTCAAGGTCTTCGACCACGAGCCTTCAGTTCATGCCTGGCTGAAGAACTATCTCGACCAGCCCAGCCTTTACGACGAGTTCCTGCGCTACCTTTCCCGTCGCGGTCTGCCGGTGCCTGCCGACAAGGTTGAACGCGACTGGGCTGAACCCTACGAGTCCGATCCGGGTGTCACCGAGGTGTTTCGCCAGGTCTACACCGATCGCGAGGCGCACTGGGATGCCTACGAGATGGCCGAGAAGCTGATCGATATCGAGGAGGGCTTTCATCTCTGGCGCTTCCGCCACATGAAAACCGTCGAGCGCGTCATCGGCCACAAGCGCGGAACCGGCGGATCGTCCGGGGTGAGTTTTCTCAAGCGCGCGCTCGAATTGCAGTTCTTCCCGGAATTGATTGACGTTCGCACAGAAATCTGATCACCTGTCGTCCCGGAATCGCCGCAGGCGATGTCCGGGACCCCGCACGCATTGGTTCTGTTTGGAGCTGTGCCATGGGCTACCGTGCGAGGCCCCGGATATTGCCTGCGGCAATTCCGGGGCGACGGCACTTGTATTGTCCCTGCTCCCCGATCCCGTTAACCGTCTCTAGTCTCCTCGTTTACCTTCACCTTTCACCTTTCACCTTTCACTTATTACTTTCCCCAACCTTTCCCGCACCAGTCGTTCGCCCTCATCCAGATCAACCTCCTCCAGGGAGCCGGCCTCCCGCGTCAGCTCATCGAGGATTCCGGCCTGTATGCGACCGCGCCGCTGGGCCTCGGCGTAGGGCAGGGTGCGGAACATGACCATGGCGTAGCGCGGTACATACAGCTCGGGCAGGCGGGTGTAGAGTTCGGCCTCGATCTGTTTTTGCAGCTGAAAGGTCGGGTCGGCGACCTTGTCGCGCATTTCGATGTAGTTCTCCAGCGCCATGTCGGCGATGGCATCGGCGTTGGGCTTGCGCCGCCTTTCGTATTCGGCCAGCAGGGTGGGCCAGTCGGCGACGTTCTTGTCGAGCAGGCGGTTGAGCTCGGTGCAGTCCTCGAAGGCGCAGTTCATGCCCTGGCCGTGGAAGGGCACCACGGCGTGGGCGGCATCGCCGACCAGGGCGATGTGGTCGTGGTGCCAGGGTTGGCAGCGGACCGTGCCCAGAGGGCTGACCGGGTGCTCGGCGTGCTGGCGGGCGAAGTCCTCGCCGACCAGGTCCATGAAATCGGGAAATTCCTGTTGGAAGAATGCCTCGGCGGCGTCGGCATCGGCAATGGCGGCAAACGAGCGTTCGTCTCCCTCGTGGGTCAGAAACAGGGTGGCGGTAAAGCTGCCGTCGGGATTGGGCAGGGCAATCAGCATGAACTCGTGGCGCGGCCAGATGTGCAGGGCATCGGGCGCGAGCCGGTGTGCGCCGTCGGCATCCGGTGGAATATTGAATTCCTGGTAGCCGTGGGGCAGCCAGTCGATGGTGGTGTCGGTGTTCGCGCCCGATTCCAGCGCCTGGCGCACGACCGAGCCGGCACCATCACAGCCCAACAGGGGGGAGCCGGTCAGGTCGATGGCCGCTCGCCCGGCCGGCTGCAACAAGGCGTTGGCCGGGTCCAGCGATTCGATTGGGCTGTCGAAGTGAAAGCGCGCACCGGCGGCTTCGGCCGCGTCGATCAGGATCTGGTTGAGTTCGCCGCGATGGACCGAGTGGATGACCTCGTCGGCATGGGTCGAGTAGGGTTGCAGAGACTGATTGCCGTCGCGGTCGTGGATCATGCGCCCGCGCATCGGCAGTGCCATGTTCATTACCTCGTCGAGCACGCCGATCTCGCGCAGGGCCACGATGCCGCGTTCGGACAGCGCCAGGTTGATCGAGCGCCCGCGCTCGACGGCCTGCCGCCGCATGTCGGCGCGCTTTTCGAATACCTCCACGGCCAGTCCCCGCCGCGCCAGGTAGCAGGCCAGCACACACCCGGCCAGCCCGGCCCCGGCGATGTGGATGGGTTGTTGTTGGTCGATGGTCATGTGTTTATACCGACTCCTGATTCATGCGGTACTTGATCTGGAAAGAGGGGTAGAGGGGGAGAGGAGGAGAGGGAAAGCCGACAAGAATGACAGGTCGCCACCTCCAAGCAAGTTCCTCTGACCCTCTCTTCTTCTACTCCTCTAATCCTCTATTCCTCTACCCGTCTTCCCTCACACATCCGCCAGCCTCACAAGCTGTCCATCAGCGCCCTGACCAGTCGCAGGCAATCATCGTAACGGCTATACATCGGCACTGGCGCGACGCGGATCACGTCGGGTTCGCGCCAGTCGCCGACGATGCCCTGGCCTGTCAGGTACTCGAAGACCTCGCGCCCGGAGTGTTCGGGATGAGTGATGCGCAGCGAGAGCTGGCAGCCGCGTCGGGCCGGGTCGGCGGGGGTGATGATCTGGACGTGTTCGGCCAGCAAACGCCGGACCATGGCTTCGAGGAACCCGGTCATCTTCTCCGATTTCTCACGCAGGGCGTCCATGCCGGCCTCGGCAAACATTTCGGTGGCCACGCGCACCGGGGTCAGGGCCAGGATGGGCGGGTTGCTGAGCTGCCAGGCATCGGCACCAGGGGTGGCATGAAACTCCGGCCCCATGCGAAAGCGCGACCCGGCATCGTGGCCCCACCAGCCGGCAAAGCGCGGGAGTTTTCTCAAGTCGGTGACCCGGCCATGGCGTTCATGCACGAAACAGCCGGCCACGGCTCCAGGCCCGGAATTGCAGTACTTGTAGTGGCACCAGGCGGCGAAGTCACAATCCCATTCATGCAGTCTCAGGGGTACGTTGCCGGCGGCGTGGGCCAGATCCCAGCCGATGGGGACACCATGGCGGCGGGCAGTTGCGGTAATGCCGGCGATATCGAACAACTGCCCGGTGCGGTACTGAACGCCCGGCAGCAGCACCAGGGCCAGCTCGCCGGCATGGGCCTCGATGGCCTCGATGACGCGCCGGTCATCAAGCAGGCCGGAGTCGGGATCGGGGGCGAGCTCGATCAGATCGTGTTCGGGATCGCCACCGTGAAAGATGACCTGCGACCAGGTGGCATGGCGGTCGGAAGGAAAGGCCCCAGCCTCGATCAGAATCTTTCGGCGCACGCCTTCGGGGCGATAGAAGCTCACCATCATCAGGTGCAGGTTGACGGTAAGACTGTTCATGGCCACGACTTCGTGCGGCTTCGCGCCGACCAGGCGGGCCAGCGGCTCGCGCAGGAACTCATGCGCCGGCATCCACGGATGCGGTCCCGCGAAATGCCCCTCGACGGCCTGCTCGGCCCACATGTTCAGGTCGGCCTCCAGCGCGGCACGAGTCGCTTTTGGCTGCAACCCCAGCGAGTTGCCGCAAAAGTAGGCCTGCTCGCCGCCACGGTCGTCGCGCGGAATATGAAATCGCTCGCGCCATCCGCCCAGCGGATCGGCCTGGTCGAGTTCGCGCGCCAATACGGCGGCTTGTTCCAGGTTGGTGAATTCGGGTGTGTTCATGGATACCGGATGGATCGGGAATAGGAATGGACCGGACAAGATTAACGCAGAGCGGGGCGTGGAACGCGGTCGTGTCTCAGGATTGATATTCGTGGTGGCTTCGAGGCCAGCCTCCATTGGGAGGATTCGCTTCAGTTCGATGCGGTGGCAAGGCCCTCAGCGAATCCTCCCAATGGAGGCTGGCATGCCCTGCGGGGGAGGCGAAGAGGCGAAAGGTGAAAGGCAGAGATCCGTCCGGCACCCGGAAACGGATTCTGAGCGTCAGCTTCATGATTTCCCTGAACCCTGAACCCTGAACCCTGAACCCTGAACCCTGAACCCTGAACCCTGAACCCTGAACCCTGAACCCTGAACCCTGAACCCTGAACCCTGAACCCGTAAAGCGTCCCTTACCCCTCCTCCCAGAGGTTCTTCGGGCAGGCGAGCGGAAACACCACCGGCCGACTCGGCACCGCATCCGTACACCAGTCCGGCAACTGCAGGTTCAGCAGGTACAGCCCGTCGGGCACCTCGTCGGGTACAAAAACGAACTCGGTGACCGTGCGTTCGGCCACGGTCTCTTGCGTCGGCTGGCGGTCTTCGTTCAGGGCCCAGAAGCGGCGATGGGCCGGCAGACTGCCGTCATCCTGGCCTCGGTCGATGGACGGAGTGTCGACCAGCAGGTGTTCGACGCCGCGATGCAGCAGCCAGTCGATGGCTTCCAGGGTGAAATAGGGATGCGGATTGTCGCCCTGGTATTGTCGCTGCCGCTTGCCCGGATCGTTGGGCCGGGTGCGAACGATCAGCGCCGGGGTGTCGATATCGGCAGCGGATAGGTCGGCACGGCTGATGACCTTCTCATTGGCCTGGCCCGGCGGAGGATAGGTCTCGCCGGTCTGCTTGCAGACGTGGGTCATCACGCTGACCACGCGCGCGGCCATCCAGGCCGGCGGGCAGGGTGGTTCGGTGAAGGCATGGCTGAGGTGGGCAATGCTTTCGGTGTGGGTGCCGTGGCAGTGGGGAGTGAGCTCCAGACGCTCGACATTGCACGACCCGCCGCGCGCGGTATCGCCGACGAAGTTACCGGCTTCCAACGCCTGGGCACTGGCCGGTTCAACGCCGTAGAAAGAGGGTTGGCTTCCGGCAAAATCCAGCGGCAGGGCCAGGCTGATGCCGGTATTCCCATCAGCCTGGTAGCGTTGTCCCCGGTGTTCGAACCACAGCTTCAAGCGAATTGATCCCGCTCGAGCCCCAGCCACTCCAGCGCCGTGCCGTGATAGAGCCGTTCACGCGTGGGCTCGTCCAGGTCGAGACTGTCGATGCCGCTGCCGGGCTGCTGTTCGCCCAGCGGGAAGGGGTAGTCCGTGCCCATGGCGATGCGCTCCGGGCCCATCAGCTCGAGCAGGTATTCCAGTGCCTTCTGGTCATGCACGCAGGAGTCGAGGTAGAAGCGGTCGAGGTAGTCGCGCGGGCCACCGTTGGGATTGTCCACCGCGACCAGGTCCGGGCGCATGCGCCAGCCGTGCTCGATACGGCCGATGGTGAACGGGAAGCTGCCACCACCATGGGCGAACAGGACTCGCATGTTCGGGTGACGGTCGAACACGCCGCCGAAGATCATCGAGCAGATCGCGCGCGACTGCTCGGCCGGCATGCCCACCAGCCACGGTAGCCAGTACTTGTTCATCGATTCCTTGCCCATCATGTCCCAGGGATGCACCAGGACGGCCGCGCCCAGGTCGCTGGCCGCGGCAAATACAGGCTCTAGCTCGGGGTCATTCAGGTTCCAGCTGTTGATGTGCGAGCCGATCTGTACGCCCCTGAGGCCCAGCTCCTTGACACAACGTTCCAGCTCGCGTGCGGCCAGTTCCGGTGCCTGCAGCGGCAGGGTGGCCAGGCCGGCCAGGTGACGCGGATGTTCGCGGCACTGCTCGGCCAGGTGGTCGTTGAGATACTGGCCCAGGTAAAGCGCGTGCTCGGGATCGGCGTGGTAGCTGAACATCACCGGCACGGTGCAGGCGACCTGCACCTGCACGCCCTTGGCGCCGTAGTCGGCAATGCGTTGCTCGATATCCCAGCTCAGGGGATCAACCGCCCGGAAGAACTTGCCGTCCTTATGAATCTCGGCCTTGCTATCGTCCCGGCCGGTGTCGTGGTGAATGGTCGGGAAGCCGGTGGTGTTGAACTTCTCGTTCAGATCCGGCCACTCGCGCGGCAGGATGTGGGAGTGCATGTCGATTTTGAGCATATTCATTTCTCCGGATGCAGATGCCCACACTGCGGACAGGTGCGATTCTCCTCGCTGCTGAAGAAGCGTTCGAACACCGGCGGGAAATCCTTTTCGATGTTCTTCAGCTCGAAGTATTCCTCGTAAACGCAAGCATTGCATTCCGGGCAGAACCACATCAGGCCGTCCTTCTCTTCCGGCAGGCGTTTGCGTTCGATGACCAGGCCGACGGTATCGGCGAACCGCTGCGGCGAATGCGGCACTTTCGGCGGCAGCAGGAAGATCTCGCCCTCGCGGATGGTGATGTCCTTCGGCTGGCCGTTCTCGATGACCTTGAGCAGCATGTCGCCCTCGACCTGATAAAAGAATTCCGGGCCTTCGTCGTAATGGTAGTCAGTGCGCTCGTTCGGTCCGCCCACCACCATGACGATGAAGTCCTCGTCGGACCAGATCATCTTGTTGCCCACCGGGGGTTTCAGCAGGTGGCGGTTGTCCTCGATCCATTGCTTGAAGTCGATTGGCATGCTTGGCAACATGGTGGACCTCTTCATCTTGGTGAAGAGGTCAGTGTAAAGTGTGAAGTGTAAAGAACAAAGAGGTGGGTGCAGGCCCCTGACGCTTTTCCCCTTCCGTAAGCCCGACAGAATCCAGCCTACTCAAGCCCCAGCCGCAAGCCGTACTTCACACTTCACACTTCACACTTCACACTTCACACTTCAAATTCACTCGTCCCCCAAATAAGCAACACACTTCAACTCGACTGCAATCGGCGTGGGCAGTGCCCCGACCTCCACCGTGGTGCGGCAGGGGCGGTGGTCGGTGAAGTGTTCGGCGTAGATACGGTTGAAGGTGGCGAAGTCGCGTTTCATGTCGGTCAGGAACACGGTCACGTCGACCAGGTCTTCCCAGCGCGCACCCGAGGCTTCGAGAATGGCGCGGACGTTGCGAAACACCGAGCGAGTCTGATCGGCGACATCGTAGGCGATCACTTCTCCTTCCTCGTTCAGCGTCACGCCGGGAATGTCTTTTCCCTTCGGCGCACGGGGTCCGACGCCGGACAGAAACAGGAACGGCCCGGCGCGTCGTGAATGCGGGTAGGCGCCGACGGGGGGTGGGGCGTTTTCGGTGCTGTGCTCTTGGTTGCTCATGGTGTCATTTTCTGTTGATTGCTCTTTAGGGTGAAGGGGAAGACGTGAGACGGAAGATGGAAGGCGGTAAAAAAGGGCACTTATCCCATCACGGTCACCGTCTTACGTCTCCCATCTTACGTCTCCCGTCTTCCGTCTCCCGTCTCCCGTCATCGCCAATCGCCACGCACACATTCTTCGGCTCGGTAAAAAACCGCATCGCCTCGAAGCCGCCTTCCTTGCCCAGGCCGGAGGCCTTGTGGCCGCCGAAGGGGGTTCTCAGGTCGCGTTTCATCCAGCAGTTGATCCAGATGATGCCGGCCTCCAGGCGCGCGGCCATGCGGTGAGCGCGGTCGATGTCGCGGGTCCAGACCGACGCGGCCAGGCCGTAGTCGACGCCGTTGGCGATCGCCAGCGCTTCTTCTTCGTCGATGAAGGGGATCAATGTGGCCACCGGGCCGAACACCTCGGCCTGGTTGATGTCGGCTTCCGGTCCCAGGCCATCGATCAGGGTCGGTTCGATGAACCAGCCGTCGTCGCAGCGCCCGCCCGGTCGGCCGGGCTTTCCGCCGACCAGAACCTGTCCGCCGGCCTCGCGAGCCTGCTCGATATGGCCCATGACCTTGTCGAACTGGACCTTCGAAACCACCGCGCCCTGGTCGGTGCCGGTCTCCAGTGGATCGCCGACGACCAGCTTGCCGGTGCGCTCGATGAGCTTGTCGCGGAAAGTCTTGTAGATGTCTTCCTGCACCAGGATGCGCGAGCCGCAAAGGCAGATCTGGCCCTGGTTGGAAAACGCCGCTCGCACGACTTCATCGGCCGTGGCGTCGAGATCGACATCGTCGAACACGACCGTCGGGTTCTTGCCGCCCATTTCCAGCGCCAGCTTGACGAAGCGCGGCGAGAGTTCGGCGGCCAGCATCCCTCCGACTCGGGTCGAGCCGGTGAAGGTCAGCGCCTTGAGCGCGCGGTGGGATGACAGCGCCCTGCCGGCGCTGTCGCCGGAACCGTGCACGATGTTGAGCACGCCGGCCGGAAAGCCGATTTCTTCGGCAATGCGCGCCAGCATCCAGGCACTGGCAGGCGTGACCTCGGAAGGCTTGGCCACCACCGTGTTGCCGGCGGCCAGTGCCGGCGCGATCTTCCAGCTCATCAGATAAAGCGGCAGGTTCCACGGCGAGATGGCGCCGACCACGCCCAGCGGTTGGCGCAGGGTGTAGTTGAAGCCGGACGGCCCCATGTCGTGCGCTTCGCTGAAGAACTGGCTGGCCGAGGCGGCGAAGAAGCGCAGGTTGCTGACCACCCGCGGGATATCGACTGAGGCGGCGAGCGCCAGCGGTTTGCCGGTATCGATGCTCTCGGCGCGGGCTAGCTCGTCGGCATGACGCTCGACGGCATCGGCCAGCCGGTTGAGCCAGTGCGCACGCTCATCGGGCAGCAGCGCCGACCAGTCGCCGAAGGCACTTTCGGCAGCCGCCATGGCCTGGCCGATATCGTACTGGCCGGATTCTGCGACGGTCGCGTATTCCGCCCCGGTGGCCGGCTCGAATACCGGCAGAGTCTTGCCGGTTTGGGCCGGGGCAAACTCGCCGCCGATGTAGTTCTCGACGCGCATCTACAGACTGCCGAGCCGGCCGCCGTCGACCGGCAGGTTGATTCCGGTGATGTAGCCGGCCAGCGGTGAGCACAAGAATGCGATGGCCGCGGCAGTCTCTTCCGGCTTGCAGAAGCGGCCCAGCGGCACGCCGGCAAGCATGGTCTTCTGTACCTGGTCTTCGCTGGTGTCCTGCGACTTCGCCTTGCCGGCCACCAGGCTGTCCAGACGCGGCGTCTCGGTAAAGCCGGGCAGGACGTTGTTGACCGTGATGCCGTCGGGGCCCAGTTCACGCGACAGCGTCTTGGCCCAGGCCGCCACCGCGCCGCGAACTGTATTGGACACGCCCAGCCCGGGAATCGGTTCTTTCACCGAGGTCGAAATGATGTTGACGATACGCCCGTAGCCGGCTTCGCGCATGCCCGGCACCAGCGCCTGGGCCAGGCGTTGACCGGCGATGAGATGCTGGTGAAAACCGACTTCGAACTCGTCCGGGTGGGCATCGATGGCCCGCCCGGCTGGTGGTCCGCCGGAGTTGTGAATCAGAATGTGGTAGTGCCTGTCGCTCAGGTTCTCCAGACCGTCGGCTAGTGCCGCGGGGTCTCCGAGGTCCAGCGCAAGAAGATCGTGCCCGTCGCCCGGCAGAGTCTGATGGACGGCAGCAAGACGCTCCTTGTTGCGCGACAGCAAGGTGACTGTGGCGCCGCAGTCTGCAAGAGTCGAGGCGGTCGCTGCACCGATACCCTGACTGGCTCCGCAGATCAGGGCTCGTCGGCCCGATAGATCCAGGTTCAACATGGTGTTTGGATGACTTGTGAATATGACAGGAATTCGAGGTTATCACAGCTCAGAAAGGACCTGAATCGGGCTGGCCCTGGTTTTTCCTCCCGCGTACCTTGGCTCAGATTTCGGGGTGTCCGACACGCTTGTGGAGGCAAACTGTGATGTGCCTTTCCGTTTGGCCCCAGGTGATCTGCGCCTTCACATTCGATAGCTTTCATGTAGATAGACTGCCGCCTCGATTGGGACGCCTCGACGTCCTGAATTCTGCTGACCTGAAGAGTTGGCGCAGCCATTGAGGAGGTAAGAATGGAAATCATCAAGTTCGGTAATGACAATATCGAGAACACACTGGCCAAGATGAAAGACAGTGAACTCGACGATCTCGCTTTCGGTGCCATTCAGTTGGACGCCGCCGGAACGATTCTTCAGTACAACGCTGCCGAGGGAGACATCACCGGGCGTGATCCAAAAGCCGTGATCGGCAAGAACTTCTTCAGGGATGTAGCGCCATGTACGGACTCCAGAGAGTTTCGCGGCAGGTTTGAAGACGGTGTCAAGGATGGCAACCTGAACTCCATGTTCGAGTATGTCTTCGATTACGAAATGCAGCCGACCAAGGTCAAGGTCCACATGAAGACCAGCCTGTCAGGTGACAGCTACTGGGTGTTCGTCAAGCGAGTCTGATGTTCTATGCAGTCAAGCCGTGACCGCATTAATAACCAGCAACGCTGGTCTCAATAGTCATGGTCGCTGCCTTTTGGGAGATCATTGGCGCTGAACTCAGAGAGCAGAACTGCTGCCAGTGATTGCTTCAACTGCCTGTCATAAGGGGTGATACTTGGAACTTGATGCCCATCTGCTTCGCCCGGTGATCGCCAGTCTGATCACGGATGAACTGGCCGATATGCGAGGTGTCGGTCGGCTTGACCTTTCATCCGGCAGTTGGAATGGAGCCACCGTCATCGGTAGCGATGAGCTTCCCGTTGACTCCATCGAGATGGTCTCGTTGGCCACGAGCTGCGCCGAGTTGTTCGGGCTGCAGGAAACGGGGGCTGGCGACTACCTGCTTCGCTATCGATCCATAGCCGAGTGGGCAGAGCTGGCCGTCGACGGCATTCGGGATACCGGGATGGTGTCGTTCCGCACCTCTGGCACGACCGGCAACGCCAAGACAGTGTCCCATCGGCTGGTCGATCTTGAGCAGGAAGTAGTGGAGTTAACTCATCTCGTGCTCGGCGTCCGACGAATGGTCTCCCTGGTGCCCGCCCATCATATCTACGGTTTCCTGTTCACCGTGCTTTTACCAATGCATCTGGGACTGCCGGTCAACCGGGACGGGTGCTTGTCCGGTCTTCCTCCCCGGCATCTCGAGTCCGGTGACTGGCTGATTGGTTTCCCTCTTCGCTGGCGCCAGATCAAACGCTTGCGGCGGGAAATTCCTTCTGGTGTTTCGGCAGTCACATCGACCTCGCCCTGTCCTTCCGAGCTGGTGCAAGACATGAAGAGTCTGGGCCTTGATCGCATGCTGGCCATATACGGTGCGACGGAGACTGCAGGCGTTGGATACCGATTCGATGCGGAACAGCCTTATACCCTGTTTGACTACTGGAGCTGGTCCGGAAGCAGGCTGCATCGTTGCTGCAAGGATGGCCGACTGATCGAGATTGAACCCGAAGATGAGCTGGCGTTCGAGAACGATGGTCAATTCCGGCCCATGGGCAGAAAGGACACGGTGGTTCAGGTGGCCGGCAGGAATGTGCGTCCGGAACATGTGGCTGCCCGCATCACTGCTCATCCCCTGGTTGAACGTTGTAGTGTGGAGTTGGACACAACCCGGGATGAGCCTCGCCTGACTGCTTCGATCATTCTGGTATCCAATGCCAGTGCCACCGACGCGGAGTCTGTGTTGCATCGCTGGGCACAGGAGAAGCTCAACAGTGCCGAACGCCCGATGCGCTGGACTTTTGCCGGAGAATTGCCGGCCACGGCTACGGGCAAAACACGCGGCTGGAGCCTGTCGTCTTGAGTCTCGTTCGGGTAGACGGTGCCCCTCTTTCGACAAACCACATCGAACAGATTGCCCAGGGCGCTCGGGTTCAGATCGGTCGGCGCATTCTAATTGCAGCGGGACAACAACGACATCGTCTCGACGAATTGATCGATCAGCGCCGACTGATCTACGGCGTCACCACGGGCTACGGCCCGCTGGCGGGGCGTCATATCGACCCTTCGCGATCGGGAGAACTGCAACGCAACCTGATCTATCACCTGGCCAGCGGCACCGGCCCGCCGCTCGAGCGCCGCGCGGTGCGGGCGATCATGGCAGTGCGCCTGAACACCCTGGCCCAGGGTTACTCCGCCGTCCGACCCGAAACCCTGGAGATGCTGGCTGCATGGTTGAATGCAGACATCGTTCCGATCGTTCCGGCCAGGGGGACCGTGGGGGCCAGCGGCGACCTGACGCCGCTGGCCCATATCGCCCTGGCCCTGATGGGCGAAGCCGAGGTCTGTGACAACGGACAACGCCGCCCGGCGGCATCGGCCATTACCGAGCGGGGCTGGCAGCCGCTCAAGCCGGAAGCAAAGGATGCGTTGGGGCTGGTCAACGGCACGGCTGCCATGACGGGGATCGCGGCATTGAACGGACAGGCTGCCCTGCGTAGTGTTGACCTTGCGCTTCGCTGCACCGTGGCCTATGCCGAGTGCCTGCAGGGACAGCTCGAGGCCTGGGACCCTGCGTTCGGCGTCATGCGTCCCCATTCGGGGCAGCAGGAAGCCCATGAACGCCTGCTGAAGCTTGCTGCGGGCAGCCAGCGTCTCATCCCTGGTCAGCCGAGGTATCTCCGGTCCGCGGTCGAGCAATCCAGTCCCGTCCACGACAGCCGGTCACTGCTGCAGGATCCCTACACCATCCGTTGTGCACCCCAACTCTTCGGGGCGGTTCTGGATGTCATCGAATTCCACAACAGTACCGTTGATCGGGAGATCAACTCGGTCACGGACAACCCTGTGTTCGATCCGGAAGCCGATGCCGTGCTGCATGGCGGAAATTTCTACGGTCAACATGTCGCCTTTGCCGCCGACAGCCTGACCAACGCAGTCATCAAGACAGCCGTGCATTCCGAGCGTATGGTCGCTCGACTGACTGATGAAAATCAGAATGGTGAACTACCTGCTTTCCTGCAGGGCCTGAGCACCGGCCTGCACAGCGGCCTGATGGGCGCGCAGGTCACGGCCTCTGCCATCGTTGCCGAGCTGAGGAGTCTGGCCCATCCGGCCTCCATCCAGTCGGTGCCCACCAATGCCAACAACCAGGACGTGGTCACCATGGGCACGATTGCCGCACGCAAGACTGCCGAGGTGCTGACCCAGACCCGGGAGCTGCAGTCCATCGCGGCCATCACCATGGCCCAGGGGGTTGATCTTGTCGGCTCGGATGGTTTCGCTCCAGCCACTGTGGCATTGCGCGACTGGGTGCGGGACTACTCGCCTGCCATTTCCACGGATCGCCCACTTTACGGCGACATCGAGAGGGTCGGGCAGGCGCTGCATGATGCCGCCGGTCAGCCGATTGACCGCATTAGTAATCTCGACCGATAAGAACGCCTATGCTTCACTGGTCATTGATGAAGACTCGTTGCAAGATGGCACCATGCCGCGCTACATCCTCGACCTGGACATCAGTGCCGAAACCTACCTGAGTTACTACCAGGGCAGGGCGGCCACCGTATTCGCTGTCGACCGCCAGGGCCGACGCCTGCGCTTCCCGGCCATGGCCCTGCGCAACCACATCACCCACACCGGCATCCACGGCACCTTCTGCCTGGAGACCGACGACAATCACCGGCTGGTCGGGTTTCGTCGACTGAAGTCATCGTGGTGACCCTGCAAAACCTGCATTGTTGGCAGGCCTTCGTCGAAATACTGAACGAATGCGCATCTGCCCGGAATTAATTCGCCGTCGCTCGCTGTCTACCAAAACGCTCCCAAGGAGTCTCAGCCATTCGCAAAGAGATGACTGATCCCAGAATCAAGAACGGCCCTGGCTACCGGGGAGCATTGGGCCCGATCCGAGTTCTGCGGTAAGCTTTGCCCCGAATAATCAGCTTAGGAAAAATCATGACGCTCTGGATGGTGCGCTCGGCTTCAGGTGGCCGATTGGCCGATGAGTTCGTGGAGAAGGGGGTGGTGGCGTTGGGTGCCTCTCCGATAGGTGATCTGGCGTGTTTTTCGGACAAGCAGGGCATTCTGGACGCCCTGGAACAGCTCCGCCCCGACTTCAAGCCGGGTAAGCTTCAGGCTGCGGCGAGCCAGTGGATTCGTTTCCGGGACGAAATCCAGCCCGGAGACAAGGTGATCACGTACGATTCAAGCCGTCGCGTCTACCACGTTGGAGAAATTTCCAGCGACTACCAGCACGAGCCCGGCATCGTCGCTGAGTTCCAGCATTTTCGTTCCGTAGAGTGGAAGGGAGAGGTCGATCGCGATGTGTTGTCGGCCCGTGCCCGCAATTCCCTCGGGTCGACGCTGACTCTTTTTCGGATTCCGGATGACGTGGCCGAGGAGATTCTGGGGGCCTTGTCAGGTCAGCCGGCACCAGCATCAGGACACGAAGGCGCGGAGAGTGCCGAGGACGAGGACGAGGATGCACTGCTCGAGGGCTACCGGAGCCGGGCGCTGGAGATCATCAAGGACCGGATCAACCGCCTGGGGCATCGACAGATGGAACACCTGGTCGCCGGGGTGCTCCGGTCCATGGGCTACAAGACCCGGGTTTCCCGCGAGGGCTCGGATCTGGGCGTCGATATCCTGGCCTCACCCGACGGTTTCGGTTTCGAATCGCCGCGCATCATCGTGGAGGTGAAGCATCGGTCCGGCACGGCCATCGGCAGCAAGGATATCCGCAACCTGGTCGGGGGGCGTCACGCCAGCGACAAGGGGCTTTTCGTTTCTACCGGCGGGTTCACAAAGGATGCCCGCTACGAGGCCGATCGTGCGAATATCCCGCTGATGCTGTGGGATCTGGATGACCTGGTTCAGGCGCTCATCGAGAATTACGACAACGCCGATCAGGAAACCCGTACGCTGATCCCGCTGACCCGGCTGTTCTGGCCGGTTTGAAGTCCCGCAGAAAAAGGAATTCACGACAACCGTGTTCGAACAGACGTTTCGCAATCTCGACAATGTGCTTCGGCAGGAAGCCGGTTGCGCCACCGAACTGGACTACACCGAGCAGACATCGTGGATGCTGTTTCTCAAGTATCTGGCTGATCTGGAGAAAGAGCGATCCATGGAGGCTGAGCTGCGTGGGAAGTCTTACGACTTTCTGCTGGAAGCGCCTTATCGCTGGTCAAGCTGGGCGGCGCCCAAGAACGAAGACAGCGAGTTTGATCATGACATAGCGCTCACTGGTGACGATCTGATCGAATTCGTCAACGGCAAGCTGTTTCCCTATCTGCAGGGCTTTCGCGAGCGCACCGCCGAGACCGATACCATCGAGTACAAGATCGGCGAGATCTTTTCGGAAATCCGCAACAAGTTCACCAGCGGCTACAGCCTGCGCGACGCGCTGGAACTGGTCGACACGCTCAGCTTTGGCTCGCAGAAGGAAAAGCACGAGCTCTCGCACCTGTACGAGGCCAAGATTCGCAACATGGGCAATGCCGGGCGAAACGGTGGCGAGTATTACACCCCGCGTCCGCTGATTCGCGCCATGATCCGGGTGATCCAACCGGAGATCGGCGAGCGCATTTACGACGCCGCGGTCGGATCGGCCGGCTTCCTTTGCGAGGCCTACGATTACCTGCGTTACGGTCCTGACGGACCGGATGCCGAGAATCCACCGAAACTGTCCACCGAAGATCTCGATACCCTGCAGCGGCGAACCTTTCACGGCAAGGAAAAGAAGAGCCTGCCCTACGTGATCGGCATCATGAACATGATCCTGCACGGCATCGAGGCGCCCAACATCGTCCACACCAATTCCCTGACCGAGAATCTCGATGATGTTCAGGAGAAGGATCGCTATGACATCATCCTGGCCAATCCGCCTTTCGGCGGCAAGGAGCGCAAGGAGATCCAGCAGAATTTCCCAATCCGCACCGGCGAGACGGCGTTTCTGTTCCTGCAGCACTTCATCAAGCACTTGAAGGCCGGCGGGCGGGCCGCCATCGTGATCAAAAACACCTTCCTGTCCAATTCCGACAACGCCTCGCGTGCCCTGCGCCAGGAACTGCTGGAAAACTGCAACCTGCACACCGTGCTCGACTGCCCCGGCGGCACCTTCCTGGGCGCGGGCGTGAAGACCGTAGTGCTGTTCTTCGAGAAGGGCGCACCAACCCAAAAGACCTGGTACTACCAGCTCGATCCCGGTCGCAGCTTGGGCAAGACCAATCCGCTCAACGACGACGACCTGGAAGATTTCGTCGAAAAGCAGAAAACCTTTGCCGATTCCGAACAGTCCTGGACCGTGCCCTTCGACCAGGTCGACACCGAGACGTGGGACCTGTCGGTCAAGAATCCCAACAAGGCCGAAGAAGCCCCGTTGCGCGACCCGCAGGAAATCATCGACGAAATCGAAGCACTGGATGTCCAGAGCCGGGAGATTCTGGAAGGGATCAGGGGGATGTTGTGACTAACGGTCAGGGCCAGATTAAGACTCTAGGAGATGTGCTAAAGCTTGAGTACGGAAAGCCACTACCGAAGGAAAAGCGTAAAAATCAAGGTAAGTATCCGGTCTTTGGTGCAAATGGGGTCAAGTGTTTTACCGATGTCCCATTCCACGCAAAGAGCAGCATCATCGTTGGACGTAAAGGAACTGCCGGTGCAGTAAACCTTGTTGATGGTGGCTTTTGGCCCCTTGATGTTACTTACTTTGTAACACTAGTGTCCGGTTAAAAGTGCTCTGAATCCCGAAAATCGCATGTTTTACAGCACATTACAAGCGGAAAAAGGTGTCCCCGATTTGAACGCGGAGTTCGCGGTGTATAACCAAGCCGATACCGTGCCCTCCGGAGTGGCAAATGAACATCGGCAAGACGCTTTTTGCTCAGATTATGGATTTCCTTCCCTGGAAGACTTTCCACCGCACCGTCGACCGATACGACGGCAACCGGCGAGTGCGAACTCTGAGCTGCGCCGAACAGTTCCGCTGTATGGCCTTTGCCCAGCTGACCTACCGCGAGAGCCTGCGGGACATCGAAGCCTGTCTCCAGGTTCAGTCTGCAAAGCTTTACCACATGGGCTTTCGCCAGCCGATTCGTCGAGCAACTCTTGCCGATGCAAACGAGTCGCGAGATTGGAGAATTTACGGCGACTATGCCCAGCATCTGATTGCACAAGCGAGAAGCCTCTATGTCGACGAATCCATAAGCTCGGGTCTTCCCGATACGGTTTACGCACTCGACTCAACCACCATCGACCTATGTCTGTCGATGTTCCCATGGGCACCATTTCGCACGGCAAAAGCGGCAGTCAAACTTCATACCCTGCTGGATCTGCGCGGATCGATTCCCAGCTTCATTCATATCTCCGACGGCAAGCTGCACGACGTCAATGTTCTAGACTTGCTGATTCCGGAGGCAGGTTCGTTTTACGTGATGGATCGGGCCTACCTGGACTATGCTCGACTATTCAATCTGGCCCAGGCCGGCGCCTTCTTTGTAATCCGGGCCAAATCAAACCTGGACTTCCGGCGGGTCTATTCTGCTGCTACAGATCGGCAAGCTGGGCTGATCTGCGACCAAACTATTGCGCTCTGCGGCCAGCGTCCAAGCAAGTACTATCCTCAACACTTGAGACGCATTCGCTTCAAGGACCCGGAAACCGGAAAGACCCTGGTATTTCTCACCAATCAGTTCCAACTCCCGGCTCTTACGATCTGCGCGTTGTACAAAAGCCGGTGGCAGGTCGAGCTGTTCTTCAAGTGGATCAAGCAAAATCTCCGTATCAAGTGCTTCTTCGGCCGATCGGAGAACGCAGTCAAGACACAAATTTGGATTGCTGTGTCGACCTATGTGCTGATCGCCATCATCAAAAAGCGTTTGGACCTCGATATTTCGCTGCACGCAATGCTACAGATTATCTCCATAACTGTATTTGAAAAAACACAGTTGAAACAGGCGGTTACGATCGACCGAAGCGATCTGGATCAGATCAAAGACGGTAACCAATTGAATCTATTCGGCTTTTAAACCGGACACTAGTGACTTTGTAACCTTCGACGAAAGCCAGTATGATTTGAAGTTCCTATACTACTTGCTGGTTCATCTTGATCTCCCCAGGCTTGCTACTGGAGTCAAGCCAGGGATCAATCGCAACAACGTTTACGCGATTGAGCGCTGGATACCGCCGGTGGAGGAACAAAAACGCATCGTCACCATTCTCGACGAGGCCTTCGCGGGCATTGAAACGGCCATCGCCAATACCCAGAAGGCCAAAGCCTGGGCTGATAAGCTATTTGATAGCTGCCTGAATCGCCGATTAGCCAGTATTGCATCAGCGGATGAAATTCAGACCTTGAGTGATGTGACGGAGCTGATTGTCGATTGTGAGCACAAAACTGCCCCAACTCAAGAAACGGGTTTTCCTTCAATACGCACTCCGAACATTGGCAAGGGAATTCTGCTGCTTGATGGTGTAAAACGAGTCTCGGAGGAGGTTTATAACCAGTGGACCAGGCGTGCCAAGCCTGAGGGTGGTGACTTGATTCTTGCTCGTGAGGCGCCTGCTGGAAACGTCGGTGTCATCCCTGCAGATCAGAAGGTCTGTTTGGGGCAAAGAACCGTGCTCATCCGCCCTAAGAGAAACATGGTCAAGCCGAAGTATTTGGCATATTTGTTGCTCCATCCCGATGTGCAGCGCAGACTCATGGAGAAGTCAACGGGCGCAACCGTGCAGCATATTAACCTGCGTGATATTCGTGCTCTGCAGCTGGGAGCTATGCCGCCCATGGATGTTCAAAAGCGTGATGTGGCCGAACTTGAAATGCTTCAGGAAAGTTCGCAGCAAGCTCTAAACATGATTGATAGTAAGCTGAAGGCGCTTGAAGAACTCAAGCAATCCCTCCTCCAAAAAGCCTTCTCTGGCGAACTGACCGCGGATCACGCCGAGCACGAGATCGAATCGGCGGCCGTCTGAGTGATTTGACCAGCCGGAAGAATTCAGACAAACTGTCACCAGATATTGACAAATGGTGACGGTTTGTCTGGTTCGCGATGGCCGCTCAACGTTCACGCACTGATGGCTTCGACGATCCCGTGGCGCTGTTTCGAGCCCACGGCGGCCAACTGCGCCTGAGCGAAGCGCTGGCACTCGGACTCAATCGTTACCAGTTCTACAAACTGCGCGACGAGGGCGTGATCGAGCCGGTCAGCCGCGGCCTGTATCGCCTGACCGAACTGCCGCCGGTCGCCGACCCGGATCTGGTCGCGGTGGCCACGCGCTTTCCCCGGGCCGTGCTCTGCCTGGTGTCTGCGCTGGCCTGGCATGACCTGACCACCCAGATTCCCCGCCGCATCGACCTGGCCGTCGAGCGCAATGCCCGTCTGCCGCGCCAGGATTACCCGCCGGTGCGCGGCTACCGTTTCTCCGGAGGTCGGTTCACCAGTGGGATCGAGCGGCACCCAATCGACGGCATCGAACTGAAGGTCTACGACCCGGAGAAAACCCTGGCCGACTGTTTTGCCTTTCGCAACAGCCTGGGCATGGATGTCGTACTCGAGGCGCTCGATCTCTACCGAAAGCGCCGGAGTCCGGCGTACGGCCTGCTCCTGAAGTATGCCCGCATCTGCCGGGTCGAGAAGATCATGCGCCCATACCTGGAGGCGCCAGGTTGACGGCCAATATTGCCGCATCGGTTCGGCAGCGCCTGCTGAATCTCGCTCGTGACCAGGGGCGTCCGTTTCAGGAGGTGCTCCAGTTCTATGTGATGGAACGTTTTCTGTACCGATTGAGCCAGTCGGCCCATGCAGATCGCTTCGTGCTCAAAGGTGCTCTGATGCTCCAGGTGTGGGAATCACCGGAGGCGCGACCCACGATGGATATCGATATGCTCGGCCGGACGGACAACGACCTGGACGTGCTCCTGGGACAAGTTAGGGAAATCATGGATGCCGACCTTGAAGTGGACGACGGGCTGACTTTTCATGGCGACTCGCTGGAGGCCGAAGTCATTACCGAAGATGCCGAGTACGAGGGTGTGCGCATCCGCGGCTGGGCCGAACTGGATCGGGCTCGGGCCAGAGTGCAGGTGGATATCGGTTTTGGCGATGCAGTGGTGCCCGAACCGCAGCGGCAAAGCTATCCAGTGCTTCTGGGCCAGCCTGCTCCGGAGCTGCTGTGCTATAGCCGTGAATCCACGATCGCGGAGAAGTTCCAGGCCATGGTGGCGCTGGGGGCTATCAACAGCCGCATGAAGGATTTCTACGATATCTGGCTGCTGTCTCGGCAATTCAACTTCGAAGCGGCACCGCTTTTGCGAGCAATAACTGCGACATTCGAGCGGCGTGATACGCAGGTCCCGAGGGCACCGCTCTTCGAGGATGATTTTGCCCAAGAGAAGCAGGGTCAATGGCGCGGGTTTCTTCGGCGCCTGGGCGATGAGGTGCCCGCCGAGCCAGATTTTGCTAATGTGCTAGCGGAGTTGAAAGACTTCATCGGCACCGTATTGGCCGTCGACGCTGATGAGGCGACAGCCCTGCACTGGCCAGCCGGCGGACCCTGGAACAGGAGGGACAGGGGGTAGTGAATCGAGCGAGACTCAATGAAGCCGAAACCCGGGCCGAGCTGATCGACCCCGCCTTGCGCGAAGCCGGGTGGGGTGTGGTCGACGGCAGCCGGGTGGGGCGCGAGGTGATCGCACCGGGGCGGCTGATTGGCGCCGGTCGGCGCGGCAAGCAGGATATCGCCGACTACGTGCTGTTCTACCACGGCCAGAAACTGGCGGTGATCGAGGCCAAGAAGCAGGATCTGCAGCCCACCGAGGGTCTGGCCCAGGCCAAGCGCTATGCCGAGCGGTTACAGGCACGTTTTGCCTATTCCACCAATGGCCTGGAAATCTACCGGGTCGACATGGAAACCGGCGCGGAAGGCCCGGTTGATGACTGGCCGGCGCCGGATGCGCTTTGGGGAGAAACTTTCAAGGAGCCTGACCCGTGGCGCGAGCGGTTCGGTGCCGAGCCCTTCGAGGACAAGGGCGGGGCCTGGCAGCCGCGCTATTACCAGCACAATGCGATCAACCGCGCCCTGGAGGCAATTGCCGATGGCAATGACCGCATTCTCCTGACCCTGGCCACAGGCACTGGCAAGACCGCGATCGCCTTCCAGGTCGCCTGGAAGCTGTTTCATGCCCGCTGGTCACTAGCGGCGCGCGAGACCGGCGAACCTGCCCGACGGCCTCGCATCCTGTTTCTGGCCGACAGAAATATCCTGGCCAATCAGGCCTTCAACGATTTCTCCGCCTTTCCCGAAGACGCGCTGGTGCGCATCGACCCGCAAATCATCCGCCAGCGGGGCCGCGTACCCAAGAACGGCAGCGTTTTCTTCACCATCTTCCAGACCTTCATGACCGGAACCGATGAAGAAAGCCGACCGGCGCCGAATTTTGGCGACTATCCGCCCGATTTTTTCGATTTCATCGTGATCGACGAGTGTCACCGCGGCGGCGCCAACGACGAAAGCAACTGGCGCGGCATCCTCGAGTATTTCGCGCCGGCCGTGCAGCTCGGCCTGACCGCCACGCCAAAGCGAACACACAACGCCGATACCTACGCTTACTTCGGCGAGCCGGTCTACGCCTACTCGCTCAAGGACGGAATCAACGACGGTTATCTCACCCCGTTCAAGGTCCAGCAGATCGCTACCACCCTGGATGAGTACGTCTACACCGACGATGACGAGATCCTCGAGGGTGAGGTCGAGACCGGTAGGCGCTACCGCGAGGACGATTTCAATCGCGTCATCGAGATCAGGGCGCGCGAGGCCCATCGCATCAAATTGTTTATGGAGAAGATCGATCCGCGTGAGAAGACGCTAGTATTCTGCGCCACGCAAGAGCATGCGCTGGCCGTGCGCGACCTGATCAACCAGATCAAGCCGATATCCGACCCGAACTACTGCGTGCGTGTGACCGCCAACGACGGCGCCGAGGGCGAACGATTTCTGCGGACATTCCAGGACAACGAGAAGACCATTCCCACCATCCTGACCACCTCGCAGAAGCTCTCGACCGGCGTGGATGCCCGCAATGTACGCAATATCGTGCTGATGCGGCCGGTCAACTCGATGATCGAGTTCAAGCAGATCATCGGCCGCGGCACCCGCTTGTACGACGGCAAGGATTACTTCACCATTTACGACTTCGTGAAGGCCTACGAGCACTTCAACGACCCGGAGTGGGACGGCGAGCCGATCGAGCCGGAACGCTGCTCGATATGCAACAACCAGCCCTGTACCTGCGTCGTCGACCCGCCGAAACCCTGTCCGGTTTGCGCCGAAAGACCCTGCGTGTGCGAGAAGGAAGCACCGGAACCCTGCCCGGAATGCGGGCAGCGCCCCTGCATCTGCCTAAAGCGAAGAAAGCTGAGGATCAAGCTGGCGGATGGCAAGGAAAGAACCATCCAACACATGAGCGCGACCAGCTACTGGAGCCCGGAAGGCAAGCCAATGTCGGCCGTGCAGTTCGTTGAACGCCTGTTCGGCGAACTTCCGACGCTGTTCCGCAACGAAGACGAACTGCGCGAGCTCTGGAGCCGTCCGAAAACCCGCAAGGCGCTACTTGAAGGGCTGGAGGAAAAGGGATACGGCATCGAGCAACTGCGCGAGATCGCCAGAATGATCGACGCCCCCAACAGCGACCTGTTCGACGTGCTGGCTTACATAGCCTGGGCCCGCCCACCCATCAGCCGCGCCGAGCGCGTCGAATCGCACCGTCCGCTGATCTTCGACGGCATCGACTACCCCCAGAAGGAATTTCTTGAATTCGTGCTGGATCACTATGTCGAGAGAGGCGTCACCGAGCTCGACCCCGACAAGCTGCCCCACTTGATCGACCTGAAGTACCACAGCGTCTGCGACGCTGTCCGGGAACTTGGAAGTGTCGCGGGCATCCGAGACGTGTTTGTCGATTTTCAGCGAAAGCTGTACTAAACGTGCCTTTGGAGTCGGGCCGCATTGATCGAGTCTACCTTTAGTCAAGCCACATCGCTGTTGAATGAGTATGGCTTTCAGCTGAGTAGTCGGGAGTGGGCTGGGCTTTTCTGGGTGGTGGTAGCGGCGATTGCCTGCCTCCAGATAAGCAGCGCCCGAAGAAAGATTGCTCAGGCGCTGAGAATCGCGCTCGGGCCAAAAGTGCTTCCAATCTGGTTGGTCTACTTGACATGGATTGCCGGATTCATTTGGACATCAAATGTCCTTGGCTATTGGGAGAATGCCTTGGGGAAACTCACCTTTGTCTGGGTCTTTACGGCAGGAATTGTCCTGGTTTCCAAGTGTTAATGGCCAACTAAACTGACCCACTATTGGCCAACAATTTTGACCCACCCCGGGTGGCTTTGGCCACAAAACACTGTAGCGTCCCGTGCCAGACAAATAAGCCGGGACAGATCATTGAAGGAGTGGGTTGTGATTCACAAAATCAAAGCATTACACGATCAGGGGCGGGGCCTATCGGTCCGGGCGATCAGCCGGGAACTGGGCATTGCCCGTAACACGGTTCGCAAGTACCTGAGACTGAACGAGATGGCGATCAGCCAGGCCCAGGAGGATCCCTCGCGTAGCAAGCGTCTGGACGAGTATCGAGATTTCCTCATCCACCAGCTCAAGACGTATCCCCGGCTGAGCGCCATCAAGCTGGCTCGGCGACTGCGTGAGAAAGTGGGCGAGTTGCCAGCCTCTGAGCGTAGCCTGCGCCGCTACGTGCGAGCACTCAAGGAGCAAATCGCCAACGGCCAGACTCGTTATTACGAGCCGGTGGTTGACGCCGTACCCGGCGTTCAGTGCCAGGTTGACCCCGGCGAGCTGCGCGGAGTGATGATCGCAGGGTGGAGCGGGTGGTCTACTTCGTGGTCTTCGTTCTGGCCTGTTCACGGCTGATGTACGTGGGGTGCGATTCCAGCCTCTGGACACCGAGGCGTTCATCCAGCTTCACGACGAAGCCTTCCGCTACTTTGGTGGTGTGCCTGAGGAGTGTGTATACGATCAGACCAAGCTCGTGGTGATCCACGAGCGGTACCGAGAGCTGACGCTCAATCAACGCTTTCACCAGTACGCCACGACTGCCGGTTACCGGATCCATGCCTGCGAGGGCTATGATCCCGAGAGCAAGGGCAAGGTGGAGGCCGGGGTCAAGTACGTCAAGCAGGACGCCCTTTACGGGGAGTGCTTCGAGAGCGAGACGGCGCTGTGCCAGCACCTGCAAGGCTGGTTGGAGGCCGTGGCCAATGTTCGCAAGCACGGCGCCACCGGTCGCCAGCCGCGGGCCCACTTCGAGGCCGACGAGCGCGCACACCTGCGTCCCTACATTGTGGCGCAAAGCCTGCTTCAGGCTCGCCCTGACCACGAGACCCGCCGGGCCGACAAAACCGGGCTGATCTCGTGGAAAGCCAACAAGTACTCAGTGCCCCTGCGCTGGCAGCGGGCCCAGGTGGGTGTCTCTGAACAGGAGGGGCACCTGCATATCCATGACCTGGAGAGCGGCGAGCACATTGCTGAGCACGTGCTGTGTCTGGAGAAAGGCCGCACGATCAAGAACAACCACCACTACCGGGATCCGGCCCAGCGCATCGCGGATCTGGAAGCGGCCATCTGCCAACAGCTGCCCGACGGTCAGGGCGAGACGCTGTGCCACCTGCTCAAGGTGACCTCGCCGAGGATCTACAAGGACCAACTGGCAGGCCTGCGTGATCTGCTCAACCGGCATGGACCCGTCGACGCCGAACTGCTGCAGACACTGACTCAGCAGCCCCGGTTGACCGCCAGCACCGTGCAACGCTACCTGGAGGCGTGGCAGCAAGCTCGAGACCGCGGGCGAGCCCCCGATACCAACACAACGCCTGATCCTGAGGACCGAATGCCTGTCTCGGCCCTGCAAGCCTATGCTCAGGTTGGCCGCTCCAGTGGCCAGGAGGTGACCCATGAGTCGGCTTGAACAGACCCAGTCCCAGTACCGCAGCCTGCGCCTGAGCGCCACCGCCGGGCACCTGGGTGAGCTGCTGGCCCAAGCCGAAGCCAACGAGCTGTCCTATCTGGAGCTTGCCCGGCAGATCGCCGAGCACGAGCTGGCCGAGCGCACCCGCCGCCGCATCGACCGGCACCTGAAACAGGCACAGCTGCCGGCGCACAAGCCGCTAGAAGCGTTCGACTACCGCCACCAGACCACCATCACCAAGCGTCAGGTCAGCGCCCTGCTGGACTTCGGCTTCATCGATGAGCGCCAAAACCTGGTGTTCATCGGTCCGCCCGGGGTGGGCAAAACGCACTTGGCCATCGGCATTGCTCTGAAGGCCATTGAAGCCGGCTACAAGGTGCTGTTCCGCACGGCACTGGCGCTGGTCGAAGACCTGGAGCTGGCCGAGATGAAAGGTGAACTGAAAAAACGGCTGAGACAGTTGGGTAAGTACGATGTGCTGGTGATCGATGAGCTGGGCTACCTGCCCATGACCCGGCAAGCCCGCTACAACCTGTTCCAGCTGATCAATAGCCTGTATGAGTACCGCTCAATCATCCTGACCACCAACAAGGACTTCAGCAACTGGGGAGCCTTCTTCCACGATGACGCCGTGGCGGTACCGATCATTGACCGCGTCATCCACCACTCACACATCTTCATGCTGGGAGGAGAGAGCTATCGCTTGAAACAGAAAACCACGAGCTAGACGACACACGGTGGGTCAAAATAAATGGCCAAAAGTGGGTCAAAATAGATGGCCATTGACACCAAGTTTCCGGATGCTTCGAAGAGTGGCTTTTTCGGAGAA
Source organism: Wenzhouxiangella sp. AB-CW3 (assembly GCF_014725735.1). Lineage (NCBI taxonomy): Bacteria > Pseudomonadati > Pseudomonadota > Gammaproteobacteria > Chromatiales > Wenzhouxiangellaceae > Wenzhouxiangella > Wenzhouxiangella sp. AB-CW3. The sequence goes on from NZ_CP061368.1 coordinate 395,980, forward strand.
ATAGTTGGAGGTGTGATCGGCATTACGATTCTGGTCGAGTACTTCGTCAATCTAGCCACGTTCTCCTTCTGGGTTGAGCTCATCTTGCAGCCCGTCTTGGTGATCCTTACCGTCTTGCTGGTGGTCTCAGAGCGAAATGATGACTCTCGAATGGTCAAGACCACTATTGGCACGATTTTTATTCTTTTTGCAGCTTTTCTGATTGTTTACTCGATTCGCGAACTTCTTATGGCTCCAGCGCAAGCTGATATTCGGTTCCATGCCCTTCAGATCGTCTGGCCGATTCTTCTGACTTTGTGGGTCCTCCCCCTTATCTATGCTCTTGCAGTGATCAGCGGATACCAGATGGCTTTTCTGCGGGTGAGCCAAAGTCAGGACGAATCGAGCGGCGCATGGAAGTCTCGTCTGGGAATGATTTTGGCCTTTGGTATCCGTCTCAAGTGGATCCGTGAGGCGGAGAAAGGAGGAATCGTGCATCTTGCAAGAGCCAAGTCAGTCTGGCAAGCCTACAGAGCGGGCCGGGAAATTGTCAGCGAGAAACTCTCGGAAACTCGCCGGGAGAATGAGTATCAAGAGAATCTCATTCGGTTCGCCGGTTCCGAGGAAGTGGACGGGGAAGGTCGTCCATTGGACAAGCGGGAGTTCCGGGAGACGGTTGCTGCACTTAATTGGCTCTACACCTGCCATTCGGGCTGGTACTCGCGAGAGCCGCAGGGGTACAAGGCAGATCTGCTTGCAAGGCTTGGAGATGATTTTTCCATGCACGGCCTTTCCAAACCGTCCGGAATTACCATGCATGTTTTCGAGGATGGGAGGCGATGGTATGCATGGCGCAGAACGCCCTGTGGACGACATTTCGCGATTGGGGCAGGAGGACCGCCGCCAGACCAGTGGCTATATGATGGTCCCGAACCGCCCAGTGATTTCCCAGGAATGGGCCCGGAATGGGGGGATGCCCCATTCGCAGATGAGTTCGCCCCGAATTGGTTCGATTAGTCTCACGAATGAGCCCGCCCCGGTACTCGGGGCGGGCGGAACGGTCGGAGCTCGGAATCTGTGGTTGGGGTGGCCACTTTATGCTTCCCTGGTGACCATAAACTGGCCAAAACGGCCAATTTATGCTTCCCCAACCACAAACCGTTCGATGTGTACGGAGAGGTGGTGGGCCCTGTTGGACTTGAACCAACGACCTACCGATTATGAGTCGGCTGCTCTAACCAGCTGAGCTAAGGGCCCGTGGGGGTTCAGGACTTGTCTTCGTCGGGGGACTGGGCTTCGGCCATTGGCTTGGGTGTGAGGCCCTGGGCTTCCAGTTCTTCTTTTTTGCGCTTCTGGATGTAGCTCAGGTTGTTCTTGTACATGGTGGCGACCTTGTCGACGCCGCCGGGTGCAAGAAAACCCTGATTGCCGGCGGCAATGAAGGTGGCGTAGACGCCGGATGCGGCCATCAGGGCGGCGGAAACCAGTTTGGCGTCGAAGCCGCGTTCGTTGACCATCTTGTTGGCCACTTCGATGAATTCACTGGTTGCCTGGTTGTGGGCGTCGAGCTGCTTCTGCTGTTCTGACATGATGGGCTTTGCCTTTAGCTTCCGGTTTCGGGTCTCAGCCCCCTAGAATACCATGCTCGCTGCAGGTGTCAGCCCTGATCTTTTCCGCGCCGGCGGATTGGAATGTCGGCGATCGGTACGCTGGCCACTTCGGTCTTTTCGTGGCGAATGGGCTGGCCGCTGGCCGGTGCCCAGGCCGATGCATAGACGATTTCCCAGGTCAGTGCGAAGCCGTCGCTGTTTTTTCCGTCGGCCGGGAATGCCTGGTCCAGATGATCGGCGGCGGTGCCGGAAACCAGGCGGGTGCCGCTATGGTGCAGGTCGTTGATGAGGCCCTGTCGGCTGATGTGGGTAGTGGTCAGCCAGTCGCTGTCAACAACCGGTTCCTGGAACCCGGTGCGCACCAGCAGGTCACCCAGCCGCATGGCGTGTATGACATGGCTGCCGGCCAGGGCCTGAGGATTATTGGTCATCAGCGCTTTCAGTTCGCGATGCGTGTCGGGGCCGGTGGTGGCGATCAGCATCAGGCCTCCCGGGCGCAGGATGCGGCGCAGTTCGCTGAGTACCTTCTCCGGATCGCGACACCATTCCAGCACCAGGCTGCAGAAGACCAGGTCGATGCTGTCGTCGCTCAGGGGCAGTGCTGCGGCATCGCCTGCCAGCAGCTCGAAGCGTCGTCGCCAGCGCCCGCGCTGCCGGCGTGCGCGATTGAGCATGCCCCGCGATGCATCGATGGCCAGAACGGGGGCATCGGGATAGCGACGGTGAAGCTGCCGTGCAGCCTGGCCGGTACCACAGCCCAGGTCGAGAATCCTGGCAGGATTGAAGCGGAGACCGTCGAGCCGTTCGATCAGGCGAGCGGCGGTTTCGGCTGCGACGGCGGCATGCCGGTCGTACTGCCCTGCAACCTCATCGAAGTGCCGGCGGATATGGCGGTGATCGTCGTTCATTCATGGCCGATGATAATCTGTACGAGGTGATTCGGGTGGAGTGGGCTGATGGTGCCAAGGGGTTCGATTTCGGGATTGGGGCATGCTGCCCGGGGGTTGGGGTACCTGGTGCTGCCTCCGGTCTGCGTGGTATGCGGGTTGTCGGCTCGACCGGGACTGGATTGCTGCGCGGACTGCGAGCAGGACTTGCCGGTCCCGGGCGCATCGTGCCGGCGTTGTGCCCTGGAGCTGGTTCGGAGCGTGGACCTGTGCGGGCGATGCATCCGGCATTTGCCGGCATTCGATCAGGCATTCGCCGGCTTTGCCTACCGCGGCGGCATTGAGCGGTTGGTGCAGCGATACAAGTTTCGCCATGATCTGGCCGCCGGTCGGGTGCTGGCCGGGCTTCTGGCACGCCGCCTGGCGGCGCAGGCAGCACCCCGCCCGGATCTGATGGTGCCGGTTCCCTTGCACTGGCGCCGACGCCTGATGCGCGGTTTCAATCAGTCCGAGTTGTTGTGCGCCGACCTCTCGCGTCATTTCGGGGGGTTGCCCTGGCGTGCGCTGTTGGGGAGGCGTCGCGCCACGGCCGCCCAGTCGGAGTTGCCGGCGGACAAGCGTACGGGCAATGTGCGCGGCGCATTCCACCTGCGTCGAGGGCTGCCGGCACGGCACGTTGCCCTGGTCGACGACGTGATGACCACGGGTTCGACCCTGGACGAATGCGCCCGCGTATTGAAGCGCGCCGGGGTCAGCCGCATCGACGTCTGGGTCGTGGCGCGAGCCTAGTGCCACAGCAAGCGTGCCATGCCGATCGACGATGCCGCTTCGCCATCGGGATCGACCTGGTAGATCTGCCCCCCGAGGAGCAGGGCATCCGGGGTCAGGGCCATGGCATCAATGAGCGCAGTCAGGCCGCCGGCGAGGGGCTCGAAGCGGCCGTCTTCGTACACGAACAGGTGAGACCCCTGATCATCGGCCGGATGAACATTGCCGGCCAGAAACAGGCGGTCGCCGGCCCCGATGATATGGAAGAACTGCGCCGCGGTGTCTGCGGCGACGGCCGGGAATCCACGTTCTTCCGTGGCCAGCTCGATCCATTCCTCGCCGTCCCAGTACCCCAGTACCAGGCGATCGGGGTCATCGCCCTGTCCGGAAGAGGCAACACTGACATGGATGCGGTTTCCATCGTAGTGCAGGACGTTCGGTACGTCGCTGACGCCCGAGCCCAGGGCCTGCCATTGATCACCGTTGAAGTAGGCGACATGCCGGGCAGTCAGGCCGTCGACGGACTGAAACGATCCGGCGGCCACCAGCGATGAAGCGCCCGCTCCGGCGGCCACGTCCAGACGCGAGACCATGCCGTCGAAATGGTCCTCGAAAACTTCGACCTGGCCGTCGATGACTCGTGCGATATAGCCGGTGCCGGAATCCAGGTCCACTTGTTCGCCGCCGGCAATCCAGATCGTGCCGGCCGAATCGGCGGTGATGGCGCTGATTCCGGGCAGTGACTCGGTGCCCGGCACCTCTTCCCAGCCATCCGGCCCCAGTCGGAACAGTCGAGCGCTCCAGCCATCGGGCTGGCTTTCGGCCTGCATGGTGCATCCAAGATACAGGGTGTCCTGGCCATCCATGACCAGGCCTTGACCGGGAGCGCCGCATTCCAGCCAGTAGCCGTCTTCGGGTTCCGGCAGCCGGTGTTCCACGGGCTCCCAGGTGTTGTCGACCAGTCGTGCGACGCCTGACCGGGCTTGCTGTCCGCCAAAATGCGTCGGGCCATATGCATAGACGCCGGCGCCGTCGGCACGGGTCGCCAGGCTGGTCACCGGGCCCGAGGTTCCCAGTCCGGCTTCTCCCTGGGCCCTGAATTTCTCGCCATCGAATGCGATCAGGCCATGGGAGGCGACTCCGCTGAGCCCTCCGAATGCACCGCCGGCATAAAGCTGGCCCTGGTGCTTGACCAGCTGCTGCATGCGAAGCACCCAGGCGACCAGTGGGGATGGCTCGCCGCCGCAAGCCAGCGAAGTCCAGTACACCGTGCCCACGAAGTCGGGTGCAGGTTGCGGATCTTCCCAGCGACCCCCATTCCAGCGGGCTATTCCGTTCGGTGCCGAAGTGCCGCCGTCGCTGGCGGGAGCATTGAGGTGGTCAAAGCAGCCGATCGCGTAGAGCGAACCGTTGAACTTGCGCACGTCGCTGACCACGCCAGCGACGTCCCCCAGGTAAAAGCCGCTGCCGATGCTTTCCCAGCCCTCGCCGGTGTGACGTGCGACAGCATCCTCGGCGTCGGACAGCCGGTATCCGCTGGCATACAGTGTGCCGTTATCGCTTGTGACCGACAGGATTCGACCGGAGCCTGGCAAGTCCATCGACACCCACTCCTGCCCGTCCCACATTGCGCTGCGGTTGGCCGGCTGATCGCCGATGGCGGAAAAGTCCCCGCCGATGATGAGCTGGTCAAGATCGCGCTTGATTGCATAGACGGGTCCATCGGGCGATCCGTCAGGCGCCGGTTCAGTGTCCTGCCCGTTCCAGACCGCCAGGTTGGTGATGTGCGAATTCGAAGTCGCCGCGGCAGGCATCGGGACCTCGTCGCTGGGAGCAAAATACCCGCCCAGCCAAAGTTGGTCCTCGAACCACACGAGTTCCCGGATCAGCCCGTCATAGAGAAAGATGGTATGGACCGCCCCGTCGGCATTCTGCAGGATGACTCGTCCGCCATGGGCCTCGCCTTCCATCAGCAGGCTTTCCTGAACGGCAAGCGCCAGGCCGTGTTCAGGGTGCGATGCGGCAGCCGTAATGCTTTCGGTGATTTCCAGGTCGGGCAGCCCTTCCGGCGCCTGCCAGCCGTCGGATTCAAGCACCATGGCTCCTTCTCGCCGTTGATTGCCGTGCCAGGCAAAGTCTCCAACGGCCAGCAGGCGATCATCGTCCAGTGCTTCGAAATCCAGGACGGCCGGATTGAAAATGGTCTTGCCGCCGATGCCGGCCACGCCGAATTGATCGTCCCACTGGGCCTGATCGAGTCGGGCATGGGCGGTCACGGGAAACGGGCACTCGATGTCTTCGAGCTGACTCAGTCGAACCAGTTGCTGTTCGCCAGCGCCGTATCCGGGAAGGTCGGACTGGTAGCTTACCAGGCCGCTGTTGCATTCGAGCTCGAACACGAGCTCGCCCCACTCGGGTCGGGATACTTCGGAGGAGTCGCGTTCCTGTCCGAATCGACCGCCCATGGGCTGATGGACATCATCGAATACCACTGCTCCGTTCGTTGCCAGGCCCGTACCCATCATCCAGGCCTGATCGCCGTCGGGGGCATAGGTGAACCAGAGCATCAGCGCCTCGTCGCGGTCGAGCCAGTGCAGTATGAAGCCCTCTCCGGCATGGTCGGGATCGAACCACGACCCGCTCAGTCCGGCTTCGCTGCGAATGGGCAGGTCGGACTCGTCGCACGCCGATCCCATGGTCTGGGTCAAGCGCGCAATGGTGAGCTCTTCTTCATGGCCGAAGGCGCGATAGCGGATGGAGCCGACCTCGCAGTCCTCGAACTGCATGACGGCATCGCCGACGACCGGGTCACTGACCTCGTCGGGATCGAATCCCGGGCCGAAGCGACCCCCTGAGGTCGTGCGCAGCTCGGGGAAGCGGAGTTGCTGGCCGTGATCAACCGTCTCGACGAAACCGTCACCAATCAGCCAGCGTTGATCGCCGTTGTCGTCGTAGGTAAACCAGTACAGGACCGCCCGGTCGGGCTCGACCATCTCGAGTACCCAACCTTCGCCGTCATGATCGGGTTGATGCCAGAGGGCGCTGTGCCCGGAATGAATCGTGCTGTCGCCGGCACTGACCGCCCCCCAATGCGCGCTGGTCAGTGCCAGCAGCGCCAAGCCAATGGCAAATCGGCGACACTGTGCGTTGCGATGTCTCGACATCACGGTATCTCCCAGTGCGATTTGCCTTGTGGGGGCTAATGGTAACCCCCTGAGCGTTGCCTATTGGACCGCATGGCCCCCAAGCGCCGCCCCGATGAAGATCACCAGGCCGATCCAGTGATTGCTCAGGAAGGTGCGAAAGCATACCGCCGGGTCGCGATCACGGATGCGCCAGAGCTGGATCTGGAAAAGCATGAAGGTGATGGCCACGGCGGTGAACCAGGCTGGGTGCGGAATGAAATGCAGTCCGATGATGACCAGCAGGGCGGTGACGATGCCCATGAGCGCCCCCAGGATGGGTACATCGGCGCGACCGAAGGCTATCGCCGTGGACTTCACGCCCACCTTCAGGTCGTCATCGCGGTCGGCCATGGCGTACTGGGTGTCGTAGATCACCGTCCACAGGAAGTTGACTGCGAACAGCCACCAGGCCAGATCGGGCACGGTGCCGGCTTCGGCGGCAAAGGCCATGGGAATCGCCCAGCTGAACGCGGCGCCCAGTACCAGCTGGGGAAAATGGGTGAAGCGTTTGAAAAAGGGGTAGGTGGCGGCCAGCAGGGCGCCGAAGAAGGCCATCAGTACGGTCAGGCGGTTGGTCAGCAGCACCAGGACCAGGGCAATGGCCAGCAGCCCGAAGAACAGCAGCAACGCTTGTCGCGGCGTGATCTCGCCAGCCGGAATGGGCCGGTCACGGGTGCGGCTGACGTGGGGGTCAAGCCGGCGGTCGGCAAAGTCGTTGATCACGCAGCCGGCCGCGCGCATCACGATCACGCCGAGGGTGAAAATGACCAGGTTCCGGAAGCTGGGCACGCCGCCGGCGGCAAACCACAGTCCCCACCAGGTTGGCCACAGCAGCAGGGCAATGCCAATCGGCCGGTCGAACCGCATCAGTCGCAGCCAGGGCCCGGCGGGGCTGGCGAAAATGCGCGCTCTCAGGCGGAACTCCAGGCTCATGCCGATGGTTCCCGTGTGGCGTTATCCCCGGAGGTGGTAAAGCAGGGGATGGACATGCGCTGGGCACCGGGCGAGGCTCGCAGGATGAAGCGCCAGGGCGGTTCGTCCCCGGGGGTGACCCGGTAGTCGATCCAGAACTGTGGAATGCGTTCCCGGCGCACTTCCATCTGAGCATTGAAGCCCAGCTCCTGCATTCTGGCCTGGCGGCGACGTGCATTCTCGATGCTCTGGAAAAGCCCGACAGACACGGCATTCTCCATTTCGCCGCCGGCGACCACGTAGTAGTCCTCGACGTCCGCTTCGGCCAGTTCTCGGGTCAGCTGCAGCGCTTCGGAGCGGCTGCTGGTCGACAGATAAACCCACCAGCCGCGATCATGGTCGGCCGTGGTCTGGCGCAATCGCAAGTCTGAAACAAAGGCACGCAGCCGGTCTTCGCCACGCTGCTGGGCCAGTAGCGTGGGCAGGGGGCCGATGCTGTAGCAGGCTGGTGCCTGACTGGCATCGGGCTCAAACTGGCTGACTTCCGACACCAGGGGGGGCTGATTGACATCGGCGGCAAGGGGCGGCATGTCGGGCGCATCCGTCTCGACCACGGGGTCGGACAGTAGAAAGCCGAAGCCCGCCGCGATGTTGAGCAGCAGCAGGCCCAGCGCCATCCAGCGCCAGGGCATCACGAGTGTTGTGTTCTCATTACTCAGCATTGTCGGGCAACCATGGCCAGCCCCCGCAGAACAAGATGTTCATCGGTGCCGAACTGCAGTCGGGTCAGCGGCATGATAGCGGCTGAGTCGCCGCCGGTCACCCAGATCCCGGGTCGGGTGCCCAGGGTGGCGCAGGTGGCGTCAACGGCACGTTCGATGCCTCCGACCAGTTGCAGCAGCGTGCCCCGGGCAATGGCCTGGCCGCTGTGGCATGCCGGAATGTCGGCCGTATCCGCCTCTCCCGATCGTGGCAGTCCGGGTGCCTTGTCGAACAGGCTTTCGCGCGCGGTGGCCAGGCCGGCCATGATCCAGCCCCCCCGATGTTTTCCCGTGGCATCGACAATGTCGATGGTCACGGCGGTGCCACAGTCAATCACGCACAGGGCGGCCTGGTCCTGGTGCCAGGGCCATTGCACGGCCAGCCAGCGGTCGCATCCCAGGCTGTCGTAGGACGGTTTTATCGGCAGTTCGGCGGCACCGGTGGTTAACTTCGTCATACCCAGTCCGTGTCTCTCGGCCAGGGCTACTAGCCAGCGGGCCGCTTCGGGCCGTGTCTGGGCTGAAACCCAGAGGTGGCTGTTGGGGGCAGCGGACAGCACCGGCTCAAGTTCCGCCCGATCGGCCAGGGCAACGCTGCCAAAGCCAGCAGGCTGGCCGGCCGGGTCCAGTCGCGCCCACTTGATGCGGCTGTGTCCAAGATCGATCAGCCAGTCAGCGGCCACGGACACTCACCTCGCCACTGCCAAGTGCCTGTACCCGATGGTCTCGACGCACCAGGAGCCGGCCCTGGCCATCGATGCCCTCGGCCCGGCCACTGAAGTCTTCATTGGCGGCCCGGCGGATCTCGACGGTTCGTCCGGCCAGCGCATCAAAGTCTTGCCAGGCAGGCAGAAACGCCTCGAATCCGTCACGGTCCAGGCGTGGCAGATCGGTTTCGAGACGGCTCAGAATGCTTCCGGCCAGCCGGTTGCGCATCGAAGCGTTCGTGTGCTCGGACAGTCCAGTAACCGGTTGATCCAGGGCAGTGCCGGCTGGCCGGTGGCAGTTGATGCCGATGCCGATAATGGCCCGGCACGGACCTTCGGCGGCACCGTTGACCTCGACCAGGCAGCCGCCGAGCTTGGCATCGCCAATGACCAGGTCGTTGGGCCACTTGACGCGAATGCCATCGATACCGAGGGAGCGGATGGCGCTGGCCGCGGCCAGGCCCACCACCAGGCTCAGAGGGGCCAGGCCGGCCAGGCCCGATGAGAACTCCCAGCCCAGAGACAGGTACAGCCCACCGGGCGGCGATTGCCAATCTCGACCGCGCCGGCCGCGACCGGCCTTCTGGGCCTCGGCGACAATGGCGCGGGCATGCACATTCCTGCTGTCGGCCAGCCGGGAATTGGTGGAATCGACCGCGCCGACCACTTCAAGCTGGATGCGCGATGGCCCGAGGTGCTCGCGGATCAGCGCCGGATCGAGCAACTCGATGGCCTGGTCGAGCCGGTAGCCATCACCGGCGGTGCCGGCAACGGCCAGGCCAAGCTGGCGCAAAGACTGTATGCGTTTCCACACCGCGGCGCGGCTGATGCCCAGCTCCTCGGCCAGTGCCGCGCCGTTGTGGCGCTGGCCGTCGGCCAGGCGGATATAGAGTTCCTGGATTTCAGGGCTCATTGGACGACCGGTGGTTCTTTCGTCGGCGCATCAGACGCACCTTGTCGAAGCGGTGTTCCGAGCCGCTGAGCAGGCGAGCCAGGTTGCCGCGATGGGTATAGATCAGCAACACCGCCAGGGCGATGGCCAGCCCGCCCAGCGCCGGTGGCACGGGGTCTGGTCCCAGCAGCCACATCGCCGGAACAAGGCTCAGCCCGGCCAGAACGGTGGCCAGGCCGACATAGCCGGTGCCAAGTATCGTGACCACCCAGACCAGCAGAAGCGGCGCCAGGCACCAGGGTGCGACGATGGCCACAACGCCCACGGCGGTGCCGGCTCCCTTGCCGCCACGGAACCGGAAGTAGACCGGCCAGACATGTCCGAGTACCGCGGCCAGCCCGGCTGCAGCCGCCAGACTGGCCAAGTCCATGTTCACCGGCAGGACCAAAGCCACGATAGCCGGCGCCAGCCCGGCGGCGACGATTCCCTTGCCCACGTCGATCAGCACCACGCCCAGGGCAAAGCGCCAGCCGACCGTCCGCAAGGCGTTGGTGCCGCCGGCATTGCCCGATCCGAGCTGGCGGATGTCGATGTCGCGCAGCCGCCCCAGCAGCAGGCTGCCGGAAATCGAACCGAGCAGGTAGCCCAGGGCCACGGCCATCAGCACTTCAGGCATTGCGCCGCTCCGGGGGATGCCAGGGATGCATGCCGACAATCAGGGTGCCCGGTCCGGCGTGGGCGCCTACCGCCGGACTGGCCTCGACGATCCAGCAGGCATCCACCTGCGGACGGGCGGCCAGGATTTGTTGCCGAAGTTGCCGGGCATCACTCTCGGCGTTGGTGTGACTGATGATCATGCGATAGGTTTTCCGGGCCTCCATGCGTTTGATGAGGTAGCGCCCGAACCGTTCGACGGCACGGCCACGCCCGGCGATCACGCCGCGCGCACCCAGGCGACCGTCCGCGGTGGCCGACAGTACCGGGTTGAGTCCGAGCCGGCGTGCCAGTTTTTCCATCCAGGGTTTGATCCGTCCGCCGCGCACGCCCCAGGACAGGTCTCGCGCCAGTGCGAAGGTCTTGAACTGGCCGATGGTTTCTTCCAGGCGGGTGCGGATGGCAATCCGTTCCCAGCCGCGCTCGGCCGCCTCGGCCGCCCAGAGCACCGCCAGCGCCTGGCCGCAGGCCGCATTGCGAGTGTCGACAATTTCGACACGCGCCGGGTCGACCCGCTCGGCTGCCGACTCGGCGGCCTGCAGCGTGCCGCTGAGGCGGCGTGACAGCTGCACGCCCAGCACATCCAGTCCGTGCGAGGTGAGCAGTTCGAACTGGCGCCGGAAATCCGCCGGGGGCGGCTGGGAGGTGCGCGGATGGGTGTCGCTTTCGGCGAGGCGCTTGTAGAACTCGGCCGGGCTCATGGTGAGCTTGTCGAGAAACTCCTCGTCGCCGAAACTCAGCCGCACGGGAACGACATGAATGCCGAGCCGGTCGATCTCCTCTTCGGGCAGGTCGGCGGCCGAATCGGTGACGATGGCGACCTGGCCCGAATGGTTCATCAGGCCGTGCTGGCGGGTCATGTCGTCGGCCTTCTGCTGGCGAATCTCGCCGAACTCGCCGCAGACGCGAAAGACTTCCCCGGGACGATCGGTATGGATGTGGACCCGGGCCCGCCGGTGTCCGCCGGCGACCACTAGGGAGTCGGCGTCCTGTTCCATGAGTTGCTTGCGCAGGCGATCGACATCGATGCCGTCGCCTTCGATCAGGCATTCGGTGCAGAAGCGATGCTGTTCGGGGGCGCCGTGACTGCCGGCCGCGGCCACCGGCTGCATGCCCTCGCGATGTTCGCTTTCCGGGACCTCGGGGATCTGTCCACTGCGCATGTAACGCCAGACGCCATCGAGCAGGTCGACAAACCCCTGGGCACCGGCATCGACCACACCAGCATCCTTGAGCACGGCAAGCTGCTCGGGCGTGGCGGCCAGCGAGCGGTGGGCGCGCATGAGCCCCTGGCGAAACATCTCGCGGATGTCGTCGACGCCATCGGCGGCCAGCCGGTTGAGCTCGTCGGCGAAGTCTTCCAGCACGGTCGGCAGGGTGCCGGGTACGGGTTCGGCCATGGCACTCCAGGCCGAACGTGCGCCGGCCGTGGAGACCCGCGCAAAGCGATTCGAGTCGAGCACCTGAAAATCACGGCTGCAATCGCTCAGGCCCTGAAAGTATTGGGCCATGATCGCCCCGGAATTGCCGCGGGCACCGTCCAGGGCGGCATCGGCGATCTGGGAAAGCAGTTCGGGCAGGCTGCGATGATCACGGTCGAGCAGTACCTTGCGCACACTGGCCAGGGTGAAGGCCAGGTTGGTGCCGGTGTCGCTATCGGCCACCGGAAAGACATTGATGGCATTGATGTGATCGCGCCGCCGAAACACATTGGCGATGCCGGCCAGCAGGGCCTGCTCGAAGCGGGCTGCGTCGATATGCGAAATGACCCGGGTCACCGTTCGAGCGTTCAGTCTTCGACCAGGTCGCGTACCTGCGAGGCGGTAAAGGGCCAGGTCAGCTTCTCGCCCGTATCAGGATTGAACAGGACCGGGATCTGGGTGGCGTAGCGTTCGAGCAGTTCAATATCGGTTTCGATGTCGACCAGTTCGTACCGGCTGCCGAAGCCGCCTTCGGCCAGCAGTGCCTGTGCCTTGTCGCAGAGGCCGCAGTCCGGCCGCGTGTAGAGCTTGAGCGTCATGGGTACAACCCGATTTTCTTGCGGTGGCCAAGTATTCCATTGTAGCGGCTGCGGGTCCAGTCGCGGGCAGATCGGAGTGCGCGTAGAATGACGCTTTCATACAGCACTTTCTGGATCGCAACGCATGGCAGTCAGTATCTTTGACCTGTTCAAGATCGGTATTGGTCCGTCCAGTTCGCATACGGTGGGACCGATGCGCGCCGCCGGCATCTTCCTGAAGCGTCTCGAGGAGGCCGGCTGCCTGGAGAAAGTGGCCCGTCTCAAGGTGGGCCTCTACGGTTCGCTGGGTCATACGGGCCGGGGCCACGGCACCGACAAGGCCGTGATCCTGGGACTGGAGGGAGAAGTGCCTGACCAGGTCGACCCGGATCACGTCCCCGCGCGCCTGGCCGAATTCGAAAAGAGTGGACGGCTGCGCCTGGCCGGACGGCACGAAATCGAAGTGAATGAGCGCAAGGATCTGGTCTTTCACAAGCGCGAGACCCTGCCGCATCATCCCAACGGCATGCGCTTCACGGCTTTCGATGGCGACGGCAATGAGCTGCTACAGGGCGAGTACTACTCTGTTGGCGGTGGTTTCGTGGTCAATGCCGACGAGGCCGCGGCTGATCGCATCGTGGCCGACGATACCCCCATGCGATATCCGTTTTCCTCCGGCGACGAGTTGCTGGCCATCTGTCGCGACAATGACCTGCGCATCGCCGAGGTGATGATGGAGAACGAGAAGGCCTGGCGCAGCGAGGCCGAGGTCCGCGACGGCCTGCTGACCATCTGGCAAGCGATGCAGGACTGTGTCGATCGAGGCATTCGCCAGAGCGGGTATCTCCCGGGTGGTCTGAAGGTCAGTCGCCGGGCCCCTGAGCTCTACCGCAAGCTCAACGAGCGCGCGGAAAAGGATGATCTCGACCAGCTCGACTGGATCAACCTTTACGCGCTGGCCGTCAACGAGGAGAATGCCGCCGGTGGACGGGTGGTCACCGCGCCCACCAACGGGGCGGCGGGCATCATTCCGGCGGTGTTGCACTACTACCGGCGATTCGTGCCCGGCTCGAACGAGGAAGGGGTGCTGGAGTTTCTGCTTACTGCCGGTGCCATTGGCATTCTCTACAAGGAAAACGCTTCCATTTCCGGTGCCGAGGTGGGCTGCCAGGGCGAAGTGGGCGTGGCCTGCTCCATGGCCGCCGGCGGCCTGACCGCCGCTCGCGGCGGCGACATGAGCCAGGTCGAGAACGCCGCCGAAATCGGCATGGAGCATAATCTGGGGCTGACCTGCGACCCGGTCGCCGGCCTGGTGCAGATTCCGTGCATCGAGCGCAACGCCATGGGTTCGGTCAAGGCCGTCAACGCCACCCGCATGGCGCTGGCCGGCGACGGCAAGCACCGCGTGTCGCTCGACAAGGTCATCAAGACCATGCGGGACACCGGGCGTGACATGAAGTCGAAGTACAAGGAGACGTCGCGGGGGGGGTTGGCAGTGAATGTGATTGAGTGCTGAAGCATTCGGATGAAAGGTGAAAGGTGAAAGGTGAAAGGTGAAAGGAAAAAAGGCGATGAGGGCTGGTGGCATCGTAGCGTGGCGATAGCCGGTTTTCCCCCTTTTACCTCTTACCTTTCCACCTTTCCCCCATTCGCAACATCGTTGATTCTGCTCCTGCTGTTTTCGCTGACTCTGGTTTCGACGCCGGCTTGGGCTCAGACGATTTACATCTACGAAGACGAACACGGCGTCACGCATTTCACCGACCGTCAGCCCGAGACCGAGCGTGAGGTCACCATTCAGCGGGCGGTGGCCGAGCCGGAGGAGATGCTCGACGTGCGTCGGCACGGGCCATCGGAGTCGCCGGTCTGGATGTTTCGCAATCGTACCCACGGGCCGCTGGCCGTACGGGTGGCGCTGGGGGAGCAGGACAATGTCGTGACCCAGCCGATGCTGCCGCACACTTTTGTTCTGGGGCCGCTGGAAGACCGGGAGCTGGTCACCATCGGCCCGTTTGATCGCTACCGGTCCTGGTCTTATCGCCTGGAAACCGAATCGCTGCCGGGTCGTCCGGATGCTGCCCATCGGCCCGGGCAGCCCTATCGGGCACCGTTTTCTCAGGGCGCCCGCTTTCGCATCGGCCAGGCGTTCGGGGGAAGTTTCAGCCACGATCAGCCCTCGAACTATCACGCCGTCGATATCGCCATGCCGGTGGGCACGCCCGTGCATGCGGCCCGCGAGGGTGTGGTCATGGACCAGGCGCGTTATTTCCACGGTGCCGGCGAGGATATGGAACGCTACGGCGACCGCGCCAATTTCGTGCGCCTCCTTCACGACGACGGCACTATGGCCGTCTATGCGCATCTCGACTACGAGGGCGTGCGCGTGGCGCCAGGCCAGCGCGTCGAGCGTGGCCAGCTGATCGGCAAATCCGGCAACACCGGCTTCACCACCGGCCCGCATCTGCATTTCGTTGTCCAGAAAAACCGCAACATGGAGCTGGTGTCGGTGCCCTTCGAGTTCGGGGGCACGAACGGGAGTGGCGTGACGCCGCGCCAGGGGCTCAGGCTTGAGGCGCGTTGAACGCTGCTACAAAGCCCGTGAACGGCTGACTGGGACAGACCAGCCCTCACTCAATCCCGTGGCCCGACCTCGTCAACCTGGTCCAACCAAGCGAGCCAGCCAGCCAAGCGGGATTATTCACACTCCGCCAGCATCGGCCGCGCCAGCCGTTCGATCGAATAGTCGCCCGATCCGTAATCCTCGTTCACGCTGTCGTACCAGATGTGGCCGTTCAAGTCATCGTCGAATGCCATCACCAGGCTGCCCCAGTGGGTGAACTCGACCTCGTCGGGATCGAAGTCGGGGCCGAAGCGGGTGCCGGTGGGTTGAATAAGGTTCTCGATAGTGAGCGTGGTGCCCTCGAAATCACCGTCGCCCATCATCCAGGCCTGGTGGCCGGACCGATCGGGTTGATAGGTGAACCCACTAGTGTCCGGTTTAAAAGCCGAATAGATTCAATTGGTTACCGTCTTTGATCTGATCCAGATCGCTTCGGTCGATCGTAACCGCCTGTTTCAACTGTGTTTTTTCAAATACAGTTATGGAGATAATCTGTAGCATTGCGTGCAGCGAAATATCGAGGTCCAAACGCTTTTTGATGATGGCGATCAGCACATAGGTCGACACAGCAATCCAAATTTGTGTCTTGACTGCGTTCTCCGATCGGCCGAAGAAGCACTTGATACGGAGATTTTGCTTGATCCACTTGAAGAACAGCTCGACCTGCCACCGGCTTTTGTACAACGCGCAGATCGTAAGAGCCGGGAGTTGGAACTGATTGGTGAGAAATACCAGGGTCTTTCCGGTTTCCGGGTCCTTGAAGCGAATGCGTCTCAAGTGTTGAGGATAGTACTTGCTTGGACGCTGGCCGCAGAGCGCAATAGTTTGGTCGCAGATCAGCCCAGCTTGCCGATCTGTAGCAGCAGAATAGACCCGCCGGAAGTCCAGGTTTGATTTGGCCCGGATTACAAAGAAGGCGCCGGCCTGGGCCAGATTGAATAGTCGAGCATAGTCCAGGTAGGCCCGATCCATCACGTAAAACGAACCTGCCTCCGGAATCAGCAAGTCTAGAACATTGACGTCGTGCAGCTTGCCGTCGGAGATATGAATGAAGCTGGGAATCGATCCGCGCAGATCCAGCAGGGTATGAAGTTTGACTGCCGCTTTTGCCGTGCGAAATGGTGCCCATGGGAACATCGACAGACATAGGTCGATGGTGGTTGAGTCGAGTGCGTAAACCGTATCGGGAAGACCCGAGCTTATGGATTCGTCGACATAGAGGCTTCTCGCTTGTGCAATCAGATGCTGGGCATAGTCGCCGTAAATTCTCCAATCTCGCGACTCGTTTGCATCGGCAAGAGTTGCTCGACGAATCGGCTGGCGAAAGCCCATGTGGTAAAGCTTTGCAGACTGAACCTGGAGACAGGCTTCGATGTCCCGCAGGCTCTCGCGGTAGGTCAGCTGGGCAAAGGCCATACAGCGGAACTGTTCGGCGCAGCTCAGAGTTCGCACTCGCCGGTTGCCGTCGTATCGGTCGACGGTGCGGTGGAAAGTCTTCCAGGGAAGGAAATCCATAATCTGAGCAAAAAGCGTCTTGCCGATGTTCATTTGCCACTCCGGAGGGCACGGTATCGGCTTGGTTATACACCGCGAACTCCGCGTTCAAATCGGGGACACCTTTTTCCGCTTGTAATGTGCTGTAAAACATGCGATTTTCGGGATTCAGAGCACTTTTAACCGGACACTAGTGAGGTGAACCAGTAAACCACGCCGCGGCCATTGTCGAGCACTTCGACGATGAATCCTTCGCCATTGGCATCCGGGTTGTACCAGGCACCCGAAAGTGCCTGGTTGGGTTGCTGGTTGTCGCAGCGGGTGCCGGCCAGGCGGGTGAGCGGCATGAGATCGTGCCGGCCTGACTTGACGTTGTGAGAGCAACCCCAGGCGATGCACAGCGAGCCATGATTGAGCTGATAGGAAAAATGGATTTCGTCGGCCGCCGTGCGGTCCTGGCGTGTGGTCGCAGACCAGCGTTGTGGTTGTGGCCGTTGCCCTTCCAGGCCAATGCTGAAGCGACCCCCTTGGGGAATCTGGAATCCGGTGTGCTCGACCCAGCTCTCGCCCGGCGAGGCCATGGCGAGCATCCATGTCTGACCTTCCTGGTCGGTACTCGTTGCCTGCTCCGGGGCGTAGGTGAACCAGTAGGTTAGTAGCTGGCCATCGGTCAGCAGCATCTGGGTCAGGCCTTCGCCGGCGCGGGACGGGTCGAACCAGGATCCCCCGGCTTCGAGGTCCATCGACACGCGCTGGCGACCGATGCAGGCCTCGAGGTCGTGGCCACGCTGGACGGGGTTGATTTCATCCAGCAGTTCCGCTGCCGGGAGTTCGACGTCGGTGAAACAAAGGTCCAGCCCGAACACGGCCGATGGTGCCAGGCCGTAGGGGCTGTTGAACTTGCGGTAATCCAGGTCATCGGGGAGGCTGCCGTCGAAAGGATTGTTGTGCGCGTGCAGGCGAAGTCGATCTGAAACGCCCGGCGGCCCATCCGGTTGGGGCAGTACGATGCTGTCCACGTCCAGGGCCGCGAACAGGCGGTCGATCGGACCTTCGAGTTCGTTGTTGCCCAGGCCAAGCCCGAGCAGCGACAGCTCGGCGAACCATTCCGGCAGCTCGCCGGCCAGTTGATTGCTGCCCAGATTGAGTGTTTCGAGTTGCTCGAGTTCAAGCAGGGAGTCGGGCAGCTCGTTCAGCTTGTTAAGATTCAGCTTCAACTGCTCCAGCTTCTCGAAGGTCGCATCGGCCAGCGGCCAGGGCTCGATTCGATTGTCGGACAAGTCCAGTATCCTGAGGTCGGGCAGCAGGCTGGATGCCATGTTATGCACTTGCTCGATGTCGTTGCCAGAAAGCCGCAGGGTTTCCAGCTCGGGCCATGGCGCCTCATCCAGGTCCAGAATCGGACCGAGTTGATTCCCCGACAGGTCCAGGAGCTTGATCCGACCATGCTCTCGCCAGGCCGCCGGAGGCAGTTCCTGGAAGCGGTTGTCGGCCAGCTGCATGCTGCGTGGCTCGGAGGGCCAGTGGGGTGTCGAGCCCGGTGCCGAAAAGCCTGAAAAGCGGTTGCCGGACAGGTTGAGGCTGAGCATCGGGTGATCCAGCAAGGCACCCGGTATTTGTCCCAGCAGATTGTTTTCGGCCAGTGAAAGGGAACGCAGCTGGTTCAGGTGCCAAAGGGTTCCGGGCATCGTACCTTGCAGCGCATTGCGCGAAAGCCGAAGTGTATCCAGGTGCTCCAGTTCGCCTAACGATGCCGGCAGACTGCCGGTCAAGCCATTGTCGGTCAAAAGGATTTGCGTGACATGGCGCACTTCCCCGTCGCCTGGATTGCAGACGATGCCATACCACTGGCATTCGGTCCCCCTGGCTCCACGCCAGCCCATCCTGAGTTTCCACTGATCGCCACCGGTGGCGTCATACAGACGGATCAGCGCCTCGCGTTCACCGTCGGTCACCTGGGCCTCGGCCTGCCCGAGAACCGAACACAGCACCAGTATCATCAGCCCACTGAAAATACGCCACAGATTCATGCTTCAACTCCTGCAAAAACCAACGATCCACCGCCCATCCTGAACCCAATGCATGCCATCGTCCCTTTCGGCCTCAAGCTCGGCCGTGCCCGGCTGGCGCATTCGTTCGGCTGGTCCCGGACTCGTTCTTCCAATCACGATTCACTCACACTCTGC
The DNA here is from genome assembly GCF_014725735.1 of Wenzhouxiangella sp. AB-CW3. Lineage (NCBI taxonomy): Bacteria > Pseudomonadati > Pseudomonadota > Gammaproteobacteria > Chromatiales > Wenzhouxiangellaceae > Wenzhouxiangella > Wenzhouxiangella sp. AB-CW3. Next base: position 414,694 of record NZ_CP061368.1, read on the forward strand.
CAGCATCGGCCGAGCCAGGCGTTCAAGTGAGTAGCCACCACTGTCGAACGCTTCGAGTCCGCTGTTCCAGTAAGCGTTGGCGGTGTCGCCGACAACAAATTCCAGCACCAGGCTTCCCCAGTCGATGTAGTCGATCGCATCACTGTCGAAATTCGGTCCCAGTACGGTGCCGACCGGCTGGACGAGTTGTTCGATCTCGAGCCGGGCCAGTGGTGTGCCCGGCGGCGGCACACCGATAATGGGGTCGGAATTCGGTTCGAAGTAGCCGTCGCCGATCATCCAGGCCTGGCGGCCGGAGTCATCGGGAGCGTATGTGAACCAGTAGACCAGGCCGCGATCGTCGGGCAGTACTTCGAGTATGAACCCCTCCCCGGGGGTATCCGGGTTGTACCAGGCACCGGAGTATTCCTGGAAGGGGCTTTGGTTGTTGCAGGTGGTGCCGGCGAGTTCGGTCAGCCGAACGTGTTCGAGACGCTCCTGAATGGGCGGTAGCGGGGGATCGACAATGATGTGCCGTCCCTGGGCATGCCAGCCAGAAAGTATGCTGAGGGAGTCGTCGGTCCGGTGGACCATCTCGAGTTGCCGTTGCCCGTAGGGCCAGATGTTGCCCGCGCCCAGGCCGTGGCCAAAGCGACCGCCGTACGGGACCAGCGAGGGCGGATGGATGGCGGCCTCGGCCGCCGGCTCGATAACCTGGAACGACCACATTTGCTGGTCGACCCTCAAGTCGATATGCGGTGGATAGCCGAACCAGTAGTGCAACAGTTCGCCGTTGTCGAGCAGCATGACCGTGTAGCCCTTGCCGGATCGCTCCGGGTTGTACCAGCTGCCGCTGATGGAGAGGTCGATGTCGGCCAACTCCCGGCCATTGCAGTCCGACGGGTTACCGGCAATGTGAACCTGCGTCAGAAACTCGTCGATATCGGCCTCGAAGGGCTGGTCGAAATGATTCCAGCACAGGTTCAGCCCCGGACCGGACGACAGGTTCCGGTGGGCAAAATCGATCTCCATCAGGGCTTCGGGTACCGGGCCCTCGAAACGGTTGCGTGACAGGTCGAGGCTTACCCAGCGCTCGTCTTGCACTGCAGTCAGCCACGGTTCGATATCGCCGTCGAGGCGATTGCCGGACAGGTCCAGGTTGCGCAGTGACAGCTCGCCGAACCACTCGGGCGGGTCACCGGCCAGTGCGGCACTGGCGAGCTTCAAGCGCAGCAGCGGGGAAGCCTCATTCGGCAAGCTGCTTGGCAACGCCTGCAACGGGTTTTTGTGCAGCTCGACCGTGCGCAGGGTCTCGATGGTAAACAGCGGCGCTAGGTCCTGCCCGTGCAGTGTGTTTCGGCCCAGGTACAACTCCTCCAGTGCGGGGTGTCCGGAAAGGCCGATCGGCGACGACTCAAGTCCGTTGCCCGTCAAGTCCAGTACGCGCAGTTCGGGAATCTCCAGGCCGTCGACCGGCCACGGTCCCCTGATGTCATTGTCGGCAAGGTAGAGGTGGCGCAGATCCGGAAGTATCCCAGGGGTCACGCTGTTAATGGTGTTGCCCTCGAGAGACAGGAGGCTCAGCCCTGGCCAGGGGCGATCGCCGAAATCGATCTCTCCGCTCAGTGCGGTGCGATTGAGTTCCAGTGCGCTCAGGGCACCGGAGTCGCGCCAGCTTGCCGGCGGCAGGCTGCCAATCGGGTTGCCGCTCAGATCGAGACTGATCGACCCCTGCGGGGTTGCAATGGGGTCGGTGTAGCCGTCGAGCTGGTTGTCTCTCAAGTTGATGTTTACGCCCGGACTGTCGAGCAGTGCTCCGGGCACCGGCCCGGTCAGGCGGTTACCGCCCAGGTCCAGCCAGTCCAGGTCGGGCAATTCGGCCAGCGACGGCGGCACCGGGCCACCGATCTGATTGGCGCGCAAGTTGATCCTCCGGATGCGCTCGAGGCCGGCGAGTGACTCAGGTAGCTCGCCGCCAAGCCCGTTGCCGGGCAGAAGCAGGTTGCTCACGTAAGCGTCGTTGTCGGCCTCGCCCCAGCAGTGGACGCCATGCCAGTCACACTCACTGCCCTCTTCGCCCAGCCAGCCCTCGTTGTTGTGCCAGTCCTCACCGCCGGTGGCGTGATATAGGTCGATCAGCGCGTCGCGCTCGGTCTCCGAGACCTGTGCGCTTGCCGCCCCGGCCAAGGTGAGGGCCGCACAAAACAGAATCGCTCTTGCACTTGCTTCAATCATCTCCCAGCTCCTTCCCCCTAACATCTGAACTACAAATCAGCCCCAATACCTTACCCCAGTCTTGCAATTGGCCAACACTTTGGCTTCGAGGCCGGTCAGGGCCGGGAGGATGCACTTCGGTTCAACGCGGTGGCGAGGCCCTCAGTGCATCCTCCCGGCCCTGACCGGCTGGCGCAGCGGGTCAATTCCAGCGGCCGGCCAGGCATTGTTTCAGTCACATTCGGCCAGCATTGGTCGGGCCAGTGGCTCGATTGGATGATCGCCGCTGCCGAAACCGTCGTCGTTGCTGTCCCAGTAGACGTGACCGGTTCGATCGCGGAAAAATTCAATACCCAGCCTGCCCCAGTCTTCCCAGACGATGTCCTCGTGCTCGAAATCAGCTCCAAATCGGGTTCCGGTCGGCCGGGCCATGCTGTCGATCACGATTGTATGTGTCGGAAGACCAGGCGGCGGAATGTTAATTACCCCGCTCTTGATTTCCCCGGTGCCCATCATCCACGCCTGCTCGCCTGACCCGTCCGGGGTATGAGTAAACCAGTACACCACGGCGCGGCCATCCTCGTTGACCTCGACGACGAAGCCCTCGCCGTCGCGTTCGGGGTCGTACCAGGCGCCGGACAGCCATTGATCCGGACGCTGGTTGTCGCAGGTAGAGCCGGCCAGGCGGGTCAGTGGTACATGGTCGGCCCGGTTCGATTCCAGTCCGTAAGAAACCAGGCCGGACACGCTGCCGCCGCGGATGATGGAGCGGCTGTAGTCGATTGTCTGGCGATGATTGCCGACCGGGTTGACCGAGAGCCGGAAGGGCGAGGCTTCCAGGTCATCTCGACCGTCGTTGAAACGACCGGTCGAGGTGTATAGGTGCTCGAAGCGTACCGAGGTCTCCCGTGCCGGCGCCACGCCGAAATGCCAGGCCTGCTGCTGGTCGGCCTGGCGAGGGAAGGTGAACCAGTACTGCAATACCTGGCCGTTTTCCAGCAGGTGGTGGACGAAGCCTTCGCCGTCGCGTTCCGGGTCGAACCACGAACCGCTGACGGTGGGGTCCATGGCCAGGCGCTGGCGCTGGCAGTTTTCCAGGCCACCACCGTGGTGATGGGCATCGATGAACTCGGCTAGCTCGGCATCCGGTGTTTCGAAGTCGTTCCAGCACAGGTCCAGGCCGGGCGGGAAGGCGGCCGACCACAGGGTTTCGACCGGGCCGGTGCGGCTGCCATCGAGCGGGTGGGGATCGAGCGCCATCAGTTCCTCGGGGATGGGGCCGGTGAACTGATTGCCGGCCAGGCGCAGGTGAATGGTCTCGTCCAGCGTCATGGCCGCCACGGCCGGTGCGATGTCGCCTTCCAGAAGATTGTCGCCCAGGTCCAGGTGGTCGAGGTTCAGTTGCGCCCAGTTTTCGGGGATCGTGCCTTCAAAAGCGTTGCCGGCGAGGTCTAGTTCATGAAGATCGAAATCGTCGTCGCTGTCGCCGATTGTTGGTAAGGGACCGGTCAGTTGGTTGTCGGCGAGCCTGACCACGGGGATGCGTTCCAGAAGCATCGACAGTTTGCCGGAGATATCGTTGCCGGACAAGTCCAGTAGACGGCTGGGGACGGGGGACCAGTTCGGGTGATTGAAGCGTTCGATCACCTCCGGGGTCAGTTCGCCACTGAGGTTGTTGTCTGACAGTCGGATCTCACCCACCCAGGTGAACCCCCCGAACTGGATGCCTTCGACGACACAGGTGATGCCGTACCAGTCACAGACATCCACCTCTTCATCCAGCCAGCCGTCATTGCGATGCCAGTCGTCGCCGTTCATGGCCTCGTAGAAATCTTCCAGTGCTTCGACGGGTAAAGGTGGCGGAGGGCTGAGGGCCTGTGCTGTCATCACGGCCAGCGGCCCGGCGCAAAACCCGATGGCGACGATCGTGACTATCCGGTTGAATCGGTGTATCCCGTGCCTGCTATTGCTCATACACTTTCTCCCTACATTGCCCCTACTCTTTGGAATCTTGAACCAAAACCATAGGCGGTTGCAATGAATACTCGCTGAACCGGGGATGCAACCCCGGTCTACACTCCATCATGAAATTTCCGGCAGGTCATGACTGCTACAAGCCGGTCAGTCGCACTCAGCCAGCTTCGGCCGGGCCAGGCGCTCGATGGGGAAGTCGCCGGTGCCGAAGTCTTCCAGGTGGCTTTCGAAGTAGACATGGCCGGAGTCGGCGTCGTCAAACTGGATGCCCAGCCAGCCCCAATCGATGCGTTCGACATCGGTCGGGTCGAAGTCGGGGCCGTAGGTGGCGCCGATGGGCTGCCACAGGGTTTCGACCTCCAGTGGCGTATCGGGAGGCGGTGGTGGCGGGGTTCCGATGATCGGCGGCGGGTGGCCGATGCGGCCGACGCCCGTCATCCAGGCTTGGTAGCCCGAACCGTCGGCGGCGTAGGTGAACCAGTAGACAAGTGCCTGATCATCCTCCAGCACCTCGACGACGAAGCCTTCTCCGGGCTGTTCGGGGTTGTACCAGGCGCCGGAATACTGCTGGTAACCGGTCTGGTTGTCGCAGCTCGTGCCGGCCAATTCGGTCAGGCGGTCGTAGTCGAGGCGGTCGGCGTAGAGCGGGGGTGGGCAGGGCATGGTGGGTGGACGGTCGGGGTCGGCGTACTCCAACGGTCCGCAGGCGGCCATGTCGTAGTAGTTGCGTTCCACGTGCAGCAGATCGTTGTCCAGGCGGTCGAACCGCATCCGGGTCATGCCGCGCATCAGGGGGTAGTCGCCGTCGAAACGAAAGCCCTGGCCGAAGTCGCCGCGGGTTTCCATCAGCCGCTCCCACTGGAAGGATTGCGGGGCGCCATGGCCGACCTCGAACAGCCATTGCTGCCGGCCCTGCCGGTCGAAGCTGAAGCTGTAGAGCAGCGGGGCGCCGGTATCGAGCAGTTGCAGGGCCACGCCTTCGCCGTCGAAGTCGGGATTGAACCAGCTGCCGCTGATGTCGGCCGTCATGTCGGCACGCTCGCGGCCCAGGCATTGCTCGAACTCCGGCCCGCCGGCGTGGTGCCCGGCGATCCATTCAGCGACGTCGTCATCGGCCACGGTGAAGTCGTTGAAGCAGATTCGCAGCCCGCCGCCGACATTGCCCTGATCGTTCGGGTTGAGGTCGGCGATGAAGATGGCGGAGGTCAGCTCGCCGCTGAAGCGATTGCCGCCCAGGTCAAGGTGGCTTTTGCCGCTGTCGACATCGCTTACGGCGTGAAAGGCATGGAGAAAGCCGTCGTCCAGAAGATTGTCGGACAGGTCGAGTCGACGCAGTCGCAATTCCTTCCAGCTCTCTGGCACGGCACCCTCGAACCGGTTGCGTGCCAAAAGCAGATGCTGGTCGATCAGGGGGTGGATGTCCGGATCAAATGCCGGGAGCGGGCCGGCCAGGCGGTTGCCGGACAGATCGACGTTGCCGGTGAGGATTGGAAAGTGGTGCAGCGCCCCGCCAATATCGTTGTTGGCCAGATCGAGCTGTTCGCGTGGCGGTAGGTGCTTGAGCAGCAGCCAGACCAGCTCTTCGTTCACCTCGCCGGAGAGGTTGTTATCGGGCAGCTCCAGCGCCAGGAATTCGTAGTAGCCCCAGAAATCGTCCTCGCTGCAGGTCACTCCGTACCACTCGCACCAGTGCACGTCGTCGTCCAGTCAGCCGTCGTTGCGGTGCCAGTTGTCGCCGTCGAGCAGCGAATAGAGCATCGGCAGCAATTCGTCATCGGGCTGCGGTGGCGGTGGGCTGAGAGTATGTGCGGGACTGGCGAGAACCGCGAGTATCCAGGTAAGGAGAATCCAGTAGAGGCGGGATGAATTCATGTGGCCAACACTTTGTTCATTGCGCGTTCAACAGTGTACCGCTTCGGTCCTCTGACCATCAACGTATCCGGTCGACGAAACATCTCGCCGACCGGATTCGATGAAGCCGTCCATGTCGCCTTCCCAGACGATAGTGGCTTCGTCTTCATTGAGGAAGGTCGGTATGAGCTGTCCGAGGGCAACAGTTTGATCGTTTCGGGATCAAAATCATCGACGAAGAATTCGCCGGTGGGCATATGCATGTCATTAGTAATTTCGATCGCGACCTCCTGTCCGCCAGGGGAGGGGTCCCGACGTGGTCATTGATTGGCGGGTTCGTCTATCCGAATATCGAAATGGAGCACCTCTTCGGCCGCTCCGAGTCTGGAGTAAAGGGCGATGGGAGCCCGATCGTTCCGATCCGCTTGCACGAAGGTGCTATGTGCACCAATTTCTCTGGCCAGTTTCGCGGTGTTCCGGATCAGCGCGGTGGCGACTCCCTGTCGGCGATAGTCCTCGGCCACTGCCAGGTCATAGATATAAATCTCGCTACGTGCCTGTTCGAACTTCTTCAGTTCATAGGCAGCTATTCCACCGATAACCTTGTCGCCATCCATTGCAACCAAAGCGATGAAAGATTCGTTGGCTAGTAGGGTGCCGAGATAGTTGTCGTCCGGTTGCTTGTGGCAATAGACTTCCTCTTCGTCGAATGCTGCTCCAAACACGTCCAGCAGAGATCTAATCAACTGGACATCGCCTTCCCTGAGTGTGCGAATGCGATACATCTTTCTCTCCCGAGGTGGGCCGAATCTTCAGTTGGTTCCGGTTGAATTTCTGTCAGGCCGAGGCTAGACCAAGCGCGGGGATAAGAATCATCGCGTTCCCAAGCAAATGCATGAGCATGCATGCCCAGATGTTTCGGCGCCAGACATAGAGCACATATATGAGTGCAACCGTGAGCCCATGGTATGTAAGCCACTGGCTGCCGAAGAAAACGATATGAGGTGTGACAAAGAGGAACATGCTAACGACAATGGCCAACCATGGCGTTCGGGTCAGTTCGGTCAGGCGCTCGACCGAGTAGCCTCTGAAAAGTATTTCCTCGCTGATCGAAGTCGTGAGGATTATGGCAACCAAAACCGGCAGGGACAGGGATAGCATAATGTCCATCCCCTCGGACGGTGGCGGTGGGTGAACCGAATGCAGGAACCCTGAGAATCCGGTGGAAACTCCCCAGAAGATCAGAGCCCACTGTATGTCGCCGGCATTCGGGCGCCTGAATGAAATCGAGGACAACGGTCGCGTTTCAACAGTGAACATGAATACAAAAAGCACCAGCACGGCAAGCCAGTTCACCACGAGTACGGCTTGCGGGCCCTGAATCAGTTGCCAGGAGGCGCCCAGGTGTTCCAGCACCTTAATGACATACAGCGGGCTGTATGCAATCAGCAGTCCGATCAATGTGATGTGCCACGACAGGCGGTGATCAGGGTTGCCGGTACTCCGCGACTCAATTGCCCTGTCGGTCACGGCACTTCACTCGCGATGCGCTGTTTTGTCGCACTGCCGCGGGAAATCAGCCACCTCAGAAAACGCACCCAGAGCGACCACGGTGTAACGCTGGGTTTCAATCCGAGACTGGCTTGTGCCTTGGCTAGCGAGTCTTCGATCAGGGCATCGTGAAGTGGTCTGAAGATCAGGGGCCAGCTCAATAGCGCCCCACCTGTCGCCTTCATTTCCAAGCAATGACTGAGCACACTGATGCCGTTCCCGCTAGTCTGGATCTGATAGGAATGCTGGCCGTTGAATCCTCTGGGTGCGGTGAACCGAAAGGTGATTCGGCTTCCGGCTTTGTACTCCACCACCCAGTACCTGACAGGGCCGTGCCCGCCACTTGCGCCTGTTCCGAGTGGAGCGTCCAGTTTCAATGGGGGCCAGCATTCTGTCGGCCACAAGAGATCTTCATCGGAGGCCAGTGAGTCCAACAAGCGGGCTACGTCCTCCTCCGGTGCGTTCAGTTCACGCTGGTGTAGGTTAAGAACCTTCATGGCAACCTCGCCAATGCTGGCAAATGCGGTCCACGGTTCAAGGATCCCAGGATCCCGGACAGAATGAAAGACGATGTTGGAATATGCAAATCAGGAAGTGCGTTTGTGAGGGAAACATTCGCTGTGCGGTTGGTGCAAAATGGCCTGCCCCGCAAGTTACAATTATGAGTTTGACCGACGGCCCTGATCATGTCTCGACTGGACGATGAAATCGCGCGCAGACGCACTTTTGCCATCATCTCGCACCCGGATGCCGGCAAGACCACGCTGACCGAGAAGTTCCTGCTGTTCGGCGGGGCGATTCAGCTGGCCGGGTCGGTGAAGTCGCGCAAGGCGTCTCGCCATGCCACTTCCGACTGGATGGAGATGGAGAAGGAGCGCGGCATCTCGATTACCTCCTCGGTGATGCAGTTTCCCTACCACGAGCGCATCGTCAACCTGCTCGATACACCCGGTCACGCGGACTTCTCGGAGGACACTTACCGGGTGCTGACCGCCGTCGACTCGGCCCTGATGGTGATCGATTGCGCCAAGGGTGTGGAGGAGCGCACCATCAAGCTGATGGAGGTCTGTCGCATGCGCGACACGCCGATCTTTACCTTCATCAACAAGCTCGACCGCGAGGGCCGCGAGCCGATCGAGCTGCTCGACGAGGTCGAGGAGGTGCTGGGCATCGAGTGCGCGCCGGTGACCTGGCCGATCGGCATGGGACGGCGTCTGAAAGGTATCTATCACCTGATCCGCGACGAGATTCACCTCTACGAGTCGGGCAAGAACTACATGCGCCAGGACCCGCGCATCATTTCCGGCATCGACTCACCGGAAGCGAGGGAAGCGTTGGGCGAGACGGCCGACGAGCTCAGAGACGAGATCGAACTGGTCCAGGGCGCGAGCCACGATTTCGACCTGGAGCGTTATCTGGCGGGCAAGCAGACGCCGGTGTTCTTCGGTTCGGCGCTGAACAATTTCGGCGTCATCCCGCTGCTGGATGAATTCGTCGAACACGCCCCGGCGCCGCAGGCGCGGGCCACCCTGGGCCGTGCGGTGGAGCCGGCCGAGGACAAGTGCACCGGCTTCGTGTTCAAGGTGCAGGCCAACATGGACCCGGCCCACCGTGATCGCATGGCCTTCATGCGGGTGTGTTCGGGCGTGTTCGAGAAGGGGATGAAACTGCATCACGTGCGCCTGGGCAAGGAACAGCGCACCCACGGTGCGCTGACCTTCATGGCCGACGAACGCGCCACGGCCGAGTATGCCTATCCCGGCGATATCGTCGGTCTGCACAACCACGGCACCATCGGCATCGGCGATACCTTTACCGAGGGCGAGAAGCTGCAATTCGCCGGCATTCCCAGCTTCGCGCCTGAACTGTTCCGGCGCGTGCAATTGAAAGACCCGCTCAAGCTCAAGGCTCTGACCAAGGGTCTGACCCAGTTGTCAGAGGAAGGCGCGACGCAGTTCTTCAAGCCCCTGCTCGGCAACGACCTAGTTCTGGGCGCGGTCGGAGTGCTGCAGTTCGAAGTGGTCGCCTACCGGCTGAAAGCCGAGTACAACGTCGAGGCCGTGTTCGAGCAGGTCAACGTGGCCACCTGCCGCTGGGTGAGTTCGGATGACGAGAAGGCGCTGGAGAAATTCCGCAACAAGAACGAGCAGTTCCTGTCCGAGGATGGCGGCGGGCAGTTGGTCTACCTGGCACCGACCCGCGTCAACCTGCAGCTGGCCGAGGAGCGCCACCCGGAAATCACTTTCCGCGCCACCCGCGAGGTCAGCGTGTACGTGACGACTGACGACTGAGCCGTCGGCCGAGCAGGCCACGCGCGATCAGCAACCAGGTGACGATCTGACCGACCAGGAAGGCGGCGGCGCGAATGGCCCGGCGGGGTTCCTGATCCGTGCCGGCGAGAAGCATCGTCTCTAGTTCCAGGCCCCAGTAGACCGGCAATATCTCGCGGATGCGGCCAAACAGCCACCCGCTCACGGCTTCATCCGGTGCCACCGTGGTGATAACGATCCATTGCAGCACGACCAGGGCGGCAGCCAGCGGCATGACCAGTCGGGCACGGGTCGGGTCAATGGTCCCCAGCATCAGCCCCAGGGCCGAGCCGGCCACGGCCACGGCCAGCATGGCGCCCAATAGTGCGACCGCGCTGCTTGTGTCCAGTCCCGACAGCCATGCCATGCCGCCGCCGGCCACCGCGACCTGGCCGACTGCAACCAGCCATACGAACAACAGGCGGGCAATCAGGTCTTCCAGGGGCAGGACGCCGCCGTGGACCTCCGCGCGCAGGCGTTCCCGGTCGGCGCCGATTTCCGGAGCTGCGGTAAACAGCGTCGTTGCCATGGCCACGGTCAGCATGATGGTTGCAAGGGGCTGGTAGGGCAGGGCCAGGGCGCTGGCGGCCAGGGTCAGCAGTATGGGCAGCAGCAGATACAACACCAGGGTGCCGGGATCGAGTAGCCGGAGCCGGCACTGGCGGTCAAACAGGGTGCGGATTCTGTGCAGGCGCAGGGTCTGGCGTGCGCTTCGAGCAGCATCGGGGTCCGTGCCATTCACCGCCGGGGGTGGATCGACGGCGTCAGCCTGCTTTGCCGGCTCGATGATGTGGTCGAGTCGCGCCGGGTCCAGTCGTTCGATGCCGCTCAGGACAACGGTTGTGCCGGTTCGCGTCAACTGCCGCAGTCGGTGCATGAGCTGGCCGCGCTGGGTCGCGTCCAGCCCATCCAGTGGCCGGTCCAGGCACAGCAGGGCAGGGCGGATGATCAGTTCGGCTGCAATGGCCACCAGGCGGCGGTGGGCCGGATCGAGCCGGTCCAGGCGAGTGTCTCGAAACGCCTCCATGCCCAGTTGCGCCAGGCTGGTGGCCAGCAGATTCTCGCGCCGATCTCGACGCATGTCGGGCGGCAGCCGCAGTCGCGATGTGTAGTCCAGGTGCTGCCATACAGTCAGGCGGGGTTCCAGTGCAGGTCTTGCCGGAACGTAACCGACCCGCTGGCTGCGTCCCGCCAGTTCACTGGCGGGCGGGAACTCATCGTGCAGTATCTGTCCCCGTTCGGGCCGGCGACGGCCGGCGATCATGGCGAGCAGTGCCGTGGCCTGTCGTGGTCGTTGCAGAGATATGCCAGCCAGACTGCCGGCCTCCACCGTGGACTCCACGGGGTCTGGCCCTATACCGGGGTCGCTGAGTCCCTGCAAGTGCAGCCGCAGCCCGGACGGACGGTCGGCCACGGTGACCAGGGCGCCGCCATCATCCAGCGGCAATACCGACATGCGGCTACTGCCCAGCTCGACCCACTGTTCGTCGCTCAGCGGGCAGGTATGCTGCCTGGGGCAGGGCCGACCGTCGATGCGGATGCCATTGAGACTTCCAAGGTCGCGAATGTGCAGCTCGCCGTCGACGCGCTGCAACTCGGCATGGTGATGACTGACAGTCGGATCGGCGGGCAGAGCGACGTCGCAATCCGGCGCCCGGCCGATGAGCCAGCGTTGGCCGGGTTTGAGTGTCACGCTGCGCAGGCCACCCTGGCTGGCGGCCAGCTCGAAGTCGGGTGGATTGGGTCGTCCCAGGCCGATCAGATCGCCGCGCTGCAAGTCGTGCCGGCTGTCGATGTACACACCATTGACGTATACGCCGTTGGTGGAGTCCATGTCCACAATGCGCCAGCCTCGCTCGCTCGGCTCGACGCGGCAATGCTGACGCGATACTCGTCCCGCGCTCAACACCAGGTCGGCCTGGTCGGGATCACGGCCGATGATGATCGCCCGTTCTGTCAGGCGGTGCTCGGCATCCAGCGGTGCCGGGCTCAGTGCGCGCAGGCTTAATGCCGAGCGCCGGTGTTCGTGACGGGTGCTGCGCTGGTTCATGGCGTGCGGGTGACAGTCTGAGTGGTGCCGGAAGGACTGCTCCAGTGGACGGTTCAAAGGGCCGGGTGTTGACGCTGCAGGCACTCTACGGGGGATCGGACGAAGGGTCAATCGACGAAATCGAGTTGCGGCCATCGACAGCGGCCGCGAGACTCTGGCGCCGGCGAGTGGAGGAGACCCCGGCAGGTGCGCTATATTGGGCAGATACACAGGCAGTCGGCGTTGTCCTTTCGGGCGCGTTCAGGAGGCAGGAAACATGGCGCAGACGCTCGGTCGGTACCACATCATCAGTGAGCTGGGTCGCGGCGGGATGGGCGTGGTCTACAAGGCGCTGGATCCCAAGCTCGAACGATTCATTGCCATCAAGTGCCTGAGCGATGAGCTCAGTCGCGACGAGATTGTCGTGGCGCGGTTTCTGCGTGAGGCGCGCAGCGTGGCCGCACTCAATCATCCCAATATCGCCCAGATTTTTATTGCCGACGAGCAGGACGGGCGGCCGTATTTCGTCATGGAATACGTCGATGGCGAGTCGCTGGCCGACTTTATCGCCCGCGAAGGGCAGTGCAGCCCGGAAATGGCGCGGCGGGTGACCGAGCAGTCGGCCGAGGCGCTGGCGGCGGCCGCTGCCGAGAACATCGTTCACCGCGATATCAAGCCCGGCAACATCATGCTGGACCGGCGCGGGCGTGCGGTGTTGACCGACTTCGGTATTGCCTGCGTGGCCAATCCCTCCGATGAAGCCGGCGAGGCCTCGGAGACATTGATGGGAACCCCGGGCTACCTGCCCCCGGAAAGCCTGTCCGGGCAGCGGCCCGATTGTCGTGGCGACCTGTTCGCGCTGGGACTGGTCTACTACGAGATGCTGACCGGCAGCCGGCTGGTGCGCGATACCGGCCTCAAGGCTACCTTGGCCACCTACATGCAATCTGACTTTCCCGACCTGTCGGCACTGGATGGCAAGGTCGATGAGCGCGTGATCGATATCCTGTGCCGCATGCTGGCGGTGCGTCCGGAACAGCGCTACCCGGATTGCCGCAGCCTGCTTGAGGACATGGCGCCGCTAAAGACCGGCCATACCGGGCCGGTGGAGCGTGAACCAACGCAGGAGCCGGCCGCAACCCGGGTATCGGACCGGCCGGGCCCCAATACACCCGAGCCGGCCATGACCCGTGAGATCGCCCCGGGCGCGCCGACCGATCAGCTTGGCGAATCGCCGGCCCAGTCGCCGGCCACTGTTGCCGTCGAGGAGGAAGCCAGGGGCGGACGCGGACGACGCTATGCCCTGGTGGGCGTTCTGGCCGCTTCCCTGGCCATGCTGGCCCTGGGTGTGGCGCGACTGGATGATGCGCACTGGGAGCGCATGGCCGCGCTATGGAACGATGATGAGGATGCCGCGAGCGAGCAGGCGGCGGTGGCCGATGACCTGCCGGCCATGGCCGAAGCATCCTCCGAGCATGAAACGGCACCTGCCGGCGATGTTGGAGGCGAGGAAGCGGGGGACATGCCAGCCGACCGATCTGTCCGCGAGGACACGCCGTCGGATGAGCTTGTCGAACAGATCGACGAGCCGACCGAAAGCCCGGAATCATCGATCGCGGCACAGTCTCGGCACGCTCATGATCACGATCCCGCGCCTGTTGAAGTCGATCCGCAGGCGGATGAAGAGGTATCGGCGCAAGTGGCGGCGGGAGAGCGGTCTGCTGCCGAAGCACCGGCCGCCCCGGTCAGTGAACCCACGGAGCAGCCTGAGCGTCCACGCGGAATCGCGGTCATCGGGGTGGGTGACCCGGTGATTGCTGATCCCATGGCCAACGAAATCGAGCAGTCGCTGCGTGAGGTCAGTCCGCCGCTGGTCGATCGGCAGTTCATGGGGAATTACCGGCGCTTCATTGACGGCGAGGAAGTCGACTTGTCCGGCCTGGCCGAACCAGCCGCCGAAGCCGGGGTTCGCTACCTGGTGGTGGCGCGCGCACTTCCGGCCGGAAGCCGTGAGCTGAGTTTCTACAATCGGGTCGAGACGGCCTGGATCGTGCAACTCGAGGCGAAAACCTTCGATCTGTACCTGGGCCGGGAGATGGCTTCATCGCCGCTGGAGCAGGTCGAGTACACGGCACTCAATGCCACCGAGCGTGCCCGGCAGTCGGTTGAACCGTGGCTGCCGGGCCTGAAAGCCCAGTTCGAGTAGCTCGGATCCTACTCGATGGCCAGGGTGTGTTCGCCGGCCACCCAGCCGGTGCGGCCCTGGTCATCCTCAATCTGCATCCACTCACCGGCACGGGCGGTGACATTGACGATGGCGCCTGAGCTCAGGGTGAACTCCACCGAGCCTTCCGAAGACGGACCCGAGCGCACGTTGATCGACCCGGCGGTGATCACGACACGGTCATCGCTGTTGGCGCTGGCCTGTGAGCCACCGGTCTGGGTGGCCGAGGCAGTTGCCTGTCCGCCGTGACGGTAGTACTGCTGCGGCGTCCGGCTGACCACTTCTTCGACCGCCTTGCCGATGACCTGACGCAGGGCCTTCTCGCGGGGCGTGTTTTCCCAGGTTTCCAGGGCGCCACCCAGGCTGTGGCGGCTGGTGTAGGTCGAAAGTGCGCCGCCGATGTCGAAATCGCGGGCTTCGCCCTCGACGCTGGTGGCGGCAAGAATGCGGCTGGTGTCGGTATCGATGATGCGCAGGTCGATGGCCATGTGAGCGGAACTGGTGCCCCCGGCAATACTGCCCAGTGCGCGGCCCAGGCGACCGCCGCCGACCGAACCCCGTGTGCCACCGCTGTCCTCGGAAAACTCGGTGACGGCGGCAACGACCAGCAGCTCGGCACCCTCGATTTCACCGATGGCCGCGGCGGTTTCGCCGCGAACACGGCCGCTGGCGCCCAGGTCCTGTTCGGCCATGACATCGTCGATGGCACCGCGCTCAAGCACGATGAAGCGGTTGGTCTGGAACAGGGCGGTGGTCAGCATGTCCGCCATGCCATCACCGATGGACTGGTTCCACCAGCCGCCGGTATTGCCGGCCTTGTTCTCGAAACGGGCCACCGCGATGCGGGCCTGGGGGCCGTCGTAGTGAGCGGCACGTGCCTCGGCCATGCTGGCCCCGGAGCCGCTGTCCCGAACCTGGCCGGTGGTGCCAGCCGTGGGGCAGCCGGTCAGGAATGCCAGCATGCAGACTCCTGCAATGGTTCTCCAGTACATTGATCTTCCTCCTGCAAATCGTGCGTGTTGATTCAATTCATTCCGCGACCATCCGTTCGCAATCAGGACGTGTCACGGCGTTTGTTGTGGTTGTTACCTGACTTATACGGATTCTGTCCGGATTTTCGGTCAGCCTTCATGTGCGCTTCCCCTGCTCTTGTACCACCAGGACGATGCCGGCGCCACTAGTCTTCCGGTTCGAATCTCAGGGCCACCGAGTTGATGCAGTAGCGCTTGCCGGTGGGCGGCGGACCGTCATCGAAGATGTGGCCGAGGTGGGCCTGGCAGTTGGCGCACAGCAACTCGATGCGGCGCATGCCGTGGGAGGTGTCGAGGCGTTGTTCGATGCCGGCTTCGTCGAGCTCGGAATGGAAGCTGGGCCAGCCGCAGCCGGACTGGAACTTGGAGCCGGAATCGAACAGCGGGTGGTCGCAGCACACGCAGTGATACACCCCTTGCTCGTAGTGGTCGTTGTACTCGCCGGAAAACGGCGCTTCGGTGCCAGCCTCCCGGGTGACGCGATACTGCTCGTCGGTCAGCCGCTCGCGCCATTCCTGTTCGGTTTTCGGCCGCCTGGTCATTGTTGGTGGCCTTTGAGGGTCATGTGGATTCAATCGGTTGGGCGATCACGATCATGCGCTCGGCTTCGAGATCGTAGTCGGCGCCCTGGTAGTCGCCGTGGATGGCGAGAATGTCGAAGCCGTGGCTGTTCAGCAGGCTGCTGATCTCCCCGGCCGACCAGACACGATGCGAGAAATGCGTGCGATGGATGGTATCGCCATCGATCAGCAGCCACTCGTTGTCCAGTCGGGTCATGTGGTCGATCAGCGCGGGCCGTTCCACGAGCAGTCGGCCGTCGTCGTATTCGGTCAGGTGCACCGGTTCCATGGTGCGACACAGGGTTTCCAGCCCGACCAGGTCAAGGACCAGCCTGCCGCCCGGCCTGAGACTGGCGCTCATGTTTTCGAGCACGCGGGCATGATCGGCTTCATTCTCAAAGTAGCCGAAGCTGGTCCACATCACCAGGACGAGTCCAAAGGCCTGCTCGCGGACGAACTCGCGCATGTCGGCCCGCATGATCTCGACGGGCAGATCGCTGGCCGATTCACCCAATTGGTCGAGCAGATAAGCGCTGGTGTCCAGGGCGGTGACCGGATACCCTGAACGTGCCAACGGCAGGCTGTGACGGCCGGGGCCGGCCCCCAGGTCGAGCGTCGGCACCGGCGGCATGTCGAGCAGACTCAGTAAGCATTCGATTTCCTCCTCGCCACGGGCGAAGGTATCGGCATTGAACATCAGCGGGCCGAACGTGCGCCAGAACTCTTCATCGAGATACCAGTTGTTGTCCAAGTCGATCTTCCTTGCGTTTTGCATTCTGTGGCTGAGCGGCTGCGCGACCGTCGGCTGGTACGGGCAGGCGGCACGCGGGCAGATGGAAATGTTGTGCAAGCGCCAGCCCATCGAGCAGGTGCTGGCCGATCCCGAAACCCCGGAGACGCTGCGCGAACAGCTTGAAGTCGCCCTGGCGGCCCGCGCCTTCGCCGTGACCGAACTCGGCCTGCCCGACAGTCGCTCCTACACCTATTATGCCGATCTGGAACGCGATGCGGCCGTCTGGAACGTGGTTGCCACGCCGCGCTTTTCCATGGACCCGAAGACTTGGTGCTATCCACTGGTGGGCTGCCTGGCCTACCGCGGGTACTTCCGGGACGATTCGGCCCGTCGGCAGGCCGACCGACTGGAAAAGCAGGGTCTGGATGTGGCGGTGATGCCTGCCGTGGCCTATTCCACCCTGGGCTGGTTTGCCGATCCGGTGCTCAATACCATGCTGGCCCGCGACGAGGTCTGGCTGGTCGGGCTGATTTTTCACGAGCTGGCGCACGAAAAGCTATTCGTGCGCGGTGATACCGCGTTCAACGAAGCCTACGCCGGCCTGATCGAGCGAGAGGGCGTGCGGCGTTGGTTACGCTCGCGTGGCGAGCAGCAGCGGCTGGCCCGCTGGGAAGAAGAGCTGGCACT
Organism: Wenzhouxiangella sp. AB-CW3; assembly: GCF_014725735.1. NCBI lineage: Bacteria > Pseudomonadati > Pseudomonadota > Gammaproteobacteria > Chromatiales > Wenzhouxiangellaceae > Wenzhouxiangella > Wenzhouxiangella sp. AB-CW3. Next base: position 431,836 of record NZ_CP061368.1, read on the forward strand.
GCACACAGCGTTCATCAAGCTGCTGCTCGAAGCGCGGCTGCAACTGGAGGCGCTTTACGAGGAGGGTGGGCCGGAAGAGGCACTGGCGGACAACAAAAAGGCCGTGTTCGAGGACTTGCGCGAGCGCATCAGGGCATTTGCATCGGCAAATGATCGCCCGGTGGAGTCGCGCTGGCTGGATGGCGAGATCAACAACGCCCACCTGGCCAGTGTGGCCACCTACGAAGCCGGCATCGAGGCTTTCGCCAGGCGACTGGACGAGACCTGCGACGGGGACCTGCACTGCCTGCACACCGAGGCGGCTGAAATGGCCGAATGGACGGCGGCACGCAGGGCCCGTTTTCTTGCCGGAGAGGATTGATCCGTGGGCGTTTGTCGGCGACCATACCTGGCTGTTTCCGTTCTGGAAGGTCGCTTGACCCGCATTTTTGCCATTGTCGTGGTTTCAGGCCTGTTGTGGACGGCGTCGCTGCCGGCTGTCACGCCGGTCGATCGTCCGGACTGGTGCGAGCCGCCTCATGCCGTCGCCGACGAGGGTGCCCGCGAATCGGTGTCCGAGGCACAGATCCGGGCCGGTGCCTACAGCGCGCCGAGCGATGAGCCGGTTCGTTTCAGCGATGGGGTGCGTCTCAAGCAGTTCGACCAGTTGCTGGAGACCGAGTCCCTGAGCTTTGATCCCGACTCGCGCCTGGTCGATATCCCCGTCTGGCTGCGCTATACCGACTCGCTCATTCAGATCGAAGCGGCCCGCGCCTATTATGATGCGACCGATGGCACCGGGCGATTCGACGAGGTGATTTATCGCCTGGTGGGCCATGACGGGTCCGGCCATGCCGATTCGGTGGCCATGGTCGAGCCCGGGCAGGCGCGCCTGGAACGTTTCGCGTTTACCACCTGCGACCCCGACCAGCCCGACTGGCAGCTGCGGGCGGCCCGCGTCGAGCTGGCCCTGGCCGAGGGGGTCGGGACCGCCCGTCACGCCCGCCTCGAGTTCCGGGGTGTGCCGATGATGTACCTCCCCTACATGAGCTTCCCGCTTAACGACGAGCGCAAGAGCGGATTCCTCTACCCCCGCATCGGGTTTTCCGGCGGCGACGGGCTTGATCTCAGCGTGCCCTGGTACTGGAACATTGCACCCAACCAGGACGCCACCCTGACGCCGCGCTGGATTCAGCGCCGTGGCGTCATGCTCGACAGTGAGTATCGTTTTCTGACCGCGAGCCAGCGTGGGCAGGCCGATCTCGAGATTCTGCCCGACGACCGTCGGGCCGGACTGACCCGTTACTTCGGCCAGTTCGATTACCGGGCGCGCCTGGCACCTGGATGGAACGCGCGTGCCGACCTGCGCAGGGCCAGTGATGATGACTACTTCATTGATCTGGGCAATGATCTGGTCGAGTCCTCCGTGCAGTTCCTGCGCTCTTCGGTGGCGCTTAGTGGCCGCGGTTCCGGCTGGCGCCTGGATCTTGGCGCCGATGACTTTCAGCTCCTAGACGACAGTGTCGCCGCGGAGCGGGCGCCCTACCGGCGTCTGCCGAGAATTCAGTTCCAGGCCGGTCGCCCCATGGCCCATGGGCTGGAGTGGCTGGTGGACTCCGAGCTGGTGCATTTCGACCGCGATGTCGGGGTCACCGGTACGCGGCTGGATGTTCGGCCTGTCCTGCGCTACCGCTGGCTGACCCCGGGCAGTTTCGTGCAGCCGGAACTGGCGCTCAGAACCACACATTATCGGCTCGATGGCGACCATCGCCGCAATCCTGATCGAACCCTGCCCATCGCCAGCCTCGATGCCGGCCTGTTCTTCGAGCGTCCGGCCGGCAGCGATCGGATACAGACCCTGGAGCCCAGGCTCTACTACCTGTACGTGCCCTACCGCGACCAGGCCGATCTGCCCGACTTCGATACGCGCGAACTGACTTTTGGATTCAGTCAACTGTTTCATCACAACCGGTTTACCGGCGCCGATCGCCAGGGGGATGCCAACCAGCTGGCGCTGGCCCTGAGCTCCCGCCTGATCGAGGCGAGCGATGGCCGCAGCCTGCTCGAAGGGCATGTCGGCCAGATCGTTCACTTCAGCGACCGCCGGGTCCAGTTGCCCGGACGCGAGAAAGAGCAGGGCAGCCGCTCCTCGACGCTGGCCGAAACCGTATGGCGACCGGCCGAGGCCCTGGCGGTGTCGGCCGGCCTGCAGTGGGACAGCCTGAACAATGAAACCGAAGTCGCGCGCGTTGGTCTGACCTACCGCGGACAGGATGCGCGCCAGGCCGCGCTGGGTTACCGCATGCGCCGTGACCAGGTCGATCAGGCCGATGTGCGCTTCAGATATCCGGTCAATGAGCGCCTGAAGCTGATCGGTCGGTTACTCTATTCGTTTGAAGACAACGAGCCGCTGGAGATTCTCGGCGGCGTGGAATACGAGAGTTGCTGCTGGGCGTTGCGCCTGACGGCACGTGATTATGTCCGTGACCGGGATGGCGATCGGCGCACCTCGGTGTTCATGGAGCTGGAGTTGCGGGGCCTGGCCAGCCTGGGTCGCGCACCCTACGAGCTGTTCAGGGACCATCCCTGACCAGCGATGAATGATATTTTCGGAGAAGCAATGAGCGTAATGAAATTAGCCACGATCCGGACGATTCCCCTGCTGGCCATGGGGCTGGCGCTGATCTCGGTGGGTCACGCCGAGGAACGCGAAGTCGACCGTATCGTCGCGGTGGTCGAGGAGGACGTCATCCTGAAAAGTGAACTCGATGATGCCATTACCCACCTCGAGCGCCAGGTGCAGGCGCGTGGAGAGTCGCTGCCGCCGCGCAGCGTGGTCGAGGAACAGATGCTTGAACGTCTGATCATGAACCGTCTGGAGGTGCTGCGTGCCGAGTCCACGGGTATTCGTGTTTCCGATTCGGATGTCGATCAGGCTCTCAACCATGTCGCCCAGAACAATGGCATGACCATTGAGCAGTTGCGCATGGCCCTGGAATCCGATGGCATCGAGTTCTCGGAGTTTCGCGAGGAGATACGACAGGAGATGCTCAGCTCTCGCTTGCGCCAGCGTGTGGCGCAGTCGATGGATGACATCACCGAAACCGAGATTGACATGTTGTTGGCATCTGATCGACTCGGTGGCCGGGAGTATCTGCTGTCGCAGATCGTGATCAACGTTCCCGAGGCAGCCAGTCCGGCGGAAGTCAGTGAAGCGGAGGGTCGAGCCGAGGAAGTGCTTGGGCAGCTGCGTGGCGGCATGGACTTCGCTGCCGCGGCTATCACCTACTCGCAGGGTGCCGAAGCACTGGAAGGCGGTGATCTCGGCTGGCGCAATCTCAACGCGCTGCCACCCATGTTTGCCGACGAGATCGAAGGCCAGGAGCCGGGCACGATTGCCGGCCCGATTCGCACTCCTGCCGGTTTCGTGATCCTGCAGGTCCGTGATACGCGTGACCATTCCCAGGTGATCGTACGGGAGTACCGCGCCCGTCACATCATGGTCGAACCGACCGAACTGGTCTCGCCGGAGCAGGCTGAACAGCGTATCCGGGATCTGCACGAGCGCATTGCCGACGGTGAGGATTTTGCCGAGCTGGCGCGAAGCTATTCGACCGACGAAACCTCGGCCAATCTGGGTGGTTTGCTCAACTGGTTCCCGACAGGCCAGTATGGCTCCAGCATTCAGCAGATGCTCGATCGGATGGAGCCCGGCGAAGTGTCCGAGCCGTTTCGCAGCCAGTCCGGCTGGCACATCGTCAAGTTCGAGGATGTGCGCGAGGCCGATCGCACCGCCGATGCCATGCGTTCGCAGGCGCGCGAGATGCTGTTCGAGCAGCGTGCCGAGGAAGAGGTCGAACGCTTTCTGCGCCAAATGCGCGGCGAGTCCTACGTCGACGTAAGGCTGTAGTTTGTGCCTGCCTCGCTGCTGCTGACCCCGGGTGAACCGGCCGGGATCGGCCCGGAGCTGGCGGTGCGCGCGGCAGCCGAGGATCCGGCCATCGTGCTGGTGGCCGACCCCGGGCTGCTGAGTCGTGCGGCGGCCCGGATCGATCTGGACGCCGATATCGTCGAGCTGTCCGATGTCAGCGCCGATGCCATCGGCGGCATTCGTTGCCTGCCCGTGACCATGGGCGCGCCCGAACAGCCCGGGCAACTGGATCCGAACAACTCGGCCTACGTGCTGGAATGCCTGCACACGGCGGCGCGCGAGTGCCTTGAGCAGCGTGCAGGAGGGCTGGTGACGGGGCCGGTGCACAAGGGTGTGATCAATGCTGCCGGCATTGCGTTTTCCGGTCATACGGAGTACCTGGCCGCACAGGCCGGCGTCGACGATGTCGTCATGATGCTGGCCGCCGGACGAGTTCGGGTAGCCTTGGTCACCACTCACTTGCCCTTAAAGGATGTGCCGGCTGCGATCACGGCGCGACGCGTCAGGCGCACGCTCGAATTGCTGCACGGAGAACTGCTTGCGCGCTTCGGTATCCAGGAGCCGCGCATCGCCGTGCTCGGGCTCAATCCGCATGCCGGTGAGGGTGGGCACCTGGGCGACGAGGAAATCGAGATCATCGAGCCGGTCCTGGAACAGGCACGCGCGGCCGGCATGCAGATCAGTGGGCCGCTGCCGGCCGATACCGCCTTTGTGCCCACCCAGCTGCGCCAGCATGATGCGGTCGTGGCGATGTACCACGATCAGGGGCTGCCCGTGCTCAAGCATGTTGGCTTCGGGCATGCCGTCAATGTCACCCTCGGCCTGCCTTTCGTGCGGACCTCGGTCGATCACGGCACCGCACTGGATCTGGCCGGCACGGGCCGGGCCGATGGTGGCAGCCTGAGTAGCGCCGTGGCGCTGGCCCGGCAGCTTATGGCACCGGGGCCGTGAACCGGCATCGACCGCGCAAGCGCTTCGGCCAGCATTTTCTGCACGACGCCAATATCGTCAGCCGCCTGGTGCGCGCCATCGCCCCGGGCCCCGATGACCACCTGATCGAGATTGGCCCGGGCGAAGGCGTGCTGACTGCGCCGTTGCTGGAACATGTCAGGGCCCTGACCGCAATCGAGCTCGACCGCGATCTGGCGGCCACCCTGGGTGAGCGCCTCGGCCATCCCGATGGCTTGACGGTGATCCAGGCCGATGTGCTCACGGTTGATTTGGTCGAGCTGGCCCCGGACCGGCCGGTGCGTATTGTGGGCAATCTTCCCTACAACATCTCCACGCCCATCCTGTTTCACCTGTTCGACAGCCAGGCCGATATTGCGGACATGCATTTCATGCTGCAAAAGGAAGTGGTTGACCGCATGGTAGCCGGGCCAGGTTCACGCCAGTATGGCCGGCTTTCGGTGATGGCCGCGTTTCATTGCGACATGACGCGCCTGTTCAACGTTCCGCCGGGCGCCTTCCGGCCACCACCGAAGGTGGATTCCGCCATTGTCCGGCTGGCGCCCAGGGCACTGTCCGAGTCGGATCGGACGCTTTTGCCGGCATTCACCGAAGTCGCCCGCCGCGCCTTCGGCCAGCGCCGCAAGACACTGAGAAACAGCCTGAAAGGCCTGCTGGATGCCGAACAGATCAAGGCGGCCGGCATCGACCCGGGTGCTCGTGCCGAGACATTGTCGATGGAGCAGTTCAGGAAGTTGGCTGAGGAGGTAAAAGGTAAAATGTAAAAGGTAAAAGGGGTTTCGCTCGCTGTCGTACGCCAACACCGTACCGTGCCGCGCCGGGCCACGCGCTGCTTTCAAGACCTCTGCATCGGTCCACCAATACTCGCTCCTTTAACCTTTCACCTTTAACCGGCCCGCCGTGCGGGCCCCTCACCACTCGAATATCTTCCAGTGCGCCGGACGCACCGGCTCCATGTGTTCGTGGCGAGAGTCGAAATTTCCGTCTCCGGTGGTGTCGATCAGGTAGTACGGGGGACCGACTGCAGGCACGATGCGGATCATGTAGACCACGCCTCCGGCATGGTATTCCTCGATGATGCGGTCATCTTCGCGCCGGATCACCACCTGGGGTTCAAGCATCTCGTCGGGATCCTGCACCTTGGGCGGTAGTGGCTCATGCTCCGGAATGGGTGGAGGTGAAGCGGCATCGCTTTCGGGTGGTTCGTCGCCCGTGGCGGAATATGTAGACGCGGTCATGGACAAGGCCGCAAGCAGGGCAATCAGACGGAACATAGGGGGTCTCCGGGCTGAGGTGTCATGATGTCAGTCTATCGGTTTTGACCATTTCGGGGAATTGTCATTCCATACGTTTTCCTCACCGGGTTGGTTATCATGAGCCGTCCCCGACACCGATGCTTCCAGAATTCCATGTCGAAGTCGCCACAACTGTGCCTGGTCGATGGCTCGTCCTATCTCTACCGCGCCTTTCATGCCCTGCCCAGCCTGACCAATGCCGAGGGTCAGCCCACCGGCGCCATCTTCGGCGTGGCCAATATGCTCCGGCGGCTGACCGAGCAGCATGATCCCGAGCGCGTGGCGGTGATCTTCGACGCACCGGGCAAGACATTTCGGCACGAGGCCTTTGAGGACTACAAGGCCAATCGTCCGCCCATGCCCGACGAGCTCCGGAGCCAGATCGAGTCGCTGCACAAGCTGGTCGATGCCATGGGGTTGAAGCGTCTGGTCATCGAGGGCGTGGAGGCCGATGACGTGATCGCCACGCTGACCCGGCGCGCGCGTGCCGAGGGTCTCGATGTGCTGATCTCGTCGGGCGACAAGGACCTGGCCCAGCTGGTCGACGAGGGCGTGGTGCTCGAAGACACCATGCAGGACAAGCGCTACGATCCGGCCGCAGTCGAGGAAAAATTCGGCGTCGGCCCGGAACGCATTGCCGACCTGCTTGCGCTGACCGGCGACACGTCCGACAACATTCCCGGGGTCGAGAAGGTCGGACCCAAGACCGCGGCGAAGTGGCTCAACAAATTCGGCAGCCTGGACGAGCTGATCGAGCGAGCCGACGAGGTCGGCGGCAAGATCGGCGACAACCTGCGTGCCGCGCTCGACACCATCCCGCTCTCGCGCGAGCTGGTGGCGCTGGACGAACAGGTCGAACTGGGGCTGGAGCTCGATGAACTGCGGCCGGCCGGGCCGGACAGGGCGCGCATGATCGAACTGCTCAAGCGATTCGGCTTCGCCACCTGGCTGAAGCAGTACAGCGAGGCCGATGAGATCGAGGAAAGTGAGCTGGTTGTCGAAACGGTGACCACCCGCGCCGGCCTCAAGGCGCTGGTCGAGACGTTGGAGCAGGCCGAACTGATCGCCTTCGACACCGAGACCACCAGCCTGGAAGCGCTTGAAGCCGACCTGGTCGGCTTTGCCTTCGCCGTCGAAAGCGGAAAGGCCTACTACGTGCCATTGGCCCATGCCGACCAGGACAACGAGTTCGATCGCGACGAGGCCGTCGAGGCGTTGCGCCCGGTGCTCGAGGATGCCGGGCGCGCCAAGGTCGGCCAGCACCTCAAGTACGACCTCAACGTGCTGGCCCGCGCCGGCGTCAGCCTGGCCGGTGTGGCCCACGACACCATGCTCGAGTCCTACCTCTACCATTCCACAGCCACGCGTCATGACATGGACTCGCTGGCCTCCCGCTACCTTGGCCGTCAGACCACCTCGTTCGAGGCGGTGGCCGGCAAGGGCAAGAAGCAGGTCACCTTCGACCAGGTGCCGGTGGCCACGGCGGCCGACTATGCCGGCGAGGATGCCGAGGTCACCCTGGCCCTGCACCGGCATCTGTGGCCGAAACTCGAGGCGCTCCACGGCCCCCGGCGCGTGTACGAGGAGCTGGAGATTCCGCTCATCCCCGTGCTCGCGCGCATGGAGCGCACCGGCGTGGCGCTGGACGTCGACCAGCTCGCCGCCCAGAGTCGCGAGCTGGAACAGCGCATGGACGAACTGATCGAACAGGCGCATGCCGAAGCAGGGCAGGAATTCAAGCTGGGCTCGACCAAGCAGTTGCGCGAGATCCTGTTCGACAAGCTCGGGCTGGAACCGCGGCGCAAGACGCCGGGCGGGCAGCCGTCGACGGCCGAGGATGTGTTGCAGGAACTGGCCGCCGAGCATGCCTTGCCGCGCCTGATCCTCGAACATCGCGGCCTGGCCAAGCTCAAGAGCACCTACACCGACAGTCTGCCTGGAAAGGTCAACCGCGAGACCGGCCGTGTCCACACCCATTACCACCAGGCCATCGCCGCCACCGGCCGGCTGTCCTCGACCGACCCCAACCTGCAGAACATTCCCATTCGCAGACCCGAGGGCCGGCGCATCCGCAAGGCCTTCATTGCACCGGAAGGCACCACCTTGCTGGCGGCCGACTACTCGCAGATCGAGTTGCGCATCATGGCCCACCTGTCCGGCGACGAGCGCCTGCTCCAGGCCTTCGCCGACGGCGAGGACATTCACCAGGCCACCGCCGCGGAGGTGTTCGGTCTGGACATCGACCAGGTCGAGCCGGAGCAGCGCCGCGCGGCCAAGGCGATCAACTTCGGCCTGATGTACGGCATGAGCGCCTGGGGCCTGTCGCGCCAGCTCGAGTTGCCGCGCTCGGAAGCCGAGCACTATATCGAGCGTTACTTCGAGCGCTATCCCGGGGTGAAGGAATTCATGGACCGTATCCGCAAACAGGCACGCGAGGACGGTTACGTCGAAACCCTGTTCGGGCGCCGGCTGTGGGCCGACGAGATCCGCTCGCGCAACCCGGCCCGTCGCCAGGCCGCCGAGCGCGCCGCCATCAACGCGCCCATGCAGGGCACGGCCGCCGACATCATCAAGCGCGCCATGATCGACGTCGATGCCTGGATTCAGAGCGAAAAAGTACCCGCGCGACTGGTCATGCAAGTGCATGATGAACTGGTGCTGGAGGTCGAAAACGGAGCGCTCGAGGCGGTCACTGCGGGCGTGGTCGAGCGCATGCAGTCCGCTGCCCGCCTCGATGTGACCCTGGAAGTCGATGCCGGCACCGGGAAAGACTGGGAAAGCGCGCACTAACCTTTTGATATTTAAGGAAAACAAAAAAAATTCGAAATTTTTTGCAACATTAGGAACTTTTCCGGAGAAAGCCCGGTCTGAACTATCGCCATGCGCATGGTTTGACTCACCTCCCTCCCTAGGTGAGTCATGAGGATTCGGTTACAGTCCCCAAACCGGATCCGACTACAGGCCCCGGGTCCTCCCTCGCCCGGGGCCTTTCTTTAATCCCGAAATCGGTTGAGAGCTACTGCGCGCGCCTGCCGGCGTCCGGCAGCCACGCGCTCGCTACGCTCTCAAGCGATTTCACCTTACTTGCACGTGTCTGTGCTGATTCGGTTAATGGACCTCCTTGGGTAGAATCATGAGGCTGGACAAATCTTGTGCTACCAACAGCCGGCCGCGATTTTCTTGACAATGATCAATTTCAGGCCGAGTATGTGTCCTGAACAGCAGGGGTAAAAAGGGGCAGAGCCTGACATAGGGAGCGTCGGCAGTGGCCTACCGTTTGCTAATCGTACTCCTTGCCCTTCATGGGGCTGCCGCGTTCGCGGTCGAATCGCAGTTCGATCTGCTTGTTGACCTTGATGGCAGCAGCTCGACCGGCTGCACTGTCTCCACCCCGGCCGGCCCCTTTGACGGCGTCGAGTCGATTCTCAGCACCTTTGTCGAAACCGATGGCAGTGACCAGGCGCGCGTGGTGCGGGTCGAGCGGCGCCATTGCATCGATCCGGCTGGCGATCAGTTCGGGCCGTCCGAGGTGGTGGATGCCGGGGAGTGGCCGGTTGGCATCGGCAACGGACTAGACGGCTTCAACGTCATCGAGACGTACCTGCCCCTGTCGCATTCCGATCGCTTCAACGACCTGCGGCTGGCGCTGGTTGCCAGGGATGATTCAGGCAATGACTCGGTGCTGATGAGCGGCCTGGGTGGTGAGGATATCGTGCTGGACGGACTGCCGGCCATTCCTGTTCCACTGGCCGGAACCGTCGCCCTGGGTGTGCTGGCACTGCTACTGCTTCTGACCGGCCTGTTGATTCTCAATCGCCGGGGGCGTCTCACATTTGCCGCCCTGGCTTGCCTGGTGGCTGGAGGAGCCGCCGGGGCAGCCTGTGTTCTCGACGGCGAGGTGTTCAACTGGAGCATGCAGGATCTGCTGGCCGAAACGGCGGCCAGCGACCCGGAAAACGGGGTTGATATCCGCGCCCTGTTTGCCCGTCGGGACGCTGGTGGCCAGCGCCTGTGCGTACGCATTGATGCCGCACTGCAGTTCACCACCGCCCCGCAGGCAGCCGATGACGACTATGTCACCGTGGAGACATCCTTGCTGGCGGTGTCGGCGGCTGATGGCCTGCTGGACAATGACATCCTGGGCATCCCGGCCGCGGAACTGGCCAGTTTTGGTGGTGGCAGTCTGGGTGGTGAAGTGACGGACCACGGCGCCGGTACCAGTATCACGGTCGGAGCGGACGGCAATCTGAGCGTGCAGGCTGACGGCAGCTTCGAATTTCAGGCGGAAACCGGATTCGAGGGCGATTTCACATTCGAGTACCGGCTGGAGAACATCAGTGGCAGCAGCGATGCCACGGTCACCGTTCAGGTTCAGAGTCCGCCGGAGGCCGTTGACGATGACTACCAGGCAGAGGTCGGACAGCTCTTTGAGCAACCGGCTCCGGGGCTGCTGGCCAACGATGGTGGCGTGCCGGCTCCGGAAGTGGCCAGTTTTGGTGGGGGAGATCTGGGCGGGACAGCCACTGATCACGCTGCCGGCAGTAGTGTATCGATCGCCCCGGACGGCAACGTGGAAGTGCAGGCCGATGGCAGTCTGTCGTTCCTGCCTCCGACGGGCCACACCGGACCGTTCGAGTTCTACTACCAGGCCGAAAACCCTGCCGGCGATGATCAGGCGCGGGTTGAGGTCACCGTCAACCAGGCGCCGGAGGTCACCTCAGACGACAGCCACACCTGCGAGGCGGGCACGACCTGCGAGTTCGATTTTTCGGCCACCGGCTATCCCGAGCCGGTCATCACTGTACAGGGCGACTTGCCCGATGGCGTCAGCTTCGATGCCGCGGACGAAAGCCTGACTGGCACACCGGACGCAGGCACCGGTGGTGTCTGGACGATGACCGTGACGGCCGCCAACGGTATTGGCAGCGACGACGAGCAGAGTTTTACGCTGACCGTCAACGAGGCCCCGTCCATCACCTCGGATGACAACCATGCCTGTGAAGTGGGCAGCACCTGCAGTTTCACCTTTGAAGCCGACGGTCATCCGGCCGCGACCTTCGACCTGCCCGGCCTGCCGGCAGGCCTGAGCCTGGACAGCAATAGCGGTGAACTGTCCGGCACGCCCGATGCCGGTACCGGCGGCACCTATAACCTTACCCTGACGGCCGGCAACGGCATCGGCAGTGACGACACCCAGGCCTTCACGCTCACCGTCGGCGAGGCCCCGGAGATCACCTCGGCCGACAGCCACAGCTGCGAGGTGGGCAGCACTTGCAGTTTCACACTGACCGCGACGGGCCTGCCCGACCCCGAGTTCGACCTGCCCGACCTGCCCGATGGGCTGAGTCTGGACTCCAGTTCCGGAGAACTCAGTGGCACCCCGGACAATGGTACTGGCGGTGTCTACAACCTCACTGCCACGGCCAGCAACAGTGTCGGCAGCGATCAACAGAGTTTTACGCTGACCGTCAACGAGGCCCCGTCCATCACCTCGGATGACAACCATGCCTGCGAAGTGGGCAGCACCTGCAGTTTCACCTTTGAAGCCGACGGTCATCCGGCCGCGACCTTCGACCTGCCCGGCCTGCCGGCAGGCCTGAGCCTGGACAGCAACAGCGGTGAACTGTCCGGCACGCCCGATGCCGGTACCGGCGGTACCTATAACCTCACCCTGACGGCCGGCAATGGCATTGGCAGCGACGATACCCAGACCTTCACGCTCACCGTCGGTGAGGTACCGGAGATCACCTCGGCCGACAATCACAGCTGCGAGGCCGGTAGTACCTGCAGCTTCAGCGTGACCGCCGACGGTCACCCGGACCCGACCTTTAGCATCACCTCCGGCACACTGCCCGACGGACTCAGTCTGGCGGCCGACGGCACCCTGTCCGGCACACCCGATGCCGGCACCGGCGGGGTCTACAACCTGGAATTGACGGCCACCAATTCCATCGACAGTGACGAGCAACCCTTCACGCTCACCGTCAACGAGGCACCCACCATTACTTCGGCGGACACGCTCAACTGCGAGATTGGCAGTGCCTGCGCCTTTACCGTGACGGCCGACGGCCATCCCGAACCGACCTTCAGCATCACGTCCGGCTCACTGCCCGACGGGCTCAGCCTGGCGGCCGATGGCACCTTTTCGGGCACACCCGACGCGGGGACCGGCGGCGCCTACAACCTGGAGCTGACGGCCTCGAACGGCATCGGCACGGATGGCACCCAGGCCTTCACGCTCAACGTTGGCCAGGTACCGTCCATCACCTCGGCCGACAATCACAGCTGCGAGGCCGGTAGTACCTGCAGCTTCAGCGTGACCGCTGACGGTCACCCGGACCCGACCTTCAGCATCACCTCCGGCACGTTGCCCGACGGACTCAGCCTGGCGGCCGACGGCACGCTGTCCGGCACGCCCGATGCCGGCACCGGCGGGGTCCACAACCTGGAATTGACGGCCACCAACACCATGGGAGATGACGACCAGTCGTTTGAACTGACCGTAACCGAGGCGCCACAGGCCAACGACAACCCCAGTGGCGGCATCCCGTCCGACTCGTCACCGGGCAGCATGCCTTACCATGGCAGTATCGACACAACACTGGTGGTATCCGATGCCAACGGGGTACTGACCAACGACACCCTGGGCTTCCCCGCGGCCAGCATTGCCAATCCGACCCCGACCAGCGCCAATGGCGGCAGCGTCACTCTGAGTACTGACGGCGGCTTCTCCTACATCCCACCCAGTGCAAGCTTCACCGGCATTGACACGTTTGAATACTGCCTGGACGACGGTGCCAATCCGCCCGACTGCGCCACGGTGTCGGTGGCCATCGGCGAGCGACCCGAGGCCAACGACCACAACTTCCCCGCAACCCTGTTGGGCAATACCCACGTTGACACCGCCCACGACAGCGGTTTCTCACTGTTCAGTCTGACCAGCGGCGACAGCCTGTCCATCTCGGTGGTCAGCGACACCAACGGCGATGCGGCCGTTAATGCCGCAACCGGCACCTTCAGTTTCAGTCCGGCGGCCGGTCACAACGGCTCGGCGTCATTCCAGTATTCGGCCAGCAACGGCTTTGGCAGTGCAACCGGTACCGTGACCTTCGATGTGCAGGGGATGGTCTGGTACTTCGACAACTCGGCTGCCAGTGGTGGTGACGGGCGTCTTGCCTCGCCGTTCAACAGCCTGGCCGGGGCGAGCTCCGCTGCAGCCGGCGAGGTGCTGTTCCTTCACACCGGATCAGGTGACTACACCGGCGGCATTACGTTGCTGGACAATCAGACCCTGGTTGGTCATGCCGATGTCGGTAATCTTGAAACCCATGCCGGCCAAGGCGCACCGGATGACAGTCCGCTGCCGCCGGTCTCGACCGAACCGGTGATAGCCAACGCCGGTGGTCATGGCATCGCCCTGGGTAGCGGCAATGCCATCCACGGTCTGCACGTGGGCGACACCAACGACTTTGGAGTATTCGGCGATGACTTCGGAACCCTGACCGTCTCGGGCGTGAGCATTACCGGCAGCGGTTCGGGGCTGCACCTGGATGACGGTACCGTTTCCGGCGCCGGTTTTGACCAGGTCAGCGCCACCACCGGCACGCACGGAATCCTGCTGACCGATGTTGCCGGCACGGTAGATCTCGGTGGTGGTGCGATCAGCGGCGCCACCACTGCTGCCCTGGAACTCAATGGCGGAACGGCCGACGTCAACTACTCCGGCACCCTGCAGCCGGGCACCGGCGGGCGCCCGGCGCTGGTTCAGAACAAGAGCGGCGGCACGGTGGCGCTGAGCGGCGCGCTGGACAGTACCGAGCAGGGCGTGCGGGTTGCCGACAACCCGGGCACGACCACACGCTTTGCCGGTGGCATGAATCTTTCCACCGGCAATAGCGTGGCTTTCCATGCCAGCGGAGACGGCACGGTGGAGGTCTGTGACGACAACCCGTGCAATCCCGCGGTCGACGGCGGCCTGATCAACAACCTGAGCACCACGACGGCCACTGCCCTGGAGGTGATCAACACCACCATCGGTGCCAACCATCTGGAGTTTCGCAGTATCTCTGCCGGCACCAGCAGCAACGGTCCCTCTCATGGCATTCTGCTGGACACGACCGGGACCAGCGGTGGCTTGATCCTGCGCGGCACCGGGTCGAGTGGCAGCGGTGGACTGATCCGGAATACTGGTGATGTTTCCGTGCTGCTGCTCGATACCGCCGAGATCGAGCTGAATGACCTGGATGTTTTCAATAGCGGGAATGACGGTATCCGGGGTCAGGGCGTGCACAACTTCGCGCTGGTTGGCGCCAATCTCACCGACAACGGCGATGGGTTCGGAGAGAACGGCTTGCAGTTCGGTGCGCCAACGGGCAGCGTACCAGGCGTCACCGGAACGCTGACCATCACCGATACCAACATCAGCGGTTCGGCCGGCAACAACGTTCATATCCGCAACACCTCCGGTACCCTGGACGCCATGAACGTCAGCGGCGGCAGCTTCAATGAAGTCAGCGGCACCACCGGCGCCAACTCCTTCTTGTTCGAGATGGCCGGAGATGCGGTGACCAACGCGGCCACGATTGCCGGATCAAGCTTCGAGGATAATTCGCCCCAGCGTGCGCTGGAGGTGATCGTGGGCGACAGCAGTACCTTGGCCGATTTCACGATCTCGAACAACATCTTCAGCAATAACGGCATTCACGCCAGTTTCTCGCAACAAAACACCGCTGACCTGACGCTGTCTGTGCTTGACAACGACATGCAACTTGCCGACCCGCTGCACGCCATCAATGTGTTCTCTTCGAGCAGTTCGACCGGCGGCTCGGTCACCGGCACGATCGACGGCAATACCATTGGTGATTCGGCGGTCGCCAGTTCGGGGGCTCGCGGCAATGGTATCCGGGTCTTGATCCAGGGGCAGACCGAGGCGGTGTTGCTGATCAATGACAACACCCTTCGCCAGATCTGGGACGAGAACAATGCCGTGCGCGGCATAGAGGCTTCCTTCCGCGGCTCGACCGCGTCGGGCCTGCCGATTGTCCAGAGCGATATCACCATCACCAACAACGATGTCGATACCATGGCGCCAGACACGGAATTCCCCTTGGCGGCTATCTTCGTGTCGGCCGACGACCAGGGAAGCCCGGCCCGGGTGCGCGCGGATATTCGCGATAATATCGCCCAGAACAGCGTTGGTGGCGGTAGTTGGGAACCTCCCGATTTCGATGGCAATGGCGCACACTTGGTCTTTACCGAGGAAGTTCAACAGAACGAGGAGGGGCAACTGGTTGACACGTTGAACGGCGCTGATGCACAGACCCAAATGGAGAACAACAATTCGGCCACGGTTTATGCGCCGCCGGAAATCACCCTGATTCCGGGGCCGATCAACACACCCTGACCAGGCGTCAGCGGGCAATCGATCAAGGAGAGCGTGCAATGTCGGAACCGTTTCTCAGCGAAATTCGCATGATGAGCTTCAGTTTCCCGCCCAAGGGCTGGGCCTTGTGTAACGGCCAGGTGCTGCCCATCAACCAGAACCAGGCGCTGTTTGCACTGCTGGGCACTACTTTCGGTGGCGATGGTCAGACCAACTTTGCGCTGCCGGATTATCGCGGCCGCGCCCCGGTTCACGTCGGCAACGGGCATGCCCTGGGCGAACGTGGAGGCGAGCAGGCTCATGCGCTGAGCGTATCCGAGATGCCGATCCATCATCACACGCTGCAGGCCACGGCGGATGATGCTGACCAGTCGATGCCGACTGGGAATCTGTTCGCGCGCCAGGCGCCCGACAATGCCTACGTTGCACCTGGCTCACTGGGGGCGATGAATGATGCCTCCATCAGCAATGCCGGAGATTCGCAACCGCACCTCAACATGCAGCCGTACCTGACGGTTTCCTTCTGCATAGCCGTGCAGGGCATTTTCCCGAGCCCGAACTAGGAGCAGGCACCATGACGCAACCCTACATTGGTGAGATCCGTATTTTTGCAGGAAATTTTGCTCCCTCCGGCTGGAAGTTCTGCGATGGCAGCCTGCTGCCCGTTTCCGAGAACGAAGTATTGTTTCAGTTGATTGGCACGAGTTATGGCGGTGACGGGCAAACGACTTTTGCGTTGCCCGATCTGCGTGGCCGCATACCCCTGCATCAAGGCAACGACTTCGTGCTGGCTCAATCGGGCGGTGCGGAGACCGTAACGCTGACTTCCAACCAGATTCCAAGCCATAACCATGCGCTACTGGCTTCAGCGGAAGTTGCCAACGACCCCAATCCCGGTGGAAACGTGCTCGGGGAACAATCGGCCACGTCCCACTTTCATGGTGGCAATCCGCAGGCAGCGATGGCTTCGGGCTCGGTGACCCCGGTCGGAGGCGGGCAACCGCATGACAATGTCCAGCCATTCCTGTGTGTGAATTTCATCATTTCGCTGTTCGGGATATTCCCGTCTCAGAACTGAGCTGGAGGAGCTAGTCGCCATGGCCGACCCATTTGTCGCCGAAATTCGCATGTTCCCTTTCAACTTTGCGCCCAGAGGTTGGGCATGGTGCGACGGGCAGTTGCTGCCTCTTTCGCAGCACACCGCGCTTTTTGCCTTGCTGGGCACTACCTATGGCGGCAACGGCAAGTCGAATTTCGCGTTGCCGGATTTGCAGGGATGTGTGCCGATGCAGCCGGGCCAGGGCCCAGGCCTGACCTCACGCAGCCTGGGCGAGTCGGGTGGGACGGAAACCGTCACGCTGACCGAATCGGAACTCCCGGAGCATGACCATTCGCTGATGGCCACGGGAATGCTTGCCAACCGCACCTCCCCGGTCGGGAACTCCATTGCCCGCCCCAGTGCGGGCTCCTCGTTCAAGCCGTCATCAGGGGAATCGCTTACCGCAATGGCGTCACAAGCGCTGGCCCCGGCCGGTGGCAATTTGCCGCACAACAACATGCAGCCGTACCTGACCTGCTATTTTGCTATCGCCCTGCAGGGTGTGTTTCCGCCTCGTGACTGATGAACAGGACCGCGTGGCAACGGGTCAATGCACTCACCGACAGCGCCACGCTGAAGCTGCGCCCGGAAAGCGATGCCGATGAAACGTTTCTCGAAGCCCTGTACGGCACCACGCGGGCCGATGAGATGGCCCTCGTCCAGTGGCCGGAAGCGCAGGTCCGGCAGTTTGTTGGCCAGCAGTTTCGCGCCCAGCGGGCGCATTACCGCAGACACTATCCTGGAGCCGCTTTTCTGGTGGTCGAAAAAGATGGCCAGCCCATCGGCCGCTTGTACCTGCACACAACCGGAAGGGAACTGCGCCTGATGGACATCCTGTTGTTGCCCGAGTGGCGCGGGCATGGCCTGGGCCGACAGTTGCTGGCAGCCGTTGTGCGCATGGCCATGGATGCCAGCCTGCCCGTGACCCTGCATGTCGAGCCGTTCAATCCGGCCCGACGATGGTATCAGCGGCTCGGTTTCGAGTTGCTGGATGAGCGCGGCGTGTACTGGTTCATGCGCTTGCCCGCCGAGCGGCTGGCGCCGGCCCGTCAACTCCTTGTCTGCTGACCGGAATCGTTCGTCAGGAAAAGGTGATCTCGTAGCGCATGCCGGTCTCATCCGGACCGATCGGCACCAGAAACAGTTCCAGTTCGCCGTTTTCCGGGTGCACCAGGGTGTGGATGCCCTGCGGCCAGTATCGATTCGGTTCCCCGCAACGCACGATGACGCTGAAAGGCTGGCGTTTGCCGGGGCGCCCCCCGGAGCCTGGCTGGCACTGAACGACAACGGCATTGTGAAGGTTGTCGCCAAAGCGAATCGCGATGGTTTGCCCGATCAGCGGCGTGAAATCCTCGAGAGTCAGTTGGTCGAGCATGGCTTGGAATGTGCCTCGGCAGGACTGGAAACCATCATGGTAAATCATCGCCGGCTATACTCTGCCCGTTGCGAACATCTCAGAGGCGAAAGCGCCATGCTTGAAGTCATTATTCTTGCCGCCGGTGAAGGCAGGCGCATGAACTCGGACCGGCCCAAGGTCTTGCAGCACGTGGGTGGGCGGCCGATGTTGTCCCACTTGGTCGATACTGCCGAGGCACTTGAGCCCCGAGCCATTCACGTGGTCGTGGGGGCGGGTGCCGACCAGGTTCGGCAGGCGCTGGCCAACCGGCCGATCCGCTGGTCGGTGCAGGCGCAGCGTCTGGGTACCGGCCATGCCGCCATGCAGGCTTTGCCGGCCGTCGACCCCGGTTCACGAGTGCTGGTGCTGCCCGGCGACATGCCGCTGGTACGCCCGGCCACGCTGGCCGGCCTGCTTCAGAATGATGCCGATGTGGCCGTCTTGAGCTTCATGGCCGACAATCCGACAGGATACGGCCGCATCCTGCGCGATGGCGATGCCGTGTGGGGAATCCGCGAGGAAAAGGACGCCAGTGATGAAGAACGAACCATTAGAGAGGTCAACAGTGCCGTGCTGGTTGCTGGCGCGGGCGATCTGGCCGGGTGGCTGGACCGCGTTGGTGCCGACAACGCTCAGGGCGAATACTACCTGACCGATTGCGTGGGGCTGGCGGCCGCTGATGGCCGTCGGGTCGAGGCCGTGGTGGCCGGGGACGCCAGCGAGTTAATGGGAGCCAACGACCGGTTGCAGATGGCTGCGCTGGAAGCTGTGTTCCAGCGGCGTGCTCGTCGGGCGCTGCTGGAGCAGGGTGCGGCGCTGGCCGATCCCGATACGGTGCAGGTGCGTGGCGATGTGGAAGTGGGGCGCGACGTATTCATCGACGTCAATGTCGTGTTGCAGGGTCGCGTCCGGCTGGGTGATGGAGTCAGCGTGGGGCCCGGCAGTGTGCTCAGCGACTGCGAACTGGCCGCCGGCACCGAGGTGCAGCCGTACTGCGTGATCGAGGGCGCAAAGACAAGCGGTGCGTGCAGCGTTGGTCCGTTTGCACGCCTGCGAGCCGGCACGGAGCTGGCCGAGGGCGTCAAGATCGGCAATTTCGTCGAAACCAAGAATGCCCGACTGGAAGCCGGGGCCAAGGCCTCCCACCTGAGCTATGTCGGCGATGCCGCGGTGGGAGCAGCGGTCAATCTCGGCGCCGGCACCATCACATGCAACTATGACGGGGTCAACAAGCACCAGACGATCATTGGCGAGCGCGCCTTTGTCGGCTCGAACACCAGCCTGGTGGCTCCGGTCGAGATTGGTGCCGGCGCCACCATTGGCGCCGGCAGCGTGATAAGCAGCGATGCGCCCGCCGGGCAGCTGACCCTGTCTCGAGCCCGCCAGCGCAGCATTTCGGGCTGGAAGCGGCCTGAGAAAAAACCCTGACAAGGTTGGCTAAATCCGGTCAGCTGCGGTACGCTCTGCGAGGACCCGCCATCGGCTTTGCCGGCGGCTACAAAAGTAAGGAGGACTAGCTCATGGATGAGAACCAGACCGAAACGCCAGCCGAACCCGAGGACCGCGAGACCCGAAACTGGGCCATGGCCCTGCACCTGTCACTGCTCAGCGGCCTGGTCGTGCCCCTGGCCGGCCTGATCGTGCCGGTGGTCATTTACCTGATCAAGAAGGACTCCCTGCCCGGTCTGGTGCCGCATGGTCATGTGGTGTTCAACTGGATCGTCAGTGCCCTGATTTATGCCGTGGTGAGCCTCGTGCTGGTCGTAGTCGGGATCGGAATCTTGTTGCTGGCCGCCCTCGCCCTTCTCAGCATCGTCTTTCCGATCATCGGTGGCATCAAGGCCACGGAAGGCGAGGTATGGGGCTACCCGCTTTCAATTCGTTTTTTCAAGTAGTACGACCAAGGAGGTCAGTTCCGACGACGGGCCGTTGAATTATCCGGTTCGTCGTCGGTCGAAGATTGCATGAAACAATCCAGCTCTCACTCTTCTGTTCGGCCGCCGCTGGTGCGCTCGAACGTCATTTTCTTCGTTGTCATCAATCTTCTGGGCCTGGTTGCGGCTCCGCTTTGGGGGCTTGCGGTCGGGTTCAGTGGCTGGGCCTGGCTGGCCTGCGGGGTTCTGCTGCTGCTGTCCGGGCTGTCGATTACTGCCGGCTACCACCGCCTGTGGTCGCACCGCACCTACCGCGCGGCCTGGCCACTGCGGCTGTTTTTCGCCGTGTTCGGGACGTTTTCCCTGCAGAATTCGATTCTGGTCTGGGCTGCCCGTCACCGGATTCATCATCGGCACGTCGATGATGTGAATGAAGATCCGCATTCGATCAAGTCGGGTTTCTGGCACGCGCACATGGGCTGGATGATTCGTGACTGGCCCACCAGCAAGATCGATTTCGATCAGGTGCGTGACCTGGAGCAGGATCCCATTGTCATGTGGCAGCATCGTCTTTACTGGCCGCTGACCTGGCTGTTCAATCTCGGTGTGCCGGTGGCGCTGGGGCTGCTTGTCGGCGAGGTGATCGGCATGGTGCTGCTGGCCGGTGCCTTCCGCCTGGCCTTCTCCCAGCACTGCACCTTCTTTATCAATTCGCTGGCTCACACCTGGGGCAAGCGGGTTTACAGCAATGAGAACACCGCGCGCGATAATGGCGTCATTGCCCTGCTGACCTGGGGTGAGGGCTACCACAACTTCCACCACGCCTTTCAGTACGACTACCGCAACGGCGTGCGCTGGTGGCAATTCGATCCGGGCAAGTGGCTGATCGCGGCCTGTTCCTGGATCGGTCTGGCCTACGAGCTCAAGCGGGTGCCTGCATTCAGGATTCGGCGCGCGCGCCTGCAGGTGCTGTTCCGGCAGCTGGAGTCGCGAGTGGCCAGCGGCCAGGTGCATGAGACCTGGGCAGAAGCCTTTGAACGCGAATACCAGCAATTCAAGGAGACCGTGGCCCAGTGGCAGGCGATCCAGGCCGAACGCGTGCAGGCCGGCAAGCATGCCTTGCGTGATCGCTGGCACCGCACCGCCTTCCGAACGCGCTACAAGGAACTTGAGTACCGCCTGAAAATGCAGACTCGTCGCCTGGCCACACTGCAGCGCGCAGCCACGGCCGCCTGAGCTGCGGCCTTTAGGCGCTGGAGGGGGCAGGGCGACATCCCTGCCTGAGCGCTTTTCGGTTTCTTCAAGCCGGCAAGCTGAAGAATTCCCGGGCGCAGGCCGTGGTTTGCGCGGCCAGTTGCTGCGGCGTCACGCCACGACACGCGGCCACGGTGCCGGCAATCCAAGGCAGCCACCTGGGCTCGTTGCGATGCGTGCGCACCTTGGGGCGCAGGTTTCTCGGCTTCAGATAGGGCGCGTCGGTTTCGATCATCAGGCGGTCTGCCGGGATCTCGTCGACGAACTCCTTGAGGTGGTGGCCGCGGCGCTCGTCGCAGATCCATCCGGTGATGCCGATGTGACAGTCCAGGGCCAGGTAGTCCAGCATGGCCTCACGGGTGTCGGTAAAGCAGTGCACCACGACGTGAGACAGGTGCGGCCTGAATTCGCGCAGAATGGCCAGAAAGTCGGCATGGGCGTCGCGCTGGTGAAGAAATACGGGCTTGCCGCAGGCCACGGCCAGCTCTAGCTGACGCTCGAAGGCCTTCTTCTGCGCCGGGCGGGGCGAGAAGTCGCGAAAATAATCCAGGCCGCATTCGCCGACGGCCACGACGGGTTGTTCGGTATGTAGATCGGCCAGCACGCTCTCGGTCTCGCTGGTGAATTCGGCCGCCAGGTGAGGGTGTACTCCCGCAGTGGCGAACAGAACGCCCTCGTGCCGCCGGGCCAGTTTCAGCGCCTCGATGCTGCCCGCTTCGGATGCGCCGGTGACGACCATCCGGGTCACGCCGACGTCTCGTGCGCCGGCGATGACCTCGTCGCGATCCTTGCCAAAGCTGTCGTGGGTGAGGTTGCACCCGATGTCTATCAATTCCATGGCGCGGGATTGTAACCGCTGCCAGGCGCATCGGAGAGCGCCTGCATGGGATTTCAGAGACGAAGGTGCAGTTTCAGGCCGGCTTGATCCCGGGGGCGTGTCAGGTCGGCCAGGGTGTACTGGTCGAGGGTTTCCCTGAATCGGGTCAGGGCCTCGTCGAGCATGCCCGGCAGGCGGCAGACCGGCGTGATGACGCAGGCATTGTCCGGTCGGAAGCATTCAACCAGGCGAAAATCCGATTCGACCCGCGAGACCAGCTGACCAATGCGGATGTTGCCCGGATCGCGGGCCAGCTCGATGCCGCCGCCGGCGCCCCGGGTCGAGCGGACGTAACCCAGGGTGACAAGTTGGTGGACCACCTTCATCAGATGGTTGCGGCTGATGCCGTAAGTTTCGGCAATCTGCTGAATCGTGGCGCGCTCGGGCCTGATCAGTGCCAGGTAGATCAGCACGCGCAACGCCAGGTCGGTGTGCAGGGTCAGGCGCATGTCAGGTTATCCCGGTTTGCCGTCGGCTCGCGGCTGGCTGAGAATCGGCCAGTAGGCGATGACGAAGATCAGGAAGGCCACAATCCAGGCCAGCCCCGCGGCAATCACGGTGGGTCGATAGGGCAACCATTCCAGTGCCCCGGCCAGCCTCAGGATTGCCGCGGCGATGACCAGCCAGTAGCCCGGAACCATGACGGCCGGCAGTTCAAGTGGGCGACCGGTATGCCCCAGGCACACGCGGGTCATGACGCCGAGTATCAGAATTCCCATGGCGCCAGTACCCAGCGCATGTAGCCACGCTGAGGGTCCGATGGCATCGATCCAGGGCGAGAATCCCATCAGGAGCAGACCCAGCGGAATCCAGGCATAGCCCAGGTGAAGCATCCACATCA
Organism: Wenzhouxiangella sp. AB-CW3; assembly: GCF_014725735.1. Lineage (NCBI taxonomy): Bacteria > Pseudomonadati > Pseudomonadota > Gammaproteobacteria > Chromatiales > Wenzhouxiangellaceae > Wenzhouxiangella > Wenzhouxiangella sp. AB-CW3. The sequence continues at coordinate 454,733 of NZ_CP061368.1, forward strand.
AGGGATCGCTGCGGACCTGCCAGCCGGCCCAGCCGGCCAGTCGTAGCGCATTGGCGGCTCCGGCCAGGAGTGCAATGGCCCCGGTCCAGGCCCAGGGCGCGCCGGCCAGAATCATGGCCAGCAGGACCAGCACCGAGATCATGGACGCCGAATCGACGACCCCGAATGATTTCACCGCGGTTGGCTGTCTGCCGGTGCGCAGCAGCCAGTTGCGCGTGAAGGCCGGCGTAATGCGCCCGCCAATGACGACCATCAGCACCACGACCAGCATTATCGTGCCCCACTCGGCGCGTTGAATCAGGCCCGGTCTGCCATCGAGGACCCCGATATGGAAGAGCAGGTTGGCCAGCCAGAGCAGCCCGATCAGACCGACCAGGGCATAGTTGCGCCGATTGCCGGCGGCATGAATGACGCGTCCCGCGTAGACCGCCACGGCCAGCAGGAAAGACAGGTCGATGGCAGCTACCAGCCACCCCGGCAGCCAGGCCGCCGTCCACATGGCCATTCTGCCGGCCAGCCAGAGCCCGAACAGGGCCATCAGGCCGCGCCCCGAAAGCGGCGCAGCACCGGTCCAGTTGCACATGGCCGTCAGCAGGAATCCGGCAATGGCGGCTGCCACCATGCCAAAAAGCATTTCGTGGCTGTGCCACTGTACGGGCGACATGCTCTCCGGCAGCGGCCAGCCGTCAAACCAGGCACCCAGCCAGTAGGCGATCACTGCGATCGCGTAGAGCCCGGTGGCCAGGAAGAACGGTCGAAATGGGCTGGCCCACAGCGAGAACGTTGTCGTGGAGTCGGATGCTAAGGACTGGGTCGACATGTCGGCGCGGATGCAGTTCGGGTGGCCGGCAGGGAGGGCCGGGACAGAATGAAGGTGGCCACCGCCATGAAAAAGAGCGTCAGACCGGCCAGTATCCGCCCGTCAATACCCAGAACCCAGAGCGTGATCCAACTCAAAGCCAGCAACAGGCAGGCCGTCAGTTTGGCCCCGGCCGGAATGGCGCGATGCCGCTGCCAGGCGCGAATCGAGGGCCCGTAGCGTGGATGGCGATACAGCCACCAACGCAACCGGGGCGAAGAACGCGTCGCCGCCCAGGCCGCCACCAGCAGGAATGGAGTCGTTGGCAGCAGGGGAACGACCACACCGATGCCGCCCACCCCCACACAGGCGTAGGCCAGCATCATGTACAGCAACTGGCTGGGTTGACGCCGAATGGTCATTCGGAACTTCCTGCACTCAAAACATGCAACAAGAATACATTATTGTTTGAAAGGTGGCAATGGCTGCCAGACGACAACCCCCCCCCAAGGCTTCGCAGGGTTTTTCCAGGGCCGTGCCGGCCTTCACCGTGCGAGGCCCCGGATAATCGCGCGGTGCGCGATTTCCGGGGCGACGGCGAAGAGCCCGCTATCCTCAGATCCCACTTCTCACCCGGGCCGAGAAACGAGTAAAATAGCCACCCTCGCCACCCAAGGCGACGCAGACCACCGCCGGCTTAGCTCAGTTGGTAGAGCGGCTGATTTGTAATCAGTAGGTCGGGAGTTCGAATCTCTCAGCCGGCACCAGATTCAGGAAAGTGCCCCATTGTTGGATGGGGCGTTTTCGTGTCCGCAGCCTCAATTCGAACTCCCGACAAATAACGATCGCTGGAGCGCAGCGACAGCCCGAAGGGTAAGTTTGTAATGAATCACTCAGCGCTTCCGCGGCTTGCACCCGGACGGGTCAGTCGCTCCCATTCACGCATGGCTTCCGGGTCACCATTGCGGCTCTTGATGTAGATGTTGAGCAGGCGGATTTCGGGCGACTGGTGCTGGTCGTGCGTGTCGACGGGGATTTCGATCAGGGCCAGGCCGCGGCGCTCACCCGAGAGGTATTCCTGGAAACGGGTCTGGAGTTGTTCGACATTGGAACATTGCCAGCCTCTGCCGCCGAATGCCTGCACCAGGGCCATGGCGTCGAAGCGTTCGTCGGAGCAGTAGTAGATGGGCGCGTCGGAGCTCTTGCCGAGGTGGAACAGCTCGTTTCGCATCAGGATGAGGATGGCGTCGAGATCCTGTTTGAGGAAGTGGATCAGCTCGTTTTGCTGGAAGTGGAAACCGCCATCGCCGACAATCATGACCGGCAGACAGCCGCCGATCGAGTGGGCACGCAGTGTTTCGGCCACGGCTCTTGCGTAGGGCAGCGTGGTGCCCATGGCCGCGTACCAGGGGTTTGACAGCCAGGCTCGTCCGAGCGCGTTCTTGCGTGGTCGCAGACCGAAGCTGGCGAAGAAGGAGTTGCCGACTTCCGGCAGGTAGATGAAGTCGGTCTCGTGCCGGTCCTGAATGGCGTTGAGCGTGGCCGCCAGGTTGTGAAACCCCAGCGCGTCGCCGGCTTCGGGTACTCGCCGTGCTGGTGCTTTCGGTGCGCACTGGAAGTGTGGCAGATCGAGTGCAGATAGCGCGTTCATGAATGCGCTGAGATCGGCATCGCAGCGGCTGGTGCCCTTGATGACCGTCTTGTTGTCGAAGTGCTCGACATGGTACGTGCCGGTGCCGAAGGCGGTGGGGGTGTCCTGGGGCAGGATGCTGGTGCCCAGTTCAAGGATGTAGTCGGCCTGGCGTTCGATATAGTCGCGGGCATCGGGCTGGGAGAACACACCGTTGTAGCTGCCCAGGAAGAGCGGATCGTTCTCGTCGAAGACTCCCTTGCCGAACCAGTTGGTGGCATAGGGGATGCCGTGTTCCTGGCAGAAGGATTCGATGTGCTGGCGCAGGGCCCGGTTGAGGCGGATGCGTTCGCCGACAAACACCAGGGGGGAGCGCGCCTGCTTGAGCTTTCTCTGCACTTCGGTGGCCAGCAGTTCGGTGCCGTCGAGCAGCAGTTCATCCTCGGCCAGACGCGAACGCGGCGGCAGGCTGAGCGTCTGCGTGGGCAGGTTGACCAGGTCGCGGGGGACCTCGATGAAGACCGGGGCACGTTCTCGGAAGGCGTGGCGGACCAGCTCGAAGAAGTGTTCCCCGGCCACGCTGGGCTGCCCGGGGTGACGCGGCCCCTGCAGGCGTTCTGCCCGGATGTTGAGCCCGCCAAAGGCCCTGAGGGCGGCATCGTGGTCGAGATCCCAACTGCCGCCGTGGCAGACGCTGTGATGCAGGGCCATGCGTCCGACTTCGCCCTCGCCGGGGGCGCCGGAGATGAAGACCACCGGCAGGCCTTCGGTCCGGGCCAGCGCCGCGGCGCTGAGGCAGGGCAGGCTGCCGACGGTATAGGTGGTCAGGCAAAAGCCGATGCCGCTGATCTCGGCCTGCGCGCAGGCACTGAAGCCGGCATGCATCTCGTTGCTGCCGGCAATGACCGGCAGGTGGTGTTCCAGGGCGGAGATGATATTGGCCACAAAATCGCCGCCCACGCCAAAGATGTGGGGTGCTTCAAAGTAGGCTAGTACCTGCGCCATGCTTTTGCCCAGGGTCGGCAGCGTATCGGCATAGTCCCTCCCGAAGTTGAGGCGAATGCTTTCCAGGTCCGAGCGGGTCATTGCATGATCTCCTGTTGGCAAGGGCTGAAGCCCTCCGGGGTTCGAGTTGTTGTGCGGCAATCCGGAGGTTCGCAGCCTAGTCCCGCGACAGACAACTGTCCTTGATGTCGATCAAACGCCCGACACGGACGTGCGGGTTCATGGGCGCCAGTCGGGATCCCGGCGGCGATTGCGCAGGACAAAGCGCTCTGGCGCCAGCGTGTCGATGATGCTGCTGTCCACCGAGGAGGGCAGTGCGCTCAATTGATCGGCAAGCAGGTCGGCGCACAGCGGGGTGTGGGTCAGGCCGCGTGAGCCATGAGCGATGTTGAGCCAGATGCGCGGTTCCAGGCGGTGAGGCTGGCAGGTGGCATCGGGCATGGGGCCGACCAGGGGCAGGGTGTCGACGGACTGGCAGCGCAGGCCGGCAAGTTGGCCTACCACCTCGATGTCATGACCACCCAGTTCGGCCCAGTGCCCGGGCAGCCCCCTGGCCAGTTCCTCCAGATTGGTTTGATCGTCTGCCGGGTCGATGACGGGTTCGCTGCGCAGGCGATCAAATGTGGCGCCGACACAATGAACGCCCTCCAGCGCGGGTGTCAGGTAGCCGGAATGGCAGTGGGGGGTTCGCCAGTCGGCACTGGATGCCGTGGCTCGACAGAAAGTGACCTGTCCGCGTACCGTGCGCAGCGGCAGCCAGCCCAGGCCGGGCAGGCGGGCAGTGGCGCTGGCAGTGCACAGCACGATGGCATCGCCTTCCAGCAGCCGGCCATCCGACAAGCGCATTGTCCCGCTTCCGTCCATCATTTCGACCCGGCCGGGCAGGCAGTCTATGGCGGGATGATCCAGCAGATGGCGGATCCAGGCCGGTGGATGCAGGTACCCTCCGTTGCTGAAGCATACGCTGTGTTCATTGACTTGTCGCAGCATCTCCTGCGGCCAGGCTTCCTGTTCGACGGCCGCCAGGGTCTTGCTTTGCAGGCGTGGATCGTTCAGGTGCTGAATCACACCTTCAAGGCGGCCGTGACTCTCGTGTGCGGGAAACCGAAGTCGTCGCAACCAGTCGCAGGCCCGGATCAGTGCCGACTGATAGAAGCGATTCTGCGCATGCAGGTGGGCGCTGGCCGTGGCATAAAGCACGCCGGCCAGGTGAGCGGGAACGGGGACGTCGGCATCGAAGACCGGATCGACGATGGTGACCTGCCAGCCTCGCTCGGCCAGTGCCCGGGCGGTGGTCGCACCGGCCGGTCCGGAACCGGCCACCAGGGCCAGGCCGCGTCGGAAGCGGGCCGGTGTCCAGGTTCCGGGCATTTGCCCGGTCAGGCGGTGTCGCTTGCGCCCGAAGCCCGGCTGTCGCTCGACGATAAAGCCGGCGTCGGCCAGGCCGCGTCGCACTGCACCGGCCGCGGTGAACGTACCCAGAGTCGCGCCCGGACGGGATCTTTCGGCGATGGTGGTCAGCAGGGGCGGCTGCCACATGGCCGGATTTCGTGCTGGCGCGAAACCGTCGAGAAACCAGGCGTCGGCCTGCAGGTCGTGGTGTTGCAACAGGGTGAGGGCGTCGCCGAGCATCAGCGTCAGCGTGACCCCGTCGCCCAGAACGATTGCGTGGGCGCCGGGTGCCGGGGGTGGGTAGGCGGCCAGCAATCGCTCGGACCACTCGCTCAGCTCTGGCCAGGCGGCCAGAGACCGGCCCAGGTCATCGCGACCGAGCGGGTGCAGTTCGGTCGAGATCAGGTGCAGCCGCGCCTGTTCTGGTGCGTGCTGACGGAAACTCCGGGCAGCCAGCAGACAGTTCAGCCCGGTGCCGAAGCCGGTCTCTCCGATCACGAACAGACCATCGTTGTCGAGTCGGGTGAAGCGTTCGGGCAGACGGTTGGCCTGGATGAAGACCTGCTCGCTTTCGGCCATACCCTGCCCGGCACTGAAATAGTGGTCGTGATACTGCACCGACGCCGGCGTGCCATCGGTCCATGTGGGTCGCGCCGGTCGAATGGGTGGCAGGGAAAGCTTCATGGGCGGGAAGCGAGTCGAGCGTGGCGGTATTGTAGCCGCCGTTTGCGCCGGAGCTTGCTATCGGTTTCTGCGCAGCAAGGCCTGACGGCAGGGTGCAAATGTTATATCATATCGCTTCGGATGACGCTGTCGGGAGATACGGATGGCTGCTGTGTTCAAAACCAGAGCGGATGCGCGGCCCGGCGCCACGCTGGATCGCCTCGCGATCTGCGTGTCGGCGGCCTGTCTGGCGCAGTGCCTTTTGCTGCCCGTGCTGGTGGTGGTGACTCCGTTGATGTCGGTCGGGTTCCTCGGTGAGGAGGCCTTCCACCTGTTCCTGCTGGCCGTGATCGTCCCACTCAGCATCCTGGCCTTTGGGCTGGGTTATCGCCTGCATCGCAACCGAAGCATGCTGGTACCGGGGGGGATGGGGCTTGGCCTGGTGGCAACCGCCGCGGTTCTCGAGGCGACTGTTCTGCATGGACTCACTGCGGCTGTGCTGACATCGCTGGGTGGCGTGCTGCTGATTGCCGGTCACTGGCTCAACCTGCGTCAGCGGCGCCGGGTCTGCACAACGCCCCAGAGCTGATCGATCGGGGGTGATTCGGTCTCGGCAGGCCGGTTCATTGCTGCTAGAATCTCCCAAACTCTCAAGAGACGGATCATGAGCGAGATACCTTCCGATCTTCGTTTTACGGAAAGTCATGAATGGGTCAGCCAGGAAGAAGAGGGCGTGGTCAAGGTTGGCATCAGCGATCATGCCCAGGAGCAGCTGGGTGACCTGGTTTTTGTCGAGTTGCCTGATGAAGGTGCGACTTTCGGCAAGGGCGATGCCTGTGCCGTGGTCGAGTCGGTCAAGGCGGCATCGGACATCTATGCGCCGGTTTCAGGAGAGATCATCGACGTCAATGAGGCGCTGGCCGATACGCCGGAGATCCTCAACAACGATGCCTATGGCGACGGCTGGCTGTTCTCGATTCGCCTGGACAATGCCGGTGAGCTTGATGAGCTGATGGACGCCGACGCTTACCGCGAGCACGTCGCGGAAGACTGAGCTGCCAGCCGATCGGCTGCCCGGATCGGTTCGGGCAGCCGGTACCGAGTTGCGCAGGCCAGCACCAGTTCGACCGCACGATCCAGGCTGACTCGGTGTCCGATCGAGACATACAGTGGTCGCACCCCGGTGCGGGTGCGCACCACCTTTCCGATTTCCTCTCCGCGGTCGATCAGGGCAACGGCGCTGCCACGGGTCCTGCCAGGCCCGGGGTGATCGCCGCATAGCCGACTCTTGCCCACGCCCACGCTGGGCAATCCGGTTTCCACGCCCAGATGGCAGGCAACTCCGAAACGGCGCGGGTGGGCAATCCCCTGGCCGTCGCACAGCACCACGTCGGGTGTGGCGGGTAACCGAGCCAGTGCCGCGAGAATGGCCGGCAACTCCCGAAACGACAGCAGACCGGGGGTGTAGGGCAGACGGGTCGGGCATTCGGCCACGGCCTGTGATTCCGTGACCAGATCCGGAAAGCGCACCACCACTGCTGCCGCACGGGTCAGTCGGCCCCGCTCTGGAAACGCGCAATCGACCGCCGCAACCCGGGCCGGAGGCCAGGCCAGCCGGTCGTTTCGATCGACTGCACTGGCCAGCTCGCGCTGACGGGCGACAAGCTCTGCGCTCAGCCCCGCTGCGGTCTTCATGCCGGACCCGGCTGCCCGAATGCTTGCTCCCAGGCTTTCCTGACCCGATCCTCCATGGCGTTCATGTCGCTCATGCTGGCCTCGCGCAGCAGCCAGTTGCGGTGTCGCATGCGCATCAGTGCCATCCAGTCCCGGGCCAGCTCGCGCGCGCTGTCGGGCGTAATCCAGCCTGCTTGTGCCAGCAAATCGAGCTGCTCGGGCGTGGTTCGGGCATCGGTCAGGTCCGGGTGGTCGGCAGCCTTGAGCAGTACCCCGAGTTCGGCAATGAACTGCAGGTCCGTGAGCAGCTTGCGCGTGGTCGATTCCCGCCGATGGCGCTGCTGGCGCTGCCTCATGTCGGCCAGCTCCCGGGACACCGTCTCCGGCTCACGGGGCTGAATCAGAACCTGTCTACGGACGTTCTCGAAGTCGGCCTCCAGGCCAGCGTCTCCGGCAATCCAGCGGGCGCGGATCAGCGCCTGATGCTCCCAGGTCCAGGCCTTGTTGACCTGGTACTCGGAAAAGCTGTCCAGGGTGCTGACCAGCATCCCGGCCCGGCCATTGGGACGCAGCCGGGTATCGATCTCGAACAGCCGGCCGCCGGGCAGCGGCATCTGCATGGCACTGATCAGGCGTTGCACGGTGCGTACGGGCACGCTGCCCTCGCGATGCAGAAATACCAGGTCGAGGTCAGACCCGTAGTGCAATTGCCGGGCGCCCAGGTTGCCGTAGCCGATCACGGCGGGAGCATGGTCGGGGTCGATCAAGTCAAGGACCTTGTGCAGGATCATCGCCGCCACTTCGCTAAGGCGCCAGCCGACATCGACCACATCCAGCCGCTCATCGATCTCGGCCAGGGCCGTTTTCAGGAAGGCGGCCTGGCGCCACCTTCCCAGTGCCCAGAGACTGGCTTCCTGGTCGCCTTTCTGTGGTTCGGGGGCGGCGGGAAGGTCCAGGCCATGGACCGGGTCGAGCAGGTCGTCGATCAACTGGGGGGAGTCGATGATCCATTCCGCCACGCGGTCGCTGGCCCTGAATACCCGGACCAGGCGGCTGAGGGTTTGCGGTCGCTCCCTGAGCAGCGACAGGTAGGCGGAGCGGCGCGCGATCTGCTCGATTAGTCGCAGCAGGTCGTCCAGGGCCAGGTCGGGCGGGCGGTGTTTGGATACCTCTTCGAGCAATGCGGGCATGAGGCGGTCCAGTCGCTGGCGTCCTTCGGCGCTGATCGGGCGCCGCCGCAGTGCATCATGCAGCTGCTCGAGGTCGGCTGACGCCTGTTCGGGTTGCTCGAACCCTAGCTGCTTGAGCCTGGCGTCGAGACCGTCTGCAACCGGCCACAGCTCACGGGCCGCCCCGGGCACGGACTCAGGTTCGCGAAAGCGTTCGGCAAACAGCGTTCGAACCGCCTGGCGGTGGTCATCCATCTCCTCGACCAGTTCGGTCCAGCTGGCGCAGCCCATCAGTTGTGCCAGCTTTTCGCGCTCGTCTGAGCCCGAGGGCAGTCGATGTCCCTGACGCCCGGTCATGGCCTGCAGGCGGTTCTCGAGAATGCGCAGGAATTCATAGGCAGTCTGAATGCGCTGACCGGACTCGCTGTCGATCAGGCCCAGTTCCGTACTGGCTGCCAGCGCGGGCAGAAAGCCGGTGCAGCGCAGTCGGGGTTCGCGTCCACCGCGCAGGATCTGCAGGCTCTGAACCAAGAACTCCATTTCCCGGATGCCGCCGGGGCCGCGCTTGATGTCATCCTCGCGGTCACGACTGTTGGCATCAATGCGCCGGTGTAGTTCTCGCAGGCTCTCGAAGATGCCGTAATCGAGATAGCGCCGGTAGATGAATGGCTGCAGCGCATCGATCAGCTCCCCGCCGGTCTCTAGGTCGCCGGCCACGGGTGCGGCCTTGAGCCAGGCATAACGCTCCCAGGTCCGGCCCTCGCTCAGGAAATACTGTTCCATGGCCGAGAGCGACCAGACCAGGGCCCCGGCTTCGCCGAAAGGTCGCAGCCGGGTATCGACCACCCACACCCGTCCCTGTGCCGTGACCGGGTCGAGCAGGGCGATCAGTTCGCGAGCGACCCGGCGCATCCAGTCCGAGGCATCGAGCGGACGTCGGCCATCGCTGCGTCCGCTGCCGTCGCGGGCGAAGACGAGGTCGATGTCGGAGTTGAAGTTGAGTTCATCGCCGCCGAGCTTGCCCAGCCCGATGATGGCCAGTCTCAGTGACTGTCCATCCTCGTTGGTCAGGCGGCCGAACCGCTCCCGCACGCGTGCTTCGGCGGCTGCGGTGGCCAGGTTGAGACAGTCCGTGGCCAAGGCGGAAACGGCTTTGCCGGTGGTAGCGATATCATCATGCCCGTGCAGGTCGCGCCACAGGATATGACAGGCCTGAAGCTGCCGGTAACGACGCAGGGCGGCTGCCGGATCTTTGTCCAGTTCATCGGCTCCCGGGGGGGCGACTGGCTGCTCCGGGTGAGGGGCATCGGGGAAGCGTCGACGGGCCTCGGCAACAAAGCGGCACAGCCTGCTCAGTTCATCCAGGTCCAGTTGCTCCACGGGGCGCTTCATGTTCGACTCCGGCTGCTGGCACCGACCAGCGCGCGGAACAGGGCCCGCTGGCGGCGCCGTTGCGGCAGGTATTCCGGGTGCCATTGCACCCCGATGATGAACCGGTCATCGGCTGACTCGATGGCCTGAACAATGCCGTTGGGTTCGACTGCACTGACCCGCAGGGCCTTTCCAAGCCTGTCGATGGCCTGTGAATGCAGGGCATTGACATGAAGCGTGTCGACGCCGGTGATAGCGGCCAGGCGAGTCGCTGGCAGAATATTGACTTGTTTGCGTGGCAGAACGGAGCGAATGGCAGGATACTCCTCGTAAAACCCTTCGATATTCTGGTACAGGCTGCCGCCGGTGACTACATTGATCAGCTGCATGCCCCGGCAGATGCCCATCAGTGGCACCCTGTTGGCCAGGGCCCGGCTGATCAGATCCTTTTCCAGTACATCACGCGCCCTGTTGATGCCGCTGGTCTTGGTCGTGAGCAGTCTGCGAACGAGAAACAGGAGCGGGAACAGTATGACGCCCAGTGTGCGTCGCCAGCCGCTTGCACCGCGGTCCTTCAGCTCCTTCAGCTCGGGGCGGCGTGATTGTCCATACAGGCCCGGGCTGACATCGGCACCACCGCCAATGATCAGCCCGTCCAGACCGTCAATCGGATGCGGTTGTCCTGGTTGTATGCGAACCGCTCGACCGCCGGCCCGGCGCACGGCGCGGGCGGTAAACAGCCATGCTGCCGTTCCGCCCCGGTCGGGGCCGGTAATGCCGATGACGGGACGATGGCTCACGACCAGAAGCGTTGCAGCCGCTCACCAAGCCAGCGTTTGAGGCCGCCCGGGGTTTCCAGGTAGTGCTTGCATTCGGTCTCGAGTTCGTCGGGCTGGTTGGCCAGTTGTTCCACCGCCATCCAGTGATTCCAGGGCACGGCCAGTGACCAGTCGGCTTCGTCGATCAGGCAGTTGGGCAGGCGGTAGTGCCAGGCCGGTCTGGGCTTGATCAGGTCCCGCTCCACCGGTGCGTCCATCACTCGGTCCTCATCGAGGTGGGCCAGTAGTGGCAGCAGGTCAAGCGGCCGGTTGCGTGTTGGCGTCATGGCGAGAAAATCGTCGATCAGTCGTCGCTGGTCTGGTTGATAGTCGGGGTCCAGTACATGCCGGACATAGTCTTCAGGGTAGGGCTGAACGTAGGGCGTGATGCGTCGGGAAAAATCGACATCCTCTGCCTCAAGCAACCATTCGTATCGAAGCAGAAAAGCGCGCAGCAGTGACAGGATGTCGTTGGCTTCAACGCTGGCCACTTCGATATTGAGGTGCAGGCCGAAGGCATAGAACGGCGAGGAATGGGTGCCGCGAGCCCCGGCTTCATGCAGTTCCTTGCGGATGGCATCGAGCTCGGGCAGACGCGTCCAGGGAATGGGTGGCCCAACCAGTTCCAGCGGCACCACCAGCCCGGCCACTTTCGACATGACTTGCTCCAGATTCTCGCGAGTCTCGCCCTCGCCAATGTCGATACCCAGATCCTGAAGGTGTTTCTGATAGCCCCTGCTTTTGAGGATGTCGGCATCCAGTTCGATGCGGAAGTCGCCCAGCGTGGTGTCTCTGACCGTGCTTTCAAACGGACTGGAACGCTTCATCTCACCACCGGCGGTCGCCATGACCGCTTTGGCCATCTGATCAGGCGTGATGCCGCTCAACTCCAGTTCCACTCCCACCTTGCGAGCTTCCCCCCGGGGATTGTCGCCACGAGGTGGTTGGATGAAATCGCTACCGCTACTGCTGGATTCAGGCAATGGATTGACCGCTGGGTGCTGGTGCTTCTGAAAGGATAGCCCAGAGTGCATGCCCGCGACGGCAAAGATCGTGAACGGCCCTCGGCGTCCACTCGCTACAGGATCGGAGCGATTGTGGCTTCGAGGCCGGTCTTGAGCGGGAGGCTCCGCTTCAGTTCAATGCGGTGGTTAGTGGGCCATGCGGTCAATTATTAACCCGGCACGAATGTAGATCACATTCAGGGCTTCAATCAGGGCCCGAATCAAGGCGTCGCTCGCCGCCAAGGGTGATCCCCTTGGCAAGAGCGAGAACGCAGAGTCGGGCCCTGATTGAAGCCCCTAACTATCTGATTCTAAAAAGTCAGGCCGCAGTGTGCGCTTCGGCAGACTGCGTTATCGAAACTTGCTGTAGGAGTGCTACAGCGGCGTTGCGCTGCCTTGCTGCCGAAGCGCACACTGCGGCTGAATGCGATCTACATTCGTGCCGGGTTAATAGGTAACGCTCAGCCGTCGCACAAGCGTCGTGGGCAAGGCGCGCGAGCGCAGGACTGGCCGTCGCCAATTCAAGCGAGTGGAACACGTGCAGCGGCTCCACTCGCAAGGCTTCATTCGCTACGCGAAAGTCGCCATGCGGTTTCGCCTGCCCTGCCCACGGCGCTTGTGCGACGGCCCTTCGGGAGTCACTGTGCTGGCGCGACTCGGCGTTGCGTTTCTTGGCAAGGATGCTGCCATTCCCGGCGAAACGCGCCTTGATTCGCGCCAGCGCAGTGGCTCTGAGCGTTACCTATTTGACCGCATGGCCCACTAGGCCTTCAGCGAACCCTCCCACTCAAGCCCGGCACGTCGCCCAAAAAAGAAAACCCCGGCACAGCGGCCGGGGTTTCGATGCATACGGGCGTTGCCATTGGCGCATGCATAGGGACTAGAAGGTCCTGGTTCCAGGCAAGGCGCGGGGCGGCTGGGGAGCGGAGCGTACCTTGATGGTACGTGAGCATCGCCAGCCGCCGCGCAACGCCGCATGGGGCCAGGAGATTCGGTCCCGGCGGTTACATCATGCCGCCCATTCCGCCCATACCGCCCATACCACCCATATCCGGCGCACCGCCGCCGTCATCTTCCTTCGGAAGTTCAGCGATGGCGCATTCGGTGGTGATCATCAGACCGGCCACGGAACCGGCATTCTGCAGGGCGGTGCGAGTGACCTTGGTCGGGTCGAGAATACCGGCCTCGATCATGTCGACGAACTCGCCGCTGGCGGCGTTGTAGCCATGGTTGCCCTTGCCGGCCTTGACTTCGGCCAGGATCACCGACGGCTCGCCTCCGGAGTTGGACACGATCTTTCTCAGCGGCTCTTCCATGGCGCGACGGGCGAGCTTGATGCCGACAGACTGGTCATCGTTGTCGCCGGTCAGGCCTTCGATGGCCGACAAAGCACGGATCAGGGCGGTACCACCGCCAGGCACCACGCCTTCCTCGACGGCTGCACGGGTGGCGTGCAGGGCGTCTTCGACGCGGGCCTTCTTCTCCTTCATCTCGACTTCGGTGGCGGCACCGACCTTGATCACGGCCACGCCGCCGGCCAGCTTGGCCACGCGTTCCTGCAGTTTTTCGCGGTCGTAGTCGGAGCTGGCATCTTCGATCTGGGCGCGGATCTGGCCGACCCGGCCTTCGATGGCCGAGGCTTCGCCGGCACCGTCGATGATGGTGGTGTTTTCCTTGTCGATCTGGACCTTCTTGGCTGATCCGAGCTGGTCGATGGTGGTCTTCTCCAGGCTCAGGCCGATGTCTTCGGAGATGACCTGGCCGCCGGTCAGCACTGCCATGTCTTCGAGCATGGCCTTGCGACGATCGCCAAAGCCCGGAGCCTTGACGGCCGCGACCTTTACAGTGCCACGCAGGTTGTTGACCACCAGCGTGGCCAGCGCCTCGCCCTCGATGTCCTCGGCGACGATCAGCAGGCTCTTCGACTGCTTGGCCACCTCTTCGAGCACCGGCAGCAGTTCGCGCACGTTGGAGATCTTCTTGTCGTGCAGCAGGATGTAGGGGTTGTCGAGATCGACCTGCATGGTCTGCTGGTCGGTCACGAAGTAGGGCGAGAGGTAGCCACGATCGAACTGCATGCCCTCGACCACGTCGAGTTCGTTATGCAGCGACTGGCCTTCCTCGACCGTGATCACGCCTTCCTTGCCAACCTTGCCCATGGCCTCGGCAATGATCTTGCCGATTTCTTCGTCGGCATTGGCCGAGATGGTGCCGACCTGGGCGATGGCCTTGTCGGTGTCGCACGGCGTGGACAGCTTCTTGAGTTCTTCGGTGGCGGCACGCACGGCCTTGTCGATGCCGCGCTTGAGGTCCATCGGGTTCATGCCGGCGGCCACGGACTTGAGGCCTTCACGCAGCATGGCATGGGCCAGCACGGTGGCGGTGGTGGTGCCGTCGCCGGCTTCGTCGGAAGTCTGCGATGCCACTTCCTTGACCATCTGGGCACCCATGTTCTCGAACTTGTCTTCCAGCTCGATTTCCTTGGCCACGGACACGCCGTCCTTGGTCATGGTCGGTGCGCCGAAGCTCTTTTCGAGCACGACATTGCGGCCCTTGGGGCCCAGGGTCACGCTGACGGCACGCGCCAGCACATCAACACCCTTGAGAATGCGATTGCGGGCGTCTTCGGAGAAACGTACTTCTTTGGCACTCATGGTTCGAAATCCTCTAATTCAAATTCGTTCGTGATTGCAGGCGATGTGATCAGGACTCGATGACGGCCATGATGTCGTCTTCGCGCATCACCAGCAGTTCTTCGTCTTCGACCTTGACCTCGGTGCCGGAGAACTTGCCGAACAGCACCTTGTCGCCGACCTTCACGTCCAGGGCGCGCTGCTCGCCGTTTTCCAGCACCTTGCCGTTGCCCACGGCCAGCACTTCGCCGCGGATGGGCTTCTCGGTGGCGCTGTCGGGAATGACGATTCCGCCCGGAGTGGTGCGCTCTTCTTCCACGCGCTTGACGATGACGCGATCATGCAAAGGACGCAGTTTCATGGGTATTTCTCCCTTAACAACAGTTGTCTTGTGATGAAAAGTCGCGCGCCGCGGGCGACCGAAACCAGTCGCTAGCGGTGCATCCTTGGGTTGCTGCGGTTGGCGTCAAGCCAGGCTTTTCGCGAACCGCCGACACGCTCTGGCAAATGGAGCCCACCGGCAGCCATTTCAAGGCTTGGGCAGGGCCGGGGCGCAATTTTTTGACGTTCTCCCGACGGGGCGATTGTTTCTTCCGCGAATCATTCGCGCTACCCTTCGCGATTGGATTCCCTGCTGACATAGCTGATGAGGAGCAGATCATGTCCGAGGATCTCTGCCTGGTGCTGACGACCTGTCCCGACGAGGATTCGGCTGAACGACTGGCCGCCGTACTGGTCGAACAACGGCTGGCCGCCTGCGTATCGGCCGGGAGTCCGGCGCGCTCGACTTATCCCTGGCAGGGGAGCATTGAGCATGAGCGCGAGATTCCGCTGACGATCAAGACCGTCCGCGAGAAGGTTCCGGCCTTGTCCGAGGCCTTGGTGGCCCACCATCCCTACGAGGTTCCGGAGCTGCTGGTGCTGCCGGTTATCGATGGGCTGGACGCCTACACTCAATGGATCAGAGACTGGATTCAATGACCAAACAGGAATTGCAGCGGCCCGCCCGCTTCCTGCTGCGACTGGCCGCACTGGCCCTGGCCGCGGCCACCCTGGTACCGCTCCAGGCGCAGATCGGCCCGGACGACCTGCTGCCGGTCGAGGAGGCCTTCGCCATCGACTGGGCCCAGGAAGGCGATGAGCTGGTTGTCGGCTGGGACATCGCCGAGGGCTACTACATGTATCGCCACGCCTTCGAGTTCGAGGCGGCGAGCGAGGGGCTGGAGCTGGACGATGCGGCGATTCCACCCGGCGAGCAGATTGTCGACGAGTTCTTTGGCGAGACCGAAACCTATCGTGACCGCGTCGAGATCCGGATTCCGGTCAAGGCTGCACCGGCCGGAGGGGATCTGACGGTCAACGTGCGCTCCCAGGGCTGCGCCGATCTCGGCGTGTGCTACCCGCCCCACCGCGAACAGATCGAGCTGGTCTGGGCCGACACCGCGCCCGCGGGTTCGGCGAGGGATATCGCGTCCACGACACCGGCCAGCCAGGGCGGCCTGGGTGATCTGTTCTCGGGCGCACCCGAGGGCCTGGTGCCGGCCGAAGAAGCGTTTTCATTCGAGGCATTCGCGGTCGATGCCGGGCGCATTCTGGTACGAGTCGTCGCGCTGCCAGACTATTACCTGTATCGCGAACAGTTTGCCTTCCGGCTCGCCGATGACGAGATCGACATTGTTCAGGCCTTGTTGCCGGCGGGCGAAGCCAAGGTCGACGAGTTTTTTGGCGAAACCGAGGTTTATTTCGGCGAGGTCGAGATTCCGCTGGAGTTGACCCGGCCCGCCGGCTCGGCGCAGGCCGTGACCCTGGAGGTCGATTACCAGGGTTGCTGGGAAGGCGGTGTCTGCTTCCCGCCGCTCACGCACGGCATGACGGTCGACCTGCCGCCTTCAGACGTCGGTGTGCGGGTTGACGGTACCCCAACCGATGACCCGGCAGATGAGCCCGCGCCCGAAGTGGCCATGGCCGAGCAGGACCGCCTGGCCGCGGCCCTGGCCGGTCGTCCGGCGCTGGCGCTGACGCTGTTTCTGATTGCCGGTTTGCTGCTGGCCTTCACACCCTGCGTTTTCCCCATGGTGCCGATTCTGTCGGGCCTGATTGCCGGGGAAGGTGATCGCATGACGACCGGGCGGGCTTTCCGGCTGTCGCTGGTCTATGTGCTGGCCATGGCCCTGGTCTACACCGCCTTTGGTGTGGTCGCCGGTCTGTTTGGCCAGAACCTGCAGGCTGTCTTCCAGCATCCGGCGGTGCTGTCGTCATTCGCCGGCCTGTTTGTGCTGCTGTCGCTGGCCATGTTCGGTTTCTACGATCTGCAACTGCCCGCATCCTGGCAGACCCGGCTCAATGAATGGTCCAACCGGGCCGAGGGCGGCACGCTGATGGGGGCGGCCATCATGGGCGCGCTGTCGGCGTTGATTGTCGGTCCCTGCGTGGCGCCGGCGCTGATGGGTGCGCTGATTTACATCGGTCAGACCGGTGATGCCATGCTGGGGGGTGCGGCCCTGTTTGCCATGGCCATGGGCATGGGCATTCCGCTGGTGATCTGGGGAACATCGGCCGGTCGTCTGCTGCCCCGGGCCGGTGCCTGGATGAACGCCGTCAAGGCCGTGTTCGGCGTCGGCCTGCTGGCCCTGGCGGTGTGGATGCTGGAGCGGGTGGTGCCTCCGGCCGTGACCATGATGCTGTGGGGCATGCTGGCCATTGCCAGTGGCATCTATCTGGGTGCGCTGACCCGGCTGGATGATTCGGCGTCGGGCTGGAAGAAGCTGTGGCAGTCGTTGGGCGTGATCATGCTGGTGCTGGGTATTCTGCAGCTCATTGGTGCCGCATCCGGCGGTCGGGACTGGACCCGCCCGCTTGGCCACCTGGCCGGCGGCGGTGGTGCGGTGCCCGCGGCGGAAGTCAGTTTCCGGCACGTCGAAACACTGGACGAGTTGCAGGGCGCCATCGCGTCGTCGACGCGCCCGGTCTTCGTTGATTTCTATGCCGACTGGTGTGTGGATTGCGTGCGCATGGAGCGGCGTACCTTCCCGGACCCGGAGGTGGCCCGGCGCATGGCCGACTTCACCCTGCTCAAGGTTGATGTCACCGACTACACCAGCAACCACCAGGAGATTCTGTCTCACTTCGGCCTGATTGGCCCGCCGGCCTACCTGTTCTTTGTTGATGGCGAGGAGTTGCAGCAGCACCGCACTTTCGGTTTCCTTAATCCCAACCGCTTTTCCAGTCTGCTCGACGAGGTCAGCTCATGAGAACATTCCGACTGTTCATGCTGGTCGCGATCATTGGCTTCGGGCTGGGTGCCGCCCTGGCCTGGATGACTCGGGGTGGCGATCCCACGCCGCCACCCGGCACCGAGGGGGCCGAGGTCGGCGACCCGCGGCCCGATTTCCGTCATGCCACGCTCGATGGTGACTGGCTTGAGGCCACGGATTTCGACGGCCTGCCCATGCTGGTCAATTTCTGGGCCACGTGGTGTGCGCCCTGCCGTCGTGAAATGCCGGTGTTGCAGGCCGCCAGTGAGCAGCATGCCGGTGAACTGTCGGTGGTCGGCCTGGCCCTGGATGATCCCGATCCTGTGCGTGACTTTCTCGAAGAACTGGGCATCGACTACCCCGTGGCGGTCGGCGAGGCCGACGTCATGCGCACGCAGCGCGCCTGGGGTAATTCCGCCGGTGTCCTGCCCTACACGGTGCTGGTGGATGCCGGCGGCACCATCCAGTGGCAGCACTATGGAGAGGTGACGGCCGAAGAGCTTGACGAAGTGCTCGCCGACTGGCTGCAGGATGGTGGCTGACCGGAACCTGTAGTGTCTTTCCCCGAACATGTGGACATTTGCCTGCATTTGGGGCACACTCCGACGCTTTGAGAGGTCGGAGATGTCATGACTGCCGTGCTGGTTGTTCACGGGCCGAATCTGAATCTGCTCGGTACTCGTGAACCCGACATCTACGGGCCCACGACACTGGAGGAGATCAATGCCCGGCTGGCGCGCTTCGCGGCTGCCTGCGACATCGATCTGGACTGTTTCCAGTCCAATGCAGAACATGAGCTGGTCGAAAGAATCCAGCGTTCGGCACAGGATGGAACCGACTGGATCCTGATCAATCCGGCCGGGCTGACGCATACTTCTGTGGTGCTGAGGGATGCGCTGGCCGCGGCGGGCCGACCTTTCGTAGAAGTTCATCTGAGCAATCCGCAGGCGCGCGAGACCTTTCGGCATCGCTCGCTGATCAGTGATCTGGCTGCCGGCACCATCGCCGGTTTTGGTGCCGATTCCTATCTTCTGGCGCTGCAGGCGGTTGTCAACAAAACAGAATCCCCGGGGTAATCAAGATAATGGACCTGAGAAAAATCAAGAAGCTGATCGAGTTGCTCGAAGAATCCGAACTGGCCGAAATCGAGATTCACGAAGGTGAGGAGTCGGTGCGTCTGACCCGGCAGCACCCCCAGCCTTCCGGCGCGCAGGCTTTCGCTCTGCCGCCGCAGCAGCCGGCCCATGCACCGGCGGCCGCCCCTGCTTCGGCGCCGGCACCGACGCCGGCATCGCCCACTGCCGCCGATGGCGATGATGGCGAGGCCCTGCCGGATGGCGAGGTGGTTCGTTCGCCCATGGTCGGTACTTTCTATTCGGCATCCAGCCCCGAGGCTGATCCGTTTGTGCGGGTGGGCAGCACGGTATCGACCGGGGATACGCTGTGCCTGGTTGAAGCCATGAAGATGTTCAACCAGATCGAGGCGGAGTTCTCCGGCAAGGTGGTGGCCGTACTGGCCGAGGATGGTCAGCCGGTCGAATTCGACCAGCCGCTGTTTGTCATCGAGAAGGGCTGATCATGCAAGCATTCCGCAAGGTTCTGATCGCCAATCGCGGCGAGATTGCACTGCGCATACTTCGTGCCTGCCAGGCCATGGGGATTCGCACGGTTGCCGTGCACTCCACGGTTGACCGCAACCTCAAGCATGTCGGCATGGCCGACGAATCGGTCTGTATCGGCCCGGCTCCGGCGGCCCAGAGCTACCTCAATGTGCCGGCCATTATCGCGGCCATGGAAGTGACGGATGCCGAAGCCGTGCATCCCGGATACGGTTTCCTGGCCGAGAATGCCGATTTTGCCGAACGCGTGGAGGAATCCGGGTTTACCTTCATTGGTCCACGGGCCGAAACCATCCGCCTGATGGGCGACAAGGTCTCGGCGATCAACGCCATGCGTCAGGCCGGCGTGCCCTGCGTGCCCGGTTCCAACGGGCCGCTGGACAGCGACGAGCGGCGAACGCGGCGCCTGGCCGAGGAAATCGGCTACCCGGTGCTGATCAAGGCCGCCGCCGGCGGCGGTGGTCGTGGCATGCGCGTGGTCGAGCGTCCGGAGGATCTCATCCGGTCGATCAGCCTGACTCGCCAGGAGGCCAAGAGCGGTTTTGGCGATGACACCGTCTACATGGAGAAATACCTGACCAACCCGCGCCACGTGGAAATCCAGGTATTGGCCGATGCCCATGGCAATGCCGTGCATTTGGGCGAGCGCGATTGCTCCATGCAGCGTCGACACCAGAAGGTCATCGAAGAAGCGCCGGCTCCGGGCATTACCGATGAAGAGAGGACGCGCATCGGACGAATCTGTACCGATGCCTGCAAGCGTATCGGCTACCTGGGTGCCGGCACATTCGAGTTCCTGTACGAGGACGGCGAGTTCTACTTCATCGAAATGAACACCCGCATCCAGGTCGAGCACCCGGTGACCGAGTGCGTGACCGGCCTGGACTTGATTCGCGCCCAGATGCTGGCCGCCGCCGGTGAGCCGCTACCCTTCACCCAAGACGATGTCCGTATGCAGGGTCACGCCATCGAGTGCCGAATCAACGCCGAAGATCCGGAACGCTTCATTCCCCAGCCGGGACGCATCGAGGCCTTCCACGCACCCGGTGGCCCGGGGGTGCGGGTCGACTCCCACATCTACGACGGCTACAGCGTGCCGCCGAACTACGACTCGATGATCGGCAAGCTGATTACCCATGGCGAGGACCGCGCATCGGCCATCGCCCGCATGCGGGTTGCACTCGATGAAATGGTCTTGCGCGGCGTGGTCAACAATATTCCCCTGCACCAGCGACTGCTGAAAGACTCCGGCTTCGTCGAAGGCGGAACCAACATCCACTACCTGGAAAAGTTGCTGAAAGGCGGGTAACGGTGAAAGGTGAAAGGTGAAAGGTGAAAGGTGAAAGGTGAAAGGTGAAAGGGGCAGATGCCACACCTTTCTCTCTATCCTTTTACCTCTTACCTTTTACCTTTCACCTTTTACCGCCGTTAACTCGTTAACGGCAACGCCCCGAACGCCGCGTGGGCGATCAGGTGACCCAGGCGGTCGAGGTCGGGAATGGCCGCTTCGCGGCCATCAACCGTGACATAGCCGGCAACCCCGATCGGGTTGCCTTCGGTTGATGTTTCAACCAGGTTGTCCTCGGTCACGGTCACCAGTCGCGGATGGCTTTGAGCCAGAATGGCGAAGTAGGGCATTCGTTCGTTGTTGATCAGACTCTTGATAATGCACATGCGCGTGTTCTTCACGGCTTCCGTGCGGTTCTGATCAACCAGGCGAACAAAGCTGATCAATGGTACCTGCCAGCCCTGCCACAAGACCGTGCCCAGCAACCAACCGGCCGCACCCGGAACCGGCTCGGGTTCAGCGTAGTTCACCACCTCGGCCACGGTGGCATTGGGCAGCAAGAGGTCCAGCTCCGTCAGGGGCACCAGAACACTGCGAATTTCGACATCCTGCATGGGCATTATCCTTGTGGCACGGGCAGGCCAAGCTGCTCAAAGACGTTTTCGATCAACCCGGCTTCCTGGTAAGGCTTGATGATGTAGCCGTTCACGCCCAGGTCCCTGGCGTGCTGGCGATGCTTCTCGCCGCTGCGTGAAGTGATCATGATCATCGGCACATCCTTGAGGCGCGGATCATTTCGAACATGCGTTGCCAGTTCGTAGCCGTCCATCCTGGGCATCTCGATATCCAGCAGGATCAGGTCGGGGACGCGATCGAACATCGCCTCCACGGCATCCAGCCCGTCGCGTGCGGTGATGACTTCGAGGCCACGGTGTTCGAGCACGCGTGAGGTCACGCGGCGCATGGTGATGGAGTCGTCGACCACCATGACCAGCGGGGTGCGCTTGATTTCCTCGGCTT
Organism: Wenzhouxiangella sp. AB-CW3; assembly: GCF_014725735.1. NCBI lineage: Bacteria > Pseudomonadati > Pseudomonadota > Gammaproteobacteria > Chromatiales > Wenzhouxiangellaceae > Wenzhouxiangella > Wenzhouxiangella sp. AB-CW3. Next base: position 476,072 of record NZ_CP061368.1, read on the forward strand.
CTTCGTGTTCCAGGCGGCGGCCGGGCAGCAGCTCCTCGTCGAATGCGTGCCGGATGAGCGGCCCCATGTCGAGAATCGGCACGACCTGGCCGTCGCCGGTAATAGTGCCGCCCAGGATTCCGGTAATGGAGCTGACCTGGGGTCCGACCGGCTTGATCACGATCTCGCGGTGGCCCTTGAGCTCGCTGACGCGCAGGGCGGCGCGATGCTCGCCGGCTTCCACCATGAGCAGCGAAAGGGTGCCCTCGGGCAGTTCCTCCGCGTCGAAGCCGAGCTGCGGCTCCAGTTCCAGCAATGGATAGTCGTCGCCGGCGTATTCCTGGCTGGCGTCGTCAAAGTCGATCTGTCGTTGCCATTCACTGGCCAGCATGCGGGTTACCCCACGCACGGCCTGCAGCGGGATGGCGAACTGGCGATCGGCCACCCTGACCATGATGGCCTGCATCACGGTCAGTGACAGCGGAATGCGGATGGTGAAGCGAGCGCCACGCCCGGTTTCGGTGTGCGCATCGACGCTGCCGCCGATCTGCCGGACTTCGTTGGCCACGACATCCATGCCAATACCGCGCCCGGCCAGTTCACTGACTTCGCTGGCGGTACTGAAGCCCGGCCGGAAGATCAGCTGGGCCAGGGTGTCATCGTCGGTTTCGGCGTTGCTGATCAAGCCCTGGCGCAGGCCACGCTGGCGGATGGCTTCGAGATCCAGCCCGGCACCATCGTCCATGACGCGAATGACCAGTTCCGTGGCCTGGCGCGAGACATCGATGTTGATCGTTCCGGTGTCCGGCTTGCCCGATGCAGTCCGTTCGTCTGCATCCTCGATGCCATGGCTGACGGCATTGCGCAACAGGTGTTCCAGTGGGGCCGTAATGCGGTCCAGCACGCTGCGGTCCAGCTCGCCCTCGCCCTCGACGTGCACGGCCAGTTCGGCCTTCTTGCCCACTTCACGTGCGGCATTGCGTACCACGCGACGCAGTCGCGGCAGCAGGGTGTGGAACGACACCATCCGGGCCTGCATCAGGCCTTCCTGCAACTCGGTGTTGACCCTTGACTGCTGCATCAGCAGCGTTTCGGACTGACGGGTGGCATCGTCAAGAATGCCGGTCAGGCTGGTCAGGTCGGACACACTCTCACCCAGCGCACGAGATAGCTGCTGGATGGTGGAGTAGCGGTCAAGTTCGAGTGGATCGAAGGCTTCATCGGCCGGCCCGTGCTCACGCTCATAGCGTGCCAGGATCTGGGCCTCGGTTTCGATCTCCAGCTTGCGGAGCTGGTCGCGCAGGCGCAGTACGGTCTCGTCGATTTCGGCCACATTGCCGCGGAACACGGTGACCTGTTCTTCCAGGCGAGACCTGAAAATGCTGATCTCGCCGGCATAGTTGACCAGGTTGTCGACCAGGTCCATGGGCACCCGGAGGTTCTCGGTTCGACCGGTCTGCGCCGCGGTATCCTCGGCCTCGTCCTCGGCTTCATCGGCCAGCTCGACGATTTCCTCGGCGGCCTCGGGTTGCAGTGGCTGTTCCCCGGCTTCGAACAGCTCGGCCATGGACTTCTCGGGCATCGGGACGCGCTGCTCGACGGCATCAACCATCGCGTGCAGGTGATCGCATCCGACCTCCAGTGCATCGATTCGCTCGGGTGTGGCCTGTTTGAGCCCGGCGGCGATTCCTTCCAGCAGTTCCTCCATGACATGGGCCACGCTGCCGATGGCATCGATCCCGGCCATGCGAGAGCTGCCCTTGATGGTGTGCAGGTTGCGCTGCAGGACGGTCACCATCGCCCGGTCATCCGGGCTCTCCCGCCATTGCTGCAGTGAATCGTCGGTGTGCTCGAGGACTTCCTGGGCTTCTTCTATGAATGCTTCGAGCAGGTCCTGGTCGAGGCCGGCGTAGAAAGCTGCAGCGACTTCCGCTGGATCAGGTTCCGGCTCGGGCTCAGGTTCGGGCTCGGGCTCGGGCTCCGGCTCGGGTTCGGGCTCGGGTTCGGGCTCGGGCTCGGGTTCGGGCTCCGGCTCGGGTTCGGGCTCGGGCTCGGGCTCGGGCTCCGGTTCGGGTTCCGGTTCGGGCTCCGGTTCGGGCTCCGGTTCGGACTCCGGTTCGGACTCCAGTTCGGACTCCGGCTCAAGCTCAGGTTCTGGGGCAGCCTTAGACTCAGGCGCTATATCCGCAGGGGCCTCGTCGTCCGCTTCCGGCTGCTCCGTGTCATCCGCTTCGGACAGGTCCAGCGATGCGGTTTCGTCGGCGTCGGTAGTACCGTCTTGTTCGCCGTCCTCCGCCTCGCTGGCTGTCGTGCCTGTTTCTCTCTGGTCGTCGCTGCGGTCGACTTCGCCGTCGTCATCAAAACCGAAGACATCGGAGCCGTTGCCGGTAAATTCGGTGACGCCGTCGAACTCGGAAGACAGCGACGTGTCCTCTGTCTCGTCCAGCCAGGGGATATCCTGGGTGGTGCTGCTGTCGCGATGAGCGAGGTTATGCAGCCGACGCAGCTCCTCGCCCAGTGCCGAGGTTTCGAAGGTCTCATCGGCTACTGATTCACCCTGCAGACGGTCCAGCCGGCGACGGAAGATGTGACGACAGGCCTGGATTGCCTGGTAGCCGGCCTCGGTTGGTGGCGCTCCGGTATGGGCCAGCTCCTCGAGATACTGCTCGCAGAGTTGCGCGGTTTCGCTCTCGTTGCCAATGGGCGCCAGGCGCATCGTGCCTTTCATGGTGTGCACAGCCCGTACCAGCGGGTCGTCAATAATGCCCGGCAGGCCGTTCTCCTCGGCCTCGGCGAGCCAGTCTTCCAGCGGCTCGAGGTTTTCCGAGAGCTCCTTGACCATCAGCTCGACCAGTGTCGGGTCCATGCCTTCCAGCTCCGGGGCGGTGGCCTGGGTCGGGGCGGTCGCGGGTGCGGGCTCGGCGCGACCCTCGGCTACGGCCCGGGCGCGTTCGGCCAGTTGCTGGCAGGCTGCCTCGTCGTGGTCTTCGCCTGCGCCACTGCCTGACAGCCGGGCACGCATGGACGGCAGGGCGGTCACTGCTTCGGCAATCAGCCCGATCAGCTGCTCGTCGGGCTGGACCCGGCCATCGAGCACCTGGTTCATCATGTTCTCGAAATCCCAGGCGAATTCGCCGATCTCGCTGGCCCCGGCCATGCGTCCCGATCCCTTGAGGGAATGGAAGGAGCGGCGAATGGTGGTCTGAACTTCGTCATCATGCGGCACGCCGCGCCACTTTTCGAGCATCTCCTGCAGGGTTTCGTATTCCTGGTCGAATTCCTCGAGAAATATCTCGACGATGTCGAAGTCGTCGAACTCGCCGGCTGGCAGGCTGGGCGGCGCGGCTTCCGAAGCCGGCTCGGGTTCTGGCTCCGGCTCAGGTTCTGACTCGCTTGCAGCGGGCTGATCGGCCGGTTCCGTGGGCTCAGGGACGGCAGCTTGTTCCTGTGCTTCAGGGGCTTCTGGGGCCTGCTCGGGTTCGTCGGGTTCGGCCGCTTCGACGGTCACGTCCGCTTCATCGGAAATCGGCAATGCGTCGGGGTCCCAGTATCCCAGCGCCGCCAGGCTCTGCCGGGCATTGTCGAAATGCTCGCCGCCCTGGCGGTCCAGCTCGCTCATGCTTTCCAGATACAGCTCGGCAACGGTCAGCGCCTCGGCCAGGGTCTCGAGGCGTTGCTGATCGAGGCTGCCGTCGCCGTCGATGAAATCTTCCATGACCAGCCGTCGTGCTGCATGCACCAGGCGTGCACCGTCGTCGAGTTCGGCCATCAGCAGGGCATCGCCAATGCGCTCGAGAGCGTCATGGGCCTCGCTGGCTGCATCGGCATCGGCCTTGCCGCGATTGATGGCGTCCAGCAGGCTCTTGGCGTGCGTGAGATCTTCAAGCGCCTCGCTCAGCAACTGGCGCAGAACGCGCTTCTGCTCCGAGGGGGGCAACAAGGTCGTAGCCGTTTCGGCTTCGGTGTCGTCTTCAGCATCCGTTGCCACCAGTCCGGCGCTGTCTTCAAGCTGGGATTCGACAACCAGCAGTTCACGGGCCACGGCGAGCAGGGCCGGGTCATCGGGGTCGGCGCTCAGTTCCGTCAGCCGGCTGGCCTGCGACTTGATCCGTCGTGCCAGATTGTCCAGCCCGAGCATGGACAGGCTTTCGCCGACGGATTCGAGCAGAACCGTCTGTTGTTCGAGCACATCCGGGGCTGTCGCCCCTTCAAGCTGGGAACCCAGGGTGTCCTTGATCTGCGCCAGATCTTCCCGCGCCGCCTGGGTAACGGCTTCGAACAGGGCCCGGTTCTGACCGGCAAGAAACAGCGGGTCTTGGCTGGCGTCGCCAATGCCGTGCTGGTCCAGGGCAAATGCGTCGTGGACCTCGGCGGCCAGGTCTTCCTCGCCGCGCCCGGCACGCGCGACCTCGTAGAGGAAGTCGCGAGTCAGCAGGTCGGCCGCGGTGTCAACCGGCTCTCCTTCGGCGGCCTGCTTGAGCAGCACATCCAGGCGGGCAAAGAGGCGTGCATTATCGGGCCCGGATTCGGCCCGCCCGGCCAGCAGGCTTGCGATCAGTCCGGCTGAAGCCCAGCCGGTCCGGCGCAGCGAGTCGGGTAGTGTGGCCTGGTCGCGAATCTTCAGGCCAACGGCAAGCAGGGTTTCCAGCGCCTCCCGATTCTCATTGTCGACCAGAAAACCACGCAGTGCATGCTGGTAGGCGCGCCGGATATCGGTGGCTTCGATCGTGGTCGGGTCGCCCTCGGGCAGGCTGACCGAGGCCAGGTCCGGCTGGAAGAACTCCTGGGCCTGAAGCAACGGCATGTCGACCAGTTCGCGCAGGCGATTGATCGTGGGGAGTAGCACCGTCGGTGCATCGCGATGCGTGTTCTCGAGGTAATCGAGATAGTCTGGCAGGGTGGCGGTCGCTTCCAGTACCACTGTGACGGTGGCTTCTTCCTGATCGGAAGCAATCTCGCCGCGTTCCAGGGTCTCGATGACCTGGGCCAGGGCCTCCCCGAGCAGTTCGCCGCTGTCGTATTGCAGTACCGACAGGCTGCCGGCAATCTTGCGACCGGCGTCAGCGGCACCGGCCAGGTCGACATCGGAGCGGTCGGTGTCTTCGTCGGCCCATCGTTCGAGCGTTTGCTGGATTTCGCCGCAAAGCTCGTCGATCAGCGGCCGGGTCCACTTCAGGGACTGGTGGCTGGTGTGCGAACTGGTCATGAAATTACCGTGTTCATGGATTCAGGTCGTGCCGCCGCCCCGCCACATTCAGCGGGGCGTCGCGGTCACTTCTCTTCTTCTTCGGGCAGCTTGAAGTCTGCCACCGAGTCACGCAGTTCACGTACCAGCTCGGCAAGGTTGGCGACCGATTCGGCCGTCTTGCCAGTACCTTCGGTCGTCTGGATCGAGATGTCGCGAATGCTGTTCATCATTTTGGCGATGCGTGTGGCATTGCTGGACTCTTCCTGCGCCTGGCGGGAGATGTCCTGAATCAGGCCGGCAAGGTCGTTCGAGACCTTCTCGATCGATTCCAGTGCATCACCGGCGTCCTCGGCCAGTCGGGCACCGGAAACGACCTGGGAGGTGGTCTGTTCCATGGAGGTGACCGCCTCGGAGGTGTCGGCCTGAATGGTTTGCACCAGGGCCTCGATTCGGCGCGTGGCGTTGGTGGCGCGTTCGGCCAGTCGCTGCACTTCGTCGGCCACAACCGCGAAACCGCGTCCGGCGCCACCGGCCGACGCCGCCTGAATGGCAGCATTCAGGGCCAGTACGTTGGTCTGTTCGGAGATGCCGTTAATCAGTTCAACGATATCGCCAATTTCCTGGGAGGACTCACCCAGTCGCTTGATTCGCTTCGAGGTCTCCTGGATCTGGTCGCGAATGCTGTCCATGCCGGAAATGGTCTGGCGCACCATGTCGGCACCGCGGTTGGCGATTTCAACCGAATTCTGGGCCACGTCGGCCGACTCGCTGGAACGCTTGGCCATGTCGTCAAAGGACTGGGCCATTTCGTTGATGGTGTCGGTGGCCGAGCGGATTTCCTTGGCCTGGTGTTCGCTGGCTTCGGCCAGCTGTGTCGTGGTGGCCCGTGTTTCCTGGGCCTGGGCTGCCACCTGCTGGGCTGTTGTGTTGACGTCGGAAACCAGGTCGCGCAGGGCCTCGACGGCGTAGTTGACCGAGTCGGCGATGGCCCCGGTGACGTCTTCGGTCACCGTGGCCTGCACGGTCAGGTCACCTTCGGCCAGCGAGCTCATTTCGTCGAGCAGTCGCAGAATGGCTTCCTGGTTGCGCTGGTTGACCTGGGCGGTCTGGCGCGCGGCGCGGCGCTGGTTGAAGTAGGCGCCGGAGCCGATCAGGATCAGCACGGCCAGCGCACCGGCAGCAAGCGTCAGGCCGGCCAGCAGCGAAGGCCACAGTACATCGTCGCCCAGGGTGGCGTATTCGTCGGCCAGGCTGCGTGCCTGCTCGGTCAGATCCTCGGAATCGAGGAAAATCTCGTCGGCGGATTCGCGCACTTCAAACAGGTCGGTCGATGCGGCCAGAATGGTGTCAATGTGAAAGCTGGCTTCCTCGAAGATCGGGACAACTTCTGCCAGTGATTCGAGAATACGCTGACTGCGTACCGCCGTCAGGTTCAGTTCTTCGTCACCTTCGAGCAGTCCCTGCAGGACGCGTTCGAACATCGCGGCATCGCGACTGAAAGCATCGGCCGCGGTAATGGCGCCGGTGCCGCCGGCAAGAATGTCGTTAACTCGGCGGAGCATGCGATCTGCCAGTGTCAGCTGCCGGCCAGCTACGTAGATCTGCACCGTGGGGGCCCCGGTTTCGATCATGCGCCTGACCACTTCGTCGGACTGGGCCTGGAGTTGCGGGATCAGCGTGGAAAAGGCGGCAGCGCTGTCAGCCAGTTCAATGACCAGGTCGGTACGATCGAGGATGCGATTGCTGTCCTCGTCGATTCTTGACCACAGCTCTTCCAGTGTTGACAGGGGTTCGTGGACCGGTTCCGGCGAGGGCGGCAGGGCGGTGTCGGGGTCGCCGAGGCGCAGCTGGCGGATGGCGCCGGATATGATGTCGCGCGTTTCGCGTAGTTCATCGAATGCATCGAAGTTGCCAACGGCCGCTTCACCGGCCGCCTTGGCCAGCTGCTGGGCGCGCACCTGGATATCGGTGGTCAGCCCCAGGTACTGGGTTTCCTGCTGGTTGCGCTCGTTGAGCAGGTAGAAGTTGCCAGCCAGCAGCCCCAGCAGGAGCACCAGCAGTAAGAACAGCAGCACCTGGAATCCTGATACCCGCTGCCTGGTCGATTGCGTTGCCGCGCTACTCATGCCGTTACCTCGTTGTTTCCTCTGAATGCTGCGGGCGCCATCCTGCTCGGAGCCGGCCGGTGGCGTGCCGCGTCTTGCCTTCTTGTCCGATGAGCCGTCCGTTTGCAACCGGACGGAGTGAAATTCAGTCCCTTCTTGCGCCGTCGATAAAGTCGTTATTGGCCTGTAGTTCGCCGAGCTTGAGTACACCCCAGGTGCGTTCGCTGCTGGTGAACTGGTGGGTCACCAATCCGGCCAGCGGGGTGTCGTTCCAGCTGGTCTCGGGCTCCAGGTCGTCGGTATGAAAATGGCGCTGACCGAACACCTCGTCGACAACGAGCCCGGCGAGCCGCCCTTGAATGCGGGTCACGATCAATCGTGTGCGGGCCGTGACCGGGGTCCGGCTGCCAAACAGAAACCAGCCCAGGTCCGACATGGGAACCAGGTTGCCCCGCACATTGGCCAGGCCGAGCAGCCAGTCTTTGGCGCCTGGAATCTGGGTGTAGTGCGGAAATGCGATGATTTCCTCGATCTGGTCGATCCGGCAGGTCAGAAAGTGATCGCCGAGTCGGAACACGACGCCATCCCAGTTGCTGATCTGCTGTTTGCGAGAGGCTTCGCCGACATCATGAGCCTGGCTGCGCTGCTCATAGTCGTACAGCCGGTCGAGCAGTCGTCGGCTGTTGTCTCCCGCTACCGCTTGTTGTGCCTGTTCCCCTTGCATCGTCCCTCTTGGTGCTCCTGGCTGGGCCACGGATCAGGCCGCCTCCATGCGACTGATCTGCTCGCGCACCGCCGACAGCAGTTCATCGCGCGTGAATGGCTTGGTCAGGTAGTGGTCGGACCCGACGATTCTGCCCCGTGCCTTGTCGAACAGGCCGTCCTTGCTGGTCAGCATGACCACCGGGACACTCTTGAAACGTGCGTTGTTCTTGATAATGGCGCAGGTCTGGTAGCCATCCAGGCGCGGCATCATGATGTCAACGAAGATCAGGCTCGGCTCGTGCTTGTGAATCAGTGACAAGGCCTCGAAGCCATCGTTGGCCGTGATGACCTCGCAACCCTCGCGGCTGAGCATGGTTTCGGCCGAACGACGGATGGTGCGGCTGTCGTCGATCAACAGCACTTTCAGTCCATCCAGGCCGATGTCGCCTTCCTTGCCGCCTTCGGTGTTTTCTTCTGAACTCATGCTTGCCTGCCGCAAATAGCTGGTCTGGTCGTGGTAAGCGTAGGTTAATCCATCTTTGGCGTGTTTGCCAATCCGGTAGAATTGTTCCACAGAAGTTATCGGGATAAAAGGATTTTTCCGGGCCGGACGGGGCATCACTGGTGCAAGCGGTCGTGGTCGGAATCAGCCGGGAGCCAGCATGCGCAAGAATCTCGTCGTCGTCATGGACGATATCGCTGCCATTTCCGTGGTCAAGGACACCAGTTTTGCCATGCTGCTGGAAGGTCAGCGGCGCGGCTATGAGCTGTGGTATCTCAACGAGCACCACCTGGGCCTGGAAGGCGATCGGGTCGTGGCCCGCATGTGGCCGGTGTCGGTGCGCGATCAGGCCGAGGGCTGGTACCGGCTGGGCCGGCCGGTGGAGCGGGCGCTGGGTCCGGATGACCTGGTGCTGATGCGCGCTGACCCACCCGTTGACGCCGCCTACCTGCATGCGACCTACCTGCTCGACTATGCCGAACGAGCCGGTGCGCGGGTGGTCAACCGTCCGGCCGCGCTGCGCGATTTCAATGAGAAGCTGGCCATTGCCCGGTTTCCCGACCTGATTCCCGAAACCCTGGTGTCGCTTGATCCGGCCAGCCTGCGGGCGTTTGTCGAGCGGCGAGGCAAGGCGGTGCTCAAGCCGCTCGACGGCATGGGCGGACACAGCATCTTCCTGGTCGAAGCCGGGGACCCCAATCTCAATGTCATCGTGGAAACACTGACCGCGGGTGTGCGTCTGGCCATGGCGCAGGAGTATCTCCCGGAGATTGCAGACGGTGACAAGCGCGTCCTGCTGATTCATGGCCGGCCGGTCGACTACCTGCTGGCACGGATACCCGGCGAGCGCGACTTTCGCGGCAATCTGGCCCGTGGCGGGCACGGGGAGGGTCGCCCGCTGGCTGCCTCCGATCGGGCGATTGCAGAACGGGTTGGGCCGGTACTTGTCGAACATGGTATCGAGTTCGCCGGACTCGATATCATTGGTGAACGCCTGACCGAGATCAATGTCACCAGTCCGACCTGTGTCCGGGAACTGGACCGGGCTTTCGATATCAACATCATCAGTGACCTTTTCGATGTGATCGACCCATGACGACCGCCCGCCAGTCCACATCGGGCCCCGACACGCTGACCATGGCCATTGCTCTGGCCCTGGCGTTGCATGCCGCGGTCATCGGGCTGGTTCACTTCGATGTGTTCGACGCACGCCCCGACAGCGTGCCGACCAGCCTGGATGTCATTCTGGTGGACTGGGCCACGGACGAAGCGCCGGACGAGGCAGACTTTCTGGCCCAGGCTACGCAGCGCGGCGGCGGTGAGGCGCCCGAGATCGACCGGCCTGCCGAACCGCTGCCATTCAGCGCCGACGAGCCTGAACAGGCCGTGGAACAGGAAGCGGTGGAAAGCACGCCGGAGGATGAGCCCGATTCGCTTCCGGAGGTGGCCCAGGTCGAGGTGCCGGAAGAGACGGTCGCGCCGGTCGAGGAAATAGAGTTCGAGGATGTCCAGCGGGTCGATGCCACGCGCCTGGTCGAGGCTTCACGCGCGATGGCGCGGTCCACGCCGGACCGGTTTGCCGAGGCGCGCGATTTCGCCGAAAGGCCGCGGCGCAAGTTCATCTCTGCCAATACCCAGGAGCATCTTTACGCCGGCTACATGCGTTCCTGGGTGGCCAAGGTCGAACGGATCGGCAATATGAACTATCCTGAGCAGGCGCGTCGGCACAACCTGTCGGGCAGCCTGGTGCTGAGTGTCGACGTGCTGCATGACGGCAGCGTCGAGCAGATTCGGGTGCTGCGCAGTTCCGGCCATGATGTGCTCGACGAAGCAGCGGTGCGCATCGTGCGTCTGTCGGCACCTTTTGCGCCCTTGCCCGAAGCGATTCGTCAGGAAGTCGATGTGCTGACCATTACGCGGACCTGGCAGTTCTCGCCGGCCGGTCGCCTGCATGGCGGGCGCTGACCGCCTTCGCGCCGCCGCTGTGGTCACGCCTTGCTTGGTACAATAAGGCCGTGAGCTATCTTGAACAGCAATTCCTGATCGCGATGCCGGGGCTGGAAGATCCCAACTTCAACCACGGTGTCACCCTTTTGTGTCAGCACAATGAAGAGGGCGCCCTGGGCATCACGGTCAACCGGCTTTCGGAGTTCCTGCTCGAGGATGTCTTCGAGCAGCTCGATATTCCCTGCGAGGATCCGGCCCTGGGCGCCATTCCCGTCTACAGCGGCGGGCCGGTGCATCCGGAACGGGGTTTTGTCCTGCACACGGCGGATCGCCAGTGGGAGAATACCGTCTCGGTAGGATCGGGCATTCTGGTCACGACTTCGAGAGATGTGCTTGAGTCCATTGCCCGAGGAGAGGGGCCTGAAAAATTCCTCGTGGCCCTGGGGTATGCCGGCTGGGGGTCCGGGCAACTGGAAGACGAAATGCGCGACAATGCCTGGCTCAACGTCATGGCCAGCGCCGATATTCTGTTCGATCACCCGCCTGATGATCGTTGGGAGCAGGCCGTGGCCAGTCTGGGCATCGACATCGCCAACTTGCAACCGGTTGGCGGGCATGCCTGAACGCGCATCGGGGGCGCTGATCGGCATTGATTTTGGAACCCGCAAGGTGGGTGTGGCGCTGGGCCACAGCCTGACCGGCTCGGCGCGTCCCCTGGAGCCGGTGCGCTATACGGATCAATCGGCACTGCTGGCCGGCATAGAAGCGGTGTTGAATCGCTGGCGCCCCGAGTGCGTGGTGATCGGGCTCCCGCTGACCGGTGAGGGGGGCGAAAGTGACATGACCCGGAAGGTGCGCGACTTCGCCGCCGACCTGGCCGAACGACAGCCCGGCCTGCAAATCGAGTTTCACGACGAACGAATGACCTCGCTGGCTGCGGCCGATGCCTTTGCCGGCCGGCGCAAGGAAGGCCGTGCGCGCAAGCGCGATGCCCGCCTGCTAGACAGCATGGCCGCAGCCTTGATCCTGGAGTCCTGGATGGCCGAACATGCATGACCAAACCCGTCACCTGCTCGATATCGACCGCTTGACAGACCAGGATATCGAGGTCCTGATCGACCGTGCCTGTGCCCTGGCTGCCGGTGCCGGTGCCAAACGCCTGAAGGGCAGCGTGGCCCATCTGTTCTTCGAGCCCAGCACACGCACGCGTGTCTCTTTCGAGCTGGCCGCTGGCCGGGTCGGGTTGCAGCCGGTCAATGTCGAGATGGCGCAAGCCTCGACTACCAAGGGCGAAAGCCTGGAGGATACGGTGGCCACGCTGGCCGCCATGGGCGTGAACTGCATGGTGTTGCGCCATGCCGAGGCGGGCTTGCATGCACGGCTGGCCGCGACATTGCCGTCGGGCGTGCATTTGGTCAACGCCGGCGAGGGCAGCCGCGCCCATCCCACCCAGGCACTGCTCGATGCCGCCACGCTCCGGGCACGTGGAGTCGACCTGAAAGGTCTCAGGCTGGCCATCGTCGGTGATCTGCGCCATTCGCGTGTGGTCGCATCCGGCCTGCGGCTGTGGCCGCGCCTGGGTGTCGACGATATCCGCCTGGCCGGCCCTGCAGATCTTCTTCCCGATGCGGACAGCGCACCCGACATCATTCATTGCGCCAGCCTGGCAGAGGCGGTGCGTGGTGCCGACGTCATCATGATGCTGCGCATACAACATGAGCGTATGGACCAGTCCGGGTGGCCGGATCCTTCCGCCTACCACGCCGAATGGGGGCTGAGAACCGAACATCTCGACCTGGCGGCAAGGAATTGTGTCGTCATGCATCCGGGCCCGATCAACCGCGGTGTCGAGATCGCCGCCGAAGTCGCCGACGGCAACCGCTCACTGATCCTCGATCAGGTACGCATGGGCGTGTTCATGCGCATGGCGGTTTTCGAGTGGCTGTTTGGGGCGCTGCGCGCCGGATAGACGAAGCACGGAAAGCGGGAGACGGGAGACGGTAGGGCGTGCGCGCATTGCCGTCTTCCGTCTTCCCTCTTCCCCTCTTTCCCTCTCCCCATTTCCTTACAATACCCCCATGAACATCCAAATCAACGGACAGCCCCGCGAAACGGCTGACAACCTGACCGTGGCCGCGTTGCTCGAGGAGCTGGGCTACGGCGAAAAGCGTGTGGCGGTCGAGCGCAACGGGGAGTTGGTGCCCAAGAGCCGGCATGGCGAGGAGTTGCTGGCCGACGGGGATCACATTGAAATCGTTCAGGCCATTGGCGGAGGCTGAGTAAGCAATGACGGAAGTGAAGCAGGACCGACCGCTGGTGATTGCGGGCCGGGAGTATCGTTCGCGCCTTCTCACCGGGACCGGCAAGTACGCCGATCTCGAACAGACGCGTGCGGCCACAGAGGCGGCCGGGGCCGAGATCGTCACCGTGGCGATCCGCAGAAGCAATATCGGGCAGGACCCCGATGAGCCCAATCTGCTCGATGTACTGCCACCGGATCAGTACACCATCCTGCCCAACACCGCCGGCTGCTTCAATGCCGACGATGCCGTGCGTACTTGCCGGCTGGCGCGTGAGCTGCTCGATGATCACACACTGGTCAAGCTGGAGGTGCTGGGCGACGAACGCACCCTGTTTCCGGATGTGGTCGAAACCATCCGGGCGGCCGAAACCCTGATCGACGAGGGTTTCGAGGTCATGGTCTACACCAATGACGACCCGATTCTGGCACGTCGCTTCGAGGACATGGGCTGTGTCGCGGTCATGCCGCTGGCCGCGCCCATCGGTTCGGGCCTGGGCATACAGAACCACTGGAATATTCTCGAGATCGTGGAGAACGCCGGCGTTCCGATCCTGGTGGATGCCGGCGTGGGCACGGCTTCGGATGCGGCCATCGCCATGGAGCTGGGTTGTGATGGCGTCTTGATGAATACCGCCATCGCCGGCGCGACTGATCCGGTACGCATGGCGCGCGCCATGAAACTGGCCATCGAGGCCGGGCGAGAGGCTTATATTGCCGGGCGCATACCCAAGAAGCGCTTTGCCTCGGCCTCTTCGCCGATTGAGGGGACGTTTTTCTAGGGTGAGTCACGGGCCGCGGGCGGAGTGATCTTGTCGTGAATGAGTCGCAACACAGGCGCAGGGTGCGCAGTTTCGTGCGCCGGCCCGGGCGATTGACGCCGGGTCAGCAGCGTGCGTTGGAAGAGTTGCTGCCGAGCCATGGCATCGAACCCGACTGCGCGGATCTGCGCGCCGCTTTCGAACGCGATGCGCCGCTGGTCGTCGAGATCGGATTCGGCAATGGTCAGGCGCTGGCCTGGATGGCAGCCAATGAGCCGGACAAGAACTTCGTCGGGATCGAGGTGCACGAGCCCGGTGTCGGGCGCTTGTTGCGCAGTGTCGAATCGAAAGGGCTGGGCAACGTGCGTGTGGCCATGCGCGATGCCGTGGAGGTGTTGCGCGAACAGTGCCTGCCGGAATCGCTGGACGAGGTGCGGATCTACTTCCCGGACCCCTGGCCCAAGAAACGCCACCACAAGCGCCGCCTGATCCAGCCGCCGTTTCTTGAGTTGCTGGCCTCGCGCATGGTCGACGGCGGCATCCTGCATCTGGCCACCGACTGGGCGCCGTATGCCGAGTGGATGGTGGAAGCACTATCGGCCGTTCCGGTATTCCGGCTGGAAGGGGAACCTTTCGGCCAGCGACCGTCCTGGCGACCAAGTACGCACTTCGAGCAACGCGGCCAGCGCAAGGGGCACGAGATCTTCGATATTGTGTGTCGTCTGACGTCCGACGCCTGACGCCTCACCCGCAGCTCAAAACTCCCGATTCACCATGCGTGTGGCCAGCCAGGCCAGGCTATCGGTGTTGTGACCCAGCCGGTCTAAGCAGGATCGCGCCTCGTCGACCAATTCATCAATGCGTTGATTGGCCGCCTCCACGCTTCTCAGTGCCGGCCAGGTGGGCTTGTTTCGGGCCTGGTCAGCCCCCTGGGGTTTGCCGATGACTTCTGTCTTGCCCTCGACATCGAGCACATCATCGCGAATCTGGAATGCCAGCCCGATGCAGTCGCCGAACCGCGCCAGGGTGCGGCCGTCGGTCTGTTCCAGTTCGGGGCGAAGCGCGCACGGCATGGTCACGGCGGCCCGGATCAGTGCACCGGTTTTCTGGCAATACATGGCTTCCAGTTCGGCAATGCCGGGCTGCTTCCCCTCGTAGGACAGGTCCAGCGCCTGGCCGCCGGCCATGCCATCAACGCCACAGGCCCGCGACAGGATGGCGATCATTCGCCCCCGCGCCGCTTCTGCCCGGTCGAGTGCGGGATGTTCACCCAGTATCTGGAAAGCCAGGGCCTGTAGTGCGTCACCGGTCAGGATGGCTGTGGCTTCATCGTATGCCAGGTGCAGGGTGGGTCGGCCCCGCCGCAGGTCATCGTCATCCATGGCCGGCAGGTCGTCGTGGACCAGCGAATAACAGTGAATGAGCTCGACAGCGCTGGCCGGCGCATCCAGCAGCTCCGGCGAAATGTCCAGCGCCCGGCCGGCGGCGTGGACCAGCAGGGGGCGAAGTCGCTTGCCGCCATTGAAAACGGCGTATTGCAGCGCCTGGTGCAGGCGAGTGGCTTTGCACTCATGGCACTTGAGGTGTTGCTCCAGTACCGAATTCACCCGCGCGACGATGGCGTCGGGCTGGTGCCGTGAGCGGCCCGGGCTGTCCCCCGGACCGTTCCTGTCGGCACTCATTTCAGTCGAAGGGCCAGATTCGTCGCCACATGCTTTCGTGTTCTTCGTCGATATCGACATCGCCGTAGTTGTGTTCCAGTGTTCGGCGGGTGTCGGCGGCCAGCTCGGGCAGATCGAGCCGGTTGTAGGCACGCGCCATCAGGTCCAGTGCATTGATGTTGGCCGGCGCCTGCGGGTAGTTTTCGATGACGTACTTGGCACGGTTGAGCGCGGCAATATACGCACCGCGCCGGAAATAATACTCGCCGACGACGATGTCATGTTCGGCCATCACGTTTCTCAGAAAGACCATGCGCTGGCGGGCGTCGGCCACGTACCGGCTCTGCGGGTGGCGTCGGACCAGTTCCTGGAACATCGAAAATGCTTCCTGGGCACTGGTCTGGTCGCGGTCCACCACCTGGCCGGGGAATACCCGTCGCAAAAAGCCCATGGTTTCGTCGTAGTGCACCAGTCCCTGGAGATACCACGCATAATCAACGTTGGGGTGTGTCGGGTAGGTGCGAATGAAACGGTTGAGCGTGGCGATCGCATGTTCGGGCTCGCGGGCACGGTACAAGGCATAGGCCATGTCGAGCTGGGCCTGTTCGGCATGTCGACCAAAGGGGTAGCGTGTGGTCAGTTGCCGGTAATGCTGGATGGCCCGGGTGTAGTTGCGCCTTTGCAGCAATTCGTGGGCTTCCTCATACATCTGCTCGGGGCCGCGGTCGTCGTCGCGCGTGTCGCGGGCACAGCCGGCCAGGGCCACCGTGGCCACGATCAGGGCCAAAATGACCAGGCGAATCGAAGGGGTCTTGACGGGTTGATTCTGCATAATAGGGCGCATGATACGGGATGCCGGAGGGCGCGTGGGCGCAAATCATGCCAGTTGGACCGATAAGCGGACGTTAAGGCCATGACCGAACAAGCCGAACGAATCGAGAGACGGGTCGTCATGACGCCAGAGGTTGCCGGGCAGCGACTGGACCAGGCGCTGGCCGGGTTGTGGTCGGATTTTTCCCGCAGTCGACTGGCCGGCTGGATCAAGTCGGGCGAGATTCGCGTCGATGGCCGGCAGGTCAAGCCGCGCCATGCCCTGGTCGGCCACGAAGTCGTGAGCCTGTCGGCCGAACTGGTGCCGCATGCCGAGATCGCGGCCGAGGAGATCGAGCTGGATATTCTCATTGACGACCCGGAGTTCCTGGTTGTCAACAAGCCGGCCGGGCTGGTGGTGCATCCCGGTTCGGGCAATGCCGATGGCACCCTGGTCAATGCGTTGCTGCATTTCGATCCGGCCCTGGCGCCATTGCCCCGCGCCGGTCTCGTGCACCGGCTCGACAAAGACACCAGCGGTTGCCTGGTGGTTGCCCGCACCAGCGGAGCGCACAAGTACCTGGTTGCTGCACTGAAAAAGCGCAGTATCAAACGACGCTACCAGGCGCTGGTCTGGGGCCACATGGTCGCGGGGGGGGCGGTCGACCAGCCCCTGGGCCGCCATCCGGTCGACCGGCGCCGGCAGGTGGTGCGCCATGATGGCCGCCGTGCACTTACGCATTATCGCGTCGCCCGTCGGCTGGCGGGCGGCACACTGCTGGATGTCGAGCTCGAGACCGGCCGTACCCACCAGATTCGCGTGCACATGGCGCATATTCAGCACCCCATCGTGGGCGATCCGATGTATGGCCGGCGCGGTGCGCCTGCGGGGCTGAATGAAGCGCAGCGCAAGGCGTGGCGTGAATTTTCGCGCCAGGCCCTGCATGCCTGCGCCATTGCCTTTGAGCATCCGGCCAGCGGAGAGACCGTGCATGCCAGCGCGCCACTGCCGGCCGACATGCAGGCCCTTGTCGACTTGCTGGAGTCTTCGGATGGAATGGCTGCGTCCTGACTGGCCGGTAGTCGATCATGTCGTCGCGGGTGCCACGACGCGCCGCGACGGTTTCAGCGCGGGCGCCTGGACGAGTCTCAATCTGGGTTTCAACAGCGGCGATGACCCGGCCTGTGTGGAAAGGAATCGGAGTTTGCTCCAAAGCCGATTGCCAGCCGCCCCGGCCTGGCTCAGACAGGTGCATGGCACCGATGTTGTGCATGTGGGCGACTGGCATGAAGGTATCGAGGCCGATGGTGCCTGGACCGACCGGCCCGGCGAGGTGGCGGCGGTGCTGACTGCCGACTGCCTGCCGGTGCTCATGGCCGACCGTGGCGGCAGCGTCGTGGCCGCCGTTCATGCCGGTTGGCGTGGACTGGCCGCCGGTGTGCTCGAACGCGCGGTCTCGATGCTGCCCGTGCCGTCAGACACGCTGTACGCCTGGATAGGTCCGGCCATCTGTGCTGACTGTTACCAGGTGGGCGAGGAGGTTCGTGCAGCCATGCTGGCCGGCGATCCGGCAGCGGCCGCGGGATTTCGTGGTGACGGCGATCGCTGGCGTGCCGACCTCAAGGCACTGGCGGCACTAAGGCTGGGGCGCCAGAGTGTGCAGGTGCACGATTGTGGCCGATGTACCCACTGCGAGCCTGAAACCTTCTACTCGTTTCGTCGTGACGGTGTCACCGGCCGAATCGCGAGCCTGATCTGGCTGGAACAGGGACGCATAGGGTAGAATGCTCTCCCGGATTTACTGAACTTGGACTTCCGGGCATGACCTCTCTTATTTTCGTTACCGGCGGCGTGGTGTCGTCCCTGGGCAAGGGGATCGCGGCCGCATCGCTGGGCTCCATACTCGAAGCCCGGGGCCTCAGGGTCACGCTGCTCAAACTCGACCCGTACATCAATGTCGATCCGGGCACCATGAGCCCGTTTCAGCATGGCGAGGTGTTCGTAACCGAGGACGGCGCCGAAACCGACCTCGATCTGGGTCATTACGAGCGCTATGTGCGCACGCGCATGACCCAGCGCAACAATTTCACGACCGGGCGCATCTACGCCAACGTGATAGCCAAGGAGCGCCGCGGCGATTACCTGGGCTCGACCGTGCAGGTGATTCCGCATATCACCGATGAAATCAAGGATTCGGTCAACCAGGCGGTCGAGGGCTATGACGTGGCCCTGATCGAGATTGGCGGCACGGTCGGCGATATCGAATCGCTGCCCTTTCTCGAGGCCATCCGTCAGCTTGGTTTCGAGTATGGCAAGCAGGCACTTTACATGCACCTCACGCTGGTGCCGTACCTGCGCGCGGCCAACGAGATCAAGACCAAGCCCACCCAGCACTCGGTCAAGGAGCTCCGATCCATCGGTATCCAGCCCGATGTGCTGTTGTGTCGCTGCGAACGCATGCTCTCCGACGAGGAGCGCAAGAAGATCGCACTGTTTACCAACGTCGCCCCGGAAGCTGTGGTCTCGGCGGTGGATGTCGACTCGATCTACAAGATCCCGCTGTTCTATCACCGTCAGGGGCTGGACCGTATCGTGCTCGACCGGCTCGCGCTCAAGACCTCCGCGCCAGATCTTTCGGACTGGGAACGAGTGGTCGAATCGCTTTCACGCCCCGAGCACGAAGTCACGGTGGCCATGGTCGGCAAGTACGTCGAACATGCCGATGCCTACAAGTCGCTCAACGAAGCGCTGACTTCCGGCGGCCTGGCCGATCGCGTCAAGGTGCGTATCAAGCCGGTTGAATCCGAGGAAATCGAAAGCAGTGGCACCGGCGTGCTAGAAGACGTCGATGCCATCCTGGTGCCGGGTGGTTTCGGCGAGCGCGGCTTCGAGGGCAAGATCGAAGCGATTCGCTTTGCCCGCGAGAAGGGTATTCCCTACTTGGGCATCTGTCTCGGACTGCAGGCCGCAGTGGTCGAATTTGCCCGTAACGTGTGTGGCCTGGAGGGCGCCAGCTCAACCGAGATCAATGCTGAAACGCCGCATCCGATTATCGGCCTGATCACCGAGTGGCTGGACGAGAAGGGGCAACGCGAGCTCAGGGACGAGAATGCCGATCTGGGTGGGACCATGCGTCTGGGTGCCCAGCGTTGCCGGCTGCAACCGAACACGCAAGCGCGCAAGCTCTATGGCAAGGACGAGATTCTCGAACGCCATCGCCACCGCTACGAGTTCAACAATGCCTACCGCGACGCACTGACCGACAACGGCATGCTGCTGTCGGGTTTCTCGGTCGACGGCATGCTCGTCGAGATGGTCGAGCTGCCTGATCACCCCTGGTTCCTGGCCTGCCAGTTCCACCCGGAGTTCACCTCGACTCCGCGCGAAGGACATCCACTGTTCACCGGATTTATCCGTGCCGCCCTGGCGCAGCATGAGGCAGGCAAGGCTGGTGCCCGGGCGGTGGGCGCATGAAGTTGTGCGACTTCGAGGTCGGTCTGGACCGCCCACTGTTTCTGATCGCCGGGCCGGACACGCTGGAATCGGAGCAACTCTGCCTGGATGTTGCCGGCCATCTTGCCGAGGTCACTGCCCGACTGGGCGTCTGTTACATCTTCAAGGGCTCGTTCGACAAGGCCAACCGTACGTCGGTCAAGAGCTACCGCGGCCCGGGTCTTGAAGGCGGGCTGAAGATCCTTGAGGCGGTGCGCGAGCAGGTCGGCGTGCCGGTACTCACCGATGTGCATGAAGACACGCCGCTGGGAGAGGTTGCCGATGTCGTCGACGTGATCCAGACGCCGGCGTTTCTGTGCCGTCAGACCAACTTCATACAGAACGTGGCGCGTTGCGGCAAGCCGGTCAATCTCAAGAAGGGCCAGTTCCTGTCACCCTGGGAAATGACCAAGGTGGTCGAGAAGGCGCGCGAGACCGGCAATGACCAGCTCATGGTCTGCGAGCGCGGCTACATGTTCGGCTACAACAACCTGGTCGCCGACATGCGTTCACTGGCGATCATGCGCGAGACCGGATGCCCGGTGGTGTTCGATGCCACCCACTCGGTCCAGCTTCCGGGCGGACAGGGCGAGTCTTCGGGCGGGGCGCGCGAGTTCATCCCGGTGCTGGCCCGCGCCGCGGTCGGAGTGGGCGTGGCCGGCATCTTCTGCGAAACCCATCCGAAGCCGGAAGAAGCCTTGTGCGATGGTCCCAACTCCATGCGTCTTTCAGAGATGGAGGCGCTGCTGGAAACCCTGGTCGCGATAGACAGGGTCGTCAAGTGACGATGCGGTAAAAGGTGAAAGGTGAATGGTGAAAGGAGTTGGGTTCCGGTCATCCTTTCACCTTTCACCTTTCACCTTTTTCCTTTACTTTCCGAACAACGTGAGGAACCTCATGAAAATCACCCACATCCAAGCCATCGAAATTCTCGACTCACGCGGCAACCCAACACTGGAGGCCGAAGTGCATACCGACGGCGGTTGCCTGGGGCGGGCGGCCGTGCCGTCCGGTGCCTCGACCGGCGCGCGCGAGGCCGTCGAGCTGCGCGACGGCGGGGATCGCTACCTCGGCAAGGGTGTCAGTCAGGCAGTAGCCAACGTCAACGGTCCGATTGCCGATGCACTCCTGGGCATCGACGTGAGCGACCAGGAGGGCATTGACCGGCGGCTCATCGAGCTTGATGGCAGTGACAACAAGTCGAAACTGGGTGCCAATGCCTTGCTGGGCGTGTCGCTGGCCTGTGCCCACGCTGCGGCCCACGGCCAGAATCGGTGGTTGTGGGAGCACCTGCTCGAGCAGACCGGGCACACGCCCAGCCTGCCGGTGCCGATGATGAATATCCTCAATGGCGGCGCGCATGCCGACAATCGTGTCGATATTCAGGAGTTCATGATCATGCCGGTGGGGCTGCCCGACTTTCCATCGGCCTTGCAGGCGGGCACGGAGGTCTTTCATGCACTCAAGTCCATCCTGCGTCAGCGTGGCTTGAACACGGCCGTGGGTGACGAGGGCGGTTTTGCACCCGATCTGTCATCCAACGAGGCCGCGCTGGAGTTGTTGATGACCGCCATTGCCGAGGCTGGATACAAGGCCGGCGAGGAGATTGCGCTGGCACTGGACGTGGCTTCCAGCGAATTCTGCCGCGAAGGTCAGTACGTGCTCGACGCCGAGGGTCGGGTCTTCGATTCGGCCGGTTTTGCCGCCTACCTGGCCGAGCTGGCTGGCCGTTACCCCATCATCTCCATCGAAGACGGCATGGACGAAGATGACTGGGAAGGCTGGCGGGCCCTGACCGAGCGCATTGGTGGACAGGTACAGCTGGTCGGCGATGACCTCTTCGTGACCAACACCTCCATTCTCAAGCGCGGTATCGACGAAAAGATCGGCAACGCCATCCTCATCAAGCCCAACCAGATCGGCACACTGACCGAGACGTTGCAGGCCATTGACATGGCCCGGGATGCGGGCTTCGGGACCATCATTTCGCATCGCTCCGGCGAAACCGAGGATGTCACGATTGCCGATCTGGCAGTGGCCACCGACGCCGGCCAGATCAAGACCGGTTCTCTGTGCCGGTCCGACCGGGTCGCCAAGTACAATCAGTTGCTGCGCATTCATGCCCGTCTCGGCGAGCGCAGCCGCTACGCCGGTGTGGGCGGCGGCTACCGGCGTGGGTGAAGCAATTTGAGATCGGATCAGGTGCCCGCGCGCACTGATCAGCTCGGGTCCTCGTCCAGTTTTTCCAGAATCGCCGTGACAATGTCGTTCATTGTCAGTATGCCCTTGAGTTCATTGTCGGAGGTCACGAGCAGTCGCTTGATGTCGAATTGAAGCATCAGAGTGACGGCGTGACGTACCTCCAGTGATTCAGGGACGCTCAGGGCCGGCTTGGTGGCGATGTCGTAGACATTGAGCAGGTCGATATCGCCTTCCTCGGCAATGATGGTTCTCAGCAGCGTGGTGTAGGTCAGAATGCCCCAGGCGTCGCCGCCGGAGCGTTTCTCGACCACCAGCGACTTGACGCGATGCTTGCGCATCATCTTCATGGCTTCGCGCAGGTTGGCCATGGGGCCGATGGTGATGACGTCGCTGATCATCAGTTCATTGACCAGCCGGCGGGAGTCTTCATTGCTCATGGTTGAAAGCCTCTGATTGAAAGAATTTACAGTTCGTCTTCCAGCTTCTGAGTAAACTGTTCCACCTCGCGGGTATCGATGCCGCCCAGATGTTCAAGGGGTATGGTAAAGGCAATGCCGCGGTCATCGTTGTCCAGATCCAGTTCCTTCGTCAGACACTTGAGCACCCTTACCGAGAGTTTCTTCTCGAGCACGAACATCACAACCGACTGTGCACCCTCGTAGGTGAGGCCGAAAAATGTCTTTTTCGAGTCGGCGGTCAGGCCGCGGGCATTGAGAATGGTGGCGGCACCGGCGCCGCTTTCGCGGGCGATGTCGATGGCCTTGTCTTCCATTTCCTCGGCAAGAATGGCGACCAGTACGGAGAATTTCATGATGAACGACCTCGCTTGGCGATGAGTTCGGAAAAGATGGCGTAGAGCATGACACTGACGATCGGAAAGATCGAGGCAAATGCGATCAGCCCGAATCCGTCAATCAGGATATTGCGTCCTTCGATGTGCGTGGCCAGGCCGATACCCAGTGCGGTAATCAGGGGGACCGTGACCTCCGAGGTCGTGACCCCGCCCAGGTCGAAGGCCAGCGCAATGATGTATTTCGGCGCCAGCGCCGTGAGAAGGATGACCAGCGTGTAGCCGGCGATGATGTACATGTGAATCGAATCGCCGCTGATGATGCGGTGTACGCCGATGGTGATGCCGGCGGCCACGCCCAGCGCGACGACGATGCGAATGATATTGCCGCGGATGCGCCCGTTGGCGGCTTCCTCGGCCTTGTTGCCCACGGCGATCAGGGCAGGTTCGGCCATGGTGGTGGCAAAGCCGATGGCAAAGGCGAACAGATAGATCCAGATGATGCGGTCATGGGCGATGAGCTGCTCGGCCATGGACTCGCCGATCGGGAACAGGCCGAGCTTGAGGCCGACGACAAAGGCATACAGGCCGACGATGACCAGGAGAAATCCGAACACCACCATGGGCAGGCGCGGAATGCGCTTGCGTATCACGGCAAACTGAAAGACCAGGATGACCAGGATGATGGGTACGACATCGCGCACCATGCCGGCCAGGTCGGCCAGCAGAGAGGTTGCAGAAGTCGGGACATCGACATCGTCCTCCGTGGCCAGTCCCGCCACGCCGTTGTCGACCTCGGCCACTCCCTCGCCGAAGGTGAACACGACCACGCCGTAGAGCTGCACGGTGATCATCGGCACCATGACGGCCAGGGCGACCAGCCCGAATCCATCGGTCAGCGGGTTGCGGCCGCGAATCGAGGCGGCCAGGCCCAGGCCCAACGCGGCAATCAGAGGCACGGTGACGATATTGGTGGTCACGCCGCCTGAATCGTAGGCCAGGCCGACGATCTCTTCCGGGGCAAAGAAGGTCACCAACACCACAGTCAGATAGCCGCCGATCATCATCCAGTGCAATGGCAGGCCAAGGATGATGCGCAGCACGCCGACGGCAACCACCGCGCCGACAGATGAGGCGACCAGCACGCGCAGGACGAGCGGATCAATGCGTCCTTCGCTGATGGACTCGGCCTGCTCGGCCACGGCAATCAGGGCCGGTTCGGCGATGACTGCCGAAAAGCCGATGAAGAAGCCGAAGATCATCAGCCAGGGCAGGGAACCCTTGGCCGCGAACTCATCCGACAGGCTGTGGCCGATCGGGAAGATACCCATTTCCAGACCCTGCAGAAACAGGGCCACGCCCAGCACCACGATACCCAGGCCAAGCACCATGGTACCCAGTCCTTCGGGCACCTGTTGCAGCACCAGAAACTGAAACACCGAGACCACCACCACGATGGGCAGGAGATTGCGCAGCGAATGGATCAGGGTCTCGAAAAACTGTGACCACAACTTGCTGCCGGGTGAGCCAGGATCGCCGCTCACCGCGCTGCAAATCCCGGGTGCGCGATTGGCAACAGCCTGGATTCGGTTCTCTGAGAGGAAGTCGCAATCATCAAGCGCATGTCTGGCTTCAAGTCGGCAGAAGGCCCTGAGTCTAGGTCAGGATTCTACCCAAGTCTGTCGAGCGGATGCAGTGTCTGCGGATTCGCTCCCCGACAGTATTTGCAAATGCAAATCGTTATCGTTAAAATTCATCATCACTTTACTCACAGATCGGATCACCATGCGTTCTTCCCTTTTGCTGGCCCTTTGCACCGTGCTGGTGGTGGCTTGCAACGATACCTCCACCTCCGCACCTGGCGAGTCTGAGACATCGCAGGCCAGGGTGGTCGTCTATACCTCCAGGCAGCCGTACCTTATCGAGCCGCTGTTCGAGCGCTACACCGCGCAAACAGGTGTTTCGGTGGACTTCACCAGCGATAACGAAGCTTCGCTGATCGAGCGGCTGGCGGCAGAAGGCGCGCGCACCCAGGCCGATGTGTTCATGACCGTTGACGCTGGTAACCTCTGGCATGCGACTCAGCGAGACCTGCTCAAACCGGCCGAGTCCGAGCTGCTGGCATCCAGCATTCCACCGATGTTTGCCGACGATCAGGGTCGCTGGTACGGCCTGTCGGTGCGGGCTCGGACTATTGTCTACCATCCCGAGCGCGTGGATCGCGACGAGTTGTCCACCTTCGAAGACCTGGCCGACGAACGCTGGGCCGGTCGCCTGTGCATGCGCACCTCGCGCAAGGTCTACAACCAGTCGCTGGTTGCGCTGCTGATCGAGCACCACGGCGAAGAGCGTGCCGAGGAGATCGTGCGTGGCTGGGTGGCCAACCTGGCCACCAATCCCTATTCTTCCGATACCCAGACCATCGAGGCGGTGGCTGCCGGGCAGTGTGATGTGGCCATCGTCAACAGCTATTACCTGGGCCGGTTGCTGGTCGACGATCCCGATTATCCGGTGGCGTTGTTCTGGGCCAACCAGGAGTCCACCGGCGTTCACGTCAATGTTTCGGGTGCCGGCATTACCCGCCATGCGCCACGCCCGGATCAGGCACGCGCCCTGCTGGAATGGCTGGCATCGGAAGAGGCCCAGGCGGAGTTTGCCGAGCGCAATCTCGAGTTTCCAGCCCGTCCGGACATCGCGCCGCGCGGTGTCGTCGCCGAGTGGGGCAGCTTCGAGGCCGATGACACGCCGCTGACCGTTGCCGGCGAGCGTCAGGCCCAGGCCGTGCGTCTGATGGATCGTGCCGGCTATCGCTGAAACACAAGCGCGATGGCGATGGCCTCAGGGCGATCGCCGCTGGCTGGTCTGGCCCCTGCTGGTCCTGGTCGGGCTGCCGCTGTTCATGCTGATGGCGGCCTGGCTGCAGCCGCAGCCGGATATCTGGTCGCATCTGTCAACCCACCTGATGCCCACCCTGGTGCGTCATACCGTGCTGATGCTGCTGGTGGTGGGTGTCGGGGTGGCCGTACTGGGCGTTGCCCTGGCCTGGCTGTCGGCCTGTTGCGAGTATCCGCTGCGCCGGCTTCTGGATCCGCTGCTGGTGCTGCCGCTGGCGTTTCCGACCTACGTGCTGGCCTTTGTCTACCTTGGCCTGGTCGACTACAGCGGCCCCCTGCAGAGCCAGTGGCGCGCCTGGTTTGACGCCACACCCGGGCTGCTGAAAGCCCTGAGCGAGCCCGGCGGTGTGCTGCTCATTCTGATCCTGGCCTTTTATCCATACGTTTACCTGCTGGCACGGGCCTCGTTCATCGGTGGTGGCCTGGCGGCGTTCGAAGCCTCGCGTAGCCTCGGCCAGGGACCCTTGCGAACCTTTCTTCGCATCAGCCTGCCCATGGCCAGACCGGCGCTGGTGGCCGGGCTGACGCTGGCCCTGATGGAATCGCTGGCAGATTTCGGTGCCGTGGCCATCTATGGCTTCGATAGCTTCACCACGGCCATCTATCGCACCTGGCTGGGCATGTTCAACCTCACCGCCGCGGTGCAACTGGCCTCGATCCTGATGCTGTTCGTGCTGGTGTTGCTGGCGGCCGAGCGATTCAGTCGATCGCCAGGCGGCGAACAGCCCGAGCGCCGTCCCACCGGGCATCGAATCAGACTCAGTGGGGCACGCGCATGGGCGGCCACCCTGTTTCAGGCCAGCGTGGTACTGGTGGCCGTTATCGTACCCCTGATTCAGTTGCTGGTCTGGGCCTGGCCGGGCCTGCCCGGCATACTTTCGTCAGGCATGCTCACGGTCATCGGCAATACCATGATCCTGGGGCTGGTCGGTGCCGTGGCCGTCCTGCTCGGCGGCATACTCCTGCTGTTTGCCACGCATCGCACATCCAGCCGCCAGACCCTGTTTGGCGAGGTCGCAGCGGTGGGCTATGCCATTCCCGGCACCGTGCTGGCCGTGGCCATCATGCTGGCCTTCGTTCATCTCGACCAGTGGGCGGGTACTGCCCTGGCCGGCGGGCTGACGGCACTGATCCTGGCCTACCTGATTCGCTTCCTGCGCGTGACCTGGGGGCCACTTGACGGGGTCGCCTCACGCATCCGCCCCGAGTATGTCGAGGTGGCGCGCAGCCTGGGTGTTCCCCGCTACCAGCGCCTGCTTCGGGTCAATCTGCCGCTGTTGTGGCCGGGGCTGGTCACCGCCTTTCTACTGGCGCTGGTCGAGATTGCCAAGGAAATGCCGGCCACCCTGCTGCTCAGGCCGTTCGGCTGGGACACCCTGGCCGTTCGCATCTATGAGCTGACCACTGAAGGGCAATGGCAGATGGCGGCCGTGCCATCGCTGGTGCTGGTCATCCTCGGCGCCATCCCCGTTGTGGTGCTGATTCGAAGAGCGTCGGTTTTGAGGTGAGGGGGCGTTTAAGGGGAAAGTGTTAAGTGTGACGTGTTAGGTGTTAGGTGTTAGGTGTTAGGTGTGAAAGGTGGCGCATTTGGTGGCCTTAAACCTTTAGACTATTCGTCCTCCGACACAACGAGAGTGCCATGCCGAACAAGACTCCGCTTCATGATGCCCATGTTGCCGCTGGTGGCAAGATGGTGGATTTCGCCGGCTGGGAACTGCCGATTCACTATGGTTCGCAGATCGAGGAGCATCATGCCGTGCGCCGTGCTGCCGGCATGTTCGATGTTTCCCACATGACCGTGGTCGATATCCAGGGCGCGGGTGCGCGCGACTATCTCCGTTATCTGCTGGCCAACGACATCGCCAAGCTGGGTGAGACCGGGCAGGCACTGTATGGCTGCATGCTCGATCACCAGGGGGGGGTGCTCGATGACCTCATTACCTATTACCTCGCCGACGACTTCTACCGGACCGTGGTCAATGCCGCCACGCGCGATCAGGATATCGCCTGGATGCGGGAGCAGGCTGGCGACTTCGATGTGGACATCGTCGAGCGTGATGATCTGGCCATGGTGGCGGTGCAGGGGCCCGAAGCACGTGAACGGGTCATCGATGTGCTCAATGCCGCGGCGGCCGAATCGCTCAAGCCATTTCGGGCCATCAGTCATGGCGATTACTTCGTCGCCCGCACCGGCTATACCGGGGAGGACGGCTTCGAGGTCTTGATGCCGGAATCCGAAGCCGAAGGCTTCTGGCAACAACTCGTCGAGGCTGGAGTCCAGCCTTGCGGATTGGGTGCGCGTGACAGCCTGCGCCTCGAAGCCGGTCTCAACCTGTATGGCCAGGACATGGATACCTCGACCACGCCGCTGGAGTCCAACCTGGGCTGGACGGTGGCGTTCGACCCGGGCGATCGCCAGTTCATTGGCCGCAAGGCGCTTGAGCAGCAGAAAGCCGACGGTGTGCCGCGTCGCCTGGTGGGCCTGGTCATGGGCCGCGGCGGCATCCCCAGAACCGGCAGCACGGTGCACACCGACAACGGCGAAGGTCAGGTCACCAGCGGAGCATTCGGCCCCACCACCGAGTGCCCGGTGGCTCTGGCACGGATTCCGGCCGGCGAGTTCGAGGAAGTCGAAGTCGAACTACGCGGCCGCCGCCTCAAGGCCCGCGTGGTCAAACCGCCCTTCGTCCGCATGGGAAAGGTAAGAATCTGACAACGCGGATACCCGCAGAAACCAAAAAGGGCCGACAAAGTCGGCCCGTCTCCGGTCTCCCGTCAATCAACCGCCTCAAACCGATTGGCCGACCGATTCTTGCGCACCTTCCGCGGATCCCAGACCCGGCCGTTCATGGCGATCCACACACCGGGCGGCAGCGCCTGTACCGCCCCCACGGCACAGCCGATGTTGAACACGGCGTCGGAATCGATGAAACGGGCCGGGTTCAGGGCGCCGGTCATGATGATCACTCGCTCGCCGACATCGCCCAGGGCGGCGGCTGTCTCGACCATGCTGTCGGTGCCATGCGTGATCAGGAAGTGGCGGTCTTCGCTGGCCAGCACGGCTTGACGGATCAACTCGCGATCACTGTCGTTCAGATGCAGCGAGTCCTTTCTGAGCAGGGCCCGGATCTCCCAGTCAAAGGCCACGTTCATCGCTCGCAGGATGCGGCCGATCTCGGGCTCGCCGATCTGGTAGTCGGACTTGTCGTCGTAGTAGATCTTGTCGATGGTGCCGCCGGTGGTCAGCACATTGAGCTTATTCAAGGTAGGCTGCCTTCAGGTTCGAAGTGGTGGGTCGAGAACGTTCGGGTAGTATAGCGGGCATGAAAATCACCCTGTCCCCGATCAGGCACCTGTTGCCGGTATTGAGTCTGCTGATGCTGTCTGTTGCGGCGCATTCGGCGCCTGACATCGAGCGCATCGCCATGCTGCACTGGCACCCGGACACGGCTGCGGAAGCCCGACGGCTGACCGTGGCCGCCGATGCCTGGCTTGCCCTCAGCGACAACGAGCAGGCGCTTCAGGATTGGGATTCCAACATCGATGCCCGTGCCCTGTCGCTGGGCCGGCAGGCGCGGCAGGTGCCGGGGCATTGGGCGCCACTGGGCGACGGAGTATTTGCCTGGCTGGTCCAGTCGCGCGATCACAACCTGAGTGGAAGTACCGGGGAGTTTCCGGATCCCGAACCGGGACGGCCGACGGCCCACCGGTTCGACGAGCCGGTATCGGGACGTATCGGTCGGCTTGAGCAGGTGGCGGCATTGAACGCCCCGGTGACTTGGCGGCGGCTGGCCCGCCGCGTGAATGAAGTCGAATCCGATGGCCAGGTGCCGGCGGTTGATGCATTCTGGGATGAGCTCGCCTCCCGCCTCGATGACGCCCCGGAAGAGAGCATCAGCCGGGCCCGGGAGCTGGCTGGCCAGAGCATAGCTCTTCGTGACATCGCGGACGCAGCGGCGCGTCATAGACATATCAGCCGGATGCTCCTGACCCGTACCCGCCATGCCTGGGTCGAGGGCGATGCGCTGAAGACGGCTTGGCTGAGTTTCGAAGCCCTGGCCCGCCTGGTGGCCGCCGAAGATCCCGGTAATGTGGCCGAGAGCTGGCGCGACTGGTTCGACTCGCTGGGCAGTGAGGAGCTGCGGGGGCTTCGCCAGATCGACGCTGACCTGCCGGTGATCTTCGCCCTGCTGGAAGATGCCGCCGAGTACCTTGTTCCCCCGGAACCAGCAGCCAGCCGGGCCATGAATGAACTGGCCGATGCCTATGCCCGGTTGGCCTTGTTTGTGCCCGACATGGGCTTTTACCTGGATCAGCCCGTGCGCGCCGAGATCCGCGCCACGGCCTCGACCTGCAACCCGGATCCGCTGCTGATCGGGCCGATGCCGCGCGAGACTTACGAGCGCTGTGTGCGCGACCTGCTCGATCTTCTGGACGCCGGTCTGCAAACCGAGGAACTGGCGGGCGGCCGCCAGGGCCCCTTCGCACCGGAGTTCCTGCGCCGCGAGCTCGGGCTGGTGAGTTGGCAGCGCGCTGCCTATCTGGATGGTCACCTGGGCTGGATGCTCGAGGCACCGTGCCAGCCCCCCGAGTGGGTCAATGTGCTGGAGTGGTCACTGGTCGTCGAGCACCTGCTGCGCTGGGTGCCGCAGCGGCCGGTTTTCTTTGCTGCCTCCCGCTGGCAGGAGGCGCTGGCGGATGTTCGCGAGGCCGTGATCGAGCGTGGCACCATGCACCAGGAGTGGATGGATTGTCTCAGCGGTCACGGCGCCGAGCGGCGCGATCCGGTCACACGCCTGCTCGATCGGCATGAAAGCGCCCTGCAGTCACTTGATGAGTTGTTGAGCGAGGCGGACGAGCAGTTTTATCAAGAGCTGGTCCGTCCGGGTGGCGATATCGATCTCGACGGAACAGCCACTCAGTCGACGGCCTACCGGCCGGAAACCCTGGTTGTTGAACCCTGCGACACCGCCATGACCTGTGGCGCGCGTGTCGAACTGCCGGTCAGCCGTGCCCTGCTGGGCCTCTTCCCCAATGCCTACCTGCTGGCCGATCAGCTCGGCATGGGGGAGATGGGGCTTTGTTACGAGTCCGTACGCTGGGTGGATCGCGCCTCGCGTCCGGCACGACAGCGCGACAGCCAGGTGGCCAACTACGACGGGCGCCTGAGTTTCGAGCTGCATGGCACGTTTGCCGCCGATGAAGACGAACTCCCGGAGACCGTGTTTCGCTATCGGCTGACCGCTGCCGAGCGTCGCCACTACCTGTTTGCCGCCGCCGACCCCGCCCTGCTGGATGAGGATTGTCCGCGCGAGCTGATCGGTGAGTCGATTGCCAGTTCGCTGCCTGACCGACGCCCCCGTCTTATTCCCGACCGTCTGACCTACTTCGTCAGCGCGCCCACTACGCCGGAGTCGGAACTGGTTGCCAACTGGGATCGGGGAGCGGAGTGGCGTGACTGGTTCGTAACCGGTGAACGCGTCGAGCGACTGGAACAGGTCGATGATGATGCCCTTGAAGTCCGCGTGCAGGCCCGACTGACTGCATTGTCTGCCCGCAGGGAACGCGAGCTTTCGGCGCCGCTGACTGCACCGGTCAGGGCCGAAGAGTCCGATCCGCTTGCGCTGGCCATGGCCCGGGTGGCTGATTCCACCGCCATGCTACGCCGGTTGCTCGAGATCCACTATCCGCGTCTGATTCGTCACCATCAGCCGCTAAGGGCCAAGCTCACCGGCGATGCCGGCCTGATCAATCGCGACCGCGTGCGCTCGTTGCGAGACGGCGGCATCGGCATGCTGCAGGTGCCCGGTATCGGCAAGCAGCGCCTCGCCGACTTGCGCGAGGAGTGGATGACGCTGCCGGCCGGGCTGCGCGAGCAGGGCCAGCAGGCCCCGGAGATGGATGTGGGGCTGGAACGTCTGGATGCGCTGATCCGCCTCAGTCGCTATGACGCCGCCGACGTCGAACAGCCGGAAGAGCAGTGAAATACACGCCGATCAGCAGCAGTTGGGCGATGGCCGGAGCGCGCGAGGCCGGGCTGACCCAGGCCTCCATGACGGCCAGGCAGAAATAAAACAGCAGCAGCACGCCGGCAATCACCAGGCTGCGTGGATTCAGCCGCCAGACGCCAGGGGCAACGAGCAGCAAGGGCAGCGTGGTGATGATGACCGCTGCAATCGGCGCAATGACCTCCGGGGGATCGATCCAGCCAAACCACAGCGGCTGAATCACGATCAGGCCGACCAGGGCGACCCGGCACCACCATAGCGCCATCATATTGTCGACCTCAGCTTCCGGGCCAGGCTGGCCACTCGCCGACCCAGTACCCGGCACAGGTGCCGCTCGGTATCATCGAGCGCCCGGTCGGCATCCGGGCCGGCCACATGGCTGGCGCCATAAGGCGTGCCACCCGATCGGGTGGTGGTCAGCTCCGGTTCGGTGTAGGGCAGGCCGACCAGGATCATGCCGTGATGCAGCAGCGGCACCATCATGCTGAGCAGGGTTGATTCCTGGCCGCCATGCAGCGTTGCCGTCGAGGTGAACACACCCGCCGGCTTGCCGGCCAGCGTACCGGAAAACCATTCCGAGCCCGTGCCATCGATGAAGTGCTTGAGGGCGGCGGCCATGTTGCCAAAGCGAGTGGGGCTACCCAGCACCAGTCCGCTACATTCGTCGAGATCGCTGCGTTCGACCAAGGCCGGTGCGCGCTCGTCGATCTGACGGGGAGAGGGGTCGATCGCCGAGGTCACCGGGGGCACGGTACGCAGGCGCGCCTGGCAGCCATCGACGCCATCGATGCCGCGGCAGACCTCGCGGGCCATGGCCAGCGTGTTGCCGTGGGTGGAGTGGAACAGCACCAGGATGTCGATCATGGGAGGATATCGACAACTGCTTCGGGCGGGCGGCCGATGCGAGCCTGTTCGCCGGCAATGACGATGGGCCGCTGGATGAGGCGGGGATGCCGGCACATGGTCTCGATGACTGACTGTTCGGTAAGCGTTTCGTCGGCCAGGCCCTGGTCACGATACTCGGGCTCGCCGGTGCGCAGGAGCTGGCGGGCAGTCAGTCCGAGCCGATCAATGATACGCTTGAGTTCGGCCGGCTCGGGTGGTGTTTTCAGGTACTCGACGATGTCGGGCTTGATACCGTGGTCGCGCAGCAGCGCCAGGGTCTGACGGCTCTTGGAACAGCGTGGATTGTGGAAGATGGTGACAGGCATGAAACAGGCGCACTCGCAATCGGACCAGCACAATAGCCTAAAGGGTTCGGCGGGGGTGTCAACGTCGTCACCGCAAGGTCTCCTTGGTGCGCTGCTCGATCATGCCTGGTATCGGGCGTTTTCGCGGCACCTCTGGCAGCACTTTCGCGAAGATCGCAGCTTCGAATCGGCCGCCGCACTCAGCTACACCAGCCTGCTCGCTCTGGTGCCCCTGATGACGGTCATGCTCGGCGTGATCTCCGCCTTTCCCGTCTTCGACCGCTGGGCCGACGAACTGGAGGCCTACATCTTCGCCAATTTCGTTCCGGCCGCCGGCGATACCGTGCGCGAGCATCTCAACGAATTCGTACAGCGAACCGCGGGCCTGACCGGGGCCGGTACGGTGTTTCTCATCGCCACGGCCGTGTTGCTGATGTCGACCATCGAGCGCAGCCTCAATCGCATCTGGCGGGTGCGTGCGCCCCGTCGTCCGGCCACAAGGCTTATTATCTACTGGGCGGTCCTGACGCTGGGGCCGCTGCTGATGGGCGGCAGCCTGGTGCTGACCTCCTACCTGGCGGCGCTGCCGGTACTGGCCCCCGAGATCGTGCGCGGAGCCATGCAGGACATGGTGCTGGGCATGATGCCGTTTGTCGTTGCCCTGGTCGGGTTCACCCTGATCTTCACGGTCGTCCCCAACCGGCGGGTATTGTGGCGCCATGCCCTGTTCGGTGCCCTGATATCTGCGCTGCTGTTCGAGTTCGCCAAGGGCGGGTTTGTCTGGTATGTCACCAATTTCCCGACCTATGAGCGCCTCTATGGTGCCCTGGCCACCGTGCCGCTGTTCCTGGTCTGGATCTACCTGTCCTGGGTCGTGGTGCTGCTCGGCGCCAGCGTGGCCGCGGCGCTGACCACCTTCAACTACCGCAAGGCCGACTGGCGCTGGAACCCGCGCCACGAATTGCTGCTGGCACTCAGACTGCTGGGGCACTTCTGGCAGGCGCAGCGTCGCGGTCGCTCGCTGTCGATCGGCGATCTGCTCAATCGCGAGCCGGCCGCCACCGACCACCAGTTGCGCCGGATTCTCGGGGACTTTCACGAGGCCGGCTTCATTCACCGCGATGATGATGGCGACTGGCTGCTGTCGGCCGATCTCGATGAGATCAGCCTGGCGGAACTCTACCAGGCCGGATCGTTCATAATGCCTGTCGGCGAGCTGTCCAGCTTGCCCCGGGAAAGCCACTGGGATCTTGCCCTGATCGAGGGCCTGCTGCCCATGGATAAAGCCGGTCGCCCCCTGATGCGGAGATCGATCAAGTCTCTGCTGACCTATGAGAGAGGACATGAGCAATGAAGACACTGATCCTGGCCGGATTGCTCCTGATGGCTTCCGGTGTGGCCGTTGCCGGCATCGATTTCGAACTGCCGGCCCTGGATGGCAGCACCCACAAGCTGTCGGACTACCGCGGCGACTGGGTCGTGGTGAACTACTGGGCGACCTGGTGTCGGCCCTGCCGCAAGGAGATTCCCGATCTGTCGAATCTGCACGACCGTCGTGATGACATCTACGTACTCGGGCTGGCCTACGAGGATACCGAGGTGGAAACCTTCGAGCGCTTCCTGGAAGACTACCCGGCTAGCTATCCCATTCTGCTCGTGGATACTTACGAACCGCCTTCGGACCTGGGCGCGCCGCGCGCTTTGCCCACGACATTTCTTGTCAATGCCGACGGGGAGATCGTCAATACCTGGCTGGGACCGGTGACCAGCGAGATGATTACCGACTGGATCGCGGATCATGGCTGATACCGAAACGCGCTGCTGGCTGATCTCGGGACGGGTCCAGGGTGTGTTCTTTCGCGAATCGACCCGTAGACAGGCCGAACCCCTTGGACTGTCGGGCCATGCCGTCAACCTTAGCGATGGCCGGGTCGAGGTGCTGGCGCATGGCCGCCCCCCGGCCCTGGATGAGCTGGAGCAGTGGCTGCACCAGGGGCCGCCGGCGGCCCGGGTGGATTCGGTCGAACCGGTCGCCGCCGGCAATGGCGATAACCCAAACGGGGCATTCAGGACCGGCTGAGCGCGCCGAATCGGACCGCGTCGGAACCTTACAGCAGTGCAAGCTGCGTGACCGGTCGGAAACTGCGGCGATGGGCCGGGCAGGGCCCAAGGCGTTGCAGGGCCGAGAGGTGGGCGGCGGTCGGGTAGCCCTTGTGGCGGGCAAAACCATATTCCGGATAGCGTTCATGCCAGGCCAGCATCAGGCCGTCGCGATGGACCTTGGCGATGATGCTGGCCGCGGCGATGCAGTCCTCGATGCCGTCGCCACCGACCAGGGTGGTGACCGGCATGTCGACTCGGGGTGCCTGGTTGCCATCAACCAGAATGCCGGCAGGTTGTGGCGAGAGTGCGGCCACCGCCTGACGCATGCCTTCCAGTGTTGCCTGAAGGATGTTGAGCCGGTCGATGGTTTCGGCCTCGATGACGGCAATGCCCACGCTCACAGCACTCTGTCTGATGATTCCGGCCAGCTTCTCGCGGCGCCGGGCTGTCAGTTTCTTTGAATCGGCCAGGCCCTCGATGGGGCGGGCCGGGTCGATCATGACTGCAGCGGCCACCACCGGTCCGGCCAGAGGGCCTCGCCCGGCCTCGTCGACTCCGGCAATCAGGTGGCCTGACGGCTCAGCCAAGCTGGCCACGACCGGCTCCCACCAGCTCAAGCACCGCGCGCGCGGCATTTTGTCCGGCACCCGCGGCCAGCTGGTGGCGAAATCCGCGGGCGATGTCGCGGTAGCCCGCGCGCCGTTGTGGCTGGTCCAGCCAGTCGATGACGGCCTTGCCGAGGGCTTCGGGAGAGGCGCCTGCCTGCACGAACTCGGGAACGATCTCGTCGCCGAAGAGAATGTTGGGCATGGCGATGTGGCGCGACCGGATCAGTCGCAGGCCACGAATCATCCAGTAGGTGGCCGGTGCCAGGCGGTAATAGGCCACGGCGGGACATTCGAGCAGAAAGGTCTCGAGGGTGGCCGTTCCCGATGCCACGCAGGCGGCATCGGCGGCGATCAGGCCGGTGCGGGTGCGTTCCGCAATGATCTCAATGCCGTTGCGGTCCAGGTCGTTTCCGGCCTGGTCGCGAAACAGGGCTTCCTGTCGACGATCGGCCAGGAAGACGATGATCCGGGCCGACTCGCGCCGTGCGCGAATCCAGGCAGCGGTATCGCTCAGGAGCCGGGCATGGCGTTCGATCTCGCTGCGCCGGCTGCCGGGCAGCAGGGCCACCACGGTATCGTCCGGGGCCAGGCCGAGCTGGCTGCGTGCGGCCTCGCGCCCGGGCCTGTCGCTGAGCTGGTCGGCCACCGGGTGACCAACAAAGCGGGTATCGAGGCCATGGGGTGCGTAGAGCTCGGGCTCGAACGGAAACAGGGCGAGCAGCAGATCGACCGAACGGGCCACCACGCGGGTGCGTCCGGCGCGCCAGGCCCACACCGTGGGGGATACGTAATGCACGGTCTTCAGCCCGCGCTTGCGAAGCTGGCGGGCCAGTCCGAGATTGAAATCGGGAGCATCCACGCCGACAAAGGCATCGGGTTGCCAGTCCAGGATCCGCTGGCGCAATTTCCGCCGCAGCCTTATCAGTCGTGGCAGGTGCGAGAGTACCTCGGTCAGTCCCATCACCCCCAATACATCGAGGTCGTGCCAGGGCTCGACCCCGGCGGCCTGCATGGCAGGCCCGGCGATGCCGGCCAGTTCAATGCCGGGATGCTGGCGCCTGAGATGGTCGGCCAGGTCAGCACCCAGCTGATCGCCAGAGGACTCGCCGGCCGTAAGGACGAGACGGATGGGGCGTTCGGCCATGGTCACGCGACTCAGCGCAACAGTCCGCGCTGGCTGTTGAGTGCCGAATCGATCATCGGCTGCAGCTCGGGTTGCTCGGCGACCAGTGCCTGCAGACGTTCGATGGCCTCATCCCGGCTCAGGCCCAGCCGGTAAAGTGTGCGATAGGCTTCACGAATGTTACGAATCTGCTGCTTTCCGAACCCACGGCGCTTCAGACCTTCGGCATTGATGCCTCTTGGCCGTGGCGGCTGGCCCGACACCATCACATAGGCCGGTACATCCTGGTTGACGCCGCCATACATGCCGAGAAAGGCATGCGCGCCGATGCGGCAGAACTGGTGGGCTCCGGAGAAACCGGCGAAGATCACCCAGTCGCCGACCTCGACGTGGCCGGCCAGGGTGGCCCCGTTGGCCCCGACGATGTGTGATCCGACCTGGCAGTCGTGGGCGATATGGCTGTAGGCCATGAACAGGTTGTCGTCGCCGACCCGGGTGATGCCTCCGCCGTTGGCCGTTCCCCGGTTGATGGTCACGTACTCGCGAATGGTGTTGTCGGCGCCGATGTCCAGCGAGGTGTCTTCACCGGCGTATTTCTTGTCCTGGGGCGCCTCGCCAATAGAGGCAAACTGGTAGATACGGTTGCGAGGCCCGATACGTGTGCGACCGGAGATGACCACGTGCGGGCCGATCTCGCAGTCATCGCCGATCTCGACCTGTGAACCGATGATGCTGTAGGCGCCGATCGACACGTTCCTGCCCAGCCGGGCACCCTGCTCGACGATGGCGGTGTCGTGGATCATGGCGTCGGATCGGGACGGGCGGCACACAGTAGTTCGGCACTGGAAGCCGTCTGGCCATCGACCAGCGCAATGGCTTCATAGAGCCCCATATTGCGCATCAGCCGTTTCTGGCGCACTTCGAATACCAGCTGGTCGCCGGGCACCACCACGCGGTTGAAGCGGGCCTTGTCGATCTTGACCAGGTAGTAGAGCTGGCTCTCTTGGTTGCCGGCATCGCGAACCATGTGGGCAAGACAGCCGGCGGCCTGGGCCATGGCCTCGAGAATCAAAACGCCCGGCATGACCGGATGACCGGGAAAATGCCCTTGGAAGAACGGTTCGTTGATGGTGACGTTCTTCAGCGCCCTGATCGAGGGAGGGTCATCCAGCGAGTAATCCAGTACCCGGTCGACAAGGAGAAAGGGATAGCGATGAGGCAGCAGTTCGAGAATCTTCTCGACATCGACGCCGTTACTTGTGTTCATGGGGTTTCCCTGCGATTGATTCAGTTGTTTTCGATTTTGCGCAGGCGCCGCGCCCAGTCGTCGAGCTGACCGAGGCGCACGAGAATGCGCTTCCATTTTGAATGGGGGCGGGCCGGGATGCCGGACCCGTACTCTCCCGGCTCATCAATCGAGTCGAGTACGGTGCTCATGGCGGTGACGATCACCTGATCGCAGATGCTCAGGTGGCCGCCAATGCCACATGCTCCTGCAATCATGCAATGACGACCGATATGCGTGGATCCGGCAATGCCCGTGCAACCGGCAATGGCGGTATGCGCCCCGATGCGCACATTGTGCGCGATCTGGACCTGGTTATCCAGGCGGACATCCTCTTCCAGAACCGTGTCCTCGATGGCGCCCCGGTCTATGGTGGTGTTGGCGCCGATCTCGCAGTCGTCGCCAATGCGCACGCTGCCCATTTGCGGCACCTTCAGCCACCGGCCCTTGTCGAGTGCCAGCCCGAAGCCGTCGGCGCCAATGACGGCGCCGGGGTGGACAATGACGCGTTCGCCCAGATTCACGTCCCGGCCCAGAAAGACGCGCCCGACCAGGCGCGAACCCGCACCCATCCTGACATTTTCCTCGAGCACGCAGCCCGGTCCGACAACCGCTCCCGGGCCGATGCTACAGCCCGGCCCGATACTGCATTGCGGACCGATGGTGGCATCGGTATGGATATCGGCCCCGGGGTCGATCCAGGCGCTGTCATGCACGCCGGCAGGCTCGCTGGGCCGTGTCGACATCAGCGTGGCAATCCGGGCCCAGGCGGCATAGGGGTTGGAGGTGATCAATGCGTTGCCCGTCCAGCGCTCCAGCATGGGTTCAGACAGGATCAGAACCCCGGCGCGGCAGTTGCCCAGTTCCCGGGCATAGGCTGCGTTGGCGAGAAATCCGACATCATCCGGGCCGGCGGCCGACAGGGTGGCCAGCCCGCTGATCCGGTAGTCGGGGTCGCCGCGCAACGTCAGATCGAAACGCCGGGCCAGTTGTGCGATGGAGTAAGTGGGCATGCAGCTGATCAGACTAGTGGGCCATGCGGTTAATAAGGTAACACTCAGCCGTCGCACAAGTGCCGTGGGCAGGGCAGGCGAAACCGCATGGCGACTTTCGCGTAGCGAATGAAGCCTTGCGAGTGGAGCCGCTGCACGTGTTCCGCTCGCTTGAATTGGCGACGGCCAGTCCTGCGCTCGCGCGCCTTGCCCACGACACTTGTGCGACGGCTGAGTGTTACCTCATTAACCGCATGGCCCACTAGGGGTCGCGCTGATTGTCGCCGGAACCGAAGTCGTCTTCCAGCCATTCGAGTACCTGCTTCGTGATGTCGACTGTGTCGGACGCGTAGGCGACCGGATTGCTCAGCACCAGGTCGTAGCCCTCTTCGCGGGCGATTTCGCGCACCGCAACATCGATGGTTTCGCGCAAGGCCTCGGTCTTGGCGTTGGTCCGGAAACGGATCTCCTCGACCAGGTCCTCGCGCCGGCGCTCGATGGAGCGGCGCATGTTGTTGATTTCGCGTTCGCGCTGAACGCGCTGTTGCTCGTCCAGCGCCGGACTGTCGCTCAGCTCACGCTGCATGCGCTCGAGTTCGGCCTCGTCGCTGAGCAGCGCCTCGTTGCGTGGCCTGAACTCCCGGTCCAGCTCCTCGCGCGCGGCCACCAGGTGCGGCATGGTGTCGAACAGGCGTTTCATGTCGACATAACCGATGCGCACACTGTCGGCCATGGCAGGCAGCCACAGCAAGCAGCACAGTACCAGCCCGGCCAGCAGCCGCACCGGCCGGTGGCCGGCGGCTGTGCTCTTCCGGTGCTGTTGCTGTCCGGGTCCGGTCATGTCCAGCCTCTTTTTCGAGGGTGCTTCAGAACGTCCTGCCGAAGGCGAACTGCAGTACCTGGGTGTCGTCACCGTCACGTTGCTTCAGCGGCGTGGCCACGTTGATGATAATCGGACCGACCGGTGCTTGCCAGCTCAGGGACAAACCGGTCGAGGCACGCAAGCGGTCGGCGTCGAAATCGTCGAAATCACGATAGACGTTGCCGACATCGACGAACCAGGCCAGGCGAGTGCCGCCCGCATCGCCAAAGGGCAGCGGAAACGCCAGTTCGAGGCCGCCGGTCACCTTGAAGTCGCCGCCGACAGCCTGGCAGAACTCGTCCTTGGGACCAAGGGTGTTGTCATTGAAGCCACGAATGTCGCGCACACCGCCGCCGAAGAAGTGCTCGTAGAACGGCAGTCCGCGGTCGGAAGTCACGATCTCGTCTTCCTGACACTGGACGCGCGCGTTGGGGTGACGCTCCGGTTCGATTTCCTCGATGTCGAGGCGTTCATCCCAGTCGTCGTAGGCATCGCCATAGGCGACATCGCCGTGCAGGCTGAATGCCATCCGGTTGCCGATGGGCCAGTAACGGCGGAAGCGATAGTTGAGCTTGTAGAACTCCCGGGAACTACCCGGCAGGCTGACTTCAGCACCCAGCCGGTGCAGCGAACCGCGGGTGGGATTGAGAAAATGATTGCGACTGTCGCGCGACCATGTGCCGTCGAGACGGTACAGGGTCAGGCGGCGCTCGCTGCGTGACAGGAATCCGTCGCCGTCCTCGTCCAGGGTGATACCCAGGGGGCGGGTGGCCGGCATGCGCATCTCGAGCGGGCTGTCGGGGTCGTCGGGGTCGACCGGCACAAGCTGACGCGGCATGTTGATCTCCACCCGCGAAGCCGAAGCGCCGAGACGGAAAAAGTCGATCTCGGTGACCGGAAATCCGAAGTTCACCCCGCCGGCGGCCTGGCTGGTGTTGAATGCCGAGATATTGGCGCGACCCTGATCGAATTCGGTGTAGCGGGCGAAAAAGCCGCGTGAAACACCGTCGTCGGTGTAGTAGGGGTTGGTGTAGTTGACGCCGACCTGCGTCAGAATGCTGGAACGGCTCAGGTTGAGACCGACCTGGCGGCCGGTACCGAGAAAGTTGTTCTGCTCGATAGACATCGAGGCGATGACGCCCTGCAACTGAGAGTACCCGAGTCCAATCTGGAAGCTTCCGGAAGGCACTTCCTCGACATTGACGATAATGTCGATCTCGTCATCACTGCCCTCGACCTTCGGGGTCTCGATGTTGACGTTGTCGAAGAAGCCCAGGCGCTGCAGGCGAATTCGCGACCGGTCCACTGCGCTTTGCGAGAACCATGCCCCTTCGAACTGGCGCATTTCCCGCCGCAGTACCTCGTCCTTGGTGTTGGTGTTGCCCCTAAACTCGATGCGCCGGACATATACGCGATGGCCGGGATCGATGTAGAAGTTGATCTCCGCTTCCCGCGACTCCCGGTCGATGGAAGGCACCGGGTTGACGTCGGCGAAGGCGTAACCGATGTTGGCCAGCACGGCGGTAATGTTGTCGATGCTCTGTTCGATCTTGCGGCGCGAGAAGGTTTCGCCGGCCTCCAGGGTGATCAGGCGGCGCAGCATTTCCTCGTCGAGCACCAGCTCGCCGGTGACCTGGATGTCGCTTACGGTGTAGACCTCGCCCTCGCGAATATTGGCAGTGACGAAGATGTCCTGACGGTCCGGGCTGACCGAGACCTGGGTGGATTCAATCGAAAAGTCCATGTAGCCGCGGTCGAGATAGAACGATCGCAGCACTTCCATGTCGCCAGAGAGCTTCTCGCGGGTGTACTGGTTGCGTCCACGCCAGAACATCAGGCCACGCGTCGTGTGTGACTCGAAATCCTCGCGCAATTCACTTTCGCTGTAGGTTTCGTTGCCGACGATGTTGATGTGCCGGATCCTAGCCTGGCTGCCTTCGTGAATGTCGATCGACAGGCGCACCCGGTTGCGTTCAAGGCGCTCGGCGTTTGTTTCGACCCGCACGGCATAGTGGCCGCGGCTGAAATACTGTTGAATCAACTCGTGCCGAACACGCTCCAGCTCCATCTCGTTGAAGATCTCGCCCTCGGCAATGCCGATGCTGGCCAGGGCTGGCATCAGGTCGTCGTCGCTGATCTGGCGGTTGCCCTCGATCTGGATCCGGGTGATGGCGGGTCGCTCGGTGACGCTGATGACCAGCACTTCGCCATCGCGCTTCAGGCTGATGTCATCGAAAAAGCCGGTCCGGTACAGGTCGCGGATGGTGCTGCGCGACAGCGACGAGGTCAGTGTGTCGCCTACTTCGACAGGGATGAAGCTGAACACCGTGCCTTCGGAGATGCGTTGCAGTCCTTCGACGCGAATGTCGGAAATCTGAAAGTTCTCGCCGTGCGCGGCAGAGAAAACGGCGATCAGCAGTAGCAGGAGAAACAATCGTTTCATAAATGTAGGAAGTGCTTCTGGTTGGTATGACGGGCGGCTGGCCAAATGGCGCAGTTTAGGGGATCAGACGTAAGATGTCGTTAAATATCGCCAGACTCATCAGCGCGATGACCAGCATCAGGCCGATATACTGACCGGCTATCTGAGCTTGCTCGGATACCGGCGACCCCTTGATCAACTCCACAAGGTAATACATCAGGTGGCCGCCATCCAGCATGGGGATGGGCAGCAGGTTGATGATGGCCAGGGACAGGCTGATTAACCCCAGGAAAAACAGGAATCTGGAAAAGCCCAGCAGGGCCGAGGAGTGAGCCATCTGGGCGATGGTGATCGGGCCGGCCAGATTCGACAGGCTGGCGTTGCCGGTGATCATCCGTCCCAGGATTCCCAGCGTGGCCGTGGTCAGGCGCCAGGTTTCGCCGAAAGCCTCTCCCAGGGCGCTGGCCGGGTCGTGACGCAATATCGTGAAGGCCCGCTCCATCAGGGCCTGGGTCGCGGCATCCGGTTCGCCGGCCTGAATGCCGATCACCGGGCGCCCGCCGCTGATATCGGGCTGGATGCGGTGCTCGAGTCGAATGCCGTTGCGTTCGATGTCCACAGTCATCTCGCGGGGCTGGCCGGATTCATCCACGCCGTGTTCGGGAATGAGTCGGGCAATGTCGCGCCACCCGGATACGCTGTCACCCCCGATGGCGACGATTCTGTCGCCGGCCCGAAGGCCGGCCTGCTCGGCCGGCGTGTCGGGCGCCACTTCGCCGATCAGCGGCGCGAGGTCGGGTTGCCACGGGGTAATGCCGATGTGATCCAGCGCGCGCTCTTCCTCGAAATCCGCACCGAGCTGTCCCAGCTCCAGCATGACATCACGGTGCTGACCATCGGGTCGCTCAAGCGATAAGGGGGTCGGGCGACGATCCAGCGCTGGCGGGATCAGGCCGAGCAGAACGTGGGTCCAGGTCTCGGTCTTGCGGGTGCCGACCTGCTTGATCAGGTCGCCCTCTTCCAGGCCGGCTTCAGCGGCAATGCCGCTGGTCTGTCCAACCACCGGCCGTGTCTCCGGAATGCCGACGACAAACATCAGCCAGAAAGCGGCGAGGGCAAATATGAGGTTGAACACCGGACCCGCCGCGACGATGGCGGTACGCTGACCGAGAGATTGCCGGTTGAAGGCCCGATGGCGCTCGTGTTCCGGCACCGGCCCCTCGCGCTCGTCAAGCATTTTGACGTACCCACCCAGGGGAATGGCGGCAATACGATACTCGGTGCCGCTGCCGGCGGTGCGCGACCACAGCGCCGGGCCAAAGCCGACCGAAAAGCGCAGTACGCGCACACCGCAGCGCCGGGCCACCCAGAAGTGGCCGAATTCATGGAAGGTGATCAGGATGCCAAGGGCGACCACCAGCCACAGAATGGGTCCGAGAATGTCCATCATGCTGTTGTTTCAGACTCCTGCGGTTGGGCCGGAATTCCCCGGCCAGTCGCGTATTTTAAAGGCTGACGCTTCGAAAAAGGGGGCGATGCCAATGAGGTCGTCAATCAGTGGCCCCAGAGCATCACGGCCAGGGCGAAAAACGGAAGGGCAGCCGTCAGGCTGTCAAATCGGTCCAGGATGCCACCGTGCCCCGGCAGCAGGTTGGATGTGTCCTTGATGCCGCGCTGGCGCTTGAGCAGGCTGACAAACAGGTCGCCGACGATCGAGATGGCGCCGAGTGCCAGGCCGAGCAAGGCGCCCGTGAGTGGATGGAAGGGGTTGTCGGGCAGCAGCCACGCGCTGACGGCCGTCAGCAACATGGCTCCGGTCAGCCCGCCGATGGCGCCTGACCAGGTCTTGCCCGGGCTGATGGAGGGAGCCAGCTTGGGGCCACCGAGCCGGCGACCGGTGAAATAGGCGCTGGTATCGGCCGCGGCGATCAGGATCAGCAGCATGACCACCAGCCAGGGCGAGCTCGCCTGCAACCAGGCCAGCGACAGCCATGCCGCCGGCATCATGATG
This sequence comes from Wenzhouxiangella sp. AB-CW3, assembly GCF_014725735.1. Classification (NCBI taxonomy): domain Bacteria; kingdom Pseudomonadati; phylum Pseudomonadota; class Gammaproteobacteria; order Chromatiales; family Wenzhouxiangellaceae; genus Wenzhouxiangella; species Wenzhouxiangella sp. AB-CW3. The sequence continues at coordinate 520,012 of NZ_CP061368.1, forward strand.
GCTACAACGATGAGTTTGACGGCGATGGCGGGTCGGCCCCCTTCGCGTGCCAGGGCGGGTCTGGCCAGCCAGGCCGCGTTGACAAGCCAGAGGCAGGCTGCAATGGCCAGCACGGTCCGGGTGTGCTCGGCTGGCAGCAGCAGGTACAGGGCCAGGCATGCCGACAACAAGGCCAGGGCGACGGCCAGGCGCGCAACCGGTCCATCCAGTCCGGCTAGCCGGGCAGCCTCCCAGCCTCCTGCGCCAGCCAGAAGCAGTGCGGCGGCAATGGCAAAGGTGACGGGTGGCAGGTAAAACAGCGCGGCCAGACCGACCGTCGCGAGTACCAACGCGGTGGCGATGCGTTGTTTAAGCATGGCGGACCTGGCCCAGTCCGCCGAAGCGGCGTTCGCGGTTGGCGAAGTCGGCCAGTGCTGCCTCGAAGTGTTCCACGCCAAAGTCGGGCCAGAGTACATCGGTGAAATACAGTTCGGTGTAGGCCAGTTCCCAGGGCAGGAAATTCGACAGGCGACGCTCGCCGCCAGTGCGAATGAACAGGTCGGGCGCCGGCAGCTTGCCCAGGGCCAACTCGGCACCAAAGCGCTCTATATCGATCTGGCTGCTGGACAGCTCTCCGCGCTCGACGGCAGCGGCCAGGTGGCGGGCGGCCCGTGCGATGTCATCATGGCCGCCGTAGTTCACCGCCACGTTGAGCAACAATGCCTGGTTGTCGGCGGTCTGCTTTTCGGCCCGCAGCATGCCATCGCGCAAGGCCGGGTTGAAGGCGGACCGGTTGCCTACAAAGCGAATTCGCACCCCGTTTTCATTCAGTTCCCGCACCTCCCGGTTCAGGGCGCGCAGGAACAGCTCAAGCAGTTTGCGAACCTCGCTTCTCGGGCGCCGCCAGTTCTCGCTGGAAAAAGCGTATACAGTCAGCAACGGAATGCCGTGCCGGAGCGCTGATTCGATGGTTCGTTTCAGCGCATCACTCCCGGCCTCGTGCCCATCAGTACGCGGGCGCCCCTGGCGGAGCGCCCAGCGCCCGTTGCCATCCATGATGATGGCGATGTGATGTGGCAATGGGTCGGGAGTGCTCACCGATCAGATTTCCATCAACTCCTGTTCCTTGCCCGCAACCAGCTTGTCGACTTCATCGACGTGCTGATCAGTGATCTGCTGGATGAGAGTCTCGCCGCGCCGTACATCGTCCTCGGTCAGCTCCTTGTCCTTGTGGAAGTCCTTGAGCTGGGTATTGGCGTCACGCCGGATGTTGCGAATGGCGATCTTGGCCTGCTCCCCCTCGGCATGAACGACCTTGGCCAGCTCCTGGCGGCGTTCCTCGGTCAGCACCGGCAGCGGCACGCGAATATTGGTGCCGGCGGTAGTGGGGTTGAGGCCGAGATCGGAGGTCATGATCGCCTTTTCGATCTTGCCGATCATGGACCTGTCGAAGGGCACCACGCTCAGGGTGCGGGCATCCTCGACAGTGACATTGGCAGCCTGGTTGAGTGGCACCTCGGACCCGTAGTAGTCCACGGTGATATGTTCCAGCAGGCTGGGATGAGCACGTCCGGTGCGAATTCGGGCCAGTTCCGACTTCAGGGCGGTCACACTTTTGCCCATGCGTGCATCGGCGTCTTTCTTGATGTCATCGAGCATGAATCACCTCGTTATATGCGTTCAGCGTCAGTTGGGAGCGGGTACTGGCCGCAGATTGTAGCCGGCCCGGACTTCAGCTGACCAGCGTGCCGACGTGTTCGCCGCGAATGACCCGGCCCAGCTCCCCGGCACGACTGAGGTTGACGATCCGAATCGGCATCGACTGATCGCGGCACAGCACGATGGCGTTCGTGTCCATGACTTCGAGCTTGCGCTCGATGACCTCGTCGTAGGTAATGCGGTCATAGCGCGTGGCATCGGCATTCTTGACCGGATCGTCGGTGTAGATGCCGTCAACCTTGGTGGCCTTGATCATCAGGTCGGCGCCGATTTCGATGGCGCGCAGGCTGGCCGCCGTGTCGGTGGTGAAAAACGGATTGCCGGTGCCGGCAGCAAAGATGACGGCGCGACCTTTCTGAAGATGGCGCACGGCGCGCCTGCGGATATAGTCCTCGCAGACCTCGCGCACCGAAATGGCCGACATGACGCGGGTGGTTACGCCGGCCCGTTCCAGTGCGTCCTGAAGCCCCAGGGCATTCATGACCGTGGCCAGCATGCCCATGTGATCGCCGGTGATGCGATCGATGCCGGAAGCGGCCAGGCCCTTGCCTCGGAAGATGTTGCCGCCCCCGATGACTACGCCGATCTGGACGCCGGCACCGACCACCTCGGCCACTTCGCGGGCGATCCGCGAACTGACCTTGGGGTCGATGCCGTAGTCGAGTTCACCCAGCAGGGCCTCGCCGCTGATCTTGAGGAGGACGCGTTTATAGCCGTTGGTCTCGTTCACTGTCAGTCTCCTTGCAAGGCGTGCCGGGTGGTTGGAGTCATTGTCGGCTCAGTTGCCGCGGGCCTGCTCCATCACTTCGGCGGCAAAATCGGCTTCTTCCTTTTCGATGCCTTCACCAACCTCCAGGCGAACAAAGCCGGAGACGCTGGCGCCCTGGCCCGAGAGCAGTTTGCCGACCGTGACATCGCCGTCCTTGACGAACGGCTGTCCGGTCAGGGTGATTTCGGCCAGGTGCTTCTTCAGCCGTCCGGTGACCATCTTCTCGATGATTTCCGGGGGCTTGCCGCTGTCTTCGGCCTGGGCCACCAGGACCTGCTTTTCTTTCTCGATCACGTCGGCCGGAACATCCTCGGCGTCGCGGTAGGCCGGGTTGAGCGCGGCGACATGCATGGCAATGTCGCGCGCCAGCGCTTCATCGGCACCTTCAACACCGACCAGCACGCCGATGCGCCCACCGTGGATGTAGGCACCCAGGGCGCCATCGGACTTCATGTGGGCCATGCGACGAACCTGGATATTCTCACCCAGCTTGGCCACCAGCTGCTGACGCGTATCCTCCACTGACTGGCCGCCGTCCAGGTCGGCCTGGAGCAGCGCGTCGACCTCGTCGTGGTCCAGCGCCAGTTCGGCTACCTGGTCGGCGAAGCGGCGGAAGTTGTCGTCCTTGGCGACAAAGTCGGTTTCGCAGTTGATCTCGACCAGAACGGCCTGGTCACCGCGCGATGCGGAGACCACAACGCCCTCGGCCGCGACCCGTCCGGACTTCTTGTCGGCCTTGGCCAGGCCGGACTTGCGCAGGTGTTCGATGGCGGCATCCATGTCGCCGCCGGTTTCGACCAGCGCCTTCTTGCACTCCATCATGCCGGCGCCGGTGCGCTCACGCAATTCCTTGACTTGTGCTGCAGTAATGCTCATTGCTGTTCGGGCTCCTTGCAGATTCGGTGGATCAGGACTCGTCGCCGTCATCGGACTTGGCTGCGGTTTTCTTGGCGGCTTTTTTCTTGGTCGCCTTCTTTTTGGCGGCTTTCTTCTTGCTCACCTTCTTGGGGGCAGCGTCCGCTTCCGGCTCGGCCTTGGCTTCGGTCTCGTCGGCGGCAGCGGCTTCGGCTTCTGGTGCGGGCTCGGCCTCGGCCTCATCCTTGCCCTCGGCCGGCTTGGCGGCAGCCTTCTTCTTGGCGGTTTTCTTGGTCGCCTTGGTGGTTTTCTTCTTGGCCGTCTTCTTGCTGGCCGGCTTCGATTCGATCGGGTTGCCTTCCTCGTCGAGCTCGACAAACTCGTCGTCGTTGCCGTCTTCCGGCAGCGGGGCCGAGGCGCGGCCTTCCAGAATGGCATCGGCAGCCAACTGGGCGTAGAGACGAATGGCGCGAATGGCATCGTCGTTGCCCGGGATCACGTAGTCGATCTTGTCGGGGTTGTGGTTGGTGTCCACCACGGCCACGACGGGAATGCCCAGCTTGCGGGCTTCCTTGATGGCAATGTCCTCGTGGCCGACATCGATGACGAACATCGCGTCGGGCAGGGCATTCATGTCCTTGATGCCGCCGAGGCTGCGCTCGAGCTTGTCACGCTCGCGCGTCAGTTCCAGAACTTCCTTCTTGACCAGTTTCTCGAAGGTGCCGTCGGTCTCCATCTCCTCCAGTTCCTTGAGGCGGTTGATGGAGCCACGCACGGTACGGAAGTTGGTCATCATGCCGCCAAGCCAGCGGTGCGAAACGTACGGCATGCCGCAGCGCTGGGCTTCCTCGGCAATTGACTGGCTGGCTGCGCGCTTGGTGCCGACGAACATGATCGTGCCGCGACGGCTGGCCATGCGGCTGAGGAAATCGAGCGATTCCTTGAGCAGCGGCAGGGTTTCTTCGAGGTTGATGATGTGGATCTTGCCACGGGCGCCAAAGATGTAGGGTTCCATCTTCGGGTTCCAGTAGCGGGTCTGGTGACCGAAATGCACGCCGGCTTCAAGCATCTGGCGCATGGTGACATTGGGCATGGTAATGCTCCTTTTTCCAGGGACGCAGCGCCACCCCGTCGAATACGGGTGGAATCGGAGAAGCGCATTGTCCGGGGTTTTGGCCTCCGCTGATCCCATGCGACCATCCGCAACCCCAAGGCCCGGACAACCCCGCCGCATGTGCCGACCAGCGTGTGTTTTTGGTTTGCCACGCCAAGGTTGGCGGGCAAATCCGGACTATTGTACCGGAAATCGGAGGGTTGGGGCAATGGGGAAGGGGGTGAGTGGGAAGAGTGAAGTGTGAAGTGTGAAGTGTGAAGTGTGAAGTGTGAAGTGTTAAGTGTTAAGTGTTAAGTGTTAAGAAACAGTGAGTTGGCGTCGGGTCGGCACCTAACACCTAACACCCAACACCACCTCCTCTCGCCGCAAGCCAGACCGGCCGGACCTCCCCCACCCCATCCGCAAGCCCGCCCCTTCACACTTCACACTAACCCCCCCCCATTTGGCAGCCCCCGCCAATTCCGTTAACTTATCCGTATCCGGCAAAACAATTGCCCGACCGAGGGAGCAGGCATGAACGAGGGAAACGATATCCAGCTGACCGAGAGTCCGGAATGGCTGCCGGGATGGCTGGAGGGGAGTTGGGATCTTCTGGCCGCGTTCCCCTTGATGCTGTCTCTGGCGATTGTGATTGTCGGTGTCGGTCTGGCGATCATCGGCCGCGCCATCGTGCTGCATTCCGGGGCCAGGCTGACCTCTCGCACCAGTGCCAGTCTGGATCAGAAGCTGCTGCGTATTGCGGCCAACGTGGCCGCCTTGATAGTGGCCTACCTGGCCGTGGTCCTGGCCGTCCAGGTCCTGGGGCTGCCAGAGCGTGTCGAGCAGATCATTGTTCGCATTCTGCTTAGCCTGCTGATTCTGCGGTTGATGAAATCGGCCATGCGCGCGGCTCACGTCGGCCTGGAAATTCTCAGCCTGGTGCGCGACCGCTTCGCCATTGTCGAGGAGCGCACCATTCCGCTGTTCGACCTGGTGCTGACGGTGATCATCATCGCCATCGCGGCCTATGCCCTGCTGCAGGTGTGGAATATCGACGCCACGGCCTGGTTGGCCTCGGCCGGCGTCATCGGCATTGCGGTGGGTTTTGCCGCCCGCGACACCCTGGCCAACTTGTTCGCCGGATTCTTCATCATTGCCGATGCACCCTACAAGCTGGGGGACTACATCGTACTGGACACCGGCGACCGCGGCGAAATCACCAAGGTGGGCATTCGCTCGACCCGCCTGCTCACCCGCGATGATGTCGAGATCACCGTGCCCAACTCCGAGATGGCCAATGCCAAGATCTACAACGAGTCGGGCGGGCGCTGGGTCAAGTTCCGTATTCGGCTCAAAGTTGGGGTGGCCTATGGGTCGGACGTCGATCAGGTCGTTGACTTGCTGGTGCGCGTGGCTGGCGAACACGACACGGTCTGCAAGGACCCCGACCCGCGAGTTCGCATGCGAGGATTCGGCGATTCCAGCCTGGATTTCGAGCTGCTTTGCTGGGTCGATCACCCGGCCGACCGCGGACGGGTTACGCACGAGCTCTACATGCAGATATACAAGGAGCTCAACCGGGAAGGCATAGAGATCCCGTTCCCGCAGCGCGATGTCTGGATGCGCGATTCGGGTCAACCAGCCACGGTGGAAGCTACCGACCCCCATCGAGCTCAAACCTGAGCCAGGCATTGGCGCGTTGCAATTGACGCTGTACCGTTCTGCGTGACACGCCGGTCAGTTCTGCCAGTTCGTCAGTGGAATAGCCGGCAAAGAAGCGGGCGGACACCAGCACGCTCAACTGCTCATCCATCTCGCCCAGGCGCTCGATCGCAGCCTCCATGTCCAGCACGCGGGCCGCGTCTTCGTGGCTGGCCGCCACCTGGCTCTCGTCGAGCTCGATGTGAATGGCATTGCCACCGCGCTTCTGTGCAAGGTGGCGCCGGGCATGGTCGACGATAATCTGACGAATGGCGATCGCCATCAGGCGCATCAGGTGCTGACGGTTGCTGATGGATGACTGGGCGTCCTCTCGAAAGACTTTCAGGAAAGCTTCATTGACCAGCGCGGTGGTACGCAGGGTTTCGCCTGCCTGCATCTGGTAGCGTTGGAAATGGGCCAGCCGGTGAATGTCCTCGTAGACCACCTCGGCCAGGCGCTCCAGCGAACCGGAGCCACTGCCCAGCCGCTCGAGTAGCTGGGTAACCTGGGTCCGGTGATCGTCATCTTGCCTGTTCATGTTGTAGGCCCGGCTTCCGGGATCGTGGGCCATTCAGAATAGCATCCTGCCTGCTCGTGGCTCTGCTCACCAGGACGCCCGGGCATGTTGGCGCGACATGGCCTGGTTCACCTCGGCGGCTGCACGAACGCCCGAGCGCAGGGCGCCCTCGATGGTGGCACTGAGAATCGAGGTGTGCTCTCCGGCGAAGTGTACCCGTCCGTGGGCCTGGCCAAGAGCCGGCAGGTATCGGCTGATCTGGCCCGGTGCGGGTACCGAGTAGGCGCCAAGGGCATGGGGGTCGCCGCCCCAGTGCAGGTGGAATCCCTCGCCGGCGTGATCGCGAACCTGCGGGTGAACCTTTTCGATCTGACCGAGCACGTAGTCGACCAGTCCGTCTCCCCGGTCGATGAGCGGTTGCGACCCGCCACCTCGCACGTGACTTTCGAGCACGGCCGATGTGTCCGCACTACCGGCACGCGAGTAGGGCTGCACGGCTACTTCCTCGATCGGCAGGTCGGTCATCGCCGTGCCCGCCACGCCCTCGTCATACCAGAATCCCCGATCAACCTCGAAATAGGTGCGCACGGTGTCGGCATAGTCAATGCCCTCGATCGCCGTGCGCTGGGCCCGGGGCAGGGCCGGGCTGAAATCGAATCCGCGAACGACCGGTGCCGGCGCCGTGCACACGATGTGGTCGCATTCGAACGTGACGGCATCATCACCGTGCCGGGCATGGACCCTTGCGCCGGATTCGTCCTGTTCGATGGCCATTGCCTCGTGCCCGTAGTGAATCTTGCCCTGCATGTGCTCGGCCAGGGCGCGCGGCAGGCGGTCGTTGCCGCCGGCGATCAGGAACGGGGCGCCGGCGCCGAACAGGCCGAAACTGGACATGGCAGAGGCCAGCATCGATCCGGAATCGATGAAAGCACCGAACCATTGCGTGGCGCCGACCAGCGCCACGGCCCCTGCAGATGCCCCGTTTTCACGCATGAACTCGGCCAGGGTCATCTGGTCGAGTGCCAGCATGGGGTCATCCCGCCAGCGGGTCTCGTCGCTGATGCCCTCGGGCAGGTGTTCGAGGATGTAGCGCTCGACGACACCCTGCGGCCCCAGCTTTCTCTCCTCTTCGGTCAGTTCAAAGGGCCACTCGGGCGGATTGGACGGATCGAGCACGATCCGCTCTCCGCGCAGATGGAAGAGCGGCTTGAGCTCGGGCATGGCCCAGTCGGCCCGTTCCAGCCCCAGCTCGTCGATATAGCGGTTGGCCACCGTATAGCTGGAGGACAGGGCAACGGCGCCGGCTTCGGCATGCAGGCCATCGGAAAAGGGATCGCGCAGCGTATGAACGCGCCCGCCCGGTCGGTCGCGGGCCTCGACGATATCGACCCGGTGCCCGGCGGCTTCCAGTTCACGTGCCGCCGCCAGGCCGGCCATGCCGGCACCGATGACAACGATACGTGCCTGACCATTGCCATTTCTTCCGCTCGCCACCAGCGTGCCGGGCAGGAGCAGGCCGCCCGCGACCAGCCCGGCCCCGATGGTGGCCTGCTTGAGAAATCGACGCCGGTCCCTCTCGAAAACGATCCGTTGCCTGGCCATGCTCCCTCCAGCCTCAAGGTGTGATGTGCATCACGCATCCTAGCAAGCCGGTCCTGCTCGCGCCAGTGATCACATATGTCTGTCAGGCTTCGGGGAGGTGACTCGCATCGTCCAGGCCCTGCTGTTGCCATAGATCGGACTGCAGTGCTTCGAAGCGCGCGTCATCGAGCAGTTCGTCGGGTATCAGCACGTCGCCGTAGAGGTTCATCGCCAGCGCAGGCCAGTGGCCCCATTGTTCGATCTGATCGAAGGTGGCAAACGCCGCCTCGATCTCGCCCAGGGCAGCCAGCACCAGTCCGGCGGAGAAATGGTAGTCGAGTTCTAGCAGCTCATCATGCAGCGCTTGAGCCTGTTGCCGTTCTCCCAGCTCGACATGTGCCAGTGCCCGGACCGCCCGGGTGCCGCCGCCGGCCCAGGCAACCTCCATCGGTTCCAGTGTGCCGATGGCGTCGCGGTATCGGCCCTTGAAGTAGAGCACCAGCCCCTTGTAGAAATTGTCGAGGTAGGGCAGCGCTTGTGCCTCCATGTCACGGGCCTGTTGCAGTGCTTCCGGGTAGCGACCATTGGCCATCAGGGCACCGACGAGGTTGGTCTGTGCCTCCTGCGAAAACGGGTCGAGTTCCACGGCCTTACGGGCGCTGTCCAGTGCCTCGACAGTCATGCCGGTCAACTGGTAGTTCCAGCTCAGGTGACTGTGAGCTTTTGCATGGCTGGGACCCAGCGTGATGGCTCGCCGCAAGAATCGGTTCGCCTTCGGCCTGTTACCGCGCGCAGCGTAAAGTCCGGCCAGTGACACATGCACTTCGGGAAGGTTGGGGTCCAGTTCCTTTGCCCGCTGGATGGCGGCCTCGGCCTCGGGCTTGACTTCCTCGAGTGGGCGGTAGCCATAGTCATGCAGTGTGCCGAGTGCATTGGCCAGGCCGACCCAGGCCAGTGCATAGTCGGGATCCTGTTCTATGGCCTTGCGAAAGAATGCCAGGGCCTGTTCGGCCGCTTCTTCATCTTGGGCCCTGAGATAGGCCTGGCCCTGATGGGTCAGGGTGTAGGCGGCCAGGTTCCTGGTCGGCGCCGTATGGTCCTGCTCCTTCTCGGCCGTACTGAGTTTTGGGGCCAGGGATGCGGCGATGTCCTCGACGATGTCGGTTTGAATGGCAAAGAGGTTCTCTGCATTCAGGTCGTGTCGATAGGTTCTTGCCCAGATGTGGGTATCGCTGGCTCCGTCGATCAGCTGGGCATTGACCTGGATCTCGTCGCCTTCCCTCTGCACCGCGCCTTCCACGACCCACTGCACCCCCAGTTCGGCTGCAATCTCCGTAATCGGGAGCACGGAGTCGCGGTAGCGCTTGACCGAGGTCCTGGAAATGACCCGCAGCTCGTCGATGAGCGACAGGCGCGTGAGCAGGTCGTGGTGCAGGCCGTCGGTCAGCACTTCTTCGTGCTCCACGCCGAACGCCTCGAACGGCAGGACCGCGATTGATAACGGGGCTTCGATCTCGGCTTCGCGCGGCAGGAAAGTCAGCATGCCCGCCACACCCAGTGCTAGCAGCAGCACGAGCAGTGCGGGCAGTCGGGTGCGGCGTTGGGCATGAAGTGTGCGATCGCCTGGAGCATGCGGCGCAGCCGGCTCTGCTTGCTCCTGATCGGGCGCCGCGGGTAATGGCCGAACCGTCGCCACCAGCCGATAGCCGCGCTTGGGAATGGTCTCGATGAACCTAGGTTGATCGGTCTCGTCGCCGAGCAGTTTTCGGAGCATCGAGATGTGACGGGTCAGCGTGGCGTCGCTGACGATGACGGGGTGCCAGATGCTTACGCTGAACTCGTCGCGGTCAACCACCTCGCCGGCACGCTTGGCCAGCAATGCCAGAACATCCATGCAGCGAGGGGTCAGGTGGGCTTCTCCGGCCGGCCCGGTCAGCAGGTTCTGCTGGGGATGAACTTCCCAGTCTTCCAGTTGGAAACCGCGTTCCAGATCGCTCACATAAACCCCAACCGTGATGGATCCTGCATTCGAGTGTAACACCGGGCAGGAACCGCCATGTTGCGGGCTGCCAGGCCTGCCTGCACGGTCTTTTCCGAAAAGTTTCATGTCTTCGGGACGTTTTGGTAAGGACTTTACCGATATCCCGGACCTAGCCTTGAAGGCAACCGCTGAGTAAGCGGCTTGAGCCAATCCCACGGAGGATAATGACCATGACAGTAATTCGTAGTACAACCTGTCTTTCGCTGTTCGCGGCACTCATGTTCTGGGGTGCAAGTGCTCCGGTTGGTGCATCGGACGGGCACCATCCCGCGTCGGACGGAAACCCCGGTGCGACTAATACGAACGTGCTGGAAGTGATCACCCGCCATCCCCCCCTGGCCGATGCCGAAGCTCACTACGAGTTCGTGCTTTCCGACACGGAACTCCCGGCGGGCTGGACGACGATCAATCTGCGGAATCAATCCAGCTCCACGCATTTCGGGTTGCTGTTGCGCATGCCCGAAGAAACGTCCGATGTGACCGCTGAGGAGTTCATCCAGAACGTGTACGTGCCCTTTCAGCAAGAATGGGATCCCTACTTTGTCGGCGAAATCGATGTTGAGGAATTCATTGCAAACCTGATGGACGCCTTGCATGGGGGTGATTATGCCTCGACGCACAGCAGCGGGCCTGGAATGACCGCTGGCGGAATCACCTCCAGCACAACCGTGTACCTGGAGCCCGGAACCTACTTCATCGAGTGCTACATTCTTGATGATGATGGTGTCTTCCACACCAGCCACGGCATGTTCAAGCGCTTCGTCGTCGTTGATGAAGAAAGCGAGTCGTCTGAGCCCGAGGCCGACTACCAGGTAAGCATTTCATCCACCGACGGTTTGATGCTGGAAAGCGAAAACATCCAGCCGGGTCCGGCGACATTTAAAGTGACATTCGAAGACAACATGCTCTACGGCCACAATCTTGGCCATGACGTTCACCTGATCCGGCTCGACGGTGGCACCACTGTCCAGGAGGTCAATGACTGGATGGACTACCTTGATGTCGGCGAAGATGGCTACTACGCCGATCGCGGCGCGATGGTCTCGGCCAGTGGTCAGCGTGGCCCGCAGACCTTCCTGGGGGGTACACAGTCCCTGTTTCCGCATGCCGAGACCGGGCAGGACTTTCCACTGACTGCCTACTTCCATGCCGACCTGACACCGGGAGATTACGCGCTGGTGGCCGAGGTGCCCAACCCAATGCAGCCCGACCCGGAAAATCCGGATATCAGCATGCTGGTGGAGTTCAGCGTGACGCCCCATGCCGGACTGACTGGTGCCTGGTACGACCCGGCCACCGCCGGTGAAGGCTGGAACTTCGTGGCCACCCCCGATGGCCTGTTCGGCTACTTCTACGGCTACGGGAATGACGGCAATCCGCTATGGCTGATGACCGAGGAGGTCATCGCGGATGTCAGTGCCGGTGAACCGGTCACGTTCAACCTGTTGCACGGCAACGGTGGCGATTTCTCCGCCCCCATCATTCCCGACAATCTGCAGCACTGGGGCGAAGTGACGTTTACTTTCGATGACTGCGACGAGGCAACCGCGGAAGTCAGCGGTGAGGATGGTTCGACTACTCACGCGCTTGAGCGTGTTGCTGCCACGGCCGGACTGGCCGACTGTGGTCTCTGATCATTGCGCCCGACCACGGCATTCAGGTGACGCCGGGTATCGTGGCGTCCGGATTGCCGGAAGCAGTCTTTCGGGCCGGGGTCGTCCCCGGCCCGAAATCGTTCATCACCCGGAAAACAGCGCTCCCACTTCGCTTAGCGCAACATCGCGGGATTCACCGCCGCGCTGTCGATATTCCACCGTGCCGTTGTCCAGCCCGCGTTCGCCGACCACCAGCACGTGCGGGATGCCGATCAGCTCGGCGTCGGCGAACATCACGCCGGGGCGCAGCGGGCGGTCGTCCATCAGTACTTCCCGGCCGCTGGCGCGGAGTTCGTCATAGTATTTTTCCGCCTGCTCGCGCACGCGGTGCGACTTGTGGGCATTCAGGGGCAGGATCAGCACGTCGAACGGCGCCATGGACTCGGGCCAGATGATGCCGTTGTCGTCGTGGTTCTGTTCGATGGCGGCGGCGACGATGCGTGACACGCCGATGCCGTAGCAGCCCATGGTCGGGTGGGTGCCGCGACCGTCGGGGTCCATGACCACGGCGTTCATGGCCTCGGAGTACTTGCGGCCGAGCTGGAAGATGTGACCGACCTCGATACCACGGATCAGCTCGAGCCGGCCTTTGCCGTCGGGCGAGGGATCGCCGGCAACCACGTTTCTCAGATCGGCCACTTCGGGCAATTCCACGTCACGGCCCCAGTTGATGCCGAAGTAGTGCTTGTCGTCGATATTGGCACCGGCACCGAAATCGCTCATCACCGCGACCTGGCGGTCGACAATGCAAGGGATGGGGAGCTTGACCGGTCCCAGGCTGCCGGGCCCGGCACCGATGGTGGCCCGGATTTCTTCTTCCGTTGCCATGCGTAGCGGCGCAGCCACCTGCTCGAGTTTCTCGGCTTTGACGGCGTTGAGTTCGTGGTCGCCACGCACCAGCAGCGCGACGAAATCGGCATCGACGGCGTCGCTGGCCTCGACCACCAGTGTCTTGACGGTCTTCTCGATCGGCAGATCAAACTGGTCGACCAGGTCGGCGATGGTTTTCGCATCGGGCGTATCGACCAGGCGCATGTCCTCGGTCGGTTCGGCGCGCTCGCCCGTGGCCACGGCCTCGGCCAGTTCGACGTTGGCGGCGAACTCGCCGTCGGGCACGTGCGCGATCTGGTCTTCACCCGAATCGGCCAGCACATGGAACTCGTGGCTGACCGCGCCGCCGATGGCGCCGGAGTCGGCCGCCACCGCCTTGAACTTCAGGCCCAGGCGCTTGAAGATCTTCGAGTAAGTCTCGTACATGACCTGGTAGAAGCGGTCGAGACACTCCTCGTCCATGTGAAAGGAGTAGCCGTCCTTCATCAGGAATTCGCGTGCGCGCATCACGCCGAAGCGAGGACGGATCTCGTCGCGGAACTTGTTCTGGATCTGGTAAAAACAGATCGGCAACTGCTTGTAGGAGCGCAGATCGGCGCGGGCAAACTCGGTGATGACCTCTTCATGGGTCGGCCCATAGGCGAATTCGCGCCCGGCGCGGTCGGTGATCTTGAGTAGCAGCGGGCCAAAGTCGTCCCAGCGCCCCGATTCCTGCCACAGCTCGGCCGGCTGGATGGCCGGCATCAGCATTTCCAGCGAGCCGGAGGCATCCATCTCCTCGCGCACCACCTGCTCGACCCGGCGCAGCACCTTCAGCCCCAGCGGCGTCCAGGTGTAGATGCCGGAGGTCAGCTTGCGGATCATGCCGGTCCTGAGCATCAGCTGATGGCTGACGATTTCGGCGTCGGCGGGGACTTCACGCTTGGTGGCGATGTGAAAGGCGGAGGTTTTCATGGGCTTCAGCGGCTTGCACGGACGAAGCCGGGAATGATACCAGCCCGCGCCACTCGGGGTCGGCGCTGTTGTGGCGGTCCTTGCCGCAAGTCCGGGGCGTGGGGTGATATGCTTTGAGGTCGATTTTTCCGGCCACACCGCTGGCACGCAGATGAAAGAACAGAAAACGCCCAATGGTGTCGCGCGTGGCGCCTTTCTACTGCCTAATGCACTGACAACCGGTGCCCTGATGGCAGGCTTTTTTGCCATCGTCTCGGCCATTAACGGTCAGCCGGTAGCGGCGTGCATCGCCATCCTGATTGCCGGGGTACTTGATGGCCTGGATGGTCGCGTGGCGCGGCTGACCAACACCCAGTCCGAGTTCGGGGTGCAGTACGACAGCCTGTCCGACATGGTGTCATTCGGCATGGCGCCCGCGGTACTGGTCTACACCTGGGCCCTGTCCGACCTGGGCGAAGTCGACACCATGGCCGCCAACATCGGCTGGCTGGGGGCTTTTTTCTACTGCGCCTGCGCCGCACTTCGACTGGCCCGGTTCAACACCCAGGCCGGCGTGGCCGACAAGGCCTATTTCCAGGGGTTGGCCAGCCCGGCGGCCGCCGGGACCATCGTGGCTGCGGTCTGGTTTTCGGTCAGTCGCGAAATCGAGCCGGACACGGTGGCCTGGATCGTTCTTGTGCTCACCATCCTGCTCGGCACGCTGATGTTCTCGCGGGTGCGGTATTTCAGTTTCAAGGCCTGGCCGGCCCGCGACCGGGTTCCCATCGCCTGGATATTCGTGCTGCTGGTACTGCTGGTTCTGCTGGCTATCGATCTGCCCGCCGTGTTGCTGACCATCGGCCTGGTTTACGTGTTCTCCGGGCCGGTGGTGACGTTCAGGGGACGCTATCGGCAGCGACGGCGGCGGCGCCGGGAGGGTCCCGATGAGAGCCAGTAGCCCACATTCGCGTCAACGTCTGGCCGCCATGGGCATCGACCTGTGGATACGGCGCGATAGGCCGTTGCCAGCCAGTCAGGTCGCCACGACAACTGACGGGCAGCGGGCGGACCTGCGCATTCGCATGTCTTCGGGCAGTGGCCCGTGGTTGCTGGTTCAGAGTGAGCCCTGGTCCGGCGCGCACGAGAAACTGCTGGCCGATATCACCGCCACCATCGGACCGGAACAGGTGCGCTTCGGTCAGTGGGCGGTTTCCGACTCGGCCGGTGTCCCGATCCATGCGCTCGATGATCGTGGTATTCGCCATGTGCTGGCGTTTGGCGACTCGCCACGTCCCGTCGACTCCGAGCAGATCATTGTCGCACCCGCGCTCGCTGAGCTGGCGGAAAGCGCTTCGGCGCGCCGTCGCCTTTGGCAGGTGCTCGCACCCGGGTTGGCCAGGTAAATGGCTGCCGTGCTGTCACCGCGCCGGGAAATACGCCGCATGGTCCGTGCCGACCTGTCGGCGGTAAACACCATTGAACAGGCCTCCTATCCATTTCCCTGGAGCCGCGGCATTTTTTCCGACTGCCTTCGGGTTGGCTATCACTGCCATGTCCTGACCGAGGATGAGGTGGTGCGTGGGTATGCCATTGTTTCGCACGCTCTTGATGAAGCGCATCTGCTGAATCTCTGCATCGACCCGCAGCGGCGCCGCACCGGCCTGGCCAGTGAGCTGCTCGAGCACATGGTTGACGATGCCCGCATGATTTCTGCCTCGCGCATGTTCCTGGAGGTGCGCCCGTCGAACCGGGCCGCCATGGATCTGTATCGACGGCACGGATTTCGGGTCATCGGGCGCAGGCCCGGATATTACCCGGCTCGGGATGGCCGCGAGGATGCGGTCATCATGGTCTACCGTTTCGACAGCCGGGCGGCTTGAGCGGCCCGTTCGATCCTGTGCACGGACCGTCGCGGAGGACTGCACATTCAGATGGCGCAGACTGGCGCATAGCATTGAATGCCAGCGCTGTGAATGCTTTCCCCATTAGTCAGGACAGGACATGAATGATCGACTGATAGTGGCAGCGGCGCAGATCGCGCCGGTCTGGCTGGACCGCAAGGCCACGATCGAGCGGGTGGTCGAGGCGATCGACCAGGCCGCCGTTTCGGGCACCGAGCTGGTGGCGTTCGGCGAATGCCTGGTGCCCGGCTATCCTTTCTGGGTCGATCGCACCGACGGGGCGCGCTTCGACAGCACGTTGCAGGCCGACCTCTACGCCCACTACGTCGACCAGGCCGTCGATATCCAGGCCGGCGATCTCGACCGGGTCTGCGAAGCGGCACGCCGCTGCGCGGTCATGGTGGTGCTGGGCGTGCTCGAGCGGCCGGCCGCGCGCGGCGAAAGCGTCTATGCCAGCGCCGTGGTCATCGGCAAGGACGGCAGTATTCAAAGCACCCAGCGCAAGCTCATGCCCACTTTCGAGGAACGACTGGTCTGGGCCACCGGCGATGGCCATGGTCTTCGCACCCATTCACTCGGCCGTTTCACCGTCGGCGCACTCAACTGCTGGGAAAACTGGATGCCACTGGCGCGCGCCTCGCTGCAGGCCCAGGGCGAAGACCTGCACGTGGCGATCTGGCCGGGCAACCCGCGCAACACCCGCGAGATCACCCGTTTCATGGCGTTTGAGGGCCGCAGCTATGTGCTGTCCGTGGCCGGCTTGATGCGTGCCGAGGACTGGCCGGACGATCTGCCGCATGCCGCCACACTCAAGCAGGCCACCGAGGACATGCCCTGGGCGCGCGGCGGTTCCTGCCTGGCCGGTCCCGATGGCAACTGGTTGATCGAGCCTGTAATCGACCAATCCGGCGTGTTCACCGCCGAAATCGATCATGCCCGCGTGCGTCGCGCACGCCAGAAATTCGATCCGTCCGGTCACTACTCCCGGCCCGACGTGTTCAAGCTACGGGTCAACCGCCGTCGCCAGCAGATTGGCGAGTTCGAGGACTGAGCCAGCCAGCACTCCCTCGGTGAAATGCTGCGAAGTTGGTCGGCGATGGGCCGCTGCCTGTCGCGGATTGGCGGGTCTTGCGTTGTAGAGGGTTAGGGAGGAGCTTTCCGCAAGTCATGAGATTTGCAGGTGCTCCCGTTCCGGCCTCATTATTAAACCGGCAACGAAATACCTATGGTATTCGTTGCGCGGCATTTGCGGCGCATGTCCGCAAATACCTTCGCTTCTCGGCCCCGGCCGTACCGGCCGGGCATTAACCCGGCAACCTGTTTGGTTGCCGGGTTAACAATATGGCGCTCCTCTCGAAAAACCTCGAGAAAGCAAGCGCGATGATGCCAGGACCGGCCCGATATCCGGGCCGGTTTGCAGAAGCCTGACTGCGATTCAGTCTTCGCGATAGCGCTCGAACCAGTAGACCACGTGGGCGGGCTTGGCCATCAGCCAGCTTGGGCGCACGTGCAAGCTGTGAGGGGCGCCGGGCACCCTGACCTTGGCGGTGTCCACGCCGCGCAGTTGCAGGGCCTGATAGTACTGCTCAGATTCCGAGATCGGCGTGCGCCAGTCTTCCTCGCCGGTAAACAGCAGGGTGGGCGTGTTGACGTTGCCGACCTGGTGAATGGGCGAATAGGACAGATAGTGCTCGGGAATCTCCCAGGGCATGCCCGGGAACCAGTACTGCGTGAACATGTGGTAGAAGTCGGCGCTGAGCACGAAGCTGTACCAGTTGATCACCGGGTTGACCGCGGCGGCCGCGGCGAAGCGGTCGGTGCGGCTGATCGCCCAGGTGGTGAGCACACCGCCACCCGAGCCACCGGTGATGAACTGCTCGTCTTCGTTGATGAAGCCGCGCGCGATGACTTCGTCGATGCCGTCCATCAGGTCGTCGTGGTCGTGGCTGGGATAGTTGTGGTGAATCTCGTTGGCGAAATCCTTGCCGTAGCTGGTCGAACCACGCGGATTGAGATAGACCACCACGTAACCCTGCGCGGCCATTAGCTGCAGTTCCATGGCAAACCAGTGACCGTAGGTGGCAAACGGTCCACCGTGAATCTCGAGGATCAGCGGGTACTGCTTGTCGGCGTCGAAGCCTGGCGGGTAGATGATCCAGCCCTGCAGGTCCAGCCCGTCGACTGACGAGGTGTACCAGAATTTCTCGACTTCGCCGATGGTGCGCTTGGCGAGGAAATCATCGTTGATGCCGGTGACTACGCGTGTCTCTCCATCGGCCAGTACCGCCAGCTCGGAAGGCCGTGAGCTGCTGGCATGGGTATGGGCGATCAGTCCGTTGGCCACCGCAAACTGGCCGGAGGAGTAGGGCCGGCTGTAGTACTCGCCACCCAGTTGATCGCTGAGTACCTCGCGGTTGCCGTCGAGCGACTGGCGTGCCAGCCGGGTGGTGCCGTGATGGTCGTACTGGATGAGCACGGCATTGTCGCCGTCCCAGGCGATGCGGTCGATGTCGCGGTCGAGATCCTCGGTCAGGTTGCGAACGTTCGAGCCGTCGATGTCGGCGATAAACAGACGGTTGGGCTGGTGGGAGAGCTTCTTGTCTTCAAATCCCAGCCAGGCCAGGTGGCGACCGTCGGGTGATGGCTGCGGATTGTTTTCCGGATCGTTGCCGCTGGTGATGGCGGTAATTTCACGGCTTTCGATGTCGATCTCGTAGATGCTGGACTTGCGCGGGAATCGATGCGCTTCGTCACGGCGATTGGCGCTGACAAACAGGCGGTCGCCATCGGGGTGCCAGGCAAGCGCATTGTGGTTGTAGTCGCCGTCGCTGATGCGAATGGGGCTGCCGCCGCTGGCCGGAAGCAGGTAGACGTGGCGATGGCCGGGGTCGAGATAGCCGCGCCCATCCGCGCGGTATTGTGGCTCTTCAATCCAGATCGGCGGCTCGGCCCAGTCGGCGCCCTCGGGTCGGCCGGGCAGTTGAACCGGCGATCTAGTTTCGGCGGGCTTGAACATGACGAAGGCCAGCCACTGTCCGTCCGGCGACCAGGCCAGGCTGGAGGGGGTGTGTTGCAGTTCGCTGATGCGCGAGTCGCGCCCCGATTCAGGCCACAGCATGCGCACCTGGCCATCGGCTGTGTAGGCGATGCGACTGCCGTCGGGGGACCAGCGCGGGCTGGCGGCGTTGCTGTCGCGATCGGTCAGGGGCTGGATCTCGCCGGTCTCGACATCGGCCAGCCAGAGGCTGGAGCGGCCGCGATCTGTCTGACGGTCCTGCCAGTGACGCACGAAGGCCACGCGTTCGCCCGACGGGTCGGGCTGCGGGTCGCTGACGGCCTCGAGCAGGAACACATCGTCGTAGGCCAGGGGGCGTGCTTCTGAGGACACCTTGGTGGCAAATGTCAGCAAAAGCGCAAGAAAAGTCATCAAAAGAATGCGTTTCGTCACAATTCGGGCTCCTGTTCCATGGGCAAACGGCATTCTAGCCCTGATTCGGCCTTCCGCGTGTGACGGTCGACAACGACTACGGCTCTGCTATGCTCGACCCTCCTGTTCTGGCCCGCCCCGGGGGTAACCGAACCGTGTACCCAGTATCTCACTACAAAGAGCGTGATGAGCGTGCCGTCCTGGCATTTGTCAGGCGTCATCCGTTTGCTTTCCTGACCGGTTGCGGTGCGGCCGGGGTGCCTGTTGCTACCCAGGTCCCGCTACTGGTGGAACAGGAGGGTGATCGCACCACGCTCAGTGGTCACCTCATGAGAAACACCGACCACCACGAGGCCTTTGTCCTCAACAGTGATGTACTGGCTGTTTTCACCGGTCCGCACGCCTATGTCAGTGCGACCTGGTACAGCAACCCGGCCGTTGCCTCGACCTGGAACTACATGAGCGTGCACGCACGCGGCGTGATTCGCTTTGTGGACAGCGACGGGCTCGAGTCCATCCTGCAGAGAAGTTCGCTTCACTTCGAGGGAGGCAACGAGCAGTCTCCCACCGTCTACGACAACCTGCCGGCTTCGTTCAAGAACAAGGTCATCAAGGCCATTGTCGGGTTCGAGATTGAAGTCACCCGGCTGGATGCGGTGTTCAAGCTCAGCCAGGACAAGGATGACCACAGCATTCGAAATATCATCAAGGAGCTGGGGCAGGGCGCGGAGAATGACCGACTGATTGCCGCCGAGATGGAAAAGCGTTCGGGCTAGTCTGACAGCACTTCCTGCAGGGCGCGAGCCAGTTGATCTCGCCGCCAGGGTTTCGAGAGCATGTGTACGCCCGGGTCGAGCCGGCCATGATGCACGATGGCGTTTTCGGTGTATCCGGATGTATACAGTACTTTTACGTCGGGGTGTTTTTCCATTGCCACTTCGGCCAGGTCGCGTCCACTCATTCCTCCCGGCATGACAACGTCGGTGAAAAGCACATCGACGTTTTCGACCTGTTCAAGGCGTTCAAGGGCATCCGGGCCATCTTCTGCCTCGATGACGCCATAGCCCAGTACTTCGAGCTGACGCCGTGCATACTCGCGCACCAGTTCATCGTCCTCGACCAGCATCACGGTGGCCTTCCCGCCACCTTTTGCGATCGGGTCGGCCTGATGCGGTTGCACGTTCTGATGAGTGCGTGGCAGGTAGAGTCGGACGGTCGTTCCCTGGTCGGGTTCGGTGTATATCTTGATGTGACCACCTGATTGCTTGACAAAGCCAAACACCATGGCAAGACCCAGTCCGGTCCCCTGATTGTCCGTCTTGCCGGAAAAGAAGGGTTCGAACGCGCGGCTGGCGGTTTCCTTGTCCATGCCATGGCCGGTGTCAGAAACGGCAATGGCGACGTACTGACCCGGGTCGACTTCCTCGTGGTTGCGGCAGTAGTCAGCGTCGAGGTGAGCGTTGTAGGTTTCTATGGTCAGGCGGCCACCGTCAACCATGGCATCGCGTGCATTCAGGCACAGGTTGAGCAAGGCATCCTCAAGCTGTCCGGGGTCGATCAGTGCCCGCCACAATCCCCCGGCGCGAGCGAATTCCGACTCGATATGATCGCCCAGCGTATGTCTGAGTAGTGGTTCCATATCGGCAATCAAGCGGTTGATATCCGTGGCTGCCGGCTCCAGCGTCTGTTTGCGGGCAAAGGCGAGCAGTCGACGGGTCAGGTCGCTACCCCGTTCTGCCGCGGCCAGGATCATCTTGACCAGCTCACGAGCATCATCGTGTTCTCCCAGCATCTCCGAGACCAGTTCGGCGTTGCCGCCGATGACGGTCAACAGGTTGTTGAAGTCGTGTGCCAGCCCACCCGTCAACTGGCCGACAGCCTCCAGTCGCTGGGCCTGACGCAGTCGGTCTTCGGCCTGGCGCTGGCTGGTGATGTCACGCAGGAAAACGGCCAGGCCGTCCTCGGTCGGAAATGCCTTGGTTTCGAGCCAGACATCAAACCCCGGATAGTATTCGGTGAAATGGACTGCCTCTCCGGACTCCATGGCGTGGCGGTAGCGATGCTCGAAATCCGTGCCTTGTACATCGGGGAATTTATCCCATAGCACTTCACCAATCAGTTGATCGCGCTTGAGGCCGGAGAGCCTCTCGCCACTGGCATTGATGTAGGTAAATCGCCAATCCCGATCGAAGGTGTAGAACACATCACTGATGGTTTCCAGGGTCTCAACCAGCCGGTCGGCCAGGCGCCGCTGCTCTTCGACGTCAATGCAGGCACCGATCCACGCATCAATCTCGCCATCGGGCCCCTTGATCGGAGATGCGCTGGCATGAAACCAGCGGTACTGGCCATCATGTCGCCGCACGCGAAACTCGGTACTGTAGGGTGATCCGGTGTCCACGCAGTGCTGCCATAACTTAATCACCGGCTGCCGGTCGTCCGGGTGAAGGCGCTTGATCCAGCGATCCCCCACGAGAGCCTCAGCTTTTCCGACACCGGTGTACTCCAGGATGAATCGGTTTTGAAACTCCAGTTGACCGCCGGTATCGGCGGTCCAGACCATCATTGGCATGGCATTGGCCAGCTGCCA
This sequence comes from Wenzhouxiangella sp. AB-CW3, assembly GCF_014725735.1. Lineage (NCBI taxonomy): Bacteria > Pseudomonadati > Pseudomonadota > Gammaproteobacteria > Chromatiales > Wenzhouxiangellaceae > Wenzhouxiangella > Wenzhouxiangella sp. AB-CW3. Next base: position 541,604 of record NZ_CP061368.1, read on the forward strand.
CAAGCGGGTTCGGGTCAGTTGAGCCTCGGCTTCGGTACGCTTGAGATGATCAATGTCCTGAAGGGCGCCATGTGCGCCCACGATCCGCCCCTCCGAGTCCCGAGTGGGTTCGCCAATGGCCCGCACCCAGCGCCGGCGGCCGTCAGCAAGCTGGAGCTGCCATTCACGGTCATAGCCAACGCCCTCGTCGAGACATTTTCTCAGCGTTTCCCGCACGTCATGGCGAAACTCGGGAGCGTAGTAATCGATGCCCTGTTCGAGCTCGGGCATGCCATCGACGGACTGGTCGTGAATTTCTGCAGCCTCCGGGGTCCAGGACACTCGCCCCGTTGATCGATCCATGGACCACGCGCCGAGTCGTGCCACCCGCCCGGCCATTTCTCGCATATGTTCGCCTTCGTGGGCCCGATGCCGAGTCTTCTGTAATTCTTCGGCCCGTCGGACCAGTGCCATGCCCAGTCCGGCGCTGGCCAGGACGGCCACAATGCTGATGATGCGATTGACAACCACGAAGGAGGTGGGGATGCCTGGCTGCGGTGGATACTGTAGCCAGAACGCTGCCAGGCCGAGAATCGTTGCGATTCCGGCGGCAAGGAGAATCAGCCCGGTGCGCCCCGAAAGTGCTGCCAGGACCACAACCAGTGCATACAACGCCGCGTGGGCGATGCCAAGCGGTACCAGCAGATCCAGCAGGAAGACGCCGAACAGCGCAAGCAGCACTCCCCCGCGCCAGAGCCCCACCCGGCTATCGGCAGCTTGTTCTGGCTTCATGCCATCAGCATACTCCCTGTTAACAAGCGCCGGCAAGGTGGAAGGACAGTACCGGGTTGATATGCCTTCTACTCAACCCTTAAGCGGTGCACTTGACTGCCGGATCTCAGAGCAATGCCGCATCCAGGATGACGGCGCTGTGTCCGGGCAGTTCCATGCGGCCATCGCCTGTCAGACGTCCCCTGGCCAGGCCCGGCCAGTTAAGCTGGATGAGTTGCTCTGGAGTGCCGGGCTGCCTGATCAGGGCTGGCTGATCGGAGAGGTTGAAGGCCAGCAGCAGCCGTTGTTCTCGGCATTCACGCAGAAACATCAGCACTGGCTCGGGGGTGTCTAGAAAGCGGATGCTGCCGCCACGCAGGGCAGGCTGGCGTTGTCGCCATGCAATCAGTTTGCGAAAGCGGTTGAGTATGGAGTCCGGGGTGCTGGATTGATCCTCCACGGCAAGCCGACGGTGACTGTCGGGTATGGGCAGCCACGGTTCGGCCGTGCTGAAACCGGCCAGAGGCGAAGCATTCCACGGAATGGGGGTCCGACAGCCGTCGCGGCCCTTGAAGTCCGGCCAGAAGGCGAGACCGTAGGGGTCCTGCAGTGCCTCGTAGGGCAGCTCGGCTTCGGGCAGCCCCAGTTCCTCGCCCTGGTAGATGCAGGCCGAGCCGCGCAGTGAGCACAGCATGGCCGTGAGCATGAGGGCGAAGTCCTTTGACTGGCCATGGCGTCCCCAGCGGCTGATCACACGCTCCACGTCATGATTGGAAATGGCCCAGCAGGCCCACCCGTCGCCAATGTCGGCTTCCAGCCGTTCCACGGTTGCACGGATATGCGATGCAGAGAAGTCATCGGTCAGCAGTTCGAAACTGTAGCTCATGTGCAGCCGCCCTGGCGCGGCGTACTCGGCCATGGTGGCTACCGAATCCTCCGACGATATCTCTCCCAACGTGGTGGCTCCGGGATACTGATCGAGCAACTGCCGGATGCGTTCGATGAAAGTGATGTTCTCCGGCTGCGTATTGTTGTAGTAGTGAAACTGATAGGCGTAGGGGTTGTCCGGCGAGAAACCTCGCCCGGTGCGCAGGTGGGCCGGCTTGGCCGGATTGTCGCGCAGCTTTCTGTCCTGGTAGCAGAAATTGATTGCATCCAGGCGGAAGCCATCCACGCCGCGATCGAGCCAGAAGCGAAGATTGTCGAGCACGGCATCGACTACTTCGGGGTTGTGAAAATTTAGATCCGGTTGCGAAGCAAGAAAGTTGTGCAGGTAGTATTGGCGGCGTCGCGGGTCCCACTGCCAGGCACCCCCGCCAAAGATCGATAGCCAGTTGTTCGGTGGCGTGCCGTCTTCGCGCGGATCGGCCCACACATACCAGTCGGCCCTGGGGTTGGTTCGGGATTGCCGGCTTTCGATAAACCAGGGGTGTTCACTGGAAGTATGGCTGGGAATCTGGTCAATGATGACTTTCAGTCCGCGCTGGTGGGCCTGCTCAAGCAGTTCGTCGAAATCCTGCAGTGTGCCGAAGATGGGATCGACATCGCGCGAATCGGCCACGTCGTAACCGAAATCCATCATTGGCGACTTGAAAAAGGGCGATATCCAGATCGCGTCCACACCGAGATCGGCGATGTAGTCCAGTCGCGAGATCAGACCCGGAAGGTCACCAATGCCGTCATCGTTGCTGTCCTGGAAACTGCGTGGGTAGACTTGATAGAACAGTCCGCCACGCCACCATTGGTCGTCACTATTGCCCATTGCCTGCTCTTGCATGGATTCGTTGCGGACAAGCGTTGTCCGGTCAGGTTCGTCATTCATGCCTAAAGCTTAACCACCAACGATGCTGTTGCCGATGCCTTGCAAACGTATTCAGATCGAAGATGTTCAGGCTCCTCGTTCGGGCGTGGTTGTTTCCGTCAGGTCATGGCGTTTTGCAAACGTATGCAGCTATGTATACGTTTGCAAGAGATTGTGGGTTCGGCTGACGAATGACTAGCATCGGCAGGGAATTCAGGGCTGTCATGCTGCAGTCTCGTCCTGGCGCCAGGGCGTCACAAAGAGCTACTACACGAACCTTCGGGGATCACGAATCATGAGAAAACCAAACCAGACCAACGCTACCCGGATGATGTCCGGCAACAGGGATAACGAGGGGTTGAAAGAAAAGCTGGCAAGACTTCAATTGCGGCGCAGTGCGCTCTATCTCGCGCTTGCAGCCGGCCTGAGCGCATCCCCAATGGCATTCTCGCAGGGAGAGGAGGATGCGGAAGAGGAAGTCACCGACATCGAGGATGTCATCGTGGTTACCGGCTTTCGCAGCGCTGTCGAGCGTGCCATATCCACCAAGCGTCAGGAGTCCTCGGTAGTCGAGGCTGTTTACGCCGAAGACATCGGCAAGCTGCCCGATGTCAGTATCGCCGAGGCGCTTGCCCGAATGCCCGGCTTGACGGCGCAACGCACCGACGGACGTTCGCAGACCATTTCCATTCGCGGCCTGGGCCCGGACTTCGGGACGGCCATGCTCAACGGTCGTGAACAGGTCACCACGGGCGACAACCGTGGGGTTGAGTTCGATCAGTATCCTTCCGAGCTGCTCGGCTCGGTGGTGGTTTACAAGACCCCGGATGCCACCCTGATCGGCCAGGGTCTGGCCGGCACCGTGGACATGCGCACCATCCGGCCGCTGTCGGCCGGCGAGAGTGTGTTCTCGCTCAACGCCCGCTACGAGTGGAACGAAGATAGCGCTTTCAATCCCGACGGCAGCAGCGATGGCTATCGTGCCAGTGCGATCTACATCGACCAGTTTGACGACAACACGTTTGGTGTGACATTCGGCGCTGCCTTTCAGTCCACCCCCAACCAGGTCGAGCGATTCGAGGCCTGGGGTTTTCCCGATATCGGTGATGGTGAGACCCTGGTTCCGGGCGGTGCGAAGCCCTTCGTGCAATCCAATGAGCTGGAGCGCTTCGGGATGTTGGGCACGCTCGAGTATGCGCCCAATGATGCTTTCAGTACCACGCTTGACGTTTCTTACTCCGATTTCAAGGAAAGACAGATTCTGCGCGGTATCGAGTTCCCGCTCTTCTGGTCGGCAGCTCAGCTTCAGGACGGCTTCACGGTCGACGACGGCCTGATTACCGATGGTGTATTCGAAGACGTTCACGGCGTCATGCGAAGCGACCGCAATGACCGTTCGGCCGAGCTGTTCAATGCCGGATGGAATGTTCGCTACGAGCTGGGTCAGCGCTGGGGCATGGAAACGGACATCAGCTACTCCCGTGCCGAGCGCGAAGACGTGTTGCTTGAGTCGTACGCAGGCACCGGGCCGACCCTGAGTGGCGCCCCGGACACGCTGGGCTTTTCCATTGCACCCAGCGGTGTTGTCCAGTTCGCTCCCTCACTCGACTACGCCGATCCCAACCAGTTCGTGCTGACCGATCCGCAGGGTTGGGGCGCGGGGGCGGATCCGGATCCGCTGACCCAGGCCGGTTTTATCAACAACCCGGACACGACCGACTGGCTGGGCCGCGCACGTTTGCAGCTCGATCGCGCCTTTGATGCCGGGCCGTTCAGCCAGGGCCTGGTCGGTGTGGACTTTGGTCGTCGCGACAAGTCGCGATCCATCGGGCAAAGCTTCCTGGTGCCGCCGGGTGGGGCGGACTCCGCCGATATCCCGGAGGGCGCGATGGTGGGCACGACTCCGCTCGACTTCATCGGTATTCCAGGAATGATCTCCTGGAACCCGGGTGATCTGGTCGATAATGTTTACCAGCAAGTACCGGTCGAGTTGTCCTCGTTTGCCGTGCCGCAGGACTGGAACGTGCGCGAGGACGTCTTCACGACCTTCCTGAAGCTCAACATCGATACTCTGATGGGCGATATGCCGGTGACCGGTAATGTTGGCGTGCAGGCGGTGCATACTGACCAGACCGCCAGCGGCTTTCGTGTTGCCGGCGCCGAGGTCGGTGCCGGTGTGGCCGAAGGTTCGTTCATTCCGGTCGAGGACGGCGATGACTACTGGCGTATTCTGCCCAGTCTCAACCTGCGTATTGATGTGGCGGACAACCAGGTTGTCCGACTCGGTGCCTCCCGCGTCATGGCCCGTCCGCGCATGGACCAGCTCAATGCCAGCTTGGCACTCAACACCGACTTCACTGCCCTCGAGTCCACTGATCCACAGCAATCCTTCTTCAGTGCCGGTGGCGGTAACCCTGCGCTCAGGCCGACCCTGGCCGATACGCTGGATTTGACCTGGGAACGGTATTTTGCCGATGACTCCGGGTACATCGCACTGGCCGGCTACTACAAGGACCTGAGCGATTTCATCAATCCGAATGATTCGTTCATGACCGACTTCTCGGCCTTCATCGATGACTTCCTGACGCCCGAGCAGGCCGCACAGCTTGGAACTCCTCTCGGTTTGACCTCCGGTCCGACCAACCGTGGCAGTGGTTACATCCGGGGTGCAGAGTTCACCACGGCATTGCAGGCTTCGAGGTTCTCACCGGCCCTGGATGGGTTCGGCGCGGTGTTCAGCGTCTCCTATACCGATTCCAGTGTTCGCCTGGGTGACTCGGAGGAATCGATCGACGTGCCGGGCCTGTCGGACTGGGTCGTCAACACGACCCTGTTCTATGAAAGAAACGGTTTCGAGGCACGCGTATCACATCGCTATCGCGACGAGTTCCTGTCGGAAGTCTTCGGTCTGAGCGCAACGCGTGTCACCCGCTCCGCACTGTCGGAGAGCATCTTCGATGCACAGGTCAGCTACGAGTTCGATCGCGGCGCCTTCCAGGGGGTGAGCGTCTTTCTCCAGGGTAACAACCTGACCAACGAGCCGTTCACCACATTCGAAGGCGACGACCAGCGGCAGGTGATTGATCGACAGCGGTTCGGAAGAAACTTCATGCTGGGTGCCTCATACCGGTTCTGACCTCCATCAGATCTTGTTCACGAAGTGGACTCTCCCGGTGCCCGCCTTGGTGCTCAACGGCAACAGGGCGGGCTTTTTTGTCCCGGGTGATGGACCGGATGCATGACAATGACTGAAACATCTATTGGCAAGATTCTGATCGTGGGTGGCGGCACTGCCGGCTGGATGGCTGCCGCGGTGCTGGCCAGAACCTTCGGCCGCTCGATGGACATCGAGCTGGTCGAGTCGGAACAGATCGGCATCGTCGGTGTGGGCGAGGCCACCATCCCGCAAATTCGCCTGATCAACCAGTACCTGGGTATCGACGAAGATGAATTCATTCGCGCCACCCAGGGCAGTTTCAAACTTGGCATCCAGTTCAACGGTTGGCACGATCGAGAAGGCAGCTACCTGCATGCATTCGGCGATGTCGGCCGCGGGCTGGGTATCGTGCCCTTCCACCATATATGGCGGCGCGGAGTGGAAGGAGGCCAGGCCGGCGAGCTCTGGGATTACTCGCTCAACACGCGAGCGGCCATGGCCAACTGTTTTGCCCGCATTGGTCCCGGCGAGTCCGAGCCGCTGGGTGGTATCAACTATGCCTTTCATTTCGATGCTTCGTTGTATGCATGCTTTCTCAGAACACTTGCCGAACGCCAGGGTGTGCAACGCACCGAGGGACGCATTATTGCTGTCGAACTCGATGGCGAAAGCCTGCATATCGACCGGGTGCGCCTGGATAGTGGCCAGGAAGTCTCCGCCGATCTGTTCATCGACTGCTCGGGCTTTCGGGGCCTGCTGATCGAACAGGCATTGAAGGCCGGTTACGAGGACTGGACCGAACACCTGCCCTGTGACCGTGCCGTGGCGGTGCCCTGCGCCCATGGTGGACCGATGCGCCCCTACACTCAGGCCACGGCCAGAACCGCCGGGTGGCAGTGGCGCATCCCACTGCAACATCGTGTCGGCAATGGCCATGTCTACTGCAGTCGCTTCATGAGCGAGGACGAGGCCACCCGGGTGCTGCTTGACAATCTCGAAGGCGAGGCGCTGGCCGAGCCGCGCCCGCTGCGCTTCGTCACTGGCCATCGCAAGCGTTTCTGGCATCGCAACTGTGTCGCGCTGGGTCTTGCCTCGGGTTTCATGGAGCCGCTGGAGTCGACCAGCATCCACCTGATTCAGTCCGGTATCAGCCGCTTGTTGACCCTGTTCCCCGACAAGGATTTTGCCCCGGCGCTGATCGACGAATACAACCGCCAGACCCGCGAGGAGTTCGAATACATCCGCGACTTTCTCGTGCTGCACTATCACGCCAATGGCCGCCATGGCGAGCCGTTCTGGGACGAGCGTCGAGAGCACAAGGTCAGCGACCGTCTGGCCACGCGCATGGCGCTGTTCAGGCGCGAGGGCGTGATCTCGCGCTCGGCCAACGAGCTGTTTACCGAAGGCAGCTGGCTGCAGGTGTTGCTGGGCCAGTGCGGAGAACCTGAGCAGGTGCATCCACTGGCTCGCGCCATACCTTCCGAACAGGTCGATGAAGCGCTGCGTGTACTCAAGGGCCGGGTCGACCAGATCGCATCGAGGCTGCCCGGACACGAGGAATTCATTTCGGCCCACTGTAAGGCCGAGCCACTGTGATCGATCTGCGTTTATCCGCGTTCATCTGCGGTTTGAATAAGATCTCGGAGCACACGCCTATGCATCAGTACCGCCACTACCTTTCTCTGCTGTGTCTTGTGATTGTTCTCACTGCCTGCGGCGCGCCGGATCCCGAGCCGACAGACAGTGAACCTCGGGCCGAACGCGATGCTGTGCCTGCAGAAGAAGCAACGACTCCGGGCAACAAGCTTATCGTCTATCAGATAATGACCCGGCTATTCGGCAACACTGAAAGCGCCAACCGCCCCTGGGGCACGCTGGAGGAAAACGGGGTGGGGCGGCTGGCCGATATCAACGATGCCGCCCTGGCCGGTATTGCCGAGCTGGGCACCACCCATATCTGGTACACCGGCATTCCGCGCCATGCCGTGATTCATGACTACACCGAATACGGCATCAGCCTGGACGACCCCGACGTGGTCAAGGGCCGGGCCGGTTCGCCATTTGCCATTCGCGATTACTTCGATGTGCACCCCGACCTGGTCGAGGACCCGGAACGGCGCATCGAAGAATTCCGCGAACTGGTTGAACGCACCCGGGCCCACGGCATGGGCGTGATCATTGACCTGGTGCCAAACCATGTCGCGCGCAATTACCGCTCGCTTTCGCCGCCCGAGGGCGTGAGGGACTTTGGTGTCGACGATGACGACAGCGTGGCCTGGGCGCGCGACAACAGCTTCTACTACATCCCCGGCGAGTGTTTCGAGCTGCCGGAGTGGCCCGACGACTATCGCCCGCTCGGCGGCGAGGACCATCCCCTGGCCGACGGACAGTTCGAGGAGTGTCCGGCCCGATGGACCGGCGACAGCGGCGCGGTGGTCCAGCCCGGATTCAATGACTGGTACGAGACCGTGCGTCTGAACCTGGGTGTTACGCCCGAAGGCGAGCATGCCTTCGACGAGGTGCCGGCCGAACTGGCCAGCACCGATGCCGAGGAACACCATGCCTACTGGCAGGATCGCGACGTGCCGGCCTCCTGGGAGACCTTCCGCGGGGTGGTCGACTTCTGGCTGGACCTGGGTGTGGACGGTTTCCGCTACGACATGGCGCAGATGGTGCCGGTGGCGTTCTGGAGTTACCTCAACAGCCATGTGCGACAGCGCCACCCCGAGGCGGTATTGATCGCCGAGTTCTACGAGCCCGAACGTTACCGCGAGTACCTGCACTCGGGCCTGATGGACTACCACTACGACAAGGTCGAGTTCTACGACGCCACCCGCGCGGTGATGACCGGCGATGGCAGCACCGATGAACTCGTCGAGATCCATGAGCGCAATGCCGATATCGAGCATCACCTGCTGCGCTTTCTGGAAAACCACGACGAGCAGCGCATCGCCAGTCCCGAGTTTGCCGGTGACGCCCGCTTCGGCAAGCCCGGTATGTTGGCCAGCGCCGCCATGGGCACCGCCCCGGTCATGCTTTATTTCGGCCAGGAAGTAGGTGAGCCGGCTGCCGAGGGTGCCGGCTTCGGCCAGGCCAGCCGCACGACCATCTTCGACTACTTCGGCGTGCCCGCCCACCAGCGCTGGATGAACGATGGCGCTTTCGATGGCGGCCAGCTCAGCGAGGAGGAACAGGCGCTACGCGACTACTACGTGCGCCTGATGTCGCTGATCAGTGAGTCGCCGGCCATGATGGGCGAGTATGCCGACATCCACCGCGCCAACCGCGAGCACACCGAGGGTTACGATGACAAGCTGCTGAGCTGGTTGCGCTGGCATGTGGACGAGCAGCTATTACTGATTGCCAACTTTCGCGATGCGGCCTATCTGCCCCTGAACCTCAAGATACCGGCCGAGGCGATGGCCGCCTGGCAACTCGACGATGGTGAGTATCGTCTGGTCGAGCGGATTCGCGGCGACCGGGAAGCCGTCTTGCAGGTGCGAGATGGCGTCGGCCACGTGAACCTGGAACTGGCGCCCCTTGACGCCCTGATCTTTGAGCGGGTGAATGAATGAATCGATTGATTGTTGCGCTCTGGTTTGCGCTGGTCCTTCTTGCCGGCCCGGCGCTGGCCGAACGGCTGGAATACCAGGGTCACGAGCAGGTTGGCGAAACACTGCGCATCGACACCCGGCGTGGCCCGCTGGTGCTCAGCTTCCGCACCGAGGCCGTGGTCGAAGCCTTCTATGATTTCGAGGACAGCGGCGAGCATCCGTCGCGCACCCTGGACCCGAACGCTCAGGCGGTGACCGCCGATCTGGTCGTCGAGGACGAGCGGCTGGTGTTTTCCACCGACCAGCTCAGGGTGAAGATCGACAAGTCGCCACTGAGATTGTCCTACTGGCGCGGCGACGAGCTGCTGATCAGCGAGGAGGGTGGTGCCTTCCTGGAGCGCACGCTGCGCGGTTTTCGTTTTCGTCTGGCCGACGATGACGAGAAACTGCTCGGCGGTGGTCAGCGTGTACTGGGCATGGACCGTCGCGGCCACCGCCTGCGGCTGGAAAATCGGCCGGACTACGGTTACGGCACTGAATCGGATCAGATGTATTTCAGCATTCCCGGCGTGCTGTCGAGTCGCAACTGGATGCTGGTGTTCGACAATGCCGCGCGCGGTCATGCCGACATGGGCTCAACCGAGCCCGACATTCTCCAGTTCGAAGCCGAAGGCGGCCGTCTGGCCTACCTGGTCAGTGCCGGCGATGATTTCGAGCATACGCTCGAGCACTACACCACTGCCAGTGGTCGGCCTCCCATGCCGCCGCGCTGGGCGCTGGGCAACTATGCCTCGCGCTTTGGCTATCGCAGCGAGCAGGAGGCCCGCGATGTGGTGCAGAAACACATCGACAAGGGATTTCCGCTCGATGCCATCGTCATCGACCTGTACTGGTTCGGGCCCGACATCAAGGGCCACATGGGCAACCTGGCCTGGGATCATGAAGCCTGGCCCGATCCGGAGGGCATGATGGCCGACTTTGCCGAGCAGGGGGTGAAAGCCATCCTGGTCACCGAGCCGTTCATTCTCACCACCTCCGATCGCTGGCAGGAAGCGGTGGACGAGCAGGTGCTCGCGCTCAACATGGCCGGCGACCCCAAGACCTTCGATTTCTACTTCGGCAATACCGGCCTGTTGGACTTCTTCAAGCCCGAGACCGGCGACTGGTTTTGGGCCATTCTCAAGGACCTGATGGACCAGGGCGTGGCCGGCTGGTGGGGAGATCTCGGCGAGCCCGAAGTCCATCCACCGTCGACGAAGCATGTCGCCGGCATGGCCAATGAAGTGCACAACGCCTATGGCCACCACTGGGCCGAGTCCATCCATGAACGCCACGTGCGTGACTTCCCCCAGCGGCGTCCCTTCATCATGATGCGCGCCGGCTCCACCGGCTCACAGCGCTACGGCATGATCCCCTGGACCGGCGATGTCGACAGAAGCTGGGACGGCTTCAAGCCGCAGGTGGAACTGGCCCTGCAGATGGGACTGTTCGGCTTTGGCTATATCCATTCCGACCTCGGCGGCTTCGCCGGCGACGAGGAGTTCGATGCCGAGCTCTACACCCGCTGGATGCAATACGGTGTGTTCCAGCCGGTCTACCGCGCCCACGCCCAGGACCAGATTGCACCCGAGCCGGTCTTTCACGACGAGCGCACGCAACGGATCGTGCGCGACTACATCCGGTTGCGCTACCGGCTCATGGGCTACAACTACACCCTGGCCTGGCAGCACAGCACCACCGGCCTGCCGCTGATGCGCCCGCTGTTTTATTCCGATCCCGGCAATCCGGACTATTTCAACGAGACCAATACCTATCTGTGGGGCGATGCCTTCCTGGTCGCGCCGGTGATCGAGCCCGGTGTCGACAGCTGGCCCATCCGCCTGCCCGAAGGCGTCTGGTTCGACTTTTTCGATGGCAGCCGCAATGACGGCGGCCAGGTGCTGGAGGTACCGGTCACGCTCGATACCCTGCCCGTGATGGTTCGCGCCGGCAGCTTCGTACCCAAGGTCGACGTGGTCCAGAGCAGCGATGACTACTCGAGCCGGAATCTCGAACTGCACTACTGGCACGACCGCAGCGTTGACCGTGCCGAGGGCGAGATGATCGAAGACGACGGCCATGCCCGCACCAGCATTGAAGAAGGCCTGTTCGAAAGGCTGACCTTCGACGCGGCAAGTGTCGAGGATGATCTGACACTGACCCTGGAGCGAGAAGGCAGCTACCCCGGCATGCCTGAAACTCGTGAACTCACGGTAGTTGTCCACAATCCGCCGGAAGTCGATGAGATCAGGATTGACGGGGCAAGAGTGGCAGTCGAGGGGTCCGGAGTGGCGACTGATGACGGACAAGCCTGGCTAGACGACGCGGGTCGTCTCCACGTGCGCACCGACTGGAAGCACCCTGGACTTCTGCTCGAGCTCAAGCCTTAGACCTCGCCGTCCTCGGCGCTCATTGATCAAATGTTTTACCGTTCGGGATAAAAGTGGGGGTGTTGGAGTTTACTCCAACTAATTTTACCGATCGGTACAATATGCTGTATCCTCAACAGGAGTCGAGCATATATTCCCGAACGGTAAGATTATGACTGCTTTCGTTCCGGATCATCCGCTGATCCGCACTCCCGACCAGTTTGGCGGACTGCTGCGCGCGCAGCGCAAGGCACAGGGACTGACGCTTGAACAACTGTCCGGCCTGAGTGGGATGGGCATGCGGTTTCTGTCGGAGCTCGAGCGCGGCAAGGCCACCGCCGAGCTGGGCAAGGCGCTGGAGGTTGCCGCCCTGCTCGGGCTGGACTGTTTCCTCGTGCCTCGAGCGCAATCGGCAGCGGGCAAGGGACAAAGCGCCAGTGACGATGCCGGCTGAGCAGAATCGCCTCGACGTCTGGCATGCGGATCGGTTGGTGGGCGGCCTGTGGCGCGACCGACAGGACCGAATCGGGTTTGCTTACGATCCGGGGTGGCTACGGCAGGGATTCAGGATTGGACACGTTCTGCCGCTTCAAGAGGAGCCTTTCGAGGCTGAAGAGGGCATGGCCCACGCCTGGTTTTCCAATCTGCTGCCCGAGGGTGGGGCGCGCGAGCGCATCGTGCGCCATCTCGGCATTGCCGACGACGACTTTGTGTTGTTACGCGAAATCGGCGGCGATTGTGCCGGAGCGTTGCAGGTCGTGCCCGCGGGACAGGCGCTCGACAATCGCGTTGGCGAGGAGCCGCTCGATGCCGGGCGTCTTGATCGAATGCTCCGGCAGCGGGGTCAGGGAATTGTGCCGCGCCCGGGGCAGGGTGACACCTCGCCCCCACGTCTGTCACTGGCAGGAGCCCAGGCCAAGTGTCCCGTCGTGATCCGCGAGGGCGAGTACTTTCTTCCGCGCGGGGTCACGGCTTCCTCCCATATCCTGAAGTTCGAGTTGCCGCAGTGGCGCAACGTGCCGGTCTACGAGGTCTTTCTCAATCGACTGGCCGATGCGATCGGACTGCCCGTTCCCGCGACCTGGCTGGCGCGGAGAAACGATCACCGCTATCTCGTGGTCCAGCGTTTCGATCGGGAAGCGGGGTCCGGAGGTTTGCATCGACTGCACCAGGAGGACTTCTGTCAGATTGCCGGTTTGCGCGCCACGCGCAAGTACCAGGCCGAGGGCGGGCCCGGACTGGCCGAGTGTGCGAGCTGGATTCGGGATTTGAGCGAACGGCCCGCCGAGGATCTCCTGAACCTGTTGCGCTGGCAGATCTTTAACTGGCTGGCGGGAAACTCGGATGGTCACGCCAAGAACCTGGCGCTGCTGCAGGTCGGGCGCAACACCAACCGCTGGCGATTGGCGCCGTTCTACGATCTGGTCTGTACCCGCGCCTGGCCCGATCTGGATCGGCATCTGGCCATGCACGTCGGCGGAGAATCGGATCCTGGCCGCATCGATGCCCGACACTGGCGGGCGTTGGCCCGCGACCTGGGTATGCGCGAGCGCTTCGTGGTCAGGGAAGTGGGCCGCATGGCCGGGCAGATCGCGGACCAGTTGCCGTCGGTCCGAAAGGCACTCGAAGACATCAACGGCGACTTGCCCATGTTGCAGCAGCCTGAACAGGTCATTCGCACACAACTACGCCTGGCTCGCGAACTTGATGGGTAATGTCGATCTTACACTCAAGCAATATCTCGGGCAGGAATGAGGGTGATCCGAACATTGATCCCTTGAATACGTTTTCATTGCCTTTCAAGCCCGTGCCCGGCCTTCTATGATCGTCGGAGCTTTCGTTGGTGAATGCACCAACGCTTGATTCTGGCTTCACAGCGGGACATGCGAATGCAAAACAAACCGGCCCTGTCGTTCTGGCAGATATGGAACATGTCGTTCGGTTTTCTGGGGATCCAGTTCGGCTGGGGTCTGCAGATGGCCAACATGTCGGCCATCTATCAGATGCTCGGCGCGGAGGAAGCCCAGCTGCCCATTCTCTGGTTGGCCGCGCCGGTCACCGGGCTGGTGGTTCAGCCCATTGTCGGTTACATGAGCGACCGCACCTGGAACCGGATGGGACGGCGCCGGCCCTATTTCCTGGCCGGCGCCATCTGTGCCTCGATCGCGCTGATCTTCATGCCCAACTCGCCCACGCTGTGGGTGGCCGCCGGACTGTTGTGGATACTCGATGCCTCGGTCAATGTCTCGATGGAACCATTCCGCGCCTTCGTCGCCGACAAACTGCCCGTTCGCCAGCGCCCGCGCGGCTACGCCATGCAGAGCCTGTTTATCGGGGCCGGCGCGGTCATGGCCTCGGCGCTGCCCTGGGTGCTGACCAACTTCTTCGGCGTGGCCGGTACTGCGCCCGAAGGCCAGATACCGCCGGCGGTGCACTTCGCCTTTTATACCGGCGCCGGGGTCTTCCTGATCGCTGTGATCTGGACCGTGGTTTCGACACCGGAGTATCCGCCCGAGGACATGGAAGCCTTCGAGCGCATGAAGGCCGAACGCCGGGGCGTGAGCGGTTTCTTCAAGGAGCTGTGGTGGGGCATTCTCAACATGCCGCCGACCATGCGCCAGCTTGCCCTGGCCCAGTTCTTTACCTGGATGGCGTTGTTTTGCATGTGGATCTACTACTCCCCGGCCATCGCCCGCACGGTATTCGATGCCCAATCCGGCACGCCGGAGTACTCTGCGCTGGTCGCCCAGGCCGGGCAGTGGACCGGGGTGAGTTTTGCCGTCTACAACTTGGTTTGTTTCTTCTTCGCCTTCGTGTTGTTGCGACTGGCGCGATACTACTCTCCCAAGGCCATTCACATGGTCTGCCTGGTCATCGGTGGTTTCAGCCTGATGTCGGTGGCGGTCATTCCGACACAGCAGTTGCTGCTGGTCGCCATGGTCGGCGTGGGTATTGCCTGGGCCTCGATCCTGGCCATGCCCTACGCGATTCTCTCCAACTGCCTGCCGCCGGAGAAGATGGGCTTTTACATGGGCGTGTTCAATTTCTTCATCGTGTTGCCGCAGATCGTCATTGCGGTGGGACTGGGACAGGTACTGTCGTTCATCCCCGGCGCGACCTCGGTGCATGTCATGGTCGGAGGCGGGGTGGCCATGCTGTTGGCTTCCGTGTTCATGCTGCGCGTGCGCGAAGTCGAAACCCCGGCCGAGTTGGCCCCGGCGCGCACATGAGCCGGTTGACTGCAATCAGGAACGTGTCGTTCATGCTGGTCGTGGTGGCCGGGATTGCTGCCTGCGGTTCATCCGGTGACGATATCGAGCGCAATGTCTCCGAGCCGACCGAGCCGGAAGCCCCTTTGGCCGACATTTACGGCACGCTGGAGCCGTTTGCCGCAGAGGCGATCTACTTCGTCATGACCGACCGTTTCGTCAACGGCGATCCCGACAACGATCATCGCGACCAGGGTGGCGAGCATCCCACCTTCGATATCCCGCTGCCCGAGTGCGACGGCGTGGCTGGCAACATCGGTTATCTGGGCGGTGACTTCCGCGGTCTGCTCGACCATGCCGATTACATTCGCGAGATGGGATTTACCGCGGTCTGGATCACGCCGATTGCCGACAATCCCGACCAGGCCTTCGCCGGCGGCGATGAGATCGAATGCGACAGCATGCTCACCGACCACGGCAAGACCGGTTATCACGGCTACTGGGCGACCAACTTCTACCAGACCGACGAGCACCTGGTCAGTCCCGGCCTGGACTTTCCGGAACTGACCGCCGGCATGGCCGAGGCGGAGCTCAAGGTCGTGCTCGATATTGTCGGCAATCACGGCTCGCCGGGCTGGACCATGCCCGAGCCGCAACCGGGTTTCGGTCAGTTGTTCGACGCCGACGGCAAACTGATTGCCGATCACGAAAATCGGCATCCGAACGATCTCGACCCGGAGAACAAGCCGCTGCATGCATTCTTTCGCACCGAGCCCAGCCTGGCCGAGCTGGCCAGTTTCGATCCCGACAATCCCGAAGTGGTCGAGTACCTGATCGGCGCCTTCGAGCGCTGGGTGGAGCAGGGCGCGGCGGCATTTCGTATCGATACCATGGCCTACATGCCGAAGTCGTTCTGGAAGGAAGTCTCTGACCGGATTGGCGCACTCGAGCCGGGGTTTTTCATGTTCGGCGAGGTCTGGAGCGAAGACCCGGAAGAAATTGCTCCGTACACGCATGAGGACAACGGCGGGTTCAGTGCGCTGGACTTTCCCCTGCAGGGGCGTCTGCGCGAGGTGTTCGAGGACCCCGATGGCGACTTCGCCCGTCTGGACGATTACCTGCACCTGGACCATACCCCCTATCGCAATGCCTACGAGCTGGTGACCTTCTACGACAACCACGACATGGCCCGTTTCGATGGCGGCGAGAACGGCCTGATCAACGTGCACAACTGGTTGTTCACCGCGCGCGGCATTCCGTCGGTCTATTACGGTTCGGAGATGGCTTTCAAGGCCGGACGCGCCGAGCACCAGGGCAATCGCAACTACTTCGGCGTTGCGGGCATCGAAAAGGCGCGTCATCACCCGGTGCGAGAAGCACTCACCCGCATCGCCCGGCTGCGCGAGAATCACATCGCCCTGCAGAAAGGGCGCCAGGTCATGCTCGAACTGCAAGGCCACCGCGCCGCCTTCTACCGCGTCTTCCAGCACGACGGTGTCAGCCAGACCGCGCTGGTACTTCTGAACAAGGGACCGGAACCCCAGACCTTCAGCATCGGCACCGGCCTGCAGTCCGGCCGCTGGAACGCACCGCTGAATGGCGACTATGTCGACATCACCGAAGGCGAATCCCTGGACACGACCGTGCCGCCCACGGGCATCAAGGTCTACGTGCTCGAAGATCCCGTAACCGATCCGGAGTTGCTTGGGCTACTCTGAGGAGAGGCAAGGGTGAAGTGTGAAGTGTGAAGTGTGAAGTGTGAAGTGTGAAGTGTGAAGTGTGAAGTGTGAGGGGCTTGCGGCTGGGTATTTTGGAGGAATGAGCTTTGTGTGGCTTCGGTTGGGGAAGGGTGTTAGGTGTTAGGTGTTAGGTCGAAGCCGCAGCCAATCAGATCACTTACACTGCATGCCGCAAGCCGTTCTTAACACTTCACACTTAACACTATCCTCCCCCCGTCGACC
This sequence comes from Wenzhouxiangella sp. AB-CW3, assembly GCF_014725735.1. Taxonomy (NCBI): domain Bacteria; kingdom Pseudomonadati; phylum Pseudomonadota; class Gammaproteobacteria; order Chromatiales; family Wenzhouxiangellaceae; genus Wenzhouxiangella; species Wenzhouxiangella sp. AB-CW3. The sequence continues at coordinate 558,444 of NZ_CP061368.1, forward strand.
CCCGCACGATCAGCTCCCCGGGAATCGTGCTGCATTCGATCTTTTCGCCGGCGATAAGCCTGAGCAGGTTTTCGACCAGAGCCTGGCCGGCGGCAATGGTGTCCTGGCGCAGCGTGGTCAGGGCCGGGCGGCAGTACTGGGCCATGGGAATGTCGTCGAAACCGGCCACGGCCACGTCGCCGGGCACATCCAGCCCGGCGTTGAATACTGCCTGCATTGCGCCGATGGCGATCAGATCGCTGGCACCGAATACAGCATCGAGTTCCACATCACGATCGAGCAACTCCTGCGTGGCTTCGAGGCCGGAGCGCTCGGTGGTGATGGCGTCAACCTGCAGTTCGGGGTCGACTTTCAGTCCCGCGGCTTCCAGCGCCTTGCGGTAGCCGCGGTAGCGGTCGTTGAACTCGGGGTAGTGACTGGAAGCCTCGCCGATGAACGCGATGCGCTTGCAGCCTTGTTCGATCAGGTGCCGGGTGACGGCTTCGCCGCCGCCGATGTTGTCAGATCCGATCGCCAGCCCCGGCTGGTCCGGGCGGGTCGCACCCCAGCGCACGAAATGCGCACCACCGGCGGTGAGGCGTTCCAGCTTGGCGCGGTATTCCAGGTAATCGCCGTAGCCGAGCAGAATCAGGCCGTCGGCCTTGTGCGTGTTTTCGTAGTCGGCCTGCCAATCGTCGGAAAGTTGCTGGAAGGAGACCAGCAGGTCCTGGTCGGCAGCAGCGGCCGCGCGCGTGATCGAGGCCAGGATGGACAGGAAGAAGGGGTTGATCAGCGAGTGGTCGTCGGTGGGGTCCTCGAACAGCAACAGCGCCAGAGTATTGGAGCGCTGGGTGCGCAGGTTGGAGGCGCTCTTGTCGACCTTGTAATTGAGCTCTCGGGCGATGGCCTCGATACGCTCGCGGGTCTCCTTATTGACCAGTGGAGAGCCGCGCAGGGCCCGGGATACGGTGGCCTGTGACACGCCCGCGCGCATGGCGATATCCAGGGAGTTGGGCTTTCCCTTTATCGGCGACACGATGTGGACGTGGCTTGCTTCATCATGCCAATGAGTGTACTCCAGCTCGGGTGTTGGCTTTTCCGCGGCATTTACATTTCCTGAAGCCCCGAGCAGGCCCGGGCCAGGCGCCCGATGCGATCCCAGTCCCCGGCGGCAATCGCGCCTTCGGGGACCATCCATGAGCCGCCCACGGCAATCACATTGGGCAGGGCCAGGTACTCGGCGGCGTTCTCCATGGTCACGCCACCGGTGGGCACGAAGCTGACCTGCGGCAGGGGGCCGTTCCAGGCCCTGAGCATGGCCGGGCCGCCGGCGGCCTGGGCGGGGAAGAATTTGAAATGGCTGTGGCCGTGTTCCAGCCCGAGCATGATTTCCGAGGCGCTGGCCACGCCGGGTATCAGCGGCAGCGGGGCGTCGGCGCTGGCGCGATAGAGCCTGTCGGTGCATCCCGGGGCGATGGCAAAGCGTGCGCCCACGGCGGCGGCGCGATCCAGGTCGCGACCGGACAACACGGTACCGGCGCCGACCACGGCATCCGGTACCTCTCTGGCAATGCGCTCGATGGCATCGAAGGCTTGCGGCGTTCTGAGCGTCACTTCCAGCAACTCCAGCCCGGCATCGACCAGTGTTCGGGCCAGTTCGGGTGCGCGCTCAGCCGATTCGATACGGATGACGGGAATGACGGTGCAATCGGCAAACAGGGCGCCAGCAGAATGATGGGCTTTGGAATTCATGTCTCGGAATGCTCGCTGTGTTCGGGTGAAAGCATGCTCAGCGCGGCGCCGAGCAGGCCGGGTTCGGGGTGGGTGACGACGATGATCTGCACCTGCTCGAGATGGGCGGCAAAGCGGCCCTTATCGAGAAAGCGTTCGCGAAAGGCGCTGGATTTCAGAAACGGGATGAAGCGCGGCACGATGCCGCCGGCAATCGCCAGCGTGGCCGCGCCATGAATCAATGCCGCATCACCGGCCACGCTGCCCAGGATGGCGCAAAAGCGGGCCAGGGCCGCGCGCGCCGTGCGCTCTTCTCCGTCCAGGGCGGCTTGCACCACGTCGGCCGGATCACGCAGTTGCTGATCCGACAATTCGGTCTTGGCAGGCGGGACTCCGGCCAGGGCGGCGTGGATTTTTGAAAGCCCCGAACCCGACAGCGCGCGCTCGACCGATACCCGACCATGGCGGGCGGCCAGCCATTGATGGATCTGCTCCTCCTCGCTACCCAGCGGTGCATAACTGACATGTCCGCCTTCGGTCTCGATCACCCGCCATTGATGTGCCGGGCAGTCGACCAGCAATGCCATGCCCAGCCCCGTACCGGGACCGATAACGCTGATCGGAGTCTGCAGCCGCTGCCGATCAGGTCCGTTGAGCCACTCGAACTCGCCGGGCTCCAGGGCGGGCGTGGCGCGGGCAGTGGCCCCGAAGTCATTGAGCACCTGCAAGTCCGAAAAATCCAATGTTCTGGCTAGTTCAAGCCGGTTGAACGACCAGGCCCGGTTGGTCAGGCGGATGTCATCGCCGCGTACCGGGCTGGCCACGGCAAGAGCCGCTTGTTCGGGGCGCACCCCTACGCCGGACAGGTAATGGCTGGCGGCCTGTTGCAGGCTGGCGAAATCGGCCGTTGGCAAGCGCGCGATGTCGCGCAGAATCGGTCGCTGCTCGTTCGGTTCGGCCAGGGCGAAGCGGGCATTAGTGCCGCCGATATCGCCAACCAGGACCGGCTCGAGCATTACCGACGCTCTCCGGGGGTGTCGAACAGGATGGAGCCACCCTGTTCGGCCTGGCCGGCAGCGGCGCGGGCGTGGCCAAACAGTTCGCGTCCGGTGCCGAAGTGAAAGCGCTCGGTATCGACGACAAATGCGGCCCGCCCGGCCAGCGTGTCGTCATCCAGCGCGGTCGAGATCAGTCCGCGATCGGCATCGATCGTGATGGGCTCGCCATCGGCGATCTTGCCGATGGCCCCGCCGGCCACCGCTTCGGGAACCACATGAATGGCCGCCAGCACCGATCCCGAGGCTCCCGACATGCGTCCGTCGGTCAGCAGCGCCACGCGCTGGCCACGATCCTGCAATACCTGCAGGGTGGGAGTGAGCTTGTGCAGCTCGGGCATGCCGTTGGCGCCCGGGCCCTGGCCGCGGATAACGGCCACGAAGTCGCCACTCAGATCATCGTTGGCAAAGGCTTCGAGCAGGTCGTCTTGCGAGTCGAACACTTTTGCTGGCGCTTCGATGCGGCGATGTTCCGGGGCCACCGCCGAGATCTTGACGATGGCGCGGCCGAGATTGCCCTTCAGCAGGCGAATGCCGCCTTCTTTCGAGAACGGCTCGGCCACCGGGCGCACGATCTGGGTGTCCAGTGATTCCCGTGCTCCGTCTCGCCAGGTCAGTTGATCGCCATCCAGGCCCGGCTCTTGCGCCTGCGCATTGAGATCGCCGCCATGCACGCAGCGGATATCGGGATGCAGCAGGCCCGCGCTCAGCAGTTCCCGAATCACCAGGGCCAGCCCGCCGGCGGCGTGGAAATGATTGACGTCGGCCTGGCCGTTGGGATAGAGGCGCGCGAGCAGGGGCGTGGCGCGGGAGAGCTCGTCGAGATCGTCCCAGTCGACGATCAGTCCGGCCGCGCGTGCCATGGCCACCAGGTGAATGGCATGGTTGGTCGACCCCCCGGTGGCGGCCAGGCCGACCATGGCATTGACCAAGGCTTTCTCGTCAACGGTGTGACCGATCGGCGTGTAGTGCTCGCCCTCGGCTGTGATCTCGCAGGCACGTTCACCGGCCGCCAGGGTCAGCGCATCGCGCAACGGGGTGTTGGGGTTGATGAACGCAGCCCCCGGCAGATGCAGGCCCATGACCTCCATCAGCATCTGATTGGAGTTGGCCGTACCGTAGAAGGTGCAGGTGCCCGGTGCGTGGTAGGACTGCGACTCGGCCTCGAGCAGGTCCTCGCGGCTGGCCTTGCCCTCGGCATGCAGCTTGCGAATGCGCGCCTTCTCGCTGTTGGGCAGGCCGGACGGCATCGGGCCTGCCGGCACCATGATCACCGGCAGATGACCGAAGGCCAGCGCGCCGATGATCAGCCCCGGCACGATCTTGTCGCACACCCCGAACATCACGGCGGCATCGAAGGTGTTGTGCGACAGGGCCACGGCCGTGGCCTGGGCGATGACATCGCGCGAGAACAGCGAGAGCTCCATGCCGGGCTGGCCCTGGGTGACGCCGTCGCACATGGCCGGCACGCCGCCGGCGAACTGGGCGGTGCAGCCTTTCGATTGGGCGGCCAGCTTGATCAGGCCCGGGAACTTGTCGAAAGGCTGGTGAGCCGAGAGCATGTCGTTGTAGGCCGAGACGATGCCGATGTTGGGCCGCTGCATGGCCTTGAGCACCGGCTTGTCATCGCCGGCCGCGGCAAAGGCATGGGCCAGATTGCCGCAACTGATGTGGCTCCTGGCGGGGCCGGCATCGCGGGCCCGGTCGATGCGTTCCAGGTAGTCCGAGCGCAGGCGCTCGCTGCGCCGGGCGATGCGTTCGGTGACTTTCTCGATGACGGGATTGAGTGCCATGTCAGGGACTCCAGAAGACATTCAGGCGCTTGCCGGCGGCGCGGATCAGGGCCGCGATCGGCAGCGTTTCGGGGTCGGCATCGGCGCGGGCGGCTTCTTCCAGCACCAGGCGCTTGTCCTCGCCGGTGATCAGCAGGATCAGCTCGCGGGCATGAAGCAGGCGGGCCAGGGTCAGGCTGATGCGGGCAAACGGGGCGTCGGGGGGTAGCGGGTCGGGGGTGACGACCAGAGCCGTCTCCCGGCTGTCGGGATCAAGCCCCTCGGCCAGGGCGGGTGAATGCGGAAACAGCGAGGCGAAATGGCCATCACCGCCCATGCCCAAAACCACCGCATCAAAGGGTTCGGGCAGAGTGGCCACAACCTGGCGTGCGGTTCCGGTATCCGGGTTGGTACCGGGGGCTTCCGGAACAAGGCGTCCAAGTTGGAGCGGCTGTTTGCCGAACTGCCGGGAGATTTGCAGGTGATTGCTGGCTGGATCGGTTGCCGGCACCCAGCGTTCGTCGCTGGGCAGTGCGGTGACGTTCTCCCAGGGCAGGTCAGCGCGCGCGAGTGCAGCATATAGAGGCATGGGCGTACTCCCGCCGGCAAGCACCATGCTTGCCTGTTCTCGCTGGCCCAGACCGCTGGTCAGGCTGGCCTGAATATGGCGGGCAAGCCCCTCGATCAGCGATTCGCGGTTGTTGTATGCATGAAGGGTATATTCCATGGTCATTCCCGCCAGCTATGGCCATGGCGCTCGGTAAGCGCGACCGCCGAGCTGGGTCCCCAGGTGCCGGCAGGATAGCCCTTGGGCTCGATGCCCGCCTTGTGCCAGCCGTCGATGATACCGTCGACCCATTCCCATGCCGTTTCGACCTCGTCGCGACGCACGAACAGCGTGCTGTTGCCTTCGAGCGCATCCAGGTAGAGCCGCTCGTAGGCGCTGCGCCGGCGCTTGTCCTCAAAGGCGTCGTGCAGGTTCAGGTCCAGCGCCACCTGGCTGAGTTTGACCCCGTCGCGATCCAGCCCCGGCGTCTTGTTCATCAGGCTCAGCGAGATGCTTTCCTCGGGTTGCAGCCGGATGATCAGCGCATTGGGCTGCATCTGCGCCTCGGCGGCGGGGAAGATCGAATGTGGCACGCTCCTGAACTGGAAGTAGATCTCGGTCATCCGGCGGGGCATGCGCTTGCCGGTTCTGAGATAGAACGGCACCCCCGACCAGCGCCAGTTGTCGATATGGGCGCGCAGTCCGACAAAGGTTTCGGTGCGCGTCTTTTCGCCGACTTCCTCCACATAGCCGGGTACGGCTTTGCCGTCGATGGCGCCGGCGGTGTACTGACCGGCGACACTGTGTCCGGCCAGGTCGGGTCCGCCAATGGGTCTTAGCGATCGCAGCACCTTGATCTTCTCGTTGCGCACCGCCGCCGGCTCGAAATGCGAAGGTGGTTCCATGGCTGTCAGGCACAAAAGCTGGAGCAGATGGTTCTGCACCATGTCGCGCATGGCGCCATATTCATCATAGTAGCCGGCGCGGCCTTCCACGCCCACGGTTTCGGCCACGGTGATCTGCACCTGTTCGACATGCTGTGCGCTCCACAACGGCTCGAACAGCGAGTTGCCGAAGCGCAGGGCCAGCAGGTTCTGCACGCCTTCCTTGCCGAGATAGTGGTCTACCCGGTAGATCTGGCTCTCGCTGAAGGCGCGACCGGTACCGTCGTTGATCTCGCGCGAGCTCGTCAGATCATGCCCGATGGGCTTTTCCAGCATGATCCGGCAGTCAGGGTCGATCAGCCCGGATTCGGCCAGCCGGTCACAGATCGAGGCATACCAGCTCGGTGCGGTGGAAAGGTGGTAGAGCACATTGCCGTTCTTGTGCCGGCCGACCACCTTGGTCAGCTTGGCGAACGAGGCCGCGTCGGAAAGATCGATCGACAGGTACTCGATGCGGTCCAGCAGTCGCCGGACCGGCACATCGTCGGCATGCTCGACGCGTTGGAGCTGTTTCGCGGCCATGTTGCGAAACGCGCTAGTGTCCAGGTCGCTGCGCGCGCAACAGACGATATGCAGCTTCTCGGGCAGCAACTCGTCAACTTCCAGCCCGAGCAGCGAGGGCAGCAGCATGCGCTGGGCGAGATCGCCGGTGGCGCCGAAAATGACCAGCAGGTTGGCGGGTTGTGTCGTCATCGGGGTTGATCCTTGGAGATGGCCCAAGGTTAGTCCGATGTGTGGACTACGTCATCACCTCTGCTCGTGAATACGTTTTCAGTATGGCGCGGATCGTGATGCAACCAGCTTGTCTGGCCGAGCAACGTCAGTAGTGATCCAGCATCAGATTGACCTCAGGCCAGCCTCGGCGAGCTTGCTCGTGGCCCGGTTCATGCTGTCGATGAACAGATCGCTGGTTTCCAGCATTTCGTGCGTGGTCCATTGATCGCTGGCGATCAGGTCCTTCATGTGCCTCAGCTTGGTATGGGCGGCATCCAGTTCACGCTGCACGCGCTTGCCTACAGCGACTTCGGCGTGCAGGTTCCGGTTGCTCTGTTCCAGGTCGGCCATGATGGTTCCGATCTTGCCTTCAACCAACGAGGCGGTTACGCCCTTTCGCTTGCACAATGCCAGTGCGGCGGTTCGCTGGCCCAGCATGCGTTGTCGTCCACTTTCGGCGACCAGGCGACCGAAGGGGTCGGCATCATCAAGTTGGCCGACCAGCATTGAGAGCAGTTGGTCGGTGTCTGTGACCAACTGGTCGCTGAGCTCAACCAGCGTGGTGGCTGTCGGTGCATCCAGATCGGATTGCGTTGCATTGAGAATGGCTTCCCAGATGGTCTTGATCGCGACGAGCTTTTCACCTACATCGGGTGCGCCGGCAGCGGGCTTGCCGGCCAGTCGGTCAGCCTGGCTGGAGAAGACTCTTGAGGATTGCTCGAGCATTCGAGATGAGACAGTCCGGTCTTCCTGGCCGCCCAGGCAGTATCCGGCCAGCTTTCGCTGCCCCATCATCTGCTGGCGGCTGGCCAGGTTGATGGTGCGATGCAGTCGCTTCTTTTCGTACTCTTCGTTGCCATTGGTGTCACGTTCGGCGCCGGTCTGCGATGACTGTGCCGGACTGTTCTCCAGCTCATGCGAGCGCTCTTCACGCCATTCCGGAACCAGCTATCGAGGCAAGCAGTAGGTAGCCGAGTACGGCGGCACGCAGCCCGGGTCGGGCCCGGTAAGAAGTCAACATTGGCAAATATTCCTTTAGGTGGCATGGCGGTTGAAAGCCCCTATAGTGCCTGGGTACATGTCAATGCATTGTGCTCGGGCCCGTATCTTGCGGCGTGGAGGGAATTTCGATCCGTTTGAAGTAGAATCGTGTGCGAATTCAGAATGCAAGGGGAGAAGATGCAGTTCCTTCCAGGCTTTGAGCTGCAGGCCGAGCTGCATCAAGGGAATACCTCTCTGGTCTGCCGTGCAGTGCGCAAGCGTGACGGCTTGCCGGTGGTCATGAAGGTTCACCGGAACGAGTTTCCGACGGCATCGGAGATTGCCCGTTTCGAGGACGAGTACAGGGTGGCGAGTCAGCTGCGCTTGCACTGTGGGGTGCGGTTGATCGATCTGGTTCGCGTGGGCCATCGTCGGGCGCTGATCTACGAGGATGACGGTTGTTTCAGTCTGAAACGGCTGAATGGTGATCGATCACTGCCGCTGGACCAGTGGCTGGATGTGGCCGTGCGCATAGCTGGCGCGTTGGCCGAGCTCCAGTCCACTGGTCTGGTCCATGGTGATATCAATCCCGGCAATATTCTCATGCATCCCGAATCCGGCGAGATCAGGCTCACCGATTTCGAGTTGGTGCACCGCGTCAATGATCCCGAGGCCAGCATGCTATTTGGCACGCTGGCCTATATCGCGCCGGAACAGACCGGGCGCGTCAAGGCCAGCCCGGATCATCGCAGCGATCTGTATGCACTCGGTGCAACGCTGTTTGAACTGGCTACCGGGAAGCCTCCGTTCCCCGAGCAGGATGATGCGGCGCTGATACATGCTCACCTGGCTCGTGTACCGCCTGCGCTGACGGCCCTGCGACCTGATTTTCCACCGATTGTCGAGGCCGTGATCCAACGCCTGATGGCCAAGTCACCACCGGACCGCTACCAGACCGCGACCGGGCTGCGCACCGATCTGGTCACGTTGCAACAGCAATTGCAGGCTGGTGAACCCCTGGACTTGATACCCGGGCAACGCGACTTTGCCGCCGCGCTGAAGCTGTCCAGTCGTCTGTACGGGCGTCAGGATGCCATCGAAACGCTGCGTGCGGGGTGGTTCATGGCGCAGGAGCATTCGGCCCTGGTCTGGCAGCAGTTGCGCGGTGCTCCCGGTATCGGCAAGAGCAGCGTCGTTGACCAGCTCGAAGACATCAGCAGCGCCGTGGTCTGCCGTGGGCGCTGCAATCCAGGGACTGTCAAACCTTATGCGCCGCTGATCGAAGCACTCGATCACCTGGTTCAGCGCTGGCTGACCTTGTCGGAAGCCGGCTTGTCGGAGCTGCGTGAAAAACTGGCACGGACACTGGGCAACAATGCAGCCGTGGTTGCCACCCTGGTGCCCGGGTTGCGTCAGTTACTTGGCCACCTGCCCGAACCTCCGACAACCAACGCCCGGAGGATCCAGAACCGGCTGGAAACGGCCGCACGCAGCTTCCTGCAGTTTGCCATGCGTGAGCAATCCCCTCTGGTATTGGTCATCGATGATCTGCAGTGGGCTGATATTGCCACCCTCAGTGCGCTCGAGTCCTTGATTGCCGGCGGCGATGGTCCCTGCCTGCTGGTCACAACCGAAAGAGAACAGCGGTCCGAGCTGCTGCAGCGCTGGCATGATCGAATGGACGAGTTGTCGTGTCGGCCGCAGCGGATCGAGCTGGAACGTCTGGATGATCAGCACTTGTCGAACCTGGTTGATGATGCACTGGGTCTGCCAGCCGTGGAACGTGATCGACTGGTATCGGTGCTCAGGGAAAAGACGCTGGGAAACCCGTTTTTTGTTCGGCAGGTGATGGCGCAGTGGGTCGACGGTGACTTTCTGCGCGTCGATGCCGACGGACAATGGCGCGCCGACTTTGACAGTATCGACCGTCTTGAAGTGGCCGACAACGTTCTTGACCTGATCGTCGACCGCATCCGTACTCTTCAGGAAGATGAGCGCCGCGTACTGGCTGTCGCGGCCTGTGCCGGGCCGAGATTCAGTGCCCGCATCGTGATGAAGGTTCTGGGTGATGAGGCGCTGGGCGATATTTTCCATCAACTTGTCGACAAGGGGCTGTTGAGGGCCCATGAGGGAGGATTGGAGTCGGAATATGCTTTCGTCCACGACCGCGTGCGTGAAGCCGTACTGGCGCAACTGGACAGAGACGAGCTGTGTCGGCTGAACCTGGCGCTTGCGCGACAGTTGCAGGCCGACGACCGGCACAACGTGTTTGCCATCGTGGCTCACTACAACCGGTCTTTGAGTGCCGTTGACAGTGACGAAGACCGTGTCACCGTCGCCAGCCTCAATGCCGAGGCAGCCCGGCTTTCGCGTACGCAGGCGGCATTTGCCGCGGCCCTGGAGTTTGCCGAACGCGCCGTGGCGCTGTGGCCCGGTTCAGCGCGCCAGCACGACTCGGAGGGCACGATTCAGCTTGAGTTGCTGCTGGCCGACTGTCAGGCCGGGCGTGGGCAGCTTCAGGCCGCTACCGAAACCTACGAGTCGGTTCTGAAAATGGTCGACAGCCCGGTCAGCCGCGCTGCTGTCATCGAACGCCTGGTCGATGCGCTGCAGTCCCAGGGCAACCCGGCAAAAGCGCTGGAAGAGGCCGAACGTGCGCTGGCCCTGCTCGGTGTCGAGCTGGATCTGGACGACGAGAATGGCGTGGCTGCCGTGCAGGAGCGCTTGAGCAACCGACTGGTGCGTCCGGAAATGCTTTCGCGCATTGACGATCTACCGGAAGCAACCGAAGAGGCGGCACGCATGTCACGGTTGTATGACAAGACCATTATTGCCGTGTATTTTTCCAACCCCTCGTTGCTTGGCTATGTCACGGCGCGGGCAGTGGAGCATGTGCTGGAATCGGGGCTGACGCCCGAAGCTGGTTTGACATTTGCCTGGTGGTCGATGGTGCTCTGCATGCAGGGAAAGTACCGCCAGGGTGAAGCGTATGCCCGTCTGCCCCGGCTCATGCATGACCGTTTCGGTGATGACTACTATGGCGGCGCCGGCCGGATGGTGGCCGCGGCCATGGCCCTGAGCTGGACCCGCCCCTACGAAGAAATCTTTGCCGAGCAGGAACAGGCTGCTGATCTGCTTCACAACAGTGGCAATCTGCAGTTTGCCAGTTATGCCCTGATCGTGCAGCACATATCGACGGTCATTCAGGGCGCTAGCCTGGATGAAATGCTCAAGAGCTGTGAGCGCTGGGGCGACTATTGCAGACAGCATGTGCCCCTGGAGCACGGACAGGCACGTATACGCGCCCACTGCATTCGTCGACTGATGGGACGGCAGGTCGAAAGCCTGGATTGTGAGGCCATTGTCCAGGCATACGAGTCGAAGGGCAACCACACCGACGTATGCGAATCGCTGGTCGAGATGGCGCGCGCTGCCTGGATCACGGAAGATTTTCGTCAGGCCCTGGCTTTCTGCGAACGAGCCGAACCGGCATTCCTGGCCGGGGCGGCGGGCAGTCTGCTCCTCAATTTCGGACACGCAGTGATCTACAGCATCAGTCTTGCGCGTGCTGCACGGAAACAAACGGGTGAGCACGCTCAGGAACTGCGCGATCGTGCCGAGGTGGTTGCCGAGCGCGTTCTTCGGGTCACGGATCTTGCACCTGACAACTTCAAGGCCTACCACCACCTGGTCGCCGGCGAATTGCATTGCATGCGCGGTGAACTGGAGCAGGCCATGGTCAGCTGTCTGGGCGCCATACGTCATGCACAAGAGCACCAGCAGACCCTGCTGCAGGCTCAGTCAACCCGCATGCTAGTTTACCTGTTCCGACAGGCTGGCCTTGGCATGGATCAGGCCATCGCGCGTGAAGCCGACCAGCTTTTCCGGCAGGCCGGGTGCCTGGCCATGGTTCGTCGTGACGGCGATTCGGGGGCGGGTGCTGAAAGTACGCGTCCCAATCAGTCGAAAGCGGGTGCCGAGCTCGATGGGGTCGACCTGGCCAGCATCATCAAGGCCAACGAGGCCATCTCCGCAGAAATTGACTACGACCGTCTGTTGCTGCGGTTGATGGAAGTGACCGTCGAGAACGCGGGTGCCCAGATCGGAATCCTGATCATGGACCCGGAGATGCCCCGGGTGATTGCCTGCAGCCGGGATGGCACGCTTGATGAACCGCTGGATGAAAGTGCACGTTGTCCGGTGCAGATGGTCAGCTACGTGTTGCGCACCGGCTTGCCGGTCATACTGGAAGAGGGCTCAAGGCGCAGCATCTACCGTGACGATCCTTATCTGCGGAGCAACGATGTGCTATCGATCATGGCCGTTCCGATACTGCGCAAGGGTGAGGTGCTGGGCGCCATCTACCTGGAAAACGGGGCGGTTTCCGGCGCTTTCAATCATCAGCGTTTGCAGATGATCCAGCACCTTCTGGGCACCGCTGCCATCGCCCTGGAAAATGCCGCACTGTACAAGGAGCAGAGGCGCTATTCCGAAAAGCTGGAAGCTCGCGTTCGCCAGCGCACCCTTGAGCTGGAGCGTGCCAATGCGGTTCTGACCCGCCTGGCCGACCTGGATGGATTGACCCAGATCAGCAATCGTCGCGCTTTTGATGATCATGCGACCCAGTGGCTGCAGGCCGGTCACAGTCTGTCGCTTGTGCTCTGCGATGTGGATGACTTCAAGGCCTACAACGATCACTACGGCCATATGGCAGGCGACGAGGTCTTGCGCGAGGTTGCGCGAGTGCTCGATGCCCTGGATCTGGGCGGACAAGGGCTGGCCGCCCGCTACGGTGGCGAGGAGTTTGCCGTGCTGATGCATGGCCTGGAAGACGATCGGGTGGTCGAAATCGCCAGACAGTGCCGCGATCGAGTGCTTGACCTCGATCTCCCGCATGCCGCCGGACATGCCATCGGTCGAGTCAGTGTGTCAGTCGGTGTGGCCCTGAACGGTCACCATCTTGAAGACCTGATCGGCCGGGCCGATCATGCGCTTTACGCGGCCAAGTCGGCCGGACGAAATCGGGTTATCGTGGAGACGGAGTCTGACAGCGACGGTTGACAGCGCCGTCCCGTCACGCCAGCTTTTCCAGCTTCCGGACCTGGGCCTCGAGCTCGGCCACGGTAGTCTGGTGTTCGGCCAGACGCTGGCGTTCCTTGTCGACGACCTCGGCCGGGGCGTTGGCGACGAAGCGTTCGTTGGCCAGTTTCTTCTCGGCCTGTTCCAGCCCCTTGCGCTCGCGTTCGAGTTGCTTGTTGATGCGCGCCAGTTCCTCGCCGATATCGACCAGTCCGGCCAGCGGAATGAGCAGGCGCAGGTTGCCGGCGAGCGCTACGGCACAGTCTCCGCTGTCACGGTCGTCATCGACTCGGTCGATGGTCTCGATGCGCGCGAGACGGCGGATCAATTGAGCAAAACGCTCCAGTCGCTTGTGGTCGGAAGCATCGCCCTGTTGCACCATCAGTGGCATGGGTTTTCCCGGTGCCAGGTTGAGCTCGGTGCGTGCCGAGCGAATGGCCGAGATGATGGCCTTGAGCCATTCGGCATCGGCCACGGCCTCTTCGTCGATGGTGCCGGCCTCGGGCCATTCGGTGGCCATGATGCTGTCCGCCTCAATGCCGGCCGGCACGCGTACCCGCTGCCAGATCTCCTCGGTGACGAAAGGCACGAAGGGATGCAGCAGCCGCAGTGTACGTTCGAGCACGGTGGCCAGGGTGTGGCGGGTGGCGCGGGCGGTGTTGTCATCGGCATCGTCGGCCAGTGCGGGCTTGGACAGCTCCAGATACCAGTCGCAGAATTCGTGCCAGACAAATTCGTAAAGCGCTTTTGCGGCCAGGTCAAAGCGGTAGTCGGTCAGTGCCTGCTCGACTTCGGTCACTGTCTGCGACAGGCGTGAAAGAATCCAGCGCGACAGCACATCGAGCTCGTCCTCGGCCGGGGCGGGCAGCTTGTCCTCGCCGGTGTTCATCAGGGTGAAGCGCGCCGCGTTCCAGAGCTTGTTGATGAAGTTACGGTAGCCTTCGCAACGACCCAGGTCGAACTTGATGTCGCGACCGTGACCGGCCAGGGCGGTAAAGGTGAAGCGCAGGGCGTCGGCGCCGAAAGCAGGAATGCCGTCAGGAAATTCCTCGCGCGTGGCCTTCTCGATCTTCTTTGCCAGTTTGGGCTGCATCATGGCGCTGGTGCGCTTGTCGACCAGCGCTTCGAGCTCGATGCCGTCGATCAGATCAATGGGATCGAGGATGTTGCCCTTTGACTTCGACATCTTCTGACCTTCGCGGTCGCGGATCAGGCCGGTGATGTAGACCTGTTCGAACGGCACTTTGCCGGTGAAGTGTCCGGTCATCATCACCATGCGCGCGACCCAGAAGAAGATGATGTCGAAGCCGGTGATCAGCACCGAGGTGGGCAGGTAGCGATCAAGCCCTTCGGACTGCATCCGTTGTTCATCGGGCCAGCCCAGGGTGGAGTGGGCCCACAGGGCCGAGGAGAACCAGGTTTCGAGGACGTCCGGGTCCTGGATGAGCGAGGCGTCCGGCGCGAGGCGCGAGGCGTGTTTCTCGCGCACTTCTTCTTCACTTCTGCCGACGTAGATGTTGCCGTTATCGTCGTACCAGGCCGGGATGCGATGACCCCACCACAGCTGGCGCGAAATGCACCAGTCCTCGAGGTTTTCCATCCAGTGGCGGTAGGTGTTGATCCAGTTGCCGGGCACGAATTCGATATCGCCGGATTCAAAAGCTTCGAGCCCGAGCTGGCCGAGCTCGTCCATCTTCACGAACCACTGGTCGGTCAGGTAAGGCTCGATGATCTGGCCGGAACGGTCGCCGCGTGGAACCATCAGGGTATGCGGTTTCTCCTCGACCAGCAGATCCTGTGCTTTCAGATCCTCGATGATGCGCGCTCGGGCCTCGAAGCGGTCCAGGCCGCGGTAAGCTTCGGGCGCGTTGTCGTTGAGCTCGGCGGTGGGCGTGAAGATGTTGATCGGCTCGAAGTCGTGACGCGCGCCCACTTCCCAGTCATTGAAGTCGTGTGCCGGGGTGATCTTGACGCAGCCGGTGCCGAATTCCATGTCGACGTAATCGTCGGCCACCACCGGGATCTGTCGCCCGGTCAGCGGCAGCTCGACGGTCTTGCCGACCAGGTCGCGATAGCGTTCGTCGTCCGGGTGCACGGCCACGCAGACATCCCCCAGCAGGGTTTCAGGACGGGTCGTCGCGACAATCACATCGCCTTCGCCATCCGTGCGCGGATAGCGGATCGACCACATCTTGCCCTGTTCTTCGCTGTTGACCACTTCCAGGTCGGAAATGGCGGTCTTGAGCACCGGGTCCCAGTTGACCAGGCGCGGTCCACGATAGATTTTGCCTTCCTCGTGCAGGCGCACGAAGGTTTCGATGACCGCCTCGGACAGGTCCGGGTTCATGGTAAAGCGCTCGCGCGACCAGTCGGCCGATGCCCCCAGGCGGCGCATCTGCGAGGTGATGGTCGAACCCGACTCCTCCTTCCACTGCCATACCCGCTGCACGAACTCCTCGCGCGTGAAGTCATCGCGCTTCTTCCCCTCGGCCTCGAGCTGGCGGGTGACCACCATCTCGGTCGCAATGCCGGCGTGATCAACACCGACCTGCCACAAGGTGTCACGGCCTTTCATGCGCTGGTAGCGGATCAGCGCATCCATCAGCGTGTGCTGAAAAGCATGCCCCATGTGCAGCGTGCCGGTGACATTCGGTGGCGGCAACAGAATGCAGAACGGCTCGCCCTCGCCGGAAGGCTTGAAGCAGTCCTTCTCTTCCCAGAAGTCGTACCAGCGTTGTTCGAGGTCGTGGGGGTTGTAGGTCTTGTCCATGTTCGTATGTGGTTGGCTATTTGTAGGTCGGCGGCTCGAACTAATGAAGGGTTCAGGTTTCAGCGTTCAGGTTTCAGGGTCGCCTTCGTTCTTGTTTTTCCTGAACCCTGAAACCTGAAACCTTTTCATCTTTATTTCAGCACGTGATGATGCAATTGAGCGCCGCGCTGTTTCCAGGCCACCCAGCGTTCTCGGAGCTTCGCCTTGATCCCTTCTTCCGGCGGCACGATTTCCAGAATGCGCTCGAAGCGTCCGCCCGGCAGGGGGGCAGTCGGGTCCAGGTTGATCAGGATGCCGGCCTGGTCGGGCGCATCCTCGGACAGACGGATCGGGGCGCGGTCGTCTTCGATACCATGGGGCAGGAAGCGGCCCTCGGGCTTTTCCCATAGCTGGCGGTCGAGCATGTGCAGGTCGCGCCGGGGTGCGACCACGGCAATCGAACGAGTCTTGGGCCAGGCGCGCGAGACCAGCACCCCGGCAACGAACAGCGGGTCGGTAAAGCGTCCGCTCATTTCGTAGAAGTCTACGCGCATGCGGGCTTCGGGTGGCTGGTCGGTGATCGGAGACGCATGCGGCTGCGACTTTTGCTGGTGAGTTGCAAGTTGTCAGTTGTAGGTTGCAAGTCGGCGCCTGAAAGCGGTGCGGGCCAGGTTCCGCACTGCCAACCCATGGCCAGCAACCCAGAAATCGGAAACCAAACATCCGAAGTCGACTTACAACTTACAACCGACAACTTGCAACTCCTAGCTGACAACTTGCAACTAATCATCACTGGCTTGCAACTGGCAACATGCAACCACGCCGCTCGGCGTCAGCCGAGGGCGTCCCAGCCGCCGGCGCGATCGGCCAGCCACTGCACCAGCATGCCGACCGGGCGGCCGGAGGCACTTTCAGGCTTGCCCCACTGCCAGGCCGCGCCGGCGATGTCGATATGCGCCCAGCGCTGGCCGTCGGCGAAACGCGACAGGAAGCAGCCGGCGGTGATGGAGCCGGCCGGCATGCCGCCGAGGTTCTTCATGTCGGCAAACGGGGTTTCGATCTGTTCCTGGTAGTCGTCCCACAACGGCAACCGCCAGCCGCGATCGGCGGCTTCGGTGCCGGCAGCCAGCAATTCCTCGGCCAGTTCGTCGTCCTGGGTCATGATGCCGGCGGCATGGTGGCCGAGCGCGACCACGCAGGCGCCGGTGAGCGTGGCGATATCGACGGTCACGGCCGGCTTGAGCTTCTGGCCGGTCCAGTAGATGGCGTCGGCCAGGATCATGCGGCCCTCGGCATCGGTGTTGTGGACTTCGATGGTCTTGCCGTTCATGGCGGTAATGACATCGCCCGGGCGATAGGCCTTGCCGTCGGGCATGTTCTCGACCGCCGCGACCACGCCTTCGACGTTGAGCGGCAGCTTCAGGCGGGCGACGGCTTCCATCACGCCGATGGTGGTGGCCGCGCCGCACATGTCGAATTTCATCTGTTCCATCAGATCGCGCGGCTTGATCGAGATGCCGCCGGTATCGAAGGTCACGCCCTTGCCGACCATGGCGGCAGGTGCATCACCTTCCTTGCCGCCTTTCCAGCTCAGCCGGATGAGACGTGACGGATTGGTGCTGCCCTGGCCGACGGCCAGCAGGGCATTCATGTTCAGTTCGGCCATTTGGTCCTCGTCGAGGATCTCGACTTCCAGGCCGTCGTGTTCTGCGGCCATGCTCTCGGCGACTTCGGCCATGTATACCGGTGTGCAGATGTTCGGCGGGAGATCGCCCAGATCACGGCAGCGCTGAATGCCGGCAGCGATGGCGTTGGCGATGCCCAGCTCGGTGTCGATGCCATTCCCTGCCGGAAAGCTGACCGACTCAGTGGCCGGAGCGGCATGATCCTTCGGTTTCTTGGTGGCCTGGTAAATGTAGTCGGCATGGGCCAGTGCCAGGGCGGCATGGCGCGCTTTCCAGGCCGCATCCCGACCCTGAACCGGCGCATCGTCCATCAGGCAGCACGCTGAAGTGGCCTGCGACTGTCGCAGTGCCTTGCCGGCGGCTTGAACGGCCTTGACGAAAACGATTCCGTCAAGTTTCTCGAGCTTGCCGAGGCCGGCAACCAACACACGCGAGGCGCTTATGCCGGCGACATCGTGCAATATCGTAGTCTTGCCGGCCTGGCGTGGCAGATCATTGCGCTCGGCCAGGCGCGAGAATGCGCCGTCACTGGCCTCGTCCAGCGCCTGGAGTGCAGGCCCGAATTCCTGATCGACGGCCAGCCCGACTATCAGGCAATCCGACTCGATGGCGCTCACCTTGGCGTTGGTAGTAGTAAACTGCATGGTCTGGTTTCCCGGAGTCTCTTGGCAAGGCACAGATTGTACCTGTCCGAGCCCCTGATCTGAATGCTGATCCTGCAACGATACATCCTGCGCCAGGGCCTGGCTGCAAGCGTCCTCAGTCTGATGGTGTTCCTCGGTGTGACCGTGGCGCTGTTTCTGGCCGAACTGGTTGGAGACGCGGCACAGGGTGAGCTGCCGGGCTCCAGCGTGGCCCTGTTGTTGGCTCTGAGGCTGCCCGAGGCGATCATCCTGGTCGGTCCGCTGGCCTTGCTGACTGGTTTGTTGCTGACTTTCGGGCGGCTGCAGGAGGAAAGCGAGACGATAGTCGTGCGTGCCAGTGGGCTGGCGTTCAGGCGAATGCTCTGGCCAGTGCTGGTGCTGGCCGGCTTCTGGGGTGGTGGCCTGCTGCTGATTTCCGGCTGGCTTTCGCCGATGGCCCTGGAACGTACCGGTCAGCTTATGGAGGATGCAGCCCAGCATGCCATGGTTGCCGGGGTGCGGCCCGGGCAGTTCGGACGCATGGACGGTGGCCGGACGACGATCTATGTCGGCGCCATTGAGGGTGAGGGTGAGCGCTTGCGCGATGTATTCATACAGCACATGGAAGGCGACCTGGCCGAAGTGCTGACAGCCCGCGAAGGGCGGGTCTGGACCAGCCCGGAAGATGGCACACGCTATCTCACGCTCACCGACGGCCGGCAACTTCAGCATGGTCTGCCGCCCAATCAGGGCGGTCTGCGCGAGGTGCAGTTTGCGCGCAATGATTTGCGTTTGCCGACTCCGGAGATCACGTCGTCGGAATCCGAGTCAGGCATGACACTCAATGAGCTGCGGCGGCCGGAAAACCCGGATGAGCGGCGCGAATGGCACTGGCGCCTGGCCGCGCCGGCGGCCGCGGTATTGCTTGGCATGCTGGCCCTGCCGCTGTCGAGCCGACTGCCACGCCAGGGCCGGTTTGGCAGCATCGTGATTGCCCTGGTGCTTTATCTACTTTACTCCAATGCAATTCATGCCGGGTTGATCATGATGGAACAGCGTGCGGCGATGACGGGGCCCGGATTGTGGCCGGTCCACGGCGCCCTGGCCATGCTGATGGCCTGGATGTGCGTGAGGCAGTGGCGAGTATGGTGATCCCCGGAATACTGGTGCGCCATGTTGGTCGCGCGGTGCTGCTCGGCATTGCACTGGTCGCCGTGCTGCTGCTGGGCCTGTACACCATCATTGAACTCATACGGGAGTCGCGTGCACTGACCGGGGACTACGGCCCCTTGCAGATGGTGATCTATATTGCCCAGACGTCGCCCAGACGGCTGTATGACATCTTTCCCTTTGCCGCCCTGATCGGCACCATGCTGGGACTGGGCGGGCTGGCGGCGGCCAATGAGCTCGTGGCCATGCGGGCGGCCGGATTCGATCGCCGACAGATACTGGTCAGTGTGATGGGCGCGGTCCTGCTGTGTGTGATCGCCCTGATGACCGTCAGTGAGTTCCTGGTGCCGGGGCTGGAGGCCCGCGCTGGCGCCGAGCGCGACCAGGCGCGTACCGGGCAGGTGCACCTTGGGCGTTACGGTGCGCTGTGGATTCGTGATGGTGCGCACATGCTTCGCATCGGTCACTCGGCATGGAGTCGTGATGATCAACCTGAGTTCGGAGATCTGCTGATCTACCGGGTGGATCAGCAGATGCGGCCTGAGCACATTCTGCGCGCCGAGACTGCAACTCATGATGGCCAGGCATGGCTGATGCGTCAGGTCAGTTACCGGAACCTGGAAAGTCCGGATGAAGTCCGGATCGGGGTCGAGCATGAACGTCGGATGGATTCGACGCTCAGTCATGATCTGTTTTCCTCGGTCATCAGCCGGCCGCGGGTGCTGTCGGTGGGTGACCTGGCCGAGATGATCGAATTTCTTGAGGTCAACGGGCTCGATACCGCAACCTACGAACAGGCGCTCTGGAACCGCGTTTTCTTCCCGCTCAATGTGCTGGCCATGATCCTGGTCAGCCTGCCTTTTGCCTTTCGTGGCGGCCGGCACTCCAGCCGTGGCATCAACCTGTTTTTCGGTGTCAGTCTGGGGTTGGCATTTTTTGTCATCAGTCGCCTGTCTCAGGGCATGGGCATGCTGATGCCCGGCCCGTTGTGGCTGTCGGCGCTGATGCCCTCGCTGGCCATCGGCATGCTCGGCATTCTGATGCTCAGGCGGCTCTGAAGCGCTGAATGTCTCCTGAATTCAGGTCGGGGTTTTCGGATCGACCACCAGCCAGGTTCTGGAAGCGAGATCATGCCAGGTGGCGCGGCGTGGATGAAACAGGCTCCAGAACAGCCCGATTCCGAAGCACAGCAATGAAGCAATGGCCACGACAAAACGCACCAGTGTGGTCATCCAGGTGACAGGTCGATGGTCAGAAACGAGCCGAATGCGCCAGGCTTTCATGCCCAGTGTTTGCCCGCCATGCAGCCAGCAGAACCCAAGGTAAATCCATGCAACGAGCAGCAGGTAGAGCTGGTAAAGCAATGAACCGGCTTCGATTTCTCCGCCCATTGGAATGATGATGATGGCCGTGGCGATCATCCACAGAGCAATCAGCAGTAGGCCGTCGTAGAGCATGGCTGCAAGGCGTCGTGCCAGGCCACAGGGTTGCTTGTCCAAGATGCGTTTGCTGCCTTCCGGGTCGGGCGACCGGTCATGTCGTTCGTTGGCGTGACTGTATTGTATTCCCGAATTCGGTTGCGCTTGATGCCGAATTTCAGGGGCGTGTTCGGCGGCGGTAGTTCATCTGGTCAATAGTGAGACCGTTAGTAAGGACTTTCATGACACGTTGAAATATGGCACAGTATTAGGCGCCGCGAGGGAGTTCACGAGATCAAATGGATAATCACACTCCCAACGTGCCAACCGTAAAACGATACTTTTGATCGGACCCGAGGAGGTCAGCATCATGCAATCAAGCGAAGATACAAGACTCGACCAGCAGATGCCGGATGCCGGCAGTGCCGCGGGTGCATCGCAAAGTGACACCCCAGCCGAGCGGGATGTGACGTCCGGCGCTGCGTCACCGGTCAAGAAAGCCTCCAAGAAGAAGGCCTCCAAGAAGAAGGCCTCCAAGAAGAAGGCTTCCAAGAAGAAGGCTTCCAAGAAGAAGGCTTCCAAGAAGAAGGCCTCCAAGAAGAAGGCTTCCAAGAAGAAGGCTTCCAAGAAGAAGGCCTCCAAGAAGAAGGCCTCCAAGAAGAAGGCCTCCAAGAAGAAGGCTTCCAAGAAGAAGGCTTCCAAGAAGAAGGCTTCCAAGAAGAAGGCTTCCAAGAAGAAGGCTTCCAAGAAGAAGGCTTCCAAGAAGAAGGCTTCCAAGAAGAAGGCCTCCAAGAAGAAGGCCTCCAAGAAGAAGGCTTCCAAGAAGAAGGCTTCCAAGAAGAAGGCCTCCAAGAAGAAGGCTTCCAAGAAGCGCGGCAAGAAGAAGGCCAGCGCCGGTTCCGGTCGGTATTCCCGGGTGCTGGCGGCCGCCGACGAGTTGCGTGATGCACTGGCCGAATTGGCCGCCGGTGAGGTGCAGGAACGCCGTCAGGCCGTCGAAGATCTTCGCGCCGCGGCGCGAGCCAAGATCTCCGACCTGGAGACGGCAGCCCAAACCAGCCTGGCCCGGCTGACAGGTCGCAGCTGAACCATCGGCTGATGCCGGGGGTTGCCTGGTGCAATCCCCGGCATGCTGCTAATGGTGGCCTCACCGCTGACCACGATTGATGCCTTTCTGGATGCCGCCTGGGCCGAACGCGGCCTGGCGGCCAATACACTTTCCGCCTATCGTCGAGACCTGATCGACTTCTTCGGTCGTATCGATGTGCCACTGGCGGCCATCACCCGGGCCGAAGTGCTCGAGTGCATGGCTGAACGGTTGCGGCGTGGTGATACGGTCGCCAGTATTCTTCGACAGCTTTCATGTCTGCGGCAGTTTTTCGCCTGGGCAGTGCGCGAGCACCATATCAGGGCCGATCCCACACTGGATCTGGAAGGTCCGCGAGCAGCCCACCCCTTGCCTGGTTCCCTGACGTCATCGCAGATCGAGGCCCTGATGGCCGCGCCATCGGTTGATGAGCCTCTCGGCTGTCGCGACCGGGCGGTGCTGGAGACCTTCTATGCGACCGGCATGCGAGTCAGTGAACTGGCCGGTGTCACGCTGTCCCAATTGAACCTGGTGCGCGGGGTGATTCGTGTTCGGGGCAAGGGAGGACGTGAGCGACTGGTCCCACTTGGAGAGGCGGCTCAGGATGCGCTGACGCTTTGGCTGCATCGGTTCCGGCCCGAATTGAAGCCGGTATGCGACCAGGTATTCGTGTCCCGCACTGGCCGTCGTCTTTCGCGCCAGGCGTTGTGGTCGCGCATTCGCCAACATGCACGCCAAGCGGGCATTGACGATGCAGTCTACCCCCACCGCTTGCGACACGCGTTTGCCACACACCTGCTCGATCACGGTGCCGATCTGCGGGTCGTGCAGATGCTGCTGGGCCATGCCGACCTGTCGACGACGCAGATTTACACCCATGTGTCGCGCTCGCGCCTGAAAAAGCTTCATCGCCAGCATCATCCGCGAGGATAATATGATGCGGAGTTTTTCAGAGTGGTTGAAACTTGTTGCGGGCTTTGGACTCCAACCAGTGCGTGGCCCCTTGCGTGTGGCCAGAGGGGTGTCGAGCGATGTTGCAAGGGGGCAAGTCTGCTCCGGGTTCGGGACGGGTCCTGCTTGGGGGCAGTGCAGCCACTTGATGAATGGCTGGTAAGCGGAGGCGGATGGCGCCTCGGAATCGAAATCGTTTGTGCTAGGAGACTGAAATGAATGTCTGGTTGAAGACGGCAGTTGCCGTCGTCGTGATGTGGGTCGGAGGTGCAGGGCAGGCTGCCGACTATGCCGCAATCGAGGATCGCATCAGTGGTCTGGTCGCTGAAGTGAATGAGCTGAGTGTGGCCGAGACCCCGGTGCCGGGACTCAAGCAGGTTCGAGTCAATAACGACATCATTTACATGAGCGCCGATGGCCGGTACCTGTTGCAGGGGCGGTTCATCGATCTCGACACCCAGACCGATCTGACCGATGCGGCCAAATCCGACATGCGGCGCGAACGACTGGCCGGGCTGGATTCCAGCCAGTTCGTGAGTTTTGGCCCCGAGAATGCGGAATACGACGTGATCGTCTTTACCGATCCTGATTGCGGGTATTGCCGCCGGATGCATGAGCAGATTGAGGAATATGCAAGCAACGGCATCCAGGTTCACTACCTGGCTTTCCCCCGTGCCGGCGTCGGCTCGCAGACCTATGACACACTGGTTTCGGTGTGGTGTGCACATGATCAGCAGGAAGCCATGGACGTCGCCAAGGCTGGTCAAACCCCGCCGCGTGCCACCTGCGACAATCCGGTTGAAGAGCAGTATCAACTAGGTCAGTCTCTGGGTGTGACGGGCACGCCCTCGATGATGACCTTCAACGGCGACATGATTCCCGGCTACGTGCCGCCGGAGCAGCTCAAGTCGAGGCTCGAAAGCCTCAATGGTCAGCACTGATCGGCAGCTTGCTGGTTCTCGTGGGTGTGGGGTCTCGCCGGACGACGCTCTCGCCTATAATTGCGCCCCTGAATGAGAGAACTCCCCAGGGGCCGCAATGATTTTTCTGCCAGGTCGTCGAGCGCTTCCGCAATTCCGGCTGGAGCAGCTTGCCGACGCCATTTCCGAGATCCAGGGCCGCCGGATTGGCCTTCATGCCCGCGATCTGTACCTGCTGGGTACGGATCGACTGCCCGATGAGCCCGACGGTTCGCGCCTGCGCGCATTGCTGGGCGCGGACGGTGCAACCCTGACCGAGCTGACCGACGTCCAGTTGCTGGTGGCGCCGCGTCCAGGCACGGTGACGCCCTGGGCTTCTCGCGCTCGCGATATTCTCCGGCGTTGCGGGCTTGGTCGCTACACCGCCATCGAGCGCGGGGTGGTGTTCACGCTCGATGGAGTCGCGGCAGCCGACCTGACCCGCGAAGCGCGCAACAATCTGCACGACCGCATGACCCAGATCGTCGTGGACCGGATCGATACCCTTGCTGGCTGGTTTGAGCTACCGGAACCGGCTCCTCTGGGTGTGATTGCGCTGGGTGATGATCCGTCGGTCGTGCTGTCGAAAGCCAACGGTGAACTGGGGCTGGCGCTGAGCAACGGCGAGATCGACTACCTGGCCGAGGCCTATTCTCGTCTTCAGCGCGATCCCACCGATGCCGAGCTGATGATGTTCGCCCAAGCCAATTCCGAGCATTGCCGGCACAAGATATTCAATGCGACCTGGACGGTGGATGGTCAGCCATGCGAGCCATCGCTGTTCAAGATGATCCGCAGCACGCATGCCGCCACCCCGGGTGGGACCCTGGTGGCCTATGATGACAATGCTGCCGTGGTCGAGGGGTTCGATAGTCGATTGCTGGTCAGCACCGACGAGCATCCGGCCTATGACCTTCGCGAGGGCAGGTTGCATATCCAGATCAAGGTCGAAACCCACAATCACCCGACCGCGATTTCACCCGAACCGGGCGCTGCCACCGGGTCGGGCGGTGAAATCCGTGACGAAAGCGCGACTGGCCGGGGCGCCCGCCCGGTCGCGGCACTGACCGGGTTCTCGGTGTCCGATCTGCGTATCCCGGGCCATGTCCAGCCTTGGGAAAACCTGCCCGAACCACCTTCCCGCATGGCGTCCAGCCTGCAGATCATGACCGAGGGTCCGATTGGCGGGGCGCGCTTCAACAATGAATTTGGCCGGCCGGCCCTGCTGGGCTACTTCCGCAGCTTCGCCGCCCGGGTCGACGATCGGCTATGGGGCTATCACAAGCCGATCATGATAGCCGGCGGCAGCGGCATCATTGCCGATGGGCTGACCCACAAGCAGCCATTGTCGGCCGGGGATCGCATCATCGTGCTGGGCGGTCCGGCCATGCTGATCGGGCTTGGCGGCGGCGCCGCATCGTCGATGAGCTCTGGCCAGTCCGACGAGGATCTGGACTTTGCCTCGGTGCAGCGCGGTAACCCTGAAATGCAGCGCCGCGCCCAGGAAGTCATCGACCGCTGCTGGCAGCGCGGCGAGCGCAATCCCATCAAGTCCATTCACGATGTGGGTGCCGGCGGCCTGTCCAATGCGCTTCCGGAGTTGCTGCATGACGGGGGTGTGGGCGGACGCCTGGAGTTGCGCGAGATCCCCACCAATGATCGTTCGATGTCGCCCATGGCGCTGTGGTGCAACGAGTCGCAGGAGCGCTACGTGCTGGCTATCTCTCCGGACGACCTGGAGACTTTCGCGGCCCTGTGCGAGCGTGAGCGTTGTCCCTGGGCCGACCTCGGGGCGGCCGATGCCGACGGACAGCTGCGCCTGGATGATCGCCTGTTGGGCACGCCGGCGGTGGACATGCCATTGGACATGCTGCTGGGCAAGCCACCCAGCATGCATCGCGATGTTCAGACCCGCTCCGTGCCGGTTCACCATGCCGGCCTGGAGAATGTTTCACTCGCCGAAGCGGCCGATCGGGTGCTGGCGCTTCCCGGAGTGGGTTCGAAACAGTTCCTGATCACCATTGGCGACCGCAGTGTCGGTGGCCTGACCGTGCGCGATCAGATGGTCGGCCCACACCAGGTGCCGGTCGCCAACTGCGCCATCAGCCTGCTCGACTACGAGGGGTATGCAGGCAGTGCCATGAGCATGGGCGAACGCACGCCGCTGGCCATCTGGGACTCGCCGGCCGCCGCACGTATGGCCGTGGGCGAGGCGGTGACCAACCTGGCCGGGACGCGGGTGCCGTCGCTTGATCGGGTCAAGCTGTCAGCCAACTGGATGGCGGCAGCCGGCGCGGATGGCCAGGATGCAGCCCTGCGCTCGGCAGTCGAGGCAGTGGCCGAGTTCTGTCCCCGACTGGATCTGTCCATTCCGGTGGGCAAGGACTCGCTGTCGATGCAGACGGTCTGGAATGACGACTCTGGCGAGAAGCGCATGTGTGCCCCGGTGTCACTGATCGTATCCGCCTTTGCGCCCGTGCCGGATGTGCGCCGCCACCTGACACCTCAACTCGACTCCACGGTGCCGTCAAGGCTGTTGCTGCTTGATCTGGGGCGCCAGCGCCTGGGCGGGTCGGCCCTGGCACAGGTATTCGGCCGCGAGCTCGGTGCCGTTCCGGATGTCGATGATCCGGATGCACTGAAGCGGCTGTTCAACGTTGTTCAAAGCCTGATTGATCAAAAGCGGATTCTGGCATTGCATGACCGCTCCGACGGTGGCCTGTTCGTGACCGTTCTGGAAATGGCGCTGGCCGGCCACTGCGGTGTTGACCTGCACCTGCCCTGCGCGCCAGAAGACGCTGCCGCATTCCTGTTCAACGAGGAACTCGGGCTGGTGCTGCAGGTGGCAGACGAGGATGAGGCAGCCGTGCGTGCGGCACTCGAGCAGGAAGGGTTGGCGGCTTTCAGTCACGATATTGGTCAGGTGTCGCAACAGGACCGGTGGTCGGTGAGTGCCGACGGGCAAGCGCTCTATTCCGCCGCCATGCCCGAACTGGCTCAGCGCTGGGGTGAAACCAGCTATCGCATACAGCGCCTGCGCGACCACCCCGAGTGTGCCGACGAGGAGTTTGCCACACTGGCTGACTGGTCGCGGCCCGGACTGGCCCCCAATGTCGAGTTCGATGTGCCGGCACCGGCCGTGCTGACCGGCGCGCGTCCGCGTGTGGCCATCCTGCGCGAGCAGGGCGTTAATGGACAGCGCGAGATGGCGCGCGCTTTCATGACGGCTGGGTTCGAGGCCGTCGATGTCCATATGAGCGACCTGGAATCGGGACGCCAGCGCCTGGATGAGTTTCAGGGGCTGGCCGCCTGCGGCGGCTTTTCCTTCGGTGATGTACTGGGCGCCGGGCAGGGCTGGGCGCGTTCGATTCTTTTCAATCCGGTCATGCGCGATCACTTCGAACAGTTCCTGGTCCGCAGCGATCGGTTTGCGCTGGGTGTGTGCAATGGTTGCCAGATGCTCTCGGCCCTGCGCGAAATCATTCCCGGCACCAGCCACTGGCCGGCTTTCGTTCACAACCGTTCGCGCCAGTTCGAAGCACGTCTGAACCTGGTCCGGATCGACGACAGCCCCTCGCTGTTCCTGACCGGCATGAGCGGCTCGCGATTGCCGGTGGTGACCTCGCACGGCGAGGGCAGGGCGAGTTTCGAGGCGGGTCAGGATCCGGCGGTATCGGCAGCCATTCGCTATGCCATGGCAAACGGCAAGCCGGCAGTGCGTTATCCTGACAACCCCAACGGTTCACCGGACGGTATCACCGGGGTGTGCAACGAGGATGGGCGGGTGACCATCATGATGCCGCATCCCGAACGATTGCTGCGCACGGTCAACTTCTCCTGGGCGCCGCGGCAGTGGGGTGAACAGTCACCGTGGATGAAGATGTTCCATAACGCCAGACAGTGGGTGGCATAAAGGCGATGAGCGAGCAGGACCAGGATAAAGAACAGGGCCAGGACAAGGCGCAGGATTCCGGCGCAACTGATGAAGCTGGCGAGACTGAGAAAGGCAATCCGATCAAGGAGATGTTTCTCCTGGCCCTGCTGTATCTGCCGCTGGGTTTTTTTCTGTGGTTCTTCTTCGGCAGCGCGTTGATGTTTCCGACAGCACGCCTTTCGGACCTGCTGCTGACCGGTTTCTTTCCCGACATCTTCGAGCAATTGCTGCAACTGGGGTTCCAGCTCGAAATTCACACCCGCGTCGTTTTGCCCGAGCAGGTCGATGGACAAACCGCGGCGGTCAATATCCACGTCAACCCGATGATCTATGCCTGGGGCATGGCCCTGCTGTTCGGGCTGATCATGGCCACCCCGCTGACGATGCGTCAGCGCTTGCTGCAGCTGCTGATTGCCTTTGTGGTCGTCACCCTGGTGACGGTCTGGGGTGTGTTCTGGGAAACCTGGGTCGACCTGGCGTTTCGCAGCGGACCGGAAGCAGGACAGGCTGCACGTGAAGCCATCTTCCCGATGGACATGATCGCGCTGTGTTACCAGCTTGGCTACCTGATGTTTCCGGCCGTGGTCCCGGTGGCGGCCTGGATTCTGATGAACCGGCCCTTCATCGAGCAATACGTGCTTCGCAGGCGGCATTGAACCGTTGTTGTTTGCATGCTGTCTGTTGCAGGGTAGAGTGGCCCACTGGCCTTTTTGCCGCTGACCGCCACGCTTTGATGCGAGAAATCCTTTCATGAATGACCAGACTTTGACTGCTACTGACGAGACCAGCCTGTTGCCCAGCGTGGGTGAGCATCTGGAAGACCGCGCCGCCGAGCTGTGCCGGCTGATGGTCGAGCAGGAGCGCCTGCGCGAGGAAGACCTGCAGCGCGCCCGCAGCTACCAGGAGCAGCATGGAGGCAACTTGCTGACCCTGCTGGTGCGGCTGGGGCTGGTTTCCGAGCGGGATCTGGCCCGGGCCCAGTCCGAGCTGCTCGGCATCGACATGGTTACCGACAAGGAATATCCGGAAACCGGCCCGCAGATCGACAGCATCTCGGTGCGCTACATGAAGCAGCAGCACCTGGTGCCCATCGAGGCCAGCGAGCGTGAAGTCGTGGTGGTCATGGCCGATCCCACCGACCACTTTGCCCTTCGGGCCATGGAAATGGCCACCGGGCGCGAGATAGTGCCCAAGGTCGGCATTGCCTCGGAAATCGACAATCAGATCGAGCGCTACTTCGGTGGCGGCAAGAGTGCGATGGGCCAGATCGCCGAGCATCTTGGCGGCGAAGGTGGCGGCGAAGACGAGGAGGATGTCGAACACCTGCGCGACCTGGCGTCCGAAGCGCCGGTCATTCGCCTGGTCAACCTGATTCTGCAGCGGGCCGTGGAATCGCGCGCGTCCGATATCCATATCGAGCCGTTCGAGAACCGTCTGAAGGTGCGCTATCGTATTGATGGTGTACTGCAGGAAGTCGAGGCGCCGCCGGCCCGTTCCACCGCCGCGGTGATCTCGCGCGTAAAAATCATGGCCCGGCTCAACATTGCCGAGCGTCGTCTGCCGCAGGATGGCCGCATCATGCATCGGGTCGGCGGCAAGGAACTCGATTTGCGTGTGTCCACCGTGCCGACCGCGCACGGCGAATCCGTGGTCATGCGAATTCTTGATCGCGAAGCGGTGGTGCTGGATTTCGGCAGCCTGGGATTCGCCGCAGACACCCAGAAGGTCTTCGAGCGCGAGCTGGATGTGCCGCACGGCATTATCCTGGTCACCGGCCCGACCGGCTCGGGCAAGACCACGACCCTCTATACCGCGCTGTCGAAGCTCAACACGCCCGAGCGCAAGATCATCACGGTCGAGGATCCGGTCGAGTACCAGCTCGAAGGGGTCAACCAGATCCAGGCCAAGGCCTCCATCGGCCTGGATTTTGCGCGCGCGCTGCGCTCCATCGTGCGTCAGGACCCCGACGTGATCATGATTGGCGAGATGCGCGACCTGGAAACGGCCAAGATCGCCATCCAGTCGGCGCTGACCGGTCACCTCGTGCTCTCCACCCTGCATACCAACGATGCGGCTGGCGGCGTGACCCGGATGATCGACATGGGTGTGGAGGACTACCTGCTGACCTCCACGGTCAATGCCATCATGGCCCAGCGTCTGGTGCGGCGCCTGGATCCGGAAACCATGGAAGCCTACGAGGTGCTCCCGGAGGTGGCCGAAGAGCTGGGCCTGGCCAAGTTGACCGACCAGCGCCCATTCACGCTCTACCACCCGGGTTCGTCCGAGGTCAGTCCCACCGGCTACCGTGGCCGGACCGGTATCCACGAAATCCTGGTGCTGTCCGAAGAGATCCGGCGCATGGTCATGAAGCATGCCACCTCCGGCGAGATCGAACGCCAGGCTCGAGCCGAAGGCATGCGCACCATGTACGAGGATGGCCTGATCAAGGCCCTGGAAGGCATGACCTCGGCTGAGGAAGTGCTGCGCGTGACGCAGGAAGCATGATGGGAGCTGCCAATGGCCGTGTTTGAGTACAAGGCGGTCTCGCCGGCCGGAGAGACCTTTACCGGCGAGATGGACGCGCCCAGCAAGGACCTGGTTATTGCCCAGTTGCAGGAATCCGGCAATATCCCGGTCTCGGCGCGCGAGGTCGGATCGGGGTTTCGCCTGACCAACCTGCTGCGCGGGCGCAGCGGCCTCACGCAGCGCGAGATCGGCGACCTGACCCAGCAACTGGCCACCCTGCTCGGCGCAGGGCTGCCGCTGGACCGCTCGCTCGGCATCCTGGCCGAGCTGGCCGAGAACGACCGCATTCAGCGCCTGGTCGAGAAGATCCGCAACCGGGTGCGCGAGGGGGGCTCACTGTCCGAGGCGCTGGAAGAGCGTCACGGCGTCTTTTCGCGCTTCTACATCAACATGGTGCGGGCCGGCGAGATCGGT
Organism: Wenzhouxiangella sp. AB-CW3; assembly: GCF_014725735.1. NCBI lineage: Bacteria > Pseudomonadati > Pseudomonadota > Gammaproteobacteria > Chromatiales > Wenzhouxiangellaceae > Wenzhouxiangella > Wenzhouxiangella sp. AB-CW3. Next base: position 588,762 of record NZ_CP061368.1, read on the forward strand.
GGTTCGCTGGACCAGACCCTGTCGCGCATGGCCGAATACCTCGAGCGCAGCAAGGAGCTCAAGGACAATGTCGTGTCGGCCATGATCTACCCGGCCTTGCTGGTAGTGCTGGCCATTGCCTCGCTGATTCTGCTGATGGTGTACGTGATCCCGCAGTTTGCGCCCATGTTCGAGGAGTTCGGTGGCGAACTGCCGACATTGACGGTCGTTGTCATGGCGGTCGGCGACGCCCTTCAGAACTACTGGTGGATGATGATTGCCGCCGTGGTGGTGGCCGTGCTCTGGTTTCGCAGCCAGATGGCTCGTCCGGGCTCGCGGCGCCGATGGGATGCCCGCTTTCTGCGACTCAAGGGCGCCGGCGACATCATCGCGCGCATGGAAACCGCCCGCCTGGCGCGTACGACCGGCACCCTGCTGGTCAACGGCGTACCGTTGCTCTCGGCACTTTCCATCGCCAAGAATGTCATGACCAATACGGTGCTGGGCGACGATGTCGCCGAGGCGGCCAAGCAGGTCAAGACCGGCACACCCATGGCCCAGGCCCTGTCGGCCAACGGCAATTTTCCGCGCCTGGCCCTGCAGATGGTCAATGTCGGCGAGGAAACCGGCAAGCTCGACGAGATGCTGCTCAAGGTCGCCGATACCTACGATCGCGAAGTGCGCGTGACCATCGATCGGCTCATGGCCATGCTGGTCCCAGCGCTGACCCTGGGGCTGGCGGTGGTCATTGGTGTGATCGTCATGTCGGTGCTCATGGCGATACTCAGCATCAACGAACTCATTGCATGATCTGGTTCAAGTAACCCAATTGATCCCCGGCAGTCGGGGCGGAGGAAGGAAAACGTGAAAGTGAGAACTGGACAGGGCTTTTCCCTGATTGAACTGCTGGTGGTGCTGGTCATCCTGGGCCTGATCGCCGGCCTGGTGGTGCCCAACATCCTGCAGCGTGCCGAGGATGCCAACGTGCGGGCGGCCAAGGCCGAAGTACAGCGCCTGTCTATGGCCATCGACGAGTTCTATCTCGATAACGGCCGGGTGCCGCGCGAATTGCGCGAGCTGGTGGAGCGACCGGGCAATGCGCGCAACTGGAACGGGCCCTACGTCAACAATTCCAACCTGGTCGATCCATGGGACAACTCCTATAACTATCGATATCCGGGTCAGCACCGCAGCTATGACATCTGGTCCAACGGTGCCGACGGCCAGCCGGGCGGTGAAGGGGTCAATCGCGAGATCACCAACTGGGAATGAGTCGCGGAGCGCGCCACAGGTGAACCGGTTAGCCCATCAAGCCGGCCGGCTGTTCGGTATCGAATCCGAACGAGAAGCGTTGCGCTTGTCCGGGACACCCTGTCGGGGCACTGGAAAGGGCGCTTTTGATCGCACAGCGCTGAAGTCTGATGGAGGTCCCGGATCTGCGCATAGCTTGTCCGGGACACCCTGTCGGCTGCGCCGACAGGGTGGATTCAGTTTGCTGGAGTTGATGGTGGTGCTGGTGCTGGTAATGCTGCTGTTCGCGGTCGTTGGGGTGTCGGTCAGCCGTTCCATAGGCGGTGCCGAGATTCGCAATGCGGCCCGAGAGATGACCGCTGGTATTCGCCATACCCGTGGCCAGGCCATCGTGACCCGGCAGCAGCAGGTGTTTCATGTCGATGCCAATGATCGCAGCTGGCAGGCGGCCGAGCGTGAGCGGGTTTCGCTGCCCGATGGGCTGGAGATCACGCTGGATACGGCCCGTTCCGAACTGACCGGTGAAAATGCCGGTGGCATCCGTTTCTATCCCGACGGCGCCTCGACCGGAGGCTGCGTCACCTTGCTGGCGCAGGAGCGCGAGTGGCAGATCAGCGTGTCCTGGCTGACCGGCGAAGTGAGCAGCGAGTGCGATACATGATTCCGTATTCAGACACTGCAAGGCGACTGCCGTCCGGCGCGCCCGGTCGCCCGCACCGACAGGGCGGGTTCACCCTGATCGAGGTCATGGCGGCCTTCATGGTGTTTGCCCTGTTGTTCGGGGTGCTACTGCAGATTCTGTCGACCTCGGTCAGCAACACCCGGCTGGCCGGCGACTACACCCGGGCGGCGTTGTGGGCGCAGTCCAGGCTGGACATGCTGGGGCTGGAGGAGATGCTGGAGCCCGGCACCACGCAGGGCCAGTTCGATGACGAGTTTCGCTGGACCATGGAAGTGCGCGAGGAGCTGGTTATCGATGATCGCGGCCTGGACCCGCTCGATATGCCGGTCAGCCTCTATCACGTGACCCTGACGGTGGAATGGGGAGAGACGCGTCGCCGGGAGGCCGTGTTCGAGACTCTGCGTTCGGTCGACACTCACTGGGAAGAACGTCAACTGGCAGGCCCGAGATGAAGCAGCTACGCCAGATGCGAGGTTTTACCCTGATCGAGGTGATGCTGGCCATCAGCCTGGTGGCTCTGGTCATGGCCATGGCCTATGGCGGCTTCCGTGCCGCCGTGCGCGCCTCGAATTCGGGCGAGGCCATTATCGAGGAGAACAATCGCCTGCGCGTGGTCCAGCAGTTCATGCGACGTCAGCTGTCGCTGGCCCAGGCGCTGGTGATCGAAGAGGAAGTCGAAGGCGAGCGCATTCGCTTTGCCGGTGATCGTGATCGTGTCCGTTTTGTCTCGCCCATGCCCGGTTACCTGAGTTACGGCGGATCCTACGTTCAGGAGTTGAGCATCGAGCCGGGTGTTGGCGGCGGATTCGAGCTGGTCTACTACTACGCCATGCTCAATGGCTACGAGCCGGGTGACATCGAGGCCCATGACGGCATCGTGCTGCTGGAAAACCTCGCTCGAGGCGAGTTTCACTTTCTCGGTCGTGATTTCGAGACCCAGGAAACCTACTGGTCCGACTACTGGGAAACGCCCGAGGAATTGCCATTGGCGGTGGCCGTGGAAATCGACCTGGACCGCGATCATGGCCAGGTCTGGCCCGACCTGATCGCCCCGGTAATGGTGGACGCGGAAGTCAGTGGCCGGCCGCGCCAGATCGAGCGCGCCTCGGATATCATGATTCAGCGCCGGGGCCGCCAGGGGCGCCGACAGTGAGATCCCGTCTCACCGCACGCGGAATCGCTTTGGTGGTGGTGCTCTGGATCCTCGTCCTGTTGAGCATCACGGTCGGAATCTATGCCATCCTGGCGCGAACCGAGGGGCTGCAGGCCCGTTTCCTGCTCGACGAAACCGCCGCGCGCTACGCCGCCGAGGCCGGTGTTCATCGGGCCGTTTTCGAGATGCGCTCGACCGACATGGAGACGCGCTGGGTGCCGGACGGACGCCCCTACACCATCGAGCTGGGCGAGGCCGAGATCGAAATTCGCATCACCGACGAGTCGGGCAAGATCAACCTCAATGCCGCCGATGCGGAACTTCTGACCGATTTCTTCATCTCACGCGGTGTCGAGGAGCTTGAAGCCCTGCATCTGGCCGATGCCATCCTGGACTGGCGTGATCCGGACGACATGCCGAGGCTCTACGGGGCCGAGATCGACGATTACTTCGCGGCAGGCTATCCTTACGGCCCGGCCAACGAGGATTTCGTTTCCGTCGACGAACTGCAGCAGGTCATCGGCATGACCTGGGACCTGTACCGGGAAGTCGAGCCCTTTCTGACGGTACATTCCGGGCGGGGGCGCATCAATCCGGCCTTTGCCTCGGCGGAGGTGCTGGCGGCCATGCCGGAGATTGACCTGGAAAGCGCCAGGCTTTTTGTCGAGGAGCGCCGGCAGTTTCATCCGGCCGATCAGCAGGCACTGATGCTGCCCGATGGGCAGATGGTGAACTTGCAAGGTGGCGGTCGGACCTTTAGCATTCGCTCGCGCGCCACGCTGGACAACGGCATCTGGAGCGAGATCGACACCACCGTAACGCTGGGAACGGATACCCGGGGGCGACCGTTCCGCATACAGCGCTGGCGTGACAGAAACGAGAGTCAATGAATCAGAGTGCCATTAACGATTACTGGGCCGATGTCGTCGCCCGCTACCGCGCCAGCCCGCTGCCGGGCTTCCTGCGCTGGTGGGGCGGAGAGTTGTCGAGCCTGATTCCGGACTCACTGCGCCAGCGGCTGGTGCAGCCGCGGCCGGCGGTCTGGTTGTTACCGGCCGAGGACGGGTCGCTTGCGGTCTGGGCCGGGGGCGAGGCGCCCGAGCATCTGGACACGTTTGGCCCCAGTGAAGACGCCGGGCTGCTGCGCGACCGCTGGTCTGCCGTGGCGCGGAGTTTTGAAGAGGGCAATCCCGAAGTCAGGCTGTGCCTGCCCGAGGACGACATCCTGCAGTGCCCCGTGGAACTGCCCCTGGCAGTGGAGTCCGGGCTGCAGCAGGCACTGCGTTACCAACTCGATCAGTTCACGCCGTTTCAGGCCGACCAGGTCTATTACGCGCACGAAGTTACGGGTCGTGACAGCGCTCATGGTCGGCTCAAGCTCGCACTGCGCCTGGTGCCGGTCAGCAGCGTTGATCGCTGGCGCGAACGGCTGGCGGCCATCGGTGTACGGCCCCACGCCATCGACGTAGCGGCCAGCGGCGAGGAAACGCCGTCGCCACTGGGTGTCAACTTGCTGCCCGAGGCTGAGCGCCCGCCTTATGTCTACAAGCGCGCACGCCTGAACTGGATGCTGGCGGCCGGCCTCGTGGCCATGCTGGTGCTGGTCATGGCCCAGTCGATCTATCTTCGCGAGCGCAGCGTCGACCAGCTTCAGGCCGAGGTGGACAGCCTGCGCGAACAGTCCGAAACCGTGGTGGCTCTGCAGCGCCAGCTTGAGGATTCCCTGACTGCCGCCAATTTTCTGGCCGAACTCCGCCGGCGGCAGCCGGTGGTGATCCAGGTGCTGGACGAGGTCACGCGCCTGCTGCCCGACGATATCTGGCTGCAACAATTGCAGGTACGCGACAACGAACTGCACATGCAGGGGCTGGCCGATGGGTCGCAGCGGCTCATCGACCTGATCAACGACTCGGAACTGCTCGACGATGCCGAATTCCGGGGCTCGGTCAATGTCGACCAGGCCACCGGCCGCGAGCGGTTCGCTACCAGGGCCCAGATTCAGACCGGGAGGGCGCGCAATGCAGCTGTTGCCGAATCTGGAGAATAACCGCCCGCTGGCCATCGGCCTGCTGGTGATCGCCGCCATACTGGTCTACCTGGTCGGCTTTCACTGGTTTGTCGTCCGCCATATCGAACTCAATGAGCAGATCGGGCAGCTCGAAACCCAGGCTGCCCGCTTCAAGGCCGCCGTGGAGCGGCGCCCGGAGCTTGAGGCCCAGCTCGATCGCCTTCAGAATGAACGACTCGACAGCGCCCTGTTTCTCCCCGAGGCCAACTTCAATACCGCCGCGGCCGGCATGAACCGCCACTTGCGCGACATCATCCGGACAGAAGCCGAGCACGCCGAGCTGTGTGCCATCGTGTCGACCACGAACCGGCCCGATCAGGATCCCGAACGTTTCGAGCAGGTCACGGTCAATGTGCGCATGAATTGCCCGCTTCCGGACCTGGTACAAGTGCTGTACCAACTGGAGAACAGTGTGCCGCTGGTCTTTATTGACAACCTGACGATCAATCAGCGCGTTCCGGCCGACCGGGCTGGCCGGCGCGGGGCAGACAACTATGGCCTGATCGACGTGCGTTTCGATATGTACGGATTCCTGACCGAGCAGGCCTCGCAATGAGCATGCTGGACCCGCAACGCAACCTGCTGACGGTGATTCTCGTCGCCGGACTGGGTGCGCTCGGCATCGCTGGCGGTCTGATGCTGCTGTTGTTGGGGCGAGTGGATATCGATCGCATTGCCACCGATGGCGGTGACGCCGTCGAGGACGTCCAGGTCGATGTGCCTGAAACCGGCCTGGCCGAGTTCGATGAGTACACCCGCATCATGGAACGACCGGTGTTCTTCTCCGATCGCCGTCTGCCCCCGGTGGAGCTGGCTTCCCTGGAGGTCGAGGACGACGACGAGACCGATCTGGACGAGATCGAAGAGGAAATCGCCGACCTGAGTGCGGCCGTGGCCGGCATCGTGATCACTCCCGAGGTCAAGCTGGCCATGGTGCGCGATGAAGAAGCCGGCAAGACCGTGGTGCTGCGCGAGGGCATGAGCCTGGAGGGCGAGCAGGCGGCCTGGCGAATCGAGTCCATCCTGCCGCGCGAGGTGTCGTTCGTGTCGGTGGATGGGCGACAGGCGGCGCTCGAGTTGCAGGTTCACACCAGCGGGCTCACGGTCGAGACACCCCGGCCGGAATCCCGCTTGGCGCGACAGGCAGAACGGGCAGTCGAGCCCCAGCCGGACGAAGCGGCGGAGGCCGCTGATCAGGATGCCGAAGAGGTAAGTGACGAAGCCCGCGCCAGGGCCGAGGAAATTCGACGCCGCGTGGCCGAGCGCCGGGCCGAGCTGAGGGCCGAGGCCGAGCGCCGTGCGCGCCAACAACAAAGACAGGACAATGATGGCTGATATGAACTATTTCGACTCGGCGCGCAGCCTGCGCCGGGGCATGGTGGTACTTGCCGTTTTGCTGCTTGGCGGTTGCGCAACCGTGGCCGAGCAGGAGCGCACACCCGAGCCCCAACCCGCAGTGGAGCGCCCGGATCACCGCGCTGACGATGGTGAAATTTCCCTGTACGACGATGACGACGAGGCCGAAGACGAGGGCACCTTCGATGAAACCGAGTTTTTCCTCGGCACCGGCGTATTCATTGATGATGGCGCAGCAAGGCCACGTGGTGAACCGCCGGGCGATGACGGCGAAATCACCCTGAACTTCGAAGGCCAGGGTATCCAGGAAGTGGTCCACGCCATTCTCGGTCACATGTTCCAGGAGAATTACGTCATTGCGCCAGGTGTCAGTGGCGAGGTGACCTTTGCCACGGCGCGGCCGCTGACGCGCGACCAGATCATGCCGGTGCTGGAAATGCTGCTGCGCTGGAACAACGCAACCTTGATCTGGCGCGAGGGCCGCTACCACGTCGTGCCGGTGTCCGAGGCCGTGCGCGGCAACCTGGTGCCTCGCACCGATGCGCTGGAGCGGGGTCGTGGCTACGAGGTCATGGCGGTGCCGCTGCAGTACATCGCGCCGGCCAAAATGGCCGAGATCCTCGAGCCCTACGCGCGCGAGGACGGCATCTTCAATGTCGACAACGCTCGTGGTCTGCTGTTTCTTGCCGGCACGCAGCACGAGTTGCGCAATTACATGCAGATTGTCGAAACCTTCGATGTCGACTGGCTGGCCGGCATGTCGGTCGGCATCTTCGACCTGCGCCGCATAGAGCCGGACGAGCTTCTCCCCGAGCTCGAAGCGGTATTCGGCGAGGGTGGCGAAACACCGCTGTCGGGCATGTTCCGCTTCATGCCGCTGGAACGGCTCAATGCCATCATGGTCATTACACCCAACGAGGACTATCTCCGCGAGGCCGAGCGGTGGATCCGGCGCCTGGATCGTTCCAGTCCCGAGGCCGGTTCGCGCCTTTATGTCTACCGGGTCAAGAATCTCGAGGCCGATGTGCTGGCCGGCTACCTGGGCGATCTTTTCGGTACCGGCACCACCCGCCAGCCCCGTGACCGCGAGCGCCGCGGCGGGCTGGCGCCCGGCATGGAGCCGGCCCGCGCCTCCTCGGTCGGGGATTTTCAGCGTGAACAGCGCGAGCGGCGCGAAACCCGCGACGATCAGCCGCGCACCACCGAGGGTGGTATGACTCTGGGTGAGGATGATGATGTTCGCATCACCGCCGTGCAGGAGACCAACTCGCTGCTGATCCAGGCATCTCCAAGCAAGTACGACGCCATACTCAATGCCATCGAGCGCCTCGACGAAGAGCCGTTGCAGGTACTCATAGAGGCCCAGATCATCGAAGTAACGCTGACCGATAGCCTGCGCTATGGAGTCAACTGGTTTCTGTCCAACGCTCAACCGGGGTCAGACGACTTCCCGGGGTTCCCTGGAGGAGGTGATGGGGAGGACTCCCCGGTATTCTCCAGTTCCCGGGCCGGAGATCGTGCCCGGGCTGGAAGTGACGGCCTGCTTGGCACAGTGACCCGACGCGGCATGGACCGGACCTTCGTGACCGCAACAATCAACATGCTTGAGACAATGTCGGACGTGCGCACACTGTCAACACCATCGCTGATGGTGCGCAACAACTCCGAGGCCAGCATCAACGTCGGTCGCCAGGTGCCGGTGCAGTCGACTTCGTTCACCGGCACGACTGACCGTGTGATCGGCAGCTTCCAGTACATCAATACCGGCGTCATTCTCAATGTGACTCCCCGGGTCAATCCTGGCGGGCTGGTCTATCTCCAGGTCGACCAGGAGGTCTCCAGTCCCGGCGATGCGCCCGGCGAAGGGTCTAACCCGCCCGTAGACACACGCCAGGTATCGACCGACGTGGCCGTGCAGTCAGGGCAAACCGTGATGCTCGGTGGACTGATTCGGGAAATCAACTCCTCTAGACGGGAGGGTCTGCCCGGCCTGAGCCGGATACCGGTTCTGGGTGGTCTGTTCGGAGCTCGTCGCGAATCCGTCGACCGTACGGAAACCCTGGTGTTGATTACACCGACCGTGCTCGAGTCCACCAACGAGCTGGAAGAGGTTTCAAGAGAATTTCAGCGGCGGTTCCGCGGTGTGGATCCGCTGGATCTGGATCATTAGAAAAACCAAATAAGGTAGAAGTCAATGAGTTGTACACCCAAATCAAAGCGCGCGCTGGGGGGTGCCGTGTCGCTGGCCTGTGCCGTGTTTGTGCTGGCCGCCTGCCAGGCCGAACCCGAGCTAACACCCGACGAGGCTGTGCATGAACGAGCCCAGGAGCGCTGGGATCTTCGGCTGGAGCAGGAGTATGGCGAGGCCTACGAGTACTACAGCCCCGGTTATCGGCAGACCGTTGATGCTTATTCTCATGTTGCAGATCAGCGCAACCGGGCGGTCATGTACACGGGTGCCAGGGTCGTTTCAGTGGAATGCGAATCCGAGATCTGCCGCGCCCGCGTGCGGGTCGAGTACCGTGTTCCCGGTGCGCCCTCCGGCTTGTCCCGCGTGACCAGCGAGCGTACTATTACCGAGAACTGGATTCACTCGGGCGGCGAGTGGTGGTATAGTCCGTCCCGATGATTGCTTTACATTTCCGGCTGAGTTAACATACAATCACGAGCGCCGGGACCGTATCGGGAGGACCTCTTTACGGCCTGGGATCGTAAATCACAGAGCCCTGTGTTCAACAACTTAGGAGTGTTGTAATGAAAAGAAATACCTTGACGACCGCAGTGCTGGCGGGTCTGACGGGCATGGCGGGTATGGTCAGCGTGTCCAACGCTGTCAACGTCAACCCGGATGGCTTGGGTCAGGTGCTGCTGTATCCGTACTACACCGCCCATGGCGACAACGACACGCTGATTTCCATCGTCAATACCACCGACGAAGGCAAGGCGGTCAAGATTCGCTTCATCGAAGCCCTGAACTCGCGCGAAGTGCTTGACTTCAATATCTACATGTCGGCCTATGACGTGTGGGCAGCGGCAATCACCCGGGACGAAAGCACTGGCGGTGGCATGATTCGCTTCAATGACACCACCTGCACCGCCCCGTACCTGCTGGAAACCAAGGGCGGCGAGCAAGAGTTCCTGAGAGGCGCTTACATCGGAGCTGCTGATGATGGTGGTCCGCAGGGTCACGATCGTACCCTGAGCGGCTACGTCGAAGTCATCGAAATGGGTGTGCTGACTGGTGCTGCTGCGAATGCGGCCGAGCACGTCAATGGCGTGCCGCCGAATTCCGGCGTTGAAGAGAAGCCTTGCTCGCTGTTCACCGAGCGTTGGATCACCTCCTCGGCTGCCAATGGCACCGGTGAGTGGGGTCCCCCCGGCAATCCGGGCTTTGAAAGTGCCAACTACGAAATTGATCCGCCGTCCGGTGGGCTGTTTGGTTCCGGTGCCGTGCTGAATGTTGAAAACGGCACCATGTTCTCCTACAACGCCACGGCCATCGATGGCTTCTGGGCAGAGCAGGGTGAGCATACCGATCCGGAAAACCTGTTCCCCAGCCTTGGGTCAGGAACGCGATTTGACAGCACTGTATTTGTCAATGGCGACATTTCCGATACCAACTGGGCTCCTGCCGACAACATCCATGCTCTGAATCACGTGCTCTCCTACGAGACGCTGATGAACGAGTACGCTATCGAGAACGCCATTGGCGGCTCCTCGGAGTGGGTCGTTACTTTCCCAACCAAGCGCTTCCATACGGATGCCGCTCCGCAGGGCCCGATCGAGGGTGACACCGAGGCCGTCCCGCCGTTCACCTCTGTCTGGACTGCGGACTCGCCGATCGCCTGTGAGGAGCTCAACCTGTCAGTCTGGGATCGCGAAGAGCAGACCCCGGATGTGGAAGGTGGTATCGGTGTGTCGCCGTCCACTACCATCGAAGACGTGTTTGAACTGTGCCGTGAAGCCAACGTCATTCGCTTCTCCAATGACGAGAGCCTGCCGGACAGTTCCGAGATCTTCGGTGAGCCGTCCAGTGACGTGACCGACCTGGCCGGTTATGGCTACGTGAACTTCAACCTGCCGTCCGACTTCCAGCATGGCTGGGCCCGCTTTGACTTCGGTAATTTCCGTAGCGTGTCGAGCATGGAAGGCCTGCAAGTGGTGGGTCTGCCGGTCATTGGCTTCTGGGCCAACACCTACACGGCCGGTGGAGTCGCCGAGGGCACTCTGGCTAACTACGGTGGCGCCTTTGCCCATCGTGGCAGCCGGACGGACCTCGTTTCGGCCGACGACTGATTCTCTGTCAGTCATCTGAAAGTATGCCCGGGCCGCACTGCGGCCCGGGTTTCTGATGAAAGGGGTATCCCAAACGGGGTGCCCCTTTTTCAGTGGGCGCCCGGTCATGTGGGGGTGGTCAGCGCAGATGCTGGTAAGGGGGTGCCGCGACCGTGCGGTTCGCCAGAACTTGGTGTGACTTGCGTGATGCGTTCGTTAAGTGCCTGTTATGGAAGCAAAAAGACATCAATTTAGGGTTGTCATGGAACTTTTTTGTTTTACAATCCGACTAAAGCGGTAGCCGTGTGGCCGTTGCAATCCCCCTGTTATTTTCCGGAGTCGCTCGAAATCATGAATATCGTCCGTGCAAGTACCATAGCCGCTATCACCATGCTGATGGCAGTCGGATCCGTTCTTGGCGCTGATCGTACCCTCAGGCTGATGGTCGATGGAGAGGAGCTGGAGGTGCCCCTCAAGTCCGGTCAGCTCATGTCCCTGCTTGCCGATGGAGACGTTGCGGCGGAGGCCGCTGATGGGTTTACTTGTTCCACTGAGCCTGAGCAACCCGATTGCGACGATGTTCAGGTCTCTCTGGACCAGAGCAACAATCTGGGCTACTTCACGGTGTCGCCCAATCCGGTGACCCAGGGTCAGTCATTGACCCTGGAGTGGCGCGCCAGGGGCGCCTGGGAGTGCGAAGGCTCTGGTCTGAGTGGCACCAACTGGTCCGGCCAACTGAATCCTGCGGGCAGCAGGACCGTCGGTACGAGTAACTTGTCGGTTGGAGACGCGAGTGTGGGCATAGAGTGCCGTAATGGTGCGGTGAGCGATCAACGCAGCATTACGCTTGAGGTACTTGAACCCGACGATGGCAATGGCGATCCACCGGAATCTTGTGACGACCGGCCGACCCTGAGCACCGTACCTGGCTGGTCCCGGGAAACCGATATCGGGGGGAATGGTGGAAACCCGAACATCTACACCGATGTGTTTCCGGGCAACGAGTTTCCGGGGACGTCCAATAATTTCTCCTTCAGTCTGCGCCGGGATCGTTACGTGGCCATGAGGTTCACAGTGCCCGACAACCTGACCGGATTGGGAAGCTGGCGGGTCGCACCCATGACCGGTGCCGGTTCCCCCTCGGCTGCCGGAAGAATGTTTGCCACGATTACACGCTGTCCCGGCGATTTCGATGTCGCTACATTTGAAGACAAGAGTTGCGGTGCAATTGCGACCACAAGTGAGGGCATTATCAGAACGTACTGGACCGTTGGCAATACCCCAGGGTATTGCAGCATCGAGCCTGGCGAAACCTACTACTTTAATGTCCTGTATTCCGTGAACGGTGCTGACCCGGAGGATTTTCCACCCCAGCAAAGCGACTGTAACGGTCGTTCGCGTTGCGGCCATTATCTGCAACCCGCGCTGTTTTAACGCGACGGCGTACAGCCTCTCACGTTTGCTACCGGGCGGTTTCACCCGCCCGGTTTCTTTTCTGGCACGAGTTCATCAAAGTTGAGGAGATTTTTCGAGAATGCATCTGATTGATCGTTCTGTCCTGATGACGGTTGTTTCTTTCCCGATTCTGATATCGTTACTCGCTCTTGCTTCACCGCTGGTTGCCAATGAGCGCTACCAGGCCGAATTTTGCCTTGGGTTCGAATCCGACCCTCTGGTTCGAGTCGGTGGGATCGTCACCACGGAACTCGATTTCGATGCTTTCATGGCGGGCATACCGGAGGCAGACCGGACTCAGTTCGTGGCCAGCGCGGAGCGGGTTGCCAATCAGCTCGAAGCGCTGGTCATGCAGCGGGGGGTAGCACTGAATGCCAAGGGCGATGGCCTGCTTGACGAGGACGAGTTGCTGAATGCACGCCTCATGCGCAGACTCGAGTCGGCCTTGAACGAGATTCAGATCGATCGGTATATCGAGGCCCGTCTATTGGACGACTACACCGAGCGCGCACGGGAGCTCTACCTGACAGGTCCGGACCGGTTTCGTGAGCCTCGGCGATACAGCTTCTCGCATATTCTGATACAAACCTCCAACAGGGGTGAGAGCGGTGCCATGCGTCTGATCCTCGATCTGTATGATCGGATCGAATCGGGGGAGTCCTTCGAGGCGCTTGTGGAGGAGTATTCGGAAGATCCTGCCAGCCGGGAGAACGCTGGACGTTACGAAGCCGTAACCCTGGATGAGCTTGACAGCAACTTCGCGCGAGAACTCAGGGATTTGTCGGAGCCGGGTGAACTGAGTGAGCCGGTACGCTCTCGCTTCGGCTGGCACATCATTCGTCTCGATGAGGCGCACGAGAGAGAGATCCCGGAATGGGAAGAGGTCGCCGACAAGGCCGGTCAACTGGCACGGCAACGACACCGGGAGCGGCTGAAGGAGCGCTACCTGTCCAGTGTGCTGGAGTCGGATGACCTGGAGGTCACGCCCGGCGTCATTGAACGTTTGCAGCGCCGCTATGGGTTTGATCCCGAAACGGGTCTCCCGGCCAGGGATTGAGGCCCGAACCGGGGCTGATGTGCTGCTATCGGAGTCCGGAGTGCGCAACTCGATAAAAAGTGTGCGTGCTGCCGGGTTGGGCCTGTCGTCCATGCTGGGGCAGTTAATCTGGCGCGACATCCGTTCGCGCTTTATTGGCAGTGCCAGCGGCTGGATCTGGCTGATTCTCACGCCGCTGCTGCTGCTGGCGGTGTACGGCTTCGTGTTCGGCGTGATCTTCCGGGCCCGCGTGCCCGATGGGCTGGACATTCCCTTCGTGGCCTGGCTGGCCGTGGCACTGTGGCCATGGCTGGCCTTTTCCGAGGGCGTGCTGAGGGGCTCACGTGCCATTCTTGAACACTCCGCCCTGATTTCCAAGGTGGCCATCCGGCGCGAGTTGCTGGTGGTCTCCTCGGTCACATCGGCTTTCCTGCTCCATCTTGCCGGTTACCTGGTGGTGCTTGTTGCGCTGCAACTGACTGGTACACCGGTGCATTTCGCGGGGCTGCCGACGGTGGCGCTGACCCTGCTGACGCTCTACCTGTTTGCACTGGGCCTGGGGCTTGGGCTGGCGGCAGTGCAGGTGTTTCTGCGTGACCTGGAACAGGCGCTGCCCACCCTGTTCATGTTCTGGTTCTTTCTCACCCCGATACTGTATGCCCCCGAAATGCTGCCCGAGCGGTTTTCGGGCTGGCTGGATCTCAACCCCATGACCTGGTGGATGACACAGGTGCGCGGCCCGTTGCTGTGGGGTGAATTGCTGCCCGGCATGGCGCTGCTGGCACTTGGCGCGGCCGGTTTGCTGGCACTTTATCTGGGTTGGCGACTGTTCCGACGCCTCAGCCCCTATTTCGAGGACTTTCTGTGAGCGAGGTTCTGCTCCGGCTTGAAGGGGTGACCAAGGTCTATCCGCCGACCGTTCAGGCGGGGCAGCGCCTGCGTGCCTTCTGGCAGGTCCTGCTGCGCGGATCGGCCAGTGGTGGCACCCGGGTGCTGGAGGAAGTCAGTTTCGAAGTGCCTCGTGGCCAGTCCATGGCGGTGATCGGCGGCAACGGAGCGGGCAAGTCGACACTTCTCAAGATTGTGACCGGTGTTCTGGCGCCTACCACCGGCCACATTGAAAGCCGGGGCAGCTCGGCCGCGTTGCTGGAACTGGGTGCGGGGTTCGACCCGGAGTATTCCGGGCTGGACAACCTGCGCATGAATGCCGCCTTTCTCGGTCTGTCGACCGAACAAGTAGCCGAGCGGCTGGACGATATTCTTGCCTTTGCCGATATCGGTGCTTCCATCCACGAACCGGTCAAGCATTATTCCTCGGGCATGGTGGTCAGATTGGGTTTCGCGGTCGTTGCTTCTGTGCGCCCGGACCTGCTGATCACCGACGAGGTGCTGGCCGTCGGTGACGAGTCCTTTCAGAAAAAGTGCATACGCTGGATCGAACGCTACCTGGCCGATGGCGGCACCTTGCTGATGGTTTCCCACAATATGTACCAGGTGCAGAAGCTGTGCCGAAACGCCATCTGGCTCGACGGCGGGCAGGTGCGTGCCCAGGGTGATGTCTTCGATGTCACGCAGTCCTACCTGGCCTGGCATGAGCGCAAGGACGCTGCCGAGAGAGGTGCGCGCCGCAATCGCGAGTCTGGCACGCTTTATCGCGTTTCGCGCCCGGAGTTTCCGGAGCACGAGCTGGCCAGCCCGGTATTGGAAACCGGCCAGCCGCTCACGGTGAGATTGCACCTGCGCTCGCCCGATGAACGCGCCCCGGCGGCGCTGATTGGCGTGGTCCGCGCCGATGGCACCCCGGTTTACGGGGTTTCCAGCGACCAGGAGGGTGTGTCGTTACAAGAGTGTGCGCCGGGAGAATATCGGATCGATGTGCATTTCCCAGCGCTCAATCTGCTGCCTGGTGGCTACGCCATTCGGGCGCACGCCATGGACCCGGAAGGCTTGCGCGTGCACGATACCGCTGAGCAGGAGTTCAGCGTCAGCGGCCGCACGCGGGAACTGGGCATGGTGCGCCTGGCGCACGAGTGGAGGCAGCCATGATCGCCGTCGTCGTGCCGGTGTTCAACGCGCCGGCCGAAACGGCCCGCTGCCTGGCCGCGCTGGCCGCAACGGTCGATGAGCAGGTTCCGGTGGTGGTGATTGACGATGCATCGGATGATGTCGAAGTGGCCGAAGTGCTTGCCGGAATGCCGTCGCACTGGGTCCGGGTTCACAACGAGAAAAACCTGGGATTCGTGGCCACGGCCAACCTCGGGATGGCGCTGGCCGGCGAGGCCGACATCGTGCTGCTCAACGCCGACACCCAGGTCACCGCGGGCTGGCTGGAAGCGATCCGGCGTTGTGCCAACAGCGATACCTCGATTGCTTCGATCACGCCCTTGACCAACAATGGCGAGATTGCCTCCATTCCCGAATTCTGTCGTCCAAATCCCTGGCCAGAGGATGCCGAATGCTGGGCCCGGGCCTGTCGTGAGTCGGGTGAGCCCATGTGCCCGGAGGTGCCCACGGGTGTGGGTTTTTGCATGTACCTGCGCCGGGCCTGCCTGGATTGCATCGGTGAGTTCGATGAACAGGCTTTCGGGCGCGGCTATGGCGAGGAGAACGATTGGTGCATGCGCGCCATGCAAGCCGGTTGGCGCCACGTGCTGTGCGACGAGGCCTTTGTCGCCCACCAGGGCGGCGCCAGCTTCGGTCCCCTGGGCCTGGCTCCCGGCGGTCAAGCCATGGAAACCCTGCTGCAACGCTACCCGGACTACATGGATCGCGTCAGCGCGTTTATCGAGGCCGACCCGATGGCGACGCGCCGCCAGCAGATCATCAACCACTACAACCAGTTGGCTGCAAACGCCACTCGCCAACCTAGAACCTAGAACCTCGAACCTGCTTCTCCCCGACTTGCTACACTTGCTCCGTTCCCCAATTCCGCTCCAGGATGTCTGACCAACCCGAACTCGATTTCACCGGTGAACGCTTCACGCCCGAGTGCGTGCGCGAGATGGCCTATGAGCATTGGCATCGTTACGCCTGGGCGGCCGAGGTCGTGGCCGGGCTGGAAGTGCTCGATGCCGCCTGTGGCGAGGGATACGGCAGCCGCCTGCTGAGCGCGCGTGCCGCCCGGGTGCGAGGCATCGATGTGAGTGAGGTGGCGGTGGATCATGCCCGCCAGCGCTATGCTGGTGAACGACTGGGTTTCGACTGCGGCGATGCCACCGAGCTGCCCTACGACACCGATAGCTTCGATGCCGTGGTGTCGTTCGAAACCCTGGAGCATCTTGCCGAGCAGGACAGGCTGCTGGCCGAGTTCAGACGCGTGCTGAGGCCCGGTGGCTTTCTGCTGATCTCCTCGCCCGATCGCAAGACCTACAGCGATGAGACCGGTTATGACAATCCCTATCATGTCCGCGAGCTGTACCGTGACGAGTTCGAGCAGCTGCTGGGCCGGCACTTCCCGGCTTGGCGTCTGTGGGGCCAGAAACTGATGTTTGTCTCCGCCCTTTGGCAGTTGAGCGGCGGAGACCGAGCCCAGTGGTTGCTGGATGATGAGGGTCACGTTCAGGCCGGTGACCGCCCCGCTTATCCACCCCTCTACCTGCTGGCCGCGGCGGCCGCCTCCGAGCAGTGCCTGCCGGATCTGCCGGCCCATTCACTGTATGGCGATCGCGCAGAATCGGTCTATGCCCACTACAACGAGGAAGTGGCGAAACATATCCGGGCCGGACACCTGCTGGCCGAGCGCGATGCCGAGATTGAACGCCTGCGCCGGCAGCTCGATCAACCCTGGTGGCGGCGGCTAATCCAGGGCTCATGACCGGCGGCACTGTGACACCACTGGCCCGGGTGACCGCGGTCATCGTCAACTACAACTCGGGGCCATGGCTGGAACGCTGCATCAATCAGCTCCGCGGCCGGAATCGGCCGCATCCATCGGTCATCGTCATTGACAACGCCTCGACTGATGGCAGCATCGAGCGATTGCCCGCACTGGAAGATCTCGTGGTGCGTCGCGCACGGCGCAACCTGGGTTTCGGGCGGGGCGTGAACCAGGCCTTGCGCAGTATTGCCACCGAGTACCTGCTGGTCATCAACCCCGACTGTCTGATCGTGCCCGATGCACTGCTTCGCCTGGTCGATGAACTGGATCGACACCCGCAGGCCGCACTGGTTTCGGGGCGGGTTTTCGATATGTCCGGCAACGAACAGCGTGGCAGTCGTCGTCGACTTCCCACCCGCGAGCAGGTGCTGGGTGAGGTGCTGCCCTTCAGCCGTCGCCCGGGCATTGACCTGACCGGCGAGCCGGCACCCGTTGAGGCGGTGGAAGTCGAAGCCGTGTCCGGCGCCTGCATGCTGATTCGCACCCGGGCCCTGCAGGAAGTCGGCGGTTTCGACCCGGCCTTTCACATGCATTTCGAGGACCTGGACCTGATGGCCCGTTTTCGTGAGGCCGGATGGAGTATTCGACTGGACCCGGGCGTGATCGTCTCGCATGCCGGCGGGGTGTCGTCGCGTCAGCGCGCCGTGGGCGTGATGCTGGCCAAGCATCGCAGTCTCTGGCGCTATCTCAACAAGCACTGCGCGGATGACTGGTCGCTTTGGAGTCGATGGCTTTGGAAAACGGCCATCGTCGCCCACGCCATGCTGCGCCTGCCGCTGGAGCTGTTGAAACGATGAACGGTGACCCGGTGATTCTGGTCACGGGTGCCTCCGGTGCGGTTGCCGGCGCCCTGATGGATCGGACGGTGGGGCAGGGGGTCCGCGTGCTTGCAGTTTCCAGCCATGGGCCGCAACACTCCTGGCCGCACGTCACCTGGTTCGAACAGGACCTTGAACGCGGCCCGGCCGACGTGCGGGCCGGCACCCTGGTCAGCCTGGGTGCGTTGCGCCACGCCCTGGCCCAGGTGGAACGGGGCATCGGCACGGGGCGGGTGCTGGCCGTGTCACCGGCGCTCGGTGAGCAGTTGGCACTGGTGCGCGGCCGGAAGCTGACCGAATCCGATCGTGAATTGCCGCAGATCGAAGACAGGTTGAGGGCGGCGTGTCGCGAACGCGACATCACGCTGACGCTGCTCAAGCCCAGCCTGGTCTACAGCGGCGGCGATGACGGCAGCTTTGCCCCCACCGCCTGGTCATTGTCGCAACGCAGCGTGCTCTGGCTCGGGCAGGGCGGTTTGCGTCAACCGGTACACGCCGACGACCTGGCCAGCCTTATTCTGCGTTGCCTTCAACTCGGTGATGACAGTGCCGGTAGCTGGAGCCTGGCGGGTGATGAAACCCTGTCGATTGCCGCCATGCTGGAGCGCGTGGCCAGCCGCTTTGGCGTGCCGATTCGCCGGTTGCCCGTCCCGGCATGGTGGGCGCGTCGCAGTCTTGACACGCTCGACCTGAGTCCCGCATTACGTGTGGATCTTGCCGGCCTGTACGGGCATGACCTTCTGCCCGACGATTCCCCCGCCCGCCGTCGGCTGGGTTGGCAGCCACAAGGATTTCGCCCGTGAGCATGCCCTGTCGACAACTGGGCCGGAGCGGGCCGGAAGTTTCGGTGCTGGGCCTGGGCTGTGCCAGCTACTGGGCTCACCCGCACTTCCCGGAGCCGGAGGCCCGGGCCGTGCTGGCCAGCGCCCTGGAAGCCGGAATCACGATCTACGATACCGGCGCATCCTATGGCAACGGTCTTGCCGAACGGCGCCTGGGGCGTTTCCTGCGCGAACTGGATGTCGAGGTCGACAACCTTGTCATCGCCACCAAGGCCGGCACCGTGCGTGACAACCGGGGCCGGTTGACCAAGGACTTTCGACCGCGATCGGTCGTCGATCAGCTCGAAGACAGTCTCAGACGCCTCAAGCTGGAGCGGGTCGGGCTGCTGCAATTGCACGGCCCCGAGGTCAGTGACCTGAGCGATGAGTTGTGTTCCACCCTTGAGAAGCTTCGTACTGCTGGCAAGGTGGAGAGGCTGGGCATCAACGGGTTCAGCCCGGTCATCGAGCACGCGATCGGACAAGCGCCATTCGACGTGGTCATGCCGTTCCTGTCCGTGGTCGAGCCGGCCAACACGGTGCTTGCCCAAAGAGCGGCCGAGGCCGGCCAGGGCGTGCTCGCCGCCGGCCCCCTGGCCCGCATGAGTTTTCGTCCACCGCTGGGGAACTGGCTGACCCGGCGTGCCGGTCTCTGGTACCTGGCTCGCGCCCTCTACAACGGTCCCGGCGCCTTCCTGCGCGCCCGCCGCATAGGCCGGGCCCTGACCCACCCCGGCTGGACCCCCGCCCAACTCGCCATGGCCTGGACCCTCGAACAACCCGGCATCACCGCCGCCATCTTCGGCACCACCCGCCCCAAACACGTCCAAGAACTGGCAAAAACCGCCAACCACCCCCTACCAGAACAAGTCCGCCAAAACCTAACCCCTAACACCTAACACCCATCACCTCCCCACAGCCAGCACCCCATCCAGCAACCTTCCAAGGCGACCATCGAAGCCCGCCCTTCACACTTCACACTTCACACTTCACACTTCACACTTCACACCTAACACCTAACACCTAACACCTAACACCTAACACTTCCCCTCAATCCTTCAACCGCTTGTACTTGATCCGCCGCGGCCCGGCCTGATCACCGCGCCGGCGCTTGAGGTCCTTCTCGTAGTCGGTGAAGTTGCCCTCGAACCATTCGACATGGGAATCGCCTTCGAAGGCCAGCACGTGGGTGGCGATGCGGTCGAGGAACCAGCGATCATGCGAGGTCACCAGCACGCAGCCGGGGAAGGCGAGCAGGCCTTCTTCCAGGGCGCGCAGGGTTTCGACGTCGAGATCGTTGGTGGGTTCGTCGAGCATCAGCACGTTGGCACCTGAGCGAAGCACCTTGGCCAGGTGGACGCGGTTGCGTTCGCCGCCGGAGAGCTGGCCGATACGTTTCTGCTGCTCCGAGCCCTTGAAGTTGAAGCGGCTGGCGTAGGCACGGGCCGGGATGCGGTAGTTGCCGACATGGATCTCGTCGGCGCCGTCGGAAATTTCTTCCCACACCTGCCGGTCGTCGGAGAGGCTGTCGCGCTTCTGGTCGACGTAGCCCAGCTCGACGGTCTCGCCGACCTCCAGCGTGCCGCGGTCGGGCTGTTCCTGGCCGGCGATCATGCGAAACAGGGTGGTCTTGCCGGCGCCGTTGGCGCCAATGATGCCGACGATGGCCCCCGGCGGCACCTTGAAGCTCAAATCCTCGATCAGCAGCTTGTCCTCGAAGCCCTTGTACAGACCATTGGCCTCGATCACCTTGTCGCCCAGGCGCGGGCCGGGCGGAATGTAGATCTGCTGGGTTTCGTTGCGCTTCTGGACTTCCTTGGAGTTGAGTTCCTCGAACTGCTTCAGGCGGGCCTTGGACTTGGCCTGGCGGCCTTTCTGGTTCGAGCGCACCCATTCCAGTTCGTGCCGGATTTCCTTCTGGCGGGCCTGCTCCTGTTTCTCTTCCACGGCCAGGCGGGCTTCCTTCTGCTCCAGCCAGGAGGTGTAGTTGCCTTCAAACGGAATACCATGGCCCCGATCCATTTCCAGGATCCAGCCGGCGACATTGTCGAGGAAGTAGCGGTCATGAGTCACCGCCATGACGGTCCCGGGGAATTCGTCCAGGAAGCGTTCCAGCCAGGCCACCGACTCGGCATCGAGGTGGTTGGTGGGCTCGTCGAGCAACAGCATGTCAGGCTTTGACAGCAGCAGGCGACACAGCGCGACGCGGCGGCGCTCGCCGCCGGAGAGCACGTCGACCTTCGCATCCC
The DNA here is from genome assembly GCF_014725735.1 of Wenzhouxiangella sp. AB-CW3. Classification (NCBI taxonomy): domain Bacteria; kingdom Pseudomonadati; phylum Pseudomonadota; class Gammaproteobacteria; order Chromatiales; family Wenzhouxiangellaceae; genus Wenzhouxiangella; species Wenzhouxiangella sp. AB-CW3. The sequence goes on from NZ_CP061368.1 coordinate 609,782, forward strand.
AGTCCGGCAGGCGCAGGGCTTCGGCGGCCACTTCCAGCGTGCGGTCGATCTCCCAGCCGCCGGCGGCATCGATCTTGTCCTGCAACTCGGCCTGCTCGGCCAGCAGTTCGGTCATCTCCTCGTCGCTCATTGGCTCGGCGAAGCGATCCGAGATTTCGTCGAAGCGCTTGAGCATGTCCCGCAGTTCACCGACGCCGTCCATGACCGTCTCGCGCACGGTCTGGCCCTCGGGCAGTTCCGGTTCCTGCGGCAGGTAGCCGATGCGGATGCCTGGCTGCGGCCGGGCCTCGCCGTCAAACTCCTTGTCGACGCCGGCCATGATGCGCAGCACCGTCGACTTGCCCGCCCCGTTGAGACCCAGCACGCCAATCTTGGCGCCGGGGAAAAACGACAGCGAGACATCCTTGATCAGAGTCCGATTGGGCGGCACCACCTTGGAGACGCGGTGCATGGTGTAGACGTACTGGGCCATTGTTGCTACTTCGGTTGGGTTGGTAACAGTGGGTGGATGTGGGGGCGGAGATGGCGGATTGCCAGGTGGGGATAGTGTGAAGTGTGAAGGGGCGGGCTTCGCTGGCTGTCTGGGCAGGTTGCCGGGTGGGGTGCTGGTTTTGGGAGGGGGAGAGGGGTGTTAAGTGTTAGGTGTTAGGTGTTAGGTGTTAGGTGTTAGGTGTTAGGGGGGAGGGGCATCTCATTGATTCTTAACACTTAACACCCTAACACCCTAACACCCATCTCCTCCTCCCACCGCCAGCACCCCATCCAGCAACCCGCCGAAGCGGCCAGCGAAGCCCGCCCCTTCACACTTCACACTTCACACTTCACACTTTAAACTTGTATCCCTTTCGACCCGGACCTCTCCCATGCACATCCTCGTCACCGGCGGCGGTGGTTTTCTTGGCCAGGCGATCGTGCGGCAGTTGCTGGATCGTGGCGATACGGTTTCGGTCATCAACCGCTCGGCCTATCCGGAGCTGGAAGCGCTGGGTGTGACCTGTCACCGTGGTGATATCAGCGATCCTCAGGCCGTGCTGGCTGCCAGCGAAGGGGTCGATGCGGTCATTCACGTCGCCGCCAAGGCCGGACCCGGTCTTTATGCGCCTGATTTTGTTGCGGCCAACGTGGAAGGCACCCGGAATGTGCTGGCGGCCTGTCGTCAGCATGGTATTGGTGTGCTGGTGCATACCTCATCGCCCAGTGTGGTGCATGCCGGTGGCGATATCGAGGGTGATGACGAATCGCTGCCCTATCCCGATCACTTCCTGGCGCCTTATCCGGCCACCAAGGCGGCTGCAGAGCGCATGGCGCTGGCGGCCAGCGATGAGCGGCTGAAAGTCTGTGCGCTGCGCCCCCACCTGATCTGGGGCCCGGGTGACAACCAGTTGCTGCCGCGCCTGATCGAGAAGAATCGCAGCGGGCGCTTGCGGGTGCCGGCACCGGAAAAGCTGATCGATACCGTCTATATCGACAATGCGGCCCGGGCCCATGTGCTGGCGCTGGACAATCTCTGCGGCGAGGCCACGGCAGCCGGCAAGGCGTACTTCATTTCCAATGGCGAGCCCTTGCCCGTCAGGGACATTCTTACGCGCTGGATGGAGGCCTACGGCGAGACGCCGCGCATTGGCACGGTACCCAGGCCCGTGGCCATGGCGGTGGCGACGGTGGCCGAGGGCATCTGGCGCCTGCTGCGCAAGCGCAGCGATCCGCCGCTGACGCGCTTTGTGGTGGAGCATCTGGCCACTGCCCACTGGTACGACCTCAGCGCCGCCAGGCGCGATCTGGGCTATCGGCCCGAGGTAAGCATCGCCGAAGGGCTCGAGCGTCTGGCTGCCGCAGCAGCAACAGCGCCGGGTCAGGAAGAGGCCCCGTAAAGGATCACCTGCTCCGCCAGCAGCCACAGCCCGATGATACTGAACAGAATCGCACTGGCCCAGTGAAACAGCCGGTGTGGAATGCGTCGCTCCAGTTTCCACCCGGCCCAGATGACAGGCAGATTGACCACGATGCCGCCGGCGGCCGCTCCCAGGCCCACTTGCCAGGCCGGTTCGAAGGCAATTGCCAGGCCGATGGTGGCCAGCTGGCTCTTGTCGCCCATTTCCATCACGACAAAGGCGATCAGCGAGGTCACAAAAGCGCTGTGTGCGCCGACTCTGACGCTGGCAGTGTCGGAAGGTCGGGCGCGTGACAAGACTGTCCAGGCGGCAATCAGCAGAAAGCCGATGGCAACCACCGATTTCAGGAGACGGTCCGGAATGAAGTGTTCGATCCAGGCGCCGCCAAAGGCTGCCAGCAAGTGCATGACGATCAGCGCACAACTCATTCCGGCGGCTACCGCCACCGGTCGGCGAAAGCGGCTGGAAAGCATCAGGGCCAGCAACTGGGTCTTGTCGCCGAGCTCGGCGATGGCGATGATCGCCATGGCGATGAACAGGGGTTCCATCAGCCTCGTCGTATCCGGCTGTTGATTCGTTCGATGAGGGAGCGGTCGAGCAGGTGACGGTCGGCCGGGTCGATGGCTTCGTATCCGCCGTACTTGAGCTTGATCCAGCTGTTGTAGTCAATTCGGCGCATGTATTGAAAAAGCCGCTGACTGATCGGGTGCCAGCCCTCTCGTTGAATGACCGCCGTGCCCAGGTCGACAATGAAGGGTTGGCCCTGGGCGTCGACCATGACATTCTGACGACTCTTGAGATCGCCGTGAGCCACGCCGCGGGAATGCATCTGCCGGATCAAGTCGAGCAGTTGCCGGAAGAATTCCGCTGGATCGGACAGTGTGGCCTGCTTGAGCGGTTCAGCCTGAAGGCGCTCCAGGACCAGGTAGTGCCCGTGGTAAAGCCCGAAACAGCGAGCGAAACCGCCGATACCGCTCAGACGCTGATACGCACGGTGCTCGCGTCGCAAGCCGGCAAGTGACAACCAGCGCCTGGGTCCGTGCCCGACGGGTGCTTTGACCACCAAGGCTCTGTCCGGCGTATCGACCTGCACGATAATTCCCTGTGTGCTTCGGGCAATAACCCGGTAGCGATCGGGTTCGAAATCGGCAAACAGGGCCTCAAGCTCGTCCGGCTGAGGGGTAGCGGCGCTCATGTGGCAATCATAGCGGATCACCCGGGACAGCAGACCGGCGTTGTATCAAAGCGCGATAAACCTGGCCCGCAGGGCTCGAAAATCGGGGGATTGAACCCCACAATACGCACATTCATCCATTCCGCTGGGGATTGAGTCATGCCGATCTACGAATACCGTTGCCAGTCCTGTGGCCACGAACTTGAAAAGCTGCAGAAAATGTCCGATGAACCCCTGGTCGATTGCCCGGCCTGCGGGCAGCCGGCGTTGAACAAGTTGGTCTCGGCGGCCGGTTTTCGCCTCAAGGGGGGCGGCTGGTACGAGACCGACTTCAAGAAGGACGGCAAGCGCAACCTGGCCGGCGATCCCGGCGGTGGGAGCGAGACGAAGAAGGATTCGAAAAGTGACAGTGGATCGTCCGCCGGCGGCGGCGAGAAGTCGTCATCCGGCAAGAGCGAATCGACCGGGAAGGCAGCCTGATGCGGACACAGCTTTGCGGAGAAGTCAACGAATCCCTGGCCGACCAGATCGTGGCAGTCTGCGGCTGGGTCAATCGCGCGCGTGATTTTGGCGGGCTGATCTTCATCGGTCTGCGCGACCACGCCGGCGTGCTTCAGGTGGTGGTCGAGCCGGACAACGCCGAGATGTTCGCCGTGGCCGAAAAGCTCCGCAACGAGTATTGCGTGCGGATCACCGGCAAGGTGCGCATGCGCCCGAAAAGCCAGTGGAACACCGACATGGCCACCGGCAAAGTCGAGCTGCTGGCCGATACTGTCGAATTGCTCAATGCCAGCGCGCCGCTGCCGCTGCTGATGACCGACGAAGATGGCGAGGAAGTGCGGCTGAAGTACCGCTACCTCGACTTGAGGCGCGAGCGGCTGCAGAAGAACCTGCGTCTGCGCGCCCGGCTCAACAGCGCCATTCGCGCCAGCCTGGAATCCCAGGGCTTTGTCGACACCGAGACCCCCATCCTGACCCGCGCCACGCCCGAGGGCGCGCGCGATTACCTGGTGCCCAGCCGCGTGCATCCGGGCAGCTTCTTCGCCCTGCCGCAGTCGCCGCAGATCTTCAAGCAACTATTGATGATGAGCGGGCTGGATCGCTACTACCAGATCGCGCGCTGCTTCCGCGACGAGGACCTGCGCGCCGACCGCCAGCCCGAATTTACCCAGCTCGACCTGGAGATGTCATTCGTCGAGGAGGCTGACGTACAGGGCGTGGCCGAAGGGATGATCCGTGACGTGTTTGCGCGTGTGCTCGATGTCGAGCTGCCCGATCCCTTCCCACGCATGAGCTGGGACGAGGCCATGGCCCGTTACGGCTCAGACAAGCCGGATCTTCGCATCGACATGGAACTGGTCACGATCTGCGAGCAGGTGCGACATGTCGAGTTCAAGGTCTTCTCCGGCCCGGCCAATGACCCGGCCTCGCGCGTGGCCGCGCTCCGGGTGCCGGGGGGCGCGCAACTGTCGCGCAAGCAGATCGATGAATACACCGAGTACGTGGGCCGTTACGGCGCCAAGGGCCTGGCCTGGATGAAGGTCAATGATGCTGCTGCCGGACTGGAAGGCGTGCAGTCGCCAGTCGCCAAGTTCCTTGACGAGCAGGCGGTTTCCGGCGTTCTGTCGGCCACGGAGGCGGCAGACGGCGATATCGTCTTCTTCGGCGCCGGGTCACGACAGATCGTCAACACCTTTCTCGGTGCCCTGCGCCTGAAGGTCGCGCGTGATCTCGAGCTGGTCGGCGAGGGCTGGAAGCCGCTGTGGGTGGTCGACTTTCCGATGTTCGAGTACGACGAGGAAGATCAACGCTACTACGCCCTGCATCACCCGTTCACCGCCCCGGCCGTTGCCGATGCGGGCGCACTCAAGGCCGATCCGGTGGGTGCGCTTTCGCGGGCCTACGACATGGTGCTCAACGGTGCCGAGATCGGCGGCGGTTCGATCCGTATTCACAACCCCGAGTTGCAGCAGGCGGTGTTCGACGTGCTCGGCATTGAAGAGCAGGAAGCCAAGGCCCGTTTCGGGTTCCTGCTCGAGGCCTTGCGCTACGGCTGCCCGCCGCATGGTGGCATTGCCTTCGGCATCGACCGCATCGCCGCACTGATGGCCGGTGAGGATTCGATCCGCGAGGTGATCGCCTTTCCGAAGACGACCACGGCCGGTTGCCTGCTCACCGGTGCGCCGGCGGCGGTCGAGGGCGATCAGCTCGACGAGCTGCGCCTGAAGCTGAAACCGGTCGGTTGAGAGGTGAGCGTGGTGGCATGAATCGCAAGGTCATCCTGGTTCACGGCCTCTGGTACGGTCAGCTCGGGCTGACCCTGCTCAGACGTCGCCTGGTCCGGGCCGGCTTTGACTGCCACGGCTTTTCCTATCCCACGATGCGGCGGCCCCTGGCCGCCAATGCCCGATCCCTGTACGAGTTTGCCCGTCGTTTCGACGACGGGCCGGTCGATTTCGTCGGTCACAGTCTCGGCGGGCTGGTGATTCTGCGCATGCTCGACGAATTCGGTGGCCTGCCGCCGGGGCGGGTGGTGTTGCTGGGCTCGCCGGTCAGGGGTTCTGCGGTGGCCAGCGAGGCGGCCGACCTGCCGTTGATCCGCCCGCTGGTCGGACGAGCGAAAAACGCGCTGGAGTACGGCTATCGTGCCGCACCGGCTGACCGTGAAACCGGCGTCGTCATGGGCACCGGCCATGTCGGGGTGGGGCGGCTGTTCAAAAGCCTGGAAACCCCCAGCGACGGCGTGGTCGGGGTCGAGGAATGCCGCCTGGAGGGCGCCACCGACGAACTCGTCCTGCCCGTCACCCACACCGGTCTGGTGACCTCGCGTCAGGGAGCCGAGGCGGTTGCCCGCTTCCTCGAGAGCGGGCGTTTCGGGGGTGACCGGGCTTAGGTATTCGACTTCGGGGTCTGTTACGGCCGGGGTATCCACATCGGTTCAATGTGGTGGCCAGATCCTCGGTGGACATATGGATTTCGTCGCCCCGGAATCGCCGCAGGCGATATCCGGGGCCTCGCACGGTGCGGCTGGCTCGCCGTCAACGATAGTCGCATGCCGTGCAAATGTCAGGCGTGCGAGATCCCGGCTCGGAGCCTGTCCCGGACCTGATCCGGGAGCCGGGACGACAGGGGTACAGATGCGTTCGCGCCGACGGCCTAAACGCATCGGGACGACGGGGGAGTAGCCCCGTCGTCCGAATCTGTCTCAATCCCACGGATTGCAGTCATACCCCGCCACTCGAACCAGCCGGTCGGCTTCCACGACACCGGTGCCCAGGCCCGACTCAGTGAAATCGTAGCCCAGCAGCAGCGTGTTGCAATCCAGCGCCTCGATGGTCATCCAGCCAATCGGAATGCGTTCGATGTCGGCATCGTCGAACACATCAGGGCCGAAGCCGAAGAACTCGCCGCCGACCAGGTATTCCATTTCGAGGTCGACGAAATCGAAGCCCGGCTCCATGCCGCCGGTGTTGCCGGCCACCCAGGCCGGTTCGCCGTCGAGGTAGGTGAAGAACAGGGCGAAGGCGTAATTGGTGTCGACCTGGTTGACACGATCGTACTGTTCCCCGATATGCAGCACCAGGCCGCTGGAAGGAATGCCCTCGATGGTGTACTGGCCGGACATGCGCCCGTGCAGGGGCGGATATTCGAACTGGGGGGGGTCGAGTTGTGGCAGGTAGGGCTCTACGTCGATCAGCACACTGTCGATGGCGCCGGGATCGAACGGGTGCCAGCTCAATTCCAGGGTGAACCAGTCGTTGTAGTCGTCCAGGGTGAACTGTGTTTCATCGTCGACCGACACGGGATCGACGGCCAGCATCCAGGTGCGCCCCTGCCGGCTGACGTAGTTGCCAGTCGCGCCGATATCGCCCACCGCCGGTTTCCCGATCAGCTGCGAGCGGTGCCAGGCCACTTCGACAATGCCGGCATCGGCCCAGACTTCGGGCACCAGCACGTCTCCGTCGCCGCTGAGCTGGCGCATGCGCACCATCACCACGGAGTGGCCGGGGTCGTGACAGCCGACGCGCCAGACCGTGATCCGCACCCGCGCATCCGGGGTGTTCGGGTCAATGGTCGGTGCCCAGATGGTGCGGCGGTGGATCACGTTCTCGTCGGAAACTGGACCTTCTGGCAGCCACAGCGAAATGCAGCCGGGTGGAAACGGCGAATTGAGGTCGGTCAGTACGTTGATCTCGCCGGTGGCAAAGGACTTGCTGGCCAGAAATACCAGCAACAGCGGTAACAGTCGGCGCATGGTCGGACTCCCGGTTGATTCTGGGCCTGATTGTAGCGGGCCGGGCTGAGTGGCGGCTGAATGGGGCGCCGGCGGGCTGGCGGGGGCGCGGAATTCAGGAGTCGGTGCCGTTCCCCGTCACCCTCCAAACCCGTCGCCCCGGACTTGTTCCGGGGCCTCGCACACATCGGCGGGTACGGCGGTGAGCCCAGTCCTCAAGTCGTGCAGATTCCCCGCGTGCGGGGTCCCGGATATCGCCTGCGGCGATTCCGGGACAACATGGGGGCGTCCCGTCTCGGTGGCCCCGCCCCATTTTCCGTCTTCCCTCTACCCGACCAGCCCTCCCGCAACCCCCTTCGTCAAACTCCGACGTTAGGTTAAAATTCCACGTTTGCCAAACTATTCAGAGGTTCCAACTCCCATGGCCGGTCACAGCAAATGGGCCAACATCCAGCATCGCAAGAAGGCGCAGGATGCCAAGCGCGGCAAGATCTTCACGCGCCTGATTCGTGAAATTTCGGTGGCCGCGCGCGAGGGCGGCGGCGATCCGGAGGCCAATCCGCGCCTGCGCCTGGCCATCGACAAGGCCAACGGCGCCAATGTGCCCAAGGACAATATCGAACGCGCCATCAAGAAAGCCACCGGCGAGCTCGAGGGCGCGGCCTACGAAGAGCTGCGCTACGAGGGCTATGCGCCCGGCGGCGTGGCGGTGATGGTCGATTGTCTGACCGACAACCGTAATCGTACGGTCTCGGAGGTTCGCCACGCCTTTACCAAGCATGGCGGCAATCTGGGCACCGACGGGTCGGTGGCGTTTCAGTTCGAAAAGCGCGGCGTGATCACCTATGCGCCGGGCACCAGCGAGGACAAGGTCATGGAGGCCGCGCTCGAGGCCGGTGCCGAGGATATCGTCACCGACGATGACGGCTCGATCGAGGTGCTCACCACGCCCGAGGAGTTCGAAGCCGTGCGCGACGGCCTCAAGGCCGCCGGACTGGAATTCGAGCAGGCCGAGGTCACCCAGCGTGCCGACAACCTGGTCGAGGTCGATGTCGAGACCGGGCGCAAGGTGCTGAAGTTTCTCGACGTGCTCGAGGATCTCGACGACACCCAGGATGTGTGGTCGAACGCGGATATTCCGGCTGAGGCTTATGACGAATAAGCGTTCAGGGTTCAGGGTTCAGGGTTCAGGTGAGTTTGCCCGAAACGCGAACGGCAGCCTGGCTGGGCGATGAGAATTCTCGGCCTCGATCCCGGCTCGCGGATTACCGGTGTCGGCATCATCGAGGACGGGCGGATGGTGCATGCCGAGGCGCTGAAGCTCGGCGGCGGGCCCATGCCCGAGCGGCTGGGTCTGATTTTTGACGGGGTGCGGGAGCTGGTCGATCGCTACCAGCCCGTCGTGGCCGCGGTCGAGACCGTGTTCATGAGTCGCAACCCGCAGGCGGCGATCAAGCTGGGTCAGGCCCGTGGCGCGGCGATCTGTGCCGCGGTCAGTTGCGGGCTGGAAGTGCATGAATACGCACCGCGCGCGATCAAACAGGCGATTGTCGGGCGCGGCGGGGCGGCCAAGGAGCAGATCCAGCACATGACGCGGGTCCTGCTCAAGCTCAAGGTCGATCTCGGCGAGGATGCATCCGATGCCCTGGCCGTCGCCCTGTGTCATCATCACACCGCACAAACCGCTTCACGTCTGCCTCCGGGAGTCACTTTGCGATGATTGTTCGCCTGTCCGGTACATTGATCGAACGCCAGCCGCCGGCGCTGGTGATCGACGTTCAGGGTGTGGGCTACGAGGTCGAGGCCCCGCTCAACGTGTTCGACCGCCTGCCGGCCGACGGCGAGCCGCTGACCATACTCACCCACCTGGTGGTGCGCGAGGATGCCCAGATTCTCTACGGCTTCTTAAGCGAGGCCGACCGCAAGCTGTTTCGCGAGTTGCTCAAGGTCTCGGGCATCGGGCCGCGACTGGCGCTGGCCATTCTTTCAGGTGTCAGTGGCGAAGATTTCGCCCTGATGGTCGAGGCCGGCGACGCCCAGGCCTTGACGCGCCTGCCGGGCATCGGCAAGAAGACCGCCGAGCGGTTGATCCTGGAAATGCGTGGCAAGGTGTCCGACCTGGGCGAGGGTGCGGCAACGACCGGTGCCGGCGGTGATGCCTCCGGCGAGGCCCGCGCCGCCCTGACCGCGCTGGGCTACTCCACCGCCGAGGCGTTGAAGATGGTCAAGGCCGTGGCCGATCCCAACCTCTCGCCGGAGGCATTGATTCGCGCTGCGTTGAAGAAGAAGATGGCCGGGTGATGGACGAGCGACTGGTCACCGCCGATACCGACAACGAGGAAGCCCGCATCGAGGCCAGCCTCAGACCTTCGCGCATGGCCGAGTACATCGGTCAGCCGGCGATGAAGGAGCGCCTGGGCATCTACCTGGAATCGGCCCGCGCCCGGCACGAGGCGCTCGATCACGTGCTGATTTTCGGCCCGCCGGGGCTGGGCAAGACCACCCTGGCCAACGTGATCGCCGCGGAGATGGGCACCAACCTGCGCCAGACCTCCGGCCCGGTGCTCGAACGCGCCGGTGACCTGGCCGCCATGCTGACCAATCTCGAGCCGGGTGACGTGCTGTTCGTCGACGAAATACATCGCCTGAGCCCGGTGGTCGAGGAAGTGCTTTATCCGGCCATGGAAGACTACCGCATCGACATCATCATCGGCGAGGGGCCGGCGGCGCGTTCCATTCAGCTCGACCTGCCCCGCTTTACCCTGGTGGGTGCGACCACCCGCGCCGGGTTGCTGACCTCGCCGCTGAGAGACCGCTTTGGCATCGTCGAGCGGCTGGAATTCTACGATGTGGAGGAGCTGGCCCGCATCGTGCTGCGCTCGGCCAGCATACTTGATATCGAGACCGACAAGGCCGGTGCTGCCGAGATCGCCCGGCGCTCGCGCGGCACGCCGCGCATTGCCAATCGCCTGCTCAGGCGGGTGCGCGATTTCGCCCAGGTGCGTGCCGACGGCCATATCACCGAGGCCGTGGCCGCCGACGCGCTGGAAATGATGCAGGTCGATGCGCGCGGATTCGACAGCATGGATCGCCGGCTGCTGAAAAAACTGGTCGAGGATTTCGGCGGCGGGCCGGTAGGCGTGGAAAGCCTGGCCGCCGCCCTTTCGGAAGAACGCGGCACCATCGAGGACGTCATCGAGCCGTACCTGATCCAGGAAGGCTATCTCATGCGCACCGCGCGCGGGCGCATGGCCACGGCCACCGCCTGGCGCCATTTCGGGCTCAATCCGCCCGATGCTGCGGTCGGCGACCTGTTTGCGGATAACGGCTCGTCCGACAAATGACTGCTGTGTTTCGCTACCGTGTCTACTGGGAAGACACCGATGCCGGCGGCGTGGTCTATCATGCGCGCTACCTGGCATTTTTTGAGCGTGCCCGCTCGGACTGGTTGCTCGAACTCGGCTTTCCGCAGGTCGAGATGCGCGAGCGCGACAACCGGCTGTTTGCCGTCAGCCGGATGGATATCGAGTTTCTCCAGCCGGCGAAGCTGGAGGATGAACTCGAAGTCACGGTTGACGTCGAACAGTTTCGTGCCGCCACGATGATATTCGGCCAGCACATGTTTCGCGATGATGGCCAGTTGCTGGCCCGCGCCTCGGTGCGCGCGGCCTGCCTGGCTGCCGACAGTTTTCGCCCGGCGCGCTTTCCTGCACGCCTGCAACAAGCCTTGAAGACTCTGATAACGGAATGACTCAATGAACGGTGAATTGCAAGTCTGGGACCTGATCATGGAGGCCGGTCTGCTGGTGCAGGGCGTCATGGCTCTGCTTCTGCTGGCCTCCGTTGCCTCGTGGATGGTGATTTTCCAGAAACGTCAGATGCTGGCCCGCGCCGAGTCACGGGCGCGCAAGTTCGAGGAAAGCTTCTGGTCCGGAGCCGACCTGATCAAGCTCTACGACAAGGTCGCCGGTGATCGGGCCGGGCGCGAAGGCATCGAGGGCATTTTCGAATCCGGCTTTCGGGAGTTCACACGCCTGCGTGAGGAGAAGCGGCTCGGTGCCGATGCCCTGACCACGGGTGCCCAGCGTGCCATGCGTGTCACCCTGACCCGCGAGATGGACCGCCTTGAGCACCGCCTGAGCTTTCTTGCCACGGTCGGGTCGGTCAGCCCCTACGTGGGACTGTTTGGTACGGTCTGGGGCATCATGAACTCGTTTCGCGGCCTGGCCGGGGCCCACCAGGCCACCATCGCCATGGTCGCACCCGGTATCTCCGAGGCGCTGATCGCCACGGCCATGGGCCTGTTTGCCGCCATTCCGGCAGTGATCGCCTTCAACAAGTTCTCCAACCAGGTTGAGCGTCTGGAAGTGCGTTACGACAACTTCAAGGAAGAATTCGCAACCATCCTGCATCGCCAGGCGCGCCGCCTCGAGGAGCGGGGCGCGGCATGAGTGATCAGCCCTACATCCGGCGCCGCCGGCGGCAGATGTCGGAAATCAACGTCGTGCCGTATATCGACGTGATGCTGGTCCTGCTGGTGATTTTCATGATCACCGCACCGTTGATGAACCTGGGCGTGGAAGTCGAGCTGCCCACCGGGCAGGCCGAGCCGCTGAGCGACCAGGGTGATCCCCTGCTGGTCACGGTCACCCGCGAGGGTGATCTGTACCTGGATACCGGTGATGCGCCACAACTGGTCGACGAGGAAACGCTGGTCGAGATTGTCGGTGCCATTGCCCAGCGCAACCCCGATGTGCAGGTCAGCGTCAGTGGTGATCGTGATGTGGCCTACCAGCATATATACGGTGCCATGGTGTTGCTGCAACGCGCCGGCGTACCCGCGGTCGGCCTGATCGGCGACCTTGAAGACAACTGAGCCGCCCCGGACACCCGGACGATCGCATGATGAACCGATGGATCAGCCCTGAGCGCAAGCAGGCGATCAAGGACCAGCTCTGGGCGCTGGGCCTGGCGCTGGCCGTGCATGTCGGTTTCGTTTTGCTGTTTCTGGCCGGCACCTGGAGCTGGGAGCCTTTCGAACAGGAAACACCGCCGGTGCGTGTGACCCTGGTCGACATGGGCCCTGTTGTCGAGCAGCGTCGTCAGGAAGAAGAGGCACAGCGTCGCCGGGAGGAACAGGCCGAGCAGGAACGCCAGGCCGAACAGCAACGCCAGCGCGAGGAAGAAGAGCGTCGCCGGCAGGAAGAGCTCGAGCAGCAACAGCGCGAAGAGGAACAGCGCCGCCAGCAGGAGCTGGAGCAGCAGCGCCGCGAAGAAGAGCGGCGCCAGCAGGAAGAGGCTGAGCGTCAGCGCCGTGCCGAAGAGGAGCGTCGTGCCGAGGAAGAACGCCAGCGCCGCGAAGAGGAGCGGCGTCAGGTCGAGGAAGAACGCCGCCGTGCCGAGCAGGAGCGCGAACGCGAACTTGAGGAACTCAGGCGGCAGCGCGAGGAAGCCCAGCGTCGACGCGAGGAAGAAGAGCGCCGCATGGCCGAGATCGCCGAGCGCCGTGCCGCCGAGGAAGAGGAGCGACGGGCACAGGAAGAAGCCGAACGCCTGCGCCTGGCCGAGGAACAAGCCGCTGAAGATGCCCGCCGCGCTACGCTGCGCGAAGAGTATGAATCCACCATTCGGGAATTGGTCCGTCGCAACTGGAATCGCCCGCCCACGGCCCAGCCGGGTGTGCGCTGCGATGTGCGGGTGGTCCAGATTCCGGGCGGGGAGATTATTGACGCAACCATTGTCTCACCGTGTAATGCCGACGACGCCACGCGCCGTTCGATTACCGCTGCCGTATTGCGCGTGGGCGAATTGCCATACAGAGGTTACGAGAATGTCTTTGCCAGAGAAATCGTATTTACTTTCCGTTATGACGGGTAGAAGGCTGCTGCTGGCGGCGTTGCTGGCGCTGCTACTGCTGCCGGCGCTGGCCAGCGCCCAGTTGCGCATCGAGATCGTCGATGGTGTCGAGGGTGCCATGCCGATAGCCGTGGTGCCGTTTGCCTGGGATTCCGAGATGCCCGAACCGTCAACCGGCGTGGCCGAGATCATCAGCGGCAACCTCCACCGTTCGGGTCTGTTCGATCCCATGGAAGAGGCGGACATGATCGATCGTCCCTCCCGCCCGACCGAAGTGGGATTCGGCACCTGGCGGCTGTTGCGGGTCGATCACCTGGTTATCGGCCGGGTCACGGATGCCGAGGATGGTGTCGGCTACGAGATCGAGTATCACCTGCTGGATGTGCACACCGGACGCATTCTGCTTTCACAGGCCCTTCCCGTGGGCGCCGGTGATCTTCGCTTCGGCGCTCACCGGGTGACCGATGCAGTCTATGAGGAGCTCATCGGCACCCCGGGTGCATTCGCCACCCGGATTGCCTACGTGGTGGTTACCGAGCGCGATGGCGATGATGAGTTGTTCGAGCTGGTGGTGGCTGATGCCGATGGCCACAATCCGCAGACCGTGGTTCGCAACACCCAGCCGATCCTTTCGCCGGCCTGGTCGCCCGACGGGCGCGAACTGGCCTACGTTTCCTTTGCCACCGGCCGTTCCCACGTCATCGTCCAGGACATCTTCACCGGCCAGAATCGAACCGTCAGTTCCGATCGGGGCATCAACGGCGCGCCGGCATTCTCGCCCGATGGTCGCTACCTGGCCGTCAGCCTCTCGCGCGGCGGCAGTCCGGATATCTGGCTGATCGACCTGGAAAACGACCGGCGCGAGCAGTTGACCCAGCACTGGACCATCAACACCGAGCCCGCCTGGGCGCCGGAAAGCGGTCGCATCTTCTTCACCTCCGACCGCGCCGGTCGGCCACAGGTCTATTCCATGCAGCGCGATGGCAGCGATGTCCGCCGCGAGACCCGCGAGGGCCGCTACAACGCCCGTCCGACCTTCGGCCTGGACGACCGCAACATGGCCGTGGTCTGGAGCGATGGCAATAACGATTTCCGCATTGCAATCCATGATCGCGAAGCGGAGCATTTGCGTGTATTATCTGACGGTCGGCTTGACGAGTCGCCGAGTTTTGCGCCCAATGGCAGCATGCTGCTGTACGCCACCCGGGAAAACGGGAGGGGTGTGCTTGCGGCAGTTTCCGCTGATGGTCGGGTTCGGCAACGGCTGGTCCTGAGCGAGGGTGATGTCAGAGAGCCGGCCTGGTCACCGATTCTTCGGTAATACGGATAGTTCGAAATAACTCAACTTGCCCCCAAAAATCAAATACCTGCATTCAGGAGGTAGCATGAAGACTGCACTTCGAATTACGGCTCTCGTGATGCTGGCCGCCATTCTGGCCGCCTGCGCGCGCGAGGTCGTGGAAGAACCGGCACCGCCGGAGCCGCCCGCACCATCAGAGCCGACCCCGACAGAAACCGATCGGGTCGACCCACGTGATTTTTCTGACGCCCGCAATCTCGACAATCCCGATAGCCTGTTGAGTCAGCGTGTCATTTACTTCGAATTCGACCGCTCCAACGTGCGCAGCGAGTTCCGTGAAATCGTCGAGGCCCACGCCGAGTACCTGCGCAGCAATTCCAGCGCCCGCGTGATCCTCGAGGGTCATACCGACGAGCGGGGTTCGCGCGAGTACAACCTCGGGCTGGGCGAGCGTCGCGGAAACGCCGTTGACGAACTGCTGCGCGCCGGCGGTGTTCCGTCAGGCCAGATTGAAGTGGTAAGCTACGGCGAAGAGCGCCCGGTGTGTCGTGAAAGCAATGAAGACTGCTGGCAGCGCAACCGTCGCACGGAGATCGTCTACACCGCTCGCTGATGACCGTCATGAAGCGTAACGGATTGTTCAGAACCCTGGTGGTGGTCGGCCTGCTGTCGACCACCCCGATTCTGGTGCAGGCCGAAGACAGCATGCGCCTGGTCTACCAGATGCAGGATCTGCTCGAGGAAGTGCGCGAGCTTCGCGGCATGGTCGAGGAGCAGCAGCGTGAAATCGAGAACCTGCGTCGTCGACAGCGCGATCAGTATCTGGATCTGGATGAACGGCTTCAGCAGCTCGGACGCAGGCCGGCGGCTACGGCCGGGGCTGCCGAAGAGGTCGAGCCCATCCCGCCGGCTCCCGAACAGGTTCCGGAGCATGACCCCGACGATGCCCCCCGTGTGTCTGACGCGCCGGAAGTGCGAGCCCCCATCGACGCCGAAATGGATGTCCGCCCACTGGCCTCCCCCCAGGCGACCGGACCCCGGGATCTGGGAACGCCCACCGAAGACGAACAGGCCGCTTACGACCGGGCCTTCCGGGCCTTGCGGGAAACCCGCTACGCTGACGCCGCCGAAGGATTCTCCGATTTCCTGGCCAGCCACCCGAATTCGGCTTACGCGCCCAATGCCTTGTACTGGTTGGCCGAAACCTATTACGTCACCCGTGATTTCGACACCGCATTGTCGTTCTTCAAGCAACTGCTGGAGCAGTATCCGGGTAGCAACAAGGAAGGCGACGCCCTGCTGAAGATCGGTTTCAGCTACTACGAACTGCGCGAATGGAGCGACGCCCGCGCCGCCCTGGAACAGGTCAGAAGCGACCACCCCGGCACCACACTCTCACGCCTCGCGGAAAGCCGACTGCGCGACATGCGGCTGGCAGGGCATTACTGAACCAGGTTTCAGGGTTCAGCGTTCAGGTTTCAGGGCGGGCTTCGTCGATACCGACGCGGCATTAACGGTTTAGGGGTGTCACCAGCCTTTTGCCGCCATCATGCTCGACTCGAAGCCACCCCTGAACCCTGAATCCTGAACCCTGAACGCTTTCTTCCATGTCCACCGACCAGCGCCTCAAGCTCACCGAAATCTTCACTTCCATCCAGGGCGAATCCGACCTGGCGGGGTGGCCGACGGTGTTTGTGCGTTTGACCGGTTGCCCCCTGCGCTGTGTGTGGTGTGACACGCCGTATTCCTTTCATGGCGGTGAGTGGAAGACGTTTGACGAGATCCTGGCAGCAGTGGCCGAGTCCGGGTGCCGGCATGTGTGCGTGACCGGTGGCGAACCGCTGTCGCAGAAGCGCTGCATTCCGCTGCTCGAGAAGCTGTGTGATGCCGGTTATGTCGTCTCGCTGGAGACCAGCGGCGCGGTGCCGGTAGACCAGGTCGATGAACGCGTTATCAAGATCGTCGACTTCAAGGCGCCGGGTTCTGGAGAGGTCAAGCGCAACCTGTGGGACATCCTCGATCACCTCCAGCCCCACGATCAGATCAAGTTCGTAATCGCCGACCGCAATGATTTCGACTGGGCGGTCGAGCAGGTGAAAAACCGCGATCTCAACCGCTGGCAAGTCTTGTTCTCCCCGGTCTGGGGACAGCTGGAAGCCGGGCAACTGGCCGAGTGGGTAGTCCAGTGCGACCAACCCATCCGCTTCCAGGTCCAACTCCACAAGTACCTATGGGGCAACCAACCAGGCCGATAACCCCCAGAAAAGCACCTAACACCTAACACCTAACACACAATCTCCTCCCCCCCCCGAAGCCCCCCAAACCAGCCCCCACCACCCACCCACCCGCAAGCCGACATCACACTTCACACTTCACACTTCACACTCCCCACCCCTTCCCCTATCATGCCCTGAAGCCCAACCGTTCCGCCGTCATGTCCGATAGCATCCAGACCGTTGTCTTCCCCGTCGCCGGACTGGGCACCCGTTTCCTGCCGGCCACCAAGGTGGTGCCGAAGGAAATGCTGCCGGTGGTCGACAAGCCCCTGATCCAGTATGCGGTCGAGGAGGCCGTTGCGGCCGGTGCCCGCAAGTTGGTGTTTGTCACCGGGCGGACCAAGGCTGCCATTGCCGATCATTTCGACATGGCCTACGAGCTCGAGACCGAGCTGGAAAAGCGTGGCAAGCAGGAGCTGCTGGCGCAGGTCAAGAGTACGTTGCCCGATGGCGTGGAGTGCCTGTACGTGCGCCAGCGCGAGGCGCTGGGGCTGGGTCATGCCATCCATTGCGCCCGCTCGCTGGTCAATGAGGAAGCTTTCGGCATCATCCTGCCCGATGATCTGGTCGACAATGATGTGGACCCGGTCATGTCGCAACTTGCCCGTCACCATGCCGAAACCGGCGCATCAGCAATCAGTGTCAAGGCTGTGCCGAAGGAGCAGACCAGCGCTTATGGCGTGGTGGACACCGAGCCGTTTTCGGGGCGTTCCGCCCGTCTCCGGGGGATCGTCGAGAAGCCCGCTCCCGAGCATGCACCCTCGGATCTGGCGGTCGTCGGTCGATACGTCCTTTCATCAAGAATCTTCAGCATCCTGGACCGCACCGAGCCCGACCATCGTGGCGAGATTCAGATTACTGACGCCATTGCCGAGCTGTTGCGCGAGCAAGCGGTCGATGCCTACCGCTTTGAAGGCCGGCATTTTGACTGCGGCTCCAAGCTGGGTTTCCTTCAGGCAACCGTCGCGCTGGGTTGCCGGCATCCAGATGTGGGCGCCTCATTCCAGAGTTGGCTGCAGGAGCGCGAATAGGGGCGCGGGTTCCAAGAATTTCCGACCGCAAGATGGCTGAATTGTCTTGGTCATCAGGGCGGCATTTGCTGCATGTCAAGCAGCACCGCCCGGCGAAAGGGTATGGTGTTCCCATTAATTCAATAGGCAAGAAGGATGTGGACATGAATCTGAAGAAGACGCTGGCCGATGTTCGCGGTATCGCGGTAGAGGCGGGAGCCGCCATCATGGAGGTCTATCGTCGTGATGAGAAGTTGAGCACCGAGACCAAGGCTGACGACAGTCCGCTGACCGAGGCCGATCTGGCGGCCAATCGTATAGTCGTTGCGCGTCTGCAGGAGCTGACTCCCGGGATTCCGATTCTGGCCGAGGAGTCGGATCTGCCCGACTGGACCCAGCGCAAGCACTGGTCCGAGTGCTGGGTCGTCGATCCGCTGGATGGAACTCGCGAGTTTCTGAAGCAGAACGACGAATTCACTGTCAATATCGCCCTGGTGCGTGATCACAAGCCGGTGTTGGGGGTGGTTTATGCGCCCGCGTTACAGCGCTGGTATTACGCGGCACGTCATGAAGGGGCCTGGCGCCAGGATGGCAAGAAGACGCCTATCAAGCTTACGGCTCATCCCCCGGAGCCAGGTCGTCCCCTGAAGGTGGTCGGCAGTCGTTCCCACAACACGCCCGAGTTCGACGAGTTCGTCGGCCGGCTGGGCGAAACGGAAACGGTGGTCATGGGCAGCTCTCTCAAACTGTGCCTGGTTGCCGATGGCACTGCCGATCTCTATCCGCGCCTGGGACCAACCAGCGAGTGGGATACCTGTGCCGCGCAAGCGGTTGTCGAGCAGGCCGGCGCCCAAGTATTGAACTTCGAGACCGGCGAGCCGCTGAGCTATAACGCGCGTGAGTCGATTATCAATCCGCACTTCATTGTCTGTACCGAATCGGATCCGGGTTGGTTCAAGTGAAGGAGGGGGTAGAGGACGAGAGGGAGAGAGGAAGAGAGGTAGAGAGGTAGAGAGGTAGAGGGAAGCGGCCTCAATCTTCAGCCGTTGTGATCGATCCTCTTGCCCGGCGGCGGCATTCTTCCTCGCTGATGTCGGGGCGTGAGCCGTCGCCGCGGATGCAGCGGCAGACCCCGGTTTCGACTGATTCGGCGCAGTAGATCTGATCGCTGCGCCGGCCGTTGTCTTGCCGCAGAAATTCCGGCAACCGGATTTCGGGCCGGGTTTCCTCTTCACCCCAGCCGGCCGGCAATGGCCGGTCCAGCGCCAGCCAGATGCCGCCACCAATCGCCAGTGCGATGAGCAGCAGCATCACGATCGGTCTTTTCCAGAAGGCAGTGGCGATGATCATGGTGCTGATCGTAGCCTAAGCCGGTGGTGGGCGAAAGACGGAAGATGGGAGACGGGGGACGGGGGACGATATGTCGGTCGCCAAGGGTTGGCCCCGTGCCTGGTTGGGGGTATTGATGCAGGCCGGGGCGTGCAGATTGGCTGCACGCCCCGGCACTGTTGTTTCCGGGCCTTACCAGTGCCCTGGTTCAGTCGTCGCTTTCGAAATCCCCGGCCGTTGCGTAGCTGATTCGAGATGGGTCGAAGTGACGGCGCACGGCTTCGTTCACATCTTCGACGGTCAGTGACCGCACCCGGTCCTCGAAATCGGCCTCGTGGTGCATGTCACGGTCCAGGTAGAGGTTGCTTGACAGCGTGCCGGCCAGGTTGCCGTCGTCGCTGCGGCGGATGTCCATTTGTTGCAACCAGCCACGACGGCCGGCTTCGAACTCTTCGGCCTCGAAGCCTTCCTCGATGACCTTGTTGAACTCTTCGAACATTACCTCGACCAGGCGATCCCGATTCTCGGGGGCGTACATGGCGAAGGCCTGGAACGAACCCCGCTCATCGATGGAATGGGCGTTGAAGCCACCGCCAACGGCGTAACTCAGGCCTTCGTCGTCACGTACCCGGTTCGCCAGGCGGGAGCTGAGGAAGCCACCTCCCATCAGGTGCCCGGCCAGGCGGATGGCAGGGTAGTCGGGGTGCTCGTCATTCATCGGGAAGGTCATCTGGGCGATGAACACTGCACTGGCCTTGTCATCGAGCTGGGCATGAAGTTGCCCGGGCTCGACATCGACATGCGCTTCAGCGATTCGCTCGAAAGGAACGGCGGCGGTCCAGTCGCCGAACCGGTCTTCAAGCAGCTGGCGCAGCTCGTCGGCATCGAAATCGCCGACGAAGCTGATGGTGGTGCCGGGTCCGAAACCGTAATGGCTGGCATGGAAGTCGACCAGGTCATCGCGGGAGACGGCACGAATGCGATCTTCGGACTCGTCGAAGTCCGGCGTGTAGTTGGGGTGCTCGGGCGGATGGGTATTGAAATGCCGGCTCAACTGGCGGCTGGCCACCGCACCGGGCTCGTCGCGCTGTTCGTCCAGCGCATCCAGTCGCTGGCGCGTGATTTCGGCCAGCTCCCGTTCAGGGAAGACGGGTTGTTTGAACATGTCTTCGAGCAGCTCCAGAACGCCTTCGAGCTTGTCGCGGCGACTTTCGATGCGGGCGGTGACGGCATTGTCGCCACTCAGGTTCAGGTTGGTTTGCAGCTCGTCGAGTTCGTCGCGAATGTCCTGGCGTGAGCGGTTCTCAGTGCCGCGCCAGAGCATGGACGAGGTCGTGCCGGGGATGTTGCCCAGGTCGCTGAGACTTTCGAGCGTACCCATGCGCATGCTGATCCGGCCCTGTACACGATTGCCGCGGGTGGACTTGGGTAGCAGTGCGACCCGGGTGCCGTTGGCCAGCTCGAATCGGACCAGTCGGTTTTCGATATTTTCCGGGGTTGGGTCGAAGGCTTCGCCGACAGCGCGGTCTTCCCGCCCCGTGTAGTCGGCAAGAAGGGCTTCGAGGTCGGGGGCGTCCGGAATGTCGGCCCGTTTCGGGTCGCTATCGGGGATGAACTGGCCCAGGACGCGATTGTCGCGCCGCAGGTAGGTGCTGGCCACCCGAATCACGTCGTCAACGCTGACCTCTTCCAGCCGGTCCCGGTGCAGGAACAGCAGGCGCCAGTCGCCGGTGGCCGCCCATTCACTGAGCTGGATGCCCACGCGTCCGGAATCATTCAGGGTGGTTTCGATCTGTCGTGTCAGGGCGTTGATGGCGCGGCGGACTTCCGCCTCGCTGGGTGGGGAGTCTTCCAGCTCGTCCACGGCGCTGAGCATGGCCTGCTGCACCTCATCGAGATCCTCCTCGGCGCTGCTGCGCGAAAACAGCAGTAACAGCGATGGTTCGGGCAATGTCCACGAGAAAGCCCCGACCTGGCTGGCGAGCTCCGAATCCACCAGTGCCTTGTACAGGCGCCCGGATGGCATGTCGCCCAGCAGGTGGCTGAGCACCTGGACGGCGGCAAAGTCTTCATGCGATGCGGGTGGGACGTGATACCCCATCATCTGCAGGCGAACGTTGCCGGAACGACGCACCGTGACCGTGCGTTCGCCATCCTGCACCGGCTCCCGGGTATAGCTGGGCCAGAGCGTCATGTCGCCAGCGCGCTCGGGTGCCGGGATGGCGCCGAAATGCGTGCCAATGAGTTCCAGGGCGCGCTCTGTCTCGAAATTGCCGGACAGGATGATGATGGCATTGTCGGGCTGGTAGTACTTGCGGTAGAAATCCTGCAGACGTTCGATGGGCACGTTCTCGATATCCGAGCGCGCGCCAATGGTCGAGCGTCCGTAGCCATGCCACTCGTATGCCGCGGCCATCACGCGCTGCATGAGGATACGAAACGGGTTGTTCTCGCCGATCTCGAACTCGTTGCGAACCACAGTCATCTCCGAGGCCAGGTCGTCCTCGTCAATCAACGAATTGACCATGCGGTCGGCCTCCATGCGGATGGCCCATTCGAGGTTTTCCTCGCCGGCGGGCAGCGTCTGGAAATAGTTGGTGCGCTCGTACCAGGTCGTGCCGTTGGCCACGCCGCCACGCTCGGAGATCTCGGCCTTGATGTCCTGATGATCCGGTGTGCCGTAAAACAGCATGTGCTCAAGCAGGTGCGCCATGCCGGTTTCGCCGTAGCCCTCATGCTTGGAGCCGACGAAATAGGTGACGTTGATGGTCGTGGTCGACCGACTGGCGTCGGGCATCAGGAGGACACGCATGCCATTGTCGAGGCGGTATTCGCTGATCCCCTCGACAGTGGTGACGTACTCGAAGCGTTCGCCCGATGCGCTGGCGGCCAGCGGCAGCAATACAGCCACGGCCACGACAGCCAGGTGTTTGAAAAGTCGATGCATCCGTATGCTCCCGGTATTCAGTCTGAAGTGCCAAGTGTCTTCGGTTGCGAGAGCCGCCCGGCTGGAGGTTCACGCAAGCCCATCCGGCCTATCATCTCAGATCAGAGACGGTCGCGTGTAGGTCAGAAGTCATGGTTTTCCTCCGGCTTCCTCGCCCCACAGCTCGGTCAGCCGCGCATCCCGACCACAGCGCCACCGGTAATAGCGGTAGCGGACCGGATTGTTCTGGTAGTAGCCCTGGTGGTAGTCCTCGGCCGCGTAGAAGTTCTCGAACTCGATGACGGGTGTGACGATGGGCTCGTCGAAGCGGCCTGATTGCTCGAGTTCTACTAGCGAGGCCCGAGCCTCTTCCAACTGGCCGGCATCATGGGCAAAGATGGCCGTGCGATAGGCCGAGCCGCGATCGCAGAACTGTCCGCCGTCATCGAGCGGATCGATATTGCGCCAGAACACCTGTAGCAGGGTGTCGTAGTCGATGATGCCTGGATCGTAGATCACCTGCACGACCTCGCGATGCCCGGTGACGCCGCGCACCACGGCCTCGTAGCTGGGCTCCGATACATGCCCGCCGCTGAAGCCTGAAATCGTCTCGACCACGCCGTCAAGCCGGTCATACGGTGGTTCCATGCACCAGAAACATCCCCCGGCGAAGGTTGCTTTCTGCAAACGTTCCTCGCTGTCCCTATCGGCGATCGCGTCGGCCATCACAATTGAGACCATGAGCATCGGCACCAGACCGATCCATTTCGTGAATCTGCGTTGATCTGCCTTCATCTGTGGTTACTCCCTTTCCGCAACTCGGGCAGCGGTTCGCCTTCCGGGACAAATTCCAGGGCCACGCCGTTGTTGCACCAGCGCTGGCCGGTGGGTTCCGGGCCATCATCGAAGACGTGACCCTGGTGCCCGCCGCAGCGTGCGCAGTGGTACTCGGTGCGCGGCCAGATCATGCGAAAGTCGCGCCGGGTGCCGATGTGTTGATCGTCGATGGGCTGCCAGAAGCTGGGCCAGCCGGTGCCCGAGTCGTACTTGTGCTCGCTGGAGAACAGGGGCAGAAAGCAACCGGCACACACGTAGGTACCGTCACGGTACACGCCATCCAGCGGGCTGGAGAAAGCCGGTTCCGTACCGTCGCGGCGCAGTACCCGGTACTGTTCCTTGCTCAGGAGTTCGCGCCAGCGCGATTCCGGCAACTCAAGCGGCTCGAACGGCGGGTCCTCGCCGGCCCGCGCCCTTGCGGACAGCCAAAAGGCAGGCAGGGCTAGCGATCCCAGCCAAAACAATGGCAAAGATGCTGCTGCCTGCCCGAGCAAACGTCGTCGTGATTGATCCTGAATGAAATCGTTCATCCTCGAATTAGATCAGATCAGGCGTCGGTGGTTCGTCAAAAACAGGGCTGAAAGTCTGTAATGGCCAGTTTCAATCGAGCGTGTACTGGCTCGCAACCGGACTGGCATAGAGTGCCTTGGCATCGCTCGCGGCCGCCACGGCTTCTCGCACAGGCGCTTCGGTCATGTCCAACACCCGGATGGTTCCATCGTCGATCCTGGCCACCGCCTCGATGCGGTGAAACGACTGGCCATACTCGGCCGCGAAAGCGGCCAGGCCGCGCAGTTTGCCCAAGGAATCGCCCAGATGATGGCCGTGCGGGTCGACGATGGAGACTTTCACGCCATTTTCGTTGCCGTGGAAGAACAGGAAGTCCGGGCATAGGCGTCGCCAGTTGCCCGCCTCGTCGCGCCAGGCCACGGCCAGCGCGTCGTCGGAGGCGCGGGAGGGGTTTCGGTACCAGGCCAGACAGTCCTTACGCTCCAGTTCGGCATCCAGCACGCTGATTTCCCAATCATTGAGGCTGGCAACGGGGAATTGGCCGTTCTCGTCGGCCATCAGATGCAGTGGGCGTGTAGCCAGCGCGTTGCCGTTCTCGTCCCGGGTATTTTCGGTACGGATGCGCGGGCGCTGGGGTTCGACCCTTTGCGGATCGGGGGACATGCCCTTGATGTCGGCGTACACCGCCCGGCGCTCGTCGCTCAAGTCTTTGATCGCAACCCGATATTCATCAAACCATTTCCGCGCCAGTTTGTCGGCTTCCCGCTCCAGACGTTCGAGCACCGGCGCCGTTCCCAGCGTTTCCATCTTGCCGATGGCGGCCACGGTGATATGCGCGTCCAGCAGGGTGTCGTCATCGTCTGGGTCGGCCATGTGATCGGCGTAGCGTTTGGCCAGCTCGCGGCCCAGTAGTCGGCCGGCCACGGCGTAGTCGGCGGCAATTGCCCGGTATCGGCCAGTCATCGCTTGCACAATGGCTAGTCGTGCCCGTGCGGTATTATTCAGAAGCTTGTTGGCTAACCGACAAGGCGCGAGTGTCGGCCGGATTGGCCGTATGCACCCGGTTACGACCGCCCTTCGGGGCCGGTGAGTAGCATGCCTTCCTGGTCGAGTTGCTCGGCTGATCACCCAGACAGGCCGCACACTGGCCGTGCGTGTGCTTGCGAACAGACGGTCTCTGATTCCGGCCTCATGCTGGGCGCTTGTTGCAATTTGCACAGGAATGCCCGCAATAAAGCGCTCCGTCTCAACCTTTTCCCGAACACCCCGCCTCCCGAATGGCGGCAAGCCGAAGACCATGTCGTCGGGACGCCTGATTCTGGAATTGGGATGCTGGATTGGCGGCATTGCACTGATCGTGACCTATCTGGCAGCAAGCACTGGACTGGAAAATCATCGCAAGCAAGGTATCGAGCTGTTTGCCCAGGCGCGCGCGGCTGAGCTGGTTAACCAAAGCCAGGATGATCATACTCCGGGCGATCAGACCATGTCGGGCCAGGACAGGACAGTCGCCGAGTCGCCGACGGTTCCGGAAGGTACTGGTGACACAAGCGCGCTACCGATCGCCATATTGCGCATGACCAGCGTAGGGCTGGAAGTGCCGGTCTTTTCGGATATCAGCGAGTTGAACCTGAGCCGGGGCGCCGGGTGGATCGAAGGAACAGCCACGCCCAATAGTGGCGGCAATATGGCGGTCGCCGCCCATCGCGATCGCTACTTTCGCTCGCTCAAGGGCGTCCGAATCGGCGACATTCTGGAACTGGAAAGCCTTGCCGGTTCAGGTGAGTTTCGAGTATCCAGGATCGTCATAGTCGATCCGGACGATGTCACCGTTCTTGATGACACCTTGACGCCCACTGTCACGCTGGTGACCTGTTATCCCTTTTATTTCATCGGCAATGCGCCTCAGCGCTATATCGTGCAGGCCATTGCCGTTGAACAATCCGGGATTTCGTCCACTATGGGCGCCATTCCCACCGCTCTACCATCAGGAGAAACACCATGAACACCCGATTGAATGTATTGGCCATGACATCGGCAGCTTTGCTGCTGGGTCTGGCATGGACTGGAAGCTCACTGGCCCAGCAAGCCGCACCTGCGATGCCGGCGCCGGAGCTGGACCGGGTCAGTTGTACGGAGGTTGATTGGCATCAGAACATGATGCGTGACTACCCCTGGGTTGCCAATGGCTGCCACGAAGCCATCGTTGTTGATGGCAAAAAGTGGGCGCGCTTCGAGGCTGTGTTTCAGCAAACCAATCGCGATGGGACGATTACATCGAACTTCAAGAGTGATCGTGGCCGCTCGCTTGGCGACGTCAAGCTGAGGCCGGGTCCTGACCAGCGCGTGTTGCTGGATGGTCGTGCTACGAGGTTTTCAGACCTGCGCCGCGGCCAGGTCCTGAACTTCTATGCGCCGGAAGGCATGTACGCCTTTGCCACGGAGCCGGGCGCACCGCCTGCCGAAGTGGTTCAGATTGTCGAGCCACAGCCGACCGCACAGGCACCAGTTCAAATGGCCCAGGCGCAGCCGACCACATCCCCCAGACCGACCACTTTGCCGGCAACCGCCGGCCCGCTGCCGATCATTGCTCTGGGCGGACTGCTGTCGCTACTGGGTGGGATCACTCTGACCATGTGCCGGCGTTTCAAGACACCGAGCGCCTGAACCATGGGAACCTTGCCGGGCGGTCGCTAGCCGATCGCCCGGCCTATTCATCATCAGGATATAGCCATGACCATTGCCAAGATAATTGAAATTTCAAGTGACTCTTCAATCAGCTTTCAGGACGCCATCGAATCCGGCATCAAGCGTGCCGAACGTACGGTGCACAATGTAAAAGGCGCCTGGATAGCCGAACAGAAGTTGACCATTGACGATGGCAAGATCACCAACTACCGCGTGATCATGCGGATCAGTTTTGTCATCGACTGACCGGGCTGGCAATACCGAGAAAATGGGCGCATCAGCGCCCATTTTTCCAAGTGCGCCTTGCCACAAGCGCTGACAGGCCGAAGCTGAGTGTCTGCTCAATAGTGAGACCGTTAGTACAGATGATCCGTGCGCTACCGAACAGTAAGCGAGCAATATGTGCGCTAGCGCACCGACGGGCGACTAGCGCGTTGATAGGCTGACCAATCAGCCCAGGATGAACAGGTGAGCGAAAACTGTGTCTATTCAGATGCCCGGCCAGGAACCCCACGGTCGCCGAGTCCGGCCTTGCTCCGAAAGACTGGATGAGTGGGAGAATGAAGGGGGCATGGTGTCCAGACCGTCTACGGCCAATCAGTTCGATGAAATCCAGCGCCCTTTGAGTACCGAAGCGGAGATTGCGCTGCTGGAAGTCCTGCCACTAGGCATTATGATCACCGACCTGGACGGCATCATCACCTATAGCAATCCAGCCTGCCAGAGGTTATATGCAGCATCGGCATCGGAACTATTGGGCACCAACTGGTGCCAGGCCATCGATGCGAGAGATAGAGCGGCGATTCCTATCCGGTGGCAGGAAGCCAGTGCTGGGCAGGACCCACTGAGCTTCGATGTTCGCATGATTGATGGCGCCGGACAACAGACCTGGACCAGGCATGGCATTGCACGTCTGGAGACTGATCCGGCGCCTGAATGCCGTATCCACACCATTGAAGATATCACTGCCATCAAGGCTGCCGAGCAGGCTGCAACCGAAGCACTTTCCAGCGAACGGGAGCGCGCGCGGGTCACGCTGGAGTGCATTGGCGATGCAGTCATCAGTACCGATGCCTCAGGCCGGGTGAGCTATCTGAATGCCGTGGCGGAAGAACTGACTGGCTGGTCTCGCGAGGCCGCATGCGGTCAGCCGATCAATAGGGTATTCAGGGTGGTTGATGCGAGCAGCAGGCTACCGGTATGCAATCCAGCCGATCGGGCCATGGAGGGTCTGGGGATCGTTCAGATGCCACCCAATTGCCTGCTCCTGCGGCCCGACGGTAGTGAGTTGGCCGTCGAGGATTCGGCCGCACCCATCATTGACACCGCCGGCCGACTTGCTGGTGCGGTCGTGATATTTCGTGACCAGAAAATGTCCAGGCAGAACGTGGCACGAGTGACACACCTGGCCCGCCACGATGCTCTGACCGGTCTGCTCAATCGGGCGGCTTTTGCCGAACACTTCGATCAGGCGATCCATCTGGCCAGGCGCCACCAGAACTGCGTCGGGCTGATGTTCATCGATCTCGACAACTTCAAGCAGGTCAATGACAGCCTGGGTCACAAAGTCGGCGACCAGCTATTGAAGCTCCTGTCGTGGAGGCTGACATCCTGCGTGCGCAGCACCGATCTGATCTGCCGTCATGGCGGCGATGAGTTTGTCGTTTTGCTTAGCGAGATCAGGCAGCGCGAGGATGCAGTGAGAGTCGCTGAAAAGATGCTGGCGGCAGCAACCATGCCTTACCATGCACATGCCCCCACGGAAAGCCTGGAGTTGAGTGTAGGAATCAGTCTTTATCCAGAACATGGCATCAATATGAAATCACTGATGCACAGGGCGGATACAGCCATGTACCACGCCAAAGTTGGCAGTGGCAGCGGATACCGTATCTATCAGGCCGGCATGCAGCGACCGCTTCCTGGGTCACGCATCGACAATGTGTTCAAGCGTACAGACGCAATCGGGTAATGGGGGCGATCATTCCACACGGTGGTACTTTGTCCCGACTTTCAAGGTGCCAGGATCCACCCTGATCATTGCAAACATCACCGTGGAGGTGTTATGGAACGTCGTGCATTTGAATGGCCTTGTCAGCTTCGAGACAGAGATCGATACCGCGGTCGAACTGATTCGATCGGTTGTCAATGTACAGTCGGCCAGGCCCAGAAAGGCGTGGGTGATGCGCAGGCAAAGATCATGCGGGGCACATCATGAACGATACCTCTGAAGTGGCAAGCAAAGCTCGTTCGGATACCCGGTCAGCCCGCAAATATGGCACCTTGCTGCTTTCGGCGACCACGCTTGTCGGTGATGACATTTGTAACCGCTATGGCGAGAAGCTGGGCTACATCAAGGATTTCATGTTTGACATGGACAACGGCAGAATCCGCTACGCGGTGATGAGCTGCGGCGGCTTCCTCGGCATGGGCGACCGACTGTTTGCCATTCCGTGGAGCGCGCTCGACCTCGATACCGATCGCAAGTGTTTCTTGCTCGATGTCGGAATCGACCGTCTCAAGGCGGCGCCAGGTTTTGACAAGGACCACTGGCCCGATATGGCTGATGAACAGTGGGCCGGCAAGGTGCGCTATCACTTTCGCCGACTCAAGGATGGATCAAGGTCGGCTCTGTAGCCGGCAGTTGGTCCGCGACTGGTTGTGTTCGCTTCCGTACAGAAGTCGCCTCCATCGTTGTGATGCAATGATTTCGCATCCTTAAAAGAAGGTCCGAAGTTTGACATCATGACCGCAAGCAATCCGCCACTGGCCACAGCCAACGTTATCTACTTCATCGCTGTCCACCTGCTCGCTCTGGTGGCCGCTCCCTTGTGGGGCGTGCTGGTGGGCTTCAGCGGCTGGGCCTGGCTGACCGCCGGGCTGATCTGGCTGTTCAGCGGACTTTCGATTACCGCCGGCTACCATCGGCTGTGGTCGCATCGCAGTTACCAGGCGGCCTGGCCGTTGAAACTGTTCTTCGTCATCTTCGGCACTTTCGCCTTGCAGAACTCGGTGCTGGTCTGGTGTGCGCGCCATCGTCTTCATCATCGCTTCGTTGATGACATCGAGCGTGATCCACATTCGATCCGTACCGGCTTCTGGCACGCCCATATTGGCTGGATGCTGCGCCACTGGCCTTCCAGTGCGGTTGATTTCAGTCAGGTTCGCGATCTCGAACGCGATCCGCTGCTCAAGTGGCAACACCGCCATTACTTTCTCCTGACCTGGCTGTTCAACCTGGGTGTGCCGGTCCTGCTCGGCGTGCTGGTCGGCGAGGTCATCGGCATGGTGCTGCTGGCCGGCGCAGTCCGGCTGGTATTCAGCCAGCACTGTACCTTCTTCATCAATTCGCTGGCTCATACCTGGGGCAAGCGCCACTACAGTGATGAAAACACCTCCCGCGACAACGGCTGGCTGGCGCTTGTGACCTGGGGCGAGGGCTATCACAACTTTCACCATGCCTTTCAGGCCGATTACCGCAACGGTACACGCTGGTGGCATTTCGACCCGGGCAAGTGGCTGATCGCAGCCTGTTCATCGCTTGGATTGGCCAGCCAGCTCAAGCGCACCCCGAACTTCAGGATCCGGCGGGCAAAAGTGGCAATGCAGATTCGCCAACTCGAAAGCGAGCTGGCCTCAAGCCATGCCGGCCAAACCTGGGCCGAAGCCCTCGAGCGCGAGTACCAGCAGTTCAGGGATACCGTCGGCCAGTGGCAGTCTGTTCAGGCCGAGCGGCTCCAGGCCGGTAGCGCGGCACTGCGCGAGCGTTGGCAGAAGCATGTCTTCAGAAAGCGCTTTCGGGAACTCGATCGACGCCTGAAGGCCCAGGCCCGCCGCCTGGCCAGTCTGCAACAGGATTGGCATTCCGAATCAGCTCATTGAGGCGGTGCGGTGCGCATCGTGAGCGCACCTGACGGGCAGATCGAGGTCGCTTCTTCGCCGGCCCAGTGCACCACTTTCCCGGTTCATCTGCCCAGAGTCGATCCGGTGCCCGATTATTACCACCGGCTGGTCCGGCGCGCTGCATGGATCAGCACCAGTGCCAGAACCATCACCAGCAGCAGACCAGCCATGAGGCCGGTCCCCCCTCTGTCAGGATAGTTGTCGTCTCCTCTAAAATAGTCTCCAAGAGGGGGCGGACAGGAGCTGACAGTGAAGTATTCAGAAGAACGCAGAAAATCAGTGCTGGCCAAATTGTGCCCACCACATAATCGAACGGTCCGAGAAGTCGCCGCTGAGGAAGGCATTTCTGAGCCGACGGTGTACTTGTGGCGCAAGCAGGCTCGGGAGCGCGGAGAGCTGTACCCCGATGCCGGATCTGACGCCCAGGGCTGGAGTGCTCGGGACAAGTTCGCGGCCGTGATTGAAACGGCTTCGATGAACGAGTCTGAGCGCTCGGAATACTGCCGCAAGCGCGGCCTGTATCCTGAGCAGCTGGCTGCTTGGCGTCGGGCCTGCGAGCAGGCCAACGACTGGGCCGAGGAACGCACCGCCAGCCAAGTGAAGGCTGACCGGGAACAACGCCGGAAGATGCGCGAACTCGAGCGCGATCTGGCACGCAAGGAAAAGGCCCTGGCGGAGACGGCTGCCTTGCTTACCTTGTCAAAAAAAGCCCGGGCGATCTGGGGGGACGGAGAGGACGAATGATCAGCACCCCGGATCGCCAGAAAGCTGTTGAGCTGATCGACGAGGCCAGAACCGCTGGCGCCCGTCTCAGGCCCGCCTGCCAGGTGCTGGGCATCACGGCACGCACTTATCAGCGCTGGACGGCTGATGGCGGCGTGCGCGCCGACAAACGGCCTGAGGCAGTGCGCCCGTTGCCTTCTCACGCGCTCAAGCCTGAAGAACGGCAAGCGATTGTAACGGTCTGCAACGAGCCCGAGCACGCTTCCATGCCGCCGGGCCAGATCGTGCCGAAGTTGGCCGACGAGGGCCGCTACCTGGCCTCTGAGTCGAGCTTTTACCGCGTACTGAATGACGAGGACCAGCAGCACCATCGCGGTCGTGCCCGCAAGCCTGCAGCGGCCCGGCCGCCAGCGACGCACTGTGCCGATGCGCCCAACACCGTTTGGTGTTGGGACATCACCTGGTTGCCGGCCGATATCCGTGGGCGCTTCTTCTTCCTGTACCTGATCATGGATCTGTTCAGCCGCAAGATCGTAGGCTGGGAAGTGCATGATAGCGAGAGTGCCGTGCTGTCCAGTGAGCTGGTGCAGCAGACGGTCTGGCGGGAAGGCTGCGTCGATCAACCGCTGGTCCTCCATGGTGATAACGGCAGCCCGATCAAAGGTCAGACCGTCCAGGTCATGCTCGGCAAGCTGGGTATCACGGCCTCGTTCAGCCGACCGCGGGTCAGTGATGACAATGCCTTCGTCGAATCGTTGTTCCGAACCTGCAAGTATGTGCCGGACTTCCCGAAGACTGGCTTTGCCTCGCTGGAAGCGGCACGCGAGTGGGTCGCGCGCTTTGTCGAGTGGTACAACCATCAGCACAAGCATCGCGGGATCAACTACGTCACCCCGCACCAGCGCCACACTGGACAGGACATTGAGATCCTGGCCAAACGCCATGCCGTCTATCAAGCGGCGCGGGACAAGCATCCACAGCGCTGGAGTGGGGATACCCGCAACTGGTCTCCGGCAGGAGCCGTGTGGTTGAACCCGGAAAAGGAAAAGCAGCCGGAAAGTCAGGCTGCATGAGTATGGAAAAGGCGACTTCTATCTTGACAACCACCGGGTCCGGGGCGCCATGGCCAGCAGGGCTTCCACCAGTCGGCCCTGTTGCAGGCCGTCGGCCGTGAACCAGGCGATCATCGCGACAATCACCAGGCCGAGCACGGCCAGGTCGAACAGGTTGTGACTGTATGCCATCGCGATTGCCGCCAGCACCAGTACCAGGCCCAGCGGCATGTACCAGATCGATCCGGCCAAAAGAGCCTGCCAGGCCACAGCAGTCGCCGCCAGTATTCCCAGTATCGGCGCCAGCAGGACCATCAAGACAGCCAACCCGTAAAGCAGAAGGCTGACGGTTCTTGATCGTATCGGCGGCGGCAGTATCGCATTCATGCGGCCGATTGTGAAGGAACGCCCCTTTGCCGTCCGTGCGTTACGGAACAGATAGAGGATGATTGAAGCTAAAATGAGTTTCCTGCGCAATACCAGCAACGACTGGAGTGGAGCCTGAAGCATGCTTGAGTGGATCGACGATCACTCGGTGCTATTGTGGATCGGCAGCGCACTATCCTTCGCTGTGCTGGTGGGGAGTTTTTTCCTTGTGCCGTTTCTGGTATCGCATATTCGTCCGGATTATTTCGCGCATGAACGGCGCCCTGATCGCAGCTGGATCAACCTTTCGCCGCCTGTTCGACTTGTCATTCACATTGGCAAGAACCTGCTGGGCACGCTGCTGCTTGTCGTCGGGCTGGCCATGCTGGTATTGCCGGGGCCTGGTCTGATCACGCTACTTGTCGGCTTCTTCCTGCTTGATTTTCCCGGCAAGTACCGGTTCGAAAAGTGGCTGGTCGAAAAAAGGCTGGTTCATCGACCGATCAATTGGCTGCGCCAGCGATCGGGCCGGCAGCCACTGGTGCTGCGCAGATAAAATCGTTTCGGCGACAGGATGCCTGAGCAAGGTCGACCGTCGGCCATACGCGCGACTGGTCGCTCTGAAGGGGCTGCTTCGCTGCGCGAAACCGCCCCTTCGACGCTCCCTGCGCTACGCCGACCTGAAATGGCGGCAGTCCCGAATAATCCGACAGGAATGTAGGTCGGGGTTACATCCCCGACGGACGAGGGTGAAACTTTTTCCACCGAGTCGTTCCTGTACTCCCCTGGGTGTTACCCAAAAAAGACTTGACGAGAGTATCCGGTACGTCGGACGATGCAGCCTGGTGCTTGGCTCGGGATGGTTTTTCTTGCCAGCGAGGTCGTCGATGATCTCGGGAGAAGAGATATCAGGAGCTTTTGCGCGCGGTTTGGCGGTCTGATGCTTGTCCTGGCCTGGACAGCTCCTGGAGCCCATGCCGACTATGATTTCCCGGCTCGCCCTTACCTGGAACAGGGCCTGTCCCGTGCGGCCGAGCAATTTCCCGGCGACCTGCCCCACCAGCGCTGCTGGGCGGCAGCCAATGCAATCTGGGAATACACGCTCAACCAGTTTGGTCCGGATCATGCCCAGGCCTGGCTGGCGCCGTGGTGGAAAAGTGGTCAATGGCGCAAGCTGTGCAATGGGCAAGGCTTGCGCACCAGGCAATCACGCCACTGGGGAATTACCTGCCCGTATCGCTCCTGCCCGGAAGGGGAAGGGCCCTACATCAGCATCAATCATGATCGCATCTACTCGGGTCATTGGCCGGAATCCTGGCTGCACGGGCGCTTCTACTACGTCATGGCGCATGAGATGGCGCATGCTATCGGTCACTACTACGGCGACCCAAATTGGGCCGATGATCATTGGGCAGATGGGGTGGCCCGCGCCTTCGGCGCGCCGGTCTGTGCGCATTCTCCCTACTGTCGTCGAGTTCCACCCTACCCGAAGTTCCAGCTGCAGGAGCATGCCGAAGCTGTGATTGTTCCGCCATTGGCTCCGGTGAAAGGCCGATAGTGAACATCCTGCCGCCCTGAGAGGTCCGGCGATGCTGGTGGTCGTCTATCCTGGATTCATTGATTGACTCGAATCGTACCCGACTCAATCATCTGACCACCGGCTACCGGGGAGTCCATACGAGCGTTGTATGTGATCGTACCGACCCTGCCGAAGCAGAGACTGGCGCTTTCATTGGGTTTGATCGTGGCCGACTCCTGCTGCCGCCGGAGCAGACTGGAAAACCCGGACTGACAAACCACATCGTCCAGCGCACCGTCGAGGAATTCCAGCTTCACAGGCGTGCTGCGCCGATTGACCCAGCGAACCTCATCGCCGTGCCGTACGCGCAGATTGGTCGGCGTCATGCGCTCCTCGAACTGCACGTCGTGGATCGTGCCGGTTCTCGAACTGTCTGCGATCCCGGCAGTACCCGCCATTGCAGCACAGCCGGCGATAGCCAGAATTGCCGTGGCGAATGCGAGGTATTTCATGATCGTTAAAGTCTTCATTGTGCTTGGATTCAACCGCGAAGTGCAACACCACTGATTGGTTAGGGGTGAGGTGCGCTAGCATCGGCACTCTAACCACCACGTTGGAGTTGCACGATGAGCTACACGCACCTCACCAAGGAAGAACGTTACCAGATTCGAGCTATGCTTGAAGCCAACTGCACGATTCGCTGCATCGCTGGCATTCTGGGCCGTTCTCCGGGCACCATATCGCGGGAGTTGTCTCGCAATCGGGGTCTGAGAGGCTATCGACCCGGGCAGGCGGATCGACTCGCCAGCGAGCGCGCGGCTGCCAGTCGATGCCGGCACCGAATCACCAAGCGCCAATGGACCGAGGTCAGCCGGCTGATTCGCCTTGACTGGAGCCCGGAGCAGATCAGCGCTCGGGCAGCCCTGGAGGGCACGCTGGCCATCTCGCCGGAATGGATCTATCAGTTCATCTACGCCGACAAGGCGGTCGGTGGCGATCTGTGGCGCCATCTGAGGTGCCAACGCAAGCGGCGCAAGCGCTACGGCAGTGGACGGGATCGGCGAGGCCGCATTCCCGACCGGGTGGGCATTGAGGCCCGCCCGGGGGACGTGTCCACGCGCGAGACTATGGGCCATTGGGAAGGTGACACCATCATCGGCAAAGGTCATCGCGGCGCCGCCATGACGGCGGTCGAGCGCAAGTCGCGATTGCTTCGTATCGGCAAGCTGCCGAGCAAGTCGGCCAACGCGATGCGGCAGGCGTTTCGGCGTCGTCTCGGCCCCATGGCCGAGGCTGTGCAATCGATTACATTCGACAACGGCAAGGAGTTCTCGCAACATCGCCTGATCGGGGAAGATTTGAACAGTTTGACGTACTTTGCCGACCCGTATGCTTCGTGGCAGCGCGGCACCAACGAGAACACCAACGGACTGATCCGGCAGTATCTCCCCAAGAGCCGAAATCTGGAGACGCTGACCGGTGGCGAGATTCGAATGATCGAGCATCGAATCAACAACCGACCAAGGAAGTGCAATGGGTATCTGACGCCAAACGAAGTTGCTTACAATAAGCGAGAAAAGTTAACCGTTGCACTTCGTAGTTGAAACCAAGGCAGAAAATGATGAGGGCGATCACCGCCTTCGAGATCGACGTACAGAACATCGACACCGTGTTCAAGCTGAGCCAGGACCGGGATGCCGAAAGCTATCGCAATATCATCGAAAAACTGAACGAACAGGGCGAAGACGGCCGGGCGCTTGCCGCTGAAATGCAACAGCGGGCATCACGGCTCTTCCCGGATGGTTGACGAGCAACCGGAAGCGAAGTGAAGCCCGCTGGACACTAGTGGGCCATGCGGCAAGTTAGGTAACACTCAGCCGTCGCACAAGCGTCGTGGGCAAGGCGCGCGAGCGCAGGCAATGGAAGCTTTGCGGTTTCGAGCTTGCTCGAAGAAGCGAAGCTGGAATGCCGTTGCGCGTGCAGGACTGGCCGTCGCCAATTCAAGCGAGTGCAACACGAGCAACGGCTCCGCTCGCAAGGCTTCATTCGCTGCGCGAAAGTCGCCATGCGGCTTCGCCTGCCCTGCCCTCGGCGCTTGTGCGGCGGCCCTTCGGGAGCCACTGTGCCGGCGCGACTCGGCGTTGCGTTTCTTGGCAAGGGCTACGGCCATTCCCTGCGAAACGCGCCTTGATTCGCGACGGCACAATGGCTCTGAGTGTTACCTAACTTGCCGCATGGCCCACTAGTGCCTCACCAGGATCAGCCTGCCGCAAAAAACGCCTCCCCAATCAAAAACACCCCAATGCCTCCATCCTGCAATCCTTTGACGTAGACGTCTTCCCGAGTATGAATCCCCCTCTACTAAACCACCAGCCAGTCCTTCGGCACCATCGGCGCCAACCCTAGCGTGCTTTCCAGGTCGGTTTTAAACCGGTGCATATCGTGGTTGTTGATTCCCACTAGGTCGCCGGGCATCTTCAGCGCCCGGCCCCTCTCCGCCCCAATCTGGGGCAGCGAACTCCACCGTCTCCGGCACATGCCGCTCGAAATTCAGCCCGAATGCGCGCCGCTTGCTCAGACGTTCAAATTCCCTGCGGAGGTCTTCCGCAAGCAGCAGTTCGTCGCTTCGCTTCAGCGATGAGGCGATCGTTAGCCCGGATGTGTTCGGGCCGAAAAATTTCGGCGCCGCAGTGATCGCAGGCCAGGCACACCAGCTCTTCCAGGTGCAGCGTGCGATCGCGGTATTCGATCGTGTCGCTGTAGGCCTCCGGCTGCAGTTGACAGGTTTCACAATCCGGGCAAACTTCAGATTGCTTGTTCATGGATGCCTCTTTCATGGCAGGAGCACAGCTCGATAACCACACAGTCGCGGCTCAATCTCGGTTTAATGTAGAGATCGAAGCAATTGCCCGGTGCTCCCAAATTCAGGCGACCAGCTTAGTCCGAGGCGGCCAGCAGCCTTTCGATTGCTCCGGACAAATCGATGACTTCGACTTCAACGCTCCTGGAGCCGTACAGGTGGCCGAAATCCCGCCGGTCACCGGCAACCAGCAGGTCCGCGCCCTGGGCAATGGCCGCCGCCAGAATCGGTATGTCTTTGTCCGGCAGTCCGTGCCCTCGCGCCATTGCGAGGTGCGACTCGCCGGGCTCCCTGCCGATCAGAGC
Organism: Wenzhouxiangella sp. AB-CW3; assembly: GCF_014725735.1. Taxonomy (NCBI): domain Bacteria; kingdom Pseudomonadati; phylum Pseudomonadota; class Gammaproteobacteria; order Chromatiales; family Wenzhouxiangellaceae; genus Wenzhouxiangella; species Wenzhouxiangella sp. AB-CW3. The sequence continues at coordinate 646,539 of NZ_CP061368.1, forward strand.
CAGGCCCGCGAATCGCTCCAGCGCCGGTTGTCGTCCAGGGCGTTTGCGCGCGATATTCCGGCGGGCTTCTTCCACGGCGAGGCGGGAAGTTGTCAATTCACAAAACTCCGCTGCCGCCAGTTCGAACAATAGCGCGGCGTCCGCGCCTTCCTTCCAGGCCGCTGAAAAGAAAATGTTGGCATCCAGGAATACCCGCATGCCGTCGGGCTACTTGTTCTTCGCCCGGCGGTTCACGGCTTGTCCGACGCGTTCCCGGAATGACCCCGGCAATCGGTTCTCGCGTTCGAAATCGGCGATGCGCTCATCGCTGTAGAGTTCGATCGGATACACCACGGCCGGCCGCAGACGGATGCTGCCGTCGGGCTCCGATTCGATGATCACCTGCGATTCTGCCGGCAGGCCCGCTTGCTCCAGCACACGGCGCGGGATGGTCACCTGGCCTTTTTTGCCGATTTTTACGGTCTCCATACCGGCATTATGCCGGAATTCCGGCTTGCCGGCAATCCGGAACTATGCGGCTGGCGATGCCGATTCTGTCGACCGTACGAGGTCGCTATCCGGTGGCCTCATCTGGCCATTAGCCGACTCAAATCCTCCCCTGGCTCCCCCAACTCGCATAAAAGTCTCCCCACTCAAAAACGCCCCCATCCTGCAGTCTTTTGACGTCTTCGCGAGAATGAATCCCACTCTCCGAAACCACCAACCGGTCCGTCGGCACCATCGGGGCCAACCTTAGCGTGGTTTCCAGATCGGTTTCAAACCGGTGCATGTCGGGGTTGTTGATGCCGCCAAGATCGTCGGGGGCTGTGCGTGCGCATTCTATTTCCGTCTCAAACTCAGGCCGCCAACTCCACCCGCACCTTCTTGCCCAGCGCCATTGCGGCACGCTCAATCGTCAGTAAAGTAACAGAAGGATTGGACCCGGCTTATTCATGACCCAGTCTACTGCGACAGCGCCAGGCCCCGCATCTGCGGCGTTTCACTCGGTCGCGCATCCTCACCGTAGCGACGGCTACGCTTCCGGTGCGCTCGGTCGCGAAACCCCACAGCTGCGGGACCTGACACTGTCTCGCTACGTCTGGGTCATGAATAAGCCGGGTTGGATGGATCGAGCAGGCGCTCGAGCGCGGATCGACTGGTTCCCATTCGGCGGGCCATTTCCGATTTACTCAACCCTTATTGATTCATCAACTCCTCGATCTGCCAGGCGATGACCCGCTTGGTGGCTACTGCTTCGCTCTCGGCCAGCAGATCGTCCTGTTCGAGGAAGTCATCAAGGCGGCTTCCAATATGTTTGCTCATTTTCAACGCTCCCGTTCCGCCAGTCGCGAACGGGCCAGGTCAATGTCTGCTGCAGGGCTCAGGTTTTGTCTCGGTTTTCCGCAACCACCGGTATACCAGCGCTGTCGAGCGTGATGGCGCCGAGGTGATAGCACATGATCGCTGCCGGGATCAAACGGATGAGGATACCATCCTGCTGCCGCTCGCCCCATTGGTCTATCGTGGTGCAAATCGCCGCATTCAGCCCGGTGCTGCGACAGAACTTGGCCAGGTTGCGAGTCAGGCGGGCGTCTTGCAGCGGTCGGTTGCTCCACTTGGCTTCCAGTGCCGCCTGGGGTTGAAGATTTCTATGTAGATGAACCAGATCAACCTCGCCGCCGCTCCAGGCGGCGTAGCGAATTTCACGGTCGGCGTGAAAAAGCTGTGCCAGCAGCCCAGTTTCGACCAGAGCGCCAAAGCTGTCATGATCTGCGGTCATTTCGCCAAACAGGGCCGCCCGCATGGTCGGGTTGGTGAGATAGGCCTTGAACTGGCGTTGACGCTTGAATCGTCGTCCCGACTGGTCGATGCGCTGGAGCCGATGGATGAGAAACGCGGCTTCCAGGTATTCGATGTACTTGAGCAAGGTCGGTTTGGCGACATTGCTCTTCTGACTCAGCTCGCTCGGTGAAATGACCTGGGCGGTGTTGTAGGCCAGCATGGTGAACAGGGCATTAAGCTCCTGCACGTCGCTGATGCCGTAAAGAATCGGCAGATCTCTGAGCAGCACCTTGTCGACGATATCGGACTTGATGAAGCGCTGCGCATTGGCGCGCACCTCTTTCGACAGCGCGACCTCGGGGTAGCCGCCGTAGTTGAGGTAGTTGATGAAAGCCTGGTTGAGCTGACCGTAATCCGGCACGTCGTAGCGATTTTCGTTGACGGTCAGCAACTCATGTTGCCCTGACAGGAGCAGATACTCAGGAAAGGTCAGCGGCGGCAGCAGGAAGTCGGTGAAGCGGCCGGCGCCGGATTCCTGGCTGCTGCGCTTTAGCGCCGCGGCCGCTGATCCAGAAACCAGGATGCGCAGATCCGGCCGTTCATCAACAATTGGCTTGAGATGACGTTCCCAGTCTCGCAGGTACTGGATTTCGTCGAGAAAGACAAAGCGTGGCTGATCCGGGCTACTTGGAACACCGCTATCCAGCGCGTCGACCAGAGCGGCCAGAGACTGGTACTGCAGAACTGGGTGCTCGACGTCCAGATAACCAATTCGTCGCGGGTCTACACCATTCTGAATCAGGCGCTCGACCAGGTGGAAGATCAGGTAGGTCTTGCCAACTCGGCGCGGGCCAAGCAGTACCACTGCGCGCCGAACCGCAAGCTGTGCGACCAGAGGGTAGAGCACTTCCAGGTATGGCCGAGGCCGGGCGTGTTGGATAGGGGAAATAGCAGCGGAATCGTCCTGCCACCACGGATTGGTGCGCAAAACATGTGCTTTAACCTCTTGATCTGAAATGGTTTTCAATGGAAATCGAAAATAAGAAAACTTTGTTTATCTTATCAGGGAAGTCATCCGTGGGCAATGACTCCTTCGGTTTTGAGGCCACGGCGAATTGCTACTGGCTCACGCCGTTGCCCGCTGTCTAGGCCTGAGAGCAGAACTGGGAGTACGCGTGCTGATGGTCGACGCACTGAACGAAAAAGCCGCCGACTTTTACCGGGCCTACGGATTCCGCCCGACAACAGCCCGGGCGCTCACGCTTTACCTGCCTTTGGGCACGCCCTGGCCTGAAGAATCGGCTTCCAGCGTGCTTACTCAGCTGCTCGAACTCGCGCCTCAGATCCGCCGCCAGTCGCTCGTCCCGAACCTCGACCTGCCATTCAAGCTCGACACGAATTGCCCCCGTGGTATTCATTGCATTCCTTCCTGGTTGTCGGCCAATCTCCATTAGAGCGGCTCGGTTTACTCGTGAGCTAGGCGGTGGGTGGTTCGAGGCATTAAATTATCCCAGGCCGAACCGGAACTTATTGACCTGGCGGCGCAGCCAGGCTTCTGTGTAGTTTCCGCGCAGCTTGGTGCCGTGAGGCATGCCGAGCGCGGTGGCCATGGCCTCGAGAGAGATCAGTTGGTCCAGCCAGCCTGCCTGGCTGCATACGCGGATTGTGCCTATGTCAGGGCTGTTCAGTAGCCAGGCGGGCTCTTCAAACGTTCGCGCAAAGGCCACCAAGTGATGCTCCCCGGGATCCAGCCCGTGATCGGGAAAGTAGATATCCATGGTGGCCAGCTCTGTCTTGCTGACTTCGGCGATCTGGCTGAGCTGTTCCCTGAGCAGAGCGGGGTCGATGTTCTGCTCTTCTGTTCGGTTCTGATGGCCGGTTTGAGTTTCCTTGAAGACTTCCGCTACCGTGACCAGGCGAAACTGATTGGCCATGCCTTTCCAGCGTCGGACCCGGTGGGCCTCGATGATCACATTCGCGTCGACCAGGATGAGATTCCCTCTCTGCAACGCCATGCCACCGACTATAGGTCAAATGGCGCTGGTACGTCATGTTCGGTGAACAGGGCATGCAGCGCATCAATCGTCATGCCCATCAGCCCGGCTGCCCGGCGAACGGTGAGGCGCCCGTGCTCCAGGCCCCAGCGCAGGCGTTCGACGAAACGCGGACTGAAAGGGAGCGGAGCGTGCGAATTGGCGCCGTGGTTCAGGCGAAGTTTCTCGTCGTCGATTCGTTTTGCCTGTGCGCGGGGCAGGTAGCCCAGATCGACCAGGCGCCACTTCATGGCCGGCCCGCTGACGCCCATCGCGTTGGCCAGCGTCATGATCCAGGCAATGTGCTCGGCCGCTTCGGGCTTCGGGTGCTGATTGATCAGTGCTTCCATCGGCTTGCGCGGCATCAGCAGGCCGCTGGCAAAGGCATTGGCCAGCTGCTCAGGGCGAGGATTGCCATTGGCGCGCAGGCGCACGTTCTCAATGTGCGCCGGCGGCATCTGGTCCCAAGTGGCAAGGTGGAACAGTTCATGGGCCAGATTGAAGGCGCGGCGGGCGGGTGACTCACTGCGGTTGACCAGCACAAAGTTCAGCCCGCCCAGACGGCAGGCGGCACCGGAAATGCCATCAGGCGCGTCAATCTGCAACACCAGCACATTGAGCTTCTCGTCCAGTGCTTGCTCAAGGCTGAGTGCCGGCACTGCGCCGAGATCAAACTGGGCAGCAATCGATTCGCCTTCACTGGCCGCGTCCTCGAAACTGCTCTTCTCGGTAATGTCCAGTTTGGGAACCAGGGAATTGACGGGTTCGCCGGCCGTGCGGCTCAGGTGTCGATAGAGCGCCAGCCAGTTCACTGCCTGGTTCTCGAACTCCTGGATGGTTTGTTCCGGGACCTCGTTGCGACGCCACGAAAAGCTGGCCTCATCGACAACCCGATAGGGATCGGAAAAGGCCGACAGTTCCACGTCGAAAATATCCGCCAGACGCACCAGTTCATCAGCCGACACCTTGCGTTCGCCGGTTTCGATATTGGAAATGATCTGCCGGTCCTTCACGCCCAGGGCGCGGGCGAGATCGACCTGGCTGATGCCGGCGCGCTCGCGGAAGGCGGCGATTCGCCGGCGAATTCGACTTGCATCCATTGCGACACCCCGGGCTTTAGGCAATAAAATCTTGCATTACGATATGTTGCAAGATTATTGCATAGGATGCCCCACGTGAGGTGAGATTCTTGGTTTCTGCTATTGGGGTGTTGTAACCCTATGAAAATAAGCTGTTTCCTAGGGTTTTGTGGAATAGGGAAAGAGGGCTTTCCTTATTTTCCTCAGTGCCGTGGGCGGAGCGCTGCGGTCGTCGTTGACCCTGATGTCGGCAATTTATACCTCGATTTCGGCCAGGTTGCCTTTTTCCTCCAGCCACTGGCGGCGGTCGGCGGCGCGCTTGCGGCCCAGCAGCATGTCCATGATGGCGTCGGTGGCGGCCGGGTCGTCGACGGTCATTTGCAGCAGGCGGCGGGTATCGGGGTCGATGGTGGATTCGCGAAGCTGCAGCGGGCTCATTTCGCCCAGGCCCTTGAAGCGTGTTTCGGTGACCTTGCCCTTTAGTTTCTCGGCCTCGATGCGGGCGAACAGGCCCTGGCGTTCTTCACGATCCAGCGCGTAGAAGGTTTGCTTGCCGACATCGATCCGGAACAGCGGCGGCATGGCCACGAACACGCGGCCGGCCTCGACCAGCGGGCGGAAATGCTTGAGAAACAGGGCCGAGAGCAGGGTGGCGATATGCAGCCCGTCGGAGTCGGCATCGGCCAGGATGATGACCTTGCCGTACCTGAGTTTCGACAGGTCGTCGGAGCCCGGATCGACGCCGATGGCGATGGCCAAGTCATGCACTTCCTGTGACTGTAGCACCTGGGCCGGGTCGGTTTCCCAGGTGTTGAGGATCTTGCCCCGGAGCGGCATGATGGCCTGGTACTCGCGATTGCGGGCCTGCTTGGCGCTGCCACCGGCCGAGTCGCCCTCGACCAGGAACAGTTCGGTTTCCTCCAGGTCCGAGGAGGCGCAGTCGGCCAGCTTGCCGGGCAGGGCGGGGCCGGCGGTGACCTTGCGTCGGGCCACCTTCTTGCGTGCCTTCTGGCGCTTGAGCGCGTTGTCGATGGCCAGCTTGGCGATCGCCTCGCCGTCCTCGACATGCTTGTTCAGCCACAGCGCGAAGGCGTCCTTGACCACGCCGGAGACGAAGCTGGCCGCGGCGCGTGAACTCAGCCGTTCCTTGGTCTGACCGGAGAACTGCGGGTCGGCCAGCTTGACCGACAACAGAAAACTCAGCCGCTCCCAGACATCTTCGGGCGAAAGCTTGAGGCCACGCGGCAGCAGGTTGCGGATCTCGCAGAACTCCCTCAGCGCCTCGATCAGGCCCGTTCTCAAACCGTTGGTATGGGTGCCGCCGGCCGGCGTGGGAATCAGGTTGACGTAGGATTCCTGCAGGAGTTCGCCCTCGGGCACCCAGCTCAGGGCCCAGGCCGCTTCCTGGTCGGCGCCGGAGAACTCGCCGGTAAACGGTTTTTTCGGCACCCGCTCCAGTCCTTCCAGGTTTTCGGTCAGGTAGTCGGTCAGTCCGTCGGCGAACTGCCAGGTTTCGGTCTCGTCGTTCTTGAGATCGTTGAGCGTCACTTTCAGGCCGGGGCAGAGAATGGCCTTGGCCTTGAGCAGGTGCTTCAGGCGCGGGCGCGAGATATTGGGGGAGTCGAAGTAGGACTCGTCGGGCCAGAAATGTACCGAGGTGCCGGTGTTGCGCTTGCCGACTTCGCCGACAACGCTCAGCGGCTCGACCGTTTCGCCGGCGGCAAAGATTGTTTGGTGTTCGGACCCGTTGCGCTTGATGCGGCAGATGAGTTTTTTCGACAACGCGTTGACCACGGAAACACCCACCCCGTGCAGCCCGCCGGAAAACTTGTAGTTCTTGCCCGAGAACTTGCCGCCGGCATGCAACCGGGTGAGGATCAGCTCGACGCCGGGCAGCTTGTGCTCCGGGTGCGGGTCCACGGGCATGCCGCGCCCGTCGTCGACCACCTCGACCGAGCCGTCTTTGTGCAGGGTCACTTCGATATGCTTGGCGTAACCGGCCAGCGCCTCGTCGACCGAGTTGTCGACCACTTCGGCGACCAGGTGATTGGGCCGGGTGGTGTCGGTATACATGCCGGGCCGGCGCTTGACCGGCTCGAGGCCCTGCAGGACTTCGATATCGGAGGCCTGATACTGGTTGCTCATGAATCTCTCTGCGCGACAATGAATCGGATGAACGAGAGTATCTCAGATTCGGCCGGCCCCAGGGGTCGACCGTGAAGATCATTCTCAGCCGCAAGGGTTTTGATTCCTCGGCCGGCGGCGTGCCCAGCCCGATCCTGCCCGACGGCCGGCTGATCTCCCTGCCCATCCCCGATGCCCTGTCGACCATACGCTACGGGGAGATCGGCGATGAAACGCGCCCGATCGGAAAGCTGGTGTCCAACCTGACCCGTGGACGAATCCGCGCAACCAGCCGTGCCCACCTCGACCCCGATCTCGTGGCATCGGACTTGCCGCGCGCAGGCGGCTGGCGAGCGCTGTTCGGCCAGACAGGCGCGGCGCAGGGCCATCTGGCCGGCCAGGATATCGGCTCGGGCGATCTGTTTGTCTTCTTCGGCCTGTTCCGGCAGACCCGATGGCATCGCGGGCGACTGCAGTTCATGCCGGGCGCCCCGCGCCAGCACCTGATCTGGGGCTGGCTGCAGGTCGACGAGGTCGTGCCCGTGGATGCGTGCCCGGAAACGGTTCGACGATATGCCGATTATCACCCGCACTTACGCCGTGACCCCGACCCGGCCAATACGCTCTACATCGCCCGCAGCGAACTGACGCTACCGGCCGGCCCAAATCCGGGCCAGCCCGGCGCCGGCGTCTTCGAACACTTCAGCCCGGCACGCTGCCTGACCGATGCCAACGCCACCGGCCCCAGCCAGTGGCGCCTGCCCGCCTGGTGCCGGCCCCGGAATGGATATGTACCTTTGAGTTGCCACGACCGCCTGGCGCGCTGGCACAGCGATGCCAATGGCGTGCGCCTGCAATCGGTGGCCAGGGGACAGGAGTTTGTCCTCGATACCGGCCGGTATCCGGAAGCGCTGGATTGGGTAGCTGTAATGTTTCGGAGTTGATCGAGACGTACATGACAGCTCCATGTGGATTGGGGTGATGGGGGCAGGGTGGCGAGTGGTCTTGCCCGTGGCCGGAACCGAGGTGAATCGCGTTGTACCGGTTTAGGGCTCGGTGGCGTTCTGGTGCCAGCAAAACTTCCCCTCTTCAAAGTTGGGCTGGCCTTGCTGGCTACCAAGACTTGGGGGCGCTCGAAGTTCGGATATGCCGTGCCGGCTTCCATCACCTCGAACCCGGCCACGGGCAAGACCACTCCCCACCTGACGTGTGGGAGTAGATTGATGACAGGGTCAAGGAAAGGCCGCCACCAGCCTTTCAAGCTTCCTCTCACACATCAAAGCGGGTGGTATTCGACCGATGGTGGTTCGAACGGGTGGCGGAACCGGGCACGGACTCCTCCCGGGCCATCATTGCCCCCGAATGTTGCATCGAAGTCATCGGGATTCTATGTGGCAACGAGGCAGTTTCGCCGACGCAATGGCCACCACGTAAACATTCACTGCCCAGGCCGATCACCCGCGCGGGCCGCCATCGGTCGGATGCCGCCCGCTACTCCTCCAAACCTCAACCAGACGAGACAGTTCGGCGCCAAAAGGGTATAAAGTCCGGAGCCCACAAGCTCGCGACATCGAAGCGGAAATGACAAGCGCCCACCGGCTTGGTCCGATGTCCATTGGCTGGGTCATCATGACCCTGCTGGCCATTGGCGTGGCCGGCTATTCGTCCATGGCCTGGTGGAGCCCGGACACCATCGGTTTCATCCAGGCACGCGAGGGCTTTCTCCGGCAATTGCTGGTGGCCCATGCCCTGACCGGTCTGGTCGCGCTGGCCATCGGCCCGTTCCAGTTTCTTTCCAGCCTGCGAAAACGTTGGCCACGGCTGCACCGCTTGCTGGGGCGCACCTATCTGCTGGCCATTCTGTTCAGTGGCCTGAGCGGTTTGTGGCTGGCGTTCTACACGGTCGGCGGTTTCGCCGCCACTTCCGGCTTTCTCGTGCTGTCGATCGGCTGGCTGCTGACCGGTTCGCTGGCTTTGCGCGCCGCATTGCGAAGGGATTTCGCGGCGCACCGTGCCTGGATGATGCGCTCTTACGCGCTGACCTTCGCCGCCGTTACCTTGAGGATCTATCTTGGCCTGGGGGCGGCTGCCGGGATACCCTTCGCCGAGATCTATGCGACGGCCGCCTGGATGTCCTGGGTGCTGAATCTGGTGGTGGTCGAATGGTGGTTGCTGGGCCGGCCCGCACCGAAACGTGGGAGAGTATGAGGCATGCCTGAGTTCAAGCTGGTGGAGGCGGGCGATGAGCACGTCGATCTTGCGCTGGTGCAGTTGACCGATGACGCATACGAATTGCGCCTGCGTGTGAAGGTCGGTTACAACTTTTCCTACTTCCCGGCCCGCAATCTGGGCTTATATGTGTTCAGGTTCAGCCCGAACGAGCTGAGCGAGTTTCTCAAAGACCTCGATGCGGGCAGGGAGTCGCGACACGCCACCGTCGATGGCCGCTGGCGCTTCAGTATTGCCCTCAGGTCTGCACCCTCCGGCCTGCCCATGAGAGATGTCGTCCTGCGCGGCCGCTTTCTGTTCGGGATACCGACTCCCCCGGTCCTGACAACCATCTGCACTGAAGCAATCGAGCAGCTACGCGACTATCATCGCCAACATTCCCTGTCGTAATCAGCCGGCACCGGCCAGGCTGATGAAAACCTTCTCCTACACCCCAAAGCGGGTGGTATTCGACCAATGGCGGCCCAAGCGGATGACGGAACCAGGCACCGATTCCTCCCCGGCCATCAGTTCCCCCGATAGCGGGGTCGAAGGCATCGAGGCTTCATGCAGCAATGAGATAATTGTGCCGACGCAAAGGCCACCAACTCCGAATCCATCGCCCAGGCCGTTCACCCGCTTGGGCCGCCATTGGTCGGATGCCATCCGCTCCCTCCCCACTCTCCTGGGCTAACATAAAGCCCATGAAGCTCTACTGGCTCCTGATCCGCTTTCTGCGCCTGGTCAACCTGCTCTATTTCGTCGATATCCGTTCTGTCGGCCGTGAGCAGGTGCCCGGGCAGGGGCCGGTGATTGTGGCCGCCAATCACCCCAGTTCCATTCTAGACTCCATTCTGCTGGCCACGCAGATTCACAGGCCGATCAACTACCTTGCCCGCAGCGGACTGTTCCGGTTTCCGGTGATTTCGACCGTGTTTCGCTGGCTGGGCGCGGTGCCGATCTACCGGCCCCACGAGGTCAAGGATTATGCCGTGCGCAACGTGGCGGTCTTCGACAAGGTGTTTGAACTGCTCGAGGCCGGCGGCTGCGTCGGCGTTTTTCCCGAGGGGCAGAACTCGCCGCCGACCCGGATCGGTCCCTTGCGCAAGGGCACGGCGCGCATGGCCCTGGGTGCCGAGGCGCAGAATGATTATTCGCTCGGCCTGGTGATCGTGCCGGTGGGGGTGAATTTCGAGAATCGCGACTTTCTCATGAATACCGTGCTGTTGCGCTTCGGACTGCCGATTCGGGTGGCCGACTACGCCGAGCTGCATCGCAGCGAACCGGAAAAGGCGTTTGCCGAGCTGACCGCGCGCATCAAGCGCGAGCTCAACCGCTCGACCATGCATATCGAGGACGAGCGCATCGGGCAGATGGTCGAGGAGCTTTCGCAGGTCTTTGGCGACACCCTGGGTGAGCGATTCGAGCTTGATGAGAGTGAACGACATGTCGATCCGGCAGGTCAGCGGTTCTACAAGCGCTGGCTTTGGAAGATAGCGGCCTGGTATCGGCGTACCACCCCGGAGCACAGCGCGGCCTTCGAGCGACGCATGCACTCACGCCAGCAGATTCACGACATTCTCACCAAGGCCTGGCAGTCGGATCCCGACCGTGTTGTTGCGCTGAACAACCGGCTTGATCGCTACAAGGATCACCTGCGCCAGACCGAGTTGCGCGAGGCGCTGAAGCATTCTTTCGATACTCCGGTGCGCCAGCGGTTGATTCGCCTGCGCATGACGCTCTACTCGCTGCTGATGGCGCCGCTGGCGTTGTTCGGGTTAGTGCACAACATGGCGCCCTACTTACTGACCAAGACGCTCTCGCAGCTCAACCGCGACGAGGCGGTGCGTGCCTTCAGCTATTTCGGGCTCGGGGTGATCACCTTCGGTGCGACCTATTCTTTCATCGGGCTGTGGTTGTGGCATTACACCGATTTCGGCATCGCCTGGTCGGTGGTCTATCTTGCCGCACTGCCGCCGACCGGGTTTGTGGCGCTGCGCTATCGGCGCAACGTGCTGGTCTATCGTGATCGCATCCTGGTGCGTACCCTGTTTTTCAATCGTCAGGAGCTCATTGATCTGCTTCGGCGGGAGCGTCGCCTGCTGCACGAGCAGTTCCTTGCCCTGGCCGGGGACCGACCTGACACCAGCCCGAGCCGTGACTGATAGAGTGACAGGGGTGGATAAAGCGGAGAGAGCTGAATGGCTGACATCAAGGCGTTAACGCCCGAGCAGGTCTACCGTGCCTGTCCGGTCGAGTCGCTGGATTTCGAAACCACCGAGCATCTTGATGCGCTGGGCCTGCCCCATGGCCAGCAGCGGGCCGTCAGCGCGTTGCAGTTCGGCGCTGCCATCGAAAACTCCGGTTTCAACCTGTTTGTGCTGGGACCGCGCGGCATTGATCGGCATGCCCTGATTCGTCAGGTGCTGGGCGAAAGAGCTGCTGCCGAGTCGGTGCCGCCGGACTGGTGCTACGTCTACAACTTCACATCCCCGGACAACCCCCGCGCCATCGACCTGAAAGCCGGTGACGGGCGGCGTTTCCATCGCGACATGGACGGGTTCGTGGAGGAGTTGCGCACCAGCATGCCCGCGGTGTTCGAAAGCGAGGAATACCAGTCGCGCATGCAGGAGTTGCAGGATGACATCGAGAAGCGCCAGCAGGAGGGGATCGCCGAGATTGGGCGTGAGGCTGGCGAAAGCGACATCGCGCTGATCAGTACACCGTCGGGATTTACCCTGGCGCCGATGCTCGATGGCGAGGTGATGGAGCCGGAGGAATACGAGAAGCTCCCGGAAGACCAGCGCGAGCGCATCGAGAAAAAGGTGGCCGAGCTGCAAAAGAAGCTGCAGCAGGCCGTCCAGCGCATCCCTCGCCTGCGCAAGGAACTGGCGACCCGGGTGCGTTCGCTCAACGAGGAAATGATGCTGTTCGCGCTGGGCGGGCCGATGCGCGAACTCAAGGAGCGCTGGTCGCATGCCCCGTCGGTCATCGAACATCTTGATCGCGTGCGCGAAGACGTGGTCGAGAATGCCGCCGCGTTTCGTGGCGGGCGCGGTGGTGGCCCGCCGGATGAATTGCTCGATCGCTACCGGGTCAACCTGCTGGTCGACAATGCCGAGCTCGAGGGTGCGCCGCTGGTCTACGAGGACCTGCCCAACCATCATCACCTGGTCGGTCGCATCGAGCACCAGGTGCGCAACGGCGCCCTGCATACCGAGTTCTCGCTGATTCGGGCCGGCGCCCTGCACCGGGCCAACGGCGGTTACCTGGTGCTCGACGCGCGCCGCGTGCTGACCCATCCCATGGCCTGGGAAAGCCTCAAGCGGGTGCTGTTTTCCGGCTCGGTGCAGATCGAGTCGCTGGAAAGGCTTTATGGCCTGGTCAGTACCGCCAGCCTGCAGCCGGAGCGCATTCCCTTGTCGATCAAGGTGGTACTGGTTGGCGAGCGCATGCTCTACTACCTGCTGGCTCACTACGATCCCGACTTTCTCGAACTGTTCAAGGTCGAAGTCGATCTCGAAGATGAACTTGAGCGTGACGACGAAAGCCTGATGCTCTACGCACGCCTGCTCGCGACCATGGCCCGCGGGGCCGGGCTGCCGCCACTGGATCGCGGTGCTGTGGCCCGCGTAATCGAGCATGCAAGCCGGCTGGCCGACGACCAGCTCAAGCTCACCGCCAGCGATCGTGTGCTGCGCGATATTCTGATGGAGGCCGGACACTGGGCCAGTGAGGCGGGCAGCGAAGTGATCGAGGCGGCGCATATCCAGCACGCCATCGACGAGCGCCTGTCTCGGGCCGACAGACTGCGACGCAAAAGCCTGGAGCAGATCCGCCGCGGCACGGTATTGCTCGCTACCCGCGGCGAGCGCACAGCCCAGGTCAACGGGCTGTCGGTGCTGCAGTTGGGTGGATTCCGTTTCGGGCGCCCGTCGCGCATTACCGCGACCGCGCGTCCCGGCAAGGGCCAGGTGGTCGACATCGAGCGCGCCGTGGAGCTGGGGGGTCCGATCCACAGCAAGGGCGTGATGATCCTGTCGCGTTTCATCGCCGGCCGCTATGCACCCGAGGGCGAGTTGTCGCTGTCGGCCAGCCTGGCTTTCGAACAGTCCTATGGCGGCGTGGACGGCGATTCGGCCTCGGTGGCCGAGACCCTGGCGCTGCTCTCGGCCATTGCCGATGTGCCGCTGAAGCAGTCGCTGGCCGTGACCGGTTCGGTCAACCAGCATGGCGAGGTGCAGGCCGTCGGTGGCGTCAATGAAAAGATCGAGGGCTTCTACGATGCCTGCCTGGAAACCGGCGGGATCGATGGCCAGGGGGTGCTGATCCCGGTCAGCAATGTCGAGCACCTGATGCTGCGCGCGGACGTGCGCGAAGCCATTGCCGAGGAGCGGTTCTTCGTCTATCCGATCGCCAGCGTCGATGACAGCATCGTTTTGATGACTGGGCTGGAGGCCGGTGAGCTTGATGCAGGGGGGCAGTATCCGGAGGGCAGTTTCAATCGTCGGGTCAGCGAGCGCCTGGAGACTTTTGCAAAATCGGCGCGGCGCGGTAGACGGAACAAGGATGGCAACGGGGACGCCAATGGAAAAGCCAGCGACGGCAGCGAGGACGACTGACCATGGCGGCCGGGCCATCCGATCGCCGGGATGGGCCGTTGCCCGTCGGCCAGCGGATCATTGTCCTGCTCGATGATTCACCCGAGTCCATGAGGGCACTGGAAACAGCGGCTGGCCTGGCCCGGCATCACCGGGGCGCTTTGCTGGGGCTGTTTGTCGAGGAGCGGGACCTTGTTCGCAGCGCCGGGTTTGCCTTTGCCGGCGAGATCGGTGCGACATCCGGCGGGCTGCGCCAGCGTCCGGCCGAAGGCGTGAGGGGTGAAATCAGGCGACGTGTGCGCCTGCTGCGACAGGCCCTGGAGCGCATCGCCCGGGCCCGCGGTATCGAGCATGAGCTCGTTGTGCGTCGCGGGCGCGTCGTCGAGGAAATCCTGTCGTTCAGCGCCCCCGACGATCTCTTGATCGTGGGTCGTGTCGGTTGGTCCCAACGGCTGGGTCGAACGTTTGGCTCCGTGCCGCTGGCGCTGGCGCGCTCCGCGCCCGGTGCGGTATTGATCTGGACGGCGAGTCGACCGGTGCCGGGTGGGCGTATTGCCGTGCTGGCCGAGAACGGATCGACGCTGGAACCCGTATTGGCCGTGGCCCACGAGCGGGCAACGCTTCATCAATGCGGCATCAGCGTGCTGCTGCCGCCGGGTCTGGCACCGAAACAGATCGAGAGTGTCAGGCATCAGGCGAATACCGCGCTTGATCCCGCTGAAGTGCCGCATGACATCCGGGTCCTGACTGCCGCCAATCCCGCCAGTCTGATTCACGCACTGGGCCAGGCCCGTGCCATCGAACTCATCCTGAGCCGGCGTGGCCAGCTGCTGAACGACCCGGAAGCTGCCCGCTTGCTCGAACGCATTCGCCTGCCGGTGTGCGTAGCGCCATAGCATGGGTTGACGTTCTCAGACGCTTCAATTCTCGAGAATGATGCTGGCGGAATTCAGTCTTGAGGCGGCGATTCCTGCCAGTTTAGCCCTGCGACGATCGATGGCGTCGAACGGCTTCGAGCAGCTCGACGGCAGCATGATCCCGGGATCGCCCCATGCGCTTCTTTTCGGCGATCAGTTCGTCCAGGTCCAGCACTCTTAGCGAGCCCACGCTCATTTGCAATTCCGTGGAGGTGTCGACCAGATCCTCGTAGCACTGGTTCTCGCCGATAAACCCCAAGATGTCCAGCGGTCCGGCCCGCGTGATCAGCAGCAGATGACCGCCAGCGAGGATGTGTTCAACGGTGGGATAAATGGGCTTGTGGTGTTCGCGAAATCGAGCTTCAAGATTCGACAAGGCCCGGATCAAGCGCTCGGCGTTGGTTTTTTCCAGGCGAACGAGAGTGTCGAGGTCAAAGGTGGTCGTCGGCGCACCGTGAATGACGGCAGCCACTCCACCAACAACGATGTATTCAACCTCGTGCTGGTTGAGCGTTTCCAGAATCTCTCGGAAGCTCGGAGTCATGTTCGGACCTCAAGGCATGGAGAAAGGCAACCCTGGAGTCCAGCTCGGCCAGCCGCTGGTCGGCCGAGAGGCTGGCAAACCAGCGGATCATCGAAGCGTCATGAGAAGATTCTGGTCGAGATTGAGTGTGTTCTTTCTCCATTACCTGAGTTTAACGAATCTGCAGGAGCTGCACGAGTCAGCTGATGACCAGTTCCCTGGCCGGATCGCGCAGGTTGTAGCGCGAGGCCATGGCCGCGCCGTAGGCGCCGGTGTTGGCTATCAGCATGACATCGCCTTCGCGGCTTTCGGGCAGCAGGCGGTCCAGGCCCAGGATGTCGCCGGTCTCGCAGATCGGGCCGACGACGTTGTAGACATGGTCGCCGGCTTCATCGAGCCGGGTGAGGTTGACGATTTCGTGCCAGGCGCCATAGAGCGCCGGGCGGATCAGCGAGTTCATGCCGGTGGCGACACCGATGTAGCGCACATCGCCCTTGCCCTTGGTCTGGGTGACGCGGGCCAGCAGCACGCCGGCCTCGGAGACCACGTAGCGACCCGGTTCGATCCAGATTTCGACGGGCTGGGAAAGCTGTTGCCTGAGCCTGGCCAGGCCGCCGTCCAGCGCGGTGATGTCCAGCGGCTGGCCGTCGGAGCGGTCGGGTACGCCCAGGCCGCCGCCGAGATTAATGACCTCGACTTCGCCGAGCTGGCGCGCGGCCTCGCCCAGTGTTTCCAGGCTGCGGTGCCAGTTGTCGGCATGCAGGATGCCCGAGCCGGTATGCGCGTGCAGGCCGACGATGCGGATGTCGTGGGCATCGGCCAGGCGCTGGACGCGATCGAGTTCCGACAAGGGGATGCCGAACTTGGAATGCGAACCGGCGGTTCGCACCAGCTTGTGATGCCCCAGGCCGGAGCCGGGGTCCAGGCGCAGGAATAGTTCGCGGCCGGCAAAGTCGCTACCCCATTGTTCGAGGATATGCAGGTTGTCGATGGTCAGGCGCATGCCCAGCTCCAGCGCCTTGCGGTATTCGCTGCGCGGAATGAAATTGGGCGTGAGCAGCATGGCCGAGGGGTCGAGTCCGTCGACGCTGTTCAGGGCATGCTCGGCTTCGGCCGTGGACACGCATTCGATGCCCAGACCGCTGGCGACAACGGTACGCAGGATGTCGGGATGGGAGTTGGCCTTCATCGAGTAGAGCACGCGGTCGACCGACTGCATGGACTTCAGTCGCGTGCAGGCGGCGCGGACGCAAGCGAGCGAATACACGTAGGCGCTGTCGTGACCCGACAGGCGTTCGAGCAGTTCTTCGCGCTGCTCGCTCCACCACGGGCGGGCCGGCTTGACCTCGGCATCGCGGCGGAAGAGCTGTTCCCAGGTCGGTCCGAAGATCGAGTCGCCGCCCACGCCACCAGGAATCACCTGCTGGTGCAGTTGCTGGACCAGGCGGTCTGCATGGCGCGACTCCACCACGAAGGTCAGGTTGAGGTCGTTGGCTGCCTGGCTGACCTGGTAGATGCGGCGCTGCTCGAACACTTCCAGCGCGGGCCCGAGCCGGTGCAGGATGGTGCGGATGCCCAGCCCGACCAGGCTGACGGTGGCGCAATCGGGCAGGATCTCGACCCGGCACAGCCTTGAGAGACGACGTTCGAGCTCATCGAGTGTTCTTGCATCGGTGACATTGGCGCCGGGGTCCAGCGTCAGCGTGACGTTGGATTCGGAAGTCGAGACCTGGTCGACCGACAGACCCATATCGCGAAACACGGCGAACGCGTCGGCCAGGAAACCGACCTGCTGCCACATGCCGATGTCTTCGAGCGAG
This sequence comes from Wenzhouxiangella sp. AB-CW3, assembly GCF_014725735.1. NCBI lineage: Bacteria > Pseudomonadati > Pseudomonadota > Gammaproteobacteria > Chromatiales > Wenzhouxiangellaceae > Wenzhouxiangella > Wenzhouxiangella sp. AB-CW3. The sequence goes on from NZ_CP061368.1 coordinate 663,605, forward strand.
ACCAGGGTGATGCCCTTGCGCTGCACGATGGCCTTGACTTGGGCACCATGCTCACGCGCATCCGGGGTGATGCGCGTGCCTTCGATATCCGGACGGGAGGTCTGCTTGAGATGCAGTTCGATGCCGTTGTCGGCCGCGGGAATCAGCGCACGCGGATGCAGCGCGCGCGCACCCATGGCGGCCAGTTCCTGTGCTTCGCGGTAGCTGACCAGCTTGAGCAGGCGCGCGGCTGGAATATGGCGAGGGTCGGCGGTAAACAGCCCCGGCACGTCGGAAAAGATATGCACCTGTTCGGCACCCAGCAGCGCGGCGATCAGGGTAGCCGAGGTGTCCGATCCGCCGCGGCCGAGCAGCACGGTTTCGCCGGCGGCATTGGCGGCGACGAAGCCGGGCATGACGACCACCGGCTGCAAGTCGGACAGTCGCCGTTGCACTTGCGGGTCGGGCGTGGTGCGGCATTCGGCCGAAAGATACTCGGCCCGACGGCTGCGCCGGGGGTTGGCCTGGCTTGTGAGGATATCGCGACTGTCGAGCCGTTCGGCCGCAATGCCACGGGCCTGAAGGCAGGCTGTTGCCAGTTGGCTTGACAGTAGCTCGCCCATGCCCACGATTCGGGCCTGCCAGGCGGGATCATCCGGGTCGGCGTCCTGGTCGAGCAGCTCACCCAGCCTGGCGAGCTCACTGTCGAGCAGATCGGTTGCCAGGCCGAGCTTTTCCAGCAGAGCATGGTGGCGCTGCCGCACCTCATTGCAGACGGCATCTGCTGGCTGGCGGGTCTCGACTCGCGTTTGCGCTTCAAGCAGGTCGGTAATACCCTTGAGCGCAGAAACAATGATCACGACGCGTTGGCCACTGGCCATACGGTCGCTGACATGGTCGGCAATGCGTGACCAGTTGTCCGGGTTGGCGACGGAACTGCCGCCGAACTTGCAGATCAGAAATGCGTCGGATGTGCCGGGTTGGATGGAAGTCATCGTGAAGGAATGAGGGTTGCCCACTCGGTATTGATTGGTTGAATGTCATCAATCGGGTCTGAATTATGACCTTTGAGTGACACGAAAGGCGGCAATTTTACGCTATATAGATAAGATGAGCACTGTATCGCCAGCACCTGAAGGCACGCGCTCGGTTGGATTGACGGATATCGGCCGTGTCAGGGGAGAAAATCAGGATGCCATCCTGGCCGATGACGAGTTGGGATTATGGCTCGTGGCCGACGGCATGGGAGGGCACGCTGGTGGAGCCCGCGCCAGTACCATCGCTCGTGACACGATCCGGCAGCAGGTGCAGTCCGGCGCCGGGCTGGATGATGCCGTGATGGCTGCGCATTATGCAGTGCGTGCCGAGCAGCGCGATCAGCCCGATGTGGGCGACATGGGGACGACCATAGTTGCCGCGAGGGAACTCGAAGGGCGCGATTGCGAGATCTGCTGGGTGGGCGACAGCCGCGCCTACAGCTACTCGCGGACCGAGCATCGGCTCGACATGCTCACGGCCGATCACAACGTCGCCGGCATGCTGGTCGCCTCGGGCGCCCTGAGCCCCGCCGAAGCCGCCTGTCACCCTCAGCGCCACGTGCTGACCGACTGCCTTGGTCTGGCCGGTGACGAGGAGCCTCGCCTGGGGCAGTTGGTTAGAAGCTGGCAGTCCGAAGAGTTGCTGATTCTGTGTTCTGATGGCCTGAGTGGTGAGCTGAGCGATGAGGAAATCTGCCAGGTGCTGAAAGATGGCGTCGGGCTGAAGGATATAGCCGGCAGCCTGCTGGATCGAGCCCTGGCAGCTGGTGCGCATGACAATGTCTCGCTGGTGCTGGTGGGTCCTCCGAAAGTTTCCGGCGGTCGCAAGGGGCGCTGGTTATGGCCGTTTCGTCGCGGCGAGGGAAACTGAAACGAATTGGCGCCGTGCTCTGGTGCTCAGGGGGTGTCGGTGTATAGAATCATCCTGTGGGTCCCGAACTCCCGTGCAGGTCTTCCTGTCCGGTCGAACTGCGCACAGTGCAAGTACGGCGGATCGGTTCGGGATGCCGAGCCACTAATGAGGTGAAGAATATGAGCAGCAAGGAACAGGAGTCGAAACGCAGGCCGCGACACCAGCGTGACGCGGGGCCGCAAGGGACCCAGGTGTTCAGCCGCGAGGAAGTCGGCAAGCTGCTGGACGAGGCGGTATCCGATACGGATCAGGCCGATGGCGCTGAGTTGCGCGGGGTCAGCGAGTCGGTTCATGGGCAGTCCTATGCACTGGCCGGCAATACGATGGTGGTCGGGCGTTCACCGGATTGCGGAATTCGTATCGAGGAGGCCAGTGTGTCGTCCGAACACGCCCGTCTGGTGCGTGATGACGATGGCTGGCGGGTGGTGAACCTGCTGTCGACAAACGGGACGTTCGTCAACGATCGCAAGATTTCCAATGCCGCCATCAAGGATGGTGATCATGTCCGCTTTGGTCGGGCGGAGTTCGTGTTTCACGATGCTGACCACCGAATTGGCAGCGGTGGTCAGCGGAACTTCAAGAGTTGGTGGCCACTCGCGGTCGCAGCGGCCGCGATCATCGGACTGGCTGTAGTCTTTCTGCTGCTCTGAAGCCCCTTTTGGCCCCCGGTTCAGGCCGGCGGGCCCTTGAACGTGCCCAGAACGACGACCGTCTTGCCCGAAGCGCGAATCATGCCTTCGTCTTCGAGGTTTTTCATGACGCGCCCGGCCATTTCACGGGAACAGCCGACAATGCGACTGAGTTCCTGGCGGGTGATCTTGATCTGGGTGCCTTCCGGATGCGAAATGGCATCGGGCTCGGAGCACAGGTCGATCAGTGTCTTGGCAATACGACCCTGAGTGTCGAGGAACGCGAGGTGATAGACCTTGCGGCGTGTGTGCAGCAGGCGCTGGGCCAGTTTTGAGCCGATGGCGGTGAGGATATCGACCGCGTACTCACGCAATTCGTTGTCCAGGGCCTCGCGCAGCCGTATGTATGACACCTCGGCCACTTCGCAGCGCGTGCGGGTGCGAACCAGCGATTCGCGTTGATTGGGCTTCATGAACAGGCCCATCTCGCCAATGAAGTCCCCGGGGTTGAGATAGCTCAGGATGAGCTCCCGGCCGTCTTCACCTTCCGTTGATACCGAGACTGATCCCTCGACGAGGTAAAGAAGGGTTTCGCCCGAGTCACCGGGTCGCATGATGGTGGACTTGGCTGGAAAATGCTGCCGCTGGCAGATGCTCAGAAAGCGATCCATCGCTTCACGGTCGATGGGATAGAACTGAAAGTCGCGCATGCTGTTCCGACTCTGACTGGTTGGTTGTTGGAATGATTCTGGCTCGCATACGCCGGGTGCAAGCGTGACGAGCCACTCAATTCTGCCGCCTGGGGCAGGTTTCGTCAAACATCGCAGCCCTCGGGGCTCTGCCGATCACGGTTTCAGCCGGAGATTGCCCGCCGGCCTGGATTGTGACCGTGCCGGTACACGGGTGGAAACGAGGGGGCTCGATGGTTGATAATTCGCCACCTGAATTTCCATCTCAACAATCCGGTCCCCTCAATCATGGCTTCACGGCGAATCAAGCTTCACGGTTTCAATAATCTGACCAAGGCTCTCAGCTTCAATATCTACGACCTGTGCTATGCCACTTCGGAAAGTCAGCGCCGGGAGTACATTGCTTATATCGACGAGGCCTACAACGCCGAGCGCCTGACCCAGATCCTGACCGATGTCTCGACCATCATCGGTGCCAATATCCTCAACGTTGCGCGCCAGGACTACGAGCCCCAGGGCGCCAGTGTCACCATTCTGATTGCCGAGGAGCCGGTCGAGGGTGACGAGGAGATTGGCACGGCTGCCCCGGGTCCGTTGCCCGAAAGCGTGGTCGGGCATCTCGACAAAAGCCATATTACCGTGCATACCTATCCGGAAAGCCATCCGCATGACGGCATCTGCACGTTCCGGGCGGATATCGATGTGGCCACCTGCGGTGTGATTTCACCGCTCAAGGCACTCAACTACCTCATTCACAGCTTCGAGTCCGATATCGTGACTGTGGATTACCGGGTGCGCGGGTTCACCCGGGACGTGCGCGGCAAGAAGCACTTCATCGACCACAAGATCACCTCGATTCAGGACTACTTCAGCCGCGATACCAAGAAGGCCTACGAGATGATCGACGTGAATGTGTATCAGGAAAACCTGTTCCACACCAAGATGCGCCTGAAGGATTTCGACCTCGACAACTACCTGTTCGGCATCAATGCCGAGGAGATCGACCGACGCGAGCGGGCACGCATCGAAAAGCGTCTGCGCAAGGAGATGCAGGAGTTGTTTTATGGGCGGAATATGTAAGGTGAAAGGAGTTTCCGGGAACCGGAAACCGCACAAGCGCCCCTCAGTCCTCCGCCGTCTCCTCGGTCGGACGTGCGGCCAACGGGTCGTTGATGGCGCTGATGATCCAGTCGCGCAGGGTGGCGGCTTCTTCGACGTCCATGCCGGTGCGGCTGGCCAGTTCCGCGGCGGTGATGGGTGTTGCCTGTCTGCTGTCGGGCAGGTAACCACAGTCGGCCAGCCACTGCTCGAGCTGTTCGGTGACATCTGATCGGAAACGGCTGATCTGTCCGTCTTTCAGGGCGTCAACAAGGTGTCCCGGGTGCCCGCCGAGTTTTTCGGCCAGTTCTACCACCCGCGGCAGGAAGGTCTCGCTGATCAAGCCGCAAGCCTGGAGTGCGGCACCGTCAACCGGTCGGGCGTGTCGCGATTGCCAGTCCTCGATCACCAGTGCGGCGCCGCGGCAGCGCAGTTCCAGAAGGCGACGCTCGGTCGGATCGAGCAGTTGGTCGTTCACGTCGGCATCCAGGTAGGCACCCAGCTCGCCGACGCGTTCAAGTTCGCCCCGCATCAGGCGCGTGGCCAGCTCCAGGCGGTCGCGCAGCAGGTGGAACAGGTGGAGCTGACCGCTGCCGGCCCATGGGTTGATGGCCCCCACACCGCATTCCCGGGCCCATTGTTCCGGGGGGGTGTCGCCAGGGTCGGGAATCGAGCGACGGCGGGTCTCGCTTTTCGGCATCCTGGTCTGCAACGCCGGCACCTGGTTGCGCCGGACCTCGGCAAGATCGATCACCAGGGGGGATGGGCCTTCGCCGGCCCAGGCCGCCCAGGCAGTGGCTTCGTCGCTTTGGGCCGTCAGGTAGAACATCTGCCGGCCGTCCCTGGCGATGTCCTGAACGGCTTCGACCACGAGCTGGTAGCGATCGGGGTCGGAAGTCGTCAGCACTTCGTCCATGAATACCGGCAGTGGTTCGCTGTCGAGCTCGGCCTGTTCGATCCAGGCCAGCCGCAGGGCAAGCAGCAGTTGCATGCGGGTCGCGGTCGATAGCTGCGGTATGGTGCGCTGGCGATCGGCTCGGGTGTCGTAGGCCTCGAAGCGTTGGCCATTGAAGTGCAGCTGGTAGCGATGACGGGTGAACTGTCCGAACCAGCGTCCGGCACGTGCCAGGGTGGCCGGTTCGTTATCGGCCTGGTGAGTAGCGCGTACATCGGCCACCAGGAGCTGCCCGGCGCGGGCCAGGAGCTGGCCATCAAGTTCCGATTCCAGGTCTTCGCGCTGACGTTCCAGTTGACCGGTCATTTGCTCCAGGTCACGGCGCTTGAGTGTCTCCTCGTGGCGGGTCTTGATCGCGGCAATGCGCTGATTGAGTTCGTCGCGGCGGGTGGCCTGCTCGGCCAGTTCGGCGCGTTGCTGTTCCAGTTGATCGCGCTCCTGGTCGCGGGCCAGTTCGAGCAGATCCGGTTCTGCCTGCAGGCGCTTCTCCAGCCGCCTGACTTCAAGGGAACTGTCGCTGCGCTGCTGCTCCAGGCTGCGCCATTTCTCGAAGTGTTCAATGCGGTGGAGCAGCGTGTCGCGTGCATCGTGTTCCAGTCCGGCCTGTTCGTAGATGGCCCGGTGCTGCCGGGTCAGTCGCTCAATGTCGGCGTCCAGCTCCTCGATGCGTCGCTGTTGCTGGCGCTGCTCATTGATCAGTTCGGACTGGGCGCGCATGCGCGGTGTCAGTCGGTGCAGTAATCCCGATAATTCACGACTGGTGTCCGTGCCTTCCGGTTTCAATCCATGCTGCTCAATCAGCTCCCGGGCCGCGGCCGCTTCATTGCGGTGTTGCTCCAGTGCCTGCTCCAGTGCGCGCCGGGCCTGGTCCAGACCGCGACCGGCCTGCTGCCAGTCGTGCAGGTACCGGCACCACAGTAGAAATCCGGTTTCCATGCGATTCTCGGGGCTCAGTCCCAGCTTCCCGGCTTCCTCTGTCAGTTGCTCGCGCGCCTTTTCCAGGTTGTCCCGTTCCTGGTTGAGCTGCTCGCGAACCTCGGTGGCCCGCTCCTGTCGGGCGTTGACCAGGCTGGCCGACTGCAGCTCCTGTTCAAGCCGCTCCAGTCGCGACTCGACCTCGCTCTCTGTCCAGCCCAGCGGAGCTTCCAGGTCGGTGGCTTCGAAGTCGGTCCTTGATCGGCCAAGCCTTCGATAGCGTTCGATGAAACGCCACAACAGGCCGGCTGGTACGCCCACGGCCAGCAGAATCAGCAGGATGAGTTCGGGTGCGGCTTCGAGTTCTCGCGGGCCAAGCACGCGCCAGGTTGCCATCAGGCCGGCCGCTCCCAGCCCTCCCCAAAGCCAGCCTTCCAGCGGCGACAGGCGGCAGAACTCCAGCCATTGGATCAGTGCCTGCCGACCACGGCGGAGGCGCTCGTCGGAATGGCCCTTGGCGGTTGCAGGAACATGGTGTCTGGCCAGCTCGCCGGACAGTGCGCGGACCTTTTCGCGCAGGTTTAGCTGGCGATCGACCAGCCGCTCGAAACGCTCGAGGCTATCGGCATCCGGCACCGGCGCATCATCGGCCGGTGTTTCGCCCAGACGACGCGCGGCCATGGCCTGGTCGCGCCGGGCCTGTTCCATGGCCGCGCGCTGCTCGTCGATACGGCTCTCGAGGCGGGCCAGTCGGTCACGTTGCGCGGCCAGGTCGGATTGCAGGGCCTCGAGCTCGTGCGGATCGGTGGTGCCGCTTTCGCTGAGTTTCGCCTCTGCGGTTTGCAGGCTGCGGTGGGCAAGATCGCGTTCCTTGCGTCTCTCTTCAAGCTGGGTTTCGACCTGGTCCAGTCGAGTCAGCTCATCGCCACGCAGTCGGTCCATACCCCCCGGATACTCCTCAATCAGGGTGTGTTCCAGCGCGGTTCGCCGGGCAATCGCTTCGGCCAGGGCGATGGCCTCTTCGCAGGCGCGCAGGCGATGGGCGGCGTCGGCAGTTTGTGCAAGGTCCTGCTGAAGCTGGCCGAGGGTGTCGAGCTCTTCGCGCAGGGACGCGTACTCATCTTCCTTGGATCGAATCTGCTGTTGCAGATCCGAATACTCGCGTGCCTTTTTCTGCGGCCGGGCCGGGGTCTCCAGCGGTGGGGTTGCCAGCAGGGCGTCTAGATCGTAGCCACCGGCAAGCATGGTGCGAACCTGGGCGGCGATATGGGCATCGGTGGTGCCCAAGTCGACCAGGCTTTCGGAACTGACCAGGTAGGCGCCAAGACTCTCGATGCCCGGCAGGCGCGGGGGTGGCGCCGGTTCATGATTCTCCAGCCAGGTCACGGCGCTGCCATGTCGTTCGCATTCCAGCGTTCTGTCGGTAGTCTTCCAGCGGCCGCGAAGATGGCAGAACTCCGGGTACTGGTCCGGGTAGAGCAAGGCACGCACGGCCCGAATCAGGCTGGATTTTCCGGAAGCATTGGGGCCGGTGATGAAGTTCACCGCGTCGGGGCCGAAGTCGATCGTGAATCCTTCCTCCAGCCCCGGCAGATGAATGATCTCGAGTTGCTCCAGCTTCATGGCCGGTCACCGCGCTGTTCAAGCAGCCGGTCCAGTGCAATCCGGCCGGCATTCAGCAACCAGCGCGCCACCGCTGCGTCGTCGAGCTTGCGTTCCAGTTGGCGAAACTCGCGCGCACCCGCCAGGGCGTCGAGCGAATCGCGACCCATCGCGATCAGACGCCGGTACTCCTCGCTGTCGGGGTCTTCCAGCGCGATCAGGCGGCGTGCCAGCAGTCCGCAGGGGTCCGACTGGCGGGCCAGCCTGGCAAGATTGACCGCGGGGGTGGTAGCGACCTCAATGCGATGGACAAAGCAGGCAATGCCCGATTCTTCCCAGGCACGCCCATCGGACTCCAGCTCGCGGGCGATTTCCTGCAGTGCGGATGTCCATTCGCTGCGGCCGGTCAGGCGCAGCCGCAGGCCCAGTGCCTGCGGCTGAAACGGCTGCTCGCAGAGTCTGGCCACCAGGGTGCGGCATTCCGCCAAAACCCTTTCACCCAGGTGTTCAGCCTGTTTCAGTTCGGTGCAGTCAATTTCCAGTGTTTCGTAGCGCAGGGGCGCCAGTGGCAGGTGGCGGGCACTGAGGCCGGAGGAGGTCGTCTCGACCAGCCACGGCCCTCTTGGGCCGATCTCCGATGCGCGCAGGGCAGTAACGGATCCCAGGTAGCCGATGGGCCGGTTCCCGTCCAGCGCATCGGGACGATGGATGTGGCCCAGCATCCAGGCATCGACCGGTGCATCCTGCAGCGCTGCAGATGACACCGGGGCATGGTGGCTGTCGGTGGCATCGCGGTCGCAATGCAGCAGGCCGATCGTGGTGACTTCGCGATCGGCTTTGTCCAGTGACTCCAGCGGACTTTTGCGAAAGCGTGGTTGCGGGAATGACCAGCCCAGTATGCTCAGGCTGCCGACCCGGGTTGTTTCCCACTGTCCACCCTGACCGAGCAGGTGCAGCTCCTCGATCTCGCCGGCCAGCCGGGGCAGTACATGGGTGTCATGGTTGCCGGCAACAGCCACTATGGGAATCCCGGCGTCGGCCAGCTGTTCAATGCCCGTCTTGAGATGACCGTAAGCGACCAGAAAGTCGCGACTGCGGTCGACAACATCTCCGGCCAGCAGGACACCGTCGACCTCGCGCTCGACTGCTTCCCTGATCGCTGCCTGCCAGGCCGCCTCCGGCCCGAGCTGACTACAACGACCGGTCAGTTCTTCGGGGAGTGCCGCGGGCGGGCGGCCGAGGTGCAGGTCACCAATGGCAAGCAGGGTGGTCATGCGTTCAGGACATTCGGGGTTCGGCGATCAACATACTGGATCGGCGATGCATGAACAAGCCACATTCAGTCTGGATTCTCGGCCGACTCGAGTGCCTCGGCAACTTCCAGCCATTCCGATTCCAGGCGCTCGAGCTCACTGCGCAAAGCGGCCTGCCGCGCCAGCAGCTCCTGAAATGCTTCCTGGCCACCGGATTCGTACAGGGCGGGGTCGGCAAGCTGCTGCTCAATGTCGTTCAATTCGTCACTGGTGCGCTCCATCAATGCACTGAGTTTGTCGACTTTGTTCCTGAGGGGCTTGATGCGCGCGCGATGCTCGGCCTGTTCGCGCTTACGATCCTTGCGCGCCGCCTTGCTGTGCTGGCCTGCGCTGTCGGATGAGGTGGCTGTGGCGGATTGGCCACGCTGCTGTTCAGCCAGCCAGCGGCGGTAGTCGTCCAGGTCGCCCTTGAACGGCGTGACCGAGCCGTGGGCGATCAGCCAGAAATCCTCGACCGTGTTTCTGAGCAGATGACGATCATGGGAGACGGTGATGACGGCACCTTCAAAGCCCTGCAGCGCCAGGGTCAGGGCATGGCGCATTTCCAGGTCCAGGTGGTTGGTGGGCTCGTCAAGCAGCAGCAGGTTGGGCCCCTGCCAGACCAGCATGGCCAGTACAAGCCGGGCCTTCTCGCCGCCGGAGAAGTGGCCGACCGGATCGGTGGCCATGTCGCCGCGAAAGTCGAAGCCACCAAGAAAGTCGCGCAGCTTCTGCTCCGGCGCTTCCGGCGCCAGGCGCTGCAGGTGCAGCAGCGGGCCGGCTTCGGCATCGAGTTGTTCGATCTGGTGCTGGGCAAAGTAGCCGGTCTTCAGGCCGCGAGCCGTGGTCATGCTGCCGGCTAGCGGTTCGAGGTCGCCGGCCAGGGCGCGGACCAGGGTGGACTTGCCTGCACCGTTGAGACCCAGCAGGCCGATCCGGTCGCCGGGCGCGAGGCTGATCGATACGCGGTCGAGCACGACGGTCGGCCCGTAACCCAGTCGGACCTCGCGCAGGTTGATCAGCGGGTTGGCCGCTCGCGGCGGCTCGGGAAAAGCGAAGTCGAAGGGTGAGTCGGCATGGGCCGGGGCGACCTGTTCCATGCGCTCGATCGCCTTGATGCGGCTCTGGGCCGCCTTGGCCTTGGTTGCCTTGGCGCGGAAGCGGTCGATGAACTTCTGCATGTGGGCGATCTGGCGCTGCTGTTTCTCGAACGTGGCCTGCTGGTTGGCCAGGCGCTCGGCGCGCTGGCGTTCGAAATCGCTGTAGCCGCCGGTGTAGCTGTTGAGCTTGCGGTTCTCGATATGAATCACCGATTCGACGACCGCATCGATGAAATCGCGGTCATGCGAGATCAGCACCAGGGTGCCGTTGTAGCGCTTGAGCCAGTCTTCCAGCCAGACCACGGTCTCCATGTCGAGGTGGTTGGTGGGTTCGTCGAGCAGCAGCAGGTCTGACGGGCTCATCAGGGCACGCGCCAGGCTCAGGCGGATGCGCCATCCGCCGGAGAAGCTGCCGACCGGGTTCTCGTGAGAATCCGCGGCAAAGCCCAGCCCGGACAGCAGGCTGCCGGCACGCGCTCGGGCCGTGTAGCCGCCGACATCGCTCAGGCGGGTGTGGGCCATCCCGATTGCTTCACCATCTCCACGGGTTTCGGCCGCCTCGGCCTCGCGCTCGACCGAGCGCAGCCGCTCATCACCATCGATGACATACTCGATGGCAGGCCGGTCCAGCTCGGTGATTTCCTGCGCCATGTGCGCCAGCGTCCAGTCCTCCGGAATGGAGACCTCGCCGGCATCCACGCTCAGCCGCCCCAGCAGCAGGTTGAACAGACTGGTCTTGCCACTGCCATTGGCGCCGATCAGCCCGACCTTGTGGCCCGGGTAGACGGTGGCCGAGGTCTCCTCGAGCAGCGGCTCGGGGCCATGGCGCAGGGTGATGCTGGATAGTTGGATCATCTTTCGAGGTCAAAGGTAAAAGGTGAAAGGTGAAGGGTGAAAGGTAAAAGGAGTGAGTACGATGCGCCATCATCCGGGAAATGGGTGGCCAAAGGCCGGATGTCCGCCTTTGGCCACCTTGCGATGAAAAAGCCGACTTGCCGCCCCGTTTTTCCGTTCACCCGTTTTCCGTTTCGGGCTTCGATTCCGGCGAAGCCATTGGATTGGGCGCCGCCGAGTCAGCTCGACTTCGGGCCTGGAGTCTGATCCCCCGCAGCCTCGTCGATCATCACCGCGATCGCGCCGTCGCCGGTGACGTTGGCCGCGGTACCGAAGCTGTCCTGGGCCATGTACAGGGCGATCATCAGGGCTACCGCACTCTCGCCGAAGCCCAGCATGGAGGTCAGCAGGGCAATGGCCGACATGACCGCGCCACCCGGCACGCCCGGTGCGGCCAGCATGACGATGCCGAGCATCAGGATGAAGGGAATCATGTCCCACAGCGTAGGCATGGCCAGGGCGTCGTGCAGCACCATTACGGCCACCGTGCAGGCGACGATGGTGATGGTGGAGCCGGCCAGGTGGGTGGTGGCACACAATGGCACGGTGAAGCTCGAGACCTCGCGCTTGACGCCGTTGTTGCGCGTCGATTGCAGCGTGACCGGAATGGTGGCGGCACTGGACATGGTGCCCAGGGCGGTGAAATAGGCCGGCAGCATGTTGCGGATCAGGCTGAGGGGCGAGCGCCCGGCCTGCAGCCCGGCGACGACGAACAGGGTCACGATCCACGCCCAGTGCAAGGCGATGGACAGCAGCAGCACGACACCGAAGGTCTGCAGCGTTTCGAACACCGTGCCGGCCGCGGCCAGCTCGGCGAACACGCCGGCGATGTAGAAGGGCAGCAGCGGAATGATCACCGCGACCAGCAGCTTGGAGATGACATCGCGGCCCTGGTCAAACAGGGTCTTGAGCTGATGCGAGTCGGTCGCCGTGATGCCCAGGCCGAATATGAAGGCGGTGGCCAGCGCGGTCATGATGCCGAACAGCGGCGGGATCTCGATCTCGAAGAAGGCTTCCAGCGCTTCGCCCTCCGGTGGCGGCGTGGCGCCCGCCCCGGAGGCCAGCATCGGCACGACCACGGCGGCGACCAGGAAGGCCAGCGTACCGGCCAGGATGGTCGACAGATAGGCCGTGCCCAGCGTTCGACCGAGCAAGACCCCCGAGTCTCTGGGCAGTCCCGCAATCCCGCTGGTGATGAAAAACAGGATCAGCAGCGGAATGGTGAAAAACAGCAACTGACCGAACAGGTCGCGGAAGGTCAGCAGCGTCTGTGTGATCCAGGCCGGGGCGAACAGGCCGATAAGAATGCCGAGGACGATGCCGGCAATCAATTTCAGAATCAGTTTCATCGAAATCTACCCGTGGTTCTGGTTGTTGTCGGTGGCCTGAACCCACGCTGGCAGCCGTCGCCAGGCCGAGCGCAGTTCAGCGCTACAGTCTCGGTGATCCGGCACCAGTTCGGCAACCCGTTGCCAGAAGGCCGGCGAGTGGTCGAGGTGCTCGGTATGCGCCAGCTCGTGCAGCAAGACGTAGCGGCAGGCCGGCGGAGAGCATAACAGGAGCCTGGCGTTGAGCGAAATATTGCCCTGGGCCGAGCAACTGCCCCAGCGGCTGCGCTGGTTGCGAATGGTGATGCGACCGATGCGGAAGCCATGCTGCTCTGCCAGTCGGCGGGTCTCGGGTACGAGCAGGTCCCGTGCCCGCGCCATCAGCCAGCGACGCAGGGCGGCACTGGCCAGTGCATCAAGCAGATTGTGATCCGGGACTTCGGGCAACAGAATCTCCAGCCGCCCGTCGTGGCGGATCAGCCGGGCTCGTGACCCGCCGGTGTTGCGATAGTGCACCGCCCATGTCTCGCCGAACGCCGAAAGCTCGACCCGCTCCGGCCGTTTGCCGCACACTGCCGTATCCAGTTCGGCACGCTGCAACTCAAGCCGCTGCTGCACCTTCTCCAGCCAGTCCGATCGCTCGGCCAACAGCCCCGGAACACGAGCATGATCAAACCCCGGCGGCACCGTCACGATCACGCCGTGGTGCGGGTCGACACGCAGCCGGACGTGCTTGGCGCGGGGGTGGGTGCGGATCTGGTGGGGGATGGGCATGGATGGAAGGTGACAGGTGACAGGTGACAGGTGACAGGTGACAGGTGGGGAAGGTCTGATCCGTTGTTGTGCGGGTGCTGGCCAATTGCATGGCCCTGCCATTGGCCACTCACCCAGATCGAGGCCGGACAACTATCCCGCCCTATTACCTGTTACCAGTCACCTGTCACCGGCTCTTAACAACAACGCGACCCAGTGGGCCGCGTTGCTCGATCATGGCGCAGGCCTTTCGGCTACCCGCCCCGTCAATTCCCCAACAGCGGGGCGATCACGAGGCTGACGATGGCCATCACGTTGATGAGGATGTTCATCGACGGGCCCGAGGTGTCCTTGAGCGGGTCACCCACGGTGTCGCCGACCACATTCGCCTTGTGGGCTTCCGAGCCCTTGCCGCCGAAGTGTCCTTCCTCGACGTGCTTCTTGGCGTTGTCCCAGGCACCGCCGGCGTTGGCCATGGTCAGCGCCAGCAGCACACAGCCCAGCAGGCCACCGCCGAGCATGCCGCCCAGCGCTTCCGGGCCCATGCCGAAGCCGACCACGACCGGGCCGAGCACGGCCAGGGCGGCGGGCAGAAGCATGCGCTTGATGGCCGAGGTGGTGGCGATGTCGACACAGCGCGCGGCATCCGGCTCGGCCTTGCCCTCTAGCAGGCCGGGGATTTCGCGGAACTGGCGACGGATTTCCTGGATCATTTCGAAGGCGGCGTTGCCGACCGCGGTCATGGTGATCGAGGAGACCAGGAAGGGGAAGATGCCGCCAATGAACATGCCGATCAGGACATCCGGGTTGGAGATGTTGAGCTGGAAGTCCGGCAGGCGGTGGCTGACCTCGGCGATGTAGGCGGTAATCAGCGTCAGCGCGGCCAGCGCGGCGGCGCCGATGGCAAAGCCCTTGCCGATGGCCGCGGTGGTGTTGCCGAGCACGTCCAGGCCGTCGGTGATCTTGCGGGTGTCCTCGCCCAGGCCGGCCATCTCGGCGATGCCGCCGGCGTTGTCGGCGACCGGACCGTAGGCGTCGATGGCCATGGTGAAGCCGACGGTGGCCAGCATGGACACGGCGGCGATGCCGACGCCGTAGAGTTCGGCCTGGCTGTTGGCGATGAAGATCATGGCGCAGATGGTCAGGATCGGAATGACCACTGACTGCATGCCCACCGACAGGCCGGAAATGATGACCGTGGCCGAGCCGGTTTCACCGGAGCGGGCGATGTCGCGCACCGGCTTGCCCGAGGTGTAGTACTCGGTCGACAGGCCAATGATCACGCCGCCGACCGAGCCGACCAGGGTGGCGAACCAGACATTGGCACCGACATCGATGGCCTGCATCAGGAAGTAGGCCAGGATGACGAAGCCGATGGAGGCGGCGAAGGTGCCGATGCGCAGTGCCACCTGCGGCGACTTGCCGGAGGCCAGACGCACGATAACAATCGCGGCTATCGAGCAGACCAGGCCCAGTGCGGCCAGCAGCAGCGGCAGGCTCATCAGGCTGGCGCCGGGAATCTCGGTGCCGGCCAGGTTGACCATGGCGCCGTCGCCGCCGGCCTGCAGCACCATCACGGTGGCCAGGGCCACGGTGGCGATCATCGCGCCACAGTAGGATTCGAACAGGTCCGAGCCCATGCCGGCCACGTCGCCGACATTGTCACCGACGTTATCGGCAATCACGCCGGGGTTGCGCGGGTCGTCTTCGGGAATGCCGGCCTCGACCTTGCCGACCAGGTCGGCGCCGACGTCGGCCGACTTGGTGAAGATGCCGCCGCCGACACGATAGAACAGTGCGACTACACCGGCACCCATGGCAAAGCCGTGGATATTGTGCGCGGTCTGCGGATCGGTGCCGAAGACCAGGTAGAGCGAACCGAGCCCGACCAGGCCCAGCGAGGCCAGCACCAGGCCCATGACCGAGCCGCCGAAGAACGAGACGGTCAGCGCCTTGTCCTGACCGAAGTCATGTGCCGCGGTGGTGGTCCGCACGTTGGCGCGGGTGGTGGCCATCATGCCGAAGAAACCGGCGGCCGCCGAGCAGATGGCCCCGACCAGGAACGAGACCGCGGTCTCGATACCCAGGTCTGACACGGCAAGCGCGACGAAAATGACCGCCACCGAAATGCCGATCAGGATCAGTTCACGCTTCATGAAGGCCATCGCGCCCTGCTGGATGAGCTTGGCAATCTGGGCGGGCTTGCCCTCCATCACCGGATACCGCATCACGATGCGGAAGATGATGAAGGCCACGATCAGGCCCACAACCCCGAGAATCGGGGGGATCATCATTTGATTCATGTTGTCTCCCACTTTATATGTATGAGTGTTTTTCTGGCTGCTTACTGTTCGAGAATCCGACTCGGCAGTGCGGTTGGTCGCACACTAACAGATTCGAAAAATCGAGTAATTGTAGCGATTCGCCAGGGAGACGTAAAATGATAGGCGGGAGGCGGGCGAGGTCAGGCGTCAGGCTGCGGTAGAACTCCCCGTCTCACCCCTCACCGGCATACACACAGCCCGAAGTGCAGGTTTCCTGGACGACGATCTGGCTCAGCCCGGGCAGGTCGGGGTGCAGGCGTTGCCAGATCCAGCGGGCGAGGTTCTCGCTGGTCGGGTTTTCCAGGCCCTCGATGTCGTTCAGGCAGTGGTGGTCGAGCTGGTCGTAGACGGGCTGGAAGGCACGCTTGAGCTCCGCGAAGTCCATGACCCAGCCCGTGTGCGGGTCAATCGGCCCTTCGACATGGACTTCGACTCGGAAGGAGTGTCCGTGCATGCGCCGGCATTTGTGGTCCGCGGGAACATTCGGCAGGAAATGCGCCGCCTCGATCTGGAAGACTTTGAACAGTTTCATGGACGCCATTGTATCGCTTCATGCCGGGTCCGAGAGGGGGTGGGGCGTGTCCTGCGACTGATTCAATTCAGCCTGTTATACTGACGCGGGCCTCGGCCCGGACACATGGGCGAGGCTGTCGGTGTCTGTTCGGGGGAGCCTTCACCGACTGCCACTAGTATTGAAGGGAGACTTGAATGGCGGATGTCGTTGTCACGCTGTCCTTGAAGCGAAAGTCCGGGATCCTGGCCGCCGCGGTATCGTCGCTGGCTCGAAACGGGCTTGAGTTCCAGACCCATCGTTTTGTCGATTCCGATGCAGGGGAAGAACTGCAGGTGGAATTGAATGCCGAGGGTGAAGTGGGGGATGTCAACGGATTGATCGAAACACTCGAGCGTATCCGCGGCGTTGACAGTGTGGTCGATATCGACTCCGACGGCCAGTCCTTGCTGCATGCTCCCGAACCGGAACCGGAACCGGAACCGGAACCGGAGCCCGAGCCCGAGCCCGAGCCCGTTGCCGATGCCTCTGACGAGGATGCCGAACAGACGGATGGACCGGGCGGCGAAACGTCCGAGCCGGCGTCTTCAGCCGGCGACGAAAAGGGCAATACGGACTCGCGCAGTCAATCAGGGCGATCGGATGATTCCGGCAAGAACCCCCGGCGACGCTCCATGATGCGTCGTCGACGGCGATTTACCTGAAGATTGGTTGAAGGCGACCAAAGTCGCAGGCATATCGGCCGTGCTCGCTGCCCGGGACCCGCTATAATTGCGCTTTTACCGCGAGCACGGAACCCAAGCGCATGAAAGTCAACGACATCGCCCCCGGCGTCAATCCGCCGGATGATTTCAACGCCATCATCGAAATCCCCCTGGATGGAACGCCCGTCAAGTACGAGGTGGACAAGGACACCGGCGCGATTCTCGTCAATCGCCTGCTCGCCACTTCCATGCGGTACCCGTGCAACTACGGTTTTGTCCCCAATACTCTGGCCGAGGATGGAGATCCGCTTGATGTGATGGTGTTGATCCGGGTGCCCCTGCTGCCCGGTTCGGTTATCCGCTGCCGGCCGATCGGTTTCCTGGAAATGAGCGACGAGGCCGGTCGCGATGTCAAGATCGCCGCACTGCCGGTCGAACAGGTCAGTCCGCTGCACGAAGACATCACCTCGGTCGACGATCTGGCCCGCTTCAGCCGCCGCCAGATCCGCCACTTCTTTACCCACTACAAGGATCTGGAATACGGCAAATGGGTCGAGGTGCTGGGCTGGCACGGTCCCGATGCCGCGCGCGAGGAAATCCTCAAGTCCATCGAGGCCTTCAAGAACAACGGTTGATCCAGCTTCACCGAGTACCGCCCGGTGTGCCGAGCGGGCCGGCATACAACAGCGCCGGCGGGTCCAGCCTGCCGCGAGCGCTGACGGTGAGGTAGGGCTCCGTGCCCCCTGCCGGCAGCGGCATGGCGCATGACCAGCCGCAGTGGGCCAGCTCAGGCTTTCCCAGCACGCTTGCCACTTCCGGGCGTGCTTCGCCGGTCGTGATGAAGCGTGACTGTTCGCCAAGACTGATTTCGACACCCTCGATGACGTCGCCGTCCATGGAGGCAGCCCAGCCGTGCAGGTGCAAGTTGCCGTCGGCCTGGATGCGGCAGCCGTCGACCCAGCCGCGCAACCCGTGGCGAAGCTCAGTCATCGAGTCCGGCACCCGGCGTCCGTCGCGGCCGATCATGTAGACATCCTGCTCGTAGGCAATCAGGCGTGGAAAGCGCCGGTAGGCCCGGTCGTGGCCGGTGGCCTGTTCCAGTGCCCGGCGCACGAAGCATTCGTTGACGAAACTGGTGCCATAGATGGTCGGGCTGAGGTCGGCATTCTCGCTGCCTTCGATATAGAGCAGGCCGGAATCGGGTAGCTCCATGTCCTCGGGCAGCAGCGCTTCGTCATGGACGGTGAAGCACAGGATGCCGTCGTCGCTGAGCAGAGCGTGCAACCGGTTCAGCCAGCGCACGAACAGCTCTTCGGGCAGGTGAGAGAACAGCGAGGCGACCCAGATCATGTCGTAGCGCTGATCGGGCTGAAAGTCTTCCGGGGCTTCGGTCGACTGCCAGGCCCGAATGCCGCAACGGTGTTGCACGTGACTGACGGCTTCCGGCATGATCTCGGCGGCCTGGATGTTGTCGTGCGGCAGGGCATGGACCAGGAAGTTGAGCAGACGGCCGTAGCCGCACGCAAAGTCGAGAAATTTCAATTGATCGCGGCCGACCGGATGATGACGGATGATCTGCTCGGCAGCATGAAATTGTTGCAGGGCAATGGCGAAGTACTGGCTAACCGACAGCCCGGCATCGCCGAGGTGCCTGAGCGAGTGGGAGAGCATCTGGCAGCGCGGGTGAAGGTCGGTGTCAATCTCGTCGACACTGACCGAACGCGGCAGTTCGCCAAGGTGGTGACGCAGGGTTGCGGCCAGTTGCGGGAGTTGGAGCTGGCGGCGGGCTTCTCGGACCAGCTCGGCAGGGATTTCCGTATTCACGACGCGGCAGGGCATCCGGTAATGACAGGCGCGGGATGATACCATTGCCGGCCCCGCCGGCACCCGCCCGGGTCGCCGGCCAGACCGTGGTGAGGAAAGACCAGTTCATGAGTGAAGCACCTGCATTCAGCGCCGAGATTCAGCGCGCCCGCGAGCTCGAATCAAACGACCCGGATGAGGCCGGACGCCTCTACATGAGCGTGCTGGAGCGAGACCCGGGCAATCTCGAAGCCAGCAACGCGCTGGAACGCCTGCACGACCCGCGCCGCTACAGCGCCTGGATGCGCATCAACTGCATGATTGACCCCAGGGACGATATTTTCCGTTTTATCGGCACCGGGCCCTACAGTCACAATCCGATTCGTGACTACCTGGCCGACGGTTGGCGTACCCTGAGCGAGCTGATGGTGGTGATGGACAAGCTCGATCGGCCATTAACCCGGGTATCCAGTTTTCTGGAGTTTGCCAGCGGTTACGGTCGTTTCACTCGGCACCTGGTCAAGGTGCTGCCGGGAAAGGTTGCCTGTTCCGACGTCATGCCGGGGGCCATGGAATTCGCCCGTGAACAGTTTGGCGTCGAGGCCTTCTATTCCTCGTTCGAGCCGGAAGAAATCGAGTTCCCGCGCCGTTACGAAGTGGTCTTCGTTCTGTCTCTGTTGACCCATCTGCCAATCGAGGTCTGGGGGCGCTGGCTGAAGGCCTGGGCCGGGGCGGTGGCGCCTGGCGGGGTGCTGATCTTCACGGTGCACAACGAGGATGTGCTGCGAAACCAGCTCGGTGTTGAGTTTGATGAGACCGGATACAGTTTCCTGCCCAGCAGCGAATCGCCGTCGCTGGAAGCCAACCAGTACGGCACCAGCCTGGCGACCGCCAGCGTCGTGGCCGAGCAGATTCGCCTGGCCTTGGGCACGGACCCGGTGCTGTGGGAGGAGTGCGCTTTCTGGGTCGGTCACGACGCCATCGCCATCCGGCCGCACGGCTGATCGTCAGGTACTCAGTCTGGCGATGAGCCGCCGTTTCCAGCTCGACAATAGCTGAGCAGTACCCAGTCTTCCCGATGGTCTTTCCGCTGCGGCCTCAGGTGTTCGCGGTAGCGAGCCTCCACGTCCGCAGCCTGAGCTTCGAGTATGCCCGACAGCGCTATTTGGCCAGCGGGTGCGACGGCATCGCAAAGCCGTGCAGACAGTTCGATCAACGGACCGGCCAGGATATTGGCGACAACGACTCCGGCCCGTTCGGCCAGCGCCTGCTCCGCCTCCGGGGTGTTGGGCAGCGCGGTGACGATGCGTGGGGCGACCCCGTTGCGCCGGGCATTGTCTAGTGTGGCGGTCAGGGCCTGCGGATCGTGATCGATGGCCACCACGCGTTCGGCGCCCTTGAGCGCGCAGGCAATGGCCAGGATGCCCGAGCCACAGCCGTAGTCTATAACCTGTTTTCCGCCGAAGTCCTGCTGGTCGATCCACTCCAGGCACAGGGCGGTGGTCGGGTGCGTGCCGCTGCCAAAGGCCAGGCCGGGATCGAGGCGGATGACCACCGGCCAGTCCGGTTCGGGCTCGATATGCCAGGGGCAGATCCACAGGTCGCGACCGAATCGCATGGGCTGGAATCGGTCCATCCAGGCTCGCTCCCAGTCCTGGTCGGCCAGTGTATCGAAGGCCACGGCGTCGGCCGATTGCACCAGGCCGGCCCCGTGCAGCCGTTCGCTGATAGCGGCCCGGTCGAGATCGTGCGAGAACAGACCACGCACCAGCACCTGTGGCCACAGCGGCGTCTCACCGGGATCCGGTTCGTGGACCGGGTGGTCGGCGGCATCGAGCAGGGTGACCGAGGCCGCCCCAGAGGCAAACAGTTCCTCCTCGGCGGCCTCGGCCATTCCGGCAGCGACCCGGATGGTGAGCTGGATCCAGCCATCGTCGGTGGCCTGATTCATGGCTGGTTTCTAAGGAATCTCGAGCAGTGACTTGAGGTTGGCCTCGGCGTCCTCGACCAGCTCGATGTTGCCTGACGGCGAGGTGAACAGCGTGGTCACGCCGGGGCCGTGGCCGGCGGTCATGGTCTTGCCGTGAACCACCACGCCCACCGAAATCGCGCCGCCCAGCCAGGTGCGGCCGTGGGAGTGGTCGGCATCGCTGATGGCGACGATATCGCCGAAGCGCAGGCTGTTCAGGTTATGGCGCTCGTTGACGTCGTCGTCGAACATCTGGATGTCGTAGTCGCCGGTGTAGACGTGATCGCGACCCAGGCCAGAGCCCATGATCTTGGCCGGAATGACGTGGGTGACCGGAACTCGCAGACGACCTTCGGCGGTGACGCCGGCGCCGTTGGCGTTGAGGGCCTCGATGAGATCGGGGCTGGCATTGAATACGCGCACATCCTCGACGTTGGTCAGGCGCATGCCGCCACCGACCGTGCGCACCTGCATGCGATCACCAATGACCAGATGGTCATAGACCTCCGGAGCGAAATCGACCATGACATGCTCCACGCCGCCATGCTTGCCGATCACCCAGCCGGTCTCGCCGGTCGCTTCGCCGGAGACGATTCGCACCTGGTTGCCGATCATCGACAGGGCGTTCAGCGCACGGTTGTCATTGCCGGTGCGGGAACGGTCGGAACCGAGGTTGTAGATGCTCACGGCCGGTTCGACGTGATTGCCGGCCATGTCCACCGCCGAGTCGCCGGTACGGTAGTTGTAGGTGATCGAGCCGGTGCCGGGGACCATGGCAACCGAGCCATCGGCCTTGACCCGGTAGATCGACTCGCGCATGGCCGGCTGCGAGATCTCGCCGATCACGGCCTGCTCGACCAGTGCCTCGGCGTTGAACTCGATGGGTTGCAATTCGGCGACCGCAACCAGCGGCAGGGCGAGCAGCAGGGTGGTTAGAGCGGTTAGGATCTTGCGCATGGCTGAATACCTGATGATTGGACCAGCAGCGATGTTAAATGAAACGGCCATGCCAGGTCATCTCCACCGCCCCCGACACCTGAAACCTAGAACCTCGAACCTCAAACCTCAGTAAGGCCAGGGATGCAGATCCTCGGCCAGAATCGCGATGGCCTCGGCCACGCTGTGATCGGTCATCAGCGGCGCGGCCAGGATCATGACCAGCAAGATGGCGATCGAGCCCATGGTCAGCCAGTCGCCGATGCTCCAGCGCTGGCGCCAGGGCCGCGGGGGTATGTCCCGCTTCTGCGGCGTCTGGACCGAGTCCTTGCCGTTGTTGCCCAGTGCTGCCTTGGCCGCCAGTGCCGCCTCGTCGGTGGCCAGCAGCACACCGCGGATGGTGCGTTGCCAGGCCACGAAGCGGGCCGTGGCCTGTGCGCCGGTGCGCGCGGCCGCACTCAGGCCGGCGATGCCGAACAGCAGGTCGATGTAGAGGCCCAGCCACAGCGCGGCGAGTACCAGCGCAATATCGAGCTTGATGTGCCAGAGCGTGCGCCCAAGCCGCCGGTCATCGACGCCATTGCGGCCTAGTGCCCAGTATTCGATGATTCCGTGGGCGGCGACCACCGCGGCCAGCCAGAACATGGAGATGGCCATCGACAGCACCAGCGCCAGGGTGATGTAGAGAATGGTAAAAGTGGCGCGATTGTCGTGATCAACCAGCCACTGCCGTGCGCGAGCCAGTCGCCTTCGCCTGGCATAGTTCATTGCAGATCCCCGAACAGCGCCTGCAGGATGGCAATGGCGGCAGGCCCGGCCGTCTCGGTGCGCAGGACCCTGGGGCCCAGGCGCAGTCCCTCGAAGTCCCGGCGTTTCAGCCACTCGATCTCGTGATCGGCGAAGCCGCCCTCGGGACCGATGGCCAGCATGGCCCGGCCCGCCGTCGGCGCCGCCATGGCCGGTATGGTGCAATCGGCCGTCGGATCAAGATAAAAGCGCGGGGATACTTCCGGCTTCAACGCGGTCAATTGAAGCGGAGTGCCAATATGCGGTATGTGTACCCGGCCGCTTTGTTCGCAGGCTGCCACCGCCACGCCATGCCAGTGGGCAAGGCGTTTTTCGGCCCGCCGGGCATCGAGTTTCACCTCGGTGCGCTCGGTGAATACCGGAATAATGGCAGCCACGCCCAGCTCGCAGGCCTTCTGAATGGTCCAGTCCATGCGCTCGCCCCGACCGATGGCCTGGACCAGGGTGATGGCCAGCGGCGATTCGACGGCCGGCGATTCAGCCCGGGTGACGGTCACGCTGCAGTGACCCGGTGGTCGGCTCTCGGCAATGGTGCCGGAGTATTCCCGGCCGTCGCCGTTGAACAGCACGACCGGGTCGCCGGCGCGGCGTCGGAGCACCTTGACCAGGTGCCGCGCGGGTCGGGTCTCGAGCTCAACCGTCTGGTCGAGCTCAAGCGGTCGGCTTGTGTGGATTCGGACGGGCCGAGTCATGTTGCCGCGGTCTGCAAACAGGTATTCATGCAAATGATTGATCGGCGTATGATGAACGTTTACCGCAACCAGTGTAGTCAAAGGTCGATGACGATGACACGTTTTCCCGTCCGCCGCGCGCGCGGCTTCTCGCTGATCGAAATCCTCGTGGTGGTGGTCATCATCGGGATTCTCGCAGCCGTGGTTGTACCGCGTGTCATGGACGAGCCGGACCGGGCCATGGTGACACGCGCCAAGCAGGACGTGCAGGCGCTGGTAACCGCGTTGAACATGTACCGGCTCGACAACCACACTTATCCGTCGACCGAGCAGGGGCTGGAAGCCTTGGTGCGGCAACCCTCGGGGCAGCCCGAGGCACCCAACTGGCGACCCGGGGGCTACCTGGACCGTCTGCCTGAAGACCCCTGGGGACGCGAATACCAGTATCTGCGGCCCGGCGTGCATGGCGAGATCGACGTGTGGTCGTACGGGGCCAACGGCATGCCGGGTGGCGAGGGCAAGGATGCCGAGATCGGCAACTGGAATCTTTGATCCGGTAGCGGTGAGATATCCGGCGAGCGGTTACGCGCCGGGTGCGCCGGCGCGCGGCTTTACCCTGCTCGAAGTGCTGGTCGTGGTGGCCATTGGAGCCATCATGGTGGGTGTTGTCGTGCTGCGCATGGGCGACTGGCGCACCGAGATGTCACCCGATCGTCAGCTTGAGCGCCTCGCGGCCCTGATCGAGGCGCAGTGCGACCAGGCCATGTTTCAGTCCCGCCCGCGTGGCATTCGCATCACCGAGGAAGGATACGATTTCTGGCAGTCGGCCAGCGACGGCTGGGTTGTCTTGAGTGGTGAGGGCATCAACCGCCCGCGCCATTGGCAGGGCGGCCTGGAACCCAGCCTGGATGTGACCGGCTACCGTGCGCGCCTCGACGAGGAGCCGGAGTTGCCGCAACTGTGGTGCGACCCGCTGGGCGAACTGAGCCTGTTCACGCTGACACTTGAAGGCGGTGGCCTGCGGGCAAGTCTGAGCGCAGACCGGCCTGGACGCCTGCGGGTGGAGGCCGGTCGATGAAGTCGACGCGGGCCTTTACCCTGCTCGAGGTACTGGTCGCCCTGGCGGTGGTGGCGGTGGCTATTGCGGCTCTTGCACGGGCCGGCAGCCAGGCCATCGACAGCCAGTTCCACCTCGAGGAGCGCACCATGGCGGTGTGGGTGGCCGACAATGTGCTCGCGGAGCTGCGGCTGGAGTCCCGTGTCGAGACCGGCAGTCGCCAGGGGGTGAGCGACATGGGCGAGCGCGAGTGGTACTGGGATGTGCTGGTTCAGGAAGCCCCGGGAGGCCAGTTGCTGCGGGCTGATGTGGCCGTCTACACGCATTCGGATCGGCGCGACCCGATACTCACACACACCGGGTTTCTGGCGCCATGAAGCCGGTGAGCCCTGTCAATGGCTGCGGGCCGGCGGGCAGTCGCGGCTACACGCTGATCGAGGTGATCGTGGCCGTGACAGTCTTCGCCTTTCTTGCCGGCGCGGCTTATGTCTCGCTCGATGGCCTGAGTCGTGCGGCCTTGGATCATCGTGAGCGATCGGAGGATTTCGCCGAATTGCAGATGGCGCTGGCGCGGCTGGACAGTGACCTGCGCCAGCTGAGTAGTCGCAGCGTGCGCGGGCCGGACGGTCGTCTCGAACCGGCATTGGCGGGTGAGCGCAGTCACCTGGAGGGTACACGTGCAGGCTGGGCCAACCCCGCCAATCATGACCGTGCCACCCTGCAGCGATTTGCCTGGCAACAGGCGGGCAGTGATTTGCAACGAACCAGCTGGCCGGTGACTGACAGGGTGCCGGCCACCGCGTCATTTGCCGAAGATCTTCTGCCCCGCGTCAATCGCCTGGAGTTCAGCTATCGTGATCGCGAGGGTCGCTGGCAGGACCGCTGGCCACCCGATGAAGACGAACTCCGCCGCTTGCCGACCGCCATCGAGGTCACCGTGGACTCGGCACGTTTCGGGCGACTGCGGCGCGTGGTGGTGCTGCTGTGAGCTTGCCCATGCCAGACCGTCAGCGGGGTGGTGCGCTGCTGATTGCCTTGCTGGCCGTGGCCCTGGCCACGGTGATCGCGGTGGCGCTGATCGAGCGGGGTCAGCAAGGCATGGCACGCACCGAGGCCCTGTTGATCAGCGAACGGGCCTGGCAGTATGCCCGGGGCATGGAATCGCTGGCCGCCGAGACCATTCGGCGGGCACAGGGCGGCGAAGTCGACCCCACGGTACTGGATGGCACCTGGACCGAGCCGTTCGAAGTGCCCGGTGGATTTGTCCAGGGTCGTCTGATCGATCAGCAGGCCAGGTTCAACGTCAATGCACTGATTCACCCGGATGCTGCCCATGCAGCGCGGGCTCGCGACACCTTTGCCCGTCTGCTCGACCGGCTCGGTCTGGAAGCCGGGATTGCCGAGGAACTGCTGGACTGGTTGGAAGGTGCAACCATGCCGCGGCCCGGCAGTGCCGCCGATGACTGGTACATGCGCCTGAACCCTCCCTACCGCACGGCCGGCAGTCCGATGGCCACGCCCAGCGAGCTGCGCTGGCTGCGCAGCGTCGATGCCGATGCCTGGCAGCAACTGGCCGATGTCGTGACCGCGCTGCCCAATCCGGACATGATCATCAACATTAATACCGCACCGGCCGAGCTGGTCGCCAGCCTGTTCGAGGAGCTCGATGACGATCAGGCCCGGCGGGTGATGGCCGATGGGCCGTTTTCCAGCCGTTCGGCCTTTCTTGAGCATCCAGTGATTCAGCCCCTGGCCCAGCCGGGCATGGAGCGTTACCTGACTACCGGCAGCCTCTGGTTTCTGGCGCAGTCACGCGTCGTGCTCGACGGCATCGAGCGTGACTATTTCCGTCTGTTGACGGCCGCGGGGCCGGGTTATGATGAGTTCCGTTATCTCAGCCAGGGCGTACCCTGAGTTCCCGACAGCACGATGGCCAGATCCGGATCGGACAATCTCCTGATTCACGCACTCGGTGCCGAGTGCCCCTGGGCGTTGCTCGATGCTCAGGGAAGAACCCGGAAATCGGGCAGTTGCCCACCCGATGCTCCGGACTGGCCGGCTGATCGATCGCAGACCGTTCTGGTCGATGCCGGCCGTTGCATGGGGCTGGAAGTCGAGCTGCCCGAACTGCCATCCAGTCGTCGTCTGCAGGCGTTGCGCTGGGCGGCGGAAGAGCACCTGGCCGGCAGTGCCGAGGACGAGCATGTTGTTGCCGGTTCGCGTGATGACCAGGGGCGGGTGGCCTGTGTCGTCATCGGGCAGGATGCCATGGACGAGTATGCCCAGGCTTTTTCCGACCAGCCTGCCGAACGCATGGTCCCGGACGCGCTGTGCCTGCCTTGGCAGGCCGGGGAGCTGGCCCTGGCGGAGCGCAAGGGTCGCATCCTGGCACGCTGGGGTCGCATGGACTTCGCCAGTTTCGAGGCCGAGCTGGCGGCAGAGCTGCTGGAAGGGTTGATCGACGGTGAGGTTGCAGTCATCTGGTACGGCGGCGAGCAACCGGGCTGGCTCGATGCCAGCGCCATTACGAAGGTGGCCGATTCGCAAAGCCTTGACCACTGGTTGGCCGCGGGCGCCTGGGCTTCCGGCATCAACCTGCTCAGCGGTCCTTACTCGCCGCGTTCGGCGGTGGCGGCCAGGGGTTACTGGCGCTGGAGTGCCGGACTGGCAGCCGGTCTGTTGCTGCTGGTGGTTGTCAGCGCGGCGATTGAAACCCGTCAGCTCGAACGCGAATCCGAGCGCCTGCAGTCGGACATCGAGCAACGATTCAGCGAGATGTTTCCCGATGTGGGGCGCGTGGTGCGACCGCGCGAGCAGGCTGAACAGGAGCTGGCCCGCCTGCGTTTCGGTCAGGCCGCCGGACTGCTGGATCTGATGAACCGGACCGCGCCGGTGATCGACAGTCGCGACGATATCGTGCTCGATGGCCTCAACTACCGGGACGGAGAGCTGGAACTGAGCCTGCGTGCTCCCGACGTGGCCGCACTCGATCAGCTTGAGCAGCGCCTGCGAGCGTTGGACCTGGCCGCTGATGTGCGCTCGGCCAGCCTGGATGACGACGGCGCCAGCGGGCGCATCAGGGTCAGTGGAGGTGGCGGGTGATCGAATACTGGCAGCAACTCAATCCGCGTCAACGGCGCGTGCTGGGACTGGCCGGGGTCGTACTGGGTGCACTGCTGCTGTACGTGTGGGTCTGGGAACCGCTGCACGAATCGCGCGCGGTTGAACGAGAACGTGTAGCCGGTCAGCAGGCACTGCTGGACTGGCTTGACGCGGTGGCCCCTATGACCGAGCAGTTGCGTCAGACCGGAGAGCGGGCGACTTCGCTGGAAGGCCGCTCGCTGCTTGGCCTGGCCGATGAGACCGCGCGTGAGGCCGGGCTGGCCGGTGCCCTGAGTCGTATCGAACCAGCCGGCGAGCGCCAGGTGCGGGTCTGGCTTGATGGCGCCGATTTTGTAAGCGCCATGGGCTGGCTGGAGCAATTGTCGCGGTCTTATCCGATTCGGGTCAGTCAGCTGCAGGTCGATCGTGCCCGGGCCCGCGGTCAGGTCAACGTGCGAGTCACGCTGGTGGCCGATGCGTAAACTGGTCTGGCTGGTTCTGCTGGCACTGCCCCTGATCATCGCGGCAACGCTCCCGGCCCGGGTGGTGACCCACTGGGTGGATCTGCCCGATGGCGTCGAACAGGTCCGGGGCACGGTATGGAATGGACAGGCGCAGTGGCGCCAGCCGGGTCATGCACCGATGCGGGTCCAATGGCGCTGGGACAAGGGTTGGCACTGGGGTTGGCAGGCCTCCGGTGATGCGACCCGCCTGCAGGGCTACTGGCGTCCGGGCGGCGATGGCCTGTCGCTCAGTGAAGTCTCGGGGCAACTGGGGCTGGACCGGGTCGACCTGGTCCACTGGCTGATGTACGTTCGCCCCGGCGGGTACATCGATGTGGATCTGGACCGCCTAAGCCTTGCACCGGGTCAGGTGCCGGAGATCGTCGGCGAGTTGGTCTGGCGTGAAGCCCGGCTCGAAGGGGCCGTCCACGAAGATCTGGGCGAGGTGGGGCTGCAGCTTCGTCGCGAAGGTGAAAGCCAGCAGATTCGGGTCGAGTCACTGCGTCCGGCCAGTGTGCATGTGCAGGGCCGGATCGACCTGGATGCCAGCCATTACGACGTCGATATCTGGCTGCGGGCGTCGGTCGACCGTCCCGACCTGGTGTCGCAACTGGCCCGCCTTGGAGAAAAACAGCCGGATGGACAGGTGCGGGTCCAGCTCCGCGGCAGGCTGGGTTGGTAGGCTCGCGGGCAGGAGATGACAACATGAACGATATTGATCTGCAACAGGCGCTGAGTGTGGCCCGAGACGCGGCCCGGGCCGCCGACCGGGTGGCCATGCACTATTTTCGCGGCCGGCTTGAGGTCGAGACCAAGGCCGACGAAAGCCCGGTGACCATTGCCGACCGGGAAGCCGAGAGCGCCATTCGGGACATCATCGGCAGGCATTTTCCCGATCATGCCATCGATGGGGAGGAGTTCGGTCGTGCCGGCAGCAGTCGCTGTCTCTGGTTGATCGATCCGATTGACGGCACCAGAAGCTTCATCCGCGGGCTGCCGTTCTGGTCGGTGCAGATTGCTCTGATGGTCGATGACGAGCTGGTCATGGGGGTGTCGTCGGCGCCGGCATTCGCGGAAACGGCCTGGGCGGTGTCCGGCGGTGGTGCCTGGATCAACGATCGTCGCGCGCGAGTTCGGCCAGTCAACGAGTTGAGCCGGGCCGATATCAGCTTCGGCAATCTGCGCTCCCTGGCCGGCGACGCGCGTTGGGCATGGGCCGGCCAGATCGTCGCGGAAGCAGCGCGGTGTCGTGGATACGGCGACTTCTACGGCTATCATCGTTTGGCCGAGGGCGCTCAGGATGCCGTGATCGAAAGCGACGTCAATATTCTCGACATTGCCGCGCTGGCCGTCATCGTGCGTGAAGCCGGAGGCGTTCTCACCGACCTGGAAGGCCGGCCGCCCGGACTGGACACGCGGTCGGTGCTGGCGGCCTCACCCGAACTGCATCAGCAACTGCTATCCTCCTGCCATGCCATTTCGGGATGAATCACCGCCGCTGCCGATCATCCACGGTCGGCGCGAGAAACGTCCGGCCGACCGCTTCCGGATCGAACAGCTGGATCTGGAGTTCTCCAACGGGGAGCGCCGGGTTTACGAACGATTGCTGAGCCGGGGGCTGGGGGCCGTCATCGTGGCAGCCATGCCAGACGACGAGCATGTGCTGCTGGTGCGCGAATACGCCTGCGGCGTGCATCGCTACGAGCTCGGCCTGCCCAAGGGGCGGCTGGAGCCGGGCGAGTCACTGCTGGAAGGTGCCAACCGCGAGCTTCAGGAAGAATGCGGATACGCCGCGCGCGAGCTCCAAGAACTGGGCCACCTGACACTGGCGCCCGGCTACATGACCCACACTACCCACGTCATCCTCGCCCGCGACCTCTATCCCTCCCGCCTGCCGGGCGACGAACCCGAAGAGCTGGAAGTCATCAAGTGGCCGCTGGCCGACCTGGTCAGCCTGATCGAACGCGACGACTGCACCGAGGGGCGCTCGATTGCGGCGTTGTATATGGCGAGAGAGAAGGTGAAAGGTAAAAGGTAAATGGCGGGATTTGCAGTGGTTTTAGCTGTTTTGGCTGGCCAATGGCCAGCACCTCGCCGTTGGCCACCCGGTTAGAAAAGAAGGCAAACAGCCATCCCTCCTTTCACCTTTCACCGCCTCAAAAAGGCTTCACTACCACCATCACCACCACCACGATCAGGATCAGCGCCGGGATCTCGTTGAACCAGCGATACCATTTTGAACTGCGACGGTTCTCGCCGCGGGCGAACACGCCGATGAGTTTCCAGCAGTAGAGGTGGTAGGCGATCAGCGCCACGACGAAGGCGAGCTTGACGTGCATCCAGCCCGACTGCAGGTGCCAGGGCTGGGCGATCAGCAGTGCCGTTCCGAAGGCCACGGCGAGTGCGCCGCCGATGTGGGTGATTCCCATGAGCCGACGTTGCATGACCAGCAGCAACTCGTAGCGTTCTCCGGCCGGGTTTTCGGCAGCATAGACGAACAGCCGTGGCAGGTAGAACACTCCGGCAAACCAGGTCACGACGAAGATAATGTGAAACGCTTCCAGCCAGAGCATGGCATCGTCCATTTGGGCGGCAGCGCCGTATTGTCATTGACTTCAACGCCAATCGCAACTTGACGCAGCCCCCGCCAGCAGGGTATAAACGACGCGCACATGACAAAAAATTCATGAAAATACAACATCATGAGTTGACAAATAATCAAGTGCAGAACCGTCCGGTTTGGGGCACTTTGCATTGAAGCGGTCGTATGGCCGCTTTCTTTTTCTCTGTCCAAAGGGCCTGCAACCCGCTGTCTCGCGAGCCTCCCGGGGCATCCTGAACGAATTCGCCGAGCCAGCCGGGCTTGACAGCTCCTTGAGCAGTCGCCATCTTTTCGTTGTCCAAACCGGCGATGCAACCGAAGTGGAGTCCAGTCAAGTGACCGAAGCGGAACCCATGATCTTTACCCCGGCCGCTGCCGCCAAGGTTCGCGAGCTGATTCTTGAGGAAGCCAATCCCGAGCTCAAGCTGCGCGTATATATTACCGGCGGCGGATGCTCC
Source organism: Wenzhouxiangella sp. AB-CW3 (assembly GCF_014725735.1). Taxonomy (NCBI): domain Bacteria; kingdom Pseudomonadati; phylum Pseudomonadota; class Gammaproteobacteria; order Chromatiales; family Wenzhouxiangellaceae; genus Wenzhouxiangella; species Wenzhouxiangella sp. AB-CW3. The sequence goes on from NZ_CP061368.1 coordinate 694,236, forward strand.
GGTTTTCAGTACGGTTTTACCTTCGACGAGAAAATCGATGACGGTGACGTGACCGTGACCCGCGAAGACGTGACGCTGGTGATCGACCCGCTGAGTTTCCAGTATCTCGAGGGCGCCGAAGTCGATTACAGCGAATCATTGCAGGGCGCCCGCTTCGTGATTCGCAATCCCAATGCAGCCACGACCTGTGGCTGTGGATCCTCTTTCGGACTGGCCTGACGCTGGCATCCCGCGCGGTTTTCGTGGTATGACATTGCCATGACCGTGCTTATCGTACTGGCTGGCCTGTTGATCAGCCACCTGGCCACGGCCGTGGGCCGGTGGCGCAACTTCGACTGGTTGCTGTGGCCGCTGGGCCCGCTGCGCAAACGTTTTCCTGATCACGACTGGCTGGCGCTGTTGCTGGTGCTGGTTATCGGCATCGGAGCCCCGGTGCTGGCTGTCTGGCTGGTCACCGCACTCATGGGGTTATTCGGCTGGATGTTGCTGGCGCTTGCCGTGTTTGTCTACACGCTGGGGCCGCGAGACCTCGATCAGGATGTGGCCACCTTGCTGGGCCGCGCTGCCAGTGATGATCCGGCGCATGTACGTGAAACCGCCGAGGCGATGCAGCTTGACCTCGACGGCAGTGGCCCGGAGGCTGCCGAAGCCGTGCTTCACGGTGCGCTTTCACGCTGGTTCGGTATTCTTTTCTGGTTTGTCGTGCTCGGTATTCCGGGAGCTCTGTTATATCGGATCACCCGCAAGGCGCTGCAGATACCCGACCTCGGGCCAGGCGAGATCGACTGGCTGGCCCGCCTCAGAATCGTGCTGGACTGGCCCGTACTGATCCTGCTCACGCTGGGGGTGGGTCTGTGCGGAGACTTCGACCGGGTGTGGCGCGCGTGGCGCGAATGGCGGGGAGAACACCCGGCCTGGCTGGCCACGCCGGCCTCGTTGTCGGCAGTGGCCGGTGCGATCCTTGCACCGGAAGACGGTTTCGATCAGGGTCTGAGCGTGGCGCATCGCATGATGTGGCGAGTTCTGGTGTTGTGGCTGGCTGTCATGAGTGTCATGCTGCTGGCCGGATTTCTGGTCTGAGGGGGGCGCTTCGCGGCAAGGCGGCCTTGGATCATCGTTTAGTGGATATGAACTGTTTTCGGGAGAAAGTTAAAGTGAAAATGATGAAATCGATGCTGATTTTGGCCGGTGGACTGATGTTTGTCCTGGCGACCCCCGCCGTGCACGGGGCCGTCTGGGTACAGTGCGGCTCGCTGGTCGATGTGGCCGACGGCCGTACGCTGGATGCTCATACCGTGGTTGTTGAGAATGAGTCGGTGGCCGAGGTCATTGCCGGACATCCTGAAGTGCCCGACGGGGCCGAGCGGATCGACCTGCGGGAATACACCTGCCTGCCGGGCCTGATGGACATGCATACCCACCTGTCCTCGGAATCCAGCCCCGAGGCCTACGTGCATCGATTCACCATGAACGAGGCCGACATCGCACTGCGTGGCGCCAATTTCGCCCGCATTACGCTTGAGGCCGGATTCACCACTGTCCGTGACCTGGGTGATTCGTTCAATGCCACCATCGCGCTGCGCGATGCGGTCGGCGCCGGGCTGGTTCCGGGGCCGCGCATCTTCACCGCCGCCAAGTCCCTGGCGACCACCGGCGGTCATGCCGACCCGACCAACGCCTGGCGATCGGACATCATGGGTGATCCCGGCCCGCGCGAGGGCGTGATCAACGGCGTGGCCGAGGCCCGCAAGGCGGTGCGGCAGCGCTACAAGGACGGTGCTGACGTCATCAAGATCACTGCCACCGGCGGCGTGCTCAGCGTGGCTCGCAGCGGAGAAAATGCCCAGTTCTTCGATGACGAGCTCGAGGCAATCATCACCACGGCGGCTGATTACGGCATGCATGTGGCCGCCCATGCCCATGGTGCCGAAGGCATGCGCCGCGCAGTGCAGGCCGGCGTGCATTCGATCGAGCACGGCACCTACATGGACGACGAGATCATGCAGATGATGATTGACCGCGGCACCTGGTACGTGCCGACCATATCGGCCGGCCGGTTCGTTGCCGACAAGGCCGAGGTCGAAGGCTATTTTCCGCCCATGGTGGCCGAAAAGGCCGCCGAGATCGGCCCGCTGATCCAGGACACCTTTGCCCGCGCCCATGAAGCCGGCGTGCGTATCGCCTTCGGCACCGACTGCGGCGTCTGCCCACACGGCGACAACGCCCGTGAATTCGGTTTCATGGTCGAAGCCGGCATGAGCCCGGCCGATGCCCTGCGTGCGGCCACCATCCAGGCCGCCGAACTGCTGGGCCAGTCCGACCGCCTGGGCCAGCTGCGCGAAGGCTATGCCGCAGATCTGATCGCAGTCACAGGCGACCCGCTCGAAGATGTCGAAGTGCTCATGGATGTTCGCTTTGTGATGCGGGATGGGGAGGTTTTCGTCGAGCGGTAGGGCCGGGCGGTTTTGACCTGATAGGGGTCGGGGAGGCTCTGCCCTCCCGCCCCCCTATCGGTGAGTTGAGTAAGGTGTGAAGTGAGGGGGCTTTCGGTTGGCTGTGCGGAAGGGGGAAGCTGCGGTGGCATGGGTAGTGTTGGAGGTGTTAAGTGTTAAGTGTTAAGTGTTAAGTGTTAAGAAGCAAGGGGGTGCGTCAATGGGCATTGCCTAACACCTAACACCCATCTCCCAACCTGACCCGGAAGGCAAGACGCTTCGTGCTCCCCAAGACGCCCGGTTACGCCCGCCCTTCACACTTCACACTTCAAGCTTCACACTTCAAACTCAATCCCCATACCCACTCATCTCCAGGTAGCCGCGACCCAGCGGCTCGCCTGTTTCGGTATCGCTGACTTTCATCGCACCCTCCCAGTAAATCACCGAGCGGTCCCAGCGCTGTTCGTCGAACAGTGGTTCGACGCGCAGGTCCAAGTCGGCTTTCGGTACGCTGACCTGCCATTCCACGGGCCAGCGATGGCCCTCGTGATCGCGCCACCAGCGCTTTTCGGTTGTGCTGAAGTCTTCAAGGCCAAGGTGGGTCGGCGTGCCGTCTTCGGCCACGACCACGCCGGCGGAATAGGGCGACGGGTTGCCGTCGTGATCGCGCAGGCGGTAGACCATCAGGTCGCGCCCGTCGGCTAGCTGCAGTGCAAACCAGTCCCAGCCGGCCAGGTCGTCTGAAAGCTGGCTCGATCCCCACTCGCGGTCCAGCCAGGCGTTGCCGGTCACCAAATGCCAGCGATCACCCAGGCGAATGCGACCGTCGGTGGCCAGGCGGGTGGCCGAGTAGTAGCGCGAGGCATTGCCCGGCTCCGGGCCTTTCTGGCTGTAGCCGGCATCGCCCTGCAGGACGAAGGGCTTTAGCTGTGCCATGTCCAGATCGACGGCGAAGTCTCCGGCATCGGCCTTGAGCCGCCAGCCATCCTCGGTGGCCAGCACCTGCCAGTCGCGCAGCCACCAGCGGTCGGTCTCGGCGCCGGCCAGGCCGATGGCATCGCGGGCAAAGCGTTCGGCCTGGTAGAAGCGTTCCCCGGCACCATCGCTGACGGCCAGGTGCGCCATCCAGATCGCTTCGGCGGCCCAGGCGGAGTCCGGCGTCGGCCCGGGATCCAGGGCGAAGCGGAACAGGGTGAACTGGAAACCGGCCGGTCCCTCCGGTCGCTCCAGGCTGCCGGTGAAATACCACCATTCGTTGCGATAGCCCGGATGCAGGGCATGATCGGCCGGGAATTCCAGCGGCACGGGCCCGGTCACGCGCCGGAATTCGTCGGGTGCGGCGGTCAGCAGGCCGCTGGCCTGCAGCCTTACCGGCTGCGGTTGTGCTTCGCGCGTCTGCCAGCCCAGCCAGGCAGCCAGCGCCAGCGCAATCAGCAAGACGATGACAAGATCGCGTTTCATCCGCGGCTCCGCAATTCGCTCGAAGGATTGCGCGAGGCGATCTGCCAGGCCGGGTACAGGCCGGCGATCAGCCCGGCGGCCAGCGCCAGCATGAGCATGGCGCCCAGCGGTGGCAAGGGCAGGCTCAGCGGCAGGGACCAGCCGAAAGCGCGCGGTTGCACTACCAGTGTGAGTCCGGCGTGGATGGCGATGGCCAGCGGCGCGGCGACCAGGGCGCTGGCCGCAGCCAGCCCGGTGGTCTGGCTGACCACCAGGCCGGTCAGTCCGCGCCGAGTCAGGCCCAGGGCGCGCAGGGTTGCATGGTCGCGCCGCCGCTCCAGCCCCAGCGCCAGCAGGGCGCTGACCAGGGCGATCAGCGCGATGATGCCGACCAGTGCGGCCAGTGCCCAGGAGATGCGGAAGGTGCGGTCGAACACCACCAGGGTCTGCGCGCGGACCTGCTCTGGCGTGGTGACCACGATGCGCTCGTCGATGGCCTCAAGGCGCTGACGCCAGCGCTCGATATCGCCGGTTTCGTGAAAGTACAGCCCGAGGCTGTCGCGGACCTCGTCATCGAACCAGTCGCGGTAGTCATCGGCATTCACCGCGATCGCACCCTGGTCGCTGCCGTAGTCGCGGTAAACGGCGGCAATCGGCAGACTGTGGCGATGGTCGCCCGATTCGATCACAATCTCGTCGCCGATGGTCTTGTCCTGGCGGCGGGCGAAGGGTTCGGTGACCAGTACCGCTTCGCCGGCCATGAACGCCTCGCGTGCCGGGCCCGGGTCGCCGGCGACCAGCTCGAAACCGTCCCAGGCGTCGGCCGGCAGGTCGTAGGCGATCAGCACCCGGCCGTCGGGCAGGTGATGCTGGCGCGCACTGGACACCGCGGCGATGCCCTCGAGCTCGCCGATGCGCTCGGTCAGTTCGGCATCGATGACGCCCTGGCTGACGGTGACATAGGCTTCGGCGCGCAGCAGCCGCTCGATCCAGTCATCGACGGTGACGCGAAAGCCCAGCACCATCATGCCGATGCCGGCACTCAGGGCCAGTGCCATGCTCAGTGCCGCCAGGGCCGGGGCAATGCGGCGTCGCGAGGTGGCCAGCATGCCCAGCGCGCGTCCGGCTAGCTTGTGCTTCAGCGGCCAGCGCATTAGTCGCAGAAGCAGCATGCCGGCCCGGGGGGCGAGCAGGGCACAGCCCATCAGGGCCAGGAACAGGCCACCCAGCGCCGCGGCCAGCCCCGCCGACAGCAGGGTGACGGCCATGCCGGTGATCAGCAGGCCGGTTGCCGCCGCATATAGTCCGGGCCGTGTGCCGGTCGGGTCACGATCCTGGCGCACCAGCTGCCCGGGCGGAATCCGTCGGGCTTCCAGCCATACGGCCAGGGTGCTGCCCAGGGCCAGTGCCACCGCCAGAGCCCAGATTGCGAGGTAAAGGGTGACGGTCGGGCGGGTCTGCGCCGCCGGCACAAGCCGGTAGAGTTCGGCAATGGGCTGGCGCACCAGGGTCAGCAACTGGTCGGCCAGCACCGTACCCAGGACGAGGCCGATCAAGGCGCCGAGCCCGGCCAGGATGAATGTCTCGGTGGCCAGCAGACCGGTGATCTGCCCGCGCGTAACCCCGACGGCGCGTAGCATGCCGACGGCGCGGCGTCGTTGCACCAGCAGAAATGACAGCACGCTGTAGATCACGAACAGGCCGACGGCCAGGCTGAGCAGGCTCATCGCGGTCAGGTTGGCGCGCATGCCCTCGGTCAGGCGGGCGGCGGCATCGCGGCGCTCGCCGGCGCTTTCGATGCGGACTCCCTCGGGCAGCTCGGCTTCCAGCCAGGCGCGGCTGCCGGCCGGTGCCTCGATCCAGCTCAGTTCTCCCTGGCGCCCGAGCACCTCCTGGGCCGAGCCGATATCCATCAGCAATCGGTCGTCCAGCGCCCGTCCGCGTGCCAGAATGGCGGTCAGTTCGAGTTGATGGTTGGCGCCGGCAATGCGCAGGTCGATATGATCGCCTTCGCTCTTCGCCAGTCGTCTGGCCGTGGCCTCGTTCATGGCCACCCCAGCTCGATTGCGCATCAGCGCATTGATCTGGTTGCCGTCCAGGCCCATGCCGGTCTCGCCGCCCACGGCAATCGGGTCGGTGGCCAGCAACTCCAGGATGCGACCGTCGTGGCGTGCTCGTGCGGCGATCGCCGGCACCAGCTCCGGTGCGCCGGGGCGGGTGGCCAGGTCGGCGAGCAGCGACTCGTCGATCCGGCCCGACGGGTGATGGACCCGGACACTGTCGCGTCCGGCCAGTTCTTCGCCGGCCAGGTCCAGTGCATTGATCAGCACATCGCGCATCAACGCCACCCCGGTCACCACGGCCACGCCGGCGGCTATGCCGACCAGGGCCAGCAGCAACTGCCCCGGGTGTCGATAGAAGAAGCGCCGCGATGACTGAACCAGCAGTCTCATTCGGCTTCGAGGCGGCCCTGCTTCAGCCACAGCGTGCGATTGCAGATGCGTGCCGCGTCCGGGTTGTGAGTGACCATCACCAGCGCGCAGTCGCGCCCCGCGGTGACCCGGTCGAACAGGTCGAGCACGCCGGCCGCGGTGACCTGGTCGAGCGCACCGGTGGGCTCGTCGGCCAGCAGCAGACGGGGTTCGTGGATCAGGGCCCGGGCAATGGCCACTCTTTGCTGTTCTCCGCCCGATAGTTCACCGGGCAGGCGATCCAGCAAGCGTTCGAGGCCGAGTTCTCCGGTCAGTGCCCGAAAAGTCCTGTCCTCGAGTGATTTGCCATTGAGCCACATCGGCAGTTCGATGTTTTCCGCCACGCTGAGGCTGTCAATCAGGTTGAAGTCCTGGAATACCAGGCCGATGGTGGCGGCCCTCAGCCGTGTGCGCTTGGGCTCCGGGGTACCGGCGAGATCGATGCCCGCCACCTGCACGTGCCCTTCGTCGGGCCGATCCATGCCGGCGGCCAGGTGCAGCAGGGTGGACTTGCCGGACCCCGAAGCCCCCATGACGGCCACGCGCTCTCCGGCGGCCACTTCCAGTTCGAGTCCGTCCAGGACACGGATCGTCTCACCGCCGGAAACGAAATGCCGCGAAAGCCCGCTCAGGCGCAATACCGGCTCAGCTGACACCCGCACTGCCCAGTAGGCCGCTGGCAAGCAGAACAGCGATGGCCGCCAGGGTGAGCATCAGTCGCATGCGCCGGTGCCAGCCGCTGCGGCCCTGTGCCCGCCAGGGTTCGTCGATGAACAGGTAGATGGTATACAGCGCGGCCAGCCAGAACATGGCCCAGTGCAACGGCATGACGAGGGCCGGCCAGGCCACCAGCGCGAGGGCCAGCGCCGCAATCAGCAGCCACGGGCGCGGCGGATCGTCGTCGAGATGACGCATCCACAAGTGGCCGGCCCAGAAGGCAAGCAGGATCACCGCCCAGCTCACCAGCAGGTCAACAAGCCAGTCCGGGGAGGGGATCAGGGCAATGATCGGCAGACCCGCCAGGGGCGCCAGTCCGATCCAGCCGGTCAGTCGTGCGATCCGGGCGCTTTGTGTCATGAACCGTTCCTCCGAGCAACAATGAACAGTGGCATCACTATAACTCGGCAGGGGTTAAACGAAAGCGAGGTGCTGTACTGCAGCGGCGGGCGGTGGTGGAACTTTTTGTCTGGCCCCCGTTCGAAACGGATGTGCTTCAAAAGACCGCTTCAGGGCGAGTAAGCTTGGCAAGCCGGCGAGAGTTGTGGTAGACTTGCAACCAACCTTGGTAAAGCCGCAACGGAACAACTAAGGTCGCAGGGCGCGAAGCGAGGTACATCACTCCGACATCCATTGCCCCTCCCCCTCAAAGGGGAGGGGTTTTTTTTAGATGATCGTCAAATCGCAGGGTAACCGACCATGCAACTGAATATGCTCAAAGCCAAGATCCATCGCGCGACCGTGACGCGGGTCGAACTCGACTACGAGGGTTCCTGCGCGATCGACGAGGCACTGCTGGAAGCTTCTGGAATTCTCGAGTACGAACAGATACATATCTACAATATCGCCAATGGCGAGCGGTTCGTGACCTATGCCATTCGAGCCGAGCGCGACAGCGGTGTGATTTCGGTCAACGGAGCGGCCGCGCACAAGGCCAACGAGGGTGATCTCATCATCATTGCCGCCTACTCGCGGATGAGCGAATCGGAAGCGGCCAGTCACGAGCCCAAGCTGGTGTACCCGGATGCCGAGAACCGTATCGCACGCACCGCCGGCCGGATTCCTGTCCAGGCGGCCTGAGGCACCCTGACTGGATGTTGCAAAAAAACGACACCCCCGGCATCGCCGAACTCTTCGAAAGCGATCCCGGGCGAGAACAAGACTTTCGTCTCAGGCAATCGGACTGGGAACTGGACTATTCACGAATTCCGCTTGAGCGGGCGGGTCTGACGTCACTCCATACCCTGACAGAATCGGCAGGACTGGGCGCCGCCGTCGCCCGCCTGTTCGCGGGCGAGTCGGTCAATACCAGCGAACGCCAGCCCGCCTTGCACATGGCGCTACGTGCCGAAGAAGGCAGCAGCTTTGGTCCTGGCGCCGATATGGCCACACTGCTGCGCCAGCGACAGCGTTTTATGGACCTTGCCGCGCGCCTGCATGATGGCAGCAGCGGCCTGACCGACCTGCTGCATATCGGCATCGGCGGTTCCGACCTGGGTCCGCGGCTGGTCGCCGACGCCCTCAATGCCGACGACAGCGCCGTGCGCGTGCACTGGCTGTCAACCCTGGATGGGCGGCGGTTCGAACGCTTGTGCCGCGAGCTTGATCCGGCCACCACCGGCATGGTGATGGCCTCGAAGTCGTTTTCCACGGAAGAAACCATGACCCAGGCCAGGGCCGCGCGCCAGTGGCTGGGCGAAGGCTGGGCAAAGCGTGCATGGGCGGCCACCGCCAATGCCGGGAGGGCTGAGGAGTTCGGGGTGCCGGCCGATCACGTGCTTGAGTTTCCGAGCTTTGTGGGTGGCCGCTACTCGCTGTGGTCCTCGGTGGGTGTAAGCGCCGCGGCGCGCATTGGACCGGAGCGTTTTCGCCGCCTGCTTGCCGGTGCCGAGCGGGCCGACCGCGAGTTTGCCCGGTCAGAGCAGGACCCGTCCATGGCCGTGGTGCTGGCCCTGCTGATGCACTATCTGCGGCGAGATCTGGATCTGAACACGCTGGGTGTTGTCAGTTATGAGCCGCGCCTGGCGCTGCTGGCCGGTCATCTGCAGCAGCTGGTCATGGAGAGCCTGGGCAAGGGTGTGGACCTGGATGACCGCCCCCTCGATGTGCCGACTGCCCCCCTGATCTACGGTGGCCGTGGCACCGATCTTCAGCATTCCATCTTCCAGGCCCTGCACCAGGGGCGTGATACGCATCCCCTGCTGCTGGTCGGCAGCCTGCGCGACCGCCATGCCTATCCGGAGTGGCACCAGGCCCAGTATGCCCATCTGCTGGCCCAGGCCAGGGCCTTTGCCAACGGTCGGTCCGACGGCGAAATCTACCAGAACATGCCTGGCAATCGTCCCGTTGCCACGCTCATTGTCGACGAACTCGATAGCGACAACCTTGGCTGGCTGCTGGCCAGCCTGGAGCATGCAGTCTATGCTCTGTCGGTGCTCTGGGGCATCAATGCCTTCGACCAGTGGGGCGTGGAAGAAGGCAAGCGACTGGCCGCCGAAATTCGGTCCCGGTTGCAGTCCGGCACCTGAGTATCCCCTGAACCACTCCACGCGGACGCGTGGAGTGGTTCAGGACATTCCTCATGGGATCATTCGCGCGGGTGATGCCGTTCGAACCAGTCCAGAATCAGTTCCAGACGCTTGACCAGGTTGACCGGTGTGCCGGCGCGTGACAGTCCGTGGCCTTCGCCCTCGAACACGGCCAGTTCGGTTTCCACATCGTTGTTGATCAAGGCGTAGAACCACTCCTGCCCCTGGCCGATGGGCGTGATCTGGTCATCCGTGGAGTGGATGATCAGGGTAGGGGTGCGTACCTGGTCGGCATACTTCAGAGGTGAACGTCCCCAGTAGTAGTCGTAGTTTTCCCAGATCGTGCCGCCGAACTCGGCATTCATCATGGCCGGAACGTAGGCCTGGGTGCCGGCCTCGGACACCCAGTTCGACACGCTGCGCTGGGTGACGGCTGCGCGGAAGCGATCGGTCTGCGTGGTGATCCAGTTGGTCAGAAAGCCGCCATGACTTCCCCCGGTCAGGTAAAGACGATCCACGTCGATCCAGTCGAAGCGCTGCAGGGCCTCGTCCAGGGCTTGGATGTTGTCGCGGTAGTCGACGCCACCGTAGTCCTGGTAGACGGCCGACTGGAAGTCGAAACCGTAGCCGGTAGAGCCGCGGTAGTTGGTGAACAGCACCGCGTAGCCGGCTCCGGCCATCATCTGGAATTCATGGAACCAGCGATGTCCCCACATGCCGGCCGGGCCGCCGCGGATATTGAGAACCAGCGACCAGGGCTGGTCGGCCTCGAAGCCTTTCGGGCGCAGCAGAAAGCCGTCGACCACCTTGTTGTCTTCGACTTCGAAGCTGAAGCGGTCCAGTTCACCAAGGTGACGCGAGGACAGCAGTTCGTCGTTGAATTCGGTCAGCCGCCGCGGCTCGAACGAGTCGTTACCGGCCAGGTGAACTTCGGCCAGACGGGTCTCGCTTTCCATCAGGAACGCCAGCGTCCGGCCATCGTCGGCGAAGCTCAAGCCATTGAGCACGGCGCCCTCTCCGATCAGAATCTCCGTGCTGCCATCGTCGTGCAGTCGCATCAGCGGATGGCTGCCGCGATAGTCGGCGCGAATGAGCGGCCGGTCGTATCCTTCCGGCCACATGGCCTCGGCCACGGACAGGTCCTGACCGTCGTGCAGCACTTCATGGGCCTCGCCGTCGATGCTGATCAGGTGCAGCTCGGTCGGACGATAGCGGTCGGACTGGTAGCTGAACGCGATCTGCTGGCCATCGGGCGAAAAGACAGGCGAGGTGGCACGACCGTCTGGAGTGGGCAGCTTGCGGTCTTCGCCACTGTCCAGGTCGAGCAGATAGATGTCCTGGTTGTGACCGCCGTCGTACTCACTTCCGCTGCGATCGGCGTTAAATGCCAGCAGGCGCCCATCGGGCGAAACGGCCGGGTTGTTGTAATTCCACTCGCTGTCGGCGGTCAGCCGGGTCAGTTCGCCGCTTTCGAGTTCGAGCAGCCACAGCGTATTGCGGCGCTCGTCCAGCCAGCCCGCGGCCTCGGTACGATAAAGCTGGCGCGAATAGATCTTCACGTCGGCACTGGGTTCGTCGTTGTCCTCTTCGGCCTCGGTCGGGTCATCGACGGCCGGGTCGATGGACAGCGTCAGCACCATCCGTTGTCCATCTGGCAGCCAGGTGAAACCGGCAATCCGTCCCTGGCGAATGGTGGTGGCCGGCCGGGCCTCGCCGCCATCAATGGGCATGCGGTGAATCTGGGTATCGCCATCGATCGGGCGCAGAAAGGCCAGTTCGCTGCCACCCGGGGAGAAGCGCGGGTGACGGTCAGAATCGCCACTGGTGAATGACTCGGCCGGGCTCGAGCCGTCAGCGGCCACCGTCCAGATGGCCGAGTCGCGGCCGCGTCGCTCCTCGTTGACTTGGGCGCGCACGAAGGCGATGCGCCCGCCATCGCCGGCCAGTTGCGGGTCCTGGATGAACTGGAAGTCGTAGTAGTCATCCGGCGCCAGGGGCTGGATGTCATCGGCCCAAAGGGGCAGGCAGAGTGCAAGGGCCAGTAGCAGGAAAAGCGGTATTCTTGTCATGATGTTGCCTGGGCTTGAGAGTGCCGCAACATCTTAGCCTGCTTCCGAGCGGTGGAGTTCATCCACGCGCCGGACTTCATTGCGGGCACCGAGAATGACCGGGACACGCTGATGGATCTCTTCCGGATTGACTTCGAGAATGCGTTCCAGCCCCGTGCTGGCCGCGCCACCGGCCTGCTCGACGATATAGGCCATGGGGTTGGCTTCATACAGCAGGCGCAGCTTGCCGGCCTTGCCGGCGGCCCGGAGCTGGCTGTGGCAGGGATAGAGGAAAACCCCGCCACGGGTGAGAATGCGATGGACCTCGGCCACCATGGAAGCTACCCAGCGCATGTTGAAATTCTTCTGGCGAGGACCGTCGGCACCCTGCAGGCATTCTTCGATGTACTGAGTGATTGGTTGGTCCCAGAAGCGCTGGTAGGACATATTGATGGCGAATTCCCCGGTGTCGACCGGAATCTCGACTTGTTCACGGGTCAGCAGGAATTCACCGAAGTCCCGATCCAGGGTGAACATGCTGACACCGTGGCCGGTGGTCAGTACCAGCATGGTCGAGGGGCCATAGAGACAGTAGCCGGCAGCGACCTGCTCAGTGCCAGGACGCAGGAAGTCCTTCTCGGAAGGGTTGGTCACCCCGTCGGGTGCCTTGAGAATGGAAAATATCGTACCGACCGAGACATTGACGTCGATATTCGACGAGCCGTCGAGCGGATCGCACAGCAGCAGGTACTTGCCACGCGGGGCATTGGCCGGCAGGTGGTAGACCGAGTCCATTTCCTCCGAGGCCAGAGCCGCAATATGGCCGTTGTATCGCAGCGCCTCGATCATCAGCTCATTGGAGATCACATCGAGCTTTTTCTGGGTTTCACCCTGCACGTTCCGGCTGTCGGTGGCCCCCAGGACATTGACCAGTGCGCCCTTGTTGACCAGGTCGGCAATTTTCTTGCACGCCACGGCAATGTCGTTGAGCAGGCCGGTGAATTCACCGGTAGCGCCTTCGATGTGGCGCTGGTTCTGGATGATGTAATTGGTAAGCGTGGTACCGATGCGCATGAGCCGAATCCTGTCCTGTCCGCTGGGTCGGAGTACAAGGCACGGGAATCTACCATGAGCCACCCGTCCAGCCAAGCGCGGGATGATGGCCAGAGCCCCGATTGAGGCATGGAACGGCCTGGGGTGATCCGGTCCGCCAGTGTCTTGACCACGGCGGTATGCTATTTCATGGGGGTAAGTGTGTTGCCCGCACCTGCCGGTGTCGGAGCGGAATGACTCAACGGAGCCGATGAATGGATCTGCACCAGCCCGGAACCCCGGGCACTCGAACCCTTTCGAATGAAGGCACTGCCACTTTTCCGGCTGGCCCGGTGTTGTCGGTGCGCGGGCTTTCCAAGACCTATGCCGGAGGGCATCGCGCGCTCGATGAAGTCGACCTGGAGATGTGTCGCGGTGAAATCTTCGCCCTGCTCGGGCCCAACGGAGCCGGCAAGACCACGCTGATCAGCATCGTCTGCGGTCTTGTCCAGCCGGGTCAAGGTCAGGTGCAGGTTGCCGGATTCGATATCGGGCCAGACTACCGCGAGACTCGCTCACGCGTCGGCCTGGTGCCGCAGGAGCTGCATACCGACACCTTCGAAACCGTGATCGACACGGTGCGTTTTTCGCGTGGTCTGTTCGGATGCGAGCCCGACGATCGCTTTCTCGAGCAGCTGCTGCGGGATCTGAGCCTGTGGGAAAAGCGCGATCAACGCATCATGACGCTGTCCGGCGGCATGAAGCGCCGCGTGCTGATTGCCAAGGCACTGTCGCACGAGCCGGAGCTGCTGTTTCTCGACGAGCCGACCGCCGGGGTCGATGTCGAGTTGCGGCGTGACATGTGGGCCCTGGTCCACCGCTTGCGTGAGCGGGGGGTCAGCATTCTGCTGACCACCCACTACATCGAGGAGGCCGAAGAAATGGCCGATCGGATCGGCGTGATTCACCAGGGGCGCTTGATCCTGGTCGACGACAAGGCCGCCCTGATCCGGAAACTCGGGCGCAAGCAGCTCACCCTGCACCTGGACAGTCCGCTGCCCGCACTGCCGCCGGAGCTGGAACACTGGGGGCTGGATCTGGCGGAGCAGGGTGAGGTGATCGAATACCACTTCGATGCCAACGACGAGCAGGCCCGCGTGCCGCAATTGCTCCGTGAGCTGGCACGGGCCGGTGTCGAATTTACCGATCTCAATACCCGACAGAGCTCCCTGGAAGAGATCTTCATTCGCCTGCTCGAGGAAAACCGATGAATGCTTCCACCTTCCCGCGCTTCAATCTGCGCGGCGTGCGTGCGCTCTACCTGTTTGAAATGGGGCGCTTCAAGCGCACCCTGTGGCAAAGCATGGCCACCCCGGTTATTACTACAGTGCTGTACTTCGTGGTGTTCGGGTCTGCCATCGGCAATCGCATTGGCGAGATCGACGGCGTCAGCTACGGCGCTTTCATCGTACCGGGCCTGATTTTGCTTACCGTTTTCACCCAGAGCCTGAGCAACGCCGCGTTCGGCATCTACATGCCGCGCTTCTCGGGCACCATCTATGAAATCCTCTCGGCCCCGATTTCTGCCATCGAGATGGTGCTGGCCTATGTCGGCGCTGCGGCCACCAAGTCTCTGCTGCTCGGTCTGCTGATCCTGGCCACGGCCAGCGTACTGATCGACCTGGAAGTGGCCTATCCGGTATTGATGCTGCTGTACCTGTTCCTGGTGTGTTTTGCCTTCTGCCTGGCCGGGTTCATCATCGGCATCTGGGCCGAAGGGTTCGAACACCTGCAGCTGCTGCCCATGCTTGTGGTCACACCGCTGACCTTCCTCGGCGGGGTGTTCTATTCCATCGAGATGCTGCCGGAGCCCTGGCGCACGATCAGCCTGTTCAATCCGCTGGTCTACGTCATCTCCGGCTTCCGTTGGTGTTTCCATGGCAGCGGCGACGTGGCGCCCTGGGTCAGCCTGGCGGTTTTGCTTGGTTTCTGTACACTGTGCATCGGCCTGGTCTGGTGGATGTTGCGCACCGGCTACCGCATCAAGCCTTGATGCAGTGCATATCCCCCGGCATTGCTGGGGATATTTGGCAAGCGCGTGGCATCGGCCTGGCAAATCTCATTCTGGCTTGGGGGCTAGTGACCATGGACTGATTTTATCAAGGGGTCAGTGAGGGAGTGTTGTTGCATGCGTTTAGTACCGGTGTTGGTACTGGTTTTTCTGGTCGCTGGCGAACTGGCGTCCGCGGCAGTCGATTACGACATCGTCTATGTGCGTCAGGCGCGCTTCGGTGATGAGATCAACACGGTCTGGCCCGAGGTCGGGCGACCTGGCCGAATCGATCCAGGTGCCGACCTGATCCTGCGCAGGCCCGATGGCAGCGAGGAGGTGCTGGTGGAGTGCGATGTCTGTGCCGTCACCGACCCGATGGTGTCATTCGATGCCCAGTGGGTTTACTACAGCCTGTTTCACGACGTCAGTCCCGAGGCACTCAATACCCAGCGTCGCCACCTGTCCTACCAGGGCGCCGATATCTTCCGGATCCACCTGGAGACGCGCGAGATCGAGCAGTTGACCTTCGGTGAGTTCACGCCCAATACCGGTTCCGGTCAGTGGGACGAGAACAATCCGGTCGATCCGCCCTCGGGATACAACCGACTCGGATACGGTGTTCTCAACCTGGGTCCGATGCCGCTTCCCGGCGGCCGGTTGGTGTTTACCAGCAGTCGCAATGGTTTCATTCCCACCCGGCCGTTCAGTTCGCCCACGCTGCAGATGTTCGTGATGGATATCGATGGCGAGAATGTCGAGGCCATCGCTCCCATGACCCTGGGCAGTGTGCTGCACCCGACCATTCTCAGGGATGGGCGCCTGATGTTCTCCAGTTACGAATCACAGGGCCTGCGCGATCGGCGCGTCTGGGGCGTGTGGGCGATCAAGCCCGACGGGCGACAATGGGAGCCTCTGGTCAGTGCCATGTCATCGCCGGATGCATTTCACTTCATGACCCAGATCAGCAACGGCGATATCGTCGTCGAAGCCTACTACAACCTGAACAACAACGGTTTTGGCGCCTTGTACGGCTTTCCGGCTTCGCCGCCCCCCGGCGAGCCGGCCTTCCATAGCTGGGATCCCGAAGCCAACCCGGAAATTGACGTGACTTCACCGGGCGGGTCGGCGACCACCTTCCGCATGTCCTATACGCCGAACGGTTACTACGCGGTCACGCCCATGACCCATCACTTCGACAATGCCGCGCCCGAGGGTGATGATGGTGAACGGGTCGGCAAGTTCACTCATCCTTCTGCAGCACCCAATAACGACCTGCTGGTGGCGTGGACGCCGGGGCCGGCCAACGACCTCAATCGCCCCACGCGCTACCCGTACTACGACAGCGGCATCTACCTGATCCCCGGCAGCGAGCCGGTCTGGGACCCAGACGACATGGTGACGCTGGTCGAGGACGAGAACTTCAATGCTGCCTGGCCGCGCGCTGTGGTGCCCTACAGCGCCATTCATGGCGTGGACGAACCCGAAGAGCTGGACTGGCTGCCCAATGATGGCAGTGAGCATCCCGAACTGCCCGCCGGTACGCCCCATGGTCTGGTTGGGACATCGAGCATGTACAAGCGCGAGACCTTTCCGGGAGCCGGATCAAATGCCTTTGATGGCCTCGATCCCTTCAATACCTCAAGCAATCGCAACCATCGCAACAGGCGCTGGAGTAACTGGGTGTATCAGGGTGCAGATGCCGGGCGCTACGATGATTCGGATATCTGGGCCGTCCGGGTTCTGGCCATGGAGGGGATTCCCGAACGGCGCTACGGGCCCGATGCCCATCGTACCAATGGCTTTTACAATCACGCCAATGAACGACTGCGTATCCTGGGAGAAATTCCGGTCCGCAACGTCGATTCCGATGGCCAGCCGATTATCGATGCCGAGGGAAATCCGGATACCAGCTTCCTGGCCAAGCTGCCGGCCGACACGCCGTTTACTTTCCAGACACTGGACCGTAACGGCATGGTGCTCAACATGGCTCAGACCTGGCACCAGGTGCGCCCCGGCGAGATGCGGGCCGACTGCGGTGGCTGTCATGCTCACAGTCAGATGCCGCTGGAATTCGAGGGGACGGCCGCCAGCCAGCCCGACTACGAGGTGCCGGACCTCACGGCCGGCACCACGCTGGTCAGCCGCAACGAACAGGGTGAGCCGAACCTGGTGGAAGTGATCGAAAAACTGGTCGATGTGGAGTTCTACCGCGACATCCGCCCGATACTCCAGGACCACTGCGTGCAATGTCACAACGCCGATGAGCTGGCCGGAAATCTGGACCTTGCCGACACCGACATCATCGACGGCTGTAACTGGAATGATCCGTCGTTGCCGGGGGATTACCGCCGGCTGGCCGCCGACGAGTGTGCCGACTTCGGTTACCCGCCGGTGATCAGTACCGGTTCCTGGCGTCAGACCAATGCCAGCCGCTACATCCGCAAGTTCCAGAGCCGTCGCAGTCTGCTGGTCTGGAAAGTCTTCGGCGAACGGCTGGATGGCTGGAGTAACGACGATCACCCCACCGAGTCGGTCGCCGGCGATCCGGATACCCTGCCGCCCGGTGCCAGCCCGAATGACGCCGATATCGATTTCACCGGCACCATCATGCCGCCGCCCGACAGTGGCGTGTCGCCGCTGAGCATGGAACAGAAGATGACCATCGCCCGCTGGGTCGACCTTGGAGCCCCCATCGACCTGGCCGCCCAGCATGGCATGAACCCGAAGCTGGGTTGGTTCATGGATGCCGAGCGTCCGACCTTGACCATCTCCAGCCCGCGCCACAACCTGGTCCCCCAGCCGGTCGACGCGATCCGCTTCGGTATGGCCGATGCCAACAGCGGCCTGGATCACGACAGCCTTTCGGTCACTGCCAGCTTCTCCGTGCGCGGCCGCGGGGCCGGCACGGAGCTTGCCGATCTGGTCGAGTCAGCCGGTGACGGACGCTACTTCATCGACTTGCCCGACGGATTGCCGGGCAGTCTCTACAACGCCCGGGTCCATGTCGAGGTGGCAGACCAGCAGGGCAATATCACGCGCGTCAGCCGCCGATTCCATACCACGCCCAGCGGAGATATCTTTTCAGATCGGTTCCAGTAGCGTAGTTCGCGCGGGGGTCAGCTCAGCGGCAGGGCCGCCAGCAGACCGTCGAGAATGAACTGAATGGCCAGCGCGGCCAGCAGCATGCCCAACAGACGGGTGATGATGTTGCTGATGGTCTCCGGAATGAAATGGTCGAAGCGTGCGGCAGTGACCAGCAGCACCGCACCAATGGCCATCACCGCAACACCCGCACCCATGACCACGGCCTGGCCGACCAGGTCGCCGGCCTGGCCTGAGGTGAGCAGCATGATCGATGCGATGGCGCCGGGCCCGCACAGCAGCGGAATGGCCAGCGGAAACACGGAAATATCTTCCGGTTCGTAATGATCCTGAATATCCTCGGCGGATTTCGACTTGCGATCGTTGCGTCGGGAAAACAGCATTTCCAGCGCAATCAGGAACAGCAGGATGCCGCCTGCGATGCGGAAGGCCGGCAGAGTGATGCCGAAGTTGTCGAGCAACCTTTCGCCAATGATCCCGAACACCACGAGCAGCACTGCGGCGATCAGGCAGCCCATCAGCGCCATGCGGATCTTCTGTCCACGCGTAGCCCCCGCGGTCAGCGAAACGAAAATCGGAATGATGCTGACCGGATCAATCGTGACAAACAGCATCACGAAGGCCGGAATGAAAATCTCGAGCATGGGGGCGGCATCTGGGCGGTGGAGCGGGAATGCTAACGCTGCACCACCGCCAAGGCAATGCCAACCCGGCGTCATCTTCTTACCCCCAACCCCCGTCGCCCCCGACATATCGCGTCGCGATGATCCGGGGCCTCGCACCCATCAGTGAGCACGGCGCTGCACCGGCCGTTCAGCCGTGCAGATTCTCTACGTGCGGGGTCCCGGATATCGCCTGCGGCGATTCCGGGACGACCAAGTGCGGTTCAGTGTCTCGTCTCTTCCAGCCCTCGTCGCCCCGGACATCGCGTCGCGATGATCCGGGGCCTCGCACCCATCAGTGAGCACGGCGCTGCACCGGCCGTTCAGCCGTGCAGATTCTCTACGTGCGGGGTCCCGGATATCGCCTGCGGCGATTCCGGGACGACCAAGTGCGGTTCAGTGTCTCGTCTCTTCCAGCCCTCGTCGCCCCGGACATCGCGTCGCGATGATCCGGGGCCTCGCACCCATCAGTGAGCACGGCGCTGCACCGGCCGTTCAGCCGTGCAGATTCTCTACGTGCGGGGTCCCGGATATCGCCTGCGGCGATTCCGGGACGACCAAATGCGGTTCAGTGTCTCGTCTCTTCCAGCCCTCGTCGCCCCGGACATCGCGTCGCGATGATCCGGGGCCTCGCACCCATCAGTGAGCACGGCGCTGCACCGGCCGTTCAGCCGTGCAGATTCTCTACGTGCGGGGTCCCGGATATCGCCTGCGGCGATTCCGGGACGACCAAGTGCGGTTCAGTGTCTCGTCTCTTCCAGCCCTCGTCGCCCCGGACATCGCGTCGCGATGATCCGGGGCCTCGCACGCATCAGTGAGCACGGCGCTGCACCGGGACGACCACCTTTCACCTTTCACCTTCCGTCCCGTCTCCCGTCTCCCGTCTCCCGTCTCCCGTCTCCCGTCTCCCGTCTCCCGTCTCCCGTCTCCCGCCCCAACCCGCGTTATCATATTCAGTTGCCTCAACCCAATGCGTCGACGCCATGAACACCGATTACCGCAAACGCCTGCCTGGCACCGAGTTGGATTACTTCGATGCCCGGGCTGCTATCGAGGACATCCACCCGGGTGCCTGGGCGACGCTGCCCTATGTCTCGCGCGTGCTGGCCGAGAACCTGGTGCGACGCTGTCCGCCGGACGACCTGGATGAATCGCTGCGGCAGATCATCGAGCGCAAGCGTGAGCGCGATTTCCCCTGGTTTCCGGCGCGGGTGGTCTGCCACGACATTCTGGGTCAGACCGCGCTGGTCGACCTGGCCGGGCTGCGCGATGCCATCGCCGAGAAGGGCGGCGACCCGGCCCAGGTCAACCCGGTGGTGCCGGTGCAGCTCATCGTCGACCACTCCCTGGCCGTGGAGCACGCCGGCTTTGAAAAGAACGCCTTTGAAAAGAATCGCGAGATCGAGGAGCGTCGCAACGCCGATCGCTTCCATTTCATCAACTGGACGAAGGAAGCCTTCGACAACGTCGACGTCATTCCGCCGGGCAACGGCATCATGCACCAGATCAACCTGGAGCGGATGTGTACGGTGGCCGAGGTGCGCGACGGGGTTGTTTTCCCGGATACCCTGGTCGGCACCGATTCACACACCCCGCATGTCTGTGCCCTGGGCGTGATCGCGATTGGCGTCGGCGGCCTGGAGGCCGAGAACGTCATGCTCGGGCGTGCGTCCTATCTGCGTCTGCCCGACATTGTCGGCGTGCGACTTACCGGCCGGGCCCGGGCCGGCATCACCGCGACCGACATCGTGCTGGCGATCACCGAGTTCCTGCGCAAGGAAAAAGTGGTCGGCGCCTGGCTGGAGTTTTTCGGCGATGGCGCCCGCACGCTGACGGTGGGCGATCGTGCCACCATTTCCAACATGACCCCGGAATTCGGCGCCACGGCAGCCATGTTCCACATCGATGAACAGACCATCGACTATCTCAAACTGACCGGGCGTGACGATGCCCGCGTGAAGCTGGTCGAGGATTACGCGAAGCATATCGGCCTGTGGGCTGACGACCTCGCCACGGCCGAGTACGAGCGTGTGCTCGAGTTCGATCTGTCTTCGGTCGGTCGCAACATGGCAGGCCCTTCGAACCCGCACCGGCGCGTGGCCACCTCCGACTTGTCGGAACAGGGCATTGCCGGCCAGTGCCAGTTGCCCGAGGACGGTTCCATGCCAGACGGGGCGGTGATCATCGCCGCCATCACGTCCTGCACCAATACGTCCAATCCGCGCAACGTGATCGCTGCGGGGCTTTTGGCCAAGAAAGCCAACGAACTCGGCCTGACTCGCAAGCCCTGGGTCAAGTCGTCATTTGCGCCGGGTTCCATGGCCGTGCGCCTGTATCTCGAAGAAGCCGGCCTGCTTGAGGAACTGGAAGACCTGGGTTTCGGCATCGTTGCCTTTGCCTGCACCACCTGCAACGGCATGAGTGGCGCGCTGGACCCGAAGATCCAGCAGGAAATCATCGACCGGGATCTTTACTCGGTGGCCGTGCTGTCGGGCAATCGCAACTTCGACGGTCGCATTCATCCCTATGCCAAGCAGTCCTTCCTGGCCTCGCCGGCATTGGTGGTGGCCTATGCCC
The DNA here is from genome assembly GCF_014725735.1 of Wenzhouxiangella sp. AB-CW3. Lineage (NCBI taxonomy): Bacteria > Pseudomonadati > Pseudomonadota > Gammaproteobacteria > Chromatiales > Wenzhouxiangellaceae > Wenzhouxiangella > Wenzhouxiangella sp. AB-CW3. Next base: position 715,298 of record NZ_CP061368.1, read on the forward strand.
TGGCCGGTTCGGTGCGTTTCGATATTGAAAAGGATGTGCTCGGGGAAGATGCCGAGGGCAACCCGGTCACGCTCAAGGATCTCTGGCCCAGCGACGAGGAAATCGATGCCATCGTGTCGAAGAGCGTCAAGCCCGAGCATTTCCGCAAGGTCTACGAGCCGATGTTCGGCCAGCAGTACAAGCGCATCAAGAAGGTCGACCCGCTGTATGACTGGCGCCCGGAGAGCACTTACATCCGCCGCCCGCCCTACTGGGAAGGCGCCCTGGCCGCCCGGCCCACGCTGAGTGGCATGCGCCCGCTGGCCGTGCTGGGCGACAACATCACGACCGATCACCTGTCGCCATCCAATGCCATTCTTGCCGACAGTGCGGCCGGCGAATACCTGGCGAAAATGGGCCTGCCCGAAGAAGACTTCAATTCCTACGCCACCCATCGCGGCGATCACCTCACCGCGCAGCGCGCCACCTTCGCCAACCCCAAACTGATCAATGAAATGGCGGTGGTCGACGGCGAGGTGAAACAGGGTTCGCTGACCCGCCTGGAACCCGAGGGCAAGGTCATGCGCATGTGGGATGCCATCGAGGCCTATATGGAGCGCAAGCAGCCGCTGATCGTGATTGCCGGCGCCGACTACGGCCAGGGGTCCTCCCGCGACTGGGCCGCCAAGGGCGTCCGGCTGGCCGGCGTCGAGGCGATTGTGGCCGAAGGTTTCGAGCGCATTCACCGTACCAACCTGATCGGGATGGGGGTGATGCCGCTGCAGTTCGAGCACGGCACCACCCGCAAGACGCTGTTAATTGATGGCAGTGAAACCTTCGACGTGACCGGCGAGCCCGAACCCGGCACCACGCTGGCACTGGTGATCCATCGCCAAAACGGCGAGACCGTGGAAGTGCCGGTCACCTGTCGCCTGGATACCGCCGAGGAAGTCAGCATCTACCAGGCCGGTGGCATTCTCCAGCGATTCGCGCAGGATTTCCTGGAAGAATCGGAAGCAGCCTGACTTCCGATCCGCCGGGTGATTGGCCCGGCGGGTCTAAAGCCGTGGCCGCGTGGCGACAAATGGCGGCCAGGGCGCCAGTTGATCCAGGAAACGCTGCAATGCCGAATAGCGTGCCGGGTCGATGCGCTGTCGAAAACGGGCCCAGTCGAGAAAACAGCCCAGCCGCAACAGGGCGTCGTTCAGCCGGTTCTGGCTGGGTTGGTCGTTCATGGCCAGCAGGCGCTCGTTGAGATCATTGAGGATATCTTGCACTCGATCGGCCTGGCGCTGCAGGTAGGGGCTCTGGGCAGGGGTGATGCCGTCTCGCTCCAGCAAAAAGAGATTGACCGTGCTGTCCATGGCCGTGTTGACCATGGCAAACAGATCGGCCTGCTCGACCGTCTGCAGAAAAGGTCGTCTGGAAGTCTCCCGTATATGCCGAAGGATACTGGCGGAATCGGTCAGCAAAAGATTGCCGTCCTTGAGAAACGGAACGCGCCGGGTCGGTGTCAGCCGGGCACTGGCCGCGTAATCGGTCTCGACAAACTCGAACTCGATGCCGCCCTCAATCAGCGCAATCCGGCAATGCCTGACATATGGAGAGGTAAAGCTGCCGTACAACTGCATACTTGTTCTTGCGTCTCGTTGTGCCCGTCGCCCGGGCACAAGCAAAGACGATCCGCGTAGATGTATGCGGGCAAGGATAACGCAAGCTACAGTTCCTGGTCACGAGCATCAGTTGCGTGTGCTGCCATAGATCCAAATGTTATTTGAAATCTTTTGTCCGTCAGGCTATAAGGTGCTCTGGGGAGCTTGCGGTGGATCATGGATGTGGGGGCGGTGCACGATGATCGTAGTCCTGTATAGCAAGCCGCAGACTTCCTTGATGATGGTTCGTTCTAGCCGCGCTGCTTGTGTGCGCGGAAGAGGGAAGGGGTTTGCCGCGGTGTCGGGGTTGATTGTTCATGGAGAACGCCCGCCTTATCCTGCCGCGGCCTGATTGGCTGGAGACAGGGACATGATTGGACTGAGGGAATGGTTTGGCTCGCGCGCAGTCTTGGCGTGGGCAGGGTTGTTGGCGGCGTTGGCATTGGTTCTTGCGCCGGCTTTCGGGCAGGAGCCGGTTGGTTCGCCACAGGGCGAAATGGACGGACTGGTCGCCTCAGGACAGTTACCGTTGATGCTGGACTTGGGTCCGGCGCGGCGCTACAACGGCTTTTTCCTGGAAGGCTTCTCGGCGCCGTCTTCAGACGTGGAAGGGCGCTTGGCGGCTGGTGGCAACGTGTCCATCAATCACTATTCCATCGCCGAGAAGCTGCAGTCGGTTGAGCCGGGGATTGCCTTGCTGGTTGGCGGAGATCTGCACTTTCCCAGTGGGCGGGTGTATCACGGTGATATCGTCGTTGGTGGCAGTGCCGCTGGTCTGGGGGCTTCGGTCCGACATGGGTTGGGGGCGGAGCAAGCTGTAACCGAGTTTTCCGAATTGCCGTTCGAATTCTCGGCCGAGTTTCAACGCCTGGAACAGACCAGCCAGGCGTTGGCCGGCTTGCCCGCCAACGGCACTGCGCAGTGGCAGTGGGGCGGGCTGTATCTGGAAGGCGACTGCGAAAGCCCAGCCCAGGTGTTCGCTCTGGACGGCCAGCAGGTGTTGTCGGCCCATACCTTCGAGGTCAGTTGCATTCCCGTTGGCGCGACCGTGATATTCAATATCGACGGCAACCATGCAGGCCTCACCAACATGAGCCTGGCCAGTCTGATTCCCCACCGCCAACAGGTGCTGTTCAACTTCCACCAGGCCGAGTTGCTGACTCTGTCGGGCATGGGTATAGAAGGCAGTGTTTTGGCACCGCTTGCGCATGTCGAGCAGCCGCAGGGCGTGATCGATGGCACCATGATCGCGCGCTCCTGGGACGGGCCCATGCAACTCAACCACCGACCGTTCAAGGGTGTGGGAGGTGGTGATGCCTGCTCACTCTACCCGATTGCCCTTCCGTTCGAAGACCTCGATGCCACCGGTTCTGGTACTGAATTCCAGCAACTGCCGCGCGGTACCGGGCCGGGAAATTACTCCTGGCTGACCTGGGCAGGCGGTTCCAGCGCGCCTACTCTGGCCAACAGTCTGTTGCCTCCTGGCGACAGTCATACGTACGTCAACCCGGACGACGATACCGACTGGCTATTGAAACCCGGTGACTGGGTGCAGGGCGCGCCCGGGGCCATGAACTCCCAAGCGGTGCGCGATAACCTGGATGCACTGCTGGACACTGAAATCGTGCTCCCGGCCTGGTCCGAAACCCGCGGTCAAGGAGGGAATCTCGATTACCGGGTTGCTGATTTTGTCAGGGTGCGCCTGCTGGACTACCGCCTGCCCGGAAACGGTTGGCTGAGTTTCGAGTTTCTCGGTTTCACGCATTGCTACAACCAGGCTCCGGAAGCCTTTGACCAGCAGCTTGAAACCGAAATGGAGGTGCCACTCGACATCGAACTAACCGGCGACGACCCGGAGGGTGACGAACTCACCTTCGAACTCGTCAGCGAGCCGGAGCATGGAACGCTGAGCGGCGAGCCACCCAACCTGGAGTACCAGCCGGATCCGGGTTTTGCCGGTAGCGACAGTTTCGACTTCATAGCCCGGGATGCCTACCTGGAGTCACCCCCGGCCACCATCACCATCGAAGTTATCCAGACCAATCAGCCCCCGGTCGCGCATCCGCAGTCTTTGGAAGTGGAGTCCGGCGAGGTGCTCCCGATCACCTTGACTGGCGAGGATCCGGACGGGGATGAACTCGCCTTCGAACTGGTCAGTTGGCCGGAACACGGAACACTGAGCGGTGATGCCCCCGACCTTGTCTACCAACCCGATCCTGGGTTTGTGGGCACCGACCAGTTCGACTTTTTTGTCGATGACGGACTGGATGTCTCCGACCCAGCCACGATCACCATTCAGGTGATCCAGCCCAATCGCCCCCCGGAGATCGTCTCCGAGCCGGTCACCGAAGCATTGCAAGGCCATCCCTATCAGTATGATGTCGAGGCGATCGATCCGGACCCCGGCGATGTGGTGACCTACAGCCTGAACAGATCTCCCGAGGCAATGACCGTAGGGCCCGATAGCGGGCTCATCGACTGGCTGCCGGACTCCTCCTATGCGGGCAATATTGGCGGTCACAACGACCATTGCTATGTATCCGGAGCTCAGGACGCCGAGACAGCCCTGGCGGCCGATGTGGTTTTTGTGATTGATGAATCCGGCTCCATGCGGGGTGAGCACGACTGGATTTCCGAGTTTGCGTTCGGTCTCGAAGCCTATCTCATGGCCCATGATGTTGGCGCGGGCGGCACCATTAATGAATACGGCCTCATCGGCTATGAGCGTGTTCCCAGGCCCCTGCCGGTCGGGGGCGACGAAATGGGGGATCTCTATGAACTCCTCGAAGCTGCGGATCTGTTAAGAACTTCTGGTGGTAGAGAGGATGGCTGGATGGCCATGCATCACGGGCTCGTCGAGTACCCGTTGCGATCGGATGTCTCAACCAACATCATCCTGATCACGGACGAAGGTCGTGATATCACCGATCCGGACATCACCTATGAGTCGATCCTGAATGATTTTCAGCAGGCCAACGCCATTCTCAACGCCGTCGTCAATGCCCGTTTCGAATGCACCGATGAGGAGGGTGAGCGGGTTGAAGCCATGGGTATGGATGCCAATGGCACCGGCTACCTGCCCGATGGTGAGGGCGGCTATCTGACCTGTTCCGGCCCGGAGGCTACCTGGGGGCATACCAATACCATCAATACGCTGGAAGCTTATGTGGATCTGGCGTTGGATACCGAAGGTGCCGCCTGGGATTTATTCTTCCTGCGTGGGGGAGGGCCGGATGCCCTTTCATTTGCGCGTGCCCTGAACGATATCAAGGTCCGGGAGATCGTCGAGCATTTTCCTCCGCGAGCCTTGCCCGATCTGTCCGTAGATCGGCTGGAATGGCGTGATGGAGAAGTCGAGACCGAGATCAGCAACCGCGGACAGGCTGATACCAGTGCAGCGCTGGAGGTTCAAATCCTGGCCAACGGGGTGCTGGTGGCCAATGAAATCGTCAGTCCACTGGCCATGGGTGAAACGGCGATCATTGCCGTACCATTCGTCCCTTCTGAGCCGGAAAGCCTGGAGCTCCGCGCGGTCGTGGTGAGCGACCCCGACGAGGAAGAATGTGTCACTTCCAATCACCAGCTTGCCGTGCCCCTGGTCACCGTTCAGGCGACCGATCAGAATGGATTGTACGATCGTCAGTCGTTCAGTATCTCGGTTCTTCCGCACAACTCGCCGCCGGAGTTTGTCTCGGAACCTGTTTTGGCGGCTTCGGTCGGGGCTCGCTATGTCTACCAGGCAGAAGCGGTTGATCCGGACGCCGGGGATGCCGTGAGGTATGAGTTGATCGAGGGTCCGCCGGGAATGTCCATTGACGCTTTTGGCGGTCTCCTGTCCTATCTGCCCAACGCAGCCCATGTCGGCACTCACGCCGTAGTGGTCCGGGCTACTGATCTGGCCGGGACCTACACCGAACAGGCCTTTGAGCTGGAAGTCGCCGAGGACTACCAGTTCCCGCGCTTCAATCTGATCGAGGACCAGCGTGTTGTCATCGAGACACCATTCGAGCTGCAAACCGAAGTCGTGGCCGACCCCATGGCGGATCTGACCTATGACGTTCTGATGGCACCGGCAGGGCTTGAGATCGATGCAGAGACGGGTCTGGCCCAGTGGCAGGTTGCAGCACATCTGGCCGGCCAGCGTGTGCCCGTTGCATTGCACGTGGTCGATCAGTTCGGAAACTTCGATCTGCTTATCTTCGATCTGTTGGTCGATATTCCCAACGAAGCGCCATACTTCACATCCAGTCCGCGCCTCGATGCCCGCGAGGGAAGCTCATACAGCTACAACAGCCGGACTGACGACCCGAACTACTTTGATGAACATCAATGGAATCTGGCGCACGGTCCCGCTGGGATGACCGTCGACCCCGATTCGGGGCGGGTGCGTTGGCCGGGAAGCGCGGTTTCCACAACCGCCCCGGCAGGACCCTCGGATATTAATCCGTTCTGCCTGACCCGCGAGTTTGAATCGGCAGTCGTGGAAATGCGCGAAGCTTGGAGCTGGACTTCCGATGTCAATCGGTTTACGCAGCCGCTCGTCGTGCCTCTCTTCTCGGATTCGTCACAATCCACTCCGGACCTGGAGGCCGTTCAACTTGTTGTTGGAATCACTTGGAGTGGTGGTGGCATCAGCGATCGCGCCATTCATGCCCTGGACCTGGATACCGGAGAACTTTACTGGAGCTATGCGGACAATGCACCCGACTGGGGAGTCTCGCCCGCCGCTGCCGAACTCGATGACAGCGGAACGCCGACTATCGTTTTTGTTGATAGCCAGCATCATCTGGTGGCCATCGACACTTTCGGTCAACTCAAATGGATCAGCGATCAACCCGTTGCAAATCCGGGCGCCAGCATGAACGAAGCGGCTATCGTTATCGCCGACCTTGACAATAGCGGTCGGCCGGAGATCCTGGTTGGACCCTCGGTGTTTCGTCACGATGGCAGTCTGCTATGGAGATTCCCCGACCATGGCGACTGGCACTCCACCGCACTTCGAGCCAGTCCCATGGCGGCCGATCTGTCCGGCGACGGTCGTATGGAAATGGTCATGCACAACGAGGTCCGCGACGCCGATGGCGGATTGTTGTGGAAACTTCCTTTCGATTCCGATCAGTCCTTGCGTCGGGCGCACTTCGGCATCGGCGATCTGACCGGTGATGGTGAGCCTGAACTGGTGGTTTCGGCCCGACTGTCGTTTGATCGTGTTCTTCTCGCTGTCTCAAATGAGGGCCAACTGCTTTGGCGCAACGATTCCAGTGCAGTGCGGGATATCAGTGTGCCGCTGGTGGCCGATTTTAGCCGGGATGGGAGTAAGGAGGTCTTTCTCGCTGGTGGTAGTATCCTGCTCGACGGTCATGGCGAAATGCTCTGGCAGCGGGAATCGGGTGTGTCACCTGGGGCGTACCGCAATGCCATCGCCACCGACCTGAATGGTGATGGCTGGCTCGAAATTCTCCTGCACGAGGCCAACAGCCTCAAGGTATTGTCCGGTCTGCATGGCTTTGCGCTCCATTCCATACACTCCTCGCAGCGCACCGACCGTCGGGGTCTGGTTCCAGCCCTGGTCTGGCCGGAACCGTTCGAGAGGCCGCGGCTCGTGGCTGGTGGAAGCCAGGGATTGCTTGTGCTTCAACCGGCTTGGGGCGAGTGGCCCACCCCGCTAAAGCAGTTCACTCAGATTGAGTTCGCAGCAGGCCAGAAGCGGCACGACAGCCTTCGCATCGTCCAGAAACCGGTTACCGACCAGCCCACGACCAACTACCTGCCTGACCTGCATGTTGAGTCGCCCAGTGCCCGGTTGAGCGATGATGGCAAGCGGCTGGATACGGTGGTCCGGAATCGCGGCACGGCACCTGCTTCCGGGCCGGTTCATGTCGAGTTCTATCGCGGGGCTCCTGATGCGGGAGGGGAATTGCTCGCGCACCGGCTTATCGAGGCTTCACTGCAACCCGGGGAATCGGTTTCTATTCAGGTGCCCGGCCTGTCAGCGGACGACCTGGACGATGAAGTTTTTGTCCTGGCTTATATGGACAATGATGACGCGGCGGAATGCGAGCTGGGGAACAATCTCGCATCCGGGGTTCGTGTTGATCTCCGGGTCGAGGATCTGGGCGGGCTTGCAGCGCTCCAGACATGGTTGATCGGCGTCAGTGAGGGTCGCATAAGGCCAAGTTTCGCGAGTACGCCGCCCACCAGCACGACCGAGAACGAACCACTGGTATATCAGGCCCATGCGGAAGACCCAAACACGGGCGATGTCGTGCGCTACCAACTGGAACAAGGCCCTCGGGATGCACAGCTTCACCCGGTGACGGGAGAACTGACGTGGACGCCTGCCTGGGGCCAGACCGGATCGTTCCGGTTCAGAATCCGGGCACGTGACCTGACCGGCCGGAGCAGGATCCAGACCTTCGATGTGGAGGTCTCCGAATCACCGCTTCCCAACGATCCACCGGTCTTTCTTTCCCAGCCGGTCACGGCGGCACAACTTGGATTCCCGTATGAGTATCAGGTTATCGCCGAGGATCCGAACGGACTGGAGTTGACCTATCGGGTTGTTGAAGGTCCCGAAGACATGACGATTCATCCCCGCACCGGGCTGGTCACCTGGATCCCGCAAACCGAGAAGCCCGAACCGGTTCCGGTCACTCTCCAGATTGAAGACGAACGCGGGGCAACCGCGGAGCAGGCGTTCACCATCACGGTTCATGCGGAGGCGAATCAGCCACCGGAAATCACCAGTCAGCCGCCGATTACAGTCGATCTGGGTGATACGTGGATTTACCAGGTAGAAGCCTTCGACCCCGACGGCGACCCTCTTGAGTTTCTACTGCTGCAGGCGCCGGATGGTGCCGTCATGGACGAAACTGGATTGGTTCAATGGACGCCGCATGCCGAACAACTCGGCGCCAGTGAGTTCACGATCGAGGTGCGTGATGATCGTGGCGGCTGGGTTCGTCAGAGTTTCGAGGTGCACGTCAACGACGCTGCGGCCAACAACCCACCGGAGATTCTCAGCACACCGCCTCTTGAAGCGGTCGAGGGCAGTTTGTACAGCTACCAGATCGAGGCAGTCGACCCCGATGGTGACACCCTGGAATACCAGCTGATCGAGGCGCCATCCGGGGCTTCGCTTGATCCTGCCGATAGCTTGCTGACCTGGATTCCGGGTGCATCCCAGGTCGGCGAGGCCGAGTTCGAGATTCATGTTGTCGATGGCAACGGCGGAGTCGCCTGGCAACAGTTCGTGGTCGTGGTTGAACCGGCCCCGGTCGCCAACCGTCCCCCGATTATCCACTCGACCCCGCCACTGACCGCCAAGACCGGTCACCTCTACCGCTACGCCATTGACGCCAGCGATCCGGACGGCGATGAGCTGACCTTCAACCTGGCCGAAGGGCCGGCGGGAATGGTGCTCGATCCCGCCAACGGAGAGCTCGAGTGGCAGCCGGACGAGACCGGTGAGCAATTCGTTCGCATCGAGGTCAGCGACGAGGAGTTCACGGTAGCCCAGGAATGGCATGTCGAAGTCCTGGACGGCTCGGTGCCGCTCGACCTGAGCCTGGAAATCACCCCCTCGGTGGCCGACATCGGACAGACCGTTGAAATCCGACTGGTCCCCGAAGCGGCCGCAGGCGAAGTGATCGCCGAGGTCATGGTCGATGAGGAGTCGGTCACGGTCGATTCCGACCTGGTCGCTCGCTTTGTACCATCGGAGCCCGGCGAGCACATGGTGGTCGCCGCCATCGACGATGGCTTCGAACAGGCCGATGCGTCCGGCAGCTTCTTCGTGCGCGATCCCGATGCGGAAGGGGGTCCGGTCGTCAGCCTGGCGACTCCGGACCAGGGGGCGGAAGTCACAGCGCCCACCCAGATTATCGGTACCGTCCAGGACGACGACCTGGCCGGCTGGACCCTGGCCTGGGCCGAAGCGGGCACGCAGAACTGGACCGTATTGGCTGAAGGTACCGACCCCCTCAGCGAGGCGGAGATCGCCAAGTTCGACCCAACCCTGCTGATGAACGGCCAGTATCGTATCGCGTTGCAGGCCTGGGACAACCAGGGCCAGAGCAGTTCCGATTCGCGCGAGATCCAGGTCGCCGGCGCGATGAAGCTGGGGCATTTCGCCATCACCTTCGAGGACGCCACGGTACCGCTGTCGGGTATCCCGATCACCCTCACCCGCACCTACGACAGCCGCCAGCGTCACATGGATCTGGACTTCGGCTTCGGCTGGTCGGTGGGTTATCAGGATGTGCGCCTGCACGAGTCGCGCCGCGTGGGTCTGGGCTGGTCGCAGAACGAGTACTCCTCCGGCATGTTCAGCACATTCTGCGTGGAGCCCAATGGCGATCCCATTGTCACCGTGCGCCTGCCCGACGACGAGGTCCACCGCTTCAAGGCCAAAGCCGATCCCGAGTGCCAGCAACTGGTGCCGTTTGTCGACGTGCAGATCGTTTTCGAGCCGCTGCCGGGCACACACTCCGAGCTTGAACAGCTCGACCACGGCTGGGTGCGGCTGATCAACGGCAACATCGCCGAGCTCGACAGTCCCGACAGCCCCATCGATCCGGAGAATTACCGCCTGACCCTGGAGGATGGCACGCAACTGACCATCGATCAGAATTTTGGTCTGAGCGAACTTCGCGATGGCGATGACAACACGCTCAGCTTCACTGACGATGGCATCACCCACTCCAGTGGTGTCGGCATCGAGTTCATTCGCGACAGCTTTGATCGCATCACCCAGGTACTGCTTCCCGATGGCGAGGTGCTCGACTATATCTACGATGCCCAGGGCAACCTGAGCGCCTTCGCCGACCCGCTCGAGAACGTTACCGAGTTCACTTATCTGGAAGGCGCCGAGCACTACCTGGAGGACATCATCGACCCGCGGGGCGTGCGCGCCATTCGCAACGAGTACGATGAAGACGGCCGTCTGGTGGCCCAGATCGATGCCGATGGCAACCGCCTGGAGTTCGATCGCGACATCGAAGGCCGGGTCGAGACCATTACCGACCGCAACGGCAACGCCACCGTCTACATATACGACGAGCGCGGCAATGTCTTAAGCGAGACCAACGCCCTGGGTGAGACCACCACGCGGACCTACGACGAGTTCGGCAATGAACTGACCCGCACCGACCCGCTGGGCCACACCTGGGAAATGGCCTACGACAATCGCGGCAACCAGACCGAAGACACCAACCCGCTGGGCGAGACCACCGAGTCGGCCTACAACGACCGTGGCCTGCTCACCAGCCAGACCGCGCCCGACGGCACGGTGGTGATGAGCAACCAGTACGACCCCAACACCGGCAACCTGACGGTCACCGCCGATGGTCTGGGCCACGAGACCGAGTTTATCTATGACGCCAGCGGCAACCTCACCCACACCATCGACGCCGCCGGCCACGAGACCCGCAACTTCTACGACGGGCAGGGCAACCTCATTGGCGAGATCGACCCGGCCGGCACCGAGACAAGCTACACCCACGATGCTATGGGCCGGGTCCTGACCGAGACCGTGAGCTGGACCGATGACGACGGCATCGAGCACAGCCATACCACCAGCCATGTGTATGATGCCGCCGGCAACCGGATTGAGACCATCGACCCGCACGGCGCGGTCACTGCATTCGAGTACGACGAAGCCGGCCAGAAGACCGCCGAGATCGACCCACTGGGCCGACGCACCGAGTACGAGTACGACAGCCGCGGCAACCAGGTACTGATCCGCCATCCCGATGGCAGCACCGAGACCAGCGAGTACGACCCCGAAGGCAATTTGATCGCCGAGACCGACCGGGCCGGTCGCACCACGAAGATGGTCTATGACGCCGCCGGGCGCCTGATCGAGACCATCCTGCCGGATAACACCCCGGACGATGACAGCGACAACCCGCGCAGGTATTCCATCTACGATGCCGCCGGAAGACTGGTCGAGGAAGTCGACGAGCGCGGCAACAGCACCTTCTACGAGCACGACGCGGCCGGGCGCAACACCCGGGTCATCGATGCGCTGGGCAACGAGACGACTTACGAGTACGACACCCGAGGCCAGCGCACGGCCATGATCGACGCCCGCGGCCACCGCACTGAGTACCAGTACGATGCCGCCGGCAGGCTGGTCAGAACGATTTTCCCCAACGACACTGAGAGCACGGTGGCCTACGACGCCCTGGGCCAGAAGATTGCCGAGACCGACCCAGCCGGCCGAACCACGCAGTTCGAGTACGACGAGCGCGGCAACCTGACCGCAGTCATCGATGCCCTGGATCAGCGCACCGAGTACAGCTACGACGGCCAGGGCAACCGCATCGCCCAGACCGATGCCAACGACCACACCACGATGTGGACATTTGATGTGCTCGGTCGAACCCTGTCGCGCACCTTGCCTCTGGGTCAGACCGAGACGTTTGGGTATGATGTGGCTGGGCAGCGCATTATGAAGACCGACTTTAATGGCGAAACCACCCAATGGGACTATGATGCTGCGGGCAGAGTGGTTGCGATGACCCGTCCCGATGGCACCGCGCTGACCCGAACCTACACGGACGATGGTCAACTGGCGACAGTCATGGACGGTGACGAAATGACATCCTACACTTACGATGCGAGGGGGCGGCTGACCCAGGTAACGTACCCGGATGGCCAGAATATTGGCTACGAGTATGACCATGCTGGAAACCGTACTGCCATCATCACGGAAGGGGGAAGCGTGGCCTATGGGTTCGACGAGCTAAATCGCCTTAGTACGGTCACCAGGGATGGCAATACCGTCACTCATTTCTACGACGAAGTAGGTAACCGAAGCCGCCTGGAGCATGCCAACGGCCTGAGCAGCTTTTATGCCTATGATGATCTTAATCGCTTGACGGAAATAAGCCACCGAGATGTGGAAGACCAACTCATCCAGCGTCTTCAGTACACGCTTGGGCCGGCTGGTCACCGTAATGAATTGATCGAGTCCAGTGGTCGCCGGGTCGACTACACCTATGATGGACTGTATCGTCTGGTTACAGAAACCGTGACCGACCCGTTGTTGGGCGACCGTACCACCACCTACACTTACGATGCTGTCGGAAACCGGCAAAGCCGCCTGGTGGAGTGCGATCCGTCCCCGTGCACCGGCGAGGATCTCGGAGAGGGGCTCACTACCTACACTTACGATGCCAACGACCGTCTCCTGGAGGAGTCTGGCCCGGCTGGCATGACGCAATACAGCTACGACGCCAACGGGAACCAGGTCGAGAAAATCGGTCCAGACGGCACCACCGTCCTTACCTACGATGCCGAGAATCGTCTCACGTCTGCCACGACTCCTGAGAGCACTTTGGCCTACACCTACGACCACAACGGCATTCGCCAAAGCCAGACGGTTGACGGGGAGACCACGAGGTTCCTGGTCGATCCGAATCGCAATTACGCCCAGCTCATCGCCGAACTGGACGGCACAGGGCAAATCCAGTCCCACTACCTCCACGGTGACGACCTGTTAGCTCAGGCCAACGCCCAAGGCACCTACACCTACCTGGCCGACGGACTGGGCAGCGTCAGAATGTTGGCCGACGAGTCTGGTCAGATAACGGACCAATATGTTTACGAGGCCTTCGGTAATCTAGAATGGTCGCTTGGGGATACAGCGAATATATTCCAGTTCGCCGGTGAGCAATACGACAATAACTTGCATCTGTATTATCTTAGGGCGAGATTCTATGATCAAAACGCGGGGCGATTCTTTGCACAAGATCCTTATCTAGGTAATATTCAAAGTCCCTTTAGTTTGCATCGTTACATATACGGTAATGCAGATCCAGTTAACAACACTGATCCTAGTGGCGAGGTTACCCTGATTGGGGTTATGAGAACAGTGACGCTCCTAGGTGCTTTCCCAGTTTCTTTTGGTAGTGTCGACTATGCACTAAGAAGGCCGCATTACTATGACTTTACAGATGCTGTTTGTAGAACAGATCAGTTTACGGGGTGCACAAAGGAACAGGTATGGGTTGGGTTGACATATTACCCAGCGCCAGGTCGGTCCAGTAATGGTATTGAACCAATTGAGAGGGGACGAGATCGAAGCGTTCTTTTTGGAAGGTGGCCTGTTAGACATCGACGTATTGACCGTGGACTCACTGTTTGGAATATAACTGAGGAAGGTCATATATTGCATCGGGGTTCTGTGAAGAGAAAAGTGATATCGACTGAATCAGGGGTTTCAATAAGAACTATAGGCGAGGGAGAGGGTCGATTTGCGGTAACCAATATTATTTCCGGCAGGCAAATATGGAGACACTCCGCCCACCAGATATCAGCTTGGGTTGGACAATGAAGTTGAAGCTATATTCTTGTAAGAAAGTTCATGAGCGGAACCTTTCGGCATTTTTTTTTGTGGCGATCCTTGCTTCGGTTCTTTATGCGTTGATATTTGCAATTGCTTCTGATTACTTCTTGGTTGTTCTTTATGTGTTTCCAGTTTCTGTATCAGTGATAACGATACTTATTTGGTTTCAATATCCTGGTATGCTTCTTGTGCTTAGGTATCTTAGGATAACGTCGGGCTTTACATTTTTTGTGTTTGGAGTCGTAGGGGCTATTTGGGGAATAGTGCTGTACATGACTATTGCTCATTTTCGGTTATCGGATTGGTTGTTGTATGTTCACTGTGGTATTGGAGTAGTCATTGGTGTAGCGTGCCTTGCTGTTCTGAAACGATCGAATGATGACGCTTGATCCAACTGGAGCCAGCTCTTTCGGCAGATTAGTTTCGATGCAGGGTCAGGAGCCACGATGGTCGTGATGGATTTGCCCGTGCCGACTATCCTGATCAAGGAAGGAGCGACCGCTGGATCGAGTACACCTGGGACGAGGCCGGCAACCGTACTGAGGTGCGCACCGACAACCAGCGCACCCGCTACAGCTTCGATGCGCTCAACCGGATGAGCACGGTGATCGCCTGCGCCAACGAGTCCTGCAGCGAGGGCGCGGAGACCGTCTACAACTACAACCCGGTCGGCAGCCTGCAATCGGTCGAACACGCCAACGCCACGGCCACCGAGTACCAGTACGACGAACTCAACCGCCTGACCCTGCTCAGAACCTGGGATGCCCAGGGCACCCTGATCCAGCGCCAGCAGTTTCATCTGGGCGCTGCCGGGCACCGGGAAATGGTGGTCGAGGTCCCCGAACGGGTCGTCGAGTACACCTACGATGCCCTCTACCGCCTGACCGAAGAAAAAGTCACCGACCCCAATGGCGACCGCACCACCACCTATACCTTCGATGCCACCGGCAATCGTCTGAGCCGTGCGGTTTCTTGCGATCCGGCCTGCACGGGTGAAGTCGAAGCCGGCACCACCACGTACGTCTATGACGCCAATGATCGGCTGCTGGAAGAGTCTGGCCCGGACGGCACCACCATCTACACTTACGACGAAAATGGCAACACGACCAGAAAAACCGCCCCTGACGGCATCGTCGACTACCACTACAACACCGACGACCGCCTGACCCGGGCGACGGGTGACCTGGAGTCAGCCGCCACTGAGGCGAGCTATACCTACGATGCGCATGGGATCCGACAGGGTCAGGTGGTTGATGGCGTTGAGGGGAGATTCCTGGTGGATCCGACCCACCAGTATGCCCAGGTGCTGGAGGAACTGGATGGGGCCGGGAACCCGGTGGCCCTGTATGTCGTTGGTCACGAGCGCATCAGTCAGACCCGCGCCGAAGGCCAGTTCACCTACCACGGCGATGGCCTCGGCAGCATCCGCCATCTGACCAATGAAGATGGTCTGGCAACCGACCGCTTCGTCTACGAAGCCTACGGCCTGCTCGAGCACCGAGAAGGCACCAGCCCCAACAACTTCCGCTACACCGGCGAACAGTACGACCCGAATTTGGGTTTCTACTACCTGCGTGCCCGCTACTACAACCCGGCCACCGGCCGGTTCCCCACCATGGACACCTACCAGGGCCGTATCCACGAGCCCCAGACCCTGCACAAGTACCTGTATGTGCATGCGGATCCGGTGAATGGCACTGACCCCACCGGCCTCTTTATGAATACAACAGGATTGATGGTAGCGCAACAGGGTAGAACTACATTGGCGCTGCAGAGATTGTTCTCGTTGGCTGCTCGACCCCTGATAAGGCGAGCTGCAGTGGCGTCAGCCTTTGCTATGGTAGGAACTGCCGCCTTTATAAGCTCCCGACGATTGGAAGATGATCCAAAGTACCCACCTATGTTCCTTGTTGGAAACAATCATCCTGAAGTTAGGGCGCATATCAAAGATGCGCTACTAAAGAAAGGAATTTCTTCAGTAGTACATAGAAAAGGGGACGAGCACGATCGTGGTTGGCTTCGCACATCTCTCGTGGCGGGTACATGCGGTAAAGGTTTAACTGGCGTGGGGACAGGTAAGGATTGTGATGAGTTTCCGATGGCAACACACATAGAAGGAGGTAAGAAAAATTTCTTGAGAGGGGCGGTATCGGTGCGGGCTGTATCAGCTTCTCAGAACAGATCAGTTGGAGGTATGATTCCAGCGTTTCATGATACGTGTGGAATTGTTCCAGATGATCCTGGGCTTGATGGCGCATATGTTATGGGGATAACTGACGCGGCAACGCATTGGATCTGTGGGGCTGCAGGACGGTGAGTGACTAAAGTATGAAATTGGATGATTGGAAGGAATTTCTCGCGAAGTGGCAGAGCTCCCTGTATGCGCAGTATAAGAGTAAACAGAAGGCATGGGAGTATATGGGGCTACCAGATATTTCGACCTTGGAGGTCCAGGAACCAGATTTGGGCGGTGTTGATCAGATTATTGGTTCAGGAAGCATGACAAGCAAAAATGAGATTGTGCGTTTCTATAGAGTGACGAATGGCTGGCCGCTATGGCTCGGTGAGTACTGTGTTTCCATATGTCAGGTTGCAAAGCTGGACCTTTTCCAGCATAGATCGCCAGGCTCGTTTGAAATTGCCGTTGAGAATGCAGCTGAACAGCGGATAGTTTCCTCAAATGATACGTTGTTGTCCGTGAGTGATTTCAGAGGTGCTCTTATGTTTAGCGAGCCGGTAGATGCAAGGGAAATTTTGCTTCTATTGCCTGATGGGGCCATTTGTTTCTATCAGTTCTCAAGCATGAATCTGTTCTCTGGTTTTGATGAGTTTATGCGAGAGATGTATGGTCGTGTTATCAGAGAAGTGGAAGAACTCATCCAAATTTACGAATCTGGATGGCGAAAGGAATAGCTATTCCTGAAGCCTCTACGACGCTCCGCCTCACCTTGATGGGCTTCAAGGGTCAGACGGTCGAGTTTTTCTACGACCAACTCAGCCGCCCGATCCGCAGCGAGTATCCCGGTGAGGTGGTGGTCGAGACCCGCTACACCCCCAGCGGCCAGGTCTGGGAGATCGAAGTGACCTGCACCCCGGCGGCTTGCGCCGAGGCCGGCAAGGATCCGGGCATCACCCGCCACCACTACGATGTCCGCGACCGCCTGACCCACATCGATTACCCCGACGGGCGCTGGATCGAGTATGCCTGGGACGAGGCCGGCAACCGCACCGAAGTGCGCACCCAGAATCAGCGCACGCGCTACACCTACGATGCCTTGAACCGCATGCACACCGTCACGGCCTGCGGCAACGAAGATTGCAGTGTGGGTGAGACCACCACCTACCACTACAACGCCGTCGGCAGCCGTAGCGGAGTCGAGCATGCCAACGGCACGGCCACCGAGTATCAGTACGACGAACTCAACCGCCTGACCCTGCTCAGAACATGGAATGCCCAGGGCAGCCTGATCCAGCGCCAGCAGTTTCATCTGGGTGCGGCCGGGCATCGCGAGATGGTGGTCGAAGTCCCCGAACGGGTCGTCGAGTACACCTACGATGCCCTCTACAGGCTTACGGAAGAAAAGGTTACCGATCCCAACGGCGACCGCACCACCACCTATACCTTCGATGCCACCGGCAATCGTCTGAGCCGTGCGGTTTCTTGCGATCCGGCCTGCACGGGCGAAGTCGAAGCCGGCACCACCACGTACGTCTATGACGCCAATGATCGGCTGTTGGAAGAGTCTGGCCCGGAAGGCACTACCGACTACAGCTACGACGAAAACGGCAACACGACCAGAAAAACCGCCCCTGACGGCATCGTCGACTACCACTACAACACCGACGACCGCCTGACCCGGGCGACGGGTCATCTGGAGTCAGCCGCCACCGAGGCGAGCTATACCTACGATGCGCATGGGATCCGACAGAGTCAGGTAGCCGACGGCGTCGTGAGCCGGTTCCTGGTCGATCCCACCCATGAGCACGCCCAGGTGCTGGAAGAGCTGGACGGAGCGGGCAATCCAACCGCCCTGTACGTGATCGGGCACGAGCGCATCAGCCAGGAGCGGGCAGAGGGGTATTTCACGTACCACGGCGACGGCCTCGGCAGCATCCGGCAATTGACCGACGAGAACGGGCTGGAAACCGACCGGTTCGTTTACGAGGCCTACGGCCTGCTCGAACATCGCGAAGGCACCATTCCGAACTCCTTCCGCTACACCGGCGAACAATACGACCCCAACCTGGGCTTCTACTACCTGCGTGCCCGCTACTACAATCCGGCGACGGGAAGGTTCCCGACCATGGACACCTACCAGGGCCGAATTCACGAGCCCCAGACCCTGCACAAATACCTGTATGTACATGCGGATCCGGTGAACAATATCGATCCGAGTGGGGAGGTTGCATCAAATGCGGTAATTGGCCATATAACAGTGCTCGCAACCATTTCGGGCGTTGCGCATGGCGGTTATCAAATCTACCAAGGAAACTATGCCCGAGGTGCTGCAGAGGTTACCGTTTCACTTTTAGGCGGAGGAGTAGTCAAGCTCGTTTGGGTCCCAGCGAGAGCTATTCGTATGAATTATGTTCGCTTGGTAGGGGAAATGCGAGCTAGGCAGAACGCAATGTCAATCGCTGGAAAGTCTTCGGAGGAAATTGCAAGGACATTGGTGATTATGCGAAACTCGGTAAAGCTAGAAGCCCGTTCAGACACTGTTCGTGAGCTAGGATGGACTGGAAGGAGGTTGGTCGAGTGGGCAGAAAGGAGGAATGTGAGGAAGTATGGAAACTCACTAGGACCTACGGCTGAGGAACTGGTTACCAGTGGTAAATCTATGAGCCAGATCGTTGAGGAAAGCGCGCTTAGAACAAATCAGATCGTGAATTACTTGTTCGCGGTCTTCTGATGTCTAAAGAACTGACACTTCTTTGTGCTGATGATCGAACTTATGGTGCAATGATGAATCTACGCACTGGGCAATTTGATGATCCAAAACCCATGGATTTAGCGTTGGATGAATGTGATGGTGAGTATAAGAAGTGTCTGATTGGTGGGTTGATTGCTCTTTTCAGGCTAGATGGTGAATGGTTTATTCAGGTTGGCAAGTTTCGTTGGCCTCTTGGGTTGCATGAGTTACATATATCGCAATCCCGGTTTGGAGTTTTGCAGTTTGTTAACATAAGTTGCGGTTCGTTCAGTAAGACCTTCGTGGACACAAGATTTCAGGAATTCGCATTCAGCAAAATGGATCCAACTTATGACCAAATTGATGACTGGATGAGTGATTTCTTTGGGCGAATGGTTTTCCTGCACGAAAGAGCTCTCGGGGCACGGTAATCCTGATTATTGATTGGCTCCGACGAGACCCTTACCGACCGCAACGGCAACGCCACCGTCTACATCTATGACGAGCGCGGCAACGTCTTGAGCGAGACCAATGCCCTGGGCGAGACTACCACCCGGACCTATGATGAGTTCGGCAACGAGCTGACCCGCACCGACCCGCTGGGGCACACCTGGGAAATGGCCTACGACGAGCGCGGCAACCAGACCGAAGAGACCAACCCGCTGGGCGAGACCACCGAGTCGGCCTACAACGATCGTGGCCTGCTCACCAGCCAGACCGCGCCCGACGGCACGGTGGTGATGAGCAACCAGTACGACCCCAATACCGGCAACCTGACGGTCACCGCTGATGGTCTGGGTCACCAGACCGAGTTTATCTATGACGCCAGCGGCAACCTCACCCGCACCATCGATGCCGCCGGCCACGAGACCCGCAACTTCTACGACGGGCAGGGCAACCTCGTTGGCGAGATCGACCCGGCCGGCACCGAGACCACCTACACCCACGACACCATGGGCCGGGTCCTGACCGAGACGGTGAGCTGGACCGATGCCGACGGCATCGAACACAGCGCGACCACCAGCCATGTCTACGACGCCGCCGGCAACCGCATCCAGACCACCGATGCACTGGGCGCGGTCAGCCAGTTCGAGTACGACGAGGCCGGCCAGAGGACCGCCGAGATCGACCCGCTGGGCCGACGCACCGAGTACGAGTATGACAGCCGCGGCAACCAGGTACTGATCCGCCATCCCGACGGCAGCACCGAGACCAGCGAGTACGACCCCGAAGGCAATTTGATCGCCGAGACCGACCGCGCCGGTCGCACCACGAAGATGGTCTATGACGCCGCCGGCCGCCTGATCGAGACCATCCTGCCCGATGACACCCCGGACGATGACAGCGACAACCCGCGCCGCTACTCCATCCATGACGCGGCCGGAAGACGGGTCGAGGAAGTCGACGAGCGCGGCAACAGCACCTTCTACGAGCACGACGCGGCTGGCCGCAACACCAAGGTCATTGATGCGCTCGGCAACGAGACCACCTACGAGTACGACAGCCGTGGCCAGCGCACAGCCATGACCGATGCAAGAGGTCATCGAACCGAGTACGTCTACGACCAGGCCGGTCGCCTGATCAGGACCCTTCTGCCCAACGGCACCGAGACCACGGTGACCTACGACGCCCTGGGCCAGAAGATCGCCGAGATCGACCCGGCCGGCCGCACCACGCAGTTCGAGTACGACGAGCGCGGCCATCTCGTGGCAGTCATCGACGCCCTGGGCCAGCGCACCGAGTATGCCTACGACGGCCAGGGCAACCGGATTGCCCAGACCGATGCCAACGGCCACACCACGATGTGGACATTCGACGTGCTCGGTCGAACCCTGTCGCGTACCCTGCCCGAGGGCCAGACCGAGACTTTCCAGTATGACCTGGCCGGTCAGCGCACCGCTCATACCGACTTCAAGGGCCAGACGGTCGAGTTTTTCTACGACGAACTCAGCCGCCCGATCCCCACCGAGTATCCCGCTGACGTGGTCGTCGAGACCCGCTACACCGCCAGCGGCCAGGTCTGGGAGATCGAAGTGACCTGCACCCCGGCGGCTTGCGCCGAGGCCGGCAAGGACCCGGGCATCACCAGCCACCACTTCGACGAGAGAGATCGGCTGACCCGTATCGACTATCCAGACAGCCGCTGGATCGAGTACGCCTGGGACGAGGCCGGCAATCGCACCGAAGTACGCACCCAGAACGAGCGCACCCGCTATACTTTCGATGCGCTCAACCGCATGAGTACGGTCATGGCCTGCGCCAACGAGTCCTGCAGCGAGGGCGCGGAGACCGTCTACAACTACAACCCGGTCGGCAGCCTGCAATCGGTCGAACACGCCAACGCCACGGCCACCGACTACCAGTACGACGAACTCAACCGCCTGACCCTGCTGAGAACCTGGGATGCCACCGGCCAACTCATCCAGCGCCAGCAGTTTCACCTGGGTGCGGCCGGACATAGAGAGATGGTGGTCGAGATCCCCCAGCGGGTGGTGGAGTACAGCTACGACGCCCTCTACAGGCTGACAGAGGAGAAGGTCACCGACCCCAACGGCGACCGCACCACCAGCTACAGCTTCGATGCCACCGGCAATCGTTTGAGTCGGGTGGTTTCATGCGATCCGGCCTGCACCGGCGAAGTCGAGGCGGGCACGACCACCTACGTCTACGACGCCAACGACCGTCTGCTGGAAGAAACTGGCCCGACCGGTAACACCGTCTACACCTACGACGCCAACGGCAACACCACCCGGAAAACCTCACCGGACGGCATTGTCGATTACGACTACAACGCCGATGATCGCCTGACCCGGGCCACCGGCGCTATGGAATCGACCGCGACCGAGACTGCCTACACCTACGACGCCCACGGCAGCCGCCAGCGTCAGACGGCAGATGGCATCACCAGCCGTTTCCTGGTCGATCCGACCCACGAGCATGCCCAGGTGCTGGAAGAGCTGGACGGAGCGGGTAACCCAATCGCCCTGTACGTGATCGGGCACGAACGCATCAGCCAGGAGCGTGCAGAAGGAGTATTCAACTACCACGGCGACGGATTGGGCAGCATCCGGCATCTGACCGACGAGACCGGGCTGGAAACCGACCGGTTCGTTTACGAGGCCTACGGCCTGCTGGAGCACCGTGAAGGTGCCACCCCCAACACCTTCCGCTACACCGGCGAACAATACGACCCCAACCTGGGCTTCTACTACCTGCGTGCCCGCTACTACAACCCTGAAACGGGGCGGTTCCCCACCATGGACACCTACCAGGGCCGCATCCACGAGCCCCAGACCCTGCACAAGTACCTGTATGTGCATGCGGATCCGGTGAACAACACTGATCCGAGTGGTTTGATGGCGTTGGCAGAAGCAAGTGCAGGATTTGCCGTAAGGACTAACTTGCGTACTATGGCATTGCCTTCGTTTGCCTTGACAAGGCGAGCTGCGCTGGCATCAGCTTTTGCTGCAGTGGGGACTGCCACCTTCATGACATCAAGAAGACTCGAAGAGGACACGAAATTTCCTCCTATCTTCCTGGTTGGTAGTAATCATCCAGATGTCAGAAATCACATTCAAAGCGCCCATCTGGAAAGGGGGATCAAGCCGGTCGTCAATCTGATCAGGCCGCCGCACAGTCGGAGATGGCTAAGAGGCGGATTGGCGCGTGGAGTTTGTGGTCCTGGCCTTACTGGTGCAGGAACGGGTATGGATTGTGATGAGTTTCCGATGGCAACACATCTTCAAGGAGGTCGTGAAAACTTCTTGGCTGGAAGGGTTTCACTCAAGGCAGTGCCGCTCTCTCAAAATCGTTCTGTCGGCCAAATGGTGGGACAATTTCATTCAGTCTGCAATATTGAGGCCAATACACCTGGCCTCAGAAGTGCATACGTAATGGGGACTACCGAGTCGACTACTCATTTCATTTGCGGTGTTAATCGCCGGTAGATCTCATTGCGGAGTGCTAAGGTATGAATTCCAATGAATGGAGGATTTTTCTCGAATCGTGGGAGGCCAAGCTCAGAACAGAGTTTACTCGGCACAGAGATATATGGGATCAGCTAGGTCTGCCGGATCTAGCTGAGTTCGAGTTCTTTGTTCCTGTTCATGACAAGCCCGCTCTACCCAGAAGTGCTGCTGCTAGAAAGGGGGCCGAGGAGTTACTAACGTTCTACTCTGTTACTGACGGTTGGCCGCTTCTCATAGGAGAGGATTTGGTTGAAATTTCCCCAATAAAGGAAATTGATGCGTTCCGGGAGATTGGTGGCGAGAATTTCGATATTGCTGCTGCCAATGCTCCTATGGACCTCGACATAGACCAAGAGAAGAACCTTTTGAGTGCCTCAGAAATTTCAAGTGCCATATTGATCAGTCGCCCGGTCATTGCACGTGAATTGCTGCTGTGGCTTGAGTCGGGTGAAGTTTGTCTGTATTTGTTTGAAGACGTTATGCGCTTTGATAGTCTAATTGGCTTCCTAAATTTCCATTTGGAATGGACGTTGCGGGACGTTCGTACGTCTATATAGCATGAGGCGCTTGGTGACATAGCATGGGTTACAAAAACGGCTGAAGTTTGTGATGACTAATCGGGTACGCCCTGAGTCAAGTAATTCCCTGCGACCCGGCCTGCACGGTGAGGTCGTGGCGGACACCACCATCTGCACCTATGACGAATTCGGCAATGAGCTGATGCGCACCAATCCGCTGGACCACACCTGGGAGACAGCTTACGGGATCCCTAATGATTAAAGTAGCGATAACGGTATCGGACGGTTTCGATACAGATGGAAGCGCCATTGAAGTTGGCTCTTCTTCATTCCTTTCTAAGCTGGATGAAGGGGGTCATTCCTCCGAATTCGAGTATTCTGGTGACATGGATGGTGCGTTGCCTTTCCATCTAAGTGTTGCTGGCACTTTTAAGGATCTAGGTGATGCCTTCAGCGGATTGTATTTCGTTCACATTGGAGGGCGCCAGATCCTGAGCTGTGGAGGCAGGTTTACGAATGTGCCGTTGGCCTCAACCATCTTGGTAGGCGATACTGAAACAAGCGAACTCAGTGTCTCGGTTCATGTATGGCAAGTCTAAAGCGCCACACTCTCCTGCCAAGGTCGCCGGATTGCCTGGACAGAACGAGGCCGGCCAGATGACCGCCGAGATCGACCCGCTGGGCCGACGCACCGAGTACGAGTACGACAGCCGCGGCAACCAGGTACTGATCCGCCATCCCGACGGCAGCACCGAGACCAGCGAGTACGACCCCGAAGGCAATTTGATCGCCGAGACCGACCGCGCCGGTCGCACCACGAAGATGGTCTATGACGCCGCCGGCCGCCTGATCGAGACCATCCTGCCCGATGACACCCCGGACGATGACAGCGACAACCCGCGCCGCTACTCCATCCATGACGCGGCCGGAAGACGGGTCGAGGAAGTCGACGAGCGCGGCAACAGCACCTTCTACGAGCACGACGCGGCCGGCCGCAACACCAGGGTCATCGACGCGCTCGGCAACGAGACCACCTACGAGTACGACAGCCGTGGCCAGCGCACCGCCATGACCGATGCAAGAGGTCATCGAACCGAGTACGTCTACGACCAGGCCGGTCGCCTGATCAGGACCCTTCTGCCCAACGGCACCGAGACCACGGTGACCTACGACGCCCTGGGCCAGAAGATCGCCGAGACCGACCCGGCCCCCCCTCTGTCAGGATAGTTGTCGTCTCCTCTAAAATAGTCTCCAAGAGGGGGCGGACAGGAGCTGACAGTGAAGTATTCAGAAGAACGCAGAAAATCAGTGCTGGCCAAATTGTGCCCACCACATAATCGAACGGTCCGAGAAGTCGCCGCTGAGGAAGGCATTTCTGAGCCGACGGTGTACTTGTGGCGCAAGCAGGCTCGGGAGCGCGGAGAGCTGTACCCCGATGCCGGATCTGACGCCCAGGGCTGGAGTGCTCGGGACAAGTTCGCGGCCGTGATTGAAACGGCTTCGATGAACGAGTCTGAGCGCTCGGAATACTGCCGCAAGCGCGGCCTGTATCCTGAGCAGCTGGCTGCTTGGCGTCGGGCCTGCGAGCAGGCCAACGACTGGGCCGAGGAACGCACCGCCAGCCAAGTGAAGGCTGACCGGGAACAACGCCGGAAGATGCGCGAACTCGAGCGCGATCTGGCACGCAAGGAAAAGGCCCTGGCGGAGACGGCTGCCTTGCTTACCTTGTCAAAAAAAGCCCGGGCGATCTGGGGGACGGAGAGGACGAATGATCAGCACCCCGGATCGCCAGAAAGCTGTTGAGCTGATCGACGAGGCCAGAACCGCTGGCGCCCGTCTCAGGCCCGCCTGCCAGGTGCTGGGCATCACGGCACGCACTTATCAGCGCTGGACGGCTGATGGCGGCGTGCGCGCCGACAAACGGCCTGAGGCAGTGCGCCCGTTGCCTTCTCACGCGCTCAAGCCTGAAGAACGGCAAGCGATTGTAACGGTCTGCAACGAGCCCGAGCACGCTTCCATGCCGCCGGGCCAGATCGTGCCGAAGTTGGCCGACGAGGGCCGCTACCTGGCCTCTGAGTCGAGCTTTTACCGCGTACTGAATGACGAGGACCAGCAGCACCATCGCGGTCGTGCCCGCAAGCCTGCAGCGGCCCGGCCGCCAGCGACGCACTGTGCCGATGCGCCCAACACCGTTTGGTGTTGGGACATCACCTGGTTGCCGGCCGATATCCGTGGGCGCTTCTTCTTCCTGTACCTGATCATGGATCTGTTCAGCCGCAAGATCGTAGGCTGGGAAGTGCATGATAGCGAGAGTGCCGTGCTGTCCAGTGAGCTGGTGCAGCAGACGGTCTGGCGGGAAGGCTGCGTCGATCAACCGCTGGTCCTCCATGGTGATAACGGCAGCCCGATCAAAGGTCAGACCGTCCAGGTCATGCTCGGCAAGCTGGGTATCACGGCCTCGTTCAGCCGACCGCGGGTCAGTGATGACAATGCCTTCGTCGAATCGTTGTTCCGAACCTGCAAGTATGTGCCGGACTTCCCGAAGACTGGCTTTGCCTCGCTGGAAGCGGCACGCGAGTGGGTCGCGCGCTTTGTCGAGTGGTACAACCATCAGCACAAGCATCGCGGGATCAACTACGTCACCCCGCACCAGCGCCACACTGGACAGGACATTGAGATCCTGGCCAAACGCCATGCCGTCTATCAAGCGGCGCGGGACAAGCATCCACAGCGCTGGAGTGGGGATACCCGCAACTGGTCTCCGGCAGGAGCCGTGTGGTTGAACCCGGAAAAGGAAAAGCAGCCGGAAAGTCAGGCTGCATGAGTATGGAAAAGGCGACTTCTATCTTGACAACCACCGGGCCGGCCGCACCACGCAATTCGAGTACGACCAACGCGGCAACCTCACCGCCGTAATCGATGCCCTGGGCCAGCGCACCGAGTACGCCTACGACGGTCTGGGCAACCGGATTGCCCAGACCGATGCCAACGGCCACAGCACTACTTGGACATTCGACGTGCTGGGCCGAACCCTGACGCGCACCCTGCCCGAGGGCCAGACCGAGACTTTCCAGTATGACCTGGCCGGTCAGCGCACTGCTCATACCGACTTCAAGGGCCAGACGGTCGAGTTTTTCTACGACGAACTCAGCCGCCCGATCCGCACCGAGTATTCAAACGATGTGGTGGTAAACACCCGCTACACCCCCAGCGGCCAGGTCTGGGAGATCGAAGTGACCTGCACCCCGGCGGCTTGCGCCGAGGCCGGCAAGGACCCGGGCATCACCAGCCACCACTACGACGAGAGAGATCGGCTGACCCGCATCGACTATCCAGACAACCGCTGGATCGAGTACGCCTGGGACGAGGCCGGCAACCGCATTGAGGTGCGCACCGACAACCAGCGCACGCGCTACAGCTACGATGCGCTCAACCGCAAGCACACCGTCACCGCCTGCGCCAACGAGTCCTGCAGCGAGGGCGCGGAGACCGTCTACAACTACAACCCGGTCGGCAGCCTGCAATCGGTCGAACACGCCAACGCCACGGCCACCGAGGCCGTCGCCACTGCCTGGATTGCTGCCCGGAGTCAGGCCAATGAAAGTGTTGGAAGTAAAGGTCTGACGTGGCGCGTAAGGCCAGAGGCGGATGAAATGCTGGTTGTAGCGTTCGTAGGGCTGATCAAAGGTCAGTCCCATGATGCTGGCATCGGGTGAGCTGGTGTTCAGGAACAGCTCGCGCAGAATCGGGGTCTCTCCCGGGGCTGCCATCAGGACTGAAGGACGGTTTGTGTTGAGACTAAGGCATCTGCCGGCAACTGCCAGCTCTCGCTCTCGGACCATGCCGAATGGCTCAATGCAAGTAACATCGCGGCAAACACGGCATGCACAATGCGGTTGCTCCGGCCAGTCCTGGCTTGAGTCGGTCTGATTCGGGGTGAAGCCAGGTTCCAGTTGCCGTGCATGTCGGGTATCCTCTGCTTGTTGTCGTCCCGGCATGCATTCGGGCATGCCGGGCGGGAAATTTTCCGAAGCCTACCCCAATTTACTGATCATCGTCATGGTTGACACGCAACAACTTCGCATCCCCGCCACCTACATGCGGGGCGGCACCAGCAAGGGTGTGTTCTTTCGCCTCGAAGATCTGCCCGAGCCGGCACGCCAGCCCGGTGAGGCGCGCGATGCCCTGCTGCTTCGCGTGATCGGTTCGCCCGACCCCTACGGCAAACACACCGATGGCATGGGCGGGGCCACGTCGAGCACCTCCAAGACCGTCATCCTGTCGAAGTCCGACAAGCCCGGTCACGATGTCGACTACCTGTTCGGCCAGGTGGCCATCGACAAGCCATTTGTCGACTGGTCGGGCAACTGCGGCAACCTGACCGCGGCGGTCGGATCATTTGCCATCAGCAACGGTCTGGTTGATAAAGAACGCATTCCCGACAACGGCATCTGCACGGTGCGTATCTGGCAGGCGAATATCGAAAAGACCATCATTGCCCATGTGCCCATTTCCGATGGCGAGGTGCAGGAGATCGGTGGCTTCGAGCTCGACGGCGTGACGTTTCCGGCCGCTGAAGTGAAGATCGATTTCATCGCGCCGACCGGTGATGCCCCCGTGCTGCCTACCGGCAACGTAGTTGACGAGCTCGAGGTGCCCGGATTCGGGCGTCTGCAGGCCAGCTTCATCAGTGCCGGCATCCCCACCATCTTCGTCAACGCCGCCGATATCGGTCTGGAAGGTACTGAACTGCAGCCGGCCATCAACGATCATGTCGAATGGCTGCAGCGTCTGGAAGTCCTGCGCGCGCATGGTGGCGTGGCCATGGGGTTGTTCGATCGAGTCGAGGAGGCTGAACAACGCCAGCACACACCCAAGATCGCCTGGGTGGCATCGCCGGGTGACTACGTTGCCTCCAGCGGCAGGGAGGTGGCGGCTTCCGACATCGATCTGAACGTACGCGCCATGTCCATGGGCAAGCTGCATCACGCCATGATGGGCACCGCCGCCGTGGCCATCGCTACAGCAGCGGCTATACCCGGAACGCTGGTCAATCTTGCTGCCGGCGGTGGCGAGCGCGACGTGGTGCGATTCGGACATCCCTCCGGCACTCTCAGGGTCGGTGCCAGCGCCAGCCAGGTGGATGGCGAGTGGTTTGTCGAGAAAGTCAGCATGAGCCGCAGTGCCCGGGTGCTGATGGAGGGCCGGGTGCGTGTGCCGCCGCTATTCTGAACGAAACGGCGGAACTGCCAATGCAGTCACCTTAGACTCAGGACGATGACTTGTCGACCGAAGAGTCAGTCGGGCATCCCAGGTGCCTGGCACCTTCCGGGGAAATGGCATGGGTGACACGAATGCCAAAGTTCTTTTGCAGGAAGTCTTCCATGCTGATCCACTGACCATCGATATCCAGGCGTCCGGTCCACGAACACATGCGCACCATCTTGTCCAGGGTCTTTTCGGGCGTCGTTTCGGGCTGGAGCTCCGATTCGACTCGCGCCAGATCTTCCAGAACACGCAACCTTTCCAGGGCCAGTGATACGGCATCGGCAAGAATCGTGAACAGCCTCAGTTCCAGCTCGCTGGCTGCATGGTGATCGGCCCAGTAGAAGCCGATGGCGCCAATCGGGTCTCGACTGCGAATGGGCACCATAGCCATGCTGCGAACAAAGGTTGTACTGTAGGCTTCGGTCGGTACCCGATCGTCCTTGTGGATGTCGGCAATGACCGCCGGTTGCCGATTAAGCATGACCCAGCCACTGACGCACTGGCTTATGGGGAACCGCTTGCCTCGCCACAGCGGCGAGACAGCGTTCTCTTCCACGTAGTGACACAAGTCGCCATCACGGAGCACGAAGGTGGCGCCGTCTGCCCGCGCGATCTTGCGCGCCGCCTGGCCGGCGAGTTTGGAAAATTGCAGACAGTTCCCTGCCCCCTGACAAGGCAGGCTGACGTGCGCTTGGTCTTCGGCTCCATACTGACACGGGCAGATGCCAGGTGCAAATCGCTTCTGCACACCGCCCGGCCGGGCATGGGGGGGCGACACGGCTTGCTTTGAACCCGGGTTGTGTGAATCATGGCCCGGACACTTTGAATCGTTTTGCAGCCAAGGAGCACTCATGCCCCGATATCCCGACATCAATGCTGCCGCCCAAGGTGTGCGCGGCTCGGTCTATTCCGGAATGAGCCGCAAGCCGGCATCCGGCCGCCCGCCGGTGCCACTGCATGTGGGCGATACCTGGATGGAGCCGGCCGAAGGGTGCCGCATGCAGGATCTGACGGTGGCGGATTACCCCGGCATGCATCGCTATTCGCCCGTGCCGGGTTATTCGCAGCTGCGTGACCGAATTGCCGAGGTCCACGGCGAACGCACCGGGGTCAGCACCGAGCGTGACCAGGTCATCGTTACGGGTGGGGCAACGGCTGGTCTGGCTGCCGTGATCGCCGCGCTGGTGGCGCCGGGCGAGGAGGTCCTGCTGGCCGCACCCTACTGGCCGCTGATTGCCGGCAGCATTCGCGCAGTCAGCGCCCACCCGGTTGACGTACCGCTGATGACCGAAGTCGAGACCGCCGAAGAGGCCGTGGCGCGCTTCGAACAATACCGGACCGAGAAGACCGTGGCGGTGTACTGGAATACCCCGCACAACCCCACCGGCCGACTGCTGCCGGAAGGCTGGCTGCAGGCACTGACCGACTGGGCGCGCGAACACGATTTGTGGATCTTCTCCGACGATGTTTACGAGGACTACGTGTTCGAAGGAGAACACGTCTACACCCGTGCGCTGGCGCCCGATCACACCATCTCGGTGCACTCTTTCTCCAAGGCCTACGGCATGGCCGGCAATCGATGCGGCTATCTGGCCGGGCCGGAAGACGCCATCGGCGCGATCAAACGCATCGTCACCAACATCAACTATTCGGCGTGCTCGGCCTCGCAATTGGCCGCACTCAATGCACTCAACGGGGCCGGCCAGCCCTGGGTCGACGGCGCGCGCGAGAAGTATGCGGAGTTGGGTCGCGAGGCAGCCGAAGTCTTGGGGCTGCCGGCCCCGAAGGGCAGCACCTTTCTGTTTCCCGATGTCGCTCACTGCCTTGATGAGCGTGGACTGGATGGGTTTCTTGGCGACCTGGCCGAAGCCGGCGTGCTGGTGGCGCCGGGCCCGAGTTTCGGGCCCTACCCGACGCACGTCCGTGCCTGCTTTACCGCGGCCGACCCATCCGAGGTACGGCGCGGCATCGACATCCTGGCCGGGAAACTGAAGGGCTGAGCCAGATCAGACGCTGCTACTTTCGGGCATTGCCCCTGTACCGCTATCTGCTGGATGTTTCCTTGCGTGAAGATCCCGTGCTGGCCGAGCCGCGGGCGGCAACCGCTGATTTGCCGCAGAGCAACACGCAGATTGCTCCGGAGCAGGGCCAGTACTTCGAGCGCTCGCTGAGGTTGATCCTCCCCCCGGCGGACTGATCCTGATCGACAATACCCTGTGGGGTGGCAGCGTTATCGATCCGGAAAAGACCGATGAGGACTCCGAGGCCACCTATGCATTCAATCACCATGTTCACCACCACGCCGGCGTGGATCTGTCCCTGGTTCCCATTGGTGACGGTCTGACACTTCTTCGCAAGCGAACGGATCGCCATTGGGGGCCTTCGGCCCGCAACGGGCCATGATCAGGATCCTCCCTGCAATGTCGCACGAGGCTTGTTAGGGTAGGCAGAGCGGCATGCCTTTCCGGGGGCGAATCAGGCCGACGGGGAAGCGACAGAAGCTGGCATGCGCGCCGGTTTGCCGATGCGGCACGAAATCACTTTGATACGCACCGGTCCGGGAACGGTCTCTTGGCACCAGAGCGCCGGTTTGGGGTCGGTACTGTCGGGAGCAGTCACTATGTCACAACTACAGAAGCAGGAGGCCAGGCAGGATTTCGGTTCTGATCCTGTCAAAGTTCGTGAAACCGACCACTATCGCAAGGAGTATGTGCACCGCTTTGTTGACAAGTGGGACGAGCTCATCGATTGGGATGCCCGTTATCGCAGCGAGGGCGATTTCTTTGTCCGCCAGCTCATGGAGCGAGGTGCCCGCCGTGTGCTGGATGTGGCGACCGGCACCGGTTTTCATTCCGTGCGCCTGGTCGAGGCCGGTTTTGAAGTATGCAGCGTCGATGGTTCGGCCGAGATGCTGGCCAAGGCATTCGAAAACGGCAGAAGACGCGGGCATATCCTGCGCACGATCCAGGCCGACTGGCGGTGGCTCAATCGTGATGTGCATGCCACCTATGATGCGGTGATCTGCCTGGGCAACTCCTTTACCCACCTGTTCAGTGAGCGAGATCGCCGCAAGGCACTGGCCGAGTTCTACGCCGTGCTCAAGCACGACGGTTGCCTGATACTCGATCAGCGCAACTACGACGCTCTCATCGGCGGCGACTATTCCTCCAACCGCAAGTACTATTATTGCGGGCGCCAGGTCAGCGCCGAGCCCGAGCATGTAGACGACGGCCTGGCGCGATTTCGCTATACCTTTCCCGACGGTTCGGTCTTCCACCTCAACATGTTTCCACTACGACGCGACTATGCTCGCCGACTGATGCGAGAGGTGGGCTTTCAGGAAATTTCCACCTACGCCGACTTCGAGGAAGACCCCGCCCGGGTGGACGGTGAGCCCGACTTTTTCATTCACGTTGCCGAAAAGCGCTACGAATGCAGTGAGTCGACCGCTGACTCGACGAAGACCAATGCGACAGGATCCAAAGCGGAGTAAGGAGTATCGTGCATGAACAATTCGGAGCACCCCGTGAAAAGCAATGGCGACGGATACTCGCCAGCCGTGGAAACCGCTCGCGAATACTACAACAGCTCTGATGCCGACAATTTCTACTTTCATGTCTGGGGCGGCGAGGATATCCACATCGGCTTGTATGAACGCGATGATGAACTCATCGCCGAAGCCAGCCAGCGTACTGTTGGCCGTATGCTCGAATTGCTTGGCCCTGTGGATGAACGTCATCGGGTGCTGGATCTCGGGGCCGGGTATGGAGGCTCCATGCGCTACCTGGCCCGACACGCGGGCTGTCGTTGCGTTGCGCTCAATCTCAGCGAGGTCGAGAATGAACGCAATCGCCGCATGAATCGTGAGCAGGGGCTGGCCAATCGCATCGAGGTGGTCGATGGCGACTTTACCAATCTGGACTACGACGATGGTTGCTTCGATATAGTGTGGTCTCAGGATGCCTTCCTGCATTCCGGCGACCGCGCCCGTGTGTGTGCCGAGGCCGCGCGCGTGCTGCGCGACGGCGGCCGTTTGATCTTTACCGACCCGATGCAGGCCGATGACGCACCCGCGGGTCAGCTCCAGCCCATTTACGATCGGTTGCATCTGGATTCGCTGGGCTCTCCAGAGTTCTATCGTGCAACCTTCCGCGACCTGGGGTTGGTCGAGCAAGGCTTCGAGGATCACAGCGAGCAACTTCCGCGTCACTACGCCCGCGTGCGCCAGGAGCTGGTCAAGCATGAAGAATCGCTGCGAGAGCGTGGCGTGAGTGATGACTACATACAGCGCATGAAAGTCGGCCTGCAACACTGGGTGGATGGCGGCCGAAGGGGGGATCTGACCTGGGGGATTTTCCGCTTCCTGAAGTCCTGAATTTGCCGTCGGTTACGTCTTGCGGCGGAAAAGCTGCAATAGTCCTTTGACGGTGACATCAAGCTGGCTGCCGCGCGTGTAGTTGCCGGGTACGACATAACTGACCCGGTCCTCGGCGATGAGCTTGCCGATCTTGTCGCGGGTGGTTTTCTTCTGCCAGTGATTCTCGTCGAACACGGCCAGGCTGAACCCACCCTGCTGCTTGACCAGTTTCATCGACGGGATATCGGTATCGCCATCACCGAAGTAGATCATGCGCCGAAAGGGGAAGGGGCGCTGGTCCGCTTCAATGTACTGGTTGACAGCGGCATCGTCCCAGCGGTTGGCGATGCCCTTGTTGATCCGGAACAGGTACTGCGTCTTGGTCGTGTAGTTGATGGCGACCGATGGCCACTTGGCGTGACCGGTGTCCTGGTCGTAGTGATAGCGGCAGGCGAAGACCTGCCGAAAGTGGTGGGCGATGGGCGTGCCCAGAATCATGTCTTCCAGTCCGCTGGACACGATGAAGTGGGCAATGTTCAGCCCTTGTTTAGCGGCAAAGGCATCAATGCGCTGAAACCAGTCCCGAACCCCGGGAAACAGCTTGATTTCAGCGCCGTGAATGCGCAGCCGCTCCGGGCGCAGTTCCTCTTTCCGATCGGCATTTCTGGCCGCCAGGGCTAGTTCCCCCAGGTAGGTCAGGATCTGTTCGCCGTCGCGCTCTTTTGCCTGCGCGGTGACATTGCTCCAGAATGCGTCGGCATCCTCGATACCCAGGGCCGGGAACAGGCCGTGTTCAGCACAGTTGCCGGCCGCCAGTGTGCCGTCGAAGTCGTAGACCAGGGCACAGTCGATGGGTGATTGATTCATGGCCATGCCCCTGTTGTGCCGAAAATCATGAGTGCATTCTGGACTCGTCCCGGTGCAGATTCAATGCGGCTGTCTGTAAAATGCTGCACGTACTGAATCGGCAGGTATGTAGATCGCATTCAGCCGCCGTGTGGCTTTCGGCCCCAAGGGTGTTGCCGTTGGCTGCATATTTCGGGCAATCCGCAAAAGAGGTCTTATCACAGTCATGGATGAACAAACACGCATACAAGTCGAGGCTGCGGCCTTTCGTGACCTGATCGCGCATCTGCAAAAGCGCACGGATGTGCAGAATATCGACCTGATGAACCTGGCCGGTTTCTGTCGCAATTGCCTGGCCAAGTGGTATCGTGCCGAGGCGGAACGCCGGGGTGTGGCCATCGACTACGATCAGGCCCGGGAGTATGTTTACGGCATGCCCTACCCCGACTGGAAGGAACGCCACCAGGCCGAAGCTAGTTCGGCCCAGAAGGCAAAGTTTGCTGCGCTATCAGCCGATGAGCTCGCCGATACCCGTGGGGGTCGTTGAAGGTCGGGTTGATTTCTGGATCAATGCCTGTCTCTATAGGAATTTTGCATGAAAGTGATTAGAGGAAGGGAGTTCAGGGCCGATCACGCATGGGGTGCCCGCGAGATCGCCAACATGGACGGTATAACCACGCGCCTGCACTGGACCGACAAGCCCTACAAGTGGCATATCAACGACGGTGAGGAAGTGTTTGTCGTACTTGATGGGCAAGTCGAGATGCACTACCGAGCCGACGGAGAGCAATCGTCGGTCCTGCTTGATGAAGGCGACATCTTCTTCGCTTCGGTGGGCACAGAACATGTCGCCCACCCCGTGGGGGAGGCAAGGGTTCTTGTCGTCGAGAGAGAGGGCAGTGCCTAAGGCAAGGTCGGGGCAGTCACCTTCAGCGTGATCGACGGATTGGGCGCGGCACTGTTGCGGTGCCGCGCCTAAGCTCCGGTGAGCCGGGGTTACCAGGCGATCCCGTAATCCTCGGCAAAGTCGCTGGCGGCACCCTGCATGGTGTCATTTTCAAAGTCGAACCAGATGGCGGTGGTCGGGTTGTAAACCCGGTCGACCGTTTCCAGATCGTAGCCCATTTTTCTTAGTTGCTCGCGCGTATACGGTGTAGTGAATTCACGCGAGACCTGCAGGCGGCCGGGTTCGGCCTGGTGAGCACCAAAGGAACTTTGCATCTGGTGGCTCTGCATATGCCCCAGGCCGTCGGCGGACTGCTGCACGTTCATGCCCCACTCGGCCATGGCCAGGAAGAACTGCAGCAGGTTCTGATCCTGCGAGTCGCCGCCCTGCACGGAAAAGGCCATGCGGGGCCGGCCGTCTTCCAGCGCCAGGGTGGGGGTCAGGGTGACGCGCGGTTGTTTGCCCGGCTCGACCACGTTGTAGGGATTGAGCTCCTCGTCGAGCACGAAGCTCTGCATGCGCTGGCTCAGGCCAATGCCTGATTCGCCGGCGATAAAGGCCGGAATCCAGCCCCCGGACGGGGTGACCGAAATGACCCAGCCGTCGGCATCGGCCGCCTGGATGGAGGTCGTGCCGGCATAGAAGGCTTCCTCGCGACTCATCAGGCTGGCCTCCTGGAAGCCTTCAATGCCCAGGGCTTCGGCATCGGGCGGGTTGAGCTGCCAGTTCTGCCGGAGCTCCTCGAACGGGTTTTCCTCGCCCTGGAACGGGTAGGGGTCGCCGGGCAGATAGTCGATCAGGTTGTGGTCTTCGGGAATCAGCGCTCTTCGCTCGGCAGCATATTCCTTCGACAGCAGCCCTTCGATCGGCACTTTCGGCTCGGTGTAGACATCGCCGTAATAGAAATCACGGTCGGCAAAGGCCAGGTTCATGGCCTGGTAGAGCGTATGAATGTAGCGCGTGGAGTTGTAGCCCATGGCCTGCAGATCGAAACCCTCGAGGATATTGAGGATCTGCAGCATGACCGGGCCCTGGGTCCAGGCCGTGAGTTTGTAGACGTCGATGCCGCGGTAATTGGTGCTGACCGGTTCTTCCAGGCGGA
The DNA here is from genome assembly GCF_014725735.1 of Wenzhouxiangella sp. AB-CW3. NCBI lineage: Bacteria > Pseudomonadati > Pseudomonadota > Gammaproteobacteria > Chromatiales > Wenzhouxiangellaceae > Wenzhouxiangella > Wenzhouxiangella sp. AB-CW3. The sequence continues at coordinate 751,196 of NZ_CP061368.1, forward strand.
CTTCCCAGTTGGCCAGGTCTTCCGGGGTGAACAGCCCGCCGGCCTCGCGGGTGGCAGTGACGATCTCCTCGGCGATATCGCCGCGGTAGAAGCGATCGTAGGCGGCCATGATGGCCTCCTCGCGGCTCTTGCCGGCTTCCAGTGCCTGGCTTTCGGCTTCGACCAGCTTTCTCAGCGTGGCGGCCAGATCGGGTTGGCGGAAGATCTCGCCGGCCTTCGGCGCGGCACGCTTTTCCGGGTTGTCCGGGTCGAGGTGGGGCAGGAACACCCGGGTCGACGATGGCCACCGTTCGAGAATTTCGCGCCGGTTCTCGATGTTGTCGGCAGTCTGGGCCTCGATGGGATAGCCATCGGCCATGTCAATGGCCGGCGCCAGTACTTCGGCGAGGCTCAGGTTGCCGAACTCGGCCACCATGACCATCAGGCCGCCCGGCGTGCCCGGTGTGGTGGCCGCGAGCGGTCCGAATTCGGGCGGATACACCATGCCCTGTTCACGAAAGAATTCCGGGGTGGCGCCGGTCGGTGCCACGCCCAGGGCATTGATGCCGATGACTTCATCGGTTTCGGGGTTGTAGATCAGGGCCTGGGTTTCTCCGCCCCAGCCCAGCACGTCCCACATGGTGGCGGTGGCGGCCAGCATGGCCGCGGCCGAGTCCACGGCGTTGCCGCCGCGCTCGAAGATCTTTGCTCCGGCCGTGGCGGCCAGGGGTTTGCCGGTCACGGCCACCCATTCCTTGCCATGCAGTATGGGGCGGGTGGTGTCCTGGGCGCTGGCCGGCCCCAGGGCGGTGGTCATGAGGGCGCCGCCGATCACAAGCGCGCGGCAGATCTGGAGGGGTATGGACGACATGGTCAGGCTTCCCGGTTGAATCCGACTCCCGATGATAGCAGCACCCGGTCGATGTCATCGGCCGGCTGGTGGCACAGACATGATCCCGAATCCGTAAACTGGAGTGGACGGCCGCTGCCCCTGTTCGGTCGCAGCCCATTCATGATCAAACGGAGTCCTGATGAGCCATCGCCTGATTCTGACCAGTGCATTTCTGGTTGTCGTCAACCTGCTGCCAATGGCTGGCGTCCTGTTTTTCGGCTGGTCGGTCTATGAAATCGTGCTGCTGTTCTGGGCGGAGAACCTGGTGGTTGGCATGTATGCGATGGCCCGGATGGTTACGCTCTACCGACGAAACGGCGACAGGCGCAACCTGCTGCTGATTCCTTTCTTCTGCTTTCACTTTGGCATGTTCACGTTGGTTCATCTGGTGTTCGTTATCTCCATGTTCCGCCCGGAAGATCATGTCTCCGGTGGAACCGGCATGAGCCTGTGGATCCCGTTCCTGGCGCTTTTGATCAGCCACGGCGCGTCCTACGTGATGAACTTCATCGGCAAACGGGAATACCGTGGCATGGACGGCGAAGAGGTCATGATGGCGCCTTACAAGCGCGTGGTCATACTTCATGTGACCATCCTTGTCGGTGGTTTCCTGGTCAGCGCACTGGGCCAGCCCGCGATAGCTCTGGCGCTGCTGGTCGGACTCAAGATCTTCATTGATGTGGTCGCGCATGCACGCGAACACCGGAGCAAGGAGACAGCCGAAGAGGCCAAGCGCAAGACCGGCCGTGCCGACGGCGACGTATTCAGACCCTGGGACTGAATGGCCCGACTTCACCCAAAGGATCCAAGGAGATGTATGACTGACAGGAAGACGCCAGACCGAATCGAGTCCGATCAACTCCTCGAGCGGCTGCAACCCAAACTCGATGAACTTGAAAAGGAACGTCAGGAGACGCGGCAGTCGCTTCTGAAACTATTTGCAGTCATCGGGGCCGTGACCCTGGTGGCTGTCATTGCTGCTGCAGTCGCCCTTGCCCTGGTCACCGAGGCCAGCGGGGCATTGATTGGCTTGTTTCCGCTCATGATCGGAGCCCTGGTGATGTTCAAATTCGCCGATGGTCGCCAGAAGCGTTGGCGGGCAAGGGTCGCCGAAGCACTGGTGCCCGAGATCTGCGAACAGTTCGATGGCGAAATGGAATACCGGGCCGACGCCAGCACGGATTTCGTCAAGCCCTACACGACATTGGGCCTGGTGGGCCGGTGGACCCGGGGCGAGGTCCAGCACCTGCTGCACGGCGAGTATCGCGGACGACGATTCGAGATGGTCCATGCCGACCTGCGCAGTGGAGGCAACGACAACAACGACAGCAAGGTCTTCAAGGGGTTTCTGTTGCGCATCCAGACACAGGCCAGTTTCGAACCCGGTCTGTACATCCGGCCCAACTTCGGTCTGTTCGCCAAGGCTTTCGGCAAGCGGGCCGTGCCGACCGGCAACAAGGGTTTTGATGATCGGTTCCTCGTCAGCACGGATGATGGTCAGGCATTGGACAGCGACCAGCTCAATGCATTGTTCACCCCAGACTGGCAACAGGCGCTGCTGGCCATCGACGAGACGATGGGCCCCATGCCCATCACCAATCATTCGCGCCTCAGCGCCGGTCTGAAGTACGATGCTTTCTACATGACGCTTGATCGGTCCGAAGTGGGGCGTCTGCGCAACCTGCGTGAGCGCTCCTTCCCGGATGTGAATCATTTGCTGTCTTCCGAGTCGGCGCTGGAAGAGAGCCTGCGCAAGATGGTCGACGATGTGCTGGTCTGTCCGCGGGTCATCGATCAACTGCCCGAGGTCAGGGCGGCATCCTGAACTTTGCGATGGAACAGGGGTCTTTGCTGTTTCAACAACAACAAGCCGGAATCGCGCATGATGCACAAGCTGACTTTTTCCACCCTTCTGTTTCTGATGCTCGCGGCCTGCGCCAGCCAGCCGACCACCCATGCCGCAGACTTGTCGGGTACGGTTGATCAGTCCTATGACGAGGTCTGGGAGCGCCTGGTCGTTCACCTGTCCGGTACCGATTTCCGGATCAAGAGCATTGCCAGGGACAGCGGCGTGATTTTCGCCGAACGTGCCCGTTTTGAAGACAGCCTGGCCGATTGCGGGTCGCGCGGACTGGCCTCTTCGAGTGGCCGCAACGTGGCCTTCAATGTGTTTGTTTCCGAGTCCGGTGGCACGACCCGGGTGGAGGTGAAAGCCGACTTCACTGAGTCGCGTCACCTGGACAAAAGCCGCTGGACGACGGAGTGCAGCTCTACCGGCGAGCTTGAGCGTTCGATCATCCAGGCAATCAAGGCCTGAGCCCGATTCCCCGGGCTTTGACGCCTGGCCGAAGTCGGATCACTTGGTCGGCTGCGGGTGCGCCCGCAGCAACCAGGACGCCGCGGCGATTCCGACCAGCCCGATCAAGGCACCGGGCAGAGCGCCGGTGGTGAGGGCCACCACCAGCCCCGCCATCAATGCAAAACCACCGGCAAGGATGGCAGGGGTTGATGTGGCCGATGCCACATCGCGCTTGCGAGTCAATTCGAAACTGACGACTGCCACCAGCACCGGCGCCACCATGGCGATGCACAAGGCGATCCAGACAAGTCGCCCGGTCCAGAAACCCGGATCGCCCGGTTCGCCGGCATCCATGGGCGCACCCAGGCGCTCGCCGATCCAGGCGGCAGGCAGCTCGGCCAGCTTGTGCCAGAGGTAAAGCGGCATGCCGAGCGCGCCCAGAAAGGTGACGGTGGCGGCAGCATGTCTCATATCCAGCAGCCAGCGCATGGGCCGCTCGCACAACAGCACCAGGCCGACCTGGACCCACATCACCCCGATCAGGGCCAGGGTTGGCGGCAGCAGATTGGACTTGCCCTCAAGATCGGTACCCACCATGGCCGTGGGGTAGCCACTGGCGGTGGTGCCGGACAGCCAGGCCAGACCGAAAAATGTCAGTCCCAGTCCGGTCCTGGTTCCGGCAAAGCGCTTGCGTTTCCAGGCAATGCCCAGTTGCTGAGGAATCAGCCAGACGATCAATGCATTGATCCAGCCGATGCCTCCGCCACCTTCAGTCACCAGCGTGCCGAGTTGCAGCAGGTCGGTGGGTGATCGAACGCCAGCGCGTAGAAAGTCTGCCAGCGCAGCGAGCGCGATCAGTCCGAATACCGCCTTGAGTCCGTAGCGCCGATCGGCTTCGACGCTGAGCGGCAAGAGCGCCTGCACCGTGATCAGCATGATCAGAAACCACAGATGCACGGTGAGTGAGTGATTGAACGGTTCGAGCAGCCGGCCGCCGGTATACAGCGAGATCAGCGCAAAGACTGCCAGCGCAGCCATATAGGTAACGGTGGGTCGTGCCAGCCCCAGCGCACGGCCGGCCCACCAGTGCATCTGGTCGTGGCCATGATGCAGCCGGCGGGCGACACCATCGGCGCTCACGGCCGCGGAAACGAACACGAACAGCGGGACGACCTGGACAAGCCAGGTGAGCATACCGGCCGGACCCCAGATATCGAGCATGTGATCGGTGGCCACGACCCGGCCTTCTTCCAGCCGTGGCAGGGTAGCGATCCAGTGTCCGAATACCACCACCAGCAGGGCGCCGGCGCGCAGTGCGTCCGGGTAGCGGTCGCGGGCGTTGCTTTCTTCGGGCACTTCGCTCATGCGGATATCCTTTTTGTCTCTTCTCATGGTAGCTTGTCAGCATGCAAATGATTGCCAGATATGAATCGAGATCGCAAGCCGACGAACGCGCGGCTTTTCTGCGCTCCCGCGGCATTGCATCGCACGTGACCGACTTGACCTCGATGCGTCTGAATCTGGCTCACCAGGGGCAGTTTCGGGCAGCACTGTGGGTGGTGTTGCCCGAACAGGCCGAGGATGCCTTGGCATTGCTCGAAGATCCTGATCATCGTGCCGACACGGCGCTTGATGAGCGTGAGTTCGAACGCCTGGAGAACGAGGGCGCTGATGCCGCCCGCCGTACCATGATGCGCTGGCTGATTCTGACTGCTCTGGGCCTGGCCGGGCTGGCGGCCCTGGTGGTGGCCATCGGCCAGTAGATCTGGCGCCAGCCTGGAGATTTGCACGGCAGCCTGAATGACCTGTCTGTTATTGAGGTCGTGGTATATTTCGTGACCGATTCACCAGTTTGCCAGGTTGATTGGGACGTCGGGAGCGTCCGGTCGCCGGCGGAGGGGGAGCATCAGTGAAACGATCCCACTGTCACCGTTTCGAGGGCAAGAAATGATATCGTGCCTGCGTCGCTGGCTCTCCGGAACGGCAACTGGGAATCCCGGTTTGTCGGTGCTGGCCGGCAAGGGGGCGACAGACTCTGTTGTGGTCAACGCGGTTTCTGAATCAGCGCCGGATGCCGCGGAGGTCGCAACGCAGTATTTCAGGGCGCTGTTTGTTTCCCCCGACGAGCATGCTCGATCCCTGAAGCCTGCAGAACAGGCCTGGTTGCGCGCACAGCGCAGGGCGCTCAGGGGCGAGGGCGATTCGCTGTCGGCGATGGTGCCGCGCCTGCCGTCGGCCATGCCCCGCCTGCTGGCCGCAACGCGTGACCCGGATAAGACCAGTGCACGGGCACTGGCTCGTCTGGTCGAAGATGATCCAGTACTTTCCGCCAAGGTGCTGAAAGTCGTCAACAGCCCCTCCATGCGTCTGCGTCGGGAGGCAGTGGACAGCATCGAGCAGGCCATTGTGGTCATGGGGTTTCCCGGCATGCGCGCCGTGATCGCAGCAGCCTGCATCAGCCCCATCGCGGACTTCCGACGTGATTCACGGCTGGATGCAGCCGCAGTGCAGCAACTTTGGCCCCATACACTTGAAGTGGCCATGGCCGCACGACAGGCTGCCATCCGGGCCGGTCAGCAGCACGCTTTCGAGCTGTACGTCGCTGCGCTGTGCCACGGCAGCGGTCTGATGCTGTTGCTGAGGCGGCTCAGACACCTGGAAGAGCCCATGCCCGGTCTGGAATTTATCGGCGCGCTGGATGGCCTGGCCAAGCGCTTCGCAGTTGTCGTCGCCCGTGGCTGGAAGTTTCCGGAACCCACCTTATCCGCTCTGGAGTCCTGGTCGGAAGGGGCACCGAGACGTGACAGTGGCGCCGACATTCTCGGGCATGCCGCTCAATATGTGCAGGCCCGTGCCCTGGTCTGCGCCGGTGTGCTGGACGACGAGCAATGGCAAGCCCTGCGCATGGGCTTGCCGGGCTATGCGCAGGATTGGCCTGACATTGAGAGCGGCCCTGCCTGACGTAATCCCACTCAGTCCTCATCGAGTTGTCGCCTTCTGCACGATTCTCCCGTTGTGTGGGGTATGCACGAATCTGAGAATAGGTTGAGCAATGCTGCAGAAGAAGATCCATGAAGTCCGAGTGAATTTGCTGACAACGTTTGCTTTGGTGTTGGTCATGTGTGCCGGATTGGCACAGGCCGAAGAGCACATCATCTGGGTTGGAGGTGGCTCGGGATGCGATACCGACTCGCTGTCCCAGGCGTTGTCCGATGCCGGCAATGGCGATGAAGTGCGCGTTCTCAACGATCGCACCTACAACGACGCGCCCTATACCATCAGCAATTCAATCCGGCTGCTGGGCGGCTACGATGAATGCGGAAGCGACACGATCGGCGGCAATTCCGACCTTCGCGGTAACTTCAACCAGCGCGTATTGGAGGTCTTCAACCCCAATCCCTCCGCCAGTCTCGATGTCGAGATCGCCCGCATTGACGTTGCCCAGGGCTCGACCTCGGCCAGCGGCGCGGGACTTGCCATCGGTAGCAATCATGCCGTTGTGCTGAGTGATTCCCAATTTGTTTTCAATTCCAGTGAATCCAATGGCGGTGCCATCCGGGTCGGGTCCGGCTCGACCCTGGAACTGACGGGTGAAAATGAAATCGTGCTCAATAACGCCGATGAAGATGGAGGCGGCATCGCCTGTCTCGAATCTGAAGTCACCATCGAACACGGCACGGCAATCTACAACAACGGTGCCGAGTATGGAGGCGGCATCCACGCCGATGACTGCGAGGTCCGGCTGTACTCTGGCGGCACCGGTAACCTCGGCGTGCGCAACAACACGGCGGATGAACGTGGGGGCGGTATTCGGGCCATCAACGATGCCGTGCTTGTACTCGACGGCAGCGATTCGGATCGTTCCGATCCGAGCCTGCCGGTCACCATAAGAGGCAATGGAGCCGATCTGTTTGGGGGTGGTATTTCTCTGACCGACGGTGCCGAAGCGGCCCTGATCAACACCGTCATCGAAAACAACGTTACCGAAGCCCTGGCGGCTGCCTTTGATGTGGGATTGCGGTCATCACTGACCATGGAACCCGATATGGATGTGTCTTGCCAGAACCCGGGCGCATCCAACTTGAGTTCGTGTTCGATCATCCATGGCAACGCGGCTGAGGATGAAGGTAGGGGCGGATATGTGGTGACCGGTGGTTTTGGTTCAAGCACCGAGATCCGCCAGACTAAAATCCTCGGCAATTCGGTTGCCGGGCACGGAGGAATCATTCAGGCGCAGAATGGTGCCAACATGCTAATCGAGAATGCCCTGATCGCAGACAACGAGACCGGTGATTCAAACTTGACAACCAACGTCATCCGTATTTCCGGCGGGCCGCCGCATACCGGCATTACCGAAGTTGTGATCCGCTTTTCGACCTTGGCCAACCACCAGGGCGGCTTGTCCGACGACACCTTGATCGACATGTTCAGCGGAGATGATCGCGAGGCGCGCCTGGGTCTCGAAGGCCTGGTTATCGATCAGCCCGGAACGACCGTGGTGCGTGATCGCGGTGATGGCGTCAACGAACTCAACCGCGCGGCCTGCATCGTGGCCCCGGAGACCGATTCGATGGAAGCGCTGGCCACCAGTACCGCGCTGGTTGTACAACTGCTCGATCAGGATCCGTTGCTGGTTGACCCGCAGGCCGGCAACTACCGACTTTCGGCAGGATCCCCCGCGGTCGATGTCTGCGCAATGCTGCCGGTCGGATCGCCCCATCCGCTGATCCCGCCGCAAACCGACCTGGATGGCCACAATCGCGGCGTGGCCAACAGCGATGAGGGCGAGAGCACGCCGTTTGATGTCGGTGCCTTCGAGCGTCTCGGCGAGCAAGTGTTCCAGGATCGGTTCGAGAACGGCTGATCTGTCGGGCTGGCCGACCCCGGCGTCAGGCCGCGGCGCGTTCAAGTCGATCGCGTACCGCGGCCCAGGCGGCGGTGGCCGGCGGGCGTTGCACCAGGATGCGTTCGGCGCCACATCGGTCGAGTTCGCGAAGGGCGGCATACAGGCCGCGGGCGTAGGCGACCGGGTCGGCGGGCAGCGTGGTCCAGACCTTGAATCCGCCGGGGTCCGGGGTGGAAGTCAGAGCCAGCACGGCGGCTTGCGAATCCGGCCTGCTTAATGCGTCGCACTCGATCAGCTCCAGGCGGGTGGTCGGGGCATAGTGCGACGCCAGTCGGCCGGACGCGCGCGGTCCTTCCTTTTCCCCGGCCATCTCCGGTCTCGATCCAAGCACCATGGCCAGTCTCTCGGTGCCGATCATGCCGGGGCGCAGAATGCGGGGCTCGGGCCCTGTGCAGTCGACGATGGTCGATTCGACGCCGACATGGCAGGGGCCGCCGTCGATGACGGCAGCCACCGCATTGTCGTTTTCGAACTCACTGACGACATGGTCGGCCGTCGTGGGGCTGATGTGGCCAAAACGATTGGCCGAAGGCGCGGCGATGCCGCGTCCGAGACGCTGAAGGAGCTTCAGTGCCACCGGATGGCCGGGTACGCGCAGTCCCACCGTGTCCTGGCCGCCGGTGACGACATCGGCCACCGTGCCCTTCTTCTTGAGGATCAGAGTGAGCGGCCCGGGCCAGAAAGCCGCGGCCAGGCGCCGGGCGCTGTAGGGAATGTCTTCGGCCCAGTCGGTCATGGACTCCATGCCCGGCAGGTGCACGATCAGCGGGTGGTCGGCTGGGCGCCGTTTGGCCGCGAAGATGCGGCGAACGGCATCGGGGTTGGATGCGTCAGCTGCCAGTCCGTAGACCGTTTCGGTTGGAACGGCCACCAGTTCGCCGTGCTCTAGCAGCTCGGCGGCACGGGCCAGGTCCTCGTCGCTGGCAGTGAGCCGGATCATGCCACTTCAGCCAACCTGGCGCCAGCCGATTTCGTCACCGGCGCGCAACGGTACGATGGTCTCCTGGCCGGCAGTCAGTTCACGATCCATCTGCCAGGGCTGCTTTCGCAGCTCGATCGTTTCGTTGCTGGGGGGCAGGCCATAAAAGGCCGGCCCGTTGAGGCTGGCAAAGGCTTCCAGCTTGTCCAGCGCACCGGCTGCCTCGAACACTTCTGCATACAGTTCCATGGCGGCCGGGGCCGAGTAGACACCGGCACAACCGCAATCGGATTCCTTGGCATGCTTTGGATGCGGAGCGCTGTCGGTGCCGAGGAAAAATCGTTCATTGCCGCTGGTGGCGGCGGCAAGCAGTGCCTGGCGATGACGTTCGCGCTTGATCAGCGGCAGGCAGTAGTGGTGCGGGCGCAGTCCACCTTCGAACAGCGCATTGCGGTTGAACATCAGGTGATGCACCGTGATGGTGGCCGCGGTAGGCCCCGGTGCCGAGTTGACATAGTCGATGGCATCGCTGGTGGTGGCGTGTTCCAGTACCATTTTCATTGCAGGAAACGTCGAGCGCAGCTTTTCCAGGTGACGTTCGATGAACACCGCTTCGCGGTCGAACACGTCGATGTCGCCGTCGGTGACTTCGCCGTGCATGAGCAGCGGCACACCATGCTTTTCCATCGCCTCGATCGCCGGATAGGCGCGTTCGAGCTCGCGCACGCCTGAATCGGAATTGGTGGTCGCACCGGCCGGATAGTACTTGACGGCATGGACGAAGTCGCTTTCGGCGGCCTCGCGAATGTCATCGACCGAGGTGGTCTCGGTCAGGTACAGCGTCATCAGCGGTTCGAAGCGGCTGCCGGCCGGGCGGGCGGCCAGGATGCGGTCGCGGTAAGCGCCGGCTTCGGCCACGGTGCGCACCGGTGGCTTGAGGTTGGGCATGACAATGGCGCGGCCGAAGCTGCGCGCGGTGGCTGGCACCACGGCTTCCAGCAGGGCGCCGTCGCGCAGGTGCAGGTGCCAGTCATCGGGGCGGCGGATGCGGATTCGGTTCACGGCGGATCAGTCAATGCGGGTTGGATGCACATTGTACCGGTCAGCGAAGCGCGCCAGGATCAGTGGTTCCGCTTGCCTCAACCCGGAACGGCAGGCACGCCAATCCATAGCGGATGCAGCCAGAACACGAAAATGACGTGCAGGCCGAGACCGGCGATCACCACGATGAGGTCATTGAACTTCCAGGCCGGCAGCTGGATCAGGTCGGATTGGGTTCGTCGCTTCAGCGAGATGCGATCGACCACTGCCCAGGCCAGGAAACTGCCGAACAGCAGCAGCGCGGCCAGCTCGCCATTGACCAGCAGGTGTGCCAGCGCCCAGGTCTTGACCGCGACCAGCATGGGGTGACGAAAGGTGCGCTGGATGCGGCCGGGCAGGTAGGCAGCCAGCAATAGCGGAAAGACCAGCAGCATCAGGAGATTGTTGACATGAGTCAGCCAGCCCGGCGGGTGGTAAAGCACCACGGGGTCGAGCCGGGCCTGGCCCCAGCCATGGATGATAAGCACCAGGCCGACAAGAGCGATCAGGCTGTAGAGGGCCTGATAGGGCAGACGACCGAGCCGCTGTCTCAGTACCTGCCGACCAGTGGGGCTGATGATGGCCAGAGAGTGGATGCCGAGAAAGAGGATCAGGCCGGTGATCAGGTAGCTCATGGGGTGTCTCGGGTTGCTCAGAGATGGGCATATTAACCCGGCAGGTATGTAGATCGCATTCCCCATTCCCTGACCCTGATCCGCACCTTGGGTCGCAGGGCGGGAGTCAGCCTGTAAACCCTGATCATGAAGATGAGGTAGACTGTGCCGCTTTCCCAGCCGAGAGCGAAACCGCATGTTTGAACGTTCGATCATGATCACCGGCCTGCTGATGCTGGCCGGTGCACCCGCAACAGCGGCTGCCGATGATGCCGAGGCAGACCGGATTGTGGTCCACTCCCGCCCCACCGGAGGACTGCTGGTCGAGTCGCCGGGCAGCATCAGTATTGTTGACCGGGCGCAGATCGAGGCCCATCCGGCCGACAATCTGGCCGACCTGCTGGCAGCGGTGGCCGGCGTCGACATACGGCGGCGCGGCGCCAGCGGAGTTCAGGCCGATGTCGGCATACGTGGCACGGCATACGAACAGACCCTGGTGCTGATCAACGGTATTCCGCTGAAGGATCCGCAGACCGGCCATCACGATCTCAACCTGCCGGTTTCGCTGTCGCATATCGAGCGTATCGAGGTCGTGCGCGGTCCCGGCGGCATTGCCTGGGGCGGCAATGCCACCGGTGGCATGATCAATATCATCACCCGGCGTCCGACCCAGGGCGAGTTCGGCGTCGAGCTTCGGGCCGGCAGTTTCGGCACGCGGGGCGGTCAGCTTCAGGCCGGTACCGGTGATGAGCAGCGCGGGCACATGTTGTCTGCATCGATGGTCAGCAGTGACGGTCACCTGCCCGAGTCCCGAGCCGACAGCGATCTGCGGCGTGTGCTCTACAGCGGTTATGCCGAGTTGGCGCGGGGCGCGCTCGAATGGGGCCTGGGAGCCGAGGACAAGGAGTTCGGCGCCTGGAAGTTCTACAGCGCCGAGTTTCCGGATCAGCGCGAGGAAACCGGTTCGCGCCTGGCCTGGCTGTCCGGTCACACCCGCGCGGCCGACTGGGATGTCAATGCCCGGCTCTACTGGCGCGGCCACGATGACTGGTTCCGGACCCTGGTCAACGACACTGCATTCATCAACGAACACGAGACCTCGGTACGGGGCGTTCGCCTGGACCTGCGGCGTGAAACCGGCCAGGGTGTACTGGCCGCCGGCGGTGGCTGGACCGGCGAGCGCATCGAGTCCAATGCGCTGGACAATCATCGTCGGGAGGAAGCCGTGGCCTGGCTGGCGCATCGACAGGAAGTTGGCGCAAGGGGCAGTGTCGAGGCCGGGCTCAACGCCATCCGTTTCAGCGATTACGGCAGCGAACTGCTGCCGTCGCTGGGGCTGGGGTATCGCCTGAATGAGCACTGGCATGCTCACCTGTCTGCGGCCAGAACGGCGCGTGTGCCGTCCTGGACCGAGCGTTTCCTGGTCACCGGCGCCAATGTTGGTGAACCGGACTTGCAACCGGAGCGTTCCACCCTCTATGAAGCCGGACTGCGCTATTTTGCCGGTGAGCACCGGCTGGCCGGCGCACTGTTCGAGCGCAAGACCGATGCGTTGATCGATTGGGTCCGACAGCCCGGCGAGCAGACCTGGCAGGCGGACAACCTGGGTGGACACCGCGGACGTGGCGCGGAGCTCGAGTGGCGCTGGCAACCCGCCGATATCGCGTCGGTCGGGCATCTTGATCTGTCCTGGACCGTGCTCGATATCCGGCTCGATGAGGCTGGCCGCGAGATCAAGTACGCCGCCGACCACCCGCGACATGCACTGTCGCTGGGCGGGCTGATCAAACCCGGCAGCGATCTCGACCTGTCATTCCAGCTACGCTGGACCGACCGCGGCAGCGACAATCGGGGAACCCTGCTATCCGTGCGCCTGGCGCGCCAGTTCGGGCGTCTTGGTATCTGGCTGGAGGGAACGAACCTGCTGGATGAAGAGCTGGTCGAGACCGGATTCGGCACGATACCGGGGCGCGCGGTATTCGCCGGCATCGGCTGGAGAACAGGCCGGTGAGGAAAGTCGTGCGCGCGTGAAAAAGGGCCGGCTGAACAGCCGGCCCTGAGAGGTTGCACGGATAGTGGCAGTCAAGTTCTGCTTCATGTATGATTCACTAACGATATAGTGAATCAGAAGTGAATCATGATTGCTTTCGTGCCACCTGCTGCCGTGCTCAAGCGGATGCAGCTTCTGGGTCAACTCATTCAGGCGGCTCGCGAGGAATGCGGCATGACCCAGGCCGAGCTGGCCGAGCGGGCCGGGAGTTCCCGGCCGACCATTCACCGGCTTGAATCCGGCAGGGGATCCGTGGCCTGGGCCACGGTCATGACCGTATGCTGGATCCTGGGGCTGCCCAGCGACCCCGACGCCCTGAGTGACGAGCGCAGGGGAGAACTCCTGGCTCGGGGCGAGATGATTCACCGGGTGCGCTCACGCCGGGAGATCGATGATGATTTTTAGGCCGGGCCAGCGCGAAACCGCAGTCTGGATTCACTTGCCCGGGCAGGCCGAACCGGTGGTCTGCGGCCGCGTCGCACTGCGCCAGCTCGGACCGAATGCAGCCTCTGATTACGTGTACGGTCGGAGTTATCTCGCTCGATCCGACGCCATTCCCCTGTTGCCGCACGACCTGCCTCTCGAACGAGGCGTTCACGCTGCCCGGCGTGGGCTTCACGGTGTACTGCGCGATGCCGCACCCGATGCCTGGGGGCGTCGGGTTTTGCTGTATCGACTGAGAATGAGTGAATCGCGTGCAGACTCGGAGCTGACCGAGATCGACTATTTGCAGGCCGCTCGCCAGCGCGTCGGTGCGTTGCATTTCCAGCCCGGCGTGGATCGGCTCGAGATCAATGAGCCGATGGACACACCCGATCTCGAGACTCTCGCCCGGGCAGCCCGAGCCGTGGAAACCCAAGCACCCCTGGATCCGGAGCTGGCCGCCGCGCTGTTGCATGGCACCAGTATCGGAGGTGCACGACCCAAGGTGCTGGTCTGCCACAATGCAAAGCCCTGCATCGCCAAGTTCTCCTCGACGACGGACCAGCATCCGATGGTTCGCCTGGAAGCACTGGCGCTGGACCTGGCTCGGCGGTGCGGACTGGAAGTGCCGGGGCACGAGCGCCTCGATGTCGCCGGCAGGGATGCCTTGCTGGTCGAGCGTTTCGATGTCGATACCACCGGCGAACATCACACCCGTCACCACTTCTTCAGCGCACTCACCGCGCTGAAACTGGATGAAATGGAAGCCCGCTATGCCAGCTACGTCGACCTGGCCGATTACCTGCGCCGCTTCGGTGCCAGTCCGGTCGAACAGTGCCATGAGTTGTTCAGCCGCATGGTCTTCAATATCCTCATCGGCAACACCGACGATCATGCCCGCAACCACGCCTTGTTCTGGGGCGGTGACACGGTTCGGCTCACACCTGCCTACGATCTGTGTGTCATGCCGCGTGTCGGTGGCGAATCCACCCAGGCCATGGAAGTTGGCAGCGAGGGAAAACGCTCCTCGTTGAGCAACGCCCTGAGCAAGTGCGGGCGCTTCGGGCTTGACCGGCTCCAGGCAGAGACCATCTGCCGTGACATGATCGATACCATTACCGATACATGGGCCGATGCAGCCAGTCATGCCGAGTTGCCAACGGCCCTTTCCAGGCATCTGATGCGGCGTTCCGTGCTGGCCGAATCGGTACTTGTCGATTTCTGAGGGTCGACAGGTGTGACGTGTCGTGCCGGTTGAAGCGTCCAAGTCACTGGTCGGGAACAAAAAAAGCCGGCCCAGTGGCCGGCTTTTTTTGCGGGATTCGTAGTGGTCGGGGTGGCGAGATTCGAACTCACGGCCCCTGCCTCCCGAAGACAGTGCTCTACCAGGCTGAGCTACACCCCGACGAAGCCCGATAGTCTAATCCATCCTCGATTGCCAGGCAAGCAGTTGGGCCGGGAATGTGCCAGCCCGGCGGGGTGCATGCGCGGCAGGAATCTTGGCCGACAGGCGCCGCGAATGCCGCGATAATAGGGGTCTTCCCATTTCAAGAAGTCACCAGTCAGATGAATCAGCAGGCCACACAGCACAAGGTTCGCGGTTGCATGGATGAAAAGATCTCCACACGCATCTATCCGGCCGGCAGTCTGAAGGTGCTGTCGCGCGAAGAGGTTGCGCGTCTGTCCGATGCCAGCGAGGAGATCGGCGAGTTGCTGCGCCAGGTGGCGCTGGCCGTGCTCAACTCGGGAGAGCAGGGAGACGATGCCGAGCGCATGCTCAATGCCTACCGGGATTTTCGCCTGCAGATCCACCAGGTCAACCGGGGCATGCGCATTGACCTGGACAACGCCCCGGGCTGTGCCTTTGTCGACGGCCGGATGATCTACGGCATTCGCGAACTGCTCTCCTCGGTGGTGCGCGATATCGTCTACTTCCATACCGAAATCCAGCCCAACCCGTATTTCGACCTTGAACGCTCCGAAGGGATTACCAATACGGTGTTCGAGATTCTGCGCAACGCCAGGTTGCTGGAGGCCGAACGCGACCCGGGGTTGGTCGTCTGCTGGGGCGGTCATTCGATCAGCGCGGAAGAGTATGACTACACCAAGGAAGTGGGCTACCAGATGGGCCTGCGCGGGCTGGATATCTGCACCGGTTGTGGTCCGGGGGCGATGAAGGGGCCGATGAAGGGGGCGACCATCGGACATGCCAAGCAGCGCACGCTGCCGGGTCACTACGTGGGAATCACCGAACCCGGCATCATTGCGGCCGAATCGCCCAATCCCATTGTCAACGAACTGGTGATCATGCCCGATATCGAAAAGCGTCTCGAGGCCTTCGTGCGCCTGGGGCACGGCATCGTCGTCTTTCCCGGCGGCGTGGGTACGGCCGAGGAAATCCTCTACCTGCTCGGTGTGCTGCTCAACCCGGAGAACTCGGACATGCCGTTTCCGCTGATCTTTACCGGGCCGGAGTCGGCGCGGGACTACTTCGAGGAGATTGATCGCTTCATTGGCCTGACGCTGGGCCAGGAGGCACAGAAACGCTATCACGTGATCATCGACAACCCGGTTGCCGTCGCTCGTTACATGGCCGATGGCATGAATCAGGTGCGGGACTGGCGTGTTTCGGTCAACGATGCCTTCTACTACAACTGGCAGATGCGTATCGACCCGGTATTCCAGCAGCCGTTCGACGCCACCCATGAAGCCATGATCGACCTGGCCATAACCCGTGAGCTGCCCAACCACGAGCTGGCCGCCAACCTCCGGCGCGTGTTTTCCGGAATCGTCTCCGGCAACGTCAAGCCCGCCGGCGTCCAGGCCATCCGCGAACACGGCCCGTTCGAACTCAGGGGCGAGCCGGAAATCATGTCCATGCTCGACCGCCTGCTCACCCGCTTCGTCGCCCAGCATCGCATGAAGCTGCCCGGCGACAAGCCGTACGAGCCTTGTTATCGGCTTGTGGGGTGAGAGGGTAAGAGGGGGAGAGGAGGAGAGGAGGAGAGGAGGGAGGAGGAGGAGAGAGGAGAGGAGGAGGAGGAGGAGGAGGAGGGAGGAGGAGGAGGAGGAGGAGAGGAGGAGGAGGAGGAGGAGGGAGGAGAGGAGGAGAGGAGGAGAGGAGGAGAGGAGAACGATAATGTTGCTCCCACCCGGAATCCCTTTTCCCTCTTCCCCCTTTCCTTCTCCCCTTCTCCCCTTCTCCCCTTCTCCCTTCTCCCCTTCCCCTTCTCCCCTTCTCCCCTTCTCCCTTCTCCCTTCTCTCCCCTTCTCTCCCTTCTCCCTCCCCTCTCCTTCTCCCCTTCTCCCTTCTCCCCTTCTCCCCTTCTCCCCTTCTCCCCTTCTCCCCTCTCCCCCTCTCCCCTCTCCCCCTCCCCCTCTCCCCTCTCCCCAGCGCGCCCCAGGCCGCGCGTCACTTGACACCCGTCACATTCAGGTCTATTGTGGCGCTAAGTGGGAATTTGTGGGAATTTGTGGTTTTCAGGTGGAGAAGAGTAGCAGGCCGTGTTCTTTGGTGAAACCGCCATCAACCTCGACGCGAAGGGCCGCATGGCGCTTCCGACGCGTTACCGCGAGGATCTCGAAGCGGCCTGCGGCAATCGCCTTGTGCTCACTTATTCCGCCTTCGACGCCGGTTGTCTGTGGCTGTACCCGGAGCCGGAGTGGGAGCGTGTCCGTGAGCAGGTGATGTCCCTGTCTACTTTCAATGCCAGTCACCGCAGTCTGCAGCGGCGGCTGGTGGGTTCGGCGACTCAGCTTGAGCCCGACGGCAATTCCCGACTGCTTCTGCCGGTCACGCTCAGACAGGTGGCCGGGCTGGACAAGCGCGTGGTGTTCATGGGCATGGGCCAGCGCTTCGAAATCTGGAACGAGGACGTTCTGAACCAGCGCCGTATCGAGGAAGAAAAGGAGATCCAGGAACAGGCTTCCTCCGAAATGGCGCAACTGGTTCTCTAGGCCGATGGCTGAGAGAACCCGACATGTGCCGGTGCTCTTGCAGCCGGCGCTCGACGCATTGGAGGTGCGACCCGATGGCATTTATGTCGACGGCACCTACGGCAGGGGCGGGCACAGCAGCGCGATTCTTGCGCGCCTGGGCGCGAATGGTCGGCTCGTGGCCATCGATCGCGATCCGGATGCGGTGGCCGATGCCACCCGGCGATTCACCGGGGATGATCGGGTCACGGTCCATCGGGCCAGTTTCGCCGATATCGGTCGAGTCGCCCGTGACCTGGATATTCACGGCCGTGTCAGCGGCCTGTTGCTGGATGTCGGGGTGTCGTCGCCACAACTGGACGACGCCGAAAGAGGTTTCAGCTTTCGCGAGGATGGCCCGCTGGACATGCGGATGGACCCGGAATCGGGCGAGTCGGCCGCCGCCTGGCTGGCACGTGCCGCGGAGGACGAGATCGCCCGGGTAATTAAGGAATACGGCGAAGAGCGATTTGCACGGCGAATCGCCAGGAGCATCGTGATGGCCAGAGCAGAGCAGTCGATAGAGCGAACCGCCGAACTCGCTGCCATCGTTGCCCGGGCAGCGGGACCCACTCCCGCTGACCGCCATCCGGCGACGCGCACTTTCCAGGCCATTCGTATTCACATCAATGGCGAACTCAGCCAGCTTGAGCAGGCCCTCGAATCCGGTATCGATATCCTCGAGCCGGGTGGGCGCTTCGTGGTGATCAGTTTCCATTCCCTGGAGGATCGCCTGGTCAAGCGGGCCTTCCGGGCGGCCGCCCGGCCTCCCGCGGCCAGTCGCCGCGCTCCGGTCGCACCCAGTTTCACGCCGCGTCTGAAGCTGATCGGTTCGCTGATCCGTCCCGATAACGACGAAGAACAGACCAACCCCAGGGCCAGAAGCGCCCGCATGCGGGTGGCCGAGCGATTGCCCGAGGTGACGTCGTGATCCGCTGGCTGGCATTCGTGATCCTGCTGGCCGCGCTTCTGGCCAGCGCGGTCGGCGTGGTGGCCATGCGTCACGAGGCGCGTCAGCAGTTTGTTGCCTTGCAACAGGCCGAGGCGGCGCGCGACGAGCAGCAGGTCGAATGGAGCCGCCTGCAACTTGAACAGGCCTGGCTGGCCGAGTCCGGGCGCATCGAGCGCGCGGCGCGCGAGCGCCTGGACATGCAGAGCCCTGACCATGTGGGCGTGCTGGTGGAGGGTCGATGATGTACTCCTCCGATGCCGTTCAGGGAACCGTGCGGTTGTGGCTGCTGGCCGGCCTGATGGTCGTGGTCGCGGTGTTGCTGCTGGGGCGGGCGGTCAAGTTGCAGGTCATGGAAGCCGAATTCCTGCAAAGCCAGGGCGAGGCACGTTATCTGCGCCAGGTTTCCATTCCCACGGTGCGCGGCAACATCGTCGATCGCAACGGCGAGCCGCTGGCCGTGTCGACGCCGGTCGAGTCGGTCTGGGCGCATCCGGGCGAGCTGTTGCAGGTCGCTGATCGCATTCCCGAACTGGCCGATCTGCTCGGTGCCAGCCCCGAGGACCTTGAGCGCCGTCTCACCCAGCGTGCCGGGCGCGAGTTCGTGTGGCTCAGGCGGCGAGTCAATCCCGATCTGGCCGAGCAGGTCCGCGACCTCCAGGTGCCGGGTGTCTTCCTGCAGCGCGAGTATCGGCGCTTCTACCCCACCGGTGAGGTCAGTGCCCAGGTGGTGGGTTTTACCAATATCGACGATGTCGGCCAGGAGGGCCTGGAACTGGCCTACAACAGCTGGTTGCAGGGCGAACCCGGCGCCAAGCGGGTCATCAAGGATCGGCTTGGACGCGTGGTTCAGGATATCGAGCTGGTGCGAGAAGCCCGTCCGGGGCGCGATCTCCGGCTGACCCTGGACCGGCGCCTGCAATACCTGGCCTTCCGCGAACTCAAGTCCACCGTGGCCGAGCACGGCGCACGTTCGGGCAGTGTCGTAGTGATGGATGTGGCCACCGGCGAAGTGCTGGCCATGGTCAATTATCCCTCATACAACCCCAATGCCTCCGGGCGCGTCAGTTCCGAAGGGCTTCGCAATCGTGCGCTGACCGACGTGTTCGAGCCTGGTTCCCTGATCAAACCGTTTGCCGTGGCCGCGGCCATGGAAGCGGGTATTGCCAACCGCGAGATGCAGATCGATACCAGCCCCGGAACCATGCGAGTGTCGGGCCACACCATCCGTGACGTGCGCGATTTCGGCGAGTTGAGCGTCGAAGGCCTGCTGGCCAAGTCGTCAAACGTGGGCGTGGTCCAACTGGTGCTGTCGATGGATGCCCGGCATCTGTGGGGGGTTTATTCGCGTTTTGGATTTGGTTCGGTGGCCGGAACCGGGTTTCCGGGCGAATCGGCCGGCGTGCTGCGGGACTATGAACGCTGGCGCAAGCTTGAACAGGCAACCCTGGCCTACGGTTACGGCATGTCGGTCACGCCCCTGCAGCTGACACGAGCGGTTGCCGCGATTGCCGACGGCGGTCGCCTGCGTCAGCCCACCCTGATCTCGGGCACCGACAATCCGCCCCACTCCGTGCTGGATCCGCAGCTGGCCGAGGAGCTCGGCGCCATGCTCGAAAGCACCGTGGCGCCGGGTGGTACCGGCACCGCAGCCGCGGTACAGGGCTATCGCACGGCCGGCAAGACGGGTACATCGCGCAAGCTCGATGCCGGCGGTTACAGCGATCGCTACATTGCCAGCTTCGCCGGCTTCGCGCCGGCCTCGCGTCCGAAGCTGGCGGCCGTGGTGGTCATCAACGATCCGGCCGGCGACCAGTATTACGGCGGCCAGGTGGCCGCACCGCTGTTTGGTCGTGTCATGGAAGCGGGTCTGCGGCTGTTCAATGTGCCCCCGGATGATCTAGGCACCCTGGTGACCCAGGTGGAGTTCATGCCATGACCGGCAAGCTGACGCTCCGTGCACTTCTTGAAGGCCTGGTGCCGGATTACGCCGGGCCCGATTGTCCGGTTTCCGGTCTGGTGCTTGATTCGCGCAAGGTTCGGGCCGGTGATGTCTTCGTGGCCATCGGCGGAACCGCCGGTCACGGTCTGGATTACGTGGACTCAGCGCTTCGGGCCGGTTGCGCGGCGATCCTTCACGATGGTGGCGGATCAACGCCGGATTGCCCCGAAGTGCCGGTGGTCGAGGTGCATCAGCTGGGTCGGCAACTGGATGTTCTGGCGCGGCGCATGTGGGGCGATCCGGGTCGTGACCTTGACCTGGTCGCGGTCACCGGTACGAACGGCAAGTCCTCCGTGGCCTGGCTGCTCGCCCAGGCACTGGACGGTGCCATGATCGGCACCCTGGGTGTTGGTCGACCCGGTGAGCACCTTCCGGCCGACATGACCACGCCCGATCTGTTTACGCTCTACCGCGAACTGGCCCGACTGCGGGATTCGGGTCTGCGCACGGTGGTGCTGGAAGCCTCTTCGCACGCGCTGGACCAGGGACGACTGGCCGGTCTGTGTTTTACCAGTGTCATCTTTACCACCCTGGGTCATGATCACCTGGACTACCATGCCGACCGAAACGCCTACGCCGAGGCCAAGGCACGGCTGTTCACCGACTTTGTCAGCCAGCGCCAGTTGATCAACCTCGATGACTTGTTTGGACGTGAGCTGGCCGGTCGCCTGGCCGGACCGGGTTGCATTGGCTACAGCCGGACCGATCAGGCCGATGCCAGCGTTCGGGTTGACGCCTTCACCTCCAGCAGCGAAGGACTCAGTGCTCGATTGTGGCTCGACCAGCAGGTCCTGGAAGTGCGTAGCTGCCTGATCGGGCAGGTCAACCTCTGGAATCTGATGGTGGTGGCGGCCGAGCTGGCCGAGCGTGGGCGCTCACTGCCTGACATTGCCGAGCAAATTTCCAGGCTGATGCCAGTGCCGGGACGAATGCAGCCGGTGCGAGACGGTGATGGTCGCCTGGCCGTCATCGATTATGCCCATACCCCGGATGCGCTGGACAATGCCCTGGTCAGCCTGCGCGAGCTGACCCGGGGTGAACTGTGGTGCGTGTTTGGCTGCGGCGGCAACCGCGATTCGGCCAAACGCGACCGCATGGGGCGCATCGCCGAGGGCCGCGCCGACCATGTCGTGCTGACCGATGACAACCCGCGCCATGAAGATGGCCTGGCCATCATCCGCGACATTCAGGCGGGCATGCAGCGTCCTGAGCGCAGCATCGTCATTCGCGACCGGGCGCGCGCCATACACAAGGCATTGAGCGATTGCGCTGCCGATGATGTAGTGCTGATTGCCGGCAAGGGCCATGAGACCGAGCAGGTCATCGGCGATCAACGCCTGCCATTTGACGATGCAGTCTGTGCCAGGCAGGCCCTGGAGGCCTTGCCATGCTGAAGTTCTCGCTCAAGCGCCTGGCAGGACTGATCGGCGGGCATGCCACCGGCAATGGCACCGAGATTGTCGGGATGACGCATGATTCCCGGAGGGTCCGGCCAGGCAATCTGTTCTGTGCTTTGCCGGGGCAACGGGTCGACGGGCATGATTTCGTGACCACGGCAGCCGATGCCGGGGCCGCGGCAGCGCTGGTCACGCGGGAACTGGATATCGCCCTGCCGCAACTGGTGGTCGACGATGTACTCGAGGCCATGGGCCACATTGCATCGGCCTGGCGCGAGCAGCTTCCGGTTACGGTGATCGCGGTGACCGGGTCGAATGGCAAGACCACGGTCAAGGAAATGCTGGCCGCCATCCTGAGCCGTCATGACCCGACACTGGCAACGGCCGGAAACTATAACAACGAGATTGGCGTTCCCCTGACACTGGCCAGCATTTCCGATGAGCACCGTTATGCGGTCATCGAAATGGGAGCAAGCCGACCTGGTGATATTGCCTACCTGTGCAGGATGGCCCGGCCTGAAATCGGTGTGCTCACCAATGCCGCATCCGCCCACCTGGAAGGTTTCGGCAGTCTTGACGGCGTGGCCGAAACCAAGGGCGAGCTGTTCCGTTCGCTCTCCCCCTCGGGCCTGGCGGTGATCAATGCCGACGATGCCTATTGTGGAAAGTGGCAGGAAATGGCCGCGCATTGCCGCAGTATCACGTTCGGTACCGCGAGTCACGCCCTGGTCTGTGGCCGACGGCGGGGAGAAAGAATCGAGGTCACGACCCCGGTCGGCCAGTTCGAGTATCGCCCGCGGCTGCCCGGGCATCACAACATGATGAATGCGCTCGCCGCCGCGGCGGTGGCGGTCACGCTGGATATTCCCTTGCCGGATATCGCCTCGGCGCTGGGAGAGCTCGCCGGTGTGCCAGGCAGGCTGCAGCTTCATCACCACCCGGCTGGCTGGACCCTGATTGACGATTCCTACAACGCCAACCCGGCCTCACTGCGCGCCGGGTTGCAGGTGCTGGCCGAGCAGCCGGGTGAACGCTGGCTGGTGCTGGGCGACATGGCGGAACTCGGATCCGATGCCGCCCGCATGCATGCCGATGTCGGGCGCGAAGCGGTCGATATGGGCGTCGATCGGCTGTTTGCCGTAGGTGAGCTGGCCCGTCACAGCGTGGCCGCCTTTGGTCAGGGCGCCACGCATTTCGAGGATCGGGAAGCCCTGGCTTCGGCGCTGGCTGCTGAACTGCATGCCGGCGTGCACTGCCTGGTCAAGGGATCGCGCTCCATGGAAATGGAACACATTGTCCGGTCGCTGATCGGGGAGGCTGCCTGATGCTGCTGTGGCTTTTCGAGGAATGGCTGGCGCGGGATGTCGCGCTGTTCGGGTTCATTACCTTCCGCACCATCATGGCGGCGATGACGGCCATGGCGGTATCGCTGGTGATCGGACCGTATTTCATCCGCCACATGGTCGAGCGCCAGATCGGCCAGCCGATTCGCGATCTGGGGCCCGACAGTCACCTGTCCAAGGCCGGCACCCCGACCATGGGCGGAACCATGATCCTGATTGCGCTGGTCATCAGCACGCTGCTGTGGGCCGATCTGGCCAATCGCTACGTGTGGACCGTGCTGTTTGTCACCCTTGCATTCGGGGCCATCGGTTTTGTCGACGACTTTCTCAAGCTCAAGTACCGCGACAGTGCGGGCCTGTCGGCCCGAACCAAGTACCTGGCACAATCGCTGGCGGCCATTGGCGTCGCCCTGTTTCTCTACTACACCTCCGATGTCTCGGCCAACACCCAGTTGTTCGTGCCGTTCTTTAAAGACATCGCCATTCCGCTGGGCTTTGCCGGCTTTATCGTGCTGACCTATTTCGTGGTCGTCGGCACGTCCAACGCGGTCAACCTGACCGATGGTCTGGACGGGCTGGCCATCATGCCGGCTGTGTTCGTGGCCGTGGGGCTGGGGATCTTCGCTTATGCCACCGGCAACACGGTGTTCGCCGAGTATCTGGGCATGCCCTTTATCCCCGGAGCCGGTGAACTGGCCATCTTCTGCTCGGCGATGGCCGGGGCGGGCCTGGGTTTTCTCTGGTTCAACACCTACCCGGCCCAGGTCTTCATGGGCGATGTCGGTGCCCTGGCCGTGGGCGCGGCCCTGGGGCTGATTGCCGTCATCGTGCGCCAGGAAATCGTGTTCGTGGTCATGGCCGGCATCTTCGTGATCGAGACGCTGTCGGTGATTCTCCAGGTGGCCTCGTTCAAGCTCACCGGGCGGCGGATTTTCCGTATGGCCCCGATTCACCATCATTTCGAGCTCAAGGGCTGGCCCGAGCCGAAAGTGATTGTGCGTTTCTGGATCATTGCCGTGATGCTGGTGCTCGCGGCCCTGGCAACGATGAAGGTGCGGTAGGGCAATGAGCAGCGCGATCTCACGCAGGCAGGCACGACGCTCGGGCGAGATCCCCGCCGGTGTCGACCTGGATGCGGGCCTGGTGTTGAGCACCGTGGGGCTGCTGGGTATCGGCGTGGTCATGGTGGCGTCGACTTCGATGGCCGTGGCCGAAAGCTATGCAGTCTCCGGCTGGCAC
Organism: Wenzhouxiangella sp. AB-CW3; assembly: GCF_014725735.1. Lineage (NCBI taxonomy): Bacteria > Pseudomonadati > Pseudomonadota > Gammaproteobacteria > Chromatiales > Wenzhouxiangellaceae > Wenzhouxiangella > Wenzhouxiangella sp. AB-CW3. The sequence goes on from NZ_CP061368.1 coordinate 775,263, forward strand.
TTCATCGCCCGCCACATCATCTATATCGGACTGGGCATTGCCGCGGCCGGGCTGTTCCGCTTTGTCGGTACACGTCATCTGCAAGCGCTCGCGCCGCTGTGCTTTCCCCTGGCCGTGGTGCTGCTGCTGCTGCCTTTTATTCCGGGTCTGGGCCACGAGGTCAATGGCTCGCTGCGCTGGATCGATTTGGGTTTCACGCGCTTTCAGGTGGTCGAGGCGGTCAAGCTGATTCTGATCGTGTTCGTGGCCGGCTATCTGGCCCGTCGACCCGAGCTGGGACGCGGCCGCTTTCTGGAGATCATCAAGCCGCTGCTGGTTGTCGGCCTGCTGTCGATCATTCTGCTTCGCCAGCCCGACATGGGCTCGGCGGTCATCCTGGTGGCCATCACCGGCGGCATGATCTGGCTGGCCGGGGCCGCCTGGAAGCACCTGTTCGTGCTTGGTCTGGGCAGCGTGCCGCTGTTGACCTTCGCGGCCCTGGAGCCCTACCGCTTTCAGCGGGTCATGACTTTCGTCGACCCCTGGGCCGACCCTTTCAACAGCGGATTCCAGCTCACCCAGGCCCTGATTGCAGTCGGTCGAGGCCAGATTACCGGTGTCGGGATGGGTGCCAGTGTGCAGAAACTCTATTACCTGCCCGAGGCGCACACGGATTTCATCTTCGCGGTGCTGGCCGAAGAATTCGGGCTGATCGGCATTGTGCTGGTCATGGTCCTGTTCGCGGTGCTGATCGGCCGGATCTTCGCCATTGGTCTGAAGGCCCGGGCGATGGAGCGGCCATTCGCGGCTTTCCTGGTCTGGGGCGTGGGTTTGTGGATCGGTTTTCAGGCGCTGGTTTCCATGGGCGTCAACCTGGGCATGCTGCCCACCAAGGGGCTGACCCTGCCCTTGATCTCGGCCGGCGGCAGCAGCCTGATCATGACCCTGATCGGAATCGGGCTGGTGTTGCGGGTGCACTGGGAGTTGAGTGTGGCGCAGCGCCAGACACCGCGTCGTCGCAGGGGGTGGCAGGTATGAGCAGCCCCATGGTGATGATCATGGCTGGAGGCACCGGCGGGCATATTTTCCCGGGGCTGGCCGTGGCCGAAGAGCTCAAGGGCAGCGGTGCGGCCGTGACCTGGCTGGGCACCGCGGCCGGACTGGAAAGCCGCCTGGTGCCCGAACGTGGCATCGCCCTGGAACGTATTACGATTGGTGGATTGCGCGGTCGCGGGCTGGCCGGCTGGTTGCTGGCGCCCTGGCGCGTGATGCGGGCGGTATGGCAGGCCCGTGCCATCCTCAGGCGTCATCGCCCCGCCTGCGTGCTGAGCATGGGCGGATACGTGGCCGGTCCCGGCGCGCTGGCAGCGCGCCTGATGGGTATCCCCCTGGTCATCCACGAGCAGAATGCCATCGCCGGACTGACCAACCGCCTTCTGCGTCCGCTGGCCCGGCGTGTAATGACCGGCTTTCCCGATACCCTGCGCGGCGGCGAGCATGTCGGCAACCCGGTTCGTGCAGATATCGTCGCCATGGCCCCGCCGGCCGAGCGTATGGCTGGCCGCACCGGCCCGCTTCGACTGCTCGTGGTGGGCGGTAGTCAGGGTGCGGCGGTCTTTTCCGAGCAGGTGCCCGAAGCGTTGGCCGACATGCCACCGTCAGCCCGACCTGTCGTAGTGCACCAGGCCGGACGCCAGTATGAACAGACCCGCAGTGCCTATGAGCGCCTTGGCGTCGAGGGCGAGATACACGAGTTCATTGAAGACATGGCCACCGCTCTGGGCCAGGCTGATCTGGCCCTGTGCCGATCCGGCGCCTTGACGGTCTCCGAACTGTCGGCTGCCGGGGTGGCATCCATCCTGGTGCCGTTTCCTCATGCCGTCGACGATCATCAGACGGCCAATGCCCGCTTCCTGTCCGATGCCGATGCCGCCTGGCTGTTGCCGCAGGCGGAACTGGATGCCGGGAAGCTGTCGGGCTTGCTGAGCGAGATGAGCCGCGAGAGGCTCATGGCAATGGCCGCCCGGGCCCGTAATAAAGCCCGCACGGATGCAGCCGAGCAGGTTGCCCGGGCCTGCCTGGAGGTGGCGCGATGAAGGTCAACGAGCCCATGCGCAGCCTGATGCACCGAGTGCGCCAGATTCATTTCGTCGGCATTGGTGGTGCCGGCATGAGCGGTATTGCCGAGGTGCTCATCAATCTCGGCTTTGCCGTCAGCGGTTCCGATCTGCAGGCGTCCGACGCAACCCGCCGGCTGGCCCGGCTGGGCGCAACCATTCACACAGGCCATGCCGGTCAGCATCTGGGCGCGGCCGACGTGGTGGTGGTTTCCGGCGCGGTGCCTGAGGACAATCCGGAGGTGCTGGCGGCACGCGAACGCCGCTTGCCGGTCGTGGCCCGGGCCGAAATGCTGGGTGAGTTGATGCGTTTCCGGCACGGCATTGCCGTGGCCGGCACGCATGGCAAAACCACGACCACTTCACTGGTGGCCAGCCTGCTGGCCGAAGGCGGCCTGGATCCGACCTTTATTGTCGGTGGCCTGGTCAATGCATTCGGATCCAGCGCACGCCTGGGGCAGGGCCGTTACCTGGTCGCCGAAGCCGATGAGTCCGATGGCTCTTTCCTCAAGCTGCAGCCGGTCATTTCGGTGGTGACCAACATCGACCGCGATCATCTCGATGCCTATCAGGGCAGTTTCGATCAGTTGCAGCGCGCCTTTCTGGAGTTTCTCCATCACCTGCCGTTCTTTGGCGTGGCCGTGTTGTGCACGGACGACGCCCACGTCGCCGAGCTGGTGCCGGAAGTCGGGCGGACCGTGGTGACCTACGGCCTCGACGAGGAAGCCGACGTGCATGCCAGCGACCTGCGCCAGGAAGGCCGTCGCATGTCCTTTGATCTTTGGCTGCCCGGCGCCGGGGCCGCCTTGCCCGTCGGCCTGTCGCAACCGGGCCGGCACAATGTGCTCAATGCCATCGGCGCGGCCGCAGTGGCCTGGGAGCTGGGCCTGGACCCGCAGTCGATCGCGCGCGGCCTCGACGGTTTTGGCGGCATCGGTCGTCGGTTCGCCGAAATCGGAACGCTCGATATTCAGGGCAAGCAGGTGCAGGCCTTCGAGGACTACGGTCACCACCCGACCGAACTCGATGCCGTCATTCGTGCTGCCCGCAGCGGCTGGCCGCAACGCCGGCTGGTGCTGTTTTTCCAGCCCCACCGCTACACCCGCACACGCGATCAGTTCGAAGAGTTCGCGCGCGTGCTGGCCGAGGTCGATGTGCTGGTGCTCGGCGATATCTATCCGGCCGGAGAACAGCCCCTGGCCGGTATTGATGCCGACAGTCTCGCCCGCGCCGTGAAGCGGCGCGGAGAGTTGCCATTGGAACGAATCGGCGGTGTTGCCGAAGCACCCGATGCCCTGGCCGAGGTGCTGGAAGATGGCGACCTGCTGCTGGTCATGGGCGCCGGCGATGTCGGCCGGCTGGGCGCGTTGTTGCGTGAGCGTTACACAAGGGAGGCCTCATGAGCGGCGATCGCGATCCCCGGAAGTTCGGGCACGTGGCCCTGGTCATCGGCGGCGACAGCGCCGAGCGCGAAGTTTCCCTGCGTGGGGGGCGTGCCGTGACCGCCGCGCTGGAGCGCCTGGGTATCCAGTTCAGCGTGGTCGACGGAGCCCGTCGCCTGCTGGAGCAGGTGGCTGCCGGCCACTATGACCGGGTATTCAATCTGCTGCACGGACGGGATGGCGAAGATGGCGCCCTGCAGGGCGCGCTGCGCATCTACGGCGTACCGGTGACCGGCTCGGGCGTGCTCGCCTCGGCCCTGACCATGGACAAGCTGCAAAGCAAGCGGGTCTGGAAAGCCTGTGGCCTGCCGACCCCGCCCTGGCAGGAAGCCCGTTCGGCTGACGAGGCCAGTGCCATAGCCGCGGCACTGCCACCCCCCTGGTTTGTCAAGCCGGCGCGCGAGGGCTCGAGCATCGGCATGAGTCGGGTCGATACAGTCGACGCGCTGGGCCCGGCCATAGAGCAGGCACTGTCGTTCGACGATCTCGTGCTGGTCGAACAGTTGATCCAGGGCGCCGAGTACACCGCGGCGATTCTTGATGCCACGGTGCTGCCCCTGATCGAGCTTGAGACCCCGCGCGAGTTCTACGACTACGAGGCCAAATACGAGTCTGGCGACACCCGCTATCGCTGTCCCAGCGGCTTGCCGTCGACTACCGAAACCGAGCTGGCCAAACTGTGCCTGCAGGCATTCGAGGTGCTGGGAACGACCGGCTGGGGCCGGGTCGATCTGATGGTCGACCGCAGCGGCCAGCCGTGGCTGCTGGAAGTCAATACCACACCGGGCATGACCGACCACTCGCTGATGCCAATGGCCGCGCAGGCGGCAGGCATCGGTTTCGACGAGCTGGTCTGGCGCATTCTCGACACGAGCAGGAGCCGCTGATGCGACCGACCTGGATAGCCACCGCGGTACTGGCCGGCCTGATTGCCCTGCTTGCCTTGTGGCTGCGCGCCGGCGTGGTGGGCGGTCAGCAGTGGTCGATTGACTGGCTGGATGTGGAAGGGGACCTGAGCCGCACCAGCAGCGACCAGGTCCGCGCAGCGGTGATCGGGGAGGCCGGCAAGGGATTTTTCGCCGCCGACCTGCAACAGGTGCGGGCTGCGGTCGAGGCACTGCCCTGGGTGGCGCAGGCCGAGGTCTCGCGGCAATGGCCGGACGCGCTCAGCATCCGGGTCGTCGAGCACCGGCCCCTGGCGCGCTGGAACGACAGCGGGCTGTTCAGTGATCGTGGCGAGGTCTTCCGGGTCGATGGCAGCGACGGCATGCAGGGGCTGGCTCGGCTGCATGGCCCGGAAAACCGGCGCCGGGAAGTGCTCGACACCTGGCTCGAGATGCGTCGTGCGCTGGCCGACATCGGCCAGGACATCGAACGGCTGGCCGTCGATGAACGCGGTGCCTGGCAAGCAGAACTCGGCAACGGCGTGACACTGGTATTGGGTCGAGAGTCCATGCACGAGCGGCTGGAACGTTATATCGGAGTTCATCCCGCGCTCAGCGGCAGGGAGCGGCGCGCGCGCGTGGTCGACTTGCGCTACACCAACGGCCTGGCAGTGCGCTGGGCTGGCGAATCAACTGGAGAACAGGCAGATCATGGCTAAGCGGCCGGAAAAATCACTGGTGGTCGGGCTGGATATCGGCACGAGCAAGATCGTGGCCATCGTCGGCGAGGTGCAGCCCGACGGCCAGGTCGAGGTGATCGGACTGGGCACGCACCCGTCGCGCGGGCTCAAGCGCGGCGTGGTGGTGGATATCGAGTCAACCGAGCAGTCCATTCAGCGGGCCGTCGAGGAGGCCGAGCTGATGGCCGACTGCGAAATCCACTCGGTGTTTGCCGGCATTGCCGGCAACCATATCAGTTCGCTGAACTCGCACGGCGCCGTGGCGATTCGCGACAAGGAGGTCACCGACGGTGATGTCGAGCGCGTGCTCGAATCGGCCCGTGCGGTCGCCATACCGGCCGACCAGCGCATCCTGCACGTGCTGCCCCAGGAATATGTTATCGATTCCACCGACGGCATTCGCCAGCCAGTGGGTATGTCGGGCGTTCGCCTGGAGGCCCGAGTCCACCTGGTCACCGCCGCGGTCAGCGCGGTGCAGAACGTGACTAAGTGCGTGGCGCGCTGCGGCCTGCAGGTCGATGACCTGATCCTGCAGCAGCTCGCCTCCAGCTACGCCGTTTTGAGCGACGACGAAAAGGACCTGGGCATCGGGCTGGTCGATATCGGCGCCGGCACCACGGACATTGCCGTGTTTACCGAGGGCGCGATTCGCTACACCGCCTGCATCCCGATTGCCGGCGACCTGGTCACCAACGATATTGCCGTGGCACTGCGCACACCGACGGTGCATGCCGAGGAAATCAAGATCAAGTATGCCTGCGCGCTAGAGCAGCTGGCCAGCTCCGACGAGACCATCCAGGTGCCCAGCGTGGGTGATCGCCCGCCCCGGCGGCTGGAGCGCCAGACTCTGGCCCAGGTGGTCGAGGCGCGTTATCGAGAACTGTTCAACCATGTCCACAAGCAACTGCGCCAGTCCGGTTTCGAATCGATGATTCCGGCCGGCCTTGTGCTGACCGGGGGCGGCTCGAAGATGGAGGGCGTAGTCGAGTTGGCCGAGGAAATCCTGCACATGCCGGTGCGCCTTGGCGCTCCACAGCATGTCACCGGCTTGAGCGAAGTTGTCAACAACCAGATTCACGCCACCGGAGTCGGGCTGCTGATTTACGGCAGCCGCATGGACACACCGCGCCATGGTGGCTTCGGACGCGGTGGAGAAAGTCTCTGGAACCGAATCAGAAACTGGTTCCAGGGGGAGTTTTGAGGTCGATGTACCTCGACAAGGCAGGGGCCGGCGCAAAGCGTCCGCAAGAAGGCGCGCGCCGTGTTCCCGATTTTTCAAACGAGTTGATCGTTATGGCGAGTGAAAAGGAGAGACTGACATGCCTTTTGAAGTAATTGAAAACTACACACCCGGTGCAACCATCAAGGTTGTGGGTATCGGCGGAGGCGGCGGCAATGCCGTCAACCAGATGGTCGAGTCGGCCATCGAGGGCGTGGACTTCATCTGCGTCAACACTGATTCACAGGCGCTGCGGAATTTTTCCGGAAAGACCACGCTGCAGATCGGATCGAGCGTGACCAAGGGCCTTGGAGCAGGCGCCAATCCGGAGGTCGGCCGTCAGGCCGCGCTGGAAGACCGCGACCGCATTGGCGAAATGCTCGATGGCTGCGACATGGTGTTCCTGACCGCCGGCATGGGCGGCGGCACCGGAACCGGTGCCATTCCCGTGGTCGCCCAGACCGCCAAGGAAATGGGCATACTGACGGTGGCCGTGGTCACCCGGCCCTTCCCGTTCGAGGGGCAGCGCCGCATGGCGGTGGCCCAGCAGGGTCTGGACGAACTGGCCCATCACGTCGATTCGCTCATTACCATCCCCAACGCCAAGCTGCTGAGCGTGCTGGGTTCGGAAGTGACCCTGCTTGATGCCTTCAAATCTGCCAACCAGGTACTGTCGGGCGCGGTGCAGGGTATTGCCGAACTGATCACCCGTCCGGGCCTGATCAATGTCGACTTCGCCGACGTACGCACGGTCATGAGCGAAATGGGCATGGCCATGATGGGCGCCGGCTCGGCCCGCGGCGAGGATCGTGCCTTGATGGCGGCGCAGGCGGCCATCGGCTCGCCGCTGCTCGAGGATGTCGATCTCAATGGTGCCTGCGGCATTCTGGTCAACGTCACTGCCGGCATGAACCTGAGCATGAAGGAGTTCGAGGAGGTCGGAACCACGGTTGCCGACCTGGCCAGTGACGATGCCACGGTGGTCATGGGTACCGTGATCGATCCCGACATGACCGACGATCTGCGCGTCACGGTGGTGGCCACCGGTCTGGGCGAGAAGCGCCCCAAGCGCGAGGAGAAACCCGTCAAGCTGGTGCGTACCGGGACCGATAACGAGCCCTTCACGGCCACCGGAGACGAGTCCGACAGCGGCAAGGAAGTCGAGGATCGCGGCGACAACCGCAAGCTCTTTGGTGAGCAGAAGGAACTCGACTACCTGGATATCCCGGCCTTTCTCAGGAATCAGGCCGACTGATCCGGGCCGGACGGGCAGGTCGGATGACAGGTCGGAACATCGGCCGGCAACGCCTCGTACTCGCCATCGGGGCGTTGTCGGCCGGTGGGTGACGCTGGTATGACAATAGATGTTGCATCGTTGCAACAGGTGTGGTCAAAAACACGAAAAAGTGCTTTTTTGCCACGGTTTGCTGTGCTAGACTGCGCAGCATCTACCAGCAATTGACCAGAAAGTGATCAAACAACGAACGCTGAAGAACGTCATACGAGCCACCGGCGTGGGCATGCATACCGGGGAGAAGGTGCTCATGACCCTGCGCCCGGCGCCGGCCAACACCGGTATCGTCTTCCGCCGTGTCGATCTCGATCCGGTGGCCAGTCTCAAGGCCGACCCCTACAGTGTCGGCGACACCGCCCTGTCGACCACCATGGTCAATGCCGATGGCGTGCGCGTGGCCACCATCGAGCACCTGATGTCGGCGCTGGCCGGGCTGGGCATCGACAATCTTTACGTCGATCTCAGCGCCTCCGAGGTGCCGATCATGGATGGCAGCGCCGGCCCGTTCGCCTTTCTGATCCAGTCGGCCGGCATTGCCGAGCAGAACGCGCCCAAGCGTTTCATCCGGATTCTCAAGCCGGTGGAAGTGCATGACGGCGATCGCTGGGTTCGTTTCGATCCGCATGAGGGGTTCCGGGTTCGCTTTGCCATAGAGTTCGATCATCCGGTCATCCGGTCCCATTCCTGCAAGGCTGATCTGGACTTCTCCACCACCTCTTATCTCAAGGAAGTGGCGCGGGCGCGGACCTTCGGCTTCATGCGCGACATCGAGTACCTGCGCCAGCGCAACCTGGTGCTCGGCGGCAGTCTCGACAACGCGGTGGTGCTCGATGACTACCGGGTGCTCAACGAGCATGGGCTTCGCTACGATGACGAGTTCGTCAAGCACAAGGTGCTCGACGCCATCGGCGATCTCTACCTGCTCGGCCGCAACCCCATCGGTACCTTCATCGGCCACAAGTCGGGCCATGAACTCAATAACCAGCTCGTGCGCACCCTGCTGGCCGATCAGACGGCCTGGGAAGAAGTGACCTTCGAGCAGGATGAGCCGGCCCCGATTTCCTATGTTCAGCCAGCCCAGGCAGTCTGAACACCTCCAATAACAAGATCACTTCATCAGTGACCCTTGCTTGAACCCCGGCCTCCGTGTCGGGGTCTTTTTTGGAACAGCAACGGCTCAACGGGCCATGGACTCGACCACAATCACGCGAGTTTGCTCCAGTGGCTCCGGGAGTTGCCGATTGACGGTCTCGAGCACGGAGTCGGCGAGCAGGCGGGCCCGGCTTGCCCAGGCGGGACTGCCCGCAGCCAGCACCAGGCAACGTCCTTCGATGCAGGCCACGCGAATGTGGCCGCGCGCCGGTTCCGGAAGGGTCGGCTGGACAAGGCGGTCGAGGCGGTCGAACAGCCGGCCGGCCTCGATCAGCTTCTGCAGCCGCCGGTCGGCGCTGGCGACCTGTTCCAGGTTCCTTTCGGGCTTGTCTTCCATGCCGGCATGATAACCGCAAGCCGGCTCACGCCCCATGCCATTCACGCTACAATGCCCTGCTGTCCTTGCAGCCGTAGGGGCATGTCCCCATCTTCAACAGTCTGCCAGCGTAAACACAACAAGACGGATTCCGTATGCTGAAAGCCCTGATCACCAAGATCGTCGGCAGCCGCAACGAGCGGTTGATCAAGCGCCTGCACAAGGATGTAGAGGCGATCAATGCGCTCGAGCCCGAGTTCCAGAACCTTTCCGACGACGACCTGCGCGAATGTACAGTGCGCTTGCGCCAACGCCATGCCGATGGCGAGAGCCTGGATGAGCTTCTGCCCGAAGCGTTTGCGGCGGTGCGGGAGGCGTCCGTAAGAACCCTGGGGCTGCGTCACTACGACGTCCAGCTCATTGGCGGCATGGTGCTGCACCAGGGCAAGATCGCGGAAATGAAGACCGGGGAGGGCAAGACCCTGGTCGCTACCCTGGCAGTCTATCTCAACGCCATCGCCGATCAGGGCGTGCACGTGGTGACCGTCAATGATTACCTGGCACGACGAGACGCGGAGTGGATGAAGCCAATCTACGACGCGCTGGGGCTGAGCGTGGGAGTGTCCGTGCCCGGCATGACGCCGGATGCCAAGCGCGAGGCCTACGCCGCCGACGTGACCTACGGCACCAACAATGAGTTCGGCTTCGACTACCTGCGCGACAACATGGCCTTCTCGCTCGAGCAGCGCGTGCAGCGCGGTCGGAGCTTTGCCATCGTCGACGAGGTCGACTCGATCCTGATCGACGAGGCGAGAACGCCGCTGATTATTTCCGGGCCGACCGACGAAGGACCGGATATCTACGTCAAGATGAACCGGATCGTGCCGGGTCTGCAGCCGCAGGAAACCGAGGACGGCCCGGGCGATTTCACCATCGATGAGAAGACCAAGCAGGTCTATCTGACCGAAGAGGGGATGGCCAAGACCGAGCACCTGCTGGCCGAGGCCGGCATGATCGAGGCTGACGACAGCCTCTACAACGCCCACAACCTCGGGCTGATGCACGCCCTGAACGCCTCGCTGCGAGCTCATCACCTGTTTTCTCGCGATGTCGACTACATCGTGCAGGATGGTGAAGTCGTCATTGTTGACGAGTTCACCGGCCGGACACTGCACGGCCGACGCTGGTCGGAGGGGCTGCACCAGGCCGTTGAGGCCAAGGAAGGCGTACCCATTCAGCGCGAGAACCAGACCCTGGCCTCGATCACCTTCCAGAACTTTTTCCGCCTCTACGAGAAATTGGCCGGCATGACCGGCACGGCCGATACCGAGGCCTATGAGTTCCAGACCATCTACGGGCTGGAAGTTGTCGTCATTCCCACGCACAAGCCCATGGTTCGCGACGACCGACCCGACCTGGTCTACCGGACCAAGCAGGAGAAGTTCGATGCCATCGTGTCCGACATCAAGGAGCGGGTGGCCAATGGCCAGCCCGTGCTGGTCGGCACGACCTCGATCGAGAACTCCGAGTTGATTTCGAACGAGCTGAAGAAATACAAGATTCACCACGAGGTGCTCAACGCCAAGCAGCACGAACGCGAGGCCACCATCATTGCCCAGGCCGGTCGGCCGGGTGCGGTCACCATTGCCACCAACATGGCCGGTCGTGGTACCGACATCGTGCTGGGGGGCAACCTCGATGCCGAACTGGCCGAGCTGGGCGAGGATGCCAGCGAAGAGCAACGCAACAAGGTGCGTGAAGACTGGAAGAAGCGCCACGAGACCGTGATCGAAGCCGGGGGGCTGCATATCATCGGCACCGAGCGCCACGAGTCGCGGCGTATCGACAACCAGTTGCGGGGTCGTGCCGGACGCCAGGGCGATCCGGGTTCGAGCCGCTTCTACCTGTCGCTGGATGACAACCTCATGCGCATTTTCGCTTCCGAGCGCATGGGCAACATGATGCAGAAGCTGGGCATGAAGGATGGCGAGGCCATCGAGCACCCCTGGGTGACCCGGGCCATCGAAAACGCCCAGCGTAAGGTCGAGGCCCACAACTTCGATATCCGCAAGCACCTGCTGGACTTCGATGATGTGGCCAACGACCAGCGCCGCGTCATCTACACCCAGCGCAACGAACTGATGGAAGCCGATGACATCAAGGACACCATTGATGGCATTCGCGAGGAAACCTTCGATCATCTCATCAGCCAGTTCATTCCGCCTGAATCCATCGACGAGATGTGGGATCCGGAAGGCCTGGAGCGTGCGCTGGAGGGCGACTTCGGCATCGAGGTGCCGATTCGCCAGTGGCTGGACGAAGACGACGACCTTGACGAAGCGGGGTTGCGCGAGCGCATCATGGAAGCGGTCGAGGCGCACTACCAGGCCAAGGAAGACATGACCGGCTCGGATGTCATGCGCCAGTTCGAGAAAGCGCTGATGCTCAGTGTGCTCGATCAGCAGTGGAAGGAGCACCTGGCGAGCATGGATTACCTGCGCCGTGGCATCAATCTGCGCGCGTTCGCCCAGAAGAAGCCGCAGCAGGAGTTCAAGCGCGAAGGCTTCGAGATGTTCACCGCCATGCTCGACACGATGAAGCATGAGGTGATGAAAGCACTGGCGCGGGTACGCGTGCGCAGCGAGGACGACGTGGAAGCGGTCGATCAGCAGCGCCGTCGTGAAGTGCCCATGCAGTTTCAGCATGCCGAGGCCCAGTCGGCCACCGCGGGCGGTGCCCGGGGCGAGGCGGACGCGCGTGGCCAGCAAGGCGGCAGCCTCAAGCCCGACACCTATGTGCGTGACGGGCGCAAGGTTGGGCGCAATGAACCCTGTCCCTGCGGCTCGGGCAAGAAGTACAAGCAATGTCACGGCAGGCTGAGCTGACCGCACGCGCGCGAGTGTGAGCCAGCAGGCACCTCCCGACAGCCGCAGTGCCGACCGGCGGCAGCCGTTGTTGCGGGTGGCCGCCGCGGTCATCCGCGATCAGCGCGGTCGCATCCTGCTTGGCCAGCGCCCGGCCGGCAAGCATCTGGCCGGAACATGGGAGTTTCCGGGGGGCAAGTGCGACCCGAACGAAACCGCCCAAGACGCTCTTGCGCGCGAGCTGCTCGAAGAACTGGGTGTTGCCTGCTCGGATATGTCGCCACTGCTTGCGCTGACCCACCACTACCCGGAACGTGCCGTGCACCTGATGCTCTACCAGGTCGGGCAGGTCACCGGCACAGCTTACGGGCGCGAGGGGCAGGCGCTGCGCTGGGTGTCAGCGGAAGAGCTTGACCAGATCGACATGCCAGCGGCCGACCGCCCCATTGCCAAGGCGCTTAACCTGTCTCCGCGCTATGCCATCACGCCGGACCCGGCCGATGCAGGCGGCCGATCTGCGCTGCTGGACTGGGTGCGCGGCGCGCTCGATGCCGGAATCGAGCTGCTGCAGCTCCGGGCCCACAGCCTGTCGTCGAGCGAACTGCTCGATCTGGGATATGCCGTGGACCGCATGGTGCGCGCTCGGGGTGGGCGCTGGCTGATCAATGCAGACCCGGAGCTGGCCAGGCAATCCGGTGCCGACGGTGTGCATCTGAGCAGCCCTCATCTGCGTGCTCTGAACAGCAGGCCGCTGCCGGATGATCGTCTTGTCATCGCTTCCTGTCACAATGATGAAGAGCTTGCCCACGCCGGGGGCATCGATGCCGACCTGGTCTGCCTTTCACCGGTCACGACGACACCTTCGCACCCGGAAGCCGTCGGCCTGGGCTGGGATGGTTTCAAGACACTGTGCCGGCGCTCCCCGCTTCCGGTGTTTGCCCTGGGTGGCATCGGCCCGGCCGATCTGGCGACCGCCCGGGTGTGCGGCGCATTCGGTGTGGCGGGTATTTCAGCATTCGGTCCGCGATGATGACGCCGACACCGGTTCGCATGCCGTTGCCGCGGCAGTCGCCGCCGCCCCCTTCCACGGTCGATCTCTGGCTGGTGCCGCTGGCCGACCTGCCGCTGGAGCCTTTGCCACCGGAGTCCGATCCCAGCGCGCATGTGCGTGCCCTGCGCTTCCGGCAGCAGTTCATGTTGCGGCTGCTGCTGGGAAGCTACCTGGACTGCCCGGGGCGCGATGTGGAGGTGGTGCGAAGCGGGCGCGGCAAGCCGGCCCTGGGGGCGCGCCATGCCGGCAGTGCATTGCATTTCAACCTGTCTCACAGCAGGCAGTGGCTGGCGGTAGCACTGGCCGTCGGTGTCGATGTCGGGGTGGATATCGAGTATGAACGCAGCATGCCAAGAGCCCAAAGCGTGGCCCGGCGCTACTTTCCGGCCGCGGAAGCCGAAGCCCTGGCCGCATGGGACGAGCCTTTCAGGTCACGCAGCTTCCTGCAGTACTGGACCGCACGCGAGGCGCTGGTCAAGGCCCGCGGCTGCGGCCTGGCCGGTGTCATGGACCAGATCCAGCTTGCGGGCAGTCCACCCCGGGTCTGTGCCGTCCCCGATCAATGGCCTGACGCCGGCCGCTGGAGCCTGATCATGCCCCTGGTCTGCGGCGGCCTGATTGCCCACGTGGCGGTTGCCGGTGAGGGATTCGAGGTCAGGACGCGGCGCGTTGAAATGCCGAAGGCCCCCTGACATGTTGCGGTACGCGCTACTGCTGCTGTCGCTCGCTCTCGGGGCGTGCAGCCTCTCGCCCCAGCGTCAGGCCGAGATCGATGAGCTGATTGAAGCGCGGCGCGGCAGCGTCGAGCTGGTGCCCGATGCCAGTCCGGTGCGTCTTGATTCGCCCCTGGATGAGCTTGTTACATCGTCCTCGCGTCAGCACCTGCTGCTGGTCGAGCAGGGCAGTGACGCACTGGCCCTGCGCATTCACCTGATCCGTTCGGCCGTCGAGCGGATCGAGCTGATGAACTATATCTTTCATGCCGACGAGTCCGGTCAGTTGCTGCTGGCCGAACTTGTCGACGCCGCCCGCCGTGGTGTCGAGGTGCGAATCCTGGTCGACAGCCTGTTCTCGCTGGACGATGTGGAGCTGCTGGCCGGGCTGGAGTTGCTGGAGCCGAATCTTGAGGTGCGACTCTACAACCCGGTATTCAATCAGGCGCGGCTTGGCGACCTGTCGCTGGCCTCGGCCGTGTTCTGTTGTTTCCGGCGTCTCAACCATCGCTTGCACCACAAGCTGCTGGCCATCGATGGTCGCCATGGGCTCCTCGGTGGCAGAAACACCGCCGACCGCTATTTCGACCTCGACACCCGCATGAATTTTCTCGACATGGAAGTGCTGGTGTCGGGCCACACCGTGGCGGAGATGCAGGACAACTTCGATCAGTTCTGGCAGCATTCGGCCAGCCGGCGGGCACGCCACACTCGCGACGTGGCCGCCACGCTGCAACGAAGTGCACCCGACCAGATCCTGCTCGAGCGTGACAGTCGCGCGGCCTATGCGCTGAGCATGATTGAAGACCCGGACTGGCTGGAGGCATTGATCGGCAGAGCGGGATTCGAGGTCGGAACCGTCCGCTATTTCGCCGACCTGCCGGAAAAAACCTGGTCGCTGGAATCCGAAGTCAGCACCCGCACATTGCATGAACTGATCGGCACGGCGCGCGAACGGGTGCTGATTCAGACGCCTTACTTCGTGTTGTCGCCCGCCTTCGAGCAGGCGCTTGCGCAACTCGACCCATCGGTTGAGGTGGTGGTGTCCACCAATTCCCTGGCCTCCACCGATGCCTGGCCCGTCTATGCCATCTCGCGCCGTCAGCGTTTTCGCATGGTCGACGGACTGGGGGTTGAACTGTTCGAAGCCAAGCCCTACCCGGCGGACATCGAACGCTTCAACCAGCGCTACGAGCAGCTGGTCATCGACCGTGCCCTGGGCATCACCAGCCCGATGCGTATCGATCCGCCCTCGGCCACTCGCGATATGCCGGGGCCTCGCATCAGTGTCCACGCCAAGATCGTGGTCATCGACGACGAAGTGGCGGTGGTGACCTCACACAATTTCGATCCGCGCTCGGAACGATACAACACCGAGAACGGGGTCATCGTTGAGGATCGCCGCTTCGCTGCGGCCCTGAGTGAGTATGTCGAGACCATCGCGGCACCCGGCAACAGCTGGGTAGTGCGAGTGCGTCCCGACGGTTCGGTGCTGCTGGGTCCGGTCAATCGCACCATGGCCGGTCTGTCCCGCCGGCTGCCAACGCTCGACCTGTGGCCCTGGTACCTGACCGAGAATTACAGGATGAATGCCAGCGATGCCGACGAACTTCCCCCGGCTCTCGAACCCGTCGGCCTTGCCCCTGAAGTCGTACTGCTCAGACGCCACATGGGCACCAGCCTAGTCAGCCGCCTGTTCGGATTTCTCAGATTCATTATGTAGCACGGGCGCTATGTAGCGCGGGCGCTCTGGCCGGGCTCAGCCCCTTGGGCCCGCTCGCCAGGTGGCTAGTGCCGCGAGGACTGCCGTGGCCAGTCCGGGGATCGAGTAGCCGCCGAACAGGGGTTCGATCTCGGTGCCGATCAGGATTGCGCCGGCAATCAGCAGGCCCGCGGCCAGCAGGCCGGATATCGTCCGTCGCTGGCGTCGTTCGGCCAGGTCGGATAGCCGCTGTACCTCCTGCGGGTCGGGCCGGGTGTGCAGCTGGCCCGCGGCGGCCCGCTTGAGGGTCTCGTGAATCAGCCCTGGCAGTTCCGGCGACTGTGCCAGCCAGCCGGGCAACCCCCGGCCCAGTCGCCGGGCCGTGCGGGAAAGTCCGTAGCGCTCGGCGAAAATGCCTTCGAGTTCCGGCCGCGCCACTTCCCAGATATTGAGGCCGGGGTAGAGTTCTCGTGCCATGCCCTCGATGTTGAGCAGGGTTTTCTGCAGCATGATCAGTTGGGGCTGCAGGGTCAGCTTGAAGCGTCGGGCCACGGCAAACAGGGCCATCACCATCTCGGCGAAAGACACTTCTTCGAGCGGGCGGGTGAAGTTGGGCTCGCAGACCGTGCGGGCGGCGGCTTCGAGCTCTTCGATGCGGGTGTCGGCGGGCACCCAGCCGGCCTCGACGTGCAGCTCGGCCACGCGCCGGTACTCGCGCTTGAAGATGGCCAGAAAGTTCTCGCCGATGTAGTAGAGGTCCCTGGGCGCCATGGTCTCGACAATGCCGAAATCCAGGGCAATGATGCTCGGGTCGGCCGGGTCGCTGGTGTCGATCAGGATGTTGCCGGGGTGCAGGTCGGCATGAAACAGGTTGTCGCGAAAGACCTGGGTGTAGAAGATGCGGATGCCGCGGCGCGCCAGCTTCTCCAGGTCGACATTGCGGCGCTTGAGTTCGGCAATATCCTTGACCGGAACCCCTGCGACCCTTTCCATGGTCAGGACCCTACGGCCGGTGTGGGTCCAGTGGATCTGCGGAATATAGAGTTCGCTGGATTGCTCGAAATTGCGTCTGAGCAACGAGGCATTGGCGCCCTCGGCCTGCATGTCCAGCTCGCGCGTGATGACGCGCTGGAATTCGGCAACGATATCATCGGGACGAATGCGGTCGCCTTCCGGGTGATGGTGCCGTACCAGTCGGGCCATGGCCTTGAGCAGTTCGAGATCGCGCCGGATCTGGCGGTCGATGCCGGGTCGGACCACCTTGACCACCACTTCCTCGCCCGTTTCCAGGCGGGCGGCGTGAACCTGGGCGATGGATGCAGAGGCCAGTGCTTCGTCGTTGAACTCGGCAAACAGTGCACTGATCGGGGCGTGCAGCTCGTCCTCGATAATGCCTCGCGCCTCGGTGCTGGAAAACGGGGGCACTGCGTCCTGGAGCTGCGCCAGCTCATCGGCGATATCGGGCGGCAACAGGTCGCGACGCGTTGAGAGAA
This sequence comes from Wenzhouxiangella sp. AB-CW3, assembly GCF_014725735.1. NCBI lineage: Bacteria > Pseudomonadati > Pseudomonadota > Gammaproteobacteria > Chromatiales > Wenzhouxiangellaceae > Wenzhouxiangella > Wenzhouxiangella sp. AB-CW3. Next base: position 792,229 of record NZ_CP061368.1, read on the forward strand.
TCTGTCCGAACTTGACATAGATCGGCCCGAGTTCCTGAAGCGCCAGGCGCAGCCGGGCCCCGCGCGAGTAATCCCTGACCTGGCGTCGCCCCCAGGGCACCAGCCGCACCAGGCGTGCCATGCCCAGCATTGGCATGTCGCTCAACAGCTCGTCGAGACGGTAGCGGGCCAGGGTCAGGGCAATACTGGCCAGACGAAGACTGCGCCGAATCATGGCCTTCGCTCCCGCCGCAGCCGGGCCTCCAGCCGGTCGACGGCCTCGCGCAATTCGTCGACGCCCACGGTGAATTCCTCGACTTCCTCGCGTCTGACCAGCAGGCCGCTTTCCTCGCGCAGGAAACGGGCGGTCTGGTCGGCAGCGGTGCCGGCCATGTGCCGTCCGCGCTGCATGCTGTCTTGCAGCATGCGCCAGACCTGGTGGCCCCAGACCGGTCCCAGGTGCTCGACCAGCAATGACTCCCAGTCTGGATCAAGCTGGCGCAGCAGCTTTTCCAGCGCCTGGGCAGTGCCGGCGTTTCCCTGAATCTGCACGCCGCTGCCAGGCGCGCGCCAGTCGGGCACCGCCATGGCCAGAAGGGCGGCCGGCGTGCCCGAAATGGTGGTGTCGGGCTCGACATCGCTTTCGGTCGATACCGACAGCGCTTCACCGCTACCGGTGAAGAACAGGTCGATACCCAGTCCCTTCAGTTCCAGGCGAACCGATTGGTCTTTCAGCGTTGCCAGTCTGTCGGCCGCGCGTGGATCGAGCTGTAGGGCCCGGGCCAGCGCCGTGTCGATGGCGCGGGCCAGCAGGCCGGGCAGGGGAGTCAGGTAGCGGCTCATGTTTCGACCGCCCCGCTCATGTGCGCGCGCCACGGTGAATGGCCGATATGCCCGACGACAGGTTGGTCCAGGACACGCGCTCGAATCCGGCCTCGCGCAGTGACTCGGCCAGGCTTTCCTGGTCCGGAAAGCGACGGATGGATTCGGCCAGGTACTGATAGCTTTCGGCATCGCCGGCGATCTGCTCGCCCAGACGAGGCAGCACCTGGAACGACCAGGCATCGTAGAGTTTCTCCAGCGCGGGCAGTCCGACCTTGGAGAACTCGAGAATGTGCACACGGCCTCCGGGCCGCAGCACCCGGTGCATCTCACCAAGAGCCTTGTCGCGCCAGGTCACGTTGCGCAGGCCGTAGGCAATCGTGACGTGATCGAAGCTGGCATCGGCAAAGGGCAGCGCCTCGGCATTGACCTGAAGCCAGTCGAATCCCTGCACCGCGCCACGGGCATCCATGCGCGAACGCCCGACAGACAGCATTTCATGATTGATATCCGCCACGCTCACCGCGGCCCCGCGCTGGCGCGCCAGCCAGGCGATATCGCCCGTGCCGCCGGCCAGATCCAGCAGTTTCTCGCCACGACGGATGCCGCAGGTTGCCACGAAATGCCGCTTCCACAGCCGGTGAATGCCCAGGCTCATCAGGTCATTCATCAGGTCGTACTTCTGCGCCACGGAGGAAAAAACCTGACCAACCAGCCGGGTCTTCTCCTCGGGTGCCACTTCGCGGTATCCAAAATCAGTCATCTGAGATGCCTGTGCAATAGGTTGGCCTGGAAAACTGCACCACAGAGGCACAGAGTAGTCTCTGTGGTGAGTATTTCAGCTCGATTTGGCGCCACGCAGTCGATCTGCGTAACGAGCCTGGTTGGCTTCCATGTTAACGCCAAGATCATAAAGGAATCCCCACGAGTAGATGCCGCTGTCGTGGCCGTCGTCGAAAACCAGTTGCACGGCATAGCTGCCGATCGGCTCGATGCGATCGATATTGACCTTGTCCTTGCCGGTCATCAGTTTGGGCTCGGACAGCCCGTGTCCGCGCACCTCGGCCGACGGCGAGTGCGTGCGCAGGTATTCACAGGGCAGCTCGAAGCACTGCCCGTCGTCGAACTCCACCACCAGCATGCGCCGGCTTTTCTCCAGGCGCAGTTCGGTCGGGTGCGGCGCGCTCATCAGCCGCCGTAGTAGGTCGGCGAACCCGGTCCGACCGGCAGACCCAGCGCGAACACCCACACGAAGAACAGCACGACCCAGCACAGGAAGTAGAAGATCGAGTAGGGCAGCATGGTGGCAATCAGCGTGCCGATGCCGAATTTCTTGTCGTAGCGTGTGGCCCAGGCCAGGATCAGCCCGAAGTAGCTCATCATCGGGGTAATGATGTTGGTGGTCGAGTCACCGATCCGGTAGGCGCCCTGAATGACCTCCGGCGAGTAGCCGATCATCATCAGCATGGGCACGAAAATCGGAGCGGTCACCGCCCACTGCGCCGAGGCCGAACCCAGCGACAGGTTGACGATGCCGCACATGATGATGAAGAACAGGAACACCAGCGGGCCGGTCAGGCCGATGGCCTGGAGGAAGTCGGCGCCGGCAATTGCGGTGATCAGGCCCATGTTGGTCCAGCCGAAAAAGGCCACGAACTGGGCGGCGAAGAACACCAGCACCACGTACAGACCAAGAGTAGCTATGGCCGAGGCCATGCCGTCGATCACGTCGCGGTCGTTCTTCATGGTGCCAACCACCTTGCCGTAGGCAAACCCGGTGACCAGGAAGAAGATGAAGATCCAGGCGACGATGGAGCGGAAGAACGGTCCGGACGAGGCCAGGAACCCTTCACCGACTGCATCGGGATCGCGCAGCACCCCGGTTTCGGGCACCACCAGGATGGCGATGAGCGCGAGGACACCCAGGACGGCCAGGCCGGCCATGCCCAGGCCCTTCTTTTCATCACCGGTCAGCGGGGTCATCTGGGAGTCGTCGAGCACCGTGGGATCGGCGCGCGAATCGTCATACTCGCCCAGCTTGGGCTCGACAATAAAGATGGTGACCAGGGAGCCGACCGCGGTGATCATGAACGTCGAGATGATCATGAAGTACCAGTTGGCGGTGGCGTAGACCTCGTAGTCTGGATCGATCAGCCGTGCCGCCTCCTCGGTGATACCGGCCAGCAATGGATCGATGGTGCCCAGCAGCAGGTTGGCCGAGTAGCCGCCCGAGACCCCGGCAAAGGCGGCCGCCATGCCGGCCAGCGGATGCCGTCCCAGGGCCAGGAAAATGGCGCCGGCCAGCGGCACCAGCACCACGTAGCCCATCTCCGAGGCGGTGTTGGAAATCACGCCGGCAAAGACCACCGCCACGGTCACCAGGTGCTTGGGCGCATTGAGCACAATGCCGCGCACCATGGCCGAAAGCAGCCCGGATTTCTCGGCCACGCCCACACCGAGCATGGCCACCAACACGACGCCCAGGGGGGCGAAACCGACAAAGTTGGAGACCAGGTTGCCGAAGATCATGCGCAGACCTTCCGCATTGAGCAGGCTGACCGCCTCGATCGTGGTCCCGTCGGGCACGTCGGGCCGCGGATCGGTCACCGACACCCCCAGCCAGCCGAACAGACCGGACAGGAACACCATCCCGGTGGCCAGCAGGGCAAACAGCGTCACCGGGTGCGGCAACAAGTTCCCCAGCCACTCCACCGTGTCGAGAAAACGCGTAAACCAGTTGCGATTTTCCATCGCCGGCTTGCCGGCCGTGCTGTGCTCGCTCACTTAACTCACCCCGGGTTGTTATTGGACCAGGCCGCCATCGGACGACCGAGCCGGCATGATAGCGCATGGGGGGCGATGGTTACAGGTGAGGGGGGTGTCGGGTGTTAAGTGTTAGGTGTTAAGTGTGAGGTGTTAAGGGGGTGCGTCGGAGGTCGGTGTGTCGCGGGGCACGGGGGGTGGTGATGCCCGGCACGGCAGCCGTGCGTATCCTGGGGGGTGCGAAGTCCCGGCCCTTCGGGCAAACCGCACCAGCCTGCAGTGCGGCGCTACGGCTGGGTCATGAATAATCCGGGCTGGCGTGGTTGAACCTGAACGAGGAGTGAGCTTGACTTCACTTTATCAGGTCCGGTAGTTTAACAAGCAGGGGTAGGGTTTAGCACATTCAAAATTTAGAGGAGTAATGGCGATGGCGGTTTCCAATCATGCTGGTCTCTGGTCTCTGGTCTCTGGTCTCTGGTCTCTGGTCTTTGTTTCCCTTTAGTTCTTATCCTGTTCATGGTTTGCGCTCCGGTCGTTGGAGCGACTGAGAGTACGGCAGATGTCGATCGTGGTCTGATGGCTGAGTTGCTGCGCCTTTATCAGACCGACAGTGAAGAAGTGGTTATCGAGCGATTGGCTGCCGAAGCAGAAGCGGCCCGAGCTTACGGTGTCGCGCGTGATCTGCTCGGGGACGCGTATGCAGGTGCCTGGTTCGATGTTGATCGCCTGACATTGGTGGTTGCTGCCACCAGCTCCTCAAGCGACGACTTGCTCACTCGCTTGGGTGTCAAATCGGTGCGTCGCGAGCGCAGCCAAGTACAATTGCTCGATGTGCTTGATCAGCTCAGTGAGGATATTCAGAGGCAGGGTTTATGGTCCGATGTGGTTCACAGCCTGCACATTGATTATCCAAGCAATCAGGTTGTGGTATCGGTCGAACCGGATCGTGAGCAAGTTGTGCAGGATTTGCCAATGGTTCGGCGTGAGTCTGCGGCAATTCGATTCAAACATGGCCGCGGCGGCTCCATTCCGGTTTCCTGGCCTGTGCGTGGCGGCGACAAGTATGTCAATGAGAATTTTTCTCAGCAAGTGGGGTTCGAGTTCGGATGTTCAATCGGGTTTTCCGTTGAGGGTGGATACCTCACTGCGGGTCATTGCGGCGATATAGGTCATGGTGTGGTTGGCCTCAATGGTCTATTTCAAGGCGTATTCGATGAGTCTGAGGTCGGCGGGCAAGGAAACAATGATAGAGCCTCTGTGAATACAGGTCAGTACTGGAATCCGGAACCACTGATCAATGGTTACAACCAGGGAGTGTTGATTGTTTCGTCGAAGTGGGCGGGACTACAGGAGGCGCCCCTCAACACGACTGTTTGTCGTTACGGCCAAGCGTCGGGAGGTCCGCACTGTGGTGGAATTACACACACTAATGTAATTGAGGAGTTGCAGCACAATGTAACGGGACAGACATTCACAGTTGATGGCCTCACGCGCACAAGCGCTTGCGTCTACCCCGGTGATTCCGGTGGTCCGTTTATCACACCAGTCGAGAACATGGCACAGGGGATCACGATCTCAGCGCTGGATCCTAGTGTCCATGGGCCGTGCCCTCATGACGCCAGCCTTTTCGCCGGCGCTACTTTTGATCCGGTAACCGGCCCGCTAGCCGATTTCGGTAAAGTGATGCGGACACCCCATGGCGCCAATCCGCCGACCATTTACGGGTTCAACTGCCCTGATGCCGCCAACAGCGGCGGCGGGTTCTTTTCCTGCGAGATTGATTATTTCAATTCCCAGGGCCAGACGAGCATGCAGTGGACCGGTGGTTCAGGTAATCCCAGTTCTGGGACGTTGTTCTTTGGTACCTGTAACCCGCATGGCTGGGTGACCGTGGATCTGCAAGTCTCCAATGACTATGGAACTGCGCATGAGAGTGTTGTTTTCGCATGCCCGGCCGGCCCTATCCCGTAGGGAATCACCATGCTTCATCCGAGTTTGCTTTTTTACAGATCGCTGCAATCAGCCCTTATTGGCCTGCTCACGATTTTGACCAGCACGCTGGCGGCTGCCGGTGTGCTGCATCCCGGCCACAGCGGACACTGGTTTGTGCCCGAGCGCAGCGGTGAGGGCTGGGTGCTGGAGATCTTCGATGAGCAGCGGGCTTTGGTCTACTGGTTTACCTACGATGAGGATGGCGACCAGCGCTGGCTGATCGGAGATGGACAGATCGGTGAAGATGATTCGGGTTGGTATATCGCCTTTCCCGATATGTATCTCACCCGCGGGCCGGCATTCGGTCCAGACTTCGATGCCTCGTCTGTGCAGATCGAGGTGGTCGGGGACGGGAAAATGCGCTTCTCCGGTTGCGATAAGGGGCTGTTCCAGTTCGAGGGGCTGGGACAGGAGCTGGTCTTTCCTATCCAGCGCCTGACCCGCATTATGGGTGCCGACTGCAGTGCTCCGCTACATGGCCGGCCGGGGGAGCCGTTGCAGCCTTACGCGGGACAGAGTGGCTCGTGGTTTGAGCCCGACAGTTCCGGTCAGGGGGTTGCGCTGCAGTGGATGCCCGACGACACGGCGGTGGTGGTTTGGTTTACCTATGATGGTGATGGCGAGCAACAGTGGATGCTGGGCGTGGGCGAACTCGAAGGCGATCACCTTGTGTTTCCTGATCTGGAGTCTACTCGAGGCGGCAGATTCGGTGAAGACTTCGATCCGGACCAGGTGCAGCGATTGCATTGGGGCGACCTGGAACTGGAGCTGAGCTGCAGTGGCGGCCGGGCCCGCTATTCATCCGACCGGTCAGGGTTTGGCAATGGCGAATTGGAGCTCGTTCCGCTGTCCCGACTGATGCGTCCCGCGGCTTGTCCGGCTGAGGTGCCTGAGATTGAGAGGCTCTACGATCTGGCCTATGTGGAGATACCTGTTCGCAATGAAGGAGAGGATTACTCCTCTACGACTGAAGTCAAGCATATTGCTAAAGGCGGCACAGTGGCAGGTGTCACTCGACATACATTGAAAAGCCAAAACAGCTATCGGCTCTTTCCCGCCGGTGAGTCCGAGTGGCAGTCAATGGAAGACAATGGCTTTTCTGCCTTGCTGTTCTTTTCGGTCGATGGTATGACGGCAGCATTCAACTACGATCACGGATGGACAGATGAAGGCTCAAGGCGTACCGAACCCAAGCTTTGGCTTCAGGAATCGGGGGTAATGCCCTTGCCGGGTCAGAACTTCTCTCGCGCATTGGTGCGTGGAGGTTCGACTGATGGCCGATGTCTGGTGGGTACGGGTCGAGTCGAGATGGATTTTGGCGAGCCCATTGTGCCGTGGAGATGGATGGAGGAGTATGGTCAGCAGGAGTTGCCGACTCACGAAGGGGTGGGTGGGGGCACAGCAACGCCTCTGGCGTGTTCCAGCGATGCCCGCATTGTTATCGGCAATCAGTTGCTGGATGAGAACGGATGGCGCCAGGATATCGCGATCCGCTGGGTTGGGGATGCCGAGCCGGAGCTCCTGTATGACAGTGAAGGTGCGCGATTGCGCTTTGCCCAGGCCTGCAACGCGGATTGCAGCCTGATCGTTGGCGGCGATCAGGTGGATCTCGACCCTGACCATCCGAATTACCGAGAGCCCTGGTACTGGACTGAAGCACATGGAGCCGTTTACCTTGGCATGCCGACCGATGCCCATCTAGTGGGGATGGCGCCGGCAACGGCGTGGGATGTCAGCAGTGATGGTAGCGTAATTGTGGGCAGCTATGTCGTAGAGAATCCTTGGGATGAGCCGAGCGGTACGCGCGCCTTCATATGGACGGAAGCCACCGGGCTTGTGGTGGTGCCCGATCTGCTGGCAGCCAATGATTTGGGTGACACGAACTGGAGCAGAATGGCAGCGGTCAGTGTCGCCAAAGGTAGTGATGACATCTGGGTGTTGCTGTCCGGTAGTTTTCGCAATCCCCCAGAGTCGGGTTTATACGACCGGCGAGCCGCAATACTGCACTTGTCGCCACGCCATGACAGTTGGTTTGATTAGCGTTTGCCGACTTTGTTGACCCGGCAGGTATGATGGCGCCTGGGGGGCGATGGTTGCAGGTGAGGGGGTGTCGGGTGTTAAGTGTTGGGTGTTATGTGTTAGGTGTGAAGTGTGAAGGGGCGGCGTTGGTCAGGGTGGGTGGTAGCGTACTGTTTCTAACACCTAACACCTAACACCCATCTACACCCCCTTCTCCAAGCCACCGAGTGCGAAAAGCTCTCACCAATCCCCACTGATGCCGCCCTCACATCCCAACCGCAAACAGCCCGAGACACAGGATCAGTCCGGCCAGGGGCACGACGACTGTCAGGGCGCCCATGGCGGGGTAGGCGGCGGCGTGGGTTTCGTTGCAGATGGCGCGGATGGTGGTGACCACGTAGCCGTTGTGGGGCAGGGAGTCCAGGGCGCCGGATGAGATGGCGACCACGCGATGGAGTTGGTCGGGGTCGACGCCCTGGTCCATGTAGTGGGGGCCGAGAATGGGCAGGGCGATGGCCTGGCCGCCGGAGGCCGAGCCGGTCATGGCGGCAATGGCCGAAACTGCGATCGCCGCACTCACCAGGCCGTTGCCCGGCATGCCGGTGACCCAGGTGACGGCTGCATCGAAAGCCGGCGAGACCTGGGCGACGGTGCCGAATCCGACCACAGCGGAGGTGTTGCCGATGGCGATCAGCGCGCCTACGCCGCCTTCGGTCATTGCTTCTCCGGGCTTGTGCAGGTGGCGCAGGTTGATCATGGCCGCGCCAATGGCGCCGGCCAGCAATGCCACGATCAGCGCCGAGGTGCCGAGGGCGTCATGGGTGGTGAAAGAAATTCCCAGCACCAGCATCAGGGGCACCGCAGCCAGCGCCGGATGGGGCAGGTTCTCGCGGCCGCTCTTGGGGTCGCCTTCGCGGTCTTCGAAGCATTCGCCGCGCTCGACCGCGCGCTTGAGCATCCAGCGCAGCCAGATGTAGCCGATCACCGCCATGAACACGGCGACAACCGCACTTGCTTCCCAGGCCGCCAGGGGGCTGGTGCCCAGGTGCTCGACCGGAATCCAGTTCTGGATCTCGGGTGAGCCGGCCGAGGTCATGGTGAAAGTCACCGAACCGAAGGCCAGGGTGGCCGGGATGAAGCGGCGCGGCAGGTCGGCATCGCGAAACAGTGCCAACGCCATGGGGTAGACCGAAAAGGCGACCACGAACAGGCTGACACCCCCGTAGGTCAGGACCGCGCAGGCCAGCACCACGGCCAGGGCTGCCTGTTTCGTCCCCAGGCGGGTGATGATCCAGCGTGCCACGCTGTCGGCGCCGCCGGAGGACTCCATGAACTTGCCGAACAGCGAACCGAGCAGGAAGACGAAAAACCAGGAGGCGATAAAGCCGGTAAAGCCGTTCATGTACTGCGTGACCAGGTCGGCCTGGCCCTCGGCGGCCAGCGGCGGCAGCAGGGCAATGCCGCTGGTCAGTGCCACGATCAATGCACACAGCGGCGTGGCCACGAAAAGGCTCATGCCACGCATGACGAGTACGATAAGCAGCGCAAGGCCACCGAGCAGGCCGATCAGGCTGAGCATGATCTTGGTGTTCCGGTTTCAGGTTCGCATCCATGTTGGCAACGCCAGGGTGCCGCGGGAACTGTACCAAGGTACAAGTTACAGCGATGGGCGGGCCGTCATAACCTTCATGCTGTCAGACCACCCGCTGCCGCGGCAGCCGGTCGGTCATCACCGAAAAAACAACACGGGACCCAAGGGATTCGCCATGAAGATCAAAGCACTGTCCACACTCAGCCTGGCCATCATGCTGGCCTTGCACGGAGCGCAAGCCCAGGAACCGGACGGGGAGGAACGCGCCGAGTCCGAAGCGGCGGAGCAAGCTCGCACCATCGATACCATTCAGGTGACGGCTCGTCGTCGCGAAGAACAGATCATTGACGTGCCCGGCTCGCTGACTGCGGTGACGGCCCAGGAATTGTCGGATGCGGGTGCCCAGGACATCACCTACCTCAAGCAGTCGGTACCCAACACCACGCTCGAGGTCTCGCGGGGTACCAGCAATACGCTGACCGCTTTCATTCGCGGGATCGGTCAGCAGGATCCGGTCGCCGGTTTCGAGGCCGGGGTCGGGGTCTATATCGATGATGTCTATCTCAACCGGCCGCAGGGTGCGGTACTCGACATCTACGATATCGAACGCATCGAGGTGCTGCGCGGGCCGCAGGGTACGCTCTACGGTCGCAATACGATTGGCGGCGCGGTCAAGTACGTCACCCGGCGTCTTGACCACACGCCGCGGGCCAGTGTGCGGGCCAGCCTGGGCAGCTTCTCGCAACGCGACCTGGTGCTCAGTGGTGAAACACCGGTCAGCGACAGTTCTGCTGTTGGCGGGGCTGTTGCCAGTTTCAATCGCAGCGGTTTCGGGACCAACCTGTACCTGGACGAAGACAACTACGACAAGGATGTGATCGCGGCCCGGGCCCGCTGGGAATGGAGCCCGAGCGATTCGCTGTTCGTGCGCCTGGCCGGCGACTACTTCGAGGACAACTCGAACCCGGTTGGTGGTCATCGGCTGATCCCCGGCCTGTTCTCCGGAGCGCCGGTGCTCGACAACGTCTACGATTCGCGCAGTGGTCTTGAAGGTCCGAACTTCACGGAAGCCTGGGGTGCGAGCCTGACCGTCGAATACGATATCAATCCGGAATGGCAGTTCAAGAGCATCACGGCCTGGCGCGAAAACGAAAATACCCAGATGATCGATTTCGAGGCGCTGCCGGCGGCCGATCTGGATGTCGCCACCATCTACGACAACGAACAGTTCTCGCAGGAGTTTCAGCTGCACTTTTCCGGTGACCGGGTCAGTGGTGTGGGTGGTTTCTATTACCTGGATGCGAATGCCTTCGGACCCTTTGACGTACGCCTGTTCGAAACCGGTGAACTGATTGGTGCGCCGGGGCTGAATGCCTTCACCAAGGGCGATGTCGATACCGAAAGCTGGGCGGTATTTGCCGATGCCAGTTTCGACATTGGTGATTACCTGGGGATGGAAACCGATCTGGAGCTGACCCTGGGTGGCCGCTACACCAGCGACAAGCGCAGCTCTCGCGTGTTGCGCCAGAACTTGCTTGGGCCCTCGGAGTGGTTCGGTGGTGATCCGGTCGTTCTGGAAACCACATCCGACTTCCAGGGCTCGGAAACCTTCACCGAGTTCACTCCCCGGGCCAGTCTGGCGTGGAAGCCGACGCAGGATCACAACCTCTATGTTTCCTTCAGCCAGGGCTTCAAGGGGGGCAGCTTCGACCCGCGCGGCCTGACCACCGCCGCACCTGACCTGACCGGCGATGGCGAGGTCACTGACGAAGACATCTTCCTGTTCATGCGCTTCGAGCCCGAGGAGGTCGACACCTGGGAAATCGGTGCCAAGTCCAACTGGGCCAATGGTCGCGTGACCAGCAGCCTGGCGCTGTTCCACAGCGACTACACCAATATCCAGGTGCCTGGCTCCATCGGCGTGGACACCACCGGAGATGGCGTCTCCGACACCTTTGCCGGCGTCACGACCAATGCCGGCGCCGCCACGGTCAAGGGCGCGGAGCTGGAGTTGTCGGCCATTCTTGCCGATGACTGGATTACCGGAGGTGATCGTCTGTCAACGGCCCTGGCACTGGGTTACATCGATGCCGGGTACGATGAGTTCATCACCTCGGTGACCGATCCGGCCACCGGCGACACCGCGCTGGAAGACGTGGCCGACCAGCGCGTGTTCCAGAATACGCCGGAGAACACGGCACACCTGAGCCTGCGTTACGACGTGCCCATGGCATGGTTCGGTACAGAGGGAGACTTCAGCATTCGAGGTGCGTGGTCGTATCGCAGCGAGACCCACCAGTTTGAAACACCCTCACAGTTTCTCGATCAGCCGGCCTATTCGCTCTATGACCTGAGCATGATCTGGATGCGTGCCGACGGCCGATTCGAGCTGGGGCTGCACGGTCGCAACCTGACCAACGAAGAGTACAAGGTCTCGGGCTATGTGTTTGCCACTCCCGATGGCACCGAGCCGACCCTGGGGCTGGAAGGCGTGATGAATGCCTTCTATGGCCCGCCAAGGACCTTTACGCTGACTGGAACATTCAACTTCTGATATGCCGGAAGAAGGGGACTCGTCCGGCTCTCCATGGCCCGGGATCGCACCAGCGCTCCCGGGCCTTTTTTCGAGCTGCTTCTTTTTTCGAAGCCGGGGTGATAGGGTCATTGAAACGTTTCGAACCAAAGGGAGGATTGTCCATGATCCACCAGTTATCAGGAATGCGGTCACTGGCAGCCGGTCTCGCCGGCCTGTTGCTCGCTGCCACGGCATCGGCCGCCGAGCTGCGTTTGATTGACGGCGAGTACCGGGTCTACGAAAACGGCGTCCTGGTCGATCATCTGGCCGGTGCACGGGCGCTGCCGGATGACGAGCAGGTTGCGCTCACAGTGGCCAGTGCGATAGCCGAACCGACATCGCCAGGCGAGGATCAACCAGGGGTGGCCATCGCTCAAGCCACCTGGACCTTCGAAATCGAGGTGGAACCGGACACCGATGAGCAGATTGGCGATCCGGTGTGCGTGGCCGTCGACTACCAGGCCATGGCGGAAACGTCAGTCGAAGGTGAGCCCGCCTTGGCCGCCGCGGGCGCCGGTGGCCTGGAAGGCACCGCCGAGGCAGAAGCCGATGCCGATGCCGGAACGGTGCAGGTCGGCGCTGGAGCACCGCCGGCAGCACTGTTGTCCGGCCAGGAAGAAACGAGCCTGCAGATTGAAACCGAGTTCCCCAACATTGAGATACTCACGGGACAACAAGAGACGGCAAGCGAGCAGTATTACTTCATCGCGCAGATTGGCGATTTTGTCCAGCTGACAGCCGGTTCATATGCTGCGGCTGCGGCCATCTATCCCGGCAGTGCCGAGGCCGAAGCCTTGTCGTTCATGGAGGCCGAATTGCAGCCCGAGCCGCGGGATTGCCCGTTGACTCTGACAGCACTGGTCGTCAGCGCTGGTGGCAGTGTCGAGATTGGGACCGAGCAGCCTGACTATCGTTTCGGTGACGAGGTCGAAATCACGGCAGTGCCGGAGGAAGGCTGGCGCTTTGCCGGCTGGGGTGGCGATGCCGCAGGAATGAGCAACCCGCTCACCCTGACCATCAGCAACAATACCGAGGTGACCGCTTTGTTCGAGCTCGAACCACAACCCGTGCCGGTCAATCGGCCGCTGGCCTTGCTGATGGCAGCCGGCTTGATGATGCTCCTGGCCTGGGGTTTTCTGAGCCGCCGTCGGGGCTACAGGGTCTGATCAGCGCTGGCCCGCTCCGGTCCGGAGCGGGTCATTCCAGAACGGTTTCGGGGCCATTCATGCTGGCATGGCCGGGCATCTTCGGCGACAATCTCCGGCCATGAGCGACAGCAAGACAATTTCCGGCGATTTCGAACAACAACCCCTGCGCACCTACGCCGAGCGCGCCTATCTCGACTATGCCATGTACGTGGTGCTCGACCGCGCCCTGCCGCACGTGGGCGACGGTCTCAAGCCCGTGCAGCGTCGCATCGTCTATGCCATGAGTGAGCTGGGCCTCTCGGCCGCCTCCAAACACAAGAAATCGGCGCGCACGGTCGGCGATGTGATCGGCAAGTTCCATCCGCACGGTGATTCGGCCTGTTACGAGGCCATGGTGCTGATGGCCCAGCCGTTTTCCTACCGCTATCCGCTGGTCGATGGTCAGGGCAACTTCGGCTCGCCCGACGATCCCAAGTCCTTTGCCGCCATGCGTTACACCGAGTCGCGCCTGGCCCCTTATGCCAAGACCTTGCTGGCCGAGCTGGGGCAGGGCACGGTCGACTGGGCGCCCAATTTCGACGGCACGCTCAAGGAGCCGAAGCTGCTGCCGGCCCGTCTGCCCAACCTGCTTCTGAACGGCGGGCAGGGCATTGCCGTGGGCATGGCCACCGACATTCCGCCGCACAATCTTCGCGAAGTGGTCTCAGCCTGTATTCGCCTGCTCGAAGCGCCGAAAAAAACCACCGTGGCCGACCTGTGCGAACACGTTCGGGCACCCGACTTTCCGGGGGGTGCCGAGATCGTCAGCTCCGGCGAGGAGTTGCAACAGGTCTACGAAACCGGCAACGGCTCGGTGCGCCAGCGGGCGCGATGGGAGCGCGAGAATGGCGAGATCATCATTACCGCGCTGCCGCACCAGGTCTCGCCGGCAAAGGTACTGGAGCAGATTGCCGGTCAGATGCAGGCCAAGAAGCTGCCGCTGGTGGCCGATTTGCGCGACGAATCCGATCATGAGCATCCGACCCGACTGGTCATTGTGCCCAGAAGCAACCGCGTCGATCTCGAACAGCTCATGGATCATCTGTTCGCCACCACCGACCTGGAAAAGAACGCGCGCTTCAATCTCAACGTCATCGGCAACGACGGGCGCCCGGGAGTGCGCAACCTCAAGGCGCTGCTGCTGGAGTGGCTGGATTTTCGCCGACATACCGTCACCCGGCGCCTCGAGCATCGGCTCGACCAGGTCGTCGACCGGCTGCATGTGCTCGACGGCTTGCTGATTGCCTATCTCAATATCGACGAGGTCATCCACATCATCCGCACCGAGGACGAGCCTAAGCCGGTGCTGATGGAGCGCTTCGGTCTGACCGGCACACAGGCCGAGGCCATACTCGAACTCAAGCTCAGGCACCTGGCCAGGCTCGAGGAGATGAAGATTCGTGGCGAGAAAGACGAACTCGAAGAAGAGCGCCGCGGCATCGAAGCCATCCTGGCCTCACCCAAGAAACTCACCCGCCTGATTCGCGACGAGCTGCTGGCCGATGCCGAAACCTATGGCGATGATCGCCGCTCGCCCATTGTCGAGCGCGGCTCTGCCCGGGCGCTGAAAGAGACCGACCTGGTGCCGTCGGAACCGGTTACCGTGGTCTTGAGCGACAACGGCTGGGTGCGTGCGGCCAAGGGCCACGACATCAAGCCCGAAGAACTCAACTACCGGGCCGGCGATGACTTTCTGGCGGCCGCCCGTGGCCGCAGCAACCAGACGGCCTGCTTCCTGGATTCCACGGGTCGCAGTTATTCGCTGGTAGCCCATGAACTGCCCAGCGCGCGCAGCCTGGGCGAACCGCTCACCGGTCGCTTCGCGCCACCGGCCGGAGCGGGCTTTCGCAGTGTAGCCATCGGCGCGGAGGACGAACGCGTGCTGCTGGCCTCCTCGGCAGGCTATGGTTTCGTGACCCGGCTGGATAATCTGCACACTCGGCAAAAGGCGGGCAAGCAGGTGCTGACCGTGCCCGATGGCGCCGGCGTTTTGCCGATTGCGCCGATCAACGACGCCGAAGACGGCGTGATCGTCTGCGCCACCACCGAAGGCTACCTGCTGGCTTACTACGTGTGCGACCTGCCGGAGCTCAACCGCGGCAAGGGCAACAAGCTCATCAATATACCGCCCAAGGCACGCAAGGCCGGAGAGCAGATGGCCGGTGCCATCGTGATTGCCCACGGCGAAGACTGCCTGGTCTGGGCTGGCCAGCGTTACCTCCGCCTGAGCTGGAACGACACTGAAAACTACTGGGGCGAACGCGCCCAGCGCGGCCGCAAACTGCCCAGAGGTTTCCAGAAAGTCACCCGCCTGAGCCTGGCCGACTAACAGGTCGGGTCCGGTATTGCGAGTATCCGGGCCATTGCGTGTGATTGACCCCGCCCGACAGTAGGCCGGTGCTGCGTCACCGGCGATCACCCGAGGTAGGCCGGTGCCGCGTCACCGGCGATTACTCAAAGTAGGCCGGTGCTGCGTCACCGGTATTCCAGCCCAGAGTGAATCTGCAATTCATTCAGACGCTTACCATACGGTACCGAATGGCGAGCCTCCGTCAGCCCGAACCTTGACCAAAATCAAGATTCCCACCATCATGGCTTTCGAGGGACCCACGATCACGCCCACAAATCATCCTGGGCACCAAAGGGGACAGACCGAATGAAACCCGACCGAAGGAGCGGAATGGACCTGACCATGACCGGATCTATGCTTCATTGGCGCAAGAAGCGCGCGGGCCTGATGGCCGTCGCCGCCTTTCTGGCCGGCACCGCCCTGACCACGGGCGTCCATGCCCAGCCCGATATCGTGGTGGACGAGGACTTCGAACTGGTTATCGACCAGGCCGGCGATGGCCAGGTCCGCCGTGGCGATACCGTGGAGTTCGAGCTGACCGTCACCAACCAGGGCAGCGGCAATGCCCTGGCCGTCGATGTCGACAATCAATTGCCTGCTGGGTTGAACGTGGACCCGACCTCCATTCAGGTATCGCCGCTGGCCGTGGATGACAACTACGACGAGATCCCGGCCAACAACACCTTCACCGTTCCGGAGGCACAGGGTTTGCTGAGCAATGACCGGGCACTGTACCCGGTTGGGGGCAGCCCACCGACGCTGTCGGTGGATGTAGCCAATTCTGATACCACCACTGCGGAGGGAGGAACGGTTGATCTGCAATCGGACGGTGGCTTCGACTACACCCCGCCAACGGATTTCCAGGGTACGGACAGTTTCGTCTACACCGTCATAACCAGCGACGGCCTGACCGATACCGCCAGTGTCACTCTGGAGGTCGTGGAGCCGGTCTGGTTTGTCAGCAATCGTAGCGATACCGGTATTTCCCAGTGCGATTCAGCTCCCTATGGCACCATCAGCTCGGCCGTGGCCGATGCCGATGGCATTATCTTCGTCTGCGCCGCCGACCCCTATAACGAAACCGTTACCTTGCAGTCCGGGCAAAAGTTGATCGGTCAGGGCGAAGGGCTGGAGATTGGTGGCAGTCAGATTATTCCGGCCGGGGATCGGCCGGTGATTACCGGTAGTGGCGGCAGTGATGCTGCCGTGATCATGGCATCTGACAGTGAAGTCAGCGGTATGACCATCAGAACCAATCTAGCGCGCGCCGTGATGGCTGAAAATGTCATCGATATTCGCATTCACAACAACCGTTTTGAAGACAACGGTGCTGTCCTGGAGTCCAATGAGCCCCTGATCGATGTGGATATTGGCGGGTCAGGCCTGGCCGGTCGAGTAGATATCACCAATAACCCTCAGGTCGATACCAGCGAACCCGGTGGTCCCAACAGTTTTCGTGAACTGATCCAGGTGTATGTCAGGGATGGTGCCACCGTCTGGGGCGAGGTGAAAGGCAACCAATCAGTTGGTTCTGATGATCCTTGGGTGGCTAAAGTCATCTATCTGGAGGCCGCCCCACTGAGTACCCTGGTGATGCGAGTTGATGATAATCAGATCGATACCGATATGGGAGGCAACGCAACGACTCACATTCCTGGCGGAATCTATATGACGGCCCGAGGTGGACAGCTACATGTGAGTTTGGCGGGCAATATGGTTCGTGCGCGGGGTGATGGCGCCGACCTTCCCTTCATTGATGGAATGACTTTCTACATGGTTGCTGACAGCAGCCAGCCTGATCAAGTCGACTTCCTGGACGGTTGCTTTAACTTCGGTACCAATGACGTGCAAGTTTCCGAGACCAATATGGACCCGGATGACGCTTCGGAATACCTGTTGATGTTGGCTTCCTTTGATTTTGCCCCTATGCAAATTCAGGACTTGGGCGGGGACGATGATGACACGGTGAGAAACCATATCCAGCTCCGCGAGCTGAATCCGCCTTCAGTCGTGAGGGTTTTGACTTCCGACGATTTCGGCACCACCTTTCCAGCCGCGTCAGGCAGTTTTTCGGCTGGCACCTGCCTGACGCCAGAAGACATGGAATAGAGGCGGCGTCAGTCGTTGGCCTCGAAAGGATCATGAAATGATGAAGTGTTATAGCCACTGCATTGAAACCCGAATCCGCCGTTCTGGTGTGGGTATTATTGCGCTTGCCTTTGCCCTGCTATGCCTGCTTTGGGTCCCATCAGCCGTGGCCAGTCCTGAATCCGTTGAGGTGGACGTGGGAGAGCTGGAGGCCGGCAAATCCGTCACCGTGCAGTTTCGTGCCACGGTATCGAATGATCTGCCTGCCGACACCCACGAAGTTGTGCGCAATGTCACCGTCTCGGGAGACAACTTTTCTGATGCAACGGCGACCACCACGGTTCCCGTGGCCAAAGTGGTGACTGATCTGGGTATAGAAGGTTTCAGCCAGGCCGGATCGTCCGTGGGAACCATACAACTGGGCGAATCGGTGGATGTGGAAGTGGCCGTGGAAACCGTTCCCCCGGGTGGGCCTCTGCCGGCGGGTGAGTCGGTTACCGTCACCGGTGCCGGCGATGACTGTGTCGCCGTGTTGAACAGCGTTGGGGAGGGCAGTTGTGAACTGACCCCGGAAGCGGGTGGCAATCAGAATATCGAAGCCAGTTTCTCGGAGACCTCGGACTTTGAGGGCAGTGCTGACACAGACTCTTTGCTGGTGAATCGACCGCCAGTCTTCGACACCACGCCAGTCACTGCAGTAGGGGAAGGCCTGGCCTACAGCTACAATATTGTGGTCACCGATGAAGACCAGCATGTGGCTGCTATCACCGCCCCTACTCTGCCAGGCTGGATGGGTATCACTGACAACGGCGACAACACCGCAGACCTGACAGGTACACCCGGTACCGGCGATGTTGGCAACCACTCGGTGGTGATTCGTGCCGATGATGGTCAAGGTGGTATCACCGACCAAAGCTTTACGGTGACCGTGGAAGAGAACAATCTGCCGGTGTTCACCAGCACTCCAGTCACTGAAGTGGGTGTGCTTCATGAGTACAGCTATACCATCACCGTGACCGATGCCGATGATGACTCAATCAGCTTGAGTGTGGACAACGAGCCGGCCTGGTTGTCGATCAATCAGACGGTTGACAACCCGGGCTATGCAGAAGCCGTGCTCAGCGGCACGCCCGGAGCGGCCGATGATGGCAGTTACAACATCAACGTCATTGCCAACGATGGTCGTGGCCAGGATGTGCTCCAGAGTTTCAACCTGGAAGTTCTGCCCAATAATCCGCCCGTATTCGAGTCCTCGCCTGTTGAAGAGGGTGGCGAAGGCCTGAGCTATGAGTACGAGGTGGTGGTTACGGATGCCGATGACGAGGAAATCTCACTCAGCAAGGATCCGAAGGGGCTGCCCTGGATGGAATTCAACCAGACCGTCAATGACGCAGGTGAAGCCAGGGGCGTTCTCAGTGCTTCGCCCGAGATGGGGCATGCCGGGAACTACAATATCGTGCTCACGGCCGAGGACGAGCGCGGTGCGACAACACTGCAGAGCTTTACCCTTGAGATTGAAACCAATTACCCGCCGGCGTTTTTGAGTGCGCCCGTGACTGATGCCGACGAGGGCATTGAATATGTCTATGAGGTGGAAGCGAGCGATCCAGACGATGACGAACTGAGTTTCTCCATGACCACCGGCCCGGACTGGTTGTCATTGGAGCCAGGCAGCGAGAGTTGGCTGGCGACCCTGTCGGGCGTGCCCGGTCCGGATGATGTTGGCAGCAATGATGTCACCCTGGAAGTGTCCGATGGTCGCGGTGGCGTGGATACCCAGGACTTCACCGTAACGGTTGCAGCCAATCAGCCGCCCAGTATCACCAGCACGCCGCCAACCACGGCCGATGAAGCCGTGGAGTACAGCTATACCGTGGTCGCCACCGACCCGGATGGTGATGCCGTCAGTTTCTCGGCACCCACGCTGCCCGGATGGCTGACCCTGGTGGACCAGGGCGACGATACCGCGATTCTGTCCGGCACGCCCGGTAGCGAGGATGGCGGAAATCATCCAGTGGTGATTGAAGCCAGTGATGGCCGCGGCGGTGTGGACCAGCAGAGTTTCACTATCGAGGTGGCAGCCAATCAGCCTCCCGTCTTCGACTCCAGCCCGGAGACCGAGGTGCGTGAGGGCGACGACTATCTCTACGCAGTGGTGGTGTCCGATCCGGATGGCGACCCTGTCGATCTTTCGGCCACCACGCTGCCGGACTGGTTAAGCTTTGTTGACCAGGGTGGCGGCAGCGGTGAACTGACCGGCACCCCCGGCAGTGACGATGTCGGAACTCATCCGGTGGTGCTGGTCGCCGAGGACGACCGGGGCGGCGAGACCGAGCAGACCTTCGAAATCGAGGTCAGCGCCAACCAGCCGCCGCAGTTTGACAGCAGCCCGGAGACCAGTGCGCGCGAGGGTGATGCCTACAGCTACGCGATTGTCGCCAGCGATCCGGAGGATGACCCCATCACCCTGACGGCACCCACGCTGCCTGACTGGCTGACACTGGATGATCACGGCGACGGCACCGGCGAACTCACGGGCACACCCGGCGAGGACGATGCGGGCGAACATGAGGTTGTCTTGCGTGCCGAAGACGATCGTGGTGGCTACAACGAGCAGGCCTGGACGCTGGTCGTGGACGCCCTGTCGCCGCCGGAGCTGGTGACCGACACGCAGGATGTGAACCTGGATCTGGCAGCCGATGGCACCGGGGGCGAGACCACACTGGAGTTCACCAATGATGGCGAGCAGGTATTGGTCATCGAAGAGATCGTTGAGCCTGAGCCTCCTTTCAGCCTCAGTGGCGGTACCTGCCTTGATCTGCCCTCACTGGAGACGGGTGAGTCCTGCACCCTGGATGTTCGTTTCGATCCGGAACAGACCGGAAACTACGAAAGTCAGATCGAGATCATCAGTAGTGCCGAGAACAGCCCAATGGTGATTTCCCTGACAGCACGATACGTTTCCGCGCTTCCGGTGCCGGTCATGAGCCCGGTCGGACTGCTGCTGCTGATGCTCGCCATGCTGTGGATCATGTGCCGCCGACTCAAAAAACCGGCCCAAGCGATGCATCGGCAAGCCAGCGACAAGTGTGGCACAGACTGATCCGCCCGGGTGATGGTCGGTGCCAAGTCATCGGCGCCAACACCCAGACGAATTGCCAACCCCCAGGCGTAGGCCGGTGCTGCGTCACCGACGATCACCTGAGGTAGGCCGGTGCTGCGTCACCGGCAACCCCAAGGTGCTCAGATCACCGGCCCGCCAATGATTCTCCATTGCCACAGCATGAAGGCCAGAAACGCCGTGGCCAGCATAAACAGCCCGAAATGCAATCGCCGCAGCAAGCCCCAGTTTGAACCCGACCAGGCCGGCCATTGGGCCAGCATCATCAACAGAGCAGCCCCCGCCACTGCCCAGCCGGCGTAGTGAGTGACAAACATCGCCGGCGACGGATAGAAATCGGGCATGCGGCCGATATCGAAGTCACCCAGGGTGATGATCAGGGCCACGACAGAGCCAATAAACACCGTCACCGTCACCACGCCCACCAGCACGCCGGCACCGGCGATCCGTGCGGCAAAGCCGCTGTTCACACCTCGACCGAAGTTTCGCCAAGCGCCCAACGCTGATGTCAGGGTGAGAATGCCGGCCAGGCCCAGCGCCAGAAAAAACGTGTTCGGGTTGCCCAGCCAGCCGACGCGCTCGGCCGTGTGCACACCCATGTCATCGGCCAGGGCCGCAACCCGGCCCCGTTCATCGCGCACGAAAGCCACGCGCTGCCCGCGAGCCGACTCGAAGACGTCATCGGTCACACGCCTCAGGACACTGGATTCGCCGGCCGCATCAATCCGGATGGTGTCGGCCGTGAGCGGTGTGACCTGCATGCTGTTCATCAGCCCGAAGACCGCGGCAAAGCTGGAGAATACACGTCGGTTGTTCAGGTAGGTGCCCGCCAGTTCGGCCAGTTCTCCGGCTTCCTCTTCGTCGGCGCTGGCCTTGACCGGCCGCCAATGATGATCGATGACCCGGTCGATGATCAGGTCGGCAAGGTGCATGAACGGCGCGGGGGTGTGCGCACTGTTGTAGGAGTAGAAGATGCCCAGTCCCAGTTCGGGCACCAGCACCATCTGGGTCAGATATCCGGCCGTGCCTCCGCCATGGCCCAGGGCGCGCACCGAGCGGTAAGGGCGGTCCTGAAAGCCGTGCGCCAGATCGGCCGCCTGGGGGCGGTCGTCAAAACCACGTGTCCACATGCGCTGGTGGGTATCGCTGTCGAGCAGACGGGTGCCGTCGAGCTCCCCGGCATTGAGATGAAGGCGCATCCAGCGCGCCATGTCGGTGGCGGTGGATACCATGCCGCCGGCCGGCCAGTAGGCGCCGATCTGCATGTAATGCTGCAGGTCGAATGCCCCCTGCCTGTGACGATAGGCGATGGCCAGTCGATCCCGGGTGGCGGCGTCCATTTTCTCGGGTGGCTGCCAGTGCGTATCGTGCATGCCCAGGGGGTCGAGTATCTCGGCGCGCAAAAACTCCCCGTAGGGCATGCCGCTGACATCCTCCACGATCTGGGCGGCCAGTGCCGACCCCCAGTTGGAATAGATGGTGCGCGTACCGGGGGCGAAGACCCGCTTGGGGTGGTGGGTCTCAAGCAGTTCGGCCAGACTGCGGGGGTCATCGTCGCTTACGGCAAACAACTGCATGCTGTCTTCGAACCCGGCGCGGTGATGCATCAGGTCGCGCAGCGTGACCGGAGCATCGAAGGCCTCGTCGACCTCGATATCGACCAGGTACTGGTTGACGTCGGTATCCAGGTCGAGCAGGCCGCGCTCGAACAGCATCATGACCGCTGTCCAGGTGAAAGTCTTCGACACCGAGCCGATTCGAAACAGCGTTTCGTCGGGTACCACCGGACGGCCCGAGTCGATATCGGCCAGTCCGTATCCCTTTTGCAGCACCGGCTGGTCGTTGTGAACGACCGACATGGTCAGGGCCGGCAATGCCTTGTCGCGCTCGATGGATGCGATCACGCCGCGAATATAGTCTTCGAGCACGGCGGTATCGAGGAAATCGTCGACTGGCGGTGTTTTACCGACAAACTCGGCCGGCACCATGACAAACTCGTCCGGCCCATCCTCGGCGGCACACCAGGTCGACAGCAGCAGGGCCAGCAAAAAGGCTGGAACTCGGATGGCTTTCATTTCTCTCTCCCGATATACGGTGGATGCCTGATGCTCCGAATACTACACTAGCCCACGATGGGTCAAAAGCGGCGCCTATACTGGCAGCCGTGGAATTCGTGTAAAGTGGATAGACTTGGCGACTAACGGGAGTAGCTGATGAAAACCCTGATTTCAGGCCTGATCACCGTATTGCTGGCTTTTGTGTTGACGGCCCTGGCTGGCCAGAGTATGGCCTCGTGGCCAAAGATCACCGAGTCGGCCGATGGCGTGCCCATTTCTTTCGAAGTCATCGGTGAGGGAGAGCCAACGTTGGTCTTCGTGCATGGCTGGAGTTGCGATGGACGATACTGGCGCGAACAGGTTGAGCATTTCGCCGCCAACCATCGCCTGGTACTGGTCGATCTGGCCGGTCATGGACATTCAGGAACGGCTCGTGAGGACTACACCATGGAGGCATTCGGCCAGGATGTTTACTCCGTGGTCGAAGCCATAGGTGCCGATGAAGTGATTCTGATCGGTCACTCCATGGGTGGCCCGGTCAGCGCAAATGCTGCCCGCCTGATGCCTGAAAGCGTTCTGGGCATTGTCGGTGTTGATACCTTCCAGAGCGTGGCCGGATTCGGCAGCCGGGAGGAAATCGAGCAGATGCTGGCGCCGCTGCACGCCGATTTCGTGTCGGGCGCGCGGGAGTTTGTGGCTGGCATGTTCGGCCCGGGTACCGACACCCGCTTGCGGGACTGGGTGGTGGCCGATATGTCCGCGGCGCCGCCGTCAGTAGCAATCAGCGCCATGGAAAACATGATGGAAGCCTACCTGCAAGGTGAGGTCAAGGCGCTTTTCGAGCAACTGGAGTTGCCCGTGTGGGCGATCAATGCGGATTTCTGGCCGACCGACGTTGAGACCAACCGGCAATACATGCACAGTTTCGAGATCAAGGTGATGGAAGAGGTCGATCACTTTCTGCACATGGGCCGGCCGGATGCCTTCAATAGCAAGCTGGAACAGGTTCTGGAAGTACTGATCAATCCCTGAAGCCAGTGCGGGCCGGCCTGACTGGACCGGCCCGCATGGCTGGAATCATGCAGGCGTACTACTGCCCGGTCGTGGTGACCGGAGTCACCGTGTAGCCGGCTTCGCGCAGCAGATTGATCACGCCTTTCTCTCCGGACAGGTGTCCTGCACCCACGGCATAGAACACGCTGCCAGCGCCCGACTTTTCTTCCATGACGGGAATCCAGGCCTGGTTTCTTTTGTCCAGCAGTACATCGCCGTACTCCTGCCAGAACTCATCGTCGTTGATCAACTGGTAGATCCCTTCGATATCCTGATCCACGTAAAGCCGGCTCATGTGACGGAACTCTTCGCGGCCGGCTTCCGGGTCGAGAATGACCGAAACCAGCTCCTCGACTTGCTGATCAAGGGGGATGTCATCGAACAGGCCGAACTGAAACTCGACGGTTTCCAGGGCCTTGATGTTGATCCCCTGCGCCATGGCCTTCTGCATCAGGTGAAGGTCATGGGATTGCAGGGCCTGTTCGCACTCGGCAATGGCGGTAATGGCCATGGTGGCCAGCAGGATGGGTTGCATGTTGCCGAAATGATCCAGTCCGGCCCCAAAATGGCTGCTCAGGAAATCGTCCACGGTTTCCCTGGCTTCCTCGCTATCGATATAGTCGGCGATGTTCTTGCCTTCCGGCAGCTGGGCCAGTTGCATCATCTGCTGTTGCACGGCACTGTCGGACATGTCGATTTCCAGTGCCAGGGCGTCGCTGGCCTGCAGGCTTTCCACGGCCTCGTCGGGCACCAGGAAGTCTTCCCCGCACATCAGGTGATGGGTGCCGTACAGCCAGGATGTCCCGGCCAGGTTCTCGCCTTCTATTTTCCAAAGCAGTGAGGCATCCTGTGCGAGGGCGGGTACCGCAACGGCCGTGGAAAAGAGGCCATAAAGCAGCCAGGCGGTCAGGTTTCTTGTTGTGAATCGGGTGTTCATGAGCGATTGTTCCTCAGGTCTGTTGAAGTCACTTTCATTTGCAGGCGGGCCGGATGCTGGATGCCGGATGCGCGTTCCAGCATGTCCCCAGATGGCCGGGTATGCACTGAGGGGCAAGATGCAGGGCGCGGGTTCATGGCCTGCCGCGCCGGACCCAGTACAGCATCTCACGAAGCCCCGGTTCCTTTCCATACATCATCATGCCAGCGGCGAATATGCGGCCGGCGGCAATTCGCAGCAGCCAGGCGGCCCCGGCCAGTGTCACCACCGCAAGCAGAATCTCCCACCAGGCCACTTCGGTCAACACCATGCGCGCCGGCAGCACCGCGGACGAAGTCAGCGGGAAAATCCCCAGGATCTTCATCAGCAGGTTGTCCGGGTTGACCAGCGCAAAAAAGGCAAAGCCCACCGGCACCATGGGCAGCATCATCCAGCCGGACTTCTGTGACGTATTGGGGTCGTCGATGACCGCGGCGATGGCGGCCAGGAAGGCATTCCACATCAGTATGCCGAGCAAGGCCATGACAATGAATACGGCCAGCATGGGCAGGTCGATCAGGGCCAGCACTTCGCCCAGCGGCATGCCCAGCCAGGTCAGTACCGCGGTGACGACCAGGCCCAGCAGTCCGTAATAGACGACGTACGCCAGGCCAATGCCGCTGATACCCAGTATCTTGCCGTCCATCCAGGTTTGCGGCGATATGGCCGAGATTACCTGTTCGGTAATGCGCTGCTGCTTCTCGGCAGTAATCGCCGTGAACTGGTAGGCAAAGCCCATGAACACCGCCATGACCACCAGCAATACGGCAATACCGGCCACCACCTTGTCCACCCGGCTTGCCCTGCTTTCGACCAGGTAGCGGGATTCCACTTCGAAGCCGCGGTTGAGCAGGGCGTAGGTTTCATCCGAGATATCCAACTGTTCGAGAAGGAAGTCGGTGCGTACCTGGGCCAGGAACTCGTTGAGCACCACTTGCCATGGACGCTCGCCGGTGGTCATCAACTGCCCCTGGTCGGCTGAATCAACGATAAGTACCCCGTCAATATCGCCAGCCTCCAGTTGCTGCTGGAGCGTGTCAATGTCCTGATCCGAGGCGTCGATGAAGCTTAGCCGCTCGCTGACCAGGGCAGCCGGTGCGAACTCGCCGTAGTCTTGCACGGCAATGTCGGGCACGGATACGGCATCGCGTCCCATGACCAGCCCGACCAGACCGCCGATCACGCCCATGATCAGAAAGAACAGAGTGCCCTTGATCAGATCGGAAAGCTTGAAGAAGCGATTGAACTCCCAGTGCGTGACCAACCAGGTCAGATTTACGGTGCGATTCATCCTCTGTTCTCCTGCCGGTCGAAGCTCTCCACGAAAATCTCGTGCAGGCTGGGTGTGGCCGTGGCCAGGTGGGTGACTTCGCCGGCCTGGCAAAGCCCCTGCAGGGCATCGTTGAGCTGGGCGTCCGGGTCCAGAAATACTTCCCACTGGCCTGATTCATTGCGGTGGCAGGCACTGATGCCGGGAGTGTCTTCCAGTGTTTCGGGGTCCACTTCGGCGCCGTATTCGACCACCAGCTTGCGGCTCGAAACCGTGGCGGCCCGAATCTCGGAGAGCGTGCCACTGACTCGTTCACGCCCATGGTCGATCAGCAGGATCCGGTCGGCAATGCGCTCGATCAGTTGCAGTTGATGCGCACTGAGCAGCAGGGTGGTGCCCTGGTCGCGCAGCTCGCGAATCCAGGCGCACATGCGCTCCTGGTTGATCGGATCCAGTCCGCTGAAAGGCTCGTCCAGTACGGCAAATCGCGGCCGGTGCAGAACGGCGGCAATGAACTGTACCTTCTGTTGATTGCCCTTGGAAAGCGCCGAGACCTTCTCCTCGGCGCGGTCGGCCAGATCGGTGCGCTCCAGCCATTCCAGGGCACGCGCCCTGGCCTGATCCGCCGGGCAGCCCCGCAATGCGGCCAGGTACAACAGGGACTTGAGCACCGTGGCATCCTGGTACAGGCCGCGTTCCTCGGGCAGGTAGCCGAGCTGGCTGCGCTCGACCTGGTCGTTCTCCCGCAGCTCCGGGTGATACTCGATGCGGCCGCTGTCAGGCACCATCAGTTGCATGATCATGCGCACGCTGGTGGTCTTGCCGGCCCCGTTGGGGCCGAGCAGGGCGAATATTTCGCCCGGCTCAATGGCAAACGACAGGGCGTCGACGGCCTGAACCGTGGCAAATTGTTTGCAGACGTCGTGAAAACGGATCATGGTCGGTCAGATTAAGGGATCAGTCGCGAATGATAGCCGGCCTGTCCAGGGCGTGCATGTGACATTCGTCAGGAGGTGACTCCAAGTGCCTGTTTTTTTTCCGTCACTTCCATACGTCTCGATGCGCCGGTAACGAGCGTATTCAGGAGCCAAGCGTCCGTGTCAGCGGTTGCTGTACAGTATGGATAGTGAGTGCTAAACTGTGATCAGCATAGCGTTTTTCTTCCTTTGAGGGCGACCGGCAAAAATCCGAAGGATTAGGTCGCCTGTCATTGCAAGAACCTGTGCAGTGGTGAAGATTCCGTATCGGCTACTGCCTTGAATCATCTGCGGTCAAGCGAAATTTGGGAGGTTAGTTCCGTGAAAGCAAGAATGTGCTGTAAGACTCGGTCAGGATTTGGAACCAAAAGGCTGGCTACCCCGGTGGCATTGGTCGTATTACTTTGTTCGCTGTTGCTTGCCAGCGGTGCCGTGGCGCAAGGTGCACCAGCGCCGGGGCCCGGTGAAGGCGACTTCAGGGTCCAGAATTATGCGACCGGCACCGGCAATGGGAATTTTGTCTACCGAGGTTACCTGTTCCGGCCTTCACGTGATGTGGTCGTTACTGGAATGTGGGGTGGGTTTGGTCCAAATTGCTCGGAATTCGGTGGTGCTATTTTCGAGGCTACCCTGACGGGCGGCGGTACAAGTGATGTGCCCGAGTTCGAGATTGGTGACGTCGTGCGCGAGGTTCGCTTCGAGGATGGGGTCGGCAACACACCGGAATTCAGAGAGTTCGACTCATCGGCCACGCTGAGTGATGACAGCTACTACGTGATTGCCCAGGGTCGTATTGCAGGTGGCTCCGGCTGCCATTTCAATACCGATTCGCTGGATTTCCAGAACCTCTTGATTGGTAGCCCCATCCTTGCTGAGTGGTTCCCGCAAGAAGATGCTCAGTACAACATCGGGGGCACCGGAGAGCCCGAAGGTCGGGTTGGCCAGACCGTCGGCTTTACCGATAACATCCGAATACTGGTCGGCTTTCGTTACGAGACCGATTCGGTCGCGGCTGACCTGACGGACGTGCAGACAACCGCTTTCCAGCTCGCCGGCTCCAACAACGTGGTGGTCAGCGGTAACCTCAGCGACAGCGGGTTACAGGATCCAGATGAAGAATTGACCCTGTACTTCGAATTTGCCGATAACGATTCGTTCGATAACGCCACCCTGGTGCCGGCACAGCCGTTCACGGTGACCGGGCCGCAGACCGACGTGCCGTTTGGCGCGACTCTTGAGGATCTTGATGACGGCGTGCAGTATTGGGTTCGCGCTGTAGCCATCAATGAAGCCGGTCGAGTCGATGCCAATCCCCTGAGCTTCACGGTTGGAAGTATGGATGAAGGCTTCGAGGTTACTACATCGGTGGTGACAGTGGACGATGCCTCGGGCACGGTCACGCCGCAGACGCGTGCCGTGGCTGAGAATGAAACCACGACGTTTGGTGTTTTCCCGGCATCCGGATCCGAGGTTTCCGATATCAGCTCGACCTGTGGAACGGGAAGCCTGGTTGGAAATACCTACACCACCGCCGAGGTGACCGAGCCTTGCAGCGTTGAATTCACCTTTGCCCCAATGCAGGAGATCGAGCCTGTGGCGGTGCCTGTGCTGGGCCGAAACGGGTTCTTGTGGTTGCTGATTGCATTGACCTTCATGCTGGGTGTCGTGATGTTGCGCGCCCGCGTCAAGGCCTGATAGCCAACGGAAAAAGTCCCGCCCGCTTGAGCCTGCGCGGGCGGGACTCACTCCCTGTCACAGCACAGCCAACTTCCCCCCTACAGCCAGCCGTTCTGCCGGGCAATCCTGGCGGCCTCTACGCGATTGCTTGCCTGCAGCTTGCCGATGGCTTCTGAAAGATAGTTGCGCACGGTCCCCTCGGATAGATGCAGTTTTCCGGCAATGGCTGAACTGCTCAGGCCCTCGGCGGCCAGGCGCAGGGTGTCGCGTTCGCGGCTGGTCAGGGGGCTTTCGGCGGCCCATGCTTCGGCGGCCAGTTCCGGGGCAATTTCGCGACCGCCGCGGTAGACATTGCGAATGGCGCGCGCCAGATCCTCGGCGGGCGTATCCTTGAGCAGGTATCCCCGCACTCCCGCTTCCAGTGCCCGCCTGAGGTAGCCCGGCCGGGCAAAGGTGGTCACGATAATCACGTGCACGTCCGGCTGACGGCCGCGGACCCACTCGGCGAGGTCCAGTCCACTCATTTCGGGCATTTCGATGTCGGTAAGGACGACATCGGGCGGGTCGGACTCGATCAGTCGGCGTGCTTCCAGGCCGTTGGCGGCACGCCCGGTGACCTGAAGATCGGGCTCCATGTCGAGTAGTGCGGCCAGGGCACCCAGCACCATGGCCTGGTCTTCGGCCACCAGCACACGAATCATGCTGCCTGTTCCTCGCATTCATCGGGCACCCAGGCGACCAGGGTGCAACCTGGGTCGCTGTTCAGCTCCAGGCGCCCGCCGATGTCGGCCAGGCGCTCGCGCATGCCCTGTATGCCGTTGCCCTCCTCGGGCGTGCAGCCACGGCCGTCGTCGCACACGCGCATGGTCCAGCCCGCCTGCTCTTGCTCGAACTCGACCCGCCCGTGCTCGGCGCCGGAATGGCGAATGATGTTGGTGACGGCCTCGCGCAACACCATGGCCAGAACCCGGCCGGCGTGACCGGGTATTTCCGGTGGCTCGTCGATCTGGGCGGAAATGTCGGCGGATTCCAGCGTCAGGCGTGTGGCTGCAAGTTCGGCAGCCAATTCCGGCGCGCGCCAGCCCGAAACCGCCTCGCGCACCTGGGAAAGCGCCTGTCGTCCGACCGACTCCACTTCGGCCATTTCGGTGCCGGCGCGTTCCGGGTCGGTGGACACCAGGCGCCTGGCCAGTTCGGTCTTGCGCACCATCACCGAAAGCGTGTGACCCAGCAAATCATGCAGATCGCGGGCAATGCGCTCGCGTTCGGCCTTGCCGGCCAGCCGCCGGACCTCCTGCTGGCTGAGCTTGATCTCGGCATTCTTGCGATTGAGTTCATTGAAATAGATATTGCTCACTCCCACCATCAGCGGAATCAGCAGGCCCATGAGAAAGAAGGGCAGGGGCAGGGAGTGAACCCAGAACACCACAAGCACCGCCGCCACAACGCCCACTACACTGATCAGGCCGGCCCTTGGTGAGCCATATCCGGGAGAATAGGCGGCTGCATAAATCGCATAGGTGAACGCCGACGGGTTGAACGGCGTGACCACCGCGCACAGCCCGACCATCGGAACCACCCCGCATAACAGCTTCCACCCGGTCAGCCGGAAGGACCAGAAATACAGGGGTATGAACAAGGCCATGCTGATCAGGGTGGCCCACCAGAAACCCGGTTCGACCTCACCCAGTGTGAGCGGGAAGAACAGGAACCCGAGATAGATCAGCCAGGCATAGGGAAGACGCCCGACTTCGTCATCATCGGGCAGCAGCAGCCGATCGATTCGCAGCAGTATCGCTTTCAGGCGTCGGGTCATTGACTATTCCAGTCGCACATCAGCCAGATCAAAGGCAAAGGAACCGGCTTGCGGGCCGGTAACGAAGGCGAAGGCTATGCCGGTGACAGCATCGACGTCGACCCCGTCGAAGTCATCAAGCGAGAGGGCCACTTCCTGCCGGTCATTATCCGTATCAAACTGTTGCATTTGCTGGAGTAGTATCCGAAATATCGGGGCTAACTTCCAGCTATTGTGTAACCATTCTGAGCCATTTCGGTTAACGCCGACAGTCACAAGGATCAGGCAGTTGGTATGACAAGTGTCATATCCAATCAATGACTGTCGATACTGAACCTGGAAAGTTCACCGGAGTATCGTGTGTCATTGAAACTTGTAGCTCGATAGGTAAACCATGGCATTCGAAATGCTCTCCGAATCTTCGCGTCAGACCATAC
The DNA here is from genome assembly GCF_014725735.1 of Wenzhouxiangella sp. AB-CW3. Lineage (NCBI taxonomy): Bacteria > Pseudomonadati > Pseudomonadota > Gammaproteobacteria > Chromatiales > Wenzhouxiangellaceae > Wenzhouxiangella > Wenzhouxiangella sp. AB-CW3. The sequence continues at coordinate 822,958 of NZ_CP061368.1, forward strand.
GTGTCGTCGTGACGGTCTTGCTGTTGGCGGCGGCGGGAAACTACAGTGACATCATGGATCAGTTCCATCTCGCCTGCCTGGAGAACCGGCTCAGCGATGCCCGAGAAATTCGTACCCGGCTGCCCGATGTGAAGGCCGACCAGCAGGCTCTGGCCGATTATCGTCTGGCCTCCCTGTATATGGAGCAGGGTCGTGACGACGACGCCCGTGAGGCCCTGGATCGTGGCCTGGAGCAAATCACGGACTGGCTGGACCGGCATCCTGACGATGCCAGGGGGCTGGCCATTCAGGCAGCCATAAAGGGTCAACTCGCCGGCACCGGAATGATCATGGGCATGCGCATGGGGCCGCGCGCGAACAGAAGCATGGAGCGCGCAATGGAAATCGATCCCGACAATCCCGCCAACTGGCTACTGGATGCAATGGGCACGTTGTTCAAGCCGAGCATGTTCGGCGGTGGCACCGAGCCCGCGCTTCAACGTCTGGATCGTGCCATCGAGCTGTACGAGGCGGATGCGGGAGCACCTGTCGACCGTTGGGGTTTGCCGATAGCCCTTTACTTTCGTGCCCGCGTCCATCTTGAGAGGGGCCGGCCGGAGGCGGTTCGCGATGATCTGGATCGGGCCCTGCATCTCGTTCCCGAGTATCATGCTGCCCGGCAGCTTCGCGATAACTTCCCGGCGCCGTGAGCGACAGGTCACGACCACCCAGTTGACTATCTCTCCTCGGCCAGATTCCCCAGCAGTTCGATAAACTCGGGAAAGGGGTCGGTCTCGGGGTTGTAGGCCTCAGAGTCGGCAATCAGGCGGGCACCAACGATGCGTTCATCGAGGCGAACTCCCAGCCATTGGCCGCGGTGCCCGGCGTGGGAGATGCCGACAACTTCCTCGTCCTCGTGCTCCAGAAACCAGATCAGCCCCATATGCTGCGACAGTTCGCTGGCCGGCTGAAAGCTTCGATCCAGGAAATCGGCATCGATCAGTACTTCGCCCTGCCACTGTCCCCGGTCCAACGCAAGCTGGCCAAGACGGGCCAGGTCGCCGGCGCGCAGATGCAATCCGGCCATACCCTGAGGGTTGCCGGCCGGGTCGGTGTCCCAACTGAAGTCTTCGATGCCGAGTTTCCCGAACAGATCATCGGCCAGAAACTCCTCCAGGGAGGCGTCAACGAGTTGGCCGACAATGCCGCCGAGCAGATTGGTGGCATTGTTGCTGTAGATCACCCGGGTGCCAGGCTCGGTTTCCAGTGGCGCATCAAGCGCGAACTGCACGAAATCATCGCTCTGGTAGATGGGTATTGCCGGCTGGCCCCGATGCAGTCCGGAGGTGTGGGCCAGCAGGTGGCGCAGGGTGATGGTCGAGCGCTGCTCGTCGTCCTGCCACTGCGGGTAGAACTCATGCACGGGCACATCCACCGAATCCAGCAGTCCCAAATGCATCAGACGACCGATCACCAGGTGCATGACCGCCTTGGTGACCGACATGGTTTGCACGGGCACCGGTTCCTCGCCGCGATACCATTCACCGACCAGCTCGCCATCATGCATCAGTGCCAGGGCGGTGGTGAAGCTTGCATCGGCGGCTGCCAGCAGTTGATCAAGTGCATCGCGGTTGACCGATTCCTTCGCGGGTCCGGTACGCACCAGCTCAAGACGCTCACCGCGTAGCTTTGCAATCCGCTCGTCCAGTTTGCCGATCATGCTTTCGGCCTGGGCGCTGCCATCACGGGCCAGACGCGTTGTTGCTGTCTGGCCGGCTGGCAAACGCAGGCTGCCATGGATTTCGTTGTCGCCGACTTCCCCCTTGAGTACAACAGCATCCTGCATCGCCGTGACCCTGATGGTTCCGTCCTTGTATTGGGCCGATTCGGCCGGAACCCGGACTCCGCCTTCATCGATCAGCACAAAGACCGCTTGCAGGGAATCGCCGTCAGCCGATATCTCTACATCGTAGCGCATCGACGCGATGTCACCCTCGGTCATGCCCAGCCAGTGTCCAACGGCGGGATGCTGATCGGCGTATGCGGGAAATGCAGCAGAGCCCATGCAAAGCAGGACTATTCCCAAAGTGATCTTTGCTTTCATGACGCCACTCCTTCGAACTCGCAGCCACCATACCATCGACGCTGGCGGTATCTCATCTGCCAGAAGTCAGGGTATGCCGGGCAGGCTCAGGGTGATGACTTCTGTCACTCCTGAAAGCCTGCTCGGTTAGAGTACGCTCTACCGTAGTTGATTCCACACTAGGTTCCTAAACTGATGGACTATGCCATTGAAGCCAGCGGTCTGGTCAAGCGTTTCGGTGAAACGCTGGCTGTTGATGGTGTCGACCTTGCCGTGGCGCCCGGTCAGGTCCTGGGCCTGTTGGGGCCGAACGGGGCCGGCAAAACCACCACGGTGCGCATGTTGGCCACTCTGACCCGTCCTGATGCCGGGCAGGCCACCGTGGGTGGCTGCGATATCTTCAGTCAGGCGCATGAAGTGCGGGGGCGCATCGGGCTGACCGGGCAGTTTGCTTCGGTCGATCATCGATTGACGGGTTTCGAGAACCTGTTTCTGATTGCCCGTCTTCTGGGGCAGACACGCGCCGATGCACGGCAGGTATCCAACAAGCTACTCGACCAGTTCGAACTGACCGAAGCGGCCGCCCGGCCGGTAGGGGGATATTCCGGGGGCATGCGTCGTCGGCTCGATCTGGCTGCCAGCTTGGTCGGCAATCCGCGCATCCTGTTTCTGGATGAACCGACCACGGGTCTTGATCCCAGGGCGCGTCGACAGCTCTGGGAGTTGATCGGTCAGAGGGTGGGCGATGGCACCACCGTGTTGCTCACTACCCAGTATCTTGAAGAAGCCGATGCCTTGGCCGACGAGATCCTGGTGATCGACCATGGTCGGGTCATTGCGCGCGGCAGTCCCGATGAACTCAAGCAGGAGATTGGTGCTCGCACACTGGACATCCGGCCGGCGCAAAGGGCCGACCTGGATGCCGTGGCTGGCATTCTCACGGAACTGACCGGGGTCGAACCCAAGCGGCAGGGTGGGCGGCTGAGCGTCCCGGCGACCGACCGTAGCCTGTTGCCCGAGCTCGTTCGCAACCTGGAAGCCCGGGGCATCGAGCCTGCCGAACTGCAATTGCGATCAGCCAGCCTCGACGAGGTCTTTCTGGCGCTCACTGGCGAGCAGGCCGACTCTGGAGACGATCAACAGCAGGAGAAATCACCATGATGCCATCCGGCGGACCCGGGCTGGTGCGCGGGCTGGAACAGACCTTCAGTCTGGCCTGGCGCGCCATCGTTCAACTGCGCCGCAATCCCTGGGAGTTGGGCGACTACAGTTTCCAGCCCGTGCTGTTTCTTTTGCTGTTTGTCTATATTTTCGGTGGCGCCATTTCCGGGTCCATCGACGAGGCACTGACCTGGATGCTACCCGGCATCATTGTCATGAACATGATGTTCGTGACCGTGTATGTCGGGCACGGCCTCAATACCGATCTGACCGGTGGCTACTTCGATCGCCTGCGTGCACTGCCGGTAGCTCGCTGGGCACCGCTGGCCGGCCGCATCACTGCCGACCTGGTCAAGCAGGGTTGGTCAATTGCGCTGCTGTTGGGTCTGGGCTGGCTGATGGGTTTTCGCATGGAGAATCCGGCCTGGGGGCTGGCAGTCATGGTCGTGCTGGTATTGATCTTCGCGCTGGCCTTCTCCTGGGTGTCTGTGCTGGTCGGGGTCATCGCCCGTGATCCGGAGCATGTGCATCTGTTCGGTTTTACCGCCTTGTTTCCGATTACCTTCGTCAGCAACGTATTTGTGCCCGTAGAGACCCTGCCGCCCTGGTTACAGGGCATTGTCATGGCCAATCCGGTATCGATACTGACCGATGCCTGTCGTGGCCTGCTGCTGGGTGGGCCCTGGGTACAGTCGGCCCTGATCATCCTGGCCTGGGCGATTGGTTTGACCCTGGTCTTCATGCCCTTGTCGCTGCGCGCACTCAGAAGACGACTGCAATGATCGTGACTTCTGGCGCATGTGGCAGGCCCGGAAAGCGGATAACTTACCGACCAGTTCCATTCACTACCGAGGGAAGACCGTGCTGGTCATCGACAATTTGAGCAAGACCTACGACAACGGCGTACAGGCACTGGATGATGTAAGCCTGACCATTCCGCCAGGCATGTTCGGGCTTCTGGGTCCCAATGGTGCCGGCAAGTCCACGCTGATGCGGACCATCGCAACACTGCAGCCGGCAGATCGCGGCTCTATTCATTTTGATGGCATTGATGTCAGCAAGGAGCCGGATCGGATCCGATCACAACTGGGCTATCTGCCCCAGGATTTCAATGTCTATCCACGTATCAGTGCAGAAGACCTGCTGGACCATCTTGCATTGCTCAAGGGCATGGACGACCGAAGTCAGCGACGCCAGGTGGTCGAAACCCTGCTGGTTCAGACCAATCTCCACGAACATCGCAAGAAGCATGTAGCCAGCTTCTCCGGTGGCATGCGTCAGCGCTTCGGCATTGCCCAGGCACTGATTGGCGACCCCAGCCTGCTGATCGTGGATGAGCCCACGGCCGGCCTGGATCCGGAAGAGCGCAACCGCTTTCACAACCTGCTCGCCGAAATCGGCTCCGACAAGGTCATACTGCTCTCGACCCATATTGTCGATGACGTTGCTGATCTGTGCCCGCAGATGGCGGTCATCGCCGATGGTCGGATTCAACTGACCGGCGCGCCCTCCGAGCTGATTCATTCCCTGGAAGGAAGGATCTGGTGCCGTCGTGTCGATCGTGCCGATGTCGAATCGGCCAGTGAGGACATGCCCGTCATATCCACGCGATTGCAGGCGGGAAAAACGGTGATCCACGTGCTGTCCGAGCATGCGCCTGGGCCCGAGTTCGAAGCCGTGCCACCGGATCTCGAAGATGTCTACTTCTCAACCCTGTTCCGCGTCAAGCTGGCAGCCTGAAGGAGCTGACATGTTCATCAAACTGGCCCGCACCGAATGGCGCTATCTGCGCCGTCAGCCATCGTTCTTCGTCACATTGCTGGTGTTCTTCCTGCTGACCTTTCTGGCCACCGTGGTCGATCAGGTGCAGATCGGAGGCCCCGGCCCGAATGTATTGATCAACGGCCCCTGGAATATCGCTATGACCCAGCTCATTCTGAGTCTTTTTGCGATGTTCCTGGTTGCCAACTTCATCGGCAACACGGCCACGCGCGACTGGTCGAGCCAGATGGAAGGCATTGTTTTCAGCACACCGCTCAAGCCGGCAGCCTATCTGTGGGGTCGCTTTGCCGGGTCGTGGGCCGTGGTCATGCTCGTGTTCGCCACCGTACCCCTGGCTATCTGGTTCGGCAGCCTTATGCCCTGGGTCGACAGCGAGCGCTTCGGGCCAACCGTACTGAGCTACTACCTGTGGCCATACGTCTACCTGGTTATGCCGTCCCTGCTGTTTTGTGCCGCTCTGTTCTATGCGCTGGCCATTGCCACCCGATCGATGATGGCCATGTACCTGGGAGTGGTCGGCTTCTTCATTTTGTACCTGAGCTCACAGGGCTTGCTGTCCGACCCCCAGTATCGCGATGTGGCCGCCTTGCTGGATCCGTTCGGGATTGGTGCATTTGCATCGGTCACCCGCTACTGGACCACCATAGAGCTCAATACCATGATGCCGGCCATGGAAGGCGTGCTGCTGCACAATCGCCTGCTGTGGCTGGGTGTGACCGCGGTATTGATTGGCCTGACCCACTGGCTGATCGACCTGCGCCGCCCGCGGAAGAGTCGCGGCAAGCCCGCGCGCCGCGAGACAGCGCCGACCATAGATCCACTCAATGCCCGAATACGGCCCAATCCGAACCCGGGCATGTCTACCAGTCTCTGGCAGTTGTGGCTCAGAAGTCGCTTCGAGATGAGCCAGATCGTCAGATCCTGGCCATTTATCATCCTGCTGTTGCTGACCGTATTCCAGTTCAGCAACCTGCTCATGTACGACCCCAATAGCTGGTATGGCACCAACCCATGGCCGATCACGCGCTACATGGTTGACTATATCGGCTGGTCGTTCGACCTGATCATGCTGATCATCATTGCCTACTACACGGCCGAGGTGGTCTGGCGCGAACGGCAGTCGGGTATGGGTGACATTGTCGACAGTCTGCCTACACCCGACTGGGTGCTCTTTGTTTCCAAGCTCATGGGCTTGTATCTGGTTATCTTTGCCCTGCTGGCTCTGGGTGTGGTTCTTGCCTCGCTATACCAGGCCAGCCAGGGCTTTTTTGAATTCGAAATGGCCCAGTATTTGGTGCGTATCAGCGCGTATACGGCCCTTCCGTTCATGTTGATCGCCGTGCTCGCGGTTCTGCTGCAGGTTGTCAGCCCCAACAAGTTCGTCGGCATCGGCCTGTTTGTGCTCTTCATCATCACCACCCTGATCTTCCATGGCATCGGGCTGGAACACAGCGCATTCAACTTCGGCAGTTCGCCGATGGCCACCTATTCGGACATCAATCAGTACGGGCCTTTTGCGCAGACACAGTTCTGGTACATGCTCTACTGGGCCGCATTGACCCTGGTGCTTGCCGTGCTCAGTCATGGTTTGTGGCAACGAGGCCCGGAAAGCGCCCTCCGCTATCGGCTGCGTCACCTGCCCAGCCGTCTTGGTCCATACAGCAAGGGCCTGGCGGGCACTGGGCTGCTGGTGTTTGCCGCCAGCGGGGCTTGGATAGCCTATAACACTGCCATGCTCAATGAATCAGTCACCAGCAGGGCGCAGCTTGACCTTCAGGCTGACTACGAGCAGACCTATCGTCCGCATGAAGAATTGCCGGTGCCGGCAATCGCCTCGGTGTTCCTGGAGGTGGATATCGAGCCGGAAACCCGTCGCTTGAGCGCCAGTGGTCATTACCAGCTCAAGAACCGGGGTGATGAACCCATCGATCGTTTTCTGCTGATGCTTCCACCGCATGTTTCGCGGGCCAGCGCGGTCAGTCTGGAAGTGGAGCAGGGTCGAGAATCAGATCGTGACGAAACCCATGGCGCGGTCTGGGTCGAGTTCGATTCACCCATGGCGCCAGGGGAGCAACGGCGGCTTGAGTTCAATGTCGATCGAATCAACCAGGGTTTTGCTGATCGTGGCCGTGATCTCAGAGTGGTGCGCAACGGCACATTTATCAACAATTTTGAATTGCTGCCCATGCCTGGCTACCAGTCCAGCATGGAAATCAGCGACCGTCACGAAAGACGCAAGCGCGACCTGCCGCCGCCACGGCGCATGAATGACCTGGACGACGATCGTCACCATGCAGGCAATTACCTCACGCCGCATACCGACTTCATCGACTTCGAGGCCATCATCTCGACACATCCCGACCAGGTTGCACTGGCTCCCGGGTACATCGAGCGCGAATGGACGGAGAATGGCCGTCGATACTTCCACTACAAGATGGATGCGCCCATACTCAGTTTCTTCAATATCATGTCGGCCGATCTGGCCTTGACCGAAGACGAGCATGACGGTGTGGCGATCAAGATCTACCACCATCCGGACCATGCCTTCAATGTCGAACGCATGATTGAGTCGGTCCGCGACTCCCTGGACTATTTCAGTCGTGAGTTCAGCCCATACCAGCATCGCCAGGTGCGTATCATCGAATTCCCGGGCTACAGCCGGTTTGCACAGGCCTTTCCCAACACCATTCCATACTCCGAGGATATCGGCTTCATTGCCGACCTGCGCGACCCGGATGACATCGACTACGTCTACTACGTCACCGCGCATGAAGTTGCACACCAGTGGTGGGCACACCAGGTGGTCGGGGCCAATGTTCAGGGCGCCGAAGTGCTTTCGGAATCGCTGTCCCAGTACTCGGCCCTGATGGTGCTGGAGGAAAACTATGGCCCCGCCCATCTACGGCGGTTCCTGAAGTATGAACTGGACAACTACCTTCGCGGTCGTGCCGGAGAAGCACTGGAAGAGCAGCCACTCAAGCGCAGTGAAAGCCAGCCCTACATTCACTATCAGAAGGGCTCCCTGGTCATGTATGCCTTGCGCGACCGCATGGGCGAAGAAGCGGTCAATCGGGCTTTGCGGCAGCTGATTGACGACTACGCTTTCCGTAGTGACCTCTACCCGACCACCCGCGACCTGATCGCAGCCCTGCGGGCCGAAGCAGACGAAGACGCCCAGCAGCTGATCACGGACCTGTTCGAGCGCATCGTGCTGTTCGAGCTCAGAACCGAATCAGGCGAGGTCGAGGAACGCGAGGATGGCCGGTTCGACGTGACACTGACCATCCAGGCCCGCAAACTCGAAGCCGACGGGCAGGGTGAAGAAACTGAACAACCACTGGACGAATGGTTTGATATCGGCTTGTTCACCGCTCACCCCGACGACATCGAAAGCGACAGCGACGTGCTGTACTTCCAGCGTCACCGACTGACCGATGGTGAAAACATCATCCGCATCACGGTCGATGAGCACCCAAGTCATGCTGGAGTGGACCCGTACGTAAAGATGATCAACCGCTTCTCGGACGAAAACGTCACCCGGTTGTAAATCGAACGGGACTGCCAACGACAAGTTGCGAGGCCCCGGATAATCCCTTCGGGATTTCCGGGGCGACGAGTCAGTAGGCCGGGGTTGCACCCCCGGGCGCACTAGCGTCACTCCACCCCCCCCCACACCGTCGTCCCGGAATTGCCGAAGGCAATATCCGGGACCCCGCACCTATCCAAAAGCACGGCCATGCTATCTGCGCCGTGCGAGGCCCCGGATAATCCCTTCGGGATTTCCGGGGCGACGAGTCAGTAGGCCGGGGTTGCATCCCCGGCGCACTAGCATCAGCCCACTCCACCGTCGTCCCGGAATCGCCAGCGGCAATATCCGGGACCCCGCACCTATCCAATAGCACGGCCGCGCTATCCGCGCCGTGCGAGGCCCCGGATAATCCCTTCGGGATTTCCGGGGCGACGAGTCAGTAGGCCGGGGTTGCACCCCCGGCGCACTAGCGTCACTCCACCCCCCCACACCGTCGTCCCGGAATTGCCGAAGGCAAATATCCGGGACCCCGCACCTATCCAATAGCACGGCCGCGCTATCCCCGCCGTGCGAGGCCCCGGATAATCCCTTCGGGATTTCCGGGGCGACGAGTCAGTAGGCCGGGGTTGCACCCCCGGCGCACTAGCGTCACTCCACCCCCCCACACCGTCGTCCCGGAATTGCCGAAGGCAAATATCCGGGACCCCGCACCTATCCAATAGCACGGCCGCGCTATCCCCGCCGTGCGAGGCCCCGGATAATCCCTTCGGGATTTCCGGGGCGACGAGTCAGTAGGCCGGGGTTGCACCCCCGGCGCACTAGCATCAGCCCACTCCACCGTCGTCCCGGAATCGCCAACGGCAATATCCGGGACCCCGCACCTATCCAATAGCACGGCCGCGCTATCCGCGCCGTGCGAGGCCCCGGATAGTCCCTTCGGGATTTCCGGGGCGACGAGAATGGGGTAGGCCGGCGCTGCGTCGCCGGCGTCGCCCTACTATGGGCGAACCACCCGGCTTCTGCGGTAGCCCATACCGACCACCAGCAACAGCATCGCCAGCAACACCAGCCCCAGCGGTCCGGCAACCGGCACCGGTAGCGGCTCCGGTCCGAAATCCACGGCGATGGTGAATTCGCCTTCCTGGTTCTCGTTGCCCGCTTCATCCTGTACCGCACCCTCGGCAATGAACACACTGATCTCGCCGTCGCCAGTGGCAGCCACCCGCACCGAGTACAGGCCTTCGTCCGCATCCACCTCGGCAAAATCGCTCAACGTCGCGTTGCTCGCCTCGAGCATGCTGTCGGAAAATCCGACAACCGGCTGGCTGAACGAGATGAACAAGGTAAAGAACTCATCGCTGAGCGGACCTTCGATCGGATCGTCATCGAATGCTCCGCCATCCTCGACAGCGTGGAAACTGATAGTCAGAGTCTCGCTGTTGAAGGTAATGGTGAGACCTTCCTCGCTCGCCTCGCTCGGATTGCCCGCCAGATCCTCGGCCACTTCGGCCGGAATGCTGACGACGATCTCGTAGCTCGTATCCGCGTCGGTATCATCAGGAACGATATCGACCGTAAATGCGCCGTCGCCGGCATCGACGAACGAGCCCTCATCCACCGATCCATTCTCCACATCGATATCGCCCGCACCAAACCCGGTCACCGGTTCGGAGAACTGGATCTCGATGGGGATGGACTCAAGATTGGTCGTCTCGACATCTGCAGAAAGTGTCACCGTGGGGGCAGTCACATCGTAGTCGATGCTGAACTGATCGGCGGCAGCGTTATCGTTGCCTGCCTCGTCCTGGGCGACGCCCTCGGGCACATCGATGGTCACCGGCCCTTCCTCTTCCGGGCTGACCGTGACGCTGTATTCGGTATCCCCGTCATTTCCGGAAAAGCTGGAAAGTTGGGCATTACCGACGACTATATCGCTCAGCTCGAAGCCGAATACTGGCTCATCAAACGTAAAGGTCACCTCAAAGTCATCCGCATTGGTCGCACTACCTTCATCGCTTGTGATGGCCACAGTCGGCGGGCTGATGTCGTAGGTGATCGTGAACTCATTGGAGGCTTCATTCAGGTTACCGGCCACGTCAGAGAGCACATTCTCGTTAAGCTGTATCGATATTTCTCCCTCTTCCTGCGGTTCGATAGTAAGCGCGAAATCAGGGTTTGAAACATCATCGATGTCGACGATATTCGCTCCCGTGATCGTAAAGTCTGAAACACCTATACTACTGACCAACTGGCCAAAAATATCCGTCACCGCCAGGGTGATCTCGAAATCGCCGGCATTGGTGGGATCGCTCTCACTGCTCGTCAACTGCGCGGTCGGACGCGTATCACCGAACTCGATGGTGAAGTTTTCGGTATCGGCCTCGTTCTCATTACCGGCCAGGTCGGTGAACACGCCAGCCGGCACGCCAATTTCCAGGGTGATCGATGCCGTGGTGACTTCATCGGGCAGCATGGAAACCGTAAAGGCGATATTGTCCGTAGTCGAATATTCTGTGGCCACACCATTGGTCACGGCCAGCAGGCTCTCGTCGAAGTCCGCGATCTCTTCACTGAAGGTAATCAAGACATCGAAAGGCGACTGATTGGTCGGGTCATTCACGCCACTGGCTCTCTCGATGGACACGACCGTCGGTGTGGTGCGGTCGACAGTGATCTGGAACTGACCTTCCTCATTATCATTGCCGGCCAGATCCTGTACCTCGCCCTCGGGAATGGTGATCGTGACTTCGCCGTCACCCACCGGTTCGATTCTTATGGAATACACTCCTCCGGAAAAGTCCACGGTCTGGAGATTATCAACGAGTGCATTGTCGGCAGTGATATTTGATTGACTGAAGTCTGCCAGTTGCTCACCAAAATCGATGAACAGCTTGAAGAAATCGTCATTGATGGGGCTTTCGAGTGGATCATCATTGATACTGCCGCCTTCTCCCACGGCGAGGAAAGCAATCTGGGGCTGACTGGTATTGAGCGTGACCTCGAGCGCGTTCGATGCTTCGTTGTCGTTTCCCGCGAGATCGGCGACCAGGTCGGCTGCCAGTTCAATGGTGAAGGTGTCGTCCGCATCAGGAACCAGATTGAAAGAGAACACTTCATCTTCGCTGTCGGCTTCGAACTCTTCAATGGAAAACCCGGTACCGTTGTCAGCGCTTATCGCACCCTCCGCCATTGATTCGGTAAAGCCCAGAACCGTTTCACCAAAATCGATTTCCACGGGAATCGGGCTGACATTGGTATTGGCCGATGCCGTGGTGGAGACCACCGGGGCGGGTGGCACCTGATCGAACACCAGCGCCAGGGTTTCGGCCGCTTCACTGGAATTGCCGGCATCGTCCTCGGCCGCTCCGGCGGCAATGTCCACGTCAATGGCCGAGGGCCCGGCACCGGGCGGCGGATCGACATTCACGGTATAGACCGAATCACCGTCGGTACCGGAAAAATTCGAGAAGGTGGCGTTATCGATTGCGATATCCGAGGCCTCGAAGCCGAATACCGGTTTGCTGAAGGTAATGGTGACCGGGATCGGGCTCTGATTGGTGTACCCGATGCCATCGAATTCATTGACGTCGGTGGCGGTGATCTCCACCTCGGGCGCGATGCTGTCGAAGGTGATGACCAGGTCCTCCTCGCTCGCCTCACTGGCGTTACCGGCCTCATCCTCGGCCACGCCTTCGGGAATACTGATCGTGATGTCATAGAGCTGGCCGGCGGTCGTATTGGCGGGAATGATATCGACCGCAAACGACCCGCCGCCTTGATCGGAAAACGACCCGGCATCCACCGAGCCGTTGTCCACGACGATATCGCTGGCCCCGAAACCCGAAACCGCCTGTGAGAACTCGACAGTGATCGGCACCACCGGCTCGCCGGTCACCTCCACACTTGAAATCAACGCTACCTGTGGAGGCGTCCGGTCGATGGTGTAGGTTTCGCCATCGGTGTAAGGGAGTGAAGTGATGGACGGACTGACCCCGGATGAATTACCCAGATCCAGCCTCACGGTTCCATCGCCGGAGCCCGTGTTCACGGTCACCTCGTACTGGTCTCCGCTACCGGATACCTCGGCAATCGAGGTTCCTGACAGACCAGTGGTGTCGAGTGAGAAGTTGGAGGCCGATAACCCGGTGACCGGCCCCGACAACACAACCTGGAAGACCACCTCGTCGGCATTGGTCGTGGATTGAGTTGGATCCAGCCTGTCAATCGTGACGACATCGACCAGGGTGGTGAATGGCTGCCCGGCCCCGTAACTGGTGTCTTCGGAATTGATGGCGTAGGCCCGCACGAAGTACGTCGTTCCCGGGCTCAACGTTGTCACATTCTGACTGAACGACCCCGTCCCCTCACCGATCTCGACCACATTATCGTCCGTCGTCGGATCGGGGCTGGTGCTATAAACCACACCCCGCTCGGTCACCTGAGCGCCCCCATCATCAGTGACATTGCCGCCCAGGGTGGCCGAGGTCGTGCCAATGCTGGTGGGGGCGGCTGTGGTAACGGTGGGAGGGTCGGCAGGTACCGAAACATCTCCACGGAAAGAATCAATATTGAAGGTGGCGAAATCGTTAGACTCTAACCGTACCTCATCAACCGCAACGTTGAAATCATAGACCCCGCTCTCACCATCGGAAATTGTGTTCTGCGGGCCGACCGGACTGTCACCCAAATACCCCTGGGCAATAATGTCTTGCTCTGCAGTGCACTAGTGTCCGGTTAAAAGTGCTCTGAATCCCGAAAATCGCATGTTTTACAGCACATTACAAGCGGAAAAAGGTGTCCCCGATTTGAACGCGGAGTTCGCGGTGTATAACCAAGCCGATACCGTGCCCTCCGGAGTGGCAAATGAACATCGGCAAGACGCTTTTTGCTCAGATTATGGATTTCCTTCCCTGGAAGACTTTCCACCGCACCGTCGACCGATACGACGGCAACCGGCGAGTGCGAACTCTGAGCTGCGCCGAACAGTTCCGCTGTATGGCCTTTGCCCAGCTGACCTACCGCGAGAGCCTGCGGGACATCGAAGCCTGTCTCCAGGTTCAGTCTGCAAAGCTTTACCACATGGGCTTTCGCCAGCCGATTCGTCGAGCAACTCTTGCCGATGCAAACGAGTCGCGAGATTGGAGAATTTACGGCGACTATGCCCAGCATCTGATTGCACAAGCGAGAAGCCTCTATGTCGACGAATCCATAAGCTCGGGTCTTCCCGATACGGTTTACGCACTCGACTCAACCACCATCGACCTATGTCTGTCGATGTTCCCATGGGCACCATTTCGCACGGCAAAAGCGGCAGTCAAACTTCATACCCTGCTGGATCTGCGCGGATCGATTCCCAGCTTCATTCATATCTCCGACGGCAAGCTGCACGACGTCAATGTTCTAGACTTGCTGATTCCGGAGGCAGGTTCGTTTTACGTGATGGATCGGGCCTACCTGGACTATGCTCGACTATTCAATCTGGCCCAGGCCGGCGCCTTCTTTGTAATCCGGGCCAAATCAAACCTGGACTTCCGGCGGGTCTATTCTGCTGCTACAGATCGGCAAGCTGGGCTGATCTGCGACCAAACTATTGCGCTCTGCGGCCAGCGTCCAAGCAAGTACTATCCTCAACACTTGAGACGCATTCGCTTCAAGGACCCGGAAACCGGAAAGACCCTGGTATTTCTCACCAATCAGTTCCAACTCCCGGCTCTTACGATCTGCGCGTTGTACAAAAGCCGGTGGCAGGTCGAGCTGTTCTTCAAGTGGATCAAGCAAAATCTCCGTATCAAGTGCTTCTTCGGCCGATCGGAGAACGCAGTCAAGACACAAATTTGGATTGCTGTGTCGACCTATGTGCTGATCGCCATCATCAAAAAGCGTTTGGACCTCGATATTTCGCTGCACGCAATGCTACAGATTATCTCCATAACTGTATTTGAAAAAACACAGTTGAAACAGGCGGTTACGATCGACCGAAGCGATCTGGATCAGATCAAAGACGGTAACCAATTGAATCTATTCGGCTTTTAAACCGGACACTAGTGTCTGCAGTGTTATCGTTCCTCAGAAAAATGCTTTCGAAGAAAAAGGCTTGCCCGTCTTCTCTTTTGATGACGATACGTTCTGTGGTGGTTGTGTCAAAGTCGCCTGACAGAGCATTCATGGATGGGGAGTTGCTTTCACCAAACTCCTCCTCCCAGATAAAGTCTCCACCGTCACCTTCTTCAGTGAAAATAAACTCAAACACAACACCTTCAAGCGTTCTCGTGAATGTTTCACATTGATTTCCAATGCCAGCGCAAGGCGGATCTGTTTCAAAGTCCTCGTAAAAAGCTTGAGCTATCGCCGAAGGGGGCGACAGGATCGCGAATAACAGAACAGGAATCAGGGCCTGAACAACCGACCCCGGACGACCCAGACTACGGGTTTGGCTAGTGTGCATTGGAGAGAATCCCCTATTTGGCTGACGATTTGTCATGCTGGTGAAAGCGCTCCGGAAATCCCGGGCCCCCTCTCCCCGGGAAGTTACCAGATCGAAACAATGGACTCAAGGCGACACTTCAGCCAGCGCTGACCCAGCGCACACCGCCAGCCCTTTTCTTGCGCTGCCGATCATCCAGCCTGGGCAGACTCGTGCACGAGCCAGCTCGGATTGTGCCACGAAAAAACCGGGGCCTCGCAGGGCCCCGGTCGTCCGGTTTGAGGCTATCGAGTAGCCCCGGATTCAGCTTTATTACTGAATCATGTCAGTCAACTGCTCTTGCAGCTCGGGATCATTCTGCACCGCCATCGCGATACGGTTGAACGATTCCACATCAAGACCGGCGTCTTCGACGGCATCGGTCATCTTCTCGTTTGCCTCAACCTGCAGCTCGTGGGCTTCCTCAGGGTCATCGACTCCCTGCAGACGGGCCGAGAAGTCCTGCTGAATGCTGGAGATTTCAGTCTGGGCTTCAGCGAACTGCTGCAGTTCCTGATCGGACACGTCAGTCTGCTCAGGTTCAGCCGGCGGCGGAGCTTCATCGTACTGTGCGTAAACGGCACCACCGATAGCCAGGGCAATGGAGAACGTCATCAGAGTAATCAGTTTGCGAAGGGTCATTTGCATAACTCCTGTTTTTGCTGCGAGTAAAAAATCTTGCGGAGATGAATAAGCAACTACCATGCCTTCATCGCAAGTTACTGATTTTCCGTAGTCGCATGCGATTTCACCCATGATTGTGCCAATCCGGGCGTGTCATATTGGCGCATGTGCCCCGCATTCTCGTGTCAAATCACACCATCATCGATATTGAATGGATCGACCGTCATCTCGACCCACTCACACCTGTCGTCCCGGAATTGCCAACGGCAATATCCGGGACCCCGCACATTGCCGATAGCACAGCCAATGCCAAAGCTACCCTGCGAGAACCCGGATCAGGCCCGGGATGACATCGGTCAGGTTGTCGTCCCGGAATTGCCAAAGGTAATATCCGGGATCCCGCACCTATCCAATAGCACGGCCCAGCTATCCCCACCGTGCGAGGCCCCGTATAATCCCTCCGCGATTTCCGGGGCGACGGGAGTGGAGTACCACCACGCCAGCCCGCCCCGATAGCCAATACCCCCATTTCCCCTCCACCCCCACTACTGCTACCCTTGACCCAGGCAACGAGGGGCCCGGCCGCACCACCCATGAACGACACCACCAACAACAACGAAACACCCATCGACCAATTCATCACCCGCTGGCAAAACACCGGCGGCAAGGAACGCGCCAACTACCAGCTCTTCCTGACCGAACTCTGCCAACTCCTCGACCTGCCCGGCCCGCAGCCGGCCAGCGACGACCCCGCCGAGGACGAATACGTCTTCGAACACCGCGTCGATATCCGCCATCCCGACGGCACCGAATCACGCGGCTACATCGACCTGTACAAGCGCGGCCACTTCGTGCTCGAAGCCAAGCGCGTGACCGAAGACCACGCCTCCAGCCGCTGGGACAAGGCCATGCTGCGCGCCGCCGCCCAGGCCGACACCTACATCCGCGCCCTGCCCGCAGGCGAAGGCCGGCCGCCGTTTCTGCTCACCTGCGATGTCGGCAAGACCATCGAGGTCTACTCCGAATTCTCGCGCTCCGGCGGCACCTACGTGCCCTTCCCCGACGCCCGCAGCCACCGCATCCATCTCGAAGACCTGCAAGACGAGTCCGTCCGCGAGCGTCTCCGGCACATCTGGACCGACCCCGACAGCCTCGATCCGTCCAAACGCGCCGCCCGCGTCACCCGCGAACTGTCCAGAACCCTGGCCACGCTCGCCCGCGCGCTGGAAAAGGACGGCTACCAGGTCGAACGCGTCGCCCACTTCATCAAGCGCTGCCTGTTCACCATGTTCTGCGAGGATGTCGGCCTGCTGCCCAGGGGCCAGTTCACCGCCCTGCTCGAGCGCCTGAAAAAATCCCCCGACAACTTCCCCCACGCCCTGCGCGACCTGTGGGAAACCATGAATACCGGCGGCTACAGCGGCGTGCTCAACGAACAGATCCTGCGCTTCAACGGCAGCCTGTTCACCGAGATCAACCCCATCCCGCTCAACGCCGAACAGATCCAGCTCCTCATCGACGCCGCCCGCCACGACTGGAGCGAAGTCGAACCGGCCATCTTCGGCACCCTGTTAGAGCGCGCGCTGGACCCCGAAGAACGCCACAAACTCGGCGCCCACTACACGCCGCGGGCCTACGTCGAACGACTGGTCATGCCCACCGTCATCGACCCATTGCGAGACGAATGGAAAGACGTCCAGGCCGCCGCCGCCGCCCTGGAAGCACAGGACAAACATAAAAAAGCCGTCGAGGAAATCCGCAACTTCCACCGCAAACTCTGCGACATCCGAATACTCGACCCGGCCTGCGGCAGCGGCAACTTCCTCTACGTGACCCTCGAACACATGAAACGCCTGGAAGGCGAAGTGCTCACCACCCTGGCCGACCTGGGCGAAGGCCAGAACCTGCTCGAAATGCAGGGCAACACCGTCGACCCCCACCAGTTCCTGGGGCTGGAAATCAACCCCCGCGCCGCCGCCATCGCCGAAATGGTCCTGTGGATCGGCTACCTGCAATGGCACTTCCGCACCCACGGCCACATCAACCCGCCCCAGCCCGTACTCAGAGCCTTCGAAAACATCGAATGCCGCGACGCCGTCCTCGCCTACGACCGCTGGGAATACAAGATGGACGAGGAAACCGGCCGCCCCGTCATGCGCTGGGACGGCAAGACCTACAAGAAAAGCCCCACCACCGGCGAGGATATCCCGGACGAGTCCGCGCAGGTGCCCGAGGAGGTTTACATCAATCCAAGAAAGGCCGAATGGCCCGAAACCGACTACGTCATCGGCAACCCGCCATTTATCGGCGCAGCCAGCATGCGCCGCGCCCTCGGCGACGGCTACGTCGACGCCCTCAGAAAGACCTGGAAAGAAGTCCCCGAATCATCCGATTTCGTCATCTACTGGTGGAACAAGGCCGCCGACCTGGCAAGAAACGGCAAGATCAAACAATTCGGCCTCATCACCACCAACAGCCTCCGCCAAACCTTCAATCGCCGCATCATCGAGCGGCATATGAACGAGAAGAAGCCGCTGTCGCTGGTGTTTGCCATTCCCGATCATCCGTGGGTGGATGGGGCGGATGGTGCGGCGGTCAGAATCGCGATGACGGTAGGTGCTGGTGGTGAGTATCCAGGCGTGCTCGGCACACTGAATAATGAAACCAAGACCGATGACGAGACACGGCTTTTCGAAATTCGATGGCGCGTTGGAAAACTTCATGCAAACTTGACCGCGGGTGCAGACCTTCCGTCAGCCATCGAGTTACAGGCAAACGGCGGGGTATCCTCAAGGGGTGTGCAATTGATTGGCCCAGGCTTCATCGTCGAACCGGATCAAGCCAGAAAGCTCGGACTTGGTGATATGGAAGGGGTTGAACGAATCATTCGTGAGTACAGAAATGGCCGCGACCTCACCAAGAATCCGAGGGGCGTCTTGGTCATTGACCTTTTCCACTACACGTCCGAAGAGGCCAGAAAAGCCTATCCAGCCATTTATCAGTGGGTTCAAGAAAAGGTAAAGCCCGAGCGTGATCAGAACAACCGAAAGGGCTACAGGGAAAAGTGGTGGATCTTTGGCGAACCGCGGCGGGAGTGGCGCAAAGCGTCTGAAGGCCTCAGTCGATATATTGCAACGGTCGAAACCAGCAAACACCGATTTTTCCAGTTTCTCGACGAGTCTATCCTCCCGGACAACATGCTGGTGTGCATCGCGACGGACCAAGTATCACATTTGGGCATTTTGTCATCACGCCTTCACATGGAATGGGCATTGCGCATGGGCGGCACCCTTGAAGATCGCCCGCGCTACAACAAAACGCGCTGCTTCGAAACCTTTCCCTTCCCGGCCCCAGACGAAGCCACCGCCAACCGCATCGCCACCCTGGCCGAACAACTCGACACCCACCGCAAGCGCCAGCAGGAACAACACCCCGGCCTCACCATGACCGGCATGTACAACGTCCTGGAAAAACTGCGCCGCGAAGAAGAATTGACGAAAAAGGAAAAGGAAATCCACGAACAAGGCCTGGTCTCCGTCCTTCGCGAACTCCACGACGACCTCGACCGCGCCGTCTTCCAGGCCTACGGCTGGGAAGACCTCGCCGACAAACTGGTAGGCCGTCCCGGTGCCACCACCCCCTGGCCCGAAAAACCCGAAGAGCAGCAAGAAGCCGAAGAAGAACTCCTCCAACGCCTCGTCGACCTCAACCACCAACGCGCCGCCGAAGAAGCCCAGGGCAAAATCCGCTGGCTGAGACCCGACTACCAGGCCCCCGAAGAAACCGCCACCCAGGCCGAACTCGCTACAGAACAGCCCAAAACTGCCGCGAAGCGGCATCCCGGACCCGATCCGGGACCCAAATCAAAATTGCCCTGGCCAAAGTCCCTGCAAGCCCAAATCCGCGCCGTCCGCGACCAATTGGCCGCGGCTCCGATGGACCCCCAATCCCTGGCCAGCCACTACAAGCGCAAACCGGAAAAGTCCGTCACCCAGGTCCTGGAAGCCCTGACCGAACTCGGGATGGTCAGACAGAGCGAAGACGGCGCCTTCAGGCTTCGCGAGAATTAATATGCGTCCACTTGATTTGACAAAACTTAACCTATAGGTTAAACATGCGGGTCCGGTCACTCAGTCAGCGCACCTGGACATTGATCGAGAAAGTCGACGCCGATGGCACCGGTCTGGTTTCCGGGTTCCTGATGAGCCTGGGCGCCAACAAACAGCGAGAGGCTGCTCGCATGACCGCACTGTTCGACCGGGTCGCCCGAAACGGCCCTCGCCAGGGCACGGCAAAATGCACAAGATCCAGGATGATATATGGGAACTGATTCAGGGATCGCTGAGAATTCTCTTCGCGCATGACGGGAATCGCTTGATTCTGTGTACCAGCGGCTTTGTGAAGAAAAGCCAGAAGACGCCGAAAAAAGAGATCAAACGCGCAGAGCGAATCCTCGCCGAGTTCCGAGAGGCTCGTGCCAGCAAGCAGCTCGAATGGGTCAAGGACAACCACAAGGACGGGTAATGAGCCAGAAGCAATCCAATGTTCTCGACAAATTCCGCGAAACGCTCGACTACGAGCTCGCCAACGTGGAAATGGACTTCACCGATTCGCTTGAAGCGCTCATGCAGCGCCGTGGCGTCAACAAGAGCGAACTGGCGCGGCGGATCGACACCAGCCCCGCCTACATCACCAAGATCCTCCGTGGCAGCAGCAATTTCACGCTGGAAACCATGGTCAAACTCGTGCGCGCCCTGGATGGCGAACTGCACCTGCGCGCCTGCGCAAAAGAGGACGACGCCCGCTGGTTCCACGCCATCAAATCGCGCCCGGCTCCCGCCAGCCCGGAAAACCTTCGACGCAACATCACCCATCGCACACAGTACCGCATATCCGGCACTTCGGAAAAAGACAATGAACTCGCCGCTACAGCTTGAGCACTACTTCTTCGAACGCATGCACTGCGTTGCCAATGCCGACATCTCGGCAGAAGAGATACAAGACTGGCACCGCGCCGATGACAGTCGATTCGGCTTGCGTGTAGAGCTCGGAACAAACCCCGACTCCGAGCATGAGTGGCAGGTCGCCGTCGATTTCTACACCAGCGCCGAATACGACAAGAAGTCACCCTACGAACTGCACTTCAAAGTAATCGGCTTCTTTCAGGTCGATGAAGCATTCGAACACGACAACCTGGAACGCCTGATCCGCGTCAACGGCTCCTCCGTCCTCTACTCCGCCATGCGCGAACTCGTCGCCCTGTTCACCTCCCGCGCCCCATGGGGCCCGGTGCAACTTCCCACCGTGAATTTCCGCCTGCTGTCCCCCGAAGACCTGGTTGGAACTCATGCCGTCGCCGAAAGGAAAGCAGATGACTGAACCGCGCCAGGCCGGCAACCCGTCGCAGACTCCCAACATGCTGTCTCGGAGTAAAAGCATGTACCGCTACGAAATCATCATTTTCTGGAGCAACGAAGACGAAGTGTCAATGGCCATCTATTTTGACCCACTTTTGGCCATTTATTTTGACCCACCGTGTGTCGTCTAGCTCGTGGTTTTCTGTTTCAAGCGATAGCTCTCTCCTCCCAGCATGAAGATGTGTGAGTGGTGGATGACGCGGTCAATGATCGGTACCGCCACGGCGTCATCGTGGAAGAAGGCTCCCCAGTTGCTGAAGTCCTTGTTGGTGGTCAGGATGATTGAGCGGTACTCATACAGGCTATTGATCAGCTGGAACAGGTTGTAGCGGGCTTGCCGGGTCATGGGCAGGTAGCCCAGCTCATCGATCACCAGCACATCGTACTTACCCAACTGTCTCAGCCGTTTTTTCAGTTCACCTTTCATCTCGGCCAGCTCCAGGTCTTCGACCAGCGCCAGTGCCGTGCGGAACAGCACCTTGTAGCCGGCTTCAATGGCCTTCAGAGCAATGCCGATGGCCAAGTGCGTTTTGCCCACCCGGGCGGACCGATGAACACCAGGTTTTGGCGCTCATCGATGAAGCCGAAGTCCAGCAGGGCGCTGACCTGACGCTTGGTGATGGTGGTCTGGTGGCGGTAGTCGAACGCTTCTAGCGGCTTGTGCGCCGGCAGCTGTGCCTGTTTCAGGTGCCGGTCGATGCGGCGGCGGGTGCGCTCGGCCAGCTCGTGCTCGGCGATCTGCCGGGCAAGCTCCAGATAGGACAGCTCGTTGGCTTCGGCTTGGGCCAGCAGCTCACCCAGGTGCCCGGCGGTGGCGCTCAGGCGCAGGCTGCGGTACTGGGACTGGGTCTGTTCAAGCCGACTCATGGGTCACCTCCTGGCCACTGGAGCGGCCAACCTGAGCATAGGCTTGCAGGGCCGAGACAGGCATTCGGTCCTCATGATCAGGCGTTGTGTTGGTATCGGGGGCTCGCCCGCGGTCTCGAGCTTGCTGCCACGCCTCCAGGTAGCGTTGCACGGTGCTGGCGGTCAACCGGGGCTGCTGAGTCAGTGTCTGCAGCAGTTCGGCGTCGACGGGTCCATGCCGGTTGAGCAGATCACGCAGGCCTGCCAGTTGGTCCTTGTAGATCCTCGGCGAGGTCACCTTGAGCAGGTGGCACAGCGTCTCGCCCTGACCGTCGGGCAGCTGTTGGCAGATGGCCGCTTCCAGATCCGCGATGCGCTGGGCCGGATCCCGGTAGTGGTGGTTGTTCTTGATCGTGCGGCCTTTCTCCAGACACAGCACGTGCTCAGCAATGTGCTCGCCGCTCTCCAGGTCATGGATATGCAGGTGCCCCTCCTGTTCAGAGACACCCACCTGGGCCCGCTGCCAGCGCAGGGGCACTGAGTACTTGTTGGCTTTCCACGAGATCAGCCCGGTTTTGTCGGCCCGGCGGGTCTCGTGGTCAGGGCGAGCCTGAAGCAGGCTTTGCGCCACAATGTAGGGACGCAGGTGTGCGCGCTCGTCGGCCTCGAAGTGGGCCCGCGGCTGGCGACCGGTGGCGCCGTGCTTGCGAACATTGGCCACGGCCTCCAACCAGCCTTGCAGGTGCTGGCACAGCGCCGTCTCGCTCTCGAAGCACTCCCCGTAAAGGGCGTCCTGCTTGACGTACTTGACCCCGGCCTCCACCTTGCCCTTGCTCTCGGGATCATAGCCCTCGCAGGCATGGATCCGGTAACCGGCAGTCGTGGCGTACTGGTGAAAGCGTTGATTGAGCGTCAGCTCTCGGTACCGCTCGTGGATCACCACGAGCTTGGTCTGATCGTATACACACTCCTCAGGCACACCACCAAAGTAGCGGAAGGCTTCGTCGTGAAGCTGGATGAACGCCTCGGTGTCCAGAGGCTGGAATCGCACCCCCACGTACATCAGCCGTGAACAGGCCAGAACGAAGACCACGAAGTAGACCACCCGCTCCACCCCTGCGATCATCACTCCGCGCAGCTCGCCGGGGTCAACCTGGCACTGAACGCCGGGTACGGCGTCAACCACCGGCTCGTAATAACGAGTCTGGCCGTTGGCGATTTGCTCCTTGAGCGCTCGCACGTAGCGGCGCAGGCTACGCTCAGAGGCTGGCAACTCGCCCACTTTCTCACGAAGTCGCCGAGCCAGCTTGATGGCGCTCAGCCGGGGATACGTCTTGAGCTGATGGATGAGGAAATCTCGATACTCGTCCAGACGCTTGCTACGCGAGGGATCCTCCTGGGCCTGGCTGATCGCCATCTCGTTCAGTCTCAGGTACTTGCGAACCGTGTTACGGGCAATGCCCAGTTCCCGGCTGATCGCCCGGACCGATAGGCCCCGCCCCTGATCGTGTAATGCTTTGATTTTGTGAATCACAACCCACTCCTTCAATGATCTGTCCCGGCTTATTTGTCTGGCACGGGACGCTACAGTGTTTTGTGGCCAAAGCCACCCGGGGTGGGTCAAAATTGTTGGCCAATAGTGGGTCAGTTTAGTTGGCCATTAACAGTCGGCCGCAACGAAAATGGTTGCTCCGAATGGGAATCTCCCGAATTCAGATCCGTGAGCTGGAATGACCTAATAGGCAGTCTCGGTTGTCTCGTCCCCACAAAACCATGGATGCTCGGTGGTCAGGCGCCAACCGGGTTGCGGGTCAACCTCGTCCAAGTCTTCCTCGACCGTTTGCGTGACAACCGCATGAGCGGTATCTTCTGATAGTTCAGAAACTGTCAGCCAATGAGATATGTATTCGGGTGAATAGACGTAAAACCGCATGCCGGGGAACAGTCCATTCTGCTGGCCTACGTCCAGATCAACTGTCACTTCCTTAATATTCCATCCCAGGCTGTTTGTCCATTCTTTAACTGAAACCACGTCTGTGATGGTGGCGTCAATCGGATCCTCTAGCAAGTATGCTGCGAATTCTTCCGGGAGAATTGGGTACCCGGAAGCTTTGAGCTCGTGATCTCCTCTTCGAAGCAAATGTCCGCCACGAGAACCTTGCCGTGTTTCGAGGCAGGCATTGACGTCATTTGCGAATTCACCCATCTCGTCGGGTGGAACCAGATACCTTCGGTCGCCCCATTCAATGGGAATCAGCGCTTCCGCCAAGCCCTGGAACCCCTCCCTCTCATTGGGGTGCTTGAAATCAAGGTGGATAGTTTTTCCGTCAAATCCAATCGTTCCATGGTTGATGTCGTAGAGGCCCAGGCAGCCGTGCCACTCAAAAACAAACCCGGACTCAGGTGCGAGCCACAGATAAATGTTGACTGCCGTGCCATCGCCTGCGTAATACTCTCCGGCCCACGGATGATCAGCCAGTTGCTCGATCTCGCGTTTGATCTTCTTGCGCCTTTCCGCGACGTGCTGGGCGGTCTCTTCTGAAAACTTCTCCGAGTCTGGATCGCCGGCATGGGCGCTGGCTTCGATCATCAATAGGGTGGAAAACACGAGCGTGATGCCAACGGCAATAGACCAGAACGCCATTCCCTTCCGTTGAGCGGGGCTGACCGCCAGTTGCTTCTGCCGCGCAGTCCTCATGGGAATCAGGCACGCCCACTCGCCCGAATCGATTCGCTTGAGAATGGATAATTTCGCCATGCTGCCTCCCTTTCCGCCCCGTCCCCAGGGCATGCTCATACGCCAGGTGGCCCCTTTTGTAACGCGTGGGGGTGGGGGAATGCAAATTCGGGAAAGCGTTCAGGTTTCAGGTTTCAGGTTTCAGGTTTCAGGGGGATTGTCGTTTTGTCATCTCCTTGACTGCCGGCTCAACCCCGATCTACGGTGGCTTCAGTGGTTTGTTGATCAGGCCGCTTCTTCGTCGTTGGTTCTTGGCTCATGCAGGGACTTGAGCCGGATTTTCTTATGGCCCGGAAATTCCACGTTCAGCTCGAGGCGACCACCCAGAGCCTGAACATAGTCATCCAGAGTGCTGAGCAACATGTCCGTCCTGCGCTCCAGGCGTGAGACGGTGTCCTGGCCAACGTTGAGCCGCTCGGCCAACGCTGTTTGGGTCATGTCGAGCGCCTTGCGAAGTTCGCGCAAGGTCAGTTCCTGATCGATCAGCTCAGCGGCACGGAACTCAATACGCTTGCGTCGATCGGCAGGCAATGAATTCAACTTGTCGGTCAATGTACGTGCCATGGTCATTTCTCTCTGTTCAGGTGCTTGTCAAATCGATCTTTCGCTCTTGCCAGAATTTCGTCCTGAACGATCTTGGGCAACTCGTCGAACTCAGGATCGAATTCGTCGGCAAACCTGACTTCCCACTGCATGGCGCAATTATGCACCCTAAGGCATATGGTGTCAAGACCATACTCACCTCTTGGTTTCCCTAATACGGTGCTGAAGACGCTTCGTTGATCGACTATGCCAGGCCGACTTCGCAATAGCGTGTCGAACACATCTGAGACGGATAGTGAACACCGGGGGTGCAGACCTGGTGAGCGGTGGCTTTACTGGAGCAATGAGAATCAGGAGCGGTTTTCGGGTTCCATGGGATTGTCGTTTGGTCGTTTTGTCGTTCTGTCCTTTGGTCGTTTTGTCATCTCCTGGGCTTCCGGCTCGGACCTCAGACCTCGGATCTCGGACTTCGGGCCTGCAGAAACCAGGACATTCGGGTTTCTGATTGCCGACTCAGCGCAATGGCGGGTGATGACTTGGGTTTGCGTGTTACTTTGCGAGTGCAGATGTCTTCTGATTCGGCGAGCGGGCTCGGCTTGTGCAGGCTGCGCGATCCTTATTGAAGCCTTGAATTCAAGACAAGGGAAACGCAATGACAGATCGATATGACGCTTGCATTGTCGGCGCGGGAATCTCGGGGCTGAATGCCCTGTTCGTCGCCAGCCAGTATCTCTCCCGCGACCAGCGGGTGATCCTGGTTGACCGCCGTTCTCGCGCGGGCGGCATGTGGATGGACACTTACGATTATGTCCGCCTCCATCAGCCGCATTCATTGTTTACCGCCGGCAACATC
Source organism: Wenzhouxiangella sp. AB-CW3 (assembly GCF_014725735.1). Taxonomy (NCBI): domain Bacteria; kingdom Pseudomonadati; phylum Pseudomonadota; class Gammaproteobacteria; order Chromatiales; family Wenzhouxiangellaceae; genus Wenzhouxiangella; species Wenzhouxiangella sp. AB-CW3. Next base: position 848,975 of record NZ_CP061368.1, read on the forward strand.
GAGTGGACCTTGGGCAAGAAACCTGATTACCTCGCAACCAGGGAGGAGGTGCTGGAGCATTTGCACCACTGCCTTGAAGTGATCAAACGTCGCATCCGGGTGACCGAGCTGTTCGGATACGAGTTCGAGAATTCCGAGGAGTTGGCCGGGAAAGTCCGTATCACCTGCCGCTCCAGTGAAGGTCGCACAATGGAACTTGAGGCCGACCGGCTGATCAAGGCATACGGGCAGGGAATTGAAACGAACCCACCACTGAAGCTGTCGAGCACCCGCGCCCGCTCGGTCTCACCGGATGGCTTCGACGTGCGGGGGACGGAGATGCGGGCCAGCGATGAGCCTGTGTGGATCGTCGGCGCTGGGAAGACCGGCATGGATACGGCCCACGCGCTGATTTCCGATCAGCCCGGCAGGGAGGTCAATCTGATTGCCGGGCCGGGCACGCTTTTCGCCAGCCGTGATCGCTTCTTTCCGGGCGGGGTGCGCCGGTGGCGCCAGGGCAAGCCCATCAGCTTGCTGTCCATGGAGATGGCTCGCCGCTTCGACGGCACCAACGAGGCCGATGTCATGAGCTGGTTCGGCGACAACTACGGAGTGCGCCTGACACCGCAGACCGGCAACTTCCTGTTCGCGTTTCTCTCCGAGGCCGAGAATGACACCATTGCGAAGGGACTCAACGAGGTCGTCATGGACTATTTCGACGACGTTGTCGATCGCGATGGTGGTGCCGAGCTGGTCCTTCGGTCCGGGGCCACGATGCCGGTCGAGCCCGGTAGCTGGGTGGTCAACTGCACCGGGTCGCTGATGCGCGGCGAGCATTCATACGAGCCCTACGCGTCGGCCAGCGGCAGGGTGCTGTCGATTCAGAACCGCTCGGCCACGATCCCCTTCCCCGCGGGCGGGGCCGCCGCGTACTTCCTCACCCACCTGATGTTTCTCGACAAGCTGACCCAGGTGCCCCTCTACGCGATGGACGTCGAGGAGCTGCGCCGCAAGGCACCCCAATACGTGATGGCCGTCGGACTGACTCCGCTTCAGCTCTACAACCTCAGTCTGATGGCAGAGGCGATCCCGGCAGGGCAGTTCAGAAAGATCGTCTCCCGGAACGGCCTGGACTTCAATCGCTGGTATCCGCTTCCGCGACGCTTGCGGGCATCGATCGGCTTCATGCTGACCCACAAGCGCGAGCGCGAACATTACAGGCGCACGCTCGACAAGGTCGCGGAACGCTTTGGCGTCCGTTGTGGGCCGGTGGTCGGTGCTGGCCAGGCGTGATTGGAGCGTTGGGAAGAGTACGTTGGGGTTGGTCGGGGCGGCGACAGACGGAAGGATAAAGGGTTCAGGGTTCAGGGTTCAGGGTTCAGGGTTCAGGGTTCAGGGTTCAGGGTTCAGGGTTCAGGGTTCAGGGTTCTGGTTTCCGGATGTCTGAGGTCTGTGCCGCTTTGCGTCAGTGCGGCTGTGCGGCTGTGCGCCAGTAGGCCATGCAGTTCCCTAGCGTGCGGGGTCCCGGCTCTCCGCTTCGCTACGGCCGGGACGACAGCGCCGAGGTTTCCCGAATTCTCACGGATGCACCGACGTATAGACGTACAGACTTCCGACCTCCGACTTCGGGATTTTTGGAATAGGCATAATAGTGAGCACTGCCCGTTCGAGCACCGTGCAAGATGAAGGCTACTTCACAGGAATCCGGTACAGGTGCTCCCGAATCAGTCCGGCCTCATCGCCTGCCCACCATCCTCCTTGCCATCTCAGGCATCAGTCTGCTGGTGGGTCTGGCGATTCCAGTCGCTATCCTCCTGGATGGCCAGCCCTCGATCATGACTTACGGATTGGTTCTGTTCAGTTTTCCTGCATGGCTGGTGGGCGCCTTGTTGGCTGGGGTTTCGGGCTGGTGGCTGAAGTCCGGGGCGTCGGGTGCCGTTGTTTGGCAGCGGGTTGCATGGGCGCTGGCAGGTCTGAACTTGCTGAGCATTGTGGCTTGCCTGGCATGGGCGCCGGCAGCGATCAGTTGATAAAAGCCGGAACATGCATTCTTCGACCCACCTCGAAAGCCCCGCATCAGCTGACGAAGGCGGCTCGCCAACGTGTACCTTCCTTTCCTCAGCGTGAATTTCGCTGCTACACCTAGAGCGCAAGCTTACGTGTGGGGGTGGCCGAGACCTCGTCCGTCGGCGATGTAACGCCGACCTACCCGGTGGCTCCGTTCTCCGTCTTCCGTCTTCCGTCTTCCGTCTTCTGACTACCGACTACCCGGAATCCAGGGCAGACATTGTTTGAAAGGCCCTCGCCCGGAGCTGTTCGCCGAAGCGCTCTGCCGCGCATCCGCTCCTTACGCCGTTCCAACCATTTCGTGATCCTTCGCATCTATTCAGGGCATGGAACGCTCATTTCGCCAAACCTGCCTGTTCAGCCTGAGCCTGGTGCTGGTCCCCTTCTGGTGGGGCGGTGTGCCGCCGGAGCGTATCCCCGGGATGCTTTGGGGTGCTGTCTGTGAGCGACAGCTACCAGTACTTCCGGCATCTTCCAACCTTCTGCGAATTGGGCGCATCATTGAGAGCATGCACGCGCAAACCGATCAGCAGCCCACGCATGCGGAGCCGGACACCGATCTCGTCCTGGCCGCGCGCAATGGCGACCGAAGTGCCTTCGCTGGCCTTTACCGGCGCCATGCCGGCTGGATGCGGCCCCTGTTGTGGCGACTTGCCGGTGGCGATGGCGGCCTGGCCGAGGATCTGCTGCAGGACAGCTTCGTGCAGGCCTGGCAGAAGCTGGACCAGGTGCGCGAGCCCGAACGCTTCGGCGGTTGGCTCAAGCAATTGGCGGTCAATGTCGCGCTGGCCGATCGCCGGCGGCTTAAAGTGTCGGGTACGGATGATGCCCTGCCGCACCTGACCGACATCGAACCGCCGTGGCCGGCTACCGATCTTGATCTGGAGCGTGCCATCGCCAAACTGCCGATGCGGGCCCGCGACGTGCTGGTGCTGTTTTGCCTGGAAGGTTTCAGTCACCAGGAAATCGCCGAAAGCCTGAAGGTCGAAATTGGCACCTCCAAGGCCCAATTGCACCGTGCGCGCCAATTGCTCAAGGAAACGCTGTCATGACGCTTGACGACCGAACACTCGATGACAGACTCGCCGCCCTGCCGCGACAGGCGGATCCGGATGGGAGCACCTGGCAGGCGATCGAATCCCGTATCGCCCCAAAGCAGCAACAGTGGTTCGGCCGCATTGCCGGCGGCCTGGCCGTTGCCGCCTCCCTGGCGGTCGTACTGCTGGTCACCATGCCACAGGATTCAACGCCGACCCGTATCAGTGAATGGGTCATCTCGTCGGAGATCGAGGCCATGCGGCATCAGGTCAGTTGGGCCGATGTGCCGCAGCCGGATGTCATCAACGCGGGTCTTACAACGGCCTGGAGCGAGAACGAGCAAGCCATTGCCGAACTGGAACAGGCCCTGGCCCGGAACCCCGACAATCTGATGCTGATGGAATTCCTGGCGCAGGCCCGCCTGCGGCAGAGCGAACTGATTCACCAAGCCACGTCTTCGACGGACGCGGCGCAGACCTGGAGTCTTTGATTATGTACAAGCAGTCCGTATTCGCCCTGATTCTCTGCTTCCTGGCATCCGCGGCCCTTGCTTCGGAGACCGTCGATGAACAGCGTCCAATGAGTCCCGACGGACGCATCCAGTTCAGTGCCGTTACCGGCGAGTACCGGATCACGGGTAGCGACGATGACCGGCTCACCATTACCGGAACGCTTGGCGCGGATGTGCGCGAACTCAGCATCGACGGTGATGAATCTTCCTGGAACGTCAAACTCCATCCGGTCCGGGGTGGGGGCCGCATGTCGCGCGGCGCCAGCAGCTCGAACCTGACCATCGCCGTGCCGCATGGTGTGGAAGTCGAAGCCAGCACGGTCAGTGGCGATATCGAAGCCGAGAATCTCGCGGGCCGCCGGGTCAATCTTCAGTCGGTCAGCGGCTCGATACGGTTGAACGGCGTTGTGCCGGAACAACTTGAAGTGCAGACCGTCAGCGGCCAACAGCGCATGGATGCCGCTGGATTACGCGGCAATCGCCTGCGCTCGGTCAGCGGCAATATCGAGGCCGGCAACCTGGCCGGGCGGATCGACGTCAACAGCGTTTCGGGCGGCATCAGGCTCGACGGGGCCGATGTGGAAGAACTCAATATCGAAACCGTATCGAGCCGCGCCACCATCAATCTGAAGCCAGCGGCCAACGCCCGCTATCGCATCACCAGCCACAGCGGCAACATCGATCTGATACTGCCCGCAGATACGCCGCTGGACCTGCGCGCCAACACTTTCTCCGGACGCATCAGTAGCGATTTCGGCGGCGAAGTCCGGAGCGGTCGCGGCCCGGGCGAACGGCTCGATCACCGTACCGGCGACGGCAGTGTTCAGGTGGAATCGAAAAGTTTCAGCGGCAGCATCGAAGTCCGCAAGCAAGACTGACCGCGACACCCCACACCTCGTAAACCCTTAGAACCACTGATCAGGGCGTATCAGCACGCCCTTGGGAGATAGTTATGTCCTTTTTTCAGGGTCGTATGACCGTGCTTATGTGCTTTTCTCTGATGTTGCTGGTCCTTTCCGGCTCGGTGCCGGCCGACAGCGACCTGGCATTGCCTGACAACGGCAAGCGGGTATACACACCCGAAGACTTTCAGCGTTATGCCCCGCGCACCGCCCTGGACATGCTGGAGCAAGTGCCCAGTTTCCTGATCCGACAACAGGTACAGGAACGCGGACTGGGACAAGCCACCGGCAATGTACTGATCAATGGTCAGCGCATGTCGGGCAAGAGCAATGAAGTGATCTCGGAACTGGGGCGGATACCGGTGAGCAACGTTATTCGCATCGAGATCGTCGATGCCTCCACGCTGGATGTCCCGGGACTTTCCGGCCTGGTCGCCAACGTCGTGATCAGCGCAGAGCGCATCAGCGGACGTTATGCCTGGAGACCGGAATTCCGGCCCTACAACACCCAGCCTCGCCTGTCGAACTTTGAAGTCTCTGCAAGCGGACAGACGGGGCGGGTGGAATATTCGCTGGGCCTGGACAACCTTTCCGGCCACGGCGGTGCGGATGGTCCAACGCTCATATTCGATGGACAGGGCGATGTCATCGAGCGCCGCGAAGAACAATGGAACTCCCGCTTCAACCAGCCGCGCCTGAGTGGCCGGTTCAAGATCAATGACCTGGGCGATTCGGTCGCCAATATCAACCTGCTTTACCGGCGCATTCGCGAGCGATTCGAGGAAGACGGCACACGCAGCGGTCCGAGCCTGGTCGACCGTGAGCGCCAGGTGCGCCTTTCCGGTCAGGGCTACAACTACGAGCTGGGCGCTGACTACGAGTTCGGCTGGGGGCCGGGACGCCTCAAGCTGATCGGCCTGACGCGCGGGCAGACGTTCGACTTCTCCAATCGATTGCTGACCGACTACGCCGAAGATCGCCCGGACAGCGGCAGCCGCTTTGATCGCCGCAACGAAGAAACCGAACACATTGTGCGCAGCGAGTATCGTCTTGCGCGCGAGACGGGTGAATGGCAGTTTTCGGGCGAGACGGTTCTCAATCGCCTGGAAAGCGACGCCAGCCTGTTCCAGCTCGCCGATGGCCAGTTCCAGCCGGTACCGCTGCCCGGCCTCAGCGCAGTTGTCGAAGAAGAGCGAGTGGAGCTGATGGCAGGCTACAACCGCCCCCTGGGAGAGGGCTGGGCCGTGCAAGCCACTGCCGGCGGAGAATACTCACGCCTGGAGCAGGTCGGCGCGGGCGGCATGACACGGCACTTTCATCGGCCCAAGGGATCGCTGGCACTGGCCTGGAAGGCCGGGTCCGAAACGGACGTCAGTTTCCGACTGCAACGCCGGGTCGGACAACTCAACTTTGGCGATTTTCTCGCCAGCGTAGACTTGTTCGATGATGTTCAGGATGCCGCCAACCCCGACCTCAGGCCACCCCAGACCTGGGAACTGGAAACCGAGCTGTCAACCGAAGCAGGGGAGGTAGTCACAACCACCCTGCGCGCCTTCGTGCACCGGATCGACGACATCGTCGACATCATCCCCATCGGGGAAAGCGGCGAATCGCCGGGCAATATCGACCGTGCCTGGCGCTATGGCGCGGAATGGAGCAACACGATTCGGCTCGAAACACTGGGCTGGGAAGGTGGCCGCATCGACACCCGCCTGTTGTGGCAGGACAGCCGCGTCGAAGATCCGCTGACCGGCGAAACACGCGCCATCAGCAACAGCCTGCAAAACCAGGCCACACTCGGCTTCAGAAGCGATCCACCGGGAAGCGACTGGGGCTGGGGCATCGATGCTTCCTACGCCTACCAGTCCAGGAACGTCAGACTGACCGAACAGGGACGGATGTGGGAAGGCCCGGTATGGGCCAGCCTCTACCTGGAACACCGCGACGTCCTGGGCCACACCGTACGCGCTACTGTAGGCAATCTGCTCGGCGCACGCAGCATGTGGAACCGCACCGTGCACGAGGGCCGGCGCACCGAACCGATTGCCTTCATCGAAGAACGCGACCGCCGCATCGGCCCGATCTTCACCATTGCCATACAGGGGGAGTTCTAGGCGCAAGGCTCAAGGTTTCAGGTTTCCGGTTTCCGGTTTCCGGGGGATTGTCGTTTGGTCTTTTCGTCGTTTCCTGGACTGCCGGCTCAGATCTCAGACCGCGGACCACCAACCACTGACTACCGACCACCGTCTTCCAGGAAACCGGGACAAGGTTTCGTGTCTCACGATAAGACCTCGAAATGCGCCGATAATCAATCAGATAGTTCGTAAAGGAACTGCAGACACATCCCTCACAAAAGCGTCACACACAAATGTGAATACTTTGCTTCCCATAGTGTTTGAGTGCAATGAAAATGAAAACGTTTACCGGCTTTTTGTTGGTGGTGTTCTTGAATGCTCTCTTCTTTCAAACTGCAGTCGCTCAGGAGGAAAATGCCGCTTTGGTTCCCTTGCCCTCTCTCGATGACTTCACGAGGGGGGAGAATGGTTGGGCCTTCGGGCTGGGGCTGGGTGTTGAATACGAATCGGCCTACGAAGGGTCGGATGAATTCGGTTTCGAAGTCGATCCTGCCGGTGCGGTCCAGTGGCGGAGAGGCAATGACATCTTCTACTGGGCGGGTGAGGCAATAGGCTGGCGTGGACTTCGAGCGGACACATGGCTGTTTGAGGCGACAATCGGTTTCGATGAGGGTCGCAAGGAAAGTGATTCGTCTGACGGTCGCCTTGATGGACTCGGTGACTCCGATGACGAGTTTGAATTCGTACTGCAAACCCGACGCGCTTTCTCCCCCGACTGGCGTTATTGGCTCGATGGTCGGGTGATCGCCACTGAAAACGGAAATCTTGGTCTTTTCGGGGTAGGGCGGCGCTTTGGCCACCGTATCGACGGGTCCGGTTCTGAACTTGCCGTGGCTGTGCTCTTTCACGATAGCGACTACGCCAACAAGGATTTCGGCATAACGGCTGCCCAGGCCGCTGCGTCGGGACTGGCTGAGACCAACCTGAGTGGCGGATACCGTTCGGTCGGGCTTCACTATAACTATCGCCATTACATCAACAGGAACTGGCAGATCTTCGGCGAGGTGCTCTATGAGCACTACGGCAGCAACATCCGGCGAAGCCCGATCGCACGGAGCAACTATGAAGCCGAGGTAGGCATTGGATTGATTTACGTTTTCTAGGGGGCTGGTGCATTGAAGACCGGGGGCGCGACCCCCGGTCTACGGTTGCTTCGCTGGATCAATGAGAACCCGGATCGCTTTCCGGCTTCCGTCTCCCGTCTCCCGAATTTTTCGCAAAGGCACAAAGCATCAATTGCTCCGGTCCGAGAATGCGGACTCCATCGATAGCAGTTCTGCCCGGCTTGCGCCCAGCTCCCGCGCGACCTCCCGCCAGGGTGCAATTGCATCGCGCACCGTGGCGACAATGCGGTTGGCGGCAGGCTTGTCGAGTCCGTAGAGGCCTGCCGTCGCCAGTGCCAGCGATAAGTCCGGAGCGGCCGACGTTTCGTCGATCGACAGGGCATGAGTGGCTTTTTCGGGCATCGGGTTAACGTCGTAAGTGGGCGCGAGTCGGATGCCGTCGCGGGTGACGAAGAAGCCGTGATTGCGGAGATGATCGTCTCGGTTGCTTACGAGAATGTTGAACAAGACGCGCCGGAACAACTGCTCCAGGTCGCGCTTGACCTCATAGGTTCCATGGTCGTCGAGCGCCTGCACCATATCAAGGTAGCTAGCCTCGTCACCGTCAGTTTTCGCGGTGAAGTTCATTGCTGATGCAAACGGGATGCGCCGATCACCGCGCCGGTCGAAACGGCGGATGCAGAATGTGTGGTACCGCTGCCCAAATGGGTACAGCGTGCTGACCGCGGTCGTAATCCCGGCGTTTTCCGCCAAGCGGGCGAGGACCTGCTCCCACAGCGCGACATCGCGCTGATCATCTTTCGCAGGAAACTTGGCGATCCAGAGACTGCCGTCGACCATGCGGAAGCTGCACTTGGGGCGCGCACCTCCCAGCGAGCTGCCCGGTGCAATCAGCACACGTATCCAACGGTCGAGTGCTTCGAGATCGCCGCGCTCAAGCGCGGTCTCCAGTTCACGTGACGCCGCCTCCAGCGTGCGCAGCTCCGTCGCCGGGGGCACGGGTTTCGGGCTATTGTCGAGGTATACTTGGCCGTCGGGTGCTCGCAGCCGCATGGCGCCCATGCGAGTTTCATCCTGGACGCCCAGGAGGTAATCCCAGGCGTTCAGTGCGCGTGGTTTACGCCCTTGTTCATAGGCGCGCAAATCCTCCCGGCGTTGCATCAACACACACCCCCATCGGTCTGGCGATACATCTTCAAACAGACCAAAGTTGTCCCGTCCGGAGGCAGGAAACTGGGGGCCTGGATAGGCGCCGATCATCGGGTCCAATAGAAGAAAGTCGGGCGAATCGACCCAGGCTGACTCGTACTCGAATCGCAACGTTCCGCGCTCGTGCGACAGCCGGCCGAGGCAATTTGGTCCGGTCTCCGATGTAGGGCCCAGATCAACGGCAACCTCGCGGAGCGCCGCCGGATCACCCATCACTCGGCTCCGAGGAACGCCTGCGCCGGGGTGCGCGTTGCGGGGTTCTCAGATCGGCGTCCTGCAAGCGGCGCCCCACCTCGTCATCCGCGGCCAGGACTTCGATATCGGAATCCAGGCCGTAGACGCTCAGTAACCGCAATACGGTTGCGAGTGAAACCGAAGGATCGCCGTTCTCGAGGCGTGAAAGCGTAGAGCGGGAAACGCGAATACGTTCCGCCACCAGCTCGCTGGCAAGCTTGCGTCGCAGGCGCGCTTTTTGGAGGCGATCTCCCAGGGCGTGTGCGCGGCGCGCCAGCTTAGGCGGTAGTGGGTCGGTTCGCCTCTTCATAATGACGCATTAATAGCACAAAACAAGTCTTTCTGTATAGTTTTTGCGACGTTAAATGGTTATGCCGGGCAGCAGAGCGGTCCTGCGCCGGAGGTTTATGGCATAGCCGGGCTAATGTAGGTGCAGGTTGATCCCATTTCCGGAAAACTCGGCACCAGGGAATCCGAATCTGCCGGGTGGTAATACCCGTGGATCGAGTGAACACCGGGGTGCAGCCCCGGTCTACGTTGACTTCACAGGTTTGTCGATCAGGTTGCTTTTTCGTCGTCTCACCCTGGCTCGTGCACGGCCTTGACAGGCCGTGGGCGGGGGTGTAGTTTTCCGATCGAAGTATGCATCGTAGCCCCGTGAAGGGGCTGTCCGGGTCGTTCCGTCTTTTCCATTAGTGCGCTCCTTCAGAACGGTTCCAGCGGGCTGGGGAAGCCGCGCGCCCGCGTAGAGTTATTCTGAGCCTCCTTAATCGCAAAGAAACAGTGAAGGCATTGTTCCGCACATCGTTGGTTTCCCTTTCCTTCCTTCTGGCGGTGGCGTTTGCCGGGTTGCCGGAAGCGCACGCACAGGTTTCCGTGGCTCCCACTACGGTGGTGATGGAAAACCGCAATCCTTTCGGCGAGTTCATCGTCGCCAACCAGTCGGCTGCCCCCCAGGAAGTCAGGATCAGCTTTCAGTTCGGCTATCCCAGGTCCGACGAGAAAGGCGAGATTTACATGGAATACGAGGACGTCGCACAGGGTGAACCGCGTGATCTCGGCGAGCGGGTGCGGGCCTTTCCCCGGGCGTTTGTCCTGCCCCCCGGGGAACAGCAAACCGTTCGCCTGATGGTGAGCCCGGATGCCGACGCGGTCGACGGCGTGTACTGGAGCCGGATCGTCACGACCTCCAACCCTCGCGACGAGGATGTGGAGACCCGACAAGTTCAGGAGGGTGTCGGGGCACGGATCGCATTCCAGATTCGACATGTGACCACGGTCCTGTTCAAGCAGGGAGACGCGCACACGGGGGTGGACGTCCATGGCCTGGAGGCCAATATCGAGGACGACGAGCTGGTGATTCTTGCCGACCTGGAGCGGACCGGCAACGCGCCCTTTATCGGTCGCAGCCACCTGCGTATTTTCGACGACGCCGGGGAAGTCGTCCTGGAAAGCGAGCAGAATGTGTCGCTGTATTTCGAGTTGCTGCGACGATTGACGGCGTCCGTGGAGGACTTGGCCCCCGGCGATTATCGGGCGGAATTGGAGTTCCGCGCCGGACAGCGCGATATTGCCCGCGCGGATCGGATCTCGATGGATCCGGTTTCAGCGGAGATTGGCTTTCAAATCCCCGAGCGTTGATGAGCCGGTTGTGTCTGAGGGGGCTTGCTCTGGTTCTTTTCTGCCTGCCGTCTCTGGTGCTTTCGGAGGCTGAATGGGCAGAACCCGACGAGGCGCTGCTTCAGTTCCGCTACCACGGGGCGGTCAATACGATGATCAGCGGCCGGTACGACGGCGAACAGTTTTACTTGCCGCTATCGGAGCTTTTCGAGATCCTGGGCATCGACTACCGCCTCGACCCGGACGGTCGTCGGATCGAAGGCTTTTTCCTGGAATCCGACCGTGACTACCGGATTGACCTCGACGCGGGAGTCGCGGAAATCGACGGCCGTGTCCAAGCCTTCGATTCGGACCGCTTTGTTGTCACCGAGCTGGATGTCTATTTTCTCCCGCGCTTCTACGAAGCCCTCTTCGGGCTGTCGTTTTCGGTCAATCTTCGCCGCCTGACTCTCGGCCTGACCACACCGGACACACTGCCGGTCATCGCCGAGCAGGAGCGGGAACGGGCCCGGGGGCACACACAGATTCCGGGGGGGATGCGGGAGGAGGCACCACTGGTTTTTGACCGCGATCGGCGTCTGCTCGGCGGAGCGTTCTTCGATTACGCCTGGGCATCGCGCTACCAGGGCGGCGAGGCTGTTCACAACTACAGCGTGCGCGGCGGCGGCGAGGTGCTGGGCGGCGACTTGCAGGGCGCTTTTCGCGGAGCCAGTCCGGGACGGGCTTTTGATACCTCGCTTGACGACCTGCGCTGGCGCTATGTGTTCGACCCCAATCCGGCGCTGACCCAATTCCAGGCCGGCAGAATGGCGTCAGGGGGGCTGGAGGGCCGCTCTCACCGGGGTGTCCGTCTGACCAATGAGCCGATCACGCCGCGCCGGCATTTTGGTTCCTATCAGCTGCGGGGCCAGACCGAGCCCGGCTGGGACGTCGAGCTCTACATCAACAATCGTCTGGTCGACACGGTCGAGGCAGGCCCGACGGGCGACTACAGTTTCGATATTCCGCTCGGATATGGTTCGCAGCAGACGACCCTGCGGTTCTTTGGGCCGTCTGGTGAGTTCGAAGAAGAGGAGCGGCGTCTGACCATCCCGAGCGGATTCCTGCCAGCCGGAGAGGTGAACTACTCGCTGGATGCGGGCCGAACGGATGTCGAGGGCAGGGATCTTCTGCATAGCTCGCTCGCCGCCGGCCTCACCGATCGCCTGACCCTGGGAGTCGGCGTCGATTACCTTGAGCCCTTCGTCGACGAGGATTTTCGCTCGGCGGTTTTCTATCAAAGGGTGAACTACCGGCTGGGCGATGCCCATCTTTTCGTCCTGGAGAATGCCCCGGGCGCCCTCCAGCGGGTGTTTGTCAGCGCCTTCTACCCGAACCAGGTCAATTGGGAGACACGGCTCACTCGCTTTAGCGATCACCCTCTCTACGGATCCTCGGGTGTGCGTAGCGAGGCGAGTGGATCTCTGTTTGTGCCGTTTACCGCGGGCGAACATCGCTTCGCGTTTCGCCTTCGAGGCCGCGCGACCGACCGTGAGCAACGAGCTACCACCTATTCCTGGAATCCGGAGATTGATGTCCGGTATCGGCGAACGCTGTTCAGTCTTGGCCTGGAAAAGGCGCGGGGAGAGGCCCGGGAGACACACCTCACCGGCGGAACCCGCACCTCGCTGGCCCGGCGTGGTTTCCTGCGCAACCTCATCGTGCGCACGCGCTACCGCCACGATATCCGGCACTCGCGGGGCGACACTTTTCAGGTGGATGCCACCGCCAGTTTCACTCGAAGTGCCCGGCTGCGGATGAGCTGGCAGCATGATCGTCCTACCGGGGAAAATATCGCCGAGCTTGCGCTGACTTTCGACTTCGACTCTGCCCGTTCCACCAGCACGTACCGGGCGGGCCGGGGTACGAGCTCGGCCGTGCAGACCTTCCGGGGCAGCGTTGCTTACGACCCCGATCACGGACGGCTGGTCGGCCAGTCGCGTCCCATGACAGGATCGGCCGGGGCTACTTTTCGTGCGTTTGTCGATTACGAAGGAACCGGCACTTTTGACTCGGGCGATGACATCATCGACGATCGCCTCGTGCGATTCCGGGAGCCGGTGTCGCTTCGTAGCGACCCCGACGGCGTGGACAGGGCATATAACTTGATGGCCTACCGGAGATACAGCGTGGACATCGATCAGGATCGGGTGCGCAATCCACTCTGGGTGCCGAGCCTCCCGGAGTTTTCGTTTGTAACAGACCCCAATCGATTCAAACCCATCGATATCCCCTTTTACGTGAGCGGATTCATCGACGGGACGGTGATGCGCAAGGTCGAGGGTGATAAGCGGCCCGTCGGCGGGCTTCGCCTGCTGCTCACACAAGTGGACGGCGACTACGAGGCGCGCGTACCCGTGTTCTCAGATGGCAGTCATTATCATATGGGCCTGTCGCCCGGGGAGTATGAGATCCAGGTGGATCCGGTTCAGCTCGAGCGCCTGGGAGTACGTTCCGAGCCCGAGATGAAGCGTTTCATAATCCAGATCACCCGCGAGGGCGACTTCGTGGACGGACTCGACTTCATTCTCCGCCCCACAGAGCAGAGTGCTCCGGGCGTGGAAACACCGGGAGGCAGATAGAGGTTCAATGGATTGACAGGCGTGGGGCAGGCGTGTAGTTTTCAAGTGGTATCGACCTTTCAAAAAAGCGCTTTTCATGCCCACTTTAGCGGCCAACTGCTCGCGCTCCCGGAAAAGCAATCTCTTAACCATGAGTCAATCTTTTTCGGCATTCTTCGCATGCGCAATCCTGTTTCTTGCGGGGCTGAATGGCGCACTGGCACAAACCGATATTTCCACAACGGCCGATGTACTGCAGTCACTGCAAGTAGAGGCAACAGGCGATCTGGATTTCGGCAGCGTTGTTGCCGGTACGTCGGTCAGCGTCGCGCCGGGCGATGCCGATGCCGGATCATATGCCATTCAGGGAGATCCGGGTGCCGAAGTCACTCTGGGTTTTGCTCTGCCCATGGTCCTGGAACTGATAACGGACCCTTCCATTACCATGCCCATAAATTTTGGAGCCGGTGATGCTGTGTTCAATGTTGCTTCAGAGCCGGCGGGAGGCACGTCTTTCGATCCGGCAGTTGATCAAACAGCCAACCTGGAAGGATCAACGGGCAATCTGTTCGTCTTTGTCGGCGGAGAGCTCACCGCCGGCGCTTCGCAGGAACCGGGTAGTTACGAAGGAACAATCACCTTGACTGTAGAATATACAGGCTTTTAGTTGATTATGAGGAATGGCTGAATCCCATGCGTGACCAGATCACACCCAGGAGTAAGGATATGGGTACTTGGAATGTCAAAGTACTTTTCACCGTCATGGTTTTGACCCTGCTGCCTTTGGGAGCGCAGGCACAAGGCCAAGGCTCTGCTGATATTGACGTGCTTGCAACGGTGCTGGAAACCTTAACGGTTACTGCCGTGAATGATCTTGAATTCGGAGATGTCGTTCAGGGGCAGAGCAGCACGGTGAGCCCGGAAGACGCCGAAGCCGGAAGCTTTTTTGTCAATGGGGAAGCCGGCAGCGAAGTCGATGTGACCTTTTCGCTTCCGTCCGTACTTGAGCAGACTTTTGACCCTTCGTTGACGATGGACATAGATTTCTCGCCTACCTCAGCACGTCACAATACAAGTGACGATGCGTCGGCTGGCACTTCCTTCGATCCGGACACAGGGGCTACGACCTCCCTCGATTTTGCAAACGGAGAGTTGTTTGTTTACATTGGAGGAACGATTGATCCCACTCCTACCCAGGAGCCCGGAAATTATGAGGGAACAATCACCCTGACTATTGAATATACCGGCAACTAGACGGCCTCTGAATAACTCTGCGCGGACACGCTCAGGCCAAATTCGCCGAAAAGGCTCCATTAAACACCAATTCCTTCGGCAGGGGCCCAGAGCTCTCGAAGCTGACCATTTTTTTGGTCTACTAAGCTGGAATGCTACGATATTCATGCGCTTGCCATCTTGGGGCGGCACTTCTAGCATGCGTTTCGACAGCGCAACACAAACGGACTGACTGTTATGAATGACATCAAACTGCCCTTGTCCGGGCATCGCTTGGGCATCTGGCTTCTTTTCTCCGCCTTGGTCTGGCCGATATCCGGCGTCGCTGATTTTAATCCAGACTATATCGTAGAGACCATTTATGTGGCGGATTTCGATGATGAGGCAACTCAGCAGGACTGGGAGACCAGCATTCTCGAAGGCGAAGTCGACTGGGACTTCGGCTGCCCGCGTGAGCCGGGAGGAACATTGAATTGCGATTACGCCTACATCGACAGTGATGTCGCAGGCGCTGGTGCCGGCCGCCTTCGGGCAAGGCTGGCATCACCCGACGTCTCGACCGCTTCTGCGCCCGGATTTCGATACTTCGCCGAGTATGATCATATGTACCGGGCACTTGGCTCTCAGACTGGCTCAGTCGTGGTTCGTGAGAACGATGATGATGACTGGTCCCCTGTGATCGTTCACACAACCACCATTGGCAGCGTTCCGGCCGAAGGATCAACTTCGGTGACTGAAATCATCGAAGCACTCGAAGGAGATAGCTTCCAGATCGGATTTGACTTCGATGATAACGGCGCCTGGGGCTGGTACTGGCTTGTCGGTGAGCTTCGCGTTCATGCACTGGCCAATATCCCTGATATATCGCTTGACGTTTCTGAGAACCCGGTCCCGTCAGGCCAGACACTGGAGCTGACGATCACTGTTGATAACGTCAGCAACCCCATCGACCTGGAAGATCTGATGCTGGCACTTCCATTGCCTGAACAACTTGATCTGGATGGATCAGACCCGTTTGTTTCGGACTGTCTGGGGGGTGATATCGAACTGGGTGAGATTAACGATGTACCCGCCATTCTCTGGTCCGATGGCAGCGTGGCCGCTGAATCCAGCTGTCAGATCGACGTGCAATTGCAGGCTGTATCTGCCGGATCAGCCGAATTCTCAGGCGTACTAGAAAGCCCGGTTGGCGACTCCGAACCAGCGGAGCTTGTACTGGAAATTCTTTCTCTACTTTCTATTGGCGGGGAGGTCGAAGGTCTTGCCTCCAGCGCTCTGACGCTCGACCTCAATGGTGAGGAGCTTCTGGAGATCAATGCCAATGGTCCCTTCCAGTTCAGCACTTCGCTCATCGATGGCGATACCTACGAGGTCATCGTTCTGGAACAACCTGACTTCCAGAGCTGTGAAGTCAGCAACGGCGAAGGAACCGTGTCCGGGAGTGACGTCACCGATGTCGAGGTTGTCTGCACGACCAATCAATACACGGTCGGGGGTACCGTGACCGGGCTAGAAGGCGACCAGGTCGTTCTCCAGAACAACGGCGAAGATGATCAGGTGGTTGCCACGGACGGCACCTTCACCTTCAATGCCCAGGACGATGGCACCGCCTATGATGTGACAATCTCCATCCAGCCCACCAATCCCATCCAGACCTGCACGGTCACCAACGGAAGCGGCACGCTGGACGGGGCGGATGTTGCCGACGTAGAAGTCCAGTGCTCAACCGAGCCGGCTGTAGTTGAGTTCGATCAGGATGTGCTTGAGTTCGGCTTGCTGGCCGCAGGAAGCCAGGCTTCACTGGTTGTTGTGCTGACCAACACGGGTACTGGAGAACTTCTTATCAAACAGATTACCGACCCCGACTTGCCGTTTGCGCTTGCAGGAGGCAGTTGCCTTGACATTCAGGACCCCATCCAGCCTGGCGACGGCTGCGACCTCGAAGTGACCTTCAACGCTGAAGTCATCGGGGCCGGTGAATACGAGTCAAGTGTCGGGCTTTTCAGCAATGCCGATAGCAGCCCGGAAGACATTACAGTTCGTGGAGCTGTATTGGAGACAGTTCCCGTACCGAGCCTGAGTCCGCTTGCGATTGTATTGATGGCACTGCTGCTCGCGGGACTGGCAGGCCGGAGGTTCATGCAGAACCGCTGCTGACCAGGCACGTGATTTCTTCCAGGCCCGGGTTTCATGCGCCGATCCGATTGGGTGGTTCAGGTGCATGAAGCCCGGGCTCGTTCCTGGTCACGACCGAGACTGAACGGTCAGGCCATTACCACTCATTGCCAGGCAGATCAGCACCTGTAACCCTTCAAGCGTCGGCACCCATTCGAGCCGGCATGCCTCTGAGTCTGAAAAACGATCCCCTCCGGCCAATTGAACCCAAATGCCGTTTCCGGACACTCTGCATATAACGACGTGATTCAAGGGAGCCGGCAAGCAGGTGCATTACCTGCCATGCGTTGGGGCGTTGGGGCGTTGTGGCCGTGATCCTGATACAGCTGATCGTGTTCCTGCGCAGTTTCATGGGAATGCACTTTGAAGCCAACCGCGTCATGCGCGAAGTCAAGCGCCTGGAACTTCGCATGATCAAGGCCGAGTCGGTTCGTGACTGATTCGTTCTGATTCGCCCGAAGCTGCCCAGTAGTCGATGACGGCCGGAGAAGGTCAGGCAGGCCCGGGGCCTGCCTGGCGGCTTGGCCCGGGATGATCGGGCTGTTACTGATCCCTTAGTGTTTGCAGCGCTTGATCGACCTTGTCCGGCCAGCTGCCATCGGTGACGTCCTCGAATCCTTCGTCGCCGGTGTAGGCGCTGCCGAACACCAGGTCGGGGTTCAGTCCTCGCAGCAGCTTCAGGCTTTCGGCCAAGACGGGCTTGTCCTTCTCTTCGTGGGCGCTTTCGATGAATCCTGCGCGCCAGCGGTTATCGGAGCCCAAATAGATCGTGTCGCCGGTAAACAGGTAGGTCTTGCCGGTGGGGGATTCGACCAGGAAGCAGGTACTGCCCGGACTGTGCCCCGGTGTGGGAATGACCTCGATATTGCCAAGGTGAAGGCCGCGCCGGTCGTAGACCTCGTCGGGAGCACGGACCTTGCGCCAGGATTCCCTTTCGGCACGATGCCCGACCAGTTTTGAACCGAAGCGCTCGGCGATGGTGTTGAGGGTGTCACCGAGTTCATCTTCGTGACTCAGGTACTGCCGGGACACACCGCCCAGCCGTGCGATGGGGTCGAGTTCATCGACATGACCGGTGTTGTAGAACAGCACGTTGCCATCGGATCGGGTGAGCAGGTAGGCGTGGGTTTTCAGTCCTTCGAACGGGCTGAAGCTTTCGGTTTCCCAGAGGTCGGGGCGTACTTGTCTCATGGCGATTTCCTGTGGTGATTGTTGATTGCGGAAAAACAGCCTAATAGTTAAAGTGCACTTTAAGCCAACCCCGGATAGAGTTCGAAATGACAGCGAGTGGAAAGCCCATGGATAACGGTCGGCGGCGGCACGGGACGCTGGGCATCGGGCAGGTCGCCAGTCGCAGTGGCATTGCCGCCTCGGCGCTGCGCTACTACGAGGCCGAAGGACTGATCCACAGCGAGCGCAGCCCGGCCGGCCAGCGTCGCTTCAAGCACGATGTGTTGCGGCGGGTGGCGGTCATCAAGTCCGCCCAGCGCCTGGGCATACCTCTGAAGGAAATCAGGGCCGCTTTCGCCACCCTGCCGGCGCATCGTAGTCCCGGAAAACGTGACTGGCAGGAACTTTCGCGCAGTTGGCAGCAAGAGCTCAGCATTCGCATCGAACAACTCACTCGCTTGCGCGATCAACTCGATGGCTGCATCGGCTGCGGCTGCCTTTCACTGCAAAGCTGCCCATTGCGCAACCCGCAGGATATCGCCGCAGAGTCAGGCCCCGGAGCCCGCCTGTTCGAGGAAGTGGAGGAATGAAGTGACCGAAGGCTCGTGTTCCTCCGCTATTTCTTGATCACTTTCCTGACCCTGTGCCCCGCCTTCTTCTGTGCGCGGGTCTGGAACGGACGTTTCCGCGGCGGTGCTTCGCCGCTCTGGTTCTCCGGCTTCCTGGCTTTGCGCGGCGGCCTTTTGTCTTTTGGCTTGGGCCGCTCGCGGTCTTCGGGAGCTGATGAGCTCTCCTGGCGGGTTCGGCGTGGCGGTTTGTCCGGGTGTGACGGTCGGCGGTCTTTTGAGTCGGTGTGGCGGCGACCGCGCGGTGCGGGGCGATCCGAAGTCTGCGATCGGTCGGTGGTTTTCGGATGATGCCCGGGGCCCTTGTCCGGCTTGATTTTCAGGGGGCGGCCGCCGACGCGCACGCGGGCCAGGTGCCGGAACACGGCGGTATCCAGGTTGGCGGGCAGATCGACCAGGCTGAAATTCTCCTGGATCCGTACCCGGCCGATCTGATTGGCGTCCAGGTTGGCCTCGTTGGCGATGGCGCCGACGATATTGCCGGGGGCAACACCATGGCTGCGGCCGACATCAATGCGGAAGGTAGCCTTGTCCTGGTCGTCTTCTGAACGGCGAGGGCGGGACGGTCGTTCGGATCGGTCCGGCCGGCGTTGTTTTTCATGTTTGCGTTCGGGGCGCGGGGCAAAGTTCGCCGGGGGTTCGCGTTCGCTCAGCAGGAAATCGTCGCCACCGCGCATCAGGCGTGCCAGGGCGGCGGCAATATCGACCATTTCGGCCCCGGTCTCGGCCTGGCAGGCCTGGGCCACTTCGCGGTAAAGATCCAGTTCTTCGGTTTCCAGCGCATTGGCCACGGCCGCCTTGAAGCGTGCGATGCGTTGTTCGTTGACATCGGCCACCGACGGCACGCCCATGGCCTCGATCGGCTGACGGGTGGCCCGCTCGATGGCGCGCAACATGCCGCGTTCACGCGGTGCGACAAACAGGATCGCCTCGCCGGCCCGTCCGGCCCGACCGGTACGCCCGATGCGATGCACATAGGCCTCGGTGTCGTAGGGAATGTCGTAATTGACCACGTGGCTGATTCGCTCGACGTCCAGCCCGCGCGCGGCCACATCGGTGGCCACCAGGATGTCGATCTCTCCCTTGCGCAGTTTGTCGACCAGTTGCTCGCGCTGATTCTGCGGCACATCGCCATTGAGTGCGGCGGCCGAAAACCCGCGCGCGTTGAGGCGACTGGCCAGTTCCTCGGTGGCCACGCGGGTACGGGCAAAGACGATCATCCCTTCGAAGGGCTCGACTTCCAGAATCCGGGTCAGCGCATCGAGCTTGTGCAGCCCGCTGACCAGCCAGTAGCGCTGGCGGATCGAGGCGGCCGTCGATGTCTTCGCCTCGATGGTGACTTCCTCGGCATTCTTGAGATAGCGCTGGGCGATGCGCCGGATGGGCTGCGGCATGGTCGCCGAAAACAGTGCGATCTGGCAGCTATCCGGGATTCTCGAGAGCACCTGTTCGACATCGTCGATAAAGCCCATGCGCAGCATTTCATCGGCCTCGTCGAGCACCAGCGTGCCCAGGCCGCTCAGATCCAGCGTGCCCTTGTTGATATGATCGATCACCCGCCCCGGCGTGCCCACCACGACATCCGCGCCACGGCGCAGGCCGGCCAACTGCGGCCCGTAAGCCTGCCCCCCGTAAATCGGCAGAACATGAAAGCCTGGCAGGTGCGCGGCGTAACGGTGAAAGGCCTCGGCCACCTGGATGGCCAGCTCGCGCGTGGGCGCCAGCACGAGTGCTGCCGGCTTGGACTTCGCCTGCCCCAGCCGCGCCAGCACCGGCAATGCAAAAGCCGCCGTTTTACCCGTGCCCGTCTGCGCCTGTCCGACCAGGTCCCGCCCGTCCATCAACACCGGAATGGTCTTGGACTGAATTGGCGAAGGCGCCTCGTACCCCAGCTCCCCCACGGCCTTCAACAAGCCCTCAGGCAATCCCAATCCGACAAACCCGACGTCCTGTTCCATGCGGTCCTGCTCAGCCATAGCTTATATGAAGACAACCAGATTGCATGGTAACCCGACAACGGCTGTTGCGGTCCTGATCCGGGTCCTCATTCGTGAAGCGAGTTTGTCGTGACAGGGTCTGCCGGGGATTTAACCCCGGTCTCGGGTAGGGCGTGAACGTACCTTCATCCAACCCGGTGTGGCACTAAACCGACCCCCTTCTCGTTGAGACAGCTACGAACCCAATAAACCAAAGGAGGTTTCAGCATGAAAAACTCTGTGTGTTTGGCCGGAATGGTTGCCGTGGGCCTGGCCTTGATGCTGCCCGTACAGAATGTGCACGCCGAACCCGAGGTGCATATGGAAGTGGAAGAGGTGGTTTTGGTGGAGTGGCGAGAGATCGACGAGGCGAGTCGCTACAAGTTCTACCTCGGCGACGACAAGCTGGGCCGGTCGCTGGGCGGTCGGCGCTTCTTTGCCTATGACCCCGAAGTGGACTGGGACGAGGTCAGAGTGGATGCCTATACTTTCCAGGGCGACCCGGTGGGCGAGACCGAAGTTGTTGACACCAGCAGCGAAGCACGCCTGGTTGTGCGCTGGAACGAAGAGAACTTCGACAGCCCCTTCATCGGCGTGTATGCCCGGTCAGAAGGCGGTGGCGTCAGCCGCATGGTGCAGGAGCTTCGGGAACAACCGCACATCGTGACCTCGGATGTGGATGAGGTGCAGAAAGTGCTGTTCGGTGAAGCGGTCGATCGGCCGGATCGTCGAACGCCATTTGCTCCGTTCTCGTTCGAAAACGGTGATATTGAAGAGTTTGGGCCCTACCTGGAGCTGGAGATGCCCTGAGGCGTGATACCGGTGTTGCGTCGCCGGCCGTTTTGGCCGGCGACTGGCACGGGGCTGTAGAGGCGGATCAGTCAGACTCCGCCTTGCGTGATATCCACGACTCCACGGCCTCTCGCCCAACAACCTCGATGGCTCTTTCCCTTACCGCATCGCCATTGATCAAACCTCGTTCAACGGCCGACAACAACCATTTGCCATAGTCACCACCCCGGAGGTGATACTCATCTTCTTTCATTGCATGATAGAGTGCGGCTGCCAGCAGGTGCATGCCGCCGTCTGACTCTCTCCAGCGTTCTCCGGGATCGTGCGCCATATCCATCTTTTCGGCAACCAGATGGTCCAGTGCCTGCGCAGAACCCTCGTTTACGAGTGCCTCGAATGAGTTATAGCCGTAGGCTGGATTGGAATGCTCAAGGATGGATTGGATTAATTCGCTTTTTTCGAGTTCCGCCAGTGCTTGCCAGTAGTGTTGATCTTCAAAATCGAAGGGTGGATGGAATAATTCATGCCTGGCCACATGGAGCGTGATTTCGATATCGTATTCGGGATGACTGATGAAGCGCTGGCCAAGAACTCGAATGCCATGGGGCCACGAGAATTTCAGGATATCGACACGAAGGTGTGGATCCAGAGGTTGGCCCAGAAGGTGCTGCTGTATCGGGATGATGTCGTAGCCGGACAGCGCGTCATCAAACTTTTCAACAGCCTGTTGCAACTGATCACCAAACTGATCCTGGTACCATTCGGCATACCCGGCCTGCTGCAACTGTTCGAGAATCACCTTGACAGGCGGAACTGTCCTCTCGATCAGTTCTCTGCTGTCCTCGCCGCCCCAGAAGGGAGATTCCTTCAGTGGCGACATGATCCTGGCCTCCATCTGTCGGGCTGATGTCAACAGATCGTCGATCGATGCAGTCGGGTATCCGGAGAAGAAGAGGCATAGCGCAGGACCGGTCAGCGCCCCGGAGTCCTGACGGATATGCTTGTCCAACTGCTTCAGGGCTTCCTTTCCGCTGCCATCTATTTGCTCCATCAGCCAGGAGATTTCGTCGGCATACCGCTCTTCCTGCAGTTCGTTTCCCGCTGCCATTCCAATCAAGAGCAGTGCATCAAGTCCTGGAGAAGTCGAGACTATCCATTCGGTTCCTTCGGCCTCTTGTGCAGTCGTCGTATTCGTCAGCATCGTGCCGGCCAGCAGGGCAAGGCTGAACCAAAGGTTGTTCATCAGTCGCCTGGTTCCGTTTGATCCTGATGGCCATTATCTGAGCAAACTACCAGGCAGTCTTGAACGCACCTGATCTATCTGCCTGTTTTCCAGTTCGACTGGATATGTGCTGGCGTGGCTCCCGTCATGGACTTCAGGGTTCGGGTCATGTGTGGTTGGTCGGCGAATCCGGCTTCGGTAGCGACCTGGGCGGGACGACAGCCAGCCTTGAGCAGTTCCAGTGCCTTGCGGGCACGAAATTCCCGGCGAATAATAGTTGGATTGGCACTGAACCAGCGCCGGCACATCCGGCTGGCATGCTCCGGGGTTACGCCGCACCTTCTCGCAATAAGAGTGATCGGAAGTGAGTTGCCAATCAGCCCACGGACAAAGCGCTCCAGCCACAAAGGCGGCTCGATCAAGGCAAGGCTTTCGGCGCTAGCGGCGATGCAGTCAAATGCCATTGCCGGATCACGTTGAGCCAGACAAGCCAATTTCTCGATCGAGTCGACTTGCCACGCTCGATATCCTGTTTCCCACGCAAAATCATCGGGCAATTCAAGGTCGATGACCAATGCCCCGTGGCAGCCGAAACGGTCCGCATGCATGTGCCAGGGCGGGTGCAAAACGATTGCACCAGTTGGGCAATGTACTCGCCCATCCACACTAAGTTCTTCATACTCTCCTTCCAGCACCAATGCGGCATAGGCATGACGGTGGCGATGACCAGCCAGTATGGTGCCTGGCTGGAAGCGTGATTGCCTTGGTGTGTGTGCCTCGATCACGGAACAGGGAATGGCTGTTTACGAAGTTTCACGCGGTTTGCTCTGTGACCCTTTTTATCACGCAAGCATTGGCCTGCAACAGTGCCATTCGGCACGGTTGCTCCCGGCTCGAGTCCGTGTATTGCGAACACCAGGGAGAGGCCCGGCTTGGTGAGCAATTCTGGCCTTGAGAAACCGGATGCAACCCTTGTCATGAGTCTGGTTTATTGATTTCCAGCATTGTCCTTATGGTCTCGGTTACACGCAGTTTCGCTTGTTCGGACATGGGGCCGGAGACGGCATTGGAACCGAGCGCATGGACTTTACCGGGCATGACCACCAGCTCGAATGTGTCCGGCTGTGATCGAGCAAGGTTCTCGTAGAAATCTCGCTGACGATCGAGCGGCACCACGGCGTCTGTATCCCCAAGTACTACAGAAATGGCGCCTTCGTAGCTCTTCAAGCGATCAACGACGGGGGTGTGATCACTCAGCCAGCCTTGCCACCAGTTCATGGAAGCAAACACGCCGCCTGCCTCGGCGAGATGATGCGCGTATGGGTCTTCTCCCGGGAGCGACAGCCAACTCTCCTTCATCGTCTCGAATTCTCGACCTTTCATCGTTTCTGTCAGTGTTGAGTCGCTCCAGCCTTCGTTCGGTGCCATGAACTGCTCGCAGCTGGCATCGGGCATACCCTGCTCCCGGCACCAACCAGCGATGCCTTCGTTGCTTACCGCCTGACTGCCAGCACCGCCTACCTGTTCGAGAAACCCGGTTGCGGCCCGGCTGGCCCACTGCCAGCGGACAGTGTTACGTGGGCTTTCGGCAGGTCTGGCCAGCAGGACCAGTCCGAGCGGATTGATGCGCTGATCACTGATGAGGCGGGCGGTATGCACCACGCCTTCCGAGTGGACCAGTACGACGATTCGGTCGGGATCAATATCGGGATGGGCCCTGGCATGGTCATACACCAGCGCCAGGTCATTCGGGATCGAGTCCCAGTCAACCGTGCCACGAATCTCGTTGCCGACACAGTGCTTGACCTGGTGACGCAGTCGATCTGCCGGGTTCTGACAATCACGGCATTCAGGCATGGCCCGCTATTAAACCGGCAACGAAATACCTACGGTATTCGTTGCGCGGCATTTGCGGCACATGTCCGAAAATGCCTTCGCTTCGCGGCCCCGGCCGTTCCGTCCGGGCATTAACCCAGCAACCTGTTTGGTTACCGGGTTAATAGTGCGGTGTCGGGAAGAGCTTGCGGGGCACCCACCAGAGAAACACGGCCATCCCGAGCAGTTCGACCAATGACTGAAAGACGATGGCCACGACGGCCAGTTCGTGGGTTGCCGGCAAGGCCAGTGCCAGTGGCAGTACGACGAAGGAGTTGCGCGTGCCGAGACTGAATGCCAGCACACGTCCCTGCTCTATCGGCAGTGTCCAGAAGCGGGCAAGGCATTTTGCCAGTATGGCCGCGGCAAGTAGAAAGCCGGTGTAGACAAGCAAGAGATGCAACAGCAGCGGCGCTGAACCCAGTATCGGTTGTACCTGCGTGGCCGAGATGACGAACACCACCATGGCCAGCAGCGGTACCGGCAACCAGCCCAGCGTCTGTGTCCAATCCTGCCAGGGCCGCGAGCGATCGGCGAGTTTTTCGGTCACGAACGCGGCCAGCAGGGGCAGGACGATCAGCCCGGCGAAGGCCAGCAGCATTTCCCGCCGGGCTATGGCCACGACAAAGGAATCTCCCAGAAACAGCCACAGGTAGAACGGCAACAACAGAAATTGCATCAGCAGGCTGACCGGCGAGAAGGCCAGTGCGCGCTTGGTGTCACCGCCGCCCAGGTGGGTGAAGGTGATGAACCAGTCGGTGCATGGGACCAGCAATACCAGAACCACCCCGATGCGAATGGCCGGATCGTCGGGCAGCAGATGCATGAGGCCGAACACCAGAACCGGGATGACAAGGAAGTTGCCGATCACCGCAACTTGCAGGAAACGCCAGTCGGTCAGGGCCTCGCGCAGACCAGTCAGCGGCACCTGGGTAAAGACGGTGTAGAGGAGCAGCGCCAGCAGGGGCCAGACCACAACCGCCAGTGCATGCAGCCCCGGCGGCGCGGCGAGACCGACGGCCAGACCGGTGCCAATGGCGGCCAGGTAGACCAGCACCTGGAATCGCTCAAGAATTTGTCTTCCATTCGAGCCCGGCATGGCCCGAGAGTTTACCTGTCCCGATCCGAACCAGGCAGCCAGTTCTCGACCCCAAGTCCAGGGACTCGCAAGAACTCGCGTTCGTTTGCGGTCACGATTGTCATGCCCATAGCCAGCGCATGAGCGGCGATCAGCAAGTCATTGGGACCGATGAGGGTTCCCTGGCGGGTCAGATGATCACGGAGTTCTGCATAGTGGTGATCGGCCGGGGATTCGAGCGGTAGAATTTCCAGGGCCGAAAGCAGCAGTTCGACTCGGTGAGCCAGTTTCTCCGATCCGGATTTCGCCGCACCGTATCGCAGCTCGGCGGAAACCACGATACTTGTACAGACCGTGTCCTCCCCCAGCTCGGAGATGCGATGGGCGACCGGGCCTTGCGGATGGCGCACCAGGTCGGAAATGATATTGGTGTCGAGCAGGTAGCGAAAGCGGCTACTCACAATGCATCGTCGTCCAGTTCAGGCAGATCCTCGTCCACGTCCGGAAACGGCACATCCAGTGGCTCGAGCGAGGCCAGCAGGGCCAGCAGCTTGCCCTTGCGAACCGGCTCGATGATCAGCCGATCACCTTCCTTGTGCAGGATGGCCTCGTCGCCTTCCAGTTCGAACTCGCGGGGAATACGCAATGCCTGGTTGCGCCCGTTGCGGAACAGTCGCACCTGTCGTTCCGATGTCGTCATCTCCAGATCTCCAGCCATGGCATATGCCATAGCCTATGCCAAAGCCTTCAGGCAGTCAATTCCCCTTGGATTCGCGCCCGTGCATCTTGTCGCACCAGTGGTCGATCAGGAAGCGCGCGATGGAGTCGGGTCGTGGCAGGCAAAGGCCATCGGTTTCGCCCGATTCGCCAAACTGGTCGACTTCGTCGAGGCTGAACCAGCGTACGGCTTCGAGTTCTTCGTCGTTGCGCCGAATGATGGTGCTGCTGGCTGTTGCGTGGAATCCGAGCATCAGCGAACCGGGGAAGGGCCAGGGCTGGGAGGCCAGGTAGCGCACCGAGGCCAGCTCGATGCCGGCTTCCTCGAAGACTTCGCGGCGCACGGTCTGTTCCAGGCTTTCGCCCGGTTCGACGAATCCGGCCAGGGTGGAATACATGCCCTCCGGAAAGTGGGCCGAGCGACCGAGCAGGCAACGCGGAGGGCCATCGTCGTCGCCTGGATGTTCGACCAGCACGATGATGGCCGGATCGGTGCGGGGAAAGCTCATGTGCCCGCAGTCCTTGCTGGTGCATTGACGGCGATGACCGCCGGCACTGCTGGCCGTGGCCGCGCCGCAGCGGCCGCAGTACTGATGGTTGCGATGCCAGTTGAGCATGGCGCGGGCATAGGCCAGCAGGTTGGCGTCATGGCCATCGAGCAGGGGGCCGAAGCGGCGCAGGTCGACGAAACTGGCTTCCGGCTCCAGCTCGGGCTCGGGATCGATCCGGTCCGACAGGTCGACGGCAAACAGCGTCATGCTGTCTTCCATGCCGAGAAAAACCGCCTCGCCATGCTCGACCATGTGTTCGGCCAGATGCTCCGGGCTCAATCGCACGGCCCGCGGCTGGTCGGACTCCGTGATGCAAAGCAGATGACGACTGCGCCAGGTCGCAATGATGCGGGCGTCAGACTGTTTCAGCGCCTTTTCGACCCAGCCCGGATCCTCGCGCAGTGCAGCGGCGCGGTCGATGCGCGCATCGGCATACTTGAGTATTGGTTCCCGGTCGGGCCTGTCTTTCATCCGCGATGTCGTGTGCGTGCTGTCAGGCCAGTGTACCTTCTGTGTCAGCTCTCGAACCGGTCATCGAATATGATGCGATCGACCTCCTCAACCACAAGACGAAGCTCACCCGGTGTGCCGGTGTCGAGGTAGCCGCTGCCGTGCAACTGCCCGAGATCGATTCCGTTGTCCTGCAGTGTGCCGGTGTAGGTCATCAGGACGTAGGTGCCTTCCGTGAAGCCTTGGCGTATCTGAACATCGATGGTGCCGTCGAGGACCAGGTCGCCATCGACCTCGACATGACTGTTTTCCGGGGCGGCCGGTTCGGCCAGGCGGAACTTTGCGTTGGCGTCGGCGTTCATGGTCAGGCTGGAGTCGATTTCCAGGCTCTCGGCCATCGCGTCGGGCGACAGTATGCCCCCGTTGTTGACCTCGACGGCCCCCGTGCTGCCGGCACCAGCCAGCGCGCCACCATCGTCCACCGTCACCGTGCTGGTCATGTCGCCGGTAACTCGCAGTGTGCCGCCCGTGACCAGCGTGGTTCCAGCATGGGAATGGTTGCCGGGCAGGGTGGTGTTGCCCGGTCCGGCATGTCGCAGCGCCAGCGAACCAGTCAACTCGATCTCGTTACCCGCGGCTGTTCCGTCCGTGGTGAAGTAATGTCCGCCGGAGTTGTGATCGAACACCAGTTCGGCATCGCCGCTGCCGCCGGAAATCGTGGTGGCATCGATCAGTCCGGGTTGCTCTCCATTGCCGATGTATATGACCGATTCGGAATCGCTTTCCTCAGCGACATCCACCGTGCCGCTGCCGCCGTCCACGCTGACGGTTGCGCCGTTGCGGATGTTGAGCGTGCCGGCGCCGGCGCGCATCTGCACCCCGGCATCGTTGATCCACTCCGAGTCCGGGCCGTCGATGGTGGCCGTGGCGGTGGTGCCCGTGCCAAACGCGATGCGTCCATCCTCGTTCACTACCCGGCCGCCGTCTTCGATCAGCATCTCGCCGGCGCCAGTCCAGCCCAGGGTGAGGTGACTGTTGGCGGTCCCTTCGGCCAGTTCCAGCTTGGAGCCGGCGCCCCGGACGATCAGGGTGCCATCGCTCAGGCCACCGCCAATCGGGACCCGGGCCGCTCCGCTGAAGACTTCGCCGCCATACTCGATTGTGACCGTCCCGGTGCCGTGTCGCCCGATATTCATCGTGCCGCCGGCGTTCCAGGTCGATCCGGCGCCGGTGACCGTCACCGACCCCTCCCCGCCGGCTACGCCACCGACGCTGACAAAGTTCTGGTGTGTCATGGTGCCGCCATCCTCGATGAGCAGCGTTCCGTCGCCTTCCTCTCCGACGATCAGCTCCGCACCCGCGATCCAGGTCGAGTCGGAACCCGAGACCGTCGCCGAGCCTTCCGAGCCGGACTCCAGCGCGATGTTGGTGCTGCCTTGCTGGTCCAGTGCCCCGCCTTGTTCGATGATCAGAGTGGCGCTGCCTTCGTCTTCCACTCCGACAACCAGATCACCGATTTCCTCGGTCCCGGCAGCTGTCACTTCGGTGGGGTTGGGGTCGCTGGTATCGATATGGACCCGGTCGCCCGTTTCGGGTACGCCCGAACTCCAGTTTCCGGCCTCGAACCAGTCGCTGCCTGATTGTCCGGTCCAGACAGTATCGGGCTCGTCGGCCAGTGCCGGCATACCGGCCAAGGTCAGCAACAATACGCCGGTAGCCCAGTGGGTGCGATTCTTGATGTGATCCATGACAACTCAACATTTCTTGCCTGCCCACTACCAACGCAAAAGTGGGGCGAGGGATGCCAAATTGCCGTCGCGGATTGTGCTTTTCGCCGCCGAAGGCAGCGTTACGGCATGGCGTGACCCTTGGGGTTGGCGACTTCCAGTGAATCGAGCTTGGCCGTATACATGCGCTCGTGTCGCGGGGCATGGGCCAGTTCCAGGGCCTGCTCCATGGCCTGCCGTGCCCTGAACTCGTCGCCCTGCTTGTAGTGTACGGTCGCCAGTCCCCAGTAGGCCATGTGGACATAGGGCATCTGTTCGATGACCGCTTCGTAGATTTCCAGGGCGCGGTCAAGCTGACCGGACTCGACCAGTTCGCGGGCCAGCATCAGGCGGGGATATGGGTTGTGGTCGGGCAGGTGGGCCAGTCGTTCCAGCACGGCCCGTGCTTCCGTGTCGTGCCCACGGCGTTCCAGCACGGTATGCAGATTGTGCAGCACATTGACGTCATTTGGGTGTTTGCCGGCGGTGTATCGGAGCAGGGCCTCGGCGGTGTCGTAGTCTCCGGCCCGCCGATGAATGACGGCCGCCAGGTTGAGCACCGATGCGTTGTCCGGGTCGATACGGGCGGCCTTTTCGATCAACCAGAAAGCATGCTCCAGCTCGCCCTCGACCAGCACTTCGGCCGCCACGTTGCGGTAATACATGGCCAGGAATTCGTCTTCGGCAACCGGGCGCGAAGGCTGACGTTCGCGACTGGGGAAGTAATCGATGATGGCCCGTCGCGTCGATCGGTCGGAGCGGTCATTGTCCTCCAGGCCTGCTGGAGGGTAGACGCGGGTGCGCACGTGGTCGCTGACCAGCACAAGGTCGTCGTGACGTTCGAATGTGGGCGGCGTGAGCATCAATTGATAGTTGTGCTCAAGACCGAGATGCCGGGTAAAGGCGGCAGTAATGATGGCCAGCGACATGCAGTCGCCTTTCTGGTCCTGCAACGCCTGTGAAGCGGTCAGCGTCTGCCCATAGTAATCGAAGTTGGAAAGATGACCTTCGATGAAGCGGGCGAGCTGCCAGTGCAGGTTGGCGTCATCGTCGTACCGGGACAGAAACCGCTCCAGTGCATCGATTTGCTGTTGCGACAGCTCAAAGACCTCTGCTTCATTAGGCACCGGGACGGGTTCACCGAACAACGCCTGGTTCATCTCCGGCCGCTGACCGGATTCGAAGGGAAGGGGCGAAGTGGCGCAGCCAGCCAACAAGAACAGGGCTGCAAGAGCAGGCAGACACGTTAGTCGAATAAGCATGGTGGGTGGTCGCTGATCCTCCTTGGCGTTGGTCGAGTCTAGACACTCGATACAGTCACTTCAAGTCATGGTGGTAAGCTGGGGCAAGTCTGCGGTGCGAGGGGGAGCCGGAGGAGGAAACCTGGAGTTACGGCCTGCGCAATCCCTGGCGCTGGAGTTTTGATCGTGACACGGGCGATCTGTGGATTGCCGATGTCGGGCAGAACCGATGGGAGGAAGTCCATTTCGAGCCGGCAGGTCATGGTGGCGGTGTCGAATACGGCTGGAAGCTGTGCGAGGCCAGCTATACCTATCCGTACCAGACTCCGGCGCAGCCATGTGCTCACGATCACCTGTTCCCAGTGCTGGAATACCCGATCAACAGCCAGCCGGAATGTGCGGTCACCGGGGGCTATCGCTATCGCGGCCCGGTGGCCAGTCTCGAGGGTGACCGCATTAGTATGTCGTCAATGATGGTGGCATCTGGCGCTTTGATGGCGATCAGTGAGGTTTGGAGTACCGGGGGTGCAACCCCGGTCTACACTGGCCGGACGTTTTGCAGCTTGAAGGAAGCCGTATGCGGAAGTTGCTCGTCCTCGCCCACGATCCCTCTCCGAACACCCGGGCAATGGTGCAGGCCGTGCTCGACGGCGCCGCAGACGAGGCCATCAAGGGGGTCGAGGCCCGTCACGTCCGGCCGCTGGAGGCCAATGCCGAGGATGTGCTGGGTGCCGACGCGGTCGTGTTCGGCACCACCGAGAACCTGGGCTACATGAGCGGCGCGCTCAAGGACTTTTTCGACCGCTGTTTCTACGACGTCATCGAAAAGACCGACGCCATGCCCTACGCGATGTTCATCCGCGCCGGCAAGGATGGCACGGGCACTCGACGAGCCATCGAGAGCATCTGTGGGGGGCTCAACTGGAAAGCCGTACAGGAGCCACTGATTTGCCACGGCGAGTGGAATGAAGACTTTCTGCACCAGTGCCAAGAACTCGGCATGGCCATGGCCGCTGGCCTGGAGGCCGAAATCTTCTGAGTCCCCAACACCTCGCCCACACCTGCATCTTGTCGCCAATCCTGTCATCCCGGCTCCCGGATCAAGTCCGGGACAGGCTCCGAGCCGGGACCTCGCACGGTTGAGGTGGAATGGCCTTGAGCGAAGCCTCTGAGCCGTGCCGTTCCGCAACGTGCGAGATCCCGGATAAATGCTTCGCATTTTCCGGGACGACGGTTTTTGGGGGTGGGGAGCGCTGTCGTCCCGGCCTTGGCGCCGGGGCCTCGCAGGGTTGAGCTGGCACGGCTTTGGGTGAAGCCTTTGAGCCGTGCTGGTCTGCAGCGTGCGAGGTCCCGGATATCGCCTTTGGCGATTCCGGGACGACGGTTTTCTGGGTTTCCCCCTGACTGGTTCCAACTCCCACCTCCCACTTAACACTCCACACTCCACACTCCACACTCCACACTCCACACTCCACACTCCACACTCCACACTTCACACTTCACACTTCACACTTCACACTTCACACTTCCCCCCGCTACCATCCCCCCATGTGCCTGATCACCTTCGCCTTCACCCCCCACCAGCCACGCCACCTGTTGCTGGCCGCAAATCGCGATGAGTTTCATGAGCGGCCGACGCGGCCCATGGCCTGGTGGGACTGGCCGGTGGGGCCACTGGCCGGGCGTGATGAACAGGCGGGTGGCACCTGGCTGGCCGTGGGGCGGGATGGTCGCTGGGCGGCGGTGACCAATTTTCGCGACCCGCGCGGCAAAAGTGGCCAGCGTTCGCGTGGTGAACTGCCGACCGATTTCATCAGGGGGAATGGCTCACCGGCCGACTACGTGCATGCCGTTTACCGGCGTCGGGGAGATTACGGGCCGTTCAACCTGCTGGCGGGCGATCGGGGCACGCTGTGGTATTGCTCGACCCATGCCGGGCCGACTGCTGTCGGCCCGGGTATTCACGCGCTTTCGAATGGGCTGTTAGACGAACCCTGGCCCAAGTCGCGCCGTGTGGCTACGGCGCTGGAAGGTTTGCCGTCATCAGCCGAAATCGATGCGAAGCGCCTGTTCGGGCTGATGCAGGATCGCGCCACTGCCCCCGACGACGAATTGCCCGATACCGGCGTCGGCGACGAGCTGGAGCGTTTTCTGTCATCGCCCTTTATCGTGGGTGAGCGTTACGGCACGCGCTGCACCACCGTGCTGGCCCTGCAGTCGCGGTGCCTGGTGGCCGAACGTAGTTATGCTGCCGCCGGCCAGCCATCGGGAGAACTTCGGTATGAATTCACTTTGCGCACATAGTGCGAGGTGCTAGGTGAGAGGGCCTGTACGTCTGACCTGCTCGGGACGTGTGGCTTGAAGATGGTACGGCCCGGCATTGCCGGGCCGGCGGATGGCTTCAGTCGTCGTTGTCGACTTCTGGATCGTAACCGTAGACTGTCGTGCCGCCACCTTGATCCTGGTAAAGCACGACAAATTCGAAGCGGCCATTCTCGGTCTTGGCATCGGTGACCCTCAGGGTATCGTCCTGATGCCGGGTGGTCGTGACATTGGCATGGAGCTGGTCTTCAGCCTCCGGTTCGCGAAAGCCGATGCCGAACATCTTGAACCCGGCCCCCGCACTCTGTTCATCCAGCTGCATGGTGATCGTGGAGTTGGGCTCGGTGATGCGGTAGGGACCGGGCGGGTTCAGCGTGACCCGGTAGGGTGGCTGGTCATTGGCGATGGTCACGGTAACCGGTGTGTTGCTCATGTTTGAGGTCTCTCTTCGTGGTTTGTGGTTCGTGATGAAGCTGGATGGTAGTCAAAAAATGTGACGAAGTTCAAGCCTCATCTGCTTGAATGTGCATTTTGACGGCTTGGCGCACTTTGTCGATACGCTCCTTCAGGCTTTCAAGTTCTGACGCCTGCGGATTCAGTATCCGGCCCAGTCGATAGCGAGTGGTCTTGTAGCGCAGGTTGTCGTGCTGTGTTTGCGGCACGGCATCGAGTTGTGCCTGCAGCGTGTCCATCCATCGGTTCGGCAGGTCGATGCTGCGATCCATCAGTGCTTCGACCAGCGCAGTGGCCACTGTTACCAGGTTAAAGAAATGGGCATCGAATTCCTCGCGCTCCTCCAGTGCCTCGAATACTCTCCGGGCGATGGCCAGGTCGGCCTCGCTGGGCATGTAGCGAGGGTCATGCAATCGTGCCCGCAACCCTTCTGCCGGTATTTCCACTGTGCGCTGTGTGTCCAGGCCCAGCTCCATGGCAGCCTCCAGCGCCCGCTCACCGCGTGTGACTAGCTCAGTTCGCTCTTGGTGGTCAGGAGTGGTCAGGGTTGCCAGCAGGAAAGCGATTCGGGCCAAGTTTGCCTGGCGGCGGGGTTGCTCCGGCTCGTTGGCGACATCGACCTCGGCCTGTTGCAGCGCGGTGCGCAGTTGATTGCGGGCGTACTCATGGAAACCCAGGGTGTCGCCATCGCGTGCCAGGATGGATCGAAAATTAATCTCCAGGCTGCGACGGCGAGCATGTTCGGGCGCAATGTCGCGTGCTGCCTCCAGCAAGTCCAGCGCCTCTCCATTGCTTCGCCATGCATCGGATGACAACCCCAAGGCCGACTTGATCCGGGCCGACCAGGACAGCGCATTAGCCAGGTTGATGACACTCTCTACGTCGTTCTCGTCCACCAATTCGCGGCGCATCTCAATAGTCTGCTGGAAGTAGTCGTGTGCCTCGGTCAACTGGTTGCGTGCCTCGGCCAGTGTGCCCAGGTTGTTGTAGGCGTAACTCAATTCCTGGCGTCCCAGCAGTTTGTCATCGCCAAGTTCCGCAAACCGCTGGGCGTGCTGCTTGTACTGCAGCCAATGGACTTCTGTGGTCTCCCAATCGCGCTCGCGGTAGGTGGCCAGACCGCGCCAGAATGCAATCTGGCCGGCTTCAAAGTGAAGCTCTGCCAGTTCGGAGGCTTGCTTTTCGTGCCATGGTTCCAGCAGATCGGCGCTTCGAGCCAGGATGTCGGTGGCTTCATCGAACTGCTGACGCCTGACCTGGACTTCGCCCAGGGTGCGCAGGGCGCGGGCGCGGCTGAGTGCGCTTTCCCAGTCGTCTCCGGCGTCGCGGGCGGTGAGGTAGCGCAGGGCCTCGGCGCCGATGGAGTCGAGCAGGTCCAGGCGACCGATGGGGCGCAGGTGCTCGGCAAAGTCGCCGAGCATGAACTGGATCAGTTCCTCGGCTTCCATCCTGCGCTTTTCGGCCAGCTCCAGTGCGCTTTCGGCCTGGCTGCGACCCTCGCGCGCCTCGGTTAGTCCGTACAGGGCAGCCACGGTACCGCCCATCAGGGCCAGGGCGATCAGGCCGCCGGCCGCGCTGACCAGGGCGTTGCGGCGCAGGAAACAGCGCAGCCGGTAGCTTCTGCTGTCGCCCATGGCCTGCAGGGGTTCGGCATCCAGCCAGCGCTGCAGGTCTTCGGCCATGGCGGTGGCCGACTGGTAGCGGTGTTCGCGCTCGGGGGCCATGGCGCGCCTGGCCACGGCGCGCAGTTCGGCTGGCAGTGCGGCGAGACGGGCCGTCCACTCCGGCAATGCCTCGGTTGATGCGTGGTTGCCCGCGCCGCTTTTCCGGCCCAGGGCCGAGTACGCCGTGGTGCCGTCGAAGCGCTGGCCTTCGCTCAGTTCGGCGCCGGCGTGGACGAGCAGGCAATGGGCCAGCACGGCGCCCAGGGCATAGACATCCGTGCGTACATCGATGCGGCCACCGTCGCGATCGCGTTGTTCCGGCGCCATGTAGGCGGCGGTGCCGGCCCGATACAGGCCGCGTCCCGAACCCAGGTTCTCGCCGACGCTCTCGATGGCAATGCCGAAGTCGATAATCTTGGGTTGCGGGCGTTGATACCGTTGCCCGACCAGGATGTTGGCCGGTTTGATATCGCGATGGATCAGGCCGTGCTGATGTGCGTGCTGCAGGCCGCCGCAGACTTCCACCATCAATGCCACCAACTCCCTGAGCGAGGGAGGGTGAGCGGCAATGTGCTCATGCAGGGGCTTGCCGGGGACATACTCCATCGCGAAGAAAAGGTTGCCGTCAGGCAACTCTCCGGCATCGTAGATGCGGGCGATGGCGTCGTGGGACAGTTGCGCCAGGGCCTGCCGTTCGACTTCAAAATGCGCTTCGGCCAGGCGTGAGCGACGCTCGGGTCGCATGACCTTCAACGCCACCTCACGTCTGAGGGGGGCGACCTGCTCGGCCAGCCAGACCAGGCCCATGCCGCCGCTGCCAAGCTGCTTCTTGAGCAGGAAGGGGCCCAGGCGCTGGCCGGGCTGCCATTGCTCGGCCGAAGCCTCGGGCAGTTCATCCCAGCCCTCCACCTGGGTGGCGGGGCGGGTCAGGTCGTCGGCATCATTGTCGTGATTGTTCCCGGACATGGGTGTAGCTGGTCGTCTCCCTTGACCGACCAGCATAACCGCTGCAAGCAGTGTCGGCCAGCAGGCCTACAGGGCCTCCGAGGCAAAGTCGGCCAGGCGAGAACGCTCGCCGCGCTTGAGCGTAACGTGACCCGCGTGCGGCCAGGCCTTGAATCGATCGACTGCGAAGGTCAGGCCGGAGGTGGTCTCGGTCAGGTAGGGCGTGTCGATCTGCTCGACGTTGCCCAGGCAGACGATCTTGGTGCCGGGCCCGGCACGGGTAATCAGCGTCTTCATCTGCTTGGGCGTGATGTTCTGGGCCTCGTCGATGATCAGGTAGCGATTGAGGAAGGTGCGCCCGCGCATGAAGTTGAGCGAGCGGATCTTGATTCTCGAGGCCATCAGCTCGTTGGTCACGGCGCGCCCCCATTCGCCGCCCTGTCCGGGATCCTCGGGTTCGGTCAGCACTTCCAGGTTGTCGGTCAGCGCCCCCATCCACGGCGTCATCTTTTCCTCCTCGGTGCCGGGCAGGTAGCCGATCTCGTCGCCCACCGAGACGGTGGCCCGGGTCATGACGATCTCGCGATAGACCTTTTCGTCGAGGGTCTGGGCGAGTCCGGCGGCCAGCGCCAGCAGGGTCTTGCCGCTGCCGGCCGTGCCCAGCAGGGTGACGAAGTCCACGTCGGGGTCCATCAGCAGGTTGAGCGCGAAATTCTGTTCCAGGTTGCGGGCCTGAATGCCCCAGACGCTGTGCTGTTCGCGCCGGAAATCCCGCGCCACCTCGATGATCAGTTCCTGGTCGGTGACTTCGCGGACCAGGGCTTCCAGTCCGTTGTCTTCAGCCAGCTGCAGGCACTGGTTGGGGTGCCATTCATCGTCGGACTGGCGACTGAGCCGGTAGTAGGTGCGGCCAGCCTCCGACCAGGAGTCGGCGGCCGGATGCGCGTCCCAGAAGTCGCCATTGA
Organism: Wenzhouxiangella sp. AB-CW3; assembly: GCF_014725735.1. Taxonomy (NCBI): domain Bacteria; kingdom Pseudomonadati; phylum Pseudomonadota; class Gammaproteobacteria; order Chromatiales; family Wenzhouxiangellaceae; genus Wenzhouxiangella; species Wenzhouxiangella sp. AB-CW3. The sequence continues at coordinate 885,555 of NZ_CP061368.1, forward strand.
GCTCGGTGATGCCGGTGTAGAGCAGGCTGAGGTCGTCGAGCGCGCGGTCGTTGTAGTAGTCCTCGGCGGTGATGCCGTGAATGGCCGCCTTGATGCGCAGGTTGATGTCCTTGGACACCAGGATGACCTGGGTGTCGGGCATGCTGCGTTTCAGGCACAGCGCGGCCAGCAGGATCTCGTTGTCGGCCAGCGAGCGATCACCGACCAGCTCGGCGCCATTCTCGAACTGCTCGGTCTGAAAATACAGCCGCCCGCTGCCGGCCTGCAGATTGAGGCCTTCGGGCTCGGTCAGCGCCAGTCCGTTCTCGAGCCGGTCGCCGGGGTGCATCAACTCGCCGATGAAGCGGCTGACCTGGCGCACGTTGCGGGCGACTTCGGACACCCCCTTCTTCGACCGGTCGAGCTCTTCGAGCACGATCATCGGCAGGTAGATGTCGTGCTCGGCAAAGCGAAACAGCGCCGTGGGATCGTGCATGAGCACATTGGTGTCGAGCAGATAGAGCCGCGGTCGTTCGGCCATGGGGTGGTTTTCTCCTGGGGGTAACGGGAATCGTGATGCGGGAGTGGAACGGCCGGTTCAGGACAGCGCCCTGACGGCCTCGAGCACTTCCTCGACATGTCCGGGGACGCGCACCTTGCGCCATTCGCGCACGAGCTGACCGTCCCGGTCGAACAGAAATGTGCTGCGCTCGATGCCCATGACCTTCTTGCCGTACATGTTCTTTTCCTTGATGACATCGAACTGTCGGCACAGGGTTTCATCCGGGTCGGCAATCAGCGGAAAGGGGAACTCGTGCTTGGCCGCGAATTTCTCGTGCGAGGCCAGCTTGTCGCGCGAGACGCCGACGATCTCGCATTCATGCTTGCGGAATTCGTCGTACAGGTCGCGAAATCCCTGGCCCTGCCGGGTGCATCCGGGGGTGTTGTCACGCGGGTAGAAATACAGCACCAGCGGCTTGCCGGCAAACGACTCGAGCGCGACTTCGCCGTGGATGGTGGCGGGCAGAGAGGGCGAGGAGAGTTGGATGTCGGAATTACTCATGAAATGTAAAAATTTTGTTTTATCAATGGGTTGTGTGAAAAATTCGCCCTTGGCAAGAGCGTTTCGGGTTACACTGTCAGAATACTTGTGCGCCCGGCAGGCCGCAAGTCATTGCCCGGCGCTGTCATCAGGCCGTCATCCGCCCGGTCGTCCGGGGTGGGTTCGCCTGACTGGACGGGACCGCCTCAAGTTGCCTAAACTGCCATGCTTTTGCGTGGTCAAACGATGTTGCCGGGATCTGGCCCGGGAACCATTTCACCAACCTACTAGATGATCGGACCCAAGGGGTATGACTCGAATTCTGAATACCATTTCTTCCATCCTGCTGGCGGCTGCCCTGCTGGCCATGCTCGGCGGCTGCGCCCGCGACCGTCAGCCGATTTATGCCGACAGCGAGGAGATCGACCCGATCGAGGCGCCGCCCGGACTGGATCAGCCGCAGTTCCGCATGACCTACGAAGTGCCCGGTTATTTCCTGCCGGAACTGGCCGGACAGAGCAGCGCACGACCGCCGCACGTTCAGCCCAGTGCCGTGGCCGAAAGGTCGCGCTCCCATATTCGCTTCGGTGCCAAGGGGCTGTTTCTGGCCGTCGAGGACGAGCCGGAGAGTGTCTGGGACCGGTTGGCTGCCACGCTTGACCGTGATGGAATGGAAGTGCGCGAAATTGACGAATCGCAGCGTCGCTACCGCTTCCATTTCGATCATGATGCGCCCGAGCTCGGCCGTACCGGTCTGGCCCGTCTGGCATTCTGGCGGCGTGGCGATACCGTTGACTACAGCGGTGATTATCACATCGAGGTGCGTGACGGCGAGGGCGAGACCGCGGAGCTCATCCTGCTCGACCCTGATGGCGAGATCCTGGAAATGGAACGCGCCGAGACGGTGCTGGCACGCCTGCGCGACGAGCTCGGTTGAGTACAGGGCCACGTCGCCTGTGGCGTGGCCTCATGCTGCCTACGTGCTCAGCGCTCGAGGTGCTCTAGCTTGCCGGGCACGTCTTCCCACTCCTTGGCGTCTTCGGGCGCCGGTTTCATCTCGGTGATGACCGGCCACTCCCTGGACAACTCTGCATTGAGTTCGAGGAACTGCTCCTGTCCGGCCGGCAGGTCGTCTTCGGGGTAGATCGCATCCACCGGGCATTCAGGCTCGCAGAGTGTGCAGTCGATGCACTCCTCCGGGTCGATGACCAGGAAATTCGGGCCTTCGTGAAAGCAGTCGACCGGACAGACTTCGACGCAGTCGGTGTACTTGCACTTGATACAGTTTTCGGTCACTACAAAGGTCATGATCGCATCAGTTCCTTCTGTGCTCGGGTCAACACCGTCCGGGAAGACCCGCGGCCGGCCATGGTGCTATGCTATGCGGCCATTATGATAACAATTCACCCGCACATTCAGGTGGCCTGAATGGCGTATTTCATGTTCAGGCAAGACGACTCCAGGCAAGCAACCATTGAGTAATCAGCTCCGCATCATCGCGCTGGATGAACACGGCATTCGTCCCGAACGCATCAGCCCCAACGCGCGCAAGGTCATTGATCGACTGCAGGAGGCCGGCCACCAGGCCTTCGTGGTCGGTGGCAGTATTCGCGACCTGGTGCTCGGTCACGACCCCAAGGATTTTGACGTCGCCACCAGCGCCACCCCCGAGGAAGTGGCCGGGGTGTTTCGCAATGCACGCCTGATCGGCCGTCGTTTCCGCCTGGCCCACGTGCGGTTTGGTCGCGAAGTGATCGAGGTCGCCACCTTTCGCGGTTCGGGCGAGGGCGGCGACGATGAGCACCGCGAACTGGACGCCGGCCGGCTGGTGCGCGATAACGTCTGGGGCTCGGAAAGCGAGGACGCCCGGCGACGCGATTTCACCATCAATGCACTCATGTACGACCCGTCCGAGGCGGTGATTCGCGATCATGTCGGTGGCTACCAGGATCTGCTGGATCGACGGTTGCGATTGATCGGTGACCCGGCCACACGCTATCGCGAAGACCCCGTGCGTCTGCTGCGTGCGGTGCGCTTCATGGTCAAACTCGATCTGAAGTTAGAGCCCGAGACCGCCGGCCCGGTGGTGACCATGGCGCCGCTGCTGCACGACATTCCGCCGGCACGTCTGTTCGACGAGATTCTCAAACTGTTTATGAGCGGGCGGGCCTGGCCCACCTACCAGGCGCTGGTGCGCAGCCAGTTGTGGGAACCCCTGTTCCCGGGGCTGTTCGACGATCCGGCGCATCCGCCGGTGCTGGTCGAGCAGGCCATGAAAAACACCGATGACCGGGTTGCACAGGGCAAGCCGGTCACCCCGGGCTTTTTGTTTGCCGCCTTTCTCTGGCAGCGGGTCTCGGAGCGTGCCGAGGAGTTGATCGATCAGGGCCTGGCACCGGTCGAGGCACTGGCCGCCGCGGGCGAGGAAGCTATTTCCGCACAGGCCCGGCGCGTGGCCATTCATCGCCGCTTCTCGACCATTGCCAAGGAAATCTGGTGCATGCAGCCGCGCTTTCGCAAGCGCCGGGGTAAGCGGGCTTTGCGCTTGATGTCGGAGCGCCGCTTCCGTGCCGCTTACGATTTTCTGCTGCTGCGCGCCATCGAGGATCCCGGGCTGCAGGAGCTGGCCGACTGGTGGACGACCATTCAGGAGGTCGATGCCGACGAACGCCAGCGCATGATTTCGGGTCCCGGCCGGAAGCGAGGCGGGCGCGCACGATCCGGAAAGCGCAAGGCAGTCCATTGACGCGTAGCTGGATCGGACTGGGCGCCAATCTCGGCCAGCCCGAAGAAAATCTGGCCGCCGCGCTTGAACGGCTGCACCGGTCGGAGCGGGTGTGGGTCGCCGAGGTGTCTCCCGCATGGTGGACGCCGCCCTGGGGCGTGCAAGACCAGCCGTGGTACCTCAATGCCGTGGCCGCTCTCGACACCTCCCTCGACGCCCGTGCCCTGCTGGACCTTCTGCTGGCCGTCGAGGCAGAACTCGGCCGGCGCAGGGACGGACAGCGCTGGGGCGCACGAGCAATCGATCTCGACCTGTTGCTCCATGGCGACCATGTCATTGACGAGACCGACTTGACGGTGCCGCATCCACGTATTCCCGAGCGCGCTTTCGTGCTCGTGCCGCTGCACGCGGTGGCCCCGACATTGACCGTGCCCGGTCACGGTCGGGTTGACGAACTGCTGATGGCGCTGGACGATAGCGATATCCGCGCCATGCAGCCGGCCGGATCCCTGGCCTTCGACCCGGAATCAAGACCCTTGGAGGATTCATGACCCAGGAACGCAGTGTTCGCACCGTGCCTGCCATGTCGGCCATGAAGGCCGCCGGCCAGCCCATTACCATGCTGACGGCCTATGACGCCAGTTTTGCCCAACTGATTGACCAGGCCGACGTCGACTGCGTATTGGTTGGCGATTCGCTCGGCAACGTCATCCAGGGGCGGGACTCGACCCTGCCGGTGACCATCGATGACATGGTCTATCACGTCGAAGCCGTGCGTCGTGGCCTGCAGCACCCCTTGCTGATCGCCGATCTGCCCTTCATGAGCTACCACGATCGGACCCGGGCCATGGCCGCCGCAGCGGCGGTGATGCGAGCCGGAGCCGGCATGGTCAAGCTCGAAGGCGGTGCGGTCGTGGTGCCGATCGTGGCCGACCTGGTTGCCCAGGGCATTCCCGTCTGTGGTCATTTAGGCCTGACGCCCCAGCATGTGCACCGTCTCGGTGGCTATCGCGTGCAGGGGCGCGACGAGGCACTTGCGCGTACGCTGCAGGAGGATGCCCGCGCGCTGGAGGCCGCCGGGGCCGGCATGCTGGTGCTCGAGTGCGTCCCTTCCGATCTGGCGCGCGGTATTGCCGATGAATTGCGGATTCCGGTCATCGGCATAGGTGCCGGCGTCGATGTCGATGGCCAGGTGCTGGTGCTCTATGACGTGCTCGGCATCAGTCCGGGCCGCCGGCCCCGCTTCGTGCGTGATTTCATGGCCGGTGCCGGCAGTATTCCCGAGGCGCTGCGCGCCTATGTCGAAGCCGTGCGCGAGCGCCGCTTCCCGGATGCCGACCACAGCTACGCCTGAGCATGAAGCTGATCGAACAACTGCCTGACCTGGGCGCCACGCTGGATGCCTGGCGTCGCGCGGGCGAGACGATTGCCCTGGTGCCCACCATGGGCAACTTGCATGATGGTCATCTGGCGTTGGTGGCCGCGGCGCGCGAACGTGCCCGGCGCACCGTGGTTAGTCTGTTCGTCAACCCGACCCAGTTCGGACCCAACGAGGACTATGAATCCTACCCGCGAACCCTGGATGCAGATCTGGCGGCACTGAAGCAGGCCGGTTGCGACCTGGTCTGGCGCCCCGATGTTGCAACCATGTATCCGTTCGACGCCGCCTTCATGCTGCGCGTGCCCGATCCGCTGGCCGATCAGCTCTGTGGCGCCTCGCGCCCGGGTCATTTCGACGGCGTGGCCAGCGTTGTCCTGCGACTGTTCAGCCAGGTCAGGCCGGACTGCGCAGTATTCGGCGAAAAGGACTACCAGCAACTGGTTATCATCCGCCACCTGGTCGCGGACCTCTTTCTGGACATCGACATCATCGGCCTGCCGACCATTCGAGAGTCCGACGGCCTGGCGATGAGTTCACGCAATGCCTACCTGGACCAGGACGAGAGAAGGCGGGCCCCAACGCTGCACCGAGTACTGGTCGAAATGGCCGAATCGCTGGCCGCCGGTGGAGACTTCAAGGCCCTGCACACAGCCGCCCTGGAACAACTAGAAGCCGCCGGCTTCCACCCCGACTACATCGAATGGCGAACCGCCCGCGACCTCAGCCCCCCACGCCCCGACCACCCCTCAAGACTCCTCGCCGCCGCCTGGCTGGGCAAAGCCCGCCTCATCGACAACGTCGCGGTGGGGGGGAAGACAGCGTGAAGTGTGAAGAGAAAAAGTGTTAAGGATCAATGAGATGGGCAGGGGTTGCTGATGGCTGATACCTTCTCCCCACCACGAAGCCATCGGCCCCTACCAAAGCACCCGCCCCTTCACACTTAACACTTAACACTTCACACTGTCTTTTCTTCACACTATCCCCTATTCACCCTTTCTTTCATCTCCCCACCGATTTGCCGCTCCGGATCCAGCCGAGCAGGGTCTCCCATTGTTCCCAGTCCTGCCAGGCGAGGTAGTAGGGGAGGTCGGAGACTGACAGGCCTTGTTCGAAGGCGCGTACGTAGTTCATCGAGTCGCGCAGGTGGCCGACTACCGGGATTCGGTAGGTGTCGAGAAAGCCGGTCAGTTCGCGGAAGATGATGGTCTGGGGCTTGACTCGGTTGGCGACCAGTCCGACTTGTGCCTCATGCTTGCGCACGGGCTTGAGCGAGAGCAGGTGGTCGAGGAAGCGCCATGCGGCTCGCATGTCTACGGGTGAGGGCAGCACCGGCACCAGTATGGTCTGGGAGCGGCGCAGGACGTTGCCCAGTTCGGCGCCGGTGATGGCGGCCGGTGTGTCGAGTACCAGGGTGTCGGCTTCCGGAGGGGCGCGCAATTGCCCGTGGTGTTCGGTGGCGGGCAGGATTTCCGGATAGTCCTCGGGGCGAAGCGTCAGCCAGTCAGCCGATGACTGCTGCGGGTCCAGGTCGCCCAAGGCCACTGCGTGACCCTCCCAGGCCAGCGCGGCGGCCAGCGACGTGGCGATGGTGGACTTGCCGCAACCTCCCTTGGCGTTGACGACGGCAATGGTTCGCATGGTCAGGCCCTCCGTTGTTCGAAACAGGCACCCCTTACGATTGGCTCGGATCCGGCAGCCCCGAATGCAACAGCCAGCGGTTGAGGTCGTCGTCAAAGCGCCAGACCTCGATATGATCCACCACTCGCTCCTGGGCGCTGCGAATATGGTACATCCGGATGCGGGCGTGGCGCTCCAGGCCCTCGCCTTCGTGGTCGACCAGTACCTGGCGGACGCGGTACTCGGTGACCCGGAACTGCTCCAGGCGATCCAGCTCGACCGGATGTATGGGGTTGTCCGTCAGCCACTCGGGATGAATCATGTCGACCAGCGCTTCGTACTCGCTCCAGCGAATCAGCGCTTCCCAGCGGTCCATGGCCTGCTGCCGGTCATCGTGGCGCTGACTGGAGCCGCAGGCGGCCAGCAGCAGGGTCAGCATGACCAGCGTGATGACAGATCCCTTCACTTCGAACTCCCGGATGGAATCAGAGCAGCATACTTCGCCGTCAGCCTGGCTGCCACTTTTCCTTCGGCCAGAATGTCGGGTTCCAGGACCAGGCTGGCTCGGCCGGCGTGTTCCAGGCGGCGGGTGAAGCGTTCGCAATCGCCGGTCGCGGGCCAGGGGCACCGGGCCTGGAAGCGGCCGTTGACCGGACGGGTGAAGTGGATTTCACAGCGGCCGATGACCAGCTCGGCGCGCACGCCGGCACGGCGCAGGAGCAGCCGGGGCAGCGACCAGCCGGCCAGAATCATGGCGCTGGCCAGCGAACCGCCAAAGGCCGTGCCCTTGTCGTTGACATTGGCCGCCAGGGGCAGGTCAAGCACCACCCCGGCCGCGTCGAGTTGGGCTACCTGAAGTGCCATGGCGCCGCCCATCGGAATGTCCGACGTCAGGACATGCTCCAGCCACTGGCGCTCGTCGAGATCGGTATCAGTAATGGAATTCATGGCGATATTGTAGAGCGGTGGACGACGGCGATGACAGGCGCGCGCTTTCTGTCTTTCGTTCACTCACGCTTTTTCTCCCACCCTCTGGCCTACAATATCCCGATGCCCGCCCAGCCCCCGCTGCCATTCATCGCCCGGCACCTGATGCCGCGCGAGATCCGAGCCAATGCCGCCATGGCCATCGCCCTGGGGGCGTTGGAGGGTGGGCTGGTCGGAGTGGTGGTCAAGACCCAGTTCGAGTCCGTGGCCGATCCGGCCTGGGTCAACCTGGCTGTGGGGCTGGTGGCCGGCGCGCCGGCATTTGCCAACATGGCCAGCCTGGGCATTGCCGGAATGGCCGAGGGGCGTGACAAGCCACTGTGGGTCTCGGCCCTTATGGCGGTGACCGCCGTGTTCCTGATCCTGATGGCCATGGCGCCGCTCAGCGCATTCGGGCTGGTCATGATCACGGCCGGCATGATCGTGGCCCGCCTGGCCTGGGCCGGCGTGATCACCTTGCGCGCGGCCATATGGCGGGCCAATTTCCCGCGTCACGTGCGCGCCCGGATCACCGGCCGTATCACGATCATCTACTCGCTCATCATAGCCGTGACCGCCGCGGCCATCGGCCTGGCGATGTCCTGGTGGCCGGAGATCTGGCGCGTGCTCTTTCCGCTGGCCGGGCTGTGTGGCCTGTGGGCAGCGTGGCGATACCTGGCGACCCGAGTGCGAGGCGGACGGCAGTTGCAGAATGAAGAACTCAATCAGCGCCGGTCACGTGACGGCGGGCAGTTGCGCGCCAGCCTGGATATTCTCAGGGCGGATCGCTGGTACCGCCGCTACATGCTGACGATGTTTGCATTCGGCAGCGGCAACCTGATGGTGATCGGTCTTTTGGTCATCCTGCTCAACGAACAGTTCGGGTTTGCCCGCTTCGAGCAGGTCATGATCACCACCACGCTGCCCCTGCTGACCCTGTCGATCTTCACGCCCATCTGGGCACGCCGATTCGACGCGGTGCATGTGCTGGACTACCGTGCCCGCCAGGCCTGGATGTTCGTCTTTTCGACCGCGCTGTTCATGCTGGCCTCGGTGGCCGGCTGGAAGTTCCTGTTCTGGCCCGGTGCGCTGGCCCTGGGCATGGCTTTTGCCGGCGGGAAGCTGGGCTGGAACCTGGGGCACAACGACTTTGCCCGGGATGACCAGTCGACCCTTTACATGGGTATTCACGTCACACTGACCGGCATCCGCGGACTGATCGCGCCGCTACTGGGCGTGGCCTGCTACCAGTTGCTGGAAAGTGTCGATGCCGGTCTGGGCCGATGGGTGCTGGTATTTCCATTCACATTGACCCTGGGTGGTGCCGTCACGTTCGTTATTCTTGCCCGGCTGCACCGCAAGGAAAAACAACAAGGAGCAAGCGAACATCATGCTTGAAGGGCTGCTGATCTTCATGCTGGCCGGAGAGGCCGCCGTGACCGACCGCGTGGAAGTGCGGGGACGTGATATCGCCCCGGATGGAGAACAGGCTACGGCCCGCTTGAGCGCGGCGGAGCTGGAATCCATTCGTCCCACCCATCCTTCGGAGGTGATGACACGCTTGCCCGGCTCCTGGGTGACCCGGGGCAGCGGACAGGAGCATCTCAGCGCCGTGCGCTCGCCGCTGCTGGCCGGCGCCGGCGGCTGCGGCGCCTTGCTGATCCTGGAAGAAGGCATTCCGATTCGGCCGCCCGGTTTCTGCAATGTCAACAACCTGTTCGAGGTCAACATGCACCAGGCCGTGGACGTGAGCGTGCTGCGCGGCCCCGGAGGGCTGGGTCACGCTTCCGGCGGTCTGCATGGCGTGATCGATGTGCGCACGCGCTCGCCGCTGACCGAACCGCTCAACGCGGTGCGCCTGGAAGGAGGCAGCGATGACTACCTGCGCGGCGAGCTGCGGCTGACCGGAGACCTGGGCGATGGTGCCCTGGCGCTGGATGCGACGATGGTCGACGCCGGCAGTTTTCGCGAAGACGAAGGCTACGACCACCGCTTACTGACGCTGCACCATGCCGTGCCAACCGAGCGCGGCCAGTGGGAGACAGTGCTGAGCGCGGCACAGCTCGATCAGGACACCGCCGGTTTCGTCCAGGGCGAGCGTGCCTATGCCGACCCGGAGCTGCGACAGGCTAACTTCAATCCGGAGGCTTTCCGAACGGGTTCGGCAGCGCGCCTGGTCAGTCGCGCCCAGTGGGTGGATGAGTCTGGTGCGGAGAACCGTTTGACGGGGTTTGCCCGTCGTTCGCGCATGACCTTCCTCCAGCACTTCCTGCCGGGGCAGCCGCTGGAAAGAAACGGCCAGGTTTCGGCCGGCCTGCAGTTCGACCAGGAAAGGGAGGTCGCACTCGGTGCGTTGCAGTGGGGCGTGGATGCCGAATGGTTCAACGGTTTCCTGTTCCAGGCCCAGGACGGCGAGGCTGATGCCCCCCCGCCAATGGCGGGCATCCGGCCACCTGGCCGTCATTACGATTACGAGGTCGATGGTCAGCGCCTGGGCGGCTACATGGCGCTGGGACATGAGCCGGCGCCGGACTGGCGCATTCGCGCTGGAGTGCATGCCGACTGGGTGCGCTATGACTACGACAACCTCATGGCCGAGGGTAATCTGGCCGAGGATGGCACGACCTGTGAGTTCGGTGGGTGCCTTTACAACCGGCCCGCCGACCGCAGTGACGACTACCTGGAAGTGGCGCCGGAGCTGACCATAAGCCGCGACTTTGACGAGGGCATGGCCTGGCTGCGCCTGGCGCGCGGATTCCGCGCACCACAGGCAACCGAGCTCTACCGGCTGCAGCGCGGACAGGACGTGGCCGACCTGGATGCCGAAGCACTCGATGCCGTCGAGCTTGGAGTGCGGGGTAGCTCACCGCTGGAATGGGAGCTGGTCGGCTTCTACCAGCGCAAGCGCAACTTCATCTTTCGCGATGCCGAAGGCTTCAATGTCAGCGACGGCAGAACCGGCCACCGCGGCGTCGAGTTCTCCCTGCGCCATCAACTGAGCGATACCCTTGCTGTGGCCGCCCGCGGCAGTTACGCCATTCACTGGTATCGCTTCGATCGCGATCTCGGCGGCGAGTTGATCCAGCGGGGTCGCGACGTGTCCTCCGCGCCCCGCCGGCTGGCCAGCACCGATCTGACCTGGCGCCCGGATGATGACTGGCTGGCACAGCTGGCCGTCGAACACAACGGAGGCTACTGGCTGGATGCCGAAAACACGCGCCGCTACGGTGGCCACACCCTGTGGCATGCCTTTCTGCAACGCGATCTGGCGGCGGAATGGACCGCGTCGCTACGCCTGAGAAACCTGACCAATCGCCGCTACGCCGAGCGGGCGGACTTTGCCTTCGGAAATTTCCGCTACTTCCCCGGGCCCGGCCGCAGCCTGTTTGCCAGCCTGGAGAAGCGCTGGTAGAGCGACGGCCGAATCAGGCAGGCATTCCGGCGGGTTGTCGGGCAGCCATCGGCAATACGTTGTAAACTCCGAAGCCGGGGACGTGGGCCAGGACGAGAAACGGACAAAGACTTGGTCGACAAGACTGACAAGAGCACCCGGACTGATTCGGAGACGGTCATTGCTGGTACCCGGCGTGAAACGCGGGACAACCACGATGCCTGCCTGGTCATCATTCGCGGCCCACGCCTGGGCTCGCGCATCGTGCTGGGTCGCAAGCCCGTGGTCATCGGGCGCAGTATCGACAGCGACTTCCAGATATCCGAGCGCAGCATCTCGCGGCAGCACTGCCGCATCATTGCCGAGGGTGACCGCTACTGGATCGAGGACCTGGGCTCGACCAACCAAACCTATCTCAACGAGGACGTCGTCGAGCGTTCCGCGCTACGTGATGGGGATCACATTCGCATCAGTCAGACGGTGCTGAAGTTCGTCGATGAGGGCAATATCGAGGCCGGCTACCATTCGGAGTTGCATGAAAGCACCATTCGCGATGCGCTCACCGGCCTGTACAACCGTCGCCACGCCATGGCCTTGCTCAAGACCGAGGTCGCCAAGGCCGAGCGGGAGCCCGACCGGGAACTCACCGTCATGATCCTGGATCTTGATTTCTTCAAGGAAATCAACGACGAATACGGTCACCTGGCCGGCGATGGCGTGTTGCGCAAGGTGGCCGAGATCGCCCGCGACCGGGTGCGAGCCTCCGATACCTTCGCCCGTATCGGTGGCGAGGAGTTTGCGGTCATTCTGCCCGATACCAACATTGCCGATGCACACCGCATCGCCGAGTCGATTCGCAAGGCCATAGAAATGGAAACCTTCAATGTCGGTGGCGAAGTGCGAAAGGTGACCTTGTCCGGCGGCATTGCGTCGTGGTCGAGCGCCTTCGAAGACATGAGCGACCTGTTGCGCGAGGCCGACCGCCGGCTCTACCAGGCCAAGAGTTCCGGTCGCAACCAGATCTGCTGAACACCCCTTTGGCCCAAGCTGCGGTGACGGCTCCGGCAGGGTAGGCGGTGAGACATCTCGTAGAATGCATCTTGGCTTCCTGACTCGGGAGGACGGATTATGACTCACAGACCATCGGACGATGATGCGACCCAGGTCGAGTCAGCCGGGGATGAATTCGAGCGCAACGAGGCGGCTCGGGAGCTGTCTCGTGTCGGTCCGTATCGACTGATCAGCCTGCTGGGTCGTGGCGGCATGGGGGCCGTCTATCTGGCCGAGCAGCTCGAGCCGGTGCGCCGCAAGGTGGCACTCAAGCTCGTCCGGCAGCAAACCGGAAAGGGCGTGGCCGGAGCTCTGTTCGAGGTCGAACGCCAGATGCTGGCGCAGATGCGCCATCCCTATATCGCGCAGGTTTACGACGCGGGCACGACCGGCGAAGGCCGGCCGTGGTTTGCGATGGAATGGGTGCCGGGCAAACCAATCGATGCCTTTTGCCAGCACCGGGAGCTGGAGCGCGTGGAGCGGGTCAGGCTGTTCATGCGGGTCTGCCAGGGCGTGCAGCATGCGCATCACCGGGGCATCATCCACCGCGACCTCAAGCCCGCCAACGTGCTGGTTTCCGAAATCGACGGTGAGTACTTGCCCAAGATCATCGATTTCGGCGTCGCCACCAGTGTGATCGACGAGGAGGGCGGCAGCCGGAATATCAGCAGCGACCGGGCCGGAACCATTGGCTACATGAGCCCGGAGCAGAATGCCGAAGACGGCATGGCCATCGATACCCGCACCGATGTCTTTTCGCTCGGGGTCATGCTGTTTGAACTGCTGACCCGGCATCGGCCGCCGGCAGGCCGCGATTCGGAAACACTGGAATCGTTCTGCCAGTCGCTGAGCTCACCGGGACGCAGCCGGCCGGCTGGAGGCAACCCGACCGCGCAACCGGTAGAAGAAGCCCTGGCCTCCGCATCGAGTCTTGACTATGAATTGCGCTGGATACTGGCCCGCGCGCTGGCGCCGGACCGAGATGACCGCTACGAGTCGGCCGCGGCCCTGGCCAGAGACCTGGAGTGCTTCCTGAATGGTGATGTGGTCCGGGCCGTTCCCCCCACGCGTCGCTATCACTGGCGCAAGTTCCTCTGGAAGCATCGTGTGCCCGTGACCGCCGGCAGCCTGGTCGGGGTTTCGCTGGTTATTGGACTGGCGGTGTCGCTGTGGCTGCTGATTCAAGTGCAGTACGAGCGTGACCGGGCACAGGAGCAGGCCGAACGGGCCGAGCAGACATCCGGTTTCGTGACCCGAATGCTCGGTTCGATCAACCCGGATTATGCTGATGGTGCCGATACGGCGCTGATGCGGCGCGTACTGGATGATGCAGCCGAGCGCGCGACGTCTGAGCTCGCCGATCGACCGGCCATTCTGGCCGAGATTGAACACACCATCGGGCGGGCCTATTTCCTGATCGGCGAACACGATACATCGGGCTCTCATTTCCAGACGGCGCGGGAGTTGACTGCAAGCGACCCGGATCTTCGCAACCTGCATGTCGACGTGCTGCGGCATATCGCCGAACTGCATGGTCGCCGGGGTGACTTCGAGGAGGGTCTGGCGAAAATTGACGGCTTGCTGGCATCGATTGAAGGCGAGTTGCCGGCGGATCATCCCCAGGTGCTCGACAGTCAGGCGATTCGTGCCTACCTGTTGCAGATGCTCGGAGACTACGAGGCGGCCGAGGAGCAGGCGATGCAGGTGATCGCCAGCAGTGCCGGAGACGAGTCAAGCGATATGCGCAATATCCATTACGAGACCATGCGCACCCTGGCCCAGATCCACTCCGACCAGATGAACTTCGACCAGGCGCACGAAGTGTACGAGGCTTTGCTCCAGTCGGTCGAAGACTGGGATGATCCCGCGGCCCGACGTCACCGTCTCGCAGCCCTAAGTGATCATGCAGTGGTCTATCTGCGCGAGCAGCAGTACGCGGAGGCCGAACCCCTGTTGCGGGAAGCCATCGAGGCGCAACGCGAGCTGTATGGTGAAGGTCACCCCTTGACCAGCCAGGCCATCAACAACCTGGGCGGGAGCCTGCGGCAGCAGGGCCGGCCGGAAGAGGCCCTGCCGCACTACCAGTATTCACTGGAATTATTCCGGGAGCACTTCGGTCAGGAACATCCACAGACCATTTTCGCCACCTACAACCTGGGCAACTGTCATCGGGATCTTGGGCAGTACGAGGAAGCGGTCGAGCTGCACCGCCAGGCGCTGGCCCTGGGCGAGGAGCATTTGTCGCAGAACCGGCATGTCCAGGGCATGCTACGACTCGGGCTGGGCCGCAGCGAACTGGCGCGGGAAAACGCCGAGGCGGCCAAGCAGCTGCTGCTCGAAGCCCATGAGATGTTGCTGGACACGGCCGGCGAATCCTACCACCGCACGATCGAAGCGGCCGAATACCTTGATAAGGCCCGGGCTGCCCTGGGTTCCTGACCCGGTCAGTCCGGGCCGGCGCTATCCGGTGGCTTGCGCCGCCACGCCGTAGGAGGCCAGCAGGGGCTCCAGTCGGGGCTCCTCGCCCCGGAACGCCTGCCAGGAATCGCGCATCGGTCGGCTGGCACCGACTTCCAGTATTTCCCTGGCCAGTTGTCGGCCCAGTCGCGGATCGAACAGGCCCTGCTCGACAAACAGTTCGAAGGCATCGCGCGCCAGCCGCTCGGCCCACAGGTAGCTGTAGTAGCCGGCCGCGTAGCCGCCGTCGAACAGGTGCGAGAAGCTCATCAGGTAACGATTGAACTCCGGTGCGGGAATCACCGCCACCTCGCCGTTGATGCGGCGCATGACTTCGACCGGGTCGGCATCGGTCTCGGCATGCAGGGTCAGGTCGGTCAGGGCGAACTCCACCTGCCGGATCAGGGCCAGGGCACCGTGGAACTGCTGGTCGGCTTTCAGGCCGGCGAGCAGGTCGGCCGGCAACGGCTCGCCGGTGTCGACATGACGGGCATAGCGCGCCAGCGCCGATTCGTCCCAGGCCCAGCCCTCCATGAGCTGGCTGGGCAGTTCCACCGCATCCCACTCCACGCCGCTGATGCCGCCGACGGCGGGAATCGGCACTTTGGTGAGCATGTGATGCAGGCAGTGACCGAATTCGTGGAACAGGGTGACGACATCGTCGTGGGTCAGCAAACTGGGCCGTCCATCCGACGGTGGGGCAAAGTTGCAGGTCAGGTAGGCAACCGGCAGTTGCAGGTGTTCACCCAGGTTCAGGCGGGTGCGGCATACATCCATCCAGGCACCGCCGGATTTTCGCGCCCGCGAATACAGGTCGAGATACAGGCCCGCGACCGGCTGGCCGTCGCCGCCGGTGACATGAAAATAGCGCACGTCCTCGTGCCAGGTTTCTATGGTCTCATCGGCTTCGAACCTGAGTCCGAACAATTCGCCGGCGGTGGTGAAGAGCCCATCGAACACGCGTGTGAGTTCGAACCAGGGCTTGAGTTTTTCCTGGTTGATGCCGAGCTTCTCGTCGCGCAGCTTCTCGCTCCAGTAGCCGATATCCCAGGGCGCAAGCGGTGTCGGTTCGCCGTGCCGGGCGGCAAACTCGGTGAGCTCATCGAGTTGCTCGCGTGCCATCGGGCGGGCGCGTTCGGCCAGGTCACGCAGGAAGGACTCGACCTGATCAGCGCTTTCGGCCATGCGCGTGGACAGGCGCAGCGCGGCGTGGTGTTCAAATCCCAGCAGTGCGGCCTGTTCCTGTCGCAGGGCCAGCATCTCGCGAATGATCGGTGAATTGTCGAACTGCCCGCCCTGAGGCCCGGTTTCGGAAGCACGCGTGGCGAAGGCCCGGTAGAAACGTTCGCGCAGTTCCCGGTCGTCGGCATAGGTGGCAATGGCGCGGTAGGCCGGGAAGGACAGGTTGGCCAGCCAGCCATCCTGGCCGTGCTGCTGGGCCAGGCCGGCCAGCAGTTCGAGTTCCGAATCGGGCAGACCCGCCAGGGCCGTGGCATCAGCGAAGTGTTCGCTGTAGCCCTCGGTGGCATCGAGCACGTGGTTGCCAAAGCGGTTGCCCAGCTCCGACAGGCGCAGCTCGATCTCGGCAAAGCGCTGGCGTTCGTCCTCGGGCAGTTTGACGCCGGAGAGGCGGAAATCACGCAATTCGTGCTCGACGGTGGCCCGGAGTGCATCGGATTGCGATTCGAAGTCGTCGCGTGCGGCCAGCGTCTGCCAGGCCTCGAACAGTTTCCGGTTCTGACCGCGCTCGGTATGGAAGCGGGTCATCGGCTCCAGGCACTGCTGGTAGGCGTCGCGCCATTCCGGCGTGTTGGTCACTCCGTGTAGGTGAGAGATGCTCGACCAGGCCGCACTCAGCGCGTCATCAGCCAGGGTTTCGGCCTCGACCACGCTGGCATAGTCGGGTTGGTCGAGTTGCTCGATGGTCTCGATGACCCGTCGGTATTCGCCCAATCGCTGCTCGATTGCCGGCAGCGCGTGTTCGGGTCGGATCGAGGCAAAACGGGGCAGCCCCGGCGCCAGCAGGGGATTGTCCTTTTCGGTTGGAGTCATTCTACGGCCTGGATGCGTTGCGGTTCGTCGGCGAGTTCCTCGAGCAGATCGTCAATGCGCCCGAAAGCTGCCGTCAGCTCCTCGGCTTCCGGCAGGAGGGTGAGCCGGAAGTGGTTGCGTTCGCGGATATTGAAGCTCGAGCCGGGCACGATCAGGATGTGCTTGTGCTCGAGCAATTCGGCGGCGAAGCGGTGGTCGTCGAAATCGGGAAAGACCTCCGGGTTGACCGACGGGAATGCGTACATCGCGCCCATCGGAGTGACCAGGTCGAGGAAGCGACTTCTCCGGCAGGCCTCGATGACCGCCTGACGCGAATCGTACAGGCGTCCGCCGCGCGCGACCAGGTCGGCAATGGACTGGTAGCCGCCCAGCGCGGTCTGCACTGCCCACTGGCCCGGGACATTGGCCGACAAGCGCAATGCCGCCAGCTTCTCCACCGCCAGCCGGTATTCCTCGGCCCGCTCCAGCGCACCGGTAAACACAGCCCAGCCGACGCGCCAGCCGCAGGCGCGGTAGACCTTGGACAGGCCACCGAAACTTACGCACAAGGTATCCGGCGCCAGCGGCGCCATGGGCTGAAAGCGTGCCTCGTCATAGCAGATGGAGTCGTAGATTTCGTCGCAGAACAGGATCAGGTCATGCCGGGTGGCGAAATCGGCCAACTGCTTCAGTACGCTTTCCGGGTATACCGCGCCGGTCGGGTTGTTGGGGTTGATCACCACCAGTGCCCGGGTCTTCTTCGTGACCAGCTTTTCCAGTTCGGCAACATCGGGAACGAAACCATTGCCGGCTCGACAGGGGTAATGCACCGCCTGGCCGCCGTTGAGCGTCACCGCCGCGGTCCACAGCGGGTAGTCGGGCGCGGGCACCAGTACCTCCTCGCCGGGATCGAGCAGCGAGCGCAGCACGATATCGACCAGCTCCGAGACGCCGTTGCCGACGATGACCTGGTCGTAGCGGGTATCGGTCAGCCCGCGCGACTGGAACTGCATCGCCACGGCTTCCCGTGCCGGGAAGATTCCGGTTTGTGGCCCGTATCCTTCCGAGTACTTCAGGTTTCGCACGATCGCCCGACGCATGGTCTCGGGCGTGCGAAAGCCGAACGCCCCCGGATTGCCGATGTTCAGATGCAGGATGTCGTTGCCCTGCTGCTCGAGTTCGCGCGCTCGCCGGGCCAGCGCGCCACGAATCTCGTAGCGCACCTCGTCGATCCGGCCAGCGGTTCTGAATGACGGTTTCATGGGTCAATGATAGCGTTTCGGCTTGCGTGCCGGTAGGTTGCGTGTTGCAGTGGAAATTTTGATGAACTATTCCGCCGTTAACGGGATCATAACGAATTGCCGTGGTTTGATCGTTCGTAGCTCATCATCGGACAATGCATGCCACGCACTACAGCATGCAGGGAGATCAGAACGAGAATCAAACGCTCTCCTGCAGCCGAAACATGTCACAAAAAAGAAGGAAGCAATGTTGATGCGATATCTTGCCCTGGTAATGTTGCTGGCCTGCACGCCGATGCTGGCCGATACCCCGTACCCCGATCCGGCGCCGTCGCCGCTGGCCGGGCTGGAGTACACCGAATCCCTCTATCCGGCCGGTGCCGATCACGATCCGGATTTCCCCACGCCCGACGAGGTGCTGGGTTTCCCGGTTGGCCAGAGAGTGGCCACATCCGAGCAGATTGCCGAGTACGCGCGCATTGTTGCCGAGGCCTCCGATCGTGTCGAGCTGGTCGAGTACGGCCAGACCTACGAGGGCCGCGATCTGCTCTACCTGGTTTTTTCCTCGCCCGACAATCTGGCCCGTTCTGAAACGATCCGAGAGGATCTGGGCAAGCTGGCCGATCCGCGCGATGTATCGTCGAGCCAGCGCGAGGAGCTGATTTCCGACTTGCCCGGCGTGGCCTGGATGGCCTATTCCATTCACGGCAATGAAAGTTCGGGCGCGGACTCGGCACTGGCGGTGATGTATCACCTGGCCGCCGACCGTTCCGAGGTCACGCTCGAGATGCTCGATGAGCTGGTGGTCATTGTCGATCCCAACATGAACCCGGATGGGCGCATGCGCTTTGTCAATGCCGTGCACCAGACCCGTGGCGCCCAGCCCAACGTAGACGACCGTTCGCTGGTGCATGCTGGCTACTGGCCCTACGGGCGCGGCAACCACTATCTGTTCGATCTCAACCGCGACTGGATCTACGTGCGCCACCCCGAGACTCGTGGTCGCATTCCGCACATCATCGACTGGCGCCCGCTGCTGTTTGTCGATGCCCACGAGATGGGTTCGCAGGATACCTACCTGTTTTCGCCGGCCCGGGAGCCGCACAACCCGCACTTCCCGCCGTATCGCTACCCGCGCGGCGACGAGTTGGCCGACGACATGGCCGAGGCCTTTGACGAGTTCGGCTATCCGTATTACTCGGGCGAATGGCACGAAGACTGGTATCCCGGCTATACCGATGCCTGGGCCAGCCTGCGCGGCGCCCAGGGCATTCTCTACGAACAGGCCCGCATTGCCGAGGACGGCGTACAGCGCCCGACTCACCTGATCAGCTACAAGCAGTCGGTGCACCACCAGGTGTTGGCGACCTTCGCCAATCTCGAAACGCTCAAGCGCGAGCGCGAATCCATGCTGCGCGAGTACGCCGAGGATCGCGCCAACGTGGTTTCGGCGCGCGGTCCCTACGGCAGCCGCAGCTTTGCCATCCTGCCGACCGACAACCAGGGCCGGATCAATGATCTGCTCGACCTGCTCGACGTACAGCAGTTCGAGGCCTACCGCCTGACCCGCGATACTCGTGTTTCGCGCGCGACCGACCAGCTCGGACGCGAGCAGCGCAGCCTGACCCTGCCGGCCGGCACGATCATCATTCCCAACCGCCAGCCCGAGGCACGACTTATCGCGGCCATGTTCGAGTTCGATCCCAGGCTCTCGGAGAAGGCCTTGACCGTCGAGCGCGAGCGCATCCTCACCGAAGGCAGCTCCACCATCTACGACACCACCGGCTGGAACATTTCGATGATGTTCGGCCTGGAGGCACTGACCGTGCCGCAGCACATCGACAGCAATGTCGAACCGATCGATTTCTCCGAGCGTTTCGAGTCGCCGGCCTTTCCGTCGATCGGCAATGCGGTCGCCCTGATCGTGCCGGGCAGCGATGACCGTGCGGTGGCGCTGGCCGCACGCCTGATGGAGCGCGATGTGCACGTGCGGGCCAATGTGCGGCCTTCCGAGCTTGAAAGCGTGGATCTTCCAGTCGGTTCAATCGCGGTCACGCTTGATGACAACCGACACCTTGATGACTGGACTCGTCCGGTTCGCGAAGCCGCTGCCGATCTGGGTGTACGCGTGCATGCCGTTGGCCATGGCCGCGCACCCGGCGACCTGGCTGACCTGGGCGGTCGCCAGTGGCAGGTATTGACCCAGCCGAAGATCGCGCTGCTCTCGCGCGGCTCAAACAACATGCTGGATTTCGGGGCGGTCTGGTATGCCCTGGATCACCGCGTCGGCGTGCGTCACAGCCATCTTGACGAAGAGCGCATCGGTTTCGCCGATCTGCAGCGCTATAACGTGCTCTACCTGCCCGAGCGCTGGGGAGGCGGTTCGCTGCCCGATGGCCTGAACCGTCAGCTCGAAGAATGGGTGCGCGCCGGGGGCACGCTAGTGGCCGTGGGCAATTCGGCACGTGCGCTGATGAGTGGCGAAGAGCCGCTGGTCTCGACGCGCGACCTACCCCAGGTGATCGGTGAAGATCTGACCGACTATCAGGATGCCATTCACCGCGAATGGCTGGGCCACAACCGGCCGCTGCCCGACGATATCTGGGGCCATTCGGCGGGTGATAGTGCCGAGTACCCCTGGAGTGGTATCGAAGAGGGCCAACTGCCCGCCGACGAGCGCCAGCGCCGCGATCAGTGGCAAAGCCAGTTCATGCCCTCCGGTACGCTGGTAGGTGCCCGCGTCGATAGCGGTCACTGGCTGGCCGGCGGCACGGGCGATTTCCTCACAGTGCTGTTTTCCAACTCGCCCATCATGATGAGCAAGCCGCCGGTGCAGGCGCCGCTGCGCGTCGGTGTCTACAGCGAAGGCGAGGCCGACGGTCGCCTGGTCGGCTGGGGCCCGGTGCCGGAAGGCCAGGAGCTGATGGTGCGTGCCGGCGGCCTGCTGTGGCCAGAAGCACGCGACCGCATCGCCAACGCCGCCTGGGTCACGCGTGAGTCGGTCGGCAGGGGCCAGGTCATCCTGTTCGCCCACGCCCCGGCTTTCCGCGCCGCCCAACTCGGCGCCATGCGCATTCTCGAAAACGCACTCATCCTCGGCCCGGGGCTGGGAACGAACCAGCCGGTGGAGTTGCCCTGACGGCCAGTGCGGTCATAGGCCGGGTTATCAATACAAGAGGCTGGTCCAACGACCAGCCGACTCGAGTTCCTGCTTGCGTTCGGCCCAAGCCCCGGCACTGCCGGCGGCTTCGGCCATGGCCTGGTCGAACTGCTCGCCCACCCAGTGCAGGCCGGCGATGTAGACGTGAACCTCGGGCTCGCCCAGCAACTGCCAGACCTCGTCTCGGTGCGAGCGAATGGCCGCGGTCAGGTCTTCGCGGTCGCCCCAGGCCGGACGCGGGCTGACCACGGACACCGGCGAGAAGCCCTCTGCGCGCTCGGATATCTCGTTTACATCGCTGCTGTAGACCGATTCCAGGCCGGTGCGTGCGCCGTGGAACAGCATGACCTTTCCCTGCCAGTCGCGTTCCTCGTAGAGTTCGCGCAGCATGGCGCGGAATGGCGCAATGCCGGTACCCAGGCCGATCATCAGCAACGGCGTGTACGGATCGCTCGGGATGAGGAACGGCAACCCCACCGGGCCGGCCAGCGAGAGCCTGTCGCCTTGCTGCAGATCGCACAGGTAGTTCGAGGCGATCCCCGGAAAGCGCTCCCCGCTGTACGGGTCGATAAAACTGCAGCGTTTGACGCAAAGCGTGAAGCGGCCGGGGCCGAGCTCGGCGGGTGTGCGTGCGACCGTGTAGAGGCGCACATGCTCCTGCTGGCCGAATTCATGTGGCCCGGTCACCGAAACCGCCACGCTCTGTCCGGCGCGGAAGTCGTGTTCGTCTTCAACGGTTTCGAGCAACAGTTCGCGCACTTCCTCGCGTGCCTCCGGCGGTGTCAGGGCGGTATTGGCAATGACCTTCGCCGCCCAGCTTGCACCCAGATCAAGATCCTCGATTCTCATGACGTCATTTCTCCTCTTTGCTCGATTCGGCCGCAGTGCCTTCGCGCCGACGCGGGCAGTCCGTTTGACAGGCGCAACTCGTTCCGCAGGCACTTGGTCTTGCAAGTGCATCGCTTTCGGCCGGTTGATCCATGCACTTGAGCCAGGCGCGCTGGACCGCGAACCAGACCAGGCACAGCACGACGAGCACGACAGGTCCGATCCAGATCTGGCTCATGTCGTCCCTCCGATGCCGGAAAAGCCGGTGAAGGCCAGCGACAGAATGCCGGCCAGGACCAGCGTGACGGCCACGCCGCGGACCGGGTCGGGTACATCGACCAGGCGCAGACGCTCGCGCATGCCGGCCATCAGCACCAGTGCCAGGGTGAAGCCGGCGCCGGCGCCGAAGGCGAATACCAGGCCCTCGACCAGGCCGTAGTCGCGGCGGGTCTGGAACAGGGCGACGGCCAGGATGGCGCAGTTGGTGGTGATCAGCGGCAGGAAGATGCCAAGCGCCTTGAACAGGGCCGGGCTGGTCTTGCGCACGAACATCTCGACCAGTTGCACGGCCGAGGCGATGACCACGATATAGCTGATCAGCGACAGGTATTCGGCCCCGATCAGGCCCAGCACGCGGTCGATGGCCCAGGCACACAACGAGGCCACCAGCATGACGAAGGTGACGGCCAGGCCCATGCGGCTGGCGCTTTGCAGCTGGGCCGAAACGCCCAGAAAGGGACAGATGCCCAGGAAATAGGCCAGCACGAAGTTGTTGACCAGGGTGGCATTCAAAAAAAGCGCCCACAGTTCGGTCTCGTTCATGCGCGCACCTCCCGCCGCTTCAATCGCCGGTCGAGCAGGGTGAAACCGACCACCAGCGCGGCCAGGGTGAAGAAGCCGCCGCCGGGCAACTGCATGACATGCCAGGGTTCGAAGTTCTCCGGCATCACCTGGTTGCCGAACAGCGTGCCGCGACCCAGCACTTCGCGCAGGCTGCCCAGTGTGACCAGCCCCAGCGCAAAGCCCGCACCCGTGCCCAGCGCATCGAGTGCCGCCACCGACACCGGCTGGCGCGAAGCCGTGATTTCGATGCGGCTCAAGATCATGCAGTTGACCACGATCAGTAGCAGGAACGCGCCCAGGGCGCGGTGCAGCTCCAGCGCAAAGGCCTCGATGAGCATGTCGGTCAGGGTCACGAATGTGGCGATGATCAGCACGAAACAGGCCAGGCGCACCTGCGGCGGAATGATGCTTCTCAGTGAGGAAATGACGATGGCCGAGGCCAGCAGCACCGAGGCGGTGGCCAGGCTCATGGTCAGGGCATTGACGGCGGTATTGCTGACCGCCAGCACCGGGCACATGCCCAGGGCCTGGACCAGGATGGGGTTCTCGCGCCACAGCCCGGCCCGGAGCCGTTCGGGCCCGTTCTCGCGCTCGGTCGCCGGGATCGAATCAGCCACCTCGACCTCCGGCCAATTCATCAAAGTCCTCGCGCAGGATGGGCAGCCAGTCGGCCAGGCCATGGTTGATGATACGGGTGACGGAAAACACGGACACCGTGGCTCCGCTGATGGCATCGACCTCGCCATCCTCGTAACGCGCGTTCTCGCGCACCTGCAATCGCTGCAGGCGCTGCTGATCGTCGAACGGCAGTTGGATACGGGTAAAGCTCTCGACCCACTCCTTGTCATCGGTGATGACCGTGCCGATGCCCGGGGTCTCGCGCGAGGCGACCACGCGCATGCCGGTCAGCCGGTCCAGATCCCGGTGCAGGCCGAACACCAGCTCGATGGTGTCGGCATAGCCTGAGCCGCTGCTGACGATGGCCGCGCCCACCGCCTGTCCGCGATCGTCCAGGCCGATGAACAACTCATGTTTATCGCCTTCTTCACTCAAACGCGGGCGACCATCGGCATCACGCGTATAGATCAGGTAGCTTTCTGCGCCCGGCATGACGGTCAGCGCCGCCTCGCCGAGCTCGCCGCCGCGCTGGGCCATGACCATGGGGCGGGTCCATTCATGCACCACGGCAATCGCCAGGCCGGCCACTAGGGCGATGGTCACCAGCACGGCCTGGATACGCAGGACGGAGCCGACACCTTGATTGCTTGCGCCTGTCATCGTTCCACTCCTTTGGGCAGCGGCCGTGGCCGGGTCCAACGATCGATATGCGGTGTGAGTGCGCTGCCCAGCAGCAGCGCATACATCACGCCTTCGACATGGCCGCTGAACTGGCGCATCACCACCACCAGCGCGCCGATGGCCAGCCCGTAGATCCAGGCACCGCGACGTGTCGTCGGCGAAATGCCCGGGTCGGTGGCGAAGAACCAGGCGCCCAGCATCAACCCGCCGCTGCCCAGTGCCGTCCATACCTCCGGATGGCGTTCGGCATCCAGCCCGTGCAGGAGGGCGCTGAGTGCGGCGACCGTGCCCAGCAGGGCGACGGGAATGCGCCAGTCGATCATTCGCCTGATCGCCAGGTACACCCCGCCGAGCAGCAACAGCACGGCACTGGTCTCGCCGACCGAACCTGCCACGATGCCCAGCCACAGATCGGCGGTCGGGGCGCCGGCCTCACCGGCCTTCGTCGCGGTCAGCGGCGTGGCGCCGCTGAGTCCGTCATAGGGCGCGGTGGGTGACATGAACGGCTGCGCCAGGCTGGTGGCTGGCAGTTCGCTCACGCGACCGGGGGCAAGGGGGGTGACCCAGGCCTGGGCCATGGCGGTCGGGAAGGCGGCCTGCAGAATGACGCGGCCGACCAGTGCCGGATGGAAAACCGGCCCGCCCAGGCCACCGAAAAGATGCTTGCCGATTGCGACGGCAACAAAACCGCCGACCGCCACCATCCACAGCGGCAGCGCCGGCGGCAGACTCAGGCCCAGCAACAGCCCGGTGAGCATGGCCGAACCGTCGTCCAGCGCCGAAGGCGCTGCGCAGGCGCGCTCGGCCAGCAGGCAGGCCAGTATGGCCACAGTGATAGTAGCCAGTGCCGCCAGTCCGAACACGGCGACGGCAAACAGGGTGACCGGCAGCAGCGCGATGACGCTGTGCAGCATCCACTGCGGTACGGCAGCGCCGGCGTGCAGATGCGGGGAGGTGGACAGACGCAGGCGGCAGGTCGGCGACGTCATGCCGGTTCCTCCCCGGCCGCGAGCGCTTTGGCGCGTCGCGACTGTTTCTTGGCGGCACGAAACATCTGCACCAATGGAATATGCGAGGGGCAGACGTAGGCACAGCAGCCGCATTCGAAACACCGTTCCAGGTGCCAGTCCTCGACCATGGCCTGGATCTCGCCGCGGCGCGCCAGCAAGCCCAGCTCGGCCGGGTGCAATTGCAACGGGCAGGCGGCCACGCACTCGCCGCAGCGGATGCAGGCCATGGGCTCGGGCAGCGATGCCTGTTCATTTGCCACCATGGCGACAAAGCCGGTCGCGCCCTTGGTGATGGGTCGGTCCAGGTGGCCCAGCGCGTGGCCACGCATCGGCCCGCCGTCAAGTACGCGGTCGAGCTCGGAATGCGCCCCGGCCTGGGCCAGGGCGAAGCCGACCGGTGTGCCCAGTGGCACTCGGTAGTTGCCGGTATCACGCAGGCCGTCGCCTGCCAGTGTTATCAACTGATCGGTCATGGTCAGCCCATGCGAGAGCAGGCGGCCGATCTCGGCCACGGTGGCCAGGCTGAACACCATCGCTTTTTCGGCGTTGAAGGCAGGGATTCCCTCGACAGGGCGCCTGGCCAGGGTTCGCACCAGAAGTTCGGCCGCACCCTGCGGATAGCGCGGTCGCAGAACTGCCAGGACAGGGCGGTCATGGTTTTCCGAATCGGCCAGCATGGCGCTGGCAGAGTTGGCATCGGGCTTCTCGACCGCCAGCACGGCGTCTTGCGAGCCCAGCACCTTGCCCAGAAAGCGCGCCCCGCTGATCACATCGGAGCCATGCCGGGCGAGTAGTGCAGGGACACGAGTAAAACCCGGCTCGCCCTCGATGCCGTTGATGACCAGCACCGCGACACCGCGCTTGCGGGCGCGCTGCAGGCGTTGATGGGTGGGGCCGCGCTCGCCGCCGAGTCCGATGATGCCGGCCTCGCGGATGGCGGCCAGCAATTCGTCGGCATCGAGCCGGTCCGCGTCGAAAGTCCGCTCGCGCGCTTGCTCCTGGGTATCGCCCGGCAGTGGCGCCAGCTCGATCACGCCCACGGTGCCGCCGGCGCCGTCGGACTGTTCCCCGATACGCACCACGCGTCCGGTCGCCGGTGCGTGCAGCGGCACGGCCGTTTCGTCTTCGGCTCGGGCCAGCAACTGGCCGCGCAACACCTCTTCGCCGGCGCGCACCACGGCCACCGCCGCTGCTCCGGCATGCTGCCTCAAGGGCAGGCGCAAGAGCGGTGCAAACGGCATTTGCCGGACCACGGCATCGGCGGCGATACGATCAGGCATTGCCAACTTGATACCGCCCGAGAATGATGTTCGATGCCGAAACATTTAATTGTATTTTTCGCCGCGCTTGATCCAGCGCTCGATGTCCGAAGCACTGCGGTCGCGCGGCAGGCCGGGATGGATGATGCCCTCCTTGCAGCGCTCGGCGGCCTTGACCAGGTCGCTGTAGGGGCCGGCGTCGGGGTTCTTGATCACCGCCTTGCCGTCGCTGTTGTAGGCGAACATGCGCGGGTTGATCAGGGTGCATTCGTCGCAGGCCGAACACTCCGGGGTGTCGATCCAGGGCGCGATGTAGTCGGAGTTGTCCTCGGTCGGAGCCGACTTCTGCTCTGGTGATGGTGCCGGGGTGGACTTGGCCTCCGTGCTGGTCGGGGCCTCCTCGCCGTCAGCCAGGCGCAGCAGGGAATCGCTCAGCCGCCCGATCAGTTCGGCGCGGATCTGTTCGACCATTTCCTCGCGTTCGGTCGCCGGCGGAGCGGCCGGCTCTGCCAGTTCCTGTAGCAGGCGCCAGAAATCGCGCCGGTCCTCGCATGAGGCCACCAGGTCGGCCGAGACCAGCAGCCGGCCCGGTTCGCCGTCGGGCAGCAGGTGCCAGATGAACGGGAAGCGGTCTTCGCGTTCGTCCGAGCCCAGCTCCAGGTACTCGGCCAACGGCAGCATGCCGTCATGCCAGGCCTCTTTCGGCACGGCGCGGAAATGCTTGCGGAATCGGCCCTCGCTGGCGGCGAAGTCGGCGAAGGTCAGCGGCAGTTCGAGTTCGCGCTTGATGCCGTGGCGACGGTACTTGAGCTTGTACTCGGGCCAGTCGGCGTCCGGCGCGGGGTTGCCGGACAGATCCAGGCCGTCACTGAAACGCGCACCGCGGCCGGGGCTGAACCGGAACAGCGGGTAGGCGCGAGATTCCACCGCCAGCTTGGCCTGGGCATAACCGGCGTCGTCGGCAATGCCGTGTTCGGGCTGACAGGAGGTGTAGCAGTTGAACACCGCCGGCGTGCGGCTGGTCAGCCCCTCGATGAAGCCCTCGATCATGTGGCTGGGCTGGGCGATGGTGCTCTGCAGCACGTAACTGGTGCGGTGCGCCATGGCCAGCAGGCCGAGCTCCTTGCGCACTTCCTGCTTGCCTTGCGCAGCCTTGCCGAAGGCGGCCATGTCCGAGACCTGGCCGAAGAAGCCCGAGGTACAGGCCTGGCCGCCGGTGTTGGAGTAGACCTGGGTGTCGAGCACCAGCACCTTGATCGGCTTGCCCGACATCATCAGCCTTGAGAGGTTCTGGAAGCCGATGTCGTACATCGCGCCGTCGCCGCCGATGGCCACCACCGGCGGACACAGCGCATATTCCTCGTCGGAGAAAGACCGCCAGTCGAAATGTTCGAGTGCCTCGCGGTCTTCGCTCGAGGCCTGCTCTCCGGCCAGTTCCAGCTCGGCCTCGCGCACGGCGCGGAAGCCTTCGGCCATCTTGCTCATGTGCCCTTCGAACAGGCCCATGGCCAGCGAGGGGCTGTCCTGGAACAGGTGATTGGCCCACGGGAAGGGGTAGGGGTTGTAGGGGAAGGTCGAGCCCCACACCGACGAGCAGCCGGTGGCATTGGTGATGCCCATGGCCGCGCGCCCGCGGCCGGTGGTGCCGCCGGTGTAGCGCTCGCGTAAGCTCTCCAGCTTGCGGATCAGGCCCGAGACCCGTTTGAGCCAGTCGCGGTCGATCTGGGTCGCGTCGGGATTGTCCTGACTGGCCTTGTCGACCAGTTCGGCCAGGCTCATTTGACTTTCAGCGTCGCTGGCCAGATCGTCCACGTGGCTGATATCCAGACCTTCGACCACCGCCTGGCTCAGGCGTTGGTTGAGGCGGTCGATCAGTTCATCGAGACGCGCCACCCAGGCCTTGATCCGCGGCTGCATCAGTGCTTCCACGGTGGCGGTGAACAGGCGGATCACGGTCTTTTCCGAGCAGCCCAGGCAGGCGCCGTCACCGCTGGTGAACGGCAGGTAGATTTCCTTTTTCAGCAGGATGTTGTCGAGCACGCCGATGGCCTGTTCCAGGTCGTCGATGCGCAGGAAGTCATCATTGGTGCTCGGCAGGTCACGCCAGATGTCCCAGCGCCGGCGCAGGGTGTCCAGGGAGTCGCCGGTTTGGGTGACCTGCTCGAGCGCGCCGTCGTCGCACACGGCCACGCATTCGCCGCAGCCCTTGCAGGTTTCCGGGTTGATGGTGATGCTGAGCAGACCGCCGCTGCCGGCCTCGTTCTTCTCGCGCTGGGTGTAGAAGGGGCGGGTCAGCGACCACTGGAAATCACTTAAAGCGCTCTCCAGCCAGCCGAACTCGGTTTCCAGCTCGGCGCGTTCTTCCGGGTCTGTGGTGTCGGCAAGCTGGGCCTCGATGGCTTCGCTGATCAGGCCGCGTGCGGCGGTACCGGCGCCGGCCTCGTCGAACAGCTTGCGGGCCTTGCCCTCCAGCGCTCCGATCACCCGCGGCAGCAATCGCGGCTGGTGGCCGTGTTTCCTGATGCGTTCCATGGCGGTGGCCAGGATTTCGCTGAAGGAATTGACCAGGCCCGGGATGGCGGTATCCGGGCACACGGTCCAGCAGTTGCCGCAGGCCGTACAGTTTTCCGGCAGCCAGACCGGGTGGACGTTGCGGATGCCGCTCATGTCGCGAAACAGCGCGGTCGAGGCGGGCAGGGTGCTTAAGGCCATGAACGGGTCGGCCAGGTTGTCGTTGCCCATGCCGTGCGCGTACAGGCTGCCGGTGTCGGCCCAGAAGCGTTGGATGTCGCTCAACGGCGCCTGGCTGGCCGGCAGCGTGCGCACGGTGATCGGCATGCGTGGCGCTGCCACCTCTTCGACGGATTCGTCGGGCAGGTCAAAGTCAGTGAGTTCTTTCAACTCGTCGAATCCGCGCCGGATCACGCGCAGGTTGTCCTCGACCACGCGCGCGCCGCGCGTGCCGAACTTGTGTTCCAGGCGCTCGCGCATGGCATCGATCAGGCTTTCCTCGTTCAGGCCGTGCTCTTCGAGCAGCCCGGTGGCGGCAAAGAAAGCCCCCTGGAAGGCGATCCCCTGCATGCGCTGCTCCAGGTCGGCGTCGCTGGCTTCCTCGCGCGCGATGCGAAAGGCGTCGAGATAACACAGCCGGATGTTGCGCTCGGCAATCTGGCGACGGTAGCGATCGGGAATGTGTTGCCACAGCGCCTCGGGCGTGGCCGCATCGGACTGGATGATGAGCAGGCCGCCTTCGCGCAGGCCTGCCAGCGCGTTGGTGTGACCGAATACGTTCGGATCGGGCGAGAGCACCACGTCGACATGCTGGTACTCGCCGTTGACCCGGATCGGCTCGGGCGCGACGGCCAGGTAGAAGGTGGTCGGCTGGCCCTTCTTTTCCGAGCCGTACTTGGGGTTGGCCTTGATATGCCAGCCGAGCAGGTCGAACAGCGTGGTGGCCAGGTGCTTGCCGGTGGTGATCGCGCCCCAGCCGCCGATCGAGTGCATGCGCACGGTAACGCATTCAGGCGGCATCAGGTTGGGACTTTCGCTGCCCTTGACCACCAGGTCGGCCAGCCCGTGGTAGTCGCGCGCAAGACGCTCCTGGCGAATCTGGTCCTTGGGATGCAGTGGTTTCTCGCGCAGGAAGTCGATGCTGAGGTAGTACATGCGCCGGGCTGCGCCATCGGGCAGCATGTTCTCCACCGCACCGATGAGATCGCCGGGCGTGACATCGCGGCTGCCCAGTCCAAAGCAGGCCGAGTACAGGTCGGGCGCGTCGGACAGCTTGTCGTAGACCGGCAGCCCGGCATGGATGGGCCGGTCGCCGGCGCGACCGTTTTCCAGGCACTTGCCTAACGAGGAACGAATCTCGCGCGCCAGCGGCGGGTCCACGGCCAGTGGCTGGTCGACGCGTTCGAGCACGGTGACCGCGCGGCGACCCTGCAGCATCCGGCCGATCCGATCGGCCGGGAAGGGACGGAACATCACCAGGTTGATCACGCCGACCTTGATGCCGCGCTTGTCGCGCAGGTAGTCGACCACGGCCTCGGCGGTGGGAATCACGCTGCCCTGACCCAGCAAAAGATACTCGGCATCGTCGGCGCGATACCCCATGACGCGCGCATGGGCACGCCCGGTCAGTTCGGCATACTCATTGAAGGCCTGATCGGCCAGGTCGGCAATGGCGTCGAAGAAGAACGGGCGCTGGGCGGCCACGCTTTGCATGTAGGAATCCTGATTCTGCACCGTGCCGGACATGATCGGGTTGTCCACGTCCCACAGCTCGGGCACGCGCCGGCGCGTGTCGCCGTAGATCAGTCGCTGGGCCGGTGTCGGGCATTCGATGATGTCGTCGGGACGGCCCAGATATTCGGCCACCAGTTCGCGCTCGGGCGCCATCAGCGATTCGATCAGGTGGGTGGTCAGAAACCCGTCCTGGGCGACGATGCCGGGATTGAGCGCCAGCTCGGCCAGACGGTGGGCAATCAGGTTGAGATCGGCCGCGGCCTGGGCATCGCGGGCAAAGACCTGGAAGAAGCCGGTGTCGTCGACGCAGTGATAGTCGTCGTGGCCGGCGTGTACATTGAGCGTGGCCTTGGTGATGGCGCGGCAGCCCACGTTGAGCACGTAGGTCAAGCGCTTGCCGACGGCCGGGTAGAGCGACTCGTGCATGTAGGCCACGCCCTGGCCGGACGAAAAGTTGGCCGCGCGCAGCCCGCTCATGGCCATGCCGGCGGTCACGGCCGCGGCGGCATGCTCGCCCTCGGGCTCGATGAAGATCAGCGGCCGGCCGGAAATGTTGTGGTAGCCGGCCGCGGCGGCCTCGGCCCAGCCTTCGCCCATCTGGGTCGATGGCGTGATCGGGTAGGCGCCGGCGGCATCGCTGGCATCGCGCTCGACCGCGACCACCGCGCTGTTGCCGTCCATGGCGGCGCGCGTTCCGGGGTATCGGGGCTGCGTTTCGGACTGGCGACGGGTGGCTCGTTTCATAAGAATTTCCTGGGCATTTATTGCAATTCGGGCAATGTGCGTCCTGGTTAAACCATGGTGCAGTCTCAGTTAATAATGAAACCGCAGATGAACGCTGATGAACGCAGATGTTTGCTGCGGGAATTTCTGCTGCAACTGATTGAATCTGTGTTCATCTGCGTTCATCCGCGGTTCAAAAATTTCGCTGAAAAATGGTTGAAGCATGTCAGTAATCAGAATCCCGCATGCCCCAGCCTCCGCAACTTGATCGGAATTCGGGCGCTGGCGCCGAGTTGCGGCTGACCGTTTTCGATCCAGACGATGGCGCCGGTGGGGCAGCGGTCGATGGCGCTGCGTGGCGGGGTACCTGACGCGCCGGCTACCGGCACCGGCAGATTGCCCTGCATGGCCAGCCATTCCGGCGCATCGCGCACGCAGCGCTCGCAGGCCGTACAGGCGACCTTGCAGGTCTCGAGCAATTCGCTGCCTTCCAGCGGATTGTTGCAGGCCACCCATAGTGGCTGCTTTTCGGGAACGATCCGGAACAGGTCCTTGGGACAGGCGCGCACGCAGTCGCCGCAGGCGGTGCACTTGGCCTCGTCGACCACGGGCAGGCCCAGCGGGCTCATGGCGATGGCATCGTAGTCGCAGGAGCGCTCGCAGTCGCCAAGACCCAAGCAGCCCCAGGCGCAAGCCTTGCCGCCGTCGTCGACCACCGTGGCAGCCGCACAAGTCGGCTCGCCCTGGTAGTCGGCCAGAAAGCGCGCGGTGTTGCGATCGCCGGCGCAGGCCAGTCGCGCCACGCGCCGCTCGGCCTGGCCGACCGCGACACCGAGAAAGTCGGCGACGCACTGCTGCGCCTGAATGGAACTGACCGAGCAGGCCGCCGGCACCGCTTCGCCGGCGAGCAAGGCTTGGGCAAATGCCCGGCAGCCGGGCTGGCCGCAGGCCCCGCAGTTGGTGCCCGGCAGCAGGGAGACCAGCTTTTCCAGGCGCTTGTCTTCCTCTACACGTAGATAGCGTCCGGCCAGCAACAGGCCGCTGGAAAGGAGTACCGCCAGTGCAGCCAGCGCCAGTGCGGCCATCAGCGCGCCGCTCAACGTAACCCCCCTGGCAGCTTGGTGCTTTTCAATGTCTGTCTTGCCAAAGTCATGATGACGTTGCCTTTCTTGCCCATCCCCGCGGTACTGAAGATCAGACATGGCATGATCAGTTCTTGCACTTGGGGCACCCGAAGTTGTCCTCAAAACACCTTGCAATACTTCAGACTAGCGCTTGCCGGCATTCCCTGACGTGACATGGCGCAAGAAATCCGCAGCGTCGTGATCAACCCGCATTAGTATGCCGAGTTGGGAGATCGGGAAGGAGAGATGCAGGCCCGGCAGGGCATGGGGGGTGCGCTGTCCGTCCAGGAAGAGTTCGATCAGGCACTTTACCGGGGCAAGGAGAGGGGACGAAATCGTACCGAGATCGATGTCGATATCGCCTGAAGGCCAACGCGTATCGCGTTGACCGCTCTTATGGGCTCTCTGTATGCTGGCCGCCCCCCCCCACACAGGCCGCCTTCATGCCAGAGCTTCGTTTTGCATCACTTTCATTGCTGCTTGCTTCGCTGCTTCTTGCCGGTTCCAGTGCCCTGGCCGACGAGGTCATGCTGCCGCTGGATCTCGAGTCCGAATCCGGTCGCGTCCTGCTGGAAATACAGGCCTTTGATGAGCCGCTGATCTACACCAACACTCTGGCCACCGGTCTGGGTACGCCCTCACCGTTGCTTGATCGCGGCGATACCGGTGACAGCGCGCTGGTGGTGTTCGAGCGTCACGGCGACAAGGTGCTGTTGATTCGGGACAATCCGGCCTACCGGGCGATCTCGGACAATCCAGCTCTGGTCGAGTCAGTGCGTGAGTCGTTTCCGCGTTCGGTGCTGGCCGCCATGCCCGTACAGGAGGAGCGCGATGGTGGCGTGGTCGTCGATGCGACTGACTTCGTGCTGTCGGACGTATACGACGTGGCGGCCCGGCTGGAAGCAGCCGACCTTGGCCGGGTGTCGCTGGATAGCGATCGCAGCTACGTGCGCGCCGATCGCAGCGGCGCGTTTCCGGACAACACCGAGATTCGCGTTGCACTGACCTTGGCTGTTGATGAACCTGATCGCCGCCTGCGCCGCCAGGCTGCCGATCCGCGTTCGCTGGCTTTCGAGCAGCAGCACAGCTTCGTGGCCCTGCCAGATGATGGCTATCGTCCACGCGAGTATCACCCGCGTTCCGGCGCGTTCCCTCACGTGTTTTTCAACTTTGCCCGATCGCTGGAAGAAGGCTACGAGCAGCGCTGGATCTGGCGCTGGCGGCTGGAGCCTTCCGACCCGGAGGCTTACCTGGCCGGTGAGCTGGTCGATCCGGTCGAACCCATTATTTTCTACCTCGACCCGGCCATCCAGGAGCCGTATCGCTCTGCATTCCGCGAGGGCGGCAACTGGTGGGCAGAAGCATTCGAGGCGGCCGGGTTCAGCAACGCCTTCGAGGTGCGCGACCTGCCCGAGGATGCCGATCCCATGGATATTCGCTACAACATGCTGGTGTGGGTGCATCGCAACGAACGCGGTCCCTCGGTGGGTCCAAACTACCGCGACCCGCGCACCGGCGAGATCATAAGCGCCAAGACACGCATGGATTCCTTCCGTTCGCTGGTCAATCACGACCTGTGGATGGGCTTTCTGCCGGCCGCCGGGCCTGATGGCCTGGCGGTGAGTTCCGAGGAAATGGCAATGGCGCGGCGGCGCCAGCATACCGCCCACGAAATTGGTCACTCGCTGGGCATGGCCCACAACTTCATTGCCGCCACCCGCGATCGAGCCTCGGTGATGGACTACCCGGTACCGCTGGTGCGCCTGGATGACGATGGTCACGTGGATCTGTCGGATGCCTATGCCGAGGGCATCGGCGAGTTCGACAAGCTGGCCATACGCTATGCCTACACCTGGTTCCCCGACGATGAGAGCGAGCGCCAAGGTCTGGCCGAGATCCTGGCCGAAATGGCCGAGCACGATCAGCCCTTCATCACCGGGGGGCATGCCGCCGACGATGGCAGTTACCCGGGTGCTACCCGCTGGGTGGAGGGCAACGACATGTTTTCGGCCTACGAGCGCACCCGCGCGGTTCGCCAGGTGCTGCTCGAGCATTTCGATGACCGGGCACTGGGCGATGACGAACCCTACGTCGTGTTGCAGCGCCGCTTTGCGCATGTCTACATGCACCATCGCACCGCATTGATCGGTGTGATCAAGCACGTCGGTGGTTATGCGTTTTCCTACGCGCTCAAGCGCGACGGTCTGGACCCGACCCGGCCGGTGCCGGCCGATGACCAGTACCGGGCCCTCGACGAGGCCGTGGCGGCGCTCGAACCTTCCGAGCTGCGCATTCGCGACCGCATTGCCGATTTGATGGCGCCGGCCCCCATGGGCTGGGACGGCGGCTGGCAGTGGTACGTCGACCCCGGTGCCATCGAATCACCCGGCGACACGCTGTTCGATCCCGTTGACGTGGCCCATCGCTGGTCTTTCGAGATCGTTACCCGCCTGCTGGAACCGGCCCGCATGACACGCTCGGCAAGCCAGCATGCCCGCAACGATGACGTGCCCGCTCCGGGCGAGGTCATGGATCGGCTGATTGCGGCCACCTGGGAGCGGGATGCCGGGGCGGCGGCCGATGGTCATGACGCGGCCCTGATCCGCGTGGCCCAGCGCAGCGTGCTGGATGGCCTGCTGGACCTGGCCGGCAATGCTCGGGCTGTTTTTTCCGTGCGTGCTGCCGCGGAGGCCCGGCTGCATGAGCTGGCCGAGTCGCTGGAGCCGCGTCGCCGCGAGCGTCTGAGTGATGAGGAGGCCGCGCATCGCCGCCTGGCGCGGGCCGATATCGAGCGCTATTTCGAAGGCCGTGACGATCCGGCATCGCGTCCGCGTCCCGAGCCGATCGCCTTGCCATGGCCATGAGCAGGCAGGGCGATGGCATGCACTCGAATTACATCATCCATCTTGAATGCGGGTTGACCGGAGAGAAAGCCGAGGCGGGACGGGTCCATGGTTTGTCCGAAGCTGGCCGGCCCCTGCTGGTGCACTATGACCTCGACGGCGTGGGTCGCTCGGTCGATCGCGACGAAGTCGCTGCCCGCAGTGGTGGATTCTGGAAATGGCGCGAACTGTTGCCGGTCAGCGAATGGGACCGCATCCCGGCGCTGGGCGAGGTTGATTCGCCGCTGATTCCTCTGGCCCACCTGCATGGCTCCCGGGTCGTGGTCAAGGACGAGGGTCGGCTGCCCACCGGGTCGTTCAAGTCGCGTGGTTTGGCGCTGGCCGTGGCCATGGCGCGGGAGCTGGGGCTGGAAAAGCTCTCGATGCCTTCCAACGGCAATGCCGGTGCGGCGCTGGCGGCCTATGCCACCCGCGCCGGGCTGAAATCGCTGGTCTACTGCCCGGCAGATACACCGCCGATCAATATCGACGAAACCCGTATGCTCGGTGCCGAAGTCGTCTGCATCGACGGCTATATTGACGATTGCGGCAGGCAACTGGCCGAGCGGGCGAAGAAGGAAGGCTGGTTCGACGTGTCCACCCTCAAGGAACCCTACCGCCTGGAAGGCAAGAAGACCATGGGCCTGGAGCTGGCCGCGCAAATGAACTGGCAGCTCCCTGAGGTCATTTTTTATCCCACCGGTGGCGGCACCGGCCTGATCGGTATGTGGAAGGCCTTTGCCGAGATGAAGCAATTGGGCTGGATTGACGGCCCATTGCCGAGGATGGTGGCGGTGCAGGCCGAGGGATGTGCGCCGATGGTGCGGGCATACGACAACGGTGAAGAATTCGCACAGCGCTGGGAGCACGCCCGGACCCGGGCCGCCGGCATCCGCGTACCGGCCGCCGCGGGTGACTTTCTCATCCTGCGTGCCGTGCGTGAGTCGGCTGGCACCGCCGTGGCGGTGAGCGAGCAGGCCATCATGGACTCCTGGCAGCAGATCAGCCGCGAGGAGGGCATCCTGATGTGCCCGGAAGGGGCGGCCACCCATGCCGCTTACCGGCAACTACTGGATCAGGGCTGGCTGGATGCGGACACACGAGTGGTGCTGTTCAACTGCGCGACTGGCCTGAAATACCCGATGCCCGGGTAAGCCTGGCACGTGCCGGCCGCCCGTCCGGCACGGCGGCAGTGAATCCCGACGGCGCGCGCTCCGACAGGATTGTCCAGCGGGGCCGGCTGGACAGGTATCATAAGAGGTTGTCTTGCCTGGCCTTGGCCGGGCCGTTGTCATTATTACGACTGGAAACGACTGGATTACGGAGCAGCATCATGCAGGTAAGAGGCGTCTACACCGCGCTGATCACGCCGTTTGACGAGGCCGGCGAGGTCAATTACGACGCGCTTGGCGAAATCATCGAGCGCCAGGTTGCCGCCGGCGTTTCCGGCGTCGTGCCCATGGGCACGACCGGCGAATCGCCGACCATGTTCAACGCCGAACACGACGAGGTCATCCGCTATACCGCCGAAAAAGCGGCCGGGCGAATCCAGGTGTGGGCCGGTACCGGTTCGAACAACACCCAGCAGGCCATCCGCACCACGCGCGAGGCGCAGAAGTCCGGGGCCGACGGTGCGCTGATTGTCACGCCGTATTACAACAAGCCCAGCCAGAAGGGCCTGTATCGCTACTTCAACGATATTGCCTCGGCCTGCGATCTGCCCATCATGGTCTACAACATCAAGGGCCGCACGGCGGTCAATGTCGAGACCGACACCCTGGCCGAGATCGCAAGACTGCCCTCGGTGGTGGCGGTCAAGGAAGCCTCGGGTGATCTCGGGCAGATGGCCGATGTCATGATGACCATTGCCCGGGCCTCCGACAAGCCGTTCTATGTCGTCTCCGGCGATGACGCGCTGACCTTGCCGTTGATGGGCATCGGTGGCCATGGCGTGGTCTCGGTGGCGTCCAACCTGGTGCCCGAGCGTATGGTCGAGATGGTCAATGCCGCCGCGGCCGGTGACCTGGCCTCGGCGCAGCAGACGTTCTATGAACTGCTGCCGCTGTTCAAGGCCACCTTCATCGAGACCAACCCGGTGCCGATCAAGGCCATGATGAATCTCTGTGGCATCCCCGTGGGCAGCGTGCGCAGCCCGCTGGCGCCGTTGACCGAGGAAAGTCAGCAGCGTCTGGAGAGGATTTTGCGAGAGACCGGAATGATCGACTGATCAATCGTCGATGCCCATGGCCACGATTCGGAAACGGACCAGGACTTCGTCGGCCACTTGCAGGTTGCCGCCCGCGGCGCTGAATGGCTCGATATCAAACTCGCTCTGGCGAATGACGAAGCGCCCGATGGCGCTGAGTTCGTGGTCGTTGAAGTTCAGGGCAACGGGCACGGTCAGTTCGCGGGCCGTGCCGGCCACGGTAATGCGCGCCTCGATATCGGGTTGCCAGACAGGTCCGCTGACACCCAGCGACTCGATCGTGATCAGCGGATGGTTCGCGGCGTCGAGCTGGTCTTCACCGAGCAGGTTCTCGCGCGTGTCCTCGATGGCCGATCCCGACATGTCGGGATCGAAGCCCTCGTCCTCTCGCCAGCGAGGGTGGTCGATCTCGAAGTCGTTGACCGAGATCTCCAGGCTCAGCCCGGAGTCGTGGAATTCATCGGCCAGGACGATCTCGCCCGATACAACAGACCCTCCGACCACATGCGGGTGACCCAGGCGTGCCAGCCTGCCGGCCGGGTAGACCACGAAGCGTGCTTCGGACTGACCGTCGAGAACAACGTAGCGGCGCCCGGACGGCAACTCTGACGGCTCGTCGCCCGCCGGACGCGAGACAGCATCCATGGCTGCCGGACTGCGGGGTGCGGCCTGGCAGCCAACCAGCACGGGCAATGCCAGCAGTACCAGTGACATAACTTGTACCCTCATGCTGTTAATGTTGCCGTCTATTTGCGGGAGCTGCAACTTGAAGATTCCGTTCAGAAACACCGAAACCGCCTATGGACTCGTCAGCCAGTTGTTCCACTGGCTGATCGTCGGTTTGATCCTGTTCCAGTACACCTGGGCGTGGAGAATCTCGAATGTGGAAGGTTTCAGGGCCCGGTTCGAGCTGGTCACCCAGCACAAGACCATCGGCATGGTGGTGCTCGGGCTGGCGCTGCTGCGGCTGCTGTGGCGCCTGTTCAATCGACCACCGCCGCTGCCCGAACACATGGCGCGCTGGGAACGGCTGGGTGCCCACGCCGGGCATTGGCTGCTTTACGCGCTGATCTTCGCCATGCCGTTGTCGGGCTGGTTGTATTCCTCGGCGGCGGGATTGGGTGATTACTGGTGGGGCCCGGTGAACTTCCCCAGCCTGGTCGACTCGAACGAAGCGCTGGAAGACCTGATGGCCCGGGTCCACCAGGTGCTGGGCATCACGTTGGGCGTGGTCGCCATCGGTCACGCGCTGGCCGCGCTTCGGCACCACTTCTGGATCAGGGACGACGTGCTGAAAAGGATGCTGCCGATATGGCGAAAACAATAATCATTACCCTTATTTCCGCGGCTGCGATGCTGGCCACGACGGTCGTGCAGGCCGATGAGAGCTGTTACACCGCCGGTCAGGAAAACGGTGAACTGCGGTTCTCCGGCGTGGCCGAAGGCAGTCCCTTCAGAGGCAAGTTCGGCGAGTTCTCTGTGCGCCTGTGCCTGCCAGGCGACGACCTGACCGCGGCGGACATCGAAGTGACCGTCCAGACCGGCTCGGCCGATGTCGGCAACCGCGACGGCAACCAGGCCTTGAAGGACGACGAATTTTTTGCCGTCGACCGGTTTCCCGAGGCTCGCTGGGTCAGCACGGAGATCGCGCGCGACGGGGATGACTACCTTGCCGAGGGCAGCTTGTCGATCAAGTCGCTCGAGTCGACACAGTCGGTTACGCTGTCTCTCCAGAGCGATGGCGAATCCCGGGTTTTGTCCGGCAGCGCCGAGATCATGCGCCTGGACTGGGAAGTGGGGACCGGTGAGTTCGAGGATACCGATTTTATCCGCGACCGCGTCGACCTGCGTTTCGATCTGCAATTGCAGCCGGAGGGCTGAATGGCGATCTTTGTCCGCCTGTTGATTTTCTCCCTGCTGGCCATCGTGGCTTGGCGACTGCTCACCGTGGATGTCGATTCGGTCGAGGCGCGCGATATCAGTGCCGAGCATGACATCGTGTTCTTCACCGCGCCCTGGTGCGGATACTGCGACCAGGCCCGCGATTACCTGGACGATCAAGGGGTCGACTACCTGGAAGTCGACGTCGAGGCCTCAACGGCCAATAACCGCCAGTTCCAGGAAGTCAACGGCCGCGGTGTGCCGCTGATCTTCATCGGCGAGACGCGCATGGCCGGCTTCTCGCCGCAGGCCTACGGTCGCGCGCTGGAGAGGATTCAGTAATCGAGCACCGTGTGCCGCGCAGACCGGGCAGCGCGGCGATCAAACGTGAAAGTGGTCGTACAGCCTGCCAATCGACCCGATAGCCCGATCAGGTAGTCGGCGAAATCGGCTTGGCCGGTTTCGAACTGCTGCAGCGCAGCCCATGCCTCATCGGCCTTCTCGATGGTTAATTCGCGGACGGACAGCAACCCGCTAACCGCCCGGATGATATCGGCTTTGGCGTAGCGGTATCCGCGGTCCAGTACCCACACCAGCTCGGTCAGGACAACCTGTGAAACGTAACCGTGTTGTTGCGTGCTGATCCTGGATTCGAGCAGATCCGTGGCGGCGCTTGCCTGTGCCGGGTCGTCCTGGGTGAGGTATCGCACCAGGATGTTGGTATCCACGCCAATCATTCGCGGGCGGCGCCCCGCGCTATGGCATCATTCATTTCCTCCAGCGTCAACGCCTGTTCGGGCCGCGGCAACAGACCCTTCAGGGTGCGAATGGATTTGTTGCCAGTTTCCAGATGCACGTTCCCGCTCCCATCGATATGAAACTCCAACCGGTCTCCCGGCTTGATTCCAAGGTGGTCACGTACCCGCTTGGGGATGGTCACTTGCCCTTTGCTGGTCACCGTGGTCGGCATGGTCAGGCACCGCGGGAAATGTAATACCCGTGGTAATACTTTACCGTGACGGTTGCAATATCGCTATTCGCCCTTGACCCCGAGGCGCTTGTGCATGATCGGCGAGGTGGTGGTGTACTGCACGAACTGGCGCGCGTCCGGATAGACATACTTCTGCACGCCGAAGGCGGCCAGCGCGGCTTCATGGAAACCCGAGAGAATGAACTTCTTCTTGCCGGGATACCAGTTGATATCGCCAATGGCGAAGATGCCCTCGATCGAGGTCTGGAACATCTCGGTGTCGACCTGGATCTGCTTCTTTTGCAGTTCCAGCCCCCATTCGGCAATCGGACCCAGATCCGGGGCCAGGCCCCAGAAAACCAGCACCTCGTCACCTTCGACGGTGAAACGGTTGCGGTCCAGGTCCATCATCTGCAGTCGAATACCTCCGTCATCGGTGGGCTCGATCTGCGAGATGATACCTTGGCGCTCGCTGACCGGGCCTTCGCCGGCCAGCTCCCGCACCCTGGCCACCGAGGCCACCTGGCCGCGGTATTCCTTGCGCCGATGCACCAGCTCGATGGACTCGGCAATATCGGCAAGGTCCATGGTCCAGTCCAGCGCTGAGTCGCCGCCACCGAGAATCAGCAAACGTTTGCCACGGAAGCGTTCCCGGTCGGTGACCTTGTAATGAATGCGCGCCTGATCGACGGTCTCGATCCCCTTGGCCCTGATGCGCCGCGGCTGGAACGCGCCCAACCCGGCGGCGATGATGACCGCGCCGGCATCGAAGTGTTTGTCCTTCGAGGTGACCACCGTGAACCGTCCATCCTCGCGTTTCTCGAAGCGCGTGACCTGCTGACCGAGATGAAAGCCGGCATCGAACGGCGCGATCTGTTCCATCAGCTTGTCGATCAGTTCCTGCGCGCCGATCACCGGCCAGGCGGGGATATCGTAGATGGGTTTTTCCGGGTACAGCTCTGCACACTGCCCGCCGACCTGGGGCAGCGAATCGATCACTTCGGCCTTGAGGCCCAGCAGGCCGAGCTCGAATACCTGGAAAAGGCCGACCGGGCCGGCGCCGACAATGACTGCATCGGTCTGGATTGGGGCGTTGGTTTCGCTCACGGATGACGTGGGGATTGGAGTGAGTGGATATGATAACCGGCAGGCTGCAGTCAGGTTTCAGCTTTCAGGGTTCAGGTTTCAGGGAAAAGACGGTTTACGCGCGAGTATCATCTGCCGGGAACCGTAACCCGTAACCCGTAACCCGTAACCCGTAACCCGTAACCCGTAAATCATGAATGATCAGCGTGAGATCAAGTTGCACCCCGAATGGCTGGACGTCCTCGGCGAGGAATTCGACAAGGAATACATGAAAGCGCTGCGCGCCTTCCTGGTCGAGCGTAGCCGGGCGGGGGCGACGGTTTACCCGCCGGGCAAGCATATTTTCAATGCACTTGATTCAACGCCGTTGTCGCAGGTCAAGGCGGTGATTCTCGGGCAGGATCCCTACCATGGTCCCGGTCAGGCGCATGGACTGTGCTTTTCGGTGCAGAAGGGCGTGCGGATTCCGCCGTCGCTGGTCAATATCTACAAGGAAATCGAAGCCGACCTGGGCATCGGCATGCCCGGGCATGGCTATCTTCAGTCCTGGGCCGAGCGCGGCGTGCTGTTGCTCAATGCCGTGTTGACAGTCGAGCGCGGCAATGCCGGCGCCCACCAGGGCAAGGGTTGGGAGCAGTTCACCGATGCCGTGGTCGATGCCGTCAATACACGTCGCGACAACGTCGTCTTCCTGCTGTGGGGCAGTCATGCCCAGCGCAAGGGCTCCGGCATCGACACCCAGCGCCACCTTGTCCTCAAGGCGCCGCACCCCTCGCCGTTGTCGGCACATCGCGGGTTTCTTGGTTGTCGGCATTTTTCGAAGGCCAATGAGTGGCTGGAAAGTCGGGGCATTGTGCCAATCGACTGGCGGCTGAATTGAAGCGATATCGAGGCCTATCCCTCGGTGATCTTGCGCCGGGCCGCCGAGCGCATGCCCAGGTAGATGCCGATCAGGGCCAGCACGATGCCGACGATCTGCCAGGGTTCGAGCCTGAGGCCGAACAGGATCATGTCCCATATAATGGACGAGGACGGCTGGATGAGCAGCAACAGGCCGACAAGCGCGGCGGGCAGGAACGGCATGCCGCGGGTGATCAGCAGCCAACCGACCATTTGGCAAAACACGCCCAGCCCGACCAGCGACCAGAACGCCTGCCAGGTGGGGATGACGAAGTCGTTGCCTTCGAGCAGGTTGGCCAGGCCCAGCACCAGGCCGCAGCACAGCGTGGATTGCAACAGTCGGGCCTCGGGCCGGATGTGGCCGTGGCGGATCTGGAAGCCCCGCAGGGCCAGCAGGTAGAAGGCGTAGGCCAGCGCGGTCAGCACGCCCAGCACCACGCCCAGGCGGTAATCGGGCGGCAGGTTGGCCCAGTCGCGGCCAAACAGCAGCCACAGCCCGCCCATGGCTAGTGCCAGGCCGCTGGCGAAGCGCCAGCCCACCCGCTCGCGCATCCAGATCACGCCCACGGCGGTGAGCACGAAGACCTGGAGATTGGCCATCAGGGTCGACAGGCCGGGACCGATGTATTCGATGGCGCGGTGCCAGAACCAGATGTCGGCGGCAAACAGCGCACCGATGAGAAACGAGCCCGACCAGTTGTCCTTCAGGCCGACGCGTATTTCGGGTCTGAACAGCAGCAGTCCGGCAAAGGCCAGACATCCGAACACCATGCGGTAGAAACCGGAGGTGGTCGGGGGCATCTCGGTCAGCCGCGCGAAGATGGCGGCAAACGAGATCATGATGGCGCCAGCGAGTACGAACAGGCCCGCCTTGAGAGGCGAGGGGGCGTTCACGGTGCGTGTCTGGCCAGTCGGGGGCTGTCGCTGTCCAGGCCGCAGGCTCGCTTGACGAATAGTTGCCTCAGCGGCCACAGGGCGGATGCCGCGCCGAAGCCGATGGCAGCCGCGCGCCGGCCGAGCGGATTGCCGGCGGTGATTTCATTGATGGCATGGATGCCGCCGGCAATCAGCGTGCCGGCACTCAGGCGCCAGCGCTCGTAGCGCGCCAGCGCGCTGGCAGGATCCTCTTCTCCCTGCCAGTCAGCCAGTACTTCGGCCAGCGCGGCGGCATCCATCAGCCCCAGGTTCAGGCCCTGGCCGGCCAGGGGATGCACCGTGCGTGCGGCATCGCCCAGCAGGGCCAGACGGCCGGCCACCAGTTGTCTGGACTGGCGGCGAACCAGGGGCAGGGTGTAGCGCCGGGTACAGGCCGAGGCCGGGCCGAACGGGGCGTCCTGATGGTCGTTGAGTTCATCCAGGAAAT
Organism: Wenzhouxiangella sp. AB-CW3; assembly: GCF_014725735.1. Classification (NCBI taxonomy): domain Bacteria; kingdom Pseudomonadati; phylum Pseudomonadota; class Gammaproteobacteria; order Chromatiales; family Wenzhouxiangellaceae; genus Wenzhouxiangella; species Wenzhouxiangella sp. AB-CW3. The sequence goes on from NZ_CP061368.1 coordinate 929,214, forward strand.
CGGCCTCGTCCATGTCGCGCAGCGTCTGGGCGCGTTCGGCCGGCTGCGACCAGACGATGGAAGAGCGACCGTCGGCCAGCGGCAGCAGGGCCAGCGGGCCATGCTCGGTAAAGCGCTGCCAGGCAATGCCGGGGTTGGCCTGTTGGGTGGTGATGTGGGTGACCAGCGCGTGCTGGTTGTAGTGCCACAGGTCGGTTTCGATGCCGGCCTGTTCGCGCAGGCGGCTGCGGGCGCCGTCGGCGGCGACCAGCAGTTTCGCGCGGACGGGGTCGCCCGGGTCGATGTCCAGTTGCAACCGGTTTCGGCGCGCCTCGAATGCCGCGACCCCGGCCGGAGCCAGCAAGGCGACGTTGGTTTCATTGTCCAAAAGCGCCCAGGCAGCGGCTTGCAGCGCCGGGATCTCGACAATCCAGCCCAGGTCCTCAAGCCCGTGCTGGCTGGCAGCGAATTCGACCCGGCCGCCGTCGGCGTGCACGACCATGCGCGCATACGGCCCGATGCGTTCTGCCGGCACGTTGGGCCAGACGCCGGCGGCAATCAGTACGTTTCTTGCGCCTGGGCTGATGGCAACCACGCGCGGATCGAACTCCGACTTCGGATCGAGCGGGCTAGGGCGCTTGCGATCAACCAGCGCCACGCGCCGGCCCTGGCGGGCGAGCAGGGCGGCGGTGACCGCCCCGGCCACGCCGCCGCCGGCCAAGGCGACATCGAAATCCTTGCTCATGCTGACGGCTCCCGGGCCAGCGAGCTTACGGGCTCGCGAAAGCCCATGGCCGAGCGCACCAGGCGGCCGTTGAGCGACGGCCAGGCAGCATGGGCGACCAGGCCCAGTGACGAGCCTAGCCGTGCGGCCAGCGAGGGATTGGTGAAGGCGCGCGCCAGCGTATCGGTATAGGACACGGTGGATTGCTGGTCATGGCGACGGGCGTCGAGATAGGCAGCCAGCGTTTCGCTCGCGCCCGGATCGTCGGTCCCGGCAACGATTTCGGCGAGGGCAGCGACATCGCGCAGGCCCAGGTTGAAGCCCTGGGCCGAGACGGGATGCACCGTGTTGGCCGCATTGCCGATCACCACCGTGCGGCGGGCAACGGGGCGTTCGGTGCGCAGCAGGGCCAGCGGGTAGCAGGCGCGCTGACCGGGGCGCTGGAATCGACCCAGGGTCGAGCCGAAGCGCTGTTGCAGTTGCCATGCCAGCTCGTCGTCTTCCAGTGCCAGTGCCGAGTCGATGCGGTGACTGTCGTCGATCCAGACCACGCCCACGCGACCGGCCGGCTGCGGCAGCAAGGCCAGCGGCCCTTCGGCCGTGAAGCGCTCGAAGGCGCTGTCGGGGCGACGTTTCTCGGCCAGTACATTGAAGATCATGGCCGACTGGCCATAGTCGTGGTGCTGGCTGCTGATGCCGGCCAGTTCGCGCACCATCGAGTTCGTGCCGTCGGCGCCCACCAGCAAATCGGCGCTCAGCTCCCGACCATCCTCGAGCTGCAGTTGAACCGCCTTGTCGCTGGTCCTGAAGCCCGCCAGGCTGGCCGGGCAGTAGGTCTCGACGCCTTCGGTACGCTCCAGCGCCTCCAGCATGGCTGCGCCCAGTTCGCGCGCGACGATGACCGCACCGAAGCGTTTGTAGCCGTAGTCGCCGGCCTCAAGGGTCAGGTGACCGGGGGCGCCGGCGCGGGTGATCTCGATGCGCCGGATATCGCAGGCGGTCGGGCGCGAGTCGAGAATGCCGAGGTTGCCCAGGATATTGAGCGAGGCGGCATTGACTACCAGGGTACGGTCGTCGAAGCCCGGTGGTGCACCGGTCTGGCGCGGCGTGGCCTCGATCAGCGCCACCGAGCGCCCGGCCCGGCCCAGCGCGATGGCCAGCGCCGAACCGGCCAGCCCGCCGCCGACGATGACCACGTCGAAATGCTTCATCCCCGCATGACCTGTTCGATGTCGTCGGGCGCCTTGACCACGCGCTCGGTGAGCACCTCGGGATCGCCCTCGGTCACGCGCACATCGTCCTCGATGCGGATGCCGATGTTGCGGAAATGGGCCGGAATGTCGTCGTCATCGCCGATGTAGAGGCCGGGCTCGACGGTCAGCACCATGTTCTTTTCCAGCACGCGCGACTGCTCGTCGATGCGGTACTCGCCCACATCATGCACGTCCAGGCCCAGCCAATGGCCGGTCTTGTGCATGTAGAAGCGCCGGTAAAGGCCCTGTTCGATGTTGCTGTCGACATCGCCGGACAGCAGGCCGATCCCGACCAGGCCCTCGACCAGCACGCGCACGGCCGCATCGTGAAACGCCTCGTACGGGCGGCCGGCACGGACCTGGTCGATGGCGGCGTGCTGGGCGGCCAGCACGATGTCGTAGATCTCGCGCTGCGGGGCGGAAAAGCGGCCATTGACCGGAAAAGTACGCGAAATGTCGGCCGCGTAGCCTTCGAACTCGCAGCCGGCGTCGATCAGCACCAGGCCGTCATCGGGCAGCGGCTGGTTGTTGGCGATGTAGTGCAGCACCAGGGCATTGGCGCCGCCGGCGACAATCGGCAGGTAGGCCGGCGGGCAGCCGTGGCGCTGGTACTCGTGGAACAGCTCGGCGGTCAGTTCGGCCTCGTTCAGACCCGGGGCGCAGGTCTGCATGGCCCGGGTCATGGCATCGGCCGAGATGCGCGCGGCTCGCGCCATGCAGCGGCGCTCGTCGCGCGACTTGATCAGCCGCTGTTCGTGCAGCAGGTGTTCGAGCGAGACGATTTCGCCTGGTCCCTTCTCGCCCTTGGATTCGGCGCGCAGGCGATTGCGCCAGCCGATGATGCGCTGGTCCAGGCCGGCATCCTTGCCGACCAGGTGATGCAGCCGGGTACAGCCCTCCATCAGTCCGGGCAGGATGTCGTCGAGGTCGGTGATCGGGAAGGCGTCGTCGAAGCCCAGTTGCTCGCGCGCGCCGTCCAGCCCCAGGCGCGGGCCGTCCCAGCGTTCGCGGTCCGGATCGCGTTCACGGCAGAACAGGATCTGCTCACCGGCCTCGCGGCCGGGCAGCAGTACCAGCATGGCCTCGGGCTCGTTGAGGCCTGTCAGGTAGAGAAAATCACTGTCCTGACGGTATGGATAGAAGGTATCGCCGTTGCGCGGCCGTTCGGGTGCGGCGGCCAGCACCACCATGCTGTGGTTGCCGACTTCGGCCATCAGGCGTTCGCGTCGGCGGCAGAACTCTTGGGTTTGGATCATGACGAACGTGCCGATCTCGTCAGGTACTCCTCGCGCAGCAGCAGTATCGCCACGCGCACGAACTCGGTCAGTTCGGTGTAGGCCGACTCTTCTTCCTCCTGGTCGGATTCCGGGTCGGTAGCGGCCCGTGCAATCTGCTCGATCATGCGCAGGGCGTCGCCGGCTTCTTCCGATTCGATGACCGGTTCAGCGGCGCCGAAACCGGTCAGGAAACCCGAGCACCAGTGAGCCAGGCAGCGGGTGCGCTCCTTGAGCGGCCGGTCTTCGCTGGGCAGCAGCAGACGAAAGCTCATGTCGCTAGAGCCAAGCTCGGTCTTGAGCACTTTCAGCGCCGGGCCGAGCTGGTCGAGAATGCGCTCCGAGCTCCAGTCACCCACCTGCAGGGCGGCCAGGTGTGTGGCCAGTTCCTTCTCTTCCTGGTTGGGCCGGGCGCACAGCAGGCCGACCACCACGGCGTGGGTTTCGGAGACGCTGGCCGGGTCGCTGTCGGCCGCCAGGGCCAGCAGCCAGGCCAGTCGGGATTCCTGTTCACTGCTCATTGAAAGGCTAGTCGCGGTTGAAAAACGGCAGTTTATCACCGGGGCTGCCGGTCCGGCGTGCCGGTGCCGGGCGAGGATGCAACCCGTGCCCCCGGAGGTTCCTGAATCATGGTGCTTGTAGAACCGATGCATAAAGTCCTATCATTAAGCCCTTGTAAAAACAAGAATCCTGGGGCGCCATGGACTCGCTGCAAGAAACGACGGGAGATCTGGATCGGTTGCAACAGCGGCTCTCGGAGCTGCTGGAGCTGCTCAACCGGCTGGAGGAAGAGAACAATTCACTGCGTGCCCGACAGGAGTCCCTGGTGGCCGAACGGGCCACGCTGGTGCAGCGCAACGAGGAAGCGCGATCGCGGGTCGAAGGCATGATTGAGCGACTCAAGGCACTCGAAGAGGCGGGCACGTGAACGATCTCAATCAGCCGGCCGAGCCGGTGACCGTCCGGATTCTCGACCGGGAGTATCGGGTCATGTGCACGCCGGACCAGCGTCGCAACCTGATGGAGTCGGCACTGTTTCTCGATCAGCAGATGCGCGAGATCCGCAATTCCGGCAAGGTTTCCTCGATCGACAAGATTGCCGTAATGGTGGCATTGAATCTCTCCGAGGAACTGCTGCATCTGCGTCAGGAGGCCAGTGAAAGGCGCGAGAAGGTCGATCAGAGAGTCCGTGATCTGGCCGATCAACTTGATAAGGCGCTGGGACAGGATTAGACTGGTGGCCAAGGCGCTCTCTGCAGTGTTCGCCAGTGGGATCGCATTATGCCTTGTCCCTACTTTCCGACCTAGGGATGGCGACTTTCCGGCTGGTGTGCATATTCGCTCGACCGAGCGAATCGCCTGAAGGCTGGAAGAGCCAACCCACCTGAACCTCTGGTTCAAGGTCACCGACCCGCAGCGGCACAGGTGGAGAGCGCCGCTTGATTTCCCCGATGCGCTATCCTGCGCATTATGAGCACCGTGTCAGGCAAGGATGAGCGCAAGTCCGATTTGCGTGCCCGATTGGTGGCTGAACGTCAGCGGCTGACTGCCGCCCGCAGGCAGCAGCTGGACGACCAGATCTGTGCCCACCTGCAACGACTGGCCGATCGGGATGAGGGCGAGAATCTGGCCGCATACATCGCGTTCAACGGCGAGCCGGATTTGATGCCGGCTCTCGAGGCCCTGCATCATGCCGGGCGGCGCATTCTCTTGCCGGTCGTCAACGATCAACGCATGCATTTCCTGCGCTGGACACCTGACATGGCAATGCGGCCCAATCGTTTCGGGATTCCAGAACCCGTTGGCGGTCCCGAGTGCCCGCCGGACCGCCTGCATCTGGTCTTTATGCCGCTGGTCGCCTTTTCACCCATCGGCACCCGTCTGGGCATGGGAGCCGGCTTCTACGACAGAACCTTCGGCTTCCGACTCGACGATCCCGACGCCGGACCCCGGCTGGTCGGCACCGCCTACGCCCTGCAGGAAGTCGACGGCCTGCCGGCCGACGAATGGGATGTGCCATTGGATGCGGTGGTGACGGATCGTGGGGTGAGGAGGTTTAGGGCGTGACAGGTGACAGGTGACAGGTAACAAGTAACAGGGGCAGGGCCTGGTGGCCTTGAAATGCTTCGGTGGCCAATGGAGTGGCCCTGCCGATAGCCAATGTCCATTGAACATCCGATAACCATGCCAGATTTTTACCCGTTACCTGTCACTCGTCACCTGTTACCTTACTCCGCTCTTGCTAAACTCCCTGGCTGACACGCTCAAGCGAACGGAGGCACTGATTTGAACTACTGGCTGATGAAATCCGAGCCCGATGTGTTCGGAATCGATGATCTCAAGGCGCGCCCGAAGCAGACCGAGCCGTGGGACGGGGTGCGCAATTACCAGGCGCGCAATTTCATGCGCGACGAGATGAAGGTGGGCGACCGGATCCTTTTCTACCATTCCAACTGCAAGCCGCCGGCTGCTGTCGGAATTGCGGAAGTGGCGAGCAAGCCGTATCCGGATCCGACCCAGTTTGACCCGGACTCGAAGTATTACGACCCCAAGAGCGATCCGGATGATCCGCGCTGGATCCTGGTGGACGTCAAGTACGTGCGTCATCTCAAGCGCCCGATTTCGCTGCAGGAGATCAAGCAGCACGCCGATGCGCTCGATGGCCTGCAGTTGATCAAGCGCGGCAATCGCCTTTCCGTGATGCCGGTATCGGCCGAGCATTTCGACTACATCGTGGGCATGGAAAACGAATGAGCCAGCAAAGACTCAAGATCGAGGTGGCGCGGGCCGCGCTCGAGTACGTGGAAGACGGCATGTTGCTGGGGGTGGGCACCGGCAGCACCGTCAACGCCTTCATCGACGAACTGGCCGCCTCCGGCAAACGCCTGGAAGGCGCCGTGTCATCCTCGGAAGCCACCACTCAAAGACTGGAAGACATCGGCGTGAAGGTCATGGATCTCAATCACACCGGCGATCTTTCTCTCTACATCGACGGCGCCGACGAGGTCGATCCGCACCGGCGCCTGATCAAGGGCGGCGGCGGGGCGTTGACGCGCGAGAAGATCATCGCCGCGGCCAGCCGGCAGTTCGTCTGTATTGTCGATGAGTCGAAGTGCGTCAAGCTGCTCGGCGAGTTTCCGTTGCCGGTCGAGGTCATTCCCATGGCGCGCGCCTACATCTCGCGTCAGCTCACGCGCCTGGGAGGCCAGCCGGAACTGCGCGAGAACTTCGTGACCGACAATGGCAACCTGGTCCTGGATGTGCGCAACCTCGACCTGGTCGATCCGCTGAAGATGGAAACCGAGATCAACCAGTTGCCGGGAGTGGTGACCTGCGGACTGTTTGCCCACCGACGGGCCGACGTGGTGCTGGTGGCGACCGAAAGCGGCATCGACCGGCTCAAGTAAAGTCGGCAAATGATGCTTGATCGCCGAATCAGCGTGGCCCCCATGATGGACTGGACCGATCGTCATTGTCGGTACTTCCACCGTCAGCTCGCACCGGCTGCGTTGCTGTATACCGAGATGGTGACCACCGGGGCCGTGATTCATGGCGATCGCGAACACCTTCTGGGATTCGATCCAGCCGAGCATCCGGTGGCCCTGCAGCTTGGTGGCAGCGACCCCGATGAGCTGGCCCGGGCCGCGGCGATCGGCGCGGATTTCGGCTATGACGAGATCAACCTCAATGTCGGCTGCCCGTCCGACCGGGTGCAGAAGGGCCGTTTCGGGGCCTGCCTGATGAAAGAACCCGAGTTGGTCCGGGATTGTCTGGCTGCCATGCGCGAGACCGTCGCGGCGCCGGTAACGGTCAAGACCCGAATTGGTGTGGATGACCTCGACAGCGAGACTTTTCTGCACCAGTTTGTCGCCACCGTGGCCGAAAGCGGCGTCGAGGTCTTCATTCTGCATGCCCGCAAGGCCTGGCTTTCCGGGCTGAGCCCGAAGCAGAACCGCGAGATTCCCCCCCTGGCCTACGAACGGGTGCATGGCATCAAGCAGGCCTTCCCCGACCTGACCATCGTGCTCAACGGGGGCGTGGTCGATGTGGCCGGCGCGGCTGCCGAGCTGGAGCACGTCGATGGTGTCATGCTTGGCCGCGCTGCCTACCAGAATCCCTGGATCCTGGCCGAACTCAGCCAGCGGCTGGGCCTGCCGGCCGCCGAGTCGCGGCGCGGCGTGATCGAGCGCATGGGCGACTATGCGCGCGGTCACATCGAGCGAGGCGGTCGGTTGCAGCAGGTCGCTCGCCACATGCTCGGCCTGTTCCACTGTCAACCCGGCGCCCGTGGCTGGCGTCAGAAGCTCAGCCAGAACATGCACCTGCCCGATGCCGGGCCTGAACTGTTCTACGATGCGACCCCGGAGTCGCCTCCGGCTGGGCACGTCGCCTCGCGAAGGTGCGGGTGAACCTGCGAAATCCGGCCGTGCCCGGCCTCATCCAGGACCCGGAGTGGCGCCTGCCACGGCACACGCCATTGGTCGGACGAAACAAGGCCGAGGTGGAAACCGAAGCGGCGCTCGTGCTGGTGGTTTACGTGGTTGTTCTGGTCTTCGCCGATGTGGAAACCTGGTCGGCGAACTGGAAGGAAATGATGTTCTGGTCGGCGACCATGACTTATTTCTTCGCCGTCTTGTCCCCAGAGCGGACATTTGGCGGCGACGCGGAGATTGTTCTGCAATTGCTGCTCGGAACGCTGCTGGCCGCAGCACTGATGCTGCTGTTCACGTTCCCCCTTTGGACTTTGCTGTTTTCTCCCGGACCTGGTTGTGCAATTGCCGTTATCGGCAATGCGGTTCAGCGTCGAATGTGGGATCATATGTAGCTGGCCCGTTCGGGCTTGCAGCAATCGGGTCTGTCTGCCCCCCGCGACTGCCCGAACTCATTAGTGACTTCATCCCCAATGCAATCTTCAAGGAACCGACTTTCGTGATCGTTCGCACTCCCGAGGAATTTCGCAGGCAGATTGATGCCGGCTGGCTCAACAACGATTCGCTGGCCGTGCCGCGTGCCGTGTTCCTGGTCGAGCCGGCCACTGCCCACCTGTCCGAGCAGTCGGCTCGTGACAACGTCTACATGGACCTGAGTGTCGATATCGATGCCGCCCGGCGTCTGGATCAGCATCGTCAGCTGGCCGAGCGCATTACCGCCTGCGGCGTGCCGGTGGTGCGCTTCCCCGGCGGGCCGGATACGCCCGATGATCTGTTTCCGAACAATGTCTTTGCCACCGCACCGGGGCGTTTCATCGTCGGTGCCATGCGTTACCCGGATCGTCAGGCCGAAGCGCAGCGGGGCGATATTCGGTCCTTCTTTACCGGCCTGCTGGAATATGAGGAAATCGACCTGTCCCGACGCGACATGGTGGCCGAACTCACCGGAGCGCTGATCATTGATCGGGCACGCCGTATCGGTTTCTGCGGCATGACGCAGCGGGTTGACGATGCCGGCTGCCAGGCCATGCACGAGGCCTTCGGCCTGGCGCTGAGTTTCCAGTTCGAACTGCAAGCCGACGAGTATCACACCAACGTGGTCATGGCGGTTCTGGCCTCGCGCGCACTGGTGATCTGTCCGTCGGCATTTGTCGACCCCGACGTTCCGGCGGCCATCGCCGAAGCCTATCCCGGCCATGTGCTGGAAATCACGGCCGAGGAAAAAGTGGCCTTTGCCGGCAACTGCATCGCCGTCAGCGACCAGGATGTGTTCTTCAGCCAGACAGCCATCGATGCTCTGAAGCCCGAGAGCCTGGGTAAGCTCGAAAGCTGGGGATTCAGGATCCACGGCGTCGAACTTGACGAGATCGAAAAGGCCGGGGGCAGCCTGCGGTGTTGTGTGGCGGAGATATATTGATGAGGTAAAAGGTAAAAGGTAAAAGGTAAAAGGTGAAAGGTGAAAGGTGAAAGGTGAAAGGTGAAAGGTGAAAGGTGAAAGGGTCGAGCGGGTAGCGTTGATGGCTCCAGGGCCAATGGCACGACAAATCCCATTGACTACCGCCTGGCCACCTGAATCTCTCCCTCGTGTTACCTTTTTCGTTTCACCTTTTCCCTTTCACCTTTTGCCGTTCACATTCAACCACCATTAAGCCCAACCCGCTAAAATCATCGACAACCAGCCATCCGGAGTGCCGGAAACGCTCATGTTTCGTCTGATCAAGAATATGCTGCTTGCGCTTACCCTGACCATGGTCATGGTGGTGTCGGCGTGGGCGCTCAGTCTGCAGGAAGCGGCCGAGCGGGTTGCGCGGCAGTATGATGCCGAGGTGGTGTCGGCGCGTACGGTCGAGCGAGACGGGCGTCGCATTCACGTCATTCGCATCCTGACCCGGGATGGTGTGGTTCGTACCGTACGTGTGCCGGCTGACGAGAGGTGATCTGATGCGAGTGCTGGTGGTCGAGGACGAAACGGCGTTGCGGGAACTGCTGGGGCGCGCGCTCAAGCGTCAGGGTTTCGCCGTCGATCTGTGTGCCGACGGCACGGACGGATTGCACTGTGCCACCGAGTACCCGGTCGATCTGGCCATTATCGATCTGGGTCTGCCTGGCACCAGCGGTATGGAGATCGTGCGCGAAGCGAGGAAGCGGGAACGCACGTTTCCCATCCTCGTGCTGACCGCGCGTTCGGACTGGCAGGACAAGGTCGAGGCGCTGGAGATCGGTGCCGACGACTACGTCACCAAGCCGTTTCGCATCGAGGAGCTGATGGCGCGCGTGCACGCCCTGTTGCGCCGTTCGGCCGGTCATGCGGCCCCCGAGGTGAGTTTTGGTCCGCTCACTGTCAATCTTTCCAGCCAGGATGTGGCGCTGGGTGGAGAGGCGTTGGACCTCACGACCTTCGAGTACAAGGTGCTCGAATACTTCGTGCTGCATCCCGACCAGGTGGTCTCGAAGATGGAGCTCAACGAGCATCTCTACGAAGAGGATGCCGATCCCGAAAGCAATGTCATCGAGGTCATCATCGGCCGCTTGCGCAAGAAGCTGGACCCCGACGGTGACTGGGCACCCATCGAGACCTTGCGCGGACGCGGCTACCGCTTTCGCGCCACTGGATAACGCGCGCCGGGTGACTTCCCAGTCCACCGGCACTGGAACGGGGGCGCTGCCATGCTGGGCATGAGCTGGCCGCAGGCCCGCCTGTCGCTGCGGGTGCGGCTGCTTCTTGGAGCCGGTCTGGCTCTCATGCTGGCGCTTGCCCTGGTGGGGCTGGCGGTCGACCGGGCCTTTCAGGGCGCGGCCGAGAAAGCCATGCAGGAGCGCCTGGAGGCGGTCGTCTACCTGATTCTCACCACCGTGGAGGTCGACGTTCAGGGCAAGCCCGCCGTGACCGAAACGCTGGCCGAGCCCCGCCTGAATCAACCCGGCTCCGGCCTGTTCGGCGGCGCGATGACCCCGCATGGGGCCTGGGAATCGCCGTCGCTCTACGGTGTGACGCCCAAACCTTCCGCGCGCGTGATCGAGCGTGGGCGTGAGCTGTTTCGAGGCACGGAGGCCGGCGGCACCTGGAATGCCTTTGCCATCGGTCTGGGCTGGGAGCAGCCTGACGGCGAAATCGTCGATTTGACCATCTGGGCTGCCGAGGATCCCAACCGACAGGCCATGACCCTGGCCGGCTTTCGTCGCGACCTGTGGCAATGGCTGGGCCTGGCCGCAGCACTGATCATCAGTGCGCAGTTTCTGATCCTGCTATTGCTGCTGCGTCCATTGCGCCAGGTCGCTCACGAGGTCAGGGAGGTGGAAGCCGGCGAGCGGGACGGCATTGCCGGGCGCTATCCGCGCGAGCTGATGCCGTTGATCGGCAATCTCAATGCCCTGCTGAAAAGCGAGCGCGACAACGCCCGTCGCTATCGACAGGCGCTGTCTGATCTTGCTCACGCCCTGAAGACGCCGGTGGCGGTGTTGCGTGCCCGGCTGGAGTCGTCGCAGCACCCCGAACAGCCCGAGCTGTCCGACTCGCTGGTCAACATGGAGCAACTCATTCGTCGCCAGCTGGAGCGGGCGGCGCGCTCGACCCGCCAGGCCATCAACAAGCCGGTCGCCGTCGTTCCCGTGCTGTCGCGCCTGGCCGATTCGCTGATGCGGCTGCATGCCGCGGAGGATCTGCACATCGAGGTCGAGGGTGATGACAGGGTCCGGGTGCGCATGGACGAACGCGACTTGTGGGAACTGTGCGGCAACCTGATGGAGAACGCGGCCAAGTATGGTCACGGCCGCATGCGGGTCAGCGCCCGTGTCCGCCGGGAGAAAGCCGGTCGTCGCGGCGTGGAGATCCTGGTCGAGGACAATGGCCCGGGCATCACCGACGATGAGTTGCCGGAGTTTCTCGTGCGTGGTCGGCGCGGTGACGAGCAGCGTGACGGGCAGGGCCTGGGGCTGTCGATCTGCCGAGAGCTGGTCGAGGACTGCGGTGGCAGCATCACACTGGCCGAATCCTCGCTGGGCGGAGCGGCGATACGGGTTATGCTTCCGGCACGATGAATGACCGGCACAACATCAACCGTCTGCTCGAGATCATGGCCAGGCTGCGCGATCCGGAGGGCGGCTGCCCGTGGGACCTTGAGCAGAATTTTCGCTCCATCGCGCCCTATACCGTCGAGGAAGCGCATGAAGTGGCCGATGCCATCGAACGTGGCGACCTCGATGATCTGAAAGACGAACTCGGTGACCTGCTGTTTCAGGTGGTCTTTCATGCCCGCATGGCCGAGGAGCAGGGTGCGTTTGCATTTGCCGAAGTGGTGGCCGCGATTTCCGACAAGATGGAGCGTCGCCACCCGCACGTGTTTGGCGACGCCGTAGTTGGCGATGCCCGGTCACAGACGGTCAACTGGGAACAGATCAAGGCCGCCGAGCGGGCCGAGAAGGGCGAAACCGACGACAGCCTGCTGGCCGGGGTGTCGCGTGGCCTGCCGGCACTCCGGCGCTCGGTCAAGCTGCAGAAGCGCGCGGCCAGGGTGGGTTTCGACTGGCCAGCGGTCGATCCGGTGTTTGACAAGATCATCGAGGAGCTCGATGAACTCGGGGCCGCCGTGGCCGCGGACGACACTGACGGCATCGAGGAGGAGCTCGGAGACCTGTTGTTTGCCGTGACCAACCTGGCCCGCAAGCTGGAGGTGGATCCAGGGTCGGCGCTTCGGCGCAGCAACATCAAGTTCGAGCGGCGTTTCCGTGCCATGGAAATGCTGGCCGCGGGCAGCCGTCAGGCGCTGGCGGAATTGGATGCCGACGCCCTCGAAGACCTGTACCGACAGGCCAAGGTGGAAACAGCATGACCGACCCCGGCCTCGGTCAGGATCACTGGGCTCGTCATGCCGCCCAGTGGGCGCATGTCGGCCACCCCCTGCGTCCTTCGGATGCGGATATTGCGGTGGCCCGCGAGCTGGTTTCGCGGGCAACCGAACATCTGAGCCTGACCTCGCCTCGAGCACTCGTTCTGGGCGTGACGCCGGAGCTGCTGGACATGCGCTGGCCGGAGCGGACCCGTCTCGCTGCCATTGATCGTTGTCCCGGCATGATCGGTGCCATGCTGTCGGAGCGGCCCGATCCCGCGGGTGTCTGCGGCAACTGGTTGCAACTCCCGTTTGCCGATGGCAGTTTCGATCTCGTCGTTGGAGATGGCTGCCTGACCGTGCTGGAATCGGCCGGCGACCACCGTCGTTTCGGCTCGGAGCTGGCCCGCATCCTGGCTCCCGGAGGGTGCCTGGTCTTGCGCCTGTTCATTCGCCCGCATTCGGCCGAAACACTGGACGAGATTGTTGCCGATCTGAATGCCGGTCGAATCGGCAACTTCCATGTATTCAAGTGGCGGCTGGCCATGGCCCTGGTCGATGACAGCAGCGGTGCCGTGCCGGTAGCCGATATCTGGCAGGCCTGGCGGGACATCGGGTTTGCGCCGGCCAGGCTGGCTGCAGAACAGGGCTGGCCGCTGGCCGAGATTGAAACCATCGAGGCCTACCGCCATGCCACGGCCCGATACACCTTCCCGAAACTGGATGAAGCCCGTGCGGCGCTGTCGGTTTCGTTCGAGGAACTTGCCTGTCGAACACCTGCCTATGAACTCGGCGAACGCTGTCCCACCATGCTGTTTACAGTCCGGTAGAGCGCCCCATGGCATCCGCAACGTTCTTTCAGCCCTGATCGAAGTCAACCATGCAGGAAACACTCAGACTGTCCTATTTCGGCCCCAATCGTCGCTGCGACTGCCCCGCGCAGGAACTGACCCTTGAGTTGTCCGTCGGGCAGGCAGAACGTTTGGCCGGGCAGCCGGTCCGGCACTGGCAAGCCGGGTTGGCCGGCCTGCATCCGGTACTGAGTGTCGATGCGCCTGGCCTGGAACTCGATGGGCTGTCGCCATCGTCGCTGGCTACCCTGTTCGCCGGCACCGCCCTGGCCTTGCAGCAGGCTGCCGGGCATCAGGTCAGCCAGGCTGGATTGGCCGGGTGGGGAGTGGACCATTGCCGTTTCTGGTTCGAGTTTGAAGAGCCTGATACCGCCGAGGAAGCGGTGGAGCTGACCCGGGAGCTGCTCACGGCCCTGCTGGATGCGAAGGCCGATATGGCACCGCTGGTCACGCGCATCGACGAGTATCTGGCCCGGGCCAGGCCCCGGGCCATGCCGGCAGACAGCCTGGCCATTCAGGGTGCGGCCCTGGCACGTGGCATTCCGGTAGCTCGCATGGATCGACCGCCATTCGACCCCATTCGCGGGGATTTTCGCCTGCGCCCCAATGGTCTGCTCAGACTGGGTCATGGTCGTGGGCAGCACACCGTCGATGGTACGTTCGCCGTCAGCCGTTCGGAGCCGGTGGTCAGGATGGTGCACGATCGGGCCGCGTTGTTCGAGCGTCTGGTCGAACTGGACCTGCCGTTGCCGAAGTCCGCACCCACCTGGGTGGTGGCAGCAAACCGGGCCGGGCGTCAGGCCGAGTCGCTGGGCTATCCCGTGGTCATTCGTTCCGACCAGCGCGGAGGCAGTTTGGATCATTCCGGGCCGTGTCACAGTCGCGAAGAAGTGTCACGAGCGGTGACCGGGGCGCTTCGACACAGCCGCCAGGTGCTGGTGCAGCGCCCGGTTGACGGCAGGGCTTACGAGGTGCTGGTTGCCGGCGGGCGTTTTCTGGCCTGTCTGGTGCAGCAGGGCGCAGAGCGTGGCGCAGGCTGGCGATCCTTTGGTGATCTGCATGATTCGACCCGCCAGTTGGCCGAGAGGCTGGCCGAATCCCTCGATGTGGGCTTGTTGCAGATAAGCGTGATCACACCGGACCCCGCCCGGCCCCTGGACCAGGCCAATGGCGCCATTGTCGATGTCGAGCTGGCGCCACGGCTGGACCGGCTCCTGCCGTCCGGGCATACCCTGATGAAGCAGGCCGCCGAAGCCTTTGTGGACTGGCTGTTTCCCGAGCCGGCATCGGCCCGGGTCCCGATCATTGCCGTGACCGGCACCAATGGCAAGACCACGACGACCCGTCTGCTGTCCTGTATTGCTGCGGCTGCCGGCTACCGAGCCGGAGAAGCGACATCAGAAGGCTGCTGGGTTGCCGGCGAGAAAGTCTCGGAATACGAAGACGGGCACATCTATGGCCACATGACCGTGCTCGACCATCCGGCCACGGAGTTTGCCGTCCTGGAGTCCACCCGCGGGGCGGTGGCCACCACCGGCCTGGGGTATGCGCGTTGCGATGTGGCCATCTGCCTGAATGTCACCGCCGATCATCTGGGGGATTTCGTCGGGCTGAACGGGGTCGCGGATCTGGCCGAGGTCAAGCGCAGAATCGTTGATCGGGCCGATCGGGCGGTGGTCCTCAATGCCGACAATCCGCATTGCCTGGCCATGACCGAGGAGCCCGGCTCCCGCCGCGTGGGCCTGGTCTCGCTGTCCCGGCAAGCCGAGGAATTGCTGGCCCGGGTCGGTGCCGGTGGAGCGGTGGCCGTACTGGAAACGGTGGATGGCCGGGAATGGCTGGTCTTGCACGCCGGAGGTCAGCGAATTGCACTGATGGCGGTCGAGGACTTGCCGATAGCCTTCGGTGGCAGCGCCCGGTTCAACCTGGAAAACGCCCTGCATGCCGCGCTGGCCGCCTGGATGATCGGCGTTACTCCCGAAGTCATCGCGCGTGGACTGGCCGCGCTGGAGACCGGATCCGGCGGAGTGCTGGGGAGGTTGAACTTTCGCGAGGATCTGTCGTTTCGGGTCTGCATGGATTATGCCCACAATCCGGCCGGGTTGCGCGCCCTGGCCGAGTTTGTCGATCGTCAGCCGATCAGCGGCCGGAGGATACTCTGCTTTTCGGCCAATAATGGCAATACTGACGAGGTGATTCGTGCCATCGGCGAGGCGGCGGCCGGCCGTTTCGATGCCTATGTCTGCAAAAACTTCGGGCTGCTGTTCGGTCGAGAACCTCACGAGGGTCCGCATCTGCTGCGTGAAGGCCTGATTCGGGGCGGTGTCGATCCGGCCTGTATCGAGTGCGTTTACGACGAATTCGAGGCATTTGATCAGGCGCTGAACATGGGGCGGCCCGGCGACCTGGTGGTCCTGATCGGAGGCAAGCGGCGACAGGCATTGTGGGATCGGGTCATGTCCTTCCAGGAGGTTGCATAGTGTTTCAGCGAATCGCGTTGATCTGGGTGCTGATTGCCAGCATGGGCACGGCCGTGGCTCAGACGGGTGAGACCGAGGGAGTCGTCGAGCAGGTTCAACTGTTCGACGCTTCGGCCATGACCGATGAAACCTTTCTTGTGCTCAGCCTGACCGATGAAAGGCACTTCGAGCTGCCCGGTGCGAGCCAATTGCCGGCTGGATCCGGGGTGGAGGTTGTCATCGACTACCTGGAGCCTGCTACCGACGATGATAGCGCCATGCCGCAAGCCTGTCGGGTACGGGTGCTGGCCGTACCGATTATGGTCGAAGGGGAAGAAGTCATGCAGCGCGCCCGCCGACCCTTCGAAATTTACCGGAACCCGGAACCGGACTGCGAATGAAGCAACAGGCTCTACCGCCTCTTTGCAGGCGGCGATTGAGCTGAGTTGGAGTTCTGAGTATAATGCCGCGCTTGGTTGCATTCCGGGCCGTTAGCTCAATGGTAGAGCAGTAGGCTTTTAACCTATTGGTTGAAGGTTCGAGTCCTTCACGGCCCACCATTTTTCAATGCCTGTCTCCCGCATCCCGGAAACTTCCCAGACCGGACTTCACCGCCGGCTGGATGACGTGGTGATGCGGCACCTGGCTTCCGGCTGGCGACAGCCGCTTCGTTCTCACAGCGTTCAGGCCTTCGAGTCCGTGCTGGCCCGCCTTCAGGCGGCCCCTGCGCTGGTGCTTGACTCCGGTTGCGGAACCGGAAGTTCCACCGGCATCCTGGCGCGCCGGCATCCCGATGCGCTGGTGGTGGGAATCGACAAGTCATCGGCCCGGCTGGCCCGCGCGCCCGAACTGCCGGACAATGCCCTGCTGCTTCGGGCGGAGTTGGCCGACTTCTGGCGATTGTTGATCCGGGATGGCCTGCGACCCGTTCGCCACTACCTGCTCTACCCCAACCCCTGGCCCAAGCCGGCCCATCTCAAGCGTCGCTGGCATGCCCATCCCGTTTTTCCGAACCTGCTGGCGCTGGGGGGGTGGCTGGAGCTACGGACCAACTTCGAAACCTACGCGTATGAGTTCGCCCGTGCTCTGGCGCTGGCCGGCGTGAGTGATGTCGAAGTGGTATCTTTGGCCATTGACGAGCCGATCAGCCCGTTCGAGCGCAAGTACGCCGACAGCCGACATCGGCTCTGTAAGTTGACTGTCAACCTGGGAGTAACCCGATGAACAAGAAGATTCAATCTCTGCTGGCGATGCTGGCCATCAGCCTGATGATCGCACCGGCCCTGGCCGATGAGCGCCTCAAGGAGGTCATTGCCGACTCCGATCGGCCGGCCGATCAGGTCGAGCGCGATCCGTATCGCAATCCCTACGAGACCCTCATGTTCTTCGGCATCGAGCCCGACATGACCGTGGTCGAGCTGTCGCCCGCCGGTGGCTGGTATACCGAGATCCTGGCCCCGTATCTGAAGGATGAGGGGCAGCTGATAGCCGCTCACTGGAACCTGGACGGCGATGTGCCGGATTTCTACGTCCGCATCCGTGGCGAGTACGAAGAGCGTATTGCCGATACCGATCGTTTCGGCGAGATCGAGCTGGTGTCTTTCGACCCGCCCGCTTTGTCTGAACTCGGCGAGCCCGGCTCGGCCGACATGGTGCTGACTTTCCGCAACGTCCACAGCTGGAAGCGCGCTGGAACATTCCGCGACGTCGTCCGTGCCGCTCATGAAGTGCTCAAACCCGGTGGGGTATTCGGCGTGGTCAGCCACCGACTGCCGGAAGATCATGAGCAGGATCCCGAGGTTCGCAGTGGCTATGTCCACCAGAGCTGGGTGGTGAGCGTGCTCGAATCCGAAGGTTTCCGGCTGGTCGAGGCTTCTGAAATCAATGCCAATCCGGACGATACCGCCGACCACCCCAACGGTGTCTGGAACCTGCCGCCCTCGCTGCGCGTGGAAGAGGGCGACGACGAGGACCACTATCGTGCCATCGGTGAAAGCGACCGCTTCACCCTCAAGTTCGTCAAACGCTGAGAACCGGCAGGGTCGGCGCCGGGCCTGAACGGTCCGGTGTCGATCCGCTCCCGGTGTGATTCAGGTTCGACCACCACCGGGCTGACTTGCATGACGCAATGAAACACAGCACTCCAGGTGACTGAATCTTGCTGAGCCTGTCGACCGTCATGGTGGTGACAGCCGGCATTGTCTGGCTGGGCCTGCTGTTTGCCGTGGCCCTGGCCGGCGAGCGTTCGCCCGAGCGCTGGCGCCGAATCTGGCCGGTCGTCTACTCGCTGTCGCTGGCGGTCTACTGCACGGCCTGGACCTTTTACGGCACCACGACGCAGGCGGTGGCACATGGCTGGCCGATTCCGCCGACCTTTGTCGGCACCATCATCCTGTTCGTCTTCTGCTTTCCGTTTCTCAGGCGCCTGGTGCGCCTGAGCAAGGCCGCCAACGCCACCAGCATCGCCGACTTTATCGCCAGCCGTTTCGGCAAGTCCTCGGCGCTGGCCGCAGTCGTTACCGGCGTCGCCCTGCTGGGCCTGGTGCCCTATATCTCCCTGCAGCTCAAGGCGGTGGCGATGAGCTTCGGCGCGCTGACGCTGGGCCGCACGGAAGTGGCCGAGCCGGCCGCCTGGCAGGATCTGGCCTTCTACGTCGCTCTTTTCATGGCCATTTTTGCCGTGCTCTTCGGCACCCGGCGCGCATCGGCCACCGAGCACAACCGCGGGCTGGTGCTGGCGATGGGGTTCGAGTCGCTGCTCAAGCTCTCGGCCATGCTCGCCCTGGGTGTATTCGTGCTGTTCTGGCTCTACCCAGGCCCCGGCGACATGTTCGAGCAGACCGTCACGCCGGCTTTTTCGGGCACCGACAGCTTCCTGACCCTGATGCTACTTGGTGCCCTGGCCATGTTCACCCTGCCGCACCAGTTCCACATCGGGGTGGTCGAGTGCCGGTCGGACTCGCACCTTAAGGTCGCGCGCTGGCTGTTTCCGTTGTTCCTGGTGTTGATCGCGCTTCCCATCGTGCCGCTGGCGCGTGCCGGCATGGCCCATTTCGGCGAGGCCGGCATCGCGCCGGACCTGTACGTCCTGATGCTGCCGCTGACCAGCCAGGCCGACGGGCTGGCGCTGTTCGCATTTCTCGGCGGCTTGAGCGCGGCGACCGGCATGGTCATCCTGGCCAGCCTCACGCTGTCGATCATGATCGGCAATCACTGGCTGACCCCGGCCCTGCTCAATCGGCGCTGGGGTGCGGTGGGCGATTTGCGGGTTCCGGTGCGCTTGCAGAGGCGCGTCGGCATTGCCGTTGTGTTGCTGATGGCCTATGCCTACAGTCGTGCCGTGGGAATGGCCGAGGCGCTGGCCGACATCGGTGCGCTGTCGTTTTCCGGATTGGCCCAGCTTGGTCCTGCCGTCGTACTGGCTGTCTACCGTCCTGGTCTGCCCGCTCGTGCCATCATCGCTGGTATTGCCGGCGGTGTCGCGACATGGGCCTACGTGTTGTTTCTGCCGCTTGGTCTGGCGGTACTGGGGTTGCGTCCCGACTGGATGGGTGCCGGCCCGCTGGGGCTGACCTGGCTGGCGCCGGAAAACCTGTTCGGCATGACCGCGGTAGAACCGCTGGCCCGGGCTGTGGTGGCCAGTCTGCTGGTCAATTGCATGGTCATCCTGCTGATGGTCCGCTTCAGTCCCTCTGGCGGCGGCGAGGGGGCGGCGGCCGAACCGCTGGATACAAAAGTGTTCTGGACGCTGGCTGATCGTTTTCTTCCCCCTCAGCGCGTGCAGATGCTCTCGCGGGGACAAAGCGATGCACGAGAGCTTGCGCGCCGCCTGGAACACGAGCTGACTGCCGTGGTGGGGTCGGCTTCCGCCCGGCTGCTGATGGATGCCGCCCGCCGGCGTACGCCGGCACCACTGGATACCGTGGCCGACCTGGTCGGCCAGGCGGCCGAGCAGGCGCGTTTCAGCCAGGAAGTATTGTCGGGTGCGCTGGAAAACATGAGCCAGGGCGTGTGCGTGGTCGACCGCGATATGCGCCTGGTGGCCTGGAACAGCAGCTACCTGGCCCTGTTCGATTACCCGGACGAACTGATCCGCGTCGGTCGGCCCGTGGCCGACCTGCTTCGGCACAACGCCTGCCAGGGGCTGATGGAAGGCGGCGATGTCGATGCCATGATCGAGCGCCGGCTGGCGCACAAACGCGCCGGGACACGACATCGCGTGGAACGCCCCTGGCCCGATGGGCGGATTATTGAAATTCGTGGCCATCCCATGCCCGGTGGTGGTTTCGTGGCCACCTTCACCGATGTAACCGCCTTCCGGCACGCCGAGCAGGAACTCAAGCGCATCAACGAAACGCTGGAACAGCGGGTGGCCGAGCGCACCGGCGAGCTGGAGCAGGCCAAGCTTTCTGCCGAACACGCCAATGCCGCCAAGACCCGTTTTCTCGCAGCCGTCAGTCACGACCTGGTGCAACCGCTCAATGCCGCGCAGTTGCTGACCCACTCCCTGGGCACGCAGGTCGACAGTCCGCGGGCGAAGCAGTCGCTGTCGCAGATTTCGGGTGCGCTGGGGGCGACCGAGGACCTGCTGGAGGGCCTGCTGGATATCTCGCGGCTCGATGCCGGCGGGCTGGAACCGAGGATCAGTCGTTTTGCCCTGTCGGAGATGTTCGATCAGCTCCACGGCGAGTTTTCGGTGCTGGCCAGCGAAGCCGGCCTGCGCCTGGATTGCATGCCCACCCGGGCCTGGGTCAAAACCGATGCGCAGCTATTGCGCCGTATCCTGCAGAACTTCCTCTCCAATGCCGTGCGCTATACCGAGAGCGGGCGGGTGTTGATCGGATGTCGTCGCCGCGGCAACGACATCATGATCGGTGTGTGGGATACCGGCCCGGGTATTCCCGGTGAATATCGCCGGGTCATCTTCGAGGAATTCCGTCGCCTGGATGACGAGCAACATGCGCCGGGGCTTGGGCTGGGACTGGCCATAGCCGAGCGCATGACGCGCCTGCTCGGACACGAACTGGTGCTTGACAGTCGGCCTGGACGCGGCACGCTGTTTGGCGTGGTGGTACCGCGCGTGGCACCCGAGCGACCGGCCGCGGCGGGTCCGGATCTGGCCGGCGAGCCGGACTCGGCGCGTGTGCTGGTGGTCGACAACGACCCGGACATGCTCGGTTCGCTGAACACCTTGCTCGGTGACTGGGGCTTCGAGGTTGCGACCGCCGCCAGGCTGGAACAGGCCCGCGAGCTGGCGCAGTCGCATCCACCGTCGCTGTTGCTGCTCGATTACCACCTCGATGGCGGGCGGACGGGCCTGGAAGTGCTCGAAGCGCTGCGGACTGACGGTTGCACGGCGCCCGCCATCCTGATCAGCGCCGATCACGGTGCCGACCTGAAACAGGCCGCCCGCCAAAGCGGTTGCGAACTGCTGCACAAGCCGATCCGCCCCCTGGCCCTGAGATCGCTGATGTCGCGCCTGCTTCGGCCCCTGTCTGGCTCGCGTGCCATCGGCTGAGCTCCGGCGGGCACCCGGCACAGTCGGGGTTCTGGGCGGGGCCGCCGAATCAGGAGAACTTGACGACCGGCGAGGTCTCGAGAATGGTGGCGTAGCGCTCGTGAACCTTGCCCATGCGCACCCGACCGAGAAAGCCCGAGTAGGCCAGGTAGCTGACCAGGAATCGTCGGTCCGATGCCCATGGCGGAAGGAACTTCGGTGCCTTGAGCAGCCCCATCTCGGCCAGCTCGCACAATACCGGTACATCGGCCAGGGCCAGCTTGCCGCAGAACAGCAGTTGCAGCACGTCGGCACGGCCGGCGGCGATCAGCGAGCGCAGGAAATCGTGCACGCGTAGCAGGCCGTCGAGATAGACCACATCCTTGGTAAACGGCGCACCACCGGTGAGTACACCGCCGCGAAACACACGTCGGGTTTGCTCGTAAGCCGCCTTTTCCGTCGCCCCCTTGTCGAGAAAATACCGGTATACCTCGAGAAAATCGGCCCCGTCGACCGCCATCTGTATGGCCAGAACGCGATCGGCCAGGCGGCTCAATCGGTCCACGTCCATGCAGCCGGTAATGAACTCGGAAAACACCGCCAGGCCCTCCTGGGCGCGGGTGGTGCCCGGATGGCTCGATGCCAGTATGGGTAATTCGGTCTGGGCGCGACCGTTCAGGGCCGTGGTGACATGAATGCCGGCTTCGTGATGGATGAGCTGGTCGACATCGCGATCGGTGAAATGGGCGTTGGCACGAATGCGGACACGATCGGCGCCGGCGGTGGCGTTGGCCGACAGGGTATCGACGATCTCCACCATCGGGGCCTGGTCGCCAAAGAATTTCAGGACAGCAGCCTGCATGCGGCGTGCCACGTCCTCGGCCGTGGCGGTGGCGTTGGCCGGCGCGCCCAGATCGAGGTGGTTGAGTTGGTCGATGATGCGCCGAAGCCGGCGGGCAAGCTGGAGTGGGTTGTCCGACGAGTCGGGCAGGGCCTCGGTCGGCGCGCCGTAGAGTTCGTGGCTGGCCCCGAAAAAGCCCGGCTGTCCAAGATGGTTGAGCATACGGCTGGCCACGGCCAGGCGATCGGCGATGCGTTCGAGCCAGTCGCGTGCCGGGCCGGACTGTTCAATCAGGGGTCGGGCCGTGGACAGGGCATGGTCGACGGGGCGGGTGTCGACTTCGGGATAGGTGACCCGAGGCAGTTCCCGTCCACCGGCGGCGAGAAACCTCTCGCGCACCTCAATCGGCCAGGCCAGCAACCCGAGTATGCGCAGCGGCTGTTCGGCCTGGCGCAGGGCGGTGGCGGCCTCGGTAATGCGGCGGGCCAGTCGTGTGTCGGAGCTATGGTTCAGGAGCGGGATTCCACCATGGTTTCGCGCTATAATGACGTGTTAATCTCCACAATTGCCTCGAAACGTCGCGGCCAGGGAATTCTGCATGCTGTTTGATAATGTCGTCATCAAGTCGGTTGCCTCAATCGACGCGCCGCATCCGGTCACCAGCGAGGAGATCGGCGATCGCCTCGAACCGACCTTCCGCAAGTTGCGCATGCGCGGCAATCCGCTGATCGATGTGGCCGGCATCGAGGAGCGACGCTTCTGGGATGACGGCGTGCAGCCCTCCGATGCGGCCACGCTGGCTGCCGAAGAGGCACTGGCCCGGGCCGATATCGACCGCAGCCGGGTTGGAATCCTGATTAATACATCGGTCACGCGCGATTTTCTCGAACCCTCGACTGCCTGCATGGTTCACCGCAACCTCAAGCTGTCGAATACCTGCGAGAGCTTCGATGTCGGCAATGCCTGTCTCGCCTTCATCAACGGCATGAATATCGCGGCGCGCATGCTCGACCGCGGCGAAATCGACTATGCCCTGATCGTCAATGCAGAGAACATTCGTGAAGTCTGTGAAATCACAATCGATCGCCTGCTGGAACCCAGCGTGACGCGCAAGCAGTTCAAGAGCGAGTTCGCCAGCCTCACCCTGGGCTGCGGCGCCGCCGCCATGGTCATGTCGCGTGGCGATCTCGAGCCCGACGGGCACCAGTACAGGGGCGGTGTGGCGCGCGCGGCCACCGAGTTCAACAACCTGTGTCGCGGCTGGAATCACCTGATGTGGACCGATGCCAAGAGCCTCCTGCGCGAAGGCATCAAGCTGGCCGGCGCCACCTACGGCACGGCCCGTCAGGTGATGGGCTGGGTGGCCAATGAGCTCGATCACGTGGTTATTCACCAGGTTTCACTGGTGCATACCGAAGCCTTTATCCGCGCCTTTGGCGTTGATCCGCACAAGGTCTATCGCATCTTTCCGAAGCTGGGCAATGTCGGGCCGGCGTCGATACCCACCGTTTTGAGCAAGATCGTCGACAACGGTCAGGTTAATCGCGGCGATCGCATCGCATTGATGGGAATCGGTTCGGGGCTGAATTGCTGCATGACCGAGATCGTCTGGTAGATCCATATCGGGTCGATCGGCGTCCGATCGGCCCATCCGACCCGCTCCCCCGTCTGACGAAGGCAGTTCCAATGCCCGTGGTTCCCGAGAAACTGTTTCCCTTTGAGCGTCATTTTCACGTCCAGTCCCAGGGTCACCGCATGCACTACGTGGATGAGGGACCCGTGGACGGCCAACCCGTGGTCATGGTGCACGGCAACCCGACCTGGTCTTTTTACTATCGTCGCCTGATTGCCGAGCTGAGCGATGCCTATCGCTGCCTGGCGCCGGATCACGTCGGCATGGGGTTGTCCGACCGGGCCGATGAGGCGGAATACGAATACACCATGGCCAGTCGTGTGGCCGACCTCGGACATTTTATCGATGCGGTTGAACCGGAACGACCCGTCGACCTGGTCGTGCATGACTGGGGCGGTGCCATTGCGATGGCCTGGGCGGTGCGTCACCCGGAACGAGTGCGTCGCATCGTGCTGCTCAACACCTGGGCATTCACCATTCCTTCGGATATGCCACTGCCGGCCGCGCTCAAGTTTGCCCGAACCGGCGTGGGTGGCTTCCTGATCAATCGTTTCAATGCATTCTCCGGGCTGGCCGCGCGGCTCGGGTCGGCAGGCAAGCTGGACCGCGAAGTGGCGCAGGGTCTGACCGCACCCTACCGCAACGGCCCGCGCAGTCGCCTGGCCACCTTGCGATTTGTTCAGGATATCCCGTTGCGAGAATCCGACCGGGCCTGGTCGGTGCTGGCCGAAACCGAAGCCGGACTGCAGAAACTGGCCGACAAACCCATTCGTTTCATCTGGGGCAGAAAGGATTTCGTGTTCGATGATCGCGCGCTGACGCGTTGGCAGGAAATCTGGCCCGATGCCGACTACCACGTCCTGGAGGGCGCTGCCCACTATGTCATCGAAGACGCCCCGCAGCGCGTGCTGAGCGGAGTGCGCGAGCACCTGCAGTAAGCCGATCCCAAGATTGGGCGGTGCCCCGGCCAAGTCGTGACGCCTGTCGGGTTGCGGGTTTTGGGGTTCGGATCCGATATCAACCGGATGAGGTTTCTTGATGGGGTTTCTTAACGGTTATCCTATTGCGTTGATGGATCGGACCCTGTGCCATGAACGTTTCCAATATTGCCCATGCCCTGAGCGAGCAGGCTCGAAACCAGCCTGACGGAATTGCCTTGATCATGCCAACCCGGCGCACGGAAACAGGTTGGGAGGATGTGCGCTACACCTACCAGGAGCTCGATGAGCTGACCGATCGCCTGGCCGCCGGCCTGCACGCGCACGGTATCGGGCAGGGCACGCGTGTGGCTTTCATGGTGCCGCCCTCGCTGGAGTTCTTTGCACTGTTTTTTGCGATGTTCAAGGCCGGCTGTGTGCCAGTGCTGATCGATCCGGGCATCGGGCTCAAGCCGCTCAAGACCTGCCTGGCCGAGGCCGAACCGGAAGTCTTTATCGGTGTGACCCGGGCCCAGGTGGCGCGCATGATACTGGGCTGGGCGCGCGGCAGTATCCGCCAGGTCGTGACCGTCGGACCGCGCCCGCTGTGGCGGGGATTGAGATACAAGGATCTGATCAAGGCCGCCCGATCTGATTTCGAACCGCCCGCCGTCACCGGTGATGACGAGGCGGCGGTGCTGTTCACCTCCGGCTCGACCGGAATTCCCAAGGGAGTGGTCTACCGCCACCGCATGTTTGCCGCCCAGGTCGATCTGCTGCGCGACACCTTCGGCATGAGTCCCGGTGAGGTGGACCTGCCGACCTTCCCGCCTTTTGCCCTGTTCGATCCGGCGCTGGGCATGACTTCGGTGATTCCACTGATGGATTTCACGCGCCCGGCCCAGGCCGACCCGGATATGCTGGTCAGTCTGATCGATCACTATGATGTCACCCACCTGTTCGGCTCACCGGCGCTGATGAACACACTCAGCCGCCACCTTGAAGCTGGTCAGCTCAGATTGCCGGGGGTGCGACGCGCGCTGTCGGCCGGGGCCCCGGTTTCACCGGCGGTGATCGAACGCATGCATGGCGCACTCGACCCCTGGTCGGATATCCATACACCTTATGGTGCGACCGAGGCCTTGCCGGTGGCCACCGTGGCAGGTCGTGAACTGGTCGGCGAGTTGTCGGACGGAAACCGTCAGGGACGGGGTATCTGCATTGGCCGCCCTCTGACAGCCAACGAGGTGCGCATCATTTCGGTCTCTGATGATCCGATTGACCTGACCGAGTATGCCGGTGAAGTGCCGCAGGGCGAGATCGGCGAGATCTGCGTGACCGGGCCGACCGTAACCGACACCTATTTCCGGCGCGAGGCCCAGACCCGGGCAGCCAAGATGACCGATGCCCAGGGGCGCATCTGGCATCGCATGGGAGATCTGGGCTGGTTCGATGAAGAAGGACGGCTGTGGTTCTGCGGCCGCAAGTCCGAGCGAGTCCGCACCGCTCAGGGCACGCTGTATACCGAATGTGTCGAGGGCCCGGTCAATGCTGTGGAAGGGGTGTTCCGGTCCGCGCTGGTTGGCGTCGGCGAGCCCGGAACACAGGAGCCGGTCATCATCATCGAGCCCGAGGCGGATGCCGATCGGACCTCAGTGGAGGCCCGGGTGCGTGAAGTGCTGGATTCGCGCGCGGACACCGCGGCGATCAAGCGCATCGAGTTTCACAAGTCTTTCCCCGTGGATATCCGCCACAATGCCAAGATCAGGCGCAACCAACTGGCCGAGTGGGCGGCTTCCAGAAACCCATCCTGAGAAAGCTTCCAGGTGATGCGGGGGGCGCGCTGTGCCGGTGGAAGTAAAGAACCCACCACAGAGACACAGAGTCCACAGAGAAAGGAAACTGAAAGCACTTCTCCAGCTATTTTCTTCTCTGTGTCCTCTGTGTCTCTGTGGTGAACCGAATGGGTTGATCGTCCGAGTTGTGTGATCGGTTCGAAGCTTGCGATAAGGTAGGAGTACGCCGGTAGACACAGGAGCTTCACCATGGGTGGTGCAACGGATCATCGATCAGCCTCCCGTCCCGGGCCTGATCGATTGCTTGTCGAGGTGGCCGACTATGTCTGCGGCCAGGAGGTCGATTCCAGCGAAGCCCGGCAGACGGCCCACTACTGCCTGAAAGACTCCCTGGCCTGTGCTTTGCTGGCCCTTGAACACCCCGAATGCGTCAAGCTGCTTGGCCCACCGGTTTCGGGCATGAGCATGGAGGCGGGTGTTCGCGTCCCGGGCACACTGCATCGTGTCGACCCGCTCAAGGGAGCGTTTGATATCGGGGCGCTGGTGCGCTGGCTGGATTTTAACGACACCTGGCTGGCTGCCGAGTGGGGGCACCCGTCTGACAACCTGGGCGCCATCCTGGCCGTGGCCGACTGGCGATCGCGCGACCACCGCGCAGCAGGCCGCGAGCCACTGACCATGCGCGATGTGCTCGATGCCATGATCAAGGCCCACGAGATCCAGGGTGTGCTGGCATTGAAAAATTCCTTCAATCGCGTCGGGCTGGACCATGTCCTGCTGGTGCGCGTGGCCTCGACGGCCGTGGT
This sequence comes from Wenzhouxiangella sp. AB-CW3, assembly GCF_014725735.1. Classification (NCBI taxonomy): domain Bacteria; kingdom Pseudomonadati; phylum Pseudomonadota; class Gammaproteobacteria; order Chromatiales; family Wenzhouxiangellaceae; genus Wenzhouxiangella; species Wenzhouxiangella sp. AB-CW3. The sequence continues at coordinate 956,500 of NZ_CP061368.1, forward strand.
CACGCGCATGCTCGGTGGTTCGCGCAGCGATGTGATCAATGCGCTCAGCCAGGCCTGGGTCGACGGCGGTGCGCTGAGAACCTATCGCCATGCACCCAATACCGGCCCGCGCAAGAGCTGGGCGGCCGGGGATGCCTGCCGCCGGGCGGTGCAGCTTGCCCTGATCACCCTGGCCGGCGAACCGGGCTACCCTTCGGCGCTGACGGCCAAGGGCTGGGGTTTCCAGGATGTCCTGTTCGGCGGCAAGGAGCTGGTGCTTGAGCGGGACTTGGACAGTTACGTGATGGAAAACATCCTGTTCAAGATCGCGTTCCCGGCCGAGTTCCACGCCCAGACGGCGGTCGAATGCGCGCTCGAACTGCACCCGCAGGTCAAAGACCGCATCGACGAGATCGAGCGCGTCGAGATCGAAACCCAGGAGGCAGGTGTGCGCATAATCGACAAGACCGGCCCGCTGGACAACTATGCCGACCGCGATCACTGCCTACAGTACATGGTCGCCGTGCCGCTGATCTTCGGCGAGCTGACCGCCGAATCCTACACCGATGCCACGGCAGCCGACCCACGCATCGACGCCCTGCGCGAAAAGATGACGGTCAGGGAGAATGCGCGCTTTACCGAAGAGTACTTCGATGCCGACAAGCGTGCCATCGGCAACGCCGTGCAGGTGTTCTTCGCCGATGGCAGCCACACCGAGAAGGTTTCCATCGACTATCCCGTCGGCCACCGTCGCCGCCGGGAAGAGGGCATTCCGCTGCTCGAAGACAAGTTCGAACGCGCCGTTCGCGGCCATTTCCCGGCCCGCCGAAGCAAAGAAATCCTCAAGGCCTGCGGCGACTTCGAGACCCTGGCAGGAATGCCCATACCGGATTTCACCAGTCTCTGGTCCATGTGATGGCCCTGCGTGGGTGGCTCACCGCAGAGACACGGAGTTCACAGAGCCAAGCCATTGAGAAGCAAATGGAAACTGTAGTGAGAGGTCTTGATGAGGCGTTGGCGGAAGGCGCATAGGATTTGCAGACATTTGTGCGACATGGTATACATGCATACCATGTTTTCCCCGGGGGTCCGAGATGTCCAGACAGACTGCCGTTCGATTGACTGACGAGACCTATGAGCGACTGAAGGCCTTGGCCGAGAAGACCGGACGCACGGCCACTTTCTATATTCGCGAGGCAATCGAGCAGCACCTCGAAGACCTGGAAGATCTCTATCTCGCTGAGCAGACACTAGCGCAAGTGCGCGAAGGCAAGGAACGAACCTACAGCTTGGACGAAGTAGAGCGCGACCTTGGCCTGGCGGATTGAGCTGACATCCCGAGCTCGTAAGCAACTCGACAAGATCGGTGCCACTGATGCCGGTCGGATTGTCCTCTCCGTCGAGTTCAATCACTTGATGACCCTCGTCTGCAGGGCAAGGCCTTGCGCGGCGAGCTGACTGAATTCTGGCGTTACCGCATCGGTCACCGCAGGGAGGTATACCGGCAGAAGCCCTATTAAAGGGCCACGATGTGGATCGTTTCCCAGGTGGGCTATCCCAAGGTGTTTTAGGGAGCCAGTAACTCCGCGAAAACCGGCTCGGATACATTTTCGGCAATGGTCTTCAATAACTACCCCACCTCTCAGCACCGGGTGGTACCGGCCGGGCTGGGCTGAAAACGGTGCGGATTCTTGTACGACCCTTCCGCACCATCCGTGGCATGACGTCAATCCGAAGCCAGCATTCCCTACATGGCACCAGCATAATTTCAGTGGCACCACCACGCCACCACAACCTGACGCGCCACATCCGCCGACCACCGTTTTCAGCCCAGAACGGCCGGCGCCACCCGGTGCCGCCACCTCTCACCTGCGTCGGACATACAAGGTCCGCGTCACATGCGCCACCACGTCGCCGTCCTCGTCAACGATATCGACCGGCATGACCCGCAGGCACTTCGAGCCATCGGCGGTGGCCTGGCGAATCTCCTCGACCAGTTGTTCGCCGATGACGAACTCCGCGCGCACCCGCCCGCGACCGGGCTTGCGATAGTCGATGGTGCCGGCCTTGTCCCAGACGATGTAGTCGCGCCCCAGGATCTGGATCATCATCAGCATGTAGAAGGGATCGGTCATGGCCGACAGGCTGCCGCCGAAGTGCACGCCAACGTAGTTCCTGTTGTACCAGCGCAGCGGCATTTCCACGATGAGGTGGCTGAAATCTTCAGCGATATGGGTGACCCGAATCCCGGTGCCGAAATACGGCGGGTACAGATTCAGGCGCCAGCGCAGGTGCGAGGGTTTCATGTCGTTCAGTCCTGTTCCAGGCTGACTATTTTGCACCAAACTGTCTCGTGGCTAAGGAACTTGCAATGCTGCAAAGGTCACTACTAGGGTAGGACGCAAGGGTTCGGATCCCGGAACGTGTCCGGGGTGGCTTTCGATGACAAGGAGCGAGAGTGAGCGCGAAACTCGACCCCGTCTGGCAGCGCATGACCGATGCCGCCGTCGACCTGCGCCATGCGCTGCACCGTCAGCCGGAACTGGCCTGGCAGGAAGAGCGCACGGCCGCGACCATTCGTGCCCGGCTCGATGAGCTGGGTATCGGCTGGCGCGAGTGTGCCGGCACCGGCACCATCGGCTTGCTGGCGGCCGACCGACCCGGCCGGCACATCGCCCTGCGCGGCGACATCGATGCCTTGCCCATCAACGAAGAAAGCGGGGTCGAGTGGGTGTCCGAGCGTCCCGGCTTCATGCACGCCTGCGGCCATGATGGTCACACCGCCACGCTGATGGCGGCGGCCACCTGGCTGAAACAACATGAAGATCAACTACCTGGCCCGGTCAGCCTGCTGTTCCAGCCGGCCGAAGAGGGCGGCCACGGTGCCAGGCGGATGATCGAGAACGGGGCGCTGGATGGTGTCGACGCCATCTTTGGCTGGCACAACTGGCCGGCCATTCCCTACGGCAAGGCGGTCTGCCCCGACGGCGCGGTGATGGCCGGCAACGGCAGCTTCGAGATTGTAGTGAAAGGCCGCGGCGGTCATTCCAGCCAGCCCGAGGCCTGCCGCGATCCCGTGCTGGCCGGCTCGGCCATTGTCGTGGCCCTGCAGCAGGTGGTCAGCCGGCGCCTGTCGCCCCAGTTCGCCACGGTGCTGTCGGTGACTTCCTTCGAGGCGCCGAGCGCGCTGACCGTCATTCCCGACAGCGCAACGCTCAGGGGCAGTTTTCGCCTGGGCAACAGCGGCACGCGCGAGCCGCTGTCGCAGCTGATCCGAGAAGTGGCCGAATGCACCGCCCGGGCCCATGGCGTGGACTGCGAGATCACCGTCCACCCGCGCTACGATGCAACGGTCAACCATCCGGCCGAGGCGGCACGCTACCGCCAGGCGCTGGTCGCCGAACTCGGCGATGCCGTCATCGACCGCGAATTGCCGCTGCCGATCATGGCGTCGGAAGATTTCAGCTATTACCTCAAGAAAGTTCCCGGTGCCTTCGCACTGGTCGGTGCCGATGACGGCAACAACCATCACCATCCCTGCCACAGCCCGATGTACGACTTCAACGACCGGCTGATCGCGCCCGTGGCCGCGGTCTTTGCCCGGCTGGCCGGCGTCCCGGTGCCGGCCTGACCTGCAATATTGCCAAGGAGGAAAACATGCAGATCTTCGAACAATGGGAATCCGACATCCGCGGCTATTGCCGCCTGTATCCGACCGTGTTCAAGTCGGCCTCCAACGCCCGCCAGGTCGACGAGAACGGCAAGTCCTACATCGACTTCTTTGCCGGTGCCGGGGTGCTGAATTTCGGCCACAACAACGAGCGCATGAAGCGCGCCATGATCGACTTTCTCCAGCGCGATGGCGTGGCCCACAGCCTGGACATGTACACCGACGTCAAGCGTGATTTCATCACGAAGTTCGTCGACACCATCGTCAAGCCGCGTGGCTGGAGCCACAAGCTGCAGTTCATGGGTCCGACCGGCACCAACGCGGTCGAAACCGCGCTCAAGCTGGCACGCAAGGTCACCGGCCGCGGCAATGTCGTGGCCTACATGCACGGCTTTCACGGCATGACCCTGGGCTCGCTGGCACTGACGGCCAACAGCTACTTCCGCAATGCCGCCGGTGTGCCGCTGGAGCATGTGATCCGGCAACCGTTCGGCGGCGACGAGCGCCCGCTGGAGCAGTGCCTGGCCGAGGTCGAAAGCCTGCGCGAGATGTTCACCGATTCCTCGGCCGGGGTCGAGCTGCCGGCCGCCTTCGTCATCGAGCCCATCCAGGCCGAGGGCGGCGTGCACGTGGCCCATCCCGAATGGCTCCGGGCGGTCGAGGCGCTGGCGCGCGAGATCGACGCGCTGGTCATACTCGACGACATTCAGGCCGGTTGCGGGCGCACCGGCAGCTACTTCAGCTTCGACGATCTGGGCCTGGACCCGGACATCGTCACCCTGGCCAAGGGCATCGGCGGGTTCGGCACGCCGCTGGCAATGAACCTGATCAAGCCCGAGTACGACAAGCACTGGCAGCCCGGCGAGCACACCGGCACCTTCCGCGGCCAGGGCCTGAGTTTCGTCGCCGGCGTCGAGGCGCTGAAGTACTTCGACGATGACGAGCTGATGAACGAGACCCGCGCCAAGGGCCGCATGATGCGCGAGCGGATTGAGGCCATCGCCGAGCGACATGCTGGTCATAGCTTCAGCGTGCGCGGCAAGGGCATGATGCAGGGGCTGGATGTGGCCGATGGCGACCTGGCCAAGCGCACCGCATCAAGGGCTTTCGAGTCGGGCCTGCTGATCGGCGCCTGTGGTACCGGAGGCCGGGTCCTCAAGCTCATCCCGCCGCTGACCATCCCCGAAGCCGACCTGAAGGAGGGCCTGGACCTGCTGGAGTCGGCCATTGAACACAGCGTGGAGAAGGCGGCATGAGACAGCGCGACGACATGACCTTTCCGTTCGAGGAGTACGAGCGGCGACTGCGCGAATTGCGCGAGCGCATGGAAGAACGCCTGCTCGACGCGGTGGTGATCAGCGATCCGGAAAACCTGATGTATCTGACCGACTATCAGACCACCGGCTACTCGTTCTTCCAGGCACTGGTCGTGCCGCTGGCCGACGAGCCGTTCATGATCACCCGTGCCATGGAGGAATCCAACATCCATGCCCGTACCTGGGTCGAAGAAACCCGGCCCTACCCGGATACCGGCGATGCCATCCAGATGCTGGTCGAGTCGATGCGCGAGTTCGGTCTGCATGGCAAGAATATCGGCTACGAGCGCAACAGCTACTTCTTTCCGGCCTATCACCAGGACAGCATTCACACCACCTTCCTCGAAGGTCGGCTGCTCGACTGCTTCGGCATCGTCGAGGAAGGGCGGGTCTGCAAGTCCAAGGCCGAGATCGAGATCATGAAGAAGGCCGCGCGTGCTACCGAGTGCGGCATGAAGGCCGGGCTGGAAGCGGCGGCTGCCGGGGTGACCGAAAACGAGATCGGCGCGGCCATATCCGATGCCATGTTTCGCATCGGCGGCGAGCCGCCGGCTGTCATGCCCTATGTGACCTCGGGGCCACGCACCATGATCGGTCACGCCACCTGGGAGGGACGCACGGTGCAACCGGGCGAGCATGTCTTTCTCGAGATCGCCGGCTGTTTCCGCCGCTACCACACGGCGATGATGCGCACCGTCGTGCTGGGCGATCTCACGCGCTCGATGGAACACGCACAGGAGCGGATGAAACATGCCCTGAAAGAGCTCAAGTCGGTGTTGCGACCGGGCATGACCGTGTCGGATGCCGACAACCTGGTGCGCAACATCATCAGCGACAATGACGTGGGCGCGCGCCTGATCACGCGCTCGGGCTACTCCATCGGCATTGCCTTTCCACCGAGCTGGGACGAGGGCTATATCATCAGCCTCAAGCAGGGCGACTCGCGTGTGTTGAAAGAAGGCATGACCTTCCACATCATTCCCTGGATGTGGGGGGTGGATGGCAACAAGACCGTCGGTATCTCCGACACCATCTACATCACCGCCGACGGCTGTGCCTCGTTCTTCGAACTGGACGAGGACTTTACGGTCAAGCCCGAACACGCAGTGCGCGAGTTACCGCTGGCCGATGACAAGGCGCGCGAGATCAAAAAACGCGCGGCCGGCAAGAGTCCCGTGAAAGGCGTTCGAACCGCGGATGAACGCGGATGAACTTAGATTGAACCAAGAAGAATTCACCACAGAGGCACAGAGCACACAGAGTTAAGTTCCAAAATTAGTACTTTTCAATTTCTTCCTCTGTGCCCTCTGTGTCTCTGTGGTGAATTCTTATATTCCTAGGAGAAGTCATGCTCAAGGCGATCAATCCGACCACCGGCAAGCTGCTGCACGAAGTCCAGCCGGCCTCCGACCAGCAGGTCGAGAAGATACTGTCCAGGGCCCAGTCGGCCTGGCCGGACTGGCGGGACACGAGCTTTGCCGAGCGTGCGAAGGTGCTCAGAGACGTGGCGCGAGTGATGCGCGAGGATGTCGAGCACCTGGCCCTGCTGATGACCGAAGAGATGGGCAAGCCCATTCGCGAAGCCCGGGGCGAGGTCGAGAAGGCGGCCTGGTGTGCTGAACACTATGCCGAGCATGCCGAGGAGTATCTGAAAATCGACGTGCTGGCCTCGGACGCTACCTCCAGCTACGTGCAGTACCTGCCCCTGGGCGCGATCCTGGGCATCCTGCCGTGGAATGCGCCGTTCTGGCTGGCGTTTCGTTTCGGTGCACCCACGCTTATGGCCGGCAATACCTGCCTGATGAAGCACGATCCGCATGTGCCCGCCTGCGCCGAGGCCATCGGCAAGCTGTTCGAGCGCGTCGATGCACCGGCCGGCATCTTCCAAAACCTGCCCATCGAGACCGACAAGGTCGAAGGGGTGATTCGCGATGAGCGGATTCAGGCGGTGTCGTTTACCGGCTCCGAGGAGGCCGGTGGGATCGTCGCCTCCATCGCCGCGTCCGAGATCAAGCATTCCGTGCTGGAACTGGGCGGGTCCGATCCGGCCATCGTGCTGGCTGATGCCGACCTGGAAAAGGCCGCCGACACCATCACGCTGTCTCGCATCATCAATGCCGGGCAGAGTTGCATTGCGGCCAAGCGCATTATCGTCGAGGCATCGGTCTACCACCACATGGTCGAGTTGCTGGATAAGAAGCTTGGCGCCCTGCGTCTGGGCGACCCGCGCGAGGAGGACACCGATGTCGGCCCCATTGCACGCGAAGACCTGCGCGACAATCTGCATCGCCAAGTCACCGAAACCATCGAGGCCGGCGCCCGTTGCCTGCTTGGCGGCGAGTTGCCCGATGAGGACGGTTTCTATTATCCGGTTACACTGCTGGCCGATGTCACCGCCGATATGGCGGCCGCGCGCGAGGAAACTTTCGGGCCCGTTGCCGTGGTCATGAAGGCGGCCAGTGCCGACGACGCCCTGGCCATGGCCAACGACACCTGCTACGGCCTGGCCGCGGCGGTGTGGACCGATGCCGGGCGCGGCGAGGAGATGGCGGTAAAACTGGAAACCGGGCAGGTGGCGATCAACGGCATCGTCAAGACTGATCCGCGGCTGCCGTCAGGCGGTATCAAGCGATCCGGCATCGGACGCGAGCTGGGGCCGCACGGGATCCACGAGTTCGTGAATGCGCAGCAGGTCTGGATCGGGCCGGTCAGGGGGTGAACGGGTGGTGCCGTGCGGCAGGGTGTCTCCGACGGCTTTCGATTTCGGGGGTTCATTGGTGCGTGGTGGCGTTCTGGTGCCGGTACGATTGCCGCTGCGGGTCTGGTTGGATCAGCGGCCTCGACACCGCCTGAGCGGAGACTGAATGAACGGCTATTTTCTTGCAGCATTCCGCGCCGTCTCCAAAACCCTGCCGCACGACACCACCCGTTCTGAAGGGTTGGGTGGCTTGGAAAGAATGAGTGGTGCCGGGGCAGGGGTGGCTTGTGGCAGTCTACTGGCGTGTTTGCGCCACGCGGAATCCAATCATGGGGGCCGAACCGGCCGGTCGCAGGCTGTTGTTGCGATGGCCGACCGACAGGGCATTGGCATTGTGGTGCCAGCTGCCCCCGCGAAACAGTCGCGTGTCTCCCGACTCCGCACCGCGATAGTCCAACTGGTCGGATGTCGGGAGGTCTGCTGACCAGTCCCAGACGAACTCGCCGGCATTGCCACTCATGTCGTACAAGCCCAGCTGGTTGGGCTGCTTTTTGCCCACGGGTTGCACCTGGCGATCGGCGTTGGCGCGATACCAGGCCACTTCGTCACTGGCCGCTTCATCTTCATGGCTGGCCTCGGCACCGCTGGGCCAATCGGGTGCCGCCCAGTAGAGCAGCTCACCATCGGGTTGTTCCACGGCATGTTCGCTGGTCTCACTGCCGCGCCAGCTGGCCGCGTACTGCCATTCGCCTTCCGTGGGAAGACGGTAGCCAGTGGCCGACCAGTCCACCCAGTCGTTCTGCATGGTGGGCAGGTCGGTGGCATCGGTGGCCAGCTCACTGTGTTCGGAGTCCAGGTAGTAGACCGGTTGCAGTCCGGCGATCTCGCTGTAGGCGTTAGTCCAGACGATCACGTCATTCCAGGTGACGCGGGTGACCGGGTGAAACCGGCCTTCTTCGGTAGGAGCCGCGCCTTCATCGCTTCGAAGGACCTCCAGGCCCTTGCGATCAAAGGTATAGCCGTTGTCCTCGGCCCACTGGCGCACGGTGTACCAAAGTTCGTAGGTGACCGGGTAACGGCCGATGGCAAAGTCATTGACCTGGTGCCGGAACTTTTCTCCGCCGAGTGCGTGCTGGGGGAACACGCCACCGGGCACGGAGACCAGCTCACGATGTTCTGGGTTGTGGCCACCGATCAGCGGCGGCGGCTCGATCTCCGTTTCTGCCAAGACCATCGAGGTGGTTAGTAGCAATACCATCATTGCCAGTGTCTGTTTGCCGGTGTTCGGTTGCCAGTGCATAAATGAGAATGGCTGGGACATGATCACTCCTTCCGTTGTTTTTCGGGCTCTACGTTCATTCTGCGCCCGGCTTAAACGGATTCTGTGCGGAGAATATGCCACCGATATGGCGAATATTGGAATGAGCCAGCGGCACTCAGCGACTGATCCAGCAGTCTGTTCTTGAGACGATGGTGGAAGGGGCGTTCGCCGAACCAGATATTGAAATACTCGGCGCCACGACCCTGGTCGGGACATTCGGTCAGCAGATCGCCGTTTCGATAAAGGGCAAGGCGGGTTTCGGGCTCGTAGACCACATCGAAGCGTTCGCCACGTTCGGCATCCACGTAGGCGTTGGCCAGGCAGGCCAGATCCCGGGGTAGCTCGTCCCGAGATTTGAGATCCAGGTTATCGACCAGGGTGTCGTTGGCGCTGTCGATCAGATCCCGACCGCTCATGTCGCGCGCCAGTTCCAGCGAGAAACGCTTGGGGATCGACTCCAGGATACGCTCTGCATCCTTGCACTCGGCCAGGTAGAGACGTGCCGTGCCGACATTGAACAGTCCGGCAACCCGTAGCTCCACCTCGGCACACTGCGTCAACTTGTCTGCATCATCTGCCGCGGCAGGCATGGATGTCAGCAGCAGGATCAGCAGGCCCGCCCGGCTTGCGGTGCGAAGGAGATACATGCGCATCACTCCATGCGGTTGCGGGCCTGACGTATGGCGAATCCCACGAAGGGCAGGTGGGCATACAGCGCGTGACCGCTATCCCAGAAGTCCTGATGCAGTACGACCTGACCATTCTCGTCGAAGCGCAGATGCGTCATGCCAATGGAATGTGAATGCACATCACGTCCGGCCGCACGGGTCTTGAACTCCATGACCCAGCGTACGTAGACGTCGGCTTCATCCTGAATGACTTGCTTGATCTCGACATGGCTTTCGGTCAGGGAGGCTCCGGTACGGCGCATGTAGTCGACCAGGGCATCACGCTCGTGGAAGACGTGAAGGGTGTCATTGAAGTAGATCTCTGACGCGTACAGGGCCTGGAATCGTTCCGCCAGGTCGGGAGCTGTCAGGTCGGAAAAAGCGGCAGCGAACCGTTCAAGACCCTGTTCGATTTGAGCATCCTGACCGGCGAAACGGGACAAGGCCTGATCATACTCGCTCACGGTGGTTGCATCCATCGTCATACTCCGGGCCATGCAGCCAGCCGTCATGGCCGCCAGAAGGACGGTCACGAGACACAGCTTGATGAGTAAGGTGAATTTCATGGCAACAGTGTCAGGTACGTCGTGTCAAGCCCCGGTGAACCCCTGGTCTCTCCCCTTTCGCCGCTTGGCCGTCCGAATGTCGACGGGCGTCGTGCGTGGCCGTCTGCGTGGGTCTTCACTGCCGATTCACTGCCCGACAAGTTCAATAAGCGGGAATGTTGACGGAAGTGAAAGACCCTGAATGAACCCATTTCGCATCTGGCTGGACTCTGGGCGCTACCACCACTCCGATAATGCAGACCCGCACCGTATAGACTGGCTTCGCATACTGCCGTTCATTGGGCTGCACCTGGCATGCCTGGGCGTTCTCCTGGTTGGGGTTTCCGCCACGGCGTTGGTGGTGTTTCTGGCCAGCTACCTCATCAGGATGTTTGCCATCACTGCGTTCTACCATCGCTACTTTTCGCATCGGGCGTTTCGAACCTCGCGCCCCATGCAGTTTGCATTTGCCTTGCTGGGTGCTTCGGCGACTCAGCGCGGACCGCTGTGGTGGGCGGCCCATCACAGACAGCACCATCGACATGCCGACACATCCGACGATCCGCACTCGCCGTCTGCGGGATTCTGGTGGAGTCACATGGGGTGGTTTCTGAGCAGGCGTCATTTCGGAACCGATCTCAAGCAGGTGCCGGATCTGGCTCGATATCCCGAGCTTCGTTGGCTGGATCGTTTCGATCTGATCGTGCCCGTACTCTATGCTGCCGGACTGTTCGGACTGGGCCTGGTCCTGGAGCGCTGGGCCCCCGGGCTCAATACCAGTGGCTGGCAGTTGCTGGTCTGGGGATATTTCGTCTCCACGGTGGTACTGATTCACGTCACGCTGACTATCAATTCACTGGCCCATGTCTGGGGCAGCCGACGATTCGAAACACGGGATGACAGTCGCAACAATGGCCTGCTGGCCCTGCTGACGCTGGGCGAGGGCTGGCACAACAACCACCATCATTTTCCCGGATCGGCCCGCCAGGGTTTCTATTGGTGGGAGGTCGACATCAGCTACTACGTGCTTTGGCTGATGGCACGCGTAAGGTTGATCCATGGTCTCAAGTCGGTACCCGAGCGTGTACTGAACGCACGCCGGATCGAGGCGTCGCCATGAAGTTTGTCATCGTGGGCGCCGGTATTGCAGGTCTGTACGCTGCCTGGCACCTTTCGCGTCGGCACGAGGTCATCGTGCTGGAGGCAGAAGAGCGCCTGGGTGGGCATGCCGATACCCACCGGGTGGTCGACGAGCAGGGTGAGCATTTCATCGACTCGGGGTTCATTGTCTTCAATGAGCAGCACTATCCGCTGTTTTCGGACTGGCTTCGATCGCTGGGCGTGTCCAGCCAGAAGACCGATATGAGCTTCGGTGTCAGTGATCCGTTTCGGAATCTCGAGTACAACGCCACCACTCTCAACGGTCTGTTCTGTCAGCGCCGCAATCTGGTGAGTCCACGCTTCTACGGCATGATCGCCGACATTGTCAGATTCTATCGCTCGGCACCGGCTTTGATGAACTCACTGGACGATCAGACCACCTTGTCTCAATGGCTGGCTGGCAGCGGCATGGGCCAGATGTTTGCCGATTGCCACCTGATGCCCATGGCATCGGCACTCTGGTCGGCTCCCATGGGACAGATCGGTGCCTTCCCCATGCGACATTTGCTGGCCTTCATGGACAACCACGCCATGCTGCAGCTCACCGGCCGGCCCGCCTGGAAAACCGTGACCGGCGGCAGTCGCAGCTATGTCGAAGCGGCAACCCGGTGTCAGGCCCGCTTTCAGACGGGTAGTCCGGTCAGACAGGTACTGCGCGAGGCTGATCGCGTGCGGATCCGGACCGACCATGGTGAACTGAGTGCTGATGGTGTCATATTGGCCTGTCACTCTGATCAGGCGTTGTCCGTGCTGGCAGATGTCAGTCCGACCGAACGAGCAGTGCTGGGGGCGGTTGCCTATCAGCCCAACGAGGCCGTGCTTCACACGGATGTGTCGGTGCTTCCGCGCCGGCCCAGGGCCCGAGCCGCCTGGAACGTACGACTCGACAGTGCTGACGACGAGCAGTGCAGGGTGACTTACTACATGAATGCGCTTCAGCGCATCCCGAGTAGGCGCCAGTACATGGTTTCGCTCAATCAGGCTGAACGCATTGCCGAGGAATCGATCATCGCGCGTCGGTACTATTCCCATCCGGTATTCACACCTGCGGCTGTCAGTGCGCAAGAACGCTGGGCCTGCATCAATGGTCCGCGACGAACCTGGTTCTGTGGCGCCTGGTGGGGCTGGGGCTTTCATGAAGATGGTGCTCGAAGCGCCCGCCGTGTCATCGACGATATCGAGAGCCGAGATGAATAATGCACTGGCCCTCGGCCACGTCTGGCACAAGCGCAATCTGCCTGAACCGCATCGGTTTGAATATCGCGTTTACTACAGTCTGCTGGATCTGGGGGATCTCGAAGATACGTTCGCCCGCAGCCGGTTGTGGTCCATGGAGCGCATCAACCTGGTCAGTTTTCGTCGGCGCGACTACATGGCACCTGTCGATCTTCGACTCGACCAGGTGGTCCGCGAACTGGTGCTGTCGCGGATTGGCTACTGTCCCCCCGGTCGCATTCGCCTGCTTGCCCACCCCAGACAGTGGGGCGTGTGCTTTAATCCGGTCAGTTTCTATTTCTGCGACGACGAACGCGGACGACTGTCGGTCATTGTCGCGGAAATCAACAATACACCGTGGGATGAAAGGCATGCCTACGTGCTGGACTGCCGTGGTCAAGAGGGGCCGGAGTACCGGTTCGTTTTCGACAAGCAATTTCACGTCTCGCCGTTTCTGCCCATGGATATCCAGTACGACTGGCGCTTTAGGGTCGATGATTCGGGCATCGACATTCACATGCGCCTGAACCACTTCAATGCAGAATACTTTTCAGCCGGCATGAGGCTGCAGTTGCAGCCGATGACCGCTTCGGCCATGGGTCGAATGCCATTGAAGTTTCCCCTCATGACCCTGCGAGTGGTCGCGGCAATCTACTGGCAGGCATTCAGGCTGTGGCTGAAGCGCATGCCTTTTTTTCCTCATCCGGACAGGACCTGAGCGCCATCCATCATGAATCAATCGACCATCACGACTGCTACCGACAATGTCCGGAGACGACGTGGCAACGCATTCGATCGCTGGTTGAGGCGACGGTTGCTGGCACGACTGACCGGTCTAAAGCGAGCCGGCTTGACCATCCGGGACCCGGAAGGTGTAACTTTTCTTGGTCAACCGGGCGCAGAGCTGCAAGCGGAGGTCAGCGTTCATGACCTGCACTTCTGGCGTCTCATGGCCACCGGCGGCAGCGTGGGGGCGGCTGAAGCGTACATGGCCGGTCTCTGGGATACGCCAGATCCGGTGGCGGTCGTGCAGGTGCTGGCACGCAACCGACATGTGATGCCGGAGCTTGAGCGGGGCGGCGCGCGCGTGAGCAATGCCCTGCTTGGCTTGTGGCATGCCCACAATCGGAACAGCCTCAATGGCAGCCGACGCAACATCTCTGCACACTACGATCTGGGCAACGAGTTCTTCAGTGCCTGGCTTGATGAACACATGATGTATTCCAGCGCGCTGTTTCTGGATGCCGAAGAGAGCCTGGAGCAGGCTCAGCTCAACAAGCTGGATCGGATCTGCCAGAAACTGGACCTCGCGCCGGAGGATCATCTGCTTGAAATCGGGTCGGGCTGGGGTGGTCTGGCCATTCATGCCGCGCGCCACTACGGCTGTCGGGTGACCACGACCACCATTTCTCGGGAGCAGTTCGAGTACGCCCGGGAAGCGGTCGCCCGTGCCGGCCTGGCCGATCGTGTCGAGGTCCTGATGCGCGACTACCGTGATCTGGATGGCGAGTACGACAAGCTGGTTTCGGTCGAAATGATCGAAGCAGTTGGGCATCAGTATCTGGATACCTATATGGGCGCCATTGACCGCTTGCTCAGGCCCGGTGGGCTGGCCCTGATCCAGGCGATTACCATCGAGGATTCGCGATACCGTTCGGCGCTGTCGAATATCGACTTCATCAAGCGCTACATTTTTCCCGGCAGCTTCATCCCCTCGGTCAGTGCCATTTCCGGCGCCATGGCACGATCAAGCCGTCTGGGTCTGATCGAGCTGGCTGATTTCGGCAACAGTTATGCATTGACGCTGGCGCGTTGGCGGCAGCGGTTCGAATCGGCCTGGGATCGAATCAGCGAGATGGGTTTCGACGAGTCTTTCAGGCGTCGCTGGCGCTGGTACCTGGCCTACTGCGAGGGTGGTTTTCGCGAGCGCGCCATCAGCGATGTCCATCTGCTTCTGGCCGGCCCGGACTGGCGGGCCTCATCCGCTGCTGGCCTGACCGGCGGCTCATGATGACTCGCGACTTCCTGGTCAACCAGGGGCTTTTTCAGATAGCCTGGCCGGCCTGTGTCATTGGTGCAGCCCAGGGGGTGGGCTGGATTGGCGGCATGGTGGTGGGCAGCCTGGCGCTTTGGCAACTGCAAACCGTGCGCCGTCATCCCCGGGATTGGCAGATCATCATCATTTGCCTGGTCACAGGGCTGTTGCTTGACACCGCCTGGATCAGGCTGGGGCTGCTGGAGTACAGCATGGCCTGGCCGTCAGCCGAGTTCGCGCCGGCCTGGATTCTCCTGCTTTGGCTGGCGCTGGCGCTGGTCATCAATCACTCCATGGCGCTGTTCAAGCGGCGCCTGGCGTTGATCGCGGTACTGGGCGCCGTGGGTTCACCCCTGTCCTATTTCGCCGGTGCCCGCTTTGGTGCCGTCGAGTGGGTCGCGCCGGCCTGGCAGGTTGTCGTGGCCACCGGGTTGAGCTGGGCGTTGATCCTTCCCGCGCTGTTCTGGCTTGCGGGCCCGCCATCGGCGCGCAGCCAGTCGCCACGCGTCACCTACAACGGAGACCTTCATGAAGATCATTGACCTGGCCGAGCGCGCACTTTTGCCGGACTGGCTGATACGGCTTGGCATCAGAGCTTTGCTCAGGCGTCGGTTGAAACAGGAGCATGCTCAAGATCCAGAGGCACAGTCGCGTCGCTATCAGGCATTGCTCGAGGAGCTGGGTCAATCGGCCATTGCCATCGAGACCGACAAGGCCAATGAACAGCATTACGAGGTGCCGACCGTGTTCTACCAGCTGGCACTGGGTCCAAGGCTCAAGTACTCATCGGCCTGCTGGTCAAGAGGTGTGACGGGGCTGGAAAAGGCCGAAGAGGTGATGCTGGAATCCACCTGTGAGCATGCCGATCTGGTGGACGGACAGGACGTTCTCGAGCTGGGCTGCGGCTGGGGTTCGCTGACGCTCTGGATGGCCGGTCGGTATCCCAAAAGCCGGATCACCGCCGTGTCCAATTCCGCTTCGCAGCGCGCTCATATCGAGGCGCGGGCGCTGGAGTTGGGGTATGACAACATCGAAGTGATCACCTGCGATGTCAATGATCTGGAGCTGGGTCGACAGTTCGATCGTGTGGTTTCGGTGGAAATGTTCGAACACGTGCGCAACTATCGGCAGCTTCTGGCCCGGGTGGCCGAATGGTTGAAGCCCGGCGGGTATCTGTTCGTGCACATCTTCTGTCACCGTTACCTGGCCTATCCCTTCGAGACTGAAGGCGATGGCAACTGGATGGGCCGGTACTTCTTTACCGGGGGGCTGATGCCGGCCGCCGACACCCTGTTACACTTTGCCGATGATGTACAGATCGACAAGCGCTGGCTGTTTTCCGGCACGCACTATGCCCGCACCGCGCGCGCCTGGCTGGACAACATGGATGCCCACCGCTCGAAGGTGGACCAGGTGATGCAGCACACTTACGGCGATGATGCCGCACGCTGGCGACAGCGCTGGCGGATGTTCTTCATGGCCTGCGAGGAGCTGTTTGGTTTTGATCGGGGCAATGCCTGGCTGGTTGCCCATTGCCGATTCATTCGACGCTGACTCATGCCTCTTGGACGTCTCTTTACCGGTGGAATCCGGACCAAGCTGGTCAAGGTCTTTGTGCTTCAGATCATGGCCATCAGTGTTGCCACGGTACTGGGCGTCTATGCGGCAGCCTGGGTGGTCGAGCGGGTGCTGGTCAAGGAGGCGCTCAACGGTGAGGCCAACCATTTCTGGAGCCATTACGAAGCCGACCCCGGATTCGCCCTGCCCAACACCAATAACCTGAAAGGATACCTCGCGCCCGGCGGTGATGAAGCCGGAGTGCCGGAGTGGTTGCAGGGGCAGGAGCCCGGTTTCCGGCGCGTGGACGAGGGGCCGGATTCCGAACCGGTCATCCACGTCAGCGATCGCAACGGCGATCGCCTTTACCTGGTCTTCGACGAAGTGCAGGTATCGCAACTGGCCTTTTACTTCGGGGTGGCTCCGCTGACCGGGGTGCTGTTGCTGATCTATATTCTGACCTGGCTTGGATACATGATGTCGAGGCGTGCCGTATCCACGGTGGTTCAGCTCGCTGAGGCGGTGCGCAACTACGATTTCCGCAAGGGCCGACTCGAGGAACTGAACCCTGAAGATTTCGAAGCCGGAAACGATACCGAAACCCTGGCGCTGATCAATGCCTTCAACCAGTTCATTCATCGTCTGGAATGGTTCATTCAGCGCGAGCGCAACTTCACCCGCAACGCCAGTCATGAGCTGAGGACGCCGCTGGCAGTCTTGCGTGCCAACCTCGATCTGCTTACCCGGAAGCAAGCGGGAGACTCGCCTGACGCTCCGACGTTGCAGCGTATGGCGCGGACCGTGCGAGACATGGAGGGGTTGGTCGAAACCTTGCTGATATTGGCGCGCGAGAGCGAATCGCGGCTCAACTGGTCGTCGGTGGTGATCAACGACCTGGTGGCTGAAGTGCTTGACCAGGTCCAGCGTGCAGTGGATCGGCCGCGGGTCGAAGCCGGGGTGCAGGCTACCGGTCTCATGGAGATCGAGGCCCCGGAGCGCGTACTGGCCATCATCTTCACCAACCTGCTGCGCAACGCCCTGAGCTATACCACCGAAGGCAGGGTACAGGTATTGATCGATCGCAATGGCGTGACCGTGCAGGACACGGGTTGCGGCATGAGCGAGGCCGACCTGGAGCGTATGTTCGAGCCGTTCTACCGCGGCCATGATCGCTCCAATGAAGGCTACGGTCTGGGTCTGTCCATTGTTCGACGGCTTTGCCATCGCTTCGGCTGGAAGATCCATGCCGACAGCGAGCTGGGGGCCGGGACCGAGATCCGCATCGAGTTCCCGCAGGCGACCTTCAAGCCCTTCGGCGGCCGGTAACCTGGTTGCGATCATGAATACGGCTTGAAACCCTCAACGGCTTTGCAAACTGATTCGCCACCCTGAAGTCGAGCGCAGCCAGTATCATTGGCAGGTCCATGTCATGAATTCAGGCCTGCAATGTCTCTTCAACCTGCCACTGCCCGGGCCGGCGCCAATATCGCCCTGGTCAAGTACTGGGGAAAGCGTGATTCCGGCCTGAATCTGCCGGCAGCCGGCTCGATCTCGATCACCCTGGCCGAGCTGGAAACGCAGACCACCGTGGCGCCGATGGCCGATCTGAGCGATGACCGGCTGGAACTCGACGGCCAGTCCGCTGATCCCGCGCGTATTCGACCGGTGCTCGACCGGTTTCGTGCTCGCTCGGGCGTGGATGCAAGGTGCCGGGTGGAAACGCGGAACAATTTCCCCACCGGCGCCGGCCTGGCTTCCTCTGCATCCGGTTTTGCCGCCTTGGTGACGGCCGCCGATGCCGCCTTCGCGACCGGACTGGATGAACGGGGACTGTCCATCGAGGCCCGGCTGGGCTCGGGCTCGGCCGCCCGCTCGATCTTTGGGGGCTTTGTCGAGATGGCTTCCGGTACCCGCGTCGATGGATCGGATGCCCATGCCAGCGCGCTGGCGGACGCTCCGCACTGGCCGCTGGAGGTGGTGGTGGCCATCACCACCCGCCAGGCCAAGGCGGTGGCTTCGACCGAGGGTATGAATCACACCATGTCGACCTCACCGTATTACCCGGCCTGGTTGAGTGGCATGGATGCGGATCTGGAGCAGGCCCGAAACGCGATCGCCCGACGGGATTTTGAGCAGCTCGTGGCCGTGACCGAATCCAGTGCCCTGAAGATGCACGCCTCGGCCCTGGCGGCTCAGCCCGGTATCCTTTACTGGCACGCTGCCACCGTGGCCTGTCTGCACGAAATTCGGTCGATGCGCCTGGCCGGCACCGGCGTGTGCTTTACCGTGGATGCCGGGCCGCAGGTCAAGGCCGTCTGTCTGCCGGGACAGGGCAAGCGGGTGGCCCGGCGTTTGGCTGACATCGATGGCGTTGAGCAGGTGGTGCAGGCCCGCCTGGGTCCGGGTGCGGAGGTTGTGTCCTGATGCCTCTGAAAGCCGGTGCGCCGGGCAAGGCGGTACTGCTCGGAGAGTACGCGGTGCTCGATGGTGCGCCAGCACTGTCCCTGGCGGTGGATCGCCGTGCGCGGGTGGACCTGGAGGCGAGCTCCGGGGTGGGTCGCATCGAAGCGCCTCAGCTTGATATCGAGCCCATTGCATTCGAGATTGGCGCCCATGGCGCCCTGAGCTGGTCGGGCGCCGAGAACAGCCTGGCCGCGTTCCGGAGAACCGCGGCCATTCTGGAACACCTGGTTGCCCATGCCTGGCGCCGATACGGTGGAGTTGAGCCATTCAAGCTGCGCATTGATACAGGCGGGCTGTTTCACGGCGGTATCAAGCTGGGTCTGGGCTCGAGCGCGGCATCGGTCGTGGCCCTGGATGCGGCCATCACCGCACATGCCAGCCGCCGTCGTGGCCGTGAATCGCCCGAACAGGTGCTCGAGCGGCTGCTCCCCGTTTACCGCAGCAGCCAGGGTGGGCATGGCAGCGGCATTGATCTGGCCACCAGTCTTTACGGTGGGGCGATTGCCTATCGCCTGGCCGGCCCTCGGCCGGTCGTGCAGCCCGTGGCCCTGCCGGAGGGGCTGCACCTGATGTTCATCTGGACCGGTCAGGCGGCCTCCACGCCTGATCTGGTCGCGGCCTGGTTTCGTTTCCTCAGGCGTCACCCGGACGATGCCCGCGAGCTCGTCAATGCGATGCGGCGGGTATGCCATGAAGGACTGGAAGCGCAGCAGGCCGGCGATGCGGGTGAACTGGTCCGGCAGATCGGCGAGTACGGGCGTGTTCTGGGTACAATGGGCGATTGCGCCGGAATCCCGGTGGTTACTGCTGCGCATCGCCGGGCCATGGACCTGGCGCTTGAGCATGGTGCCGTGTGCAAGCCCTGTGGGGCCGGCGGCGGCGACCTGGCTGTGGCGGCCGCCACTTCCCCGCAGGCCCTGGCCAGCCTGGCCGATGCACTGCGCGGGACCGGACTGGATGCATTTTCGCTGGCTGCCGGCAAGGATGGCAGCCGGGTGACCGAGGCCTGAAACGGAGCCTGCCGCATGGAACGATCACGCATACCGCAGTTCTACAAAATGTCCGTGCCGGAGCGAGTGCGCACGGTGCATGACCGTGGATTGCTGGGACCCGAGGACTACCAGGTCCTGAAGTCCGGTCGGCACACGCTGTCGGTGCAGCTGGCCGACAAGATGATCGAGAATGTCATCGGCGTGATGGGCCTGCCGGTCGGTCTCGGGCTGAACTTCCTGATCAACGACAAGGAATACGTGGTTCCCCTGGTGGTCGAAGAGCCGTCCATCGTGGCCGCGCTCGGCTCGGCGGCCAAGCTGGCGCGCTCGGCTGGAGGGTTCACGGTCGAAAGCACCGAACCCCGCCTGATCGGCCAGATCCAGATCGTCGATGTCGCTGATCCGGCCCGGGCAAAAGCCACCCTGCTGCAGCGCAAGGACGAGATTCTCAACCTTGCCAACAGCCTTCACCCGAAGATGATTGCCCGCGGCGGCGGGGCCAAGGACCTGGAAGTCTACATTCATCCCTCGCAGGGCATTGGCGGTGACATGGTCGTTGCCCATCTGCTGGTCGATACCTGCGATGCGATGGGCGCCAACCTGGTCAATACCATGTGCGAGGGCGTTGCCTCGCTGGTCGAAAACATGGCCGACGGGCGGGTTTTCCTCCGGATTCTGTCAAACTTGACCGACCGCGCACTGGTGCGGGCGAAGGTGCGGATTCCCGTGAGCCTGCTGACCGGCAAGGGCTTTGATGGCGAGCAGGTGCGCGACGGCATCATCGTGGCCAACGATTTCGCCCGCGTTGACCCCTACCGGGCCGCCACCCACAACAAGGGCATCATGAACGGCGTGGATGCGGTCGCCCTGGCCACCGGCAATGACTGGCGGGCCATCGAGGCCGGCGCCCATGCCTATGCCGCCCGGGGCGGCCGATACACCTCGCTGACCAGCTGGACCTGTGCCGACAACGGCGACCTGCTCGGAGAGCTTGAGATTCCACTCAAGGTCGGTACCGTGGGCGGCCCGCTGCAGACCAACCCGACCGTGGCGCTGAACCTGCGCATGCTGGGCGTCGAGAGTGCTCGCGAGCTTGCGGAAGTCATGGGAGCGGTGGGGCTGGCCCAGAATTTCTCGGCCATCCGTGCACTGGTCACCGAAGGCATTCAGCAGGGACACATGACGCTGCATGCACGGTCCGTGGCCACCGCTGCCGGGGTGCCGCCCGAGCTGTTCGATACGGTGGTCGAGCGCCTGATTGCCTCGGGCGAGATCAAGGTCTGGAAGGCCGCGGACATCATGCGCGAAGTCGCCGAGCAGAGTGCATCCTCGATTCGTGCCGTGTCCCGGACTGAAGAACAGGAGACGCTGGAAGGCGAACGACTGGGTGCCGGTCACGGCAAGATCATCCTGCTCGGCGAACATGCCGTGGTCTATGGTCGCCGGGCCATTGCCGCGCCCATCCCACTGGCCATTCAGGCCCGGGTCGAAGATGCGCCGGAAGGCGTGGAGCTGATCATCCCGCGCTGGGGGATCGAGCAGCGGCTGGACTTCAAGGCCAAGCGACCGCCATCGTTTGCCAAGTCCATGGCGCGTGTGCTGTCGGCACTGGATCTCGAGAATCGCGGCATGCGTATCGAGGTGTTCCCCAATGTGCCGCGCGCGATGGGGCTGGGCGGTTCGGCCGCGTTGGCCGTGGCTGTCATCCGCGCCATCGACCTGCATTTCCGCCTCGGGCTGGATGATGAGCGCATCAACGAGCTGGCCTTTGAGTGCGAGAAGGTGGCGCATGGAACGCCTTCGGGGCTGGACAATACCCTGGCAACCTACGGTGAGTTCACGCTCTTTCGCCGCGGCGAGGACGCCTGCCGGGAAATCATCGAGGTCAGTCAGCCGCTGCCGATCGTGATCGGCATGAGTCGGACTGAAAGTCTCACAGCGCGTACCGTGGCCAGGGTCCGCGAGGCCTGGCAGCGCAATCCCGATCTTTACGATCGCATTTTTGATGAAATCGATACCCTGGCCGGCCAGGGACTGGAAGCGCTCAAGAGCGGTGACTACGAAACCCTGGGCGAGCTGATGAACGTCTGCCAGGGGCTGCTGAACGCCATGCAGGTTTCGAGCTGGGAGCTGGAAGAGCTGATCCAGGTGGCCCGCAACCATGGTGCGGTGGGCGCGAAATTGACCGGAGGTGGGGGCGGTGGATCAATCATTGCCCTGTGCCCCGATGACAGTGCCCGGGTGGCTCGGGCCATCCGCGAGGCGGGTTATCACGCCCTGGAGGTGTCCATTGGCCAGACTTGATCAGGCCGGTCCGGCCCGGATCGTGTCTTCCGACAGCGAGGAGCTGATACTTGTCGATGAGCACGACCGCGAACTCGGCACGCTGTCGAAAGGAGACTGCCATGATGGCGACGGTGTCCTGCATCGCGCCTTTTCGGTATTCCTGTTTGACCCTCAGGGCCGTCTGCTCATCCAGCAACGCGCCGCCGACAAGCGACTGTGGCCGCTGTACTGGGCCAACAGTTGCTGTTCGCATCCGCGTGCCGGCGAGCACATGGATGAAGCCACCCGGCGGCGGGTCGAGGAAGAGCTGGGTGTGGCGGCCGAACTGGAGTTCGTCTACAAGTTCCAGTACCACGCTCGCTACGGCGAGCTGGGTTCGGAGCACGAGCTGTGCTGGGTCTACACGGGCCGCACCACCGTCAGCGAGGTCCGCCCCAACCCCGCCGAGATTGCCGACTGGAAATTTCTCTCACCCGTGGATGTTGACGAGCTGGTCGCCGACGAGCAGGCGCCGGTCGCGCCATGGTTTCGGATGGAGTGGCGTGAGCTGCGGGAGCGGCACTGGGAGCGCATTGCCAGGCTGACTGATGCGGGGCGGTGATGGGGGAAGGTTTCAGCGTTCAGGTTTCAGGTTTCAGGAAAACCTGGCCTGCCTGAACCCCGAAACCTGACCCCTGAAACCTGAAACCTGAAACCTGAGCGGCAACGCCGCTCAGGCATCCTCCGGCGTCGCCAGCTTGAACCCCATCCCCTGAATGGTATGCAGCAGCTTGGTGTCGAACGGGCGATCAATGCCTTTCCTGAGGTTGTACATGTGGCTTCTGAGCGTGTCGGAGTCAGGCAGGGTATCGCCCCACAGCTCGTTTTCGATCTGCTCGCGACTGACCACTCGCGGCGACTCGCGCATCAGTACTTTCAGAATGCGAACCGCGGTGGGTGACAGGTTGATGCGCTGACCGGCGCGCTCAACTCGCATCAGGCGCGGGTCGAACACCAGGTCGCCGACCTTGAGCTGGCCCTCGCCGGTTTCGCCTCGGGCGCGCCGTATCAATGCTTTCAGGCGTACCAGCAGTTCTTCGGACTCGAAGGGCTTGACCAGGTAGTCGTCGGCACCGGCCTCGAAGCCCTCGACCTTGTCGTCGAGCTGATCACGCGCGGTCAGCATCAGAATCGGTGTGCCGTCACCGCGCTCGCGCATGCGTATCGCCACCCGTATCCCGCTGATCCGGGGCAGCATGAGATCCAGCACAACGGCGTCGTATTCGTTTTCTTCCAGCAAATTCAGAGCGATGGCGCCGTCGGCGGCATAGTCGCAGGCGTAGCCGGAAGCTTCCAGGTAGGCGCCGATGGTGGCGGCGAGATCATCATGATCCTCCACCAGCAGGATGGTGGCGTTGGGACTGTCGGACATTGAAGGCAGCTCCTTCACATTGGTGAATGGGAGCAGGTTACGGGGTGGGTGTCAATGGGGAGTGAAGGCCGCCTGCGGCGGCTGGGAAAGGTGAAAGGTGAAAGGGGTTTCTCTCCTTTTACCTTTTACCTTTCTTCCTTTCACCTTGACGCGAACGCGTCAGCCTCAGCGTTTCATGTAATTAAAGAATTCCTCGTTCGTCTTCGTCACCTTCAGTTTGTCGAGCATGAACTCGATGGCCTGGATTTCATCCATGGGGTGGAGAATGCGACGCAGGATCCAGGTCTTTTGCAGTTCGTCGTTGTCGATCATCAGTTCCTCGCGGCGGGTGCCGGAGCGATTGATGTCGATGGCCGGGTAGACGCGCTTTTCGGCGATTCGGCGACTGAGATGAACTTCCATGTTGCCGGTGCCCTTGAATTCCTCGTAGATGACTTCGTCCATCTTCGAGCCGGTGTCGACCAGGGCGGTGGCAATGATGGTCAGGCTGGCGCCATCGGTGATGTTGCGGGCGGCGCCGAAAAAGCGCTTGGGACGCTGCAGGGCGTTGGCATCCACACCACCGGTGAGCACCTTGCCCGATGACGGCACCACCGTGTTGTAGGCGCGAGCCAGGCGAGTGATGGAGTCAAGGAGGATAATGACGTCCTTTTTGTGCTCGACCAGGCGCTTGGCGCGCTCGATGACCATGTCGGCGACCTGCACGTGGCGGGTGGCCGGCTCGTCGAAGGTCGACGAGATGACTTCGGCATCGACGCTGCGCTCCATTTCGGTGACTTCCTCGGGACGCTCGTCGATCAGCAGGATGATCATGTGCGTTTCCGGGTTGTTGGCCCGGATCGCCGTGGCGATGTTCTGCAGCATCATCGTCTTGCCGGCCTTGGGCGGGCTGACCACCAGGCCGCGCTGGCCCTTGCCGATGGGTGCGATCAGGTCGATGATGCGCCCGGTGATGTCCTCGGTTGAACCATTGCCGCGCTCCAGTTCGAGCTGCTCGCGCGGAAACTCCGGGGTCAGGTTCTCGAACAGGATCTTGTTCTTGGCGGCTTCCGGCTTGTCGTAATTGAGTTCTTCGACCTTGAGCAGGGCGAAATAGCGCTCGGATTGCTTGGGCGGGCGGATCTTGCCGGAAATGTAGTCGCCGGTGCGCAGGTTGAAGCGGCGAATCTGGGACGGTGAGACATAGATGTCGTCCGGGCCGGCCATGTAGGAGGCCTCGGCGGAGCGCAGGAAGCCGAAGCCGTCCTGAAGGATCTCCAGTACGCCGTCACCGTAAATGGCTTCCTTTTTCTTGGCCTTTGCCTTGAGGATGGCAAAGATGACATCGTGTTTGCGCGAGCGGCCGATATTCTCGATGCCGAGCTCATCGGCCATATCGACCAGTTCCTTGGCGGATTTTCTTTTTAGTTCGGTCAGGTTCATGAGGTTTTCTGCCAGAGATTTACGAAGGGTTGCCACGAGCAAACAGGGAAGTTCGCCGGCGATGGCAGCCGGAATGCGAGCGTGAATGGACTCTTGAAAGTATGTTATTACCCGCCAGGGGCGGGTTTTCGGGAAACAGGGGTTACCAGGCGGGCTGCCGCCTGGATGTCGCTAAATTAGCACCAATGTACCGGCAAGTCCAGTGGCCATGGCGCATCCGCTCCATCAGGCTCAGGACAGGGTTTCCTCCACAAACTCCTTGAGCGCCGATTTGGTCAGTGCACCGACCTTGGTGCCCTGATGTTCGCCGTTCTCAAAGATCATCAGGGTCGGGATGCCGCGGATCTTGTAGCGGGTGGTCACCTGCTGGTTCTCGTCGATGTTGAGCTTGGCGATCTTGAGGCGGCCGCCGTACTCATCGGCCAGTTCGTTGAGAATCGGCTCGATCATCTTGCACGGACCGCACCATTCCGCCCAGTAGTCAACCAGCACCGGTCCGTCGGCCTTGAGGACCTTGTCCTCGAAATCGCTGTCATTTACGTGGATGATGTTCTCGGTCACAACTATGAACTCCTTGAAGAGTGGGGCAAATTGCGCTAGGTGTCGGCAACGACACTTCAAAAGACCCTATACTAGGGGGTGGCGGTTGCCCAAGACGTCATTTCCGCAGCAAACCTGTCAGCGCATCATTGGTCAGCGCTTAGGTCAAGGCGGGCCTTCCATTTTTCAAGGATAACAAGTTTCAGTGACAGACAACTCCAGTCCACAGCAAGTACTTACCGAAACCCGATTCGATCAGTTCGACCTTTTTCCAGCCATTCGCCAGGGCCTGCTCGATGCAGGCTTCGAATGCTGTACCCCGATTCAGGCCAGCACACTGCCGCTGACGCTGTCGGGCCGCGATGTCGCCGGCCAGGCGCGAACCGGCACCGGCAAGACCGCGGCCTTTCTGCTCACGGTGTTCCAGCGCCTGCTCAGCGATGACAGCGTCGGGCCGGGCCCGAATCCGCGCTCCATCATCATCGCGCCGACACGCGAACTGGCCATTCAGATTCATCGCGATGCCGAGTTGCTGGGCAAGCACACGGGACTGCGTACCGTTCTGACCTACGGTGGTGTCGACTACGCGCGTCAGCGCGAGCAGATCGCCAGCGGGGTGGATATCCTCATCGGCACGCCGGGCCGTCTGATCGATTACTTCAAGCAGGGGGTCTACAACCTCAAGCACATCGAGGTGGTGGTGCTCGACGAGGCCGATCGCATGTTCGATCTGGGCTTTATCAAGGATATCCGCTACCTGTTCCGGCGCATGCCGCCGGTCGACAAGCGCCAGACCCTGATGTTTTCGGCCACCTTCCCGCTCAAGGTCACGGAACTGGCCTACGAACACATGAACGATGCCGAGACCATCCGCTTCGAGGAGGAGCAGGTCACCAGCGATCGCGTCACCCAGGTGGTCTATTACCCGGCCAACCGTGAGAAATTGCCTCTGCTGGTCAAGTTGCTGCGTGGCATGGAAGACGGGCATGTCATGGTTTTCGTCAACACCCGGCACCAGACCGACCGCGTCGCGCGGACACTCAAGGCCAACGGCATCAACGCGGCCATGCTGGCTGGCAACGTGCCTCAGAAGAAACGCCAGTCGCTGCTCAAGCGCTTCCATGATGGAGAAATCGACGTGCTGGTCGCTACCGATGTGGCCGCGCGCGGGCTGCATATTCCCGATGTCAGCCACGTGATCAACTTCGATTTGCCTCAGGATGCGGCCGACTACGTGCACCGTATCGGCCGAACGGCCCGCCTGGGGGCGACGGGAGACGCCATCAGTTTTGCCTGTGAGGACTACGCATTTCACCTGCCCGAGATCGAGGAGTACATCGAGATGCCGCTGCCGGTCGAAGCGCATGATCCCGATGACCTGCCGAGCCTCGAACGCCCCCGGCCACCCAAGCCGACCGGCGGTGGCAGGAAGAAGGGGCGCCGCGGCGGGCTCCGTCGGGGCGGCAGCTCGGGGCGCGGCGATAGCCGGTCGAAGTGACACGCGGCCCGCGCCGCAACCCGGTGCAACGGACCCCGGGGTGCTGGCGATTGTGCTAATCTCCGGGCAGTCGACTCCGGATTTCCAGCGCGCGTTTTGCCCATGCCCATTTCCCCAACGTGGTCCGGTCGCCTGGCCCTGGCGCTGGCCGCCCTGCTGGCGCTGATGATCGTCTGGTCAGTGGTGCGCCTGGGCTGGATGCTTGTCGATGGCCCGGAGGTCGAGCCGGCACCACTGCCGCCGGTGCCGCGGGCGGCACCTCAGGATGCGTCCGACGAAGCGTTTCGCTGGGCATTGTTCGGAGACAGCGATACCGGGCGGCGCCCGGCCATGGTCCAGCCGCCTCCTGCAACCAGTCTTTCGTTGCGCCTCAAGGGCGTGATGGCGGCGGGTGAGGGCGGGTATGCCGTCATCGCCGATGCCGATGGCGAGGACCAGGTGTACCGGGTCGGAGACGAATTGTCGGGCGGTGCGCGCATCGAGGCGGTCGAGGCGCGCCGCGTACTGATCGAACGTGATGGCCAGGTGGAATCGCTGGAACTGGAGACGGCACAATTGCCGGCCGGCGGCACTTCGGCCTCACGAACCGCGGCCTCATCCGATCAGCCCTTGCAATTGGCCGGCATTCGCGGCCTGGATGGTCGAGAATCGGGGTCCGGAATGAATATCCCGACCCTGCCAACCGCTGCCGGGGAAGGGCGCAGGGACCTGCAGCAACTGGCCGGTGCCATCAATGTCCTGCCGGTGTCGGGTGGCGGCTTCCGCGTTCGTCCCGGGCGTGATGCCCGGTTGTTTGCCGATCTTGGCCTGCAGGTCAATGATGTGGTCACTGCCGTCAATGGTCAGCCGCTGGAGTCCGAGGATGACGTTCAGGCGCTGTTTGCCGATATCATGCGGCGCGGTGAGGTGGC
This sequence comes from Wenzhouxiangella sp. AB-CW3, assembly GCF_014725735.1. Taxonomy (NCBI): domain Bacteria; kingdom Pseudomonadati; phylum Pseudomonadota; class Gammaproteobacteria; order Chromatiales; family Wenzhouxiangellaceae; genus Wenzhouxiangella; species Wenzhouxiangella sp. AB-CW3. The sequence continues at coordinate 984,188 of NZ_CP061368.1, forward strand.
CATTACCATCAATCGCCAGGGACGCGAGATGACGTTGCGTCCTGACTTGGAAGACATTCTCCAATCCCTGGAGTGAACATGATTCAACGCCTTGTGCTGGTCCTAGCATTGATGACAGCGCCGCTTCTGGCCGCGGATGACGACGAGCATGTGCTCAATTTCAAGGATGCCGACATCCGTGCGCTGATCACTGCGGTGGCCGACATGACGGGCCGCAACATCATCGTCGATCCCCAGGTATCGGGCCGGGTGACGGTGATATCGAATCAGTCCCTGTCATCCGAGGAGGTCTGGGAGGTGTTCCAGTCCATCCTCCGGGTGCATGGCTATACCGCGGTGGTGGATGACCGCACTGTGCGCATCATTCCCGATGTCAATGCCCGCCAGGACGGCCAGGTGCCGGTCGATGACATGCGTGCGGGCGGAGATAATCCCGTCACCCGGATCATTCAGCTCGAGCATGTGCGTGCCTCCGAGGTGTCGTCGCTCCTGCGTCAGTTGCTGCCACAGTCGGCCTACATGGCCTACCACGAGCCTTCCAATTCCCTGATCATCAGTGATCGCTCGGCCAATATCCGCCGGGTCGAGACGATTGTGCGCCGCCTTGATGCAGCCACCGATCATGACATCGAGGTCATCGCCCTCAATCACGCCGATGCCGATGAGATCGTCCGCCTGGTCAACCAGATCTATCCCGATGCCGCCGGTGGAGATGCCGCCGTTGCCGATGAGCGCACCAACACTGTCATTCTCACCGGCGATCCCAGCCGTCGGCTGCGCCTGAGAACGCTGGTCAGTCATCTTGATACGCCGCTGGAAACCGAAGGCAGCACCCAGGTGATCTACCTGCGTTATGCGACGGCCGACACGCTGGTGCCCGTGCTGGAGGGCATACTCGATCTGGATGCCGAGGACGGGCAGCGTGTTCGCATTCAGGCCCACGAGGAAACCAATGCGCTGGTCGTGACCGCATCGCCGTCGGTCTATCGCTCCATTCAGTCGGTGGTCAATCAGCTCGACGTGCGCCGGGCCCAGGTGCTGGTCGAGGCCATCATCGCCGAAGTGGCGGTGGATACCAGTCGCGAACTGGGAATTCAGTGGCAGTTTTTCGAGTCCGGTGAACGCGGATTCTTTGGCGGCACCAACTTCGAGAGCGGCGGGCGCAATCTGCTCAACCTCAGCGCTGGCCTGGCCGGCGAGAACGACGGCGCCGTCCTGCCCGGCCGCGGCATGAATCTCGGCTACGTGCGTGGCCGTTCCAACCTGCTGGGCGTCGAGGTGCTTGAGATCGGCGGGTTGGCGCGGGCGCTGGCCAGCGACTCCAACACCAACGTGTTGTCCACGCCATCGATCGTCACCCTGGACAATCACGAGGCCAGCATCAACGTGGGCCAGGAAGTGCCCTTCCTGTCGGGCAGTTTTTCGCAGACCGGTGTGGCGACGGGAGAAGGTCAGGTCAATCCCTTCCAGACCATCAACCGCGAAGAGATCGGCATCAAGCTCAATGTCACTCCGCACATCAACGAGGGCGACATGATCGTGCTCAATATCGGGCAGGAAGTGTCGACGCTGGCACCTTCATCCGGTGCCGTGGACCTGATTACCAACAAGCGCACCATTTCGACGCGGGTGATGGTGCCCGATGGCGACATTCTGGTGCTTGGCGGACTGATGAGCGATGACCTCCAGGAGGGGGAGGAAGCCGTACCCGGCCTGAGCCGCATACCGTTGCTCGGCGAGTTGTTCAAGTATCGCACCTCGACCAACGTCAAGCGCAATCTGATGGTGTTCATCCGGCCCCGAATCCTGCGTGATGACGACCTGATGCGCGATGTCACGCGTTCGAAGTACACGCGGATTCGGGATGTTCAACTCGAGCAGCGCGATGGGCCCCGGGGCATGACGCCTCGTGCGCAGATGCCCCTGCTGCCCGAGCTGGATGATTTTCTGCAGACACCGCCAGCGCGCACGCCACCTGATGAGCAGTGAGTTTCGGCCGGCCTATGCGTTTGCGCGTCGCCGTGGTGTGACGGTCGCCGGGCGCGATGGCGACGGACGGGTTCGCCTGGCCGTGCGCGAGCCCGTAGACGTCAGCGCCCTGCAGGAAGTGCGACGGCGACTCGATGGCCCGGTGGCCGTGGAGCGGCTGGCCGAGGCGGAGTTCGAGAAACTGGTGGTCAGCCTCTACGAGTCGGGTGATGCGACGGCCCGCCAGGTGGCCGAGGACCTGGGTGATGACCTCGACCTGGCGCGGCTGGCCGAGGATCTGCCCGAGCCGGCCGACCTGCTCGAAAGCGAGGATGACGCTCCGATCATCCGTCTGATCAACGGCGTACTCACCCAGGCCATTCGTGAAGGTGCATCCGATATTCACCTCGAGCCGTTCGAGGATCGCCTGTCGATCCGGTTCCGGGTCGATGGCGTGCTGCGGGAAGTCATGAGCCCGGCGCGTGGCCTGGCCGGCCTGATCGTCTCGCGCATCAAGGTCATGGCCCGTCTGGATATTGCTGAAAAGCGCATCCCCCAGGATGGCCGGATCGGACTGCGAATAGCCGGTCGTCCCGTGGATGTGCGGGTGTCCACTCTGCCATCCAGTCATGGAGAACGGGTGGTGCTGCGTCTGCTCGACAAGCAGGCCGGCCGGCTGGACCTGGCCGAACTGGGCATGAATGAAGACACCCGGTCGCGCATGGAAGCGCTGGTGGCGCGTCCACACGGCATATTGCTGGTGACCGGCCCGACCGGTTCGGGCAAGTCAACCACGCTGTATGCCGCGCTGATGCGACTCAACGACCGCAGTCGCAACATCATGACGGTTGAAGACCCGATCGAATACGATCTCGACGGCATCGGGCAGACCCAGGTCAACCCGAAGGTGGAACTGACCTTCGCACGAGGCCTGCGTGCCATCCTGCGGCAGGACCCGGACGTGGTCATGGTCGGTGAAATTCGCGATCTGGAAACCGCTCGCATTGCCGTGCAGGCCAGCCTGACCGGCCACCTGGTGCTGTCGACATTGCACACCAATACCGCGGTGGGCGCGATAACCCGGCTGGTCGACATGGGCATCGAGCCCTTCCTGCTGGCCTCCAGTACCATCGGCGTGCTGGCCCAGCGCCTGGTCCGTGTACTCGATCCCGATCATCGCGAAGCCTACGAGGTGTCGGCCGAAGAACTGTCGCGTCTTGGCTTGAGCCAGGATGATGCGGCAACACTGTATCGTCCGCGCGTTGACCTGCCAGACGGCGCCACGGGGTATCGCGGACGAACTGGCATCTACGAGCTGGTGCCGGTCAACGACCGCATGCGCACACTGATCCACGACGGCGCCAGCGAACAGGCCCTCGAGGAGCTGGCCCGCGAACTTGCGCCAAGCATCCTGGAGGATGGCTGGCAAAAGGCACTGCATGGCACGACCTCGCTGGAAGAGGTCTTGCGAGTAACGAGGGCTGCGTAGGTCGGGGCCACGTCCCCGACGGACGACTGGAACCTGCGAGCGAACGCGAGCCAAGATGGGAGCATACGAATACCAGGCACTCAACGGCACCGGCGCCAGCACCCGGGGAGTGGTGCAGGCCGATACGGCACGCGCCGCCCGCGGTCAGCTTCGTGAGCGCGGCCTGATTCCCCTGGAAGTTCGAGCTGTCGAGGGTGAAGCGCGTGGCGGCGGTGGGTTTCTGCACCGCGGCCGCGAGCGGGCGCTGATTCTCAGGCAGATGTCGACCCTGCTCAAAGCCGGGCTGCCGCTGGAGGAAGTGTTGTCGGTACTGGTCGAGCAGACCGACCAGCCCCAGGTGCGACGCCAGCTGGGCGCGATCCGTTCGCGGGTAATGGAGGGCCAGAGCCTGTCGGCCGGCATGGCCGAGCATCCCCGGCTCTTCCCGGAACTCTACAGCGCGGCGGTGGCGGCTGGTGAGCGCGCGGGTCGACTGGATGCCGTGCTCGAACGCCTGGCAGGCCATGCCGAAAACCGCGAAGAAATGCGCCGCAGCTTCGGCATGGCGCTGGTTTATCCGGTTCTGCTGGTGGTCGTGGCCATTGCCGTGGTCTGGGGGCTGATCGCTTTTGTCGTGCCACGTGTGATCGGTGTGTTCGAGCAGGCGGCCGAGACATTGCCCCTGGTCACGCGCAGCCTGCTGGGTCTGTCCGACCTGGTGGCCAACTGGGGGTGGCTGGCCCTGCTGGTCCTGTTTCTGCTCTCCGTTGCTTTTGCCCTGGCATTGAAGCAGTCCGGGCCACGTCGCGCGCTGGACCGGCTGCTGCTGGCCACGCCGGTGGCTGGCCGGCTGGTGCGGGCGCGCGAGACGGCGACCTTTACCCGAACCCTGGCCATTCTGGTCAACAGTGCCGTGCCGCTGGTCGAGGCGTTGCGAGTGGCCGCCGATGTGGTCGGCAACCAGGTGGTGCGTGAAGATGTCCGGCAGGCGGCCATGCAAGTGCGCGAAGGGGTCTCGCTCAGTCAGTCCCTGGCCGGGCGTGGCTGGCTGCCGCCCATGGCCAGGCGCCTGATCAGCGGTGGTGAGCGCAGCGGCGAGCTGGCCGCGATGCTGGAGCATGCCGCCGATATTCAGGAACGTGAACTCGAGTCGGCCTCCAGCATGTTGCTGGCCGTGTTGCAACCGATGTTGATCCTGACCGTTGGGCTGATCGTGCTGTACATCGTGTTGGCGATCATGCTGCCCATCATGAGTATGAGCCAGTTGCTGGGAGGTTGAGTCATGGTGGTATTCGAACACGTGGCCAAGCGTTACTCCGGCGGGGTTCAGGCCCTAAAGGAAGTCAGCTTCCGACTCGAAAAAGGAGAGCTGGCCTTTCTGACCGGGCACTCCGGTGCCGGCAAGTCGACATTGCTGCGCCTGATCGCCCTGCTGGAACGTCCGAGTCGGGGCCAGGTCCTGTTCGAGGGTCGCAATATCGGTCGTACCGCGCGTCGGCATATTCCGGCGCTGCGGCGGCGCATCGGCATCATTTTCCAGGATCATCGCCTGCTGACAGATCGGCGGGTGTTTGACAATGTGGCGTTGCCGCTTGTCATTGCCGGGGCGCCCTACCCGGAGATCCGGCGCCGCGTTCGCGCCGTGCTTGACAAGGTTGGCCTGCTCGACAAAGAGCGCATGTATCCGCCCATGCTGTCGGGCGGCGAGCAGCAGCGCGTGGGCATCGCCCGCGCCCTGGTGGCCAAGCCGCCGCTGATCCTGGCCGACGAGCCCACCGGCAATCTCGACCCGGAGTTGTCGGCCGATTTGATGCGGTTTTTCCTGCAGCTCAACGAACTCGGAACCACGGTGCTGATTGCCAGTCATGACCTTGAGCTGATCCGCCGGTTGCGGCGCCGGGTGCTGGTGTTGCGTGATGGACGGCTGATCGATGATGTGCCGGTGCGTGTGGAGGCTGGGGCGTGAGTTCTGGAAGCACCAGAGGGGCTGGGTCCGGTTCAGCGCGCTTGCCGGGCGGGTTGAGAGCCTGGGCCCGCCGGCACGCTTTCAGCCTGCTGTCGTCACTGGGCACCATGGTCCGGCAGCCGATTGCCTCGGCCATGACGGTCATGGTGCTGGCCGTGGCGCTATGCCTGCCGGCCGGGCTTTGGCTGACTCTGGACAACGCCTCGCGCGTAGGGCAGGACTGGGAGCGTCTGGACACCCTGTCGGTGTTTCTCGATGAAGGGGTTGAAGAGTCGGTTGCCATGCGCCTGAGTTCGCGTCTCAGCGCCTGGGCGGAGATTGCCGCGGTCGATCCGATCAGCCCGGGGGAGGGGCTGGCCGAGCTCAGTGGGCAGATGGGGCTGGGCGAGGCGCTCGAAGCCATTGAAGACAATCCGCTGCCGTGGGTGCTGGAAATCACGCCGGTTTCGGCCGGGGATCTGCCCGCGTTGGCAGAGCGGCTGGACATGGAAGATGGCGTGGATGCCGTTATCGTGGACTTGCAGTGGCTGGAGCGCCTGGCGGCCATGGTCGATGTTATCCGGATGCTGACCCTGGTGCTGGCCGTGCTGTTCGCCGCGGCCGTGGCCTTTGTGGTGGGCAACACCATCCGCATGGATATTCACAATCGGCGCGAAGAAATCGAGGTCATGGCGCTGGTCGGGGCGACGGCCGGGTTTATTCGGCGGCCGTTCCTGTACTCCGGCCTCTGGTTCGGTCTGGCGGGCGGGGGGCTGGCCTGGGTCATTCTTGTGGCGGCCGTGCTGATGCTGGGCGGGCCGGTCGCGGCGCTGGGCGAGACCTACGGCACGACATTTGAACTGCAGATGCCCTCTCGGGAAGCGGTGGCGCTGCTGGTTCTGGGCGGCGGCGCGCTCGGCCTGCTGGGTTCCTGGATCGTCGTGAATCAGTACCTGCGGCGATTGGGCTCCTGAGCGGTCAATGAATCAAACGATACTGTTGACTTGCGGTCGATGTTCAGTCAGAATTGCGGGCTTCGTCTGGAAACATCGGGATGATGCCGGAATCGAGGCTGGTGAGCCCGGAATTGCCGGAGGGGTACTCAAGCGGTCAACGAGGGCAGACTGTAAATCTGCTGGCTTAGCCTTCGCAGGTTCGAATCCTGCCCCCTCCACCAGATTTTCGCACCGACCGGAGTGGGCGGTGCAAAAGGAACCAGGCGGGTGTAGTTCAATGGTAGAACCTCAGCCTTCCAAGCTGATGATGTCGGTTCGATTCCGATCACCCGCTCCAAAAAATCGCGCCCACGTAGCTCAGGCGGTAGAGCACTCCCTTGGTAAGGGAGAGGTCACTGGTTCAAGTCCAGTCGTGGGCACCAGTTTTGAAGACTAAACATAAAGTTAAACGGAGTTTGACTCATGTCCAAGGCAAAGTTCGAACGCACGAAGCCGCACGTGAACGTGGGCACGATTGGTCACGTTGACCACGGCAAGACGACGCTGACCGCGGCGCTGACGAAGGTTTGTGCGGAAGCGCGTGGTGGCGAGTTCCGTGCCTACGACCAGATTGACAATGCGCCGGAAGAGCGCGAGCGCGGTATTACGATTGCTTCGGCGCACGTGGAATACGAGTCGGACAACCGTCACTATGCGCACGTGGACTGCCCGGGTCACGCCGATTACGTGAAGAACATGATCACGGGTGCAGCGCAGATGGACGGCGCCATTCTGGTGGTGAGTGCTGCCGACGGCCCGATGCCGCAGACGCGCGAGCACATTCTGCTGGCTCGCCAGGTGGGCGTTCCGTGCATTCTGGTTTACCTGAACAAGGCCGACATGGTCGACGACGAGGAGCTGCTGGAGCTGGTCGAGATGGAAGTCCGCGAGCTGCTGAGCGACTATGACTTCCCGGGTGACGATACCCCGATCGTGACCGGTTCTGCGCTCAAGGCGCTGGAAGGCGACGACAGCGACATTGGCGTGCCGTCGATTCTGAGGCTGGTCGAGGCGCTGGACGAGTACGTTCCGGAGCCAGAGCGTGACCTGGACAAGGATTTCCTGATGCCGATCGAGGACGTGTTCTCGATTTCTGGTCGCGGCACGGTGGTAACCGGCCGTGTCGAGCGCGGCATCATCAATGTTGGCGACGAGATCGAGATTGTCGGCATCAAGGACACGACCAAGACGACCTGCACGGGTGTGGAGATGTTCCGCAAGCTGCTGGATCAGGGTCAGGCGGGTGACAACGTGGGTGTGCTGCTGCGCGGCACCAAGCGTGACGAAGTCGAGCGTGGCCAGGTGCTGGCCAAGCCGGGTTCGATCACTCCGCACACCAAGTTCGAGGCGGAAGTCTACGTGCTTTCCAAGGACGAAGGTGGTCGTCACACGCCGTTTTTCAAGGGCTATCGCCCGCAGTTCTACTTCCGGACCACGGACGTGACCGGTTCGGTGGAGCTGCCTGAAGGCACGGAGATGGTGATGCCGGGCGACAATGTTCAGATGAAGGTTGAACTGATTGCCCCGATTGCCATGGAAGACGGTCTGCGCTTTGCTATTCGCGAAGGCGGCCGTACCGTTGGTGCCGGCGTGGTTGCGAAGATTATCGAGTAATCGAAGGAATGTGGCCGGTGCTTCTTTCGCTTCGCGAAAGCCGCACCGGCCGCATGATTCGAAAAGATTTAGGCGAGTAGCTCAACTGGCAGAGCAGCGGTCTCCAAAACCGCAGGTTGGGGGTTCGAGTCCCTCCTCGCCTGCCACTCCATTGAACTGAACGAATCCATGGCTGCCGAAAAGACGTCACCGCGCGACAATCTGCTCTGGGCTGCCGGGCTTCTGGTCCTGGCTGCCGGTCTGTATGGCTTCATTCACTTTGCCGGTGAGGTCATGTTGCTGTTCCGTGTGCTCGGGCTGCTTGCCGCTGTCGGCGTCGCCCTGGCGATTGTTGGTCAGACGGCTCGCGGTCGCGGCATGTTCGGATTCCTGCGCGAAACCGATGTGGAGCGCCGCAAGGTGGTCTGGCCGACCAGGGATGAAACGTTGCAGACCACCCTGATGGTTCTGGTCATCACCATTATCGTGGCCATCATGCTGTTCCTGATGGATACGCTGTTTGGCTGGATCGTTCGTCGCCTGATTGGCGCCGGCGGAGGCGCGTGATGGCCCGTCAGTGGTTTGTCGTCCAGGCCTACTCCGGCTTCGAAAAGGCGGTCAAGCGGTCGCTGGAGGAGCGCATCAGGCGTGCCGGCATGGAAGACATGTTCGGCGAGATTCTCGTCCCCACCGAAGAAGTGGTGGAGATGAAGAAGGGCGTGAAGCGCCGCAGCGAGCGCAAGTTCTTCCCCGGCTACGTGCTGGTGGAGATGGAAATGAACGATGACACCTGGCATCTGGTCAAGGATGTGCCCAAGGTGCTGGGATTTATCGGTGGCCGACAGGACCGTCCGGCACCGATCAGCAAGGCCGAGGCCGACGCCATTCTGCAACGTGTGCAGGAAGGTGCCGAGAAGCCGCGGCCCAAGGTGCTGTTCGAACCGGGCGAAATGGTGCGAGTCACCGAAGGTCCGTTCAACGATTTCAATGGCGTGGTTGAAGAAATCAACTACGAGAAGAGCCGGCTCCGGGTGGCGGTATCGATCTTCGGTCGATCCACGCCCGTGGAACTGGACTTCACACAGGTCGAAAAGCTCTAACGCGAATGCGTTAGAGCTTTTCGATCCCGGACGCGCGATAGCGTGATCCGGGATCTCCTTCAGCCGGCTTGGAGATATCCGAAGCCCGCTGAAGGGAAGACAGGAACCACCCGCACCCGCAAAGCGCGGTTCGGGAATCTGGAACGAGCCGGGCAAGCAACCGGAAACTGAACCAAACGGGGAGCCGATGGTCTCTCGAGGGTTCTGAAAACGTAGCGAGCGGGCATCTGACGGTGGCCGCCGGAGCGCAGGAACCGCAGTGCACGTTGAAGTGCATGAGGATTCCGAGCACCGCCGGACGCCGTCAGATGCACGCGCAGTAGTTTTCAGGGCTTTCGATGTCCCGGCGCCTGAACCCGAGGAGATATAGACATGGCCAAGAAAGTCAGCGGTTACATCAAGCTGCAGGTGCCTGCCGGTCAGGCCAACCCCAGTCCGCCGGTCGGTCCGGCGCTGGGTCAGCATGGTGTCAACATCATGGAATTCTGCAAGGCGTTCAACGCCCAGACGCAGGAAATGGAGCAGGGCCTGCCGATTCCGGTGGTCATCACCGTGTTCAACGACCGCAGCTTCAGCTTCGTCACCAAGACCCCGCCAGCAGCCGTGCTGCTGCGCAAGGCAGCCAAGATCCAGAAGGGTAGTGGTGAGCCGAATACCCGCAAGGTGGGTACGGTCACGCGCGAACAGCTCGAAGAGATCGCGAAAATGAAGGAGCCGGATCTGACGGCTGCCGACATGGATGCTGCCGTGCGCACCATTGCTGGAAGTGCCCGCAGCATGGGTCTCAACGTGGAAGGAGTCGAGTAATGGCCAGAAGCAAACGAATTCGTGCAATGCGCGAGCAGATCGAAACCGGCAAGGCCTACTCCCTTGACGAAGCACTGGACCTGCTCAAGTCGCTCAGCAAGGTGAAGTTCACCGAATCGGTCGATGTCGCCATTCGCCTGGGTGTAGACCCACGTAAGTCGGATCAGGTGGTTCGTGGCGCCATCGTGCTGCCGCACGGCACGGGCAAGAGCGTGCGCGTGGCGGTGTTCGCCCAGGGCGAGAATGCCGACAAGGCCAAGGAAGCCGGTGCCGATATCGTCGGCATGGATGACCTGGCCGAGACCATCAAGGGCGGCGAGATCGACTTTGATGTCTGTATCGCCACGCCGGATTCCATGCGTGTGGTCGGTCGGCTGGGTCAGGTGCTCGGTCCGCGCGGCCTGATGCCCAACCCCAAGGTCGGCACCGTGACCACCGATGTGGAAACCGCGGTGAAGAATGCCAAGGCCGGCCAGGTGCAGTACCGCACCGACAAGGCGGGCATTGTCCACAGCACCATCGGCAAGGCCGACTTCGAGGTCGACGCGCTGCGCGACAACCTCAAGACGCTGGTCGGAGAGCTGGTCAAGGCCAAGCCACCGGCCGCCAAGGGTCAGTATCTGAAGAAGGTCGCCGTGTCCACCACCATGGGCCCGGGCTTGACCGTCGATACCGGCTCGCTCGGCGTTTGACACTGAAAGGTTTCAGGGTTCAGGTTTCAGGTTTCAGGAAAGAGTTTGGAGTAGGAATGGTTGGCAGGTGACAAGGATCTAGGTTTCGGAAAGGCAAGAGCTACCCGCGAGGATTGCCAAAGCCCGCCCGGAAACATGAACCCTGAAACCTGAACCGTTTCTCCTCCCGGGCGTACGCTCCGAATGGGAGCGCCCGTCCAAGACCGCAGGTCGGAAACGGTAATGGCTCGTCTGAGTCGCCTGCGTAGATGGTGTCGCCCGATCCCGATTGTTGGGAAACGGCCACCAAGGGTCCGGATCGAAAGGTCCGGAATGGTATGGAGACGTTGGTCGACGAGGCCGGCTGATCCGAACTCAACGGAGGTAGCCAATGGCGCTCACACTTGAGCAGAAGAAGGCAGTCGTGGCGGAAGTCGCCGAAGTGGCGAAGATCGCGCACTCTGCGGTTGCTGCCGAGTACCGTGGGCTGACCGTCGGAGACATGACCGAGTTGCGCAGCAAGGCGCGCAGCGAGGGTGTGTTTCTGAAGGTTGCCAAGAACACGCTGGTCAAGCGGGCCGTTGAGGGTACCGACTTCGAATGCATGGCCGATGATCTGACCGGCCCGCTGTTGTTCGCGTTCTCCATGGAGGACCCGGGCGCGGCGGCCAGGCTGGTCGAGGACTTCGCCAAGGAAAATGATCACCTGATTGCCCGGCTGGTTGCCGTGGGCGGAGAGCTGCACGGTGCAACCGAGCTCGAACGCCTGGCCAAGCTGCCGACGCGTGATCAGGCGATTGCCATGCTGATGGGTGTCATGAAGGCGCCGATCGAGAAGTTCGTTCGTACCCTTGCCGAGCCGCATGCCAAGCTCGTTCGCACGGTTGCTGCGGTACGCGACAGCAAGGAAGCTGCCTAAAAGGCTGAGGAAAGTTGAAAGGTTGCAGGTTGAAAGGACAACGAACTACTGTACGTTCCCTTTTACCTTTTCACCTTTTACCTTTTACGTTTTCATTAGAGATTTTGGAGTAACAAACAATGGCCGTTTCGAAAGAAGATATTCTGGAAACTATTTCCAGCATGAGCGTGATGGAGGTTGTTGACCTCATCGAAGCCATGGAAGAGAAGTTTGGCGTGTCCGCCGCTGCGCCGGTGGCTGTTGCCGCTGGTGGCGCTGCCGGTGGTGATGGTGGCGCTCAAGCCGAAGAGCAGACAGAGTTCGACGTGATTCTGGCTGGTTTCGGTTCCAACAAGGTCGCCGTCATCAAGGCCGTCCGCGGCATCACGGGTCTGGGGCTGAAGGAAGCCAAGGACCTGGTCGAAGGCGCACCGGCTCCGCTGAAGGAAGGTGTGTCCAAGGAAGACGCCGAAGACATCAAGAAGCAGCTCGAAGAGGCGGGTGCGACCGTCGAGGTCAAGTAACCATTACGCCTTGCGAGTTGTGAAGAAATGGACTTGGGCTGGGTGCCTCTGGTGCCCGGCCCGATCCTGTTTCTGAAAGTGGCAACACCTGCTGCCCAGGCTGGAACCGGGTGCCGTGGCAGCATTGTAGGACAAATCCCGGCCGACGCAACATCAGGTGGGTAAGACGCTCATGAGCTACTCCTTCACGGAAAAGAAGCGTATCCGAAAGGATTTCGGCAAGCACCCGCGGGTACTGGAAGTGCCCTTTCTGCTGGCCACCCAGATCGAATCCTACAAGACATTCCTGCAGGCGGGGGTGCCTGAACACGATCGCGAGGATATCGGCCTGCACGGAGCGCTGAATTCGGTGTTCCCGATCACCAGCTATTCGGGGAATGCCGCCCTGGAGTATGTCAGTTACCAGCTCGGCGAGCCGGAGTTCGACGTGACTGAATGCAAGCTCCGGGGGCTGAGCTATACCGCACCGCTGCGGTCCAAGGTCCGCCTGATTATCTACGACAAGGACAGCCCGGCCAAGAACAAGCGGGTCAAGGAGATCAAGGAGCAGGACGTCTACATGGGCGACCTGCCGTTGATGACCGATACCGGTACATTTATTGTCAACGGTACCGAGCGGGTCATTGTCAACCAGATGCACCGTTCTCCCGGTGTGTTCTTTGATCATGACAAGGGCAAGACGCATTCATCGGGCAAGCTGCTTTACTCGGCCCGCGTCATTCCCTACCGTGGCTCATGGCTGGACTTCGAGTTCGACCCGAAGGACTGCATCTTTACCCGTATCGACCGTCGGCGCAAGCTGCCGGTGACCATCCTGCTGCGTGCGCTGGGCATGAACGAAGAAGAGATGCTGGATTTCTTCTTCGAAAAGACCAAGGTGACGCTGCGCAAGGGTGATGCCAAGATTGACGTCGTGCCGCAGCGACTGCGCGGCGAGAATGCGCTGTTCGATATCGTCGATGGTGACGGAAACGTCATTGTGGCCAAGGACAAGCGTATTACTGCGCGTCACGTGAAGCTGATCGAGCAGGCTGGTGTCAAGACGCTGGATGTGCCCGACGACTATCTGGTCGGCAAGATTCTGGCTCACGATATCGTCGACACCGATTCCGGTGAACTGGTGGCGCGCGCCAATGACGAGATCACCGGCGAGTTGCTGGAGTCGATGCGAGAGGCCAAGGTCAAGCGCTTCGACATTCTCTACGTCAATGATCTCGACCAGGGTCCGTACATCTCCAACACCCTGCGTATCGACCCCACCAGCAACGAGCTCGAGGCGCTGTGGGAGATCTACAAGATGATGCGCCCGGGCGAGCCTCCGACCAAGGAGGCCGCGCAGAATCTGTTCAACAACCTGTTTTTCTCGGCCGATCGTTACGACCTGTCGGCCGTCGGACGCATGAAGTTCAACCGCCGCGTGGGTCGAAAGGACATCGAGGGCCCGGGCGTGCTCGACCGCGAGGATATCCTCTCGGTGATCGACGTGCTGATCGATATCCGCAATGGCAATGGTTCGGTCGATGACATCGATCACCTCGGCAATCGCCGTGTGCGGTCGGTTGGCGAAATGGCCGAGAATGCCTTCCGCATCGGTCTGGTCCGTGTCGAGCGTGTCGTGCGCGAGCGGCTGACCACGGTCGAAAGCGAGGGTTCGGCACCGCAGGATCTGATCAATGCCAAGCCGGTGGCCGCTGCCATCAAGGAATTCTTTGGTTCCTCGCAGCTGTCGCAGTTCATGGATCAGAACAATCCGCTCTCGGAAGTGACGCACAAACGTCGTGTTTCGGCACTGGGCCCGGGTGGCCTGACGCGTGAACGCGCCGGCTTCGAGGTGCGTGACGTGCACCCCACGCACTACGGGCGTCTGTGTCCGATCGAGACCCCGGAAGGTCCGAACATCGGCCTGATCAACTCCCTGGCCTGCTATGCCCGCACCAACCAGTACGGTTTTCTGGAAACCGCCTATCGCCGGGTCGAGAACGGGCAGGTCACCGAGGAAGTGCAGTACCTGTCTGCCATCGAGGAGGGCGAGTACGTCATTGCCCAGGCCAATGCCGACCTGGATGAAAACAAGCGATTCCGTGATGAGCTGATTCCGTGCCGTCACCAGGGTGAGTTCACCCTCAAGCGGACCGACGAGATTGAGTACATGGACGTCTCGCCGCGCCAGATCGTCTCGGTGGCTGCATCGCTGGTGCCGTTCCTGGAGCACGATGATGCCAACCGCGCCCTGATGGGGTCGAACATGCAGCGCCAGGCCGTGCCGACCCTGCGTGTCGACAAGCCGCTGGTCGGAACCGGCATGGAGCGCTCCGTGGCGACCGATTCCGGCGTGACCACGGTCGCGACCCGTGGCGGTGTCGTCGATCAGGTCGACGCCGGGCGTATCGTGGTTCGTGCCAACGACGACGAGATTGGTGACAATGACCCGGGTGTGGACATCTACAACCTGGTCAAGTACGAACGTTCCAACCAGAACACCTGCATGAACCAGCGTCCGCTGGTGAAGGTGGGTGACCGGGTGGAGAAGCGCGATGTGCTGGCTGACGGTCCGTCCACCGATCTGGGTGAGCTGGCGCTGGGACAGAACATGCTCGTGGCCTTCATGCCCTGGAACGGCTACAACTTCGAAGACTCCATCCTCATCTCCGAGCGCGTGGTCCAGGAAGACCGCTTTACCTCGATTCACATCGAGGAACTGACCTGTGTCGCCCGCGATACCAAGCTGGGTTCAGAGGAAATCTCGGCCGACATTCCCAACGTCGGAGAGTCCACACTGGCCAAGCTGGATGAGTCGGGCATCGTCTACATCGGTGCCGAGGTTAAATCAGGAGACATTCTGGTCGGCAAGGTCACGCCCAAGGGCGAGGCACAGCTGACCCCGGAGGAGAAGCTGCTGCGGGCCATCTTCGGCGAGAAGGCCTCCGACGTGAAGGACACGTCTCTGCGCGTGCCGACTGGCATGGACGGCACGGTGATCGATGTCCAGGTCTTCACCCGCGAGGGTGTGGAGAAGGATTCGCGTGCCATTGCCATCGAGAAGGACGCGATTCGCCAGGTCCGCAAGGATCTGGATGATCAGCTCCGGATCATGGAAGACGCAATTTTTGCGCGGCTGGAGTCCGTGCTGATCGGAAAGGTGGCCGACAAGGGCCCCGGCGGCTTGAAGAAGGGCGCCAAGGTGTCCCAGGCCTACCTTGAAGAGCTCAAGCGAGACGATTGGTTCAAGCTGCGCATGCGCAACGACGACGCCCAGGACCTGCTGGAGCGGGCGGCGCGCCAGATCGAATCGCAGCGCAAGATCTTCGACAAGCGCTTCGAGGAGAAGAAGGAGAAAATCACCCGCGGCGATGAGCTGGCACCGGCCGTTCTCAAGATGGTCAAGGTCTATCTGGCCGTCAAGCGGCGTATGCAGCCGGGTGACAAGATGGCCGGTCGTCACGGGAACAAGGGTGTGATTTCCACCATTGTTCCGACCGAGGACATGCCGTTCATGGACGATGGTTCACCGGTCGATATTGTTCTCAACCCGCTGGGCGTGCCTTCGCGCATGAATATCGGTCAGGTTCTCGAAACCCATCTCGGGCTCGCTGCCCGCGGGCTGGGTCGCAAGATCGAGGACATGCTCGAGGCCAACGAGAAAACCGAGAAGGTCCGCAAGTTCCTCGGCGAGATCTACAACTCCGATCGTGAAGGTCGGGTTGAAATGAGCCAGTTCTCCGATGAGGAGGTCGAGGAAATGGCCGGCAACCTGACCGGCGGTGTGCCGATGGCCACCCCGGTATTCGACGGTGCCGACGAGAACGAGATCAAGAAGCTGCTCAAGATGGGCGACATGCCCGAGTCCGGCCAGATGACGTTGTATGACGGTCGTACCGGCAACGCCTTTGATCGCCCGGTGACCGTGGGCTACATGTACATGCTCAAGCTTAACCACCTGGTCGACGACAAGATGCATGCACGTTCGACTGGCCCGTACTCGCTGGTCACCCAGCAGCCGCTGGGCGGCAAGGCCCAGTTCGGCGGGCAGCGTTTCGGTGAAATGGAGGTCTGGGCGCTGGAAGCCTACGGCGCGGCCTACACCCTGCAGGAAATGCTTACCGTCAAGTCCGACGATGTACAGGGTCGTAACCAGATGTACAAATCCATTGTCGACGGCAATTACCAGATGACCGCGGGCATGCCGGAATCCTTCAACGTGCTGGTGAAGGAAATCCGTTCGCTGGGCATCAATATCGAACTCGAAGAGTCCTGATTAGCAGGAGGAGGCAGCAAGTGCGCGACCTGTTCAACCTATACAAGCGTCAGTCCCAGGTAACCGACTTTGACGCGATTCGCATCGGCCTGGCTCCGCCGGAGCTGGTCCGGTCGTGGTCATTCGGCGAGGTTCGCAAGCCGGAGACTATCAACTACCGAACCTTCAAGCCCGAGCGCGAAGGCCTCTTCTGTGCCGCCATTTTCGGGCCGGTCAAGGACTATGAGTGCCTGTGCGGCAAGTACAAGCGCATGAAGCACCGCGGCGTGAAGTGCGAGAAGTGTGGCACCGAGGTCACCCTGACCAAGGTGCGCCGCGAGCGCATGGGTCATATCGACCTGGCCTCGCCGGTGGCCCATATCTGGTTCTTGAAGTCATTGCCCAGCCGCATCGGCTTGATGTTGGACATGACCCTCAGGGACATCGAGCGGGTGCTGTACTTCGAGTCCTATCTGGTGCTCGATCCGGGAATGACCATGCTTGAGCGCGGCCAGCTCCTGACCGACGAGGAGTATCTCGACGCGATGCAGGAGTACGGCGACGAGTTTGTCGCCAAGATGGGCGCCGAAGCCGTCTACGACATGCTCAAGAACATCGATCTCCATACCGAGTTGACCCAGCTTCGGGAAGAGATTGCCGCGACCAACTCGGAAACCAAGATCAAGCGTCTTTCCAAGCGCATCAAGCTGATGGAGGCGTTTATCGAGTCGGGCAACCGACCCGAGTTCATGATCATGACCGTGCTGCCGGTGCTGCCGCCGGACCTCCGGCCGCTGGTACCACTGGACGGCGGGCGATTCGCGACTTCAGATCTCAACGATCTGTACCGCCGCGTCATCAACCGCAACAACCGCTTGAAGCGCCTGCTTGAGCTCAACGCGCCCGACATCATCGTGCGCAACGAGAAGCGCATGCTGCAGGAGTCGGTCGATGCACTGCTTGACAACGGCCGTCGTGGTCGGGCCATCACCGGCACCAACAAGCGCCCGCTGAAGTCGCTGGCCGACATGATCAAGGGCAAGCAGGGCCGTTTTCGTCAGAACCTGCTGGGCAAGCGTGTCGACTACTCCGGCCGTTCGGTCATCGTGGTCGGCCCGACGCTCAAGCTGCATGAATGCGGCCTGCCCAAGAAGATGGCGCTGGAACTGTTCAAGCCGTTCATTTTCTCCAAGCTGCAGCGCCGCGGTCTGGCCATGACCATCAAGGCGGCCAAGAAGCTGGTCGAGCGCGAAGAGTCGGAAGTCTGGGACATCCTCGAGGAAGTCATCCGCGAGCACCCGGTACTGCTGAACCGTGCGCCGACCCTGCACCGACTGGGCATCCAGGCCTTCGAGCCGGTGCTCATCGAGGGCAAGGCCATCCAGCTTCACCCGCTGGTCTGTACCGCCTTCAACGCCGACTTCGACGGTGACCAGATGGCCGTGCACGTGCCGCTTTCGCTGGAAGCCCAGCTCGAGGCGCGCGCGCTGATGATGAGCTCGAACAACATCCTGTCTCCGGCCAACGGTGAACCGATCATCGTGCCGACCCAGGATGTGGTGCTGGGCCTGTACTACATGACCCGGCAGATCGCCGGCAAGCGCGGGGAGGGCATGTACTTCTCGCGGGTGGCCGAGGTGCACCGCGCCTACAACAATGGTCAGGTGGACCTTCAGGCTGGCATCACGGTTCGGGTGCGAGACGTTGAAGTCACCGAAGACGGTGAGCGGATCGAATCTTTTGCCAGAATCAAGACCACGGTGGGGCGGGCGCTTCTGCGCGAGATCCTGCCTGAAGGTCTGCCGTTCGAACTCGTCAACCAGGTGCTGAAGAAAAAGCAGATTTCGCGTCTGATCGACGAGTGCTACCGCAAGCTGGGACTGAAAAAGACCGTGGTGTTTGCCGACCAGCTCATGTACACCGGGTTCCATTATTCAACCCGTGCCGGCGTGTCCATCGGTCTCGACGATCTGCAAGTGCCGCCAGAGAAGAAGGCCATTCTCGAGCGTGCCGAAAAGGAAGTGCTTGATATCCAGAACCAGTACGCCTCCGGTGTGGTGACTTCCGGCGAGCGCTACAACAAGGTGGTCGATATCTGGTCGCGCACCAACGAGGAAGTGGCGCGCGCGATGATGGAACGCATCGGAAAGCAGACGCGCATCGACAGTGACGGCAATGAGGTCAAGGAAGACTCGATGAACTCGATCTTCATCATGGCCGACTCCGGCGCCCGAGGCTCTGCTGCCCAGATCCGTCAGCTGGCCGGCATGCGTGGCCTGATGGCCAAGCCGGACGGCTCCATCATCGAGACGCCAATCACGGCCAACTTCCGCGAAGGCCTGAACGTTCTGCAGTACTTCATTTCCACGCACGGTGCCCGTAAGGGTCTGGCCGATACGGCGCTCAAGACGGCGAACTCGGGATACCTGACCCGTCGCCTGGTCGACGTTGCTCAGGACCTGGTCGTTATCGAAGAGGACTGCGGCACCGAGCAGGGCCTGGAAATGCTGCCCATCGTGGAAGGCGGCGATGTCGTCGAGCCTCTGGGTGAGCGAATTCTTGGTCGCGTGGTTGGCGAGGACATCTATCTTGCCGATAGCGACGAGGTGTTCTGCGCTCGCGGCACGCTGCTCGACGAGCAGTGGGTCGAGCAGCTCGAGAGTGCCGGTGTGGACCGGGTGCTGGTCCGCTCGCCCATCACCTGTGCGACGCGACATGGCATTTGTGCCCAGTGCTATGGCCGCGATCTGGCCCGCGGCGCCCTGGTCAATCAGGGTGAAGCGGTGGGTGTGATTGCCGCTCAGTCCATTGGTGAGCCCGGCACTCAGCTGACCATGCGGACCTTCCATATCGGCGGTGCCGCCTCGCGTTCTGTGGCTGTGGACCATATCGAGGTCAAGTCGGGCGGTTCGATTCGCCTGTACAACCTCAAATCGGTCGAGAATACCGAAGGCAAGCTGGTCGCGGTGTCGCGCTCCGGTGAACTGTCGGTGATCGACAGCCATGGCCGTGAGCGTGAGCGCTACAAGATTCCGTACGGCGCCATGGTCAGCGTGCGTGAAGGCGACAAGGTCGAAGTGGGCCAGAACGTGGCCAACTGGGACCCGCACACTCACCCGGTGGTCGCGGAGCTGGCCGGTTTTGCCCGCTTCCACGACTTCATTTCCGGTGTGACCGTGACCGAAGAGGTCGACGACGTCACCGGCCTGACCAGTGTCGTGGTCACCGATCCCAAGAAGCGTGGTTCGGAAGGCAAGGACCTGCGGCCCATGGTGCGCCTGGTCGACAAGGACGGCAAGCAGCTCAACATCCCGGGCACCGAGCAGCCGGCGCAGTATTACCTGCCGGCCGGCGCGGTCATCAACTGTGCCGATGGCGACGAGATCAAGGTCGGCGACATTGTCGCGCGTATCCCGCAGGAATCGTCCAAGACCCGTGACATCACCGGTGGTCTGCCGCGAGTGGCCGATCTGTTCGAGGCGCGTAAGCCCAAGGAAGGCGCGATTCTGGCCGAGGCCTCCGGTGTGGTCAGCTATGGCAAGGAGACCAAGGGCAAGCAGCGCCTGGTCATCACCGACGAGCACGGCGAGGCCCACGAGGAGCTCATTCCGAAGTGGCGCCAGGTGCTGGTGTTCGAGGGTGAGCATGTCGAGAAGGGCGAAACCGTCGTCGACGGCGAGCCCAATCCGCATGACATCCTCCGTCTGCTTGGCGTCGAGAAGCTGGCTGACTACCTGGTGCAGGAAATTCAGGACGTCTACCGCCTGCAGGGCGTGAAGATCAACGACAAGCACATCGAGGTGGTCATTCGTCAGATGCTGCGCAAGGTCGAAATCCAGGAAGCCGGCGACAGCAACTTCCTGCGCGGTGAGCAGGTCGAGGCCACCCGCGCCCAGGAAGAGCATGAACGTTTGTCTGAGTCGGGCAAGTTGGCCCCAAGCTGGCAGAACGTGCTGCTCGGCATCACCAAGGCCTCGCTGGCGACCGAGTCGTTCATCTCGGCAGCATCCTTCCAGGAAACCACCCGGGTGCTGACCGACGCCGCCGTGCGTGGCACCGTGGACAGCCTGCGCGGGCTGAAGGAAAACGTGATCGTCGGCCGCCTGATTCCGGCCGGCACCGGTCGCGTCGCCGCCCAGCGTCGCCGCGAGCGCCGTCACGAAGAGGCCGATGCCGAGCTGGCCGCGCTGCTCAAGGCTTCGGATGGCGAAGCGGAAGAAGCGAAGGCCGAGGAGTCGGCCGGGGACGAATAATCTTCGGCTGGCCCTGCTGCGGCGTCGGACTCCGGCGCCCTCGGGCTGGGTTGGGTTAGTTGTAAGTTGTCAGTTGCTAGTTGTAAGTCGGCAACTGCGGGAATTGGTGGGGTAGCTCCGCCGGGCGAGCGGGGCAGGCCGAATGGCCGTTGACCCATCACAACCGGAGTCGACTTGCAACTTAGAACTGACAACTTGCAACTAACCGCCGCCGGCGGGCGGCGAACCCCAGCCAATCTTGCACTGCATTCCTAATGCCGCTTGACAGGCTCCAACGGACCCTTTAGAATTCTCGTTCTTCGGCAGGCCGACTTTGCGGCCTGTCGTTTGTTTTCTTGAGATACCAAAAAGACTATGGCGACGATCAATCAGTTGGTTCGCAAGCCAAGGCGGGCCAAGCATTACAAGTCAAACGTTCCGGCGCTCGAGGCTTCGCCTCAGAAGCGCGGCGTCTGCACCCGTGTGTACACCACGACTCCCAAGAAGCCGAATTCGGCGCTTCGCAAGGTAGCTCGTGTGCGGCTCACCAATGGCTACGAAGTCACAAGCTATATCGGTGGTGAGGGGCACAATCTGCAGGAGCACTCGGTGGTGCTGATTCGCGGTGGTCGTGTCAAGGATCTGCCGGGTGTTCGCTATCACACGGTGCGTGGCAGTCTGGACACCGCTGGTGTGTCCGACCGTCGCCAGGGTCGCTCCAAGTACGGCGCCAAGCGTCCGAAGAACTGACGGATTCAATAATCATGTCCCGCAAGCATTCAAATTTCGAACGCGACATCCTGCCCGATCCCAAGTTCGGCAGTGAAATGATAGCCCGTTTCATCAACATGGTGATGCAGGACGGCAAGAAGTCCGTCGCCGAGCGCATCGTCTATGGCGCCATCGAGGAGATGGAGGCCAAGGGCCATGGTGACGCCCTGTCAGCCATCGAGCAGGCCCTGGACAATGTGGCCCCGGCTGTGGAGGTCAAGTCCCGGCGAGTCGGTGGTGCCACCTATCAGGTGCCCGTCGAAGTGCGCCCCAAGCGGCAGCAGGCCCTGGCCATGCGCTGGACCATCGAGTCGGCCCGCAAGCGTGGCGAGAACACCATGCCTCGCCGTTTGGCTGGCGAACTGCTGGATGCCATGGAAGAGCGTGGTGCCGCAGTCAAGAAACGTGAAGATACCCACCGGATGGCCGAAGCCAACAAGGCTTTTGCCCATTACCGCTGGTAAGCATTAGCAACCCGAGGATTTAGACGTGTCACGCAAAACATCCATCGAGCGCTATCGGAATATCGGCATCATGGCTCACATCGATGCCGGCAAGACCACGACGACCGAGCGCATTCTGTTCTATACCGGTGTCTCGCACAAGGTTGGCGAGGTGCATGACGGTGCGGCCGTCATGGACTGGATGGAGCAGGAGCAGGAGCGTGGCATTACGATCACTTCTGCGGCCACGACCTGTTTCTGGAGTGGCATGGACAAGAATTTCCCGGAGCATCGGATCAATATCATCGATACCCCGGGGCACGTGGACTTCACCATCGAGGTCGAACGCAGCCTGCGTGTGCTTGACGGTGCCGTGGCGGTGTTCTGTGCTGTCGGCGGCGTAGAGCCCCAGTCCGAGACCGTGTGGCGCCAGGCCACGAAGTACCAGGTCCCGCGCATGGCTTTCGTCAACAAGATGGATCGTACCGGCGCCGACTTCCAGCGTGTGGTCGAGCAGGTGCGCAAGCGTCTGGGCGCCAACGCTGTTCCGATCCAGATGCCGATCGGTGCCGAAGAGGACTTCGAGGGTGTGATCGACCTGGTCCGCATGAAGGCGATCTACTGGAATACCGAAGACATGGGTATGTCTTTTGAGCTGCGCGACATTCCGGCCGAGCGAGCCGATGATGCTGCCGCGGCGCGTGAGTTCATGATCGAAGGTGCTGCAGAAACCTCCGAAGAGCTCATGAACAAGTATCTCGAGGAAGGTGAGCTGACCGAAGAGGAGATCATGCAGGGCCTGCGTGCAGGCACGCTGGCCAACGAGATTGTTCCGGTGCTGTGTGGCACGGCCTTCAAGAACAAGGGTGTGCAGGCGTTGCTGGATGCGGTTATTCAGTACATGCCCTCGCCGACGGAAGTCAAGGATATTCGTGGTGAAGACGAGCGCGGCGAAGAGGTTCGCTGCCCGTCCGATGATGACTCGCCCTTTGCGGCCCTGGCTTTCAAGATTGCCACCGACCCGTTTGTCGGATCCCTGACCTTCTTCCGTGTCTATTCCGGCGTGGTCAAGGCCGGCGACACCGTGTTCAATCCGGTCAAGGGCAAGAAAGAGCGCGTTGGCCGTCTGCTGCAGATGCACTCCAATTCCCGCGAGGAAATCAAGGAAGTGCGTGCTGGCGATATTGCTGCCGCTGTGGGCCTGAAGGATGTCACGACCGGGGATACCCTGTGCGATCCTTCCAATGTGGTCACGCTTGAGCGCATGGAGTTCCCGGAGCCGGTGATTGCCGTGGCCGTGGAGCCCAAGACCAAGAGCGACCAGGAGAAGATGGGTATTGCCCTGTCGAAGCTGGCCCAGGAGGATCCGTCCTTCCGTGTGCGCACCGACGAAGAGTCCGGCCAGACCATTATTTCCGGCATGGGTGAGTTGCACCTCGATATTATCGTTGATCGCCTCAAGCGCGAATTCAAGGTCGAGGCCAACGTCGGCAAGCCTCAGGTCGCCTACCGCGAGACCATTCGCCAGGCTGTTGAAGCCGAAGGCAAGTTTGTTCGGCAGTCGGGTGGTCGTGGTCAGTATGGGCACGTCAAGATCAAGCTCGAGCCGATGGATGAAGGTGGTGGATACGAGTTTGTCGACCAGATTGTTGGTGGTGTCGTACCCAAGGACTACATCAGTTCCGTGGGTAAGGGTATCGAAGAGCAGATGCAGAACGGTGTGATTGCCGGCTTCCCGATGGTCGATGTTCGCGCCATCCTGTTCGATGGTTCGTACCACGAAGTCGACTCCAGCGAAATGGCCTTCAAGATTGCCGGTTCAATGGCATTCAAAGACGGTGCGCTGAAGGCAAAGCCGGTACTTCTCGAGCCGATCATGAAGGTCGAGGTTGTGAGTCCGGAAGAATACATGGGCGATGTCATGGGTGACCTGAACCGTCGACGCGGGCTGGTTCAGGGCATGGAAGACGTGCCGGCCGGCAAGGTCATTCGTGCCAACGTGCCGCTGTCGGAAATGTTTGGTTATGCCACTGACCTGCGCTCCATGAGCCAGGGTCGTGCGACCTACGTGATGGAGTTCCTGCATTACTCGGAAGCTCCGAACAGTGTCGCTGAAGAAGTGATGAAAAAGAGCGCATAAGGAACAGGAAAGAGGAAGGCAGCTATGTCCAAGGCAAAGTTCGAACGCACGAAGCCGCACGTGAACGTGGGCACGATTGGTCACGTTGACCACGGCAAGACGACGCTGACCGCGGCGCTGACGAAGGTTTGCGCGGAAGCGCGTGGTGGCGAGTTCCGTGCCTACGACCAGATTGACAATGCGCCGGAAGAGCGCGAGCGCGGTATTACGATTGCTTCGGCGCACGTGGAATACGAGTCGGACAACCGTCACTATGCGCACGTGGACTGCCCGGGTCACGCCGATTACGTGAAGAACATGATCACGGGTGCAGCGCAGATGGACGGCGCCATTCTGGTGGTGAGTGCTGCCGACGGCCCGATGCCGCAGACGCGCGAGCACATTCTGCTGGCTCGCCAGGTGGGCGTTCCGTGCATTCTGGTTTACCTGAACAAGGCCGACATGGTCGACGACGAGGAGCTGCTGGAGCTGGTCGAGATGGAAGTCCGCGAGCTGCTGAGCGACTATGACTTCCCGGGTGACGATACCCCGATCGTGACCGGTTCTGCGCTCAAGGCGCTGGAAGGCGACGACAGCGACATTGGCGTGCCGTCGATTCTGAGGCTGGTCGAGGCGCTGGACGAGTACGTTCCGGAGCCAGAGCGTGACCTGGACAAGGATTTCCTGATGCCGATCGAGGACGTGTTCTCGATTTCTGGTCGCGGCACGGTGGTAACCGGCCGTGTCGAGCGCGGCATCATCAATGTTGGCGACGAGATCGAGATTGTCGGCATCAAGGACACGACCAAGACGACCTGCACGGGTGTGGAGATGTTCCGCAAGCTGCTGGATCAGGGTCAGGCGGGTGACAACGTGGGTGTGCTGCTGCGCGGCACCAAGCGTGACGAAGTCGAGCGTGGCCAGGTGCTGGCCAAGCCGGGTTCGATCACTCCGCACACCAAGTTCGAGGCGGAAGTCTACGTGCTTTCCAAGGACGAAGGTGGTCGTCACACGCCGTTTTTCAAGGGCTATCGCCCGCAGTTCTACTTCCGGACCACGGACGTGACCGGTTCGGTGGAGCTGCCTGAAGGCACGGAGATGGTGATGCCGGGCGACAATGTTCAGATGAAGGTTGAACTGATTGCCCCGATTGCCATGGAAGACGGTCTGCGCTTTGCTATTCGCGAAGGCGGCCGTACCGTTGGCGCCGGCGTGGTTGCGAAGATTATTGAATAAAGGTTTCAGCGTTCAGGGTTCAGGTTTCAGGGTGCGGCTTTGCCGAGAATTCCTGAAACCTGAAACCTGAAACCTGAACCCTTAAAAAAACGGGAACATCGGCGGATGACGGCGGTCTGTTACTGGCTGCCGGTTCCGTGACCGGTTCTGTCGAACTCCCGGTTGGAGTTCGTGAACGGGGCGTCCGAAAGGGCGCTAATGATTTGGTTCTTTTATAACTGAAGGCGTACGGCAATGGCCGAACAGAAGATCCGTATTCGTTTGAAGGGGTTCGATCACCGTCTGATCGACCGGTCGACCCAGGAAATCGTTGACACTGCAAAGCGCACCGGTGCGCAGGTTCGGGGCCCTATCCCGCTGCCCACTCGCAAGGAGCGCTACACGGTGCTGATTTCTCCGCACGTCAACAAGGACGCGCGTGACCAGTACGAAATCCGCACCCACAAGCGGTTGCTGGATATCGTGGATCCCAACGACAAGACTGTCGATGCCCTGATGAAGCTGGACCTGGCTGCGGGCGTTGATGTTCAGATCAAGCTGTACTGAGCGGCGAAGCGAGTTGAGAACAATGGCTATCGGATTGGTAGGACGCAAGCGAGGCATGACGCGAATCTTCACGGAAGAGGGTAACTCTGTGCCCGTGACAGTGATCGAAGTCAGCCCCAACCGGATCACGCAGATCCGTGAAAAGGATAAGGACGGCTACATGGCCATTCAGGTCACCTGTGGCAGCCGCCGTACGTCTTTGGTGAATCGGCCTAGTGCTGGCCACTTTTCCAAGGCCGGTGTCGAAGCCGGTGAAGGCCTGTGGGAATTCCGCCTCGACGACGAAGATGGTGGCGACTTTGAAGTCGGCGGAGAACTGACGGTCGAGCGGTTCGAGGCCGGGCAGGTCGTTGACGTGACTGGCACCAGCAAGGGCAAGGGCTTTGCCGGTGTGGTCAAGCGTCACAATTTCCGCACCCAGGATGCTACCCACGGTAATTCGCTGGCGCACCGCGCGCCGGGCTCCATTGGCCAGTGTCAGACGCCGGGTCGTGTCTTCAAGGGCAAGAAAATGGCCGGTCACATGGGTGACGAGCGTGTCACTACCCTGAATCTTCAAGTTGTGCGTGTTGATGCCGAGCGCAATCTGCTGCTCGTGCGCGGCGCCGTGCCCGGAGCACGCGGCGGTCACGTACTTGTTCGTCCGTCGATCAAGGCCTAAAGGAGTCAATCATGGAACTGTCAGTTGCTGGCGGCAGCAAGATCAAGGTCTCCGACGACGTGTTCGGTCGTGATTTTTCCGAATCGCTGGTCCATCAGGTTGTCACGGCCTATCTGGCCGGCGGACGTGCCGGGACCAAGGCGCAGAAAAACCGCTCTGCCGTTTCCGGCGGTGGCCGTAAGCCATGGCGTCAGAAGGGCACGGGTAACGCTCGGGCCGGAACCATCCGTAGCCCGCTTTGGCGCAGTGGTGGTGTCACTTTTGCCGCACAGCCGCGTGATCACTCGCAGAAGGTTAATCGCAAGCAGTACCGCAGTGCGATCAAGTCCATTCTGTCCGAACTGGTACGCCAGGACCGGCTCGTTGTAGTCGACAGCATCGAGCTTGCCGAGCCGAAGACGCGTCTGGTCAAGGAAAAGCTCGCCGAGCTGGGCTTGGAGCGTGGTCTCGTAGTCGATGCCGACCTGGAGACCAACCTCTACCTGGGCAGCCGCAACCTGCCGCATGTTCAGGTGCTGACCACCGAAAGCATCAATCCGGTTGCCCTGGTCGGCGCCGAGAAGGTGGTCATGACCAAGGCTGCCGTCAACAAGATCGAGGAGTGGCTGGGATGAAAACCGAGCGCATGTACCAAATCATCCGCCTGCCGCACGTGTCGGAGAAGACCGCACGGTTGCAGGCCGATTCGAATCAATATGTCTTCGAGGTTCGAACCGACGCCAACAAGACCGATATCAAGCGCGCAGTCGAAGGGCTGTTTGATGTCGACGTCGAGCAGGTTCAGGTCGTCAACGTGAAAGGGAAGCAGAAGAGCTTCCGGTTCGTGCCGGGACGGCAAAAAGGCTGGAAGAAAGCCTATGTTCGGATCAAGGCCGGACAGACCATCGAAGAAGTACAGGCAGACACGTAAAGGGCCGGGAAGCAGATATCATGGCTATCGTCAAGGCAAAACCAACTTCGCCGGGCCGTCGCGGTCGTGTGGAGATCAAGCACGACCACCTCTGGAAGGGTGGTCCCCACGCACCGCTGCTCGATTCCAAGAGCAGGACCGGCGGTCGAAACAACCGGGGTCGGATCACCACCCGGCATCGCGGTGGTGGTCACAAGCAGCACTACCGGATTGTCGACTTCAAGCGCGACAAGGACGGCGTGCGCGGCGTGGTCGAGCGGATCGAATACGATCCGAATCGCAGCGCTCACCTGGCACTGGTCAAGTACATGGATGGAGAGCGTCGTTACATTCTGGCGCCGCGTCATGTCCGGGCCGGCGACGAGATCCTCAGCGGGTCCGAAGCGCCGATCAAGCCGGGCAATGCCATGCCGTTGCGTTCGATTCCGGTGGGTACGCAGATTCACAACGTTGAGCTGAAGCCGGGCAAGGGCGGTCAGCTGGCGCGTAGCGCTGGCTCCACCGTTCAGCTGGTCGCCCGGGAAGGTCAGTACGCGACCGTGATTCTGCGCTCGGGCGAGATGCGCAAGATTCATTCGCGTTGCCGCGCCACTATCGGCCAGGTTGCCAATGTCGAGCACAATCTCGAGAAGCTCGGCAAGGCCGGCCGCAAGCGCTGGAAGGGCATCCGTCCGACGGTTCGCGGTGTGGCCATGAACCCGGTTGATCACCCGCATGGTGGTGGTGAAGGGCGGACCTCCGGTGGTCGCCACCCGGTCACCCCCTGGGGTCAGTCGACCAAGGGCAAGCGCACCCGTACCAACAAGCGCACGACCAAGTACATCACCCGTTCGCGCAAGCGCAAGTAACGCAGGAAACCGCTATGCCACGTTCGATCAAGAAAGGGCCGTTTATCGACCATCACCTTCAGGCGAAGGTCGAGGCGGCTGTCGAAGCCAACAGCCGGCGTCCGATCAAGACCTGGTCACGCCGTTCCATGATCATGCCGGAAATGGTCGGTCTGACCATTGCTGTGCACAACGGTCGGCAGCATGTGCCGATCCTGATTAACGAAAACATGGTGGGTCACAAGCTCGGCGAGTTCGCGCCGACTCGGACCTACAAGGGTCACGCTGCTGACCGCAAGACCAAGTAGAAGGGTTACAGGTGATGGAAGCTACAGCAAAGCTCAAGGGCGCCCGCATTTCGGCGCAGAAGGCACGGCTGGTCGCTGACCAGATTCGTGGCCTGCCGGTCGAGCGTGCCGAGGAAGTGCTTTCCTTCAGCAACAAGAAGGGTGCACATATCGTTCGCAAGGTGCTGATGTCGGCGATTGCCAATGCCGAACACAACAGCGGCGCCGATGTGGACGAACTCAAGGTGCGCACCGTCTTCGTAGACGAAGGACCCACCTTCAAGCGCGGTCGTCCGCGAGCAAAGGGTCGGTTCACTCGTATTCTCAAGCGCACCAGTCACATCACCATCGTCGTGGCAGAGGACTAGGAAAGACAATGGGTCACAAGGTACATCCAACCGGAATTCGTCTCGGCATCGCCAAGGACTGGGGTGCGAAGTGGTACGCGGAAGGCGGTCAGTTCGCCGACCAGCTCAATACCGACCTGGCTGCGCGCGAGTATTTGCACAAGACGCTGTCGCATGCGGCGGTCAGTCGCATTGACATTGAGCGGCCGGCCAAGTCTGCCGAAATCACGGTGCATACGGCTCGCCCGGGTATCGTCATCGGCAAGAAAGGTGAAGACATCGAAAGGCTTCGCGCCAAGGTCAGCAAGATCATGGGTGTGCCGACCCATATCCGGGTCAACGAGATTCGCAAGCCGGAACTTGACGCCAAGCTGGTTGCCGATTCCATCGCACAGCAGCTCGAGCGCCGCGTGATGTTCCGTCGCGCGATGAAGCGCGCGGTGGGTAACGCCATGCGTCTCGGCGCCCAGGGCATCAAGGTGCAGGTAGGTGGTCGTCTCAATGGTGCCGATATTGCGCGGACAGAATGGTACCGCGAGGGCCGTGTGCCGCTGCACACCCTGCGGGCCGACATTGATTACGGTGTCGCCGAAGCTGCAACGACCTATGGCGTGATCGGTATCAAGGTGTGGGTGTACAAGGGCGAAGTATTCGACCTCTATGCCGAAAAGAGTGCAGAGAATGCGTCGGCCAAGGGCGGCGCACGCAAGGAGAAATAAGTCATGCTGCAGCCGAAGCGTACCAAGTTCAGAAAGCAGCAGAAAGGCCGCAACCGCGGGCTGGCCCATGTTGGTAACAAGGTCAGTTTCGGAGAGTTTGGCCTGCAGGCCACCACGCGTGGCTTTCTGACTGCCCGTCAGATCGAGTCCGCCCGCCGGGCCATTACGCGTCACGTCAAGCGTGGCGGCAAGTTGTGGATTCGTGTGTTTCCCGACAAGCCGATCACCAAGAAGCCCGTCGAAGTCCGCATGGGCAAGGGCAAGGGTAATGTGGAGTACTGGGTTGCCCCGGTGCAGCCAGGCCGGGTGATTTACGAAATTCAGGGCGTGAGCGAGGATGTGGCCCGCGAGGCGTTCCGTCGTGCATCGGCCAAGTTGAGCGTCAAGACGGCATTTGTATCGAGGACGATGTGATGAAAGCGAGCGAATTGCAAGCCAAGAACCCCAGTGAGCTTGATGAGATGCTCCTGGATCTGCGCAAGGAGCAGTTCACGCTGCGCATGCAGCACGGCACCGGCCAGCTCGGCTCGCCGCATGAATTGCGCCGTGTGCGCAAGGACATTGCACGGGTCAAGACCGTGCTTAACCAGAAGCAGGAAGACAAGGCATGAGCAGCGAAGACCGCAAGCAGCGCAGCATTACCGGCCGCGTGGTGAGCAACAAGATGGACAAGACCGTGACGGTCCGTCTGGAGCGCCTGGTCAAGCATCCGCTCTACGGCAAGTACATTCGCCGTTCGAGCAAGGTTCATGCGCACGATCCGGAAAACACCTGCAACGAAGGTGACACCGTGCGTATCGAGCAGACCCGGCCTGTTTCCAAGACGAAGGCCTGGCAGGTCATTGAAGTGGTCGAGCGGGCCCAGTAAGCGGAGCGACAGAAATGATTCAGATGCAGTCCAGGCTGTCGGCAGCCGACAACAGCGGAGCACGCGAGCTGATGTGCATCAAGGTGCTTGGCGGGTCCAAGCGCCGGTATGCCAACATCGGTGATGTCATCAAGGTGACCGTCAAGGAAGCCATCCCGCGTGGCAAGGTCAAGAAAGGCGAGGTCTACAACGCCGTCGTGGTGCGCACCCGCAAGGGTGTCCGTCGCCGGGACGGATCGTTGATCCGCTTCGACGGCAATGCCGCGGTGCTCCTGAACAACAAGCTGGAACCCATTGGCACGCGAATCTTCGGGCCGGTGACTCGTGAACTGCGAACCGGACAGTTCATGAAGATCGTTTCCCTGGCTCCGGAAGTGCTGTAAGGAGAGTTCATCATGGAACGTATTCGCAAGGGCGACGAAGTGATCGTGATTGCCGGCCGCTCGAAGGGCCAGCGCGGTCATGTGCTCAAGGTGCTGAAGGACCGACGTTTTCTGGTCGAAAACGTCAACATGGTCAAGCGCCACCAAAAGCCCGACCCGCAGGCACAGAAGCCTGGCGGAATCATCGAGCGCGAGGCGCCGATTCATGCGTCCAACGTGATGCTGTTCAACCCGGCAACGGGCAAGGGCGATCGCGTGGGATTCAAGTTTCTCGAAGACGGCCGCAAGGTTCGGTTCTACCGTTCCACCGGCGAAGTCGTGGATATCTGAGGCAATAGGAAATGGCTAGGTTGCAGGAATACTATCGCGACACCGTTGTCGGTCAGCTGGTCGAGAAGTTCGGCTACGACAACGTCATGCAAGTGCCGCGGCTGGAGAAGGTCACGGTCAATATGGGCGTGGGCGAGGCAGTCGGTGACAAGAAGGTCATCGAAAAGGCCGTGGGCGACATGACGTCGATCACCGGTCAGCGACCCATCATCACGACCGCTCGCAAGTCGGTGGCCAGCTTCAAGATTCGCGACGGCTACCCGATCGGTTGCAAAGTCACGTTGCGCCGTACTCGCATGTATGAATTCATCGATCGGCTGGTCAACGTGTCGCTGCCGCGCGTGCGCGACTTTCGTGGGATTCCGCGGAAGGCATTTGACGGTCGCGGGAACTACAACCTGGGTGTTCGGGAGCAGATCATCTTCCCCGAGATCAACTATGACCAGGTCGATGCGATTCGCGGCATGGATATCGCGATTACCACGACGGCCCCGACCGACGAGGAGGGCCTGGCCCTGCTCGAAGCGTTCGGCTTTCCGTTCCGGGCCAAGTAAGGAGAGATAGATTTATGGCTAAGGTTTCAATGGTCGAGCGCGACAAGAAGCGGACCAAGCTGGTGGCCCGCTATGCCGAAAAGCGCGCCGAACTCAAGCGCATTATTGCCGACCCCGAAGCAGACTTCGAGGAAAAGCAGGATGCAATGCATCGACTCAACAAGTTGCCGCGTGATTCCGCCGCGGTCCGTCAGCGCAACCGGTGCCGTCAGTCGGGTCGGCCGCGTGGTTACTATCGCAAGTTCGGTCTTGCTCGCAACAAGCTGCGTGAAGCAGCCATGCGGGGCGATATTCCGGGCCTGCGCAAGGCGAGCTGGTAAGGAGATAGAGCAATGAGCATGAGTGATCCCATTGCCGATATGCTGGCCCGCATCAAGAATGCCCAGGGCGTGGCCAAGCGTGCCGTGAGCATGCCGGCATCGAAGTTGAAAGTGGCTATTGCCGGCGTTCTCAAGGATGAAGGCTATATTCGTGATTTCCAGGTCGAGGACGAAGGTGCCAAGCGCACGCTGATCATCGAACTGAAATACGTTGAAGGCCGTGGTGTCATCGACCGGCTGGAGCGTTTCAGTCGACCGAGTCGCCGTCGCTACTTTGGCAAGAACGAGCTGCCGCGGGTACTCAATGGCCTGGGCGTGGCCATCGTCAGCACCTCGCACGGCGTCATGACCGATTCCCAGGCGCGTGCCAAGGGTCATGGCGGCGAAGTGCTCTGCCTGGTGGCCTGACCCTTTCGGAGAGTTGAGCAATGTCTAGAATCGCAAACAGCCCGATCGAACTGCCCAAGGGCGTCGAGTTCACGGAAAGCAATGGAGCCATCCGGGTCAAGGGATCCGGAGGCACTCTGGAGATGGACTTGCACCCGGCAGTGGAAGTGTCTCTCGAGGAAGGCGTGGTCAGCGTTCGTCCCCTCAAGGACAGCGACATGGCCATGGCTGGCACCATGCGTGCACTGATTGCCAACATGGTGCATGGCGTAACCGATGGCTTTGAGCGCAAGCTCAACCTTGTGGGCGTGGGCTATCGTGCTCAGGTGCAGGGAAAGAAGCTCAACCTGCAGCTGGGTTTCAGCCACCCGGTTGATTTTGAGATTCCGGATGGCGTGACGGTGGAAACGCCGAGCCAGACCGAGGTGGTAGTCAAAGGCTGCAGCAAGCAACTGGTTGGCCAGGTTGCCGCCGAGATCCGGGCATTTCGTCCGCCTGAGCCGTACAAGGGCAAGGGTGTTCGCTACGCCGATGAGCGCGTGGTGATGAAGGAAGCCAAGAAGGCTTAAGAGGACAGACTGATGAAGGACAAGAACATTTCCAGATTGCGCCGGGCACGCCGGACGCGAGCACAGATTCATCGTTCAGGCCAGCCGCGTCTGACCGTGCATCGCTCCGGGCGCCACATTTACGCACAGGTCATCGCGGCCGGCGGCGGTCACACCGTTGCCGCTGCCTCGACCCTGCAGAAAGACCTGGCCAAGGATCTGAAGAGCACCTGTAGTGTTGAGGCTGCTCAGGCGGTTGGCAAGAAGGTGGCCGAGCGCAGTATTGAAGCCGGCGTCGATGGCGTCGCATTTGATCGTTCGGGTTACAAGTATCACGGTCGCATCAAGGCCCTGGCCGATGCCGCACGTGAAGCCGGACTGAAGTTTTAAACCGAGACGGAATTGAACATGGCTAGAGATAACAGCACCGACGACCTGATCGAGAAGCTCGTTGCCGTCAACCGCGTGGTGAAGGTGGTCAAGGGCGGCCGGCAGTTCAGCTTTACGGCACTGACGGTGGTCGGTGACGGCGAAGGCAAGGTCGGATTTGGCTATGGCAAGGCGCGAGAAGTGCCGCTGGCCATCCAGAAGGCGATGGAGCGGGCGCGTCGGGACATGGTCCGGATCTCCCTGAATGAGGGCACACTCTGGCACCCGGTCAAGGCCAGCCACAGTGGTTCGCGCATTTACATGCAGCCTGCCAGTGAAGGTACCGGCGTGATCGCCGGTGGCCCGATGCGTGCCGTATTCGAGGCAGTCGGTGTGCACAACGTTCTGGCCAAGAGCATCGGATCGAACAATCCGATCAACCTTGTCAGAGCCACGATGAAGGGCCTGCAGTCCATGGCGACCCCGGAGCGCGTGGCGATCAAGCGTGGCAAACCCATTGAGGAGATTCTGGATAATCATGGCTAAGAAGAATCCCGGCAAGCTGCGTGTCACCCTGGTGCGCAGCACCAATGGCACGATCCGTCGTCACCGCGACAATGTGCGTGGTCTTGGTCTGAGGCGCATGCATCAGACTGTGGAACTGGAAGACACTCCGGCCATTCGCGGCATGATCCGCAAGGTCGATTACCTGCTTCGGGTCGAAGAGGCCTGAAACTGAAACCGTATTGGATAGCGACATGAAACTGAATTCACTGCAGCCAGGCGAAGGCAGCCGCAAGGAACGCAAGCGCGTCGGTCGAGGCATCGGTTCGGGTCTGGGAAAGACCGGCGGCCGGGGCCACAAGGGCCAGAAGTCTCGTTCCGGCGGTTATCACAAAGTCGGTTTCGAGGGCGGACAGATGCCGCTTCAGCGCCGTGTGCCTAAGGTCGGTTTCAACTCTGCCGTCAATCGATTCACGCGTGAAGTGCGGCTCTACCAGATTGCCGGTCTGGAGGCTGATGTGATCGATCTCGATACCCTGAAGAAGGCCGGTGTCGTCGATAACGAAACGCGTCGGGTTCGCCTGATCAACAAGGGCGAGATTGAACGCGCCGTTACCGTGCGGGGCATTCACGTAACCGCTGGCGCCACCAAGGCGATCGAAGCGGCAGGTGGCAAGGTCGAATAATGGCTCGCAGCGCATCGGACATGGCTGGAATGCTGGGCGGTATCGGCCGGCTCAAGGAGCTCAGGCAGCGCCTGTTCCTGGTGCTGGTCGCCTTGCTGGTTTTCCGCTTCGGTACCTTCATCCCGGTGCCGGGCATCAACCCGATTGCCCTGGTCGAGTTGATGGACATGACCCGGGGCACCATTGTGGACATTTTCAACATGTTCTCCGGTGGTGCGCTTGGGCGCTTTTCCATCTTCGCCCTGGGGGTCATGCCTTATATCTCCGCGGCCATCATCATGCAGTTGATGAGCCACGCCATTCCGCAGCTCCAGCAGCTGAGGAAGGAAGGTGAGGCCGGACGGCGCAAGATTACCCAGTACACCCGCTATTTCACCGTGGTGCTGGCCGCATTCCAGTCCCTCGGCGTGGCGATTGCGCTGCAGAACCAGAGTGCCGGGGCCGGGCTGCCGGTCGTGATTTCACCCGGACCGGGCTTCGTCCTGGCTGCGGTGGTCACGCTGACCGCCGGCACCGTGTTCCTGATGTGGCTGGGTGAGCAGATTACCGAACGCGGCATTGGTAACGGTATTTCCATTCTGATCTTTGCCGGCATCGTCGCCGAACTGCCATCGGCAGTGGGTTCCACGCTGGAGCTGGTGCGAACCGGCCAGCTGGGTATCCCAACGGCCACGCTGCTGTTGATCATGGCCTTGCTGGTGACCGCTTTCGTGGTCTTCGTCGAGCGCGGACAGCGCCGAATCACGGTGAACTACGCGCAGCGTCAGGGCAGAAAAGCGTACCGCAGCCAGTCCACGCACCTGCCGCTGAAAGTCAATATGTCCGGCGTGATTCCGGCCATTTTCGCCTCCAGTCTGGTGCTGTTCCCGGCAACGATTTCGACCTGGTTTGGTCAGGCCGAGGGTGCGACATGGCTTCAGAACGTGGCTCAACAGCTCAGCCCCGGTCAGCCGATCTACATCGCGCTGTTTGGTGGCCTGGTCGCGTTCTTCTGCTTCTTCTACACCGCGATTGTTTTCAACTCCAAGGAAACGGCGGACAATCTGAAGAAGTCGGGCGCATTTATTCCGGGCATCCGCCCTGGTCGCCAGACCGCCGATTACATCGACTATGTGCTTACCCGCCTGACGACGGTTGGCGCGATTTACCTGGTGGCGGTCTGTCTGCTGCCCGAGTTTCTGATCATGCAGTGGAACGTGCCGTTCTACTTCGGCGGAACCTCGTTGCTGATTATTGTCGTGGTGACCATGGATTTCATGGCCCAGCTCCAGGCTCACCTGATGTCGCATCAGTACGACAGCCTGCTGAAGAAATCGAACTTGAAGGGTTACGGTCGCAGCGGCGTCGTGCGTCGCTGAGGGCCGGAACCGTGACATTAGCGCATCCGGAGTAAGGAAGATGAAGGTTCAGGCATCGGTCAAGAAAATCTGCAGGAACTGCAAGGTGGTACGGCGTCGTGGCGTCGTCTACGTGATTTGCAGCGATCCCAAGCACAAGCAGCGCCAGGGATGATTCCCGGCGGTCGTCGCCCCGAAAATGGGGCTTGTGAAAATCGGCGCATCCCGGTACAATTGCCGGTTTGCGCCGACTGAACGCATACGGTTTTACGGAGTACAAGAATGGCACGTATTGCAGGCGTCAACCTCCCCGTGCAGAAGCACACCTGGGTCGCTCTGACGCATATCTACGGTATCGGGCGCACGCGCGCCTACCAGATTTGCGAGGCAACCGGGGTCGCCCCGGACACCAAGGTGCGCGACCTGACCGAAGCCGAGCAGGAAAAGCTGCGCCAGGAAGTCGGCAAGTACGATGTCGAGGGCGATCTGCGCCGCGAGGTGTCGATGAGCATCAAGCGACTCATGGATCTGGGCTGCTATCGCGGCCTGCGCCATCGTCGTGGTCTGCCCGTTCGCGGTCAGCGCACGCGCACCAATGCTCGCACCCGCAAGGGTCCGCGTCGTCCGATTCGTTGAGGTAGAACACCATGGCCAAGCAGCAAAGCTCCAAGGGAAAGAAGAAGATCAAGAAGACCGTTGTCGATGGCATCGCTCACGTGCATGCCTCGTTCAACAACACCATCATCACCATAACCGACCGGCAGGGCAATACCGTGTCGTGGGCGACCTCGGGCGGTTCAGGCTTCCGCGGTTCGCGCAAGTCGACCCCGTTTGCCGCCCAGGTGGCGGCAGACAGTGCTGGACGGGCCGCCCAGGAAGTGGGCATGAAGAACCTGGAAGTTCGGGTGAACGGTCCGGGGCCGGGTCGTGAATCGTCCGTACGGTCACTCAATGCGGTCGGTTTCAAGATCACGAATATCATCGACGTGACGCCGATTCCGCATAACGGCTGCCGTCCTCCCAAGAAACGTCGCGTGTAAGGCACAAGAGCGGATTTAACAGATTATGGCTAGATATACCGGACCGACCTGCAAACTCGCCCGCCGCGAGGGTGTGGATCTCAATCTCAAAAGCCCGGCGAGGGGCCTGGAGTCGAAGTGCAAGCTCAACCAGCCGCCGGGTCAGCATGGTGACAGCCGTCGCCAGCGCTTGTCGGATTACGCCTTGCAGCTTCGAGAGAAGCAGAAGGTCAGGCGGATGTACGGCGTGCTTGAGCGCCAGTTCCGCAACTATTACAAGGAAGCAGCCCGGCAGAAGGGTGCGACCGGCGAGGTGTTGCTGCAGTTGCTGGAAGGCAGGCTCGACAATGTCGTCTATCGTATGGGATTTGCCGTGACCCGCGCCCAGGCTCGCCAACTGGTCAGCCACAAGGCCGTGGAAATCAACGGCAAGGTCGTCAATATCCCTTCCTACCAGGTGCGTCCGGAAGATCGGGTGTCCATCCGGGAGAAGGCGCGCAAGCAGTTGCGAATTCAGGAAGCCATTACCGTGGCACGCGAGCTTGACCTCGTGCCTGCCTGGGTCGATGTGGACTTCGACAAGATGGAAGGTGTCTTCAAGGCCGCACCCGATCGGGATGATCTGCCGCCGGACATCAACGAGAGCCTGATCGTCGAGCTGTATTCGAAGTAATCTGTCCTGTTGTGCAGGCAGTCATTGTTCAATCCGAATTTTGGAGAGGCATTCATCCATGTCAGGCCAGATAACTGAACTCGTCGGCAAGATGCTCAGGCCCAAGGGTCTCATCGTCGATGAGATTTCCTCGCGCCGTGCTCGCATCACGCTGGAGCCGCTGGAGCGCGGCTTCGGGCACACGCTCGGCAATGCCCTGCGACGCATCCTGCTGTCCTCGATTCCCGGCAGCGCGATCAGTGAGGCCGAGATCGACGGTGTGCTGCACGAGTACACCGCGGTCGAAGGTCTGCAGGAAGACATCGTCGAGGTGCTGCTGAACCTCAAGGAAGTAGCGGTTCGCATGCACAATCGCGAAGAGGCCACGCTGACGCTGAGTCAGAACAAGAAGGGGCCGGTCACCGCGGGCGATATCCAGCTTGATCATGATATCGAGATCGTGAATCCCGAACTGGTCATTTGCAATCTGACCAAGGACACCGATCTGCGGATGCAGCTCAAGGTCACTCGTGGCGTGGGATACCAGCCGGCAGCGGCGCTGAAGTTCAACGAGGAAGAAACACGCACCATTGGCCGTCTGCAGCTTGATGCATCCTATTGCCCGGTGCACCGCGTTGCCTACAGCGTCGAGAGTGCTCGTGTGGGTCAGCGCACCGACCTCGACAAGCTGGTGCTCGATATCGAGACCAACGGCACGATGTCTTGCGAGGACGCAGTCAAGCTGGCCGCCGGCATCCTGGTTGATCAGATGTCGGTTTTCGTCGAGTTTGTTGCTCGCGAAAAGGACGAGGACGAGGATTCGGCAGAAACCTTCGATCCGATTCTGCTGCGGCCAATCGACGACCTGGAGTTGACCGTTCGTTCGGCCAACTGTCTGAAGGCCGAGCATATTCAGTATGTTGGCGACCTGGTTCAACGCACGGAGACGGAGTTGCTCAAGACCCCGAACCTGGGCAAGAAGTCGCTGACTGAGATCAAGACAGTGCTGGCGACCCACGATTTGTCGCTGGGTACCCGACTGGAAAACTGGCCGCCGCCCTCGTTGGCGCGTGCCGAGCACTGAGGAGTAAATCGCAATGCGTCATCGTAAAGCAGGTCGCAAACTGAACCGGAATTCGTCGCACCGTCGTGCGATGTTTCGCAACATGACTGCCAGCCTGATCGAGCATGAGCTGATCAAGACCACCTTGCCCAAGGCCAAGGAACTGCGTCGGGTCGCCGAGCCGCTGATCACCCTGGCCAAGGAAGACAGTGTGTCCGCGCGTCGGCAGGCCTTCAATCGTCTGCGTGATCGGGAAGCGGTTGGCAAGCTGTTCGGCGAGCTTGGTCCGCGCTACCGTGAGCGCCCGGGTGGCTATCTGCGTATTCTCAAGTGTGGCTTCCGCCCCGGAGACAAAGCCCCCATGGCGTATGTCGAGCTGGTTGACCGGCCTGATGCGCCGTCGGCCGAAGCCGCCGATTGATTTTCCGGTTTTGACCGGAGGTTCAGGAAGCCCGGCCATCGCGCCGGGCTTTTTTACGGCGGCGTGAGCGGGTCAGGTGCGGGTCTGTGCGCTAGAATGGGGCAGTTGTCCGGTTGGAGTTGTTCATGCGCCGAACCCTGATTTTTCTGGCAGGCAGTCTGATCATTGTCATGGGCCTGTGGGGCACGGCCGTTCTATACCTGGACGAGGCACGGCTGCAGCGCCTGCTTTCCAGTCATTTCAGTGAGCAGTCCGGACGGCACGTCGAGATTCGCGGCTCCGTATCCCTGCAGCTGTTTCCGGGCATTCGCATTGATGCTCGGGACGTGATCGTGTCCGGTCCACCGGGTCAGGACGGGCCGGCGTTGATGAATGCCGAGCAGATGTCGGTAGCCGTGCGGATGTGGCCGTTGCTGCGTGGCCAGGTGCAACCGTCCGAAGTCAGCGTAACAGGAGCGGCGGTCAATCTGTATCGTGATGAACGTGGCCGAGCCACGTTCGACGGTCTGCTGGGTCGGGCGGAGTCTGCGGACAACGGTGCGGCAGCCAGTCCCAATGGCATACCGGCCGGCGCCGCGATGCCCCGCATGCGGCTGGAGGATGTGCGGGTGGACGTCAGCGGTTTCGGGCTGGGGCCTTCCGGGCACCTCCAGATTGAGAACGTGGTGGTTCAGGACTTCGCGCTGGACCGAACCGTCGAATTCCACTTTGAGGGCAATGTCGGCGATCCCGCGTTGTTTTCCAGCATGATCGTCGATGGTCTGCTGCACGTTCCCTCCTCGCGGGAGCAACCCATACGATTGGGCAACATGCGCCTCAGGGGGGCATTGGCCGATAGTGGCGAACCCCTGGTGTTGCTTGGACAGATGTCGGTTGATTCACGCCCGGCTTTTGGCTGGCAACTCGATGATGGCCGCCTGGAACTCTCCGAACAGGCGCTGGGTCTCCAGGCTTCATACATGGGCGGGGAACGGGGCCAGATGCGAGTGCAGGGTGAATCCGAGATGCTGAGCATGCCAGCCGATCCACTTGGGATTCCGCCAGTCAGCGATCAACTCGTGCCGCTGCTGCGTGGCATGGACCTTGAGCTGGCCCTGAACGTCGAACACTTGGAAGTCGGAGGGCTCTCGGCCAGCGAGGTGCTGCTGGAACTGGGGGTCGAGGATGGTGTTGCCGAACTGAGTCAGTTGGCGGCATTACTGCCTGGCGGAGTACTTGCCGGCAACGGCCGGTGGGATCTCATGGCAGACCCCGCTGCTGGTCGGCTGGACTTGAGCCTGGTGGCCGATGATCTGGCTGAAAGTCTCCCTGCGCTTGGACTTCCCGGGCTGGTCAGCGGAAGCGGACAGATCGAATGGAGGGCCCTGGAGCGCCCCGCGCGATTGACTCCGGTGTCGAGTGGAGAGGGGCGGTTCGAGTTCTGGGAAGGTCGCTGGGTGCTCGACGACGGGGAGGAGTTCGAGTTCGAGAGAATGGCCGGGACATTCTTGAAATCGCCTGGCCGACTCGATGTTCCGGAGCTAGAGCTGAGGTCTGCCGCTGGCGAGTTGACCGGACTGGTATCGCTTCAGCTCGATGAGGGCGAGCTGGTCGGGCACCTGGTGCCGGAGGGTGAAGGGCAGGAGATCGCGCTGTCGGGACAGTGGCGCTCGGCAAGCGCCGAATCAGACGGCGATGGGCAGCAGGGCAGCGGGGACTCTCACTGAAGATATGAGCTGGCAGACAATGACAGCGTGGCCAGATTGCACGTCGTCGGCCATGCCCCCTGAACTTCGGCTTACAGTATAGTATCGGCCATGAATTCCCCTGATGCCTCCACCAGGCCGGCCAGCCGACGGTTCGGTTCGCTGCGTGCCCTGCGGCCGTTTGTGGCCCGTTACCGCATTCAGATCGCCCTGGCCGCGCTCTTCCTGCTGGTATCTGCTGCCGGTGCACTGGCCATTCCGCTGGCTGTGGGCCAGGTCATCGATCGCGGCTTCATGGCCGACAATCTTCAGCATATCAATCGCTGGTTCTGGTTGCTGTTCGCGGCGGCCTCGGTCATGGCCGTGGGCGGTGGCTTGCGCTTCTACTGGGTCAGCTGGCTGGGGCAGCGTGTGGTCGCCGACGTCCGGCAGGCGGTCTACAGGCGGGTGCTGAACATGAGCCCTGAGTTCTTCGCCACGACCCGCACCGGCGAAGTGCTGTCACGTCTCAACACGGACACGACGCTGGTCGAAACACTGATCGGCTCCACCGTGTCGTTCGGAATACGTAACTTGCTGATGCTGGTGGCCAGCTCGATTGCGCTGGTGCTGACCGCGCCCAGTCTCGCCGGGATCATCGGCCTGCTGATCCTGGTCATCGTCGTGCCGGTTGTTCTGATTGGTCGCTGGGTTCGACGCCTGTCGAGAAGTGCCCAGGACCGGGTGGCCGATTTCAGTGCCCTGGGTGACGAATCCATCAATGCAGTGCAGACGGTGCAGGCTTTTGCCCGGGAGTCGCATGAATCGCGGCGCTTCTCCCAGGCGGTGGAGGCGGCTTTTCTTGCCGCACGCAACCGTATTCGTGCCAGCACACTGCTGATCGTGCTGATCATTCTCATGACCTTTGGCGCGGTCACCTTCGTGTTGTGGCTGGGCGCGCGCTCGGTCTTGATCGGTGAAATGACCCCCGGGCAGCTCGGCCAGTTCGTGATGTATGCCGCCATTGCAGCCGGTTCCACGGCCAGCCTGAGCGAAATCTGGAGCCAGTTGCAGCGTGCAGCCGGCGCCATGGAACGTATTGCAGAACTGCTTGAGGCTCGACCGACCATCACCGGCCCGGATCAGCCGCGGACGCTACCGGCCGCTCCCCTTTCGGTGTGTTTCGAGCAGGTCAATTTCGCCTATCCGACACGACCCGATCAGCCGGTATTGCGTGATTTGTCCTTCGTCATCCAGCCCGGGGAAACAGTGGCCATTGTCGGGCCCTCCGGGGCTGGCAAGTCGACCCTGTTTCAGCTGTTGCTGCGTTTCTACGATCCCGATTCCGGTTGCGTGAAAGTGGCAGGTGAAGACCTCCGCGAGCTCGATCCGGTGGCGCTCAGGCGCACACTTGGCCTGGTTCCCCAGGGGGTGGACATCTTTTCGGGATCGGCCGCGGACAATATTGCCTATGGCGTGGAAGAGGCGGATCACGATCGCGTTCGCCAGGCCGCTCAGGCGGCGCATGCCGAGGAGTTTATCGATCAGTGGCCCGAGGGCTACGCCACCTTCCTGGGGGAGAAGGGCATGCGCCTGTCGGGCGGGCAGCGGCAGCGAATCGCCATTGCGCGTGCCCTGATCAAGCGGCCACCGCTGCTGCTGCTCGACGAGGCAACCGCCAGCCTTGATGCCGAGAGCGAACGGCTGGTTCAGGAGGCGCTCAACGAGCTCAGCCGGGATCGCACAGTTATCGTGATCGCGCATCGGCTGGCCACGGTCCGACGTGCCGATCGCATACTGGTGCTGGAGCAGGGTCGCCTGGTGGCTGACGGGTCACACGATGAACTGGTGCGCGACAACAGTCTCTATGCCCGCCTGGCGCGCCTTCAGTTCGTTGACGAAACCGACCGGAAGGCCCCGGAAGCCTTGTGATGTAGCCGCCCGATCGTTTGTGAGCTGGCGGTGGTTTACAGATTCGTGTAGCGGAACCTCTGGCCGCCTACCGTGGCCTCGGCCATCAGGCCGCCGCGCGACATGATGAACACCGCAACGCCGCGCTCATAACTGGTGGTTGCCGCGGCGCCCGTGGTGGCTGCCACGGCCGTGGCCTGGGCGGAAAACTCGAAGTTCTCGCGCTGGAAGGTCTGCAGGGCGCGTTCGTCGCGAAAGAAAATGATCTGGCTGTAGGATTGTGCGCCGATCTGCGCCCCGATCGTACCTTGCGATACCGTGGTGCGACCGACCGGTCGTTCCTGTTCAAACACGATGCCACGGCCGAATGCGCCGCCGATTCCGAATCCGCCCTTGCCAATGTCCGGGAAGACCGCGTAGCCATGGGCCTGGTCGACCCATCGCTGGATGCCGGGGTCGCGCTCGACAAAGCGAGCCACGGTGGCTTCGGATTCGCGAATCAGGGTGTCGTCCGAAGGCGTGGTTGCACAGGCGCCCAACAGGGCGATCAGGGCGATGGCAATGAATGGTCTGGAAAGGCTCTGGCTGGTCATTTCGAAATGTGCAGGGTTGGCAGTGGGTACACGATACAACGATTGCCTCGGCGTAGTATAGTGAATGCAACCAGCAAATCATTGCCGGCTCTATGCCGAAAACATCGAGCCGGCCCGTCGTCGGAGATGCCGATGAAATTAAGGGGAAGCTACGCGCTCATGGTTGCTCTGGTCTATGCGGCCGCGGGTGCGTTGTGGATCCTGTTCAGTGATGGCCTGGTCGAGCGGATGACCGATGACATGGCCGTTCTGGCAGCCTTTCAGGCCTACAAGTGGTGGCTGTTCGTTCTGGCCAGCGCGGTACTGGTCTTCTGGCTGAGCTGGCGGGTGCTGGCCGAACAGCACAGTCTGATACGCCGCTTGCGGCAAACGGCCATCGTCTTCGAGCGCACCCATGAGGGAGTGATCATTACCGATCACCGCAACCGGATTACCGAGGTCAACCCGGCTTTTGTGCGCATGGTGGGCCGCCCGGAGGTGCTGCTGGAGGGCGTTGATCTGGCCACCCTGCACTCGTCCCGGCACGATACCGACTTTTTCTTCCACATCCGCCATCACATCCATGAAAGAGGCTACTGGACCGGCGAGATCTGGAATCTGGGCCCCGATGGTAGCGAGCAGCCCCACCAGGTCACCGTGACTCATCTGGGTGCGGGCCGTGACGGCCAGGATCGGTATGCCTGGATCTTTACTGACATCACCCGTCTCAAGGAGGCGCAGAAGCGGCTGGAGGACCTTGCCTACCATGATGCCCTGACCGGGCTGCCGTCACGCCTTCAGATCAGTGATCTGCTTCGTCGGCAGCTGGCCGACTCGCCGCAACAGAAAATGGCCGCGTTGTATGTCGACCTGGATCACTTCCGCAATGTCAACGACAGTTTCGGGCATCCAGTAGGGGATGACCTCCTGGTGCTGGTGGCCCGGCGTCTTCAGTCCCGGCTGCCCGAGGGCGCGCTGCTGGCCCATCTTGGGGGCGATGAGTTCCTGATCGTGTTGAAAGACATCAGCGGTGAGCAGCAGATCGAACGCTGTGCACAATCCACACTTAAGGCTGTCGCCGAGCCGTTCGTGCTGCCCAATCAGCGCGAGGTGTATGTCAGGGCCAGCATCGGCATTGCCATGTATCCAGACGATGCCGGGTCGGCGATGGAAATGCTGCAGTATGCCAATGCAGCGATGTTCGAGGCCAAAAAGGCCGGGCGCAACGCCTGGCACTACTTCTCGGCCCAGATGGTGCGCCGGGCCAGCCAGCGCCTCCAGCTTGATGCCCGGCTCCGTCGCGCGCTAGAGCGTGAGGAGTTCACCCTGCACTTCATGCCGATCATGGCCGGTCCCGGGACGCCCCGGCCCTGCGCAACCGAAGCATTGCTGCGCTGGCAACAGGCCGATGGCA
This sequence comes from Wenzhouxiangella sp. AB-CW3, assembly GCF_014725735.1. Taxonomy (NCBI): domain Bacteria; kingdom Pseudomonadati; phylum Pseudomonadota; class Gammaproteobacteria; order Chromatiales; family Wenzhouxiangellaceae; genus Wenzhouxiangella; species Wenzhouxiangella sp. AB-CW3. The sequence continues at coordinate 1,028,491 of NZ_CP061368.1, forward strand.
ATCTGCTGGCGCCGGAACACTTCATTGCCGCGGCAGAGGAGACCGGGTTGGTGGTGCCGCTGGGGCGCTGGGCGCTTGAATCGGCCTGCCAACAGGCGGCACGCTGGCCGGAGCTGATTGGACGTCCCCTGCCAGTCGCGGTGAACCTCTCGGCTCAGCAGTTCCGGACCGGCGGTCTGTTAGCCGATGTCGAGCATGCACTTGAGCAGTCCGGCTTGGCACCTGCCATGCTGCACCTGGAGTTGACCGAAAGCATGCTGATGGAGCAGATCGAAACCGGGCAGAATCTGCTGGGTCAGTTGCGTGAGCTGGGCGTGCATGTGTCGCTGGACGATTTCGGTACCGGCTATTCCTCGCTGTCCTACCTGCGCCGATTCGACGTCGACACACTCAAGATCGATCAGAGTTTCATCACCGAGCTGGTCGAAAAAGCAGCAGATCGCGACCTGGTATCGGCCATCATCAGCATGGCCCACTGCCTGCATCTCAACGTGGTGGCAGAAGGTGTCGGGGATGCATCACAGCTCGAAATCCTCCGCCGGCTGGGCTGCGATTGCTACCAGGGTTACCTGTTCAGCCCACCCCTGTCGGCGTCAGAAATTACTTCCTGGCTCGCCGGTCAGCAACAGACTACCGTGCCGGGCTAGCCCGGTCATGAATGATCCCGGCCAGTGATCAGTTCCGTGAGCTCCCGGGTCTTTCGCGCCAGCAGGCCTTCATCAGCCCGGGTTTCCACGTTCAGACGCACAACCGGTTCGGTATTCGATGAACGCAGGTTGAAGCGCCAGTCGGAAAACGCCAGGCTGATGCCATCGATGCGGTCGATCTCCGGGTGGTCCGAAGCGAAGTGCTCGAGTACGCGCGCGATGACGGTTTCGGCATCCTCCACAGTGAAGTTGATCTCACCGCTGCAGGGATAGGCAGCCAGGCGTTCGTCGACCAGCTCGGCCAGCGACTTCCCGCTGATGCTCAGCCTTTCTGCCAGCAGCAGCCACGGGATCATGCCGCTGTCGCAGTAGGCGAAGTCCCGAAAGTAGTGGTGTGCCGACATCTCGCCACCATACAGGGCGTCTTCGGCGCGCATGCGCTCCTTGATGAAGGCGTGCCCGCTCTTGTTGATCAGTGGTTGGCCTCCAGCAGAACGCACTTCTTCCAGCGTGTTCCAGGTCAGGCGCGGGTCGAGAATGATCTTCTCGCCTGGTTGCTTCTCGAGCAACTGGCGGGCAAACAATCCGACCAGGTAATAGCCTTCAATGAAACGGCCCTGGTGATCGAAGAAGAAACAGCGGTCGTAATCGCCATCCCAGGCAATGCCGAAATCCGCACCGGCTTCGACGACGGCCTCCGCCGTCACGGCGCGGTTCTCCGACAGCAACGGGTTCGGAACACCATTGGGAAAGCTGCCGTCCGGGTCATGGTGCAGACGGACCACTTCGATCGGCAGGCCGCGTGCTATGGCGTCAAAGGCCGGTCCGGCGCAGCCATTGCCGGCGTTGACCACCAGCTTCATGGGCTTGAGTTGCTCGAGATCGACAAAAGAGCGTACCCGATGCACGTAGTCATCGAAGACGTCAATTCGCCGATGCTGTCCGGCAGACGCCGAGGGCTGTTGTTCAGTGTCGCTGGCCAGCAGGTCTTCGATCTCCCTCAAGCCGGAATCGGCGCTCAGGGGGATGGCTTGTTCGCGCACCATCTTCATGCCATTGTAGTCGGCCGGATTGTGGCTGGCAGTCACCATGATGCCACCGCCCATGCCCGGTTGGGATGCGGCGTGGTAGACCACCTCCGTGCCGCACAGGCCGATGTCGCAACTGTCGATGCCGGCAGCATTGAGGCCGGCGGCCAGGGCCGTGGCCAGCGGTTTGCTCGAAGGCCTCATGTCATGACCGATGGCCACCGGACCCTTTGGATCGACCACTTGAGCGTAGGCCATGCCGATGCGACGTGCCAGGGTTTCATCGAGCTGATCGGGCACCCGGCCCCGGATGTCGTAGGCCTTGAAGGGAGAGTTGGGAAGTGAGCGCACGTTCGTCCTTCTGCCAGAGAGGGTTTGCTGGCATCCTACCGCAAAATGCAGTCAGACGGCTGCGTGCCTTGCCGGCGGATTCATGGCAGTGGCGACCCATCGGTCCACATCCGCAAGCGCATCACCTATACTGATCGGGCGTGTCGCCCAAGGAGGTGCCACTTGCTGACCCGAACCTATCATTACACTGCCCCTGATGGGCGCCCGTCGACCTATCGGGACCGGAAGCGCGTCCTGTGGCTCCTGTCGGTGGTCTTTCCGCTGATGCCGGCGTTTGCCGTCTGGATGCATTATGCAACCGCCAGCGAATGGGGCTTGCTGTTCCCACTCGTGTTCAGCTACGGTGCGGGTCCGCTGCTGGACTGGATGCTGGGTGAGGATCGCAGCAATCCTCCCGAGCTGACGGTTCCCGAACTCGAGAATGACCACTACTACCGGGTGCTGACCTGGCTGACTGTGCCATTGCACGTGCTGGCCCTGCTGGTGACCGCCTGGTGGGTGGCGACCCAGGATCTGTCGCTACCCGGCTGGCTGGCCCTGGCATTGGTGGCCGGTCTGTTCTCGGGCGTGGCGGTCAATACGGCACATGAGATGGGCCACAAGCGCGAGCGTCTGGATCAGTGGCTCAGTCGCATTGCCCTGGCCGTTCCAGCCTACGGCCATTTCACCGTCGAGCACAATTTCGGTCATCACAAGCATGTGGCCACGCCGGAAGACTGCGCCAGTGCACGCATGGGAGAATCCATCTATCGCTTTGCGTTGCGCGAGATGCCGGGTGGTGTGCTTCGGGCATGGCGAATCGAGAGGCAGAGACTGGAGCGACGCGGCCATGGTCCCTGGAGCCTGCGCAACACCATTGTGCAGTCCTGGCTGATCACGCTTTTCCTGCAGGGGGGATTGCTGCTGGTCTTTGGTCTGTCCCTGCTGCCGTTTCTGCTTGTTCACAACCTGGTGGCCTGGTTTCAGCTCACCAGTGCAAACTATGTCGAGCACTACGGGCTGTTGCGGCTCAAGGACGAAAACGGTCGCTATGAACGTTGCCAGCCGCATCATTCCTGGAACAGCAATCACGTCTTTTCCAACCTGCTGCTGTTTCATCTGCAGCGTCATTCTGATCATCACGCCAACCCGCTGCGACGGTACCAGTCACTCAGGCATTTCGATGATGTGCCACGCCTGCCGACCGGCTACTTCGGCATGTTTCTTCTGGCCTACATCCCGTCACTATGGTTTCGGGTGATGGACCGGCGGCTGTTGTCACTTCCGAATATTGCCGGTGATCTCGATCGGGTCAATCGTCAGCCGGCGGTGACCCAGGCAGGGCACCGGGAGGGTTGAAACGCGGGGAGAAAGTCTCATGCTGGAACTGTTTTTCGATACCGTCAGTTTCCTGGTTCATTTTCTTGAGGCCGTGGGCATCGTGGTCATTCTGGGCGGCTTTCTCCATGCCACCTGGATCTTCCTGATCAACATGCGCACACAGTCCACCCACCAGGCCTATGTCGAGTATCGACGCCGCAGTGTCCGGGGGCTCATTCTCGGGCTGGAGTTTCTGGTGGCTGCCGACATCATCAAGACCGTGGCCGTGGATTACACCATGGAAAGTGTGCTCATGCTCGGTTTGATCATCCTGATTCGCACACTGCTGGTCTTTGCCCTGCACCTGGAAATCGAAGGACGTTTCCCCTGGGTCAGTCCGGACGGCGAGCAGCAGGAAAGGGGCTGAATCAGCGGTTGTCGGATACAAAGTCGGGCCAGGCTTGGTGCTAGAATCAGGCCCTTGACATTCCTACTGACCGAGAATTCGTTCCATGTTTGACAGCAGCTACAAGATCTCCGGATTTGACCCCGAACTGGCCGGCGCGATTGCCGCCGAGGAGCAACGTCAGGAAGAGCATATCGAGCTGATTGCTTCGGAGAACTACGCCAGTCCGCGGGTAATGGAGGCGCAAGGCTCGGTGTTGACCAACAAGTATGCCGAGGGTTATCCGGGCAAGCGCTATTACGGCGGCTGCGAGCATGTCGACAGGGCCGAAGAGTTGGCTATCGCGCGGGTCAAGGAGCTGTTCGGCGCCGGATATGCCAACGTGCAGCCCCACTCCGGTTCCCAGGCCAACCAGGCCGTGTACCTGGCGTTGCTCGAGCCCGGTGACACCATTCTTGGCATGGACCTGTCCGAAGGCGGGCACTTGACCCATGGATCTCCGGTCAACTTCTCCGGCAAGGTGTTTCACGCCGTTCACTACGGATTGAACCGCGAGACGGGCGAGATTGACTACGACCGTATGGCCGACCTGGCCCGGGAACACCAGCCGAAGATGATCATTGGCGGCTTCTCGGCCTACTCGCGCGTGGTTGACTGGGCCCGAATGCGCAGGATTGCCGACGAGGTCGGCGCCTGGTTCATGGTCGACATGGCGCACGTGGCCGGGCTGATTGCCGCCGGTGTTTATCCCAACCCCGTGCCGCATGCGCACGTGGTCACCTCAACGACCCACAAGTCGCTCAGAGGGCCGCGCGGCGGCATTATCCTGGCGACCGGCGAGGACGAGAAAATCACCAAGAAATTCCAGTCGCTGGTTTTCCCCGGCTGCCAGGGTGGGCCTCTGATGCACGTCATCGCGGCCAAGGCCGTGGCCTTCAAGGAGGCGCTGGAGCCAGAGTTCAAGGATTACCAGCAGCGCGTGGTCGACAACGCGCGCACCATGGCCAAGGTCATCGTCGAGCGCGGTTACAAGGTTGTTTCAGGCGGTACCGACAACCACCTTTTCCTGGTCGACCTGATCGACAAGGACATCACCGGCAAGGACGCCGAAGCCGCCCTGGGCCGGGCCAACATCACGCTCAACAAGAACACCGTACCGGGTGAACCGCGCTCACCCTTCGTTACCTCTGGCCTGCGCATCGGTACCCCGGCGGTGACCACCCGCGGCTTCGACGCCGACGACTGCCGCCAACTGGCCGGCCTGATCTGCGATGTGCTCGACAACATGGGCGACGAAGGCGTCGAGACCAGAACGAAGGAAGCCGCACTTGAGCTTTGTCGGCGGTATCCGGTGTACGGGTGACGGGTGACAGGTGACAGGTGACAGGTGACAGGTGACAGGTGAGGTGGGGACAGAGCGATCACATCGTGACCTGGTGGCTTGGAAGGTGGCAGTTGACCTGGTCGAATCGATCTATCGACTGACAATGCGTTTCCCAGAGCAGGAACGATTTGGATTGACGGCTCAAATTCGACGGGCTGCAGTCAGTGTGCCATCCAACATCGCGGAGGGCGCTGGCAGGATTGGAGATAGGGAGTTTGTCAGATTTCTGGGAATTGCCCGGGGGTCATTGAGTGAACTGGAAACTCAGCTACATATCGCCAAACGGCTCGGTTACATTGACGACTATGAAAGCGTCGAAGGCTTGGTGGGGCGCTTGTTCGGGTTGATCGGTGGTTTGATAAAGCACACCAACAAAAGGATCCAGGAATGACCCTACCCATGTTTCCCCGTCACCTGTCACCCGTCACCTGTCACCCGTAACCAGCCATGTGGTGCCCCTTCTGCAATCACACCGACACCCGCGTGGTCGATTCGCGGCTGGCCACGGACGGGTTTCAGGTCCGGCGTCGTCGCGAATGCGCGGCCTGCGGCGCCCGTTTCAACACCTTTGAAACCCCGGCGCTGAAAGCGCCCAACGTGATCAAGTCCGACGGCTCGCGCGAGGCTTTCGACGAGGACAAGCTCCGTGGCGGCATGCTCAAGGCGCTGGAGAAGCGCCCGGTCGAGACCCAGGAGGTCGAGCGCGCCATTCGCAAGCTGCTGCGCGAGGTCCGGACGCTGGAGGAGGCCGAGATTTCCAGTGAGCGCATTGGCGATTGGGTCGCGGCTGAGCTGTCGCGACTTGATCAGGTGGCTTACGTCCGTTTTGCCTCGGTCTACCGCCGTTTCGAGGATGTCCAGGCCTTCCGCGAGGAAATCGAGCGGCTGGAGCGGGAAAACCCCGGCGTAATCGATCGGCGGCAGATATCCTTGCTTGATGACAGTGAGGCCTGAGGCGGGAGACCGAGACGACAGAAACCACTCGGGAAGAAGACTTGGGATGTGACAGGCATTGCGTCGAGGGCTGGGGCAAGGGGTCGGGAGTGTGTGCATGAATTTTACTGCTGACGATCACCGTTACATGTCCGAAGCCCTGCGGCTGGCCGAACTGGGCCGGCTGACGGCCGATCCCAACCCGGCGGTGGGTTGCGTGATCGTCAACGGTGGCGAAGTGGTCGGGCGAGGCTGGCATCGGGCGGCTGGGCAGCCGCATGCCGAGCCCCTGGCATTGGCCGAAGCCGGACACCGGGCTCGTGGTGCAACGGTCTACGTCACGCTGGAGCCCTGCAGTCACCAGGGGCGAACACCCCCATGTGCCCAGGCATTGATCGATGCGGGTGTGTCCGAGGTGGTTTCAGCCATGGCCGACCCTCACGGTCGGGTTGATGGCAGCGGTCATGAGCAACTCTCCCGGGCCGGCGTTCGAGTGCGCTCGGGGCTGATGGAGCGGGCCGCCCGAGCGCTTAACCGTGGGTTTGTCGCGCGTCACGAGCGGGGTCGCCCGTGGCTGAGGATCAAGCTGGCCGTCAGTCTCGACGGCTTTGTCGCTGGTGCCGATGGCCAGTCGAAGTGGATTACCTCGGCAGCCGCGCGCGAGGATGTGCAGCAGTGGCGGGCGCGTGCCTCGGCCATCCTCACGGGCATTGGCACGGTGCTCGCCGATGATCCACAGATGAACCTGCGTTTGCCCGGTGTCGATCGACACTTGACTCGCGTGGTGGTCGATTCCAATGGCCGGATGCCCGAAAACGCCCGCATGCTGGGACTGGCCGGAACCGTCATCGTGGCCGGGCGCCGGCATCCGGGCTGGGAGCGCGGTGGGGTGGAATGGTGCGAGTTGCCGTCACTGGCCGACGGGCGTGTCGATCTGACAGTGTTGCTCGAGCGGCTGGCCGAGCGTGATATCAACGAGATTCAGGTTGAGGCGGGCTCCGGGCTGTGCGGGGCATTGATGGGTGCCGGGCTGGTTGATGAACTACTCGTATACCAGGCTCCGGTGCTGATCGGTAAGGGAAAGCCAATGCTGGCGATGGCAGGGATGGAAAAATTCGCCGACCGCCTCCATCTAGACCTGATCGAAAGCCGCCGGGTCGGCCCGGACTGGCGTTTTCTCTATCAACCGGCCCATCAACCGGACAGACAGACAGGTTCCTGACATCGTGTTTACCGGAATCGTTCAGGCCCAGGGCAGGGTATCGGCCCGGGTGCAACGGGGCGGCGGCTGCCGCATGCGCATCGACTGCGCAGAGTTGCAGCCGCATCGCTGGCACGAAGGCGACAGCGTGGCCGTGGCCGGCTGCTGCCTGACAGTCCTTGATCTCGACGAGGACGGCTTCAGCGCCGACCTGTCGGCCGAGACTCTGACGCGCACCAGTCTTGGCCAGCTCCGGGAGGGCGATCCGGTCAACCTGGAGCCGGCGCTGGCTGCCGGTGATCGTCTTGGCGGTCACCTGGTCACCGGCCATGTCGACGGCCTGGCCGAGGTGGTATCCATCCAGCCGTCGGGCGAGAGCCGGATTTTCCGATTTCGCGTGCCCGGAGACCTGGCGCGTTTTGTGGCCGAGAAAGGGTCGGTCACACTCGATGGCGTCAGCCTGACCGTCAATGCGGTCGATGATGACGCCTTCGAGGTCAATCTCATACCCCATACCCTGAAGGTCACTACCCTGGGCCGTCTGGATGCCGGGGCGGTGGTCAACCTGGAAGTCGATCTGGTCGCCCGTTACCTGGATCGGCTGGTCGAAATGCGAGGAAAAGCATGAAGTTCGATTCGATTGAATCCATCCTGGCCGATATTCGAGACGGCAAGATGGTCGTGATGCTCGATGACGAGGATCGTGAGAACGAAGGGGACCTGATCATGGCCGCCAGCATGGTGCGGCCCGAGGACATCAATTTCATGGCCCGCTACGGTCGCGGGCTGATCTGCCTGTCGCTCAATCGTGATCGCGCCCGGCAACTGGGTCTGCAGTTGATGGTGCGCGATACCGATCGGCACCACCGGACCAACTTCACGGTGTCCATCGAAGCTGCCGAAGGCGTGACCACCGGCATTTCGGCCTATGATCGGGCCCATACCATCCGTACGGCAGTGGCCCCCAACGCCCAGCCTGATCATCTCAACCAGCCCGGTCATGTCTTTCCGCTGGTTGCCCAGCCCGGGGGCGTCCTGGCGCGTGCCGGGCACACGGAGGCGAGCATGGACCTGGCGCTGCTGGCCGGCCTGGAGCCCGCCGGCGTACTGGTCGAGATTCTCAACGAAGACGGCACCATGGCACGCCGCCCGCAGCTTGAGAAGTTCGTTGCCGAACACGGCCTGAAGATGGGCACCGTGGCCGATCTCATCCGTTACCGGCTGGGCACCGAGCAGAGCGTGGAATGCGTGCATTCACAGACCGTTGGCACGGCGCACGGAGCTTTCGAGCTCAAGGTGTTTCGCGATCGCATCAACCGCAAGCTGCACTGGGCCCTGATGCGTGGCGAGGTGCAGCCCGATGAGCCATTCCCGGTCCGTGTCCATGTGCCCGAGCTACTGGGCGACGTAATTGGCATCACCGATCCCGGATTCGGCATGCCGCTGGACGCCGCCCTGGCCGATATCGCCCGTCGCGGGCGCGGGCTGGCCCTGGTGCTGGGCTATGATGAGGATGACCAGTCGCGACTGGATGGCCTGCTTTCAACCAGCGGGCATGACGAACAGACAGATCAGGACAACCAGGAACACGACCTGCGCAGCTATGGCATTGCCGCTCAGATCATCGCCGAGCTGGGCATACGGCGGATGCAGGTTTTCGGAGCACCGAAGCGCCTTCATGCACTGGATGGCTTTGGGCTGGAGATCGTCGAATACGTGGTTCCGGAGGGAGAAGGGGAAAGCCAATGAGTGACATATCGATCCGACCCGGTGCCGGCAACTGGCGCATCGCCATCGCTGTGGCGCAGTTCAATCCGACCATCACCGGCATGTTGCTCGAAGGTGCGCGCCAGACCTTGACGGCCGCGGGCGTGGATGATGCGCGTCTCAAGGTCTTTGATGTTCCCGGCGCCTGGGAGCTGCCGCTGGCCAGCCAGTACCTGGCCGAGAGCGGATCGTTTGACGCGGTGATTGCCATCGGCGCAGTGGTCCGTGGCGAGACCGCGCACTTTGAATTCATCAGTGCCGAATGCGCTCGTGGCCTGCAACAGGTCGCACTCGACACCGGTATCCCGGTGGCTTTCGGCGTGCTTACGCCTGAAAGCCGTTCGCAGGCGCTGGAGCGGGCCGACCCCAAACGCAAGAACAAGGGCCGGGAAGTCGCCCTGGCGGCGCTGGACATGATCGAACTGCGCTCGGAGGCGGGCTCGTGAGCCGACGGGAGCGCAGGAAGAAGCCGGCCGGGACCTTCGAGCCGCGCCGTCGTGCCCGGCGCCGAGCCCTGCAGGCACTGTATCAGTGGCAGCTCAATGACGACACGGCTCAGGCCATCGTCGAGCAGTTTCTGGAGGAGCAGAATTTCGAAGGCGTCGACGAGGATTATTTCGAAACCCTGGTTCGGGAAGTGGTCGAGCGTCGCGACGAGCTCGACCAGGCGCTGGCCCCGCACGTGGCCCGTGTCGATGCCAGCCTCGATCAGATGGAACGCGTCATACTCCGCCTGGGTGCCTGTGAGTTGCTGCACCACATCGAGACGCCCTATCGCGTGATCCTCGACGAGGCCGTGGAGCTGGCGCATCGTTTTGGTGCCGAGCAGGCGCACACTTTTGTCAATGGTGTGCTCGACCGGCTGGCTGCCGATTGCCGCAAGCTCGAGCGCGACGCCGAACTGGGCAGTGGGTGAGTTTGACCTGATCGAACGGATTCGTCGCCGAATCCGGGCGTCTGAATCGGTGCCGGTGGGCATCGGGGACGATGCGGCTGTCATCATGCCGACGCCGGGCAGGGCGCTGGTGGCGACCACGGATGCCCTGGTGCTCGACCGTCACTTCACCGCCGCCTGGAAACCTTCGGATATCGGTCATCTGGCCATGCATGCCAACCTCAGCGACCTGGCCGCGATGGGCGCCAGGCCGCGCTGGGCCCTGCTGGCCCTGACTCTTCCGCAATGCGATCCCGACTGGCTGGATGGATTTCTCGATGGGTTCCTGGGTGCTGCCGAATCTGCCGACGTGGCACTGGTCGGCGGCAATATCTCTTCCGGGCCGCTCAATATCGCGGTCGAACTGCTGGGGGAAGTTGCTCCCGACCGCGTTGCCACGCGCCGTGGCGCATGCCCCGGCGACAGGCTGATCGTGACCGGAACCCTGGGCGATGCCGCCGCCGCACTGGCACTGGGCGATGATGCTCCCGAAGCACTGCTGGCACGTCTGCATCGCCCCCAGGCGCGTGTCCGCGCCGGTGATGTGCTGGCCGGGCCGGCGCATGCGCTGATTGATATCTCGGACGGCCTGCTGGCTGATCTCGGTCATCTTCTCGGCGGGCAGCTCGGTGCCGAGATTCACCTCGACCGATTGCCGACCTCTGGCGCTCTCACGGCCGCCGTGGGCGACAAACACGTGCGCTGGCCATTGCAGGCCGGTGGCGGCAACGACTACGAACTGTTGGCGGCCGTGCCGGCACACCCGGAACAGTCACTGGACCAACTGGCCGAGGCCGCCGGTACCACGCTGACCGATATCGGTCGCATCGACGACAGCGGCAAGGTGCGCTGCCTGGATGACCGCGGCCGTGAACTTGCCGATCTGGTGCCGGGATGGGATCATTTCGCGTCATGAATCGCGCCGACACCCGCCAGATTGCCCTGGCCACGCCCACCGGCTTTCTCGCCTTCGGTTTCGGCAGCGGCCTGGCTCCGGTCGCGCCGGGAACGGCCGGCACCATTGCCTCGCTGCCGTTTGCCGCCCTGATTGTGCAACTGCCCTTCTCAGTGGCGCTCGCCGTGGTCATCGCCGGCTTTCTGATCGGCGTCCCCCTGTGCGGGATCATTGGGAAAAAACTCGGGGTGCACGATCACGGCGGCATTGTCTGGGACGAGTTTGTCGGCATGTGGCTGGTACTGCTTTTCGTGCCGTTCCACTGGGGCTGGTGGCTGGCTGCTTTTGTCCTGTTTCGCATTTTCGATGCCGCCAAGCCGTGGCCGATTCGCTGGTTTGATCGCCGCGTACACGGCGGCTTTGGTGTCATGCTCGATGATGCCCTGGCTGCCGGTTTCACCCTGCTGGTACTCGTGCCGGCAATGTATTGGCTGAGTGCCGGCTGACCTGCTGCTGGGTCAGTCGACTGCGTTCAGCATCTGGTGAAGCTCGTGCAGGCGGTCGTCGAGCTCATCGATATCATCGACATCAATCGGTGCCAGGTAGTCTGCTCTCGCTTCCCGGGCCGCCTCGACCTGATCCAGATCCTTCAGGACACGATAGTACTCCAGCGCCTTTCTCAGCGTGGTGCCGCTTTCCGGGCCATTGCGGTCAAAGTCATGCTGCAGCGTGGCTTTCAGAAGCGGTCTGGCCTGATCGAGCCGGTCGGTCTTTCGCAGCGTACGTCCCAGCACCCAGCCGGCGTCCTGGGTCTGGTTGTGATCCCTGCCCAGTTGTTCCAGCCGCTGCTGGTAAACCGGCTCGATGATGGCTAGCGCGGCTTCCGTGTCACCCTGTCGTAGTAGGATATCGGCTTTGAACTCCTTGGCCATCAGCGTATCCAGGTGCGATTCGCCGAGCAGCAGGCGGCGCTGATCGACCACCTTGCCGATCAGGCTGCCGGCTTCATCCAGCGCGCCAGTGCCGACCAGTACACTGGTCAAATTCAGCATCGCCCGCAGGGTCAGCGGATGGCCGGGGCCCATGACCTCCGAGCGCAGGTTCACTGCTTCCTCGAGGACGGCGATGGATTCATCACGCTCGCCCAGCTGGTAGAGGGTGTTGCCTACATTGGCCATGGCCCGAAGCGTGTCGGGATGACGGCGTCCAAGATCGGTTTCCAGCAGTGCAGCTGCTTCCCGATTGGTTGCCAGCGATTCTTCCAGCCGGCCCAGGGCGCCCTGTGCGGCCGAAACATTGATCATGCTGCGCCCAATGGTGTGATTGCTGACATCGGGATGCTCGCGCAGGCCGTCGAGCTGCTTCTGAAACCAGGTCAGGGCGTTCTCGACATCGCCGGAGCGGGCCAGTACGTAGCCCATGGTTCCGTACATGCCCAGCAAGTCCCGTTCGTCTTCGGCCCAGCCCGAAAGGGACAGATCGATATTCTCGGCAGCCAGATCAATGGCCTCTTCATTCTCGCCCCGATCAACCAGCAGCAACGCCAGGTTGGCCCGGGTTTTCAGCATCAAAGCCTGGTGTTCGTCCCGATTCGGGTCGAGCGTATCGAGGACGTGATGGAACTGCTTCTCTGCCTGCTCGTAATCGGCGGTTCGATACAGGCCTTCGCCCAGCTGGTTGTGCGCCTTGAGTACATCGAGCGCCGCTTCATCGAGTTGCGACATACGCAGTTCGATGATGCGCTCACCCAGTTCAGGCAATGCATGGACCAGGCCGACCGCGTAGTAGACCTGGAACACCGCTTCGAGCAGGTCGGCGCGCAGCAAGGGCTGATCGACGAAATCTCGGTCGATGGATTCAAGGGCACGCTGAAGAATGTGCTCGTCGACCACGGTGTGCGCCAGGTCGCTGGCATTGGCAAGACCCAGAGAGCGTTCGAACTGCTCGTACTCGATGTCAGACCCGCTGCCTTCGATGCCGGCCAGGCCTTCCCTGACCTGGTCGCGCAGCACTTCAAGAATGCCGAATCCCATCGTGGTCGGGTCGATGTCTTCCAGCATGGATTGCTGGAATGCCGCGACCTGTTCCAGTTCCTGGCTTCGGGTTTGCGCGATATCGTACTGGCGCTGCGCTTCCAGCATGCCCAGCGTGGCCGCGGTAAGACCTGCGATCAGGGCCAGCAGGATGGCACTGGCGCTGCCCAGGGCGAGTGCATGGCGGCGAACAAAGCGACGCATACGGTAACCCTGGGTCCAGGGGCGGGCCCGCACCGGTTCGCAGGCCTGGTAGCGGCCGATGTCGTCGGCAAACTCCGCCGGTGAGGCATAGCGCTTCTCGCGCTCGATGCTCAAGGCCTTGAGCACGATGGCGTCCAGGTCGCCACGTAGTGTCCGATGCAGGCGCCGGTACGGGATGGATCGCTTGCTCGCCACCTCGTCTCGCTGCTCGCCGGCGCTCGACAGCCGGTTCGAGGGCGCGGCAATGGTGCCGGTGTCGGGCAGATCGGAGAAGTGCAGCGGGCCGTCGCGGCGAAAGTGGCGATGGTCGATGGGTGGCTGATCGACCAGCAACTCGTAGAGAATCACCCCCAGGGCATAGACATCGCTGCGGGTATCGACAATGCCGTCGCCGTCGGCGAACTGTTCCGGGCTCATGTACTGGGGTGTGCCGGCAACGTCACGGATCGCGGCTGAGTCATCGTCGCGACGCGATGCCGACGCGATGCCGAAGTCGATGATCTTGGGCTGAGGCACTCCGTCGATTCGCGTGACCAGGATGTTGGCCGGCTTGAGATCACGGTGAATGATGCCGCGCTGGTGAGCATGCTGAACGCCATGACAGATGCGTACGAACAGCTCGAGGCGGTCATCGAGGGACAGACGGTGCCGTGCACAGAACTGGTCGAGCGGTTCGCCCTCGACATACTCCATGGCAAACCAGGGAAAGCCCTGGGGCGTGGTGCCGGCATCGTAGACCTGCGCAATCGCCGGGTGCTGCATCTGCGCCAGCACCTGGCGTTCGACCTCGAAGCGCGCCAGGGTTTGCTGACTGAGTACCCGCTGGCGAATTACCTTCAACGCCACGTCGCGTTCGACCGGATCGAGCTGGCGGGCGAGGAAGACACGCCCCATGCCGCCGCTGCCCAGTTCCCGAATCAGCCGGAATGAGCCGATTTCAAGTGCTTCGTCGGTCGCTGAAGGCTGATCCACGACATCATCGGATTCCACCAGGGTTTCCAGTCGTGTCGCGCCGTCGGTATCCAGCGGCCGCTTGTCGTTCGATTCGCTCATGTCTGTTCCCCTTTCTCTACGCTGGCCCGGGCCAGCCTGAATCAGGCTCAGCCGGACTCAAGATACTCGAACGCCGTTACCACCCGTTCCACGCCACGGACCGTGCGCGCCTGCTCGACGGCTGCCTCGGCTTCTTCATTGCTGACCAGGCCCATCAAGTAAACGATATTGCGTGCGGAGATCACCTTGACCCGGGTGGGATCGAAGCCCTGGATGTCGCGCACCCTTGCCAGGCTGGTATTGACCTTGCTCGAAATCCATCGGTCGGTGCTGGACTGCCCCATTCCGGCGCGCTCGGTGACGGCCAGTTCGTTGATCACACGCCGGACCCCGTCGACATCCTCGGTCACTTCGGTGGCCAGATCGACCGCTTGTTGGTCCGGCACCTCGCCGGCCAGCAGCACCCAGCCGTTGTAGGCGAGTATGCGCAGGCGAGTCGATTCACCGGCCATGGCTTCGTGACGGTGCAGGGCATCGCTGACCCGGATCCGCAACACGCGGTCGTCGACAACCGTACCGAAGCTGCGCCGGTCGTGTACCGCCATGCCGGTGGCCGCGGCACCGCCAACAACCAGTGCCGCACAAGCGCTCAGCATGGACAGCACCAGCAGCGCGATGACGCATCGAATCAGCTTGTTCATGATTTCACCTTGGGAGTTCGTCGTTATTCGTCGGCTTCGAAAGCATCGCGGATCCAGCGCAAGCCCTGCTCCTCCGAATCAATGCCTATGACATCGAAGCGGCAGGCATGTTCGGACCATTCCGGATGACACATCAGAAAGTGCCGGGCGGCATTGACCAGGCGTTGCTGCTTGTGGACATCGACACTGTCGGCACTGTCGACCCGGGCGCCGGGGCCACGCAGGCGTACCTCGACGAAGCTCAGCACATGGCAGTCACTGTCCTGACAGTCGAGCATGACCAGGTCGATCTCGCCGGCGCGACAGCGATAGTTGCGCTGGATGGTTTCCAGGCCCTGGCCATGCAGCCATTGTTCGGCTTGTCGTTCGCCGAATTCGCCTCGCGTCGATGCCATGGGTCAGTGCGGCAGCCCGCGGCCGTTTTCCAGCTTGATGAAGGGGAGGTCGCGGACCACGACCTGGCCTTCGGGCAGGGAAAGACGACCCGTCATTCCCGGCAGGTAGAGCTGCGGATCGCTTCGCATGAGCACCAGCCAGGGCACCAGCGACATGGCGTCCCGGCCCAGCGCGTGCAGCCGTGACAAGGTTGCGCTGCCCAGGTGGGCATGGTGTCGCTCGGCCTGGATGCGATGTCTTCCGGCCGCGGTGTGATCCAGAAACCATGGTGCGATCGGCACGATGACGCCGTCCAGGTCACGGTCGCGTCCCGGGTCCGGCGCCCCGGCTATGATCTGCGAGGTCGCCATCAGCGGCACGTCGCCGGCATCAAAAAAACGCAATTGCGGCGGCATCAGGCGCCCGTCGTCGGCGCGTGCCGCCAGAAAGATCATGTCCAGGTCGGTGCGACGCTGGGGTTCGCTCTCGATCGACTCACCGATGAGCCTCTGCAGTCGTCGTGCGCGTTCCTCCGATGCGTCAATGCGCATCACTTCGCGCAGCAGGTGGGAATGGTCGGTGCTTGCCGCATCGTAGATCCGGTTCTCCAGCACGCGGCCTCCGCCAAGCTCGAAGTTGTCGGCGAACGTGCCTGCAACCCGCTCGCCCCAGCTGGTGTACTGGGCCAGCACCACGGCCCGCTGGTGGCCATCGACCAGGGCGCGGGCGGCGGCCAGCTCGGCCTCTTCTTCCGGAGGCAGCGCCAGCGCCGTCATCCCGGGCGCCTGCTCCAGTGCTGTCGACTCGTCGGGGAGGTTGAGCAGCAGCGTCGGCAGCATGTCGGCATCGGGAAGCTCGAGCAAGGCATTGACCTGGTTGCGGTCGAGCGGCCCGATCAGCAGGTCTGCTCCCTGTTCGCGGGCATCGAACCAGGTGGCGACCATGTCGTCGGCATTGCCGCCGACATAGTGGAAATGCAGCTCCGGGCGATGGTCCGGGGGTGTTTCCAGCCAGGCTGATACCAACCCGTCGCGCAGTGCATTGCCGGGTCGATACAGCGGTGTTTCCGGGGCAGGCAGGGCAACATGGACCCGAGCAGGGCGCGGGTGCGACTGACGCCAGGCCGCCAGCCAGACCAGTGCCTCGTCAGCGCTGTAGCCCGCCTGGGGGTGGCGCGCCTGCCAGGCTTCCAGGGCCGGCCGCAGGGCAGGCTGGTCGAGCAGGTGCTCACGGGCACTCAGCACCAGATCCAGCCAGGGCAGCAATTCGCTGCGGTGGCCATACTGGTAAACAATGCCTTCCAGCGCTTCCAGCGGGTATTCGATCAATAGCGCCAGCGCCAGTTCAGGTTCGAAGTCATCCTCGGCAATGGCGGACTCCAGCGCTGCGAGCGCCTGCCGTGCGGGTTGATCTTCCAGCATCTCGAGCCGGTCCTCGAGTGCCTGGTGGCGCTCGACCAACCCTCCGGGCAGATCTTCTGCGGCATGCGAGAGCAACCACCCGGCCATGCCCAGATCGCCACGCAGCATGGCCAGCTCGGCACGCGCCAGTTCGAAGCGTGCCTCGAAAGCACGGTCGGCCGCATCGGGGCTGACGACGCCGAGAACATCTTCGGCTTCATTCAGTTCGCCCGCTTCGAGCAGTGCTTCGGCGGCATGCAGGCGAAAACGATTGGCTCGCTCGGGATGGTGTTCGGCAAGTTCCAGCCAGGTCTGAGCGGCATCGATGTATTCGCCCCGGGCCTGAAGTTCAGCGGCTTCGGCCTGGCGGTCGTCGACGGGATCGGGGCGAACGTCCGGCCCCGGCGGCGCGCAGGCGACGAGCAGTAGGAGCGGTACGGAGATGATCAAGGCATACAGACGGTTCATGGCGCTCATGATAAACCGGGTTGTCGCATTGCGCATGGGCAAGGGCTACGGAATATAGAATGCCCTCATGAACGATTCAATCCAAACCGATCCCGCCGCGCTCTGGGTCGTTGCCACGCCCATTGGCAACCTTGGGGACATGAGCCCGCGCGCGTTGGACGTGCTGCAACAGGTCAAGGTGGTGGCCGCCGAAGACACCCGAACCAGTCGGAGACTGTTTGCTGAAAGACCGGCCCCGGAAATGATCAGCCTGCATGAGCACAATGAGTCTGCGCAACTCGACCGGCTGATCGAACGCTTGAGCGCCGGCGATTCAGTCGCCCTGATCAGCGATGCCGGTACACCACTGGTTTCCGACCCCGGATATCGTCTGGTTGCGGCAGCGCATGGGGCCGGCATACCGGTGCGCACCGTGCCGGGGCCCTGCGCTGCTATTGCCGCCCTGTCGGTGGCTGGATTGCCGTCCGACCGTTTTCACTTCGAAGGCTTTCTGCCCGCCCGCGCCGGCCAGCGGCGGACGCGACTGGACAATCTGGCCGACATGGATGTCACCCTGATCTTCTACGCGCCGGCACGGGATCTTCCGGAGATTCTTGGCGACATGTCGGCGGCGTTCGGTGAGGACCGCCTGGCCACATTGGCCCGAGAACTCACCAAGTGGCATGAAACGGTGCGGCGGGCCCGCCTGGCGGAACTGGCCGGGTGGGTCGGTAGCGATCCCGACCAGCAGCGCGGAGAAGCCGTCGTGGTGGTCGCGGGCAATGCCGCACCCGGCGGGCCTGTCCGACCCCGGGCTTTACTGCGTGAGCTGGCCCGGGAACTGCCGCCGTCGCGCGCGGCCAAAGTGCTGGCCAGGCTGACCGGAATGAGTCGTCGCGAAGCCTGGGCCCTGGTGGAGCAAAACGACTCGTGATGCGGATCTGACCATGCACATTATCCTGCTTCTGATCCTGATAGGCGCAGTCATCTTCCTGCCGCAGTGGTGGGTCAAGCGCGTACTGGCGACGTATCGGCAGCCCGACGACCGCTATCAGGGCACCGGCGGTGAACTGGCCCGCCACCTGCTGGATCGGCTGGGACTGGAGTCGGTTGGCGTCGAGCGATCCGAACCCGGTGCCGACCACTATGACCCCGAAGCGCGCATGGTTCGGCTCAGTCCTGAGCACCACGATGGTGCCTCGCTGACCGCGGTGACCGTGGCCGCGCACGAGGTGGGCCACGCCATTCAGCACGCCGATGGCTACAAGCCGCTGGTATGGCGTACGAAACTGGTGCAGGCCGTACAGCGCTTCCAGCGCATCGGTGTGGTCCTGATCGCGCTGGCCCCGCTGGCCATGGTGCTGTTGCGCCTGCCGCGAGCCGGTTTAATCATGCTGATGCTCGCCATCGCCGCACTGGCCTCGGGCATCGTCGTTCATATCATGACCTTGCCCACCGAGCTTGATGCCAGCTTCCGGCGCGCCATGCCGCTGCTGGAAAAGGGCGAATACCTCAAGCCCGAGGACCGCCCCCATGCCCGCCGCATTCTCCGCGCGGCGGCCTTCACCTACGTGGCCGCCTCATTGATGAGCCTGGTCAATTTCTGGTGGTGGCTGCGCGTCCTGCGTCCCTGATGCATCCCGGCCACATTCAGGCTTTCGGACAGGCCGAGACCGCCAGGGATGCGCGCGCAATCTCCGGCCTGCGGGTTCGAGGAAGTGCGCGGCCAAGTGTGGGGCTGGGCTAGGGGCTGTCAATACTTCGCCGTGAAATAGTCGGTGGTTTTCCTGAGTGCATCGGCCCAATCCTGGCGCAGCTCCGACGTGAGGCGCGGATCGAATTCCTCCACGGCCTGAAGCAGACTTTCGCGCCAGTGCCTGTAAAGCTCCGGATCGACCGGTGCGCGGCCCTTGCGGCTGTGCACATCGGCCATCTCGTTCATCGAACGCTCGACAATGTCCGAGCCCCCGGCATAGGTCAGCGCAATGCTGATGCCTCGCCGCAGCGCCCGATTCTGCTGGCTCCAGTCGGTGGTCGAAAACATCTTCCGAATGCGCTCATCGCGGTCCAGAAGCAATTCGTAGAAGCGAGTGATGAAACCCTTCTGGCGCGTGCAGCGCCCGTAGCTGGCCTGCACGGCCAGGTAATCCTTCGACATAATGCAAACCCTGTTGGAGTATCCAGTTGGGGTCGATTCTAGTCATGCGCGATTGACCGGATGTTGACTGTCATCAATTCTTCGCAGTTGCGTTGAGCCGCGTGAAAAGCTGACGAGGAGTTGGATGGCACATGAGTGAACCCTTGCCTTCCGGATCGGTCATAATGCCCGCGAGAGCCGGCCAGACAGTCGCTGTGTCCGTTGAGGGCATGGAGGAAAGTCCGGGCTTCACAGGGCAGGGTGCCAGGTAACGCCTGGGGGGTCTTCACCGATCCACGGAAAGTGCCGCAGAAAACATACCGCCGATGGCCTTTTTCAAGGCACAGGCAAGGGTGAAATGGTGCGGTAAGAGCGCACCGCGTGACTGGTAACAGTCATGGCAGGGCAAACCCCACTCGAAGCAAGGCCAAATAGGGATGCCACGGCGTGGCCCGCGCTGCATCCGGGTAGGCTGCTGGAGGCGGTTGGCGACAACCGTCCAAGATGAATGACTGTCCACGACAGAACCCGGCTTATCGGCCGGCTCTCGCTTTTTCCATGCCCGATCAATTTCCTGACATCCGAACGATATAATTTGCCCATGAACCAGATGCCCGGTTTCCGAACCCAAAACGGCCGTATCTTCATCATCATTGCTATCGCGGTGGCCGCCATCGCCGGCGGAATCGTGGTGTCGTCAAACCTGATGCAGCGTACGCTGGACCTGCGCGAGGCCCGGCTCTTTCCGCAGGCACGTCATGTCGATGAGTTTCAGCTCGAGACGGCCGCCGGCGAGTCGTTCACGCGCAGTGACCTGGAAGGCCGGTGGACACTGCTGTTTGCCGGATTCACCAATTGCCCGGATATCTGCCCCGACACCCTGGCGGTGCTGGCCCAATCGATGCGCGATCTTGACATGATGCGCCAGGAGACCCTGCCACAGGTCGTTTTCCTGTCTGTGGACCCCGAGCGGGATCAGGGTGAGCACCTGGCCGAGTATGTCCGCTGGTTCCATGATGATTTCATCGGCGTGACAGGAGATCTTGAGGAGATCGACCGTTTCACGCGCCAGCTTGGCCTGGTGTATTTCCACGAGGAAGCCGATGAGGAGACCGGCTTTTACAACGTCGATCATTCGGCCTCGATTCTGATCATCGACCCGGAAGGCCGCCTTTACGGTCGCTTCGGTCCGGCCGTGACCAGTGAAGATGTGACCGCCGATGTCTTTGCGCTGACCCGGTGAGCGCCTCATTTTCGGATCGGCTGCGTAGTTGGCCGCAATACCTGCTGCCCCGGCACCTGCTGACCGCGCTGGCTTGGCGATTGTCGACCTGTCGTTCTGGCTGGTTCCGGCGGCCATTCATCGCCGTGTTCATTCGCCTGTTCGGTGTCGACCTGGCCGAGGCCGAGCGCGACAAACCGGGCGACTACGAAAACTTCAATGATTTCTTCACCCGGGCTCTCGCCCCCGGCGCTCGACCACTGGCCGATCAGCGCCATCGCATGGTCTGCCCGTCCGACGGAACCGTCAGTCAGCTTGGCCGTCTGAGTGAAGACCGCATTGTCCAGGTCAAGGGCATCGACTACACTGCCGCCGAGTTGCTGGCCTCACGCGAGCGGGCCGAAGCCTTTGTCGACGGACACTTCGTGACCGTCTACCTGGCCCCATACGACTATCACCGGGTTCACAGCCCCATCGCCGGCCACGTAACCGAAGAGGTGCGAGTGCCCGGCGACCTGTTCAGTGTCTCGGCGGCCACCGTGCGGACCGTACCGCGCCTGTTCGCACGCAATGAACGCATGGTCGCCATGCTCGATACCGCCCACGGGCCGGTCGCAGTGGTCATGGTTGCCGCCATGTTGGTCGCCGGTATAGAAACCGTCTGGGGCAGCCCCGCCGACCGTCGCCCGGGTCGTGAATCGCGCACCACCGCCATTGATCGCCATTTTCTCGACCGCGGAGCCGAGCTCGGTCGCTTCCACTGGGGGTCCACCGTCATTGTCCTTACGCCCCGAGACTTTCCCGGGTGGCATGATGATCTTGTTCCGGGCGCCCGGGTTCGCATGGGGCAGGCGCTGACCGGCCTTGTCGCATCCCCCAATCCCAATCCCGAGCATCAGCCATGAAACTGATCGACCATATTCATCAGCATGTCGCCGAGATGGAAGCCGCCGGTCTGCATTTCGGGCATGGCACCGACAACGCCTTTGACGAGGCTTGCTGGATGGCCTCGGCGACTCTGGGGCTGGCGCCGGACTTCGATGAATCGGTATTCCAGCGCGAGCTGGCATCGGCCGAGGAAAACCGCTTGCGCGACCTGGTGGCCGAACGCATTGCGACTCGCAAGCCACTGGCCTACCTGCTGGGCGAGGCCTGGTTCTGCGGCATGGCCTTCGAGGTCAACGAAGATGTGCTGGTGCCGCGCTCACCGTTGGCCGAGCTGATCGTTGAGGGGTTTGCACCCTGGATGGAGCCGGGCAGGCTCAGGCGCGTGGTGGATGTGGGCACCGGGTCGGGCTGTCTCGCCATTGCCGTGGCGAAGCGCTGGCCCGAAGCGACAGTGGATGCGGTTGACATCAGCCCCGAAGCACTAAAACTGGCCCGCCGTAACGCCGAGCGGCACGACGTGTCCGAGCGCGTCGACTGCATCGAATCGGATCTGCTCGAAGGGCTGGGGGAGCGTCGGTACGACGTCATCCTCGCCAACCCGCCATACGTGCCGACCGCCTCGATGGCCGATTTACCCGAGGAGTACCGCCACGAACCCGTCCTCGGTCTGGAGGCCGGCGACGACGGGCTCGACCTGGTCCGGCACCTGCTCGATCAGGCATCCGATCACCTGGAACCCGGCGGAATCCTGGTCTGCGAAGTGGGCGAAGCCGCCGAAGCCGCCGATCGTCTGCTGGCCGAGCGAAAGATCGAGGCCACCTGGCTGGACTTCGAACACGGAGGGGAAGGGGTGTTCCTGGTTTCCCCTACTCGACCGTGACCGACTTGGCCAGATTGCGGGGCTTGTCGATATCCGTGCCCTTGAGCAGGGCCACGTGGTAGGCCAGCAACTGTAGCGGGATGGTGGCAATCAGCGGGCTGAGCGCATTGTCCATGCCCGGCACATGAATGTTGGTAACGCCCGTGCCCTCGTGCATGTCGACACTGCTGGCCACGAAGTTGACCAGTTGTCCGCCGCGCGCGCGGACTTCTTCCAGGTTCGATTTGAGTTTGCCCAGCAAGTTGTCGCCCGGAGCGACACTGATGACCGGCATGTCCTCGTCGACCAGCGCCAGGGGGCCGTGCTTGAGCTCCCCGGCCGGGTAGGCCTCGGCATGGATGTAACTGATTTCCTTGAGCTTCAGGGCGCCTTCCAGGGCCACGGGATAGTGGGTGCCGCGCCCTAGAAACAGCGCGTGATGCTTGTCGATGAAGGTCTCTGACAGTTGCTGGATGGCGCTCTCCAGCGACAGCGTCTGCCGGATCTGTTCGGGCAACTCGCGCAGCTCGGCAACGGCGGCGGCTTCGGTTTCCTCGTCGATCTGCCCGCGCGCACGCGCCAGGGCGATGGTGAACCAGTACAGCGCGGCAAGCTGGGTGGTAAAGGCCTTGGTCGAGGCCACACCGATTTCCACCCCGGCATTGGTCAGCAGCCTCAGTCCGGACTCGCGCACCAGGGTAGAGCCCGGCATGTTGCACAGGGCCAGGGTCTGGCAATACCCGGCCTGTTTGGCGAATCTGAGGGCCGCCAGGGTATCCGCAGTCTCGCCTGACTGCGAGATACCGACAAACAGTGTATTGCGCGGAGCGACCGGCTTGCGGTAGCGGTATTCGCTGGCGACTTCGACGTTGACCGGAATGCCGGCAATGGCCTCCAGCCAGTAGCGCGCCACCAGGCCGGCGTGGTAGCTGGTGCCGCAGGCGATGATATGGATCGCCTCGATGTCGGGCAGAATGGCATTGGCTTCCGGCCCCAGCGATTCGGTCAGCACATGACGGCTGCCCAGCTTGCCGACCAGCGTGTTGGCGACGGCCTCGGGCTGCTCGTGAATCTCCTTGAGCATGAAGTGACGATAGTCGCCCTTGCTGGCCACCTGGTCGTCATGAGCGTAGCGTTCACTTGGTCGTTCCACCGGTTCGCCTGAACGGTCGAACAGGGCAATGATGTCGCGGTCGATCCGGCCCAGGTCGCCGTCTTCCAGGTGAATGAAGCGGTCGGTGACCTGCAGCAGTGCCAGCGGATCGGAGGCAACGAAATTCTCTTCCAGCCCGACACCGACCACCAGCGGGCTGCCCATGCGGGCAAAGTAGACCGCCTCGGGGTCTTCCGGTGTGACGACGGCGATGGCATAGGCTCCTTCGAGTCGACTGACCGCACGCAGAAAGGCACTGCGAAAATCGCCGGCACCAGTGACTTCGTGGGCGATCAGGTGGGCAATGACCTCGGTATCGGTCTCCGAAGCGAACTCGAAGCCCTCGGCCTGAAGCAAGGCGCGCAATTCGTCGTGATTTTCGATAATGCCGTTGTGCACCACCGCAAGTTGCCGGTTGGAGACATGCGGGTGTGCGTTCTCCTCGGTCGGTCGGCCGTGCGTGGCCCAGCGGGTATGGGCGATACCGCTGTGGCTGTCGGCGCCGTTGGCCTCGACTGCGGCAACCAGTTTTTCGACCTTGCCGACCGCGCGCCTCAGTTCGAGCTGGTCGTCGACCAGCACGGCCAGGCCGGCTGAATCGTAGCCGCGGTATTCCAGCCGCTTCAGCCCCTCGATGAGTATGGGGGTGATGTTTCTCGGTGAGGTAGCGCCTACGATTCCGCACATAAATTGAAGGTTCCAGGGTTCAGGTTTCAGGGAAACATCATGCACGTCGCCCCGGAATCACCGCAGGCGATCTCCGGAGCCTCGCACCGTTCGGTTTGGCACGGCTATGAGCGCGGTTGTGTTGTCGATTCACCCGTTCACCCTTCGCCGTCTTGGGTCAGACCACCTTCCGGATATGGTCGCGTGGCAGTTCGATTTCTCGTTCCTTGTTGAGGAGCTTGAGCAGCACTATGACGCGATCCTCGCCGGTTCGGGCTCGAAAAACCGCTCTCAGGCCGGCCATCGCGCCGCTGGTGATCTCGACCGGATCGTTGGCACGGACGTCCATGGCGGCAGAAAGGTCGATCAGACCCTGATCGTCCTGCCGGGCTCTCAACTCGTAAATGATACCGTCTTCCAGCACTGGAAATTCGTTGCCGAAGCGCACCAGGCCAATGGCGCCCCGGGTAGATCGAATGGTTGACCAGTCGTCGGCGAAGGCCTCAAGTCGAACGAAGAGGTAGCGGGGAAACAGCGGTTCGACCCGGGCGATGGGCCGACCCCGCAACAGGCGGCGTGCCCGCAGGCGCGGCAGAAAAACCTCGAAGCCCTGATGCTCCAGGTGGGCCTCGGCCTTGCGTTCCTGTTTCGGGCGGCACAGCACCGCCCGCCACTGCCGGTGTTGACTCATGGGCCCCAAACCCCTCCCATCGTTCTTCATTCTGTTTGCCCGATCGCACCCTGCACAGGGCATTCGATGTGGAGAATAGCATGCTGCTCTGGTGCAGCAAAACCGGATGAGGCACCGCCAGGCCGCTTGCCGTTACAATAGCGGGCTTGTGTCACCAAACTCGGGAATTTCACCATGAAGATTCTGGTCACCCTCAAGCGGGTGGTGGACTACAACGTGCGCGTGCGCGTGAAATCCGACGGCTCCGGCGTCGAGACCGACGGCGTGAAGATGTCGATCAACCCGTTTGACGAGATTGCCCTGGAGGAGGCGCTGCGCATCAAGGAGCGCGGTGAGGCCGAGGAAGTGATCGTCGCCTCGATCGGCGGCAACGAGGTGCAGCAGCAGCTGCGCACCGGCCTGGCCATGGGCGCCGATCGCGCCATCCAGGTGGATGCAGAAACGCCGGTGCAGCCCCTGACCGCCGCCCGCATCTTTCTGAAGCTGGTCGAAAAGGAAGAGCCGGGCATCGTGTTTCTCGGCAAGCAGGCCATCGACGATGACTGCAACCAGACCGGCCAGATGCTGGCCGCGCTGTGGGACCGGCCACAGGCCACCTTTGCCTCGAAAGTCGAGATTGCCGATGGCACGGCCACGGTGGCCCGTGAGGTCGACGCCGGGCTGGAATACATCGAGGTGGATCTGCCGGCGGTGATGACCTCGGATCTGCGCCTGAACGAGCCGCGTTTCGTCAAGCTGCCCGAGATCATGAAGGCCAAGCGCAAGCCGCTTGAGACCCTGTCGCTGGACGATCTGGAAGTGGAGCGCGTTGCCGATATCGAGATGACTACCTTCGAGCCCCCGCCCAAGCGTGGTGGCGGCAAAATCGTCGAAAGCGTGGATGAACTGGTGTCCGAACTCAAGGCGAAGGGGTTGCTGTAATGTCCAAGATTCTGATCATCGCCGAACATGACGGCGAAACGCTCAATCCGTCCACGGCCAAGGCGCTGACCGGCGCGCTGGGGCTGGGAGTTTCCGACATCGATGTGGCGGTATTTGCCGCCGATCCGGCTCCGATTGCCGAGCAGGCCGCGAAGCTCGAGGGCGTCAGCCGCGTGCTGAGCATTGCCGGCGAGGATTTCACGCATGCCCTGGCCGCGCGCCTGGCGCCGGAGATCAAGGCCCTGGCGGGTGATTATTCACACATCCTGGCACCGTCGACGACCTTCGGGAAGGATGTGCTGCCGCGTGCCGCCGCACTCATCGGCGTCAACCAGGTCTCCGATATCCAGGAAGTGATCGACGAGCGCACCTTCAAGCGCCCGATCTATGCCGGCAACGCCATCGTCACCGTCAAGGTGGCCGAAGGGCAGCCGGTGGTGGCTACCATCCGCACCGCGTCGTTTGCCGCGGCCGGGGAGGGTGGCTCGGCCGAGATCGAGTCGCGTGATGCGCAGGGATCTGATCCGGGTCACACCCGCTTCGTCAAACTCGAAGGCGGTGGCGGCGAAGGGCCGGACCTGGCCTCGGCACCCGTAGTGGTGTCCGGTGGTCGCGCCATGGGATCGTCGGAAGGTTTCGATATCATTTATTCGCTGGCCAAAAAACTCAATGCCGCGGTCGGCGCGTCGCGCGCGGCGGTGGACGCCGGTTACGTGCCCAACGAGTTGCAGGTCGGCCAGACCGGCAAGATCATTGCCCCGGACCTGTATTTCGCCATCGGCATTTCCGGTGCCATCCAGCACCTGACAGGCATCAAGGATGCCGGTACCATCGTGGCCATCAACAAGGATCCGGAAGCACCGATTTTCGAAGTGGCCGATCTGGGGCTGGTGGGCGATCTATTCGAGCTTGTGCCGGAGCTGGAGAAGTCGCTCTAGTTGTCCTTTCGGATCATCAATCCTGCCCAGCAGGTGATTCTGAACTCCTTGGAGGAGCCGGGTGCGGTGGATTCGATGACTGACTGGGGATTGCTCGGGCCGGGACGGCTGATCGCTCTGGTGGTCGCTGTCCTGGCCTTGCCCTGTGCCTGGGCGCTGCCGCCTGAAGTTCCGCCGCATCAACTGCACGAGCAGCGCTGGGGCGTGGCCGATGGCATGCCCCAGATCACCGGCAAGGATGTGCTGCAGGCCGGCAACGGCATGATCTGGATCGGCACCCAGGACGGCACGGTGCGCTTCGATGGCCATGAGTTCGAAGTGTTTCATCCCGACACCCATGCCGGGCTGGGACACAATCATGTCAATGCCCTGGCCGAGGACGCAGAGGGACGGATCTGGATTGGCCATGAAAGCGGTCTGAGCGTTTTCAAGGGGGATCGATTCCACGCCGTGGACTTTGGTGAAGAGCGTAGCGGTCCGGTCCGGGACCTGGCCGTTGATGCCGGCCGAGATCGTGTCTGGGCCGCCACCGAACACGGCCTGTTCGAGTTCAGGGATACGTCTCCGCGACGTATCGAGGGGGTTGCCGGCTCGTTGTTCTCGATTACTCACGATCCGGTGCATGGACCATTTGCCGGCGGTCGAGGTGAGCTGTGGTGGCAGGAGGAGGGGCAATGGCACCAGCATGTCCTGCCCGAAGATCGATCCGATGATGAGTTCACGGCATTGCTGGTATCCGGAGATACATTGCTGGTGGGGACCAGCGATGGCATGTATCAGGCGAGCCCCGGCACCGATCCCGCCCACTGGCACCGGACGCTGGATGGCCACGAGATTCATGATCTGCTGATCGATCGCCATGACACGCTCTGGATCAGCAGCGTATCGGGACTGTACCGGCAACTGTCGGGCGATGCCGCGCCGGCCCCGGTTGTGACCGGATATATCACGGCCAGCGAGTGGCTGCATCGACTGAGCCTGGATGACCGTGGACACTTGTGGGTCGGCACGCAGGCCAACGGCGTGATCAGGCTTGCTCCGTCACCTTTTCGCCGTTTTACCGAGGTGGATGGTCTGATCGATGGCATGGTGTGGTCCTTCGAGGAAGATCGCGATGGCACCGTCTGGGTCGGCACCAATGACCAGGGGCTGTTTCGCCAGATCGGTGAGCGCTTCGAGCAGGCGGTGGCGCCCGATGCGCTGCCGCACCCGATGGTGATGGGTATCTATGCCGACGAAGAAGGCAACCGACTGTGGGTCAATACCCGCGGCGGAGTCGCCTGGTTTGACCGCTCAACGCTTGAGCCACTGGATACTCCCGCGGATTTACCCGAGCGCAATGTTTCTCGCGTATTCCGTGCCAGCGACGGGCGCTACTGGATGGCCAGTTTCGAGGGGCTCTACTGGTGGCGCAACGGAGAACTGCAGCGAGTCGGCTCGCAGCAGGGCGTGACCCAGGCACGGGTGCGGGACGTCATGGAAGACAGCCACGGCGAGATCTGGGTGGGGACGGATACCGGGCTGTTCCGGGGAGGCGTGGACGGATTCGAGCCGGTGGGCGAAGACACCGAGATTGGAGAGCTTTCGGTATCGAGCCTGTTCGAGATCGATGGCGAGATCTGGGCCATGATGCAGGGAGCCTGGATGCGAGTCGATGATGAGCGGGTGCGCACGTATACCGACGGTCGCGGGCTCAGTGCCACGGTGGCCTCGTTCATGACCCGCATCGGCGATGAAATCTGGGCAACCTCTCACGAGGGCATCCAGCGCATTCCGCTGGAACAGTTCGACGAGATCGACCGTGGCGAGCGCAGCAGCTTCGAGCCTCGGATCTACGGGGGGCTGGATCATCCTGTCATTGCCCAGTGCAACGGTGGATTGGGCCAGGCCGGTCTGTACCAGCCTGATGCAGGCCTTCTCTGGTGTCCGAGCCTTGAGGGCGTTCTGATTCTTGATGTCGCCCAGGCCCGACAGGATCCGCCGCCACCCCGGCCACGACTGGCGCGGGTGCGTGCTGGCGGCGAACAGCATGAGCTGGGTCATGTTGAAGCCGCGGAACTGGTCCTGCCGCCGGCCGTGCGCGACCTGGAGGTGGACTTTGCCGGGCTCGATTTCCGCTGGCCAAAGGGTGTCAAGCATCGTTTCCGACTGATCGGTTTCGATGATGAATGGGTCGAGGCCGGCGCCCGCCGTACGGCTTTCTACACCAACCTGCCCCCCGGCGACTATCGGTTCGAGGTGCTTGCCGGCAATGAGCAGGGGCTCTACAGTGACGATCCGGCCGTGCTGACCCTGAAGCTCGAACCAAGTTACTACCAGACCCTTTGGTTCCGGCTGCTGGTGTCCGTGTTGGTGTTGATCATGCTCTATCTGGGCTGGCGCTACAGTGTTCGCCACCTGCGTCGTCGCGGACGCTTGCTCGAACACATGGTGCGCGAGCGCACCGAGCAGCTCAAGGAAGTGAACCGGCAGTTGCTCGATGCCAGCCTGACCGATCCGCTGACCGGTTTGCGCAATCGACGTTTCCTGGTAGAGCAGATCCCCCATGACATTGCCGGCGTCGACCGGGTGTACCGGCGCAAGGGCAAGCATGCCAATGAGGACATCAGCTTCCTGATGGTCGATCTGGACCACTTCAAGCAGATCAACGATCGCTACGGGCACACAGCCGGTGACCAGGTGTTGTCCCGGTTCGCGCAGCTGTTGCAGGCCCAGGTTCGTGATTCCGATTACGTGGTGCGATGGGGTGGCGAAGAGTTTCTGATCGTGGCGCGTCACAGCGAGGGTGATCAGGCCACCGCCTGTGCCGAGCGCATCATGGCCGCCGTCAGAAGCGAGGTTTTCGATACCGATCGCGGCGAGATCAATGTCAGCTGCTCGATCGGTGTGGCCACCTATCCGGCCCTGGCCGAGCAGCCGGAAATGCTCAGTTGGGAAGAGGTCATCGAGCTGGCCGATGCAGCCAATTACCTGGCCAAGCGCGAAGGCCGGGATCGCTGGGTCAGCCTGGCCCTGCGCCCCGGTGCCGCGACGGCTGAATTCATGCCCCGTTTTCGTGAGCAGGGCATTCCAGCGCTGGTGGATGCCGGGCTGCTGCATGTTTCGCGCGAGAAATCCGGAGAGGAGGCCTGATGAGTCAGACCCTGGTGATTCGCCGTGCCGTACCCGGTGACGAACTGCTCCTGCTGCAATTGATCAGGGAGCTGGCCGAATATGAACGTCTTGCCGATGAGGTTGAAGCCACGCCCGCGCTTCTGACCGAGTCGCTGTTTGGGGAGCAGGCGGTGGCCGAAGGGGCGCTGGCCGAATGGGACGGAGAGGTGGCCGGCTTCGCGCTGTTCTTTCGCAACTTCTCCACATTCGTCGGCAAACCCGGACTTTACCTCGAAGACCTGTATGTCCGCGAAGCGTTTCGCGGACTTGGAATCGGCAAGGCCCTGTTGCTGCACCTGGCCGGCATCGCCCGCGAGCGCGGATACGGCCGCATGGAGTGGAGCGTGCTGGACTGGAATCAACCGGCCATTGATTTCTACAAGAGCCTGGGCGCGCGTCCCATGGACGAGTGGACCGTTTTCCGGCTCGATGAGCAGGCACTGGCCAGATTGAAAGGAGCCTGATCACGGGAGTCCGATGAAGCTGTTTGGCGCCGAACATGAACTGGATGTCTGGTTCGAGCGCGAACTGGGCTCCCCGACCGCCATTCAGCGCGAAGCCTGGCCGCTGCTGCGCCAACGCCGCAATGCCCTGCTGATTGCCGCCACTGGACAGGGCAAGTCGCTGGCGGCCTGGCGACCGGTGGTCGAACGCCTGGCCGATCAATCCGACGAAGAGCGCGCCGTGCGTGCCCTGCACATCGCTCCGCTCAAGGCCCTGGCCCGCGACATGACTCATAATCTGGCGCCCATGCTGGCCGCGGCCGGCCGGGTGAGCGGGCGGCCGCTGACCATGGGCCTGCGTTGTGGCGATACCCCGCAGTTTGAGCGTCTTCGCCAGCGAAAGCAGCCCCCCGACCTGCTGTCGACCACGCCGGAATCCCTGTTCGTTCTGCTGGGCAGCCACGGCGGGCGGGCCCTGTTGCGATCCGTCGAAGCCGTGGTCGTTGATGAAATCCATGCCCTGGCCGATACCAAGCGCGGCGCACACCTGGCCCTGTCACTGGCGCGACTCGACAGGCTGGTCGCCAGGCCGGTGCAGCGCATCGGCCTGTCGGCCACCGCGAGACCGGCGACAGCGCTGGCCGAGTTGCTGGGCGGGCAGTGGCCCTGCGAGGTCATCAATCCGCAGCCACCGGGCGCCGTGGCGCTGAAGCTGGAATTGCCGGAAACGCCCTTGGGTGCCTGGCCGGGAACAGTGCACTGGCAGCAGATCCACGACCGCATCGTTTCGCTGGCACTGGGCGATCGCTCGCTGCTGGTGTTCTGCCAGACCCGCGCCCAGGTCGAACGTACATCCGCCGCGATTGACGAGCGTCTCGTCGAGCATGGCCAGCCGGGCCAGGTCGGCGCGCATCACGGCAGCCTGGATACCAGCCACCGCGAAACAATTGAAAGCCGCTTCAGGCAGGGGGCGCTGCGGGTCATGGTCAGCAGTGCCTCACTGGAGCTGGGGCTGGATCTGGGGCATGTCGACCGGGTCTGCCAGATCGGCGCGCCCGGCTCGGTGAATCTGGTCCGGCAGCGTGCCGGGCGCAGTGGACACCGTCCCGGCAAGCGGCCTTGCATGCACCTGTTCCCGCTGACCCGTAATCAACTCATCGAGGCCACCGCCCTGGCCGGCTGTCTTGATGCCGGAACCATCGACCATACGACCATTCCACGCGGGGCAAGCGACGTGCTGGCCCAGCACCTGGTGGCCATGCTGGCGGCCGAGAGGCTGGACGTCCCTGCCATCCTGCAGACAGTGCAAACCGCCCGCCCTTTCGGCGAAGTATCGCGGCAGACGGTGGAAGATTTGCTCGCGGCACTTGCGGCCAGTCCCGAAGACATGCCCCTGCAGCAGTTCAAGCCCCTGGTGGAGCCCGATGGATCCGGTGGCTGGCGGGTGGCGCCGCGCGCCGGACGGCTGGCACTGGCCAATGCCGGCACCATTCCCGAGTTCTTCGAGTACGACGTGGTGCGGGCCGACAGCGGCGAGACGGTGGGACGGCTGGACGAGGAGTTTGCTTTCGAATCCTCCCCGGGGCAGGTCCTGCAATTGGGAAGGCGGGCCTGGAAAATACTGCGTGTGAGCACCGGTGAGGTACTGGTCGATCCGGCCGATGACGAACCGGCCGAGCTGCCGTTCTGGTTCGGCGAAGGACCGGGACGAACCCGGGAAGTCGCCGCCGCGGTGCTGGGCGTGTACGACGGCGAGCGGGCGGCGTCCTTGCACCCCCAGGCCATGGAGATGCTGGCCGAATCCCGATCTGTATTGGGTTGCCTGCCCGGCCCGAACCGGCTGATCATCGAGCAGGTCACCGACCCGGGCGGCGATCGGCACGTGGTGCTGCATACCCTGGCCGGAGCCCGCATCAATCGGGCCTGGGGGCTGGCGCTGCGCAAGCGTTTCTGCCGCCAGTTCAACTTTGAACTGCAGGCGGCCGCCACCGACGACGGTATCCTGATATCGCTGGGTGTGACCAGCCGCTTCGAACTGGCCGAGGTGGTCTCGTTCGTGCGCTCTCACAACGTGGCCGATGTGCTCACCCAGGCCCTGCTCGACACCCCCCTGTTTCTCACCCGGTTTCGCTGGTGTGCCAACAATGCCCTGGTGCTGCTCAAGACCGGTCCGGCCGGCCGCATTCCCGCCCAGCGCCAGCGCAGCCAGGCCGAGAACCTGATTGCCTGCGTCTTTCCCGATCAGCTGGCCTGCCTGGAAAACCTCAGCGGGCCCAGACAGGTGCCGGATCATCCGCTGGTCAGACAGGCCCTGAACGACTGTCTCAACGACTACATGGATCTGCCCGGGCTGATCGACCTGCTCGAGCGCATCGAACAGGGCCGGCTGCAGGTGCATGCCGTCGAAACCTCGCAACCCTCGCCCCTGGCCGAGGCCATGATTCACGCTCCGCCCCACAGCTTTCTAGACGAAGCCGCGGCCGAGGAGCGCCGAACCCGGAATTTCGAGCAGCCGGCCACCACAAGCCATCCCCGGCTGCCCCGCGCCATGCCGGGTTCCGGTGGTGCGGCCCGGTCCATGGCCGGCGAACCGTCGCCGCCGGACAATGCTGTCGCCATTGCCGGCGTGGCCGGCATCCGTCCCAGCGCCGATGCGCTGGATGATCTGCTCCATGCAGCCGGCTTTCTGACCCAGCGGGAGGGTGAGACCGGCATCGGTCTGGGTGCGCCCCGGCCGGCCGGCGGCTGGACCGGGTGGTTTGCGCAACTGCTGCGCGAGCGGCGGGCCCTGTCACTGTGCAGCGATGATGAACGCCCCCGGATCTGGATCAGTGCCGCATGGCTGGACTGGTTCCTGCTGCTGGACCCGACCCGGCAAGCGACACCGCCCGCCGGGTCAGTACCGCGCGAACCTCCTCCCGCGACAGCCGAAGATGCTCGACAATGGCTGATCGAGGCCCGGCGCCGAATCGACGGTGACCATGCCGCACAAACCGTCGCGCGCCTGTTTCCGCAGAATTAAGCGGCTGGTGGAGTTCTCTGCCGCCAAACGCCAGCGACGCAGCGCCGGCCTAGTCAGGCCAGCGCCGGGTCGCAGGCCCGGGGTGCATTCCGGTCTACTGCGGGGAGCGTGCCAGCAGTCTTGCATCGGCCATCGCATCGTCCACGGCGCGCCGAATGCATACCGGGGTGGCCGGCTGACCTTGCGGATAGGACTCTGCCAATTCCTCGCAGATCGTGGAGGCGGCTTCATGAATGCGGTCTTCGAGCTCAAACAAGTCGGCTGTTCGGCTCAGGTCCAGATCGCTGAAGTCCACGACGGCAGTCCGCTCCATTTTTTCCACATGGGCCATACTGCCCCTGCGTGATCGTTCCCGTGTGATGCGTGGAGCAAACACGGTAATTCGATCAACACTTGCTTCCTCGTCGGCATGTGCGGACTCAATCAAAGACGACTGGTCCGACGCAAGAAGGCTCATGAGAATCATGGACATGATTGTTCCCGTCAACAAGATAAATCTGGTCATGGCTGTTACTCCGGTCGAATGATCAACACGCGCAAACCCTCGGAGTGCGCCACTGTGATGGTATTCTCGCGAGAGCACAAGAGTAGTGATGTGCGTCAAGGAAAGATCAATCAACACTTGCCTTGTGGGTGAGAGAGCTTCAGCTATCAACCGACCAAAGATTGTCCACGCGTATCCCCGGTGTTCTGGCAGTCAGGCAGCGTCCTTCTAGAAAAGCCGCTCACGGTTGCTGTAAATCCAGACCAAGCCGGCGCACAGGCAGGCCGCACCGATCAGCTCCAGGGACTCCTCGATCACGAAATCAAAAAACCAGAAGCCAACGGGGTCCTCAAGGAAGGCCACCCGGGTACTATCGTGCTCGACGGTACCGGTTGCCGCCACCCAATGAAAGAGCACGTCGCCGGCTCGGGCATACCAATCACCTACATTGCGTGTGGCCGAAGCTGCCGCGGCCACACCGAAGACTACCACGCCGACCACTAGGCATCGGCCACCGGTATGTCGAACGCCGGTGTGCATCAGCAGCAGGACCAGTCCGCTCAGGGCCACGGCCCCCATGAGCGCGTAAACGGTCAACTCTACAAGGGTTCGAATCAGGCTGCGTCGCCACTCGATGGATTCCGGGTCATAGGCCCAGACGGCTTCTCCCATCCAGACTGACAGCGCATGACGGATATTCTGACTGTCTTCGAGGTACATCCAGACCAGTGCAATCACCGTCAAGCCGATGGCCCAGTACAGGCTGCGCTGAGCCTGTGAACGAAAGCCGGTCAACAGGCAGAACAGCGCGCCGAGCAGCAGAAACAGTCGCTGCAACTATTCTGTGGGCGAATGCTCGCCGAACAGCTCGAACCAGAGAAAACCACTGCTGGTATCACGAAGATGAGCGGGCCAGATCCGTGTCAGCCAGCCGATTTCATGGCCATGAAAGTCAGAAAGGTAGCTGACGGTCCAGGCGGTCAGCAGGTATCCGGCCACGAAGATCAGAATCAGCCAGGCACCGGGGCTTGAGCGGTATGTGTTTTCAGCTCGCTGCATGACCGGACTCTCCTGCGGGTCGATCTTTCATTCTCCTTGTCTCGCAAGGTCGTTCTGGCTCGGGTTTCCGGGCGACTTCATCGCTGGACGCCGGCGACGCAGCGCCGGCCTACACAACGGACGCATCCCGGACACGCCGGAATTGCAGTCCCACGCAATGCCCCCAACCGTAGGCCGGGGTAGAACAGGGGCGCCCGTTCGTATCCCCGGCACAACGCCTGCAATCCGTAGGCCGGGGGTGCATCCCCGGCACAACGCCCATCCAACCGCAGGCCAACTGCGCGTATCCCCTGCGCTACACGTACTATTACGCCGAAACCATCAATACACCAGCCAGAAATCAAGAATTCTGTCACCCCAGATCATCGCGATCCACCCGGCCGCGGCCAGGTAGGGTCCGAAAGCGATGGGGATCTCGCGACCCCGACGCATGGCGACCATCAGGACCAGGCCAACAATGGCACCGACCAGCGAGGCGCCCAGGATGATCATGGGCAGCGCCTGCCAGCCCAGCCAGGCGCCCAGTGCGCCGAGCAGCTTGAAGTCGCCGTAGCCCATCCCCTCCTTGCCAGTGGCCAGTCGGAAACCGTGATAGACCAGCCACAGCGAGCCATAGCCGGCAATCGCGCCGATAACGGCATCCTCCAGCGTGGCAAACAGCCCCAGCCACAGGTTCAGGGCCAGGCCCAGCCAGAGCAGGGGCAGGGTGACCTGATCGGGCAGGAGCTGATGATCGATATCGATGCCGGTTGCCGCAATCAGGGTCCAGGTCAGCACCAGCGCGGCCAGGCCTTCGGTACTGGCCCCGAAATGCCAGATGACCACCGCGGAGAGAATGGCCGTGGCCAGTTCCACCAGCGGATAGCGAAAGGCGATGCTCGTACCGCAATGCCGGCATTTGCGACCCAGCACGATCCAGCTGATTACCGGGATATTGTCGTACCAGGCAATCGTGTTCCGGCACGATGGGCAATGCGAACGCGATTTCACCAGGTCGGGCGGCGGCTGGTCGGTTGGCGGCTCCAGTTCGAGCAGCTCACGGCACTGGCATTGCCAGTCATGCAGCAGCCGGCGCGGATAGCGCAGGATGACCACATTGAGAAAGCTGCCGATCAACAACCCGAAAACGAAAACGGCGGCCACAAGGACCGCCGGGTGCAATGCCTGGATAACTTCGATCATTGGTTTATGAGTCTTCTTGTTTGTTCGTTGGTTGGTCCGCTAACTCTTTCTCCACCAGCCTCTAACCTCGAACCTCGACCCTCGAACCTCGAACCTTAGATAACCGCAGCCATCTGGAAGATGGGCAGGTACATGGCGACCACCAGGCTGCCGACCAGTACGCCAATGATCACGATGATGATGGGCTCGATCAGGCTGGACAGCGCGTCCACGGTGTTGTTGACCTCTTCCTCGTAGAAGGCGGCGACCTTCTCCAGCATGGCATCGAGTGAACCGGCTTCCTCGCCGATGGCGGTCATCTGCACCATCATTGGCGGAAACAGCCCGGTTTGCTGCATGGCCAACTGCAGGGGATGTCCGGTGGCCACGTCCTCGCGGATCTGGTAGACGGCCTCCTCGAACACGACGTTGCCGGTGGCGCCAGCCACCGTGCGCAGTGCGTCGACCAAGGGGACACCGGCGGCGAAGGTCGTGGACAGGGTACTGGCAAATCGGGCCAGCGCCGACTTCTCAAGCACCCCGCCAAGTATGGGCAGGCGCAGCGACAGGCGGTCGAGGGCGTGGGCAAACTTCTTGTTGCGCTTTTTCAGCTGTATAACGCCGACAATGGCGACAATAGTGCCGAGCAAAACCAGCCAGCCACGCCGCTGCATGAAGTCCGAAAGATCGAGGACCATGCGCGTAAAAGCCGGCAGATCGGCGCCGAAGCCGACGAACATGTCCTCGAACTGCGGGATGATGACAATCAGCAGCAGCGCGGTCACGCCGATGGCCACGGCCAGCACGGCGGCCGGGTAGAACATGGCCTTCTTGATCTTGCCCTTGATCGATTCCATCCGCTCCTTGTAGCTGGCGATGGAGTGCAGCACCTGGTCGAGCACACCGGCACTTTCGCCGGCTTCGACCAGGTTGACGTAGAGTTCGTCGAAATACAGCGGGTGCTTGGCCAGCGCCTCGGCCAGGGTCGTGCCGCCCTCGACATCCACACGGATGTCGGAGATCAGCTTCTTCATCCGCGGGTTCTCCGCCGCCTGGCCGATGATGGCAAACGCCTGTACCAGCGGAATGCCGGAGTGGATCATGGTGGCGAGCTGGCGCGTGAAGACCGCCATGTCTTTGGGCGTGATGCGGCGCCCAGAACTGCCGAACAGCGC
Source organism: Wenzhouxiangella sp. AB-CW3 (assembly GCF_014725735.1). Classification (NCBI taxonomy): domain Bacteria; kingdom Pseudomonadati; phylum Pseudomonadota; class Gammaproteobacteria; order Chromatiales; family Wenzhouxiangellaceae; genus Wenzhouxiangella; species Wenzhouxiangella sp. AB-CW3. The sequence goes on from NZ_CP061368.1 coordinate 1,065,461, forward strand.
CTTGGGTTTCTTGCGGATGCGGCCGGGAATGATGCCCTGCTGGCGCAGTTCGGCCTTTACCAGCAGCTCGTTGCGGCCAAGCCGCTCCCCCTTGAGTTTCTTGCCGCGTTTGTCCTTGCCTTCCCACAGGAAGGTCTGCATCTGGTCCTTGGTTGTAGCCATCTAGTGCCTGTCTCCCGGGGTGGGCCGTGGCGGCCGGTTGCTGGCAAGCGGCCTGCACAAGTCTTCACAATACCGTGATTTTGCGCAGTTTCGTTGGCGAATGCAAGGCGGCGGCAAGAACCCCGTCGTCCCGGCCATCATAGACACCTCGTCGTCCCGGCCATCATAGACACCTCGTCGTCCCGGCCGCAGCGAAGCGAAGAGCCGGGACCTCGCACGGTGGCCCCGGCACGGCGTTGGTCCCAAGCCAGCCCCTCCCGTCGTCCCGGCCGCAGCGAAGCGGAGAGCCGGGACCTCGCATGGTGGTTCTGGCACGGCGCTGGTATCGGTTTCAGGGTGGGAGGTCCCGGATCAAGTCCGGGACGACAAGGGGTTCGCTTGCTCGGGCCATCAACACACTTCGTCGTCCCGGCCGTAGCGTCAGCGGAGAGCCGGGACCTCGCATGGTGGTTCTGGCACGGCGCTGGTATCGGTTTCAGGGTGGGAGGTCCCGGATCAAGTCCGAGACGACAAGGGGTTCGCTTGCTCGGGCCATCAACACACTTCGTCGTCCCGGCCGTAGCGTCAGCGGAGAGCCGGGACCTCGCATGGTGGTTCTGGCACGGCGCTGGTATCGGTTTCAGGGTGGGAGGTCCCGGATCAAGTCCGGGACGACAAGGGGTTCGCTTGCTCGGGCCATCAACACACTTCGTCGTCCCGGCCGTAGCGTCAGCGGAGAGCCGGGACCTCGCATGGTGGTTCTGGCACGGCGCTGGTATCGGTTTCAGGGTGGGAGGTCCCGGATCAAGTCCGGGACGACAATGGGGGGGCGGGACGACAAGGGGTGGGGCTTCACGTCAATCCTTGGTTACGCGGTTCATCTCGGCCAGGCTGATGCGTCCGGCCTTGACCTTGTTGAGCGCCGCGCGGCGCAGATCGACGATGCCCTCGCGGGCCGCCTGCTTTTCCAGGTCCAGCGCCGAGCCGCCTTCCAGAATCACCCGTTCCATGTCCTCGGTGATGGGCATGACCTGGAACACACCCGTCCGGCCCTTGTAGCCGGCCGTGCACTGGTCGCAGCCATTGGCCTCGTAGATCTGGATACCCTCGGCCACTTCGTCCTCGGTAAAGCCGACGCGCAGCAGGGCGTCGTCGGGCACTTCCTCGCGCTTTTTGCAGGTATGCAGGGTACGGCCCAGGCGCTGGGCCAGCACCAGGTGGACGGTGGAAACAATATTGTAGGACGGCACACCCATGTTGGTCAGTCGGGCAATCGAGGCCGGGGCGTCGTTGGTGTGCAGCGTCGAGAGCACCAGGTGACCGGTCTGGGCGGCCTTGATGGCGATTTCGGCCGTTTCCAGGTCACGGATCTCGCCGACCATGATGATGTCGGGATCCTGGCGCAGAAACGAGCGCAGCGCGGCGGCAAAGGTGAGGCCCTGCTTGGTGTTCTGCTGGACCTGATTGATGCCCTTCATGCGAATTTCCACCGGATCCTCGACGGTGGAAATATTCCGGCCCTCGTCGTTGAGTATACCCAGGGCGGTGTAGAGCGTGACCGTCTTACCGGAACCGGTCGGGCCGGTGACCAGCACCATGCCGTAGGGCTTGTTGATGGCGGCAAGGTAGTCTTCCTGCTGCTTGGGCTCAAAGCCCAGTTTCTCGGGGCCGAGATAGGCGCCGGAGGAATCGAGAATACGCAGCACGATCTTCTCGCCCCACAGTGTCGGGCAGGTCGAGACACGAAAATCGTAGGCCTGGCCCTTGGAAATATTGAGCTTGATGCGGCCATCCTGCGGAATGCGGCGCTCGGCGATATCCAGATTGGCCATGACCTTAAGACGCGCCGACAGTCGCGGCGACATGCGCTTGGGCGGGCGCACCTGGGTCACCAGTACGCCGTCCACGCGAAAGCGGACGCGATACTCCTCTTCGTAGGGCTCGAAGTGGATGTCCGAGGCGCCCTTGCGGATGGCATCGACCAGCACCTTGTTGACAAAGCGCACCACCGGGGCGTCATCCGAGCCGGCGGCATCCTGCTGCTGATCCTGCTGCTCCTCACCCTGGTCGAATTCCAGGTTTTCGAGATTGTCCTCTTCCTCGGTCAGCTCGTTGAAGGCCGAAGCCGAACCGGCGGTGGCCCGGTCCAGGGCCGGTTCGATCGCCGAGTAGGGGGCCAGCACGGCCTCGACCTGCAAGCCGGTGGTAAAGGTGATCTCGTCGAGTCCGGCCTTGTTGCCGGGGTCGGCCACTGCCACGAACAGGCGCCGACCGCGCTTGAGAATGGGCACGATCAAGTGCTTGCGCAGCAACTCTTCCTTGACCGCATCGGTGGGGGCGTTCTTCAGATCCACCGCGGTCAGGTCGATCAGCGGCATGCCGAAATCCTCGGAGGCCAGGTGGGCATAGGCCATGGCATCGACCAGCTTCTCGCGCACGATGTGACTGGTGAAGGTGCGCCCCTTCTTGCCAGCCGTCTCGACGGCTTCCTGCGCCTTGTTCTCGTCAAACAGGCCGGCCTCGACCATCTTGCGGGCCAGCAGAGGTAGGCGCATGGCGCTGGCGGGTTGGGCGGGCATGAAACCGTACTCCTTGAAATACTGCCTGAAATCCTAGCTGTTGAGCGCTGGTTTTGCAAAGTTTTTACCCGTGTAGGTCGGCCCAACGTGGCCGACGGACGAGACCTCAATTGCCCCCGCCGCAATATGTGACGCCCCCGCCACCTCCACAATCCCCTTTGAGCTCCCCCAACCGATCTGCCATACTTCGACCACCCGGACACTACTCTTCAGCCATCAAAGACCGCCCGCCACCAATCCATGAACCTGTCCGTCATCATCCCCGCCAAGAACGAGGATTCCAGCATCGGAAACGTCGTAGCCGGCATTCGAGAGCAATATCCCAAGGCCGAAATCCTCGTCGTGGATGACGGATCAACCGATGACACGGCCGAGACTGCTCGAAAGGCCGGCGCCGACGTGCTCAGCCACCCCCGTAGCCTGGGCAACGGCGCGGCGGTCAAGGCCGGCGCCCGAAAGGCCACAGGCGATATCCTGGTCTTCCTCGACGGCGACGGCCAGCACGACCCGGCCGACATCCCGCGCCTGCTGGAAAAACTGGAAGAGGGCCATGACATGGTAGTGGGAGCCCGCGCAACCGCCAGATCCCATGCCAACGTCGGCCGCCTGATGGCCAATGGCGTGTACAACCTGGTCGCCTCCATGGTCACCAGTCACAACATCCCGGATCTCACGTCGGGATTCCGCGCCGCCCGCGCCGACAAATTCCGGAAATTTCTCTATTTGCTGCCCAACGGATTTTCCTACCCGACGACCATCACCATGGCCTTCATGCGTTCTGGTCATCCGGTGGAATTTGTGGACATCGAAGCCCGCAAGCGACAGGGCAAGAGTCATATTCGCCCAATCCGTGACGGTATTCGCTTTATGGTCATCATTTTCAAAATTGCGACCTTGTACGCACCACTTAAACTGTTCTTGCCAGCAAGTGCCTTATTTTTTGTCGCCGGGGCTGGTTATTATGCCTACACGTTTACTCTTTATGGGCGTCTAACCAATATGACGCTTCTGCTCTTGAGTGCAGCCGTCATAATTTTTCTAATCGGTTTAATATCTGAACAGATTACAGCTCTTAACTACAAGGATTCGGTTTGATTGTCCATTACCACCAAGAGAAATCATAGTTGAAGTTTCTCATAGAAATTACGCACCCAGCGCACGTCCACTTTTTTCGTAACCCAATTGAGTGGCTGGCTGAGTCTGGCCATCAGGTAAAAGTGACGAGTCGTGACAAGGATTGCACACTGGTGCTTCTAGACGAGCTTGATATTCCCCATCAATGCTTGTCAGTCCACTCCGGCGGTGGAAGTCTGGCTATGGCGAGGGAGCTGCTCCTGAGGAATAGGGCATTGGCCAATGTGGTGCGCGAGTTCTTGCCGGATGTCATGGCAGGGGTCGGTGGAACCTCTGCAGCCCAGGTGGGGTGGTACCTTGGTTGCCCTACCGTAGTCTTTTACAACACGGAACGGGCACACATTCAGAATTTCCTTACATACCCCTTTGCGGATCGAATAATTGTTCCCGACGCTTACCGTGGTTGGGTTCCAAAGAGAAAGGGGTGCCGATATCTTGGCTATCATGAATTGGCAAGGCTCCACCCTTCCCGTTTTCAGCCCGATGTTTCGGTTGCCATAGCCAATGGATTGGATCCTGAAGGCGATACGTTTCTAATAAGGGTAGTCTCATGGAATGCGAGTCATGATATCGGTCTCAAGGGCTGGAGTATCGATACACTCAAAAGGGTTGTGGGTATTTTGCGTCAACATGGGCGAGTTCTCATCTCTGCAGAAGAAAAGCTTCCCGAGGAGCTTGAAGAGCTGGCTTATGCCGGTAGTCCAGATGCTCTTCATCATGTTATGGGTCATTGCCGGCTGGTTGTCGGTGAGAGCGCAACCATGGCATCAGAGGCTGTAGTAATGGGCGTTCCGGCGGTATATGCAGCACCATCATTCAGGGGATACATAGAGCAACAGCAGGAGCGATTTGGTCTGGCATGGCATGTCGACCGACCGAATCCGGATTCGATATCCTCTGCCATCTTGAATGCACTTGAAACAGATCCCCGTGAATTGGAGCGTCGTCATCAGCGACTGCTTGAGGAGTGTGTAGATGTTGCCAGAATGGCCTATGATGAGTTGCTTTATGCTGCTGGCGCTTGGGGAAGCGGTACAGATTCTACGGCCCGGAAGGGTTAGGCCATGCAGAGGCGTTTCTGGTTTCTCGATCAGCATGAAGCCTTGTCTGTTCGCGTAACAGATTGGCTTGAGCGCCTTTCGTCACACGCCAGAAGGTATCGGTTTATATACGGGGTAGTGGCGTTGATGCTCTTCGTCATTGGCCTATGGATCTCACTTAGGTCGTTGAAGTTCGAATTGACGGAGTTGAATCTGTTACCTTTGGTGGCTAATCTGTTGATTGGTGCACCCATAGCAATCTGCTTCAATGCCATGGGTTTGCAGGTGGCGGGACGAATAACGGGTATTTCCATCGGTTTTTTTCATGCATTTCATGTAACGATTCTGGCGATGGTGACAAACATTCTTCCAGTTCCAGCCGGAACCATATTGCACTCTTCAGCCTTGTCAGCCCGAGGGGTTGGGTTGGCTCAAGCTGGTGGTGTCATATTGTTGGGAAATCTTGCGACCCTGGGTCTGATTGCTACCCTGGTGGGCGTTGCGCTACTGGATTCGATGCCCGCTCTGGCTATTATCCTTTTGATAGCAGGGCTTCCGGTTTTTGTCGGCTCTGTTCTCGTCGTCAAATACACTGCCGGACGTGCGCTCGCCAGCGCATTTGTATTTCTCCGGCTTGGACGGGCACTCATCTTGGTATTGCGTGTTCAGCTCTGCTTTCTGGGGATTGGAGTCAGTGTGACCCTGGCTGAAGCTGTTTCAATATCCGGTGCCGTCATTCTGGGAAGTGCTGCCGCTATTTTCCCGGCCGGACTGGGTATCAGCGAGGCGCTTGCTGCCACGATGGCGACAGCATTGTCTTTGGCGCCTGCGGCTGCCTTTATGGCAACTGCACTCAACCGCGTGTCAACTCTTGTTATAGCCGGCATGCTTGTTCCGTTTGGCTTTTGGCGCAGGGGTGCAGGTGATGCCTGATGACTGTTTTGGCAAGAATCTGGTCTTCGTTGTGTCCGGTGGACGTACCGGGACGCAGTTTTTTGGAGATCAGCTTGGTTCTGCTATAGAAGATTGTTTCTCGGTACATGACCCCGATATCCTATCCGTTTTCCGCGAAAGGGTAATGAGTCGAATACGAACCTTTGGTTTTCGCCACATGGTAATAGACCGGTTACTACAGAGAAGCGGGCTTCGGGTCATTGGTCAGAGGTTGATTACCGGACAAATCGACGAGCGAGAGGCTCTTCAACGTTTGCATCAGATGCGAGATCATTACTACAACAGCATTCCTCAATCTCTGATTGCCGAGAGCAATTCACAATGGCTTTATGTCGTTGACCAGTTGGCACGCTTGTGGCCTCATGCGAGGGTTGTCGTTGTTATCCGGGACCCCAGATCGTGGATTCGTTCATGGATGAACAAGGGGTATCACCAAAGGCCATACGATCCGGTTAAATTGATACCTCCCGGGCGCCTCAGGCCTGCCGACGTTGGAGACGAACAGTGGGTGTCTCAATGGAAACGATTTGACACCTTCGGCCGCCTGGCGTGGGAGTGGCGGTTTGTCTACGGAAGGCTTTATCGACACATGCAGACTAACCCTAATTGCCGATTTTTTCGATTCGAGGACGTTTTCAATAGGGAAGATACGAGTGCCATGTTTGATTTGGTTCAGTTTTCAGCCAGCCACGACGCTAAGAACTATCCATTTAGGATACCTTCAGGCTTCTCAGGCAGGGTGCAGAATGCCAGTGCAGGGAATTCACCCGAATGGCGCGACTGGGATAGCGCTCAGGCCAGGCTTGTTCACCAACTCTGCGGTGGGCTCATGAGACGGTTTCAATATGGCTTGGAAGATGAGTGGAAACAAAAGCTTGATTGATATGATATATGATCGACTGCTTCGGCTTACGGATTACATTGCTGGGTTAGGATTAGTGGTATCGATTGTGGAGTTTGGCAGGTTAGGCCAGTTGATGAGAGATATGGTGCTTGAATGAACGTGTTTATGATGGGTCTGGTCAGAACCGACAGGCCTATCTTGGATTGGAAAGGTCAGTTGAATTTTTCGAGGTTATGGATGATTCTTCCTTGAAGGAATCTTCAGATTGCAGTGCAAAGTGACAATTGCGCGGTGGCATGGCCAGGATTCCAGTGGCGTTGAGGGCTGTTGCGGGGTCAACAGGCTGCGGTGTGATTCAGCAGGAAGATGAATGACAAAATGCTTTTATCTAGTTTGAAGTAGCAGTTTGGTGTATTCGTGAAAAGTGAACCGATAGTACAGTTGTGGCAGATGTGGCAAAAGCTTCTGGCAGTTGGGTTGTTTCTGGCGGTAATCCTGTTGTACTGGCCTGGCCTTTCAGGCGCATTTATTTTTGATGATTTTCATAATTTTGTGGAAAACCCGGCCGTTCATGTGGACGAGTGGAGCCTGGAGGCTGTAGAGGATGCGGCGACGGCCTATGGTAGTGGGTTGCCACATAGGCCGGTTGCGACTCTCAGCCTGGCCGTGGACCATTACTTCTGGGGTGAGGACGCCTTTGGCTTCAAATTGACCAACGTACTCATCCACGCGTTGAATGCATCGTTGGTACTGTTGCTGCTGCTTAAACTGCAGGGGGAGGTCAACCGGCAATTCCATCAATTCTGGCCACCCTGGAGTGCGTTCGTTCTTGCCGCGGTGTGGGCGTTCCATCCCTTGCAGGTCTCTACTGTGCTCTATGTCGTTCAGCGCATGGAGATGCTGGCAGTAATGCTTATTTTATTGTCGCTGATTGGCTATCTCCAGGGGCGGCGCCATATGATAGGTGGATCGGGCAAGGCTGCCGGATGGTTTGCGCTGGCCATGATTTGCACCATACTCGCGATTCTGAGCAAGGAGATCGGGGTATTGGCGCCGTTGCTTATGTTGGCCATGGAGCTCGTGGTCTTTCGTTTTTCGTGTTCGACGGAACAGTCAGCACGCCGCTTGAAAGCTTTTTTCGTCAGCCTCGTTGGATTCTACCTGCTGGTGTTTCTGGTCTGGGTGCTACCGCAGCAGGTCGATCCCGCCCGATGGGCTCATCGAGAATTTACCCAGTACGAGCGGCTATTGACTCAGTTACGTGTATTGCCAATGTATATTTACTGGGTGCTTGTGCCGGCTCCGGATCATTATCTGTTTTACTATGACCAATTTTCTCACTCGAAGGGCCTGTTGCGCCCGGTTACAACGCTCCTGGGAGGAATCTTTCTGGCCTCGCTCGGTGTGGTTGCATGGCTGGTACGAAACCGATCCCCGATGGTTGCGTTAGGCATTGCCTGGTTCTTTGTGGCTCATATCCTGACCAGCAATGTATTCAGTCTGGAGCTTGTGTTTGAGCACCGAAACTATTTCGCGGTGCTGGGGGGGTTGCTGGCTGTCGCCGGCCTCCTTCAAATGATCGCTGCGTCGCTGAACCGGCGAATAGTGGCGGTAGCGGCGGCCGCGCTGGTGCTTGGCCTGGGTGCCATTACCGCCACACAAACGGCGACTTGGGGCAATCAGATGAACCTCGCACTTGCCCTGGTCGAGCGAAATCCGGATTCCGAGCGTGCTGGCCTTGATCTTGGCGAGTTGTACCTGGACTATTCGGATGGATATAGTACATCACCCTTTTTTGAGTCGGCAATGCGGCAGTTCGAGCGGGTTGCAGTTGTCGATGGCGCGTCCATTGTTCCGGATCAGGCTCTGGTGCTCATGAAGTTGGACTCGGGCAGGGCGACCCCACCCGATCTGTGGGACCGTTTGATCGGGAAGCTTCGTGATCAGGCATTGCGGTCAAGAGACTTTGATGTCGTGCTTAATCTTCTGCGACAGCGGCGAGACGGTGCCGAACTGGACGATGCGAAACTGGATGCAATGTGCCGCACCCTTGTTGAGCGGCGGTTTGTCCCTGCCCCGGTTCTTGTACAGGTTGGGTACTTTTCCGTACAAGTCCTCGATGACGTTGAATTGGCAGGCCTGGCATTTCGGCAAGCTGCCGATGCCATCAGTGACGACCGCGAAGCGCTTGAGAGACTGCGCGGATCACTTGCCGACGAGGGCGTGCTGCACCTGCTTGAGGGTTAGGACCAAGTCGCAACTTTAGTGCTTCCTGGCGCTTATATGGTTGGGTCAATCTCGTCGGCCGACAAGGAATTGGGCAGCCTCGGGATGCCCGGCTGCAGTCAGTTGGGCGGCCCAATCATCGAGCTGTTCCTGATCCTGGCTTGCGCGTTGCCTTACTTCTCCTAGCACCGTCCTGGGGTCCAGGTGACTATTTTCTGGGAACCGGAGAGCATAGCTGGCGAATGGCATGAGTAGGTCCGGCGGTGTTTCCGGCCTCCCTGCCAGTGTTTCATAAGTTTTCGCAAGCCACTCGTCGTCTATCGGCAATGGGTAAAGTCTTGCACGAACTATTGCGTTTGCCGCCCCCCGGGTCTGAGCACCCATGGGGCGGGATTCGAGCTTGTTGACAAAGCTGTTCCACCAGTCCTCCTCAGCTTCAGCATCGGCGCTGGCAGCCAGTACGATCAGGGCCTGTTCCGGCATGGGTGAGCTGCGTGGCAATCCCGAAGCATTCTCAAAGGTGCTGACGGCAATCGCATAGAAAGGCGAGTTCGTGTCGCCTCCCGACATGCTTCCGTAGATGAAGCCGATTTCCAGCCTTGCTCGCTCCGATTCGGGGTTGATCGCGACATGATGCATTGCCAGATTAAGCGGATCGCCCCAGGTTGCGGCACGGATCATGGTGAGAGTTGCAAACAATCCAATGGCCAGGATGCCAATGAGCGCCGGTGAGAACCGGACTCGAATATTGGGCAGCCAGGTCAGAAGGCAGGCCAAGCCGAGCAAAACCGGGAGCACCGCAAAGTAATTACGGTGCTCGAAGGCCAGCTCAAGATTGAAGATGTTGCTGGTCAGCGCATGTGCAGCAAAGAACCAGAGAATGGCTAGTGTCAATAGGGGTGCGCTTCGGCGAACGGCCACGGCCAGCGCGATAAGGCTGGCGAGAAGAAGCCCGCCAAAAAATGTGGACAGGGGCTTGAAGAGGCTGGTGGACGGCGTGTAGTCATCGTAGAAAAACGGCATCCGGTCCAAGATGGGCATCAGGATCTGGGAAAGATACAGCGGCAAGATTCGGAGCTGAGTCAGAAGCCGTTCATGCCAGGTAAAGTCCCGAATCTGAAAGGCTTCCGGCCGGGCGAAGGTGGGGATTACGACCAATAGATAGATGGCCAGCGCGGCAAGCAGGATCAGCCCATGGGAAGCCTTGATCATCAACGCCGTGTGCTGTTTTCTGGCTCCGAAACCAAACAGGGTCAACTCCAGGCTGAACGCAAATAACACGAACAGCACGGCGGTTTCCTTCGCCAGCAGCCCGATGGCGGCCAGGGCTAATGCGCCGGCTACAAGTGCCCCCCCGCGTTGCCGCCCCTGGATCTGCCGGCGTCGGCCATGGCAGTAGCTGATGAGTGCCAGCAGGGTGAAGGTGACTGCCAGCATCTCCATGCGCTGGACAACATAGAGTACGGTCGAGACCTGTAGTGGGTGAATGGCCCATAGGAGGGTAATGGTGCCCGCCCACACGATCAGGTGTCTCGTTCCCGGCGCTGGGGCGGTGGACTGAGTGTCGTTGAGTCGTAGTGTCTGCGCTTGCTTCAGGAGCTGGGAGACCAGTAGCAGGACAAGCAGAGCGTTGAAGGCATGGATGAACAGGTTGGTTTGCTTGAAAGCGCCGGCATCCAGGCCACCGGCGCGGGCATGATCCACTGCGAATGTGATGGTGGCCAGGGGGCGGCCGCGCAAGAATCGCGAACTGTAGGCGCCGGCCGCTTCACTGAGCGTGTCCTGATTGATTGCATCGGCGTGTACAGCCTGCTGTTCAGTGATATTCGGGATGTCGTCAAAGATGAAGGAGCCGCTTGTGCCCGGCCAATAGAGGATAAGAACCGCTAGCCCGATTGCCGCGGCAGCTAGCGCAAAGTGCGAAATTCCGCGAGCCTGGCCGGGGAGCGCGATTTGATTCATGGAGAACAGTGCTCAACCGGGGGTGTTTCTGAAGCGCTCAAGTTTGCTTCCCAATACCTTAAGTGGGTAAGGGTAAATTAATTGGAGCGGGAAGGGAAGCTGGAGTGGAGAGCGCTCCTGGGCGGCCTCCTCAATTCTGATCGCAACCGTCGGGCCGGTATTGGTCATCTATCGGAATCGTGCACCTCCAGAGATCGGTTTCATCGTCTCGGTCGATGGTAAGTTCGACACCAGCGATCCTGGGATGACCTGCAAGTTCACAGCGGATGAATCCATCGGCACCGGGCTCCATTGTAATCTCGCTACAGCGCGTGGTTGAAGTCTGCAGGCCGATGTCGGTCACATCGAAGGTAGTAAGGCTGTTGGCGACCACCAGCGATTCAAATGCTGTCTTGCCGCCGGCAATGTCCGAGAGACCGGCATTGACCTGGGCGCGAATCGTGTAGTTCTGGTAGGCAGCCATTGCAATCGAGGCAAGGATGGCCAGGATGGCAACCACGATCATTAGTTCGATCAGGGTGAAGCCGGAGTGACGTTGATGATTTGCCATGATAGCGGCTCCAGAGCGAGAGTAAAGATGCACCCTGCCTGCACAGTGCTAAGAGGGATGGGGGGCCATTGGCCCCCGATCCCCGGGGCTCGGTGCGAGCCCAAAACGCATCGATTAATCAGCCGTCGCAGCCGTCAGGACGGTATTGCTCGTCGATGTCAGTCGCGTCACAGGTCCAAGTGCCGTCTGTGTCTCGGTTGAGAACAATCTTTTGACCCGCAACCCTCGGGTTACCCTTAATGTCAAGGCATGAGATGCTGCCCTGTTCGCCATCAGCAACTTTGATCTCTCCACAGCGCGTGGTTGCGGTCTGCAGGCCGATGTCGCCGGGGTCGTCGATTGAGCGGCCACGGTTGACCAGCTCTTCGAAGGCGGTCACGCCGCCACGGACATCGGACAGGGCGGCACCGGCCTGCGAGCGGGCCATGTAATCCTGGTAGGCCGGAATGGCGATCGCGGCCAGGATGGCGATAATGGCCACCACGATCATCAGTTCGATGAGCGTGAAGCCTTTCTGTGCTTGGGTCTTGATGTTACGCATGGTTTGCTCCTTAATTAAGGTTGGGTCGGATTCGGGAGGGGAAACTCCGCTAGTTCCGTTTGCCAGTTTGCGGTCCCGTGGACCACACAGGGAGCGGTCGTATTTGCTCCTCGGGGTTAATACATGCATGTAGTGTGCCAGTGTGTAAAGAGTGTGCTTGGCGTGGTTCATCCAGGATTCAGTCTGTTGGCGGGGTGACAAAATTTGTCATTGGGAGTGGTCTTACCCCGCTTCAGTGGACAGTTCAGGTTTTGGGGTTGAAGTGAATTGAGCATAGCGCTTCTCGAACTCCATCGGTGCGACTTGACCGAGACTCTGATGTCGACGCCTAGGGTTGTACCAGCCTTCGATGAACTCGAACACAGCCCGGCGGGCCTGCGCATGGTTCCGGAACCGGCTGCCCTGAAGCAGTTCGCACTCGAGCGTGGCAAAGAAGCTCTCGGCCATGGCGTTATCGTAGCAGTCTCCAACGCTGCCCATCGAAGGCACTATCCCGGCCTTGCGGCATTGCTCGCCGAATTCCAGCGAGGTGTACTGGCAGCCTTGGTCGGAGTGGTGGATCACCCGACTCGGCTGCCGGCGCCGGATGGCCATCTCCAGGGCATCGAGCACCAGCTCGGCCCGCAGATGACCGGCCATCGACCAGCCGACAATCCGGCGACTGAACACGTCCAGCACCACCGCCAGATACAGAAAACCCGACCAGGTCGGAATGTAGGTGATATCGGCGACCCAGAGCTGATCCGGACGCTCGGCCGTAAAGTCTCGCTCAACGCGATCCGGGGCGGCACGGTCAGTCCGGCCGCGTCGGGTGGTCACTACCCAGCGACGCCGGGTCACGCCCACCAGGCCGTCTTCGCGCATCAGGCGCGCGACCCGCTTGCGACCAACTTGCCAGCCTTCTTCGACCAGGTCGGCGTGGATCTTTGGCGCACCGTAGCGGCCCTTCGAGGCCGCATGATGGGCGCGAATGCGCGCCAACAGACGCGCGTCCTCGCGCTTGCGGCGGCAGATATCGCGTCGGCGCCACGCGTAGTACCCACTGGTGGAGAGACCCAGCACCCGGCACATCGTGGCAACCGGAAATTCGGCCCGGTGAGCGCTCACGAACCGGAACCCTTCTTCGGGGACGACTCGCTCTCCCTGGCGAACCAGGCCGCGGCTTTTTTAAGATCTCGCGTTCCTGGCGCAGCCGCCGGTTCTCACCGCGCAATTTCGTCAGTTCAGCGCGCTCGGCCGAGGTCAGACCGTCGCCGCGCCGGCCCTCATCGCGGTCGGCCTGGACGACCCAGTTGCGGATCGACTGCGCGGTTGGTTCGAACTCCTTGGCCAGTGACTCGGGCGTGCGGCCTGAACGGACCAGATCGACCATCTGTTTGCGGAACTCCTCCGGATACGGGGAATGGGATCTTGGCATTTGGAACACCTCCTATTCTCAAAGGATCAGGTGTCCACGAAAGCGGGTCAAGACCAGAGCGTCGGGGTTGCCCCTTAGTATGTGACAAAAGTCGTCAAAACGTGACGTCAGACGTCACATTCTGGGCCGTTTTGGCGGTCTTGGGTTCCTTTTCGACGGGCCGCCGAGGCGACAGGACTGATTCTTCCGACCATTCCTGATTTGCCGATTTCCGGTCACCGGTATAAGCTCTGCCTTGACTTCTTGCCCCATAAATCCGAGGGAATCGATGGAATCCTCCCTGCTGCGACGCCGCTTCGGCCTGCTGCTGATCATCTTCGTACTGTCCGGCTTTGCCGGACTGATCTACCAGTCGATCTGGTCCCACTACCTGGGATTGTTTCTGGGACACGCGGCCTATGCCCAGGCGCTGGTCCTGGCTTTGTTCATGGGCGGCATGGCCATTGGTGCGGCGCTGGTGGCGCAGTTCGGCACGCGCTGGCGCAACCTGGTGCGGGGCTATGCCGTCGTCGAGCTGATCATCGGTCTGTTCGGGCTGGTGTTCCACTGGGTGTTCGTGGGCATGCTGGGTTTGAGTTACGATGCCGTCATGCCGGCGCTGGGCGCACCCTGGCTGGTCAACACATGGAAGTGGCTGCTGGCCGGTGCGCTGATCCTGCCGCAGACCATCCTGCTGGGGATGACGTTTCCGTTGATGAGTGGCGGGCTGATACGGCGCTACCCCAACCAGGACGGCAATGCGCTCGGTGGGCTGTATTTCACCAACAGTATCGGTGCCGCGGTGGGCGTGCTGGTGGCCGCGTTTGTCCTGATGCCGGCCTTCGGCCTGCCCGGTGCCATGATCACCGCCGGAATCATCAATATTGTGGTTGCCGGCCTGGCCTGGTGGCTGGGCAGTGGTGGCGAAACGCCGCGCCCGGCTACCGTCACAGGGGATGCCAAGCGCAGTCGAGGCAGCCGACGGTTGCTTTACCTGGTGCTGGGCGCGACTTTCCTTTCCAGCGCGGCTTCGTTTGCCTACGAGATCATCTTCGTTCGCATGCTCAGCCTGGCGGTGGGCAGTACGTTGCATGCCTTCGAGCTGATGCTGGGTTCGTTCATCGCCGGGATCGCGCTGGGGGCGCTGTGGATTCGCAAGCGGGCCGATCGTAGCGAGATGCCGCTGAAACTGGTCGGCGTGTTGCAGATCCTGATGGGACTGACCGCGCTGCTGGCCCTGGCGCTGTATGCCAACGCCTTTACCTGGGTGGGCTTCATGATGGACTCGCTCTCGCGCACCGACGGCGGCTACAGCCTGTTCAACCTGGGTACGGCGGCCATTGCCATTCTGATCATGATGCCGACGGCCTTTTTCGCCGGCACCACGCTGCCGCTGTTTACGGTCGCGCTACTGCGCGACGGGCAGGGCGAGCCCTCGATCGGCCGGGTTTATGCATTCAATACCATTGGCGCCATCGTTGGCGTGTTTGCGGCGATTCACTTCCTCATTCCGGTTTTCGGGATCAAGCTGGCGATGATAGTTGCCGCCATTGTCGATATGGCGATTGGTGTTTTCCTGTTGCGGCGCGTGGTGGCTCGACGGCGCGATTTTGTCAACGTCGGGGCGGGTGTGGCCGTGATGATGGCGGGCACCTGGTTGGTGGTCAACCTGGTGCCTTTCGATTCGTTGCGACTGAGCTCCGGCGTGTACCGCACCGGCCAGGTGCAGCTGGATGAACAGACCGATATGCTGTTCTACCGTGACGGCAAGACGGCCAGTATCTCGGTGGTCTATCTTCCGAATGGCACCATCGTCATTGCCACCAATGGCAAGCCGGACGCTTCATTGCAGAACATCCCCAGCCAGCCGCCGACCAGCGATGAACCGACCATGATCATTGCCGGCGCTCTGCCACTGGCCTATCTGTCCGAGGCGCGCACCGCGGCGGTCATTGGCTTCGGTTCCGGCATGACCACTCACACGCTGCTGGCTGAACCCGGTCTGGAGCGGGTCGATACCATCGAGATCGAGCGCGAGATGGTGGAAGGGGCCGAGTGGTTTGGCGAGCGCGTGGCGCGCGCCTACGAGGATGAGCGCTCGCAGATCATCATCGACGATGCAAAGAGCTATTTCGCCGGGCAGCAGCACCGCTACGATGTCATCGTTTCCGAACCATCGAATCCATGGATCAGCGGCGTGGGTGCACTGTTTTCCAAGGAGTTCTACCGCTTCGTGCCCAACTTTCTAGCTGACGATGGGGTGTTCGTGCAATGGCTGCAGCTCTACGAGATTGACGAGCGGCTGGTCGGCTCGGTCTTGAATGCCATGCTGCCGGCTTTTGCCGATGTCCATGGTTACCTGTCGAACTCCGGTGATCTGCTGCTGGTGGCCAGCCAGGAGCCGCTTGAACAGCGGGTAGATTATGAACGCCTTTTTGAAGGGGCCATGGCCGATGAGCTGGCACATGTGGGAATCTCGGAGCCGGATCAACTGGGCTTTCGCCGTGTGGCCGACCGTGAATTGCTGTGGGCTCTTGCAAGTCTATACCGGTCCCCGGCCAACAGCGACTATTTCCCGATCCTTAGCCTGGAGGCGCCGCGAACTCGCTTTCGCGGGATGACGCCATCTCAGCTTCGGAGTCTGCCTTATCTTGATTTGCCATTGATTGAATGGATGATGGATCGAGCAGTCCCCGACAGTTCACTGCCGCTGCCGCAATATGGCCATTATCCTGCAGACGATCTGGCCAACGACGCGCGTACGATCAGGCGCGTTCTGGTCGATGCCGACCGCGATGCGATTGATGAACTGGGTAGCCAGTCGCGCCAGTGGGTACTTGAACTTAGTGCAGCCGGACACATTTGCGCGATGGATGGTGGCGACCATTTGGCCGGCCAGTGGCTCACGGTTCGACTCCTTCAGTTGGCGGAACTCACGCTACCGTACCTGGACGCCGAAGCGTTGCGAGGGGTTCTGATCGACCCGTTATGGCTGAACTGCGAAACTTTGCCAGATGGTGTTGAGCGCGTTCTGGATATTCTGTCGGCTAATGCCCGGCGTGATGCTGTCGCAATGGAGCGCCTGGGGCGCGGTTGGCTGGAAGATCGGGAAAACTTGCCGCCTTCGGTACGAGAGTTCGATGCGTACGCGTTTGCCAGCTTGCAACTGGGGCTGATTGGCCAGGGGCGGAAGGAGGAGGCTGGCGCGGTGGAAAGCGAGTACGGCTCGCTGGTGCGTGCCAGGGGTGACTATGGCTTTGCCCGTTCGGTGATCAGGGCCTGGCTTGAGCGATAGGGAAAGTGACGTTGTGGGGTGTCGGCAACGCCGGGCAGCCTCGTAAGCGCTAGGGTCCGTGAAACCAACCAATTTCTCGAGCCGTGCGCTGGCCTATGGTCACTTCTTCGAAACTGCGGGCTTCCCGCTCGGAGTAGGGCGATAGGGGAATCCGGGGCGCCATCAGTTCTGCCTGTGTCTGGGGATAGCGCGGTTTGCGGCCGGGCTCGGCGTAGCCTTCCGGATGGCGCGGGATCAAGGTGTGAGGGTCGTGCAAGTCGGTGGCGCCGACGGTGTGGAGGATTTCGTGGGCGATGACGACCAGGCCGCCCTGGCAGTCGGTGTTGCCGGTGACCATGTTGGCGATCACCAGCCGGTATTCGTCCACGGCCACGGGGCAGGGCATGGACGGATGGTTGTCGGGGTCGTAGTGGTGGGCGATGACGACGATGTCGGGGTTGTTATCGCGGTCGCGGAAGCTGAGTTTCCACCAGTGGATCGATATCCCCCAGCGCAGGCGCTCGAGTAAGGTGCCGGGCCACGGCGGCGAGACGGGAGCCGATTTCAGGGGTGAACCCATGGCCAGCTCGAAGGGGCGGGCGATGGGGAGGTCGTAGCGGGCCGCCTGCTCGGAAAAGAACTCGACGATGGGCTGGAAGTCTTCTGCGGTTTGTTCGGCGATATGGCGCTCGGCGCTGTCGCTGTCGTCGGCGTTGTGGGGGTAGATGACGATCTTTAGCGGTTGGTTCCAGTCCGGTGGCGGCGGCGAACGGTCGATGACGGCCAGCCAGATGACGGCGGCGAGAATGCACAGCAGGGTGGCTATTCGGATTTTTCGAGGCATGCGGCGAGGATAGGTGTGGGGTGTGATTTTGGTGTGGAGTTATGGGGGTGGGTTGCAGTGAAATAGCGGACGTTGGGAGGGGATTATGTGTCGTCCGTCGGGGCTGTTACCCCGACCTACTCGGGTGGGTTGGTTGGCCAGTTGATTTCGCGGGCGGTGGCCGGGCCGATGAGGGTTTCGTGCAGGCTGATGGCTTCGCGGCTGCGAAACGGGGTGAGGGGGATGCGGCCGGCCATGATTTCGGCCTGGTGCTGGGGATGCAAGGGGGTTCGGTTCGGGTCGGCGTAGCCTTCGGGGTAGAGTGGCAGGCCGGTGGCCGGGTCGTAGAGATCCCCGGCGCCGACGGTGTGCAGGATTTCGTGGGCGAGGACCACATGATTGTTGGCGTTGTGCAGGTCATCGGCGACCAGCTTGGCCACGGCCAGGCGCTGGGCGGCGATGGCGATGGAATGCATGGTGCGGGGCAGTTCGTTGGGATTGTGGTAGCGGGCGACAACGATGATGTCGGGTTTGTTGACCTGGTCGCGGAAGCGGAAGTGCCACCAGCGTACTGATAGCCCCCAGCGGGCGCGGGTGAGCAGGTTGCGCGAGCGCGGTGGTGCGGTGGGTGCGACTTCGATTTCTGCACCCAGGGCGAGTTCGAAGGGGCGTTCCAGTCCCAGCCCGTAACGGGCAGCCTGTTCGGCGAAGAAATCCTCGACGGGGAGAAAGTCTGCCAGGCGCCGGTCGGCGATGTGGTCGGCGACCGCCTGGCTGCCGTCGGCGTTGTAGGGGTAGATGACCACGCGCAATGGTTCGTCCCAGTCCGGTGGCGGTGGAACGCGGGTGTCGAGCAGGATGGTGACGGTCAGCGCCAGGACGGCAAG
Source organism: Wenzhouxiangella sp. AB-CW3 (assembly GCF_014725735.1). Classification (NCBI taxonomy): domain Bacteria; kingdom Pseudomonadati; phylum Pseudomonadota; class Gammaproteobacteria; order Chromatiales; family Wenzhouxiangellaceae; genus Wenzhouxiangella; species Wenzhouxiangella sp. AB-CW3. Next base: position 1,083,812 of record NZ_CP061368.1, read on the forward strand.
CAGCAAGGCGACGCGCAAACTCTTTCGCGGCATGGCGGGGATTATACTCGCGATGGCAACATTGTTCCGGCATCCAGTTACCGGGGTGTGTTGACGCTTGGTAATTGCCGCAAGTGTCTGCACACATCGGCCATGAGCGGGGGCGCCGCGGCGCTGGCATTTTGCCGCGATTGATCTCGTTTACACTGAAACGGGGTGGCGATTGCGTGATCGTTCCGGTGACTGCAAGGCCGGAGCGATTGTAAAGAGGGAGGTTCGAACGGCATGGTGCAACAACGGTCTCTCGAAGGCCCCAGGCTGGATCTGGTCGGTGACATTTCACTGGAAGATCTGACCGCGCTGTTGCTCGACGTTTCGCCGGGCATTTTCTTCCTGCTCGATCGGGCCGGGCGGCTGCGCCTGTGGAATCGGCGGCTGGAGAAGCTGGTGGGGATCGACGGCGAGCAGATCGCCGGGCGGTCGGCGCTGGATTTTTTCGGCCCGGCCGAGGCCGGCCGAGTTGAACGGGCGATCGAGCGAGGGTTCGATGCCGGCAGCGTTTCGCTAGAGGCGGCGATCAAGACCGCTTCGGGTGAACAGGTGCCTTACCATTTCCAGGCCCGCCGCGCACAGCTAGGCCGGCGCACTTGCCTGGCCGGGGCCGGGCTGGATATTTCCCGGGTGATGGAGGTGGAGGAAGAGCACGAGGTACAGCGCGCGCACCTCAAGCGGCTGGCCCGGCACGTGCCGGGCATGATCTTCCAGTTGCAGCGGGATGGCGACGGCGGGCATTTCAGCATGCCGTTTGCCAGCGCCAAGATCCGCGAGGTGTTCGGCGTGAGCCATGGCGAGGTGGCCGATGATGCCTCAGCGTTGTTCGATCGCATCCACCCTGACGATATCGAGCGGGTGATGCGCGCGGTCGAAGTCAGCGCCAGCGGGCTTTCCCCGTTCTACCAGCAGTTCAGGATGTGTCCGCCCAGCGGGCCGTGCAACGACGAAACCGTGGAGTGGGTGGAGGTCAACTCGGGGCCGGAACGCCGCATGGACGGTTCGATCATCTGGCACGGCTTTGCCCGCCTGGTCACCCGGCGCAAGCGTCTCGAGCAGCGATTGACCCGGCTGGCCTACACCGACGATCTGACCGGTCTGCCCAACCGTGCGCATCTCTATGCCATGCTCGAGGATGAACTGGCCCTGGCTGCGGCCCGTCGCGAGGGGCTGGCCCTGTTGTATCTTGACCTCGACAGTTTCAATGACATCAACGATGCCTGGGGCCATACCGCCGGCGATCGCCTGCTGCGCCGGGTCGCCACCCGCCTGGGGGAGACCATGGACGAGCATTGCACGCTTGGTCGGCTGGGCGGTGACGAGTTCCTGGTCATACTGCGCACGGTCGCCGCGGATCGACGGGCCGAAGCGCTGGCCGCGGCCGTGGCCGAGGCGATGAAGGCGCCCATGCGCCTGGAAAGTCGCCAGGTGCGCATGACCGTCTCCTGCGGGATCAGCCTGTTTCCCGAGGATGCCGACAATGCCGAGGACCTGGTGCGGCATGCCGATGCCGCCCTGTTCAAGGCCAAGGCCGGCGGTCCGGGGCACTGGGCGCGGTATTCGCCGGAGCTGACCGAGGCGGCGCGGGCAAGGCGTTACCTGGAAACCGAGCTGCGCACCGCCATTGAGCGGCGCGAGATTCAGGTGGCGCTGCAGCCCATCGTGTCGCTGAAAACCGGTCGGCCAGTGGCCGTCGAGGCCCTGGCGCGCTGGCACCACAGTGACGACGGCTGGATTTCGCCGGACCGGTTTATCGCCATGGCCGAGAACCGCGGCATGATTGCCCAGCTTGGCGAGCAGGTGTATCGACGCGCGATGAGCGCTGTTGCCAACATGGATACGGGCTTGCGTCTGGCCATCAATATTGCCCCTTCACAGTTGCTCGACGAGACCTTTTGCGATCAATTGGTGGCGCTGGCCGAAGAGGTGGGCCTGGATCCGGGGCGGCTGGAGGTGGAGCTGACCGAGCGGGTCTTCATGGAAGATGCACTTGAACCCATCGACCAGATCCGGCGCCTGCGCGAGGCCGGAATCAGTGTGGCCATCGATGACTTTGGAACCGGGTTCTCTTCGCTCGATTACACCCGCCGCCTGCCGGTGCAGCGGCTGAAGATCGATCAGCGCTTTGTCCGGCATATCGAGGACGACGCCACCAGCGGTGCCATCGTGCGTGCGGTCAGCTCGCTGGCGCGCGACCTGGGCATGCGGGTGACTGCCGAGGGCGTGGAAACCGAGGCCGAAGCCGGGTTCGTACGCGAGGTCGGCTGCGATTGCGCCCAGGGCTGGTACTTCGGGCGGCCGGAACTGGTGCGATGAGGGTGCTGCCAGTCAGACCGTTGCAGTCTTTGATTTGTTTGCAGTAATGTGAACCGGCACACGGTATTGTTTGCCGGTGCGCCGACAGCCAATCAATTTCCAAGGGAGGGATCGCAATCATCAAGCTGGCCCGTAGCGGTGCCTTTATCCTGTTAGTGCTGCACATGCTTGTGCTGGCAGGTCTGGCGGGTGATGGCTGGGCACTGGCCCCGGATCGGGCCTTTCACCACTACGTCAAGGATAGCTGGAGCATCGAGGAAGGCCTGCCCCAGATCACCGTCAATGCGGTGGTGCAGGGCCCGGATGGCTATATCTGGGCGGCTACCCAGGCCGGGCTATCGCGGTTTGATGGCGTGCGCTTTGCCAATTTCAGCCCCGAGGACACTCCCCAACTGCAGGGCATGTTTCTGCGTGCGTTGTTCGTCGACAGCCGGGATCGTCTTTGGATTGGCAGTTACCGGGGTGCCGCGGTGTACTCGCAGGGCGCATTCCGTGCCGTGGATGACGGGTTCGGGCGCGAGTACGACGTGTTCGGCTTTGCCGAAACCGATGCCGGCGAACTGCTGGCGGCCACCACCAGCGGGTTGCTGCGCTTGTTCGATGACGTGCTGCTCAAGCCGCAGGATTTTCCCGACGAACCGCTGTGGTCGGTTTTTCACCACGATGGCCTGAGCGTGGCCGGGGGGCGCGGCGTCGTATTTCATAACGAGAACGGCGAGTGGCGGCGCAAAGTCTTGCCAGCGACCATGGGTGCAGCACAGGTCAATGCATTTGCCCGCCATGATGGCCGGCTATGGGCCGGCAGCACACGCGGACTGCTGGTGCTCGACGACAATGAGTGGCAGCAGGTCAGACTGCCCGACCTGCCACCCGATCTGGTTGTTGAAATGCTGTTCGAGGATCGTGACGAGAACCTCTGGATCGGTGCGGCAGGACGCCTGCTTCGTCTCAGGAACGGTGAACTGCTGGAAGTGATCGACGATCATGCCCCCTACGCTCTGCCCAGCGTGCGCGCCGCGGCCGAGGACCACGAGGGCAACTTGTGGCTGGGCAGTCAGTGGAGCGGCCTGTCGCGGCTGTGGAACGGCTGGATGCTCAACTACGATCGCCCCGAGGGACTGCACAACAGCCTGGTCTGGTCGGTGGCCCGGGATGCCGAGGGTCAGGTCTGGACCGGCACCCTGGATGGCCTGGCCGTGTTTCGGGACGGTCGATTCCGGCAATTGACCACCGGCAATGAACAACCGCACCCGCATGCCTACACACTGCTGCCGGAGGCCGAGCAGGTTTGGGTGGGCACCCGGGCCGGCCTGTTCGTCTGGAACCGGCTTGAAGAGCGCATCGACCAGCCATCGGGCTTTGCCCCGCTCAACGGCACCCAGGTCAATGGCATCGTGCGATGGCACCAAGACTACTGGCTGGCCACCAACGACGGCATCTGGCGCTGGGATGGCGAACGCATGGAGCGAATGGCCGACGCCGATGAGCCGGGCGGGCGGGACGTGCGCGTGCTGTTCGTGGGCGACGGAGACAAGCTACTGGCCGGCGAGCGAAATGGCCTGCTGCGCTGGACCGGCGAACGCTTTCTGCCGGTCGCCGGGGCTGCCGAGGGGCAGGATGTTTCGTCCATTGCGCAGTCCGATGCGGGCCTGATTGTCGGCACCATGGATGGAAGGCTCTGGTTTGAGCGCAATGGTCAATGGCACGGATTTGATGGCGATGATGGCCTGCCCGACAACAGTGCCTTTTTCCTGGGGCTGCAGGACAACACGCTGTGGGTGGCGGGCTTGCGTGGCATTTATGAATTGCCGATGGCCGCGGTGGATCAGTACCTGGCCGGCGAGATTCCCGTATTGCCCGGGCGCATGGTGGTCAACGAACGCGGTGATGTGCCGGGGGCACAGAAGGGGCTTTGCTGCAACGGGGCTGGCAATGCCCGGGGCTTCATGTCCGAGGGCGCTTTCTGGCTTCCGACGCGCGGCGGCGTGGCGCGCTTCGAGCCCGAGCAGATCGTGCGCAATCCCGAACCCCCGGCAGTGCATCTGGACCGCATGCGAACGCATGGACACTGGCAGGATCTGGCCGGCGTGGAACGGCTGGAGCTGGAAGCGGGCCAGCGTGACCTGAACATCGGCATCGCCGTACTCAGCTATCAACACCCCGACAGTGTGCAGATCGAGTATCGCCTGGAGGGCTACCAGCCGCGCTGGCTGGCACTCGACGACCCGGGCCAGCGGCAATTGTTCTACACCAACCTGCCCACCGGGGAGCTTGCGCTGGAGGTGCGGGCCACGAACAACGCCGGTGTCTGGTCGACCGAACCGGCCCGACTGAAGCTGAGCGTGCCGCCGCGCCTTTGGGAAACTCATGTCTTCAGGGCATTGCTGCTGTTTGCCAGCGTGCTGATTATCTGGCTGATTTTCAACCTGCGCCTGCGCAAGTTGCAGAACCAGCATGCCGCGCTGGAGAGCAAGGCGGCCGAGCGCACCGAGGCGCTGCGTGAAGCCAACGAACGCCTGCAGGAATACAGCAGCCGGATGGAAACGGTGAGCATGTCCGACCCTCTGACCGGATCCTGGAATCGCCGCTACCTGGTCAACCAGTTGCCCGCTGACCTGGCGCATTTTCATCGCGAGATCGCGCGCGATGGCGATGCCGGCCGGGCCATGCTTTTTGCGCTGCTCGATCTGGACCGTTTCCGCGACATCAACGAGCAACATGGACATGGCGGCGGCGACCGGATACTGCGCGACCTGGCCGATGCCCTGCGCGAGTTCGTCCGTCGTGGCGACTACGTGGTGCGTTGGGGTGGTGAACAGTTTCTGGTGGTCTTCCGGCCCATGCCCAATGACGAAATCCCGGGGGTGGCCGAGCGCATGGCCGGTATGGTGCGGCAGCGTACGTTCAGTGTTGATGACGGGCAGGCCGTGAAGCTGACCGCATCCCTGGGCATGGCGGCCTATCCGCCCTATCCCGAGAAACCCGGTGCGCTGACCTGGGAAGACACGGTCACACTGGCCGAGAAGGCGCTGAACCGGGTCAAGCAGACCGGGCGCAATGGCTGGTGCCAGGTCGCACCCACCCCATGGGCCGAGCCGGCAACGCTGCTGCGCCGACTCGACCAGCGTATCGAGCAGCTTTTGGACGATCGTCTGCTTGCCGTCGTGGCCGAATCGGATCGATGACGGTAGCATCGGGCCGTCGGCGCGTCCTGCGCCGTTGCAATTGCAAGGAGTGGAATCGATGATCGGAAACATTGGCCTGTTGCTGGGCCTGGCAGCGCTGATCTTCATGGCATTGCGCGGTATCAACATCCTGGTCGCCGCGCTGGTGGCCAGCCTGATCGTGGCGGTGACCAATCAACTGGGCATGGCCGAAACCCTGCTGGAATATTTTCCGGCCGGTCCGCTGGGGGCGTTCACCTTTGCCGGGCAGTTCTTCATCCTGTTTCTGACCGGGGCCATCTTCGGCAAGATGATGTCGACCAGCGGCGCGGCGGCCTCGGTGGCCCGGGCAGTGACCAACTGGCTGGGGGTCCGGCGCACTCTGCTGGTCACGGTGCTGGCCTGCGGCATGCTGACCTATGGCGGCGTTGTCCTGTTCGTGGTCATCTTCACCATGTATCCGCTGGGCATTGCCCTGATGCGCGAGGCCAACCTGCCCAAGCGGCTGTTCTGCGGGGCCGTGGCGCTGGGTGCCGGCACTTTCACCATGACCGCCCTGCCGGGCACGCCATCGATTCACAATGTCATTGCCGCCTCGGCCCTGGGTACGGACCTGTTTGCCGGTATCGGGCCGGGGTTAGTGGCCGCGTTGGTGATGATGGCTGGGGGCATGGCCTACCTGGAATGGCAATGGCGCAAGGCGCGCACAGCCGGCGAGGGCTACGAATCCAACCAGCGTGATGTGGAAATGGAACAACTGGCGCCGAAGATGGCCTACGGACCTTCCTGGCCCATGGCTCTGCTGCCGCTGGTCATCGTGCTCGGCACCATTCTTGTGCCCCGACTGAGTGTGGCGGTCGGGCTGGTCGATGACGGCACGCCGTGGCTGGGTTCGCTGTTCGCGTTCGCCAATGCTCAGCCGGTCGTCTGGCCCAGCTTTGCTCTGCTGCTGGGTTCGCTGTTCAGCGTGCTGTTCTTTGCCACACTGCGCGAACGCACCCTCGAGGCGATGGGGGCGGGTGCCAACGACAGCGTGATGCCGCTGCTCAACACCGCGGCTGTCATCGGCTTTGGCGGGGTGGTTACGCAGACCGAGGGCTTCGCCGGCTTCGCCCAGGCAGTCATCGGGCTGGATCTGCCGCCGCTGGTCTCCGTGGCGGCTTCCATCAGCGTGGTATCGGGCATTGTCGGTTCGGCCTCGGGCGGCCTGCAGATCTTCATGCAGACATTCGCCGAAACCTACCTGGCCATGGGCGTGGACGCGCAGGATCTGCACCGGATTGCCGCGCTGGCCTCGGGCGGACTGGATTCACTGCCGCATTCTGGGGCGGTGATCGCCATGCTCACCATCATGGGACTCAAGCATCGCGAAGCCTATCGCGACATCTTTGTCGTCACCGTATTGATTCCGATACTGGCCACGGCCGCCGGCATCATCTTTGCCATGCTTTGAGTCGTTCCCTGAACGCCTCGATGCTGCCTTCAAGCGCTTCGGCTCGTGATGGCCGTTCCATCAACTCCGCCAGTGCCGGGGGCAGTGCAACAGATCGACCGATCAGCGGTTCGACCACGCTGTCGAACTTGGCCGGGTGGGCGGTGGCGGCAATCACGGTCGGCTGCCGGTTGCCGGCCTCGCGTCGACGGGCCAGCACGGCCATGGCACAGGCGGTATGCGGGCAGATGACCCGGCCCTCGCCATCGAAGACCGTCTTGATCGTGCTGCGAATGGTGTCGTCATCGACCGTGTCGGCGTCGATGCCGGCATCGCGCAGATCACGATCGCGAAAGAACCAGGCCAGCCGTTCGAAGTTCGAGGGATCGCCGACATCCATGGCATTGGCCAGCGTGCGGATGCCCGGGCGACCGCGGTAGCGCTGGCCGGAAAAGAAGTCGGGCAGGGTGCGGTTGGCATTGGTGGCAAGCACGACTTCGCCGATGGGCAGGCCGATTTCGCGCGCCAGGATGGCGGCCAGGGCGTTGCCGAGGTTGCCGGTGGGCACGATGACATCCACGGGCTGCTCAATCGACCGCCACAGTGCGGCCGTGGCGTGGACGAAATAGGCGATCTGCGGCAGCAAACGGCCGATCGAGATGCTGTTGGCCGAGGTCAGTGCAAGCTGTCGGGCCAGGTCGGCATCGCCCAGCGCCCACTTGGCCAGGCGTTGGCAGGTGTCGAAATCGCCATCGACGCGAAATGTCGTGATGTTGTCGCCAAAGCAGCCGAGCTGGTGGGCCTGCCGCTCCGATACCCGCCCGTCCGGGTAGAGAATGACGACGCGAAACCCCGGCCGGCGATGAAAGGCTGCGGCGACTGCCGCACCGGTATCTCCCGAGGTGGCGACTATGACGGTCTGCTCGGGTTCGTCTTCTTTCCTCAGGCGCTGCAGGCAGGCGGCAAGGAAGCGGGCGGCAAAATCCTTGAAAGCGGCGGTAGGGCCGTGGTGCAACTCCAGCATCCAGGTGTAGGGGCCGATGCCGGTCAGCGGCAGCGGAAGATCCAGCGCCTCGCGACAGATGGTGGCCAGCTCGTCGGTCAGTTCGCTGTCGGCGAAAAAGTCGGCCAGTACCTGTTCGGCCGTTGCCGGCAGGTCGCTGCAACCGGCCAGGTCCGCCGGTGAGAATGCGGGCAGCGACTCGGGAACATACAAGCCACCGTCCGGTGCCAGCCCGGCACGCAGCGCCGTGGCCAGCGTGGCCGGTGCAGTCTGATCTCGTGTGCTAATGAAATTCATGGTGCCTGCTGTTCGCTGTTCTCGTCGTCGATCAGTCGGGCACCCGGCGCATCGACCGGGCTGACCAGTGCATCGGCCTCAATTCCCTGGGCAATGAAGGCCTGTTTCATGTGCCCGGCGGCGGCTTCGGCCCGTGGGCGAGCATCGAACCAGGCAAAAACCGACGGTCCGGCGCCGGAAATCGAAGCGCCCATGGCGCCGTGTTTCAGGGCTGCTTGCTGGACGGCCTCGAATCCGGGGATCAGGGCCATTCGGTGCGGTTCGACCAGCACATCGGACAGGCCGGCTCGGATCAGGCCGAGATCGTCGCGAAAACAGCCCGCCAGTACCAGGGACAGGTGTGTCTGCTGGGCAACAATGGTGTCGATGTCGTAATGACGATCCAGTACACGGCGCGCATCGCGCGTGTTGATGCGCAAGTGAGGATGAATAACGGCGGCATGCAGGCCGGCCGGCACCGGTATCGGTACCAGGCGATCTGGCGTGGCCAGCACCAGCCCGCCGAGCAGTTGCGGGCCGACGTTGTCGCCGTGCAGCGAACCACTGGCGACCGACTCCCCGGCCAGGGCATGCGGGTACAGGGCCTTGTGCGGCAAGGGACGTTTGAGCAGGGCATTGACCGCGACCACCGCCGCGGTGGCCGAAGCGGCCGATCCACCCAGGCCCGAGCCCAGTGGTATGCCTTTTTCAATGTGCAGCTCGACGCCCAGCTTGCGGTCATGAGCCTCGAGCAGAGAAATGACGGCACGCCCGGCGGTGTTGTCTTCGGCTGCCAGGGGCAGATCGGTGACCGTGCCGCTGATGGCGGCGATGCGCACGCCAGGCTGTTCGATGCGCCGGGCGGTGACCCGGTCGCCGGGGCCTTCGATGACATGGCCGAGCAGGTCATAACCCACACCGACGTTGCCAACCGAGGCCGGTGCGAACGCTGTGGCCTGGGCTGGCCTTGCGTTCACAATCGTGCCCCGAGGTGGGCTGCCACCCTTAGCAGATCCGCGAACACGCCGGCGGCGGTGACTTCTGGCCCGGCGCCCGGGCCCTGGATGATCAGCGGATTGTCGCGGTAGCGTTCGGTGGTGAAGGCCACCACGTTGTCGGTCAGGGCCAGGTTGGCAAAGGCATGATCGTCGGGCAGTTCGGCCAGGTGCACTGAAGCGCGGCCGGACTCATCGAGCGAGGCAATGTAGCGCAGCACCTGTCCGCTGGCGCTGGCCTTCTCGACACGATCGGCCATGATCTCGTCCTGCTCGGGCAGGGTGGCCATGAAGCGCTCCACATCCAGCCGCGTCAGGTGATCGGGGCACAGGCTCTCGACCTCGATGTCGTCAAGGCCGATCTCCAGTCCCATTTCGCGAGCGAGAATCACCAGCTTGCGGGCCACATCGGTGCCGGACAAGTCGTCGCGGGGGTCGGGTTCGGTGTAGCCGGCCTCGCGCGCTTCGGCCACCAGTGCGGCAAATGACATGCCCGGCTCGAAGCGATTGAACAGCCAGGCCAGGGTGCCGGAAAAAATGCCTTCGATGCGCAGTATGCGGTCGCCGGTATCGAGCAGGTCGCGCAGCGTCTGAATCACGGGCAGTCCGGCGCCGACGGTGGCTTCGTAGCGCCAGCGTGCACCGCCACGGCTGACCTGGTCTCGTATTGAAACGTAGCGTTCCAGCGGACCGCTGCCCGCATGCTTGTTGGGCGTGATGACGTGAATGCCGCGCTTCAGCCAGTCGGCGTAGCGGTCGGAAACTCGATCGCTGGCGGTGCAGTCGATGATCAGTGCGTGCGGCATGTGGCCATCATCGATATGATCGGTGAGCTGATCGAGATCGGCGGTCAGATCGTCATCGTTGAGCGGGCGATGATCGGTGAGGTGGCCATCGGCACCCGACAGCCGCATGCGGCGCGAGGCGGCAATGGCGCTGAGGCGAATGTCGAGCCGGCCCTGCTCGAACAGCCGCTGGCGGGCCTGCTCAAGCTGCTCCAGCAGGACTCCGCCCACCTGGCCGGGGCCGATCAGTCCAATCGAAAGCGTTTGCTCCGACAGATAGAAGCCGGCGTGAATGGCCTTGAGCGCACGTTCGGCATCGACCTCGTCGACGGCCACGGAAATATTGCGCTCCGAAGCCCCCTGGGCGATGGCGCGCACATTGATGCCGGCCCGCGCCAGCGACGAGAACAGCCGTGCCGCCACGCCGGGTGTGCCGGCCATGCCCTCGCCGACGATGGCCAGTACACGAATGCCCGATGAACTGAAAATGCGCTGGATGAGTCCATGGCGCATCTCGCGCTCGAAGGTCTCTTCGAGCAGGCGGCAGGCGCGCTCGGCATCATTCTGAGGCACGACCAGGCAGATCGAATGCTCGGAGGATCCCTGCGAGATCATGGTGACCGACACGCTGGCGCGGTTGAGTGCGGAAAACACCCGTTCGGCTGTGCCCGGCACACCGATCATGCCCGCCCCCTCGATGGTGACCAGGGCCATGTCGCTGATGCCGGAAATGCCCTTGACCGGTGGTTGCGGGTGGCCGTCGGAGTCGATGCGGGTCCCTGCGCAGTCGGGCTTGAAGGTGTTGCGAACCAGCACCGGGATATTGGCCTCCAGCGCCGGGCTCAGCGCCTGGGGGTGAATGACCCGGGCACCGAAGTAGGCCAGCTCGAAGGCTTCGCGGTAGGAGAGGTGATCCAGCAGTTGCGCCTGCGGCACCTGGTCGGGGTCGGCCGACAGCAGGCCATCGACATTGGTCCAGATATGAATCTCGTCGGCGTCGAACAGACGCCCGAAGATGGTTCCGGAATAGTCAGAACCGTTTCGGCCCAGCGTGGAGATACGACCGTCGGCCCGACGACAGATGAAACCGGTCATGACGTAGCGGCTTGATGGCTGCTCGCGTCTCAGGCGAGCAAGACGCTCGCTGCTTTCCGTCCAGTCGACAGCCGTCATCATGGCCGTCGGGCGGGTGCGCAATACCTCGCGCGCATCGACAAACACCGCGTCCTCGCCGAGCTGGCGCAGATGGGCCGAAAGCAAGCGTGCCGACAGCACTTCGCCGAGGCCGGAAATCAGCTCGATGGCCTCGATCGGCGCCGTGCCCATCAGTGCCAGGCTGAGCAGCAACTGGTTCAGTTCATCAAAGGTCTGGTTGATGTGCGCCCGGGTGGATTCCAGTTCATCGGGTTGATCAAGCAATGCGCTTGCCGTATCGAGATGCCGTGCGCGCAGCGCATCGATACGCTCGTGCCATCCGGACTCCCCGGCCGCAGCCTGGCCGGTGAGGCCCACCAGTTCGTTGGTGACACCGGCCATGGCCGAAACCACCACGGCCTGGGCCGGGTCGTCGCGTTCGATCAGCAGGCCCGCGACATGACGGAAACAGTCGGCATCAGCCAGGCTGGTGCCACCGAATTTATGAGTGAACCATTGCATGGGTAGTCTTCTTGCTTTTCAGGCTTCCAATCAGGCAGTTTAGCCTTATCCGACAGGCCTGTGGCGCCAGTCTTCCTGCCGGCTCGCCTGCGGGTCACCAGACCCAGATGATGGCCAGCCCCAGCATGGCCACGGCCGCCAGGCCGGCCGCCACAGCCGGTCGCCAGCCGATGGCTCGCAGATGGGCGGGCCGCACCGCCATGGCCAGTGCGGCCATGGCCATGGCAAAGACCAGGCGACTGATCTGTGTGCTGGCATCAATCAGCATCTCCCAGGCCGGATGTTCGGGCCCCAGCCAGGCGTCGCCCATGCTGCGCACGAACGACAGCGCGATGAAGGCCAGTATGAACAGTGGCGGTGCCACGCCTGCCGCGCCGGGCTCGTTCCGGCGGCTGACCATCCAGACCACGGCTGGAATCAGCAACAGCATGGCCGCATTTCGAATCAGTTTGCTGACTGTAGCCGCGGTCACGGTGGCGTCGCTGCCGGAAATCTGTTCGTGCATGACAGCGCTGGCGGTGACCTGTGCGGTGTCGTGTATGGCCGACCCCAGTACCAGGCCGATACGCTGTGGATCGGCTATCAGATGTTCGAGCATGGGCGGATAGAGCACGGTGGCGATCAGTCCGATCAGGGCGATGCAGGCCACTGCATAGCTGGTTTCTTCGGCTCGGGCGCGCATACCGGGGGCTGCCGCGGCAATGGCCGATGCGCCGCAAATCGCGGTACCCACGGCCAGCAGTGCGCCCAGGCGTGGCCCACTGCCGAATCGCCGGGTCAGCCACAGGGCCAGGGCCAGTCCCAGCAAGGTGGTGGCAGCGGCCAGCGGCAGCGCCCGGACACCCAGCTGTCCCAGCTCGAAAAGGCTCAGTTGCAGCCCGATCAGGGCGACGGCGAACTTGAGCAAGCCGCCACTTGCCAGGGCCAGGCCCGGGCTCCATGTCGGTCGTCCGGCCGCCGCACCGGACAGCGCCAGCCCCATCAGGATGGCAACCAGCATCATGCCGACAGGCCAGCGACCGACCGGCGGTGGCAACTGTTGCAACCCGAACACCAGCAATCCGGCCGCCACTGCCACGCCCAGGGTCACGGCCAGGCCGGGTGCGGCATTACGAAGCAATCCACGATCCTGGGCTGGTGGCATGATCGGCGAGTCGGCGCGAAAGGCCGACACCATACGCCAAAAGGGGTCCTTGCGGGGCGGCTGTTTCAGCCATGACTTGTACCGGAAGGAGAATCTGGCATCATGAGTGGGTTTTTGCTCATACCCCATGGAAGTGACACATGAAAAAAGCATGCAGTGTGGCAATGGCTGCCGGCCTGGCAGTCTCGGGAGTGGTCATGGCCGAAGATGATCCGTTTCTCTGGCTCGAGGAAGTCGAGGGCGAGAAGGCGCTGGAGTGGGCCGAAGGCCAGAACGAACGCTCGCTGGACTATCTCAAGTCAAAGCCCCAGTTTGAGCCCATCCACGACCGCGTCCTGGAAATTCTGACTTCCGACGATCGCATCGCCTATCCCTCGCTGATGGGGGGCGAGGTGTACAACTTCTGGCGCGATGGTACCCACGTGCGCGGCATCTGGAGAAAGACCTCGCGCGAGAGCTACCGCTCCGACTCGCCGGAGTGGGACGTGATCATCGACCTCGATCAGCTCGCCGAGGAAGAAGGCGAAAACTGGGTCTGGGCCGGATCGAGCTGCCGCTATCCGGACTACGATCGCTGCCTGGTGGGCCTGTCTATCGGTGGGGCTGATGCCGCAGTGCGACGCGAGTTCGACCTCGAGTCGCGCACTTTTGTCGAGGACGGCTACGTGCTGCCCGAATCCAAGAGCCAGATTGCCTGGCGCGATCGCGACAGCGTCTTTCTCGGCCCGGCTTTTAACGACGAGGAGATGACCGACTCTGGTTATCCGCGCACCGTGCGCATCTGGGAGCGCGGCACGCCGCCGGAGGATGCCGAGCTGGTCTATGAAGGCGAGCGCGGCGATGTCTCGGTCTCGGGCATGCGAATCTGGGACGGGGACGACTACTACGACATGATCGTGCGCGCCCCCGGATTTTTCACCCGCCATTACTATCACTACACGGATGGCGAGGTCAGCCGCATCAACGTGCCCGAGGATGCCAGTATCGTCGGACTGATCAACGGCCAGTTGCTGGTGGATCTGAAGTCTGACTGGACAGTGGGCGAGACCACGTTCCGGCAGGGCGCCCTGGTGGCCGGTCCCATGGAGAGCTTTGAAAGTGAGTCGCCAGAGCTGTCTGTGCTCTACCAGCCCGGAGAGCGTTCTTCGATTGCGGGCGTGTCGACCACCGAGAGTTCTGTCCTGGTCAATGTTCTGGACAATGTGGTCAGCCGTCTCGAGCGCTTCACGCATGACGGTGATCAGTGGCATTCGGAGTCGCTGTCGGTGCCGGACATGGGGTCGGTCAGCGTGGTCAGCACCGATGACCGTTCCGACCGCTTCTTCTACAACTACACCGGCTTTCTCACCCCCTCGACCCTGTTCGAGGCCAATGCCGCCAACAACAGTCACGAAGAAGTGCGCTCCGAGCCGAGCTGGTTCGATGCCGAGGGGATGGTGGTCGAACAGTACGAGGCCGAATCGGCCGATGGCGAGCGCATCCCGTATTTTGTCGTCAAGCCGGCCGGCTTCGAGGCCGATGGCAGCAACCCGACTTTGCTGAGCGCCTACGGTGGTTTCGAGATCTCGCGTACGCCGTTTTACTCGGGCGTGATCGGCACCTCCTGGCTGGAGCGCGACGGCGTCTACGTGCTGGCCAATATCCGTGGCGGCGGCGAGTTCGGTCCGCGCTGGCACCAGGCCGCGCTGCAGGAGAATCGCCAGCGTGCATTCGATGACCTGATTGCCGTGGCCGAAGACCTGATCGAGCGCGATATCACCTCGCCGGATCACCTGGGCATTCAGGGTGGCTCCAATGGCGGGCTGCTGGTCGGTGCGGTCATGGTGCAGCGTCCGGACCTGCTCAATGCCGTGGTCTGCCAGGTGCCGCTGCTGGACATGAAGCGCTACCACAAGCTGCTGGCCGGTGCGAGCTGGATGGCCGAGTATGGTGATCCGGATGATCCGGAGCAGTGGGCCTACATCAAGGAATACTCGCCGTACCAGAATGTCTCGGCTGATGCCGACTATCCCAAGGCGTTTTTCACCACCTCCACGCGTGACGATCGCGTTCACCCGGGGCATGCCCGCAAGATGGTGGCGAAGATGCTCGATCAGGGCCACGACGTGCTCTATTACGAGAATATCGAGGGCGGCCACGGCGGCGCGGCCAACCTGGAGCAGCAGGCCTACATCTCGGCGCTGATGTACAGCTACCTCCACGACCGCCTTGCTGAGTAGCCCGATACCCGACCGCTGTTTTCGCCACGTGAGGCACAGAGTGCACAGAGGAAAATCAGTCAGTTGAAAAACTCTGTGATCTCTGTGTCTCTGTGGTGAATGCCGCCGCCTGCTTGCAATGGCGTTGCTGTGGCCCAAGGTCTGGAACTTCGGGGAGGAGAAACCGGTCGAATTGCCCGAGTGAGACAAAAAAGTACCGATTTACTCCCGTATAGCGGGATTGCACTCCAACTGATATAATATCGGGTGGATTTGAAGGAGGAACGAATGGGCAAGGATCTCGTACCAAGCCATCTGCTCGCACCGGCCGGCACCGGATCGCTGGACTCCTATATTCAGGAGGTCAACCGCATTCCGGTCCTGAGCCTGGAAGAAGAGCAGAGCCTGGCGCGTCGCTACCGCGACCAAGAGGATCTCGATGCTGCGCGCATGCTGGTCATGTCGCATCTTCGTTTCGTGGTGCATGTTGCCCGTGGCTACTCCGGCTACGGGCTGCAACTGGGCGATCTTGTCCAGGAAGGCAATATCGGCCTGATGAAGGCGGTCAAGCGCTTCGACCCTGACCAGGGCGTGCGTTTGGTGTCGTTTGCCGTGCACTGGATTCGTGCCGAAATCCATGAGTTCATCCTGCGCAACTGGCGCATCGTCAAGGTGGCCACCACCAAGGCGCAGCGCAAGCTGTTTTTCAACCTGCGCAAGCAGAAGAAGCGCCTGGGCTGGCTGAACCAGTCCGAAGTCAACGCCGTGGCCGAAGATCTGGGCGTCAAGCCCGAGGTGGTCATGGAAATGGAATCGCGCCTGTCGGGCCAGGATATCGGTTTCGACATGTCCAACGACGACGACGATTCGACCTACGTTGCTCCGGCCGCCTACCTGGAAGGGCTGTCAGCCTCTCCCGACGAAGCCGCCGAGGCCCAGGATTGGGAGCAGCATCACCACAACCTGCTGTTTGACGGCATCGAGAATCTGGACGATCGTTCGCGCGATATCATCCAGAGCCGCTGGTTGCTCGACCCCAAGGCCACGCTTCAGGAGCTGGCCGACAAGTACGGGGTATCTGCAGAGCGAATTCGCCAGCTAGAGGCGGCTGCGCTCAAGAAGCTCAAGGCTCGATTCGAAGCCTGAGAATCTGTTGTAATCGGTTTGAGCAAAGGCGGCCCGCGGGCCGCCTTTTGCGTTAAGAGAGACTCAGAACAGGTATCCCAGCCCGCGCGGTTTCACCGGTTCGGGCAGGTTTTCCTCACCCAACAGTTCACGCAGGTCGATCTCGATGGTTCGGGCGAGATAGTCCAGCGGCACGTCGTTGACCGCGTTCTCGAAGGGTCTTTCGATGTAGCGGCCGACGTACTCGAGCATGATGTAGGCATAGCCGATGATGATCGCGAACGGAATTGCCCAGTAGCCCAGGTGACCGGCCAGGCTCAGGGGTAGCACGAACAGGAAGACCACCAGGGTGTAATAGACAAACCAGGTGTACTGCATCGGGAAGGGGGTTTTCTTGAGCCGTTCGCAACTGCTCAATGACTCGTTGAAACCCTGGATCAGCTCGGTGAAGCGCACGTGACGGTAGGCGTCCAGGTGGCCGTCGTCGGCCAGTTGCCGCAGCGTCGCTCCCTGGGTCTCGAGCAGGGCCAGGGGCGGGGTCTGGCGCCTGGCGGCCGCGGCGCGTTCGGCATCCAACAGCAATCCGTCGAGTTCGCTGCCGGGCGGGAGTTTGCGCAGGAAGCGATTGAGCCACCAGGCAAAGGCGATCTGGCGGTGGACCAGTGCTCGGCGCGTTTCGGCAGTGGCCTCGCCGCCGCTGATCAGACCCTTGACCAGCAGGGCGAAACTGCGCGAGTCGTACTTGAGCTTCGACCAGATCCGATGCCCTTCCCACCAGCGCCCATAGGCCGAGTTGTTGCGAAAGCCGATCAGAAAGGCCAGGGCCGTACCCAGGAATCCGGCGGCATAGGACAGCGCTTTCAGCAGTTCCCGGGGAAACTGCTCCATGACCAGGCAGGCCAGCGCCGTGAAAGCGACCAGCAACAATAGCCGGGGCCAGGTGAACCACAGCAGCTTGGCCAGCGAGATTCTGCGAGTGACGATCATTCCTCAATCCTCCTGAAGGGCCGCGAAGCGTTCGGCCAGAAAATCGATCAATCCGCGCACCGCCGGCAGCAGGCCGCGACGCGAGGGAAACACCGCGTGAATGATCTCACGCGGCGGCGCCCATCCTTCGAGCACTCGCACCAGCCGCCCCTGCGCGAGTTCCTCGCTCATCATCATGGTGGGCAACTGGACGACGCCGATGCCGGCCACGGCGGCAATCCGCAGGCTGTTCATGCTGCGCGTGACCAGGCGCGGGTGGTGGTTGATTCGCACATCCGATCCGTCGGGGCCGAGCAGGTGCCACTGGTGGCGGTGCTGGGCCCGGCCCAGGGCGAGGCTGGGCAGGGCGGCCAGGTCGGAGGGCGTATCGGGCCGGCCATGTTGTTCCAGTAAATCCGGGCTGGCCACGAGGCACTGGCCGCGGTCGGCCAGGGTCCGCAATATCAGGTCGCTGTCCTCCAGCGGCGGTGGGCGCACACGAATGGCGATATCGAAGCCTTCCTCGATCACGTCCACGCGGCGGTTGGTGGCGTCCAGATGCAGTTCGACCCGCGGGTGGCGTTGTTGGTAATCGGCCAATATGTCGGCCACGCGCGCATCGAGCAAGGCCACCGGGCAACTGATGCGCACGACGCCGCAGGGTTCGCTGCGCAGGCTTTCAATGGCCTCTTCGGCGGCCTCGGCCTGGATGAGCATGGCCTTGCAGTGCTGGTGGTAGATGCGCCCGATCTCGGTGACGCTGACATGCCGGGTCGATCGGTTGAGAAGCCGCGCGTCCAGGCGCTCCTCCAGCGCGGCGATGCGCCGGCTGAGCTTGGACTTGGGTACGCCCAGCGCGCGACCGGCGGGTGCGAAACCGCCATGGTCGACCACCTGCGCGAAGTAGTAGAGATCGTTGAGATCCTGCACCGATACACCGTTCCGAATATGGAACGGTGAGTATAAATTCTACCTACTACCGGCGCCAGCGTTCTGGCTTCAGAATGTCCTCCAACCTGATGATCACGTTCGCAAGGAGGACGACATGAAAAGCATCTCCGGAATCTACAGCGCACCGCCGCGTCACTGGGTGGGTGACGGCTTCCCCGTTCGTTCCCTGTTCTCGTACAACAGCCATGGCCGGCACGTCAGCCCGTTTCTGCTGCTCGATCACGCCGGCCCGATGGACTTCGAGCCGGCCGAAAGGCCGCGTGGCGTGGGCGAGCACCCGCATCGCGGCTTCGAGACGGTGACCATCGTTTATGAAGGCGAGGTCGAGCACAGGGACTCTACCGGCGCCGGCGGCAGGATCGGCCCGGGAGACGTTCAGTGGATGACCGCCGGCAGCGGCATTCTGCACGAGGAATTCCATTCGCAGGCATTCACCCGCGCCGGCGGCACCCTGGAGATGGTGCAGCTGTGGGTCAACCTGCCGGCCGCGCACAAGATGACCGATCCGTCCTACCAGACGCTGCTCGATGCCGATATTCCGGCGGTCGATCTACCCGATGGCGCCGGACAGGTGCGGGTCATCGCCGGCGAGCTTGACGGCCACCGCGGCCCGGCGCGCACCTTCACGCCAATGCACGTGTGGGATCTGCGGCTGAACCGTGACGGCGCCGCCCGGCTCGATCTGCCCGCGGGCTGGAACGGCCTGCTGGTGGTGCTTCGGGGCACGGTGCAAATCAACGATGCCGAGATTGCCCGCGAAGGCGAGCTCGTGGCGCTCGGTGCCGAGCGCGAAGGCGTGGTCGTGGAGTCCAACAACGACGCGACCGTGCTGGTGCTCTCGGGTCAGCCCATCGACGAGCCCATCGTCGGTCACGGCCCCTTCGTGATGAACACCGAAGAGGAGATCCGGCAGGCCCTGCACGACTTTTCCACCGGGCAGTTTGGCGCTATTCCCGCCTGAATCCGCCTCAGCCCGCAAGCGCCGGCCACGCAGGGCCGGCCTACTCGATAACGTGCCCCCTTGCGTAGGCCGGGGTAGCGGAGGTCGAAGTGCGGGTGCGTTTTGCCACAGGCAAGAAGCGGTCGCGCGAAGGCCGACTGCGCGAATCCCTGGCGAAACGACTACCGAACCAGGGCGTTGGCGGTCTGCGACAGCATCCTCGCCAGCCAGGGTTGCTTGCCGGTCCAGCGCAGGTGGAACAGGTCGGCCTGTTCGCTGGCTTTCAGCAGGTAGTCGTCGCTGGTGATCAGTTCGTCGGCCAGCTTGTGGTCGATGGCGCGGGTGCCGAGCCAGTATTCACCCGTGGCGATCTCGTCCAGGTCGACCTGCGGGCGGTGAGTGCCGACGAATTCCTTGAACAGCGCGTGCACGTCCTCGATTTCTTCCTGGAACTTGCTTCGGCCTTCCTCGGTGTTCTCGCCGAAAAGCGTGACGGTACGCTTGTGTTCCCCGGCCATGAACTGCTCGTATTCGATGTCGCGTTCCTTGAGCCAGCGGTTGAAGTTGGGCAGCTGGGCGATTACTCCGATGGAGCCGAGGATGGCAAACGGCGCGGCGATGATGCGGTCGGCCACGCAGGCCATCATGTAGCCGCCGCTGGCGGCGATCTTGTCGACCGATACGGTCAGCCGGATATTGCGATCGCGAATTCGCATCAGCTGGGCGGCGGCCAGCCCGTAGGCATGAACCTGGCCACCGGCGGATTCGAGCCTGACCAGTACCTCGTCGTCCTCGCTTGCCGTGGTCAGCAGCGCGGTGATTTCCTCTCGTAGACCGGTCAGTGCCGAGGCGCGGATATCGCCGTGAAAATCGAGCACCCACAGGCGCGCCCGCTTGTCAGCGGCCTGCTGCTTGCGACGTGCCTTCTCGGCCTTGCGCTCGGCCTTGAACTGTTTGCCCGGCAGCAGATTGGCCTTGATGGTCATCGCTGCCCGTCGGTAGTCTTCGTTGAGCTTGCGCACTTCCAGGCTGCCGGGCGAGGGCGCTCCGCTTTGACCACGCTGCATGCGTCCGGCAATGGCGGCGATCACGACCAGCACGGCCAGCAGCAAGGTGACCAGTTTGGCCAGAAAGATGGCGTATTCGGCGAGATGCTCCATTGGCGGTCTGTCCTCGGCAATTGATGAAGGCCAGTTTACCGGCAGTGCCGGGGGCGGGGTGAATCGTTCTGCTTGAGTGGTGGTGCTTGTGGCATCATTGTTGCGGTCCCGGCGCGGACATTCTCTGCCTGACGACCCATTGCCACTGTGATCCGGAGTGCTGCCATGCCAATGACGTCCTGCGCCGTGATCGGCGCTGGCTACCTGGGGAAGTTCCATGCCCAGAAATATGCCGCATTGCCCAATGCCGAGCTGCGGGCCGTGGTCGATGTCGACCGCCAGGCCGCACAGTCAAGCGCATCGGAGTGCGGCTGCCCGGCCCTGGCCGACTACCGCGAGCTGCTCGGCGAGGTTGATGCGGTTTCCATTGCCGTACCCACGGTGCATCACTTCGAGGTGGCGCGCGACTTCCTGTCTCGCGGCACGCATGTGTTGCTGGAAAAGCCCATGACCAGCACGCTCGACGAGGCGCGCGAGCTCAACCGGATCGCTCGCGAGCAGGACGTCGTGTTCCAGATCGGTCACCTGGAGCGATTCAACTCGGCCTTTCTGGACCTGGCCGACGTCGACCTCGCGCCGCTTTTCATCGAGTGTCACCGGCTGGCCCCTTTCAAGCCCCGGGCGACCGATGTCAACGTGGTGCTGGATCTGATGATCCATGACATCGACCTCATCCTCGGTATCGTCGGCAGCCCGGTGAAATCGTTGGCCGCCAGCGGCACACCCGTGCTCTCGAAAGGCATTGATATTGCCAATGCGCGGCTGGAGTTCGAGAACGGCTGCGTGGCCAACGTCACCTCCAGCCGGGTCAGCATGAAATCGGAGCGCAAGATGCGCATGTTTCAGTCCGACGCCTATATCTCGATCGATTTTCAGAACTCCGGGCTGGCCATCCATCGCATCGGCGACAAGGAAATGTTCCCTGGCGTGCCTGAGATACTGCGCGAAGAGTCGACCTTCGAGAAGAACGACGCGCTCAAGGCCGAGATCGCCGCCTTCCTGGAATCCATTCAGCAGGGTGTGCCGGTGGTGGTCAGCGGCGAAGATGGCGAGCGCGCGCTGGAAACGGCCATCCGCATTACCGACATGGTGCAAGCCAACTATCCCGGATCAAATCAATGAACCCGATTCCCATGGTTGACCTCGAGCTGCAATATCGTCAGCTCGAAAACGAAATCAACCCGGCCATTGCCGATGTGCTGGCCGGTACCCGTTTCATCCTGGGTCCCAATGTGACCGAGTTCGAACAGGAAGCAGCCGACTATCTGGGGGTGAAACATGCCCTGGGCTGCGCCTCTGGCACCGACGCCCTGCACCTAGCGCTGAGAGCGGCCGGTATAGGGCCCGGCGACGAGGTGATCACCACGCCGTTTACCTTCATCGCCACGGCCGAAGCCATCGCCTATTGCGGCGCCACCCCGGTATTCGTCGATATCGACGCGAGGACCTTCAATGTCGATCCGGAGGCCGCGCGTGCTGCGATCACGGACCGGACGCGGGCACTGCTGCCGGTTCACCTGTTCGGGCAGCCGGCCGACATGGCCGCGCTGCAGGTTCTGGCCGAGGAGCACGGGCTGTTGCTCATTGAGGACTGCGCACAGTCTTTCGGTGCCGCTATCGATGGCAGGCAGACCGGCTCATTCGGGCTGGCCGGCTGTTTCAGTTTCTTCCCCAGTAAGAACCTGGGTTGCTATGGCGACGGTGGACTGATCACCACCAGCGACGATCAGCTCTTCGAGACCCTGTGGACGCTGCGCAACCATGGGCGCAAGGCCGGCGACTACTACCACGAGATGGTGGGCTACAACAGTCGACTCGACGAGATCCAGGCCGCCATCCTGCGCGTCAAGCTCGCTCGTATCGATCAGTTCAATGAACAGCGCCGACGCGTGGCACAGGCCTACGGTCGCCTGCTGGGCGACACCGAGCTGGTGATGCCGTATGAGGACGGCATCGGTCGTCATGTCTACCACCAGTTCACCATGCTTGTGCCCGAACAGCGGCGCGAGGCCTTGATGCAGGCGCTCAGAGACGAGTCCATCGCCAGTGCCGTCTACTATCCGACACCGCTGCACCAGCAGCCGGCCTTTGCCGATCTGGGCGTGCACGATGGATTGCCGGTCAGCGAAGAAGTCAGCAAACGCTGCCTTTCGCTGCCGGTCTTTCCGGAGATGACCGACGAACAGATCGAGCGGGTCAGCGACTGCCTGAAACGAGCACTGTAGCGTCGTCGACAAGAGGTGCCCTGGCCGAGATGTCTTCCATGATCCGAAGTCTTTGGCTGGCGCTTGTGCCCTGGCTTGCCGTCGGGCCACTCATGGCCGGCGAGCAGGACCAGTTGCAGATGCTGGTCTTTCACAGCGACATCTGTCCACATTGCCAGGCCCAGGAACCCTTTCTCGATGCTCTGGAAGCGGCGCATGACGGTCTGGTGGTGCAACACTACGAGGTCAGGCAGGTTGCCGAACACCGCCAGCTTTTCCGCGCTGTGGCCGCGGCTCATCAGGAGAGTGCCGACTCGGTACCGGCCATCTTCGTGGGCGGGCGCGCCTGGGTGGGCGACAGCGGCCTGATCCGTCGGCAGATCACCGCTCATGTCGAGCACTGCCTTGAACAGGGCGATTGCCCGGACTCCACCCGAACCGATCAGGTGTTCGAACCTGGAGAGCGAGCTCGCGATCCGGTTGCCTTCGACCTGCCGTTGGTCGGCACCATCGACCTGATGGTCCAGCCGCTGACACTGTCGACGGCCCTGATCGCCTTTGTGGATGGCTTCAACCCCTGCTCGCTCTGGGTATTGACGATCCTGCTGGCGCTGGTGATCCATTCCGGTTCGCGCAAACGTATCCTGATCGTCGGGCTCACCTTTCTGGCGGTGACCGCCTCGATCTACGGCCTGTTCATCACCGGCGTATTCGGCGCCATGAACCTGGTTGCCATGTCGGGCTGGCTGTACCCTGTAGTGGCCGTGTTCGCGCTGACTTTTGCCCTGGTCAACATCAAGGATTACTTCTGGTTTCAGCGCGGCCTGTCGTTCACCATCGACGAGCGTCACAAGCCGGGGATCTACCGCCGCATGCGCGACCTGATCCGCAGCGGCCGGTCGGTGACCGCATTGATCGGGGCCACGGTTCTGATGGCTGCCGGAATCGCCTTCATCGAACTGCCGTGCACGGCCGGGTTTCCGGTGATCTGGAGCGGCATCGTGGCCAGCCACGATGTCGACTGGCTCCACTTCACATTCCTGCTGGGACTTTATCTTCTGATTTACCTGGCCATCGAGCTGGTCATCTTCTTTATCGCACTGGCCACGCTGCGGGTGGATCGGTTCGAGGAACGGCATGGCCGCATCCTCAAGCTGATCGGCGGCATCATCATGCTGGCGCTGGCCGGGGTCCTGCTGCTTGCTCCGGAGCTGATGCACGATATTCGTGGCGCCCTGGGCGTGTTTTTCGGGGCTTTGCTGGTGACTGCGGTGATTCTTTTCTTTCACCGAATCCTGCTGCCAAGGCTGGGCCTTCACCTCGGAGACGAGTAAAAAGGGGAATGCTGCGCCCGCTGTCGCGGGCTTGCCCTTCGGGCTGTCGCTTCGCTCCAGCGATTGTGCGCTGACGCGCACAATTCGAACCTGATTGTTATTGTCGGAGGTTCGAATTGAGCCGCTGGATACGAAAAAGCCCCGTCTGGGGTGACGGGGCTTTTCTAAATTTGGCGCGCCCGGAAGGATTGCTGCGCCCGCTGTCGCGGGCTTGCCCTTCGGGCTGTCGCTTCGCTCCAGCGATTGTGCGCTGACGCGCACAATGCGAACCTGATTGTTATTGTCGGAGGTTCGAATTGAGTCGCTGGATACGAAAAAGCCCCGTCAAGGTGACAGGGCTTAATCTGAAATTGGCGCGCCCGGAAGGATTCGAACCTCCGACCGCCTGGTTCGTAGCCAGGTACTCTATCCAGCTGAGCTACGGGCGCGTCGCAAAGCGAGGCATTATGGAGAAGGGGGGTGCTTCTGTCAAGTCCGTTTTGGATCCTGTCGCCCCGGAATCGCCGCAGGCGATATCCGGGACCCCGCACGGTGGTCGTGGCATGGGGTTGAACAAGGGCTGCCTTGCAGATGCTGGGCGTGCGAGGTCCCGGCTCTTCGGCCGGGACGACGGGGAGGGTGGGGTTTGAAGTGTGAAGTGTGAAGTGTGAAGTGGAGGCGGCATCCTTTGGCGAGTGGGTTCCTGTCCGACAGATACAGCGGATGCGCACATGCAATATTAGATAGGGCTTATAATAACGGTTTTATCCAGCATCAGGATGCCCAGGCCCATGACTGAATCCCGTTCCGAACCTCTCTGTGCCCATGTGCCGCTGCCGTTGTTTGCCTCGGTCATGGGGATTGCCGGGCTCGGGCTGGTCTGGCGTGCAGCGGAGGAGGCCTGGGGGCTGGCGCCGGTGGTGTCGGTTGCGGCCACGGTGGCGGCCGCCGTGGTCTTTGTCGTTTTGCTGGCGCTTTATGTCTGCAAGTCGGTTCGCTATCGTTCCAGGGTCATGGTGGAGCTGGCCCACCCGGTGCGCATCAATTTTCTGCCGACACTTTCGATCAACCTCATTCTGCTGGGCATACTGTCCAGACCCTGGCTGGGGCCAGTGTCCGACGGGCTGTGGCAGGCCGGTGCATTGCTGCAGCTGATTCTGACCATTGTCATCGTCAATGTCTGGTTCGAGGCCGAGCGTCCGGCGGATTCGATCAACCCTGCCTGGTTCATACCGGCGGTTGGCAATGTGCTGGTGCCGCTGGCCGCGATACCTTCCGGGCAGGAGTTGGTGGCCTGGTTTTTCATGAGTATCGGTCTGTTTTTCTGGGTCATTCTGGGCACGATGGTGTTCTACCGACTGGTCACCAAGCCTCCCATGCAGCCCCCCATGCAGCCAACGCTGGTAGTGATGCTGGCGCCCCCCTCGGTGGCCTTTCTGTCCTGGCTCCAGATCGCCGGTGAGCTCAACGGGCCGGGCTATTTCTTCTACGCCGTTGCGCTGCTTACATTTCTTGTGCTGCTCCCACAGCTACCGCGGTTTTTCCGTCTGCCCTTTTTCCCGTCCTGGTGGGCCTATACCTTTCCATTGGCGGCGTTCACCGTGTCCAGTCTGGCGTTTGTCGAGCAGTACGGTTTGGAGCCGGGGGCAATTCAGATTGGATTGGTGGCATTGACTACCGCGGTGATTCTGCTTGTCGCCGGCCGGACCATCGTGGCTGTTGCCCGGGGAGAAATGAGCAAGCACTGATGGCCGAGGAAGAGTGTTTTCGAAGGAGAAAGTCCATGAGTAAAGTCGATCAGTCCATCGTTCCCATAGTTCGGGAGGCAATGAACAATGATGCCTTTCGCGATGAGGTGATGACCGGCAAGGAGTGCCAGGTCGTGCTGATGAGTATCAGGCCTGGCGAGGAGATTGGCTCGGAGGTGCACGATGATCATGACCAGATCCTGGTCTTCGTCGAAGGCAACGGCCAGGCCGTGCTCGATGGCCAGGTGCGTGAAGTGGGAACCAACGATCTGGTCTTCGTTCATGCCGGGGTCGAGCACAACTTCATCAATACCGGGACTCGGCCGCTGAAACTCTACACTGTGTACGCACCACCCGAGCATCCGGCTGGTACTCGCCATGAAAGCAAGGACGAGGCGGAAGGTGGCTGAGATTGGCTGATGCGCCGGGGACCGGCGCATCAGTTCATCCGGAGTGATCAAAGCGCTCCCAGCAGCTCCCGGGCTCGTTGCTCAAGGGCATCGAAATCGTGGGCAAGGACGAGTTCCGGGTCGAACAGAGGGGCGACATAGCCCACGGCCAGGGCGCCGGCTTCCAGCCATTTGCTGGCATTGTCCCGGGTCACGCCGTGGGTGGGCACGATGTTGAGGAAGGGCATGGGCCCCAGGCAGGCCTTGACGAAATCAGGGCCGATTCCGGGGGCTGGAAACAGCTTTTGAAGCGGTGCGCCGGCGCGATGCGCGCGCAGCATTTCGGTGGGTGTGTGTGTGCCCGGCATGGCGGCCACGTCAAGCTCTGTGGCGGCACCAATGACGGCCTCGTCGACGACGGGCGAAACCAGGAAGCGGGCACCGGCCTCGACCGCCCGCCGGGCCTCGTCGACTTCCAGCACGGTACCGGCGCCAACGATGACATCCGGGTGGCGCCGTGAAAATTCACCGATGAGATCGTAGACATCGGGGATGGTCAGGGTGAACTCGCAGATGGTGAATCCACCGCGCACCGCCGCCTCCATGGCGCCGATGGCCGCTTCGGCCGAATCGGTTCTGAGGATGGCCGAAGCGCGGGTCTGGCGGAGTCGGTTGACAAAATCTGTGGGAGTCATGGTGGTTTGACGCTCTCTTCGAAGTGAGTTTCGCTTTGACAAGTCTAAGATGTTTGCGGGCCCATGAGTCGGGGTTCGGGTTCCAGTCGGAGACCATAGGTCTGTTGCACGGAATCGATGATGGCCTGGATCAGTGTCTTGAGGTCGCTTGCCTTGGCCTGGCCGCGGTTGACCAGGACCAGTGCATGGCGGTCATAGACGGCGGCATCGCCGACCGACCGGCCTTTCCACCCCAGGCGCTCGATCATGGCGCCGGCGCCGAGTTTGATGTCCCCGTCAGGCATGGGCCAGTGGGGCAGGTCGGGGTGGTCACGTAGCACCTGCTCGGCGTGATTCGCCTCCAGCACGGGATTCTTGAAAAAGCTGCCGGCGTTGGGCATCCGTGCCGGATCGGGCAGGCGGTGGCGCCGCAGTCGCATGACGTGTGCGGCCAGTTGTTCCGGCGTGGGCTGGCGAATGCCGGCTGCGTCCATGGCATTCTTGAGACTGGCATACCCGGTCTGTGGCTGGAAGCGGCGCGACACCCGGACCGTGACCGAAGTGATCAGGAAGCGTTCGGGAGCAATGGATTTGAAATAGCTGTCGCGATAGGCGAACGCGCAGTCCTCGCGTTCGAAGGTTCGCATCCGACCGGTCTGGCGATCCCAGGCCCTGAGCCGTTCGAAAACCTCGGCCAGTTCGATGCCGTAGGCACCGATGTTCTGCATGGGCGCCGCACCTACCGAGCCGGGAATCATGATCAGGTTCTCCAGCCCGTGCAGCCCGCGCCGGATGCAGCGGACGACCAGCCGGTGCCAGTTTTCCCCGCCTGCGGCCGTGACCAGCACCTGTTCGTCGTCTACGGGCTCGAAACTCACGCCTGACAAGCGGTTGAGCAGAATCCGGCCGGGCCAGTCACCGATGAACACGGTATTGGAGCCTCCGCCGAGCATCAGCTCCCGAAGCTCGGTGGGTGGCATTTGGCCAAGCTGGTCGGGGTGGTTCAGAAGGATCAGTTCCCTGGCGCGGGCCGGCAGTCGGAAACTGCTCAGTGCCGTGATGTCGGCGTCGGTGATGATTTCAGGCGGCGGTGTCTTCATCGACAGTCTGCCAGGCGCGAATGCAGTCATGGACCAGCCTCGGGCCCTGGTAGATGAAGCCGGTGTAGATCTGGACCAGATCGGCACCGCAGCGCCGCTTGTCCGCGGCATCCTCGCCACGGGTTATGCCGCCCAGGCCAATGATGGGGAAGTCGGTACCCAGGACTTCGCGTGCACGCCTGAGCGTGGCATCGGCCAGGGATTTGACCGGCGCCCCACTGAGTCCTCCGGCTTCGTCGGCGTGGGCATGGCCGGCCACCCGGGTTCGGTCCAGCGTGGTGTTGGTGGTGATCAGTCCATCGATGCCCGAGGTGGCTATCACTTCCAGGGACGCGGTCAGCGCGGCCGGTTCCCAGTCCGGGGCGATCTTGATCAGCAAGGGGCGGCAGGTTTCATTTGACTCGTCCAGGCTGTTGCGTGCGCGGACCAGTTCGTCGAGAAACTCGCGCAGGTGCCCGGTGTCCTGCAGTTCGCGCAGGTTGGCGGTATTGGGCGAGGAGATGTTGACCGTGATGTAGTGGCAGTGCGGGTGAACCTTTTCCAGGCAGAAGCGGTAATCCGCCGCTGCCTCGTCCACCGGCGTGTCCTTCTGTTTGCCGATATTGGCGCCGATAATTCCGTCGTAGCGGGTGGACTTCAATCGATCGACCAGATGGTCGACTCCCTTGTTGTTGAAGCCCAGGCGATTGATCAGCGCCTGGTGTTCGGGCAGCCGGAACATGCGCGGCTTCGGGTTGCCCGGCTGGGGCCTGGGCGTGACCGTGCCGACTTCGACAAAGCCGAAGCCGAGCTGGCCGAGTGCATAGATATGGTCCCCGTTCTTGTCCAGCCCGGCCGCCAGCCCGACCGGGTTGGGAAAGCTCAGTCCCATCAGCTCAACAGGCGCCGAACGCGGACAACCACCCACCAACCGCGGCAGGCCAACGAAGCGGCCCGCCGACAGCGCATTCAGCGCGACATCGTGCGCCATCTCCGGGGGGAGAAGAAAGAGTCCGTTTCTCAGCCAGGTATACATAAGGTTCTGGGTTCGAGGCTCTAGGTTCGAGGTGTTCAGTGGTGTGGATTTCCTCGTACCTAGGACCTCGAACCTCGTACCTCGTACCTCTAAAGGTCGAACTTGATGCCCTGGGCCAGCGGCATTTCGCGCGACCAGTTGATGGTGTTGGTCTGGCGGCGCATGTAGGCCTTCCAGGAATCCGAGCCGGACTCGCGTCCGCCGCCGGTTTCCTTCTCGCCACCGAAGGCACCGCCGATCTCGGCGCCCGAGGTGCCGATGTTGACGTTGGCAATGCCGGTGTCCGAACCCTTGTGTGAAAGGAAGAACTCGGCATTGCGCAGGTCGGTGGTGAAGATGGCAGACGACAGGCCCTGGCGCACGTTGTTGTGCTTTTCCATCGCCTCTTCCAGGGTCTTGTAGGAGATCACGTACAGGATGGGCGCGAAGGTTTCCTCCTGCACGATGTCCCATTCGTTCTCGGCCTTGATGATGGTCGGTTCGACGAAAAAGCCTTCGCGGTCGATGCGCTTGCCGCCGGTCAGTACCTTGCCGCCGGCTGCCTGTGCCCGTTCGACTGCCTGTTCGAAACGCTCGACGGCGCTTTCGTCGGTCAGCGGGCCCATCAAGGTGTCCTCATCCAGCGGGTCGCCGATGCGTACCTGCCCGTAGGCCTTGACCAGCGCTTCGGTGACCTTTTCTTCGATTGATTCGTGCACGATCAGTCGCCGCGTGGTGGTGCAGCGCTGACCGGCGGTGCCGACGGCACCGAAGACAATCGCCGGCACGGCCAGGTCCAGGTCGGCAGTCTCGTCAAGAATGATGGCATTGTTGCCGCCCAGCTCCAGCAGGCTTTTGCCCATGCGCTTGGCAACGCGTTCACCGACCATGCGACCGACCTGGCTGGATCCGGTAAACGACATCAGGGCCACGCGCTCGTCGTCGATGAAGCGCTCGGCCAGTTCGTGGCCGTCTTCCATGAAGGATGTGAACACCGGCGGATAGTCGGTATCGGCCAGCGCCTCGTTGATGATGTTCTGTACCGCCGCACAGCACAACACGCCCTTGGGGCTGGGCTTCCACACGGTGGCATTGCCGCAGATGGCCGAGATGAAGGCGTTCCAGGCATAGACGGCGACGGGAAAGTTGAAGGCGGTAACCACCCCGACCACGCCGAGCGGATGCCACTGTTCGTACATGCGGTGCCCGGGTCGTTCGGAATGCATGGTGTTGCCGTAGAGCATGCGCGACTGGCCAAGGGCGAAATCGCCGATATCGATCATTTCCTGAACTTCGCCGTCGCCCTCGGGCTTGATCTTACCCATCTCCAGCGACACCAGCGAGCCGAGTGCGTCCTTGTAATCCCTCAGTGCATCATTGGCCAGGCGCACGGCATTGCCGCGTTCGGGTGCGGGGATCATGCGCCAGGCATCGGCGGCTTCCTGCGCGGTCTGGATAACCTTTTCGTATTCGGCCTGTGTCGCGGCGCTGACTTTCGCAATCACCGAGCCGTCGGTGGGATTGATCGATTCGATCAGCCGGTCATCGCGGATCTCGGACCACTGGCCCGGGCCGAAGCAGACGCCGGGGTTGATGTCGTTGAGTCCGAGGCGCTTGAGAAGGTCGCTGTGTGTGCTCATGGTACTGGTGTTCCTCTCGAATTGGGCTTTATTTGGAAACAGACCATTATCGCACCGATGGCGGCGCGAGTCAGAGCGCAGCATGATATTCTTGCCGGCAGGAATCGAGGGTGTTTCCCCGGCTGAACCCGCCGCCATGAAGGCGGCCGGCCGGTTTGTGTACCCTTGAGCGCAAACGAGTCAACCCGGCGATGCCCCGGACGCAAGATGCTCCGGGATTATGTGTCCGCAATGGTCGGCAATAGCCGGGGTTATCGAAACTATCCGGCCGGGCTGTGGTCAGTTGACCAGGTGCCCGGCCGTCTGCCAAGAAAGCCGAGGACGGCCCAGATGGGCGAACGGGAAGTTGATCAAGCGCTGGTAGAGCGTGTACAGAAAGGAGACAAGAAGGCCTTTGACTTGCTGGTCTCGAAATACCAGCACAAGATCATCAGCCTGATTTCACGCTATGTCTCTGATCACGCCGAGGCCATGGACGTGGCCCAGGAAGCCTTTATCAAGGCTTACCGGGCCTTGCCACGGTTTCGCGGCGACAGCGCGTTCTACACCTGGATCTACCGGATCGCCATCAACACGGCCAAGAATCACCTGGTCGCTCAGGGCCGCCGTCCGCCGCTTTCGGATGTCGATGCCCAGGACGCGGAACAATTTCAGGTTGATACGCGTCTGAAGGAACAGGATTCGCCCGAGCATGAGCTGCTTCGACAGGAAATCGAACGCACCATCAACGAGGCGATTGCCGACCTGCCCGAGGATCTGCGCGTGGCCATCACGCTTCGGGAAATGGAAGGCATGAGCTACGAAGAGATTGCAACGACCATGGATTGCCCGATCGGCACCGTGCGATCAAGGATTTTTCGGGCCAGAGAGGCCATTGACGCTCGCCTCCGCCCCCTTCTCGACAATCAATGAATACGGACGACAAACGATGAGTGAATCGAACCGGGAACACCTCTCCAGCCTGATGGACGGGGAACTCGAACGCGGTGCGCAAAAGTTTCTGCTGCGGCGCATCGGCGACGACTCCGATATGCAGTCTGCCTGGCAACGCTTCCACACGGTTCGAGCTTGCTTGCACGGTGAATTCCAGGGGGGTTCCGACCTGTCGCAACGAGTGGCCGAGGCGCTGGCCGATGAGCCCGTACCTGGTGCGAGCAACAGCCGCCTGCGAACCTGGCTGAAGCCGGTGGCCGGTGGCGCCATTGCCGCCAGCGTGGCCCTGGTGGCCATCGTCGGCATCAACACCACCATGGTCGATCATCAGACGTCCCAGTCCGAACAGCCCGGTTTTGTCAGTCAGTCCACGTCGCTGGATCAGCCATTTGCGCGCTCCACAGTCAGTTCAACGGTGCCGGTGAGCTTTTCCGACAGCAGTGATGCCGAGCGCCAACGTATCAGTGGACATGTGCTCAGGCATCATCAGGCCTCCGGTGGCGCCGGCTTTGTTTCATATGTTCCCATCGTGACCGGCGTGAGCAGCGAAGGCGTGGAGATTCGCCTGCAGCCACGACCGTCGGAAGATGAAAGGCCGGCTCGGGACTCAGGCTCCACGGGACGCTAGATCATGAAAGCTTCCTTCCGCAATGGAGGTCTCACGGCCCTGACCACGCTGTGGATCGCGGCCCTGATCAGTGGCCCCCTGCAGGCCGACGAGGAAGTTCAGCACTGGCTCGATCGTATGGCCCGAGCGGTCGAAACGCTGGATTACCGCGGCACCCTGGTTCACGTGCGCGAAGATCGTGTCGATACCCTGCGGATCATTCACCGGGCCGATGAAGACGGCGTGCGCGAGCGCATCTATGCTGTCGATGGCGAACCGCGAGAAGTCCTGCGTGATGGCAACAAGGTTCGCTGCCTGTTGCCCGGTGACGAGCCCCAGGTGATGGAAAGCCAGCTGGCCGGTCGCCTGCTGCCCCATCTGCCGGTCAATCGCCTGACCAGTCCGGAGTCGGCTTACAACATGAGTCTGGAAGGGCAGGACCGGGTGGCCGGCATGATGACCCGGAGGATCAGTATCGATCCGCGAGACCAGTATCGATATGGTTACCGGCTATGGCTCGAGGAAAGCACCGGCATGCTGTTGCGTTATGCACTGACTGACCCCGAAGGCCGCCAGCTGCAGCAGCTTGCCTTTACCAGTATCGAACTGGGTGCCTCCATTTCCGATTCCGAGCTGGCCCCGGCGATGACCGAGGCGCCGAGAACCCTGACCACCCTGCTCGACGACAACGAGGGCCGGGTGGGCACTGGCCGGCGTCATGAAGCCTTCCAGGACCGTGTGCCGCCGGGCTTCAAGCTGGCCAACATCGGCCAGGGCCGTGCCGAGAACGGGGAAGAATTCGAACATCTGCTGTTCAGCGACGGCCTGGCCAGTTTTTCCATTTATCTCGAACCGGCCGGGCCCGAATCAACGGGTAGTCGCATCAAGGCCATGGGTGCAGTACACGTGTTCACCGACCAGAGCGGTGGGCGTTCGCTGACCGTGGTCGGCGAAGTCCCTGCTGAAACGGTTGAGTATGTCGGTCAGCGCTTCCGGCTTGGAAGCGGGGAAAGTGGTCCTTCCGGCGATTGATGCAGGAGCATTCCTGGCAGGTTGCCGAAGTCCTGGCAAGCCGCGAAGGGCACCTTCGCCTCGGTTTCGACCGGCCTGATTTCTGTCAGCGCTGCCGGTCGGGGCAGGGATGTGGCGCCGGTGTGTTCGCGGCCCTGTTTCCGCGCCGGCGGCTTGAGATCGATGTGCATGGCGAACCGCTTGCAACCGTTGGCGACTGGGTGCGCGTGGGGTTGCCGAACCGGTCACTGGCCCTGGCGGCCGCTCTGGTCTATGGTTTGCCGCTGAGCGGCTTCGTGTTCGGGCTGTTGCCGGCTCACTTTCTGGTCGACAGCGGTCCGTTGCGCGACTTGCTGGCGCTGATTTTTGGCTTGGCTCTGGCAATGGCCGGCTGGCGACTGGGCCAGGTGTTGTTGCCACGCCAGGTGCGCCCGGTTATCGAGCCATTGTCTTGCCGACCGACCACCTCCAGATCATCCACTTGACGAGTCCAATCAGAACTCCGGAGCAATCATGCTGAATAGATTCCTGAGCATCACTGTCTGCCTGGTCGCATTCGCTTTGCAGGATGCCCATGGCGCACGTGAAGATTTCACCGACCTGGTCGAGAACTCGATTCCGGCGGTGGTCAATATCGAGACCACGCGCTTCGGTTCACGGCCGTCCGAGCAGCCTGAAGAACGCAGCGACATGCCCGAAGACCTGCCGGAGATGTTCCGGCGCTTCTTCGATCCGCATGGTCAGGGCCCGCGAGGTCGTCCTGATCGACGTGGTGGCGGTTCGGGTTTCATCATCGATGATGACGGTCTGGTGATCACCAATCATCATGTGATCGAAGGTGCTGACGAGATCATCGTGCGCCTGGCCGATCGGCGCGAGTTCGAGGCCGAACTGGTCGGTTCGGACGCCCAGACCGACATCGCGGTGCTGCGTATCGATGCCTCCGACCTGCCGACCCTGGAGTTCGGAGAAACCCAGTCGCTCAAGCCCGGCGAGTGGGTCATCGCGATCGGTTCACCGTTTCAGTTCGAACAGTCGGTCACCGCCGGCATTGTCAGCGCCAAGGGAAGAACCCAGGGGGCGCAGCAGCAGTACGTGCCCTTTATCCAGACCGATGTCGCCATCAACCGGGGCAATTCCGGTGGGCCGCTGATTCGTACCGATGGCAGCGTGGTGGGTATCAACTCCTGGATTCTCAGCTCGCACGGCGGCAATATCGGCCTGTCGTTTTCCATTCCGGTCGAAGTGGCCATGAATTCGGTCGAGCAGCTGCTGGAACATGGCCGCGTTCGCCGTGGTTACCTGGGCGTGGAAATCGGCGAGGTGACTCGTGACCATGCTGATGCAGCCGATCTGGACCGGCCCATAGGCGCCCTGGTCAGCCGGGTGCAGCCCGACAGTGCAGCCGAGGCCGCCGGTGTGGAAGTGGGCGACATCATCATTGAATTCAATGGTTTGCCGGTCAAGCGCAGTGGCGACCTGCCGCCGATGGTCGGCATGGTGAGGCCGGACTCGGAGGTCGAGCTGGTCGTGTGGCGCTGGGGTGAGCGCAAGACCCTGACCACCCGTCTGCATGAGCTCGATGAAGACGATGTCGACGTGCCAGCCGACGAGGGGCCGGTTGAACCGACCAATGCCCTGGGCCTGGTGGTCGAACCGCTCAGCAGTGAGATGCGTCGTCGCATGGGCGATCCGGAAGGCGGTGTCCTGATTCGCGATGTCGAAAGCGACAACGCCTATCGTGCCGGCGTGCGCAGCGGCCAGCTCATTCTCATGATCAACAACCAGCGCATTGGCGGCATGGACGACTTCAATGCCATTGTCGATGCCCTGCCGGAAGGCCGGACAGTGGCGCTGCTGGTCCAGCGCTCCGACGGCAACACGGCCTTTATCGCCTACCAGCCGGAAGGACAGGGCGACTGATCGCCGCCCGGCGCACCGCACGGTCGAGCATGACTGCCTCAGCCGTGCGGCCCACTTGGGTTAATATACTCAGGTTGTCCCGACCACACGCCCCCGGTCTGCCGGGGGCGTTTCGATTGTGAACTTATGACCGATACCCGCCGAATCCGAAATTTTTCCATCATCGCGCATGTCGATCACGGAAAGTCCACCCTGGCCGATCGTTTCATCCAGGTCTGCGGCGGGCTGACCGATCGGGAAATGGCCGCACAGGTGCTGGATTCGATGGATCTTGAACGCGAGCGCGGGATTACCATCAAGGCCCAGAGTGTGACGCTGGATTTCCAGGCGGCCGACGGGCAGATCTACCAGCTCAATTTTATCGATACACCGGGGCATGTAGATTTTTCTTACGAGGTGTCGCGCTCACTGGCCGCCTGCGAAGGTGCATTGCTCGTGGTCGATGCCGCGCAGGGCGTGGAGGCCCAGAGTGTTGCCAATTGCTACACGGCGGTCGAGCAGGGCCTGGAAGTCATTCCGGTAATCAACAAGATCGACCTGCCGGCTGCCGATCCCGAGCGCGTCAGGCACCAGATCGAGGACATCATCGGCATTGATGCCTCAGATGCCCTGCTGGTCAGTGCCAAGACCGGTGACGGGGTGCGCGAGATCCTGGAAGCCCTGGTAGACCGGATTCCGGCACCGGAAGACCGCTCCGACGCCCCGCTCAAGGCGCTGATTGTCGACTCCTGGTTCGACAACTACCTGGGCGTGAACTCGCTGGTGCGCATCAAGGAGGGGCGGCTGGATAAAGGCGACAAGATCCGGGTGATGTCGACCGGTGAAGAATACGGCGCCGACCAGATCGGCATTTTCACGCCCAAGCGCACGCCCGGCAAGACGCTGCACTGCGGACAGGTCGGCTTCATTTCGGCCGGCATCAAGGAAGTGCATGGTGCACCGGTCGGTGACACCATCACCACCGCCCGCGAGCCGGCCGAAAAGCCGTTGCCGGGATTCAAGGCGCTGCAGCCACGGGTGTTCGCCGGCATTTTTCCGGTCGATTCATCCGACTATCCCGATTTGCGCGAAGCACTCGACAAGCTGCAGCTCAATGATTCCTCGCTGCAGTTCGAGCCCGAAACCTCCGTGGCCCTGGGCTTCGGCTTTCGCTGCGGGTTTCTCGGCATGCTGCACATGGAAATCGTGCAGGAGCGTCTCGAGCGCGAGTACGATCTCGACTTGATCACGACCGCACCGACGGTCATCTACGAGGTCGAACTGACTGACGGCGAAGTGCTCACCCTGGACAACCCGGCGAGCATGCCGCCGGTCAACAAGATTGCCGAGATCCGCGAGCCGGTGATTCTGGGCAATATTCTTGTGCCGCAGGACTATGTCGGCCCGGTCATCGGGCTGTGCGAGGAAAAGCGGGGCCACCAGCGCGACATGCGCTTTATCGGCGGACAGGTCCAGCTGACCTACGAGCTGCCGATGTCGGAAGTGGTGATGGATTTCTTCGACCGGCTCAAGTCGGTCAGTCGCGGCTTCGCCTCTTTCGAGTATGATTTCCTCCGTCACCAGGCCGGGCCTTTCGTGCGGCTTGACTTGTTGATCAACGGCGAGAAGGTGGATGCGCTTTCGACCATCGTGCACCGTGAGGCGGCCGACAGGCGTGGCCGCGAGCTGGCCGAACGCATGCGCGAGCTGATACCGCGGCAGATGTTCGATATTGCCATCCAGGCGGCCATTGGCTCGCACATCATTGCCCGGTCCACGGTCAAGGCTTACCGCAAGAATGTCACGGCCAAGTGCTATGGCGGCGATATCACGCGCAAGCGCAAGTTGCTGGAAAAACAGAAGGCCGGTAAACGGCGCATGAAGCAGGTCGGCAAGATCGACATTCCCCAGGAAGCGTTTCTGGCCGTGCTGCGAACCGACCAGGAGAAATAAGCATCAT
Source organism: Wenzhouxiangella sp. AB-CW3 (assembly GCF_014725735.1). Lineage (NCBI taxonomy): Bacteria > Pseudomonadati > Pseudomonadota > Gammaproteobacteria > Chromatiales > Wenzhouxiangellaceae > Wenzhouxiangella > Wenzhouxiangella sp. AB-CW3. Next base: position 1,120,428 of record NZ_CP061368.1, read on the forward strand.
GAATCTGGATTTTGCCCTGATCCTGACCGTGCTGACGCTGGTCACCTTCGTGTTCTGGGTGATCGAGCGCTTCTGGCGCAAGCGCCGGCAGGCCGAGGCCGAAAAACCGGTTGAAAAGACCGTCGAGGTGGTCGGATCGCTGTTTCCGATACTGCTGATCGTGCTGCTGTTCCGGTCCTTTCTGTTCGAGCCGTTCAAGATTCCTTCCGGCTCAATGATTCCGACGCTCTGGATTGGCGATTTCATCGTCGTCAACAAGTATGCCTATGGGCTCAGGCTGCCGGTTGGCAATCACCGTTTCATGGAGATCGGCGATCCGGAGCGCGGTGACGTGGCCGTGTTCCGCTACCCGGTGGATCCGCGCATCAACTACATCAAGCGCATCATCGGCCTGCCCGGCGATACCGTGACCTATCGCAACAAGGTGCTGTTCATCAATGGCGAGCCGGTCACCCAGGACAGTGAAGGCCGCTGGGTGGGCGAGGGCCTGAACCGGAATCCACCCGGTACGCGCCCGGAAAAGCGCCTGGAACACCTCGGAGAAGAGCCTCACAATATCGTCATCTACCCTGATCGTCCCGATGTCGAAACGCGCACCTGGACCGTGCCCGAGGGGCAATACTTTGTGCTCGGAGACAATCGTGACCAGTCGCTCGACAGCCGGGCCTGGGGCTTTGTGTCCGAGGACCTCCTGGTGGGCCGCGCCGTGCGCATCTGGATGCACTGGGACTGTTCGCGCGGCTGTGTGGACTGGGGAAGAATTGGTGATAGAATTCAGTGAAAAGGGGTCGAGAGACTGAATATGCCGGGATAGCAGCGAGGGAACGCAAGGAATGACCGCAATCGAAAGACAACGCGGGCTGAGCCTGCCGGGTTTCATGGGGCTGCTGGTCCTGGTGCTGTTCTTTACCTACATCGGCATCAAGCTGGTCCCCATCTATCTCAACCACATGTCCGTGGTCAGCGAGATGAAGGCGGTGGCCGAACAGTCCGGAATCGCGAGTGAAACGCCCCAGGCCATCACCCGCCAGCTGATGGACCGGTTCAACATCAGCTACGTGGACCATGTCGATGCCGATCACGTCAGCATTGAGCGTGGCGATGTCGGTATGGAAATGGTCGTCGAGTACGAAGTGGAGACCCATCTGATCGCCAACATCGATGCGATCGTCAAGTTTCAACGTGTCGAACGACTCCAGGACTGACCGACCGCGGGCCCTGCCCGGCATCGACTACCAGTTTCGAGACCCCGGTCTGCTCGAACGTGCGCTGACCCACCGAAGTTGCGGGCCGGGGCACTACGAGCGGCTTGAATTCCTCGGCGATAGCCTGCTCAGCCTGGTCATTTCCGAGCAGCTCTATCGGCGCTGGCCACACGCTCCTGAAGGTGATCTCAGCCGGCTTCGCTCCCGCCTGGTGCGTGATGTCACGCTGGCCTCGCTGGCACGCGAACTGGATCTGGGCCCGCACCTCAGGCTGGGTGCGGGCGAGCTTCGCAGCGGCGGCTTTCTGCGTGACTCGATACTGGCCGATGTGTTCGAGGCGCTGCTCGGAGCCATTTACCTCGATGGCGGTTTCGATGCGGCCCGGCAGGTGATCTGCACATTGTTCGAGCCCAGGCTGCAATCCCTGCCCGATGCCGATTCGCTCAAGGATCCGAAAACCCGGCTTCAGGAGCTGCTGCAGTCGCGAGGATACGCTCTGCCGGAATACCAGGTCATCGAAGAGTCAGGGGCCGATCATGCCAAGCGTTTCCTAGTCGAATGCCGGGCGCAGGATTTGATTGCGCCAGTCACCGCCGAGGCAGGCAGCCGGCGCAAGGCCGAGCAGGCCGCCGCCCGAATCATGCACGAACGCCTGGTCGAACATTTCGACGGCCGGGCCGATGAAGGAAGTCAAGTGAACGAGGCAAACGGAACCCAACCATCATGACCGGCCGATGCGGATATGTGGCCCTGCTGGGCCGGCCCAACGTGGGCAAGTCGACGTTGCTCAACGCGCTGGTGGGCGAGCATCTGGCCATCGTGACGCACAAGGCACAGACCACGCGCCACCGGATCACCGGCATCGTCAACCGCGACCAGGGTCAGGCGATCTTCGTCGATACGCCCGGCTTGCACAGGCGCCGCGATCATGCGCTCAATCGTCGTCTCAACCGCATTGCCTCCGATACCCGTCGTGGCGTCGATGTCACCGTGATGCTGCTCGATGCCAGCCGTCTGACCGACGAGGATCGCATGGTGCTCGACCTGGTCAAGAAGCAGGATGGGCCGAAGATTCTCGCTTTCAACAAGATCGACCAGCTCGATGATCGAACCGTCCTGCTCGGGCAAACCGCGGAGTTGACCGCGGAGGTCGATTTCGATGCCGTCGTATACCTGTCGGCCCGACGTGGCGATGGACTCGACGACCTGATCGACGAGGTGTTCCGTGCCTTGCCTGAGGGCGAGCCGGTGTTCGAGCCGGGACTGTTTACCGACCGTTCGGAACGCTTTCTAGCCGCTGAGATGATTCGCGAACAACTGATGCTGCAACTGCACCAGGAAATTCCCTACGGACTGACGGTGCAGATCGAACAGTTCGACCGCAGTGCCCGGCGAGTGGAGATAAAGGGTCTGATCCTGGTGGCATCGAACCGCCACAAGGGCATGGTCATCGGGCGCCAGGGGCAGGTGCTCAAGCGCGTGGGCAGCCGGGCGCGTCACCGGATTGCCGAGCTGCTGGGAGAGCGCGTGCACCTGGAGCTGCATGTCAAGGTCAGGGATGGCTGGGTCGATGACGAGGGAGCGCTCGACGAGTTCGGTTATTCCTCATGAGCGCCGATCAGGCGCAGCTCGGATGGGTGCTGCACCGGCGTCCATGGCGTGAATCTAGCCTGCTGATCGAGTTTTTTGGCCGTGAACAGGGGCGCACCGGACTGGTGGCGCGGGCCGCGCGCTCGGCAAGGTCGCCGTGGCGCGGGCTGGCCGAGCCCTTTGCGTTGCTTTCGGCGCGGTGGACCCGGCGCGGCGAGATGGGCACACTCACCGGGCTGGAACCGGCCGGCCATCGTGTCATGCTCAGCGGCCGGGCATTATGGTGCGGGCTGTATGCCAACGAGCTGATCATGAAGCTGCTGGCCCGCGACGATCCCTCACCAGAAATCTTCGAGGCCTATGCATTGCTGATCGAGCAACTGGGCAATGATCAGCCCCTGGCGTCGGCCGTGCGGACCTTTGAGCTGGCATTGCTGGGTGCGCTGGGAGTGGCTCCGGATTTCACGCATGACGCGAACGATGGGTCGCCGATTGACCCTTCGGCACGCTATCATCTCGACCCCGAGGCCGGATTCTTGCCGGTCCAGCGCGACGGACAGGCCGTCTATGCCGGGCAGACCATTCTGGCCCTGGCCGGACAGGTCGAAGAGTCCGCCGCGGGTGCGCTCGATTCGAGACGCCTGATGCGCCAGTTGATCGATCATCAACTGGCCGGACGGCCGCTGGAAAGCCGTCGTCTGTTCGAGAAACCATCGAGTCCAAAGCGGAGTTGACAGTCTGATGACCACACCCTTGCTGGGCGTCAATATCGATCATGTAGCCACGCTGCGACAGGCCCGACGCGGGCATTATCCCTCGGTGGTGCAGGCCGCACTGGTGGCCGAGCAGGCCGGGGCGGACGCCATCACCATCCACCTGCGCGAAGACCGGCGTCATATTCAGGACGATGATGTCCGCCTGCTGGCCGAAACCATCGCCACGCGCATGAACCTGGAGCTGGCGGTCACCGACGAGATGCTGGCCATTGCCGAACGCATCCGCCCGACAGATATCTGCCTGGTGCCGGAACGCCGCGAGGAACTAACCACCGAAGGCGGACTTGACGTAATCGCCGGTCGCGAAAACATTGCCGCGGCTTGTGCGCGCCTGGGCGAGGCGGGCATGCGCGTCAGCCTGTTCGTGGATGCCGATCCGGCGCAACTGGAGGCTGCCGTGGACTGCGGTGCCCCGGTGGTCGAACTGCATACCGGCGCTTACGCCGAAGCCCGCGGGCGGGTGGCCGTTGATGAGCTATCGCGTTTGCGCGCGGCCGTGGAGGCCGGTCGTCGGCTGGGGTTGACGGTCAATGCCGGGCATGGACTGAACTACCACAATGTTGGGCCGGTTGCCGCCATTGACGGCATTGCCGAACTCAATATCGGGCATGCCATCGTGTCGCGTGCCGTGTTTACCGGCCTGGATGCCGCGGTGCGCGAGATGAAGCGCCTGATGTCCTGAATGCTCAGATGTGCTTGAGTGACTGGCGTGTTGCATGCGCCACGCGCAGGAAGTTGAGATAGGTGGTGCCCGGCGAACTGTCCAGGCTACTGATCAGGCGCTGGCGCAGCATGTGGCAGGCCTGGGTCATGCGTGTGGCCCCGGCGTAGCCGCCGGCACCGGCCCACTGGTGCAGCAGCTTCGAGGCCGTTTCGAAGTCGCCCTGCGAAATCATCTCATCGAGCTCGGGGAGTTTTTCGTCCAGTTCGGCGGCCAGCATGTCCTGCAGGCGGGTGGCCAGGTCGACGTCGTGGTTGGAGGCGGCCAGGGCGCGCTCACGATCGATCAACTGGGTGGGTGCGATCTTCTGGTCCTCCTGCGGGTTGCGTTCGGCCGAGGGGTCGAACAGGGCCTCGATGGCGTTGAGCAGGGTTGGTATGGATATGGGCTTGTTGAGGTAGTCATCGAAGCCGGCGTCGAGCAGTCGGACGCGTTCTTCCGGACGGGCGTCGGCGGTCAGTGCGACAATCTGCGCGTGCGCGGAGCGGGTTTCGAGATCGCGTATCCTGTTGGCCGTGGCCAGTCCGTCGAGTTGTGGCATGTGCAGATCCATCAAAATGACATCAAAGTCCTGGTCGGCGCACAATTCGATGGCGCGGTGCCCACTGGGGGCCAGGGTGATGCGGCCAACAAAACGACCCAGACCGGCCTTGAGAAACTCCCGGTTGATCTCGTGGTCGTCGACGGCCAGCACACTCAGGTTTTCCACTGAGTAAGTCGATGAGCGCTTCGATGTCATGCCCCCAATATAGCCCGAGCGCGCCAGCTTGCAAGCCTGGATTGCGCAGCACTGTGCTGCTGATCACGTGGCTTCTGGTCTCCGCAGGCAGCAAGGCGTACTCGGAGCTGGTGATCGAAAGTGGACCGGGTCGTGCCGGAGACCTGACCTGGGAGGAAATCAGCACGCGTTACGTGCCGGCCGGTGCAGCCGAATCCGGGAAGTGGTGGCTGCAGGTCAGCGGGCTGGAGTGGGCCGGTTTCGGTGCCTTGGGGCAGGTCCGGCTGGAGTGTCTTGACGGGCGTGTGGTTGTTGGCGGCCCGGTCTGCCGCAATGGTCGCATTCACTGGCTTGACGGCCCCTGGGACCTGGAATGGCAGGCCGCCTTCGGGTTGGATAGCGATCAACACGGGGTGCGTCTGAGCCTGGATGGTCAATGGCTGGACGCCAGCATGCAGTGGTCAGCCGATGCCGGCTTGTTGTCGGCCTCGGTCGTGCTGGATGGTCTCGATCTCGGCGCACTGCCCGAAGCGTTCCTGGCCAGTCAGGGACTGCGTGAGCTGGAAGGGCAGGTGTCGGGCCGGGTGGACTTCGAACCCGGGCAGCTGGGCGGCGGCCTTCGTGTTGCAGGGCTGGGTTTTGACAGCGAAGACGGCAATACCGCTGGATTTGCGCTGGACCTGAATGTAGGCCTGGCGCTGATGCTCGACCAGGCCCCGCCGGTCCTCGACCTGGAACTGGACGTGTCGGCCGGTGAGCTGCTGGTCGGTTCGCTCTACCTGCCCCCGCCGGATGAAACGATGCGCATCGAACTGGCGGGGATGACGTTTGACGAGGGCCGCTGGCGGATCGGCAGGATCAGACTCGACGATCCCGATGCCGTGCACCTGGAGGGGCAGTTGCAGTTGTCGGCGGGTGAGTCGGGCTGGAATCTGGATCAGCTTCAGTTCGATATCGTTGAGCTGCGTTTTCCGCTGGCCTGGGAACGCTGGCTGGATGGTCCGCTGTCCGCGCACGGCCTGGCCGGACTGGATGCCGCGGGGCGACTTGCGGGCAACCTGAAGCTGGCCCCGGGGCAGTTCGGGCTGGATGCGCAGATCGAGTCGCTGACCGTGGACGACCCGCAGGGCCGTTTTTTTATCGAAGAGATGACAGCTGATGCGCGCATCGACGATTCCGGGCACTCGCTTGTCATGGAGTGGGCCGCGATGTCGCTCTACGGCTTGCCGTTCGGGGCGTCGTCGCTTCGCCTGGCCGGTGATGACGAGCAGCTTGTGCTGGTCGAACCCCTGTCGATGCCGCTGCTCGACGGCGCGGTGGTGGTGGAACGACTGCTTTGGGAGCAGGGCGACAGTGATGAACGCGAGTTGCAGCTCGATGCACGAATCGAGCCGCTGGAACTGGCCGAATTGACAAGCCTGCTGGGCTTTCCGGTGTTCGGCGGCGTGTTGTCAGGCCGTTTCCCGGGCGTGCGGTATGTCGACGAAGTACTGAACTTTACCGGCGGCATCGATATCCAGGCCTTTTCCGGCGAGATACGCCTGGATGAGCTGGCCATAGAACGGCCATTCGGCACCTTGCCGGCCATGGCGGCACAGGTCGAGTTCAGACGCCTGGACCTGGCCGAGCTGACCGGGGCATTCAATTTCGGACACATGGAAGGGCAGCTTTCGGGCCATATGCGCGACCTGCGCCTGCTGGACTGGCGGCCGGTGGCCATGGATGCGCGAATCTTCACGCACGACGATGCCCGACGGCGCAGAATCAGCCAGCGTGCCGTGGAGAACCTGTCAAACCTCGGCGGGGCCGGCGGGGCGCTGATTACCGGCACGGTGCTGCGTGTGTTCGACGAGTTTCCCTACCGCCGGGCCGGACTGGCCTGCCGGCTCAGCAACAACATCTGCCACATCGATGGCATTGCAGCGCATGAGTCCGGTGGCTTTTACATTGTTCAGGGCCGGGCACTGCCGCGCCTGGACATTGTCGGTCACCGGCGGCTGGTGGACTGGCCGCAGTTGATGGCGCAGTTGGCGGGGATGATGGAGGGGGAGGATTGAAGGTGGGTTCTTGGTTTTAGGTGTTAGGTGTTAGGTGTTAGGTGTGAAGTGTGAAGTGTGAAGTGTGAAGTGTGAAGTGTGAAGTGTGAAGTGTGAAGTGTGAAGTGTGAAGTGTGAAGGAGTGGCGGGCATGTGCCCTCTCCCTGTCGTCCCGGAATCGCCGTAGGCGATATCCGGGATCTCGCACGGCGGGTCTGGCATGGGGTTGAACGAAGGCTGTCGTGTCGATGTCGGGCGTGCGGGGTCCCGGCGCTGCGGCCGGGATGACGGGGGATGAGGGAAGGTGTGAAGGAGTGGCGGGCATGTGCCCTCTCCCTGTCGTCCCGGAATCGCCGTAGGCGATATCCGGGATCTCGCACGGCGGGTCTGGCATGGGGTTGAACGAAGGCTGTCGTGTCGATGTCGGGCGTGCGGGGTCCCGGCGCTGCGGCCGGGATGACGGGGGATGAGGGAAGGTGTGAAGGAGTGGCGGGCATGTGCCCTCTCCCTGTCGTCCCGGAATCGCCGTAGGCGATATCCGGGATCTGGCACGGTGGGCCTGGCATGGGGTTGAACGAAGACTGCCGTGCCGATGCTGGGCGTGCGGGGTCCCGGCGCTGCGGCCGGGATGACGGGGGAAGAGGGAAGGTGTGAAGGAGTGGCGGGCATGTGCCCTCTCCCTGTCGTCCCGGAATCGCCGTAGGCGATATCCGGGATCTCGCACGGCGGGCCTGGCATGGGGTTGAACGAAGACTGCCGTGCCGATGCTGGGCGTGCGGGGTCCCGGCGCTGTGGCCGGGATGACGGGGGAAGAGGGAAGGTGTGAAGGAGTGGCGGGTGTGTGCCCTCTCCCTGTCGTCCCGGAGTCGCCGTAGGCGATATCCGGGATCTCGCACGGCGGGCCTGGCATGGGGTTGAACGAAGACTGCCGTGCCGATGCTGGGCGTGCGGGGTCCCGGCGCTGCGGCCGGGATGACGGGGGAAGAGGGAAGGTGTGAAGGAGTGGCGGGCATGTGCCCTCTCCCTGTCGTCCCGGAATCGCCGTAGGCGATATCCGGGATCTCGCACGGCGGGTCTGGCATGGGGTTGAACGAAGGCTGTCGTGTCGATGTCGGGCGTGCGGGGTCCCGGCGCTGCGGCCGGGATGACGGGGGATGAGGGAAGGTGTGAAGGAGTGGCGGGCATGTGCCCTCTCCCTGTCGTCCCGGAATCGCCGTAGGCGATATCCGGGATCTCGCACGGCGGGTCTGGCATGGGGTTGAACGAAGGCTGTCGTGTCGATGTCGGGCGTGCGGGGTCCCGGCGCTGCGGCCGGGATGACGGGGGATGAGGGAAGGTGTTAGGTGTTGGGGGTTAGTTCTTTTACTTTGACCTTGCGGATTCGTTTGTCGACCATGTCGACGATGGTGAAGATCTGGTTGCCGATTTTGAGGCTGGTGCGGCCGTCGGGTAGCGATTCCAGGTGCTCCAGGATCAGGCCGTTGACGGTTTTGGCGCCGCTGGTGGGTAGTTCCCAGTCGAGGCGGCGGTTGAGCATGCGTAGCGTGGCGCCGCCGTCGATGATCCAGCCGCCGTCTTCGAGTTTGCGAATCAGCTTCTGACGGCCGCCGCCTTCGGTGGTGTATTCGCCGACGATCTCTTCGAGGATGTCGTCCAGGGTCACCAGGCCCTGAATGTCGCCGTATTCGTCGACCACCAGGGCCAGGCGCCGTTCGCGGCTCTGAAATTCGAGCATCTGCTGGGTCAACGGTGTGCCTTCGGGGACGAAGTAGGGGCTGCGCACTGCCTTGAGCAGGCCGTCGCGGTCGAGGCGGTTCTGGATCAGGCGCGAGATGATGGTGCGGATGTGCAGCAGGCCGACGATATGGTCCAGGTCGCCGCGCCAGACCGGCATGCGCGTGTAGATGCTGCCGGTCAGGGCCTGCATGATGTCGTCCCAGTCGGCGTCGAGATCGATGCCGACGATGTCTTGTCGCGGCACCATGACATCGTCGACCGTGCCATGTTCGAGGTCGAGGATGTTGATCAGCATCTGCCGGTGATCGAGCGAGATCTGCCGGCCGCCCTCCTTGACCAGCGTGCGCAACTCTTCGCGGCTTAGTGAATCCTGGTGCAGCCCCTGCTTCTTGACCCCGAAGGGTCTAAGCAGGGTTGCCGCCATGAGATTGACCAGCCACACGGCCGGGTAGAGCACCCTGAGCAGCGGCGTCAAAACATAGCTGGCCGGGTAGGCAATGCGCTCGGGGAAGAGCGCGGCCAGGGTCTTGGGGGCCACCTCGGCAAAGATCAGGATGACCAGGGTCAGGGCCAGCGTAGACACCCAGATGCCGCCTTCGCCCAGCAGGCGCAAGGCAATCACGGTGGCGATGGATGCGGCCAGGATATTGATCAGGTTGTTGCCCAGCAGAATCAGGCCGAACATGCGGTCGGGCTTGGCCAGCAGGCGCTGGGCCAGGCGCGCACCCCGGTGGCCCTTGCCGACCTGGTGCCGCAGCCGATAGCGGTTGAGCGCCACCAGCCCGGTCTCGGAGCTGGAGAAGAATGCCGACAACACCACCAGAACGGCCAGCAGAATGAACAGCGTCGTCAGGGGAAGCTGGGCCATGGCAGGTCGCTCTCAGGCCCCGGCCGAGATCATCCAGCTGCGATCCAGGAAGACCTCAAGTACCAGCTTGGATCCGAAGTAGCCCAGTGCCAGGACGAACATGGCCACCAGCGTCCAGCGAACGGCCCGTCTGCCGCGCCAGCCCAGCCAGTGGCGACCGGCCAGCAATGCCCCGAAAAGCACCCAGGAGAGCAGGGACAGCGTGGTCTTGTGCACCAGGTGCTGGGCAAACAGGTTATCGACAAACACCATGCCGCTGATCAGCCCGAGAGTCAGCAGGGCCCATCCGGCAACGATCAGCCGGAACATGATCGTCTCGATGACCGCCAGCGGCGGCAGAAACTCCAGCCGCCGGACCAGTGGCGGGTGTCTGAGTGCGTAATCCTGGGCGGCCAGCAGTATGGCATTGATCGCCGCGATCGACAGCAGGCTGAAAGCCATCAGCGAGCTGACGATATGCAGGCGGGTGGTCGTCGACAGCGCATCGAGGATCAGCGGCTCGGCCGGTGCCAGCCACTGCAGGCTGACGCACAGCGCCGCGCCTGGCAGCGCGATGATGCCGGCCTCGAACGACCGGGTCGGCAGGCTGGTGATCAGCAGCGTGGCCACGATCAGCAGTGCGACCAGCGAGAGCATGTTGATGAAATTCACATCCCAGCCCGGCGCCGTACCCACGGCGTGGGCCACGGCAATGGCATGCAGCACAACCGCCAGCGCCGCCAGTATCAGCCCGGTGTGCCGAAAACGGTGCCGGTCGCGCAGCTCCGCCATCACCAGGTCGATGGCCGCGCCCAGGTAGACGGCGATGGGCAGCAGAAAAATGAGAGCGTTATTGTCCAAGGATTGCCGATTGAGGAAACTCCGTCCCAGTATAATGTCTCAAGGACGATTCGTAAGAAGCATTCTCATGTTCGATCAACTCAGTAAACGCCTGACCGGAACACTCGACCGCCTCAAGGGGCGCGGACGCCTGTCCGAGGACAACATCCGCGAAGCACTCAGAGAGGTTCGCGTCGCGCTGCTCGAGGCCGACGTGGCCCTGCCCGTGGTCAAGGACTTCATCGCCCAGGTTCGCGAGCGCGCCGTTGGCCAGGAAGTCAGCGCCAGCCTCAAGCCCGGCCAGGCGCTGGTCAAGATTGTGCACGAGGAGCTCAAGCGGGTGCTGGGCGAGCAGCAGTCGCCGCTGAACCTGGAGCGTCAGGCGCCGGTGGTCATTCTGCTCGCCGGCCTGCAGGGCGCGGGCAAGACCACCACCGCCGGCAAACTTGCCCGACTGCTGCACGAGCGCCACGGCAAGAAAGTCCTCATGGCCAGTTGCGATATCTACCGCCCGGCGGCCATCGACCAGCTCGAGACCCTGGCCGGGCAGGTCAATGCCGACTTCTACCGTTCCGAGCACAGCGACGATGCCGTGGCCATCGCCCGCGATGCCAGGGATCATGCCCGTACCCAGTTCGCCGATGTCCTGATTCTCGATACCGCCGGCCGCCTGGCCGTCGACGAGGCCATGATGGACGAAATTCGCCGGGTCCACGGCGAAGTCGACCCGGCAGAAGTGCTGTTCGTGGTCGATGCCATGACCGGTCAGGATGCCGCCAATACCGCCAAGGCCTTCCATGAAGCCCTGCCGCTGACCGGCGTCGTGTTGACCAAGACCGATGGCGACGCCCGCGGCGGTGCAGCGCTCTCGGTTCGCCAGATCACCGGCGCGCCGATCAAGTTTCTGGGCACTGGCGAGAAGGTCGACGGGCTCGAACCGTTTCACCCCGACCGATTGGCCTCGCGCATACTGGGCATGGGCGATGTGCTCAGTCTGGTCGAGGAAGTCGAGCGCAAGGTCGACCAGAAGAAGGCGAGAAAGCTCGCCGGCAAGGTCGGCAAGGCCAGCCGGCGTTTCGGGCTCGACGATTTTCGTGACCAGCTCATGCAGATGGAGAATCTTGGCGGCATGGGGTCGCTGATGGACAAGCTGCCGGGCATGGGCAATCTGCCCGATGCGGTCAAGTCGAAGGTCGATGACCGCCAGACCCGGCGCATGGTCGCCATCATCAATTCGATGACACCGCAGGAGCGACGCTATCCCGACATCATCAAGGGCTCGCGCAAGCGCCGCATTGCCGCCGGTGCCGGCTTGCCGATCCAGGACGTCAACCGGCTGCTCAAGCAGCACAAGCAGATGCAGAAAATGATGAAGAAGGTCGGCTCCAAGGGCGCCATGGCAAAAATGATGAAGCGCCTGCCCGGTGGCGGACTGCCCGGCGGTGGCGGCATGCCGTTCTGAGGCGCCTTTCCGCCTCTTCCCTTCATTGACAGAGTCAGGTAAAATTGCGGGTTTGCCGATTCAGCAAGTTTCAGCAGTGCCGGGGCCGAAGTGGCTTCGGGGCTCATTTTCAGGAGAGAACATGGTCAAGATTCGTCTCAGCCGGGGTGGCGCCAAGAAGCAGCCCTTCTATCACATCGTGGTGACCGACAGCCGCAACTCGCGCGACGGCCGCAACATCGAACGTCTGGGGTTCTTCAACCCGGTCGCTCGTGGTCAGGATGAGCGCCTGCGCCTGGATACCGATCGCGTCGACCACTGGGTCAAGCAGGGCGCGCAGGTTTCCGAGCGCGTCAGCAAGCTGGTGATCGAGGCGCGCAAGGCCCAGCAGGCTGCGTAATGGACGGCCCGCGGTCGTCGGAGCCGGTCGTCGTCGGCCGCTTCAACGGACCGTGGGGCGTACAGGGCTGGGTGCGAGTCTTCTCCCATACCCGGCCCCCGGCCGCCATCTTCGACTACGGCCCCTGGCTGGCCGAAGACGGCACTGAAGTGGTGGTCGAGGACTGGCGCAAGGCCGGTCCCAGGCTGGTCGCGCGCCTAAGCGGTATCTCCACGCCGGAACAGGCCGCGGCCCTGGGTCGCTCGAACATCCGGGTGGCCCGCTCCGAGTTGCCCGAGTCCACTCCCGGACACTACTACTGGCATGACCTGATCGGGCTGGAGGTCTACAACCTCCAGCAGCACCACTTTGGCCAGGTGGCCGCCCTGATCGAAACCGGCGCTCACGATGTGCTCGATGTCCGTGGCGGAACCCGCGATACGATCCTCATCCCCTTCGTCATCGATGAATTCGTGCGGGAGGTCGATCTCGACCAGAGTAGGATCGTGGTCGACTGGCCCCTGGAGTGGATCGACGATGCGTCTTGAGCGCATCGACGTCATTACCCTGTTCCCCGAGTGGATCGACGGACTCAAGGCGCTCGGGCTGACCGGGCGGGCCCTGGCCGAGGGTCGGGTCGACCTCCGCTGCTGGAACCCCCGCGATTACGCCAGCGGTGTACATCGAAGTGTCGATGACCGCCCCTATGGTGGCGGTCCCGGCATGGTCATGCGACCCGAACCGCTGGCCCGCGCCATCGAGTCGGCAAAAGAAGACGGCCCACCAGCCCGGGTCGTGGCCCTCAGCCCCCAGGGCCGGCGCCTGGACCAGTCCGGAGTAATGGAGCTGGTCGACTATCAGCGCCTGATCATGGTCTGCGGCCGCTACGAAGGCATCGACGAACGCGTCCTTCAAATGCTGATCGACGAAGAATGGTCGATCGGCGACTATGTGCTTTCCGGAGGCGAACCGGCCGCCGCGGTCATGATCGACGCCGTGGTCCGTCAACTTCCCGGGGTGCTGGGCCATGACCAATCCGCCGTGGAAGACTCGTTCGCCGACGGCCTCCTGGACTGCCCGCACTATACCCGCCCCGAAACCTGGCGCGGCCAGAGCGTGCCGGAAGTCCTGCTCAGCGGCGATCACGCCCGCATCGCCGACTGGCGCCACCAACAATCCCTTGACCGCACCCGCCGCCGTCGCCCGGACCTGCTGAAAGATCATCACGAGTCCGAAAAATAGGGTGATGTTGGGCTGATTGGCTTTGATGCGATAGCGGGACTTTTTTCCTTTTTCCACCCAGGAAACTTGCACTCCATCACGGTCTTGGGTAGTATTCCGTTTGCTATCCGGGGGGATGGTGTTGGTGGAAAGCTCGTGGCCGAGGGAGGGAAAGGTCGCGCAGGCAGGCATTTAGTCAGTTAGTTAGCTACCCCACCAATCCACGTTGTACGCATCCAGTGCTTTTGGGCACTTGGGTGTTGGGAGATTTTTAGTTTGTGGTGGGGACCATGTGCTTTAGGGTCGGAGTATTGCGGCGGTATGTCTTCCGTCGTCAGGTTGCAAATGCCAAGCGTGTTAATGACAAAGCGATTTCGAATTCGCTGTCGTCATCAGTTACCTCGTCACTTCCTGTTCTGATTGCAGCGCTTGCGCTGACTTTGAGCAGTTCATTGCATGCGCTGACTGTCGGCGGATTGATTGTCGATGACGCGCACTGGACTTTGGCGGACTCCCCGGTAATCGTCAGCTCATCGTTGCAGGTAAAGGAAAGCGCGCAATTGCGTGTGGATCCGGGAGTGATCGTGGCTTTCGACCATGGAGTCTCGCTGGAAGTCGTTTCCGGGGCCTTGCATGCCCAGGGAACAGTGAACGATCCGGTGCAGTTCGTCAGTCTGCGCAAGATTGAAGGCAAATCGCCAGGTGCCGGTGACTGGGGCAGCGTCGTGATAACACCTGGTGCTCAGATGTCGGCAACTCTACTTGAGCATGTTCATGTCCGGCATGGCCATGGCATTCAGATTCTGGGTGGTTCACCGCAGATCAATCACGTGCACTTGGAGAGTAACTCTGGTGCAGCGATAGATCTGGATCTGGCCGCATCGCCGCACGGAAAAGGATTGACGGCCAGCGGCAACACCATTGATGGTATCCGCGTTCCGCCGGGGCAGATTGTTGATGACGTGGTCTGGGCACTGCGCGGCATTCCCTATGTGCTGAAGGAAGGCGAAATTCGGGTGGGCCGGTCCGCCTATGCATTGTTGCCCGAGTCGTTAACCTTGACTACCGGTGTGGTCGCCGAGCTGGAGGTGGTGATACCACAGCCTGCCGATGCTGAAGGCCTGGAGCTTGATCTGGTCAGTTCAGTGCCAGGTGTTGCATGGGTGCCAGATACAGTCGAATTCGAATCCGGACAGTCTCAGGCCACCTTTCTGATCGAAGCGATGGCTCCGGGAGAGTCACAGGTATCTGCGAGTCATTCCTCTCTGGGATTGACCAGTGCAATGGTTGAAGTCGTCGAGCCTCCCTCTCTGGACCTGGAGCCCCAGTCTCCCAGTATTGGTATCGGCGAAAGCGTGCTGTTTCATGCCTCGCTATCCGAGGTTGCCGGAACCGGCGGGTTGCCTGTGACGGTTACGTCGGAGCCGGAAGGAATACTCGACACACCAGAGCAATTGTTTATTCCTGAAGGCGGAGAGAGCGATAGCTTCGGAGTTTCTGGGCTTGCGCAAGGCAGCGCCATGCTCACCCTGTCGGCCGACGGGTATGTGGCTGTCTCGACGCCTGTCGATGTCATTCCGCCAAGCATCCAGCTTCCATTGGCGATCTTTGCCTCCCCTGGAACCAGCCGGACCGTGCCACTGAGTCTTTCTCACCCTGCGCCGGAGGTGGGTCTGGCTGTCAGTTTGTCGGCATCTGATCCCGGAGTGGTTGAGCTGCCGGATTCCGTCTTTGTGGATGCCGGGGCTACTGATGCCGAGTTTGAAATCAGCGGGCTGGAAACAGGTGAAGTGATGATCACCGCCAGTGCCGATGACTTTGTCGAAGGCCAGATGCAGGTGACGGTCGCGGAGCTGAGTCTGGCACTGGACCCGGATACCGATCCATGGCTGCCGCTAGGGGTCAGTCGCAATTATGGAGTGCGTCTGTCTGATCCAGCCCCTGCTGGTGGGCTGGAGATCAGCGTGTCCGTCACCAATCCAGATCAGGTTGAACTCAGTACCGAAACGTTGATCATCCCGCCAGGCCAGATTCAGGCCACCGAATCGCTGTCGATGACCGGGGCGGAGATGGGTGAGACCGAACTGGAGCTGTCCTTTGAGGGCAGTCAGCCTCGTGTCTACCCGGTACGTGTGACCGAGGCGCTGGAAGTGCGCTTCTCACGCACGTCCATGACTGTTGGTCGCGGCCTTATCAGCCATCCCTCGGTACTCAACGCGTCGCTTTGGTCGGGCGATGAGCAGTTTCGACCTTTCGAGGATTTCGAATTGCCCATTGTCTGTGCCGAACCCGCCATTTGTGAGCTCCAGGATACGGTAGTCGTGGCTCAGGGGGACTTGTCGACCCGGGTGAGCTTGCATGGCCTGGGGGTGGGCCAGAGCCTATTGGACGTTGATAGCGAGATGCTGGCGGTCGGCACTGAAGCGGAAGTAACGGTGGTCGATCCTGAGCTGCGTATCCAGGAGTTGTCGGGAACACGCAGTGTCGGCAGTGCCAGGGACTCGGTTCGACTTCGCTGGTATGTGCCTGATGGCACTTCAAGCAATTCGCAGCATTCGACGATGGCAGAGACGTCCACGGTGCAGCTTTCAATCGTGGAAGATGAACCGGCCGGGTTGATCGACGGCATTTGGGATCAGAGCAGTGGTGGTCAGCAGATCACCGCATTCGAGATATCAGCCGGAACCAATCGAACTGGAAGGTTCTACGTCGGCACTCCCGCGACCGATGGCAGCTACCGTGTGCGCGCTGCCATCGATGGGCTGGTCGAATCGGTCTCTAGCGAACAGTTCGTTCAGACACCGGAATTGGCCTTTACGCGATCATCCATGGTGACCGGTCGTGGGCTGGTCAGCTATCCGTGGGTGTTGCAGATTGAACGCCAAGTCGACGGCAGTGCATTCGACGGCGCCGAGCCGCTGGAAGTGGACCTGGCATGTCAAGATGAAACGATCTGTCAGGCACCGACAACTGTAACCATCCAGGCCCATCAGAGCCGGACCCAGGTGCCAGTAACCGGAACGGGCTTGGGGCAAACCAATCTGACCGCTGTTGCACCTGATTACCAGGATGCCGAACCGGCCCAGATTTCCGTGGTAGACCCCGAGCTTCGCATCCAGAGCCTGGCCGGCATACGCAGCGTTGGCAGCGCGCGCGACTCGGCACGCATGCGCTGGTATGTTCCTGGGGGTACATCCAGCAACTACTCATGGTCGACCATGGCAGAGACCAGCGAAGTGGAGCTGTCCATTGTCGAGGACGAGCCAGAGGGCTTGATTGATGGCCTCTGGAGTACAAGTGACGGCGGACAGCCGATCGAGTCGCTGACCTTTCCCTCCGGCGACCATCGCTCAAGCTGGTTCTATGTAGGAACGCCGGATCAGGCGGGGGTCTATCGGGTGCGCGCGCATATCGACGGATTGGTCGATTCGGTCTCAGCCGAGCAGACCGTGCTGCCTCCGGAGCTTTCCTTCAATCGTGCTTCCATGGTGGCTGGGCGCGGACTGGTGAGCGCTCCCGGAGTACTTGAGATCCGGCGCATGGTCGACGGTAGTTTGTTCGATGGCATCGAGTCGATTGAGGTTCACCTGAGTTGCGAGGACACCGACATATGCCAGGTGCCGGCGACCGTCACCATTCCGGCCGGCCAGAGTCGGGTCTGGATTCCCGTGACTGGAACGGGGGTTGGTGTGACAACGGTTCTTGCCAGCGCTGCAGGCCATGAACCGGCCGAACCGGCCGGCATCGAAGTCGTCGATCCGCAGGTTCGCTTCGACAACCTGGCCGGGACTCGCAGCGTCGGCAGTGCACGTGATTCATTGCGCTTGCGGTGGGAGGTTCCCGGAGGTACATCGAGCAATCGCCTGAGTTCCAGAATGGCGGAGACGAGCACTGTCGCCCTGTCCATAGTAGGGGATGATCCAGTCGGATTGATCGACGGTATCTGGAACAGTGCTTCTGAAGGAGAGTTGATTACCCAGATCAGCTTTGCCGCCGACAGCAACCGTTCGGACTGGATCTACGTTGGTACACCCAGCATGGCAGGAAGCTACCGGGTATCGGCTGAAATCCCGGGTCTGCTTGACCAGCAATCCGGCGTCCAAACCGTGGTTCTCCCCGAACTGCGATTTTCGCGCAGCGAAGCCGTGGCCGGTGAGGGCATGACCTCCACCAGCGGGTATCTTTGGGTGCGGAGACAGGCGGATGGTAGCAATAGCGCAACCGCTGAGGATGTCACTATCAGCCTGACTTGCAGCGCTGTCGAGGTGTGCAGCACCCCGGAGACCATCACGCTCGGTGCCGGCAGTCATCAAGTGAGCGTACCGTTGACCGGTACCGGAACCGGTGCAACCACATTGTCGGCCAGTGCCGCCGGGCATTTGCCAGCGAGCTCGATTCCGGTGACGACTTATCGGCCGCGGATACAGTTCACCAATCTATCAACCAGCATGAGCGAGGGTAGCCAACAAACCTATCGCTTGCGCCTGCGAGTCGATGAGAGCCAGTCGTCGCTTTCGTACCAGGTCGAAGAGCCTTTCGTGTTCGATTTGAGCAGCAACTTTCCGTCGGTGTTGGGTCTGCTCGATCAAACGGCCACGATCAGCTCAGGCAATAGAAGTGGCTGGGTCGGCATCGAAGCCGTGGGCATTGGTCACGCGCAGATCACGGCCAGCGGCAGCGGGCTGGAGCCGCGTACCAGCGCGGAGGTTGAGGTGTCGCCATGATGACTTTGGGGAGAAGGTCATTCTTGCCGGTCCTGGGCGTGCTGTTGGCCCTGTTGCCGGTCATCGGCTTGGCTGATCGCGGCAGCCTGGCAATAGGTGACGGTGTGGTAGTGCAGTTTGGTGCTGATGCAGGACTTGTCGTTGAGGGGCGACTGGTTGCTGACGAAGGAGCAGTCCTGACAGGGCTGAACGATCCGGAGCATGGCGGAACGGCAAGCGCTGGTGACCCTGTTCCATGGCCAGGGTTCTGGCGTGGCGTGGAACTTGACCCCGAAGCGGAGGAGGATGCCCTTGAGTTGTTCGGTCTGACCTTGCGCTACGCGGCCATTGCCCTGGGTCCGTTGGTGCATGATTTTGATCTGAGCTCGCTAACCTTGCAGGACAATCAACTGGGCCTGTGGCTCACTGATGGTTCGGGTGCTGAGCTGACCAATCTTGTTCTGCTGGACAATCATGTTGGTGTCCAGGTTGAGGGGCTGGCCATGCCGGTGATCCGTGACTCAGACTTCGGGGGGCAGGTTGACTATGCCGTTCGAAGCCTCACCCCAAGCGCAGAGGTTGATGCCCGATACAACTGGTGGGGCGATGCCAGCGGCCCCAACCACTCTGTACTCAATCCAGATGGGCTCGGTGATGCTGTCAGCGACGGTGTTCTTTTCGAGCCATTCCTTGATGGTCCGCCCATGGGTGGCTGCCAGGTCGAGCTGGCTGGTGGGCTCTACCAGCGTACCAACCCCGAGATCGAGTTGCTGTTGCAGTGTCGTCACGCAGTCGACATGCGCTTGTCAGAGGATCCTGGGTTTCAGGGGATCGATTTTCAGCCTTACGCCGAATCGACGCAGTTCGTGCTCAGCTCTGAATCAGGAGAAAAGCAGGTATACGTGGAATTCCGTGGGCCGGGTGGCGATAGCGTCGTCGTCAATCTGCCACAGGTCATCCAGTTCCAGGCGCCGTGGCCGGAAGTTACCATTCTTGATCCGACAAGTGGACAGATCCTTACCGAAGATACATTGATACGCGCCCAGGTCAGTTCCGTGCATCCACTGACACAGGTTCGATTCCATGTGGGCGAGCAACTGCTCGGCAGCCGGCAGAGTCCCCCATTTGAAATGGACTGGGCGATAGAAGGTTTTGTGCCGGGCCCTCATGTGATTCGCGTTCGCGCCATCGATGTGCATGGCTACCAGACAGAAGAATCAGTCGAAGTCGAGCTGCAAATCGAGGAGCCGGGCGAGGAGCCGATCGCGCGTGACAACCAGTATTCTATTGAGCAAGATACAGAGCTGGTTGTGGATGCAGCCGAGGGCGTGATCCAGAACGACCATTTGCCGTTGGGTGTGGACGAGCTGGAACTGGTTTCCGATGTGCTCAATGGCAGTCTGCAACTGGAGTCGGACGGCAGTTTTGTCTATCAACCGGCTGCCGGATTTCATGGTAGTGACCGTTTCCACTATCGTGTTCACTCGGACGGTATGGTTTCCAATCAGGCGACGGTTTCCATCCATGTCACTCCCCCGAACCGCCCGCCCATTGCCGAAGATGTCCAGTATGTAACCAGCATTGATCAATCCTTGCTTGTCGAGCCGCCGGGGGTTCTGGCTAACGACCATGATCCCGATGGCGATGAACTGATTGCTGATCTCAAGGAGCCGCCCTCTGAAGGTGATCTGAGCTTGTATTCCAATGGCAGTTTCACCTATGACCCGCCGAGTGGTTTCATGGGTGCAGTGAGCTTTACCTATCGGGCGGTGGATCCAGAGGGGCTGAGTGATACGGCCACGGTCAGTATTACGGTGGCCGGCGAACCAGTCGCCGTCGATGACAACTACTCGTCGACCGAGGGAGAGATTCTGGCCGTAGCGCCGGAGTGGGGTGTGTTGGCCAACGATGAACTGAATGGCCATGATGTCACCGTCGAGCTGGTTCAGGGGCCATCCAGTGGTAGCCTGCAGCTGCAGGCCGATGGCAGCTTTGTATTCGACCCGGTGGAGTACTTTTATGGCGAGGTGACATTCTCCTATCGCCTGGTCTATGCCGGGGGCGTTTCCGATCCAGCTACGGTCTTGATCAATATTGCCCGAGTCAATCACGAACCCATCGCACGCCCACTGGACTTCATCGCTGATTATCAGACCGAACTGGAGGTGATGGCCGATGAAGGAGTTCTATCCAACGATAGCGATATCCATGACGACCCGCTGACAGCCCACCTGGTTGAGCCGCCTCGGCATGGCCAGCTCGAACTGGATGAGGATGGCGCCATCCGATACCTGCCTGACACGGGCTTTCTCGGCGTCGATGATTTCGTCTATGCTGCCCGCGATCCCGAAGGTCTGGAGGGGCAGGCGATTGTGACCATCGAGGTGACCCCCGGCCCGATGGCGCTGAACGATGTCTACTTCCTCGCCGTGGACGAGACACTCGAAGTAGCTGCCCCCGGTGTTCTGGACAACGACTATCATCAGCCACAGAATCATGATCTGACGACAGTGTTGGTGCGCGAGCCAGAGCATGGCGTGGCGACTCTTGCGACAGATGGCGATTTGATCTACCAGCCCGACCCTGGCTTTCAGGGGATTGACTATCTGGAGTATGTGGCGACCACGGGACAAGCCGATTCCAATGTGGCTTCGGTGACCTTTGCTGTTGGTACAACAAGTGTTCCGATCGCACAGAGCATTGACGGCATTGTCGGGCAGCAGGGCGAAGCGCTGGTGTACGAAGACAGTGTGCTCGATAACGATTTCGAGCCCAATGACTTGCCCATGGAAGCCTCGTTCGTGCCGGGCAGCCTGAATCCCTCTAACGCGGGCTCGGTGGATCTCAACGATGACGGCACTTTTGAGATCACGCCGTCATCCAGCTTCAGGGGCAACCTGAGTTTCCGCTACGTGGCCTTCAATGGCAGTCACATCAGCAATGAGGCCACTGTCAATGTCAGCTTTGAGCCAGTCAATCAGGGTGTTAACGCGCGCGATGACAGCTATGGCCTGACCCCGGGCGAGACTCTGGAAGTCAGCACCTCGCGAGGTGTGCTGCGCAACGACTCCCGCGACCTGTTGTACGGCAACCTGGTGGTCACTCTGGAGTCCGGGCCCGAACATGGGGAGCTGGATCTGCGCACCGACGGCTCATTCACCTATCAGCCCGATGCCGGCTTTGTCGGTCAGGACAGCTTTGTCTATCGAGCGACTCAGAGTGCCGGAGATGCCTGGGATACAGCGACCGTCACGCTTACGACCAACAGCCCACCAGTCACCACCTCGCTGCATCTGGACCTGGTGGAGGATACGCTCTACGACTATGGCGCATTGCCCAATCCACTGGATGGGGCCCACGATCCTGATGGTGGTGAGGTCTGGATCTATTCGCGAACCGGCAACTATCCGATATGTGAAACCTGGGTTAGGTCGCCCAGCAGTAGCTGGGTCAGGCCACGGGGTAGCATTCGGGTCTGTCTGCAGCAGGATGGTGAACTGTCGATTGAGACACGCAACAACTTCTGCGGTGATTCCGGGGCCTTGAGATACTGGGTGACCGATGGCATTGCCAGAACCCGTGGTGAAATCTATGTGGATGTTGCTCCGACTCCCGATCCCCCGGTTTCACAAGACAACCACTATCTTGTATTTCCGGATACCACTGCCGACATACCATCTGAGGATGGGGTGCTCAGCAACGACCATGATCCCGACAAGCAGTTCGAGAGCTATGGCTGCTTCGACCCCGATACCGAGCCAACTCGCGCGCGTCTGATCGAGCCGCCGGAGCATGGCAGCATCGTACTCGACATGGATGGCGCTTTCCGCTACACACCCGACGCCGGATTCAACGGCACCGACACATTTGTCTATGAAGCCTATGATGGAACCGGCCGGGATGATTCCGCCACGGTAACCCTGACAGTCAATGCACCGCCAGTAGGGCAGCCTGACTTCTACCAGCTTGACGAGAACAGCACCTTGTCAGTGCCGGCCCCGGGCGTACTGGAGAATGACAGCGACCCCAATGTCGACACCACGAACCTCAGGGTAAGACGTTACAGGCCTTCCGGTCAGTGTGGCCCCTGTCATGGAAGCCTGCAGCTGAGCTCCAATGGCAGCTTCGAGTACCAGCCTGATCAGAATTTCCACGGCCAGGATCGCTTCTGGTACCAGGTTGGCAACGGCTTACGCTGGTCTGCACCGGTGGAAGTCACGCTGCAGATATTCCGAGTGCGTCATCCCCTCCAACTGGAGCCGGATCTTTATCGTGGCTATCAGGACACGGCGCTGGTTATACCACCCACCCACGGCGTGCTTGCGAACGACGAGGAACTGGATGGCCTGGACTTCTGGGTCGATGGCGTGGCCACTCCCCCCGAGCGTGGTGAGCTGACGCTTGAGGCGGACGGGAGCTTTGTCTATGTGCCCGAAGCGACTTTCCATGGGGAGGATCGGTTCCGCTATCGGGCAATCAATGAATCCGGATTGACTGCGGAAGCGGAGGTCACCCTGGTTGTCCGCCATGTCAACTCACCGCCCGTGGCCGTCGACGATGTCTACGAGGTGGCGTCGGGTTCAACGCTGACAGTCGGTGCTGAGGAAGGCGTGTTGGCCAATGATTATGATCTTGATGACGACCCCTTGCAGGCTTATCTGGTTCGTCCGCCGTCAGTTGGAGAGTTGAATCTGTCCAGCGATGGCTCTTTCGTTTTCCATTCCCCATCCGGCCCCTCGCAGATCGTGACCTGGAGTTACCAGGTGCGTGATGGCAAGGGGGGTGTTGATGCGGCCGAAGTCGAAATGCGGGTCATTCAGGAGGGTGATCCGCCATTGCCGGAACTTCAGGACGATCACTATCTGGTTGAAGGGCAGCAGTTGCTGGTAGCAGCGTCCCAGGGGGTATTGGCCAACGACATGCATGTCGCCGGTCAGCAGGTCGTGTTGCTTGAGGCGCCGGAGTACGGACAGTTGAGCCTGGATGCCGACGGCGGTTTTACCTACCAGGCTGATTCCGAGGTTCGTAGCACCCAGTACTTTCGCTACGGCCTGGCTGATGTCGACGGCATTAGCGCGCTGGTCACGCTGGAATTTCTCGGTAGCGGACCACCGTTGGTTGCGCGCGAGAATGCCTACTGGCAAGTGGGTCACGAGCATCTGGATGTGCCTGCACCGGGAGTGCTCGACAATGATGACGCCAGTGGTGCTGTTGCCGAGCTGGTCGGCTCCATGCCCAGCGAGCACGGTAGCGTGAGCCTGCAGGCCGATGGCAGTTTCAGCTTTACGCCAGCAGCGGGATTCTCGGGCAAGACTTGGTTCCAGTACCGCCTGAGACGTAATGGCGAAGTATCCAACACAGTGCAGGTGGACATCCATATTGAGCCGGCTGACGGCGATGAAGACCGTCTGTTCAATGACCGCTTCGAACAAGATTGAACGAGAACTATCCGATGAATACAAAAAACTGGTTGGCTGTCGCGGCCCTGTTGCTTTCAACGGCAGTTGGTGCATCACCCCTGGATCAGGCCGCGCAGTGGCTGGATCAGCAGCGGAATGCCAATGGCTACGCCAACCCCGCTCCGGTTGTCAGTGATGAGCTTGCCAGCTTGCGGGCGGTATCCGCCCTGGGGGTGAGTGAACGAATTGACGGAGCCATTGCGGCCTCGATGCTGAATGCCGAATACTATACCCTGGATGCCATGACCACCCAGGAGCTGGCCCATGCCTGGCTGGCCAGCTACTTCCTGGGCCAACCCACTGAAACCTGGCGAAAGGCGGTCCTGTCGCGTCAGGTTGCGGGTGGGGGGTTCGCCAAGTATCTCGGTGGCAGCGCAGATCTGCACGCCACAATGACGGTGCTGGAAGCGCTGCTTGATCAGCGTGGTGTGCATGCGTCTGCATTCAATGGTGCTTTTGGCTGGCTGGTCGACCAGCAACATGCAGACGGTGCCTGGTATGCCGGTCAGCCGCTCAAGCCTTCGAGCTTCATTACGGCTCGTGCCGCTCATTTCCTGTATGCATTGCGTCACGATTACGAGCTCTCTGCCCAGCTTTCCCTCTCCCGCCAGGCATTGGTGCAATTGCGCGAAGGTGATGCACTGTGGGGGGAGCCCCATGCATCCGCAGCAGCATTGCGCTTCCTTCTGGTTGACGCTCCTGGAGATGCCGAGACTGACGCCGCGACGCAGGCCTTTGTCGATTTGCAGCAGCCAGATGGCAGCTACTCGGGAGATACCTTTGCCACTGCCTGGGCGCTGCTGGCCTTGCATCAGGCCGACCAGCCACCCCCTCCATCCGGCAGGTTGTCTGAGCTTCGTGGTCAGGTCATTTCTGCCGACACCGGTGGTCCCATGGCTACCGTTGGCGTGACTCTGACCAGTTCGACAGGCGTGCGTCAGACCGCTACCAATATCAATGGCCACTTCGAAGTCGACGAGCTGGATGCCGGTTCCTATACGCTCTCGCTGAGCTATCCAGACCACGATCCCTTTGAAGCTGAACTGACCGTCCCCTTCAACCAGGTTTACGATGTCGGCCAGATTCAACTATTTATGGGCGGCGGTTCCGAAACCCTGGTTGTTCGCGGACTGGTCAGCGACGCCGAAAGTGGTGAACCGATTGTCGGTGCCACGGTGCAAGGGGGTGGCGTAGCGGCCACGACCAATGACGAGGGACGGTACCAGTTGCTGTCCGTGCCTCCCGGTGACCTGGAACTGCGTGCCAAAGCCGAAGGCTATTACGCAAGTAGTGCAGATGCTTTTGGTGAGGCTGGCATGGTTGTGGACTTCTCGCCGACGCTTGCGCCGGGTGCCGGCCACCATACCGGGGCAATACTGCGGGGGGTTGTGGGTGCCGAGGACACCGGCCAGCCATTGGACGGTGCGGTCATCGAGGTTGCCGGAGCCAACCAGGCCAGCCTGCAGTCCCAGGTTGGCGGCGAGTACGAGACGGTGCTGCCACAGCCCGGTCCTGTTCAAATCGTGGTCTCAGCTCCGGGGTACCACTCAGCGGAGTGGAACACCATGGTGACTGCTGGCGGTTTGATCGACTACTCGCCGTTTCTGCGTCCCGATGATGGTCCGACCCCTGAGGGTGCCGGTTTACGAGGTCGTGTTGTCAGCGCTGCCAATGGTGAGGGCATTGATGGCGCAGATTTGCATATCACGAATGGTGATGAAGTTCGTTTTGGGCGCGCCGATGACGCGGGTGAGTTTTCCTTCAATGAGCTGGCTTTCGACAGTGCCGTGCTGGAAATCGAGGCGACCGGTTTTCATCCACTGCGTCTGAGTGTGGCGGTGCCGCCACTTGACGTGCGCGAACTGGGTGATATACCGCTGCGGCCCATCCGAATGCAGGCTTATCTCCCCGACCTGGTCGTTGCCGATATCGACTTGACCGTCACTGACACCGATTCGTTCGAGCTCACTCAGGCCGTCGAGGTTACGGTGGCCAATCGTGGCACGGCCAGTACGAACAAGAGTTTTTCGTTAAAAGCATTCATCGATGCTGCCGATAATGATGAATTTGACCCGGAAGTGGATGTGGTGGTCGGCAGCGCACGCATAGCGGGTGGGCTGACAGTTGGCGAAGAGAAGGCAGCGGTTATTTCGCTTGAAGGCCAGGTGGGTTTCCGTGATGCCCCAGTCAAGGTCTGGATAGACAGCGAACAGGAGGTGATGCAACTCAACTTTGAGCACCCCGTGGTCAGCACTGCCGAAGGTTGTCGAATCGATCCCGCACCTCTGAGCAGTGACGGTATTAGAGAACGCTGGAACTGGAGCGAATATTCCGGAGATGAAAGAATCGCCAATGTCGCCACTACCCCGCTGGTGGTTCAGTTGACTGACGACAACGATGACGGAGTGATCGATCAGCATGACATTCCCGATATCGTTTTTGTTGCCGGCGACATGCGCAATGACACCAATCCTTCACAAACCCGCCTGGTTGCGCTGAGTGGCGATGATGGTCGGGAGCTGTGGGCAGTCGACCACGATCTCAGTCACTACACACAATTGGCCGCAGCCGATATCAACAAGGACGGATATATCAATATTGTCGGGGTCACCAGAACACGTTCCCACCTGGTGGCGGTCAATCATGATGGCAGTCTGTTGTGGAAACAGCCGCTGGATGGTCCTTCTCGTCCGCGCCCGATCATTCCACCCTGGGCCTGGGCTGGCGATTACGTCAGCATCACCAATCTTGAGGGGGATGCCGAAGCTCACATCGTGTATGGCAGGCGGGTGTTTCGAGGGATCGATGGCAGCATGCTTTGGGAAGGAGATCGTGATCACGGTGGACATCTTGGCGGTCATGCTGGCGAGAACCCGATTCCGATTGGCGACGGTCTGTCCTCATTCGCGGCAGACATCAATCTGGATGGTGACAAGCAGATTCTTGCGGGACGCACACTCTATGACCGGCTAGGTAACGTCATCTGGCACCGTGACGATCTCGGGAGTGAGTTCTGTGATTGGGATGGTCACTGTATATCGACTTCCGGCATGGTGGCCGTCGGCAACTTCGATGAGGATGACTATGCCGAAATCGTCATGGTGATCGACGGCACCCTGCGCGTACTCAACCATGACGGAACCGACCTTTGGGGGCCCATCGACCTGCCCGACAATGACGCCGGTGATGTCGCCATTGCTGACCTGACCCGCGATGGACAGCCCGAGATCGTGGTTTCCCAGAATACTGTGCTGCAGGTCTACCGATACAATGGTGATCTGCTCTGGACCGCCCCGATTGAGGATCCCAGTGGCTGGGTATCGGTTTCGATTGCCGATATCAACGGCAATGGCTGGCTGGAAATCCTGCATATGGACGAGGTCAACTTCCGCCTGCTCGATGGCGCCACCGGGGTCGAGTACTTCCGCATTCGAAACACCTCGATCACCATTTCCGAGTATCCGGTCATCGCCGATGTTACCGGTGATGGACAGGCCAACTTCGTGGTGCCTGGCAACAATCGCACTGACTTTCCAGCCGGTACGCCGGGCATTCGTGTCTACGAGGCTGACAATGGCCGATGGGCCGCGGCGCGCGGTTTGTGGAATCAGCATCATTACTCGATCAACCATATCGAGGATGACGGCGCGGTGCCCCTTACGGAGAAGCCTTCCTGGTTGACCCATAACACTTTCCGTGCGGCCTACCAGGGTGAGAACCCATCTGCATTGCCTGATATCACACTGGGCCGTGTGCGCCTGATCGATGATGGGGTCAATATTTCCCTTGAGGCGCGAATCGGCAGCGGTGGCCTGGTCAATCCGCACGATCACCCGCGCCTGGAGCTGTTCGACGGCGATCCGGCCGCCGGTGGTGAGCGATTGGTCATGCAGCAGTTGATCGGCCTGGATCCTGGCAGTTTCGTGGACATCCGGGTGGATGATCTGCCGCTTGAGCTGGACAGCGGCGAGTTGCATGTCTGGATCAATCGCGACCAGGCGGCCAACGAGTGTCGCGACAATAACAACCATGCCGTGCTGCCCTGGCAGGCGATTGCTCCCAGCGGGCAGATCGAGCTTGAGCTCGAACCCGACGAGGTGCTCCGTGGCGAGCCGCTGGATTTGCCGACAACGGTTTCCAACCAGGGGCGGCTGCCGGCCGAGTTCAGCGTCCACTGGCGTCATGTCGATGCCCAGGGCCAGTTCATCTCCGAGATCGGCCGGCAAACCCTGCCGGTTCTTGCTCCGCAAGAGGCCTTGACAGTTGAACCAGACTGGTTGCCCCTGTCGCTGATTGAGGGAGTACACCGGGTCGAGGCCGTTTTGCTTGGCCCCGATGGGCAGCCAGTGGATCTGACCCAGGCCGACTTCGAGATCCTGGCCGTGGACGGTGACCTGCCGATGGCCGGTCTGACGATCTTGCCGGACAAGAGCGCCTACCGACGCGACGATACGGTGCGTGTGCAGCTAAATGCTCAGAACCGTCACAGCGCCATCAGCATCAACCAGGCACGCATCGAGTTGCAAGTAACTGCCCCGAACAACGATGTAGTGCATGCAGCCAGCATTCCGCTGGGCAACATCAGTGGCGGGCAACAGGTTCAGCGTCACCATAGTCTGGAATTGAGTGAAGGCGAGATAGGCGACTACCGCATCGAAGCCACGCTGATCAGCGGCCAGAACCCGTCGC
Organism: Wenzhouxiangella sp. AB-CW3; assembly: GCF_014725735.1. Taxonomy (NCBI): domain Bacteria; kingdom Pseudomonadati; phylum Pseudomonadota; class Gammaproteobacteria; order Chromatiales; family Wenzhouxiangellaceae; genus Wenzhouxiangella; species Wenzhouxiangella sp. AB-CW3. The sequence continues at coordinate 1,148,790 of NZ_CP061368.1, forward strand.
CGCTGGCCACTGCCGGCACCGGTTTCGAAGTGCTCGATCAGATCGCCATCAGCGGCCAGGTAACGGTCGGCTGGCTGGAAGGTCAGCCCTACTGTACCGACACCGTGCGCAACCAGTCCTTGTCCGGCGTGCAGCAGTTGCCGGTGCAGGCGCGACTGGTTCACTTCGACACCGAATCCGATGCGGACCTGCGCCAGTATCACCTGGACCTGGCGCCGGCCGAAAGCCGGCTCACCCAGCGCCATTTCGACGGTGAGCTGGAGGCCGGTGAGTACCTGTGCGTGCTGGAAGCCTGGCAGGATCAGCACTGGCAAGTCCTGGGCACCGCGGCCTTCGAACTGGCCGGAGCACCACCGACCGTATTGATGTGGCTGGAAGGCCCGGACGAGGTCAGCGAGGACGGCAGTCAGACCACCCTCGCCCTGGCCCTGGGGACGCTCCCGGCGGCACCGGTGACGGTCAGCGTCAGCCATGATCGTCCCGACGAAATCGAACTGGATCTCGACGAGCTGCAGTTCGATGCCGACAACTGGGACCAGGCGCAGTTGGTCACAATTACCGGGCTGCCCGATGACATCCGCGATGGCGACCAGACCATCTGGTTGCATGCCCAGGCGGCCAGTGCCGATTTGGCCTATGACGGGCTGGAAGCCGAGCCGCTCAGCATCATCAATCGCGACATCGATCAGCCGGGCATCGAGGTCAGCCCGACTTCTTTGCCCGAATTCGATGAGGATCAGCCCACTGCGACGATTACCGTCCGCATGCTCAACCGCCCGTTCGATCCGGTGAGCTTGCCATTGAGCCTGTCGGACGACATTGACTTTGCCATCAGCCCGCAAGTACTGGAGTTCAGCCCGGACGACTGGGAGGATGAGCGCACGGTCCAGATCCAGTTGCAGCCGGAAGAACGCGAACAGGCGATCACCGCCTGGCTGGAGTTCGGGCCGGCATCCAGCGCTGATGAGGGCTACGACGGAATGGAAGTTCCGGCCATCGAGCTGCAAGCCGCACCACAGGGCGGCCCGGGGGTCGGGCCGCCGCCCATCCCCGTGCCCTTGTCGCCGTGGGCGGCCTGGTTCCTGATTGTCCTGTTGTTACTGACCGCCTGCCGGAAGCGGAGACTGCGTCATGTTTGATTACCCCACCCCCGTTCGTGCCCGAGGTTCCCGGCAGTTGTTCGATCTGTTGCGAGGCCGCCTGCTGGCCGTGCCGATACTGCTGTTCGTCACCCTGGCCTTCTTCATGCTCTACGGCTCGCCCACCGCCGCCGCCGTTCACCAGTCCAAGGATCAGCAGGACCGCCAGCAGATGCTGGAAGACAGCCTGATCCCGGCCAGTGCCGCCGGCAAGTTTGGCCATTTTCTGGATCAGCTCAAGCAGGATCTGGTGCCCGGTGCGGGCCTGCGTCTCAACCAGGCGCCGCGCACACCGGACTGGTCGGCCTTGCAGGCGCAACTGAACGATCTCGACCAGCTCTTCCGGGCCGAATGGCAGGCCACGTTGAACCGCTTCGAGCAGGCCCAGGTGCCGGCCGAGATTATTGCCCGCCATCATGAAGCCCTGGATCGCTATGAAGAGCGCCACCAGCGCTTCATGGGCTACGTTGCCGAGCGCAACCAGGACGGCATGACCGCCATGCTGGCCGACATGCAGACCCGGCCCACGCACAAGCAGAACAACTTCGAGAACCCCAGTTTTGCCGTCATGGAGCCCGATCCGGACAATGTGCCGCGTGCTGAAGAGGAGCTGAGCCTGATGGCCCAGGAAGCCCCCGGGCCGCTGCAGATGGATGCCGTGCGCCAGGCGAGCCTGGGTTTGGCTGCCTTGCGCGATGCGGCCAACCCGGAGTACCTGGCCGAGACGCCCGAAGTCGTCATCACTCCGGCCATCGAGGCCAAGGCCGCCGAGCTCGAACACGATCCGATCCGCATCTACCATTTCGTGCGCAACGAGATCGACTTTCTGCCAGGCTGGGGTGCGACCCAGGATGCCGAACTGACCCTGGGTGCGCGCCGCGGCAATGCCAAGGACACCAGCAGCCTGCTCATCGCTTTGCTGCGCGCCTCCGGCATCCCGGCCCGCTACGTCTACGGCGTGATCGAAGTCGAGGCACCGAAGTTCACCAACTGGATGGGCAACTTCAGCCACGTCAACGCCGCCATGCAACATGCCAGCTCCGGCGGCATTCCTGTGGGCATGAGCTCCAGCAATAACGCTTCGGTCACCAACGTGATACTTGACCATGTCTGGGTAGAAGCGGCGATCGACTACATTCCCTCCGGTGGCCGCCACATGGTTGAGGCCGACACCTGGGTGGCGCTGGATGCCAGTTTCAAGCAGTATGTTTACTTGCAGGGCCTGGATGCGATTGAGATTTCGGGTCTGGATGTGGAGCAACTGGTCGACGACTTTGCCGCCAGCGGCACCGTCGATGAGGATCTGGGTTATGTCCAGAACCTGGATGTCAGCCTGATCGAGGCCGCTCAGGAACAAGTGGCCAATGCCATGCAGGATTTCATCGAAGATCAGATGGAAGACCCCACCACCGGTGATGTGCTCGGTGGGCGCAAGGCCATCGTCCAGGATCGCAATGAGCTGACGGAGCGTCCCGACAATCGCATCCTGCTGCGGGGCCCAAGCTGGCCCAGCCTGCCCGATGTGTTGCGCAACTCCCTGCGGGTAACGTTCGAGGTCGACCACCTGACCGGCCAGCCCCAGGGCGGGGTGGTGCTGCCGTGGGCGCAAGTCAACAACCACCGCCTGACAATGTCCTACCGCCCGACCACAGAGGCCGACGAACAGGCCCTGCTGGCCATGCTCCCCGAAGGCGAGATCACCGACCTCGACCAGCTCCCCCAGACCCTGCCGGGCTATTCCATCAGCCTGACCCCCGAGATCAAGCTCAACGGCGAGATCATCCTGACCGGCCCGACCACGGTCAATGCCTTTACCATGGAGACCATGCTGGCCTTTGAGGTCCAGCAGGTGGCCGGTAATACCAAGTGGGCGATACCTTTTCATGCGCCGGTGCCGAAAGGGAGTTACGTGGCGATCATGTCCAATGCGGGGAGTGTCTCTACCCATGCGCTGGAGGCGGCGCAACAACGTGCGGAGGAAGCGCAATACATCCTGGAGAACGAACTCGAAGATCAGTACGACGAGATCGACCGCGAGCGTTTGATGGGCGATCTGTTCTACGCCGGTGTATTGGCCTATCATGCCCAGCTAGAGGGGCTTGGAGGGCTGATGGCGGCACAGATGGGTGCTGAGTATCGAACCAACCTGAGTGTGGGAACCTACGGCTACCAGCCTTGGGTTAGGTACGTTTACGGTATGCCTATGGCCTTGGATGCAGGTGGAATACATATGGACTTGGACTATGTGCCGAGTCACTTGACCAAGCACAATGGCAGTGCCAGTCAGCGCACGGAGGCCGCCGGGCCCTTGGGTATGCTCAAGAGCATCCTTGAGAACGTGGTTCCCGAACAACAGTTCAGCACCGAAGAGGAGCCGGTCGAGGGGGTGAGTGCGGTTGCGGCCATTGCAATAGCCCAGGCCGAGGGGCAGCGGGTTTTTCGTGTAACCCAAAACAATGTCAACACAGTGATGGCCGAGATCAGTATCAGTCAGGCTTCCCGTGAGGATATTCAGCGGGCTGTGAGTCAGTTTGGGTATGAGGCGATTGTTCATGAGGCACCGATTACTGTGCCTGGGTGGCGAGGAAGTGGTTATGTCCTGACCGATCCTGAGACTGGGGCCGGGAGCTATATGATTGATGGGGGAAGGAATGGAAGTTTTCTTGATGACTACAACAGTGGATTTGTTTCTCTGGTACTGATGTTAATCTCAGGTCTCGTGTTGCTGGGTGGTAGTATTCCCATTTTTGTTGCGATCATAGTCATTGCTCTCTTGATATTCAACACTTTCATTTCAATGTTACAAGACAATCTGGAGATTCTAGAAAATGGTTGTCCAGACGCGTACGTTGCACTTAGCTGGGGTCGAACCATCGCGTTTTTGGCGATGCGCCTTATAGCGCAGTTTGCGGGAATAAAAATGGGCGCTGAAATGCTCTCAGTTATTATCGCGAATTGGATTACAAGTAATATGTTGACTTCTGCATCGCCAGCATGCGAGTCAGTTACTCCATAGAGGTATATGAGGATGGAAGAGGAAGGTGAAGGCCGTATCGATAGGGTTAATCCTTGGGAAAGTGTAGTCTATCCACGATTGAGTGCGCTGCCTTATGACTGGTTTTTGATTGGACCAGCACTGTTTCTCTTCTTCTGGTTGTATCAGGATATAGAAGCATGGGTTGCTGCTTCCATCACTGCTCTTTTGCTGCTTGGAGTAAATCTTGTGAAGTCTATTTTTGATAGCAGGTGCTTGGAGCTTGCATTGGATAGTGAGAGGCTTGTGTTGCGAAGGGTGTACTCCAGGATCAATGACATTCGCGTCAGCGAAATTCCCATTGCCAGCATAGATCCTGAGTCAGTGATATTGGATCGGCTTTCCTTTCCACCCCTTGTCTGGGTTGGGTTTAAGCATTTTAGAGGGAAGAAGGTTAGGGTATTCTTTGACAGTGATTTCGCTGCAGAGGAGTTCTATGGGAAGCTCCAAGATCAGTGTAGCGTCGAGAGATCGGAATGAACATTGGCGTGCCAGCTTGCATCTTCAGAGTCGAAATGCTCTGGCCCAAAGTCCGGTGGTTATATTAGTCGGACAGATTCGAGAAGCCTGCCGCGCGCCTCCGGCATCCCGGCCCGCTACGTCTACGGCGTGATCGAAGTCGAGGCACCGAAGTTCACCAACTGGATGGGCAACTTCAGCCACGTCAACGCCGCCATGCAACATGCCAGCTCCGGCGGCATTCCCGTGGGCATGAGCTCAAGCAACAACGCTTCGGTCACCAATGTGATCCTGGAGCACGTCTGGGTCGAGGCCGCCATCGACTATATCCCGTCCGGTGGCCGCCACATGAGTGAGGCCGACACCTGGGTGGCGCTGGATGCCAGCTTCAAGCAGTACGTGTATCTGCAGGGGCTGGATGCGATTGAGATTTCTGGATTGGACGTGGAGCAACTGGTCGACGACTTTACTGCCAGCGGCACCATTGATGAGGAGCTGGGCTATGTACAAGGCCTGGATATCAGCCTGATCGAGGCCGCCCAGGAACAAGTGGCCAATGCCATGCAGGATTTCATCGAAGATCAGATGGAAGACCCCACCACCGGTGATGTGCTCGGTGGGCGCAAGGCCATCGTCCAGGATCGCAATGAGCTGACGGAGCGTCCCGACAATCGCATCCTGCTGCGGGGCCCAAGCTGGCCCAGCCTGCCCGATGTGTTGCGCAACTCCCTGCGGGTAACGTTCGAGGTCGACCACCTGACCGGCCAGCCCCAGGGCGGGGTGGTGCTGCCGTGGGCGCAAGTCAACAACCACCGCCTGACAATGTCCTACCGCCCGACCACAGAGGCCGACGAACAGGCCCTGCTGGCCCTGCTGCCCGAAGGCGAGATCACCGATCTTGACCAGCTCCCCCAGACCCTGCCGGGCCACTCCATCAGCTTAACCCCCGAGATCAAGCTCAACGGCGAGATCATCCTGACCGGCCCAAGCGCGGTCAATGCCTTCACCCTGGAGACCATGCTGGCGTTTGAAGTCCAGCAGCTGGTTGGCCAGACCAAGTGGGGGATACCGTTCAAGTCGCCGATTCCCAAGGGCAGCTACGTAGCGATCATGGCCAATGCGGGGAGTGTTTCTACTCACGCCCTGGAGGCAGCACAACAACGCGCCGAGGAAGCGCAGTACATCCTCGAAAACGAGCTGGAAGACCAGTATGACCAAATCGACCGCGAGCGGCTGATGGGGGATTTGTTCTACGCCGGCGTATTGGCCTATCATGCTCAACTGGAGGGGCTTGGAGGACTGATGGCGGCACAGATGGGTGCGGAGTATCGAACCAACCTGAGCGTGGGCACCTACGGCTATCAGCCGTGGGTGCGCTATGTATTCGGCATGCCGATGGCGCTGGATGCCGGCGGGGTGCATATGGACCTGGACTATGTGCCCAGTCATTTGACCAAGCACAATGGCAGTGCCAGTCAGAGAGCGGCTGCGGCACAACCGTTGGGGATGCTTAAGAGTGCTCTCGAGCACGTGGTTCCAGAGCAGCAGTTCAGTACTGAAGAAGAACCGGCTGAGGGGGTGAGTGCAGTTGCAGCCATTGCCAAAGCCCAGGCTGAGGGGCAGCGGGTGTTTCATATTACGCAGGACAACCTGGATGAAGCGCTGGCTGAGATCAGTATCAGTTCCGAATCCAGGCAGGATATCCGCCGTGCCGTGTTAAATCACGGCATGGAGGCCATCGTGCATGAAGCGCCCATCACGGTGCCGGGGTGGCGGGGGAGTGGGTATATTCTGACTAACCCGGAGACTGGGGCGGGGAGCTATATGATTGATGGGGGGGAGAATGGGGCATTCGTTGTCCTGATGGCTGCGCTTGGCACAGCACTATTGATTGGTGGTGTCCTACTTATCCTATTTGCGCCGTTGTTGGGTTTTCTTGTTGGTTTGGCGGCGATGATCATAGGCGCAATTGCAATGGGGATCGCAATCGATACAGTCATTACGGAGTAACCGGTCATTCGGGGCCGTTCTTCCCCAAGCGGATGTGGGCCGCTAACCTGCTCCCGAACTCACCAAGGAGCAAACCATGTCACGCACGACCCGTATCCGCCGATCTGCTGATCAATGGAGAAGTCTGATTTCCAAGCAGGCTGATAGCGGCTTGACTCAAAGCGTCTTCTGCCGACGCGAGGGGCTTTCATTGAGCACCTTTTGTAACTGGAAACGCAAGCTGTCATCGGAATCTGACTCTCGTGCCGAGGAATCGGCAGAGTCTGAGCCATGGATCGACCTGGGGGGTCTGGCGGCAACTGACCCTGGCTGGGACATTGAGCTGGACCTCGGTAATGGTGTGTGCCTCCGCTTCCGTCGCAGCTGATGTTCTTTCCAGAAGACCGTGTTCGAGTGTGGCTGTACGCGCGGCCCACCGACATGCGCAAGCAGTTTGACGGGTTGGCGGCACTGGCGCGCAACCAGCTCAATGAAGACCCGATGAGTGGTCACCTGTTCGTGTTCATCAATCGCCGACGGACCTACATGAAGGTGCTGTACTTTGATCGTGGCGGCTACTGTCTTTGGTCCAAGCGACTCGAGCAAGGGCAATTCAACTACAACTGCCAGCGTGGCGAGAAACAGGCCTTGAGCTGGACGGAGTTGAAGCTGTTGCTTGATGGTGTTCAGGTCCAGAAATCGCGTCAGTTCAAGCGCTATCAGCATCCTGTCGGCGCTGTAGCAAGGTATAATGCAGCCCATGGTTGAGGCCACTTCCAAGACGGATAGCACGACGAGCGAGAATGTCCAGTTGCGTAATGAGAATGACGCGCTGCGCGAGGAGCTTCAGTCCGTCAAGCAACAGCTTGCCTGGCTTCAACGTCAAGTCTTTGGGCGCAAGTCCGAGAAGCGCCTGATCGATCAGGATGCCCGTAGCGGACTGCTGTTCAATGCGTTGCCTGAATCAGAATCCCCGACACCGACTGAACAAGTCAGCTATACCCGTCGCAAGGGTGCCAAGGAACGCGGTGATGCGGTTACCGACTCGGGTCTTCGCTTCAACGAGGACGTGCCGGTCGAAGTGATCCATGTAGCGGATCCGGAGGCCGAATCGATCCCCCGGGAGCACCGTGAGGTGATCGATGAGAAGGTCACGCATCGTCTGGCCCAACGGCCCGGTAGCTACGTGGTGCTGGAGTATCGCCGGGCCGTGGTCAAGGACAAGCGTAGCGACCACATCCACACCGCACCCACCCCGGCCAACGTGCTGGAGGGCAGCCTGGCCGATGTCAGCTTCCTGGCCGGCCTGCTGATCGACAAGTTCTGCTATCACCTGCCCCTGTACCGTCAGCATCAGCGGCTGGCTATGAGCGGCATTACGGTCAGCCGCAATACGCTGACCCAACTGGTTGAGCGAGCCATCAGGCTGCTCAAGCCCGTTTATGATGCCCAGCTCGAACACATCCTGCGCTCGAAAGTCCTGGCGATGGACGAAACGCCGATCAAGGCTGGACGTGGCAAGCCGGGCAAGATGAAACAGGGCTGGTTCTGGCCGGTGTATGGGGAGGATGATGAAGTCTGCTTCATCTTCTCCGACTCACGCGGCAGCAAAGTCGTGACCCAGGCTCTGGGTGAGCACTCGATGGCACCTTGGTGACCGACGGGCACTCGGCTTATACCAAGTATGTGGACCAACGTCCTGCCGTCACTCATGCCAACTGCTGGGCGCACGCCAGACGCAAGTTCGAGGCGGCGCTGAAAGCCGAGCCCAAGGCTGCCAACGAGGCGCTGGAGCTGATCGGTCAGCTCTACCAGATCGAGCGCCAGATCCGCCAGAAGGATCTGCATGGCGACAAGAAGCTGACTTGGCGGGCCGAGCACAGTCTCCCGGTCGTCAAGGCCTTCTGGGCCTGGTGTGATCAGCAGCGTCAACGCATGGATCTGGCCAGGTCCAGCCCTTTGCTCAAGGCGCTCGGCTATGTGGCGGGGCGTCAGGCCGCTTTGCAGGTGTTCCTGAGCGACCCCGATGTCCCGATCGATACCAATCATCTGGAGCGGGCCCTTCGGCCGATCCCGATGGGCCGCAAGAACTGGCTCTTTAGCTGGTCGGAACTCGGCGCTCGTCATATCGGCGTGATCCAGAGCCTGCTGGTGACCTGCCGGCTGCATGAGGTCGACCCCTACACCTACCTGGTGGATGTGCTACAGCGCGTCAACGAGCACCCGGCCAGCCGGGTCGGAGAGCTGGTGCCACAGGTCTGGAAAGACACGTTCGCTGGCGAACCGCTGGTGTCGGACTTGCAGAGGGTCAGTCGGTAACGGTCTGTAATGACCGGTTACATTACGGAGCCTGAAGCAGATTGGTGGGATTTGGTTTCAGGGGTTGGCCTGGGGATCGCATTATTTGGAGTGCTGTATGCCGTGGCTGCATACTTTGCAGGACTCCTGGCGACCGTGACAGTTCATTCTGTAGTTCTAGCGCTCACAGCTATGCTTGGAGCAATTCTTGCGTTGTTGGATCAACTGAAACGGCTGGGTGAAGATGATGATACGCGAGGTCGAATGGAGCGGATATGAAAGTAATCAGTTGGACATTTTTGTTGGTAGGAGCACTAGTTCAACTGAAGGTGTTCGTTCTTGCCTTTACCTGGTCAATGAAGTTAGAAGATTCTATGCTGAGGCTGCTTCCCATTGGGCTATTTCCCGTCCTTTCAATTAGTCTGCTTGTGTTGCCTTGGTGGCCTAACCCGCTGCCAATAGCCTTTCTTGCAGTGACGGTGCCTGGCTTGATTATTGCTGTATGGTACCGAATTGATAGTAGAGAGCTAGCATTCCGGACAGCTTGGATCGCCACCGCAATGGTTCTCTATACAGCTTTTTTTGGTGTGTTGGCAACCGTCTGTATAGCAGTCCTTACTGCATGGTGAAAATCTGGAACCACCACCGCCTGACGATGTCCTATCGGCCCACCACCGAAGCCGACGAACAAGCCCTGCTGGCCCTGCTGCCCGAAGGCGAGATCACCGATCTTGACCAGCTCCCCCAGACCCTGCCGGGCCACTCCATCAGCTTAACTCCCGAGATCAAGCTCAACGGCGAGATCATCCTGTCCGGCCCAAGCGCGGTCAATGCCTTCACCCTGGAGACCATGCTGGCGTTTGAAGTCCAGCAGCTGGTTGGCCAGACCAAGTGGGGGATACCGTTCAAGTCGCCGATTCCCAAGGGCAGCTACGTAGCGATCATGGCCAATGCGGGGAGTGTTTCTACTCACGCCCTGGAGGCAGCACAACAACGCGCCGAGGAAGCGCAGTACATCCTCGAAAACGAGCTGGAAGACCAGTATGACCAAATCGACCGCGAGCGCCTGATGGGAGATTTGTTCTACGCCGGCGTATTGGCCTATCATGCTCAACTGGAGGGGCTTGGAGGGCTGATGGCGGCACAGATGAGCGCCGAATACCGCACCAACTTAAGCGTGGGCACCTACGGCTATCAGCCATGGGTGCGCTATGTATTCGGTATGCCGATGGCGCTGGATGCCGGAGGGGTGCATATGGACCTGGATTATGTACCCAGTCATCTGACCAAGCACAATGGATCGGCTAGCCAACGCGCCCAAGCGGCCCAGCCGTTGGGCATGCTGAAAAGTATTCTGGAAAATGTGGTTCCGGAACAACAGTTCAGTACCGAACAAGAGCCTGCAGAGGGAGTAAGTGCGGTTGCAGCCATTGCCAAGGCGCAGGCCGAGGGGCAGCGGGTGTTTCATATCACGCAGGACAACCTGGATGAAGCGCTGGCTGAGATCAGTATCAGTTCCGAGTCGCGACAGGATATCCGCCGTGCGGTGTTGAACCACGGCATGGAGGCCATTGTGCATGAAGCACCGATCACGGTGCCGGGGTGGCGGGGGAGTGGGTATATTCTGACTAACCCGGAAACGGGGGCCGGGAGTTATATGATTGATGGGGGGAAGAATGGGGGGTACCAAGAAGGTGGTGGCTTTGGTCAGGCTATGTTGATTGGAGGAGTAACGGGTGCCGCTTTGCCGCCCCTTTTATTATTGATTATTGCTGGGATAAGTATGATCCTTGTAACCTTAGCGATCATAGAGTTGAGTGAGAAACTCGAAGAGAATAATTGCCATCCATACATATTCAAGTTGGTGGTTTTTGCTTTAGTTATTACGTTTGTTATTGCATTGTTTGCTGGGGCGGTTGGTGCAGTTTTAATTATGGCTTTTATGGCCATTTGGATAGAGCAACTCTTCCGTGGTCTTGTTGATGGTTTGAAAGATAACGAATTGTTCTGTCCGGAAGATGGCTGATATGAAGAAGCTAAGTGGTTTGAGTTCAGAGAACCTGATATTCGGTTTGATGATAGTCTTTGCGGCCCCAGTCGCTCTTATCCTGGCAGTTTATTGGGGTAGATACTCCCGTAAAGGCCTTATTGTATTCTTCGTCATGTGGATCTCCCTCGTTGTGGTCTGGTTTGTCGTGACCAATCAATTTCTCATTGCCTGGCTTTGGCCCGGGTGGTTGGTTTTTCTGCTTATAGCAGGAATTGACAGGTTGGTTTCACCGGAAACAAGAAACTCCCGGATTCAACGAGCGGTTGCTGTCGTTGTTCTGAATCTCTCTGGGGTGTTCTTAGTTGGGGTTCTTACTATTCCAATTACATCATTGTATCTCCTGCCAGATCCAGATCAATTGCTCTTATGGTTCGGAGTGCTCGTTCTCACGCTGGCTCAGATTCCAATCTGGACGAAGGCATCCATTACCCCAGAGTGGTTTGTGCGTGATCCCTGATTCAATCCCAGAGAGTGCCGCATGTTGCTGAGTTCTACCCCAACGTTGCATAAACTTTCGGAGCTGGAAGCCCGGAGAGTTGTATTTCCGCGGGCTGCACGGAGTGTTGCCAACCGGAGCGTAGCTTCACCCTGCGTGAGGATTGGCAACGCGAGTACAGGCCGCGGAAATGCCGCTATACCGGGCAGCATAGCGATTCCGGCCCGAAAGTTTATGCAACGTTGGGATCTACCCTGGGGATCTATGCAATAGGAAGGTAATCATGGCGATAGTCTCATTATTTCTGATTGGAGTATGGATCGTGTGGGCCGTTTATGAAGGGCTAAGCGATTCATCAAATGGAGGAACACTCGGTGATAGGTGCGGGTGGCTATTTCTTGAAAATGGGCTGGACAAATGCCTGTATCGACGATGGTGGATCTTCATGATGGCGTTTAGTTTATGGGTGCTCGCTATGCTTTCTCGATACTTGGGTGTTGAGTTTGCATGAAGAACTGGGATGTATGTCCATAGAATCAGGGACGAGCTTTGTCTGATCGAGTTCCGCGGGCTCAAATGTCAGTCATTCGGGCGAATTCATAGGATCATTATGTGAATTACAGTAATCTGACGGGTGGAATTAGTCATGATTCGAAGCGCAACCTGGAGGGCATGACCGCCATGCTGGCCGACATGCAGACCCGGCCCACGCACAAGCAGAACAACTTCGAGCAGCCCAGCTTTGCGGTCATGGAGCCTGATCCGGACAATGTACCGCGCAGTGCCGAAGAACTGACTCTGATGGGACAGGAGCCCCCGGGGCCGTTGCAGATGGCCCCAGCGCGCCAGGCCAGCCTGGGCCTGGGCGCCTTGCGGGATGCAGGCAACCCGGAGTACCTGGCCGAGACCCCCGAAGTGGTCATCACCCCGGCGATCGAAGCCAAGGCCGCCGAACTCGACCATGATCCCATCCGCATTTATCACTTTGTGCGCAACCAGATCGACTTCCTGCCCGGCTGGGGCGCAACCCAGGACGCCGAACTGACCCTGGGGGCGCGCCGCGGCAATGCCAAAGACACCAGCAGCCTGCTGATCGCCCTGCTGCGTGCCTCCGGCATCCCGGCCCGTTACGTCTATGGCGTAATCGAAGTCGAGGCACCCAAGTTCACCAACTGGATGGGCAACTTCAGCCACGTCAACGCCGCCATGCAACATGCCAGCTCCGGCGGCATTCCTGTGGGCATGAGCTCCAGCAATAACGCTTCGGTCACCAACGTGATACTTGACCATGTCTGGGTAGAAGCGGCGATCGACTACATTCCCTCCGGTGGCCGCCACATGGTTGAGGCCGACACCTGGGTGGCGCTGGATGCCAGTTTCAAGCAGTATGTTTACTTGCAGGGCCTGGATGCGATTGAGATTTCGGGTCTGGATGTGGAGCAACTGGTCGACGACTTTGCCGCCAGCGGCACCGTCGATGAGGAACTGGGTTATGTCCAGAACCTGGATGTCAGCCTGATCGAGGCCGCCCAGGAACAGGTGGCCAATGCCATGCAGGAGTTCATCGAAGATCAGATGGAAGACCCCACCACCGGCGACGTGCTGGGTGGACGCAAGGCCATCGTCCAGGAACGTGGCGAGCTGACCGAGCGCCCGGACAACCGCATTCTCATGCGCGGCCCAAGCTGGCCCAGCCTGCCCGATGTCTTGCGTAATTCCCTACGCGTGACATTCGAGGTCGATCATCTGACTGGCCAGCCGCAGGGCGGGGTGGTGCTGCCCTGGGCCCAAGTCAACAACCACCGCCTGACGATGTCCTACCGCCCGACCACGGAGGCCGACGAACAGGCCCTGCTTGCGCTGCTGCCCGAAGGCGAGATCACCGACCTCGACCAGCTCCCCCAGACCCTGCCGGGCCACTCCATCAGCTTAACGCCTGAGATCAAACTCAACGGCGAGATCATCCTGACCGGCCCGAGCGCGGTCAATGCCTTTACCCTGGAGACCATGCTGGCTTTCGAAGTCCAGCAGGTGGCCGGTAATACCAAGTGGGCGATACCTTTTCATGCGCCGGTGCCGAAGGGGAGTTACGTGGCGATCATGTCCAATGCGGGGAGTGTGTCCACCCACGCGCTGGAGGCGGCGCAGCAGCGGGCCGAAGATGCCCAGTACATCCTCGAAAACGAGCTTGAAGACCAGTACGACGAGATCGACCGCGAGCGTTTGATGGGTGAGCTGTTTTACGCCGGAGTTCTGGCCTATCATGCCCAGCTAGAGGGGCTGGGAGGGCTGATGGCGGCACAGATGGGTGCTGAGTATCGAACCAACCTGAGTGTCGGCACCTATGGCTACCAGCCGTGGGTCCGCTATGTCTACGGCATGCCGATGGCGCTGGATGCCGGTGGGGTGCATATGGACCTGGACTATGTGCCCAGTCATCTGACCAAACACAATGGCAGTGCCAGCCAGCGGATTGAGGCAGCTCAGCCGCTGGGGATGCTTAAGAGCATTCTGGAGAATGTGGTTCCTGAACAGCAGTTCAGCACGGAGGAAGAGCCTGCCGAGGGAGTGAGTGCGGTAGCCGCTATCGCAAAAGCTCAGGCAGAGGGGCAGCGAGTGTTTCATGTCACCCAGGACAACCTGAACGAAGTCATGGCTGAGGTCAGTATCAGCCAGGCTTCAAGGGAAGATATTCAGCGGGCGGTATCGCAGTTTGGGTATGAGGCGGTTGTGCATGAAGCGCCGATTACAGTTCCGGGCTGGCGGGGGAGTGGGTATATTTTGACCGACCCTGAGACAGGGGCTGGGAGTTATATGATTGATGGGGGGAAGAATGGAGCGTTTGTGGTCTTGATGGCAGGGCTTGGAACGGCCTTGCTTATTGGTGGTGTCTTTTTGATGATTTTTGCCCCAATTATGGGCTTTCTCATGGGTTTGGCAGCAGCAATTATTGGCGCCATCGCGATGGGTGTTGCTATTGAGACTGTCATTACAGATCCTGAAGCTGATTGGGGAGATTTGCTCTCTGGTGTGCTCTTGGGTGCAGCGCTTGTGGCAGTGCTTGCTCTTGTTGCTAAGTTTCTTGCAGGCCTAATGGCCACTATTACTGCTCAGATTGCACTGGAAGCATTTTCTGTCATGCTAGGTGCGATCGGAGCCTTATTGGAACAGTTAAGAAGATTAAGTGAAGATAATGATAGGCACAAGGGGAGGGTGCTCTCGTGAGTTTTTTGGCCTTCTCCATGTGTCTCGCTGCTACAGCGATTCAAATAAAGCTGGTAATCTATTCGTTCTCAAGTGTATCTGAAGGAGGAGGCGGCGATAACTTGCATCGGCCATCTCCTATTGTGATGCTGATTTTGCCAAGTTTCGGGTTCTATGCATTTTCGTGGGTTAGTTTTCTAGGGTGGGTTTTGCTTTCTGCGGCGATATTGGCGGTTATGGTTGAATGCGCATTCATGATCGGAAGGAGAGGCTTGCCGATGTATAAGGGGATTTTGAGTGCGGGTATGTATTGCTACTCGATTGGTTATGGAGGGTTATTGGGTCTGGTTGTTGCTTGATCCAGATAGGCATTGCTTGGTCGATGCAGTGTTGTGTTTCTATCAGGGCATCTATTTAACTGAACTCAAGATTGCCCATGCTTTGAAGGTGCTATGAGAGCCAAGCAACCATCGATTCTATTCCCTCCGGTGGCCGGCACATGAATGAGGCCGCCCAGGAACAGGTAGCTGATGCCATGCAGACCTTTATCGAAGATCAGATGGAAGACCCCACCACCGGTGATGTGCTCGGTGGGCGCAAGGCCATCGTCCAGGAACGCGCCGAGCTGACCGAGCGTCCCGACAACCGCATCCTGCTGCGCGGAGCAAGCTGGCCCAGCCTGCCCGATGTGCTGCATGCCGGTGGGGTGCATATGGATCTTGATTATGTACCCAGTCATCTGACCAAGCACAATGGTAGCGCCAGCCAGCGTGCTGATACAGCTCAACCACTGGGGATGCTTAAAAGCATTCTGAAGAATGTGGTTCCGGAACAGCAGTTCGGTACTGAGGAAGAGCCAGCCGAGGGGGTGAGTGCAGTAGCCGCCATTGCCAAAGCTCAGGCTGAGGGGCAGCGGGTGTTTCATGTTACTCAGGACAATCTTGACCAGGTCATGACTGAGATCAGCATCAGTCAGGCATCAAGGGAGGATATTCAAAGGGCGGTATCGCAGTTTGGGTATGAGGCGGTTGTGCATGAAGCGCCGATTACAGTTCCGGGCTGGCGGGGGAGTGGGTATATTCTGACCAACCCGGAGACTGGGGCCGGGAGTTATATGATTGATGGGGGGGAGAATGGGGCTTTTGCTATACATATGCTCCTTGCTATTGCTGCACCAATTCTCGCTATAATTGGGGTAGGCTCTGGAGTATTTGTGGTTGCACTTGCGCTTATAGCGATAACTGCGGGATTTATCGCATTTCTCGATAATCTTCGCTGTTATGGTGGTGATGGCGAAATGGCGATTAAACTCTATCTTGTTGTGGCGGCCATTTCTTTGATTCCTGGGCCGGATGGGCTCAGTGCCTTACGCTTCTTCATGGCTGCGTTTATAGGCACGAATGGATTGTCTGCAGGTGCAAATGCTGTGTGTTCTCTGCCTGAATGAATAAGTCTATTGGGAAGATTGTTCTTGAGTGTTTGGTTCCCTATCAGGAGCTGACTACTCTGAAATTGAAGCGCATGAGGGAACCATCGAGACGGGTTGTTGCTGTTCGATTCAAGGGCAAGATCATTGGCGGTATTTGGGTGCTCTACGTCCTGTCCGTGTCTGTTCTGCTCGCTTCTGGTATTGTATTTACTCTTGACAAACCCGGTGTGGCATGGATTCTGCTTGGGCTTATCATGAATCACGTGATTTGGAAAAGTATTCCAGAATTCTCGAGAGTAGGGGTGATGACCGATAGTGCGATCTATGGTGTTTTGAGCCTAATGTATTGTACATTTTTTGCGCTGCTTGGGGCAGCCGGTACATATGGTTTAACTACAATAGGAGTTCTTTCACGCATAGGCTCAGAAAATGACGTTCTCGAATCTTTGACATACCTCTTCATTCTTCCTTTAGCATTTTATAGTGTCTTGCTGCTGATTTATACTGGGATTTGTTTCTATACACTGAGGTCGAACCAATCTGTGTTGTGTAGCCATAAAGAGGAGCGGAACTAAGAGGAGTTCGCATCCATTGCCACGCCCTGACGGCGGCCCAACAACGCGCCGAAGAGACTCTGTACATCCTGGAGAACGAACTCGAAGATCAGTACGACCAGATCGACAGAGAACGGCTGATGGGCGATTTGTTCTACGCCGGAGTTCTGGCCTATCATGCCCAACTAGAGGGGCTTGGAGGGCTGATGGCTGCGCGGATGGGAGCAGAGTATCGAACGAACTTGAGCGTGGGCACCTATGGCTACCAACCATGGGTCAGATATGTTTATGGCATGCCAATGGCGCTGGATGCCGGCGGGCTGCATATGGACCTGGACTATGTGCCCAGCCACCTGACCCAGCACAATGGATCAGCCAGCCAACGCGCCCAGGCGGCACAACCGTTGGGTATGTTAAAGAGTATTCTGGAGAACGTGGTTCCCGAATACCAACTCAGTACGGAGGATGAGCCAACTGAAGGAGTGAGCGCGGCCGCTGCTATCGCTAAAGCGCAAGCCGAAGGTCAGCGAGTTTTTCATGTCACCCAGGACAATCTCAACCAGGTGATGGCCGAGATCAGTATCAGTCAGGCCTCGAGGGAGGATATCCAGCGGGCGGTATCGCAGTTCGGATATGAGGCGATTGTGCACGAGGCGCCGATTACTGTGCCGGGGTGGCGGGGGAGTGGGTATATTCTGACCAACCCGGAGACCGGGGCTGGGAGTTATATGATCGATGGAGGGAAAAATGGAGGGTTTCTTAGTGAACTTAATGGGTTACTGTTTGCTGGTGCCGGTGAAGCACCAGACTGGCTTAAAAACCTCATTGGCATAATTATAGAATTCATTAAGGGGCCGATTGGGAAAATACTGGAGGCATGGGACATAATTCAAATTTTCCAAGATTGTGGTTTGCCCGAAGCCATTGCCATCACCATCGGGCACTTGATTGTGCTTGCCATTTCACTTATTCCTGTCATTATGCTAGGAGCCGCTGGTTTTCTCGTATTGGCCTTTATAGTGCTTGGAATAACTAGTGTTCTAGCAAATTGGATGAAAGATCAAAATGTAGAGTTTTATTGCGAAAGCTGATGTACAGATATTTCATGTTGTTTGTTCTTGCTTCTTGGGTCACTTTGTTAGCCTTTCCGGCGTTCAGGGATCTTCATGCACTCCTTGGGGTAATTTTTGGTTTTGGCATAGTTCTATTTTTCGTTCCCCAAAAAAGTCGCGAAACATATCAAAACCGATACATGATCTTGAGCCTGGCATTAATCGTTGGTTTTTTGCTTATTGACGAGGATTACTCTGATGGCGCAGTGTTCAATTTGTTTTGATCCTGGAGCATGTCTGGGTCGAAGCCGCCATTGACGACAAGCGGTCTCAAAACGTAGCGAGCGGGTGGCTGACGGTGGCCGCCGGAACGCAGGAACCGCAGTGTATGTGTAAAATACATGAGGATTCCGAGTGCCGCCGGACGCCGTCAGGCGCACGCGCAGTAGTTTTGAGGCCGCTTGTATATTCCTTCAGGCGGCCGGTACATCCCGAGGCCGACACCTGGGTGGCGCTGGATGCCAGTTTCAAGCAGTACGTGTATCTGCAGGGCCTGGATGCGATTGAGATTTCAGGGCTGGACGTCGAGCAACTGGTCGACGACTTTGCCGCCAGCGGCACCGTCGATGAGGATCTGGGTTATGTCCAGAACCTGGATGTCAGCCTGATCGAGGCCGCCCAGGAACAGGTGGCCAATGCCATGCAGGATTTCATCGAAGATCAGATGGAAGACCCCACCACCGGCGACGTGCTGGGTGGCCGCAAGGCCCCCTCTGTCAGGATAGTTGTCGTCTCCTCTAAAATAGTCTCCAAGAGGGGGCGGACAGGAGCTGACAGTGAAGTATTCAGAAGAACGCAGAAAATCAGTGCTGGCCAAATTGTGCCCACCACATAATCGAACGGTCCGAGAAGTCGCCGCTGAGGAAGGCATTTCTGAGCCGACGGTGTACTTGTGGCGCAAGCAGGCTCGGGAGCGCGGAGAGCTGTACCCCGATGCCGGATCTGACGCCCAGGGCTGGAGTGCTCGGGACAAGTTCGCGGCCGTGATTGAAACGGCTTCGATGAACGAGTCTGAGCGCTCGGAATACTGCCGCAAGCGCGGCCTGTATCCTGAGCAGCTGGCTGCTTGGCGTCGGGCCTGCGAGCAGGCCAACGACTGGGCCGAGGAACGCACCGCCAGCCAAGTGAAGGCTGACCGGGAACAACGCCGGAAGATGCGCGAACTCGAGCGCGATCTGGCACGCAAGGAAAAGGCCCTGGCGGAGACGGCTGCCTTGCTTACCTTGTCAAAAAAAGCCCGGGCGATCTGGGGGGACGGAGAGGACGAATGATCAGCACCCCGGATCGCCAGAAAGCTGTTGAGCTGTAACCGGTCATTACAGACCGTTACCGACTGACCCTCTGCAAGTCCGACACCAGCGGTTCGCCAGCGAACGTGTCTTTCCAGACCTGTGGCACCAGCTCTCCGACCCGGCTGGCCGGGTGCTCGTTGACGCGCTGTAGCACATCCACCAGGTAGGTGTAGGGGTCGACCTCATGCAGCCGGCAGGTCACCAGCAGGCTCTGGATCACGCCGATATGACGAGCGCCGAGTTCCGACCAGCTAAAGAGCCAGTTCTTGCGGCCCATCGGGATCGGCCGAAGGGCCCGCTCCAGATGATTGGTATCGATCGGGACATCGGGGTCGCTCAGGAACACCTGCAAAGCGGCCTGACGCCCCGCCACATAGCCGAGCGCCTTGAGCAAAGGGCTGGACCTGGCCAGATCCATGCGTTGACGCTGCTGATCACACCAGGCCCAGAAGGCCTTGACGACCGGGAGACTGTGCTCGGCCCGCCAAGTCAGCTTCTTGTCGCCATGCAGATCCTTCTGGCGGATCTGGCGCTCGATCTGGTAGAGCTGACCGATCAGCTCCAGCGCCTCGTTGGCAGCCTTGGGCTCGGCTTTCAGCGCCGCCTCGAACTTGCGTCTGGCGTGCGCCCAGCAGTTGGCATGAGTGACGGCAGGACGTTGGTCCACATACTTGGTATAAGCCGAGTGCCCGTCGGTCACCAAGGTGCCATCGAAGTGCTCACCCAGAGCCTGGGTCACGACTTTGCTGCCGCGTGAGTCGGAGAAGATGAAGCAGACTTCATCATCCTCCCCATACACCGGCCAGAACCAGCCCTGTTTCATCTTGCCCGGCTTGCCACGTCCAGCCTTGATCGGCGTTTCGTCCATCGCCAGGACTTTCGAGCGCAGGATGTGTTCGAGCTGGGCATCATAAACGGGCTTGAGCAGCCTGATGGCTCGCTCAACCAGTTGGGTCAGCGTATTGCGGCTGACCGTAATGCCGCTCATAGCCAGCCGCTGATGCTGACGGTACAGGGGCAGGTGATAGCAGAACTTGTCGATCAGCAGGCCGGCCAGGAAGCTGACATCGGCCAGGCTGCCCTCCAGCACGTTGGCCGGGGTGGGTGCGGTGTGGATGTGGTCGCTACGCTTGTCCTTGACCACGGCCCGGCGATACTCCAGCACCACGTAGCTACCGGGCCGTTGGGCCAGACGATGCGTGACCTTCTCATCGATCACCTCACGGTGCTCCCGGGGGATCGATTCGGCCTCCGGATCCGCTACATGGATCACTTCGACCGGCACGTCCTCGTTGAAGCGAAGACCCGAGTCGGTAACCGCATCACCGCGTTCCTTGGCACCCTTGCGACGGGTATAGCTGACTTGTTCAGTCGGTGTCGGGGATTCTGATTCAGGCAACGCATTGAACAGCAGTCCGCTACGGGCATCCTGATCGATCAGGCGCTTCTCGGACTTGCGCCCAAAGACTTGACGTTGAAGCCAGGCAAGCTGTTGCTTGACGGACTGAAGCTCCTCGCGCAGCGCGTCATTCTCATTACGCAACTGGACATTCTCGCTCGTCGTGCTATCCGTCTTGGAAGTGGCCTCAACCATGGGCTGCATTATACCTTGCTACAGCGCCGACAGGATGCTGATAGCGCTTGAACTGACGCGATTTCTGGACCTGAACACCATCAAGCAACAGCTTCAACTCCGTCCAGCTCAAGGCCTGTTTCTCGCCACGCTGGCAGTTGTAGTTGAATTGCCCTTGCTCGAGTCGCTTGGACCAAAGACAGTAGCCGCCACGATCAAAGTACAGCACCTTCATGTAGGTCCGTCGGCGATTGATGAACACGAACAGGTGACCACTCATCGGGTCTTCATTGAGCTGGTTGCGCGCCAGTGCCGCCAACCCGTCAAACTGCTTGCGCATGTCGGTGGGCCGCGCGTACAGCCACACTCGAACACGGTCTTCTGGAAAGAACATCAGCTGCGACGGAAGCGGAGGCACACACCATTACCGAGGTCCAGCTCAATGTCCCAGCCAGGGTCAGTTGCCGCCAGACCCCCCAGGTCGATCCATGGCTCAGACTCTGCCGATTCCTCGGCACGAGAGTCAGATTCCGATGACAGCTTGCGTTTCCAGTTACAAAAGGTGCTCAATGAAAGCCCCTCGCGTCGGCAGAAGACGCTTTGAGTCAAGCCGCTATCAGCCTGCTTGGAAATCAGACTTCTCCATTGATCAGCAGATCGGCGGATACGGGTCGTGCGTGACATGGTTTGCTCCTTGGTGAGTTCGGGAGCAGGTTAGCGGCCCACATCCGCTTGGGGAAGAACGGCCCCGAATGACCGGTTACGTTGAGCTGATCGACGAGGCCAGAACCGCTGGCGCCCGTCTCAGGCCCGCCTGCCAGGTGCTGGGCATCACGGCACGCACTTATCAGCGCTGGACGGCTGATGGCGGCGTGCGCGCCGACAAACGGCCTGAGGCAGTGCGCCCGTTGCCTTCTCACGCGCTCAAGCCTGAAGAACGGCAAGCGATTGTAACGGTCTGCAACGAGCCCGAGCACGCTTCCATGCCGCCGGGCCAGATCGTGCCGAAGTTGGCCGACGAGGGCCGCTACCTGGCCTCTGAGTCGAGCTTTTACCGCGTACTGAATGACGAGGACCAGCAGCACCATCGCGGTCGTGCCCGCAAGCCTGCAGCGGCCCGGCCGCCAGCGACGCACTGTGCCGATGCGCCCAACACCGTTTGGTGTTGGGACATCACCTGGTTGCCGGCCGATATCCGTGGGCGCTTCTTCTTCCTGTACCTGATCATGGATCTGTTCAGCCGCAAGATCGTAGGCTGGGAAGTGCATGATAGCGAGAGTGCCGTGCTGTCCAGTGAGCTGGTGCAGCAGACGGTCTGGCGGGAAGGCTGCGTCGATCAACCGCTGGTCCTCCATGGTGATAACGGCAGCCCGATCAAAGGTCAGACCGTCCAGGTCATGCTCGGCAAGCTGGGTATCACGGCCTCGTTCAGCCGACCGCGGGTCAGTGATGACAATGCCTTCGTCGAATCGTTGTTCCGAACCTGCAAGTATGTGCCGGACTTCCCGAAGACTGGCTTTGCCTCGCTGGAAGCGGCACGCGAGTGGGTCGCGCGCTTTGTCGAGTGGTACAACCATCAGCACAAGCATCGCGGGATCAACTACGTCACCCCGCACCAGCGCCACACTGGACAGGACATTGAGATCCTGGCCAAACGCCATGCCGTCTATCAAGCGGCGCGGGACAAGCATCCACAGCGCTGGAGTGGGGATACCCGCAACTGGTCTCCGGCAGGAGCCGTGTGGTTGAACCCGGAAAAGGAAAAGCAGCCGGAAAGTCAGGCTGCATGAGTATGGAAAAGGCGACTTCTATCTTGACAACCACCGAAGGCCATCGTCCAGGAGCGAGGCGAGCTGACCGAGCGGCCCGACAACCGCATTCTCATGCGCGGCCCAAGCTGGCCCAGCCTGCCCGATGTGCTGCGCAACAGCTTGCGCGTGACCTTCGAAGTCGACTACCTCACCGGCCAGCCCCAGGGCGGGGTGGTGCTGCCCTGGGCACAAGTCAACAACCATCGGCTCACGATGTCCTACCGCCCCACAACGGAGGCCGACGAACAGGCCCTGCTGGCCCTGCTGCCCGAAGGCGAGATCACCGACCTGGACCAGCTCCCCCAGACCCTGCCGGGCCACTCCATCAGCCTGACACCGGAGATCAAGCTCAACGGCGAGATCATCCTGACCGGCCCGACCACGGTCAACGCCTTCACCCTGGAGACCATGCTGGCGTTTGAGGTGCAGCAGGTGGCGGGTAATACCAAGTGGGCGATCCCGTTCCAGTCACCGATTCCCAAGGGCAGCTACGTGGCCATCATGGCCAATGCGGGGAGTGTGTCCACCCATGCCCTGGAGGCAGCACAACAGCGTGCTGAGGAGGCCCAGCACATCCTCGAGAACGAGCTGGAAGACCAGTACGACCAGATCGACCGCGAGCGCCTGATGGGAGATTTGTTCTACGCCGGCGTATTGGCCTATCATGCCCAACTGGAGGGGCTTGGAGGACTGATGGCGGCACAGATGGGCGCGGAGTATCGAACCAACCTGAGCGTGGGCACCTACGGCTACCAGCCGTGGGTGCGCTATGTATTCGGCATGCCGATGGTGCTGGATGCGGGTGGTGTGCATATGGACCTGGACTATGTGCCAAGCCACCTGACCAAGCACAATGGATCGGCGAGCCAACGCGCTGAAGCGGCACAACCATTGGGGATGCTGAAAAGCATCCTTGAAAACGTCGTTCCAGAACAACAGTTCAGTACCGAGGTAGAGCCAGCCGAAGGGGTGAGTGCAGTCGCCGCAATTGCCAAAGCCCAGGCTGAGGGGCAGCGGGTGTTTCATGTTACGCAGGACAATCTTGACGAAGCTATGGCCGAAATCAGCATTAGTCAGGCTTCACGGGAGGACATTCAGCGGGCGGTGTCACAGTTTGGGTACGAGGCGATTGTGCATGAGGCGCCGATCACGGTTCCGGGTTGGCGTGGGAGTGGGTATATTCTGACCGACCCGGACACGGGGGCTGGGAGTTATATGATTGATGGGGGGAAGAATGGTGGGTTCCTCGCTATGTTGACTGGCATGGCGCAAGGGACTGCATTGGCAGCAATGATCATCGCAGTTTTTGCGGCGATACCTTTTGGTCTTTTTGCAGTAATTGGGATTCTGATCTTAATATTGGGAACGTTGCTCCCTGTTTTGTTGATTGTGATGAGCTATGCGGATCAAGTGTTTGATTCGGATGCGCAGCAAGAGTGCGTAAACGTTGGGAGACTCATCGGTCTGGCTATTGCTAGCGTTATTGCCGCTTTCAAAACAGGCGGTATTACTGGTGGACTTCAGGCAATTGCCTTGGCAGCATTAACAGGGAAATTCTCGAATAGGATGGATGCGATTTCAGCGTGTATCGAGTAACGTAATTTGTGAGCTAGTATGAAGAAGTTTATTTCCTATTTAGGTTGGGCCGTTGCCATTAGTGGCCCTATTTTTGTTATGGGGATTTTTGAGGCCTCCTTTAAGGCTGCCATGGTTGTATTTGTTTTAGGTATACTGCTAATCTTTGCATCGGGCGATTTTCACACATCAGCTGAGAAAGAACGGCGTAAAGGGGGTTCGAAGTGTGAAAAGGAGACATGACATGCCATTGCTGTCCGGGTTGTACTTGTAACAAGTTGTAGTGCAATTTACCCACAACAGTACATACGATCGTTCTCTTGAAAGGTGCGGCAAGCTGTTTCTGAGAAAGAACCAGGTGTCCTGTCCACACTGTCCACAGTAAGCGAGCGGTAGAGAAATCGCATGTTTTTGATCAAAGATTGTCGAGTTTCGCTACTTTTACCTCGGCAATTTCCTCAATTTCGTCGACTGGACGACCATTTCCACTCCGTTCGTGGACGAATTTGCTCAATTCCCGATGCCAGGACGAGCAAAGCTGCGGACAGTGGCCGCCCGGGTATCGGATAGACGTTGTTATTTCCGCTTTCGACTACGGCGGTACGGTGGTTGTCAAGATAGAAGTCGCCTTTTCCATACTCATGCAGCCTGACTTTCCGGCTGCTTTTCCTTTTCCGGGTTCAACCACACGGCTCCGTAACCGGTCATTACAGACCGTTACCGACTGACCCTCTGCAAGTCCGACACCAGCGGTTCGCCAGCGAACGTGTCTTTCCAGACCTGTGGCACCAGCTCTCCGACCCGGCTGGCCGGGTGCTCGTTGACGCGCTGTAGCACATCCACCAGGTAGGTGTAGGGGTCGACCTCATGCAGCCGGCAGGTCACCAGCAGGCTCTGGATCACGCCGATATGACGAGCGCCGAGTTCCGACCAGCTAAAGAGCCAGTTCTTGCGGCCCATCGGGATCGGCCGAAGGGCCCGCTCCAGATGATTGGTATCGATCGGGACATCGGGGTCGCTCAGGAACACCTGCAAAGCGGCCTGACGCCCCGCCACATAGCCGAGCGCCTTGAGCAAAGGGCTGGACCTGGCCAGATCCATGCGTTGACGCTGCTGATCACACCAGGCCCAGAAGGCCTTGACGACCGGGAGACTGTGCTCGGCCCGCCAAGTCAGCTTCTTGTCGCCATGCAGATCCTTCTGGCGGATCTGGCGCTCGATCTGGTAGAGCTGACCGATCAGCTCCAGCGCCTCGTTGGCAGCCTTGGGCTCGGCTTTCAGCGCCGCCTCGAACTTGCGTCTGGCGTGCGCCCAGCAGTTGGCATGAGTGACGGCAGGACGTTGGTCCACATACTTGGTATAAGCCGAGTGCCCGTCGGTCACCAAGGTGCCATCGAAGTGCTCACCCAGAGCCTGGGTCACGACTTTGCTGCCGCGTGAGTCGGAGAAGATGAAGCAGACTTCATCATCCTCCCCATACACCGGCCAGAACCAGCCCTGTTTCATCTTGCCCGGCTTGCCACGTCCAGCCTTGATCGGCGTTTCGTCCATCGCCAGGACTTTCGAGCGCAGGATGTGTTCGAGCTGGGCATCATAAACGGGCTTGAGCAGCCTGATGGCTCGCTCAACCAGTTGGGTCAGCGTATTGCGGCTGACCGTAATGCCGCTCATAGCCAGCCGCTGATGCTGACGGTACAGGGGCAGGTGATAGCAGAACTTGTCGATCAGCAGGCCGGCCAGGAAGCTGACATCGGCCAGGCTGCCCTCCAGCACGTTGGCCGGGGTGGGTGCGGTGTGGATGTGGTCGCTACGCTTGTCCTTGACCACGGCCCGGCGATACTCCAGCACCACGTAGCTACCGGGCCGTTGGGCCAGACGATGCGTGACCTTCTCATCGATCACCTCACGGTGCTCCCGGGGGATCGATTCGGCCTCCGGATCCGCTACATGGATCACTTCGACCGGCACGTCCTCGTTGAAGCGAAGACCCGAGTCGGTAACCGCATCACCGCGTTCCTTGGCACCCTTGCGACGGGTATAGCTGACTTGTTCAGTCGGTGTCGGGGATTCTGATTCAGGCAACGCATTGAACAGCAGTCCGCTACGGGCATCCTGATCGATCAGGCGCTTCTCGGACTTGCGCCCAAAGACTTGACGTTGAAGCCAGGCAAGCTGTTGCTTGACGGACTGAAGCTCCTCGCGCAGCGCGTCATTCTCATTACGCAACTGGACATTCTCGCTCGTCGTGCTATCCGTCTTGGAAGTGGCCTCAACCATGGGCTGCATTATACCTTGCTACAGCGCCGACAGGATGCTGATAGCGCTTGAACTGACGCGATTTCTGGACCTGAACACCATCAAGCAACAGCTTCAACTCCGTCCAGCTCAAGGCCTGTTTCTCGCCACGCTGGCAGTTGTAGTTGAATTGCCCTTGCTCGAGTCGCTTGGACCAAAGACAGTAGCCGCCACGATCAAAGTACAGCACCTTCATGTAGGTCCGTCGGCGATTGATGAACACGAACAGGTGACCACTCATCGGGTCTTCATTGAGCTGGTTGCGCGCCAGTGCCGCCAACCCGTCAAACTGCTTGCGCATGTCGGTGGGCCGCGCGTACAGCCACACTCGAACACGGTCTTCTGGAAAGAACATCAGCTGCGACGGAAGCGGAGGCACACACCATTACCGAGGTCCAGCTCAATGTCCCAGCCAGGGTCAGTTGCCGCCAGACCCCCCAGGTCGATCCATGGCTCAGACTCTGCCGATTCCTCGGCACGAGAGTCAGATTCCGATGACAGCTTGCGTTTCCAGTTACAAAAGGTGCTCAATGAAAGCCCCTCGCGTCGGCAGAAGACGCTTTGAGTCAAGCCGCTATCAGCCTGCTTGGAAATCAGACTTCTCCATTGATCAGCAGATCGGCGGATACGGGTCGTGCGTGACATGGTTTGCTCCTTGGTGAGTTCGGGAGCAGGTTAGCGGCCCACATCCGCTTGGGGAAGAACGGCCCCGAATGACCGGTTACACGGCTCCTGCCGGAGACCAGTTGCGGGTATCCCCACTCCAGCGCTGTGGATGCTTGTCCCGCGCCGCTTGATAGACGGCATGGCGTTTGGCCAGGATCTCAATGTCCTGTCCAGTGTGGCGCTGGTGCGGGGTGACGTAGTTGATCCCGCGATGCTTGTGCTGATGGTTGTACCACTCGACAAAGCGCGCGACCCACTCGCGTGCCGCTTCCAGCGAGGCAAAGCCAGTCTTCGGGAAGTCCGGCACATACTTGCAGGTTCGGAACAACGATTCGACGAAGGCATTGTCATCACTGACCCGCGGTCGGCTGAACGAGGCCGTGATACCCAGCTTGCCGAGCATGACCTGGACGGTCTGACCTTTGATCGGGCTGCCGTTATCACCATGGAGGACCAGCGGTTGATCGACGCAGCCTTCCCGCCAGACCGTCTGCTGCACCAGCTCACTGGACAGCACGGCACTCTCGCTATCATGCACTTCCCAGCCTACGATCTTGCGGCTGAACAGATCCATGATCAGGTACAGGAAGAAGAAGCGCCCACGGATATCGGCCGGCAACCAGGTGATGTCCCAACACCAAACGGTGTTGGGCGCATCGGCACAGTGCGTCGCTGGCGGCCGGGCCGCTGCAGGCTTGCGGGCACGACCGCGATGGTGCTGCTGGTCCTCGTCATTCAGTACGCGGTAAAAGCTCGACTCAGAGGCCAGGTAGCGGCCCTCGTCGGCCAACTTCGGCACGATCTGGCCCGGCGGCATGGAAGCGTGCTCGGGCTCGTTGCAGACCGTTACAATCGCTTGCCGTTCTTCAGGCTTGAGCGCGTGAGAAGGCAACGGGCGCACTGCCTCAGGCCGTTTGTCGGCGCGCACGCCGCCATCAGCCGTCCAGCGCTGATAAGTGCGTGCCGTGATGCCCAGCACCTGGCAGGCGGGCCTGAGACGGGCGCCAGCGGTTCTGGCCTCGTCGATCAGCTCAACAGCTTTCTGGCGATCCGGGGTGCTGATCATTCGTCCTCTCCGTCCCCCAGATCGCCCGGGCTTTTTTTGACAAGGTAAGCAAGGCAGCCGTCTCCGCCAGGGCCTTTTCCTTGCGTGCCAGATCGCGCTCGAGTTCGCGCATCTTCCGGCGTTGTTCCCGGTCAGCCTTCACTTGGCTGGCGGTGCGTTCCTCGGCCCAGTCGTTGGCCTGCTCGCAGGCCCGACGCCAAGCAGCCAGCTGCTCAGGATACAGGCCGCGCTTGCGGCAGTATTCCGAGCGCTCAGACTCGTTCATCGAAGCCGTTTCAATCACGGCCGCGAACTTGTCCCGAGCACTCCAGCCCTGGGCGTCAGATCCGGCATCGGGGTACAGCTCTCCGCGCTCCCGAGCCTGCTTGCGCCACAAGTACACCGTCGGCTCAGAAATGCCTTCCTCAGCGGCGACTTCTCGGACCGTTCGATTATGTGGTGGGCACAATTTGGCCAGCACTGATTTTCTGCGTTCTTCTGAATACTTCACTGTCAGCTCCTGTCCGCCCCCTCTTGGAGACTATTTTAGAGGAGACGACAACTATCCTGACAGAGGGGGAGACCATGCTGGCGTTCGAGGTGCAGCAACTGGCGGGCAACACCAAGTGGGCGATCCCGTTTCAGGCGCCGGTGCCGAAGGGGAGTTACGTGGCGATCATGTCCAATGCGGGGAGTGTTTCTACTCACGCGCTGGAGGCGGCACAACAGCGTGCTGAGGAGGCCCAGCACATCCTCGAGAACGAGCTTGAAGACCAGTACGACCAGATCGACAGAGAACGCCTGATGGGGGATTTATTCTACGCCGGCGTATTGGCCTATCATGCCCAACTGGAGGGGCTTGGAGGACTAATGGCGGCCCAGATGAGTGCGGAGTATCGAACCAACCTGAGTGTGGGAACCTATGGCTACCAGCCTTGGGTCAGATATGTTTACGGAATGCCCATGGCATTGGATGCCGGTGGGGTGCATATGGATCTAGACTATGTGCCGAGTCACTTGACCAAGCACAATGGCAGTGCCAGTCAGCGCACCGAGGCCGCCCGGCCTTTGGGTATGCTTAAGAGCATCCTTGAGAATGTGGTTCCCGAACAACAGTTCAGCACCGAAGAGGAGCCGGTCGAGGGGGTGAGTGCGGTCGCGGCCATTGCAATAGCCCAGGCCGAGGGGCAGCGGGTTTTTCGGGTAACCCAAGACAATCTCAACGATGTCATGGCCGAGATCAGTATCAGTCAAGCTTCACGGGAGGATATTCAGCGGGCTGTGAGTCAGTTTGGCTATGAGGCGCTTGTGCATGAAGCGTCCATTACCGTACCGGGATGGCGGGGGAGTGGATATATTCTGACCGACCCGGAGACCGGGGCCGGGAGTTATATGATTGATGGGGGAAGGAATGGGGGCTTTTCCTGGCCTGAGGGTTCATCATCATTCATGCTGTTTGTTGGCGGTGCAGGAAAAGTACTTCCCTTGTGGTTGTTGATAGCGCTAGCCATTTATACGCTAATTTCGGCGGTACATGCTCTTATAGAGGCCCACACAGTCCTAAGTGATGCTGGCTGTGATCCACGCATTTTCCAAACACTACTAGCGATACTTGCTATCTTTGTCGCTTTGAGTCTGTTTTTGTCTACACTTGGTGCGGTAGTGCTTGTAACGATCGTGCTAGTGCTCGTCTCGGCTTTTGCGGTTGCCCTTGCGGAAGCGATTGCTGGAATAAATTGTTCTGTCCAGACACGGAGTGATTTGGATGAGAGAGTCCTATACAAAAGTTGTTCTGTGGTCCGCCGTACTTCCACCCGTCGCATTGGCAATCATTGCCTCTGAAACATGTTATAAGAGGTGGTTGATATGTGCTGTTGGGGTAATGTGGGTTTGTCTTTCTGTGATACTTGCGATTGGTTCTGGCATGTTTCTGGCGGGGATTATCATGGCAAACCTCTATGTGGTGGTCTTCTTGCATTTGGTGATTCACTCTTCTAGAAAATCCATGATATTTTACTTGTTTCTAAATACCCAGAAGAAAGAGAGAGGTTTTGCCGAGGAAGACCAAAGGATCGCCGAGTATCCGCCGGCTTCACAGCGGATGGCAGTATTGGCCCAATACGCCATTTTGGCAACAACGACAGCTGGTTTGTCATATTTTATTTGGACGCCCGATAAGTACGGCTTGTGGCTCTTAATGACCGTCTTGCTATGCGCATATTTTGGTTTGGCGATATTTCTTGCCATAAAGCCCCAAGCGTCCATGAAAGGTTCGTTAGGGGGGGCATAACGAGAGGTAGAAAACTGAGCGTGGCGCGGAAGTTCACCAACTGGATGGGCAACTTCCGCCACGTCAACGCCGCCATGCAACATGCCAGCGCCGGCGGCATTCCGGTTGGCATGAGCTCAAGCAACAACAGTTCGGTCACCAACGTGATCCTGGAGCATGTCTGGGTCGAAGCGGCCATTGACTATATCCCGTCAGGCGGTCGTTATATGGTGGAAGCCGACACCTGGGTGGCGCTGGATGCCAGTTTCAAGCAGTATCACTGCTGTCCCATAAACAGCTAAAAAGGAATGGTCTTACCCCGCTTCAGTGGACAGTTCAGGTTTTGGGGTTGAAGTGAATTGAGCATAGCGCTTCTCGAACTCCATCGGTGCGACTTGACCGAGACTCTGATGTCGACGCCTAGGGTTGTACCAGCCTTCGATGAACTCGAACACAGCCCGGCGGGCCTGCGCATGGTTCCGGAACCGGCTGCCCTGAAGCAGTTCGCACTCGAGCGTGGCAAAGAAGCTCTCGGCCATGGCGTTATCGTAGCAGTCTCCAACGCTGCCCATCGAAGGCACTATCCCGGCCTTGCGGCATTGCTCGCCGAATTCCAGCGAGGTGTACTGGCAGCCTTGGTCGGAGTGGTGGATCACCCGACTCGGCTGCCGGCGCCGGATGGCCATCTCCAGGGCATCGAGCACCAGCTCGGCCCGCAGATGACCGGCCATCGACCAGCCGACAATCCGGCGACTGAACACGTCCAGCACCACCGCCAGATACAGAAAACCCGACCAGGTCGGAATGTAGGTGATATCGGCGACCCAGAGCTGATCCGGACGCTCGGCCGTAAAGTCTCGCTCAACGCGATCCGGGGCGGCACGGTCAGTCCGGCCGCGTCGGGTGGTCACTACCCAGCGACGCCGGGTCACGCCCACCAGGCCGTCTTCGCGCATCAGGCGCGCGACCCGCTTGCGACCAACTTGCCAGCCTTCTTCGACCAGGTCGGCGTGGATCTTTGGCGCACCGTAGCGGCCCTTCGAGGCCGCATGATGGGCGCGAATGCGCGCCAACAGACGCGCGTCCTCGCGCTTGCGGCGGCAGATATCGCGTCGGCGCCACGCGTAGTACCCACTGGTGGAGAGACCCAGCACCCGGCACATCGTGGCAACCGGAAATTCGGCCCGGTGAGCGCTCACGAACCGGAACCCTTCTTCGGGGACGACTCGCTCTCCCTGGCGAACCAGGCCGCGGCTTTTTTTAAGATCTCGCGTTCCTGGCGCAGCCGCCGGTTCTCACCGCGCAATTTCGTCAGTTCAGCGCGCTCGGCCGAGGTCAGACCGTCGCCGCGCCGGCCCTCATCGCGGTCGGCCTGGACGACCCAGTTGCGGATCGACTGTGCGGTTGGTTCGAACTCCTTGGCCAGTGACTCGGGCGTGCGGCCTGAACGGACCAGATCGACCATCTGTTTGCGGAACTCCTCCGGATACGGGGAATGGGATCTTGGCATTTGGAACACCTCCTATTCTCAAAGGATCAGGTGTCCACGAAAGCGGGTCAAGACCATAGTCCTCTTTTTCATTCCGAAAAAGGTCGGGAAACATATCAAGACCGATACATGATCTTGAGCCTGGCATTAATCGTTGGTTTTTGCTTATTGACGAGGATTACTCTGATGGCGCAGTGTTCAATTTGTTTGGATCCTCGAGCATGTCTGGGTGGCGCTGGATGCCAGTATTGACCTACCTGATTCACCACCCGTCCGTCGGGAGGGGTCGTCAGGTCCTGTGGCTCTGGTGTTTCGCGACCGAGCAAGCCGGAGGCGTAGCCACTGCTACGGTGAGGACTTGCGACCGAGCGAAACGCCGCAGACGCTGGGCCTGGCGGCGCCGCAGCAGGGCGGGTGGTGAATCAGGTGGGCAGTAAATATCCCCCGGCAAAGCCGGGGGATATTTACTGCTTGGGCTGCCCCGGAGGGCCCGGGGCAGCCAGGTTCTTGTCAAAGCTGTTCCAGGCGATCTTCCGGAATGAGCTTCCAGATGGCTACCGCTCCGTTGCTGGAGACTTCGAGTTTGTAGACTTCATCGTTGCCTTGTCTGACTTCTGCAATGGCACGCTCGGGTTCGAGGTCGATCAGCTCTCCAATCACAAGCGGGTTCACGCCACTATGTCCTACCACCATCACGGTATGGCCCATATGCTTTTCAACCATTTCGCGGGTGAATGCTCCGACCCTTTCGGCGATGGATCGCAGGCTTTCTCCGCCATTCATGTCGTCATCAAGGGCGGCGAAGCGTGGCTGAAATTCGGACCGCACTTCGGACTGAACTCGACCCTCGTAAATCCCTCGAGAGCGCTCGTTCAAACGCTCGTCAGGCACGACCTTGGCGCCGATGCTGTCAGCGATGGTTTCGGCTGTCTGAATGGCGCGCACCAGCGCGCTGGGATAAATCCGATCGACTGTGACCGCCCCCCAGTTGTGCCGCGACCTGCTCTGCCTGTTGAATGCCTGTATCGTTGAGCGGGTTGTCCGTATCGCCCTGAATCCGGTCCTGTGCATTCCAGTCTGTCTGTCCGTGACGCACGATGTACAAGGTCATCGTGTCGGAAGTCGTGGCACCATCGGTTTGGGCAACAGTTGCTCCCGGTATGCTCGTGGCAATCGCTAGAATGGCGGCAAGTGCCAGGCAGGTAGAGGGTATGTGGGTAAATCGACTCAGCATGATCTTTTCCTCATGGTTGGAAGGTTGCTTTCGTATCCCAAAGATCCGGGTGGCCAGACATCCAGGCCCGGTCACCGGAGATCTTCAATCAGGTCTCCATGGTCCGCCGAGTTCACTCAGCCGAATCAGACTGTACCGACCGCAAATGACGTACCCATGACCGCAACTGTCCGTCTGGCCCAAATGGCGACAGCCCCCCCTCGGGGGCGGTGGCTGCTCCGGCAGGGACTCGAGGCGCCGGGTAGTGGCCTGAGGGCGCCGGGGGCGCGTAAATCCGGAGGGGAATGGGTCTTCCAATGAAGTGGCAGGATCGGTTATACTTGCCGGCTTGTCTGCCTCGTCATGAGGCCTGTTTGAACGATTCGGGAAGAGCAGTCATGAGCAACATCATCGACGAAATCAACAAGGAACAGACCGAGCGGGAAATCCCGGAATTCGGTGCCGGCGATACAGTCGTCGTGAATCTGTGGGTGCGTGAGGGCGATCGCCAGCGACTGCAGGCCTTTGAGGGTGTGGTGATTGCCAAGCGCAATCGCGGCGTGAATTCGGCCTTTACCGTGCGGAAGGTGTCCCACGGCACCGGGGTGGAGCGTGTGTTCCAGACCTATAGCCCCCTGATCGAGTCGGTCAAGGTGAAGCGTCGGGGCAAGGTGCGTCGCGCCAAGCTGTTCTACCTGCGCAATCTGGAAGGCAAGGCCGCCCGCATCAAGGAAAAGCTGACCGGCCGCGCCCGGAACCGCGCTCGCGCCTGATCCGGTTTTCCAGCGCTTTGCATAGCGAAAGGCCAGCCTCCGAGCTGGCCTTTTCTGTTTTTGCGGGCTCTGCGATCGTGATGACCGCACATTAGTGGGGTCAGGGGCCAGTCAGGAGGTTTTTGCGGGCTTCTTGCTGTCTTTCTGGTTGTCAGTCCCTTGGTCGGCTGCTGATTCTTCTGATTCTTCGGTTGCTTCCCCGTCGCTCATGTGTCCCAGCTGGCGTGGTGGTTCCTGGCCGCGGATCTTGCTCGAGCCGTTGAACTGTGCGCCGGACTCGATAATGAGTTCGCCCACGACTACATCGCCGTCAACGCGCCCACCCGCGGCGATTTCCAGCCGTTCGGCCTCGATGTTGCCCTGAAAGTGGCCGCTGACGAGTATGCGGCTTGCGTGAATTTCGCCGTCGATGCTGCCCTGCTCGCCGATGGCTACTTCGGCATCGGACTGCACCGTGCCTTCGATGCGGCCGTCAATATGCAGGTTGTCGGTCAGGGCAAGGTCGCCGACCAGCTTTGTGCCTGCTGCAATGACGGTCGTTCCGGCACGCTGGCCGTTCTGCGCACGACCTCGGCTAATGATTCCCATTGAACGCGATCCTCTTTGGTAAACAAAACATCGTAGTCCTCAAGTGACCACTGCAGGAAGGGGGCGGGGTCTAGCCGCCGCTGCAAGTAGCGGACCTCGTAATGCAGGTGTGGGGCGGTCGATGCGCCGGTGTTGCCGGAATATCCCAGCAGTTGGCCGCGCTTGACGTAGCTGCCCGATTCGACCTTGATCTCGTCGAGGTGCCCGTACACGGTCGAAAACCCGTAGTTGTGGATCAGCTTGACCATCTTGCCCAGGCCGCTGTTGTGGTGCTTGGCGGCCCATTCCACCAGGCCGTCGGCGGTGGCGTAGATGGGGGTGCCGCGGGGGGCACGCAGGTCGACGCCGCCGTGTTTGGCCATGCGGTCGTGAATGGGGTGGCGTCGCATGCCGAAGCTGCTGGTGACCCGGCCGGACTCCACGGGGTAGCCCGACGGTATGGATTCGAGCATCAGGCGCTTTTCGAAAGCGGTCTGGCTGGCGGTGTCGATGCGCTGGACCAGCGGGCGCTCGGGTTCGGGTTGCAGTCCGACCAGGATCTCGATCTGGTCTATCTCGGCGCTGATGGCCGACAGGGCGCGGGCCTTGTCTTCAACTTCGTCCTGGAGCTGGGCGCGCTCGGACAGCAGTGCAGCGTTACTACTGGCAATGGTGTCATGCAGGGCCTGGAGCTCGTCGACCTCGGCGTTGAGGCTGCCGACCTTGCCCGCGAGCATATGTATCATCAGCGACCCGCCCAGGAAGATCAGCGCGAGCCCGGCCACGATTCCGGCCAGGGTTCGGCGCATCAGCTGGCTCAGGGTGAAGTGGCGCGCGCCGCGGTAGTCGGTGATCGTGATCTGGTAACGATGACGCATGGCGATTCTTTGTGGTTTTGGCTGGTTTTTGCGGGCGCAATGACGCCCGCGAGCCGCTTGGCCGCATGTCGGCTCGTGGATCCGTTTTCCGGCCAGGCCCGTCGTCACGGGCAGCGAGTTATTATGCGGGGAGGGGCGGCTCGATGCAAATCGGGCCCGGGCGGGTGTGGCACGACTTGAAAACGGCCCCGACGAGGCCCAATTTTGTCCCGTCTCTCAAGCTGTTCGTCGAGTTGTGACATGAGCGAAGCATTCAGTGCCGAAACCCGGTCTTTCGATACCGAGGTCCATCAGCTGCTCAAGCTGATGATCAACGCCCTCTATTCCAATCGGGAAATCTTCCTGCGGGAGCTGATTTCCAATGCCTCGGATGCCAGCGATAAGCTGCGTTTCGAAGCGCTGACCAACGAGGCCCTCAAGGGACTGGACCAGGATCTGGCCATTGACGTGAGCATCGACCCGGAGGCCGGCACGCTGGTGGTGTCGGACCGCGGCATTGGCATGAGTCGCGATGAGGTGGTGGCCAACCTGGGCACCATCGCGCGCTCGGGCACCCGCCAGTTTCTCGAGTCGCTGACCGGCGACCAGAAAAAGGATGCCAGCCTGATCGGGCAGTTCGGCGTGGGTTTTTATTCGGCCTTCATCGTTGCCGACGAGGTCCAGGTGGAAACCCGCCGTGTCGGAGCGACAGCCGAGCAGGGGGTGCGCTGGGTATCGGCTGGAGATGGCCAGTATCGAATCGAGCCCTGCGAGCTGGCCGACCACGGCACCCGCGTCACGCTGATCTTGCGTGAAGAGCATCGGGATTTGCTCAATCGCTGGCAGATCGAGCGCATTATCCGCCACTACTCAAATCACATCGCGTTCCCGATCCGGCTGACCGAGGCCGGCAAGGATGAGGACGCGGCCACCGTCAACGACAGCCAGGCGCTGTGGTCGCGGCCCAGGAGCGACATCGAGCAGGCCGAATACGAGGAGTTTTATTCCAGCCTGACCGGCGATACGGAAAAACCGGTGAGCTGGGCGCATCACCATGTGGAGGGCAGCCAGCGCTACAGCCTGCTGCTGTACCTGCCGGGCCAGGCGCCGTTCGACATGCTGATCAACCGCGATGAACGCGAGGGCGTCAAGCTCTATATCCAACGTGTGTTCATCATGGATGCCGCCGAACAGGTGGTGCCGCGCTATCTGCGCTTCATGCGCGGGGTGGTGGATTCGGCCGATCTGCCGCTCAATGTTTCGCGCGAGATCCTGCAGGACAGTCCGCTGCTCAAGAAGATTCGCGCCACGGTGGTCAAGCGCAGTCTCGACCTGATCGAGAAGCTGGCCAAGGAAGGCGGTGAGCGCTGGGAGCAGTTCTGGAAGGCATTCGGGTCGGTGCTGAAAGAAGGCGTGATCGAGGACTTCGAGCAACGCGAGCGCATTGCCTCGCTATTGCGTTTTGCCTCCACCCATGAAGACAGCGCAGGCGAGACGGTTGGTCTGGACGACTATCTGTCGCGCATGGGCGAAGATGATGACACCATCTGGTTCCTGACGGCCGACTCGCTAAAGGTGGCCCAGAACAGCCCGCACCTCGAAGCCTTTCGCCAGCGCGGCATCGAAGTGCTGTTGCTGACCGACCGGATCGACGAATGGCTGGTCGCCCACCTGGACGAGTACAAGAGCAAGAAGCTCAAGTCGGTAGCCCGTGGAAAGCTGGATCTGGATGACGAGGCAGCCGAACCCGACGAAGCGGCCTCGAAACTGGCCGGGCGCATCAAGCGGGCACTGGGTGATGTGGTCGGCAATGTGCAGCCGGGCACACGTCTGACCGAGTCCCCGGGCTGCATCGTGGCCGATGAGCACGGCATGACGCTGCAAATGCAGAAGATGTTGCGCCAGGCCGGCCAGGAGGTGCCTGAAACGAAGCCTGATCTGGAGATCAACGCCGGTCACCCACTGCTTCAGGCCATGGACGGGATCAGTGACGACAAGCGCTTCGGCGAGCTCTCACAACTGTTGTTTGACCAGGCCCTGCTGGCCGAGGGTGGCGAGCTGGCTGATCCGGCCGCCTACGTGCGCCGGGTGAATACCCTGCTGGTCGAGGCGCTGGCTCCAAGGGCCGGCAAGGACGACAGCGGGGATGGGCAGCATGCCGCCTCGTCCTGATATCGACACGACAGACTTTGCCCCCTGGCGTATTCGCCTGGGGCACTGGGTCGAAGGCGTTCCGTTTACCCGCTTTATCATCGCGCTGATCATCATCAACGCGGTGATCTTGGGGCTGGAGACCTCGCCGGCGGTGATGGCGCAGGCTGGCGGCCTGCTGCTGACCACCAATGCCCTCATCCTGGCGGTATTTGTCGTCGAGATCCTGCTCAAGCTGGTGGCGTTCGGCCCGCGTTTCTTCCGTTCGGGCTGGAACCTGTTCGACTTCTTCGTCGTAGGTATTTCGCTGGTGCCGGCCGCCGGCCCGTTCGAGATCCTGCGTGCCCTGCGCGTGTTGCGCGTGCTCAGGCTGCTGTCCCAGATTCCGCGTCTGCGCGCCATCATCGAATCGATCATGCGTTCGCTGCCCGGCATCGGCTGGACCGCGCTGCTGCTGGTGCTGATCTTCTACGTCTTCGCCGTCATGGGCACCATGCTGTTCCGCGACAGCTTCCCGGAGTACTGGGGCAACCTGGGCGCCAGCCTGTTTTCCCTGTTTCAGATCATGACGCTGGAGTCCTGGTCATCGGGCATCGCCCGCCCCATGCAGGAAGTCTATCCCTGGATCTGGGTCTATTTCGTACCCTTCATCCTGATCTCCTCGTTCATGGTCCTCAACCTGTTCATCGCCATCATCGTGACAGCCACCCAATCCATCCACGCCGACGAAGAAGAACTGGCCCGCCAGGAAGTCCTACGCGAACTACGCAACATCAACCAACGCCTCCAACGCCTGGAAGAACGCAACTAACCCATCACCTAACACCTAACACTTAACACTTCACACTTCACACTTCACACTTCACACTTAACCCTCATCCCCATGCCCCCCGTAAGACTAGACAAATGGCTATGGGCCGCCCGCTTCTTCAAGACCCGCTCGCTGGCCAGCCAGGCCGTGCGTGGCGGCAAGGTCGAGATCAACGGCGCCAGCCCCAAGCCGTCGCGGCTGGTGCGCGTGGGCGATCGCTTGCGCATTACCCGTGGTGAACTGGTCTTCGAGGTGATCGTCGAGCAACTGGGCGAACGCCGGGTATCGGCGCCGCTGGCCCGCGAGATGTATGCCGAAACCGAAGCCGGCCGCAAGGCGCGCGAGCAGCAGATCGAGCAGCGGCGCCAGGAGCGTGCGGCGGGTGAGGGGCCGGCAGGGCGTCCCGACAAGCGCCAGCGTCGTCAGATTCGTCGTTTCGTGCGCGGCAAGTAGTTGTCCGATTTGATCTGTATCATAATGAAGATGCATATTGGACGCTACTATTGCCCCATCGCCGTTTCCAGGTCCTGGCACCGACCGTGACTGATCGCTACAACCGCTACTGGCTTCCGTTTCTGCTGCTCGCCATTCTGGCGCGGGGTGCGGTGGTCGACGGCTACATGCCCAGCGAGGACGGTCTCAAGGTTTGCCCTTCCGGCGGCTTGCATGGCGTGGCTGTATCAGATGGTAACGATGGCCATGGCCACGACGATGCGCCGGAGTGTCCCTGGAAGTCCGTGTTCTCCAGCGCCGTGCCGGTGCCGACACCGGACTCGCTGGCCACCATTGCTCCCGTTCACCAGCCGCCTTTCCTGGCCGCGGTGGATCATGCGGGGCAACGACTCACCGGCCTTCCACCCACTCGTGCACCTCCTGTCTCGATCTCCTGACCCACTCCCGAAATCGAGTTTTTCGGAGCCGCGGCATTGCAGCGCCCGGCTCGCTATGAAACAGGAGATTCAAGATCATGAACAGACCTGCAGTTGGCATGCTGCCAGCCGTTGTATTGTCGTGCGCGCTGGCTTGGACAACAGCCATTGATGCCCACGAGGACGAACGAAAAGAACATGAATCGGGGTATCTGATCAGTGAGCGCCTGCGGGGGCTGCTGGTGATGGACACCATCGTGGTGACCGCGCCACTGATGATCGACCCCTACAGTCTCAGCACCGACCCCCGTCAGCCGCGCCTCCCGCTGCCGGCTCACGACGGCGGTTCCTACCTGAAGTCCATCCCCGGTTTCACGCTCAGTCGCAAGGGCGGCACCAGTGGCGACCCGGAGTTGCGAGGACTGGGTGGCTCGCGCCTGAACATTCTGGTCGGCGGCACCACCAACCTGGGTGGCTGTGGCGGACGCATGGACCCGCCCACCGCCTACGTGTTTCCGGAAGCCTATGACAGCATCGAGGTGCTCAAGGGGCCGCAGTCGGTGCGCCATGGCGCCAGTGCGGCCGGCGTGGTGCGCTTCGAACGATCCGAGCCGGTGTTCGACGAGCGTCCGCTGGCCGGCTATGCCAGTACCACGCTGGGCAGCTTCGGCCGGCGTGATGTCACCTTCGAGGCCAGTGCTGGCAGTCGTGCCGGGTATGGCCGCGTGATTGGCACCTGGTCTGAACAGGATGACTACAGGGCCGGAGACGGTCGCCGCGTGCACTCGCAGTACGAGCGCTGGAGCGCCTCGGGCGTGTTCGGATGGCGACCGGACGACCACACCCTGGTCGAGGTGGGCCTGGACCGTTCCGATGCCGAGGCAGCCTACGATGATCGTGGCATGGACGGCTCCAGTTTCGACCGCACCGGAGTGTCGCTGCGCGCGGTGCGTCGCGATCTCGGTCGCTACGTCGAGGAGGTCGAGGCCATGCTGTACTACAACCACATCGACCATGTCATGGACAACTTCACATTGCGTGAACCGCCCGGGATGCCGATGGTGAGCTACCCGGATCGCCGCACACGCGGCTTTCGACTGACGTCTGAACTGCTGCCTGCCGACGACACCCAGCTGGCGTTCGGGGTGGACGGACTTGATGACACCCATCGCGCCAACCGCCTGATGGGGCCGTCGGCATTCGAGTTCCGCCAGGTGCCACGCAATGACAGCATCGAGTTCCGGCAGTACGGTGTGTTCAGCGAACTGTCACGCCCGGCAGGCGATCAGGGTCGCTTCACCACCGGCCTGCGTCTGGATCGCAGCCGGGCCGAGGTGCTGGCCGAAGGGGGGTTGGGTGGTGCGCCTGAAGGCACGGTGGACCGCTCGGGACAGACCAGCGCTTTTGCGCGCTACAGCCATGAGCTGGCTGCCGCGCCGGTCATGCTGTATGCCGGCGTGGGTCGGGCCGAGCGGGCCGCCGACTTCTGGGAGCGACGGCGTGACTTCGACCTGTCTTCGGAAGTGCTGACCCAGTTCGATACCGGTCTGCGCTACGCGGGCGACCGTCTCAGCGGTACGCTGGCGCTGTTCTACGGCAAGCTCGACAATTACATCCTGGTCAGTGTGCCGGGGGAGCATGCCGTTGAGGCGCGCAACGTGGACGCCACCACGGTGGGTAGCGAACTGGATGTCAGCTACGAGCTGAGCGATCGTGTCGGGCTGGTGACCACGCTGGCCTGGGTTCGCAGCGACAACGACACCGACAATGTGCCGCTGGCCCAGACCCCACCGCTCGAGGGCACCCTGGGTGTGGACTACGACGATGGCACCTGGTCGGCCGGTGGGCTGCTGCGCGCGGTGGCACGCCAGGATCGCATCCATCCGGGGCACGGCACCATCTACTCACTCGATTCGGGCGAGACCCCGGGATTTGCGGTGCTGTCCATCTACGGTGGTTACCGCTTTTCCGACAGTATCAGGCTGACCGCGGGCATCGACAACCTGCTGGATCGCCACTACGCGGAACACATTCAGCAGGGCCTGGCCGAACTGGGCGCCGAGCCTAGCCGGGTGCCCGAGCCGGGGCGCAGTATGTGGCTGAGATTGAATGGTCGATTCTAAGGGTCGATTCTAAGGAACGAGAGCTACAACGATGACATGCCAGCCCCGCGGGTCCGGGGCTGGCTGAGTCGCTCGAGATCATCATCGCTGCTCGGGTTAGTATGATTCGCGGGCAGACTTTTTCGGACCATTCATTGAATCATTCCCCTGTTCAGGGTCTTCCTCCCGCCGGTCGTTTCGCGCTGGCCGCGGCCTTGTGTTCATCGGTGGGGCAGACCTTCTTCATCGGCCTGTTCGGCAGCGGCTTTCGAGCCGAGTTCGGGCTGAGCGAAACGGCGCTGGGCAGCTTTTATGGCCTGGCCACCCTGGCCAGTGGCTTGCTGATGTTCTGGCTGGGTGCGATTGCTGATTATCTGCCGATGCGCCGTGCCATCGTGCTGACCGCCTGTCTGCTTACAATCGGCGCCTTCATGATCGGTCTGAGCCCCGGGCTGGCATGGCTGGTTGCCGGACTGTTTCTCGTGCGTCTGGCCGGGCAGGGCCTGATCGGGCACCTGGCGGTGGTGGCCGCCGGCCGCTATGCCCGGAAGCGCCGCGGCCGCGCCGTTGCCATGGCGACCTACGGGTTCATCCTCGGTGAGGCAAGTTTCCCGCCCCTGGTGGCTTTTGCCCTGGGCTGGATGGACTGGCGAAGCGTGTGGTTATGCGCGGGCGCAGGCATTTTACTTGTTGCGCTGCCGGCCTTGTGGTGGATGGCCCGTCCGCTGGCAGGGAGTGGTGGTGACGACGCGCACCAAGCCTCCGGGACGCCGCCCGAATGGATGACGCGCCGCAAACTGTTTGTGCATGGCAGTTTTCTGCGCGTGCTGGCCGTGGTCCTGGTGCCGCCATTCGTGGTCACGGCCTTGTTTCTGCACCAGAGCGCGCTGGCCGACAGACTGGAATGGTCCTTGACGGCCGTGGCATCGGGCTTTGTGCTGTTCGCCCTGATGCAGGGCTCGGCGGCATTTGCTGGGGGGCGACTGGTCGATCGATTCAGTGCGCGAGCCCTGCTGCGTTTTCACCTGCTGCCGGCGGGTCTCGGTGTGCTGGGGCTTGGTGTGATTCCGGCCGGACCGGCCATGTGGCTGATGTTCGCGGGGCTGGGAATGACCGCCGGTCTCAACGGTGTGATCAGTGGTGCGGTGTGGGTCGAACTGTTCGGGACCCGTCAGCTTGGCATGATTCGAGGGGTGTATGCCGCGCTGATGGTGCTGTCGACCGCGGCCGGGCCGGTGGTTCTGGGCCTGCTGCTCGATTGGCAGGTCAGCCTGCTGACGATGGGGCTTGTTTTGCTGGCCTGGGTGGTCATCGTGCCGCTGCTGCTGGTGCCGGGAGTCCGCGGCTTCCGTTATGCCTGAATCACACCGGAGGGTGCGGTGATCCAGTAAACTGTGTTGATTCAGGAATTCCGCAAGGGGCGCTTCTTGTTTTCCACCTGCACTGAACAGGGCTGTCGAAGGCACTTGTGCGCAATGTTGTTCCCGCTGCTCGTCGTCTTGTCGGGCGCGGTTGCGGGTGATGAGGGAGATGCCTCCGGGACCCTGATCGTCTCACAGGACCACGCATGGCCGCCGTTTGCCTGGCGCAACGATGCCGGCGAGCCCGAGGGGCTGCTGATCGATCTGTGGCGCGAACTGGGTGAGCAGAGGGGGTGGGAAGTCGAGTTCAGGCTGGTGGACTGGCCCGACACCATCACCCAGGTGGCCGAGGGCCGGGCCGATGTGCATGGTGGTCTGTTCCGTTCCCGGGAGCGCGAGGAGCTGCTGGACTTTTCAGTCGAGTTGATGCCGCTCAGTGCCTTTGTCTTCGTGGAGGCCTCGCTGCCGCTCATGGGTACCCGGGACCTGGTCGATTTCGAAGTGGGGGTGGTGGCCGGCTCCATGGAGCTGGAGTTCGTGAGCGAGCACCACCCCGACGTGGCCGTGCGCGAGTATGCCAACAACGACCGCATGGTGCAGGCGGCCCTGGCCGGCGAGGTCAGTGTCTTCGTGGCCGATTACCCGGTGGGCATGTACCTGCTGGACATGCATCGGGAGCCTGCGGCCTTTCGTCCCCTGGTGCGCCTGTACCAGAATTCTCTGCATGCCGCTGTACGGGGTGGCGATGAAGCGCTGCTCAGAGAGGTCAACCAGGCTCTGGAAAGCCTGGATGAGGCGGATCTGCGTCGGATGCTGCAACGCTGGATGCGCAGCGAGCAGGTTGAAGTGCTGCCGGTCTGGCTGTTTCCGGCGATTGCCGGAGGCGGCGTGGTACTGGCCCTGCTGGTCTATGCCGTGTTTCTGGTGCGCCGGCGCCGACTGCTGGAACAGCAGGTGGCCGAGCGAACCCGGCAACTCAGTGAACAGGAAGAGCTGTTCCGCAGCCTGTTCGAGAATGCCGGTGCCGGCATCTTCCTGATGCAGGGAGAGTGCTTCACCGCGGTTAACAATGCCCTGGTCGAGTTGTCCGGCTATGCCCGCGAGGAGTTGCTGGGGCGCAGCCTGGCGGGC
The DNA here is from genome assembly GCF_014725735.1 of Wenzhouxiangella sp. AB-CW3. Lineage (NCBI taxonomy): Bacteria > Pseudomonadati > Pseudomonadota > Gammaproteobacteria > Chromatiales > Wenzhouxiangellaceae > Wenzhouxiangella > Wenzhouxiangella sp. AB-CW3. The sequence goes on from NZ_CP061368.1 coordinate 1,192,344, forward strand.
TTTATTCACCCTGACGACCGGAAGTTCGTGCTGCAGCGGGCACGGGCACGCCAGCAGGGCGAGCGGGTGCCGGGACAGTATCGCTACCGGATCATTCGTCGCGATGGCGAGGTGCGCTGGGTCGAGTTGACCGCGGACGTGGTGTTTCTCGACCAGGGCGCGATGACTGTCGGGACGATTTACGACCTGACCGAACACTACCGGCTCGAGCAGCGGCTGATGGCCAGCGAGCGCAAGTTCCGAATGCTGGTCGAAAATGCCACTGACATCGTGTACCACCTCTCACCGGGTGGACGGATCGAGTATGTCTCACCCAACTGGACCGAAATGCTCGGGCATCGGCGCGAGGCGGTGGCCGAGCGGCCGCTGCAGAAGTTTGTCCATGCGGATGATGCTGGCGTGGTCCGAGACCTGGTCGAGCAAGTCGCCGGGCAGGGCAAGAGTATCGAGGGGACACAGTTCCGACTGCTCCATCTCGATGGTCAGGAGCGCTGGTTTTCTTCCAACGCGGCACCGCTGATCGATGATGAGGGGCAGGTCGAGGGTATTTCCGGAATTGCCCGCGATGTGACCGACGAATGGGCAGCCGAACAGGAGCGTCGCCGACAGCATGCTTTTCGCAGCCTGATCGCCGAGATTTCGAGCGACATTCTCAATGCGCCCATCAACCGGATCGATGCGGTGATGGAGCACATGCTCAGGAAGCTGGGACGTTTTTTCGATGTCGATCGGGCATACATCTATCGCAGCAACGACAACAACGACCGGATTGAACTGATTCATGAATGGTCTTCAGAGCGGGTTGAACCGACCCGGGAAGAGGATGCCGTGCTTGCCCGGGCTGACTATCCATGGTGGTTCGCCCAGGCCATGGAACATATGCGGGGCAACACGCCCTTCTATATCCGTGATGTTGCAGCCCTTCCCCCTGATGCCGAGTCCGAGCGCCGTCTGTTTGAAGGTCAGGAGATCGAGACGCTGGTGACCATGCAGCTCAAGACCGGCGAGCGAATGATTGGCTTTTTCGGGTTTGATGCCTGCAAGCCGCATACCTGGGAGCGCGAACTCGATTCACTGCTGATTGTGCTGGCCAACCTGCTCTCCGACGTGTTCGAGAAGATGCGGCTGGAGCAGGAGCTGACGCGCAGTTCGCAGACCGATCCGCTGACCGGCCTGTTCAATCGTCGCTATCTGCTGGCGTGGTTGCGCCAGGTCATCGAGCGCTATCGCAGTGAAGGGGTGCCGTTTGCCCTGGCCTTGCTGGATATTGATCACTTCAAGCAGTTCAACGACAGTCATGGCCACCTGGCTGGCGACGCCGTGCTTGAATCCATGGCACGGGTGGTAGATGGGGCATCGCGCGGCAACGACGTAGTCGGACGTTACGGTGGTGAAGAGTTCGTGATCGTTCTTGACGAGATCGAAGCCAGCGCCGCAGTGACCACGATGGAACGGGTGCTGGATGCCATTCGCCAGCACCGTTTCGAGGTCGATGGCAAGACCTACAGTATTACGGCCAGCAGTGGACTGGTGGCCGCCGGCGAGTTCCAGTCCGACCAGATCGATACCGATGCACTGATCGGGCAGGCTGATCGTCGACTCTATCGCGCCAAGGCCGGGGGCAGGGACCGGCTGGTGTGGCAGGACTGAAACGGCACATTCAGACCGACCCGCCCGGCGATGCCCAGTCCAGCCGCAGGCGGCGGGTTATCAGTTTCTCCAGCTCAACCAGCAGGAACACCAGCAGGGCAAAGCCGGCAATCGGAGCCCAGGCACTGGCCGGCAGCGAGGCGGTGCCGAAGACATTCTGGGCAAACGGCAGATAGGTAAAGCCAAGCTGCATGACAATCAGCAGGCCAGCTGTCACCCAGGCCCATGGGTTGGCGAACAGATATTGCAGGGCCAGGCTGGGTGCCTGCCAGCGTCGACAATTGAACAGGTAGGAGATCTGGCCGGCGACCAGCACGTTGACTGCCATGGTTCGAGCCAGGGCTTCGTTGTCAGTGGCTTGCAGTACCGCACCGTAGAGCGAGAAGGCGCCGGCGGTCAGCAATAGCCCCACCCAGATCACGCGCACTGCCACGAAACTGGTGACCAGCCCCTGGCTGATGGGACGTGGCGGTCGTTTCATCACGTCCGACTCCAGCGGCTCGAAGGCCAGCGCAAGTGCCAGGGTGATGGCGGTGGCCATGTTGACCCACAGGATCTGGACCGGTGTGATCGGCAGTGCCAGGCCGGCCAGCACGGCCAGGATGATCACCAGTGACTGCGCGGTGTTGGTCGGCAGCAGAAACAGAATGGATTTGCGGATGTTGTCGTAGACGCCGCGGCCTTCTTCCACGCCGGCCTTGATGGTGGCGAAATTGTCATCGGCCAGCACCATTTCGGCCGCCTGCCTTGAAGCCTCTGTCCCCTTGATGCCCATGGCCACACCAATATCGGCCCGCTTCAGGGCCGGCGCGTCGTTGGCGCCGTCGCCGGTCATGGCCACGACCTCGCGTCGGGCCTGCAATGCCTTGACCAGCCTGAGCTTGTGTTCCGGCGTGGTGCGCGCAAATACATCGGTATCGCCGACCCTCCGGGCCAGCTCCTCGTCGTCGATCCCGTCGATGTCCCGCCCGCTGAGTGCCTTCGCGTTCTCGTTGCCGATGCCCAGTTCACGGGCGATGGCCACGGCCGTGGCAGCGTGGTCGCCGGTGATCATCTTGATGCGGATACCAGCGTCCTGGCATTCGCGGACCGCCGCGGGCACCTCGTCACGTGGGGGGTCGGCAAAGCCCACCAGGCCGATCAAACACAACTGTTCCAGTTGGTCTTCGGGCTGGAGAGCCTCGGCATCTTCCGGTACATCTCTCCGGGCAACGGCCAGTACCCGCAGGCCTTCGCTGGTGAGTTGCTCGAGCTGGTTCTGCCAGTAGTCCAGATCGACCGCTTCGGTTTCATCCTCCGCATACTGCCGGTCACACAGTTCCAGTATCGCTTCCGGGGCACCCTTGACGCTGATCAGCCCGGGTGTGTGCACGGCCATGAACTTGTGATCCGAAGAGAAAGGGATCAGGCCCAGCCGCTTGTGGTTGGCTCTGAGCGTTTCGATATCCAGCCCGCCGGCCTCGGCCAGCTCGATCAGCGCGCGTTCGAGCGGATCGCCGCCGTCGCCACCGGGCTCGAAGTCGTTGCACAGCGCGCCAGCCTGCAGCAGGGCGTCGGCGGCCGGAGCTTCGGACTGTTCCTGTTCCGGTCGAAAGTCGGAATCGGGCAGCACCACGTGGCGGGCCTTGAGCTCGTTGCGCGTCAGTGTGCCGGTCTTGTCGCTGCAAATGGTGTTGACCGAACCCAGGGTTTCCACCGCCGGCAGTCGGCGAATGATGGCCTTGCGGTCGGCCATCTGGCGAACGCCAACGGCCAGGGTGATGGTGATGATGGCCGGCAGGCCCTCGGGAATGGCGGCCACGGCCAGTGCAATACCGGCCAGCAGACCCTCTGACAGCGGCAGGCCGTGGAACAGTGCGCCCAGCCCGATGACCAGAACGGTGAGCAGCAGGATGATCACCGTCAGCCAGCGGCCGAATACGTTGATGCGCTGCAACAGTGGGGTGGTGAGCTGCTCCACATGCTGGAGCATGTCGCTGATTCGACCCAGTTCGGTTTTCTCGCCAGTAACGGTGACCATCCCGGTGGCCTGGCCGTTGGTCGTCATCGAGCCGGAATAGATCATGGCCCGCCGGTCGGCCAGGTCGGTGTCTTCCTCGTCGGCCTCGGCACGCTTGCCGACCGGAACCGATTCGCCGGTCAGTGCGGCCTGGTCGACGCGCAGACCATGGGTTTCAAGCAGGCGGATATCGGCGGGTACCCGATCGCCGGCACGAACCTCGACGATATCGCCGGGTACAAGCTCTTCGGCGGGGATGCTTCGCCACTGGCCGCCGCGCCGCACGCGCGCCTTGAGCGCCAGCATCTCGCTGATCGCCTCCATGGCTTTCTCGGCCTTGCCTTCCTGGATGAAGCCAATGGCGGCATTGATCAAAACGACAGCCAGAATGACCGCGGCATCGACCCAGTGATCCAGCGCGGCTGCAGCAACGCCGGCAATCAGCAGGACGTAGATCAGGACATTGTGAAACTGGGAGAGAAATCGAAGCCAGCCGGGGCGGCGCGGCGCGCGGGGCAGGGAGTTGGGGCCATGTTTTTCAAGCCGCTGTGCCGCTTCATCCTGCGACAGGCCCTTTTCGGACGTGGCCAGCTTGTCGATGGCCGCACTGGTTTCCAGTGCGTGCCAGTCCGCTTGCTTGTCGTTCATTCGCCTCCGGTCCCGTCATGTGGAATCGTCAGCTCATGTTAGCGGAATCCGGTCATGCCGGATGTGTAATCGAGTACGAACGGGAGCAGATTCCACCCCCGTTCGGCCGGGTGCCGGGTGGTCAGGCAGCCTCGACCGTACCCTGCTCGATCTCCGACTCGGTGGCTTCGCGCACACCCTTGATGGCGACCTTGAAGTTGAGCACCTGACCGGCGAGCATGTGGTTGCCATCGACGGTTACGGTGTCGTCACCCACTTCGCGCACCACGACCGTCATCGGTCCGGCGTTGGACTCGGCACGGAAGCTCATTCCGGGCTCGACCTTGTCGACACCGGCAAAAGCATCACGCGGCACATCCTGCACCAGCTCGTCACGGTAAGGGCCGTAGCCTTCCTCGGGCTGGACGGCCACGTCGAGCTCGTCACCTTCCGATGCGCCTTCGATGGCTTTTTCCAGGCCGGGAATGATGTTCTGGTGCCCATGCAGGTAGACCAGCGGCTCGCGGCCTTCGGAGGTGTCGATCACCTGACCGTCGTCGCCCGTGAGTGTGTAGTCGATGGAGACGACGGAGTTCTGGGAAATTTGCATTGATATTCCGTGGGTTGAGATGAACCCGTCAGTCTAACACGGCAAAGGTTTCAGGGTTCAGCTTTCAGGGTGGGCTTCGATTATCTTGGAAGCCGCTTCACACCCTTCAGGCATGACAAAACTCGAAGCAGCTCCAAACACATAACCAGGCCCGCCCTGAATCCTGAAACCTGACCCCTGAAACCTGAAACCTTGGATTCACGAATACCCGATCGCCACCGCCACGCCGATGAACGTCAGTGCCAGGGCCGCGTAGATGCCGAGTATGGGCAGGATCCAGCGGGCCCAGATGGCCCAGTCGATGCGGGCGGCTCCCAGAACACCCATCAGGGTGGCCGAGGTGGGGATGATCAGGTTGGTGAGGCTGTCGCCCAGCTGAAAGCACAACACGGTGATCTGTCGGCTCACGCCGACCAGGTCACCCAGCGGGGCCATCAGCGGCATGGTCAGGGCGGCCTGGCCCGAACCCGAAGGCACCAGGAAATTGATCAGTGCCTGAACGAAGAACATCAGCCAGGCCGAGATCATCTCTGGCACATGCGTCAGCCCGGAGGCGAGAAAGAACAGAATGGTGTTCATGACCGAGGGTTGATCCGGATCCGTGCCACCGAGCAGCAGCACCAGTCCCTTGGCCAGACCGACCACCAGTACCGCGGGAATCAGGCTGGCCGCGCCCTCGCGGAATGCGCGGGCCTGGTGATTGGCATCCATCCGATGGGGGCCTGGAAGCAGATAGAGCAGGCCGACGGCAAAGCCGATGGTAAAGAACTGTGCCGCGATTTCGGGAATGAAATACTGGTGCATCGTCACTCCCCAGATCACCCAGGCGATGCCGGCAACGATCAGGGTGAGAGCGGTGGCGTCTCGCCAGTCGAAATCGCCGTGGGTGTCAGCCGTCACCTCGCTTTCGCGGAAATAACGGTCGGACTCATGGACCGGGGAGCTTTCCGGGTTGGCATAGACGCGCCGTGCCCACCAGATGGTCACGGCCATGCCGACCAGCGTGAACAGAATCCACATCACGACCCTGAGCGGCGCGCCCGAAAGCAGCGGCACATCGGCGATGCCCTGGGCAATGGCCACGTTGAACGGGTTCATCCAGCTGGCGGCGAAGCCGACCCGGCTGGCGACGAAAGTGACCAGCACGGCGGTGATGGCGTCATAGCCCAGGCGCACGATGATGGGCGCGAGCAGAATCACGAAGGCGATGGTCTCCTCGCTCATGCCGAAGATCGCCCCGCCCAGCGAGAACAGGAAGAACAGCAAGGGCAGGATGACGATGGGGTCTTTCTCGGTGCGGCTGATCAGGGCGCGGATGCCGCGGTCGATGCAGCCGGTTTTCATGATGATGCCGAAGGCGCCGCCGATGACCAGCAGAAAGCCCATGATGCCGATGGCTGCCGAGTAGCGCGACCCCGATATCAGGCCCTCGAACGGGGCATTGAGAAAACCCGTTCTTTCCGGGTCGGCATTGAACAACGGTGTGCCGGGCGGGCCCTCGTCGCTCAACTCGAAGCTCGACAGCTCCACTGGCAGGCGGTTGCCGTCTGCATCGAGTGTGACGTCGAAACTGCCGGCCGGAACCAGAAAACTCAGGGCGACCAGCGCCAGGGCCACCCAGAACAGGATGACCAGGGTGTCGGGTGTCTTGCGTGCGGATTGTTGTGGTGTCATGCCTCAGCCGGGGGCCATGTGCGGGAAACAATGGTGTCGAAATCGATTGACTCGGGCAGGTTGCCGAACAGCAGGCCATGACCGGCCGGCAGGCGGCCGGATACGAAGGCCTCGGCAACGGCTGTGCTGCCGGACTCGATCAGCAATATCGCCTGCAGGCACAGCGCCATGTCTTCGACCAGACGGCGGGCCTGCTGCTCGAGTTGACTGCCGCTGCTGACGGCCTTCTTGATGGCAGCGATCCTGTGTGCCAGCCCGAGGTGGTCACCGGAGTGGGATTCGAGGCGGGCCATCAAGGCATCCAGGCAACGCGGTTCGCGTTGCAGCACGCGCAGCACGTCAAGGCATTGCACATTGCCGGATCCTTCCCAGATGGCATTGACGGGCGCCTCGCGGTAGATGCGTGGCAGGATGGATTCCTCCACGTAGCCGCCGCCGCCCAGGCATTCCTGTGCTTCATAGGCCACGCCAACGGCGCGCTTGCAGACCCAGTACTTGGCCACCGGTGTGGCCACGCGGGCAATCAGGGCCGACTGCTCGTCAGACTCGCCGCGCTCGGCCAGTCCGGCCAGGTGCAGGGCCAGTACCGTCGCCGCCTCCGACTCCACGGCCAGGTCGGCCAGCACGTTCTTCATCAGAGGCTGATGCACCAGTCGCTTGCCGAAGGCCGATCGGCCACAGCAATGATGCACAGCCTCGACAACTGCCTGTCGCATCAGTGAAGCCGAGCCGATCACGCAGTCCATGCGGGTTTCGGCCACCATGCGGATGATGGTGGCCACGCCGCGTCCGGGTTCGCCGACCATCTGCGCCCAGGTGCCGGGAAACTCCACTTCCGACGAGGCATTGGAACGGTTGCCCAGCTTGTCTTTCAGGCGCATGAGATGAAACGGGTTGAGGCTGCCGTCGGGTCTGAAGCGCGGCACCAGAAAGCAGCTCAGCCCCGCTTCGGTCTGGGCCAGGGTCAGAAAGGCATCGGACATGGGTGCTGAGCAGAACCACTTGTGACCGACCAGTTCATACTCCCGGGCCGGGCCCGGCTCGCCCAGGGGCGTGGCAGTCGTGGTATTGGCGCGGACATCCGAGCCGCCCTGTTTCTCCGTCATGGCCATGCCCAGGGTCACGCCCTTCTTCTGTTCGGCCGGCAGGAAGCGCGGATCGTACGTACTGGCCAGTACGCGAGGCTCCCACTCCGCGGCGATCTCCGGCTGCAGCCTGAGCGATGGCAGCACCGCGTGGGTCATCGTGATCGGGCACATGGTGCCGGCCTCGAACTGGCTGTGCACAAACATCATGGCCGCTCGGGCCACGCGTGCGCCCGGGCGCCCGGACCAGGTCAGCGAGGCCAGTCCATGACCCAGCCCCAGCGCCATGAGTTCATGGTAGGTCGGATAAAACTCCACCCGATCGACCCGCCGGCCGTGCCGATCATGGGTTTGCAGTCGCGGCAAGTGCTCGTTGGCCTGCTCACCCAGCCTGAGAATGTCGTGGCCGGCAACGCGACCGTACTCCACCACCTGGCCTTCGAAGGCCTGGCCGCCTTCGCGCTGCAGGGCCTCACGCAGTGCAGGATGCTGGTCGAATGCATTGTGGGCTGGTAGCGGGGGCGGCTGGTTGATGACCTCGTGAGTGGTCGAGCCGCCTTCATGCAGGCGAGGGGTGGCTCCGGCGGATCCGTGATCGGGCGTCGTGGAATCAGTCATGGGTGCAGGGCCTGGTCGCTGGCATTGGTCGGGGAGTATATCGAATGCAGTGAACCGGCATGTGGTGCCACCTTCTTGACCAGTGCTGGGTTAGAATTGTCTTATGCGCCTGACTCAGTACACAGACTTCTCGCTGCGCGTCCTGATTTACCTGGGCCTGCAGTCGGACCGACGCTGCACCATCCGTGAGATATCGGAGGCCTATGGTGTGTCACGCAATCACCTGATGAAGGTCGTCCAGCAGTTGGCGGCGGAAGGCTACGTTGTCTCGACACGTGGCGTGGGTGGCGGATTGACGCTGGCGCATCCACCCGAGGAAATGATGGTCGGCGACCTCATCAGGGCCATGGAGCCAGACCTGGGCCTGGTGGAGTGTCTGCGTCCGGACAACGAATGCGTGATCACGGGCAGCTGCCGGCTTACGGGCATGCTCAAAGAGGCGCGTACGGCGTTCCTGGATACGCTCGATCAGTACAGCCTGGCCGATATTCTCCATCCCCGCCAGCTACCGGGGCTGAGCAGGAAGCTGGGCATCCGACTCATTGACGCCTGATTCCGGGGCTTTTCGGATGACCTGAAACCGGTTTCTCGGAAGTCGCCGTATCTTTCCGATTTCACTTGAAAAAAGCCTTTGAAGGGTGCATGATTGGTGAAACCGCGAGGAACCGGGCGGGGTCGCATCATGCAAATATTCAAAATCTGCACCGTATTTGTGCTGCTGGCAGGCTGGGCGCTGGCCCAGGCCGGGCAGGTGCAGAACCTGCGCGTCTGGTCGGGGCCTGAAAGCACGCGGGCCGTGCTGGATCTTGATGGCCGTGTGGATTATCGCCTGTTCACGCTGGACGACCCTCATCGGGTGGTGGTCGACATCAGTAGTGCCAATATCGATGGCGATCTCACGTTTGACCGCGAGTACAGCGGCATCATCGAGGGGGTTCGCCATGGAGCGCGCAACGGCAGTGATCTGCGCGTGGTCTTTGATCTCGACGACAAGGCCCGCCCCCAGAGTTTTCTACTTGAGCCGGCCGGAGACCATGGGCACCGACTGGTCATTGACCTGTACCCGGAAGGAGCCGTTTCTCCGGGTGAGCGGGTGAAAGAGGCAGTACGATCGGCTTCTACCGATGGCGAGCGCGACATGATCGTCGCGATCGATGCCGGTCATGGCGGTGAAGATCCTGGCGCGATCGGTCCGGGTGGCACTTTCGAGAAGGAAATCACGCTGGCGCTGTCGAAGGAACTGGCCAGGCGCATCGATGAAGCGCCGGGCATGCAGGCGGTGCTGATTCGCACCGGCGACTATTACATTCCACTGGCCGAGCGCTACGACCGGGCCCGCAAGGCCCGCGCCGACCTCTTCCTGTCGATTCATGCCGACGCTTTTCAGGACTTCAGAGTGCGCGGCAGCTCGGTCTACGTGCTTTCGCGCAGCGGCGCGTCCAGCGAGGCGGCGCGGCTTCTGGCCCGAAGCGAGAACAAGGCCGACCTGGTCGGCGGCGTCAATCTGGACCGGGGCGATGATGTGCTCAGTTCCGTGCTGCTCGATCTGTCGCAGAGTGCGGCGCTTGAGTACAGCAACAGTGCTGCCGAAACCATCCTCGATCAGCTTGGAACGGTGCGTCACCGCCATCGCGATCGTGTCGAGCGTGCCAACTTCGTCGTCCTGCGCTCACCCGATGTTCCCAGCGTCCTGATCGAGGTCGGCTTTATCAGCAATCCGCGTGATGAGCAGGAACTTAGTACGGCCGAACACCAGCGCAAGGTCGCCCGTGCGATCACCTCGGGAGTCGAGCGCCATTTTCAACAGACTGCACCGCAGGGCACCTGGTTTGCCAACAACCGCAAGCCCTCGCGCCACGTCGTTCAGCGTGGCGACAGCCTGGGAACAATTGCCCAGAAATACCAGGTCTCGGTCAGCCGGCTGCGCCAGGTCAACAACCTAAACGGAGACGTGATCCACCCCGGGTCGGAGTTGGTCATTCCCACAGGGAGTTAGGGGGCATGGCGGGTGGTATGGGGTATTTCCTGGTCGGTCAGGACAATCGGTATAGGCGCTAGATTGGGGCCGGAGCGGCGTTCTGGTGCCACCGAAATCAGGATCGTGCCGGACAACCCCTTTAGCGTTCGAGTGACACCATTCCAACGGATGGTACGGCTAGTCTATAGAACGTTTCCGCTGTCCTGACCGACCAGGAAATACCCCATACCACCCGCCTGAAAGGTTGGAGAAGGTTTCTTGGGGGTACTAGATGGTTTTGTGTTTCTCTTCTCCCTCCCCTCAAATCGAGCGGTTGTGGCTGAAGCGTAAGGAAGCGGGGGTGGTGGTGGATGGCGCGGTCTCAAGCGGCCCGGGTTCTGGCAATGCAGTAGCCGGACTCTCGGTTGTTCAAATGCCTGATAGAAGGCAGGACCGAGAAGCGGCAACTAGCTAGTGGGCCATGCGGTTATTAACCCGGCACGAATGTAGATCGCATTCAGCCGCAGTCTGCCGAAGCGCACACTGCGGCCTGACTTTTTAGAGTCCCCGATAGGGGATCCGTAAACCCCTCGCCTTTAGGCGATGGATGATATTGTGAGGCGATGGAGGATTACAAGCGCGGCAGCCATACGGTCTGGGATTGCAAGTACCACCTGGTGTGGACGACCAAGTACCGTTATCAGGTGCTGGGCGGTGATGTTGGACTGAGGTGCAGGGCGCTGTTGCGTGAAATTGCGATGAGCAAGGAGATGATCATCTACGCCGGCTCGATCAATCGGGACCATGTGCACATGCTGATTGGTATTCCCCCGCAGTTGTCGGTGTCTCGGGCGGTGCAGTATCTTAAGGGGAAGAGTTCCCACAAGCTGTTATCGGAGTTCCGGGCACTAAAGAAGCGGTATTGGGGCCAGCACCTGTGGGCCCGGGGCTACTGGGTTGCGTCGAGCGGCAACGTGACCGACGACGTATGGAAGGAATACATCAAGAATCAGACGCCCCCGGAGCCGGACGATGATTTCGAGGTGGTTTCAATCGGCCGAACGGCCGATCGATCCGGCTTTGAGCCGTAACAGCAAGCCACCGGCTTTAGCCGGTGGTCGTTGACAATCAGAAAGTTAGGGGCTTCAATCAGGGCCCGACTCTGCGTTCTCGCTCTTGCCAAGGGGATCACCCTTGGCGGCGAGCGACGCCTTGATTCGGGCCCTGATTGAAGCCCTGAATGTGATCTACATTCGTGCCGGGTTAATAATAAGGTAACGCTCAGAGCCACTGTGCTGGCGGGAATCAAGGCGCGTTTCGCAGGGAATGGAGCGTCCTTGCCAGGAAACGCAACGCCGAGTCGCGCCAGCACAGTGACTCCCGAAGGGCCGTCGCACAAGCGCCGTGGGCAGGGCAGGCGAAACCGCATGGCGACTTTCGCGTAGCGAATGAAGCCTTGCGAGTGGAGCCGCTGCACGTGTTCCGCTCGCTTGAATTGGCGACGGCCAGTCCTGCGCTCGCGCGCCTTGCCCACGACGCTTGTGCGACGGCTGAGTGCTACCCAGTTGGCCGCGTGGCCCACTAGCGCTCGTATCGCACCACTTCCTGTTCGATGGCTCCGAAGAGGGATTCGCCGTCGCGGGATTTCATTTCGATGCGCACCTTGTCACCGAACTGCATGAACGGCGTTTCCGGCTTGCCGTTGGCGATGATTTCCAGCATGCGCTTCTCGGCCAGGCAGGACGCACCCTTGCTGGTGTCCTGGTTGGCGATGGTGCCCGAGCCCAGCAGGGTGCCGGCGGCCAGGGGACGGCTCTTGACGGCGTGGGCGAGCAGCTCGGCGAAGGAGAACTGCATGTCCTCGCCCGCTTCGGGTTCGCCGAACAGTTCGCCGTTCAAGTGCGTGAGCAGCGGCAGGTGCAGCTTCTCGTTCTGCCAGGCATCGCCCAGCTCGTCCGGGGTCACGACCACCGGGGCCAGTGCCGAGCGCGGCTTGGACTGCAGGAAACCGAAGCCCTTGGCCAGTTCGCCGGGAATCAGGTTTCTCAGCGAGACGTCATTGAGGATGGTCACCAGCTGGATGTGGCTGGCACATTCCTCGGGCGTGGCGCCCATCGGCACGTCGTCGGTGATCACGCCGATCTCGGATTCGAAGTCGATGCCCCATTCGGTCGAGGCCATGGCGATGTCGTCGAGCGGCCCCATGAAGCCGTCGGACACGGCCTGGTACATCAGCGGGTCGGTGAAAAAGCTCTCCGGCACCTCGGCGCCACGTGCCTTGCGCACGCGCTCGACATGCGGCAAGTAGGCCGAGCCGTCGAGGAACTGGTAGCAGCGGGGCAGGGGAGCAGCCAGCTCACTCATGTCCAGGTCAAATGCGTCCTCGACCTTGCCGGCATTGAGTTCATCGTAGAGCGTGTTGAGCCGGGGCGCGGTCTGGCCCCAGTCGTCGAGTGCATCCTGCAGCGAGGCGGCGATATCCTTCGCCTCCACCGCTCGGGTCATGTCGCGATTGACGACGATCAGCGTACCGTCGCGACCGCCTTCTTTGAGGGTTGCCAGTTTCATGATGCGTTGCCTTTGATCAGATGATTGATGGGTGATTCGGTTGCGGTGCCGGGGTTGGCAGGAAAGGTTTCAGGGTTCAGGATTCAGGGTTCAGGGGAGGCTCCGGACTGCACTGAAGCAGGCTCGAAGCCCGAAAATACCTTAAAGGCTCGAGCGGCATCCAAAACAATCAAAGCCCGCCCTGAAACCTGAAACCTGAACCCTGTGTCCTATCCTTTCCAACTATTCACATATTCCTTGAATTCGATCTTCTCCGCCTCGCCGGTGACTTCCAGCGCATCGCGGGTATCGACCATCACGGCGACTTCTTCGGTGGCCTTGGCCTTGGGCTCGAAGGCATTTTTCATGGCCTTGGGGTGCGGGCCATGGGTGAAGCCACAGGGGTGCAGCGACATCATGCCCGGATGGATGTTGTCACGCGAGAAGAAGTTGCCGGCGTGGTAGAACAGCAGCTCGTCGAAATCGTCGTTGTTGTGGAAGAACGGCACCTTGAGCGCGTCCTCGGAACTCTCGAAGGGACGCGGTGCAAAGGTGCAGATGACGAAGCGATGGGCCACGAAAGTGGTATGGGCCGACGGCGGCAGGTGGTAACGATGGCTCATCAGCGGGCGGATATCGCGCCAGTTGATCCTGACCGGCATCAGGTCGCCCTTCCAGCCGACCGCGTCGAGCGGATTGAAAGGGTAGGTGATGGTCGATAGTGCATTGCGGCGCTTGACCACGACTTTCCATTCGTCCTCGCCCTGCTGAGCGCGGAAGGCATTGTTGATCTCCGGAGTATCCAGCATGGCTGGATCGAAGATGGCGTGCGGGCCGACCAGCCCCTTGTCGGGCAGCATGTAGCTGGAGTTGGTGGCCTCGATCAGCAGGCCCTCGACCGGCCCGTCGGACTCGATGCGCCACATCGTCCCGCGCGGCAGCACGATGTAGTCGCCGTCGCGGAAGGTCATGTGGCCGTAGTCGCAGTACAGGTCGCCCGTGCCGTCGTGGATGAACAGCAACTCGTCGCCGTCGCCGTTTCGTACCAGGTGAGCCATGCTGCCGCCCGTTTTCCAGAAACGGATGCGCGTATGGGCGTTGTGCAGAAGTTCCTTGGCGGACCAGGGAGAATCGGCCGTTTCACCGATCTTCGTGGCATCGAAGGCCCGGGGTTGCAGCGGACCTTCGAAGTCACTCCAGCCGGTGGGCATGTGGGTGTGATACATATGCGAGGCCGGGCCGAAGAAACCTTCCTTGCCCATCTCGCGTTCATAGGTGCCCTCCGGCAGATTCGCATGCGCCTGCCGGCTGCTGCGACCTTCCACTTTGGGGTGACTGATCCACTTTTTCATATGCTCTCTCCGTTTTCGCTGCGCGGTGAAAGGTGAGAGGTAAAAGGTGAAAGGTGGAAAGGAAAAGTCCTTTTACCTTTCACCATTAACCTTTTACCGCCTTTACAACACCCCACGCTTCTCCTGGTCACGCTCGATGGCTTCGAACAGCGCGGTGAAGTTGCCTTCGCCGAAGCCATCGTTGCCCTTGCGCTGGATGATTTCGAAGAAGATCGGGCCGATGTTGGTCTTGGTGAAGATCTGCAGCAGCTGTTTGCTGCTGTCGTTGCGATCGGCATCGATCAGAATCGAGTTCTTGCGCATGCGCTCGAGATCTTCGCCGTGGCCCGGGATGCGTTCGTCGATGACGTCATAGTAAGTGCCCGGCGTGTCCAGGAAGTCGATGCCGGCGGCATGCAGCTTCTCGACGGTGTCGTAGATATTGTCGGTATACAGCGCAATGTGCTGGACGCCCTCGCCGTTGTACTCGTCGAGATATTCGTTGATCTGGCTCTTCGGGTCCTCCGACTCGTTGATCGGGATGGAAATATTGCCGTTGGGCGCGGTCATGGCCTGTGACTTCAGGCCGGTGGCCTTGCCCTTGATGTCGAAGTACTTGACTTCGTAAAAGCCGAAGTGCTTGGTGTAGAACTCCGACCACTCGCCCATGTTGCCGTTGTAGACATTGTGGGTGAGGTGATCGATAAAGGTCAGGCCGACGCCTTCGGGGTTGCGGTCGACGGAAGGATCGAACTCGAATTCCTTCTCGTAGTCTTCCTTGCCGCCGGTCAGGTACAGCACGCTGCCGCCGATGCCGGAAATGCACGGGGTGTCGACCGCCAGGGTATCGGCCTTGTGCTCGATATCCTTGGCACCATTGGCGCGGGTCTTTTCGTAGGCCTCCTTCGGGTCGGCCACGCGCAGCGAAAAACCGGTGCAGCAGGGGCCGTGCTCGGCGGCGAAATCGCTGGCAAAAGAGTCCGGTGTCTCATTGACCAGAAAGTCGATGTCGCCCTGGCGATACAGGGTGATCGGCTTGGACTTGTGCTTCGCGACCGCGGTGAAACCCAGGTTCTTGAACAGGTTGTGGAGCAGCGACGCGTCCGGCGCGGCGTACTCGATGAAATCGAACTGCTGGACACCCAGCGGATTGGGACGTGCTTCGGTCATGTCGGCTCTCCTTGGGGAACTACCCGAATCTGTTGGTGATGTTTGTCTGCGTGTTCGCGTGTCTTGCGACTGCCCTCGATATTAGTTACATTTGAAACTAATTTCAAGCCGGTTCACACTCATTCGACCATGCTGGAGCTGGAAAAATTTCTGCCCTATCGGCTCTCCGTGCTGTCCAACCAGGTCAGCCGGGGCATCGCCGAGACCTATGCCGGGCGTTTTGGCCTGAGCGTGACCGAGTGGCGCGTGATCGCCATTCTCGGCCGCTACCCCGATCTGACCGCCACCGAAGTGGCCGAGCGCTCGGCCATGGACAAGGTTGCCGTCAGCCGCGCGGTTCGCCGACTGCTTGATGGTGATCTGCTGCAACGCCGCGAGAGCGATGCCGATCGCCGCACCCGGCACCTGCGCCTGAGCAGGGAAGGCGTGAAGGTTTTCGACGCCATCGCCCCGGCCGCCCTGGACTACGAGCGACGTCTGCTGGAGCGACTCGATCCCGAAGAGCGGCGCGTGTTCAACCGGGTGATCGACAAGCTGCTGGAGGTTTCACGATAGTTGAACCGGCGAAAGCTGATGGCCCTGCCATGATCCTTATTTTCTGAACTCTCCCCTCACAAACCGGGCAGTGCCGGGCGCAACGGGAGGAAAGATGCAACGGACTTCAGCTCCAATCCGGCCGTACTATCCGTGGCAGTGAGCTCATTCGAAGGCAGGCAGCGTGCCTCGGCTCTATCCTGATTTCGGTGGCACCAAAACGCCCCTTTGCATTCACCTGGCGACCAGGCCGATTGCACCTTTCCTCCCGTTGCGCCCGGTACCGCCCGGTGCCAACTCCCCACTTTGGGCTACCATGACGCACTGGTTCAGACACAGGTCGACACTATGACGATCACCCGATGGACGGCAGCCACGCTGCTTGGCCTTGCCGCGCTGACAGTCCAGGCCGATGCCCTCGAGGGGCTCGACAACTGGATCGAGAACGAACGCGAGCGCTGGAACGTCCCCGGCCTGGCCATCGCCGTGGTGCACGAGGACGAACTGGTCTATGCCCGCGGTTTCGGGCGCCTGGGCCTGGAAGATGGACGCCCGGTCGACGCCGACACCCAGTTCGGGGTTGCCAGCCTGAGCAAGGCCATGACGGCAACGGCACTGGGCATCCTGGTTGAAGAGGGCAAGCTCGACTGGGACGACCGTGTCGTCGATCACCTGCCGGAGTTCCGCTTGAGCGACGACTGGGTCACCGGCCAGGTTACCGTGCGCGACCTACTCAGTCACCGGGTCGGGGTCGGGCGACTGTTCGGTAACCGGCTGACCTTCATGCCCAAGCGCTCGCGTGCCGATTTCATGGCACACCTGCGCCATCATGATTTCGAACAGCCCTTCCGCCAGGGTTATGTCTACTCCAATGCCATGTACACGGTGGCCGGAGAGGTGCTCGAAAGGGTCTCGGGTGAGAGCTGGGAAAGCTTTCTGGCTGACCGCCTGTTCGCGCCGCTGGGCATGAATCGCAGCAATACCTCCATTCATGAGCTTGGCGACAACGCCGCGCTGCCGCACCAGGATATCGACGGTGAGCTGGTGCCCATCGAGCGGCGTGACTGGGGCTACTCGGGGCCGGCTGCCGCGGTCAATACCAGCATGAACGACCTGGTGCGCTGGATGCGGTTCAACCTGGGTGAGCCCGGCGTGCTGGATGACGAAACCGTCCTCGACGAGGAGGTCATGGCCCGTATTCACTCGCCTTCCAGCCTGACGGGGTTCGACCAGGACGAGCAGTCGGTCAATGCCTATGCGCTGGGCTGGGGTATCGCCAGCTATCGCGGTCATCACGTGCTGCGTCATGGCGGCGCCACCGACGGCTTCAATTCCCAGATCTGGCTGCTGCCGGAACTCGACCTGGGCATTGTCATGAGCGCCAACACCTTTACCGCCATGCGCGACCCCGTTTTCAAGCACATCATCGATCGTGTCGCAGGCTTCGAGGAACAGGACTGGGCCGATGAGGCTTATGCCGACTACACCGAGCGCCGACAGGAAGCCCGCGAAGCGCGCGAGGCGGTGCATGCCGATCGGCAGATGGGAACACGCCCCAGCCAGGACCTGGGTGCCTATGCCGGTCGATACCATGACCCGCTTTACGACAGCGCCGAGGTGGAGCTGGTCGACGGCGAACTTACCGTGACCTTCTGGGACGACGACAGCCAGGTACTGACGCTGGAGCACTGGCACCACGATACCTTCCGCGGCCACTGGAAGAATCCGGCCCAGCGCAAGAAGTTCGTGTGGTTCACGCTGGGCGAGGATGGCCAGCCCGACGCCCTGAAAGTGCGCTTCACCCTGCGCCCGAAGTTACTGCAGGAAGGGGTCTACCCGGCCGATTACACGCGCGTGGTGGAGTTTGAACGAAAGTAGGAGAGCGTTCAGGTTCCAGGTTTCGGGAAAACGATCCGTTCGCATCCTGAAACCTGAAAGCTGAACCCTGAAACCTTGTCTTTTCCGAGCAAATTCCGCGTCTGCGTCGGAAGCGGATCGACAGATCGTGGCCAGCTGTTGCTTGCCGATCGATCTGTTCGATCCGGGGATGCCGATCAGGCGCTGCGAGTATCGGCAATGCGTTCTCGGTTGATCCAGCAGGCGTGGAAACCCGATGGCACGCGCACGGGCATTTTCACACGTGCGACCGGGCCGGCATCGATATCGCGGGCATCGAATACCTGCAGCTGCTGCTCGCGATTGGCCTGATCCCAGCGAAAAACGACGACATAGCCATCGTCTTCGGCACTACCGCCATCGGCCGGCGCGAACCAGGGCTCCGAATACCATGAATGTTCATGGCCATCGCTGAATGACCCCAGCAACTGGCCGGTGTCGGTGTCAAACTTGCGAATACCCGTCCAGTGCAGTATTTCGGGATTATGGTCGACCAGGTAGGCATAGCGTGTCTTTTGCCCGATGTGCTCGGCCCGGAAGGACGGGAACTCGACGTTGTAGCGGTCGTCGATGGGCTCTTCCTTGCACTGGCCGGTCTTCATGTTCATCCGCCAGCGCCACAAGCGCGCATTCATCTTCAGCTGTGCGATGTCACGGGCGGTGCGGTTGGAATCGATGTCGCCGGAGGTCGTTCGTGCCGGCATGTAGCGACAGGCCACCATGACCACTTCATCGCCTTCCTCCCAGGCATTGACCGTGTGATAGAGAAAGCAGGGTGAAAACTCGAACCACCGAATGGAGTCCGAATCACCGTAGCGCGGGATGACGCCGAAACGGGTCGGCATTGCTGGATGAAACTCCAGCTTGTGACGGCCGGCCGCCAGCGCCTTTTCTTCATGCAACAGCGGCAGGTCGTGCAGGATGGAATAGTTCTTCGTGATGGCCATGTCGTGCGGCAGCCGCGGGCCGGGCAACTGGATCGGGACGTGGTTTTTCACCTCGCCATTCGCGCCGACTACGCCGTAGCTCATGTACGGAGATTCGTTCCAGTAGTCGAAGAACATCAACTCGCCGGTGCTTTCATCGACCTTGGAGTGTGCTGAATAGCCTCCGCCCAGTCCCTGAGCGTAGGGTGCGGTGCCGAGGGTCTCGAGCGTGACCGGGTCGATCTTGTAGATATCACCGGACATGTACCAGCTGGCCAGGGCAATGCCGCCGTGGCCGATCACATCGGTATTGGCCGTATCCTTCAGACGCTTGTCGTCGCGCCCCTTGAGCGTTTCGCGAATGCCCCAGTAGGTAGCCTTGCCTGCCTGCATTTCCTCGACCAGGCCGGCGGTGCGGACCCAGCGATTGCGATAAACGACCCGTCCGTTCTCGAAGTGGGCCGCATGGATCATGCCGTCGCCGTCAAACGGATGGTAGCGGCCCTGTGGCGGAAAGCGCGGGTTGGGACCGTTGCGTAAGTAGACGCCGTTGAGATCGGACGGGATTTCTCCTTCCACCTCCAGGTCATCGAGCACCGTTTCCTCCAGAACCGGGGCAAATGGTCCCATCAGTACCGGACCGTATTCCTGACCGAATGGCGCCTCGGGGGAATAGTCCATTTCCCGGGCTGACATGTTGACCTGGCTCATTCCTGTATCTCCTCGTGGTTCGACTCTCCGACAGCAGGAAAGTCTGCTTATGAAAGTAACTAAAGTCTACCGAATATCGACCGTCGCTTCAAGCGAGCCGGCCTGCTGCATCAAGCCTTGTCGTGTGTGCTCCGGTCGGTCGTGGCCAGGGCTCGACGAGCCGCCAGGCCGGCCAGTTCGCTGTAACCGGCGAAACGCCGGTCCCGGGTCTGGCCGCGGTGATAGCGGATGAAGATCTGCTGCAGAATGACGGCCAGCCTGAACAGCCCCAGCACGTGGTAGAAGGCAATGGCGCTGACATCCAGGCCGGAGCGCTTGGCGTAGCGTTCGACAAGTTGCTCACGTGACGGGAAGCGGGGATCGATCGGCATCATGGCCATGGCGCGGAACTCGGCCGGATCATCAGCCTGGGTCCAGTAGGTGAGCAGGGCGCCCAGATCGCTGAGAGGATCGCCCAGCGTACACATGTCCCAGTCGAATATGGCCACGATGCGACCGGGGTCGTCGCTTGCCAGCATGGCATTGTCGAGCTTGTAGTCGTTGTGGATCAGCGAGACGCGCTGGCTCTCGGGCAGGTGCTCGCGCAGCCAGTGGCACACTTGATCCATTTCCTCGACCGGATCCAGCTCAGCCGCTTGCCAGCGCTTGTACCAGCCTTCGACCTGGCGCTGGATGAACCCCTCCGGCCGCCCCAGTTCTCCCAGGCCCGCCCGTTCCGGATCGACCCGGTGAAGATCGGCCAGGGCATCGACCAGGGCGAAGCTCATGCGCTCGGGCGCATCATCGAGCGCGGCGAATTCGGCCGGCATCTGCTCGCGCACGACCACCCCCTGGCGATACTCCATGATGAAGAAGTCGGCGCCGATGATGTCGTGGTCGTCGCTGAACAACCAGGCACGGGGTGCGGGTGGAAACTCGCGATGCAGTCTGGACAGGACCCGATACTCCCGGCTCATGTCGTGAGCGCCTTTGGGGATCTCACCCAGCGGCGGGCGACGCAGGACGTAGCGGGCCTGGTCGAATTCGAGCAGATAGGTCAGGTTGGCCTTGCCGCCGCCGAACTGACGCACGCGCATGGACCCCTCGAGCCCGGGCAGTTCCTGTTGGCGCAACCACGCCAGCAGCCTGGCTTCGTCGAAGGTTTCATCCGGTCGAACCTCGATGACGTCACGGGCACTCATGTCGCAAAATCCCGAATCAGACGACGGGCCAGTGCCATCTTGTGGGTTTCATCGGGGCCATCGTAAATGCGGGCAGCCCGTTCGTGCCGATACCAGTAGGCCAGCGGCGTGTCGTCACACATGCCCAGGGCGCCGTGAATCTGCAATGCCCGATCGAGCACGCGCTGCAAAACGCCGGCGGTATGGAACTTGATCATGGACACGGCGCTGCGGGCGGCATATTGTCCGTCCCGGTCTATGCGCGCCGCGGTGTCCAGAACCAGCAGTCGGGCCGACTCGATCTCGGCCCGGCTTTCGGCCAGCCAGTTCTGTATGGTTTGCTGATCGGCCAGCATCCGGTCCGGACCCAACTGGCGCTGTGCCGCCCGCTGCCCGGCCAGTTCATAGGCGCGGGCGCAGATACCCAGCCAGCGCATGCAATGATGAATTCTGCCCGGCCCCAGGCGCTCCTGGGCAATTCTGAAGCCTTCGCCCTCGGCGCCGATTCGATGGGTCAGGGGCACCCGTACCTTGTTGAAGCGAACCTCGGCATGCGAGTGATGTCCCCAGCCGGTTTCGCCCATGACCGGAATGTTGCGGACGAGTTCGTAGCCCGGCGTGTCGGCCGGGACAATGATCTGGCTGGCGGCCTGGTGGGGCGGTGCGTCCGGATCGGTCACCGCCATCACGATCAGGAAGGCGGCGCCATCGGCGCCGGTCGTATACCACTTGTGACCGTCGATGACGTATTCCTCGCCGTCGCGGCGCGCGCGCGTCGACATGACCACCGGGTTGGAACCGGCATGTCCGGGCTCGGTCATGGCGAACGCGCTGCGGGTCTTGCCGGCCAGCAGCGGCTTCAGAAATGTCGCTTGCTGCTCGTCCGTGCCTCGCTCGATCAGCACTTCCATGTTGCCGGCATCGGGCGCCTGACAGTTGCAGGCCACATGCCCGACGAGGCTGCGGCCCAGCTGCTCGCTGACCAGGCCATGCTGATACAGGCTCAGTCCCTGACCGCCGTGCCCGGTCGGCACCTGGGGCAGCCAGAATCCTTCTTCGCGCATTCGCGCCCGAACCTGTTCCAGGGCGGATTCGAACTCGGACTGTTGATGGCCAAGCATCAGCGGCTCGAGCGGAATGAGCACCTCGTCGACCAACTCGCGCAGCCGCTCCAGGCGCGCGCTGAATTCATCACTGACCGGTGGAAACGAGGGAATGGGGGTCAGATGCATCATGGTGAAATCATCCTCCGATGTTCAGGCTGCCGGCACAGTGGCCACCGTCGATCACGAAGACCGAGCCGGTCGTAAACGATGAGGCCGGCGCGGCGAGATACAGGGCCATGCCGGTCAATTCTCCTGCCTCGCCCACCCGGCCTTGCGGAATGCGCGAGTTCAATGCCGCGCTGCGCGCTTCATCGGCCCACAGTGCGGCACTGAAGCGGGTCTTGATGAAGCCCGGCGCCAGGGCATTGACCTGAATGTCGTCATCGGCCAGCTCCGTGGCCAGCGCCTTGGTGAGCATCAGGACCGCGGCCTTGCTGATCGCGTACAACCCCATGCCTTCACCGGGTGCAAGCCCCAGGATGGATGCGACATTGATGACCTTGCCGCCTCCGCGCTGACGCATGCCCGGCACACTGGCGCGAACCCAGCGGGCATAGCCTTTGACATTGACATCGAGAATCTTGTCCCAGAGCGTTTCGTCGGCATCTAGTACCGGACCGAAATGCGGATTGGTGGCCGCGTTGTTGACCAGGATATCGATTCCGCCGAAGGCTTTTTCGACTTCGATCAGGGCCTGGTTCACCGCATCGCGATCACCACTGTGAGCGGCCAGCGGCAGGGCCTGCCCGCCATCGGTTTCGATGGCAGTGGTGATGTCCTGCAAAGACTCGAGGCTTCGCGCCGTTACCGCGACCCGTGCTCCGGCCCGGGCATAGCAGGTGGCGATGGCCGCGCCGATGCCGCGCGAGGCACCGGTGACCAGGGCCACCTTTCCGCTCAGGTCGAATGCCGGGTGGCTGGTTTCACTCATCCCCGTCCCCCGAAAGTGGCCGGCGCACCTGGGCGTAGCGGAAGCGTCCGGTAATGAACGACGGTTCGGCCAGGGTGGCATTGCCGGCCGGGTTGAGGCCGGAGACATGCAGATCGCTGTAAGCGGCCGAGAAATTCAACGGCATGTTGCCGGTCACGTTGCAGGTCAGTGCGGCTCCGGCCCAGGCGAACGCATCGGTGGCCGACTCGATGTAGTCCTCATCGGTGGAATACAGGTAGGCCGTGATGGCGCCGTGACGTCGCGCGCTGTCGGCGGCGTGTTGCAGGGCCTGATCGCGGTCGGCAGTGCGGATCACAAAGGCGATCGGCCCGAAAACCTCTTCCTGAGGTGCGGTGCCGTCTTCAAGATCCAGGCCGAGCACCAGCGGGGTCGCGGTGCGGGCATCGGGTCCAGCCGGATGCGCGTAATGGTCACTGCGATGAAGCAGGCGGTAGCGGCCGGACTCGGCCAAACCGGTCCACTCGTCGATCAGCGACAGGGTCGCGGGCGACTGGATGCAGCCCATGACGCTGGCCGCCCTTTTCGGGTTGGCGGCCAGTGCATCGATGCGCCCGGCCAGCGCCGCCTCGACTTCATCGGCTGACAGGCAACGACCGTTGCCGTCGCTCATGCCACTGGCAGGCACGTAGAACGTCTGCGGGCTGGTACACATCTGGGCTGAGAACAGGCACAGGGTATTGACCACCGAATCGAGTGCAGCGTCGATATCCTCGGCACCATCCAGGATGACCGTGTTGATGCCGCTGGTCTCGGTATAGCAGGGACGGTTGCCGGCATGCTGCTCGACCCACGATCCGAATCGGGCACTGCCGGTAAAGTCGATGATGGCAGCCTGGTCATGCTCGACCAGCACCTTGCCCAGGGGCTTGCTGGAGCTGTCGACCACAAGCTGGATCAGGCCCGGATCGAATCCCGCTTCGGCCAGCACCTTGCGTATGATGCGAACGGCAATGGCCATCGGCAGCACCGCGGTGGGGTGAGGCTTGACCAGAACCGGGTTGCCGCAGGCCAGGTTGGCCATCATGGCCGGGTAGCCGTTCCAGGTTGGAAAGGAAGCGCAGCAGAAGACCACCGCCGGTCCGCGCGGCATGAGACGCCAGCGCTTGGCCAGGCGCACCGGGTCGCCGGCGCCGACCTGCTTTTGCCAGCTGGCCTGAAACGGCAGCGCATTCATCATCAACCATGACCAGGCCACCGCCTCCAGGCCACGATCGAGCGCATTGGCGCCACTGCCGGCATAGGCCATTGGAAAGCTCTGACCGGCCGTGTGCATGATGGCGTGAGCGATCTCGAAGCCGTGTTCATCCACTTGCCGGAGCATCTCGACGCACAGCTTGATGCGTTGCTCCACCGAAGCGCTCGCCCAGCCTTTCATGGCCGCGCGAGCGGCGGCGAACTGCCGGTCCGGGTCCGGACCGGCATAGCGAATGCCCAGGGCCTCGCCGGTGAACGGAGAGACTTCCTCGGCCGCAATGAAGTCGGCTTCGCTGTCATCCAGGCGAAACGCCTGTCCCAGGCAGGCCTCGTACGCGGCTTTTCCGGCGGCCGGCTTCTCGGTACCGTGGATGCGGCTGCTCCCCGACTCCTTGAAACCGCTGAACGCGCTGCGGGTTGCAATGGCCGACAGGGCCTCATCAAGCAAGGGGTCGATTCCGGTGGGTTCGAAATTCATCAATCAATCTGCTCCTCAAATGCGTTGCCACTTCAGGCAATGTCGACGCTGGCGGCCCCGGGCATCGGTTTCATTGCCAGTGAGAATCAAGCGGTCATCTTCCAGCACTGCCTTGCGATGCTGGTCCTGACCGATAAAGTCGGGATTGAGGGCCACATCCACCTCGTGGATGATGACATCGCCCTCGATCCGGTAGCGGCCGGCATAGGCAAAGAAGGTTTCGAGCACATCGATTCGCTCCTGGTCGGACAGCTTGCGAATCGACCGTCCGCCCAGACCAGTTCGCCCCGCACTCATCAACTGGGCCGACATCGCACCGTCCGCGCTGTAGACCAGCCAGCCGATCGGATCTGTGCCGAACGGATGGACCGGCTCATCAAGGCCCTCGAAGTCGATTTCCCAGGCCAGCAGCCGCCAGGCGCCAATCACATCATTGCTGTTGATCATGGCAGACGCTCCACAACCATGGCGCTGCCCAGCCCGCCACCGCCGGCCACCGCAACCAGGCCGTAACGCCCCTGGCAGGCGTCCAGGGCATCGAGCAGCTGGGCGATGAGCATGGCGCCGGTGGCACCCATGGCATGTCCAAGGGCAATGGCGCCGCCATTGACGTTGAGTCGATCGGGGTCGATGGCGAATTCCCGGCGATAACGCAGCAGGGTGGCGGCAAATGCTTCGTTGACCTCCCAGCGCTCGATCTCTCCGGCTT
This sequence comes from Wenzhouxiangella sp. AB-CW3, assembly GCF_014725735.1. NCBI lineage: Bacteria > Pseudomonadati > Pseudomonadota > Gammaproteobacteria > Chromatiales > Wenzhouxiangellaceae > Wenzhouxiangella > Wenzhouxiangella sp. AB-CW3. Next base: position 1,217,278 of record NZ_CP061368.1, read on the forward strand.
CAAGTCCCGACCTGTGCAGGGCCTTTCGGGTGGCATCTTCGGCGGCCGTGAGCATCAGCACCGGATCGGCCGCCGCGCTTGCCCATCCCAGGATCCGGGCGCGCGGTGCCAGGCCGCTGTCGTTGCCGGCCTGCTCGGATCCGATCAGGACCAGGCCGGCCCCGTCGGCCGGCGCCGGCGAGTTGCCGGGGCTGTGCAGGTGTTCGATGCGATCCAGGTCGGGGAAGGCGGTCAGGGCGCGGCGATCGGCACCTTTCTCTCCCATTTCGGCAAACACTGCCGGCAGGCCGGCCAGTTTTTCCATGCTCAGGCCGTCGCGCGGCGGCTGGTCGGCATCGAGCACGACCTCTCCGTCGGGGGCGGTGACCGCCACCAGGTGCTTGTCGAATGCCCCTTCGGATCTTGCCCTGACCGCGCGAGTTTGACTCTCCAGGGCGAGTGCATCGAGGTCCTCGCGACTGAAACCTTCCAGGGTGGCGAGCAGATCGGCCGATATGCCCAGCGGTGTGAAGCGGGTCGATTTCATGATGGCCGGGTCGCTGTACCAGGCGCCCTGATCGCTGAACATCGGCACCCGCGACATTGATTCGACCCCGCCACCAACCAGCATCCCGCACTCACCTGACTGAATCCGGGCAGCGGCCAGCGCACAGGCATCGAGCCCGGAGGTGCAGAAGCGGTTGACGGTCATGCCGGCGACCGGGTCGGGCCAGCCGGCATGCAGAACCGCGATGCGGGCAGGATTCGCGCCCTGATCGCCGATCTGGGTCACGCAGCCCAGGACCACGTCCTCGACATTTGCCGGATCCAGTCCGGTCCGTTCGGGCAGGGCCTTGAGCAGCTGGGCGCAAAGCTCCAGCGGTGCCACATCGGCCAGGGCGCCACCATCGGCCTTGCCCGCACCACGCGGTGTTCGCACCGCATCGAAAATCATTGCATTCATCGATTCACCACAAAGCTTGCAACGGTGGTCGCACTGCCACCGACGTTGAGTGTTGCCACGTGACGGGCTCCTTCGACCTGGCAGTCTCCGGACTCGCCACGGACCTGACGTGCGGCATCGTTGAGCATCCTGACGCCGGTTGCGCCAACGGGGTGACCCAATCCAATCAGGCCACCGCCGGGATTGACCGGCAATTCACCATCCAGGCCGATGCCGCGCTCGATCACCTGCCAGGCCTGACCCGGCGGGGCCAGTCCCAGGTGATCAAGCAGCATGTAACCGGTAATGCTGAAACAATCGTGCAGTTCGATGGCATCCAGCTGACTCGCGTCCTGCAGTCCGGCCCGTTTCAGAGCGGCAAAGAACGCCCCGGCCACGTGGGGCAGCATGGCGCCCGAAGCAGCTTGGCCATCGAGCTTGCTTTGCAGACGAATGGGGGCACCGGTGTGGCCCCAGCCCGCAATCTTCGGAATGGTTGCCAGATCATGACCATGCCTCCGGCACCAGGCGCTGGCGAAGTCGGCATCGGCCAGGACGACCATGGCGGCGCCATCGGTGATCTGGCCGCAATCCTGCTTGCGCAGGCATCCCTCGATCAGTGGATTGGCTTCATCGTCTTCCGACAACTGGGCTGCCCCCACCGTCCATTTTCGCGTCTGGGCCAGCGGGTTCCTGCGCGCATTGGCAAAGGCATTGCGCGAGAGCTCCACCAGCCATTCTCGCTTCAGACCATGGCGTTCATCGTAGGCCCGGGCCAGCTCGGCAAACTGTGCCGGCCACAGGAAGCGCGCCTCTTCGCTTTCGTGCCCGCGCCATGCGGCGGCGGCCAGGTGGTCGGCAGCCGTTTGCCCATCGAGATTGCGCATTTGCTCGATCCCGAGCACGCAGGCACAGGAGTAGCGTCCACTTTCGATGTCGGCCATGGCAGCCAGAAGGGCCATGGAACCTGATGCGCACGCCGCCTCGTGGCGTACGGACGGCATGCCGTCGAAGCGGGTGTCCGCCTCGGCAAAAAAGCCGCCCAGATGGCCCTGGCCGGTGAACAGTTCGGCAACGAAGTTGCCGACGTGACCGACGCCAATCTGATCTGGCGCCAGACCGGTTTGCTCCAGGCCGTCGGTCAGCACTTCCCGGAACAGGTCGAACAGTTCCCGGTCCTCGCGGGCGAGGTTGCGGGCAAAGTCGCTCTGGCTGCCACCAAGGATATAGACCGGTCTCATAGTTGCTGACGCAACTCGTCACGGACCACCTTGCCCAGTGCATTGCGCGGCAGGGCGTCGATGGTTTCCAGGCGCTCGGGCAACTTGAACACGGCCAGCCCCTGTTCACGCAGGAAACCGGTAATGTCATCCAGGCTCACCTGCTCGCCGGGCTTGGGGACCACGAATGCGCACACGCGCTCGCCCAGGTCTTCGTCGGGATAGCCTACGGTGGCCGCTTCGGCCAGGGCAGGGTGGGCAGCCAGCATGGTGTCGAGCTCGTCGGGCGAAATGTTGTTGCCGCCACGAATGATGATGTCCTTGCTGCGACCGACGAAATGGTAGAACGGCGGCGGATTGCCATCGCCGGAAATCTCGAACAGGTCGCCGGTGCGAAAGTACCCGTCGTCGGTAAAGACTTCGGGATTGTCCGGAGTGTCGCCGAGATAGTGGTCGAAGATGGTCGCGCCCTTGATCTCGAGTTCTCCGGGCTGCCCCTTCTCGGTAATGATGTCGCCGGTCTCCAGGTCGCGCAACCGGGTGCTGACCATCTTCGAAACACTGGCATTCCATTCGATACCATCGACGCCAAAGCGCGGGAAATAGCTGGCACGAAGGGTTGGGTCCGGCATGTCCTCAAGGCCACTGACCAGGCTGACGCCTTCGTTCGATCCAAACAGGTTGACCACGCCGATGTCGTACTTGTCGGCAAAGCCCTTGACCATCCAGGGCGACAGGGGCGCCGAACCCGATGCGATGCAGCGCAGGTTGGACAAATCGAACTGGCTCATCAACTCGTCGTTTTTCAGCAGCATGTTGAGCAGAGCCGGCGGGGCAATCGTGAAAGTCACCCCTTCCTGAGGAATCTGGCTGAGGAAAACCGGCAATTCCAGTGGATGATGGAGAACCAGCGTGCCCTGGCAACGCAGCCAGTTGATCAGAAACCCGCCAATGCTTGCCATGTTGACGAACGGAAACGGATTGAGCAGCACATCGCCCTCGCGCATCTCCGCACCCTCGTAGGTGGCCGGAGCAATGGCCATCCATTGATTGTGCGTGCGCGGCACACCCTTGGGGGAGCCGGTGGTGCCTGAAGTCCAGCAGACCGTCATGATGTCATTGGCATTCGAATTGACCGGCGGCGTGTCGGTTTCCGATCGGGCCTGATCGAGCAGGCTGGAAAAGGGGGCGTCGCCATCGGGTGGTTCCGGGCCCAGCCAGACACATTGCCGGAAGCCGACCGCCTTGGCGGCCTGGGTCAGATCGTGGTCGTGAAAACGGGTGATCCCGATAAACAGGGCCGGCTCAAGTGCCTCGGCAATCATGCTCAGCTCATGACGGCTGTACTGCACCGGTACCGGACTGATGACGGCTCCGATGCGTGCCAAGGCGAGGTAGAGAACGACGAACTCGGCGACATTGGGCAACTGCACGACCACTGCATCGCCCCGACCGATGTTCAGCCTGGATAATGCGCGCGCGCAGGTCTCGACTTCATCGCTGAGCTCCGCCCAGGTCCATCGTTTTGGGGTATCACCGTCCAGGCTCTCCCGGTTGGGTTGATCGACCAATGCCATCCTTTCGGGATGCGCAGCGACTGCCTGTTCAAGCAGGTCGCTCAGTGTCGTTTCGCCCCACCAGCCGCGTCGGACATATTCACGTACGCGTTCTTCTACCTTCGGGTACTTATGTTCATGCATGTACTCTATCCTCTAAAAAGTGCAAGAAGTTCTGAGTGTCGGTCGATCCGGCTGTAGTCCACTTCAGGAGCGCTTTCCAGCGACCGGAAGTTGACAGGCGGCCTGATATTCCTCGGTTAGTTGGTCGACCAGTTCAGCGACGGTCTGTACCTGGTCGATCGCGCCCACTCCCTGGCCGGCAGACCACACATGCTTCCAGGCCTTGAGGCTCTGGTGCGGGTCGTCGAAGTTGGGCTTTTTGCCTGCTTCCAGATTGTCCGGATCATAGCCGGCGGATGCCAGGCTGGGCTTGAGCCAGTTGGCCGGAACACCCGTGATGGCCGGTGAGCAAACGATGTCGGAAGGACCGGCTTCGACCAGCATGGACTTGTAATCATCACTGGCCAGGCTTTCTCGTGTCGCGATGAACCGGGTACCCATGTAGGCCATGTCAGCTCCCAGTACCTCGGCTGCCCGTATGGCCCGGCCCGTCGAAATTGATCCAGCCAGAACCAGCGGACCATCGAAGAACTGCCTGACCGCGTCCACGAACGCGAAACCGGAGACCTGGCCGGTATGTCCGCCTGCTCCGGCACTGACCAGCACCAGACCGTCGGCACCGGCATCGACCGCCTTGCGGGCAAAGTCGACGCTGTTGACATCAGCCAGTACCAGTCCGCCATAGGAATGAACAGCCTCGATCGCATCGCGTGGGCTGCCCAGTGCGGTGATGACCAGAGGCGGCTTGGCTGCAACGGTCATTTCAAGGTCGCTGTCGCGACGGGCATAACTCTTGTGCATGACCAGGTTGACTGCCCAGGGGTGGCCAGTGTCGGCAAGTCCTTCACGAATGGCCTGCAACCACTCGGCAAAGATTTCCGGGGTGCGTGCATTGGGTGCGGGGAAAGCGCCAATGATGCCAGCACGACATGCTGCCAGGACCAGGTCCGGACCGGATACGAGAAACATGGGGGCCGCGATCAGCGGTAAACGCAGATCGCCCATCAGGCGTTCAAAGGAATTCATTAAAGTTACTTTCTTAGCTGGACTTAAGGTTATGCTACGATTCCCATCCGGTTATTGCAAGGCAATTTGTAGCGATGGGGACTCCTGTGGATACTCGACATCTGATCAAGGCCAGTTCAATACATCGGGTGCTTGAGGTCATCGGTGATCGCTGGGTTGTAGTGATCCTTCAGCAATGCTTTCTCGGCGTCCACGGCTTCGAGGACTTTCAACGTCGACTCGATATTCCTCGCAGCACGTTGAGTGCGCGCCTGCGCATGCTGGTTGATCAAGGGATACTGTCGCGTGCTCCTTCTTCGACCCCCAATCAACGCCTGGACTACCTGTTGACCGAAAAGGGGCGGGACCTGTTTGACACCGCTTTGATGGCGCTGGCCTGGCAGCAGCAATGGGTGCCTCGTTTCAATAAGCCGGCAGTCAGGCACCTGGGGTGCGGAAAGGCGATAACGCCGGTCATGGTCTGTGCCGATTGCCGCAAGCCAATCGATGCGCGGGAAGTGACATTTCGCGATGGCCCGGGTGCTAGCTGGATCATGCGCAACAAGCGACGTCGTCGAAGAACGACGGCTGCATCCAGTTCCAGGCAGGCGCTTCCCGTGTCCGGACAATTGCTTGACTTGATCGGTGATCGCTGGACCCCGCAGGTCGTGGCCTTGGGCTTTTTCGGCATTCGGCGTTTCGACGAAATGCAGAAGACCCTGAAACTGGCCAGCAATATACTGACTGATCGTCTCAAGCGCGTGGTGGAAATGGAGATCTTCCGGCAGCGTCAGTATCAGTCTCGTCCGCCTCGAAGTGAGTACCTGTTGACCGAAAAGGGGTTTTCCCTCTACCCCATGCTCATGGCCATGACCCAATGGGGCGATCGCTGGTACTCCGGTCCGGAAGGTCCACCGTTGTTGTTCCGACATGACCCATGCGGAAAGCCACTGAAAGGGTTGGTGATATGCAGTCAATGTGAGTCTCCGATCAAGCCGGACACCACTGAGGCCATTCTCGACGGGGGAGCCGAATAGATCATGTGGCTGAGCAGATCCGCTGGCTTTCTGGGCTAATAATTCCCGGCCGAAAATCATTTGCCGAAAAGGACCGGAGTATCCAGCGGGGGATCTCCGGTCAAGGGTCGATGCTGCCTGCTGGGGCGGACAGTCAGCACCACAATAGATTGAAGCGTCTTCTACAGAATCAGAACCGATAATCGGCCGTCAATCCCCACATGCGAGGCGGGCCTATGACTGCCGAGCCGCTTTCACTGAGGTTGAACGGGCCGCGTCCGTCAATGACATTGAGTCGATAGACTTCATCGGTCAGATTATCCGCCCAGAGCGAGAATGACCAGTGGTCACCAACCCCTAGTGTGACTCGAGCGTTGAGCAGTCCTACCGAGGAATCACCAACCAGGGGGAAATTGTCCGGGTCATAGAAGATTCGGCTACGGTAACTGTATTCGGCCAGTGCAGAAAAGCGCATGTTGTCACCGATGCGTGAGTCGTAATTCAGGCCGACGTTGTAGCTGTGTTCTGGTGATCGGGTCAGACGGTTGCCGCTGAAGTCCTGGCCATCTTCATTGATGAACGTATCGTATGTGGCATCAAGATAGGCATAGCTTCCCTGAAGGCGCCAGTTATCGCTGAGCACGGCCCAGGCCTCGGCTTCAAAGCCCTGGCTGGTGGCATCAGCTGCATTCGACACGACAAGTGACGCGCCATCGACAAGTTGAAAGACCTGCAGGTCGGAATAGTCGATATGAAAGGCGGCAAGATTCAAACGTACCCGGTCATCGAGAAGTTGGGACTTCAGCCCGACCTCGAACTGGCGTGCATGTTCTTCATCGAAGCCGCGCTCAGCTGCTTCGGCATCACGTGCGGTGCCATCGAAGCCTCCGCTCTTGAATCCTTCGGAATAAGACACGTAGGCCATTGCGCCGGGATGAAAGTGATAGTCGAGAGATACCATGGGCGTGAACGAAGACCAGGTTTCGCTCGGGCTGACATCATAGGGTTCCGCCAAAAAAGTTCCGGTGGGGTCAAAGCCCTCGGTCCGGATATTTGCGCGCTTTTCTTCCCAGGTGTAGCGTGCTCCCACTTTCAATGAAAGGCGGTCAGTCAGGGCACGAGTCACTTGGCCGAAGAAGGCATGATTGGTCGTCTTATTGCTTTGGAAATAGAATGGGTTGAAACTCAATGGCGGTGGCAGCTCAAGAGGAACATCATTTCCGGAAAAATCGTTGTTCTCCAGCCGGTCGATATCGGCATACAGGAAGTAGTATCCGGCAAGCCACTGCAATTGCTGGGGATCGCCGCCGGTCAGGCGAAGCTCCTGGGTCCACTGATCGCTGTCGTCATTGACATTGCGTATGACCAGGGGGGCATCTGACCCGCTGAAGTCATCCTTGAAGTCAATCTCTGCGCGCCGGAACGAGGTGATGGAGGTCAGCTCGGCCCAGTCCATTGCCCAGGTCGCAGTGGCCGAAAGGCCCCAGACATCGGTGTCGGTGAAACCATCCTCGGTCTTTTCGTTGACGAACGGGTCGGAGCTGCAAGGGGAGGCGGCAAACGGAGAACCTGGGGCAAACCAGGGGAAGAAGATGAATTGTTCGCCGACGCACTCGCGATTGGTGCCAGCCAGTCGGGCCTTCCTGTAGTCGGCCGAGACCAGGATATCGAGGCCGTTGTCCATCAAGAAATGCAGTTGCCCCCGGAGTCCAATGCTGTTCTCGTCACTCAGATCGTTGCCCGTGGTGGCGTTGACAGAGTAGCCATCACGTTTGTTCCGGTTAAGCGTCATCTTGGCATTGACATTATCCGAAATCGGGCCTTCGACCAGCCCGCGAAAATCCTGCCGGTTGAAGTTTCCGAACTGGGCTTCGGCGCGCCCGCTGAACTCGCTGGAAGGTGGCCGGGTGACGTAGTTGATTGCGCCACCAACCACGTTCTTGCCATATAGTGTTCCCTGGGGTCCGCGCAGTACTTCTACACGCTCCAGATCGAAGAAATCGAGATCCATTGCGCCATGGCGGGAGATGTAAACGCCATCAATAAATACACCGACAGAAGGGTCACCCGAGGCCGACTGGTCGGTGGAGCCGATTCCACGAATGTAGATCTGTGGCTGGGCCGGGTTGAAGCGGCCGATGCTCAGCCCCGGCACTCGCATGCTCAGGTCATCCACGTTGCTGATTCCGGATTGTTCCAGGGTTTCGGCTTCGACTGCCGATACAGCAATGGGCACATCCTGGAGGCTTTCTTCGATCCGCTGTGCGGTCACGGTGACTCTATCCAGCACCGCTCGGGCGACTTCAACCCGCTCATCTGGCTCCTCATCCTCTGCAACTGTGACGGACGGCATGATGAACAGAATCGCGATCGGAAAACAGGTAAGGCTCCAAAATATCCGCATGACGTGAAATTCCTTCTTTGATCTGATGTTTTCTGCAGCCTCGGCTGTAGATTTAGGGGTTGTCGTTCCCTTGTAACCGGGCAGCTGAGCTGGTCCGTTAGGTCCACTTACGCAACCTTTAAGTTTGATTATGCAAGTAGCCAGTCCGATTATGCAAGCTTGATTTCGGTCAACTTTTGCATTTTTTCGGACGCGTGGAATTGATCAGCGTCATTTCCAACGCCTGCGGGAGGGTGGTATTCGTGGGCTTCGGAGCCTGTTTTCGGGGCGCCAGACGGCCAGTTGAGCGGGGTAAATCGCCGTGGTTTCCCGGCGACGAAGATCTCGCTGCGTCGCCGGCATGGTGGCGGGCACCAGGCACCTCAATGAGGTACGATTCGGCGTTTCGCTGCCCTTTTTGCCGCCGGATCAATGAATTTTGCTCATGACTGTCAGCCTGGAATCCTCCCCTCGATTTCGCATCGTCTATCAGGATCAGTGGCTGTGCGCCATCGACAAGCCCTGCGACCTGATGGTGCATCAGAGCAAGCTGGGCACCGATCGGCAGTTCGCGGTGCAGTTGCTGCGTGACCAGATTGGACAGAAGGTGTGGCCGGTGCACCGCCTCGACCGGGCCACCTCGGGCGTGCTGCTGTTTGCGCTCGACCGGGAAACAGCAAGCGCCGTGGGCCGGCAGTTCATGGCCCAGAGCGTGGACAAGCGCTACCTGGCCGTGGTTCGCGGCTGGGTGGATGCGGCGGGCGAAATCGACCACCCGCTGAAGAAACACAAGACAGCGGCAGAAGGGCAGCCGTCACAAACCGGCTACCGCCGGCTGGCCAAGGCCGAGTTGCCATTTCCCATGGGTGAGCATGATACCGTGCGCTATTCGCTGGTCGAGGCGGTTCCGAAAAGCGGACGGCGTCACCAGATCCGGCGCCACTTCAAGCACATTTCGCATCACCTGATTGGCGATACCACCTACGGCGATGGTCGCCACAATCGCCTGTTCCGGCAGCACCTGGGTTGCCACCGCCTGCTGCTGCATGCCGCCAGCCTTGAACTGCGGCACCCGTACGAATGCAGGGACATCCGGCTTGCAGCTTCTCTGAATGACAAGTTCACGGAGGTTGTCGACCGGGTGTTCGGCCAGATAGACGCAAGCCGGGCTCCCTAGTCTGCTTCAAGGGCCAGGCGGGCAAACTCCAGCAAGCCGTCAAGCCGGTTTTCGATGACATCCACCATGATGTCCAGGTCCAGTTTTCGGTACTCATGCACGAGAATGTTGCGAAAACCGACCATGCCCTTCAGCCTGTTGGCCAGCTCATCGCCAATGATTCCGGCCTCATTGAGGAGGGAAAAGCTGTCTCGGCTGTCCTGGGGCAATCCCAGTTTTCTCTTGCGCACCAAGTGATTTGCAATATCGATGCAGAGCTCAGCGGCACGCTGGAGATTCATCGCGATGGCATCCTGGCGCAGATGATCCCGTTCAAAGGGCAAATCGGAATCCAGGCGATAGTACTCTCGAATCTGTCGGACACAGCGTTCGATGCTGATCTTCTTGTTGACCAGAACATCATTCATGTCTGCAGAAAGCGACCGGAGGATCGGCCCTCGGCCAGGATTTCGGCGCGTTCGGCGTTGAGCTTCTGGTACAGCGACAGCACGTGCATTTCGAACTCGTCGGCGGCGTTGACATCGGGGCAGTGAATACGCTTTCCGTTGATGATGATTTCCTTCTGAAAGACGGTCGTCGCCTCTCTGAGGTTGATCAGATCGACGTCGCGTGCGAGTCCTGATTCGAGGTCGAGATGCAATTGGCTGCCGGTCAGCTTGCTGGCATCTCGCGCCACAGTCGGAGGCAACAGTACGGCAATATCAACATCACTGCCCGGCAGCATTTCATCTGTTGCCGCGGAGCCGAACAGGTAGATTGCCTGTGTTTGCGGCAGTCGATCCACAATGTGCCGAACGATTTGCATCTGGTCTATCATGCCCCCAGTATACCGCTGAGCCTCCAACTGGTAATCCATAACCATGCGCATTCTTTCCAATTTTGACGGTGGCAACATCGAAGTGTCGTCCGCCGACACACCCGACGATATTCGCCTGAAGATCCGGCCCGACGCCGGTGGCGAGCACATGCAGTGGTTTTTCTTCCAGCTCTGCGACGCGCGCGATACCGACTGCACCATGGTTATCGAGAATGCCGGAAAAGTGTCTTACCCGGATGGATTCGAGAACTACCAGGCCGTGGTCAGCACCGATCTGGAGAACTGGTTCCGTACCGATACCGAGTTTGACGGCAAGCAGCTGGTCATCCGGCACCGCCCGGAATCCGACGTCGTCTACGTGGCCTATTTCGCACCCTACAGCCTGCGCGAGCACCAGCAGCTGATCTCCTCGGCGCTGGAGCATTCCCGGGTGCTCTCCGAGACACTCTGCACGACACCCGACGGCCATGCCCATACCCTGCTGACCATCGGCGAAGCGGCCGAAGGTCGCAAGAAGCTGTGGGTCATCGCCCGTCAGCATCCCGGCGAGACCATGGCCGAATGGTGGGTGGAAGGGTTTGTCGAGCGCCTGCTGGACCCGGAAGATCCGGTGGCGCGCGAGTTGCTCGAACAGGCGGTGGTCTACCTGGTACCCAACATGTGCATCGATGGCGCCGTGCGCGGCCACCTGCGCACCAATGCGCATGGCCGCAACCTCAACCGTGAATGGGCCGAACCCTGTGCGGACCAGTCGCCCGAGGTGTACTACACGCGCCAGAAGATGCACGAGACCGGTGTGGATTTCGCGCTGGACGTGCACGGCGACGAGGCGCTGCCGTACAACTTCATTGCCGGACCCGAGGGCACACCTTCGTGGAACGAGCACAAGCAGCGTCAGCTGGACAACTTCAAGCAGTTGCTGGCCGCGATCACGCCGGATTTCCAGACCGACCACGGCTACGAGGTGGATGCACCGGGCAGTGCCGACATGAAGAAGAACTCCGACTACATGGCCGAGACCTTCGACTGCCTAGCCGTGACCCTGGAAATGCCATTCAAGGACACCGCCGACCGGCCCGTGCCAGAGATCGGCTGGTCACCGGGCCGCTGTCGTCACCTGGGCCGGGCCTGCCTGGATGCCATGTACCGCATTCTGCCAGAGCTCTGAGGTCATTGCGGGGCCGGGCTCAGCCCGGGCTCCGCTCCATTCTCGAGGCCGGATCGACCAGCTCCAGCCGGCGGAAGGCAATGCCGGCCTGGGTCCGGTTGCGCACATCGAGCTTCTGCAGGATCTCGCTCATGTGAGCCTTGACAGTGCGTTCCTGGATATCGAGCCTGGCGGCGATCTGCTTGTTGAGCTGGCCGTCGGCGACTAGCGCCAGAACCCGGAACTGCTGCGGTGTAAGCGATGCGATGCGCTCGGCCAGCAGCAGATCCTCGTCATCCGTGTCGAGTCCTTCGACGGCATGCTGCAGGTGTGCGGGCACCCATTCGCGACAATCGAGCACGGTCTCCAGCGCCCGGGTCAGTTCCGGCAGGGGCGTGCTTTTGGGAATGTAGGCCGCGGCACCGTGATCCAGAGCGTGACGGATGGTGCGCGGTTCCTCGTTGGCCGAAACGACCACCACTGCCACGCTGGGGAACATGCAGCGAATCGAGGCCAGTCCCGCCAGGCCGTGATTGCCCGGCATGTGCAGATCGAGCAGCAGCAGATCGACGGGCGGTTCGGTTTCCAGCAGCTCGGTGGTGGAAGGCAGATCCTCCGCCTCGATGATGTCGACATCCGACAGGCTGGAATGAAGTGCCTGGGTCAGGGCGGCACGAAACAGCGGATGGTCGTCGGCAATCAGCACTCGAGTGGTCATGTCGGACAGGCTGGCCCTGGGCGGATCCTCGTGTTGGAATCCCCATGATGCCAGAAGTCGAGGCTGGGCCGGTGTCGATCAGGTCGCGGTCCAGCCGCCATCGACCACGATGGCCTGCCCGGTGATGTTGCGCGCTGGCGGCGATATGAGAAATTCGCAGATGCCGGACAGCTCCTCGAAACTGATGAACACCCCCTTGGGCATGGGCTTGAGCATGATTTTCTCGACGACTTCATCCTCGGAGATGCCATGCACCCGGGCCTGGTCGGCAATCTGCTTTTCAACCAGCGGTGTCTTGACGTAAGTCGGGCAGACGGTATTGATGGTGATGTCGGTGTCGGCCGTCTCCAGCGCCAGCACGCGCGAGAAGCCGATCAGGCCGTGCTTGGCCGCCACGTAGGCCGATTTGTAGGCACTGGCCACCAGGGAGTGGATCGACCCGATATTGACGATGCGCCCGAATGCCCGCTGGCGCATGCCGGGTAACAGGCCGCGGGTCAGCCGGGCCGTGCCCGTCAGCATGACCTGCACGAGCTGGTCCCACTTGTCCATCGGAAAGTCCTCCAGCGCGGCAACGTGCTGCAGGCCGGCATTGTTGATCAGCACGTCCACCGGCTGATCGAGTTGCCGCAGCAATGATTCGACACTGGCATCATCGGTAACGTCCAGTGCCCGTCCGATGGCCCGGCCGCCGGCAATACCGATCTCGCCGGCGACCGCGACGGCCGCGCCCTCGTCCAGATCGGTCACGACGATGCTGTGGCCCCCGCCGGCCAGGTGGTGGGCAATACCCGCGCCGATGCCACTGCCGGCGCCGGTGATGAGAATGTTCATGGCGATGTCTGCCGCTTGTCAGAAACGGGTGAAAAGGCTAGCAGACGACGCTGGGCGTGCCGACTGTACCAAAGTCCATGACGGGTCGCGCGGGAGACTTGTTAAAGTGATGGTTGGTCAACCATTGCAGGAAACGCGGGCATGAGGAAAGAGTTGCTTTTGCTGTCTGCCGGGGCGGTGTTTGTTCTGGCCGCCTGTGAGGCGCCCGAGCCGCCACCGGAGCCGGTCGAGGAGGCGCCCGCCGAGGCGGTGGCCGCCGATCCCTCAGAGCGGTTGCAGTTTCCCTTTCCGGTGCGGGTGACCGAACACCGTGATGGCGATGATCTGGTCAGTGCCGGCCTGAACGTGGCGGATCTGACCGGCACTGCACCGGCGCCTGCCGACCCTGAAGCCCCCTCTGCCGCCGAGTTGCGGCGCCTTGCCGTTCATGCCAACTGGCAGGGCATTGGCACCCTGTCACCGGCCGCCGGCCTGGGCGGACTGCTCGACGGACTTCCCGAAGTGCCCGGACATGAGTTTCATGCCTTCCTGACCCTGCCGGATGCCAGCCAGCCGTTCCGAGTGGCACTGCAGTTGCCCGACAGCTTTGATGCCGATGCGGCCTGCCTGGTTGTCAGCCCGGCATCGGGCTCACGTGGGACATACGGGGCCATTGCCGTGGCCGCGCCTTGGGCATTCGAGCGTGGCTGTGCCGTGGCTTATACCGACAAGGCGGCCGGTACCGATATCTTCGATTTCTCCGATGGCACGGGGACCGACCTGGCAGGGCGGCGAGTCGAGTCCGGCGAGGCCGAACTGGGCCTGGCATTCGCGCCGCTCGAGGAACCGGCCGCGACCGTGGGCATGCGGCATGCTCACTCGGGCGACCAGCCCGAAGCTGACTGGGGTCAGCACGTGCTTGCCGCGGCGGCCTTCGGCCTGGATGTCATTGATTCGGTGCTGGATGCCGAACTCGATGCCGATTCGGTGCGTGTTCTCGGGTTTGCCCTTTCCAACGGCGGCAACGCAGTCCTGCGGGCAGCAGAGATCGACGATTCCGGCCTGCTCGATGCCGTGGTGGCCGTGAGTCCGAACATCACGCCGCTGGGACAGCCGGCACTGTTTGACTATGCCAGCCTGGCCGCGCTTTACCAGCCCTGCCTGCTGGCCGATGCCGATTTTCTTGACGAAGTGCCCATGGGCCAGTCACCGATGGATGTGATGGGCCAGGCTCGTTGCCAGTCGCTGGCCGAAGCGGGGCTGCTGGATGAGCCCAGTCCCTCGGCGGCGCGTGATGTGCTGACCGAGGCCGGTTTTGACGACGCGGCCCTGAGCCAGAGCGCGGTCAATATCGCCCTGGATCTGTGGCGCTCGGTGCTGGTGACCTATGCATCGTCCTACCTCCAGCGCGGGCCGTTTGACATGCCCTGCGGATTCGCTCTGGAGGCGGCGGAGGCCACTGCCGCCCAGCGCCAGGCTTGGTGGGGCAGTCATTCCGGTATTGCGCCCGGCAACGGCATTGAAATCGTCGACACGATGGCCGACGGCAATGATTCGACTTTTGCCGGCCTCAAGTGCCTGCGTGAACTGGTCGATGGCAACGGCCCCGAATCCGACAGCTTGCATGCCGCCCTGCGCGCCACCCAGGCCAGCGCGGTGCTGCCTGATATTCCCGTGGTGGTGGTTCATGGCCGCGATGATGGACTGATTCCGGTGGCTTTCAGCAGCCGCCCCTATGTCACCATGGCCCGCAACAACGGCGCCCGAATAGCCTACTGGGAGGTGGAGCAGTCGCAGCACTTCGATGCCTTGCTGGCCGTACCGGGTTTTGCCGGCGAGTACGTCCCCATTCTGCCGTATGGCTGGCAGGCCATGGATCATATCCTGGCCGTGCTCGATGATGCCGCAGAACTCGGCGAGGACTGGCACATCCAACCGCAGCCACCCGAGCCTGGCGAGCCACTGGAAATCGAACACCTGGGGCTCGAGTAAATGTCCTCCGGCTTTGCCGGGTAAGTATTAACCCGGCACGAATGCAGATCACATTCAGGGCTTCAATCAGGGCCCGAATCAAGGCGTCGCTCGCCGCCAAGGGTGATTCCCTTGGCAAGAGCGAGAACGCAGAGTCGGGCCCTGATTGAAGTCCCTAACTATCTGATTCTAAAAAGTCAGGCCGCAGTGTGCGCTTCGGCAGACTGCGTTATCGAAACTTGCTGTAGGAGTGCTACAGCGGCGTTTCGCTGCCTTGCTGCCGAAGCGCACACTGCGGCTGAATGCGATCTACATTCGTGCCGGGTTAATAATAGCTAACGGGAACCGAGAATCACGCGTCGCCGGGGGCTCTCGAGCAGCCCGAGCCAGTTGCCAAAGACCTGATCGGCCAGTTGCAGTGATTGCGGCAGATGCTGTTGCGTGGCTTCGCGCAAGTCCTCCGGTGTCTTGCGCAGGCCCGCTGCGGCCAGGTCCTTGCGATAGAAGGGCAGGGTCAGCCAGCGCCGGATGAGACGCTCGTCGAGCTCGAGGTGAAACTGGAACCCCCAGGCGCGTTCACCATGGCGGAATGCCTGGCAGCCGGACTGGTCGGACACCGCCAGAGAAACCGAATCAGCCGGGCAGTCAAACCCCCAATGGTGCCATTGATAGACCGGTCTCCGATCTTCCAGCGGGCAGAGTACCGGATCGTGTGACGTGACGTTGGTGGGCTTGAGGTCGTACCAGCCGATCTCGGGTTCTTCGCAGGGGCCCACCGGTGCCCCCAGCACATGGGCCATGAGCTGGGCGCCCAGGCAGATGCCCAGTACCGGCATGTCGGCTGCCATGGCTTGTTCGATCAGGTGGCATTCGGTCAGCAGATGGGGGTGGGTTTGGGCATCGTCGACCTGCATCGGCCCGCCCAGGACGATGAGCGCCTGGTAGCGATCCAGTCGGGGTCGGGCATCCGGGTCGCGGGCGAAGTTGACGTAGCGAATGCGATGGCCGCGCTCGCGCAGCATCGGATCGAGCAGACCCAGCGGTTCGGCTACCACATGCTTCAGTACCAGTACTCGTGCCATGACCAGCTTCATGTGCTGCAGGGGTGAGCGCCTGATCATAGTCCATACGCTATGCTTGCACGATGGAATTATCGGCAGTTCAACGTTTGCTCGTCTTTGTGCGCTACTGGGGCAGCATTCTCGTCGCCGCGGCATCGAACTGGCTGCAGAGCCAGGCCTTCATCTATGCCGCTGCCCTGGCTTTCTTTACCGTGTTTTCGATCGCACCGGTCATGATCGTGGTCGTCACCGTGGTCGGGCTGGTGCTGGGCGAGCGCGCGGCCAAGGGCGAGCTGATGGATCAGCTCGAGGAAGTGCTCGGCTCACAGGCGGCCGAGGTGGTGCAGACAGCCGTGGTCAATTCCCAGATCGAGCAGAGCGGCATCTGGCCCACGTTGGCCGGCATTGTGGCCATAGTGCTGGGTGCCACGACGGTCTTTGCTCAGATGCAGCAGTCGCTCAACCAGATCTGGGATGTCGCGCCTCGTCCGTCGAAGAACAGCCTGTGGATCTTCATCAAGGCGCGGGTGCTGTCGCTGACCATCGTGCTGGCCATCGGTTTCGTGCTGATGGTCTCGCTGCTGCTCAGCGTTGCCATGCGGGCGATCATGGCTTTTGCCGAACAGTGGTTGCCGGTGCCTGGCTGGGCCATGGTGAGCATTGAAATGGCAGTCTCACTGGCCGTCATTACGATGCTGTTCGCGGCGATTTTCAAAATATTGCCCGACGTGGTGCTGGGCTGGCGAGACGTGTTGGCCGGTGCCCTGATCACGGCCGTCCTGTTTACCGCGGGCCGCTCGCTGATCGCGATGTACCTGGCCAATACCGCAACTGCCTCCACCTATGGTGCGGCCGGATCGCTGGTTTTGTTGCTGCTCTGGGTCAACTACTCCTCGCTGATTCTGCTCTACGGGGCGTCCATCACACGGGCGCACCTGGAGGCCCGGGGCAAGCGCATTCAGCCCGGGGCCACGGCCGTGTGCGTGCATCGTGAGTTGATTGAGGAGCCGGCCGACTCTTCCTGACAGGCAGAAGGCATCAACTCTAGTCGAGGAGGATCTGCCAGCGCTTTCCTGTCGCCGGGGCCAGCCAGTCATCGACCCGGCATGCCGGCGGCAGCCCTACCTGCAGCCAGGTACCGAGGCGCCTTGCCAAGGCGCCGTCCTCATCGGGCCGATACCGGTATTCCGAAGGATACTGTTCGCGGTAGCACAACGCATCGGGTACCAGCGGGCGAGCGCCGGCACTGGTTGCTTCCAGCATGCCGATGCCCTGGAACTCATGGATGGCGGTACTCACGGCTATACCGGCCTGCCCCAGCAGCAGTCGATAATCCGGCGCCGGCAGATGGCCGTCGGCGATGATTCGATCGCCCAGTGTGCGGCGCAGGTGCGCCAGTGCCGTGGGGGTTTTGCGGGGCCGTCGACCAAGCAGGGCCAGGCGAAAGTCCATGCCGGCTTCCGCCAGCTCTATCAGGGCCGTGGCGAAGCGCTCGGGTGCCTTGTCATATTCCCAGCGGTGATTCCAGACGATCAGCTTGTGGTCACGCTGGTCTGCTGACGGCACTGGCGCGACCGGCACGGGCAGCACGTCCGAGCGAGTTTCCAGCCGCGTCAGGACATCGGCCGGCACGCCGTCGGGCAGCCTGTCCAGCAGTTCGGACAGACCGGCGAAAAAACTGTCGCGATTGAACGCTGAGTTGAAGAACACGCGATCAGCGGCCAGTGCCCCGTAGACCTGGACCATGCTCGCCTCGATGGACGTGATCTGCCGGTCGCTGGCCGGGTAGGCAAACTGGTTTTCGTGGAAGTAGTACCAGGTCGGGACCCTGGCCAGCTGCGGATGCAGGCCGCGAATGGTGGCCAGGTCCGCCATGGAGGTGGCCAGCAGCAGGTCGGGTGGGTCGCGCGGGATCTCGTCGAGCCAGCTCAGTGGGTTGCCGCGTATGCGCCAGGCAAAGTGGCGTCCGGGCAATTCCAGTACCTGCCAGTCGACCCCGGTGATATGGTTCTGCAACCAGTCGGCCCAAGCGGCGTGGCTGTCGGAGCGGTAGGGGGAGAGGAGGAGGGTTTTTGGCACGGGGGGGTGGTGTTAGGTGTTAGGTGTTAGGTGTGAAGTGTGAAGTGTGAAGTGTGAAGTGGGGAGCGTGAAGGGTGAAGGGTGAAGGGTGAAGTGAGTAGGGTGAAGTGAGTAGGTGTTGGGTGATTTTGGTTTGTCGTCCCGGAATCGCCGTAGGCGATATCCGGGATCTCGCACGGTGGGTCTGGCATGGGGTTGAGCAATGGCTGCCGTGCAGGTGCCGGGGGTGGTAGGTTTCGGTTCTGCGGGCGGGACGACGGGGTGGGTGAGGTGTGGTTTTAGTTTCTGGTTGTTTGGTGTGGGGTTTGGTGTGGGGTTTGGTTGGGTAGGATGGTGTGATGGGTGATCTTTTTTCTGGTCAGGAGTCTTCGGCGGGTGGGGTTGGCAGTCCGTTGGCGGATTGTTTGCGGCCCGGTTCGTTTGATGATGTTGTCGGGCAGGATCATTTGCTGGGGGTTGATGGTCCGCTGCGGCGTATGGTGGATTCCGGCAAGGTGGCTTCGCTGGTGTTCTGGGGGCCGCCGGGTACGGGCAAGACGACGCTTGCGCGTCTGCTGGCGCGGGTCGGCGATCTCGAGTTTGTTCAGATTTCGGCCATTTTTTCCGGGGTGGGGGATCTGAAGAAGATTTTCGAGGCGGCGCGAGTCCGTCGTGGCAACGGCCGGGGCACGCTGTTGTTTGTCGACGAGATTCATCGATTCAACCGGGCCCAGCAGGACGGCTTTCTGCCGCACGTGGAAGACGGCACGATCACGCTGGTGGGGGCCACTACCGAGAATCCGTCCTTCGAGCTCAATGCCGCCCTGCTTTCGAGAATGCAGGTGCTGGTGCTCAAGCGGCTCGACGAGTCGGCGCTGGGCCGCCTGCTGCACCGTGCCGAGGCGCACCTGAAACAGGCCTTGCCGCTGACCGACAAGGCCCGCGAAATGCTGCTGGCCATGGCCGACGGGGATGGCCGTTACCTGCTCAATACGGTCGAGGCCATCGCCGACCTGGCTGTTGCCGATGAACAGCTCGACGAGCAGTCACTGGCCCGCCTGATTCAGCGCCGTGCACCGGTCTATGACAAGGATCGTGAAGAACACTACAATCTGATATCGGCCCTGCACAAGTCGCTCAGGGGCTCGGATGCCGACGCCGCGTTGTACTGGATGGCACGTATGCTTGCCGGTGGCGAGGATCCACTCTACATCGCCCGGCGCCTGATCCGATTTGCCTCCGAGGATATTGGCCTGGCTGATCCGCAGGCGCTGGTCCAGGCCCTGTCGGCGCGCCAGGCCTACGAGGTGCTGGGATCACCCGAGGGTGAGTTGGCCCTGGTACAGGCGCTGCTCTACCTGGCCACCGCGCCCAAGTCCAACGCGGCTTACACGGCCCAGAAGGCGGCCATGCGTGCGGCGGCCGATACCGGCTCGTTGATGCCGCCGGACCATATTCTCAATGCACCAACCGGATTGATGAAGGAACTGGGTCGAGGCCAGGGCTATGTCTACGACCATGACACCGAGCGGGGCTTTTCCGGCCAGGATTACTTCCCCGACGAGATGTCGAGACAGCAGTTTTACCGGCCGGCCGAGCGCGGCTTCGAGCGTGAGGTCGCCAGGCGGCTCGATTGGTGGGCCAGACAGCGCAAGCTGAATTCGTGACAGGTCATGCTGTTCAATTTGTGAACTGGAGCACTATAATAGGGTGAACCTCCAGGCAGGAGCGGGCCTATGCCGCGTGACAAGGAACTCTATGAAGCGCTGACCGACGATGCAGTTCGCCGCGCCGAGGAGATGTGTGCTTCGCTGTCCACCAAGCTGGGCCTTGAACGCCGCGGTCAGACTACCTACTTCCAGGGTGCGATTTCTGGCGTCGGTGACGATGAACGCCGCTTCACCAAGGTGACCGTCGCGGCGCTGGACAATGATGCCCATCTGACGGTGATTGCCGACCACGAGCTTCCCCAGACGCGAAAGGTTTTGCTGGTATATCGGCAGGCTCCGGGCTCGGACATGAAATACCTGGGTGTGCTTCGCAATCAGCGAACCGGCAATCGTCAGGATGACAAGCCGGGTGAACAACAGTTTGCCCGCTTCGAGATTCTTCAGGACGTGCGCAAGCGCTGATGTTTCTGTCGGGGGCGGTTCAGGCGGTCAGGTCCAGCACCTTGGCGCCCCGGATCTGCCCGTCTTGCATCTCCCGCAACGCCTGGTTGGCCTGCTCCAGCCGATAGCGTCGGGTCACCGGGCGCAGGCTACGGTGTTTTGCTGCAATCTCCAGAAAGCCCCGGATGTCTTCCCGGGTCACGTTGGCCACTGACCGGATCATGCGTTCCTGCCACAGTTGTCGACTGTAATCCAGATCGGCCAGAAGGTGCCGGTCGTCTGATTCCTTGCTGATGGCGTTGACGACCAGACGTCCGCCGGGTGCAATCTGTCGCAGTGCCTCCATGACCGGTTTCCAGGCCGGCGTGGTATCGATGATGGCATCGGGTTGTCGAGGGGCCTGTTCCTCGGTGTCGCCGGCCCAGTCGGCTCCCGAGCCCAGGGCTTGCCTGCGCTGGTCCGGATTGCGCGCCCAGACCATGACCGGGCTGTCGGGTAACAGGATGCGGGCCAGTTGCAGGACTTGGTGATTGGAGCCGCCGAAGCCGGTCAGGCCCAGTACCTGACCGTTGGTCAGCTTGCACAGGTGAAGGCTTCTCAGGCCGATGGCCCCGCCGCAGAGCATCGGTGCGGCTTCGATGTCGTCAAGCAGCCCGGGGATGGGGTGGACGAACGCCGATGGCGCGGTCATGTACTCGGCATAGCCCCCGTGGACATGACAGCCGGTGCCGTGAAACGCATCACACAGGTTTTCCCGACCTTCTAGACAGCGATCGCACTGGCCACAGGCACTGAATATCCAGCCCACACCGATACGCTGGCCAATCGCCGGAGCGTCCTCGGTTCCGGGCCCATGAGCCTCGATGGTGCCGATCACCTGGTGGCCCGGTATGACGGGGAGTCGGGCGGGCACGCGGCCGTGAATCTCGTCAAGCTCGGTGTGGCAAATGCCACAGGCATGGACACGGATCAACACCTCGCCCGGGCCCGGTTGTGGCACCGGAAGCTCGACAGCGCGCAGTGGCTCGTCGACCTCGTCAATGGCGCTCACCTGTTCCAGCAACATGGCCCGCATCAGGCTTTCAGCTCCAGGTGCAGCTCGATGGTGCCAAGCAGCCGGCGCCTGTCGATCCAGCCAATGACCCGGTCGTCGTCCATGACCGGCACCTGGTTGAGACTGTGCTCGTTGATCAGGCGAAGTATGTCCTCGGCACTGCTGTCGGGCGATACCCGCACCAGTTTTCCGACCGGTGTCATGATGTCGGCCACGGTCGTCTGCGGCCATTGTTCGCGCGGTAGCTTGCGGGCATCGGACAGCGTGGCCAGCCCGACTACCTTGTTCCTGTCGCCGATGAAGTGGGCGCGAAGCCCGCCCGCCAGCATGTGGTCGTGCACCCACTCGTCGACCGGCGTGGACGGAGAAACCAGTGGCAGGTTGCGATCGGCCAGATCGCGGGCACACAGGCCGCGCAAGCGTTCTCTCATCCCGTAGTCGCGGCCGCTGGCCTCGGCCATGTTGAGCAGAAACCAGGCGATGATCATGATCCAAAGTCCGCCCAGCAGGTTGTTCATGGCCAGCATGATCCACAGCCCGACGGCGAACAGGGCGTAGGCGACCAGCCGGCCACCCATGACCGCGGCGCGCATGCCGCGGGCGGCATCGCCGGTAAACTTCCAGACCAGTGCGCGAAAAACCCGTCCGCCATCCAGGGGAAAGCCGGGGATGAGGTTGAAGATGGCCACGATGAGGTTGATCAGACCCAGCCAGCTCATGGCCACTGACAGTGGCTCGCTGATCTGAGCGGCGGGAAGCGACAGCATCAGGAACCCGGCGGCCAGGGCGAAACTGACTGCCGGGCCGGCGATGGCGATCCAGAACTCGTCGTCGGCCGACTCCGAGTCCCTGCTGATCTGCGCCATGCCACCGAAGATGAACAGCGTGATGGCCCGCACCGGAATGCCACGGCGGATGGCGACAACACTGTGTCCCAGTTCGTGGGCCAGGATGCTGGCGAAAAACAGCAAGACCGTGAGCACGGTCGTGATGACAACCGCGGTTATCGACCAGTCGGGGTAGGCCTGCGAAAGCCCGGTCCCCAGGGAGGCCAGCAGCAAAACGAAGATGATCAGCCAGCTGACGTGGATTTCGATGCGGATGCCGCGGATGTATCCCAGCACCAGGACGGATCGGAACATGCGCATACTCCAAAGCGGGGCATGGAGGGATTCTAGTGTACCCCGTCGTTAATCCTGTAACTTTCAGGGTGTGCCTGAGTCGACAACTCCACGTTACACTATTAAACCGGCAACGAAATACCTACGGTATTCGTTGCGCGGCATTTGCGGCATATGTCCGAAAATGCCTTCGCTTCGCGGCCCCGGCCGTTCCGTCCGGGCATTAACCCAGCAACCTGTTTGGTTGCCGGGCTAATAGCGCAGCGACTGGCTCCAGCGGCGCGAGTTCGCCCGCTGCCCGGAAAAAGTGGTCAGCACGATCAGCAGCAGCCAAAGTGCGCACAGGAAATCGATGGCGGTGGAGCCGTAGTACACTCCGCCAACCCCGATCAACTGCGGCAGCACCAGCATCACCGGTGTGTAGAGCAGCAGCTGGCGCGAAACCGACACCGTGGTGGCCTTGCCCGGCTGCTCGATGGCCGGCAGCAGCGCCAGCGCGATGAACACGATGGGCAGGACCGGCAGGACCAGCATCAGCACCCGGAAATGATGAAGGTCCGTGGCGCTGAAGCTGGCCTCGGGCAGCATCAGCCCCAATACCGGCTCGGGGAACAGGTTCATCAGCCCCCAGATCGGCACGATCATCAGCGCCCCGGCAGCCACAAAGGTCCAGTAGTGGCGCTGTACCCGCTGCCATTGACCGGCGCCGTAATTCATGCCGGCGACCGGCTGAAAGGCGCGCATGAGGCCGAACAGTGGCGTGATGATGAACAGCAGCAGACGCCAGGCCGCCCCGAAAAAGGCGATGTCGTGCTCGTCGCCGATGCGCGTGAGTACGTTGAAGACCACGATGGCCTGCACCAGTCCCATGGAGCTCATGATCATGGCGGGCGTGCCCAGGCGGACGATGCGAGCGGTGAGCCGGCGCGGCAGACCAAAAAAACGGGCATCGACCGGGTAGCTGGCATGACCACGGACGTAGCGACGCCATACCAGCACACCGCCAATGGCATTGCCGATGTTGGTTGCCCAGGCTGCTCCGGCCACGCCCCAGTCGAACACGACGATGAAAACCGGGGTCAGGATGATATTGGCCACCAGGCCGATGCCCATGTAGCCAGCGGCAAGCTTCATCTTGCCTTCGCCTCGCAGCAGCATGTTCAGCGTGACGCCGGCAATGGCGCCGATGCCGCCCAGAGCCGATGCGCGCAGGTACTCGGCGGCGATGTCGATCAGGGCTTCTCGCGCGCCCATACCGAACACCAGGGTTTCGGCAAACAGGCCGCCAGCCAGTGCATAAAGAAGCGCCAGAACCGCGGAAATGGCCAGTGCCGTGCCCGGCAGGCGACGCACGGTGTCCTGGTCGCCGCGGCCGATGGCAATCGAAAGCGCCACGCCACCCCCGATGCCGGCCAGTGAACCCAGCCCCAGGGTGATCTGGGTAATCGGATAGGCGAGGACGGCACCGGCGAGCGCCTGTTCGCCGATCAACTGACCGATGTAGACGGCATCCATCACCATATTCAGGCCCAGGGCCATCATGACTGCCACGGCCGGCCAGGCCATGTGCCAGACCACCCGCCAGGGATGGCCTTCCAGTATCAACTGCGCGTGCGGATCGCTGTGATCGCGCACCGAGGCATTCTGGGTGTGCTCCTGTTGCATGACGATGCGATCAGTGTCCCGTGCGCAGGATTCTCACCGGTGGTGTGCGCAGTACCGACCGGTTGCCCAGCCAGCCACTGCCCACGATCAGCAGGGCGGAAGCAGCGAAGCCGGCCAGGAACAGCCAGGCCGAAGGCTGATAGCGGAACTCGAACAACTCCGCAGCCAGCAGCCAGCCGGTGATGCCGGCTCCCGCCGTGGCCAGCGCGGCGGATATCAGCGCCATGGCGCCATACTCGACCAGCAGTCCGCGACCGACCATGCGGTTGTCGGCGCCCAGTGTCCGGATCAGCGCGGCTTCATGCCGGCGCTCGTCCCGGGTTGCTTCCAGGGCGGCGAGCAGCACCACCAGTCCGGCCAGCAGGGTAAAGAAGAATACCACCTGGGCGGCCTGGCTGACCTGGTCGATGATCTCGCCGACGCGCGCGATGATCGCACCAATATCAATGACCGAGACATTCGGCCAGGAGCGCGTTAGTTGCCTGAGCAGGTCGCTGTCGGTATCACCGAGGTGGAAGCTGGCGATCTTCTGGTGCGGCAGGATCTGACCGGCCTCCGGCGTCAGCAGGATGAAGAAGTTGACGTTGAACGAATTCCAGTCCACTTCGCGGATACTGGTGACCGTGGCGGTGAAACTGCGCGCACCCGACTCGAATGTCAGTTCGTCGCCCAGCCCCACGCCCAGACGTTCGGCCCACATCTGTGCAAGCGAGACTTCGCCGGTGGTGCTGGCATCGAAGAATTGCCCGGCGACGATTTCGTTGGCTGGCGGCAGCGTATCGATCCAGGACACATTGACCTGGCCGGCCATGCGATCGTCCGGTGGTCGCTTGCCGTTGATCGCCACCAGGTTGGCGTTGGCCATGGGTCGGACCTGAAGATTGATCACCCCGGCGTCGCGCAGCATGCGCTCGACCTCGTCGACCTGATCGGGCTGGATATTGACGGCGAAATGATCGGGTGCGTCGGCCGGCAGGCTGGTCCGCCACTGCTCCAGCATTTCGGCACGCACGATGACCAGTAGCAGCAGGGCCATCAGACCCAGGCCCAGGGCGGTGACCTGGATGATGCCGGCGCCACGTCGTCGCTGCAGACCGGCCAGTCCGAAGCGCCATGCCGCCCGCGCACGTCGTGCCAGCCGGCCACTGGCCAGCATGGCCAGCCAGCCGAACAGGGCCAGGCTGCCAGCCAGCAGGGCGCTGGCGCCCAGCACGATCAGGGCCAGTCGGGTATCGCCAAGCTGCACAACCGGAATCGACAGGGCCGCGGCCACGGGCAGCAGCCACAACAAACGCGAGATGCCAATGCGCCGGTCCAGCGAGCGATTGAGGATGCGCATCGGTGGCACACCGCGCAGGTTCAGAAGCGGCGGCAGCGCGAAACCGGCAGCCAGCAGCAGGGTAAATGCACCGGCTCCGGCCAGCGGCCCAAAGCGCACCCCGGGAAGGTTGCTGCCGGGCCCATCGGCCAGAATCCTGGCAATCAGTTCCTGGGCGACCAGGGCGGCCGCACCCCCGGCCACGATACTGATCAGCACCAGCCACAGCAGCATCAGCGACATCGATGCCATGACCGCACCGCTCTTGGCGCCGAAAGCCTTGAGCAGGGCGACCAGGTCGCGCTGGGCGAGAGAGAATCGCATGGCCGAGAGCAGAATGGCCACGGCGGCCAGGATCACGGCCGTCAGGGCGGCCACGCCAAGGAAACGACTGGCCTGGGCCAGCGCCGCGCCGGTCTGATCTTCCGCGTCGGCCACGGTGATCAGTCGCTGGTTGTCATCGAGTCTCGAGCTGACCCAGTCGCGAAAATCATCGACGGCCGATTCACTGCCGGCGACCAGCAGACGATAACGGGCACGGGCGCCGGGGCCCAGCAGTTCGCTGTCGAGCAGATCGTCGAGATGCACCATCATGCGCGGCGCGAGCATGAAACGACCGCCACCGCGATCGGGCTCGAACAGCAGGGCCTGGTCGATGACCAGCTCGCTGTAGCCCAGTTCGGTGACGTCTCCGGTCTCGGCATCCAGTGCCCGCAGGCCACGAGGTTCCAGCCAGGCCGTGCCGCGCTCGGGCAGTCGGCTTACCGTCTGTTCCTCGCCATCGATGCGATCGGCAATGCGCAGCCGGCCGCGCAGCGGATAACCGCCGCCCACGCCTTTGACATCAATAAGCTGGCTTTCGTCGCCGACGAACACGGCGGTGCTGAGCAGAATGATTTCGGCGGTATCCAGGCCAAACTGTTCGGCCCGCTCGAAATACTCGTGCGGCAGCCGTTCGCGTCCGGCCACCACCAGGTCGGCAGCCAGTGCTTCACCGGCCTCCCGTTCCAGCGCCCGACCGACGCGATCGGTGAACAGACTGACCGCGCCCAGCGCGGCCGTGGCCACGATCAGGCCGGCTGCCAGCATGGCCAGGGCGCCCGAGCGCCCCTGGCGGGTCAGTAAACGAAAAGACAGGACGACGGGGTTCACGCCCGCTCCGATTCCACTGGCGACTCCAGCAGCCTGCCGTCAACGATCTCCTCGATGTGACCGCAGCGCCGGGCCAGCTCAAGGTCATGGGTCACCAGGATCAGGGCCGTGCCATGGTCGCGATTGAGTTCGAACAGCAGGTCGGCGATGGACTGTCCGGTGCGGCGGTCGAGGTTGCCGGTGGGTTCATCGGCAAACAGGATGTCCGGGTTGCCGGCGAATGCACGTGCGATGGCCACGCGCTGCTGCTCACCCCCCGACATCTGGCGGGGATAGTGCGCCATGCGGTGTTCCAGTCCGACCTGCGTCAGAGCCTCGACGGCCCGGTCCCTGACGCGGTCAAAGCCGGCAATCTCCAGCGCCAGCATGACATTCTCCAGCGCGGTGAGGCTGGGCAACAGGTGAAACGACTGAAACACGAAACCGACCTGACGTCGTCGCAGCGTGGCACGTTGATCTTCGTCCAGGGCTCCGAGATCAGCATCAGCCAGCCGGATATGGCCGGAGGACGGCAATTCCAGTCCGGCCAGCAGGCCAAGCAGGGTGGTCTTGCCCGACCCCGACGCCCCGACGATGGCCATGGTTTCACCTGCATTCAGGCTGAGGGTGATATCGTCGAGAATGACGAGCCGCCCGCCGGGGGCGTCGACGGCAAAGCCGACATGCTGACACGAGAGGATTTCCCGGGTTGAGTGCTTCATGATGAAAAAATATTCCAGATTGGTCTTGTCGCTGCTGGTACTGAGTCTTGCCTGCGCCGTCGTACCACTGCAGGCGCGCACGCTGCTGGTGGTCGGCGACAGCCTGTCAGATGCCTACAACATGCCACGTGAAGCCGGTTGGGCTCATCTGCTGTCCGAGCGCCTGGGCGATGACTACGAGGTCGTCAATGCCAGCATTTCCGGCGAGACGACCGCCGGTGCCGCCAGCCGGATCGACGACCTGCTCGCCGATCATCACCCCGATGTGCTGCTGATCATACTGGGCGGCAATGATGGCCTGCGCGCGCTCAGCCCGCGCCAGATCAAGGACAATCTTGCGGCAGTCATCGAAAAGGGCAAGGCCTCGGGAGCAAAAGTGGCGCTGATGCAGATCCGCATGCCGCCCAACCTGGGACCGGCCTACGTGCGTCGATTCGAGGAGGTCTATCCAGCCCTCTCGGAACGTCATGACATCGAGTTGGTTCCCTTTTTCCTCGACGAACTGTTCGACCAGCCCGGCATGATGATGCCCGACGGCATTCACCCCGCGGCCCAAGCCCAGCCCGGAATGCTTGATCGTCTATGGCCGGAACTCGAGCCGCTGCTTCGGTAATTCTCTTCTGGCCACGACTGTTACGGACGGGACAGTCCGGTTCGTTATAATCAGGCGCTGCCCTCGCAATCGAGAATCCCGATGTCCGAACGCGAAATCATGGAATACGACGTGGTCATTGTCGGTGCCGGTCCGGCCGGGCTGGCCTGTGCCATTCGGCTCAAGCAACTCAAGGACGACCTCAATGTCTGCGTGATCGAAAAGGCGGCCGAAATCGGCGGCCACATCCTGTCCGGTGCGGTGATCGAACCTGAACCGCTGGATGCGCTGATTGACGGCTGGCGCGATGATCCGCCGCCGATCTGCGTGCCGGCCGGTCGCGACCAGTTCCTGAAGCTGTCAAAGACCGGTTCACGCAAATTGCCCACGCCGCCGCAGCAGAAGAACCATGGCAACTTCATCGTCTCGCTGGGCGCGATGTGCGGCTGGCTGGCACCGAAGGCCGAGGCGCTGGGTATTGACCTGTTTCCCGGCTTTGCCGCCGCCGACTTGTCATACAACGACAAAGATGAGGTTCAGGGCGTGATCATCGGCGACATGGGGGTCGACAAGGAAGGCAACTACAAGGATACCTATGTGCAGGGCATCGAGATCCGCGCGGCCGTGACCGTGCTCGGCGAAGGCTGCCGCGGGCACCTGTCCAAGCGCGCGATCGCCCGGTACAAGCTGGACGCCGACAGCGATCCGCAGACCTACGGTATCGGCATGAAGGAGCTGTGGCAGTTGCCCGAGGGTCGCGTCGAGCCCGGGTTGATCCAGCACACCGTGGGCTGGCCCTTGCCTGGCGAGATTTATGGTGGCAGCTTCATTTACCACCTCGACAAGGATCGCGTGGCCGTGGGTTTTGTCTGCGGGCTGGACTACCAGGACCCGAACTTCAGCCCGTTCGAGGCCTTCCAGCAGTTCAAGCATCACCCGATGATCAAGGAGATGCTGGGCGGTGGCGAGATCCTGTCGGCCGGCGCGCGCGCCCTGGTCGAGGGGGGCTACCAGTCGCTGCCGAAGGTCGAGATGCCCGGCGCGATGCTGATTGGCGATTCGGCCGGTCTGCTCAATGTGCCCAAGATCAAGGGTACCCACCAGGCGCTGAAGTCCGGCATGCTGGCTGCCGAGCACCTGTCGGAGAAACTGTCCAGTGAAGGGTTCGATGCCCGGCTGCGCGCGTCCGACGTCGTCGCCGAGCTGAAGAAAGTGCGCAATGTGCGCCCCGGTTTCAACAAGGGCCTGTGGCGTGGCATGACCACCGCGGCCGTCGAGACCGTGACCGCGGGCAAGCTGCCGCGCACCTTGCCCAACCATGCCGATCACGAACAGTTCCGCAAGCTCGACGAACAGGGCTTCAACTACGACTTTGTCGAGCGCGATCTGCCGCCGCGCGATCGCCTGGCCTCGGTGTACTTTGCCGCCACGGCGCATGACGAGGACCAGCCGGTGCATCTGAAAATCATCGAGCCGGACGTGTGTTTTACCCGCTGCGAGGAAGAGTACGGCAACCCCTGCACGCGTTTCTGTCCGGCCAATGTCTACGAAAAGGTCGAGGACGAGAATGGCAAGCGCATCCAGATCAATGCTGCCAACTGCGTGCATTGCAAGACCTGCGACATTGCCGATCCGTACCAGGTCATCGAGTGGGTCACGCCGGAAGGCGGATCAGGCCCCAACTACACCAATCTCTAGCCGGGGGCGGCCGCAATTTTGCGGACATGCAGATGAATAACTCGTTTGGAAGAGTTCTGGCCATCACGACCTTCGGCGAAAGCCATGGGCCGGCGATCGGGTGCGTTCTGGACGGGTTTCCGCCGGGCCTGGCGATCACGCCCGAGGAAATCCGGGCCGAGCTGATGCGGCGGGCGACCGGACAGAGCCGCTGGACTTCTCAGCGCAAGGAAGCCGAAGATGTTCAGATCCTCTCCGGCACTTTCGAGGGGCGGACAACCGGCACCCCCATCGCGCTGCTGATTCACAACACCGATGCGCGCTCGAAGGATTATTCGAAGATCGCCGCGCAGTTTCGTCCTGGCCATGCCGACTACACCTACCACCATAAGTACGGCATTCGCGACTATCGTGGCGGCGGGCGCTCCTCGGCGCGCGAGACGGCCATGCGGGTGGCGGCCGGAGCGCTGGCGAAGAAATACCTGCGCGAGCAGCTGGGCGTGGAAATCACGGGCTGGCTCGGCCAGCTTGGCGAGGAAGTCTGTGATGAGCATTTCGATGCATCGGTCATCGAGACCAACCCGTTCTTCTGCCCCGATGCCGATCGGGTGCCCGCGCTGGAAGACTACATGAAGCGTTTGTGGAAATCCGGCGACTCGGTGGGCGCGCTGGTCCGCGCTCGGGCCACAGGTGTGCCGGTTGGGCTGGGTGCCCCGGTCTACGCCAAGCTCGACGGCGACCTGGCCGCGGCAATGATGAGCATCAATGCCACCAAGGGGGTCGAGATCGGTGCGGGTTTCGCCTCGGTGGCGCAGAAAGGCACCGAGCACCGCGACGAGATCACGCCGGAAGGATTCGAATCCAATCATGCCGGCGGTGTCCTGGGCGGCATTTCCACCGGCCAGCCGGTCGAGGTGGCGGTGGCGTTCAAGCCAACCTCGTCGCTCAGATTGCCGGGCAAAACGGTGGACACATCCGGCCAGCCGGTTGAAATCGTCACCACCGGCCGCCATGACCCCTGTGTCGGAATTCGCGCCGTGCCCATCGTCGAGGCCATGCTGGCCCTGGTGATCATGGACCACTACCTGCTAAACCGCGCCCAGTGCGGGGATGTGGGGGAACAGGCGCCGAGGATTCCGACGTGAGCAGAGAGTTTGAAGTGTGAAGTGACTAGGTGTTAGGTGTTAGGTGTTTGGGCATTAGATGTTCAGGGGTTCAGTTGGGGTTTTGCAGTTGAATTTTGAGTCTCCGAAACCCACCGTAGCCCCCTCAACCCCAAGCACCCAAAGCCCAACCCGCAAGCCGTTCTTAACACTTCACACTTCACACTTCACACTTCACACTTTCTTTGACCCCAAACCGGATACAAGGACGCATGAGCGAACAAAACAAAGGATTTCGAGTGGCCGTGGTCGGCGCGACCGGGGCCGTGGGTGAGGTGATGCTGGAGTTGCTGGCTGAGCGTCAGTTTCCGATCAGCGAGATTGCGGCTTTGGCCAGCAGTCGTTCTGCCGGTCGCCAGGTTCAGTTTGGCGGCAAGAGTCTGACGGTCGAGGACTTGGCCACGTTTGACTTCAGCGGCTGGGATTTTGCCCTGTTTTCGGCCGGAGGCAGTATTTCGGCCGAGCATGCGCCCCGCGCGGCGAAGGCCGGCTGTACGGTCATCGACAACACCTCGCATTTCCGCATGGACCCCGACTGCCCGCTGGTGGTGCCCGAGGTCAATGCCGATGTGCTGGACGACTTCTCGGGTGGCGGCATCATTGCCAACCCGAACTGCTCGACCATTCAGATGGTCCTGGCCGTGGCGCCCCTGCACCGGGCGGCTGGCGTGTCGCGCATCAACGTGGCCACTTACCAGTCAGTCTCCGGCGCCGGCAAGGCGGCCATGGAGGAGCTGGCCCAGCAGAGCAAGGATCGGTTCAATTTCAAGGATCCGACAGTCGAGGCGCTCAATGCCCCGATCGCCTTCAACGTCATTCCCATGATCGACGTGCTGCAGGACAACGGATACTCGAAAGAAGAGATGAAGATGCACAACGAGACCCGCCGGATTCTCGGAACCGATGACATCGCGGTCAATGCCACGGCGGTTCGTGTGCCGGTGTTCTTCGGTCACGGCGAGGCCGTGCACCTGGAAACGGTCGAGCCGCTGGATGTCGAGCAGGCACGCGAACTGCTGGCCAGCGCGCCGGGCGTGGAGGTCATGCAGGGCGAAGAACTGGCGACACCGCTGACTCATGCCTCCGGAAACGACCCGGCCTACGTGTGCCGCCTGCGGCGTGATATCAGCCATCCGCGGGGCCTCTGTTTCTGGGTCG
This sequence comes from Wenzhouxiangella sp. AB-CW3, assembly GCF_014725735.1. Classification (NCBI taxonomy): domain Bacteria; kingdom Pseudomonadati; phylum Pseudomonadota; class Gammaproteobacteria; order Chromatiales; family Wenzhouxiangellaceae; genus Wenzhouxiangella; species Wenzhouxiangella sp. AB-CW3. The sequence goes on from NZ_CP061368.1 coordinate 1,248,977, forward strand.
TGGCCGACAACGTGCGCAAGGGTGCGGCACTCAACGCCATCCAGATTGCCGAGTACCTGGCCGGTCGTGCTCGCAACTGATCGGGTGGGGCGTCTGATCCGCTGCTTCCATATTGCCTGAAGTCATTGGTATACTCGCTTGAATATCAACGAGGTCAGCGGTGGTCTTCGGGCTGTCGAATTGCCTTCCAGAGTGGATCTGGCTCTCCGGAAGGACGGGGAGCACGCATCATGACAGTATCGGATCGAGTACCGATGACCCCAGCCACCAGGGCGATCCATTGACCGAAAAGAGGGTGCCGGCGCCAATGTCCAATTTCAGTCTTCGAATGACTCTCGTCGCCTTGATCGGCGGTTTCGTGTTGCTGTTTCCCGCCGAGGGCCTGAGAGCGCTGGGGCTTGGAGAGGCGCGCGTCGATTCTTACCTGGGGCAGCCGCTGGACGTGTCGATACGCCTGCTGGATGTCGACTCCGATGCGGTGGAGGCGCTGACCGTTGTCTCTGCCTCGCCTTCCGACTACGAGCGAATCGGATTGCCATCGGAGGCATTGGCCCTGGGGCTGGATGTCAGCATAGACCGTTCTGCCGAACCACCGACCATTCAATTGCGATCGCAGCGCCCGGTCAATGATCCGGTCGTTCAGGTCTTGCTGGATGCCCGCTTCGCCAGTGGCCGGATTCTGCGCGAGTACACCCTGTTTCTTGATCCGCCCACGATTGATTCTCCCGCGCCGATTCGGCGCGTTGACGAGGTTGATCCGGCCGAGGAAACACCGGCGGAGCCAGCGGACGAAAGAGTGGTCGAGCGCGACGAGCCCGAACCCGCGCCACCGCCTGCGGAACGTCCTGAGCCCGCGCCGGAGCCGGCGGAACCAGAAGCAGAGCCGGAACCGGCGCCCGCGCCCGAGCCGGCCGCGGCCCCGGCTGCTGACGACACGGTGACCGTGGCCTCGGGGGACACCCTTTGGAGTATTGCGTTCAACTGGCGGCCGGAGCCGGGACTAAGCATGGACCAGGTGTTGCTGGCCATCTACGAGCGCAACCGTCATGCCTTCATGGACGAGAACATCAACCGCCTGCGCAGCGGCGCCGAGCTCACCATGCCCGAGCTGGATGATGTTCGGGCCGTGGGCCGCCAGGAGGCCGAGCAGCGGGTGCGTGAACACATGCAGGCCTGGCAGCATGCGGCGCCGACGGAGGATGTCCCGGAGGTGGCCGATGCCGCCGTTCCGGAAGTCGAAGAGCCCGCCGAGCCGGCGCCGACACCCGCCGAGGAAGTAGAGGAAACCGCACACCGGCTCGATGTGGTGCCCCCCGAGGACGACGCGTTTGCCGAGGGCGCTGCGGTGTCTGATGGCGAGGTTGAGCGGGTCAGCGGTGCGCTGGATGAACTCGAGGACGAGATTGTCACCGAGGGGCTGGAAGCCGAGCGCTTTGAGGACCACGTGGCCGAGATCCGCGAGGCGCTGGATACCCGCGACATGGCGGGGCTGGCCTTCGCCGAAGAGTCACTCGCGGAGCTGGAGGCACGCCTGCGTGAGGCTCGACGCGAGCGTGAAGAGGACGAGGAACCGGCGCCGAGCCGTCGCGATGCGGTCGATGCCTATTTCCAGGGCCTGGAGCGCGAACTGGTTGACGTCGATGAAGAGCCGGCACCCGTTCCCGACGAGGCGCCTGAAACAGAACCCGAACTGGCAGAGCGTGACACCGAGCTGGCCCCGGTCGAAGAGACCGAAGAGCCGGTGGCCGAGCCCGAACCCGAGCCGGTGGCTGACGTCGCGGAGCCCGCCGTGGCCGAAACCGAGCCGGCCACGGGACGCGATGCACTGCCCCTGACCTGGATCGCCTTGAGTGCGGCGTTGTTCCTGGCAATGGTGGCCGCCGTGGTGTTGCTGGTCCTGCGTCGGCGCCGCCTGGCCGCAGAAGGTGCGGGTATGTCTGCCGCCGAGCCGGTCGACGATGCCGAGGTACTGGCTCGCAAGGCACTGGCGGCCAATCCGGCCAACCTGGCCAATCACCTGGCGCTGCTGAAGGTGCTGGGCGCAGAGGAAGACAGTGAGCGCTTTGCCGACGCGCTTGACCAGATGTATCAGCACGTCGACGACGAGGACGACGAGCACTGGCGCGAGGCGCTGGAACTGGCCTCGGTGCACGCGCCCGATCACCCGATGCTGACGCCGCCTGAAGAACCGGTGACGATGGACGAGCCCGATGAGGTTGACGACGCCGATCGCCCCGAAAGCCAACGGTACGGTCAACAGGATGACCAGCCGGCCGGTGATGAAGAGGAGGAGGACGAGTTGCTTCGTCGAACCGACGAAATGCTCAGCATGTTCGATAGCGATGATGATCTTGAAGACGAGGACGAGGCATCCGACAGGCAATCGGTAGGCGCGGCGGATGAATCGTCTGCCGCCGACAATGACGAGGCCCGCCGGGAGCGTGAGCTGGGCGAGAACCTGGATCTGGGCGAACTGGCCAACCGGCTCGATGAGCCCGAACCCTTTGCCGCCGCCGACGAGCCGGCCGACGATGACGATGATCTGGAGTTCAGCCGCTACTCCGAAGATGACGACACGTTCGATACCATCGATGAGTCGGAACAACCCGCCGAGGTCGAGGACTCCGGAACGGATACAGCGTCAGCGGACGTCGACGACTTCAGTCTGGATTTCGACGATGACGAGGAAGAGCCGGCAACGACGGATTCGCAAGCCGGTGACGAAGATGCTCTCGAACTGTCGGTTCCCGATGTGCTGCCGGAAGAGCCGGCTGACAACGAGCCCGATACGCAGGAGACTTCGCAAGCTGCCGATCAGGGCTTCGACTTCATCCTCGACACGGATCGATCCGAGGATGAGGCCGCCGACGACGCCGATGAGGATGACCATGTACTAGAGGGCGTCGATGCCGGGCTGTCGCTGGACTTCGACCCGGGCGACGCTGTCCGAGGCGACGAGGAATCTGACGACAGCCTGTCGGATTCGGTGGCCGATGCCGAGGCCGGAGACGCCGGTGATGGTATGGAAGACCTTTCACTGGATTTCGAGGGCGACCTGTCTGATGATCGAAGCGAGACGCCGGATGACGTCGAAACCGGGGTCGAAGAAGAGATCGAAGATGACGATCAGTCCTTGGATGCAGATCCCTTCTCCCTGGAACAGGAGGAGGCCGGACGGCCGGATGGGGACAGGTCCGAATTGTCCTCCGAGGCACTGGATGCCGGCGAGGAAGAACTCGGTGACGAGGATGCCGAGGTCAAGCTCGATCTGGCGCGAGCCTACATGTCGGTCGATCTGGCGGAATCTGCCCGCACCATCCTCGAAGAGGTGGTTGCCGGAGCGTCGCCCGAGAAGCAGGCCGAGGCGCGCAAGCTGCTCGACGAGCTCTAGCCGGTCGACCGTAGACGGCAATGCGACTGGCTGCAGGAGTCGAGTACGACGGCAGTGGCTTTTTCGGCTGGCAGCGTCAGCGCCAGTCGCCGACGGTGCAGGAGTGCCTGGAGACGGCGCTGGGCCGGGTGGCCGATCATCCGGTTACCGTGCATTGCGCCGGCCGCACCGATACCGGCGTGCATGCGGTCTGCCAGGTTGTTCATTTCGATACCCCGGCCGTTCGCAACGAACGCTCGTGGGTGCTGGGCACCAACACCCACCTGCACCCGGGGATCAGCCTGCTGTGGGCACGTGAAGTCGACGAGGAATTCCATGCCCGCTTCCGGGCGAACCGACGGCACTATCGCTACCGTATACTCAATCGCTGGGTTCGACCGGCCATCGCTCGTGGACGAGTCGCCTGGGTCCGGCATCCGTTGGATGCCGGACGGATGCATGAAGCAGCCCGGGCGCTGATTGGCGAGCACGATTTTTCCAGCTTTCGGGCGGTGGGCTGTCAGGCCAGGTCACCGAAGCGAACGGTTCATCGTCTGGATGTCCGCCGCGATGGCCACGAGCTGGTCATTGACATCGAGGCCAATGCCTTTGTCTACCATATGGTCAGAAACATTGCCGGAACATTGATCGCCATTGGCCGGGGAGAGCGCCCGGTGTCCTGGGCGGCCGATGTGCTGGCCGCCCGCGACCGGATGGTCGCGGGCGTGACCGCGCCGGCCGAAGGGCTTTACTTTCTGGCACCGGGCTATCCCGACTACCCCGAGCTGCCCACCCATCGGGAGGTCGGCTTTCCAGCGAGATTGTCACAATGACCCGTATCAAGATCTGCGGCATGACCCGAAGCGAGGACGCACTGGCGGCCGCGAGGAGCGGCGTCGATGCCATCGGCCTGGTGTTCGTGCCGGCCTCGCCCCGTAATGTCGATATTGAGTCCGCGCGTGCGATTTGTCGCACACTGCCGCCGTTCGTCAGCCGCGTGGGCCTGTTCATGGACGCCGGGGCCGGGCAGATTCGACAGGTGCTCGACGAGGTGGGGCTGGACTGGCTGCAGTTTCACGGCGGCGAGGAATCCGATTTCTGCCGTCAGTTCGGGCGGCCGTGGATCAAGGCCGTGGCCATGGGCGCGGGCGGGGCGCCGGACGTGGCTGCATTCGAGTCAGCCGATGCACTGCTGCTGGATTCGCATGGCGCCGGTGGCATGGGGGGCAGCGGAAAAACCTTCGACTGGAATCGCGTGCCGCGGATCAGCAGACCCTGGGTGCTGGCCGGCGGACTGCACCCGGGCAATGTTGCCGAAGCCTGTCGTCGACTGAAACCGGACGCAGTCGATGTCTCCAGTGGCGTGGAAGTCCGTCCGGGCGTGAAGAGTGATAAGCTGATGGATCAATTCATCAAGGCGGTGAGAAATGGCTGAACCAGCCCGACAGACTGTACTTTCCGGACCCATGCCCGACGCCTCTGGGCATTTCGGAATTTTCGGCGGCAAATTCGTCTCCGAAACCCTGATGCCTGCGCTCGAAGAGCTGGAGGCGGCCTGGCGAAAGTACCTGTCGGATGCCGAATTCGTCGCCCGTCTTGACTCCGACCTGGCCCATTTTGTCGGTCGGCCCTCGCCACTGTATCTCGCCGAGAACCTGACGGATCGAGCCGGTGGTGCGCGTATCGTGCTCAAGCGCGAGGACCTCAACCATACCGGTGCGCACAAGATCAACAATACCGTTGGCCAGGCCCTGCTGGCCCACGCCATGGGCAAGCAGCGCGTGATCGCAGAGACCGGTGCCGGACAGCATGGTGTGGCTACGGCCACGGTGGCTGCGCGTCTGGGGCAGGAATGCGTGGTGTACATGGGCGCGGAGGATGTACGCCGTCAGGCGGTCAATGTCTATCGGATGAAGTTGCTCGGCGCCGAGGTCATCAGCGTGGATGCCGGCTCAAGGACGCTGAAAGACGCCCTCAACGAGGCAATGCGTGACTGGGTCACGAACGTGGACGATACCTTCTACGTGCTTGGCACCGTGGCCGGCCCGCACCCGTATCCGGCCATGGTGCGCGACTTCAATGCCGTGGTCGGGCGCGAGGCGCGTTCTCAGATGCTGGAAGAGTACGGGCGTCTGCCTTCGGCCCTGGTGGCCTGCGTGGGCGGTGGATCGAATGCCATGGGCATGTTCCACCCCTTCATCGAAGATGAGTCGGTGGCCATGTACGGCGTCGAGGCGGCCGGTCGTGGACTGGACGGCGATGCTCATGCCGCCAGCCTGTGTGCCGGACGCGTCGGCGTGCTGCACGGGTCGCGCACCTACCTGCTCGACGACGAAGCCGGGCAGATCCGCGATACCCATTCGGTCTCGGCCGGTCTGGACTACCCCGGTGTCGGACCCGAGCATGCCTGGCTCAAGGACAGTGGCAGAGCGCAGTATGTAGGCATCAGCGACGAGGAGGCCATGGCCGCATTTCATGAGCTGACGCGTCGGGAAGGCATCATGCCGGCGCTGGAAAGTGCCCATGCCGTGGCCCATGGCATGAAACTCGCCGCGACGTTGAGCGCCGATGACATTGTGCTGGTCAATCTTTCCGGACGCGGTGACAAGGACATCAATACCGTGGCCGAACTGGAGGGAATCGAGTTTTGAATCGCATTGATGCGCGTTTCCGCGAGTTGAAGGAAAGCGGCCGCACGGCCCTGATCCCTTACGTGACTGCCGGCTATCCGCAGCCGGGGGCCACCGTTCCCGTGCTGCATGCCGCCGTCGAGGCCGGTGCCGATCTGCTTGAAGTCGGCATGCCGTTTTCCGATGTCATGGCCGACGGGCCGGTGATCCAGGAGGCCTGTGCGCGGGCTCTGGAGCAGGGTACCCATCTCGACGAGGTGCTGGCGATGGTGGCGGAGTTCCGGCGCAACGATCCGCACACCCCCGTCATCCTGATGGGATACACCAACCCAATTGAACGCCGAGGCGTGGCGCGGTTCGTCGAGCAGGCGGCAGACGCCGGCGTCGATGGCCTGCTGATCGTCGACTGCCCGGCCGAGGAGGCCGCCGACATGCGGTCGGCGCTGGCGCAACGCTCGCTGCACCAGATCTTCCTGGTGGCACCGACGACCACCGAGTCGCGTCTGGAGCGTACCGCGACGCTGGCCGGCGGGTTTGTCTATTACGTTTCTATCAAGGGTGTGACCGGCGCTGCCACTCTGGATACCGATTCGCTGGCTCCGGCCGTGGCTCGGATTCGCTCGCGCATGGATCTTCCGGTGGCCGTGGGTTTTGGCATTCGCACCCCCGAGCAGGCCGCCGCCAGCGCCCGGGCAGCGGATGCCGTGGTCATCGGTTCGGCACTGGTCAGTCGCCTGGGCGAGTGCATCGATGTCGAGCAGGCCGTGGCCACGGCGCATGAATACCTTGCTCCGATTCGCGAGTCGATGGAAAATAACGCGCCTTCAAGAACCAACAAGACCAAGCGGACTGCCTGACAATGAGCTGGTTCCAGAAACTCATGCCCGCACGCATTCGCACCGAGGGCGGCAAGAGCCGAAAGGTGCCTGATGGACTGTGGACCAAGTGCAAGGCCTGCGATGCCGTGCTCTATCGTCCCGAACTGGAGCGCAACCTTAACGTATGCCCGAAGTGTGACCACCACATGGCGCTGACCGGGCGTGCGCGCCTGGAGGCTTTTCTTGACGAAGGTGAGCACATCGAGATCGGCGCCGGACTGTCGCCGGTTGACAGGCTCAGGTTTCGCGATACCAAGAAATACCGTGATCGCATCCATGCCAGTCAGAAGGCCACCGGCGAGCGCGACGCACTGGTTGCCCTGCGAGGGCAGTTGCTGGATATGGAGTTGGTGGCCTGTGCCTTCGACTTCCGTTTCATGGGTGGGTCGATGGGCTCGGTGGTCGGCGAACGCTTCGCCCGGGCGACCCGGGAATGCCTGGATCGGGGGCTGCCGCTGGTGTGTTTTTCGGCTTCGGGTGGTGCGCGCATGCAGGAAGGCCTGTTCTCGCTGATGCAGATGGCCAAGACCTCGGCGGGGCTGTCGCGCATGGCCGAGGAAGGGCTTCCCTACATCTCGGTTCTGACTCACCCCACCACCGGCGGTGTCTCGGCCAGTCTCGGCATGCTGGGAGATATCAATATCGGTGAGCCCAATGCCCTGATCGGTTTTGCCGGCCCGCGGGTGATCGAACAGACGGTGCGGGAGAAGCTGCCCGAAGGCTTCCAGCGCTCGGAGTTCCTGCTGGAGAAAGGCGCCATCGACCAGATCGTCGACCGGCGCGAACTGCGCAAGCGGATTCACAGCCTGCTGTCCATGCTGCTGGGGGGGCGCCGGCATCCAGCCCGAGAGGGTGAGCTGCTCGAAAACGACGCCCCTGACGAACCGTCGTAAACGGCGGGGTTCAGCAGTTTGTCCGACATCTCGCTGGCCACGTGGCTTGATCGGCTGGAGCAGCGAACCCCCGAGTCGCGGATTGATCTGGGGCTCGAGCGGGTTCGCGAGGTGGCCGATCGGCTCGATATCGCGCGGCCCGACTGTCCGGTGGTCACGGTGGCCGGGACCAATGGCAAGGGCTCGGTGGTCGCCATGCTGGAGGCCATGGCCGTTGCCGGTGGTCTCAAGCCGTTCGCTTATACCTCCCCGCATATCCTGCAGTTCGCCGAGCGCATGCGTTTTGACCGTGCGCTGGCTCCGGATGACAGGATTGCCGCGGCCATTGCAGCCGTTGAACGGGCACGGCGCCAGGTGGCGCTGACCTACTTCGAGCACATCACGCTTGCCGCCTTGTTGCTGGCCTCGCGCATGAAGCCCGACGTGCTGTTTCTCGAGGTCGGTCTTGGTGGTCGGCTGGATGCGGTCAACCTGGTTGACGCCGATGTGGCGGTGCTGACCTCCATCGGCCTGGATCATACCGAGTGGCTGGGGCGTACGCGTGCCGCCATTGCCCGCGAGAAGGCCGGAATCGCGCGCTCCGGACGCCCGGTAATCGTGGGTGAAAAGCGTCGACCGCCCGCGCTGGAGCAGAGTCTGTCCCGCGCCGGGGCCGACATGATGCTGGCCGGGCGGCAACTGAAGTGGCGCCGAGTAAAGTCCGGTCTCCGGGTCGAGCTGGGTCAGCGCGTGCTGGACCTGCCGCGGCCGGCACTGCCCGGTCGCTGGCAGGAAGCCAATGCTGCTTGTGCCGTGGCGGCCATGGTCGCCCTGGAGCATCGCCTCGACCTGAATGAGGAGGCCCTGTCCGCCGGACTTCGAACGGTCAGCCTGCCGGGGCGTATGCAGCGCTTCGGTTCGGCCCCGGAGATTATCGTTGACGTGGCGCACAATGCCGCCGCTGCCCGCACCCTGGCCAGCGCACTCGAATCGGACCAGGGCCGCTGCCTGGCAGTATTCGCAGCCCTTTCCGGCAAGGACGTCAAGGCAATCGGTCGCGTAATGAACGACGCTGTCGATCATTGGCTGATTGCCGGTTTGACGGGGGATCGCGGGCAATCGGCCGAACAGATCGATGCCGGACTGGCCGCGATTCCTGTTTCCGGAGGCCGGGAAACGGTAGAATCCGTACCGCGGGCGCTGGAACGGGCGCTGGCTCGCGCCCGCCGGCAAGACCGAATCGTGGTTTTCGGCTCCTTCCGGACCGTAGCCGAAGCCTGGCCCACCCTCATGCAGCAAGGCTAGCGAAATGGACAAGGTACTCAAGCAGCGGTTGATTGGCGCCTCCATCCTGATCGCCCTGGCCGTGATCTTTCTGCCCATGCTGTTTGACGGGGGTGAAGAAGAGCGTGTCCCCCGCAAGCTGGATTTCGATTTGCCTGAGCGCCCGGCCGATCCCGATGACACGGTCCGGCTGGCACTGGATCCCGACCAGGTCCGCTCGGTGCCGGAGCAGACCGAGGCCGAACCACCTGAACCCGAGCCCCAGGTTCCACCGCAACCGGCTGAAAGGCCGGAGCCCGAACCGGAGGAAATGCCCGCCGAAGAAGAGCTGGTCGAAGAAGCGCCGCCAACCGAACCGGTTCCCGACCCCCTGCCCGAGCCTGAGCCTGAGCCGGAACCGGAACCTGAGCCGGAACCCGAACCTGCACCCGAGCCGGTCGTCGAGGATGTCGCCGATGGTGACTGGCAGGTTCAGGTGGCCGTATTCAGTCAGCGTGATTCGGCCGAGCGTATCAGCGAGCGGCTTGACGGCCTCGGTCATGCTGTTCATCTCGATAGCCTGACTCGCGATGACGCCACATTGTGGCGCTTGCGAACCGGTCCCTACGCATCTCGAGAGGATGCCGAGACTGCGCGTGGCCAGATTGCGGCCACGGTGGCCGGCGTGGAACCCGCCATCGTATCGCGGGAGCGTGGCGTGGCTCCCGCCGATGAGGTGCCGGCCGGCTACGCGGTACAGGTAGGCTCGTTTGCCAGCCTCAACAACGCCGACCGTCTCATGGCACGCCTGTCGGAGCTTGGTTTCGAAGCCTTTAAGCATGAGGAGGTCTCCGGTGGACGAACCATCTACCGCGTTCGTGTCGGAAGCTACTCAGAGCGCGATGACGCCGACCAGTTGCGCGCAAGGCTGCAGGATGAAGCCGGGCTCGAGGGGATTGTGGTCAGCCATCCATGAGCGTGGCCGATTATGCGATTCTGGGCATCTGCCTGGTATCGATCGTGGTCAGTCTCTTTCGTGGCTTTATCCGCGAGGTATTTTCCTTGCTGGTCTGGATTGCCGCCGGTTACGTGGCCTTGCAGGCTGCCGGGCCAATATCGGTGCGGCTCGAAGACACGATAGACGTGCCTTCGGTGCGGGTGATCGTGGCTTTCGTGGCCGTGTTTGTCGTGGTGCTGGTTATCGGTGGTCTGATCAACTATCTGCTTGGCAGGCTGGTTGACGGAACCGGCCTGAGCGGCACCGATCGCCTGCTCGGTGCCTTGTTTGGTGCCCTGCGGGGCATTGCTATCGTGACGATTGGGGTGATTCTGGCGACATTCACCCCGTTTGTCGAAGATCCATGGTGGCGGGAGTCAACCCTGCTGCCCGAGTTTGAACGGCTGGGTATCTGGATGGTCGGATTCTTTCCCGAGTCGATCCAGGCCTACCTGCCCGTGGAGTCCGTGACGGAGACTGAAGCCTGATATGTGTGGAATCGTAGGTATCGCAGGGCGCGCGCCGGTTGCCGCCCGTCTGTATGACGCCATGACCATCCTGCAGCATCGCGGTCAGGATGCCGCCGGCATGACCACGCTCGATGGTGGCCGGATGCGTTCAGCCCGGGGGCTGGGACTGGTGCGCGATGTGTTCTCCGAGTCGTCGGTGGCCGGATTGACTGGCGAGTACGGGATCGGTCACGTGCGCTACCCGACGGCCGGGCTGGACCAGCCAGACGAGGCGCAGCCGATGTATGTCAACTCACCCTGCGGCATCTCGCTGGGGCACAACGGCAACCTGATCAACAGTGAAGTGCTCAGCCGCGAGCTGTTCGAAGAAGACCGGCGGCATATCAATACCGAGTCCGACTCCGAGGTGCTGCTCAACTGCCTGGCCCACGAACTGAGCCAGCACACCAGCAACGGGATTCATCCGGTCGATGTATTCAATGCCGTCGATGGCGTGTTTCGCCGTTGCCGTGGCGGCTATGCCACCGTGGCCGTCATTGCCGGCGTGGGTTTGCTTGGGTTTCGTGATCCGCACGGCATTCGACCCATTGTGCTGGGACGGCGGGAGTCACCCGACGGTCCGGAGTACATTCTGGCCTCCGAATCGGTCGTGCTGGATATTCTCGACTTCGAGCTGGTGGGTGATCTGGCCCCCGGAGAGAGCGTGCTGATCACCGTGGATGGCGAGTTGCACCGGCATGTCAGTGACCGCGCCGAGGGCTACAGCCCCTGCATGTTCGAGTTTGTCTATTTTGCCCGCCCGGATTCCATGATCGACGACCTGTCGGTCTACAAGGCGCGTTTGCGCATGGGTGAAGCCCTGGCCGAGAGAATCCTGAACGAATGGCCGGATCACGACATCGATGCTGTCATCCCGGTGCCGGATACCTCGCGCACGGCCTGTCTGCCGCTGGCACACATGCTGGGCGCCAAGTATCGCGAGGGCCTGATGAAGAATCGCTATATCGGCCGGACGTTCATCATGCCGGGCCAGGAAGAGCGGGCCCGCTCGGTGCGGCGCAAGCTCAATACCATTTCGCTGGAGTTTCGCAACAAGAACGTGTTGCTGGTCGATGATTCCATCGTGCGTGGCACGACATCCAAACAGATCGTTCAAATGGCTCGTGAAGCCGGCGCCAAGAAGGTCTACCTGGCCTCGGCCTCGCCGCCGGTACGCTACCCCAATGTCTATGGCATTGACATGCCGGCGGCCAGTGAACTGATTGCCTCGGGACGCAGCGAGGAGCAGATACGAGAGCATATCGGAGCCGATCGCCTGATTTACCAGGAACTGGGTGATCTGGAAAGAGCCGTGCGCGGCAAGAATGAGCGGCTGACCGGTTTCGACAGCTCCTGTTTCAGTGGCCAGTACGTCACTGGGCTTGAGGATGGTTACCTCGAAGCCCTGGAGGCTCGTCGCGCCGATGCCGTGCGCAAGGAGCGTCGCCAGAACAGCTCCTGAGGCCGCTTGCCACCGTGATGACACGCTATCGCTGTCTACGCAGTTAGACTCTTGCTTCTGACTCGATACGGAGTGGCTACATGCCATCCACCGCCATCGTCTGGCTGCGACGGGATCTGCGTCTGGCCGACAACCCCGCTCTTGATCAGGCGCGCCGGTCCCACGACCGTGTCGTGCCGGTATTCATCTGGGACCCGGATGCCGAGGGTCACTGGTCGCCGGGGGCAGCCAGCCGCTGGTGGCTGCATCACTCGCTGGCAGCACTGGACGAGCGTCTGCGGCAGCGCGGCAGTCGGCTGATTCTGGCCCATGGGGATTCGCTCGAGGCCCTGCGTCGGATCAGCAGGGCCTGTCACGCCGACGCGGTCTACTGGAACCGTTGCTACGAGCCTGCGCTGGTCGAACGTGACCGGCGGATCAAGATCGCACTTCGGGACCGGGACGGCCTTGAGGTGGAGAGCGCCAACGGTTCGGTGTTGTTCGAGCCCTGGCAATTGCGAAAGTCCGATGGCGGCGTCTATCGCGTCTTCACGCCGTTTTGGAAACAAATGCAGAGGCACTGGATCGTGCCAGCTGTCCGCCCCGAGCCGCGTCGTCTCGCACCACCGGCTCGCTGGCCGGTCAGTCTGGCACTGGATGAATTGAAACTCCTGCCCCGACTGGATTGGGCCGGCGGCTTCAGTGAGCGCTGGGAACCCGGCGAGACAGGGGCCGGGCGTCGCCTGCGAGGTTTTGTCGAACAGACAGTGATCGATTATGCCCAAGGTCGTGATCGACCGGGTATCGCAGGTACATCCGGGCTGTCACCCCATCTGCACTTCGGAGAGGTCTCGCCGTGGCAGGTTGCCCGGGCACTGGACGATGCCGGTGAACTGCCTACGGGGCAGGGGGCGCTGACTTTCATGAGTGAGATCGCCTGGCGGGAGTTCTCGATTCAGATGCTCTTTCACTGTCAGGAGCTGCCGGACAAGCCACTCAATTCATCGTTTGATCGATTCCCCTGGCGCGGCCAGAAAGACTATGCGGACGACCTGCGTGCCTGGCAGCGTGGGGAAACCGGCATTCCGCTGGTGGACGCGGGCATGCGCGAGCTGTGGACGACCGGCTGGATGCACAACCGTGTCCGCATGGTCGTGGCGTCGTTTCTGACCAAGAACCTGCTCATTCCCTGGCAGGAGGGCGCGCGCTGGTTCTGGGACACGCTGGTCGATGCCGACCTGGCCAACAACACCCAGGGTTGGCAGTGGACGGCGGGCTGCGGCGCCGATGCGGCACCGTACTTCCGCGTGTTCAATCCGGTGCTGCAGGGCGAAAAGTTCGATCCCGACAGCACATACGTGCGAGCCTGGTGCCCGGAGCTGGCCAGCATCAAGGGCAAGCGCATCCACCAGCCGCTGGATCGGGAGGCTTCAGCTCGTCTTGGCTATCCTGCGCCCATCGTGAACCTGAAACGCTCCCGCCAACGCGCCCTGGATGCCTGGCAGCAGATCAGGGCTTGAAGTAGTACCAGTGCCAGGGCTCCCAGGCGAGTTGGTGACGGTTCTTGCGAGGATAGGACTCGCGAAATCCGAAGAAGCGGGCATTGGCCTGGAGCCACTGGTAGGCCCGGGTTTCGGCAAAGTCTTCCTCCAGCGGCTTGCAGTCAATGGTGCTCAGGTCGATGGCCCGTCCGCTGTGGTGTTCGCTGTAGCCCGGGGCGGCGGAGACGCGCAGGATATGCTTGAGCGTCCGGCCTTCATTGAGTTTCTTGCGCAGGATATTCATCTGGTAGCCGATGCTGCGGTAGGCTGAAACCAGTTGCAACTCGACGCCGGCGTTGGTGGCGGCGACCTTCATGCTTGACCAGGCATCGGCGGCGGCCGGGATCAGTCGTTGTTCGCGCTTGAAGATGTCCAGTCCGGCCGGCACCAGTTCGGGGGCCTCACGCACCATCGGCATTCGATGGGCCCGGCCGTAGTTTTCCGGCAGACCGATCTCGTCGCCCAGATTGAGAATACGAGTCAACTCCTCGTCGGCATCGGCCACTAGATTCTTGCTGATCTCCAGCGTTTTGCTCTGCGCATCGGCGCCAGGTTCGATCTCGTAGCCGAGAGATTTCATGAAACCCGAAACCCGCCGGCGAGCCACGCCGTAAAGCCGGCGTATGCCGAAAATCAGGGCCACCTTTTCGATGTTGGCGAATAACTCTCTGGGGGTCTCGGGCGAGGCATTGTCCGGGTCGAGATAGCAGGCCAGGATGCGCGCGTGGTCAATATCCAGGGCGATCATTCCGGCCAGGCGGGAACCGCGCGTGGCCACCAGCAGCGCCTGGTCCGGAACGAGACTGGCCAGGCGCGACTCGATACTGCCGCCAAGGCGCGTGCCGGACATCATGTCGGGCAGGCGTGTTTCGACCAGTTTGGCCAGTGTCGGAATTTCAGATGTGCGGGCAGCCCGCACCGTTATAGCGTCCTGCATGAATGCTCCGGCAAAGTTATTCCATGCCCGCAGTGTTCCCCGAACCTGAGAAGCCCCGATCCAACCGCGCATGGCACTTCACGCGATGGTTGATCAGAGATTCCCGGCCCCCCCTGCCGGAGCCGGGCGAATCAATTATACGGTGCTATCGTGCTATATTTTTGCGCATGATGCCAGCCTTGAAACGGCTATTGCTGATTTTTGCATTTGCAGGGGGTCGAACAATCATGTGTTCAGGTATGGGCACGCCGCGGGGCAGCCCCGCATTCGCTGTTGTCCGCGCTGCCATTTCCGGTGGCGGAGCGATTCGGCACCGGATATGTCTGCAATAGTCCCTTTGCTCCGTGCCTGCTTGTTGGGGGTCGCGCTGCTGGTGCTGGCGCTGGTTGCCCTGGCCCTGCCGGCCCGGCATGCGTTGATCCCGCTTTGGCCCGTTGCCATTACGGAACTGGTGGTTGCAGACGATGCGGGTCACAGCCAGCGCAAGTTCATTCGGACAGGTGATGGCCGTAAGGCAGTGGACGGGCGTCTGATTGCCCGCAGCAGACCGGCCGGTATTGCCTGCATGGAGTCCGTGCAGGGTGAGTCGGTTTGCGGGTACCTGGTCGGGATGCGATCGGGCCTGGGTGAGCCACTCATGCCCTTGCTGCCGCAGGAACTGCAAGCGGCCGTTGCGGATGTCGAGGCCCTTGATCCCGAGCAGGTGGTGGTCATGGTCGGGCCTGACGAGCAGCCGGTCGAGTGGCCCGTCGCCGAGCTGCGCCGGTTACTGCACCCCAATCGGCTCAGTCTGGCCCAGCGTGCCATGCTGACCTGGGCGGAGCTGAGCCGGCGTATTGACGACTACCTGGACGATCACGGGCTGCCGGGGTGAGGTGAGGGGAAGGACATCACCTCCGTGATGTGCTGGGCATTGGTGGCGAGCATGACCAGTCGGTCGACTCCCAGTGCCACGCCTGAGCAATCCGGCATCCCGGCTTCCAGTGCCGCGATCAGGTCCTCGTCGATGGGCATGACCGTCCGCTTCAGCTCCCGGCGTATCCGGTTGTCGCGCTCAAAGCGGTTGCGCTGTTGTTCCGGGTCGAGCAACTCGCGATAGCCGTTGGCCAGTTCCACCGGTCCCACGAACACCTCGAAGCGCTCGGCAACCGCCGGATCGGCGGGCTTGAGCCTGGCCAGCGCGGCTTGCGAGGCGGGATAATCGTGCACGATGGTGATGCGGTCTGCGGGGAATTCCGGCTGGATCCGGGTGGCAAACAGGTAGTCGAGCAGCATGTCCCGGGTCAGGCCCGGCGGTGTCTCGCCCGCGATATTCTCCAGCTGCTCCCGCTCGGCCGTGAGCGCATCCACGCCCAATTGATCGAGAAAGCAGTCCCGCCAGCTGCGCCAGAATGCCGGCGGCCCGGCTTCCGGCCTGTCCAGGCAATGCTCGATCAGCGCGACCACTTCCGCGGCCAGCTCCTGCCAGTCCCAGCCCACCCGGTACCACTCCAGCAAGGTGAACTCGGGCTGGTGCAGGCGTCCCCTTTCACCGTCTCGAAACACTGGCCCCAGCTCGTAGAGATCCCCGAAGCCGGCGGCCAGCAGGCGCTTGTGCCAGTACTCCGGCGAGGTTCTCAGGTAGCCGTCAGAGCGGTCAAGTGCCGTGCTTTCAATGTGAGGGTCGGTGACGCCGCCAGCGGTGACCAGGGGAGTGCTGACCTCGGTCAGCCCGCGCCGGTCGAGAAACGAGCGCATGCGGGCCACCAGCCTTGCGCGCTTGCATAGGGCCTCGGTCGAGGCGCTGGGTCGCCATGAATGCATGAGTTTCGTCAGGTTGAATGCGAGGAGGTCAGCGCCTTCGTCCGGCATTGCCGAGTCGCACCTGCTCTGCTCGCAGTTCGTCGATTCGTGCAGTGATCCGGGCGCGCTGGTAGTAATCGAGATCATCGCGCTGGATCAGGCGCTCCAGTTGTTCGATGGCCTCGTAGACACCGCCACGCATGTAATAGCTCTCGGCCAGGGCTTCGGTTGCGCGCACCGGTTCGCCTGCTCGATCGGCCGCCCGTGCAAGCAGTTCGGTCATGGGCAGGTCATCGGGATGACGTCTGAGGTGGCGCCGCAGCACGTCGGCTGCCCGTGCAGCTCGCTCCGGTTCGCGTTCGTGCATCAATGCCTCGGCGTACTGGGTGGTGACCATGCGGCTGCCCGGGTAGCGATTGTACAGCGACTCAAGCAGCTTCAGGCTGTCATCGATCTGGTCGCTGGCCAGCAACCAGTCGGCTTCCAGCAGGCGATAGATCTGGCGATCAGGATCTTTCGAGTGCAGGTACTCGATCTGTTCGGCGGCCTCGTCCAGGCGACGTTCGCGCACATAGGTCAGCGCAAGACCGTAACGCATGGCCTGTTCCGGGCGCGTACCGTCCTGCAGTCTGGCCTTGAAGAACTGTTCGGCCTGCTCGGGTCGTTGCGAAATCAGTGCCCGCAACCGTGCCTGCACAAAGTGGAATGCTTCGCCATCGCGTGGCTCGCGCAGTTCCCGCTCCTTGAGCGACACGGCGCGGTCGCGGGCCTCCGCGATGCGGTTGACGGTCAGCGGGTGGGTCCGCAGGTACTCTGGCGGGCCCTGACCCATGGCACGCGAGACGGAGTTCAGGCGTTCGAAGAAGCGGGTCATGCCATGCGGGTCGTATCCGGACCGTGCCAGCAGTCCGATACCGATGCGGTCGGCTTCGGCTTCGGCCTGGCGGGTATGGTTGATCTGGAACTGCTGCGCCAGTCCCATGCCGCTCATCAGAATGGCCTGCCCGGCATCGGCCCCGGCCCCGGCGGCGCCGGCGGCCAGCGCCAGGCCCAGCGTTGCCAGCATGGTCGGCAGGGACACCTGTTGTGCCTGCTCCATGCCGCGGGCCAGGTGATCCTGGGTGATGTGGGCGATTTCGTGGGCCACCACGCCGGCGACTTCACTTTCATCGTGAGCGGTCAGGATCAGCCCGGTGTGCAGGCCGATCACCCCGGCCGGCGCGGCGAAGGCGTTGATGGTCGGGTCGTTGATGACAAAGAAATGAAAGTGGGCCGAGGGGCGGCTGGACTGAGCGACCAGGCGAAAACCCATGTCCTCGAAAAAGCCGCGAATCATGGGGTCCTCGATCAGTACCCGGCTGGCCCTGAGAAACCGTTCCATGTCTTTCGGAAAGGTCCGCTCAGCATCGGGGGGGAGGACACGCGTGGACGTGCCGCCCATGTCAGGGAGCTGCACCGATTGCGCCGCGACCAGGCCGGCAAGCGATACAATGCCGACCATCAGCGTCAGTTTGGAGAACAGTTTCTTCATTGCGCTCTTAAGACCAGAAAACCGGGACGTTGTTTCACCCACGCCGAAATGCCGCGTCGAACAGTCTGATGCAAGCCATGCCACAGGACAATACCATTGTGCTGACCCGGTCAGCGCCCGACACGTCGGCAGGCCGGGCCGGAGTGGAGCGCGTGGTCGATCTGCTGGAGCGTGTGACGGGTGAAATCGTGGTTTTTTTTCACGGCGACGGGGTGATGCAGGCCAGTGCACCGTATTCCGATCGCTGGCGCCGGATTCAGGCGCCACGGTTGTCCCTGGAAGTCTGTTCCGCGGCATGGCAGCGCCGAACCGACGATACGCTTGATGAGCCTTTCGAGCGCTCCAGCCTGGTTTGGTTCTGGCATCGGCTGGCGCGTGGCTTTCGCTTCGACGATGAACAGGGAGCGGGTGTGGGTGCCGGGCCATGGGTGGTGATTGTCGCCTCGGCGCCGACGGATCCCGACAGCCAGGAAGTGCTGGAGCTGGTGCTTGCCGGGGCCAGCCTTGAGCTGCCGATTGCCGTGTTGTTTTCGGGCGCCGGCTGCGAACATCTGGTCGGCGAGAAAGTCCGGGCCTGGCGGCAACTGGTTGATTTCAGCCTGGCAGATGTCTTTTATTGCGGTGCCACGCGGGTGCCCGATATCGAGGCGGTCGCCCTGGAGCCAGCGAGGGTTCACGCTTTGCTCGAAGGCAGCCGCGGAGCAATTCGCCTGTGAGCGATATGCCCGGACGGTTGCTTGACGGAGACGGGGCCCCCGTGGTGCTGGATGACGAGGGGTTCCTGGTCAGGCCGGAGCAGTGGTCGATCAAGGTGGCCGAGGCGCTGGCGGCGAGTGACGGTGTCGTGCTGGGCAAACAGCACTGGTGGCTGATCCGCATGGTGCGTGACCACCATCAGCGTTATGGCAATCCGCCACTGATGCGGGTCGTTGTTGCCGCGTGGCGCGAGCAGTTCGGCTCCGGTTCCAGTCGCGAACTGTATCGCCTGTTCCCCGACGGCCCGGTCAGGCTGGCATGCAAGTACGGTGGCCTGGCCAAACCGGACTGGTGCATCTGACACTGCAGCCGGTCGCTTGACCCGGCAGGGGGTTCGGGCTAGCTTCAGCGGTTGACCGAACTGTGGAGATGCGTGATGCAGCAGTCACTGGGTACCCTGGGCAGTGTCGCCCTGGTTTCTTTCGTCGCCGCCATGCTGGGAACGGCAGCCGGTTCAGTCGTGCTGGGCGATGGCACCAAGCCGATTCTGCGTATCTGGGGCATGGAGGATGGCACCGGAGATGCACCGTTGCTGGTCGCCACAACGGCCACCGAGGACAGTTTCGACAATTCCGCTTTCTACACCGTGGTGCCGGAAGGTGAGCAGGTCGATACCGGAGGGCTTGGCGCGATGGCCCGACTGGAGGGCAGGGGTCGGGCTGTGGGGGCCACGCTGTACGGAGAAAACGATGGCGAGGGCGGCATCGTCTGGGGGTCGAACAGTATTGCAGTGAGCTACAACGGCCGTCCTGCGGTGGGTATGGAGGTCAACGGATTCAACTACTCGGATCGGCCGGCCACGGTGCGCGGCATCGATATTGTCAACGGCGGCAGTGCTCCCACCGAGTTCGGTCTGGGCGTGATGACCAGCAATGATCATCCGGACGGCAAGCCGCGTTATGGCATTGTCCTGGCCGGTCCGGAGTTTGGTCATGCCCGGCATTCACCGGCATCACGTGCCGGCCTGGTGATCGATCAGATCGATTCGGGGCAGGCTGTTCGCATTGCCGCCGGCGATTACATCGCTCTGGATGGCGCCGATGCGCAGGTGCGACTTCGCTACAATCCCGAGGCCGGACAGATCGAGTTCCACAATGGCGATGACCTGGTCTATAGCATTCCCTTGTAGGGGTGAATCCGGCCCGGTTCATGCGGCGCGACCGCGTGCCGGATTAATGCGGATACCTGATTATTCAGATGGTTCAACCATCTTCCGGGCGGGAAATTTGGGAACCGCAGATGAACGCTGAGAATCTGCGTTGATCTGCGGTTTCAAAAAACAAGTCAGTACAATGGCCGAGAAATATGCGTAATCAGGTTCTTGTTATTCCGACACTGGAGATACTTTTTTGAATCACAAACCGGTCTTGATGTATGCCACTAGCACCTGCCCGTTCTGCGAACGGGCCCGCAGACTCCTGCGTGAGCAGGGTGTGAGCTGGACCGAGGTGGCTGTTGATGCAGCCCCTGAAAAGCGCGAGGAGATGAAGGCGCGCAGCGGTCAGACCAGCGTGCCGCAGATCTTTATCGGACAAGCGCATGTCGGCGGCTTCGACGACCTGGATGCCCTGGACCAGGAAGAGGCGCTCGAGCGCCTGTTGCGTGTCTGAGTCCGGTCCGTCTGAAACCGGCCGTCGACCCTCCCGACAGTCTCTGTTGGCGGTATAATATTTGGTTATATGCGGGCTGCAACGGCCCGCGTTTTTTGCAAAGGCCGGGCAGTCTTCTGTCCGGGCGCGATGGTTCCACACCGACAACCAGGGATATTCAGGCGTGACGCAGCAAATCACCGTCATTCGGGGCGACGGGATCGGCCCCGAGATCATGGAAGCCACGCTACGCGTGCTCGATCAGCTGGATGCAGGACTGGAATACGACTTTCAGCCAGCAGGGCTGGGTGCGCTGGAAGATATCGGCGAACTGCTCCCGGCCGCGACTCTGGCTTCGATCGAGCGAACCCGTGTGGCATTGAAAGCCCCGCTGACTACACCGATCGGTGGCGGTTTCAAGTCGCTCAACGTGGCACTGCGCAAGCATTTCGATCTCTACGCCAACGTTCGTCCGGCGATCAGTTTCAAGGGCAGCGCTTCACGCTACGAGGGTATCGATCTCATCACGGTGCGGGAGAATACCGAAGGCGCTTACCTGGCCGAGGGCGCCATGACGGCCGAGGACGGCAGTCGCGCGGAATCGAAGATGGTGGTCACTCGTGCCGGGTGCGAGCGGGTCATCCGGTTTGCTTTCGACCTGGCGCGCCGGGCCGGCCGCAAGAAGGTCACTGCGGTGCACAAGGCCAATATTCTCAAGGATGTTTCGGGCATGTTCCTCAACGTGGCCCGCGAGGTGGCGGCCGACTACCCTGACATCGAGTTCGGCGACATCATCGTCGACAATGCCTGCATGCAACTGGTGATGCGGCCCGAGCAGTTCGACGTGCTGGTCACGACCAACCTGTTCGGCGACATCATCTCGGACCTCTGTGCCGGGCTGGTGGGCGGCCTGGGGCTGGCCCCGGGCGCCAATATCGGCGAGCGTGCGGCCATGTTCGAGGCTGTTCATGGTTCGGCGCCGGACATTGCCGGGAAAGGTATCGCCAACCCCTGTGCGTTGCTGCTGGGCGCCGCCCAGATGCTCGAGCATCTGGACCAGCATGACAAGGCGGCACGCCTGCGCCGGGCTATTGCCGAGGTGATCGAGGCCGGCGACCGCACAACACCGGACCTGGGCGGAGGCGGCACGACTGAAACCTTTACCGACGCGATCTGCGAACGCCTGGGGTCATGACCCGGTTTCGATAACCCGGCTGAATGCGACCTACATACCTGCCGGGTTACTGCTGGCCCCGAACGGCAGCATCGCCAGATTGCCGTGCAGGGGTTGCCAGGCGCCGGTGATCATGCGCTGCAGCCACTCGATGGCCCCACCGACAGCGGTTTGCAGGTTTTCGCCCCCGGCCAGCCGGGCGGTGATGGCGGCCGATAGCGCGCAGCCGGTGCCATGGATGCGCCTGTCCTGACGATCATGTGACATCCTGTGGCTGCCCGCCGGGGTGACGAGCAAGTCCTCGATTCGCGCGCCGCGCGCATGTCCGCCCTTGACCAGCACGGCCTTGCAGCCCATGGCCAGGATGGCCTCGGCAAGGCGTTCGGGATGCGTTTCCTCGGGCAGTCCGGTCAGTGCGGCCGCTTCGGGCAGGTTGGGAGTGACCAGCGCCGCACCCGGCAGCAGGTGTTCGATCAGTGCCCGCTCGGCGTCCTGGTCCAGCAGGCGCGCCCCGCTGGTCGCGACCATGACCGGATCGATGACCCGTTCAAGCGATGGTCCCGCCGCCAGTCCCGCGGCCAGTGTTTCGATGATGGCGGCATTGGCCAGCATGCCGGTCTTGGCGGCCCGGATGGGCAGGTCGGACAGCACGGCATCAAGTTGATCGCGCACCATTTGAGGCGGGAGTGTTTCTACCGCGGCTACGCCGGTAGTGTTCTGGGCCGTGATGGCGGTCAGTACGCTTGCACCTTCGGCTCCGTGATGGGTGAACGTCTTGAGGTCGGCCTGGATGCCTGCACCGCCGCAGGAATCGGAACCGGCAATCGTCAGAACGCAGGGCCTGTTGTTCATTTGCAACATCTGGTGGGCGCGGGGTGGCAATAATAACAAGGGCTTGTGAGCGCCGAAAAAAAACATTGCCTAAACGTTGTATTTTTGCCAAGCAAGGGATTAAACTGAGCGCCAAGACCAGACTTCCGACTCCCGTGAAACACCGTTTTGCGACCATTATTCTGTTGACCAGCCTTCTGGGCACGACCGCGGTGGCGAATGCCATGCCGACTTCGGCCGCGCATGGCTGGCAGACTCAACCCTATGCCGGTCTGGGCTGGTTCCTGGTCAGCTTCGAGCTGGGGCCCTGGGAAGAGTATCTGATTCATGAACTGACTCCCGAACTGGATCGGCTGACCACAGTCGATGAGCCGCGAGTCAGCTGGCTGGAGTTCGATCAGCATTTGTTGGTGCCTGACTTTGCACAAGGCATGCTGGCCGACAGCAAAAACTCTGGCTCATTGCGCATGTCGCTGCGCCAGTCGCGCTCCAGCCTGATGATGACTGACTTCGGTTCGGGCGACGGCTTGCCGGATGGCTATCGATTCCGGCAGTCGCTGATCATGCCCAGTGTCACCCATCGCATGAGCGATCAGAGTGCATTGACGGTATCGGCCATTCTGGCCAGCCAGCGTTTCGGTGCTTCCGAAATGAATTTCCGCGAAAGCGATGACCTGATTGGCATGCCGTCATCGATCCTTATCGATGATCCGACTCGCAGCGAAGTCGTTCACGGTGCCGGTCTGCGCTTTGCGCTCAGCGGCCAGTTGCTGGACAACGTGCAGCTTGAGGCTGCTTTTCAGTCGCGCATCGACATGAGCGAGTTCGCCACCGTGCGGGGTGTTCATGGCACTCACGCCGAGCTCGACATACCATCGCGACTGCAGCTGGGTCTGGAGCTGAATGCCACCGAACGCACGCGGCTGAGACTGGGGATTTCCCAGATCTTCTACAGCGAGATCGGGGCGTTCCCGAGTCGTTCATTGCCAGCTCGCTTCAATGCGCTGCTCGGCGACAGCGGCAGTCCGCGGTTTGTCTGGGACGACCTGATGGTCTACAACCTTGGCTGGAGCTGGCGCAATGACGACGATCTCGAGTTGTTCTTCGATTATCGCACCCGCACACAACCTACGCCAACGGCGCCTTCGCTGGCTTCGGCCCTGAGCCCGGAGCTGGCTCGCAACTCCATGCTGGTCGGTGTTTCCAAAGGCATCAATCAGGGCAGGCTTCACCTGAATGCCGCTTATGCACCGCCCGAGTACGCATTCGGTGGCAACGTGCTGGGTGTGGTCAGCGACAAGCTGGACCAGGGGCTGGAGGTCCAGGCAGCCTGGAGCATGGCATTCTGAATCCCCGCTTGAAACAACACTCCTGAAAGTGAAAGCAACGGCGCCCGGTGGCCTCCTGCGGGGAAGGTCACCGGGACCGGCAGGCCGGGCGGGCTGTTGTTCTTGCAGCCAGGCTTTATAATCCACCCATGTTTGACCGTTTCAGCCAGTGGTACCAGCGCCACTTCTCCGATCCCCAGGTCGTGATCCTCGCGTTGTTCCTGGTGCTTGGCGTGGTCGCGGTGATCCTGTTCGGGCGCATGTTGACCCCGGTGGTCGCCAGCCTGATCATTGCCTACCTGCTCGAGGGTGGAGTGCAGCGGCTGGAGCGCTTTGGTCTGCCGCGCCTGATCAGCGTGATCAGCGTTTTCGCAGCGTTCATGACCGCCCTGTTATTCCTGATTTTCGGCGTACTGCCCATGCTGACAAGGCAGCTGGCCGTTATTGTTCAGCAGTTGCCCGGCTATATCGCCGATGCGCAGGAGTGGCTGGCCACTCTGCCGGATCGATATCCCCAGATCGTGGCGCCGGCCGAGCCAGCCAACGGAGATGTCCGGCCGGTTTCAGAGACTGCCGAGGATCAGCTCATTGCCGCCGAGGAGGCCGAGCGGCAACTGGCGCTGATCTCCGAAGAGCAGCTTTCCCGCATGCTGGACAATCTCGGAGCCGAGCTGGTCAACTACGGGGCCACGCTGGTGTCGCTGTCGGGTGTGATGGGTATGGTCAGCCTGCTGGTTTTCCTGGTCCTGATGCCGGTGCTGGTGTTCTTCTTTCTCAAGGACAAGGCCGTGCTGGTGGCCTGGATCCGGTCCTATCTGCCGCGAGATCGGGCGTTGGTAGCCAGTGTGTGGCAAGAAGTCGACGCCCAGATCGGCAACTACGTCCGCGGCAAGGTGCTGGAGATCCTGATTGTGTGGGTGGTGACCTATGCCGTGTTCTCCCTGCTGAACCTGCCGTTTGCCATGCTGCTGTCGATGCTGGTTGGCTTTTCGGTCATCATTCCCTACATTGGTGCCGCCGTGGTCACGATTCCGGTGGCCGCTGTCGCCCTGATCACATTCGGCCTGACGGCCAGTTTCTGGTACGTCATGATTGCCTACGCCATCATCCAGGCGCTGGACGGCAATGTGCTGGTGCCCATTCTGTTTTCCGAGGTGGTCAACCTGCACCCGGTTGCCATCATCATTGCGGTGCTGGTCTTCGGCGGTATCTGGGGGTTCTGGGGCATTTTCTTTGCCATACCGCTGGCCACACTGGTCAACGCCGTGTTGCGGGCGTGGCCGCGGGCGCGGCCGGATGATCGGCCGGAGAGAGCGAATGCCGAAGCCGGCAGCTGAACCAGCCAGCATTCAAGCCGGTCTTGACTGGTCGCGCCAGGCCAGCGTCGAGTTCTGTTTTGTCTCCCGGGCGCTGGATGTCGAGACCGGCTGGCTGCGCCTGGACTACCGGCTGGATCACCTCGAACTGACCGAGCGCTTTCGATTTCCAGGTGTGCCATTCCGGCTCGATCCGCCAAGAATACGGGCACTGGAGCAGGCTCTGGATCTGCTGCACTGGAGTGCCGGAATCAGTTACTGGAAGGCCGGCTGTCCATCCCGGCTGACCTTTGCCGGCCGTCGACCCGATGCCTGGCAGTCGGCGTGGCTGAGTCGGCTCTGGCGCGAAGGTCTGGCCGAGTTCGCCTGGCAGAATGATCTGGACGTGACCGACTTTCCCGCGTTTCCGGGGCGGCAGGCCGAAGTGTCCGAGCCGCCGTGCCTGAACGATGGTGCGCGAACGCTGCTGCCCATGGGCGGCGGCAAGGACTCCCTGGTGGCGCTGGAGCGTTTGCGAAGTGCGGGCACCGATCCAGTGACCGTACAGGTCGGGCAGGCCGCGCTTATAGGTGAGGTTGCAGACTGCGCCGGTACCGACCACCGAGTGATCGAGCGACGCATTGATCCGCAACTCGGCGAGCTCAATCGCAGGGGGGCATGGAATGGCCATGTGCCGATCACGGCAATCAATGGTGCAGCCTTGCTGGTTTTTGCCGTGCTGGCTGGTTTCGGTCGGGTGGTGTTTGCCAATGAGCGTTCGGCCGATGAGCAGACCCTGACTGACGCGAAGGGCAGGGCGGTCAATCACCAGTTCTCCAAGTCTTATTCTTTCGAACGCATGCTGTCCGACTGGATCGGTCGATACGTGGCTTCCGATACAGCGGTATTCTCGCTGCTGCGCCGTGATCGTGAGTTGGCCATCTGCCGTGATTTCGCCAAGCTGGATTCCTACCACGCTCATTTTTCCTCTTGTAACCGCAACTTTCACCTCGATGGTGCGCGCACCCGTCGCTGGTGCGGCACTTGCCCCAAATGTCACTTCGTGTTCCTGGCCCTGGCACCGTTTATGGCGCCTGATGCGCTGGTTGGCATTTTCGGCCGCGACCTGCTGAATGACCCCGAACAGGTTGATGGATTCAGGCAACTGCTGGCCCTGGACGGCGCCAAGCCGTTCGAGTGTGTCGGTGAAGCGGTGGAGGCCAGAGTCGCACTCGCTTCGCTGGGCGAACCATCATCGATGTGGTCGTCGCATGCCGTGGTGCGGCAGTTGCTGCCGGAGTTGCCGCCGGAACCGTTGCCGG
Organism: Wenzhouxiangella sp. AB-CW3; assembly: GCF_014725735.1. Lineage (NCBI taxonomy): Bacteria > Pseudomonadati > Pseudomonadota > Gammaproteobacteria > Chromatiales > Wenzhouxiangellaceae > Wenzhouxiangella > Wenzhouxiangella sp. AB-CW3. Next base: position 1,275,023 of record NZ_CP061368.1, read on the forward strand.
CCCTGACGCAACTCTGCCGACCCGACGGACCGCACCAGATCCCGGATGACTTGCTCGCCGACGCTTGAATTCATCTGTCGCCACCGTGTGGGTGTGCTGGGCTACGGACGCGAGGGACGTGGCGTGGTTCGGGCGCTGAAGCGGCATGATCCCGATATCGACCTGACGGTGTTGATCGAGGCCGGATCGGTGCCCGAGGAAGTGCCGGCACGTATCGGTCCGTTTGACGCCCACTTGCTCGACTACGAACTCTTGCTGCGTTCGCCCGGGGTGCCGGTCGATCATCCAGCGCTGGTCGAGTTTCGTCGCCACGGTGGCCGGGTCATCAACCCGAGTTCGATCTGGCTGGCCGAACGTGCCGATGTGCCCGTGATTGGCATTACCGGCTCGAAGGGAAAGAGCACGACGGCATCGGTTCTGGCTCACCTGTTTCGCGAGGCCGGTGTCAACAGCCTGCTGGCCGGCAATATCGGTATTCCCCTGATCGAGCACCTTGATACCGATGCCGAAACGGTGGTGCTGGAGCTTTCCAGCTACCAGTTGACCGACCTGGAGGGTCGTCTGGCCATGGGCCTGATGACCCGCCTGTTTCCGGAGCATCTGGACTGGCACGGCAGCCTGGATGACTACGTCCACAGCAAGCTGCGCCTGGCCGCGCTACTGGCAGGTCGGCCCTTGCTGGTCAATGCCAACGATCCCGTACTGATGGCGGCGACCGAGGGCATTCCCGGGCGAATCGCGGCCAATCGGCCGCCCTGCATCCATCGTCTCGAGGATGCGCTCTGGCTGGACGATCAGCAGTTGAGCGGGACCGCTTCGCTGAGCCTGATGGGGAGGCACAATCTCGACAACGTGGCACTGGCCCTGGAGGCCGGTCGGCGTTCGGGTCTGGACCTCGAGTCCATGCTGTCGGCTTTGAAGACGTTCAGGCCACTGTCGCACCGGCTTGAAGTGGTGGCTGAATCGAACGGCGTGCGCTGGATCAACGACTCGATCTCGACCAGTCCTTATGCGACACGAGCCGCGCTTGAAGCGCTCGGGGACGTGCCGGTCATTCTGATCGTGGGGGGCAAGGATCGATCGGCCGACTGGTCGGAGCTCATCGCGTGGAGTCGAATTCATCGTTTGCAGGCCTTGCTGACGCTGCCGGATAACGGGGCTGCCATCGGCCGGGCGTTTCGTGACCGTATCGGACCGGCCGAGCTGGTGATTCATGCCGTCGAGAACGTGGAGGAGGCTGTACAACGCGCCCGTCGTCTCAGCCGGCCGGGCAGTGTGGTGCTGCTGTCGCCGGGTGCCCCGAGTTTCCCGCAGTTTCGTGACTTCGAGGAGCGGGGAGAGCGGTTTGCTGCCGCTGCTCGAGGAGTTTCAGCAAGGCAGCCGCAATAGGAGCAAGACCAACAGGCTCGGGGTGCCGGGCCCGTGGTGCTCTAAATGGTTCGGTCAACGGCGTGCCGAGCCAGGTACTCCAGCGCCTGGCGCTGGGGGGAGTCGGGCAGAACCGACAGTGCGTCCCTGGCCTGGCTGGCCAGGCGCCGGCCTTCCGACATTGCCCGGTCCAGAGCCCCTGTGGCTTCCATGACACGACGCACATCGTCGAGCTGGTCGCTGCCGCCGGCCTCTATCATCTCGCTCAGTCGGCGGCGGTCGTCGCGCTCGGCATCGCGCATGGCAAGAATGAGGGGCAGGGTCACCTTGCCTTCGGCCAGGTCATCGCCGACATTCTTGCCCAACTCACCGTCGGTAGAGCGATAGTCGAGAACGTCGTCGGTGATCTGGAAGGCCTGGCCGAGCAGCAGCCCGTAATCGGCCAGGCGTTCGCAGGACTGCTCATCAAGCTGTCCCAGTACCCCGCCGAGCCGGGCGCTGGCGGCGAACAGGCAGGCGGTCTTGTCGGAAATGACCTGAAAGTAGTCGTCCACGCCCAGTCCGGCATCACCCATCTGCATCAGCTGCAGCACTTCGCCTTCGGCGATGGTGTTGGTGGTGTCGGCCAGAATGCGCATGATCTCCATGTGGTCGAGTTCGACCATGAGTTGGAAGCTTCGTGAATACAGAAAGTCGCCCACCAGCACCGAGGCAGCATTGCCCCAGATGCGATGGGCGGTTTCCTTGCCGCGGCGGCGTGACGACTCGTCGACCACATCGTCGTGCAGCAGGGTGGATGTGTGGATGAACTCGATGATGGCAGCAAGCTGAACATGATCCCGGCCCGTGTAGCCCGAAGCGCGGGCGGCGAGCAGGTGCACCAGAGGGCGCAGGCGCTTGCCGCCACCACCAATGATGTACTGGCCGATCTGGTTGACCAGCACGACATCGGAATCGAGTCGATCTGCAATCAGGGCATCCACCGCCCGACGGTCGGTCTCGGCCAGGCTGAGTACATCGTCCAGGCAGACCGGTTCGGTTGGCATCGAAATGGGCTCCATGGAAGACAATTATACGGGGCGTTTTCCTACGCGATGCGAGGGATTTCCCCGGCGGCCAGCCGGCGGGGCTGTGCTAGACTTCAGCGCATTCAGTTGACAACGCACAAGGAGAGGCCGAGTCATGGCCCGAGGTATCAACAAAGCGATTCTCATTGGCAACCTGGGTGCTGATCCGGAGACCCGTCACACTGCCGGCGGCAATGCCGTGACCAATATCCGGATTGCAACCTCCGAGAGCTGGCGCGATCGCCAGACCGGCCAGCAACAGGAGCGCACCGAGTGGCACCGGGTCGTGCTGTTCGGGAAACTGGGCGAGATTGCCGGCGAGTATCTTCGCAAGGGCTCCAAGGTCTACATCGAAGGTCGTATACAGACCCGCAAGTGGCAAGGCCAGGATGGGCAGGACCGGTGGACGACCGAGATCGTCGCCAACGAGATGCAGATGCTCGACAGCCGCGGTGGCAGCGCGCCGATGGGCGAGCCGGGTGGCAGCTACGATAACCAGGGTGACAATTACGGTGGTCCGCCGGATGATGGGGGCGCGGGCCTGGAAGACGACATTCCGTTCTGATTCGATACGGCCACAGTTTCCGACCACGGGTCTGAACCATGCGAACGATACTCGTCACCGGCGGCGCCGGTTTCATCGGTGCCAACTTCGTCCATCACCTGATCGGGCACAGCGAGTGCCGGGTGATCAACCTCGACTTGCTGACCTACGCCGGCAACCGTGAGTCGATCGCCGGTCTTCCGGAAGACCGGCATGTATTCATCCACGGTGATATCTGTGATGCTGCCCTGGTGCGAAGCGTGTTGGACCAGCATGATCCGGACGCCATCGTCCATTTTGCCGCCGAGAGTCATGTTGATCGCTCCATCGACGACCCGGGCGCTTTCATTCGTACCAATGTGGTTGGTACCCAGACCCTGCTGGATGCAGCGCTGGATCACTGGCAGGGCCGAGCAAGCGATTTTCGATTCGTGCACGTGTCTACCGACGAGGTGTATGGAACGCTGAGTCCGGATGCACCGGCATTCACCGAAACACACCGGTACGCGCCGAACTCTCCCTACGCAGCCTCCAAGGCGGCTGCCGATCACCTGGCCCGTGCCTGGCACCGGACCTACCGGCTGCCGGTCATGATCACCAACTGTTCCAACAACTACGGCCCCTACCAGTTTCCGGAAAAACTGATTCCGCTGATGCTGATCAATGCATTGGAGGGTGAGCGCCTGCCGGTCTATGGTGACGGTCAGCAGCGCCGTGACTGGCTGTTCGTGACCGATCACTGCCGGGCCATCGAGCGGGTGCTGGATGCCGGGCAGGCCGGGCGCGTCTATAACGTGGGCGGCAACGCCGAAATGGCCAATCTCGATGTCGTCCACCTGATCTGCGACCTGCTTGACGAGCGCGTCCCGGCCGACCGCCCGCGACGCGAACTGATCGAATACGTTACCGACCGCCCCGGCCATGACCGCCGCTACGCCGTGGACGCCAGTCGACTGCAGCAAGAACTGGACTGGGCACCCTCAGTGGATTTCACCCAGGGCCTGGCCACCACCATCGACTGGTACCTGGACAACCGCGACTGGTGGCAACGCATCCGAGACGGCCGCTACCGCTCCCAAAGACTAGGCACCACCCGAATAAAATCCACCTCTAACACTTAACACTTCACACTTAACACTTAACACTTCACACTTCACACTTCACACTTCACACTTCACACTCAAAACTCCCCTTGCCCCGATGAACAGAAGAGGAATCATCCTTGCCGGCGGAGCCGGGACCCGGCTCTACCCGCTGACACAGGTCATCTCCAAGCAGTTGCTGCCGGTCTACGACAAACCGATGATCTACTATCCGCTCTCGACGCTGATGCAGGCGGGCCTGCGCGAGATACTGGTCATCACCACCCCTCACGAGCAGCCACTTTTCCGACAGTTGCTGGGCGATGGCAGCCAGTGGGGTATCGAACTGTCCTGGGCGGTGCAGGATGAGCCCAGAGGCCTGGCCGATGCCTTCATCATCGGCAGGGACTTCATCGACGGGCAGCCCTCCTGCCTGATCCTGGGCGACAACATCTTTCACGGCGGTGGCATGCGGGAGCTGCTCGAACGGGCCAGCCAGCGGCAGCAGGGAGCCACGGTCTTCGGCTACTGGGTCAGCGACCCGGAGCGTTATGGGGTGGTGGAAATGGACTCGCAGGGGCGAGTCAGATCGCTGGAGGAAAAGCCGGCCCAGCCGCGCTCGAACTATGCCGTGACCGGCCTGTATTTCTATGACGAGCGGGCCTGTGATTTTGCTGCCGACCTGGCGCCCTCGGCGCGTGGCGAGCTTGAAATCACCGATCTGAACCGGTGTTACCTGGATGCCGGAGACCTGACCGTCGAGCGCATGGGGCGGGGGTATGCCTGGCTGGATACCGGTACGCACCAGTCGCTGCAGCAGGCCACCAGCTATATCGAAACGCTGGAATCGCGCCAGGGTCTGCGCGTGGCCTGCCCGGAAGAGATTGCCTTTCGCCAGGGCTGGATCAGTACTGATCAACTGCTGGCACTGGCCGAGCCCCTGGCATCCAGCGGCTATGGTGATTACCTGCGCATGGTTGCCCGAACGGCCGATCAGCCATGAAAGTGACGCCGACCGATCTGCCGGGCGTGCTGGTCATCGAGCCCACGGCCTTCGGTGACGAGCGGGGCTGGTTTCTCGAAACCTGGCGCGCAGAGCGCTACGCCGAGCATGGTATCGGCCCGGAGTTCGTCCAGGCCAACTGCTCACACTCCGCAAAGGGCGTGCTGCGCGGACTGCATTACCAGTGGCCCGAACCGCAGGGCAAACTGGTCTGGGTCAGCCACGGCCGGGTGTTTGACGTCGCCGTGGATATTCGTCCGTCCTCGGCAAGTTACGGGCAGTGGACGGCCGTGGAACTGGATGCACACAGTCATCGTCAGTTGTGGGTCCCGGAGGGATTTGCTCATGGCTTCCAGGTTTTGAGCGAATCGGCCACGTTCAACTATCTCTGTACCCGTCCCTATCGCGGCGAGTTCGATGCGGCCATCGCCTGGAACGATGCGGATATCGGTGTAAGGTGGCCGCTGGCACCGTCGGGTCTGTCTGCCAAGGACGAGGCCGCGCCGCGCCTGTCCGAGCTGTCAGCCGATCGTCTGCCATCATGAGTCGTCTCTTGCTGGGTGCCAATGGTCAGCTTGGGCAACACCTGCGTGCCAGGGCCAACGACCTGGCGACTTGCGCACGCAATTGCGCCGATCATGCCTGTGACCTGGCAGACCAGAGCGCGCTGGTCAGCCTGCTTGATTCGCTGCGCCCTTCGGTTATTGTCAATGCCGCCGCCTACACGGCGGTTGATGATGCCGAGACCAACGGCGAAGCCGCCTATCGGCTCAACCGCGACCTGCCGGCGTGGTTGGCCGCCTGGTGCCGCGACAATGATGCCTTGCTGGTTCACTACTCGACCGACTACGTGTTCAGCGGCCAACCCGGTCGTCCCTGGCGCGAGGACGATCCGGTGGCGCCGGAGTCCGTTTACGGTGCCAGCAAGCTGGCCGGTGAGCAGGCAATAATCTCAACGGATTGCCGCGCACTGATACTCCGCACCGCCTGGGTCTACAGCGCCTTGCCGGGCAACTTTCTCTCGGCCATCCTCGGCCGTGCGGCGCGAGGTCAGTCGCTGAAGGTCGTGTCGGATCAGGTGGGTTCACCGACCTGGGCCGGCAGTCTGGCGGATGCCACGCTAGTGCTGCTCGAGCGCGCGGCAGAACGCGTCGAGCGGCCCGAGTTGATGCACGTGGCCGGGCAGGGGGCGATGAGCTGGCATAAACTGGCGCTGGAAGCTGTGCAGATGGCGGCCGGCCGTGGCATGATCAACCATGAGGTTGATGTTGAACCGATCAGCAGTGACCAGTGGCCGCAAAAGGCGAAGCGGCCGGCCTGGTCGGTGCTGGATGGTCGTCGATATGAACAGTGGACCGGCCGGCCCCTGCCGGATGCGCGGGCCGCCCTGGCGGAATGTCTGGATCAGTGGAGAGACGTTGCATGCTCATTCCCGTGATTCTCTCGGGTGGTGCCGGTACTCGACTATGGCCGGTATCGCGCAAGGCCCATCCCAAGCCGTTCATGCGGCTGGTCGATGGGCAGACCCTGGCCGCCAGCACCGTTCGTCGCGCGCTGGCGGTGGCCGATGTTCCCGAAACCCTGACGGTGACCGGGCGCGATTATTTCTTTTTGACGCGTGATGAGTACCAGCAGGCCGCGGGCGAGGCGAAGCATCATTTCATGCTCGAGCCCGAGGGCCGCAACACCGCGCCGGCTATTGCCGCTGCCGCGCTCTGGGTGCAGGCGCGTTTTGGTCCGGAGGCCTGTCTGCTGGTCATGCCCGCTGATCACATGGTGCGTGATGTCGATGCCTTTTCTGATGCAGTGGCCAAGGCCCGAGAGCTGGCCGCCGAAGGCTGGCTGACCTGCCTGGGTATTACGCCGACCCATGCGGAAACCGGCTATGGATACATCCGGTCCGGTCGTGCGCTGGGTGAAGCCGGTCGGGAGATCGAAGCCTTTGTCGAGAAGCCCGATCCGGATACGGCCCGCCGCTACTACGAGTCCGGCGAGTACCTGTGGAACGGCGGCATGTTCTGTTTCCGGGCCGATGCCATCCTGGATGCCCTGGCCGAGCATGCCCCCGATATACAGGAGCAGGTTGAGCTGTGTTTTCGGGCCAGTGACGTGGAGCACGAGCCGGTAGAACTGGAACCAGAGAGTTTTGCTGCCGTGCGCCCGGAGTCTATCGATTTCGCCGTGATGGAGAAGGCGGGTCGACGAGCGGTCGTACCCGTGGACTGCGGTTGGAGCGATATCGGCTCCTGGCAGGCCATATCTGATCTGTACGAGACCGATGCGCTGGGCAATCGCATCCAGGGCGAAGCGGTGCTGGTTGACACCCGCGACACCTTTGTGCAGGGCGAGCGTCGGCTGGTGGCGGCGGTTGGTGTCGATAACCTCGTCATCGTCGATACCGGCGATGCCGTTCTGGTTGCCAGTCGCGATCGCGCCCAGGAAGTCAAGGCGGTGGTCGAGGAACTGATGCGTTCTTCTCATGATGCCGCGGTCCATCACCGCACCGTGCACAGGCCATGGGGCAGTTATACCGTGCTCGAGGATGCCGATGACTGCAAGGTCAAGCGCCTGGTCGTTCGCCCCGGTGGTGTGCTGTCGTTGCAGCGCCACCAGTATCGAAGTGAGCACTGGACGGTGGTGGGCGGCACGGCCAGGGTTCGTCTCGACGATGAGGACTTTCTGCTCGAGGTCGGCCAGACCGTGCAGATTCCGGTGGGCAGTCTTCATCGCCTGGAAAACCCGGGCGAATCCGATGTCGAAATCATCGAGGTCCAGACCGGAAGCTACTTCGGCGAAGACGATATCGAACGGCTTGAAGACATTTACGGCCGAAACTGATGCCAGGCTCGGAGTTACCCATGAAGTCAATGCTGCAGATTGTCTTGTCCCTGTTGATGGCTGCTGTGCTGATGGCTTGCTCCAGGGATGAAGCGGTTGAGTTGCCCACTGATGATCTGCTTGCATCCGCCGAACAGGCCGAGACGGCGGCCATGGCATGGCGCGAGGACCGGCTCGAACGGCTGACCGAACCCTACGGATGGCTCAGTCTGGTTGGGCTGGAGTTCCCCGCGGCCGGCGAGCATGTCGTTGGCAGTGACCCCGACGCCGACCTGGTTATGCCGGCCGGGCCGGCAGAGTGGGGGAGATTGACAATCGGACAGGCACAGGCCCGGTTCGAACCCTCCAGCGATGAGGTCGCGTTGCTGGTCGACGGACAGTCCGGCGATGACTGGCAGCTCTATCCACGGGATGCCGATTCGGCTTACCTGACCGCTGAGGAAGTACGCATCGAGCTGGTCGCGCGTGGTGACCGGCTGGCCGTTCGAACGCGCTGGCCCCAGTCGCCGGCACGCGTCGATTTCCAGGGGCTGGAGTATTTTGATTTCGATCCGGCCTGGGTTGTCGAGGCACGGTTCGAGTACCACCCGGAAGGCACGACCCTGCCGGTCGGTAGCGTGCTTGGAGATGTCATCGACGAACCCAATCTGGGCGCTGCGGTGTTCAGGGTGGATGGTCGCGAATACCGGCTTGAGGCGGTTGCCGATCGTGACAGCGACGAGTTGTTTTTCATCTTCGCCGATCGCACCACCGGCCATGAGACCTACGGCGCCGGTCGGTTTCTTTATGCCGCCATGCCCGATGATGAGCGCCGCACGGTGCTCGACTTCAACCGCAGCTACAACCCGCCCTGCACGTTTACCGAGTATTCCACCTGCCCCTTGCCACCCCCGGCCAACCGGCTCGACCTGAGGGTCGAGGCCGGTGAGCTGGATTATGCCGGGGAGATCGGGTTCTCGGACTACTGAGCTACCGGCCCTGAAATTCGGGTTGGCGTTTTTCCAGGAAGGCGCTTGTGCCCTCGCGCATGTCTTCGGTCGAGCAGCACAGTGCAAAGCGCGCGGTTTCCAGCGCCAGGGCCGTGTTGAGATCGGTGTCGGCCCCCTGGTTGACCGCCTGCAGGATGCCGCTGACGGCTTCCGGCGCCGATCCGGCCAACTGTGTGGCCAGTTGCATGACTTCGGCCTTCAGCGCATCGGGGGTGACCACTCGATTGACGATGCCCATTTCGCGGGCACGTTCGGCATCGATGGGTTCGCCGGTCAGGCTCATTTCAAGTGCGCGCGTGGTGCCGACCAGCCGCAGCAGCCGTTGGGTGCCGCCAAATCCGGGCATGATGCCCAGCTTGATCTCTGGCAGTCCGAGACGGGCTTTGTCCGAGGCGATTCGGAGATGACAGGCCAGGGCCAGTTCCATGCCGCCGCCCAGCGCGAAGCCGTTGATGGCCGCGATAACCGGCTTGTCCAGGTTCTGGATGATTGCCATCAGGTTCTGGCCCATGGCTGAAAAGGCTCTGGCCTGTACGGCGGATTGATCGCGGATCTCGCCAATGTCGGCGCCGGCCACAAAGGCCTTCTCGCCGCTGCCGGTCAGGACGATCACGCGGACCTGGTCGTCGCCATGAGCCTGCGTAATGGCCTGAAAGAGCTCCAGCAGGGTCTGGCGATTGAGGGCGTTGAGCTTATCGGGGCGGTTGATGGTCAGTGTGCGAACACCGTCTTGATCGTCGATCAGCAGATTGTCATGGGACATGGATAGGGCTCTTGAGGTTGGAATTCGCGCCTATTGTAGGCGCGAGGGGGGTGCTTGGGGGCCCGGTCCGGGGTTACCCGCGCTGCCGGCCGAGCAGGGCCAGGGTCAGCGCCAGTCCGGCCAGTCCCGAAATCATCAGTAGCAGCCCGGAGCCGAACGGACCCACGACCTCCAGCAGGGCGCCAAGATGTTCAAGGATGGCATCCGGGTCGGGCTGGTGACTGAGGCACTGGGCCAGGCCCGAGATGATTCCGGCCAGGGCGGCCGGAACCATCAGGAGAAGAAACGCGATGATGGCGAACCAATGCATGTCGTGCTCCCTCGAATGCAGCCGGATGGTCAGTCGCGCAGCTCGCGGTCGATCCGGTACTCGCTGGAGGTCAACCAGGCTTCCATGCGCTGCAGTCGTTCGTCCAGATCACGGAAGCGCCGGTTGAGATGGCCGACACCGTCGCGCGGCGCCCGGCGGACCTCCTGCCAGAACGCCTCCTCGCGTTCATCGCGGTAAAGATCGCGCGGTCGCTTTGGAACCAGAATCCACATCACCAGGTAGCCGATGATGATGACCGGAGTGAATGGGATCGCCAGCAGGATCACGATCAGTCTGAGTGCGATCCGATTGACGCCGGTCCAGTCGGCCACCCCGGCACAGACACCGGCCAGGATGGCGCGGTCCTTGTCCCGATACAGACGGTTGCGGCTCGGGCGTTGCGGGTTGTAGTCGGTCATGTCCGATTCCTCCATTCGGGGGTGTCGGCATCAAGAATGCGCTCCAGTGTGCGGATGCGATCCTCCATGCGTTGCGCGCTCTCGATGAGCTCCTCGAGCATTGCTTCATCCTTGCTGTTGAGCCGCCGATTGGCCGAGTTGCGTGTTGCATAGTGCAGAATCAGCCAGATCGGGGCGACGATGATGAGAAAGATGACGAGCAGTGGAAACAGGCTGTCAAACCACATGACGTTTTACCCCTGCTTGTGCTTCGACTTGAGCGCCTCTAGCTCGGCTTCGATTCGCTCGTCACGTTCAAGCTTGCGGAACTCCGCTTCCAGTGACTGGCCCTTGCGACCCATGTCCAGCGACTCGGCCTCCGACTCGATCCGCTCGATGCGCTCTTCGGCCGAGTCGAAACGGTGCAGCATCTCGTCGACCTTGTCGTTGTAGATGTGCTTGCGGGTCTTGAGTTGGTGGCTGGCCGATCGATGTCGCATGACCAGGGCACGCTGGCGATTGCGCGCATCGGTCAGTTTGGCCTGCAGCTTGCCGATGTCTTCGTCATAGCGCGCCAGCTGGTCTTCGTACTGGGCCAGCTCTTCCTTCAGGTAGTCGATACGGTCGCTGAGGGCGGTCTTCTCGGCCAGGGCCGCCCTGGCCAGGTCCTCGCGTCCCTTGTCCAGGGCCAGCTCGGCCTTGCGCTCCCATTCGGTGCGTTGCTGTTCCAGGCGCTTGAGCAGCCGCGTGCGTTCTTTTTTTTCGGCAATGCACTTGGCTGTCGCCGAGCGCACCTCGACCAGGGTGTCTTCCATTTCCTGGATCATCAGCCGGATCATCTTCTCCGGGTCTTCGGCTTTCTCCAGTGCTGCGTTCAGGTTGGCGTTGATGATGTCGCCCATGCGCGAAAAGATGCCCATTGTTCTCACTCCTTGCGTGTTCAGGATTTGAATTGATCTCGCCCATCAGTAAGCATGAGCCATGCCAAAAGTGAGGCGCTCGTAAAATCAGTAACTTGGAGTGCTGCCTGGTTTGGGTGCGGCGAAAATAGCCAATGAAGGGGTGAATTTAACCCGAGCTGGGGCGGGAACCTCGATGTACCGGAAAGAGTCCATTGCCTGCACGAACCAGATTGCAGCCCGGACAATGCCGAAAGCATTGCGCGTGGCCAGATGCCCGAATGGTCAGGTACAATGCCTGTTTTTTCGCCCACGAACATCAAAGCTCTTCAAGTCGGAGGAAGCATGTACAAGTCAATCATGGCCCTGGTTGCGGCCTTGGTCTTTGCCGCGCCACTGTCGGCGCAGGATCTGGACTCCGAGGCCGGCAAGCTCGGTTACTCCATCGGTTACGAGTTTGGCGCCGAACTGGGTGGTTATGACATTGATCTGGACCTGGATGCTGTGTTCCAGGCCATCCGCGATGCCTATGAGCAGCGCGAGCCACAGGTGGATGTGCAGGAGATGCGCCAGCTCATGATGGCACTGCAGGAGCAGATTCGCCAGGAGCGCATGGAGGCCTTTCAGCAGCTGGCCGAGGAGAACCAGAATCGAGCCGAGCAGTTTCTCGAAGACAACCTGTCGCGCACCGGTATTGTCTCTCTGCCTAGCGGTGTGCAGTACCGCGTGATCGAGGAAGGTGACGGCGAACGTCCCGGCCTGGACGATGTCGTCACCGTTCACTACCGTGGATCGAAGGTCGACGGCCGCGAGTTCGACAGCTCCTTTGCTCGGGGCGTGCCGGCCGTGTTCGAGGTCAACTCGGTTATCGAGGGCTGGCAGGAAGTGCTGCCGCTGATGCGTGAAGGTGACATGTGGCAAGTCTTCCTCCCGCCGGAGCTGGCTTTTGGCGTTCGTGGCGATCCGCCGGTCATTGGCCCCAACGAAGCCCTGCAGTTCGACATCCGCCTGGTCAAGATCGGCGAGCCGGAAGACATGGATGAAGCGGCCCAGGCGCCGGGTCAGAACTAAAGCTTCGGCATGAACGATCCGGTCTGTCCGATTCCACAGGTCGAGTCGCCCTGCATCGGGACCTGCACGTTGGGTCCCGAGCAGCTTTGTGTGGGATGTTTCCGCAGCGGCAAAGAGATCGCCGCCTGGCTGAGCTACAGCGATCAGCAGCGACGCGAGATCATGGATGATCTGCCCGGACGGGCCCAGCGTTTGTTCGATGATTGAGCCTTCGGGCTGGATCAGGGATCTGGCCCGCCGGCTTCATCCGCTCGAACAGCCACTGTCCGGACTTCCCGTAAGAGGCTATCGCTCGCCTGAGCCCGCATCCTGGCATCCGCGCCCTGCGGCCGTGCTGGTGCCAATCATCGATAGCGATGACCCGGAGGTGCTTTTGACGGTGCGTAGCCGGCAGTTGCCCCATCATGCCGGCCAGGTCTCGCTTCCCGGGGGTGGATGCCGCGAACCCGAAACTTTCCCAGTCGAAACGGCCCTGCGCGAGACCTGCGAGGAAATCGGAATCGATACCGCCATGATCGAGCCGTTGGGTCTGCTCGATCGCTACGACACCATTTCCGGTTACCGGGTGGTGCCGGTTGTGGCTCGCCTCAGCCCAGAGGCCAGATTGCACCCCTGTCCCGAAGAAGTCGAATCGATCTTCAGTCTGCCATGGCAGGTGGTGATCCGCCAGGAAAGCTATCGCCGGCACCGGGTGGTCCGGGGGCATCATCACTACGAGCTGGTCTCCATGGCCACCCGTTCGCCTCGTCTGGTATGGGGCGCGACGGCAGCCATCCTCATGCAATTGGCCGACTGATCCACGGCCAGTTCCCTGCAGGCCGGCAGCTATGGCCGTTCAGTCTTCCTCGCGCAGCCCGAACATCAGCTCCACGGCACGCTTGTCTTCGGGACGGACCATGACATGCACATGGTCACCGGCCTCGAGCACGGTATCGGCGTCGACCGGCAGGGCCTGGCGCTCGCGCACCAGCAACAGGATATCGGCGCCCTGGGGCAGGGGTAGCATGCCGGCGCGGTTGCCCGTGGCCATGGCCGCAGGATCAAGTCGGAAAGAAATGATCTGCACCGGCAGGCTGTCGATGGCGTTGATTTCCAGCACCGGGGTCGGGCGCTCGGCACCGGCCTGTTCCATGCCCATCAGGCGTGCGGCCCAGCGCACGGTTGCACCGGGGATCAGGGCATTGACAACGACGATGAAGAACACCAGGTGGAACAGCTCCATGCCGTTCTCGGCTCCGGCCAGTACCGGAAACGTGGCCAGCAGAATCGGAACTGCTCCGCGCAGGCCGACCCACGATACGAAGCCGGTCTCCCGCAGGCTGTAGCGAAACGGCAGCAGGCACAGGGCCACCATGACGGGGCGCGCGATCAGGGCCAATGCCAGGGCCAGGACCAGGCCCTGCCAGCCCGCGGCCAGCAACAGTTCCGGCACGGCCAGCAGGCCCAGCACAAGGAACATGGAGATCTGGGCCAGCCAGGCCATGGCGTCGTGGACGCGCAGTATGCCGGAGCGGTAGGGCAGGCGCTGATTGCCCAGCATCAGGGCGGCGATATAGACGGCCAGAAAGCCCGAGCCCATGAAAATGGTGGGCAGGCCGAAGGCCAGCAGGGCCAGGGCCAGGGTCAGGGCCGGGTACAGGCCGGCGGCGGGCACGCGAATCCGGGCCAGCAAGCGGGTGCCCAACCATCCGATGGTCACGCCCGCAACCACCCCGATGGCCAGCTGCAGCGCCACGTCGGCGACGAAGCCGGCGGGCGTAAAGGGTTCCCCGGTCAGCAGTTGCGTGGTCACGGTCAGCGTCAGTATGACCGCCATCGGGTCGTTCAGGCCGGATTCCAGCTCCAGCGTGGCACCGACACGCCGGCGCAACTGGATGCCGGAACCGCGCAGGGAGGAAAATACGGCCGCGGCGTCGGTGGACGAGACAATGGCGCCGAGCAGCATGGCCTCCATCCAGCCCAGTCCCAGCAGCCAGGCGACAGCGGCTACCAGTATCGCGGTCCCGGCCACGGCCACCGTGGCCAGCAGTGATGCCGGCGCCAGGTGGCGTCGAACCTGGCGAAACGGCGTGTTGAGGCCGCCATCGAACAGGATCAGCACCAGACCCATGGTGCCGATGCGAAAGGCCAGGTCGAAATCGACGAAGTGCTCGGGCAGATAGGAACCGACCAGCAGGCCGATCAGCAGAAAGACCAGGACCACCGGTATGCCGATGCGCTCCGATGCGCGGCTGAACAGTACGCTGAGCAGCAGCAGGAAGCCAAACGCGGCCAGCAGCAGGGCAGTGGTTGTCGGTTCGGTCTCGAACACGCATTGATCCGGTCAGGTTGACCGCATCAATGGTAAGGCGATTCTGTAATTCGTGGAAGCGCGTTCAGTGACCGGAAGAGTCAGTCCCGTGGCCTGACCGTGGCGGTGAGCACATGGCGCTGGTTCTGATCGTCGACCAGTTCGATGTCGATCTGATCGCCATCCTCGAAAGTTCTTTCGGGTTCAAACAGCATCAGGTGGCGTCCGCCGGGCTGAAGGATGATGTGACGGCCGGCCTCGACCACGAGCTCTTCGAGGCGGCGCATGCGCATCACGCCGTCATCCATTTTCATGGTGTGGATCTCCACGCGACCGAACTGCGGGCTGTGCGCATCGACCAGGGTGATATCGCTGTCGCCATGATTGTGAATGGTTACGAAACCGGCCATGGTGCGCCCCGGCGGCGCGAGCGGCGCCCAGGGATCTTCGAACTCCAGCGCGACATCGGCCAGCAGGGTGCTGGCAGCGAAAAACAGCAGGGCGGCAAAAAAGTAGCGCAAGTGTCTCATGAGGGGCATCTGTCTGGGTTCGAGATGAAATTATCTCAGAATCCGGAGACAGCGTCTCGTGCATAATGCGGGTCAGTCTGAACCCGGATGAATAGGCCATCATGCTCGAAACCATTGAACACTCCGACGACATTCTCGAACTGCGACTGGATCGCCCGCCGGTCAATGCACTCAACCCCGAGCTGGTGGCTCGGCTCGATCAGACACTGGCCAAGGCCGGAGCAGATGGTGCCCGTGCCGTGGTGCTTTCGGGCCGGCCCGGTCTTTTCTCGGCCGGACTCGATGTGCCCGAGCTTCTGACCCTGGACGAAGCCGGCATGCACAGTTTCTGGCAGGACTTTTTCGGACTTCTGGAGCGGGTCGCCCGCTTTGAAGTGCCCCTGGTCAGCGCACTGACCGGTCACAGCCCGGCCGGCGGGACGGTGATCGCCTTGTTCAGCGACTACCGCGTGCAGGCCGAGGGTGATTTTCAGCTGGGCCTCAACGAGGTACAGGTGGGCCTGGTCGTGCCGCCGGTGATACACCAGGCGCTGGCTCGACTGATCGGCGTCTATCCGGCTGAACGCCACCTGGTGGCCGGCCAGATGGTGCCGGCAGCCGAGGCCCTGGAGTTGGGTCTGGTCGATGAGCTGGCGGCACCTGAGCAGGTTGTCGAACGTGCTGTGGCCTGGTGCCGGGAGATGTTGGGATTGCCCGCCCACGCCATGCGTGCCACCCGGACCCTGTGCCGGGCCGATCTCGCCGCACTGTTCGACAGTCGCGAGGCCCTGGATATTGATGCCTTTGTCGCTGGCTGGTTTTCCGAGCCGACCCAGGCCACCCTCAAAGCGCTGGTGGAGCGCCTGGGGCAGAAGGGTTAGTAGCTATTAGTGCTGTTCCGCGGCCAGTCCGCGGATGCTGGTCGGCAACGGCACCGGCTCGCCGGATTTCTTGTCGATCCAGACCAGGGTGCAGGTGGCATCGGCATGCACGACCGTGCTGCCGGACGGGTCGATCATGCGAATCTCGTGCTCCAGCTTGATGCTTGATCGTCCCGGTGACCGCGGTTTCAGAGTGACCTCGAACTGTGCCGGCCAGTGCAGCGGCCGGCGATAGTTGATGTTGATGTTGGCCACCACCGGGCCGCTGGCGTCGCCCTGCCAGTGACTGGCCACAGACTCCATCCATCGTGCCCGCGCCTCTTCGAAATAACGCAAGTAGACCGCGTTGCCGACGTGACCGAAGGCGTCCATGTCACCCCAGCGTACGTCGATTTGAATGTTGAATTCCGACATCAGGCTGACTTCCTCCGCTTGCGTTTGATTGGCAATAACCCGGCTAGGTATTCGCCGGTCCAGGAACCTTTGGTCCGGGCGATCTGTTCGGGTGTGCCGGTGGCGATGATCTGGCCGCCGCGCTCGCCGCCCTCTGGGCCCAGATCGACAATCCAGTCGGCGGTCTTGATGACATCGAGGTTGTGCTCGATCACCACCACGGTGTTGCCCTCGTCGCGCAGGCGGTGCAGCACTTCGAGCAGGTGCTTGATGTCGTGGAAGTGCAGCCCGGTGGTGGGTTCGTCCAGGATGTAGAGCGTCTGGCCAGTGTCGCGCTTGGACAGCTCACGTGCAAGCTTGATGCGCTGTGCCTCGCCGCCTGAAAGCGTGGTTGCGCTCTGGCCAAGCTGAATATAGCTCAGGCCCACATCCATCAGCGTCTGCAGCTTCCTGGCCACGGCCGGTACCGGTTCAAAAAACTCCAGTGCATCCTCGACCGTCATTTCCAGCACTTCGTGAATGCTCTTGCCCTTGTATTGAACGGTCAGGGTCTCGCGGTTGTAACGCTTGCCCTGGCAGACATCGCAGGGCACGAAGATGTCGGGCAGAAAGTGCATTTCGACCCGGATTACGCCATCGCCCTGGCAGGCCTCGCAACGCCCGCCCTTGACGTTGAAGGAAAAGCGCCCGGGCTTGTAGCCGCGTGCACGCGCCTCCTGGGTGCCGGCGAACAGTTCGCGAATAGGAGTAAACAGGCCGGTGTAGGTGGCCGGGTTGGAGCGTGGCGTCCGTCCAATCGGGCTCTGATCGATATCGACGACCTTGTCGAACAAATCCAGTCCGGAATGTCCCGTGTGAGGTGCCGGCGTCTCGGCCGCCCCGTTGAGTTCTCGTGCCAGTACCTTGTAGAGGGTGTCGTTGATCAGGGTCGACTTGCCCGAGCCTGACACGCCGGTCACGCAGACGAACAGGCCGGCCGGCAGTTCCAGGTCGACTGATCCGAGATTGTTGCCCGTCGCGCCTTCGATGCGAAACATTCGTTTGCGATCGGGCTTGTGGCGCTTTTCCGGGATGGCGATCTCGCGCCGGCCCGAGAGATAGTCGCCGGTCATGGACTCGGTGCAGCCGATCAGCCCTTCAGGTGTGCCGCTATAGACGATTTGTCCACCATGAACGCCCGGCCCGGGGCCTATGTCGACGACGTGGTCGGCCGTGCGGATGGCATCCTCGTCATGTTCGACGACGATGACCGTGTTGCCGAGATCGCGCAGCCGTGTCAGGGTTTCGAGCAGACGGGCGTTGTCACGCTGGTGCAGGCCGATGGATGGTTCGTCGAGCACATACATGACCCCGACCAGCCCGGCGCCGATCTGGCTGGCCAGACGGATGCGCTGGGCTTCCCCGCCGGACAGCGTATCGGCCTGCCGGTCGAGGGTCAGGTAGTCGAGGCCGACGTTGACCAGGAAATGCAGGCGTTCGCGCACCTCCTTGAGAATGCGTCCGGCGATTTCGCCGCGCCAGCCGTCCAGTTCGACCTCCTGAAAGAAAGCCAGGCAGCGCTCGACCGACCAGCTCGACACATCGGGCAGCGATGTGCCGGCAATGAATACATGCCGGGCCGCGCGACCCAGACGCTGGCCGTTGCACTCCGGGCAGGCGCGGGTGGAGATATAGCGCGACAGCTCCTCGCGCACGATGCGCGACTCGGTTTCCCGGTAGCGCTTCTCCAGGTTGGGAATGATGCCGACGAACGGGTGCTTGCGCGTCTGGCTGCCGCGCTCGGATAGATAGCGAAAGGCGATCTTTTCCTCGCCACTGCCGTGCAGGATGACCTGCTGGATTCTTTCCGGCAGCTCGCCGAATGGGGTTTCAATATCGAAGTCGAAATGCCGCGACAGCGACTGGATAAGCTGGAAATAATAGGCGTTGCGACGGTCCCAGCCACGGATGGCGCCGCCGGCCAGAGACAGCTCGCGGTTGCCGACCACGCGCTCGGGGTCGAAGTACTGCTTGACGCCCAGCCCGTCGCAGGTCTGGCAGGCACCGTTGGGATTGTTGAACGAGAACATGCGAGGCTCGAGTTCCGGCAGGCTGTAGTCGCACACCGGGCAGGCGAAGCGGGCCGAGAACAGGGTCTCGGCCATCTCGCTGCCCTCGTCCATGGGTGCGATGATCGCCAGGCCGTCAGCCAGCGCCAGTGCCGTCTCGAAGCTTTCGGCCAGGCGCTGGGCGATATCGTCACGCACCCGGAAGCGATCGACCACGGCCTCGATATCGTGCTTCCTGCGCAGCTCCAGCTTCGGCAGATCGTCATCCAGGTCGATGACCTTTCCGTTGACCCGCGCCCGCACGAAGCCCTGGGCGCGCAGCTCCTGGAGCACCTGCAGGTGTTCGCCCTTGCGTCCGCGCACCACCGGCGCCAGCAGCATCAGCTTGCTGCCCACGGGAAAGCCCAGCGCGGTATCAACCATCTGCGAGACGGTCTGGGCGTCGAGCACTTCATCGTGATCCGGACAACGTGGCGTGCCCACGCGCGCATACATCAGGCGCAGGTAATCATGGATTTCCGTAACCGTCCCGACCGTGGAGCGAGGGTTGTGGCTGGCCGCCTTCTGCTCGATGGAAATGGCCGGTGACAAGCCCTCGATATGGTCGATATCGGGCTTCTGCATCATCGACAGGAACTGGCGCGCATAGGCCGACAGCGACTCCACGTAACGCCGCTGTCCCTCCGCGTAAATGGTGTCGAAGGCGAGCGATGACTTGCCGGAGCCCGACAGGCCGGTGAACACGATCAGCTGGTCGCGCGGCAGGTCGAGATCGACATTGGCCAGGTTGTGGGTGCGGGCGCCGCGTACGGAGATCGTTTTCATGCTGGAGCGAAACCTCGGGACAAGCCGGTTAATATAACGTGCCGGTCGTCAGCGGCGCAAAAAGCGTTCACGACGGCGGCCTGATAGACTGCAGGGGCTCGATTGCGTTCCGGCACGATTCCAGGTCCCGGAGCGAGTTTCAACGAGGAGATGCATGATGCAGGTAACGACCATGACAACCCCGTCGGCTTTCCGGCTTCCCATAGCGATGGTGCTGCTCATGATGCTGTTGTTGACCGGATGCCATGAGGCAGGGGGCAGGGGCGATCCGGCCTCCGATTCGGCGTCTGGCGCGGGCGATGATGCGGAGCGAGACCAGCCGGTGGCGCTGGTGACCGGGTCCACGCAGGGACTGGGTGCGGAAGTGGCGCGCAGGCTAGGAGGCATGGGCCATCACGTCATCGTGCATGGACGCGATATTGACCGTGGCCAGGACGTGGTGGCCGAAATCGAGGCCGAGGGCGGAAGTGCCGAGTTTCGCCGGGCCGATTTTCTCGAACTGGACCGGGTGCGGGAGCTGGCTGAAAGCATCAACAGGGACTTCGAGCGACTGAACCTGCTCATCAACAATGCCGGCATCGGCTCGGCCGAGGACGGCATGGAGCGCACCGTCGATGGCGTCGAGCCGGTGTTTCAGGTCAATTATCTTGCTCATTTCCTGCTCACCGAGCAGTTGCTGCCACTGCTCGAGGCTGGCGCACCGGCGCGCATCATCAATGTCTCTTCCGGCGCCCAGGCCGCAATCGATTTCGACGATGTGATGCTTGAGCACTGGGAGCCCGACGGGAGCCAGATCGGGCGGCCTTACGCCCAGAGCAAGCTGGCCCAGATTCTCCATGCCTATGACATGGCCGAGCGCCTGGAGAACACGGGCGTGACCATCAACGCCCTGCACCCGGCCACCTTCATGGATACCTACATGGTGCGGCGGGCCGGCATCGAGCCGCAGACCACCGTGGATGAAGGCGCGGATGCCGTCAT
Organism: Wenzhouxiangella sp. AB-CW3; assembly: GCF_014725735.1. Classification (NCBI taxonomy): domain Bacteria; kingdom Pseudomonadati; phylum Pseudomonadota; class Gammaproteobacteria; order Chromatiales; family Wenzhouxiangellaceae; genus Wenzhouxiangella; species Wenzhouxiangella sp. AB-CW3. The sequence continues at coordinate 1,295,282 of NZ_CP061368.1, forward strand.
GCAGCTGGTTACCGACGAGGTTGGCAGTGGTCATTACTTTCGCGACCACAGCCCCCGCCGTGCCCAAGACCAGGCCTATGATGCCGAGGCTCGCCGGCAGTTGCGCGAACTCAGCCTGGAACTGATCGGGGCCGAAGACTGAAAAATCAGGGTCGGCTTTCAACAGGCGGGTTGGGCGAGGGCGTTTGACCGGAGACTCTCCGGGTATTAGATTGGGGCAGGCGGTTCAGGGCGCGACGGCAAAACAAGGGGCGGGGTCACCAATAGAGGGAGATCTGCCATGATCATTGTTCCACGCAGCCGGACATCGGCTCGCCATGTGTTTTTCTGTCTTTTCCTGCTTTTTTTCTTCCACCCGCTGTCCATCGCCGGAATCACGGTGGTATCCAGTGAGCCTGACCAGGTCACCGGCAATGACGTGCTGATCTCGATTGATGGCCCGGACGGTTACCTGGGCAGTCTGATCATGGTCAATGGTGAACTGGCTGCAACCGATCCGCGCCACATCAAACGTGGGTCTGGGTATCGGGTCGAGGGCCTGAGGGAGGGCGGCAATACGATCGAAGCATGGCACTTCCGGTTCGCCAATGGCATGTTTTCCATCGTGCCGGGCGGCAGTGTCGAGGTGACCGCGCATCCGATCAGTGGTCCTCTGTTTTCCGGTCCGCAACAGCAGCCCTTCGTCTGCTCGGTAGCGGCCGAACTGGGTGTTCAGCCAAACGTTGATGCCTCCGATCCTCCGGGCTTCCGAGTCTATGGCGACAGCGGAGAGGTCGTAGGCTACAGCACCCGGTGCAGTATCGACTCCTTCGTCGAGTACCGGTACCGAACCACCGACGGAAACTGGGCGGATTGGCCTGAAGACGGCAGCACGCCTGAGGATCTCGCAACCACGGTCACGCTGGACGGTGACGAGCTGGATTTTGTCGTTCGGGTGGAGTTCGGCACGATCAACCGCTTCATTTACAGCTTTGCCATGCTGGTCGACCCGGCGGCAATCGGGCGCGAAGGACGCAATCCCGATACCAGTCGCTGGAACGGTCGTCTGGCCTATCACTTTCAGGGAGGTGTCGGCATCGGTCACACCCAGGGTCGCTGGGCTGACAGCCGCGCCATGAAAGCCGATGTGCTCGGCATGGGTCATGCCATTGCCTATTCCACCGGTAATCGCACCGGCGATCACTACAATCTGCAGGTCGGGGGCGAAACCGCGCTGATGACCAAAGAGCACTTCGTCAAGCGTTATGGCGAGCCCAGCTACACGGTCGGCCTTGGCGCGTCCGGCGGGGCGATTCAGCAATACGTCTACGGACAGAACCACCCCGGCCTGATCGATGCCGCCATACCCGAACGCTCCTATCCCGACATGGTGACGCAGACCATTCATGTCGGAGATTGCGAATTGCTCGAGCACTACATGGATGTGACCGACCGTGACAATTCGTTCTGGCAGACGACGGACAACCGAAGCTGGCTGGTTGGACTGAATGCGACCGACCTGCTGGGCAATCCATTTGCCGAACCGCAGGAAGCGCTTGGCTTCGCGGCAGCTCCCGGCATGACCGAGTGTGTTCCAGCCTGGCGCGGGCTGTCACCCCTGTCACTCAACCCACACTTCGGTTCGGTGCGCAACGCCGAACACTGGGAGCCGCTTTCCGACATCCATGAAATCGAGTGGACCCACATGGATGACCTGCGCCATATCTACGGCATTGCCGAGGACGGCTTCGCCCGGCGCGCGGTGGACAATGTGGGTGTGCAGTACGGCCTGCGAGCCTTTGTCGATGGCGTGATCGATGCCGAGCAGTTCCTCAAGGTCAATTCCGAAGTGGGTGGCTGGAAGCCCTCGGCCGAAATGGCTCAGGAAGGCTACCCGTTCATAGGTGACCCCACGCCCGACAACTTCGACCCCTGGAGCCAGCGCAACATCATGCTCAGCGATGGTGACTCGCCAGCTCCGCGCCATGAGGGCCATCTCGATGCCATCGCCGGTCTGTATGAGAGCGGCATGATCTTTCGCGGGCAGATCGATATTCCGGTCATCGATATCCGCGACTGGCTGGAGCCGGTGCTTGACATGCACAATGCGCACCAGAGCTTTGCCGCTCGTCAGCGCATCCTCAATGAAATGGACACGGCCGACCACCATCTGATCTGGTTTGCCGGGATTGGCGACGAGCCGCCGTTCAATATCGGTGAGGCTGATATCGAGGAAATGGCCCTGCGCGTCATGGATGACTGGATGGCCAATATTCAGGCAGAACCGGATGCCGATGTCGCCACCGTTCGTCCCGATGATGCCGTCGACGCCTGCTTTGAAGACGATGGCAGTGTGCTTGCGGCAGGAGAGGGCGTCTGGGACGGAATTCTGGATGACAATGACCCCGGGCCCTGCACGCAGGCCTTTCCGGTGTTTACCACCTCGCGCATCGAGGCGGGAGGGCCGATCACCGGTGATGTGTTCAAGTGTCAGCTCAAGTCCGTCGATGAGGCTTTGGCTGACGGCACCTATGGCGATCGCGAGTTCAGCGCCGAACAGGTGACCCGATTGCAGCAGATTTTCCCCCAGGGAGTCTGTGACTACAGCCTTCCCGATCTTGGGCGTCCGGCCGGGCTTTAAGAAGCCCGACAATTATTAACCCTGCAACCAAACAGGTTGCTGGGTTAATGCCAGGCCGGAACGGCCGGGGCCGCGAAGCGAAGGCATTTTCGGACATGTGCCGCAAATGCCGCGCAACGAATGCCGTAGGTATTTCGTTGCCGGTTTAATAAATCCCCCTGGCGGCGGTCATGATGACCTGCCGCCAGGGGTCAACTGACGTTGACTGCCCGGGCCCGGTCCGGTAGAATTCCCGCTCTTTACTGGCTAGTTTTTGCGGAGCAGATCCATGTACGCGGTATTTACCACCGGCGGCAAGCAATACAAGGCATCCGAAGGCGACGTCCTGCGGGTCGAGAAGCTCGAGGCCGAGAAGGGCGCCAAGGTCGAAATCGACCAGGTCCTGATGGTTGGCGAAGGCGACGATGTTCGCATCGGCACTCCGACCGTCGACGGTGGCAAGGTGACCGCCGAGGTCGTCGACCACGGTCGTGGCGACAAGGTCCGGATCATCAAGTTCAAGCGGCGCAAGCACCACATGAAGCAGATGGGGCATCGCCAGTACTACACCGACATCAAGATCACCGGAATCGAAGGCTGAAGCAATGGCACATAAAAAGGCAGGCGGCTCGACTCGCAACGGCCGCGACTCCAATCCGAAATACCTGGGCGTGAAGCGCTACGGCGGCGAGCAGGTCAACGCCGGCAACATCCTGGTTCGCCAGCGTGGCACCCGCTTCCATGCCGGCGCCAACGTCGGCGTGGGCCGAGATCACACCCTGTTCGCCCTGTCCGACGGCAAGGTCAAGTTCGAACAGCGCGGCAAGCCCGTGCGCAAGTTCATCTCGATCGAGCCGGCCGAGTAAGGCATTACGCCAACGAGGCGACGCAAGACCCCGCCGCGTGCGGGGTTTTTCGTATCTGGGTTTCGCTTTCCGAGTAAGAACAAAAAGCGTTCACCACAGAGGCACAGAGGACACAGAGAAAGAACACATAAAACAATTAATTTCAATGTTTTATCTCTGTGATCTCTGTGTCTCTGTGGTGAGTTTCCCAAGTTGCTTATGCGGGCGGCGCAGAAGCGACAAGCCACAGCTGGCAACAGGATATCTGACTATGAAGTTTGTAGATGAAGCCAGGATCATGGTCCAGGCCGGCAAGGGCGGGGCCGGTTGTGTCAGTTTCCGGCGCGAGAAGTACATCCCCAAGGGGGGTCCGGACGGTGGTGACGGCGGCGACGGCGGCAGTGTTTATCTGGAAGGCGATTCCGGTCTCAACACCCTGGCCGACTTCCGTCATGCCCGCCACTTCAAGGCGAAGAACGGCCAGCCGGGTCAGGGTCGGCAGCGGTATGGCCGCGGTGCCGATGACGTGACCATCCGGGTTCCCCTGGGTACTATCGTCAAGGCCACCGAAACCGATGAGACCATCGGGGAAGTGACCGAACACGGTCAGCGCATGCTGGTGGCCAAAGGCGGTGTCGGTGGCAAGGGCAATGTGCATTTCAAGTCCTCGACCAATCGCACGCCGCGCCAGTCTACGCCCGGAACCCCCGGTGAGCAGCGCGAGCTGCACCTGGAGCTGAAGGTTCTGGCCGATGTTGGTCTGCTGGGGTTTCCCAACGCGGGCAAGTCGACGCTGATCAGTGCGGTCTCGGCAGCGCGACCCAAGGTGGCCGATTATCCGTTCACGACGCTGTATCCGAACCTGGGCGTGGTCAGTCTCGAGCCCGGCCGGTCTTTCGTGATCGCCGATATTCCGGGCCTGATCGAGGGCGCGGCCGAGGGTGCCGGACTGGGTATTCAGTTTCTGAAGCATTTACAACGCACCCGGCTGCTTCTGCACCTGGTCGATATCGCGCCTGTGGATGGTGCCGATCCGGTCGAGCAGGTGCGAGCGCTGGAGCGCGAGCTGGAACGCTACGATGCCGAACTGGCCGGACGTGAGCGCTGGCTGCTATTGACCAAGACCGATCAGCTCGACTCTGAAGAGATCGATCAGCGAAGCCGGGATATCATTGAGCGGCTGGGGTGGGAGTCGCCCTGGTTTGCCATCTCTTCTGTGGCGCGGGTGGGGCTGAACCGCCTGGTCGGAGAGATCATGACCCACATCGAGACATCTGCGCGTAACGACGATGTCCAGAGCGTGGAGTGAGGGCACAAAAAAGGCCGCGATCAACGCGGCCTCTTTCATGCAGTGGTGCCGATCGATCTGGCCGGTCAGCCCATGCTGCGAACGTGCTGGTTCAGGCGCGACTTGTGCCGGGCTGCCTTGTTGGCGTGCATAATGCCCTTGGACACGGAACGGTCGATTGCCGGAACCGCAGCCTTGTAGGCTTCCTCGGCGGCAGCCTTGTCGCCGGCATCGATGGCGCGCAGCACCCTCTTGATCTTGGTGCGAACGTGCGAACGCTGGGAAGCGTTTTGCTGGCGGTGCCGCTCGGCCTGGCGGGCACGCTTGCGGGCAGATACGCTGTTGGCCACGGTTGAATCTCCTGAGAAAACTTCGTGAATAAAATCAAGCAGGGAATTATCGGATGAAAGGCGGTGTGAGTCAAGGGAGTATTCGGGGCTCGGATAAAGGCCGGGACTCGGGACTCGGGACTCGGGACTCGGGAAAAGACCAAGGTTCGCGACTTTGGACCAAGGCCGAAAGAACCCCTTCAAGGCTTGATGCCTTGATCGGCGCGGCGATTGTCGAGAAATGTTTTGCCAACATCAATCGAAGCCGACACGCAACCAATCGCCACATCCCCCTCAGTAGCGAGTCCCGAGTCCCGAGTCCCGAGTCCCGACACCTTTCCGAGTCGCACCAGTCACTCCAGCCCCGGATCCAGCCCCCAACCCAATGAGCCTCCTGCGCAACACCTTCAACTTCGGTGCCATGACGCTGGTATCGCGTATTCTCGGCTTTGTCCGCGATGTGGTGCTGGCGCGCTGGTTCGGGGCCACCGCGGCCACCGATGCCTTTTTCGTGGCGTTCAAGATTCCGAACTTTCTGCGCCGCCTGTTTGCCGAAGGTTCCTTCTCGCTGGCCTTCGTGCCCGTGCTCGCCGAGTACCGGGAAAAGGGCGACACCGCGGCCATGAAATCGCTGATCGACGCCACGGCCGGCAGCCTGCTGGCCGTGCTGCTGGTCATGACCGGCATCGGGGTGCTGGCCGCCCCGGTGTTCATCAGTATTTTCGCGCCGGGCTTCCATGACAATCCCGAGCAGCATGCCCTGGCATCGGACATGTTGCGGATAACCTTTCCCTACCTGCTGTTCATCGCCCTGACGGCACTTTCCGGCGGCATTCTCAATACCCTGGGCCGATTCGCCCTGCCTGCACTGACGCCGGCCCTGCTCAATATTTCGCTGATCACGGCGGCGGTGGCTTTCAGCGCCTGGTTCGAAGTGCCGGTCAAGTCGCTGGCCTGGGGTGTGCTGGTGGCCGGTATTCTGCAACTGGCCGTGCAGTTGCCTTCGCTGGCACGCCACGGCGTTTTGCCCGTGCCGCGACCGAACTTCAGCCATCCCGGGGTCCGGCGCATCATGAAACTGATGGTGCCGACCCTGTTCGGCTCTTCCGTGGCGCAGATCAGTCTGTTGCTCGATGTGCTGATTGCCTCGCTGCTGATCGAGGCCAGTATCTCCTGGCTGTACTACGGCGACCGCCTGATGGAGTTTCCGCTGGGCCTGTTCGGCGTCGCCCTTTCGGTGGTGATTCTGCCCACCTTGTCCTCGCTACATGCGCGCAATGACCGCACCGAGTTTCGGGCAACGCTGGAATGGGCCATGCTGCTCGGACTTGTCATTGGTGTGCCCTCGGCCGTGGGGCTGGCCGTGGTGGCCGAGCCGCTGGTGGTCACGCTGTTCCAGTACGGCGCTTTTACGGCGCATGATGTGCAGATGGCGGCACTGGCCCTGATGGCCTACTGCATCGGTCTGCCGGCGTTTATCGGCGTGAAGATCCTGGCGCCGGCCTATTTCTCGCGCCAGGATACAAAAACGCCGGTCAGGATCGCGGTGACCGCCCTGGCGCTCAACATGCTGCTCAATGTGGTTTTCGTGGTGGTGATCATCTGGCATTTGTCCGGCGGTGATTTCGGCGATGGCCTGTTCGCCACCCTGGCTGCCCACCCGGGTGCGCATGCCGGCCTGGCGCTGGCTTCCAGCGCCTCGGCCTGGCTAAACTTCGGCCTGCTGTGGCGCAACCTGAGAAAGCCCGGCTTGTCGCCCGCACTGCCGATCAAGCGGATCGGGCAGGTGGCGTTGGCCTGCCTGGTTATGGCGACCTCCGTGCTGGCCGTGCAACCCGATATTTCGGCGTGGCTGGAGGCCGGCGTGGCCTGGCGGATCGGCTGGCTGATAGTGGTGATAGGAACCGGTGCCGCGGCTTATGGGCTTGTGCTGCTACTTGCCGGTCTCCGTCCGCGACATCTCGCGCGTCCGATGGCCACGTAAGAATTGGGGCGGCGGGTGGGAGATGGGGAAAGCAGCGGGCTGCCGGTTGATTCTTCACATCATTGAAGGCCGACTCCAGGGAGATTACAACGATTCCAGAATCCCTCGCCCCAGTGACCGCAATTCAGCTAGTCCGGCGGGTGGTTCGGCACTGAGTTCGACACGTTGGCGCGGCCAGGTGGAGAAAGTGCGGTCGATCTCGGCCAGCCTGGCATCCTGCTGTTCGCGGCGGCGTCGCAGAAAGGGGTCGGTGGAACCGGCGGGCAGCAGGCCGTTGACAATCAGTCCGGCGACGGACAGGCCGATCCCGGTCAGGCCATCGAGCAGGCGTTCGCTTTCCAGGATCGGCAGGCGCTCGGGGATGAGAACCACCAGCGCGCAGCTTCGCCCGGGATCGGTGAGGATGTCGTGCGCCGTCTTCAGCCGGTCGCGTCTGGCCTGCAGTCGTTGGGCGACCCGCTGTTGCGCCACGGAAGCTTCATTGCCGAGTTGCCGGGATAGCCGGTCGTGCTGTTGACGCTGATGGGTCAGTGCATCGGCCCAGTCGCCAAGCTGGTCTGGCAGCGACAGCATGCGCAGTGTATGCCCGGTCGGGGCCGTGTCGAGCACGATGCGATCGTAGCGGTGCATGGATCGCGCCAGCAGTTCGGCCAGATGTTCGATGAGGGCGGCCTCGGCAGTGCCCGGAGCGGTGGCCGAGGCCCTGAGCTGACGGTCGATGTCGGGCCAGGTGTCGGGGTGGGCAAACTGCTTCATGGCCCGGGTCACTTCGGCAACATGCCGTGCGGCCAGGGCATCGGCATCGATCTCGATTGCCTCGAGATTGGCCGTGATACGGGTTGGCGCCTGTTGGCAGGGTTGCTGCAGTACGTCTGAGAGCGAATGTGCCGGGTCGGTCGAGACCAGCAGAGTGCGCTGGTCGCGCGCGGCCGTTGCGGCGGCCAGGGCCGTCGCCATGGTGGTCTTGCCGACTCCCCCCTTGCCGGCCACGACGACCACGCCCCGGTGGTTCAGCAGCATCGTGTGCAGTCGAGTACCGAATGCTCCAGGCCGGCACGTCGATGCCAGTCATGGAAATCGTCGGCCAGGAGCACCTTCAGTTCCAGTACATGGTGGGCCATGGGGTTGTCGATGCCCAGTGCATCGGCATAGACCATCAGCATCATCGCATCGTTGTGTCGTCTCTGGTCGGCCAGCAGGGCACGGCGATGGCGTGTTCCGTATAACTCTTCGAGCAGCCGGTTCAGGCGTTGCCAAGCGCGCTTCATGAGCCGGAATGCTCTCTGCGGGCGCGCACCAGGGCGGCTGCGGTTTCCAGCGCCACCATGACCGCGGCAACCAGGATCAGGGCGTCCAGGCCCAGCAGGAACCAGTTTTCCTGCCGGTAGAAATCCAGCAGTTGATAGAGCAGGGCAGCCAGCGTCATCAGGATCAGGCCGATCATCGGAACCAGGGTGTACCATGGTGGACGGCCCAGTCTGACCACCAGCAGGCTGATCACCAGCAGGGTGAGTGCGGCGAGCAACTGATTGGTGGTGCCGAACAGCGGCCAGATGGCCAGCCCGCCGGTTCCTTCCGTACCGCCGGCTCCGAAGGCCAGCGCCAGGCAGCAGCCGACGGCCAGGATCGTGGCCGGGGCGCGGCGCGTCAGCCAGTCAATGCCGTAGATGTTGCCCCATTCCTGGACGATGTAGCGTTGCAGGCGAATGCCGGTATCCATGGTGGTGGCCGCAAACAGCACGGCCATGACCGCCAGCAGCGTGGTTCCCACGGCCAGGGGCAGGCCATAGCCGTTGTGCATGATGGCCGCGCCACCCTCGACGAAGGCATCCAGCCCGCCGGCGGCAAAACCGGAGTACAGGGCTTCCCACTCGCCCAGGGTCGCGAATCCGGCCGTGCAGGCGATGATCGCGGCCAGCGCCAGGCAGCCTTCGCCCACGGCGCCGAAGTAGCCGACGAAGCGGGCGTCGGGTTCGCGGTCGAGCTGCTTGGAGGTGGTGCCCGATGCGACCAGGCCGTGGAAGCCCGAGATCGCGCCACAGGCAATGGTCACGAACAGCAGCGGGATGAGCGGGGGAACACCATCGGGCAGGTTGGTGTTGTAGAGCGGCGCGACCACCGTCGGGTTGGCCAGCGCCACGGCCAGGAAGATCAGGCCCAAGCCGATGAAAAGCTGCAGGCCATTGATGTAGTCGCGGGGCTGCAGCAGCACCCATACCGGCAGCAGCGAGGCAATCGCGGCATAGCTGAACAGGATGATGATCCACTGGGCATTGGCGCCCAGGCCGACGAATTCGTCCGGCAATGTGACGGGCAGGTACTGACCGAGCCAGATGGCGCCGTAGAGCGCGATGACGCCGAAAACCGACAGCCAGGCCAGGCCGATGACGCGACGGTAGATCAGCTGCCCCAGAATCAGGGCAACGCCTATGGCGGCCCAGGCCGGTACCACGCTTTCCGGGAAGCCAGTAAACAGTCGTGCGATGACCACGGCGAAGACCGCATTGACCATCAGCAGCAACAGGAAGATCACGATCATGAACAGAGCCCGCGCCCGTTCGCTGACCAGGATGCCGGTGAGCGTTCCGATGGAACGTGCGCGATGCCGCACGCTGGCCCAGATGGCCCCCAGGTCATGCACGCCGGCAATGAAGACCGTGCCGACGATCACCCACGCAAAAGCCGGCCCCCAGCCCCAGATGACCGCGATGGCCGGCCCGACAATGGGGGCGGCACCGGCCACCGAAGTGAAGTGGTGCCCCCACAGCACGAAGCGATTGGTGGGGACATAGTCGATCTCGTCTCGCAGCTCATGCGCCGGCGTTCGGAACTGCGGGTCGAGCCGATAGATCCGCTTGGCGATAAAACGCGAATAGACCAGGTAGCCCAGCGCAAATGCGCTCAGACCGAACAGCATCAGGGCGATGGCGTTCATGTGCATGGCGGTTGGGTTGGCATGGGGCAAGGATTGTGGATTGTGGGGCGGGTGTCAAATGGAGGGAGGTAAAAGGTAAGAGGTGAAAGGTGAAAGGAGGGTGCCCCGGCTCCTTTCGCCTTTCACCTTTCGCCTTTCACCTTTCACCTTTCACCTTTTACCTTTTTTCCTTCTTCTCCAAAACCTGTAAAATCGCCCGACTGCCCATGCGACTCATCAGATACCTCAACCCGGAGCTTGATGACCGGCCTGCCTGTTCGGTGGCGGTTGGCAACTTCGATGGACTGCACCGTGGCCATCAGGCGCTGCTTGATGCGGCGTGCGCCGGTGGCGGCAAGCTGGCCACGGCCATGATGTGTTTCGAGCCGTTGCCGGCCACGTTTTTCAGGCCGCAGGCGCCCGTGCCGCGGTTGCTGAACCTGCGCGACCGGGTTGGTCTGGCGCGGGACTACGGGCTGGACCTGATGTTCATGTTGCGTTTCAACGTCGGTTTCGCCCGGCAAAGCCCGGAGCGGTTTGTGCGCGATGTGTTGGTGCGCGGCGCCAATGCCAGGCGCGTGGTGGTGGGGCACGATTTCCGGTTTGGATCGCGCGCAGCCGGCGATGTGACAATGCTTATGAAGCTGGCGCGGCGCTATGATTTCGAGCTGGTGTGCGTCGATGCCGTCGATGACGGCGATGAGCGGATTTCCTCCTCGCGCGTTCGCGAGGCACTGGCCGTGGGCAAACTGGATGTTGCCGCCGGTCTGCTGGGACGGCCGTATGCCATCTCGGGGCGAGTGTTGCGCGGCAACGAGCTGGGGCGGCAGCTGGGTTTTGCCACGGTCAATCTGCGCCCACCCATCCCGCCGGCGCTGCATGGGGTGTATTCGGTCCGGGTCAGTGGCGCGGGACTGGACCACCACCCGGGGGTGGCGAGTATCGGTCTGCGACCGACGGTGGATGGACGCGACTGGCTGCTCGAAGCCCACCTGTTCGATTACGATGGCGACCTGTACGGGCGTCATGTGAGAGTGGAGTTCGTTGAATTCATTCGCGCCGAGCGCAAGTTCGAAGATGTGGATGCAATGAAGCGACAGATGATCAAGGATGCCGAGAAGGCAAGGGAGACCCTGGACCCGGCTCGTTCGTGATCCCTTCGGGCGCGCGGGCAGCATTACCAGGCCGCAGCGACAAGACAGTTAGCGAAACCATGGACTACAAAGACACCATCAATTTGCCGAAGACGGCGTTTCCGATGAAGGCATCGCTGGCCAATCGCGAGCCGCAGATGCTCAAGCAATGGTACGACCTTGACCTGTACGGTCGGATCCAGGCGGCCACTGCCAATCGGCCCGCTTTCGTGCTGCATGACGGCCCCCCCTATGCCAATGGCGATATTCACATCGGCCATGCGGTCAACAAGGTGCTCAAGGATATCGTCGTGCGCTCGGCGCTGATGGCCGGTTACCGCGCTCCCTATATCCCGGGCTGGGACTGTCACGGGCTGCCCATTGAGCTGCAGGTGGAAAAAAAGGTCGGCAAGGTCGGCCACAAGGTCGACGCGGCCACGTTCCGACAGAAGTGCCGCGAGTACGCCGATCGGCAGATCGACAACCAGCGCGAGGACTTCAAGCGTCTGGGTGGTCTCGGTGACTGGTCCAATCCCTATGCCACGCGCGATTTTTCCTACGAGGCCAATATGCTCCGGGCGTTGGCGAAAATCGTCGAGCGCGGACACCTCAAGCGCGGCGTCAAGCCCGTTCACTGGTGTTTCGACTGTGGCTCGGCGCTGGCCGAGGCCGAGATCGAATACCAGGACAAGACCTCGATTGCCGTCGACGTGCTGTTTCCGGCTGCCGATCCGGCCGAGCTGGGGCGGCTTTTCGGCCAGGACTCCCTTTCGGACGATGCCGGCGTCGTCATCTGGACGACCACGCCGTGGACGCTGCCGGCCAACCAGGCAGTGTGCCTGAATGCCGATCTCGACTACGAGTTGGTGCGCGGTCAGCGCGAAGGCGTTGTGCGTGAGCTGGTCATTGCCAGCGAATTGCGTGACTCCGTGTGCGAGCGCATCGGGCTGGACAACGTCGAGGTCATCGGTTCGGTAAAGGGCAAAACCCTCGAACATCTCAAGCTCAATCACCCGTTCAACGACTACCAGGTGCCGGTCATTCTCGGCGAGCATGTCACGACCGATGCCGGTACCGGTGCAGTCCACACCGCCCCCGGTCACGGCCAGGAAGACTTCGATATCGGCAAGATCTACGACCTGCCCGTGGTCAACCCCATCGACGGACGCGGTATTTTCGTCGATGACACGGCCGTGGTGGGCGGCGAGCATGTCTGGAAGGCCAACAGTCAGCTGGTCGAGCACATGCAGGTCAGCGGCCATCTGCTGGCCGCCGAGGATTTCGGCCACAGCTATCCGCACTGCTGGCGCCACAAGACGCCAACGGCATTTCGTACCACCCCGCAGTGGTTCATTGCCATGGACCAGGCCGGACTGCGCGAACAGGCGCTCAAGGCCATCGACCAGGTGCGCTGGGTGCCCGACTGGGGCCAGGCGCGCATTCGCGGAATGATCGAGACCCGCCCGGACTGGTGCATCTCGCGTCAGCGCACCTGGGGCGTGCCGCTGGGCTTTTTCTGCGACCGCGAAAGCCAGCAACCGCATCCGGACACCCCGGAGATCCTGAAGAAACTGGCCGACATCGTCGCCGAGGAAGGCGTCGATGCCTGGTATGCCGACGATGTTGCCGAGCGCCTGGGCGTGGACGGCGAGCGCTATGAGCCGGTGCCCGACATTCTCGATGTCTGGTTCGACTCCGGCGTGACCCACTACTGCGTGCTTGATCAGCGCGACGAACTGACCCGGCCGGCCGATATCTACCTGGAAGGTTCCGACCAGCATCGTGGCTGGTTTCAGTCCTCGCTGCTGACCTCGGTGGCCATGCATGGCGAAGCCCCCTATCGACAGGTGCTCACCCACGGCTTCACCGTCGATGCCGAAGGCAAGAAGATGTCGAAGTCCATGGGCAATGTCGTCGCCCCACAGCAGGTCATGAAGACCCTGGGCGCCGATATTCTCAGGCTGTGGGTGGCTGCGGCCGACTACCGCCAGGAAATGAGTGTTTCCGACGAGATTCTCAAGCGCGTCGCCGACGCCTACCGGCGCATCCGCAACACCTCGCGCTTCCTGCTTGGCAACCTGCATGGTTTTGATCCGGAATCGCACCGGCTGTCGGTCGATAAGTTGCTGCCGCTGGATCGTTATGCGCTCGATCTGGCCCGCCAGCTGGGTGACGAAATTGCCGAGTCCTACTCAAACTACCGCTTTCTCAATATCTATCAGCGCCTGCACCATTTCTGCTCGGTGGACATGGGCGCGTTCTATCTCGACATTATCAAAGACCGCCTCTATACCCTGCCTGAAGACCATCCGGCCCGCCGCTCGGCACAGACGGTCATGCACCATATCCTCGAAGCGCTGGTGCGCTGGCTGGCGCCGGTATGCTGCTTCACCGCCGAGGAGATCTGGAAGGGGATGCCGGGCGATCGCTCGGAGTCGGTGATGCTGGCGACCTGGTACGAGGGTCTGGAGCCCACCGATCAGGCCACGCGTGAGACCTGGCGTCGCCTGCGGGCGGTGCGCGAGGTGGTCGGGCCGAAACTGGAACAGCTCCGACGCGACAAGGCCATCGGCTCTTCGCTGGCTGCCGAAATCACGCTCGAGGCCTCGGGTCGCCTGGGCGAAGAACTGGCGGCCATCGGTGACGAACTCCGCTTTCTGTTCATTTCCTCCGATGTGCACCTGGCCGAGGTCACCGAGGTCATGGAGTCGGCCGAGATCGAAGGCGACACGCTCAAGGTCGCCGTGCGTGCCACCAATCATGCCAAGTGCATCCGCTGCTGGCACCATCGCGCCGACGTAGGCTCCAACCCGGACCATCCCGAGATCTGTGAACGTTGCGTGGGTAACGTCGAGGGTCCGGCAGAAACACGAACCTGGGGCTGACCGACATGTTGCCGATGCGCCCGTCGAAGTATTTCCTGTGGCTCGGCCTGGTCGTGCTGCTGGTCCTGCTCGACCAGTGGACCAAGTTCCTGGCCACCCAGGCACTCGAGCTTTACCGCCCGCGCGAGGTGTTTTCCTGGCTGAACCTCACCCTGGCGCACAACACCGGCGCGGCCTTCAGCTTCCTGGCCGGTGCCGGTGGCTGGCAACGCTGGTTTCTCTCCGGCGTGGCTGTCATCATCTGCATCGTGCTGCTGGTGTGGTTGTGGCGACTGCCGCATCGAGCGCGCATGCTGCCCACCGCCTTGGTGCTGATTCTCGGCGGGGCCATCGGTAACCTGATCGACCGGGTGCGCTTTGGCTACGTGGTCGATTTCATTGACGTGCACTATTCCGGCTGGCACTGGCCGGCCTTCAACCTGGCCGACACCATCATCGTGATCGGGGTGGGGTTGTTGTTGCTGGAGAGTTTTATTCCGCGGCGGAGGTAGGGCGCCGCGCTGGTGCGCGGCGTTTTGCGTCGCCACCCGGCTCAGTCTTCTCCGAAGAAAAACCCGAGCAGGTGCAGCAGGCTGGTGAACAGGTTGTAGATGGACACGAACAGCGTCACCGTGGCCATGATGTAGTTGCGTTCGCCGCCGCGCACGATCTGCTGGGTCTGGTAAATGATCAGGCCGCACATCAGCAGGGCGAACATGGCGCTCACCGCCAGGCCCAGGGCCGGCATGCTGAAGAAGATCGAGATCAGCCCGGCCACGAAAGCGACCAGGATGCCGACGAACAGGAAGGGCCCCATGAAGCTGAAGTCCTTCTTCGTGACCATGGCGAAACCCGACAGGCCGACAAAGGCAACGCCGGTGGCACCCATGGCGGTGATGACCAGTTGATGACCGTTGCTGAACATGCCCAGGTAGGCATTGACGATCGGCCCCAGGGTCAGCCCCATGAATCCGGTCAGGGCGAATACGCTCAGCAGGCCCCAGGCCGAGTTGCGCAGGTACATGGTCAGAAACAGCAGGCCGAAATAGCCCAGCAGCGTAATGACCACGCCCGGATAGGGCCAGTTGTTGGCCATCGACAGCAGCGCCATGCCGGCGCTGAACAGCAAGGTCAGCGACAGCAGGTTCCAGGTGTTGCGCAGTACCTTGCGTGCGCTTTCGTCTATCTCCACGCCTTGCTGAGGGCGCGGGATGGAAGTGGTGCGGAAGTTCTCGCTCATGGTTGGCGTCGTTCCTCGCTTGTTGTCGAAAAAGTGAACTGCAGATATCGACCACTATTCTAGCAGGAAGGTTTCCAGGCCCGGTATCATGCCTGCCATGGACAGATCACACCCCTCTCCGGCCACCGATGGTGGCGACTGCCGCTGGACCGCCGAGGCCATTCGTGCCATTGAAGCCGACTTCAATCGCTCGGCCGACACTCACCTGATTCGCATGGACATGCCCGAGGCGTGGTCGGGCTGGCAGCTCTACCTAAAGGACGAATCCATCCACCCCACCGGCAGCCTCAAGCACCGCCTGGCCCGTTCGCTGTTTCTCTATGGTCTGTGCAACGGCTGGATCGGTCCGGACACGCCGATCATCGAGGCCAGTTCCGGTTCGACCGCGGTATCGGAAGCCTACTTCGCCCGATTGCTCGGCCTGCGCTTCATTGCCGTGATGCCGGATGGCACCTCGCCGGAGAAGATTGCCCAGATCGAGTTTTATGGCGGGGAATGCCGACTGGTCGAGGCCTGCTCCATCTACGACGAGTCCGACCGCCTGGCGCGCGAGCTGGGCGGACACTTCATGGACCAGTTCACCTACGCCGAGCGGGCCACCGACTGGCGCGGCAACAACAACATCGCCGAGAGCCTATTTTCTCAAATGGCTCTCGAGTCGCACCCACATCCACGCTGGGTGGTGGTCTCGGCCGGTACCGGGGGTACGGCGGCCACTATCGGGCGCTACATGCGCATTCGCTGTTTTGCCGGCTGTCCGACCGACCTGTGCGTGGTCGATCCAGAAAACTCGGTGTTTCACGACTACTACAAGACCGGCGACGCGGACCTGGTCATCTCGGCGGCCTCCCGAATCGAGGGCATTGGCAGGCCGCGGGTGGAGCCGAGTTTCATTCCGTCTGTCGTCGATCGGATGATGACGGTGCCCGATGCCGCCAGCATGGCCGCGATCCGTTTCCTGGAGAACTGGCTGGGCCGCAAGTGTGGCGGCTCGACCGGTACCAACCTGATCGGCAGCGTGCGCCTGCTCTCGGAAATGCGCGAGCAGGGAGAGCGGGGCAGCGTGGTGACCCTGCTGTGCGACGATGGCCAGCGCTACCGTGAAAGCTACTTCGACGATGACTGGTTGGCCGCCCAGCAGCTGGATATCAAGCCCTGGCTGGCGGCGCTGGAGCAATGGGCAGAGAGGGGCGTGTGGGACGAGCCGGGCTCTGCGAAATGAGCCCATCCCGGGGCTTCCTTCGGGTCGATCAAGAGTTTATAATGGTCGGCTTGCTCCGGTGGCCTGGTCGCGGGTTGCCGGTTGTTCAACCATTGCCAAGAGACTTTAAGTCATGTCGAAAAACTACCAGATTCCGGCAGAAATGCGTACGGACGTGGGGAAAGGTGCGAGCCGCCGCCTGCGCCGTGCCGGTCGGATCCCCGCCGTGATCTACGGCGGAGACCGTGAGCCTGCCAGCATTACCATTGACCATGATCTTCTGTTGCACGCTGCAGAGGAAGAGGCGTTTCACGCCTCGGTGCTCGAGATCAATGTCGGCAAGAAGAAGCAGCAGGTCGTGCTGCGTGACCTTCAGCGTCATCCGTTCAAGCCTCTGCTGACGCATGCTGATTTCCAGCGCATCTCCGAGAAGGAGTCGCTACGCATCAGTGTGCCGATCCACTTTGTCAACGAAGAGGGCTCACCGGCCGGCAAGAAGGCTGGCGTGGTGGTCTCGCACCAGGTGGTCGAAGTCGAGATCGAGGCGCTGCCCGGCGATCTTCCGGAATACCTGGAAGTCGATCTGGCCAACCTTCAGCCCGGCGAAAGTGTCATGCTCAGCCAGATTCCGCTGCCCAAGGGGGTGACCATCCCGGCCCTCGAATACGGCGACGAGAGTGATGATTACGCCATTGTCACGGCTATCTTCATTCGAGCCGGACAGGGCACGGGCGAGCTGGCCGCCGAAGCCGATGCCGCCATGGGTGAAGCCGCCGAAGTCGAGACCGTTGGTGACGCCGAAGCAGCCGAAGAACCCGAGGCTGAAGAAGGCGAGGAAGACGGCGACGAGGCTGCAGCCGAAGAGAAGAAGGAAGACTGAGTCAGCCAGTGAGCGATCGCTGGCTGATAGTCGGCCTGGGCAACCCGGGCCAAAAGTACGAAAGAACCCGGCACAATGCCGGGTTCTGGTTTCTGGATGCCCTGGATCGTCGCCAGACGCTAAGTCTGAAACCCAATCGCAAGCTGCATGGAGAAGCGGCCAAGCTGTCGTTTTCTGGCGCCGATTGCGTGTTTCTCAGGCCGGATACGTTCATGAACCATTCCGGTCAGGCGGTGAGGGCGGCGGCCGACTACTTCGATGTGGGCCCCGAGCGCGTGGTCATTGCCTACGATGATCTGGACCTGCCCCCGGGCACGGTCAGACTCAAGCAGGGCGGCGGTCATGGCGGGCACAATGGCCTGAGAAGCACTTTCAGCCACCTGGGCAGCAAGAGTTTCTGGCGCGTACGCATCGGCATCGGTCACCCTGGAATCCGCGAGGCCGTCACCCCGTGGGTGCTGGGCCGCGCCACCGTCGAGGATGAGAAGGCCATCGTGGAGGCCATCGATCGTGCCGCCGATGCATTGCCCGATCTGCTGGCCGGGCGCCCGGACAAGGCCATGCAACGACTGCATACCCGGCCTGAGCGCGTGAGTAGCGAACAAGCGGGCAGGAAGGAGTCGTAAGCAGGTCGATTGGCAGGACAGCGCGAACCATCTCCGATCATCTCTGTTCCGTCTTCCGTCTCCTGTCTCTCGTTTCCCCGCTCAAGCAAGGCAAGATCAGGTTGCATGGGGCAGCCGGCCTCATCAATACCGAAACACTGTAAGGAGTACACCCCCAATGGGCTTCAAATGCGGCATCGTCGGTCTCCCCAACGTGGGTAAGTCGACCCTTTTCAACTGTCTGACCAAGGCCGGCATTCAGGCCGAGAACTATCCGTTCTGCACCATCGAGCCCAATGTCGGCATGGTGCCGGTGCCCGACCCGCGGCTCGACGAGCTGGCAGGTATCGTCACGCCCGAGAAGGTTATTCCGACGATGATGCAGTTTGTCGATATCGCCGGGCTGGTCGCCGGGGCCTCGAAGGGCGAAGGGCTGGGCAACCAGTTTCTCGCCCATATCCGGGAGACCGACGCCATTGCCCACATCGTGCGCTGCTTCGTCGATGACGACGTGACGCATGTTTCCGGACGCGTCGATCCGCTTTCCGATATCGAGACCATCGATACCGAGCTGGTGATGGCCGACCTGGACGTGGCAGAAAAGGCACTCGACAAGGTGGCTCGCCAGACCAAGTCGGGTGACAAGGAAGCCCGGCGCCAGGCTGAATTGCTTGAACGGGTCGTTGCCCATCTTGGAGAAGGCAATCCGCTGCGAACCCTTCAAGTCGAGGAAGAAGAGCGCAAGACGCTCAAAACCTGGCAGTTCATCACCGCCAAGCCGGTGCTCTACGTTGCCAATGTCGATGATCGCGCCGCCGAAGACAACCAATATGTCACCGCCGTGCGTGGCCACGCGGCCGGGGAGGGCGCCGAGGTGGTGGTGCTGTGCGCGGCGATGGAAGCGGAGCTGGCCGAGCTGGACGAGGAGGACCAGGCCGAGTTCCTGGCCGAGCTGGGCCAGGACGAGCCCGGGCTGCATCGACTGATTCGCGCCGGCTACTCGCTGCTGGGACTGCTGACCTTCTTCACCGCCGGGCCCAAGGAAGTCCGCGCCTGGACGGTAAAGTCAGGATCCACCGCGCCCCAGGCCGCCGGCCGTATCCATACCGATTTCGAGAAGGGCTTCATCCGTGCCGAGGTGACCGCCTACGAGGACTATGTCGCCTGTAACGGCGAGTCCGGCGCCAAGGCCGCCGGCAAGCTGCGCCTGGAAGGCAAGGATTACATCGTCCAGGAAGGCGACGTGATGCATTTCCGCTTCAACGTCTGAGGGTCTCTGGTTTCTTTACCTTGCTCTCACACGTCAGAACGGGTGGCATTCGGGCGCTCAGGCCGTGAGTGCCCGGATGCCACCCGTTGCGCCCCACCGCTCTCTTAGAGATAGCGACCGCAGGCACTGAGCTCGCGGTCGTTGAGCAGCATTTCGACACGATAGGGAAATTCCCAGCCCACCATGCTGTCGCGGCAGGGTTCGCGGATCAGGATAATGCCGGCCTGGTTGCCGGGAGATTCGGCGATATAGCCGTCACCATCCGGGTCCTCGATGACCGTATCGAACAGCAGTTCATGCGCACCGCCGTCCAGCTCCAGGCGCAAGACCGGATCCTCCCGGTCGTACAGCTCCAGTACCCAGCCAGGTTCCTGGCCGGTGGCGCGAAAGTAGGCGCCGGCATCACGCGCCATCGCCCAGGGCGAGGGCAGCGAACTCGGTTGGCAGTTGATGGCGGCTTCTTGCGGCAGATCCAGGCTGGCGGACTCGGCTTCCTGTGACGAGAACGAAACACCGTTGCCCGCAAGGCGAATCCCGGCTTCCGCTTCCTGTTGACGCAGAACCACGTCCTCCCAGGGCAGGGTAAGAGCGGCATCGCTTCCGTCCACCGCGACCTCAAGGCGAATATCGCCGCACTGCCAGTCGCTGATCGCCTCCAGGTCGGCATGCCGATCAGTATCGATATCCTGCGCTTCGTCCGCATCCTCGTCAGCGGGCTCGTCGATGGCTGGCTCTGCCGCAGCAGGCTCGGCCTCCTCCTCGATGACGGTCTCGCTTTCCGGCTCCACTGCCAGCAGCCTGATCTGCCGGATCTCCGGCTGACTCAGGTCGACGGCCGTTTCAGCGCTGAATCGTGGATTGCCATCGGGCAGGTACAACGTGAGCCACAGTTCGTGGGCATCGTTCGGGTCGACGCCGGACGGATCGTAGTCGATCTGGAAGGGGTAGGGCGGACTGCCCACATCATCGATCATGCGGCGCGCGAGGATGCGGTCATCGCGGCCGGAGGCGTCGATCAGAATGACTTCAAGCGAGGCGTCTTCCGGCATGGCAATGCGCTCGAAGTAGAAGGCACTGCCGGCCAGGGTGCCCGCGGCACCTTCGTCCTCTGGCGGGGGGTCTTCGGCTGGCTGGCAGGCGACCAGGGTGGCCAGCGCCGCGAAAGCAAAGTAGCGAGCATTCATGGCGCCGTTATACCACAGCAGGTCGCCGGCGGACATCCGCCGGCGACCCCGAGAATGCTCAGAAGCGGGCACCTACCCGAATCTGGATGGTGTCGTCGCTGGTATCGTCGTTGCGCAACCACTCGAACTCGCCACTGATCTGCGGGGTGAAGAAGTAGCGTGTACCGAAGCCGTAGTCGCGGTCCGAGCCGATGCCGCTGCTGCGCAGTCCGAAACCGAAATGCGGCATGGGGTAGTAGTCGGCGCGCAGCGCGTGGGCCAGTTCCGTGCTGCCGTTGCTTGCTCCGCCCACCTCGGCATCAACATGAAAGGCCACGCCGCCGCCAAGCTCCTGCACATGCTTGATGCCCATCGTCAGGATATCGATGTTGCTGCCGTATGGCATTTCGATCCGGTCCCAGTTGCCCGTGACACGGGTGCTCGGGCCGGTCATCCAGCCGCCGCGCAGGGTGTAGCTGTCGACATCGAAACCGTTGGAGAAACGAGAGGCGCCGAAGCCGGCAAAAAAGCCCTCGAGATACAGCTCGAGCATGCCGCCGATGGCGTCGAAATCGCCACTGCTTTCACGCAGGTAGTCCAGTTGCAGATTGCTCGATCGATTGAGAAAAGTGGCCTGGTCATAAGGGCCTCGTCCCGAGCGTACGGGATCGAAGTGCCAGGTGAAATCGCCACCCCATGCCGAACCCTGTTCAAGGTCGAACCATGAGCCACCGGCTTCAAAATTGAAATCGGTGGCAAGGGAGAAAGAGGAAACGCCGAGAACTGCGGCCCCGACGAACAGCCGTGATATTTTCTTCATTTTTGCATCCTTGGTTGATCCCATGGGTTCCCCGCGCCGGATGTTGGCCGGCAAGCAACCACCACGATTCCGTGGTGGCAGGCATGGGACTGTATGGCCAGCCCGAAGTTCAGGCAGCACAAGCCGCAATTCAGGAACGGTTCAGGCTGGCAGCGATTGCAGGAAGTCGTCCAGGAGGGCCGCAATCGACGGCAGGCACTCATGAAGGGCATGATCGGCATCAAGCAGATGCAACCGGGCCTGTGACTGCCGTGCATGCCTCAGGCTGTTGCGCCACGGGATGATTTCGTCGCGCCAGCCGTGCACGATGCAGGTATGTTGCGTTCTGGGCCGATAGGTATCCGGTGCAATTCCCCCTTCGACGTAATGCTCGAGAAACAGCGCCGGAGCCATCAGGAACAACCCGCTTACGGCTTGTTGTTCGGCTGCCGCCATGGAGACATAGCCACCCATGGACGACCCCACCAGAACGGCCGGTCGGTCGAGCTCCTGCAGACGTGCCACCAGTCGCCTTGCACGTCCTACCGGATCATCACGCAGATCCCGGTAATCGATCGCTTCGGTGCGAAAGCCCCGGGCCCGGGCTATGGGTGCCAGCTGGACGATCTTGTTGCTCTCGGGGCTGGACAGGTGGCCGTGGCTGAAAATGACGGTGATCTCTTTCATGCTAGCTATTGTAGAGTGTCACTGGTTCGGGTTTCGGATGCTTCGCGCGGTAGTCTGGAATTTACATTTGCAGCCCGGGCAGATACCTTTGGGGCTTTCTCAACGATACGTCAGGACACCATGTCAACCAATCCTACCCGCAATCTCGCACTGTTCTGCGACTTCGAGAATATTGCCCTGGGCGTACGCGATGCCCGATACGAGGCGTTCGATATTCAGAAAGTCCTGGAAAGACTGCTGCTCAAGGGCAATATCGTGGTCAAGAAGGCCTACTGCGACTGGGGCCGCTACCGGGACTTCAAGCCGCCCATGCACGAGGCAGCGTTTGAGTTGATCGACATCCCGCATGTGCGACAGTCCGGAAAGAATTCGGCCGATATTCGCATGGTGGTCGACGCACTGGATCTGTGCTACACCAAGGAGCATGTCGATACCTTTGTGGTCATCAGTGGCGATTCGGACTTCTCGCCGCTGGTGTCGAAGCTGCGCGAAAACAACAAGACCGTCATTGGCGTGGGGGTCAAGAGTTCAACCTCCGACCTGCTGATGTCCAACTGCGACGAATTCATCTTCTACGATGACCTGATCCGCACCTCTCCCTCCAAGACGGCCAGGAAGAAAGCCACCAAGAAGAAAAAGAAGAAAACCGGCGCCCGGGCAGAAGACGATCGCCAGCAGGAAGCATTCGATCTGTTGCTGGAAACCACCGAGGCGCTGTTTTCCGATCGCGACGCCGAGGAGAAAGTGTGGGGGTCAATGATCAAACAGGCGCTGAAGCGCCGCAAACCGGGTTTCAGCGAAAGCTACCATGGCTTCCGCAACTTCTCCGAACTGCTCAAGGAAGCCGAGAAGCAGGGCCTGCTCGAACTGCAGCACGACGAGAAATCAGGTGGCTACATTATTCGGGGGTTCAGGGCGGAGGATTGAAGGCGCGCGATCGCGCGCTGTGAAAGGTATAAGGCAAAAGGTGAAAGGTAAGAGGTAAAAGGAGGGGCGTCGGGGCTTCGGTGAAGGGAGGTGGCCAAAGGCCAGGCTCATGCCATTGGCCACCCCGGCCATGATTACACGGACGTCATTACCCCCGTCTTGTGTTTATTCCTTTCACCTTTCACCTTTCACCTTTCACCGCGTTAGCTTTACTCTCCTCGTACACATGCACATCACGCTGCGGAAACGGAATCGAGCAACCTGCGGCTTCCAGCTCGGTCTTGAGCTGTTCCAGAAGTTCGCCCCGGACGGGCCAGAAGTCAGCCGTATTGACCCATGGCCTGACGGCGAAATCGACGCTCGAATCGCCGAGATCCATGAGCATGATGGTTGGCTCTGGATCATCAAGGACTTGCTCGTGCTTGGCCAGAACACGCGCGATGGTGTCTCGGGCAACCTTCAGGTCGTCGTCGTAGTGCACGCCGATGATCAGGTCGATCCGGCGCGTGTCATAGGCCGAGTAGTTGGTGATGGGGCTGGAGGTGATGGCGCTGTTGGGCACGACCACGTAGCGGTTGTCCGGTGTTTTCAGTTCAGTGTTGACAATGCCCACGCGCATGACCGTTCCGGCGACACCTCCGGCTTCAACGAAGTTGTCCCGGGTGAAAGGGCGGAATCCAACCAGCATGATGCCCGAGGCAAAGTTGCTCAGGGAGCTCTGCAGGGCCAGTCCTACGGCCAGTGCGGCGCCACCAAGTATGGCGATCAACGGCGTGATGGGTACCCCGAGGTAGCCGATGGCGGCTAGTACCACGGCCACGGTCAGCACGGCGCCGACGATATTACCCAGGAAGCTGACCAGCATGGCGTCGATCTCGCGCTTGACGAGCTGGCGTCGCATGAAGGCGACAATCGCTCGCACAATCCAGCGACCGACGATAAAGATCAGAATGGCGCCGATGATGTTCACCAGCGCTTCCATGTAGTTCAGTTGCTCGAACCACTCGATGATTTTGTCCATGAGGTCCTCCTGAGCCGGTGGATTATTCCTGTCTGCACACGCGGTGTGCTATCGGCAAGCGGTCAGTGTGCAGGAACGGTGTCGACATTACATCAATTTCGTTGCAGGTGACCGGTGACGGGTGACAGGTTGCCCGGACTTGAGATAGCAGCGGCGACAAGCGGTGGGATTGCAGACTTCGGCCTGATTTTTTCATCAGCCCCAAGCGCCCCCGTTTCACCTGTCACCCGTAACCCGTCACCCGTCACCCGTCACATTATTTCGGTTCCAGTCGCACCGCACCGTCAAGCCGCAGGGTGCTGCCGTTGAGGTAGGCGTTCTCGACGATATGGGCAGCCAGGCGGGCGAACTCCTCGGGTTTGCCCAGGCGCTTGGGGAAGGGGATGGACTCAGCCAGGGCCTGTTGCACCTTTTCGGGCATGATGTCGATCATGGGAGTGTGGAACACACCTGGTGCGATGGTCATGACCCGAACGCCGAAGCGGGTGAATTCGCGCGCCATGGGCAGGGTCATGCCGACCACGCCACCTTTGGAAGCCGAATAAGCGGCCTGGCCGATCTGCCCTTCGTAGGCGGCCACGGATGCGGTATTGATGATTACACCGCGCTCGTTGTCGTCATTGGCCTCGTTGTGCTGCATCAGGTTGGCCGCGGCCTTGGCCACGTTGAAGCTGCCTACCAGGTTGACCATGACGGTTTTCGAGAAGGTTTCCAGAGGCATCGGTGCTTCACGCCCGAGCACGCGCCCGGCGCCGAGGATGCCGGCACAGTTGACGGCCACGTTGAGTCCGCCCAGCCAGTCGCTGGCTTCGCCAAGCACCTTTTCCACGTCGGCCTCGCTGGTGACGTCGACGCGGAAGAACTTCGCCTTGCCCTCGCCGAGCTGACCGACGGCCTCGGTGGCCTTTTCATCGTTGACATCAAGCAGGGCAATCTTGCCGCCCAGCGAAGCGAAGTGCTCGGCCACGGCCAGTCCCAGGCCGGAAACACCGCCGGTGATGACGGCACGAATGTCACTGGTCTTCATGTTCGACTCCTTCGTGTTTTTTCAGGTGCGATCACGCCATGTCGCGCAGACGTGATTCAGTTCGAATGTCTGTTATCTGAGTGATCAGAGGATGTAGCGACTGAGGTCCTCGTTGCCGGCAAGGTCTTCCAGGTACTGGTCGACGTAAGCTGCATCGATGGACAGTTTCTCACCCGACCGGTCCGGGGCTGCATAAGAAATGTCCTCCAGCAGCCGTTCCATGACGGTATGCAGGCGCCGGGCGCCGATGTTCTCGGTCGACTCGTTGACCGAATAGCTGATCTCGGCCAGACGGTGGATGGCATCGTCGGTGAACTCGACATCCACGCCTTCGGTGGCCAGCAGGGCCGTGTACTGTTCGGTCAGCGATGCATCGGTCTCGGTCAGGATGCGCTTGAAGTCGTCGGCCGTCAGGGCCCTGAGTTCGACGCGAATGGGCAGTCGCCCCTGCAGTTCTGGCACCAGGTCCGAGGGCTTGGCGACATGGAAGGCGCCGGAAGCGATGAACAGCATGTGATCGGTGTTGATCGGTCCGTAACGGGTGTTGACGGTCGAGCCTTCGACCAGCGGGAGCAGGTCGCGCTGAACACCTTCGCGCGAGACCTCGCCGGAAGAACCGCCTTCCGCCCGGCGGGCGACCTTGTCGATTTCGTCGATGAAGACGATGCCGTTCTCCTCGGCCATGGCCAGCGCCTGCTGCTTGACTTCCTCGTCGTTGATCATGCGCGCGGCTTCCTGCTCGATGAGCAGGGGAATGGCGTCCTTGACCTTCATGCGGCGCTTCTGCTTGCGTTGCCCGGACATGTTGGAAAACATCTGCTGCAACTGGCTGGTCATTTCTTCCATGCCGGGTGGCGCCATGATCTCGACTCCGATGTTCATGTCCACATCGATTTCGATCTCGCGTTCATTGAAGTCGCCATTGAGCAGGCGGGTGAACATCTTGCGCCGGGTTTCGGACTGGTTGTCCTCCGGCTCCTCGGGAGAGTTGGCGAACCCGGTGGCCTGCCGCTTTGGCAGCATGATATCGACCACCCGCTCGACCGCGGCATCTTCGGCGCGTGAACGAACCTTGTCCATGGCTTCGTCGCGGGCCATCTTGACGGCCGCTTCGACCAGGTCGCGCACGATGGCCTCGACATCCTTGCCGACATAGCCGACTTCGGTAAATTTGGTGGCCTCGACCTTCACGAAGGGTGCGCGGGCCAGGCGTGCCAGGCGTCGTGCGATCTCGGTCTTGCCGACCCCGGTGGGGCCGATCATCAGGATGTTCTTGGGCGTAATCTCCTTGCGCAACTTCTCGTCCACCTGCAGGCGGCGCCAGCGGTTTCTGAGTGCGATGGCGACGGCGCGCTTGGCGGCCGCCTGTCCAATGATGTGGCGGTCCAGTTCCTGGACAATCTCGCGTGGGGTCATCTGCGACATTTGAAGATCCTTCAGTCCAACGTGCCGGATTCGATATCCAGCGTCTCGACAGTGAAATTGTGGTTGGTGTAGATGCAGATCTCGCCGGCGATGGTCAGCGCCTCGCGGCAGATGCTCTCGGCATCGAGATCGGTGTGGCGCTGCAGTGCCCGTGCTGCCGACTGGGCAAACGGGCCGCCGGAGCCGATGGCGATGAGGCCCTCTTCAGGCTCGATGACATCGCCGTTGCCCGAAATGATCAGGGATGCTTCCTGGTCGGCCACGGCCAGCAGGGCTTCCAGGCGTCGCAGCAGGCGGTCGGTGCGCCAGTCCTTGGCCAGCTCCACCGCAGCCCGCGTGAGATGTCCGGAGTGCATCTCCAGCTTCGACTCGAAACGTTCGAACAGCGTGAATGCATCGGCGGTGGCGCCGGCAAAACCGGCCAGTACGCGGTTCTTGTAGAGTCGGCGCACCTTGCGTGCGTTGGATTTCATGACGGTGTTGCCGAGCGAAACCTGACCGTCGCCGGCAATCACCACCTGGTTGGCGCGCCGCACCGACACGATCGTTGTTCCCCGATACTGTTCCATGATTGTGGCTGCCTGTTGCGGGTTGAATGTGCAACATGGGGACGGTGGCGGCGCAGGACAATCATCTCTCGCCGTTGCCCCGGAGTTTCCGGGCGGGCCGATGTGCATGTCATCGTCCGGTCCGACAGTGTATCCTCACGTTCATGGTTGCTGTTTTGCGCCGAGTCATTCTGTCTACAGGCCTTGCGTTGGCCGCCACGCTGTGGCTGGCGGGCACTGCCTGGTCAACCACTGCCCCGGAGCCGGAGACCGAAGGGTCGCGAACCTCGCCCGGCGAGTCTGCCGAGCAGTCCACCGCCCGGGTCACTGGTCGTCTTGAGCTGGTGTCCGAAGATGGCGAGCCAGTACGGAAGCGCCACGAGTTCGCCAATGCGGTGGTCTACTTCGAGCCTGATGAATCGCCGGCTGTTGCAGAGCATGACGCAATGGTCGAGATGACCACGCGGCGGCGAGAGTTCGTGCCCCGAGTACTGGCGGTTGCAGCCGGCACCGAAGTTCGGTTTCCGAACGAGGATCCCATCCTGCACAACGTGTTCTCCACTTCCGGTGACAACCGATTCGACCTGGGTGTGTACGGTGAAGGCTCCGGCGAGACCCATCGTTTCGAGCATCCCGGCCTGGTGCGGGTGTTCTGCAACGTCCACTCGCGCATGTCCGCCCACATCGTGGTCGTTGACGGGCCCTATTTCACCAAGCCCGATCGCGACGGTCGTTTCGTGCTTGAAGACCTGCCCGTCGGTCCCGGCCGGCTCACCATCTGGCATGAGCGCTCCAGCGCCGAGCGCATCGACATCGACCTGGAAGCCGGCGACGAGCATGTGCACGATGCCTGGCTGGAGCTGACCGTACGCGAAGCCGAGTCTCCCCCCCGGCGCATGCGTCGTCGCGGAAGGTATTGAGTGTCATGAACTCACTCGCCGCGAGAATCGCCATCGTCACGGTTGTTCTGGTCAGCCTGGCCGTGACCATCGCGATTGGCGCAACCTGGCTGATGAGCCAGCGCATTGCCTCGGAGGCGGTCAGCGATTCGCTGGAAGCAACCCAGGCCATGCAGCGGTATCTGCAAACCTCGCGGGCGCGTGAGCTGGCGCTCACCACCGACCTGCTGGCCGCCGACCCGCATGACACCGCGTACCTGGTTGAAGCCACCAGGGGGCAGTTCGACGATGACGAAGAGATCGATCTGCGCTCCATACTTGACCTCGTCGACGACCGGCGGCGGGAGATGGGCTTTGATTTCGCCATGATGCTCGATGCCAACGGACAGGTGCTGGTGCACACCGACCGTCCCGACGCCGGTGGCAGAATGCTTGGAGACCACCCGATGGTGGCCACAGTCATGGATGATCTGATTCCGGACTACGGCCCCTGGCGCGAGGGGAGTCGCCTGTTCAACGTGGCCGTGGTGCCGCTGGCCACGGCCTTCGAGGTCATCGGCTACCTGGTCACCGGGCTGGCCATCGACGATGATGTGGCCGCCGATATCAAGCGGGTGACCGGCATCGATGTTGCCTTTGTCTCTCTGGAAGAGGAGCGTGAGCAACTCGGAGCAAGCACGCTCGACATGCGCCAGGGTGAACAGCTCTTTGGGCAATTGGCCGATTCCGGCGACACGCTGGCCCTTCTGCGGGCCGGACAGCCCGTAAGCCGGCTGGACATCGATCTCGGTGGCGAGGCCTGGGTGGCCCGACTCGAACCGATTTCTGCGCCTGGCGGCGAAGTGCTGGGTGCGGCGATCGCCATCGATTCCCTCGATGCCCGCCTGGCCGGTTTCCGCACGCTCCAGACCGCCTTGATCAGTGGCGGGGCGCTGGCCATTCTGGTCGCGCTGGCCCTGTCGTTGCTGGTTGCCCGCCGTATTGCCCGTCCGGTGGGTCAGCTTGCGGCTGTCGCCGACCAGGCCGCCCAGGGTGATTACGAGCAATCCATCGACATCCGGCGCAGGGACGAAGTCGGCACCCTGGCCCGCGCCATCAATCGCCTGCTCGCCGACCTGCGCGAGCAGCAAGAGATTGCCGGCTACGTCACTGATCTATCGCGCCAGCTGGAAGAACACAGCGCTCCGTCGTCTGAAAGAACCATTCCGGACCCAGCCGGCGAGGTCGGGTCGGGCCCGGCCTGGCTGGCCGGCATCGAATGGCCGAATGATGCAGGCGGGTGGGAAGCCAGTCTGCCCGACCTGGTCGGCATGGCCTCCCGGCACCAGGCCAGCCTTGTACCCGGTGGTGCCGCCCGGGTGCTGCTGGTCATAGAGTCTGATCGTACCGACCGCTTGACCGGGCTGCTTTCCGACCTGCTCGGGCTGACTGCTCACCAGGACGACCAGCCTGGTCTTGCCCTGGCCTACGGCAATGTTGACAGCGCCAGACTCGAACTTGGCTCGGCCTGCTACCCGATACTGTCCGGCAAAGCGGTGACGCACATCGAGGTTTTGCTGCATGAGGCCGGTCCGGGTCGCATGCTGGTGTCGCCGGCCGCGAGCAAGCAGCTCAAGCCGCTGATAGAAGCCGATCGCGTCGAAACGGCCATCGTTGACGGCCGCTCGGGCCGCCGGCGCTTCCACCAGGTGCTCGCAGTCGCCGCGAGTGACGATCCCGACGCCACGACCACGGCGGATGTTGCCCCCATCACCCGGCCGCGAACAGTGCTGGCCGAAGGGCATGTGCTGGGAGAGCGCTTCGAGATACTCGAGGCGCTGGGAGAGGGTGCCATGGGCAGCGTTTACCGGGCGCGCGATCACAAGCTCGATGACGTGGTCGCGCTCAAGTTGCTCAAGCCGTCACTGGGCGAGGACCCTGAGTACCTGGAGCGCATGAAAAGCGAGATCCGGCTGGCGCGCCGTATCACCCATTCCAACGTGTTGCGCACCCACGACTTCTTCGAGCTCGACGGCCTGCCCGTCATCTCAATGGAGTATGTCCGGGGTGTCACCCTGGACCAGTTGCTTGAACGTTCCGGCCGTCTCAGCCTGGCTGCGGGATTGCGAGTCAGCGCCCAGGTGCTCAAGGGGCTGCAGGCTGCCCATGATGCCGGGGTGCTGCACCGTGACATCAAGCCTGGCAACATCATCCTCGACCCCCGCGGCAATGCCCGCCTGATGGACTTTGGTATTGCCCGCCAGGCGGTCGATGAAGGCAAGGATCTGACGCAGGCCGGTGCTATCGTCGGCACCGCAAACTACATGGCACCGGAAGTCTTGCTCGGAGAAATCGCCGATGTGCGCAGCGACATCTACTCGACCGGCGTGATGATGCACCAGCTGTTCACCGGTCGGCTTCCGTTTTCCGGCAAGACCTCGATGGAGGTCTGCATGGCCCATGTTCAGAAAGATCCGGCGCCGCCATCGGAGTACTGGCCAGAGATTCCCACCATGCTCGAAACCATCATTCTCGACTGCATGGCCAAGAAACCCGAACAGCGGCCCGCCAGCGCACGAGTGCTGCTGGAGCAGCTCTTGAAAGTACGCCGCGAAGCGGGGTGATCGGCGCGCGGTTGTTTGCACCTGTTTTCCGCCTGCCCTAGAATCGAATCAGCATCCAACGGCCCGCCAGACCGGCGTTCGCCTTGAGGGAGATTGCCATGCATCGTTTGATTGCTGTCGCCGCAGTCCTGGTGCTGTTGCCCTGTTCCCCTGCCGTCCTGGCCGAAAATGAACCGGTGGTCGAATGGCTAGGCTTTGCCGCGGTTCGCGCGGGCTGGGTGGAAGGTCAGCCCGGCTGGATCGAGGGCGGCTTCGGTCGCCTGGCTGCCGGGGGTGACGCGCCCGGCGACAGGGAGTTGTGGGTTCGCGGCGAAACCCAGCTCGGCCTTCGCTTCGAGCCGTCGGTGAGCTGGCGGGGCAAGCTTCACGCCGTGGCCCGCGCATCGACGGCCGACAACCAGGGCGATGCGGTCGGACTGACCGAAGCCTGGGCCCGCTATCAGCGTGCCGTGGGTCACCGTGGCGAGCTGGCGCTGACGGGCGGCCTGTTCTTCTTTCCCACTTCGCAGGAAAACATCGACCCCCTGTGGGCCTCTCCCTATACGCTGACCTACTCGGCAATCAATAGCTGGTTTGCCGAGGAGTTCCGGCCACTGGGCCTGGACGCCGAGTGGCAATCGTATACCGGGCAAGGCGATATCTGGTCGCTGGGGGCCACTGTTTTCGGTGGCAACGACACCATGGGCACACTCCTGGCCTGGCGCGGGTGGGCCATGCATGACCGTCTTGGCGGGTTCGATGAGAAGCTCCCCCTGCCGCCTGTCTTTTCGCTGGAAGATGGCCGCTACTTTGGTGCCCAGAGACACTTTTCCACCACGGCCTTCGGCAGTGATCTCGATGGCCGTCCAGGCTGGGCGGCGCGCGCCCGCTTCGACCGCGGCCAGGCATTCAGTGGTCAGGTCGCCTGGGTGGACAATCGGGGTGATCGCAGGCTGCACGGCGACGAGTGGGCCTGGGCGACCCGTTTCGCGCATGCCGGCGGCCATTGGCAGGTGAGTGACAGCGTGGAGCTGATGGGCGAGTTCACCCACGGCAACACCCGTATCCGTTTTCCAGGCTCGCCCTGGGTTGATGCCGATTTCCGCGCCGCTTACCTGATGGCCTCCGTGGCCACGACCACAGGGCGCTGGTCGCTGCGCCACGACCGCTTCCATGTCGACGACCGATTGGCAAACCCTGCCTGGGGGCTGTTCAATGATCGCGGCCGGGCCCTGACCCTGGCCTGGATCCGGGATATCGCCGATCGCAGCCGCTTCGGCGTTGAACTCCTGTGGCTGGAAAGCGACCGCAGCGTTGCTGCCCAGTCCGGTTTCCCGGCCGACACCGATGGTCTCAGCCTGCTGGCCGAATGGCGAATCAAGTTTCATTGACCCGGCAAGGTCGGTGGCTTTGCCTCAGATCGCAAGGTCGATAACGCCCAGCAGGATCAGCGCTGCCAGAATCCACACGTAGAAGGCGAAGATCTTGAGCTGGGCCCGGTAAAGGCTCCAGATGACGATCTTGAGTGACACGATGCCGACCCCGGCGGACACCACGAATCCGATCGCCAGTGCGCCGATGCTGATCTCGCCCAAGCCGCTGGTCGTGAACACCTCCCTGCTTTGCACCAGGGTGGCCGCAAGAATGGTGGGGATGGCCACGAAAAAGCTGTATTCGGCTGCCCAGCGTCGCTTCAGGCCGGCAAATAGCCCGAAAACGATGGTCATCGCACTGCGCGACAGGCCTGGCGCCAGCGAGAATCCCTGGGCGATGCCAATGATGGCCGCCGTGCCCCAGCCCGTATTCTTGAGCCCGCGAGTGCGCGGTTTGAGTTTGTCGGTCCAGTAGAGCAGGATGCCAGTCCCGACCAGTGTCAGGGCGATGACCTGCGGGTTGGCGAAAACCCACTGGAAGGTGGCTTTCAGTCCCAGTCCGACCAGGCCCGTGCACAGCACGGTGAACAGACCGAGCAGGAACAGGCGCAGAAAAACGGCTGGTTTCTCTCGCCCGCCGGCGGCCGCCCAGTTGCGGGCATCGAGCGCGCAGTTGACGCTGAACCGGCTCAGCGACGGCCAGAACACGACGGCAATCGACACCAGCGTACCGACATGCACCACCAGATTGAACAGAATCATCTCGGGACTGGCCGGATCCGGCACCGTATGGCCGCGCCCCAGCAGCCAGTGTTCGACCAGCACCATGTGCGCAGTCGAAGAAACCGGCAGAAACATGAAGACGCCTTGTATGACACCGAGCAGAGCGGCAATCCAGATGGCCATGGCAGCGCGGATGGTGGGGGTGGGAAAGTGTAAAGTGTGAAGGGTTAAGTGTGAAGTGTTAAGTGTTAAGTGTTAAGTCACTAGTGTCCGACACATTTCAGCCCAAGGGGCGATAACTGACTGATATGGCGCGTTTTATCATACATTCTAGGGTGTCACCGACTTGAACTCGATCATTGAACCGGTTCAGGCTTCCCGGATTTGCCCGAGGGAAGCCGATGTACGCCGGAAAGTTCGTGTTTTCTCAATTGATGGACCTGGCGCCATGGCATACCTTTCGAAGACTGGTCAGCAAGTACAAGGGCGACTTCAATGCCCGCACATTCCGTTGTCGGGATCAGTTTCTGTGCATGGCTTTCGCTCAGCTGACCTATCGGCGAAGCCTGCGCGACATCGAAGGCTGCTTGCTGGCCCAGCCCTCCAAGCTCTACCACATGGGTATCCGCGGCCGTATTTCTCGTTCCAATCTGGCCGATGCCAACGAAAGCCGCGACTGGCGCATCTACGCAGAGTTCGCCCAATCCCTGATCAGCACCGCCCGCCGACTTTATGCCGACGAGGATCTCGAACTGGATCTCGCGGGAACGGTCTATGCCCTCGACTCCACCACCATCAGATTGTGCCTTTCGCTGTTTCCGTGGGCCGACTATCGAGAGACCAAGGCCGCCGTCAAAATTCATACGCTGCTCGACCTCCGGGGCGCCATCCCAGCATTCATGCTGGTTTCCGACGGTCTGCTGCACGATGTCAACATCCTCGACCTGTTCAGCCCAGAACGCGCTGCGTTCTACGTCATGGATCGTGCCTACGTCGATTTCGAGCGTTTGTTCACCATCAATCAGGCCGGCGCCTTCTTTGTCACTCGCGCAAAGAAGCCCCTGAAGTTCAAAAGTGTCAGCTCTCAGCCCGTCGACAAATCGACCGGCTTGATCTGCGATCAACAAATCAGGTTGACCGTCTACTACTCCAGAAAGGCTTACCCCAAGCTTCTTCGGAGGGTGCGCCTGAAAGACCCAGAGACTGGCAAGACACTGATCTTTCTGACCAACAACTTCGAGATCACGGCGCAGACAGTCTGCGATCTCTATCGGAGCCGCTGGCAAGTCGAACTGTTTTTCAAATGGATCAAGCAGCATTTGCGCATCAACCAATTCTTCGGGCGCTCGGAGAATGCCGTGAAGTGTCAGATCTGGATCGCCGTGGCCACCTATCTGCTGGTTGTGATCGCCAGGAAACAGTTCGGTATTCCGCTTTCTCTGCACTCGATGCTGCAGATTCTGAGCATAACGCCATTCGAAAATATTCCATTAAATCAGCTGCTTATGGATCCGGGGCTGGCGGAAGAAGACGCCTGTGCCGCCAAGCAATTGAAACTATTATGAAATGTGTCGGACACTAGTGAGTGTTAAGTGTTAAGTGTTAGGGGAGGGGCGTGGTGTTTGGGTTGCGAGAATCTGGGGTGGTTGCTTTCGGGACAGGCTTAAAGAGTAAAGAATTTCAGTAGGTTGTAGTCCCGCCTAACACCTAACACCTAACACCTAACCCCCAAACCACCCCGAAGACTGAAGCCTCCCGGCCCCACCACGACCCAAGATACCCGCCCTTCACACTTCACACTTAACACTTAAACCTTAACCCTCCAAACTCTCACCCCTTCTTCTTCGCCCGGGGGTGGGTTTGGTCGTAGACTTTTGCCAGGTGCTGGAAGTCCAGGTGGGTGTAGATCTGGGTGGTGGAGAGGTTGGCGTGGCCGAGCAGTTCCTGGACTGCGCGCAGGTCGCCGGAGGATTCGAGGATGTGGGATGCGAAGGAGTGCCGGAGCTGGTGCGGGTGGACGCGCTGGTCCAGGCCCTGGCGGTCGGACCAGTAGGCGACGCGTTTCTGGATGGCGCGTACACCCAGCGGGCGGCCCTTGAGACTGGTGAAGATCCGCGGCTGTTCGATGCCCGCCACGGCGGCGTGGGTGTTGCGCCATTGCTTGAGTGCCTTTAGGGCATGGCGACCGACCGGCACCATGCGCTCGCGTTGCCCCTTGCCGAGTACGCGGACCAGGCCCTCGTTCATGTCCAGCCGATCCCAGGTCAGGGTGGCGAGTTCGCTGACTCTCAGCCCCGAGGCATAAAACAGTTCCAGCATGGCGCGATCCCGTTGGGCCAGATCATCGTCGCCCGGGATATCCAGCAGGGCCAGAACCTGGTCGACATCCAGCACTTCGGGTAGCCGGCGCCGGGCCTTGGGCGCGCGGACGCCGCGCGTCGGATCGTCGCTGATGACACTTTCCCGCCTGAGAAATCGGAAGAAACGCCGAAGCGCCGAGAGGCGGCGCTGAATGCTGCGCGGGCTCAGGCCGCGCCGGTGCTCACTGGCGGCAAATGCCCTGATGTCGTGGACATCGATTGCGGCCGGGTTGCTCTTCTTCTGCCCATCGCACCACTGGCCGAAGCGCGCGAGGTCGCGGCGGTAGGCATCGAGCGTGGCGTTGCCCAGCCCGGCTTCATGGGCCGCGTGCTGAAGAAAGGCGGAGATGGCCGCCTGCAACTGCATGCTGGTTCAGGCGCGTTTGCGCTGGTCAGTCCCGATCTGTTCCAGGCGATGACGGATCGTCGTGCCGAGCAGCTCCAGGAACAGGGTGCCCATGTCCGGGTCGAAGCGACCAGGAGAGTCGGCACCGATGGCCAGCAGGCCGTTGTGTTTGATCGGAACCAGGGCCGCCGAGGCGACGGTGGAATCACAATCCGGGAACAGCACCTGCAGCTTGGCACGGGTCAGCCGACCAAAGACGATCTTGCCGCGTTCGAGTACTTCGCCAAACCAGGCCGGTGGAGCCTGTTCATGAATGATGATCGCCTCGGTGCCATCCAGTCCGGGTTGCTGAGACAGCAGGTGCAGGCGGACACTGGCGGCCTTGAAGTCCTCTCCCAATCGGGCCATCAGCCGCTCGAAGAACTCGCGCGGGTCGGCCGTTGTCATGACTTCAAGGGTGAGTTGGTGCAGGCGTTGCATGAGCCGCTCGTTCTCGCCGGCAATGCCGGCCAGGGTGTGCAGCTGGGCCCGGAGTTGGCGGTTGTCCTCGCGCAGCCGCCGCACCTGTAACTCGATCAGCGAATCGGCACCGGCATCGTGGGGCAGGGTCATGCGATCGAGTAGTTCCGGATGGCGGCGGAACAGGTCCGGATGGTCGCTCAGCCACTCCAGAATGTCGCGTTCCTCCGGTGAATTCATGTCGCCCATGCAATGACTCCTTCGAAAACCTTGCTGGCGGGCCCAGTCATGGCGACCGGGTCTCCCTCTGCAGACCAATCTATCACAAGCGTTCCGCCAGGCTGCACGACTTCGACCGGCGAGGTCAGGGCGCCAGTGCGGATCAGAGCCGTGGCGGCGGCACAGGCGCCGCTGCCACAGGCCGGCGTAAGCCCGGCACCACGCTCGTGAACCTGCAGGTGGAGACGATGCGGGTCGCTGACAAGGGCAAATCCGACGTTGGCGCCCCGGGCCAGCGCGGGGTGCGAGCCCAGCCTGGAACCGAGCTGCTCGACTTCTGAGGCATCGGGCATTTCCCTGCACGGCATGACCAGGTGCGGGTTGCCCATGGCGGCGCCGAGCACCTCGAAGCGCTGGTTGTCGAGCTGCAGGGTGACCGGAAACTCTCCATCGTCGTCCAGACCACAGGATCGGGGGCTGAAGTCTGGCGGCGGCAAGGTGGCCGTGATGCGATCGGCCCCCTGCCAGGTCAGTGTCACCGGCCCGGCCAGGGTTTCGATGCGGGCGCTGGAATCGAACTCGCCAAGTCGGTGCAGCCAGAGCGCGACGGCGCGCATGCCATTGCCACACTGCTCGGCACTGCTGCCATCGCTGTTGTAGATCTCGACATGACACATGCACTCGGGGTCTGCCGGTGGACGCAGAAGCAGCAATTGGTCGAAACCGATCCCGCGCCGGCGATCGGACATGGCCTCGATACGGGACGGTTCCATCCGGATCGAGGTGCTGCGCGCATCGATCAGTACGAAGTCGTTGCCCAGGGCTTCGAGCTTCGTGAACGCAATCCGACTGCGGCGACTCATTGCGGCAGGTGCCCCTGGACCAGCCAGTGCCGGTCGCTGGGGCGGGTCAGCTCAAGGCTGTCCAGGCCCGCCTGCCTGAGCTGAAGTGCAACCTCCTCCCCGGTCCATGCGGCCAGCAGGCTGTTGTGAAAATCCTTTTGCAGCACTTCGGGCTCGCCGGCGGCATGGACTTCGACCAGCTCGCTTGCGGTCTTGCGATCGGCGGGCCGGTGCAGGTCCATGACCTGGACAAAGCCACCGGGGCGGGTCAGTCGTGCAATCGATTGCCACAGGCTCATGGGATCGGGCAGATGGTGCAGCAGGCTGTTGGAGACCACCGCATCGAACTGCCCGGAGAATGGATGGTCGGGCAAACGGGACTGCACGAACTCGACACGCTGCTCCAGTCCGGAAGATCGCAGCGCCTGCCGGGCCAGGGCCAGCATGTTGGGGCCGGCATCCAGGCCGGCTATGTTCCACCGTGGCAGGGCACGCGCAAAACGCAGGCAGATATCACCCGGGCCACAGCCCAGATCAAGGAGTCGGCCCCCGGCCCTGGTGTCCAGATGCGATAATGCCAGCTCGACAAACAGATTGTTGGGCTCGCTGAAGTCGGCTTCGGCATAGGCACGGGCCTGTGCCGGTGCATCCATCAGTTCGGGTTCAGGCACCCGTTTCATCGGTTTCTTCCTCGCTGGTGTCGGTTTCGGTCTCGACCGGATCGTCCGGGGGCAGGTAGAGATCACCCTTCAGGCCACAGCCGGTCAGCAGGGCCAGGCTCAGTAACAGACAGGTTAAACTTGATCGCATGAACGACATCGCCGCTGAACAACTCGAATGCGTGGTCCGCGACACCGGGCCGGATCCGAAGCATGCCGTGATCTGGTTGCACGGGCTGGGTGCCGACGGGCATGATTTCGAACCGATTGTACCGCACCTGTCGGTCGCCTCGTCGCGTCCGGTGCGCTTCGTCTTTCCGCACGCACCCGTCATGCCGGTCACCATCAATGGTGGCATGGCCATGCGCGCCTGGTATGACATTCTGGGCGTGGATATCGACCGCAACCAGGATGGCGACGGCATTCTGCGCTCGGTGGCGGCAACCAACCGCCTGATCGATAGCCAGCTGCAGGCCGGCATCAGCCCGGAACGCCTGATACTGGCCGGTTTTTCCCAGGGCGGGGCCATCGCACTGCGATGCGGGCTGGCGCGCACCGAGCCCCTGGGCGGTGTGATCGGTCTGTCGACCTACCTGCTCGGTGAAGACTCGCTGGATGAGTGGCTGGGCGAGGCGGCGCGTCAGGTTCCGGTGTTCATGGGGCATGGCACCCAGGATCCGATCGTACCGGTTGCACTGGGCCAGTCCAGCGCCGAGCGCCTGAAGAGTGCCGGCTTCGATGTGACCTGGCAGACCTGGCCGATGCAGCATGCCGTGTGCCAGGAAGAAATCGCGGCCATTGATCATTGGCTCACCTCGACCTGGAACTGACGGTCAGGCGCGCACCATTGCTGCCCGACCGTGAACCACACAAGGAGAACGCAGACCCCATGATGAGAATTGCCACCCGCAAGTCCCTGCTGGCTCTCTGGCAGAGCGAGCATGCCGCGGGCCTGTTGCGTCAGCACCATCCCGATCTCGATGTGGAGCTGGTGCCACTGAGTACCCGGGGCGATGAAGTGCTGGACCGCTCACTGTCGGAGATCGGTGGAAAGGGGGTGTTTCTCAAGGAACTCGAGCGCGCCATGCTTGATGACGAAGCCGATATTGCCGTGCATTCGCTCAAGGATGTGCCGGCCGAATCTCCGCCGGAGTTCGAACTGGTGGCCTCGCTCCCGGGCGGCGACTGGGGCGACTGGTGGATTACCTGCAATGGTGCCGCGCCGGCCGACCTGCCGCCCGGCAGCCGGGTGGGCACGTCCAGTCTGCGTCGGCAGAGCCAGTTGCTGGCCGCCCATCCAGATCTGGAAATCGTACCGGTGCGCGGCAACGTGCAGACCCGGCTTGACAAGCTGGACCGTGGCGATGTCGATGCACTGATACTGGCCGCAGCCGGATTGCGGCGGCTGGAGATTGAACGTGAACACTGGCAGTTGCTCAAGCCCCCGGCTTTCCTGCCGGCACCGGGGCAGGGCGTGATCGTGGTGCAGTGCCGGCGTGGCGACGAACGTGTTCGCCGCCTGATTGAACCCCTGAACTGTCAGGTAACGGCGGCTCGCGTTCGTGCCGAACGGGCGGTTGTTCATGAACTGGGAGGGGATTGCAGAATGCCACTGGCCGCACTCGCGGAAGTGAATGGCTCGTCAATTCGCCTGCAGGCGAGACTGGCCAGTCCCGATGGGCGCCAGGTCATTGATGCAAGCGGCGAGGGTGCGGTGGCCGATGCTGACCGGCTGGGCCGGGAAGCTGCACATCATCTGCTCGATCGCGGTGGCCGGGAGATTCTGGCGGCGCTGGATTGAACCATGTCGGAAAATTACTGGAAAATCGGTCTGGACATTTCTTTTCAGTTATGCGACAGTAAATCCAACGATCAATGCAAAAGGGGTGTTTCAAACGATTTGCTTTCCGGGCGTCACCCACGGCACTGTCTGTTGAGGTGCGTCCCCCTACTGCCAACGCCAACACGCAAGCCCCCAGCACTTTGGCAGGTTGTGCCAGACGCCCGGATTCCATTCTCGAAAAAGGCCTGCCCTCGTGGCAGGCCTTTTTTGTTTCCCGGGGACGGGTTCATCCAAGAAGGGAGCATCGCATGAGCGTCAATCCACTGGTTCTGGTCACCCGAACCGAGCAGGCTGGCAAGGCGCTGGCCGAAAAGGTCGAATCCCAGGGGCTGTCCGCGCTGCACTGCGCGCCGTTTGCACTCAAGGCACCTGAACAGCCCGACGAGGTGGCCGCACAGCTTGATGCGCTGCTGCCGGCCGACCTGGTCATCATTACCAGCCAGGAGGGCGTTCGACGCAGTGCCGAGCTGGTGGGTGCGGAGCGTTTCGCGCGCGCGCTGGTCGTCGTGCCGGGCGAAGGCACGGCGCAGCTGGCCCGCGAACTGGGCTTTGCCAATGTCATCTACCCGTCGCGGCACGGAACCAGCGAGGCCATGCTGGCACTGCCAGAACTGCGTGAAGTCGATGGCCTGAGCATCCTTATCCTGGCCGCCGAGGGTGGGCGTGGCCTGATGGGGCGTACGCTGGAGGAGCGGGGTGCGGTGGTCGATCGCATTCACGTCTATCGGCGTGTTCGTCAGGCCATGCCCGAGGACCTCGGCGGGCGAATCGATGAAGCTGACCTGGTGGTCACGCTGGCGGCAAGCTGGGAGGCGGTGTCCGGTCTGTGTGAGGCGCTGGATGACGAACTGCGTCGCCAGATCCAGTCCGGCGTACTCGTGGCACCGTCCCAGCGCGTGGCCGATCGATCTGCGGCCATCGGTTTCGAGCGCTGCAGGGTCGCCGGCGGTGCCGATGATCATGCAATGCTGTCCGAATTGCATCGACTGACCCGGCGGTCCGAATTGCGTTAAT
This sequence comes from Wenzhouxiangella sp. AB-CW3, assembly GCF_014725735.1. Classification (NCBI taxonomy): domain Bacteria; kingdom Pseudomonadati; phylum Pseudomonadota; class Gammaproteobacteria; order Chromatiales; family Wenzhouxiangellaceae; genus Wenzhouxiangella; species Wenzhouxiangella sp. AB-CW3. Next base: position 1,335,350 of record NZ_CP061368.1, read on the forward strand.
CTTGCAGCTTCGAAGCAAATGCTGGCGATCGGGAACGAGACGCAATGAGTGAAGAGCACGGCGCCAACGAGCTTGATGGCGAATCGAGTACCAGGTCGGAGGCCGAGCAACCATCATCAGCAGACCAGCGGCAGACTGCCGGTTCAGGCCGATGGCTGGCTGTTGTGGCATTGCTGGTTGCCCTGGCAGCCTCGGCGGGGGTTGGCTGGCTGATTTGGCAGCAGACCCTCGAAACCGAACCCGAGGAAGAACAGCCAACGGCGGCGTCGGTTGAGGCGCTGGAGGCGGTGGCCGAGCAGGCGCAAACGCTTTCCGAGCGCGTCGATCAGCTGGCCGAACAGCAAGCCGGTTTCGAGGATGACCTGTCCGACCTGGACGGTGCCAGGGGCGACTTGCGCCAGTCGCTGCGTGAACAGGCCGATGATTTCGAGCGGCTCTCGGAGCAGTTCGGCAGCCTGGAGTCCGAGCTGTCGGATGCGATCAGGCGCCTGGACGAGGCGGCGGGTGACCGGCGCGAGGTCGATCGGGAGATGGCCCGGCGACTGCATTTGATGGAGGCGGCCGCCATGCTTCGAACCGGCCAGCAGCGCCTGGAGCTGGCCGAGGACTTTGCTGCGGCCCGGAATGCCTTTCGGCGAGCCTATCGCCTGCTGCGCTCGCTCGACGATCCCCGCATCAATCGGGCGCGTGGCGAAGTCGCCCGCGAGCTGGAGGCCCTGGAGGCGGTCGAGGAGCCGGACTGGATGGCCTTGCATGCCAAGGTCGACCGGCTGCAGGCCATGGCGGCAGAGTGGCCGGCGCGCCCCGGGCAAGAGCTGCCGGGCGCGCAGGAGGACGATGCTCGGGGCGAGGAGGCGGAGCTGGGCTTCTGGTCGCGCTTCGGCTCGACCCTGACCGGCCTGGTGCGTGTGCAGCCACGAGATGCCGTGCCTATGACCGAGGAAGTGCTCGATGCCATTCGCGGCCAGGTTCAAATCAGGCTTGCGGCGGCCGACCTGGCGCTGGCACAGCGGGACCTGGAGGGGCTGGGTCGCCAACTCGATCATGTCATCGACCTCATGGAGCAGGGGTTTGACCCGCGTGATTCCGGGGTTGAACGGGGCCGTTCGCTGATTGATGAGCTGCGCTCGGCCGAAGCAGCCGAAGTACCGGCGCTCGGTTCGGCCCTGACCGAGATCAACCGCCTGCTGGACGAATCGTGAAGCGCCTGCTGCTGATCGTACTAGTGGTCGTGGGGCTGGTTGCGGCTGCCCTGTTGGCTCCGATACTGCTCGAAGATCCCGGTCACGTCGTTATTGACATCGGCCAGTGGCGAGTCGAAATGTCGCTGCTGGTGCTCGTGGGCGGCATGCTGCTGGCCTGGATGGCTTTCTCGCTGTTGAGCCTGTTGCTGAGGTTGCCGACCCGTGCGGTGCGGCGGGCACGGGAAGTCCGCTCCCGTCGTCACCTGGAAAACGGCTTTCTGGCCCTGACCGAAGGAGACTGGAACCGGGCCGAACGCTCGTTGCAAAAGGCCTTGAAGCACCAGCGCTCCACCGCGGGTTACCTGGCGGCGGCACGAGCGGCACAAGGGCAGGGGGATCGTCGCGGCCGCGACCGCATGCTGGCGCTGGCCGATACCCGCTTCGGGCGTCGCCATTTCGTGACCGATCTGGCCCGCGCGCGCCTGCTGATCGGGGAAGGCCGGGTCGAAGAAGCGGTGCCGGTGCTGGAGTCACTACACCTGCGCAAGCCGCGCCACACCGGGGTGTTGCGGCTTTTGCTGGAATGCTACCAGGATCTTGGCCGCTGGCGGGATATGCGGCTGCTGAGCCCGGCGCTGCGCCGCGCCGGAGTGGTTGACCGTGAGCGTGGCGCCGAACTGGCTGCCGTGGCGGGCGGCCGCGAACTGGAATCCGCGCCGGATGTCGAGCAGCTGGACCAGTGCTGGAAGGAACTGGGCCGAAAGCTTCGGGAGCATCGCGGCATCGTGCTGGCCTATGCACGACGATGCGCCGAGTTGGATCATGCCGGTCAGGCCGGCCGTGCACTGTCGAACTATCTTCGCCATTCACTTGATGACGAGTTGCTACGTGCCTATGCCGATGTCGGCGAAGCCGGACGCGCCGAGCGCATTGCCCGGCTCGAAGACTGGCAGAAGCTCGACCCCGACCACGCCGGCCTGCTGCTGGCGCTGGGCCTGCTCTACCTAGACGACCGCCAGTACGACAAGGCGAAAGCCTGCCTGGAACAATCCGTGCGCCGCCAGCCAGGCAGCGAGGCCTATGCGGCCCTGGGCCGGGTGCTCGATCATGCCGGCAACCTGGAGGCTGCCGCCCAGTGCTACCGCAATGCCCTGCGTCTAAAGACCGGCCGCGGCGCCGAACCCCTGCCACCGCCTTAGTAAGCCAGCCGCAAAAGTCATGCTATGGTTTTACTCCAGCGTGGTCAGAACATTCGAAATAGGACTGAATCTCATGCACATCCGGGTCGCATTTGAGCGCCTCCGGGAGGTATTGCCTGAGTGGATTGGCGTGCTCAAGGTTGTCAATAATCTTAATCAGGATGCGCAATTCAATGGCCGAGATCCAAGTCAGCGCATCCAGCATGGAGTCGAGCTGGCGAGCCGAGTTGAGCGAATTGGTCCATAGATCCTCTACCCCGTATGAGGTATCTCCACCGGAAGCAAATGTCCTGCGGCCAGAAATCAGTCTGGCTTCTTCTAGTTTCGCCATCATGAGTTTGGGGTACTGAATCATGCCGATGGAGGCGTCTGAAACTCTCATGTCGCGAGGGATGCTGGGAACCTTACCACTTAGCAGGTGGTTGCACCTGTTCACAAGCAGCCAACCCATCATTAATGCTGATTCTATGCATGACCCGAGTTTCAGTGTCAGTGATGGTGTTAGGAAGCTTGCCTGAGATACGGCTTCATCCCGGCTCAAGTCGAAGTATGGATTGCAGGAAGGTTGAGACAGTAATAGATCCAGTTCGCATTGCAACTCCCTGTGGCATCGTGCGAAGGAGCTCAGTGCTTGTGGAAGCGCTCTAAAGGAAACGGGGTGCTGAGACTGGTTGGGCTTAATGATGGGCTGGTAGGGCTTAATTAGTGGTTCCATAGATTGCCATAGATCCCCGGTATCCTGCTGTTTTCTAATCGCGCCAATGGATGAGAAGTCAAAACCTGAGATTGAGCCCATCAGCCTAGATGCCATCAGAATCTGCTGGTAGCAGTTTTCTATTCTTGGAAGCAGGGACAAGGAGAAGCCTATAGAAATAAATGCGCCGTTGATCAGCCCCATTAGGTCTGGAGGTGAGAGTTCCACTTGATGGTCTTTACGAATTGTGTCAAGCAGATCCAGACTCCAGTGGGCGGCGGGGATGACGTCGCCGCAGGAATAGCTTGAATCAAGAGGGACTGCCGGGCTGAAGTGCCGATTAGTAACTCCTTTCTCTGCAAGCTCGAATAGGTATGGCGAAATCCCGGATCCTCCATTTGACCAAGTGTGCATGCGAGCAAAGCCGACAAGTCGAGCCTGAGACCTACTCATGAAGGTAGAGCCCCCTATGGCGTGTTCTCTCAGGATGTTTTCGTGTGTGATCCAGGCTTGATTGGGGTTAAGCTTGTTGTCATCAAGGTGGCCGGTTAGGGTGTTACTGCCATACACCGCTGTATTGTTGGACCTGACCATGTTGATGGCGTGGTCATGCTCGGCCTTGATCTGAAGCGCTGCACTTGCCCATCTCGGTGATGGTGCTAGTCTGTTGGCTAGCATGATGATGTTGTGCGATTCACTCATGGCGATCAGCTGCCATTCTTTTTAAGAACCAAGTACATAGTGATTGCCAGGACTGCGATAAGAGCGTACAGGGTCCCGTTTACCGACAGCTTCTCGACGATGTCAGTTAAACCCCATATGGAGTCTTCGGGGCGCTCTGGGTTGTGTGTGAACTTGGATATCGAAACAAAAACACCGATCAGGCTGGTGCCGCCGATCACTGACAGTATTGCCTCAACAATCCGGTTGTACTTGCGTTGATGGAGCTGATTGGACACCTCGACAGAGTGGTCAAGAACCTCCATCTTGTGGGCGACTGAGGATGTCAGCTCACCAAAGTTCCAGGCGCTGAAAAAGGCATGAGATAGAGATTTTCTTATACCCTGAAGTCCAAGCCGGGTGTCATGCAGTTGACTCTTGAAAAGGTTCAAGCGGGCACTCGCGCTGTTGATTTTTGAGGCTTGTGAAGTACTTAGCGCCGGGTTGTCCGATGTCTCCAGGATCAATCTTCCCAGGTTACGATTACAGATTTCCTGGATGCAATAATGGTACATGCAAATGGTCAGCGCCGATAGGAGCTGATCTACCTCTGCATCTGATATCTGACCTTCAATGACGCTGTTTCCTGCATGGATGAAGTATGACGTGCTATCAGTCCGAAATGACGGATTATCTGACTTTCTCTGAGTCCAAGAGTCAATCTGGCTGGAACGTAGTTGGCTTGAGTTAAGGATTCTGGTAACCCAGAGTAGTCTTCTCGGACCATGCGGAACTTCCTGGATGTCGTAGAAAGTTCCAGAGCGGGAGGGTGTGCGTAGAAGTGGTTGTTGTCGTAGTCTTCGTGTCTGTCGGTGAAGCACGGTATTGAGCCGCGTTTCGGTTGGGCTCAGAATGTCAATGATCTGTGAGCATGCCGTGGTTGTCCAGTTGTCCAGATGATCCAAAAGAGTGTCAGGGTGAGTGATGTCATCTATCCGGACCTCCAGCAGAAGTTGGCCAATTGTGTTGTCGAACAAATGTGCTGTGGCTGTGCAGATCTTGTATCTTCCGGCTCCATGTGGGCATGGAATCGTGTCCTGAAAGGTTTCGATGATCCCCGGGTCAGCCTTGAGTACAAATACTGGTTGTGAGAACAGTGGTATGTCGTCCTCGGTCAGGCTCTGATAATGCAGTTCAGTTTCTTTTCCATGAGATCGGCCTGGGGCTACATGGTAGCCGTCCATAGAAAGGTTGAGCTCTTGTTGCGCAGCTTTCAGCAAATTGTGCAGCAAGCGCGGATCTGTAAGTGTTCGCGAGCTGTACAGATTCAGGTTCGTGCGGAATGGTGCGCAGAGGAAAAGTCGCATGGCTATCAAGTGGCTGTTGGTTGCGGCTCTTGTGTTTGCTATCAGTCTATGTCGTACTTCTTCAGTTTGTAGCGAAGAGAGCGAAAAGAGATGCCGAGCTGGCGCGCTGCCTCGGTCTTGTTGTACTTGGCTTCGCGCAGGGCGTTTTCGAGGATACGGCGTTCGATATCCTCGATGTAGTCGTCCAGGCTGCGGTCCTCGGGTGGCTTGACGTCGATGCCGTCCTCGGGCAGCACGGATTTATCCAGGTCCAGATCCTCGACACTGATTTCGTCGCCCTCGCACAGGGTGACGGCGCGCTGGAGAATGTTGACCAGTTCCCGGACATTGCCGGAGAAGCGGTGCTGCTGCAGTGCATCCATGGCATCCCGGCTGAGCTGGCGAGGGGGTTCTCCCCATTGTTCTCCGATAGATTGGAGAAAGTGTTCGGCCAGCAGGCGGATATCCCCGCGACGGTCACGCAGACTGGGCATGGGCAGTTCGATGACATTGAGCCGATAGTACAGATCGTTGCGGAACTCGCCGTTCTCGACCAGTGGCTTGAGCGGCTTGTGCGAGGCCGAGAGGATTCGTACGTCGATCTTCTTCTCTTCACGACCGCCTACCGGCCGAACGCTCTTTTCCTGGATGACCCGCAGCAGCTTGACCTGCATGGCCAGCGGCAGATCAGCTACTTCGTCGAGAAACAGCGTGCCGCCGTCGGCAGCCTGGAAAAGGCCCTGCTTGTCGGCATCGGCGCCGGTGAAGCTGCCCTTGATATGGCCGAAGAACTCGCTTTCCATCAACTCCGAGGGAATGGCGCCGCAGTTGACGGCAAGGAAAGGTTCTTCGGCCCTGGGGCCCAGGTCGTGGATGAGCCGGGCGGCCAGCTCCTTGCCTGTGCCGGACTCGCCACTGATCAGTACCGGGGCCTGGCTGCGGGCCAGCTTGCGGATGGTCTGCCTGACCCGCTCCATGGCCTGCGAACGGCCCACGAGCTTGCTCATGAGTTCGTTTTGCGCCGAGCTTGATGCGGTCTTGTCGACTGCGTCCTTGTCCGCGTCTTCCCGTGCCGCCTTGGGTCGTGACGGGGCCTCCAGGTCCTCGCGTCGCAGCTTCAGGGCCGTACGCACCATGTTGCGCAGAACTTCGAGGTCCACGGGCTTGGACACGAAATCGAAAGCCCCGTATTTCAGGGCCGTGACGGCATCCTCGACCTTGCCGTAGGCGGTGATCATGGCCACCGGCAGCTGATCGTGATCGCGATTGATCTCCTTGATCAGGGTCAGCCCGTTGCCATCGGGCAGTCGCATGTCGGTCAGGCACAGGGCATAGTCGGCATTGGCCGACAGATAGTGTCGGGCCTCGGCCAGGTTCTCGGCGGTATCGACTTCCAGGCCCATGCGGCTCAGGGTAATGTCGAGCAACTCCCGAAGATCGGGTTCGTCGTCAACAACCAGTGCTCGCATTTCAGTCATGGGCCTCGCCTTTTCGGGACAGTTAACAGGCAGATCATAGCGTGTTCAGGGTTGCTTCAACGGCTTGTTCGGGCCGCAGCCCGCTTTTGTCCGGCACCGACATTGCCTTGGGTGCCGTGTTCCGGGCGTCGCAGCAGAATTCGGAAACAGGCGCCTGCATTGGGCACCTGAACGTACTCCAGGGGTGCCTGGTTGGCATCACAGAGCTGTCGGGCAAGGTACAAGCCCAGCCCCGAACCCTGCTTGTGGGTGGTGAAAAACGGTTCGAAGATCTGCGATCGTTTCTCCAGGGGAATACCGGGGCCATTGTCGATGATGTCGAGTGCGATCTCGCGATGCCCGCGGATCGGGCTGACCCGCAGAATGATCCTGGGCTTGCGCTCCTCGACCGCGCCGTGCCTGAGGGCGTTCTCCATCAGGTTCCAGACGGCCTGGGTCAGTTGGCTGGCATCGATCAGGACCATGATGGATGCCGAAGGAATTTCGAGCTTGACCTGGTCGCCATCGAGCTTGTGATACCGCTGGAAGTCGCTCCCCAGTTTTCGAATCCATGTAACCAGATTGACCGGTTCGATTTGTGCACGTTCCCTGCGAGATAGCTTGAGTACATTCTCGACAATATCGTTCATGCGTGCGGAATGATTGAGAATCATGTTGACCAGCTTGCGGTCTGCCTTGTTCAGGTCTTCGGATTCGCCGAGCAGTTGGGCGGCGTGGCTGAGTGCTCCCAGGGGGTTGCGTATTTCATGGGCAATGCTGGCCGATAGCCGTGCCAGCGAGGATTGTGCCAGGTCCCGTGCTCGCCGGCTTACCACGGAGGTGTCTTCCAGGAAGATCAGGGTTGCTTCGGTGCCATGCTGGCCCGGGGTATCGAGCATGCGCGGCACCACGGCGGCCTGGGTCGCCTGCAGCAGCAGCCCTTCGTCTTCGGACTTGCCGGTCTTGCGCCAGCGCTGCAGGCGCTCGGCCAGAGCCGGTGACACCTGCTTGAGGTTGCGTTTTCCGAATGGCGGGTTGCCCAGCAGGTACCAGGCCGCTTCGTTCATCTGGCGGATCTCGTTGTTGGCATCGACCACGAGCACGCCCGAGCGCATCCGGTGGATGATGAGTTCGTTGACCTGTCCGAGATTGGCCAGATCCAGGCTGCGACGTTCGGCAAGCAGCTGGTATTCCCGCCCCCAGCGCCCCAGCAGGGCGGCACCGAGTGCGATTCCGAATGCTGCCACGCCGTAGAGTGCGGCCTGCAGCAGGCTGGCCGGTTCCGGGGTCTCGGCGGCGGTGATCCAGGAATCGGCCAGCACCCCCAGGGCGACCATGGAAGCGAACAGCAGCGCGGTTCTGACGTCCAGCACCAGGGCGGAGATGCCGACGGTAAACAGCAGCAGGATGACCAGGGCCGTGGCCATGCTGCCGAATGCATGCAGAATGATGCCCAGAAGGATGATGTCGGTGGCCAGGGAAAAAGACGCCAGCCGCGCCACCTGCTTACGTTTCCGGAGATTGGCGACGACAAACACAAGGGCTGCCGCGGCGTACATCAGCGCCGCGGCCTGGCCGAGCACGCGGTAGGTTGCCGTCAGTCCGTCACTGAGTGGGCTGAAAGCCACGAACAGGGCCGAGACCGCCACCACGATCCTGAATGCATTCAGATAATGCATGGCCCGGCGTACGAGCTTCTCGTCAGCGACCAGATTGCCCAGTGCTTTCAAGCGCTTGTCCTCATGTTTGCATGATGAATGCAGCTTTCTGGCTGCCGGCCAGGCCTGCCCTTCAATGGCTCGACTTCAGTATAAGCCATCCGCTGGTTTGATAAACTAGCCGACTTGATCCAGAATACGCCGGTTCCGGCGCGCTCGCAGCGGCAGCGCGTTGCGGATTCCCGAATTCGATTTCCAATCCATCAATTTCAGGACTTTCAAGCATGAACTTTCATGAGTATCAGGCCAAGGAGCTGTTCGAGCAGTACGGGGTTCCCGTACCGCGCGGTCACGTGGCGACCAATGGCGACGAAGCCGTAGCAGCTGCCGAGAAGCTCGGTGGCGGCCAGTGGGTCATCAAGGCCCAGGTGCATGCCGGTGGTCGCGGCAAGGCAGGTGGCGTCAAGCTCGTGTCCAGCCTGGACGAGGTGCGCAGCGAAGCCGAGCGCATGCTGGGCATGGCCATCGAGACCTACCAGACGGGCGGGCGTGCCCTGCCAGTCAATTCGGTGCTGGTGGCAGAAGCCACCGACATTGAGCAGGAGCTGTACCTGGGCGCCCTGGTTGACCGCGCCCACAAGTCGGTGGTGTTCATGGGTTCGGCCGCCGGTGGCGTCGATATCGAGCAGGTTGCCGAAGAAACCCCGGAGCAGATCATCACCACGGTGGTAGACCCGGCCGCCGGCTTCATGCCCTACCAGGCACGCCAGATCGGCTTCCGCATGGGTCTCAACGCCAAGCAGGTCGGCCAGCTGGTCAAGATCATGGACGGGTTGTACCGACTGTTCATGGAAAAGGACATCGGCCTGATCGAGGTCAACCCGTTGATCATCGACGGCAATGGCGACCTCAGCGCTCTGGATGCCAAGGTCAATGCCGACGAGAACGCACTGTTCCGCCACAAGGATCTGGCGGAAATGCGTGACGAGTCGCAGGAAGATCCCACCGAGCTGGAAGCCAGCAAGCATGATCTGAACTACGTCACCCTGGATGGCAATATCGCCTGCATGGTCAATGGTGCCGGTCTGGCCATGGCTACCATGGATGTCGTCAAGCTCTCTGGCGGCGAGCCGGCCAACTTCCTCGATGTGGGCGGCGGCACCAATGCCGAGCGCGTCAAGGAGGCCTTCAAGCTGATTCTGGCCGGCGAAAACGTCAAGGCCATCCTGGTCAATATTTTCGGCGGTATCGTGCGCTGCGACCTGATCGCCGAAGGCATCATCAACGCCGTCAAGGATGTGGACGTCAATGTTCCGGTCGTGGTGCGCCTGGAAGGCACCAACGTGGATCAGGGCAAGAAGCTGCTGGCTGACAGCGGTTTCGACATCATCCCTGCCGAAGATCTCAACGATGGCGCGAAGAAGGCCGTCGAAGCGGCTGCCGCCTGAAGGAATCAGCAATGAGTGTACTAGTCAACAAGGATACCAAGGTCATCTGTCAGGGCTTCACCGGAGCTCATGGCACTTTTCACTCCGAGCAGGCGCTTGCTTACGGCACGCAACTGGTCGGTGGCGTGACGCCCGGCAAGGGTGGCAACAAGCATCTGGATCTGCCGGTGTTCAACACCGTTGAGGAAGCCGTCGACGAAACAGGCGCCGATGCATCGATGATTTTTGTGCCGCCGCCTTTTGCCGCCGATGCCATTCTTGAAGCGGCCGACGCCGGCGTCCGCGTGATCGTCACCATTACCGAGGGCATTCCGGTACTCGACATGCTGCGCGTCAAGGCTGCCTTGGGCAACTACGATGACGTCACGCTGATCGGACCCAACTGCCCCGGCATCATCACGCCCGACGAGTGCAAGATCGGCATCATGCCCGGCGCCATTCACAAGAAGGGCAAGGTCGGCATCGTCTCGCGTTCGGGAACGCTGACCTACGAGGCGGTCTACCAGACCACCCAGGCCGGCCTGGGTCAGTCGACCTGCATCGGCATTGGCGGCGATCCTATCCATGGCATGAGCTTCGTTGACTGCCTGGATCTGTTCGAGTCCGACGAGGACACGCAGGGCATCATCATGGTCGGTGAGATTGGTGGTTCGGCCGAGGAAGAAGCGGCCGAGTTCATCGCCGATCGCGTGAGCAAGCCGGTCGTTGCCTACATCGCCGGCGTCACCGCACCTCCGGGCAAGCGCATGGGCCATGCCGGTGCCATCATTGCCGGTGGCAAAGGCACGGCCGATGCCAAGTACGAAGCGCTGGAAGATGCCGGTGTGACCACCGTGCGCTCGCCGGTGGAGCTGGGCGAGGCCATCGCCGGACGACTGGCCTAGTTGCAAGTTGTCAGTTGTAAGTTGTAGGTGGGTCGCAAGCGCTATTTTCGGGACCTTCTCGCATGGCAAAAGGCCATGGAGTTGGTTCCGGCCGCCTACGAGATTGCCAGAGCACTGCCCGGTGTTGAACGCTACGCACTGGCGGATCAGATCCGCCGGTGCGTCATTTCGGTGCCCGCGAACATTGCTGAAGGCCAGGCCCGGCAGCACCCCAAGGATTTTTTGCAATTCTTGGCGATCGCCCGAGGCAGCCTTGCTGAATTGCATACACTGATTCTGGCTGCACACAGTCTCGACTCCATTGCTGAAGGTCAAGTGGAGCCTTCTGAGAAATTGATTGCAGAAGTCGGCCGACTCCTGGCAGGATTGTCCAATCGGCTAAAATCCGACTCGCAAGTTGTCTAATGGATTTGCAACTGACAACTGACAACTTGCAACCGTCCAGCGGCTGGAAGGAAATCGCAGGATCTGACGCAACGCCATGACAGGCAAGGGCCGCCTCACCATTGCTCTCGCGCAGGACGACTACCTGGTCGGTCATATAACCGGCAATCAGGATCGCATCATTTCAAGAATTGCCGAGGCGCGCGATCGGGTCGGTGCCGACCTGGTCGTTTTCCCTGAACTGGCGTTGACGGGTTATCCGCCCGAGGATCTGTTGCTGCGGCCCGGTTTCATGCGCCGTACCGAACAGGCCCTTGCCGAGGTGCAGGACGCCGCGCAGGGGATCGATGTACTCGTCGGTCATCCGCGTGCCGAGGGTGACAGGCGCTACAACTCCCTTTCCTGGTTGCGCGATGGCAAGGTCATCGGCAGCTATGACAAGTGGGACCTGCCCAACTACGCAGTCTTTGACGAGCGTCGATACTTTGTGCCGGGCGATTCGCCACTGGTCGTCGATTTGAAGGGCGTGAAAGTGGGGGCGATTGTCTGTGAGGACACCTGGACCCCGGGTGCCGCGGCAGCGGCCAGGGAAGCGGGTGCACAGATCATCGTGTCGGCCAATGCGTCACCGTATTTCGAAAACAAGCACGTGGAGCGCGCGCATATCCTGCGAGAGCGCCAGGCCGAGACCGGCTTGCCGGTCATTTACCTCAATTGCGTTGGCGGACAGGATGAACTGGTCTTCGACGGGCACTCACTGGCTATCGATGCCAATGGCCAGGTCGGGGAGCCGGGTCCGCTGTGCCAGGAAGCGCTTCTGGAAGTGACCTTCGACCCGTCTGGCGGGAAGTTGCACTACGATCACTGGCCCGCCGGACAGGCCGAGCGTTTGCCGGTAATTTATGAGGTGCTCAAGCGCGGGTTGCGCGACTACGTGCTCAAGAACGGCTTTGAATCGGTGGTTTTCGGATTATCCGGAGGCATTGATTCGGCCTTGACGGCCGCGATTGCCGCCGACGCCCTGGGGCCTGACAAGGTGCTTGCGGTGATGATGCCCTCGCGCCACACCTCCGAGTTGTCGCTGATACTGGCCAGCGAGCAGATTGCCGAACTCGGCCTGCGGCACGAGAATATCTCGATCGAACCCATCTACCAGGCGCAGCTCAAGCAGTTGGCCGAAGTCTTTGGCGATACGCGCGAGAACTTCACCGAGGAAAACCTGCAGGCCCGTGCTCGAGGCAGTGTCGTGATGGCGCTGTCGAACAAGTTCGGTCATCTGCCCCTGGCCACCAGCAACAAAAGCGAACTCGCAACCGGTTATTCGACAATCTACGGGGATATGTGCGGGGGCTATAGTCCGATCAAGGATGTGCTCAAGACGCTGGTTTACGAACTGTCCGACTGGCGCAACACCCTCTCGAATGCGATACCGCAGGGCGTAATTGACCGTCCGCCCTCGGCCGAGCTGGCGCCCAACCAGTTCGATCAGGACAAGCTGCCGTCTTACGAAGTGCTCGATGACATCATCACTCGCTATGTCGAGCAGGACCAGTCCATCCACGACATGGTGGAAGCGGGTATCGAGGAGACGATTGCGCGGCGCGTCGCAGGCATGGTGCTGGCGGCCGAGTACAAGCGCCGGCAAGGAGCGCCGGGTCCGCGTATCACCCGCAAGGCCTTTGGCCGTGACCGGCGCTATCCCATCACCTCGGGTTGGCGCGATAGCGGAATTGGTGTCTGACCTTGCAGTGGGCCGAAGCGCACACTGCGGCTGAATGCGATCTACATTCGTGCCGGGTTAATAGTACGACCTCATTAGTAATAATAGCCCGTCAGATGGAGGTCTCGCTGGAACTCTGTGCGGCTGTGAGGGAGTCGAGCCGGGCCTGGAAACGTGGCGGCCAGCGCACGCCGGCCTGGACTCGCGCCTGCTCCATCAGCTTGAGACTCCCGACGATATCGCCTTCCGCTCTGGCCAGTTCCGCCTGCATCACCAGTACTCGCCACTGATCCGCCAGTTCCGAGGGTATGTCCTTCATGGCTGCTTGTGCCCGTTCCCGGTCATCAATGCTCAGTGCGAACTGGACCAGGTCCGCGATCAGCGCAACTCGTGGTTCAAGCTGATTGACTCTTCGCGCATGCTGCAGGCCTTGTTCAAGCAGGTCCACGGCCTGCACGGCATCGGCCTGTTTGAACGCCAGGCGGGCACGCAGGTGGTGCCAGGTGGCTGCCTGCAGATCGGGCATGCCGTGTTCCGTGAAATCAGTTTTGACCTCATCGAGCCACAAGGCGGCTTCCTCGTGATCCCCATGATTCAGGGCAAGCTCGGCCAGGTCCAGCCGGGCATCAAGCACGCGCGTGCGCACGTGCGACATCTCTTCGAAGGCCGCCAGTGTTTCCAGCAGCAGCTCGCGACCGAGGTCGTAGTCCTGTTCCGTGGCGGCCAGGCGTCCCAGCCCCCCCAACGCACTGGCCCGAGCCTGGGCATAACCCATGTCTTCGGCTTTGGCCAGGCCGCGTTCCAGCGTCTGGCGCGCCCGTGCCGGCTCACCGGTGCGAGCCTGCAGGTGCCCCAGTTGCACTACCGCCCAGGTATGCATGTCGGCCAGTCTCTGGGCCTCGGTCAGCAGGATGGCTTCTTCGATCAGGCGCCGGGTTTCATCGAATTGCATGCGCGCCGATGTGGTCGTTGACAGGTTGAGCAGGCTCTGAGCAATCTCGCTGCGGCGACCGTACTGGCGGCGAATCTCCAGCGCCTCGCGATGCCAGTTTGCAGAAAGTTCCACATCGCCGGCACGCCAGGCGCGCGCGCCCAGCGAGTTGGCGACCAGGGCGCGGCCGGGTTGATAGCCAATACGGGTGAACAGCCGCATGGCGGTCTCGTTTCGATCCCTGGCCAGCTGGTTTTCGTCCAACGCGCTGAGCATGACCCCCTGGGAAACCAGCGCCTGTGCATGATGGCGCAGGTGATTGGCCTGCTCGGCCAGTTCGGCCGCGGTCTCGAAATGAATCAGCGCCTGTTCGGCCTCGCCGAGCTGATGCAGAACCACTCCCAGCGAATTGTGGACTTCGATGGCCAGCCCGTCTGCCTGGTCCAGGGCGGGATCGGCGAGCAGGACTTCAAGCGCCTCCCGTGCTTCGTGATTCTCGCCGGCCTGGCGCCGCGCCACGGCCACGAAATAGTGCGCCCAGAGGTGATCGGGCTGGTATGAAAGTATGAGTCCGGCCGTATCCCTGGCCAGTGATGGTGCGCCGGTTTCCAATGCCTGGATGGTGCGCGCCAGGCTTTCGTTGACCCAGGGGTCGGGAGAGAGGATGTGGCTGCCAGTTCGGGCGGTGACGGGGCGGTAGCGCACATTGAGTTGATGGGTCAGCTCGCTGAGCGCAACGGCGAGCTGCTCGTGACTGAACTCCAGTAGGTCCTTCAGCTCTCCCTCGCGAGTCAGGATTTCCGCGCCCAGATACCAGTGTCCGTCGCTGAAAGCCGCTATCGGTTGAATGATCTCGTCGGCTCGCAAGGCATCACGAATCCAGTCGATCTCCGCCCCTTCTTCAGCGGCGCCCTGGATGGCATCGCCCAGCACCATCAGTCCGGGAACGCCCGCCAGTGCGTATCCCATCAGGCGTGGCAGGCCGAGTTCGAGCCAGTCCGGTGCGTCTTCCGTCTCGATCTGTTGAACAGTCGGTGCAATGGCCACGGTGAGAGACTCCGGCGCCACGGTGGGTGCGGGCCACAGCCATAGCAGAATCGCTCCGGTCAGTAGTAGGCCGGCCAGGGCCAGCCAGCCTGCGGCCGGGGATCGTCGAGCGTGACTCGCAGCAGCAGCGGGCATGGCCTCGGCAACCCCATCGTTGCGATCTTCAGTCGTGACGGCCGCCACGAACCGGTAGCCGAAGCCGCGCACGGTGGCGATCACTTCCTGGCGCTCGCCGTCATCCTCCACGGCAGCGCGGGCCTTGCGAACGGTCTGGCTGATGACCGTGTCGGATATGACACGATTGGGCCATAGCGCTTCGGCCAGCTCGTCCTTGCCGACTGCCCGGTCACGGTGCAACAGCAGGTAATGAATCAACTCCAGCGCCTTTGGTTCAACCGCCACGGGTGCTCCCTCGCGGAACAATTCTCGCGTGTTCCAGTTCAGCTCAAAGGCGCCGAATATCTGTTTGCTGTCGTTCACAATGGGGTCGGGCAGTTCAGGCAGTTGGTTTGCCCGCTCAATTTATACCATTTGGCCATCAGTCTGCCAGCGGGGACCCTGATCGAACAGCGTCATTTGGCGCCATGCTGCAGTGTCCGCACCAACACTGGGTGCGGCTTGATGATTGCGTGACGATTCGGTGACGAACCCACGCAGCATGCTGCTGTTTGCAGTCGGGCTATGGCTTTCCGGACTGACCGTTATGGCCGGTTGTCGAAATCATCGAATCATCATCGCTTCATCATGCGAACCGACCCTTCTGCTGCTGCAATGGCGTTGCATTTCACGGGCTGTGTGGCTCGTTTGATCAACCTTGGACAGTGAGGTAAGGAAGATGAAGGGTTTCAAGTGGATGTTCTTGGCGGCTCTGGCACTGACGTGGTGCCAGGCTCAGGCGTCGGAACTCTGGAAGGAAGGTGATGCGGGAATCTACTTCGATCTGGGTTCGGTGGGTATTGGCACGGAACAGATGCTGGCGCCGCTGCATGTGGTCATGCATGAAGACGGCGCACTGGACGAGAACGCAGCGGTCTTTGTCCGCAACCAATCCCATCTGGAGAAGTCGACCGGCTTGCTATCCGAGGCAGTCGGTGGTCGCGAAACCTTTGCAATCTATGGCAGGGCGCAGGGGGATATCACCAGTGCCGCAGGCCGGTTCGTCAACCTGAGCGCCCAAGGCGGTTATGGTCTCCATGCAGATGCGCAGGCGCAGTCCGGACCGGCAGTTGGCTTGTTCGCCACTTCGCGTTCACCGGATGGCTACGGCATACGCGTCAGCAGCGATGAGAGCGCGTGGTCGGGATACTTTACCGGTGGTCGATCCTATTTCGGCAATCGGGTCGGTATTGGCACCGAGTCCATCTCCGACAGCCTGCATGTACGCGCCCCCAGTGGCCAGAACGCATTGCGTGTGCAGACTGGGGGTCGCACTGCGTTTCGCGTCTACGGGAATTCCGGGGTGGGCGTTGGCGCCAACTACAACAGTTCCGGGGTGCCGGAACGGGGTTTGCGGGTGCATGGAGATGGAGACTTTGGTGGAGGGCTTTCAGCCACTTCGCTCACCGTTACAACGGATCCGGAGCTTGATGGCTACTACTGGTTTCCGGATTGGTTCGATGACGAAGTTGTTGCGCCACACTTCATCGCCTGGAATAACCCCGCCGAAGGTGTTTATGCCCGTAGCACCCTGCTGTTGTTCCATCCCGATCGCCAGGCGCCAATGGCGACGTTTCGATCGTTTGGCGATGAGGATGATCGGGTAGACCAGGTCGCACTCGGTGGGTGGCTGGACCCACTCATCCTTCAAGGCATGCCGTGGACCTATCCACGTGAAATTGAACTGCACGTCCATGGAAGGGCGCGCAAACCGGGTGGCGGGCTTTGGTCCACTTTTTCTGACGAGCGTCTGAAGGATGAGGTCGAGCTGCTGGAAACCGGCATGCTGGATCGACTCACCAGCCTCAATTCCTACCGCTACACCTATCTGCGCGATGCCATCGAGCAGGGGCTGGGTCATCCCGGAGAATACATCGGCTTTATGGCCCAGGAAGTCGAAATGCTGTTCTCGCAATGGGTTTACGAGAACAACCAAGGCTATCTGGAGATCTCCGAGCAGGGATTCACCGCCATCGTCGCCCAGGCGCTGCGCGAGCTTCGGGAAGAACAGCGCCTTGCCGTCCGGCAGGCTGAGGAAGGCTTCAGGGCTGAAGTTGCGGCACGGGATGAGCGCGTCCACGAGCTGAGCGAGCGCCTGGCGGCCGCCGAGTCCACACAGCAGCAGATTTTTGCGCTGCAGGCCGAGCGGGATGCGATGTCCGAGCGCCTTGCCGTGCTGGAAGCGCTGCTGTTGGGCGGCGAGATCGCCTCGGTTCAATCACCTTGAAGAGACAAGCATTAGCTGGGAGTAACGTAATGGCCAGGATCAGATTCGTTCTGGGATTTTCACTTCTGTTGACTTCCGCTGTGGTGCATGCCAACTACGTGGTCAACTCCAACACTGACGCACCGCGGTCGCCTTCGGCTGCGGCAGGTGACTGCGATACTGGCAACGTGGTGCCGGCGCCCGGCGCCGGCTTCGAGCCCGAGTGCACGCTGCGGGCCGCAATTCAGACTGCCAACCTGGTCGATTCCGGATCCCTGGCGATCATCAGCTTTGCCAGCCACATTCCGACCAGCGGGGGCAATACAGTATTCACCCCGGCGACCGCATTGCCGGATATCGAAACGCCGATCCGCATCGATGGCACCAGCCATCCCAACTACGATCCGCAGGATGGGTTTCCGCGGGTCATTCTCGACGGCAACTCGCTGACTGAAAGCGCGCATGGTCTGCGAATCACGGCCGATGGCTCGTTCTCCGAAATCATTTCACTGAATATCATCCGCTTTTCCAGTGGCGCGGGGATTCAGATGACCAATGCCGACAACGTACTGGTGGGTCAGTCGCAGATCGGCCAGTTTCTCGGATCGAATGTGCCTGCACCCAACAACTGGGGAATTCGGATACTCAATGGCAACAATAACCAGATTGGTGGCACCAGCCAGTTCGCTCCACCGATCGGCCCCTGGCGCAACGTGATCTCCGGCAATACAGCCAGTGGGATAGAGATTGCCGGCGACAATAATCGCCTGGGTCGTAATCACATTGGTGTCAGTCCGATCGGTGATCAGCCCACGCCCAACGGTGCGGTGGGGGTATCGATTCTAGGAGGTCAGGGCAACGAGATTGGCCACCCGCAGGGACGCAGCGTGATTGCCGCGAATGGTGGTGGTGATGTGCTGATTCTGCAGTCGGCCAGCCAGACTCTCATTCGCTGCTCCTTCATCGGCACCAATGCGGCGGGTGATGGCCTGCTGTCCCCGGGACCTGAGCCGGCCATAGAGGTTGTGGGCAATGGCCACACCATTGGCCAGCAAGGCTGCGCCAATCGTATTGCCGGGCAGGTGGCCATCGGTCGAGACGGCCAGTTTCCCGAGTCGGCCAACTTCAACACGGTCGAGTACAACTTCGTCGGCACCAATCCGGATGGCGACGATCTGGGGACCGACCAAACCGGTATCTTCGTGCTGGATGGTGAAGGCAATGAGATCCTCCACAATACGGTGGGCTTCGCGCTGACGGGCATCGGGCTGGGCGTCAACACGGTCAACAATTTCGTGCGTTCCAACTTTGTCGGCGTCAATGCCGACGGTGATGCCTTGCCCGTCATGTTCAGTGCCATTCGCGATGCCGGGCAAGGCAATGGCAACAACATCGGCGGTTCGCAGGAAGCCTGGGGCAACGTGGTTGGCCATGCCGCGATCGGGATCGAACTTGCGGCCGACAGCACGCTCTCCAGAGTCGAGGGGAATCTCGTTGGGGTCACGCCGGGCGGCGCGCCGGCGCCGGTCACTCATGGTATCCAGGCCTCGGGCAGTCAGCACCAGATCGGTACCATCGGTACGGGTAACCGCGTCGGTCATGCCACACTTTCAGGCATTCGCCTGATGCCGGGCTCGGCGGATGTCTCGGTGGCCGACAATCGCATCGGCACCGAGCCGATGCTTGACGGAGGCTTCGGGTCCGATGCCATCGGCATCCGGGTGTCGGGAGCGGATCACCAGATCGGGAGCTTCAACTATATTGGCGGCATGGACAGAGGTATCCGTGTTTTCGAGGGGACTCACGACATCTTCGACAACCGGCTTGGCATCGATGAGGTCCTCCAGGCCTACCCGATTGCCACGCATGGCATTCTGCTCGGCAATGGCTCGAGCAGTGTCCGGGTCATCGGCAACTGGATCGGCCACAGCACACGCGGCATTCGCATCAACAGTAGTTCGCCGTTCGCGGTGGTTGGCAACAATTGGGTCGGCGTCACTCCCGACGGCGATGATATCGGCAATACCCTGTATGGCCTCTACACCACCGGATCCGGCACGATGGTCGGTGTTGATCCGTCCACGTCAGATAGCATGCCCAACGTATTCGGCTTCAACGGTAGCGGGGGCGGAGTCCGGGTCGGCAGTGACAACGCTCAAGTCATCAATAACTACATTGGCAGCACTCCTGCAGGCCTGACGGTCCCCAACGGTGGCGAGGCCGGACTGATCATTCTGGAATCGCCGCAGAATGTTCGTATCGGGCTCTCTGCCGAAATCAGTCAAAACATCATCCGCGGCAATGCGGGGCACGGTATATCCGTCAGATCGGCGGGGCCGGACGTCGAGATTGGTGTCAACAGTATTCGGGGCAATGGTGGCCACGGCATATTGATTGGCCAAGGGGTATCCGATGTGGTCATGCAGAGCTCGGTAGACCCCAGCCTGGGTTCTCTCGACTTTTACGGCAATGAGGGTAGTGCCATTGCCTTTGATCCGGATGCCGGCGCCGGCAACAGCATCCGCCGCGTTCTGCAACGCCGCCATGACAAGGGAATTGATCTGGGGCCGGGCGGGCGCGATCAGGATCCCGGGGATGCCGACACCGGCCCGAACAACCTGCAGAATTATCCCGAATTCGACGAATTGGCATCCGGGTTCAATCCGGATGCCGGAAACGTGGAGATCCGCTTTCGCGTCGATTCAGCACCTGGTAACTCGGCCTACCCGATTGTAGTTGATGTCTACAGGAGCGACCCCGCCGGTTCCGGATTGCTGATGGGTTGGATTGGCACCGTGGTTTACGAGCAGGCCGACGCACAGGAGTTCGTCGAGGTCAGTCTGACGCCGGTGCCCGGCACCCAGACGCCGGAGGCAGAGTCCTGGTTCGTGGCCGTTGCCACCGACAACCTGGGCAATTCCAGTGAAGTTTCCGAACCCTTCGGCGGACCACCCCGCTACACCATCGGCGGCGTCGTTAACAACCTGGCCGGCAACGGAATGAATCCCCTGGTGCTGCAGAACAACGGTGGCGACGATCTGGATATCACCCAGGCCGGGACTTTCTCGTTCCAGTTCGATACGCCAGTGCCGGACGGATTCACCTACGAGGTCAGCGTCAGTCAGCAGCCTGACGGCCAGTCTTGCACGGTGAGTAATGGCAGTGGCACCGTCGACGGCGACGACGTCAACGACGTCCAGGTCATCTGTGATGCACTGGGAGATGTGATCTTCACAGACCGATTTGAGTTCGATCCGATTCTCCGGTAGCCAACGCATTCGGTCGGCAGGTCAGCCTGGCGCGTGCGTAGGCAAGTTGATCCTGGCCTGGGCGCTACTCCCGCCGCGCCTGCCGACCGATCCTCCAATGGAAGGACAAAATCACGCCAAAGTCATGGTTTCGTCATGCCGGGTGGACTGACCCCGACAAGACTGTGTTTCACGGACCAGGATCAACCTTGAACGCGACGGGAGAAGTGCAATGAGAAAGACAGTCTTGGTAGTCATGGCCACCGCCGGCCTGTTGGGGGCAAGTGGCAACGCCTTCGGCCAGCACCTGTGGATCGGCAACGAGTCGGAGGACTGGTTCGATTCCGACAACTGGGACGGCGGTGTACCGAACTCGGGAACCAGTCAGGTTCGTATCAATACCACCAACCCCAACCCGACTTTGATCGATGGTAACGCGGCAGAGACCGGCAACAGCTTCAGCGTCGGTCACAACGCCAGCGGTGAATTGTCGATTGTCAACGGCGGCAGCCTGCATACCCATGGTTCAGGCGTCGTGGGCAGCCAGGCGGGAGGCGATGGTAGCGTGATCATCCGCGGAGCGGGTTCGAGTTGGGAGGTGGACTCATCGAACTCTGCTATTGGAAACTCTGGCGCCGGTGAACTAGAGATTCTGGACGGTGGCCAGTGGATCGGTCCTGGAAGCGGCACTATCAGCATTGGTTGGCAGGCCTCGGGCAGCGGAAGTGTTGTCGTCAGTGGCACCGGGTCGAGCATGGATTTTGGTGGCGGGAATTTCTGGCTTGGGCATGTCGGCTCAGGCCAGATGACCATCAGTGACGGCGGCCAGGTGCTGTTCGGCACAACCTCCACTGTGGCGCAGGCAGCGAACAGCCATGGCGAAGTCCTGTTGACCGGTGCCGGGTCCCTGCTCTCCGGAACTCGTCTGCATGTGGGCAACAGCAGCAGCGGCCACCTGCGATTGGTCGATGGCGCCATGTTGCATCTGACGGGCAGCGGATCTCCGGCGAACTACCGGTTGGTGATTGGCGCCAATCCGGGATCGGAAGGCGAGGTGGTCGTTGGCGGGCCCGCTGGCGAGTCGCCAGAAGCTCCCGGCCAGATGGATCTGTTTGGCGGGGTTCTGTTCAACGGCGGTGCCGGAACGCTGGTGTTCAACCACACCGGTTCGCTGGACATGCCGTTTCCCATCGAAGGCCCGGTCGGCACGAATGCCAGCGGTCTGATCCGTGCAGAGAACGGCGCCACGCTGTTTTCCGGTCAGCCGGTCAACTACAGCGGCAGCCTGCTCATCGAGGAGGCTGGGGTTTTCGGCGCCAGTGGGCAGTTAGGCGATGTGACCAATGAAGGCACCCTGGTGGCCAGCCCCGGCCAGTCGGCCGCGCTTAGCATAGGCGGTGACTATGTCCACGGCGAGAATGCCGTGCTGGCCATCGAGCTCGCGCCGGGCCCGGTCGTTGATCTCGTCGAGGTAAGCGGTGCGGTGACCATCGAGGGCGGCAGTGTGGCTTTCACCGTTCTGCCGGGCAACTACGGCCGAGAGCCCCTCGACGGCCTTTATCCGATATTGACGGCAGCCGAAGGCATTGTTGGGGAGTTCGATCAGATTGTCACCAGCAATCCGAACGCCTATGTGCTGGTCCATGATGGTGATACCGTCTATGTGCAGGTCAACGACCGCATGTTCCATGATCGCTACGAGCAGTGATCGGAACAGGGGCTTGTGCTCTGTTTCTGACCGGTTGCTCCCGGCCCCGGTGGGCTGTGTGAAAGCGGCTCACACTGCGTCTCCTGGCCTTTTCGCAGTACACGGAGCAAGGAGCGATCCGGGCTAAAATGAGCCCTGGATTCAATAAACCGGGCGCAACCCATGGCGCAGTCCGATTCCAGCGGCTCATTGATCCGGCGGGCAACCGATCTGTTGTTGACCGGTTTCGACGATTACAACGCCAGCTTTTCCGACCTGTCGCGGCGCGGCAAGCGCCGCTTCGAGGCCGGTGACCGGGTCGGCATGCGCTCGGACGTGGTCGCGCGTATGGCGCTTTACGACCAGAGTGTCGACGAGGTCATCGGCCGGCTCGAGGAGAGCCTGGCCAACCGGTTGTGGTCCCGCTCGATCTGGAAGGAGATCCACAAGGCCTTTGCAAAGGCCATCGACGATCGCCTCGATGCCGAGCTCTACAAGACTTTCTTCAATACCACCAGCCGACGGCTGTTCAAGACCCGGGGTGTCGATCCGGCCATCGAGTTCGTGGCGCTGGATATCCAGCCTACCGACCGGATCACTCATCCGGTCTCACGCCACACCTACGCCGTGGGCGGTGATCTGGGCGATACGTTCCGGCGTGTTCTGCGCGACTACGAGTTTTCCATACCGTATGCCGATTCGGCAGGGGACGGCGAACGTCTTGCCGAGCGCCTGCGCTCGGAGTTGCTTGCCGTTGGCGAGTCGGCGATCACCAGCATCGAGCTGCTCGAGACGGTGTTTTATCGTGAAGGGCGCGCCTACCTGGTCGGGCGGGCATTCGGGCGCGAGCGTTATCTGCCCTGCGTGATTGCCCTGGTCCAGGAGGACAGCCAGGTACGCGTCGATGCGCTGCTGGTCCGACGCCTGCAGGTGTCGATCCTGTTCGGGTATACGTTCAGCTATTTTCTGGCCGATCTGCCCACGGTCGGCGATGCCGTGGTGTTTTTGCGCACGCTGTTGCCCGACAAGCCCATCGATGAGCTCTACACCGTGCTGGGCCGTGCCAAGCAGGGCAAGACCGAGCGCTACCGCGCCTTTGTGCGCCAATTGCTGGTGCGTCCGGAGGAAACGATGGTCGAGGCCGAGGGTCAGCGCGGCATGGTCATGGCCGTGTTTACCCTGCCGTCCTATCCGCTGGTTTTCAAGCTGCTGCGTGACCGGTTTGCTCCGGTCAAGACCATTCGCCGCCACGAGGTCATCGAGCGCTACCACCTGGTTCACCGACACGACCGGGTCGGGCGATTGCTCGATGTGCAGGAGTTCAAGGACCTGCGCTTTCCGCGCGACCAGTTTTCCTCCGAACTGCTCGATGAGCTCATGTCGGAATGTCAACGCATAGTACGGATTGATGACGACACCGTCGTGATCCGTCACAGCTTTGTCGAGCGGCGGGTACGGCCGCTGGACCTGTATCTCAAGGAGGTGGACGAAGCAGCGGCGCATCATGCCGTGACCGACATGGGCCAGGCACTCAAGGATCTGGCCCGCTCCAATATCTTTGCCGGCGACCTGCTGCCCAAAAACTTCGGCGTGACCCGATCGGGCCGGGTGGTGTTCTACGACTATGACGAGCTGACCCTGCTGACCGACTGCAACTTCCGTCACATGCCCAAGGCGACCAACGATTTCGATCTCTACAGCGATGAAACCTGGTTCCATGTGGATGACAATGACGTCTTTCCCGAGGAGTTTCCCAGGTTTCTCGCCCTGAAGCCGGCATTGCTCGAGGTGCTGCGCGATGCCCACGGCGAACTGTTCGACGCCGACTGGTGGCTTCAGGTGCAGTCACGCATCCGTTCGGGAGAATCGCTGGATGTGCCGCCCTACACCGATGAAGCCCGCCTGCGTGGCTGACTGACCGAAACCTCAGGCTCTGGGCAGGGTGACGCCGCGCTGCCCCATGTACTTGCCGGCTCGGTCGGCGTAGGAGGTCTCGCAGGCTTCGTCGGATTCCAGGAACAGGAACTGGGCCACACCCTCGTTGGCGTAGACCTTGGCCGGCAGTGGCGTGGTGTTGGAAAACTCCAGCGTCACATGGCCTTCCCATTCCGGTTCCAGCGGAGTGACGTTAACGATGATCCCGCAGCGTGCGTAGGTCGACTTGCCCAGGCAGATGGTCAGCACATTGCGGGGAATGCGGAAGTATTCCACCGTGCGGGCAAGGGCAAAGGAGTTGGGCGGGATGATGCAGACATCGCCCTTGAAGTCGACAAAGCTCTTGTCGTCGAAATGCTTGGGGTCGACGATGGCGGTGTTGATGTTGGTGAAGATCTTGAACTCATCGGCACAGCGGCCATCGTAGCCGTAGCTCGAGGTGCCATGGGATACGAGTTTCTCGCCGGCGGCGTTCTGCCGGACCTGGCCGGGCTCGAACGGCTCGATCATGCCGTGCTTTTCGGCCATGTGGCGGATCCAGCGATCAGACTTGATGCTCATGACAACCCCGAACAGTCGATTTCTGCAAAGTGGTGAATTCTACCCGCTGTTCAGCTGCGCAGGGGCGGCTGCTGAATCAGGGTCACGCTGGTGGTGAACAGCTGATTGCCACGAATGATCTCGAACTCGACTTCCCGACCGGGCTCCAGGTTGGCCAGGCGCTGGGTCAGAGCGCGCGCGCTGGCGACCGACTGCTCATTGGCCTGGACCAGGATGTCGCCGGGTTGCAGTCCGGCTCGCCAGGCGGGTCCGCCCTGGTGGATCTGGGTGATGCGGGCGCCGGGCCGGGTGGCGTCCTGTCCGGTCAGGTTGAGCGTGACGTCGGCCAGGTCAGCACCCAGCCAGCCGCGCTTGACCTGTCCGTACTCGATGATCTGGCTGGCCACGCGACGGGCAACCGGGGCTGGAATGGCAAAACTGATACCCTGGGCCCCGGTTTCCTGGCCCAATGAGGCGCTGTTGATGCCCACGACTTCGCCGCTGGCGTTGATCAGGGCGCCGCCGGAATTGCCGGCATTGATGGCCGCGTCAGTCTGGATGAAGTCTTCATGGCCGCCAAGGTCGAGGTGGGCACGGCCGGTGGCGCTGATGATGCCCTGCGTGACCGTATGGCTCAGCCCATAGGCATTGCCGATGGCCAGGACCACGTCGCCGGTGCGCAGCCCTGAATTTTCAGACAGCGTGGCCACCGGCAGGTCGTTCATGCTCACCTCCAGCAGCGCCAGGTCGGTACCGGGATCGGCACCGACCACGCGCGCTTCGGCGATGCGCCCGTCCCACAGGGCCACGAGGATGTCGTCGACGTTGGAAATGACGTGCATCGTGGTCAGAATCAGTCCGTCACTGGAAATGATCACGCCCGAGCCCAGGCCTTGGCGGGGGCGGGTGACCATGCGGTCGCGGTAGAGTGCGGAAAACAGTGGGTCGGAGAACTCCATGCCCAGCGGCTCGCTGACCAGCGTACGGGTATAGACGCTGACTACCGCCGGCGCCGTTCGGTTGACCGCTTCGGCGTAGGAATCCGGCGCGCGATTGCCCGTAGCGTCCAGTGCCGGCAGCAGTTCAGGCCGAAACCAGACCAGCACAAAGGCCACGGCCAGACCCAGGATGGTGAACTGCAAGGCAAATTGAAGGACTCTGGTCATGTATCGATGCAAAGTTCAGCGGCCCCGCCCTGGCGCCGAGTTCTTGTGTCGGGGATGACGGCCAAATCCGCCTGTGATACGGCATGCGTGGAATATTTCTCGCATAAAGTACCATGGACGATTGAGAAACAGCTTAATTTTTCGCTAAAATAGCGGGCTGATTGTTCTTGAGTCCGTTTCGCGTGACGCCGCTTGCTCCCGATCGGGAACCAGCGGTCGGGTACAGGCGGGACGCAATCCCGGGAGCATCGGCCTTTCAGCATGCCGAGCTGCCCCCTAAAGAAACCTAGTTCTGGAGTGCTTCATGTCGGAAAGTGATTCGCTTTCGTCCATCCAGCCGCCCGAGAATCCGGGTCGGCGCCGTTTGCTGGCGTGGACCACCGGGGTGGTCGGTGCCGCAGGCGTCGGTGCCGCGGTCTGGCCGTTTGTCTCCTCGCTGCAGCCCAGTGCCCGGGCGCGGATCATCGGGGCGCCGGTCGAGGTCTTTATCGGCAACCTGGAGCCGGGGCAGTTGCTGCGAGTCCAGTGGCGTGGCCAGACCATCGGCGTGATGCGCCGCACCGAGCGTATGCTCGAGGATCTTCAGGCCCTGGCCGATCAGCTCCGCGACCCGGACTCAAGTGCAGAGCAGCAGCCCGAGTATGCCCGCAACTTCCATCGCTCGATCCGACCGGAAGTCCTGGTGGCCAATATCCATTGCACCCACCTGGGCTGCGTGCCCCAGGTGTTGCCGGAAGTCGGAGCCCAGCCGTTCGACGAGAACTGGCGCGGCGGGTTCTTCTGCCCCTGCCACCGTTCGACCTTCGATCTGGCCGGACGCGTGTTTCGCGGGGTGCCGGCGGTACTGAACCTGGTGGTGCCACCATACCGATTCATCGACGACGATCACGTCCTCATCGGCGAAGACCCGGAAGAAGGAGCAGCCTGACATGGCAAAGCCCGCCAGTTCGATCAACAAGCACATCAATGCCGTCGGTCAGTGGATTGACGATCGCTCCAATATCAGCGAGTTCTACAAGAAGCACTTGAGCGAGTACTACGCCCCGAAGAACTTCAATCTGTGGTACTTCTTCGGGTCGCTGTCCTTGCTGGTACTGGTCAACCAGATCGTGACCGGCATTTTCCTGACCATGCACTACAAGCCCGACGCGGAGCTGGCCTTCGCCTCGGTTGAATACATCATGCGCGATGTCGAGTGGGGTTGGCTGATTCGCTACATGCACTCGACCGGCGCGTCGCTGTTTTTCGTGGTGGTCTACCTGCACATGTTCCGAGCCCTGATGTACGGCTCGTACCAGAAGCCCCGCGAGCTGGTCTGGATCCTCGGTGTCACCATCTACCTGGTGCTGATGGCCGAGTCCTTCATGGGCTACGTGCTGCCCTGGGGCCAGATGTCCTACTGGGGTGCCCAGGTGATCATTTCGCTGTTCGGCGCCGTGCCGTGGATCGGGGACGGACTGGTCGAGTGGATTCGCGGCGATTACATGGTCGCTGACGCCACGCTCAACCGTTTCTTCGCGCTGCACGTCGTGGCGCTGCCCATGGTGCTGCTGCTGCTGGTCGTCTTGCACCTTGCCGCGCTGCATGAGGTGGGTTCGAACAACCCCGATGGCGTCGAGATCAAGGAAAAGAAGGATGCCCAGGGCCGTCCGATCGATGGCATTCCGTTCCATCCTTACTACACGGTCAAGGACATCTTCGGCGCGGCCTTCTTCCTGATCATCGCGGCGTTCATCATCTTCTTCCTGCCGGAATTCGGTGGCTACTTCCTCAAGCCTGACAACTTCATCGAGGCCGACCCGCTGGTGACGCCGGACCACATTCCGCCGGTCTGGTACTTCACGCCGTTCTACGCCATTCTCCAGGCCGTGCCCGACAAGCTCATGGGCGTGATGCTGATGGGTGCGGCGGTCATGATCCTGTACCTGGTGCCGTGGCTTGATCGCAGCCCGGTCAAGTCGCTGCGCTACCGCAGCTGGATGTCGAAGCTGGCGCTGGCCATCTTCGCCGTGGCATTCATCAGGCTGGGCATGCTGGGGCTGTCTCAGGATTCCAGTACCCTGGAGCTGAGGCTGTGGACCTTCCTGTACTTCGCGTTCTTCATTCTGATGCCGATCTGGACGCGCTTCGAGCCCACCAAACCCGTACCCGAGCGAGTGACCAAGTAAATGAGTTATCGACACTTTCAGATTGTTCTGGTGCTGATTGCCATGGCCGTTGCCAACCCGGCGACGGGTAAGGGTGGTGATCTCGATCACGCCAACACCAATGTCCATGACAAGGCGGCGTTGCAGCGCGGTGCCAGCCTGTTCGTGAACTACTGCATGGGTTGTCATTCTGTCCAGTTCATGCGCTACCAGCGACTGGCTGACGATCTCGGCCTTACCGAGGAACAGGTAGAAGAGTTCCTGATCATGGGCGATGGCGAGGCCGGCGACTACATGCTCACGGCCATGGATGCCAGCGATGCCGAGGACTGGTTCGGCGTGACGCCGCCGGATCTGAGCCTGACCGCCCGTTCGCGCGGCAGCGACTGGATCTACAGCTTTCTGCGTGGCTACTACCTGACAGACGACGGCTGGAACAACACGGTGCTGGAAAATCCGGCCATGCCGCATGTGCTGTGGGATCTGCAGGGCATCCAGCGCGCCGTGACCGAGACCTACACCGACGATGAGGGCCAGGAGCGGACCCGCGTGGTCAGCCTGGAACTGGATCAGGAAGGCCGCATGTCGCCCCGGGATTTCGACAAGGCCATGCTGGATCTGACCACGTTCATGGAGTACGTCGCCGAACCGGCCGCGCTTCAGCGTGAGCGGCTGGGGATCTGGGTGCTGCTGTTTCTCGGATTGCTGACCTTCCTGGCGTATCTCCTATACAAGGAATACTGGAAGGACGTCAAGTGAGTGCTGTGTCCGCCAGCCTGAAGGCGCCAGACCACCTAGCCGGAGTATGACTAACATGATGGCCCTGTATTCCTCGGAGAACTGCATCGACTGTCATCGTGTGCGCGTCGTCCTGGCCGAAAAGGGGATCAACGTCGAGATCATCCATGTCGAGCAGGATCGTGCCGCCACGGCCGACCTGGCTGAGCTCAACCCTTACGGCGAGACGCCGACACTGGTCGACAGAGACCTGACGCTGTATGGCACCTGGGTGGTGACCGAGTACCTGGACGAGCGTTATCCGCACCCGCCGCTGATGCCGGTCGACCCGGTATCGCGTGCCTATCTCCGGCTGGCCATGTACCGCATGTTCCGCGACTGGATCGATGCGGCGCGCATTATCGAAACCTCTGGTGGCGAGAAGAAGGTTGCCGCCGCGCGCAAGCAGCTGCGCGAGGGGATCATCTCGTCCGATGACCTTTTTGGTGTCAAGCCTTTCCTGCTCAGCGATGAGCTTTCGCTGGCCGATTGTGCTCTGGTGCCGTTGCTCTGGCGCCTGCCGGCCTACGATATCGATCTGACGGCGCGCCAGGCCCCCAACGCGATCAAGTACATGGAACGCATGTTCGCGCGCGACTCGTTCAAGCGCAGCCTGACCGAGGTCGAGCGAATCCTGCGCGAAGGGGAGTGAGCGCATGCTGTCAAGCCGACCCTACCTGCTGCGGGCGCTGTATGAATGGATTGTCGACAGCGGTCTGACGCCACATCTGCTGGTCGATGCCCAGCAACCCGGTGTCGAGGTGCCGGAATCGGCCGTCGAAGATGGCCGGGTGATTCTCAATGTCAATCCATCGGCAGTGCGAGACTTGCTGATCGATGCTGAACTGGTGACGTTCGTTGCCCGTTTCGGCGGCGTGTCGCAGGCAGTGACCGTGCCGGTCGAGGCTGTCGAGGCCATCTATGCCCGGGAGAATGGCCGCGGGATGATGTTTCCCCCGGATGGCGAGGATCCCGGTGGCCCCTCGGGCAAAGAGGGGGACGAGTCTACAGAGGCCCGTTCACCGTCGCCGGGCCCGCGCGGCAAGCCCAACCTGAAAGTCATCAAGTAAGCAAGGCTACCGGGTTTCTTCTCCTTCCTCGATCACGCGGCCGCCATCTTCGCGCTCGGCCCAGATGGCGATCAGCCGCGTACCGATCATGGTCAGCTCGCCGCCGCGCCGCTGACCCCCGTCGGGGCTGAAGTCGAAGCGGTAGCGACGACGCCATTGCAGTCCCCGCTTCGAACGCGTCGGCCACAGCCCGGCCAGGGTAACGGTCTGATCGAGCAGTTGCCAGTGCTGGCTTCGACAAAAAGTCCGCGCATGTCCCCGGGCCCGGTCGCGGGCGTTGACCGCCGATGCCCAGTACAGCGCGGCTGCCCCCAACAGCAGCAGGATGGCCAGGGTTTCTTCCATGCCGTTCATCGACGTGTGCTCAGCAGCACGTGAACGGCCCCCGTGCCGCCATCATGCGGCGGGGCCGAAGCAAAAGCGGCAACGCGGCTGTGGCGGCTTAGCAGACGCGCCGCAAGGCGCTTGATCTGCGGGCCATCCGGCCCCGAGCGCAGCCCCTTGCCGTGAATGATCTTGACGCAGGAAAAGCCCTCGCGCTCGGCGTGGGCCAGGAACTCCCGAATGGTGCGGCCGGCTGCCTCCAGGTTCATCTGGTGCAGGTCGATCTGATCCTGGACTCGCCAGTGTCCACGCCGCAGACGGGTCAGAACACGCTTCTGCAGCCCCGGCCGCAGGTAGCTGATTTCCTCGCCGGTCTCGACGGCACTGAAATCGATGGGGGCGGAGGCGAGATCGTCCATTACGGCCCGCTCGTCCTGCTGGCGCTGGCGCGGCTGGGCACGCGGTGCGGGAGGCCGGCTCTGCACCCGGTCGCTCCTGACCCGTCGCACTGATCCGACAGACTCGCGAAACAGCTCGAAATCCTTGTCTGAATTGTTCATGGCATCCTGCGTTCAGCTGCGTCCGACGACCCGACTTCCTTTATAGTTACGTTTTACCCAGTCCAGTTCAAGCATGCATATTCTAGTTGCCAATGACGACGGGCTTTATGCGCCCGGAATCCGCCTGTTGTCGGAGCGGCTGCTCGATCACAGCGAACGTGTGACCGTGGTCGCCCCCGACCGTGACCGCTCCGGGGCCAGCAATTCGCTGACCCTGGACCGCCCGATTCGCGTCGATCAGCGTGATGATCGCACGTACAGGGTGTATGGAACGCCCACCGACTGCGTGCACATCGCCATAACCGGGCTGCTCGAGGACGAGCCCGACATGGTGGTCTCGGGGATCAACGCAGGCGCCAACCTGGGCGATGACGTGCTCTACTCGGGCACGGTGGCAGCGGCCATGGAGGGGCGTTTCCTCGGCCTGCCGGCAATGGCCGTGTCACTGGTTCATTCCAACGGCGGGCCGCGCCACTATGAAACCGCTGCCGAAGCGGCCTGCCTGCTGATGGCCCGTCTCAAGGACGAGCCCTTGCCGGCCGACACCATACTCAACGTCAACGTGCCCGACGTGCCCTGGGACGAGATTCAGGGGTTTGAGACCACCCGCCTGGGTCATCGTCACCGCTCCGAAGACGTGATCCCTCTCGAGGACCCGCGCGGGCGCAGCTTCTACTGGATCGGCCCGGCCGGTGGCGAAGAGGACAACGGGCCGGGCACCGATTTCCATGCCGTTCGCAAGCACCATGTTTCGGTCACGCCCATCCACGTCGACCTGACTCGCTACCAGGCACTGGACCAGGTCAGTCACTGGATTGAGCAGCTCAACCTCGGATCGAAAGCTGACCGGTGATGATGGCTCCCAGTGGCATAGGCATGACCTCCGAAACCACACGCAGGCGCCTGATCAAGCGCCTGCGCGACAAGGGCATTCAGGATGAACGGGTGCTTGATGCGATGGCCGCGGTGCCGCGTCACCTGTTTGTCGACGAGGCCTTGTCGTCACGGGCCTACGAGGATACGGCCCTGCCCATCGGCAGAGGTCAGACCATATCCCAGCCCTACGTCGTGGCGATGATGACAGCGGCGGTGCTGCGAGAGGGCAGGCTGGGCAAGGTACTGGAAGTTGGAACGGGTTCGGGCTACCAGGCTGCGATTCTGTCCCGGCTTGCCGACAAGGTGTTCACCACCGAGCGGATCGGCGAACTGCAGCGCAGCGCCCGCCAGCGTTTTCATCGCCTGGGCTTGCACAACATCTATACCCGTCATGCCGACGGCAACGAAGGCTGGCCCAGCCAGGCTCCATTCGACGCCATCATGGTCACTGCCGGCGGCGATATCCCGGAGCAGTTGTTCGAGCAGCTCGCCGAGGGGGGTGTGCTGGTGGCTCCCGAGACTGCCGGAACTCATCAGCAACTGGTGCGGGTGACGCGACGGCAGGACGGCTATGAGCGTGAGGTGTTGGGTGCCGTCACCTTCGTGCCACTGAGAACGGGACTGGAATAAGTGAGCGGGGAAGGCTGCTGAGGTGTTTCGTGCACTCTACGATCGGGTGCTCATGTGGTCCCGGCATCGACACGCCCGGCGCTACCTGTTTACCCTGAGCCTGACCGAGGCCACCTTCTTTCCGGTGCCCCCCGATGTCATGCTTGCCCCGATGGTGCTGGCCGAGCGAAAGGCGGCCTGGCAACTGGCCTTTCTGACTACGCTGGCCTCGGTCATCGGCGGGCTGATCGGGTACCTGATCGGGTTTCTGGCCATCGAGGCCGTCATGCCGCTGATCGAGCGGGCCGGTTACATGGATGCCTATGATGCCGCCGTCGACGCCTTCCAGCGCTTCGGGGTCTGGTTCGTTATTCTGGCCGGCTTCTCGCCCATACCCTTCAAGGTGATCACCATTGCCGCCGGCGCCCTGGGCATGCCTGTATTCGGTTTCCTGATTGCCGCCACGATTGGCAGGGGCGCGCGTTTTTACATGGTCGCCGGGGTGATATACGCTGGCGGAGAACGTGCGGCCGAGTATCTTCGCGACTGGATCGACATACTCGGCTGGGTGTTCGTGGGCCTGACTGCCGTTGCCTTGCTGCTGTGGTGGCTGTGGTGAAACTTCGTTTCCCTGTCGTGCTGCTGATCGCGACTGTCCTGGCGGGTTGCGCCCCCTGGGCCCCGGCGCCCGTGGAAGATCGAAGTCGTGGTGCAGAGCCGCCGTCGCCACCTGCCCAGGAAGAGCGGGTGGTCACTGCGCCGCCACCCGTCTACGAGGTGCGGCGTGGCGACACGCTGTATTCCCTCGCCTTTCGCTTCGGCCTCGACTGGCGCGCCGTGGCCGAATGGAACGATATCGATGCGCCCTACACAATTCGTCCGGGCCAGGAGCTGCGCATGACCGCACCGCCGGCAGCCAGGCCCAGCGCCGAACCCGGACGGCCGGCCGTAGCGCAGGCCGATCCGGAGCCCGAAGCCGAACAGGACAGCGAAACCGCAACGCCGGATCGCCCTGAACCCGCCCGCGAGACGACGCGCGCACCGGCACCTTCGGCATCATCCAGCACCCGCACGGTCGGTGGCGTGGAATGGCAGTGGCCGGCATCCGGGACAGTACAGCGGCCCTTTGACGCCAGTGCGACCCGTCGGGGCATCGGAATTGGTGGACAGGCTGGCGAACCCGTGCTGGCCGCCGGCGCGGGCGAGGTGGTCTACAGTGGCACGGCGCTGATCGGTTACGGCGAGCTGATCATCATCAAACACTCCGACACCCTGCTGTCGGCCTATGGCTACAACCGCAGTCGGCTGGTCGAGGAGGGTGATCAGGTGTCGCGTGGCGAGCAGATTGCCGAGATGGGTCTGAACGAACGCGACGAAGAGTTGCTGCACTTTGAGATCCGGCGCGATGGCCAACCGGTCGACCCCCTGTCCTACCTGCCGCAGAGATAGTCTGAATACTCGCCACCAGCCTGTCGCCGGTCAGGCCATGATCAATGCCGCCAGCGCGCGCCGGTTCTCGCTCATCAGCACATTGAACGTGCGGGCCGCGGCCGGCAGCGTCATGCACTCAAAGCCAATGCCCTGTTCGACAAAGCGCATCTGGAGCTCGATTGGCGGCACCTGGTGGGTTCGGCCAATGCCGACGACCACCAACTCGGGTTGTGGCCCGAGCAGAACCGACAGCCTGTCCTCATCGAGATCGTCCAGGGAGCAGACCGGCCAGTCGGTTTCCAGAAAGCGAGCACCCACCACCAGGCTGGCGTGGTAGATGGCCTGGTCGATGCGCACGCCCTGGTCGGTCACCTCGCGAATGACATGATGATTGCCCTGGCGGTGCTCGGTCAGTTCCACTGGTCAGCGGGGCAGGGCGATCACCGGTTTCTTTGGGTGGCGCCGGTAAAGACAGACCACCTGGCCGATGCTGTGCACCTTTTCCGCCCCGGTGGAGGCGATCAGCCGCGCAATCCACTCGCCGCGCTGTTCCCGATCGCCACGCAGCTTGATCTTGATGAGTTCATGGTGATCCAGCGCCTGCTCGATCTCGGCCAGCACGTTATCGCTCAGTCCCTTGTCAGCGATCATCACGACCGGTTTGAGGTCATGAGTCAGGCCGCGGAGATACTTTTTTTGCGAAGTGGTCAGGGGCATGGGGTGGTGTCTGCTGATGGAGCCATCATTGTATCGCAGGGTGGGGGGGAGGGAAGGGTGGGGTGTTGGGTGTTGGGTGTTGGGTGTTGGGTGTTGGGTGTTAGGTGTTAGGTGTTAGGTGTTAGGTGTTAGGTGTTAGGTGTTAGGTGTGAAGTGTGAAGTGTGAAGTGTGAAGTGTGAAGTGTGAAGTGTGAAGTGTGAAGTGTGAAGTGTGAAGTGTGAAGTGGGAAGTGGGAAGTGGGAAGTGGGAAGTGGGAAGTGGGAAGTGGGAAGTGGGAAGTGGGAAGTGGGAAGTGGGAAGTGGGAAGTGGGAAGTGGGAAGTGGGAAGTGGGAAGTGGGAAGTGGGAAGTGGGAAGTGGGAAGTGGGAAGTGGGAAGTGGGAAGTGTGGCGGGTGGGGTGGTTTTGGTCTGTCGTCCCGGAATCGCCGCAGGCGATATCCGGGACCCCGCAGGTTGGGAATCTGCACGGCTTGGCGATCAGGTTCAACGTTGTGCCTGCTGATGGGTGCGAGGCCCCGGATCATCGCGGCGCGCTGTCCGGGGCGACGAGGCAGGGTTATCAGGGGGACCCGTTGGGGGCGTGGCGCGGTGAGAGGCGGCCGGAGGGCTGAAGAGATCGGCAGCTGAGCGGGTGGGTATTGGTGGTAGCATTGTCCCGTTCCCCATCTTCCATCTCCCGTCTTCCGTCTTCCGTCTTCCGCTCCAAATGTCCAACTGGAAAAAACGCCAGGAATCAGACCCCTACGTCAAACAAGCCCGCGAGCGAGGCTACCGCGCGCGGGCGGCGTTCAAGCTTGCCGAGCTTGATGACAAGGACCGCCTGTTTCGCCCCGGCCAGCGGGTCGTGGATCTGGGTGCGGCCCCCGGTAGCTGGTCGCAGGTGGCGCGCGAACGGGTCGGGTCTGGCGGCATCGTCATTGCCCTGGATATCCTGCCCATGGAGCCTCTTGAGGGAGTGACCTTCATCGAGGGCGATTTTCGTGAGGACGAGCCGCTCGAGGCCCTGGAAACGGCACTGAACGGCGCGCGAGTAGACCTTGTGCTGTCGGACATGGCGCCCAATATCTCCGGTATCGGGCCGGCCGACCAGGCGCGCAGCATGTACCTGGCGGAGCTGGCCATGGCCTTTGCCGTCGAGTGGCTGGATATTTCAGGGGTCTTCGTGGTCAAAGTCTTTCAGGGTGAAGGGTTTGACGCGTTTCTCAAGGAGCTGCGTCAGGCCTTTGGCAGCGTGAAGGTGCGCAAGCCCCGTGCCTCGCGCCCGGAAAGCCGCGAAGTCTACCTGGTGGCAAGAGACCGCAAGGGCTGAGAGTATCCGTTGATTACACATGCGATAGAATGGGTCAGGTGGCCACAAGACCCGACCCCGGAGTAATGTTTTGAGTGATTTTGCCAAGAATCTTCTAATGTGGATCATCATCGCGGTGGTGCTGATGAGTGTGTTCAATCACTACTCACAGACCGACCCCGAGCCGCGCGAGATGATCTACTCGGTGTTCCTGGAGCAGGTCCGCAGCGGCAACATCGAGGAAGTGGTGATCCAGGAAGGCCAGGGTGGCAAGACCATCACCGGCCAGACGCTGGATGGGCGTGACTTTCTGGTAACCGCGCCGCGTGATGACGGGCTGATCAAGGATCTGCTCGATCACAATGTCGCCATTGACGCCAAGCCGCCGGAGGGTCGGTCGCTGGTGCTCGATATCCTGATCAGCCTGCTGCCGGTACTCGTGCTGGTGGGCCTCTGGGTCTATTTCATGCGCCAGATGCAGGGCGGCGCCGGCGGACGCGGCGGGGCGATGAGTTTCGGCAAGTCTCGCGCAAAGTTGCAGGGCGAGGATCAGGTCAAGGTCACCTTCAGTGATGTCGCCGGTTGCGACGAAGCCAAGGACGAAGTGACCGAACTGGTCGATTTCCTGCGCGACCCCGGCAAATTCCAGCGTCTGGGCGGACACATTCCCAAGGGCATTCTCATGGTCGGCCCGCCGGGAACCGGCAAGACCCTGCTGGCCCGGGCCATCGCCGGCGAGGCACAGGTGCCGTTTTTCTCCATCTCCGGCTCGGACTTCGTCGAGATGTTCGTCGGTGTCGGTGCCTCGCGCGTTCGCGACATGTTCGAAACCGCCAAGAAACATGCCCCGTGCATCATTTTCATCGACGAGCTCGATGCCGTTGGTCGTCATCGTGGTGCCGGTCTGGGTGGTGGTCATGACGAGCGTGAGCAGACCCTCAACCAGTTGCTGGTGGAAATGGATGGCTTTGAGGGCAGCGAGGGCATCATCCTGATTGCCGCGACCAACCGCCCCGACGTGCTCGATCCGGCCCTGCTGCGACCGGGTCGCTTCGACCGCCAGGTGGTTGTTCCGCTGCCCGACCTCAAGGGGCGCGAGCATATTCTCAATGTGCACATGCGCAAGGTGCCGTGCGACGAGAATGTCAATGCCCGCCTGATCGCACGGGGCACGCCCGGTTTCTCAGGCGCCGATCTGGCCAACCTGGTCAACGAGGCCGCTCTGTTTGCGGCGCGCCAGAACTCGAAGACGGTCACCCACCAGCACTTCGAGCAGGCCAAGGACAAGATCATGATGGGCGCCGAGCGCAAGTCCATGGTCATGGACGAGGAAGACAAGCGTCTGACTGCCTACCACGAGGCGGGTCATGCCATTGTCGGTCGCATCGTGCCCGAGCACGATCCGGTCTACAAGGTGACGATCATTCCTCGCGGACGTGCGCTGGGCATGACCATGTTCCTGCCCGAGCAGGACAAGTACAGCCAGAACAAGACCGAGCTGGAGAGTCAGCTCGCCAGCCTGTTCGGCGGACGGGTGGCCGAGGAGCTGATCTATGGCAAAGACAAGGTCACCACCGGGGCCTCCAACGATATCGAGCGGGCCACCCAGATTGCCCGCAACATGGTCGCGAAGTGGGGGCTGTCGGATGTCATGGGGCCCTTGTCCTACGACGAGAACGAAGATGAGGTCTTTCTTGGTCGCTCGGTGACCCAGCACAAGCATATTTCCGACGAAACCCATCGGCAGATGGACAAGGAAGTGCGTCAGATCATCGATCGGGCCTACGAGCGGTGCAGGGAAATCCTACAGACGAACATGGACAAGCTGCACCTGATGGCCGAGGCGCTGATGCGCTACGAGACCATCGACGCGAAGCAGATCGACCAGATCATGGACGGCCATGAGCCCGATCCGCCCGAAGGCTGGGACGATTCCGGAGCGCCGGATTCCGATTCCGGTGCGGGTGACGATGATCAGGCGCCGGATGGTCAGCCGGCAACCGGTTGACGACTTTTGCTCTGACATCCTGAATATCGGCGGTCACCCATCGGATTGATGGCAAGGAATCTGCAGCAACGCCTGAAAGAGGCGGCCGCTCACCAGCGGCCGCTGGTCATGGGGGTGGTCAACGTCACCCCCGATTCCTTTTCCGACGGCGGTCTGTTTCTTGACCCGGCCCGTGCCGTTTCGCATGCGCTCGCGCTGGCCGGGCAGGGTGCCGACTTGCTCGATGTGGGCGGTGAGTCAACCCGACCAGGGGCCGATCCGGTCGACCAGAACGACGAGCTTGAGCGGGTCCTGCCGGTCATAGAAGGCATCGTGTCGGCCACTGATGTGCCGGTTTCCATCGACACCTCCAAGCCTGATGTCATGCGCGCGGCGGTGGCTGCCGGGGCGGCCATGGTCAACGACGTCAACGGTTTGCGTGCCGAAGGAGCCATCGAGGCCGTCGCCGGCATGGACGTGCCGGTCTGCATCATGCACATGCTCGGCGAGCCACGCACCATGCAGCACGACCCCCGATACAGCGACGTGGTGGGTGACATCGCGGATTTCCTTGGCGAACGCGTAGCGGCCTGTCGCGCGGCCGGCATGGACAAGGACCGCATCGTGCTCGATCCGGGCTTCGGGTTCGGCAAGACCCTGGCCCACAACTTCGAATTATTGCGCCGACTCGATGAACTGGTGGCCCTGGGCCACCCGGTGCTGGCCGGCATGTCGCGCAAGTCGATGCTGGGCACGCTGTGTGGTCGCGACAACCCGGCCGATCGGGTGGCCGCATCGGTCGCCGCCCACCTGCTGGCGGTGCAGAAGGGGGCAGCCATTGTTCGCGTGCACGATGTGGCCGAGATGGTCGATGCCCTGGCTGTCTGGCGTGCCACGACCGCTATCGAAGACTGAGCCCGACTGCCGCGGGGCGGTGCGCATCCCTTAGAATACCGCCATGGCTGCTAGATACTTTGGAACTGACGGCATTCGCGGACGCGTCGGCGAACCGCCAATCACTGCCGACTTCGTGCTCAGGCTGGGCTGGGCGGCCGGTAGCGTGTTGACCGAAACCTTCGGTGAGGATGTTGCCGTGGTGATCGGCAAGGATACTCGTATTTCGGGCTACCTCTTCGAATCGGCCCTGGAGGCGGGTTTTTCTGCCGCCGGCGTGGATGTGTTGCTGCTTGGTCCCATGCCGACGCCCGCGGTGGCACACCTGACCCGCAGTCTGCACGCGGTGTCCGGCGTGGTGATCTCGGCCTCGCACAATCCCTTTGAAGACAATGGCATCAAGTTCTTCTCGGGCCACGGGGAAAAGCTGGACGACGAGCTGCAGGAAGCCATCGAGCGCAAGCTCGACGAGTCCATGACGCATGTCGAGCCGCACCGGCTGGGCAAGGCGACCCGCATTGACGATGCCATCGGCCGCTACGTGGAGTACTGCAAGGGTACGGTGACCTGGGGTACCCGACTCGATGATCTCAGGATCGTGGTCGATTGCGCCAATGGGGCTACATACCGTATTGCGCCGGATGTGTTTCGTGAGCTTGGTGCGGAGGTGATTACCATCTTCGACCAGCCAGACGGACTCAACATCAATCGCGAATGTGGCTCGACGCATCCGGACAACCTGGCCCGAATGGTGCGTGCCGAGCGCGCGGATGTGGGCGTGGCCTTCGACGGAGACGGCGACCGGGTGATCATGGCCGATGCCCAGGGCAACCTGATCGACGGCGATCAGATTCTGTTTGTTCTGGCCGATGCCAGGCGGGCCAACGGCGGCCTGGAAGGCGGCGTGGTTGGCACGGTGATGAGCAATTTCGGCCTGGAGCAGGCCTTTCGCGAATCCGGCATCCCCTTTGTTCGCAGCCCGGTGGGCGATCGCCACGTACACCAGTGGCTGACCGAGCGTGGCTGGGTGCTGGGGGGTGAATCATCCGGCCACATCCTGTGCCTGGATCGGGCAACCACCGGTTGCGGCATTGTCAGCGCGCTGCAGGTGCTGGAAGTACTGGCCCGCAGCGGTCGTTCCCTTGCCGAACTGGCTGCCGGAATGGTCAAGTGCCCCCAGGTCATGATCAACGTTCCCATTGCCAGCCAGCGTCGGGCGGAGCTGACCGCCAGTCCGGCCATCGAGGATGCGGTAAAGCGCGTTGAATCGGAGCTGGCCGGCGATGGCCGAGTCATCCTGCGACCCTCCGGAACCGAGCCGGTGGTGCGGGTTACGGTCGAAGGTATGGACGGTGGCCAGGTCGATCATCTCGCCCGCGAGCTGGCCGATGTCGTGCGCGACTCGCTGGCGGAATGAGCGCCCATGCAACGGGCATTCCAGTGCTGTCGCTCAAGGCCTTCAAAAGCCAGGACGGCAGTTTTGCGCGCGATCTGGGCCGGGCCTGGCGCGAATTCGGATTCGTCGGGATCACTGATCATGACATTGACGATGCCCTGATCGAGCAGGCTTACTCGGTATTCCGCGCATTCTTCGCGCTGCCGCAACGTGTCAAGCGGAAGTATCACCAGCCGGGCAGTGGCGGTGCGCGTGGCTACACCGGCTTTGGCATCGAGCAGGCGCGGTCGCACAACGTGCCCGACCTCAAGGAGTTCTGGCACGTGGGGCGTGAGCTCAACGACGACAATCCGTACCCGGGAGTACTCCACCCCAATATCTGGCCTGACGAGGTGCCGGATTTTCGCACGGCGGCCCTGGCCATGTACCGGGCGCTGGAGCGACTGGGCAACCGCTTGCTGTCGGCGGCCGCCCTGGATCTCGGGCTGGACCGTGACTGGTTCTCGGACAAGACCAGGTACGGCAACTCCATTCTGCGCCCGTTGCACTATCCGCCCATCGGGCAGGCGCCGGAGGGTGCCGTGCGCGCCGCGGAGCACGAAGACATCAATCTGATCACCCTGCTGGTGGGCTCCCGTGAACAGGGACTTGAAATCCTTAACCGCAAGGGCACCTGGGTGCCTGTGACCACGCTGCCGGGCACCATTATCGTCAACGTGGGCGACATGCTGCAGCGCCTGACCAATCATGTCTATCCATCGACCACGCACCGGGTGGTCAACCCGCCAGGGGCGGCCGCCGGGCAGTCGCGCTATTCAATCCCGTTTTTTCTGCACCCCAATCCGGACTTCGTGATCCGGACCCTGCCGGGCTGTGCAGGTGCGGGGCAACCGGATCGCTACCCGGAACCGATCACGGCAAACGACTATCTGAGGCAGCGCCTGAAGGAGATTCGTTTGCTGTGAGCCCTCATTCCCGGTTAGTCTGTTGGGCGGCTCTAAGCCAGGGGAGGGAAGAATGTATCAATTAACCAGTGGCGAGCGATACGCGCGGCTCAGGCGATGGCACGACCATCACCTGGAAGTCTATTTTGGTGCCCGCGATCTCGACGCCGCCCTGGCGACTTATCATCCCGAGGCGGTGGGGTATG
The DNA here is from genome assembly GCF_014725735.1 of Wenzhouxiangella sp. AB-CW3. Taxonomy (NCBI): domain Bacteria; kingdom Pseudomonadati; phylum Pseudomonadota; class Gammaproteobacteria; order Chromatiales; family Wenzhouxiangellaceae; genus Wenzhouxiangella; species Wenzhouxiangella sp. AB-CW3. Next base: position 1,376,127 of record NZ_CP061368.1, read on the forward strand.
GAACCGGCCGTGGCGAGGAGGGCAATAGTCCGGAGAAGTTGCGTGGGGTGGTGATCGGCGACCTTCAGAGCTTCCCCGAGCGAATCGATTACCGCACCCGGGATCGCAGCTTCCATGCCGTCTCCCCCGACGTGGTGCTGTGTCAGGTCTGCCTGGATTTGACTCTGGATATCAATGCTCACCGCGTCAACCTCAGAAACCTGCGGCACAGCCTGGTCGCCCGGGAAACCGATGACGGCGATTTCAGGATCTGCCATGTGCACGTGTCCTACCCCACTGATCTGCACGGTGAGGAAGAGCCCTACCCGCTCAAGGAGATCGAGGAGATCTCTGAGGTGGTGGACGAGATGGTCGCCAGCAAGACCCGCGACCTGACCACGGCGTATCGCAAGCTCGAGCACATGGCCATCCGCGACCGGCTGACCGGCGTGTTCAATCGCATTCGCGTCGACGAGAAGCTGGAGCAGGAAGTCAGGCGCGCCAATCGCTACGGCAGTCCGATTGCCCTGATCATGCTCGACATTGACGACTTCAAGGTGGTCAATGACAACCATGGCCACCTCAGCGGCGATCGGGTGCTCAAGGAGCTGGCGCGGCTGGCCACTGAAATGACACGCGATACCGACCTGGTGGGGCGCTGGGGCGGTGAGGAATTCATCATCATCCTGCCCGAGACCTCGGCCGAGCAGGCCGCCGAGATCGGGGAACGAATTCGCGAGGCATTTGGCGAGACTGCGTTCCAATCCGACTCGGGTGCGCCCATCGAACTGTCGCTGAGCTGTGGGGTCAGCGAATTCCAGGATGGCGACGATGCCGAATCAGTTTTTCGGCGCGCCGATCAGGCCCTGTACGAGGCCAAGCGTGCGGGCAAGAACCGGGTGGTGCAGAAGCATTGACAATGTCTTTGCCGAAGGCCTCAGAGCGGACCCTGTTGTTCATAGGCTTCGGCATCGAAACGGGCCAGCCGTTTTCTGAAACCCAGCGTGAAACCGGGCCAGATCGTGGCATTGCGCCGCGTAACCGGATGCAGATACCAGCTTGAACAGCCGCCGGCGTTCCAGACCGAGCCGGCCAGTCGACGCTCCAGCATGGCGTTCCACGCCGCCTGGGCTGATGCCTTGACCTCGATCCGGTCGCTGCGGTGCCGGTCCATCTCGTCCAGTGCCGCACCCAGGTAGCGAAGCTGCGACTCGATCATCATGATCACCGAGTTGTGCCCCAGCGCCGTGTTGGGCCCGAGCAGCATGAACAGGTTGGGAAAGCCGGATACGGTGGTGCCCTTGTAGGCCTCCGGCCCGGCCTGCCAATCAGCCGCCAGATCCTGCCCGTTGCAGCCGATGATCAGTCCCTCGGGAACCGGTGCGGTGGCCTTGAAACCGGTTGCAAGGATCAGGGCATCGATGACCCTGCGGCGTCCATCGGAGTCGACGATGGCGTCGGATTCGATACGGGAGATGCCGCGGTTGATCAGCTCGACATGGTCCTGATTGAGTACCGGGTAGAAGTCGCTGGCCAGCAAGACGCGCTTGCAGCCGATGTCGTAATCCGGGCGCATGGCCCGGGCCAGTTCGGGATCATCGATCTGGCGTCTGCGATGCCAGTCGGCCAGCAAGCGGTGTCCGGCCGCCAGGCGATTGCTCCACAGGAAGGCGGGTACGCGGGTCTCCGAGATGGCCCAGACACCGAAGCGGACCAGTTTCTGCAGCCAGGGAAGACGCCGATAGAGCGCACGCCGGCGCGGTCCAATGGCCCGGTCGGGCCTTGGAATGATCCAGTTGGGCGTGCGTTGGTAGATGTCGAGTTGTTTCGCCTGACGGGCGACGTGCGGAATCAGTTGAACGGCCGAGGCCCCGGTGCCAATCACCGCTACCCGGCGATGGGTCAGATCAAGGTCTTCCGGCCACTGCTGGGTGTGCACGACCTTGCCCGCGAAGCCTCCGAGACCGGGTATGTCCGGCCAGTGTGGGCGTGAAAGGCCGCCCAGGGCGGGCACCAGGATGCGAGCACGACATACGCGGCCCGTAGCATCGCTCAGGTGCCAGCGTCGCTCCTGCTCGTTCCAGTTCGCCCGCACGATTTCGGTGCCCAGCTCGATTCGGCTTTCAAGACGATGCTGTCGCACCAGATTCTCGAGATACGCCTGAATCTCGACCCTGGGAGCAAAGCGGCGGGTCCAGTCCGGGTTGGGTGCAAAGGAGAAGGAGTACAGGTGCGAGGGCACATCACAGGCACAACCCGGGTAGCGATTGACCCACCAGGTACCGCCTACTCCGCCGCACTTATCGAAGACCCTGAAATTCTCGCGACCACGCCGGCCAAGCAGGATGGCCGCACCTACACCGCTGAAGCCGGCGCCGATGATGGCCACATCGAGTTCGTCGCGGCGCTGCTGGTTCATCACGGTTGTCAGGTTTTCTGGGCTTCGCGTACCCAGTTCAGCAAATGGCGAACATCGGCCTGAATGTCGTCTTCCATCTCCACCTCGTAGCCCTCGCGCTCTTCGTCCATCTGTTCGATGATCTGGGGCGGAAACGCCTTGCGGGCATCGTGGGTGGGCATGTGTTTGATGCGCTCGTGCATGTCATGAATCGCCGGGTAGCGCTTGGAAAAGTCGGGGTTGTCCGGCAGCACGAGATGATCAAGCAATACAGTCAGGCGGATGCTGCCCTCCGACAATTCACACTGCTCCTGTTGCATGGCCATGGAGATGAGCTTGATGCTTTCGAACAGTTTTCCGTTGTGTGCATCGACCTCCCGGCGCTGCTTGCGACCTCGGTCGTAGACCTGCCACCAGAGAAAGCCAGCGTAGGCGGCAAGCGCGAGGATGATGAGCAGGCCGAGGGCGAGGAGTATCCAGAGGGTTGTAGTCATGGGGGCAGGGTAACGTGGTGGGGTGAGTGAGGTGTGGAGGGTTAAGTGTGAAGTGTGAAGTGTGAAGTGTTAGGTGTTAGGTGTTAGGTGTTAGGTGTTAGGTGTTAGGTGTTAGGTGTTAGGTGTTAAGGGGGTGGTGGGTTTTTAGATGCGGGCTATGCGGGCCTGGCCGCGGGTTAGGTCGCGTAGTTGGTTGGTGAAAGCCTGGCGGTGGTTGGTTGGCAGGGTTACGACCAGGGTGACGCCGTTGCTGTCGAAGGTTTCGTCGAGCTTTTCGGCGGTATGCGTTTCCAGGGCCTGGTGGGCGGCGTTGATGCAGTCGAAGGGCAGGGAGACGCGTAGGCGGATTTTCTGTACCAGCGGGCTACTGTCGGCACTCCTGAGAGCTTCGGCCGCACTGGCGCCGTAGGCGCGCGCCAGCCCGCCCGTGCCCAGCTTGGTGCCGCCGAAGTAGCGGGTGACCACCACCATGACCCGGTCGAAATCCTGGCCCTCGATGGCCTGCAGGATGGGCATGCCGGCCGTGCCGCCCGGTTCGCCATCGTCGTCGAAGCGATACTGGTCGCCGGCCTTAAACGCCCAACAGTTGTGCGTGGCACCCGGGTCGCCGATGCGCTCCAGGAAGGCCCGGGCCTCGTCTTCGTTGGCTACCGGCGCGGCGCGGGCGATGAATCGACTGCGCTTGACCTCGATTTCGTGAACAACTTCTCCGGTCAGGGTGCGGCTCATTTCAGGCGACTCTCCCGTGGGCTGGACACGACTTCAGCATCGACTTCAAATGTATCCATCAGAATGTTGATGGGGCTGCCTTTTCCAAACTGCTCTGCCCGGGTCAGGGCTCGACCGTCGGGATCCCGAACCACGGCATAGCCGCGCTCCAGAACGGCCAGCGGGCTGACTGCGTTGAGTGCGCGCAGGGTGCCGCCGAGACGCTGACCTGCTGCTTCGATACGGTGTTCCATTGCGCGCTGCAGCCGCAGTTTCAGCCCGCCGGCTTCCTGTCCGGCACGCTCGATCTGGCGCCTCGGGTGACAGGCGGACAGGCGTGACTGGCAGGCGGCCAGCAGGCGTGTCTGCGAGGCAATCTGGCGGCTTATGGCCACCTCTACCCGCCGGGTCAGATCCCGATGGCGCCGAGAGAGTTCGTCCAGGCGACGCTCGGGGTGCTGGCGGCCCAGTCGCCGATCGGCCAGGTCCAGTGCCTGCATGCGTTGCTGCAGCGACTGGTCCATGCCGCGCCGCAATTGCTGATCCAGCCGTCCGAGCTGCAGTCGCAGCGCCGGTCCGTCCGGGGTGGCGGCCACGGCCGCGGCCGTTGGCGTGGGAGCGCGCAGGTCGGCCACGAAATCGGCGATGGTGAAGTCGGTTTCGTGACCAATACCGCTGACGACCGGCGTTTTCAGGTCATGGATGACACGCGCCAATTGCTCGTCATTGAAGGCCCACAGGTCCTCGAGCGATCCGCCGCCGCGAGCCAGGATGATGACATCGCCATAGCCATGGCGATCGGCGGCGGCCAGGGCGCGAATCAGCTCGGCCGGAGCCGTTTCCCCCTGGACCTGGCTGGGATAGATGCGCACCCGGGCTTCTGGCCAGCGCTGATTCAGGGTCTGAAGGATGTCGCGGATGGCGGCTCCCGATGGCGAAGTCACCACGCTGATGCGCCGGGGCCATTTCGGCAGGGGTTTCTTGTGCGTTTCATCGAACAGCCCCTCGGCCTTGAGTTTCTTTTTCAGGGCTTCGAACGCCTGGCTGAGCGCACCGGCGCCGCCTTCAAGCATGGCATCGGCAATCAGTTGATAGTCACCCCGTGGTTCATACAGCCCCAGCCGCCCTCGAACCAGCACCTCCTGGCCGTTTTCCGGACGAAACGACACCCCGGCTGCGTTGCCACGAAACAGCGCACAGCGAACCTGTGCGCGTGCGTCCTTGATGGTGAAATACAGGTGTCCGGACGGTGGCCGGGCAAGATTGGAGATCTCTCCGGCCAGCCACAGGCGCGGAAAACCCGCCTCGATATGAAGCCGAACCTCGCGGTTCAGTTCGGAAGGGCGATAGACCTGGGCTTCCGGGCCGGGAGCGACGGTTGACATGGGTCCGGATTATACCGGGCGTCACCGTTGCTGGTGGTGTCCTGTAAGCCGTTGCCGGTGTCGTCAGTCTCCAGTGGCTGGAGCAGGGCCAGAAAACGTTGCGTACTGTGAGTCCAGGAAAACGACTGGAGAACTCGATGCAGGTGTCCCGGTCAATCGACAGCGCTCGAAACACGGCCCGGCGCAGGTCTTCGTCCAGCGCGCCGTTGCCGCCGTCGGTAATCAGGTCCTGCGGGCCGGGCACTGGGTACGCTGCTACGGGCACGCCGCAGGCCATGGCTTCAAGAATGACCAGCCCGAGGGTATCGGTTCGGCTCGGGAATACGAAAACATCGGCTGATGCCAGCATGGCCGCCAGTTCCTCGCCATGGCGATAGCCCATGAAGTGAACATCGGGATACTTCTTCTGCAGACGCTCCAACGCGGGGCCACCACCAATGACTACCCTGGATCCCGGCAGATCCAGGTCAAGATAGCTTTCGATATTCTTTTCTAACGAAACGCGACCCATGTAAAGGCTGATCGGACGTGGCAGGTCCAGCGCATCCTGCTCGCGTGGGCGAAACAGCAGGGTATCCACACCACCGGGCCATACTTCGAGGCCGGTGAAACCCCGCTCGGACAGCAATCTTTTCTGTGTGGGTGTTCGCACCAGGGTGCGCGTGGCGGCGCCATGAAACCAGCGCAGATAGGCGTAGCTGAACCGAAGCGGTACCGGCGCACGCATGCGCAAATACTCGGGGAAGCGGGTGTGATAGGAGCTGGTGAAGGCCAGTTCATGGCGCACGCACCAGTGGCGGGCGGCGAGTCCCACGGGGCCTTCAGTTGCAATGTGTATGGCGTCGAAAGGGCCCTTTTCAAATGCCGCCCTGACTGACCGGTCGGGCCGAATGGTCAGTCGAATCTCGCTATACCCGGGGCAGGGCACCGTGGTACCAGAGGGTGAAAGCACCTCCACCTGATGACCCAGTTTCATCAGCGTGTCACGAGTGTTTTCGAGGCTGCGTACCACACCGTTGACCTGTGGCGCCCATGCATCCGTGACCAGCAGGATCTTCATGCTGCCCGAACCTCGACTTCCTGCATGGGGCGGGCGGCGGGCAGGGTTTTCATGATTTCCTGCACATCGCTGGCGCGAATCAGATCGATGCTGCCGTCGTAGTTTTCCACCAGCGCGGTGCAGCTTTCCACCCAGTCGCCACAGTTGAGGTAGATCACGCCGTCGTCCATGGCGATCTCGGGACGATGGATATGGCCGCAGATCAGCCCGTCGACCTTGTTCGCCCTCGCTTCCCGGACGACAGCCTGCTCAAAGTTGGAAATGAACTTGACCGCATTCTTCACGCGATGCTTGAGAAAAGCGGCCAGCGACCAGTAGTCCTTGCCCATTTTGGTTCTCACCCAGTTCACCAGCCGGTTGAGCCGGAGCAGGTTGTCATAAAGCTTCGATCCGATCAGGCCGAGCAGGGGCGAGCTGATGACGGCTGCATCGAACTGGTCGCCATGCATGATCAGAAAGCGGCGTCCGTCCACGGTTTCGTGAACGACCTCGTTGATCACTTCGATGTTGCCAATGGTCATCCCGCAGTACTGGCGCATCACTTCGTCGTGATTGCCGGGCACGAAGACCACGCGCGTATCATGCTTGGCCTTGCCCAGCAGGGAGCGCACGACGTTGGTGTGGCTTTGCGGCCAGTACCGCTTTTTCTTGAGATACCAGAAGTCGACGATATCTCCGACCAGGTAAAGGGTTTCGCAGCGCATTTCTCGTATGAAATGCAGCAAGTGGTCGGCACTGCATCCGGGAAAGCCGAGGTGAATGTCGGAAATCCAGATGGTACGCACATGGCGCTTGTATGGCATCGTCGTCTTGACCGGCATCGTCAATTCCCTGTTGGACTGGTGCCATGGTGGAATCGATACATTGCAGTGGCATGTCCGTCTCTTGACGAAACGGTGACAGCCGTGGAGACTGAAGAGATCACTCACAGTCGGACGATTTCATGGGAAGGACAGCGAATATCTGCGTTTCGGCCATTTTCTGCCTCGCCGCAGGGTCTGCACAGGCGGGCGGTGGTGCCATCGTTAATGCCAGCATTCACACGCTCGATGCCGACAACCCCGGTGCTGAAGCCATGGCCTGGGATGACAGCGGGCGGATTGTCTACCTGGGGACTGCAGAAGGGTTGAACGAAGCGCATCCTGATCTTGAGCCCACTGATCTTGACGGTCGCGTGGTGTTGCCTGGTCTGATCGATGCGCATGGTCACGTCATGGGGCTGGGCCTGGCGCGTCTGCAGGCCGACCTGGTCGGTGCCGACAGTGTCGATGAGGTCATCGAGCGATTGCAGGCACACGCCGAGAACCTGCCCGAAGGTGCCTGGCTGACCGGCCGGGGCTGGGATCAGACGCGCTGGGAAGGGCGCGAGTTTCCTGCCGCGGCCGATCTGGATGAGGCCTTCCCGGAGCGCCCGGTCTACCTTGTGCGCATTGATGGTCATGCCGCCTGGGCCAATTCCGCGGCGCTGGATCATGCCAGCGAGGACCTGTCCGGCGACTGGCACCCGCAGGGCGGGGCCATTCACCGCGATGATGACGGACAGCCGACCGGCATTCTGATCGACACGGCCATGCCTTTCATCGCCGATGCCATCCCCGAGCCCTCCGGCGAGGAGCGCGAAATGGCACTCGACCTGGCGCTCGACGAGATCGCCCGCTACGGTCTGACCGGTGTGCATGATGCCGGCACCTCGCTGGCCGACTTCACGCAATTTCGCCAGCGCGACGAAGCGGGAGATCTGAGCGTGCGCATTCATGCCCTGGCCGACGGTGATGCCGACATGCTGGACTGGCTGTGTGACAACGATCCGTTCGCTGGAGATCGGCTGAACGCCCGGGGCGTCAAGCTCTACACCGATGGCGCGCTGGGCAGTCGTGGCGCGGCCATGCTGGCTGACTACAGCGACGATGCCGGCAACAGCGGTCTGCTGTTCCATTCTGATGAAGAATTGCGCGAACTGGTCGATCGGGTCATTGGCTGCGGATTGCAACTTGGTATTCACGCCATTGGCGATGCCGCCAATCGCCAGGTCATCGACGCCCTGGCCGCGGTGGGTCCCGATCATCCGGACAATGCGGGGCGCCACCGTATCGAGCATGTGCAGATCATCGCGGTCGAGGATATTCCCCGCATGGCCGAGCACGGCATCATCGCCAGCATGCAGCCCATTCATGCGACCTCCGACATGCGCTGGGCCGAGGATCGTGTCGGCAGTGAACGGCTCGATGGCGCCTATGCCTGGCAGCGGGTGCTGGATGCCGATGTTCACCTGGCGCTGGGTTCGGATTTTCCGGTCGAGCCAGTCAACCCCTGGCTGGGCATTCATGCCGCGGTTACCCGCCAGGACCTGGATGGCAACCCCGAGGGTGGCTGGCTGCCGGGCCAGCGTCTGAGCGTCTACGAGGCCTTGCGCGGCCTTACCATCGATGCAGCCTATGCCGGCTTTGCCGAAGCCGACACCGGCAGTCTTGAGGTCGGCAAGTTCGCCGACTTCATCGTGATCAATGCCGATCCCTACAAGGTCGATCCCGCGGATCTGTCCGAGATCGAAGTGCTGAAGACCGTGGTCGGTGGAGATGTAGTTTTCGTCGAGTAAGAGTTGATCACACGAAGGGCACAAGGCTCACTCCAGCTGCCTTGCTTTGTGCACTTCGTGTTGATTCTTGATGGTTCAAAGCTACTCAACGAGATACGGAAATGACCCAGTCCGAAGGTAATACCGAATCGCATCGCCTGATTCTGCGGCAGTCGCAGCCGGACGATTACGATGACGTGGCCGAGATCATGGAGGCCGTGTATCCCGGTCTGGACGGTGCCTGGACGCGCGAGCAGTTCGAGTCGCAGATCGCACGCTTTCCCGAGGGACAGATCTGCATCGAGGATAATGGCAAGGTGGTGGCCGCGGCCATTTCACTGATGGTCAAGTACAGCCGCTGGGGTCAGGACCACAAATACTGGGATATCGTCGGCAACGGCTACCTCACCACGCATGATCCAAAGGGCGATGTGCTTTACGGGGTCGATGTGTTCGTCCATCCGGACTATCGCGCGCTGCGGCTGGGCCGACGCCTGTACGATGCACGCAAGGAACTGTGCGAGAACCTCAACCTGCGCAGCATCGTCGTTGGCGGGCGCATACCCGGCTATCACAGGCACGCCGATGAAATGACCGCGGCGCAGTACGTGGCCAAGGTCAAGGCCAGCGAGCTGGTTGACCCTATTCTCACTTTCCAGTTGGCCAATGACTTTCAGGTACGGCGGATTGTCCGCGGCTACCTGCCCGACGACGAGCAGTCGGCGGGCTATGCCACCTTGCTGGAATGGATCAATATCCATTTCGAGGAAGACACCCCCGGCATGATTGGTGGCCGTCCGTCCGATGTGCGCGTCGGGGCGGTGCAGTGGCAGATGCGCCCGACCCGCTCACTCGATGATCTCTACACCCAGATCGAGTATTTCGTCGATGCCGTGTCGGGCTACCAGGCCGACGTGGTGCTGTTCCCGGAATTCTTCAACGGCCCGCTGATGGCGAGCTACAACGACGAGGGGCCGGCCGAGGCCGTGCGCCAGCTGGCCGACTACACCGATGCCATCCGCGACCGCATGCAGCAGTTTGCGGTGTCCTACAACATCAATATCATTGCCGGCTCCATGCCCGAGTACGACGGTGAGCGGCTGCGCAACGTCTGCTACCTGCTCAGGCGCGATGGCACCTGGGATCGCCAGTACAAGGTACACGTCACGCCCGACGAGGTCAGTTACTGGGGGCTGAAGGGTGGAGACAAGGTCAAGATCTTCGAAACCGACGTCGGCAAGGTCGGCATCCTGATCTGCTACGACGTGGAATTTCCCGAACTGCCGCGTCTGCTGGCCGAAGAGGGTATGAACATCCTTTTCGTGCCCTACTGGGTCGATACCAAGAATGCCTACCTGCGTGTGCGCCGCTGCGCCCAGGCGCGGGCCATCGAAAACGAGTGCTACGTGGTCATCACCGGCTCGGTAGGCAACCTGCCCAGGGTCGACAACATGGACATGCAGTACTCTCAAGCGGCCGTATTCACCCCGTCCGATTTCGCCTTCCCCCACGACGCCATCGCCCACGAAGCCACGGCCAACACCGAAACCATGCTGATCGCCGACCTCGACCTCGACAACCTGAGAGAGATCCGCTCCCACGGCTCAGTCCGCAACCTCAAGGATCGCCGACTGGATTTGTATGAGTTGAAGTGGAAGTAAGGAAAATTGTTAAGTGTTAAGTGTTAAGTGTTAAGTGGCGGGCGTTGGATTGGAGTGGTGGCTGCTTGGTGTTTTTGCCTCTGCCGAGCCTTTGGGGGTAGTGTGCCTGGCGTTTCGCGTGGTGCGTTAGAAAGGATGGCGGCAAATGATGAATTTAAACATCAGGATCAGGCCGCAAGTGCCTGTTAAAAAGGAACTTCTACCCCCTCGGCTCCAAGCCCGCCACCTAACACCTAACACCACCTCCCCCCTCCGAAGCCCCGGAACCGCCGCCCCGACTAAACCAACCGCAAGCCCGCCCCTTCACACTTCACACTTCACACTATCCTCCAACTTCCCCACTACGACTGCTACCATAAAGCCTGGCACGGCTTTGCGAGATTGTGACTCATGGATATGGTCTGGACCGGAATCATTGCATTGATCATCGGCCTGGTGCTGGGTGCGGTGGGTGCCTGGATCTGGCTGCGCCAGCGCGGGGGAGGAGAGGGCTCGGTTGCCGAGCTCAAGAAGGAGAACGAGCGCTTTCGTGAGGAGGTCAATGAGCATTTCGTGCAGACTGCCGAGCTGATCAATCAGCTGACTGACAGCTACAAGGCGGTGTTCGATCACCTCAGCGAGGGGGCGGACAAGCTGGTCGATCAGGATGCGGTGCGTGAGCGCATGCCGCGGGTCAGTGACCGCGAGGTGCGGCTCAAGCACATCGGTTCGCGCGATGGCGAGGGCGCTTGAGGCCACGTCCGTTTTGATGTGGATCAGCACAGACGTCTGACCAGCCCGTGAGCGATGCAGTCGAACCGCCCCGGCGCAATCGCCCGGGCTGGGTGTTTTTCATCTCGCTGGCGCTCCTCGGGCTGTTCGTGGCCTACGGGGCCGCACGACCCGACGAACTGGCGCTGATCGCCGATCGGGCGCTGGGGTTTACCACCCGGCACTTTGGCTGGCTCTACCTGTTCGCGACGACCGGCTTTCTGGTGTTCTGCGCCGGCGTGGCCATTAGCAGTTTCGGCCGCATTCGCCTGGGTGCCGATGGGGAGGCGCCGGAGTTTTCCTATCCCGCCTGGCTGGGCATGATCTTTTCGGCCGGCATGGGCGTCGGGCTGGTCTTCTGGGCCATTGCCGAACCCATGAGCCACTTCACGGCGCCGCCGTTCGGGGATGCCGAGGCGGGTTCGCCGCAGGCCGCCCGGCAGGCCATGCAGTATTCGCTGTTTCACTGGGGGTTTCACCAGTGGGCCAATTTTGCCGTGGTTGGTCTGGCGATTGCCTACGTGCGCTTTCGCCAGCAACGGCCCGGCCTGATCAGCGAGACGTTCCGTCACACACTCGGCGATCGCGTCGACGGTCCGATCGGCAAGGGGATCAATATCCTGGCCGTGGTGTCGACCATTTTTGGCGTGGCGACCACCATGGGCCTGGGTGTCATCCAGATTAACAGCGGCCTGGGGTCGGTAGCCGGCATCGGCTTCGGCGTGGAACAGCAGCTGGCGATTCTCGGCGGCATTACCATCGTCTTCCTTCTGTGCTCGCTTGCGCCCCTGGAAAGCGGCATTCGGTATGTCTCCGACGCCAACATGCTGCTTGCCGGTGGCGTGTTGCTGTTCGTGTTCTTTTTTGGCCCCACCGATTTCATCACCGCAGTCATGACCAATGCGATCGGCGATTACATCAGCAATGTCATCGGTATGGGGCTGATGATGGCGCCTTATACCGAAGACGACTGGGTTGAGCGCTGGACGCTGTTTTACTGGGCCTGGGGGCTGTCTTGGGCACCGTTTGTGGGCAGTTTCATTGCCCGCATTTCGCGCGGGCGCACAATTCGCGAGTTCGTGCTCGGGGTGATCGGCATGCCGGTGCTGTTGAGCGTTATCTGGTTCGCCACTTTCGGTGGAACGGCCCTGTATCAGGAATTGTTTGAGGGCGTGGCAATTGGCGAGGCCGTTTCCAGTGAGATGAGTTCCGGCCTGTTCGTGACTCTGGAGCAGCTTCCATTCACGGCCGTGGTCAGCATGGTGATGTTGGCGCTGATCTGCCTTTTCGTGGTGACATCAGCCAATTCCGCCACATTTGTGCTCGGCATGTTCACCACGCAGGGAGTACTGGAGCCGGCACGCTGGGCCAGGTTGAGCTGGGGCGTGGTGCAGGTGCTGGTCGCCGCCGTCCTGCTCATGAGCGGCGGTCTGGTCGCCCTGCAGACGATTTCTATTCTCGCTGCCTTTCCCTTCATGCTGTTGATGGTGTTCATGGCCATCTCGCTTCTACGGTCGTTGCAGAACGAGCATCGCCAGATCGAGCTGCACGAAGCCGTCACCCGCCAGCGGCTGGAACGTTTGCTCGAGCAGCACGATCACCTGGGCGAGGAACCGTCCGGGGAGCAGGAGCACGAGGGACGGTAGCCAGAGGTCAGAAGTCAGACCACAGATCTCGGACTTCCGGCGCACCCGACCACCCATTCACCTTTCACCTTTCACCTTTCACCTTTCACCTTTCACCTTTCACCTTTCACCTTTCACCTTTCACCTTTCACCTTTCACCTTTCACCTTTCACCTTTCACCTTTCACCTTTCACCTTCTTCCGAGCCATCACCACCTGCGGCGGCAGGCATTCCGCCTCCCAGCCCAGGTGCCGCCCCAGCCACTCGAACGTTTCTGGCCGGTAGAACACCACGTGGGTGGGATCCCGGCGGTAGTGCCAGCCGGCGAAACGATCATCGTCGGTCTGGAATCGAGTCATGACCCCCAGCCACCCTCCGGGCTTGAGCAGGCGGTCCAGTTGCCGGAACTCCGTTGCCGGATCGTGGAAGTGTTCAACGACCTCGGTGCAGGTCACAAAGTCGTAGGTGGTATCGAGCACACCGGGGTCGGGGGCATAGATTGGATCAAACAGCGACATGGTATGACCCGCTTCTTCCAGCATGTAGGCCAGCGCAGGACCGGGGCCACAGCCATAATCCAGCCCGCGGGAACCCGGGCCAATTCGTTCCAGCAGAGGGGTAAGCAATTGTTGTAGAAACTGCCGGTATCCCGGATCCCCCGGATCATTCTGGTGCTGGTCGTACTCCGCTTTCTCGATGCGGCGGTCAGGCAAGTGGTCGGGGTCCAGAAAGCGAGCCTGGCAGTCGCTGCAACGCCAGTAGGGGCGGGTATCGACAGTAAGCCATTGCTCGGTCGAGTCTTGTCGACAGACAGGGCATTTCACCGGCAAGACTTCAGAAGGATCGGCCCCAGACCAGTGACCAGGACTCGATGCCCGGGTTGGGACGTGACAGGCCGGCGTTGGAATAATGGATCACCCGCAGCACCAGGCGGTCGCGCTCTCCGATCCACAGCCCGGCCCCGAAGCGATCTTCGAAATGGGCCGATGAACCCAGGTTCTTGTCACCGACACTCTGCCGGGAAAACAGTGCCGTACCGATGCCTATTTCGATGAAAGGCCGCCAGTTCCGGGCATTGAAGGTATAGACAAACACCGGCGAGACCGACACGGTGTGCGCTGCATCACCTTTCCGTCCCCCTTCCCACCAGGTATAGCCGGCGTGCCAGTAACCACCCAGGTAGCCGGTATCGGTTTCAAACCACCGCCGGTCCCAATCCATACCCAGGCCGACATTGGCGGTCATTCCACCCTCGCCGGTGACCCCGGGTGCCAGCCATAGCGAACTGGCCGTGGCGGTCATTGGCGCCGCTCCCAGCGCCAGTAGCAGGACAATCCACACGACTCTCAACATGATTCGAGTATAGCGGCTTCAGAGTCATGCTGCCGATCCGGGTTATTCCAGAGGTTCTTTAGGCAACCTATACCGTGTATCGCCGGATTATCGAGTGTATCCCTGAATAACGTAATGCGCTAATATTCCGCATATGGATGGAGAAAAGCAGGATGGAGTGTGGAAGTCGGACCGGCTCATGACGTGACCGACGAGCCGAGCTTGCCTGGCATGGATCTCTACGCGGGCTTCATGGAAACCATGCCGGATGCGGCCATGCTGGTCGATCAGGACGGATATATCGAGCGTGCCAATCACCTGGCCCAGGAATTTTTCGCGGCCGGGGAGAAAGGCCTGGAAAACAGGTCGGTCAACGCGCTGCTGCCCGTGGCAAAGCGCCATGCCCACATGGGTCACATGAGCCGATTCTGGCGGCATCTGCAGCGGCGTGAAATGGGGGCAGGTGGCGATCTGATCGCCCAGCGTCTGGATGGAAGCACTTTTCCGATCGACATCATGCTTAGTCCCGTTGAGTTGGCAGAGGGAACGCGGGTGGTTTGTGTCATGCGTGACCGAACCCGCCACAAGGAGAAGGAACGACAGTTGTGTGAGGCGCTGGCGCGCGAAAAGGAACTGGCGCTTACCGACCCCCTGACAGGCGCGGCCAATACGCGGCACCTGGGGCTGCTGATGGAGCAGGTTATCGAGCGCATGAAGCGGAAAGGTACTGCGACATCAGTGGCTTATGTTGATCTGGATAACTTCAAGACAGTCAACAGTCATGGTGGGCACTCGGCCGGGGACAGGGCCCTGCGCAAGGTTGCCGACACCATAAGGACGTCTCTGAGGGGCACGGATCTGCTGGCCAGGGCGGGTGGCGACGAGTTCGTGATCGTACTACCCGAAACCGACCGGGATGCGGCCAGCAAGGTGATCGATCGAGTGTTGCAGCGACTGGGTCAGGCCATGCGGGAGAGTAGTTGGCCAATCACCTTCTCTGTCGGCGTGGCGACCTTCCGACGTGTTCCGGAATCGGTTGATGAGGCGATCCAGCAAGCTGACGATCTGATGTACGAGATCAAGAACTCAGGCCGTGACGCCTGTCGATATGCGGTACTGGACTGACGCCAAGCGTTTGGCTGAAACCGAGCAAGAAAAAAGCCGGCTCAAAAGCCGGCATTTTCATCGGGGATCCTGGTGGAGGCGGCGGCTACCGAATAGCCTTCGTAAACAATTGACTTAAAAAGAAACAGTAGAATCGGAATTGGCAACATGCCCCCATAGTTGCCCCCATGCCCGCCGGGTGTCCCTACAGTTTGATGCCGAACTGCTGCGCCATGCCGGCCAGTGATTTCTCGACGTAGGCATCGTGCTCGGCGGTGAGTCTTTCGAAGGTCCGCCAGTGCATGCCCTTGGGCTTGAGGCCGTTGCCGTTGAGGATACCAGGCTCCCAGCCGAGCCGCTCGCGTATCCGGTCGGCGCGGCGTGCCGCCCGGTCGCCATCGGTTTCCCGCTGGCTGGGGTAGGCCAGCCGGTAGCAGTGACGGCAGGCGAAGATGGCGCCGCCGTAGAGGATGGCGACCCGCCGGCCGCAGCCGCGTGCTGGGCAGAGGAACCAGGGGCGCTGGCCGCCGAGATGGCACGTCGTCCAGTCCAGACAGACGGGGTAGCTTTCGTCCTGCCAGTCACTGCCGCCGCTGCGGTGGCGGTAGGTGAGGATGACCCGGTCGGGTTCGGTCCGCACCTGGATGGAAGCAACCACCTCGCCGTGGCGTGACCATTGCCAGCCGAAGGACTGGTGCGGTTCGAGCGGGCCATCCCGCCGCCAGCGGCGCACGTCGATGGATCGGTAATCGTCTGTGGTGTCACTGACGCCGAAGTGCCAGCGCCGGCCGCTACCCATGCCGCCCACATTCACCTCCGGATTTTTCCGAAATCATTTGGCAAGTTCACCTTTTTGTCAGGGATTCATCATCGGCCGATCCGTCGTCGTCGCCGGGTTCGGAGTGCGGCAGATACCGCTCGCAATAACGGCGGTCGGTGTCCCACAGCCCCGCGATGGCTTCCGGCTCGCCCTTGGCGCAGTGGCCAAGATGCGAATGATCGGTGCGCTGGAAGTGGGCGCAGTCCTGGCAGTGGACGGCATCCGGGCGTGGTATCGGCCGGTCGGCCACACGGTTCCAGCACCAGGGACAGCCCAGCACCTCGCCGGAAAACCAGAGCCAGATCGGACCACAATGCTTACAGGTGGCCCGTTCGGTGTAGTGGGTGGGGCGTTTCCCCCGTTCCATCTCCCGGCGCTGCACCAGTGATCGGGCAAAGGCGGCCAGGGTGTCTCGGGTGATCTCGCCCTTGCGCCAGTCCTCGATGTCTTCCAGTGCCAAGGCGTCCCGCACCGCCGCCGGTGTGATGGGCAGGCCACGGCAGGCATCAGACAGCGCCTCCAGCAGCCTGGAAGCCGTTTCCTCGGCATCCGCCGACGCAGAATCCGCACTATCCGCAGAATTGTCCTGCATGGCGGTTTTCTGCGCATTGTGCGGATTGTGCGCATGGGACTCACCGGCCGCTTCGGCAACACCCAGTGTTTCCCGCCAGCTCATCGCCACGCCCTCGCGATCTCTGGGCGTACCCGCACCGTGGGCGACGGTGGCCGGCCGGGGCCGTCTCGCGGCGGTTCGATCACTTCCACGTAACCGCGCTCTTCCAGCGCATCCAGAGCGTCGCGCAGCTTCGAGACGCGGGGGAAGGTGCCGCGCAGGGCATTGAAGGCTTCGCGCACGGTGAACCGTGCCAGCCGTCCGCGCTC
Organism: Wenzhouxiangella sp. AB-CW3; assembly: GCF_014725735.1. NCBI lineage: Bacteria > Pseudomonadati > Pseudomonadota > Gammaproteobacteria > Chromatiales > Wenzhouxiangellaceae > Wenzhouxiangella > Wenzhouxiangella sp. AB-CW3. Next base: position 1,392,900 of record NZ_CP061368.1, read on the forward strand.
GATCCAGTCCCAGACCAACCGGGCGGCGGCGATGGTGGGGTCCGCTCCCATCATGTCCAGCGCGGCCAGGCTGTGGCGGGTGATGACGGCCATGATCTCCAGGGCGTCGTTCATCGTTTCCGCCGTGATGGCCGCTTCCCACGGCCTGCCGTGGGCATGCCTGATCCCGTGCAGCGCGCCGGCAAGTCGTGCGGCGGCGCCCGGTGCCTTGCCCGCCCAGTCGGTGAAGTGCTCCAGCTCCCGGCCGGGCTGCATCTGCACCTCGACGGCCTTGGCGAAGGCATGCCATTCGGCATGGGCTTCTGGACTCAGGCGCAGCAGGTGGGGGCGCTCGGTGCCGTGTTCGTCCATGGCCGGTTCCCAGTCCAGCATGGCGCGGATGCCGGTCGTGTAGGCATCGCGCACGCCTTCCGGCACCGGATCGGATTGCAGCGCACGAAAACCCAGCGGCGACGGTGGCAGCAGGTAGAGAAACCGGCCCAGCAGGCCACGGCCGCGAAAACCCGGCTTGGCCGCCAGTCCCCGCAGCACATCCGGCTGGGGGCTCAGGCCGATGCTCAGGCGCGGGCTGCGCAGGTAGACCGCCGGGCGCGAGCCCCGGTCCACCCGCTCCGGATCGCCGCTGTGCGCCTTCAGCACCAGGTCCAGATTGGGAATGCCGTTGGAATAGCGGCCTTGCAGCAGATCGAACACGCCGCCTTCCGACGACAGCCAGGCCATGCACTCGCCATGCTCGGCCAGCAGGCTGCCCAGCCGTTCCGGTGTGGCGTCCGAGGTCCAGATTTGCGGCTGCATGGGAATGTCCGGCAGATCGGCTTCCAGGTCGGCCGCTTCCGCCGCCAGTTCCTTGGCCTTGTTGGCGTTTTTCTCCCTGGCGGCCTTGCTGCGCGTCTCCTTGGCCCGCGCTTCCTGGGTCTTGCGCTCGCTGGTGATGCGCTTGATCTCCGGTTCCATGATCTCGGACTGATCGCGCTCCCACGCCACCAGCGGCGCAGTGGCGGCGGATTGCACGGCGCTCTTGCGATTGCCAGGCGGCAGGGCCACTACCGCCCACAGGTTGCAGGGCTCGAAGTAGCCGGGCTTCACCATCACCCGCAGGCGACGCGCCGTCGCCGTGGCGCAGGTCACCAGAATCATCCCGGCGGCCAGCTCCGGCGGTGTCTCGGTATCGGTGGCCAAGGCGCGGGCATAGTCCCCGGCCCAGCCCGGCAGGTGCGCCAGATCAAGGCGGGGCAGGTTGGGCGCGTCCAGCGGGACCAGCGCCGGCCAGTCTTCCGGTGGCGGTGCGGCGGATTTCAGCAGGTCGGCGCTCATGCCCCACCTCCCCCCAGCCACCGGGCTAGATCGTTGAAGTCGGTCAAAGTCTCCGGTGCGTCCGCCGGCCACTGCGGCTGGGCCAGCAGTGCGTCGGATGCAATGGCGGCGGCCTTCGCCTTGGTGACGCCGGGATTGCCCGGCGTGCGCCGGTCATCGTCACCGGCGATCACGATTTCGGTGGAAGGCCAGCGGCGGCGCGCGGCCACGGCGACGGGTTCCAGATTGCCCGCGTCAATGGCGGCCAGCACCAGGGCGGCAGGGTAGTCCTCGGCGAGCGTGCAGCCGGTCGCCCAGCCCTCGCAGATGATGACGCGCCGGGCCTGTTCCTCATCGCCGGCAACGGCAATGAAGCAGCCGCGCTTGCGGCCCCCCGAGAGCAGTCGCTTGCGCCCGTTGGGCGCGATGAATTGCAGGCTGCTGATCGTGCCTGCGAAGCTCGTCACCGGCAGTATCAGGCACCCGTGATGAAGCCGGGCGTTATGCGGCGCGATGCCCTTCGCGACCAGATACGCATGGTGTCTCGGCGCGGCGGGCGCCGCGTCCCAGATCCTGCGTGCCCGATTGGCCGCCTCTCTATACCGGTCTCGCCGCGAGCGTTCGGCTTGCAATCTCGCCGCCTGGATTTGGCGCGAGAGCGCAACCTGCGCCTGCGGCGAGTCTGGCCAGCCCTGCCTGGAGAACCAGGTGCGAGAGAGCCCCGAGGACCAGTCGCCGAAGCAGCCGCCCAGCCCGTCATCGAACAGCAGGCACCAGCCGGCCCGGTTACTCGGCCCTTTGCCGGCGCCGGGAAAGCGGTGCAGCCTGCCCGGCTCGATCACGTCCGGAGGTTCCAGCCCCGTGGAGCGGATCGCATCGCGGAATTGGAGGAGCGCATCAGTCATTGTGTGGCCCTCCCATGCGGTTGATCCGGTCCGCCAGCCCGAGGGGGAACCAGCCCCATACCGCCAGCGTCACGATGGCCGCTTTCACGCGGGAAGCGATGCCGGTAGAATTGCAGGTGCTTTCAGAAGTCTCAGGGGTCGCCTGGTGCCCGCCAGCGCGGCCCTTCTTGTTTGTAGTCATCGTTCCGCCCTCCCTTACCGCGCAGCCTGGCGGCTGGTCTCGATCTGCTGTTTCAGCCAGTCATTCACTTCCGCCTCGATCCAGCCGACGGCACGGCCGCCGAGGGATACGGGCTTAGGGAAACTGCCTTCCGCAATGCGCAGATAGATCGTGGAACGGGAAAGGCCGGTACGGGCCTTCACGGCGGGAAGTCGAAGGATGGTATGCGTCATGTTGGCACCTCGTTGGGTGTTGTTGAACATGACGCCATTGCGAACGAGCCAGGGGGCTGTCCTTCAAGCTGTCTCGTTGCAGCGGCCGGGAGGCCGCGTACTTACTGGGTTCTTGGCTTCGGGCAGGATAGCCCCCGGATAGGGTCTACCAGTTGAGCGGGGATTTGGCCGGAGCCGTATCGTCCTTCAGAAGCTGTTTCAGGCGTGAAACGGAGATGCCTTCTTCCTCGGCGACGGTCTTCAGAAATGCCCGAACGCCTTTCGCCTTCAACGCCTGCACGCGCTTCTTGAGCCGCTCCCGGCGCTGCGCGGCCGATTCCACGTCGCCAGCGCCCGCGACAGGTTGATCCACCAGCCGGGTCAAGGCGCGCCTGTCCACGCTGAGTGTGCCGTTGTCCAGCGCGAGCACCTCCGCCAACGCAACGGAATGACCGGCCAGCTCCAGGGTGAGCCCGTTGCCGGCCCGCATCACCACATGGCTGGAATGTTTGGCACCCTTGAGCAGGCCAACCTCCCACCGGCCACCGGATGTGTCGTCTCGCCCCGAGCGGTGGAGGCCGAGCAGCCCGGCCAGCATTCCCGCGATCGACTCGCCGGACACCTGCCATTGTTCGAGCCGATCGACCGGGACGGGTACGCGGTTGATGTCGCTGCGCTTGTCGCAGACGATGAAGGCGCCCGCAACATGTCCCGCGCCAGTCAGCGTGTACACCGGCATGACGCATTCGCGCTCGCAGCCGGGGCAGACCGCACTGACCGCAGGACGCGCCCTTGTGATTACGCCTTGCGACTGCAACGCCGTGACCGCCTCGGCCGGCCAGTCCGCCAGCTCATCGGCACCGATGAGTACCGGCGCGCCGTGTGACGCGGCGATCCGGTCGAGCAGTTCGATAAGCACGGCCTGCGGCATCATGCCTCAGAGGCTTCCTCGGCCTGTTCAGCCTCCGCCGGCTCCTTGGGCTCGATGCCGGAGGCTTCCAGCATCTCGCGCAGCTTGATGCCCACTTCGTCGTACTTGAGGGAGCAGGAGTTGGGATAGGTGAGGCGGATGGGCACCGTCCTGGGCGGCTTGTCCGGGTCGGTGACGACGGACGCCGCGATCTCCACTTGTGTGACGTTGTACAGGTGCATCGGCAGGGACTTGCCGAGCCGGTCCAGCAGGTCATAGACGGCATTGGGATTGCGGGAGGTGTCCGCCTCCAGGGTGATGCGCTCGCCCTTCTTGGCCCGCGACGACAGCCGGAGTTTGCGAACGACGACATCCTCGATGCCGCTGCCCGCGTCATAGGTGAAATCGAAGACCCGTTTGCCGAGCAGGTCCAGGTTGTAGACCCGCTCGTCCTTCGGATCGGGCGGCAGTTCGTCCAGCTTCAGAATGGTGGTGGCGAACATGCCCTGAAGTGGCTCTACGGCCTTGCGGGGGCCGCGAAAGTTCAGGTCTAGCGTCCCTTCCTTCTGCGAGTAGACGAAGATCACCTCGAAGGCTGGGTTGTGCGGCCGGCGGTCGAACTCACCGTCAACCCATTCGATACTCTGCTGGGAATAGTCTTCCGGGTAGGCGAAGAAGTAATCCAGCTCGCCCCGGCGGAAGCGCTCCACGATGCAGTTGTTGCCCCGGCCCTTGGTACGATGGAAATAGTTGCGGATCTGGGCCGCCAGTTGCCGGATGCTGCCGTCGTCAACCGCGGCAGGTCGGTGCCCCATGTTCTTGCGCTTGCGCCAGTACGGCAGCGTGTCAGCATGGTAGAAGCGGGTAGCCCCCTTCCAGCACTCGGGATGGTCCAGGTAGGTGATCATGGCGCGGTGGTAGTGGTTGGGCAGGTCTGACAGGGTCTCAATGAACTCGGTCAGGGCCTCGGGATCGTCCTGCATCTGCCAGCTCGCCTCGTCGATGATGGCCCGGAAGCCCTTCTCGCAGCTCAGCTCGAAGATGTCCTGGAACTCCGCGTCCATCGGCTTGCGCTGGTCCTCGGGCAGCGCCAGCCAAGCCTCGAACAGCGCGTCCGGCTTGGTCTCCTTCAGGGTGGAGAAACCCAGGTCGCCGAACAGGCCCCGTTCCGTGAAATAGCGCGCCAGCAGGGCGTTCGGGACCTGCCGGAAGAAGCTCGTGGTTGAGTAGTGTCGGGCCATGCCTCCCTCCCCAGCCGTTTTGCCCGGAATCTCCTTGGATTATACGGGACAATGCAGTACATTACAGTACATTTGCAGCCACCCCGCGAAGGACCCTGATGGCCACCACCAAGACTGCGACCGTGACCTTCCGAATTGATCCAGCCGTGAAGGAGGCACTCCGTACCGCTGCCGCCCGCGAGCACCGATCCATTGCCAACATGGTGGAGGTGCTCATTCTTGGCTACTGCGAACAACACGGCATCGCCATTCCTACGCGCAATGCGGCCAAGAGTGATGCAGAAAAGAAAAAATGAGCGCCATCGTGGGGAAAAACAGAACACTTCCGGAGACTGTCATGCTTGGACTAAGCCTGCGCGACGAATTCAAGGGCCGCCGCCTTAAAGGCACGGCCATTGAGCTGACTAACAAGAACAACACCGGCGCCACGCAGGTGTCAGCGTCCGATTTTCTGCGCATCACCTACCCATCCCACGATCTGCTGAAGGCCATTGAAGCTGTTGGCCCTGATCAGGGTCGTCCAGTCACGCTGAAAGGCGAACGGGGGCAGGGCAAATCACATTTGATGGGGGTTCTCTACCATGCGTTTACCGATCATTCGGCGACGAAGGACTGGTTGAATAACTGGTCGCACACGCTGGGTGACGACAAGATCGGTGAGATTCCCTTGCGTGGTGGCATGCACGTCATCAGTGAAAGCCTGCACCGGCAGCGCTACAAGTTTTTATGGGATCTTGTCTTCGATAACCATCCGAACGGTAATTACTGTCGTGGAAAATGGGAGGCGCTCGGCGAAAAGAAACCCGATGTGCCAAGCGACGAAATACTGCTGGAGCTGTTCAAGCACACGCCAACGGCGTTGATTCTGGACGAATTCCAGACCTGGTATGACGGCCTGACCAATACAAAGCAGTATCCGTGGCGCACCTGGGCCTTCAATTTCATTCAGGTGCTTTCGGAGATTGCCATGGAGTACCCGGAGTACCTGGTGCTGGTGGTTTCCGTAAGGAACGGTAACACCGATGCCTTCCAGCAGATTCAACGGGTGAATCCCGTCATCGTCGATTTTAAGGGTCCTTCGGCCAAGACCGACCGTTTGCGGCTCCTGCTGCACCGCTTGTTCGAAAATCGCATTCAGGTGGATGCCTCAGCCATTCAGGAGTTGGTTGAAACCCACGTCAACGAGTACTTCCGGCTCAAGAATATTGCCCCTGCGGAGCAGGAGAGGATTCGCGCGGAATTCATTGAGGCCTGGCCGTATGCGCCACACCTCATGGACCTGCTGGAAGATCAGGTGTTAATCGCCACCAGTGCTCAGGGTACGCGCGACCTGATCCGAATTCTCGCGGACCTGTTCAAGCACAATGGGGATAAGCAGCCGATTCTGACGGCCGCGGATTTCCGCCTTGATGATGAGCACAGCGGGATCACGGCACTACTCGACTCGGTGGCCAACCAGCATCACGCCAAGCTCCGTGACAAGGCGTTACGCAACCTCGAAGCGGTCAGCGACGCCATCGCCGGAAGCGGCCACAAGCTGCCCCACCTTGAAGAGATCATCGGGGCCTTATGGCTGCGTTCCCTGGCAGAGGTCAATCAGGCAGGCGCTGACCGAGACACGCTTCATGTCGATGTGACCCGCGATCAGCCGGTGGATGACAATGCCTTCCAGGTTGAGCTGACCACCATCGTGGAAAACAGCTTCAACATCCACGAAGACGGCAATCGGTTCATCTTCAGGGAGGAAGAGAACCCGCAGGCCAAGCTCATTGCCAGCGCGCGCAATGACAAGCTTTTTCAGGATGACGAAGACCGCTGGCACCTCGCGAAAGAGGTCCGCTATGTTCTGGAAGGTGGCGGCGATGTGGAGTTGCCCTATCGGGTGATCGTCCTGCCCCAGGCGTGGAAGAGCAATCCATGGGAAAAGCTGGACGACAGTGAAGCGCCAGCGAACTGGTGTAACCGTATCCCGATCGTTGTGCTGCCTGAATCACCGGCCGACACAGAGGCGGCACTGGGTGAATGGCTGCGGGATAACCTGCAAACCAACCGCAATGTGGTGCGTTTCCTCCTGCCCAGAGACGGATCCAGCAACCTGTTCCTGGACCGTGACCTTCTCGTATTGGCACGCTGTGTCTACCTGGCTGAGCGCTGGAAGAAGGAAAATCCGGAGTACGGACGGCTGCAGACCAAATACCAGAAGGAGCTGCGCGACATCCTCAAGTCCCGCTTCGATCGCTTCGCCATCATTTCGAACTGGAACTTCCAGAAACCCCAGAACTGTCGCTTTGCCATCGAGAGCCACAAGGCCGAAGGCGCCAGAATTCCTGATGCCATCGACAAGAGCATCCGAGAGAACCTCTTCATACCTGAAGACTTCGATGCGTTCATCCTTGCGGCAGCACCGAACAACGAACCCATCAGCAAACTGCTGCGGGAGCTGAGAGAGCCCCGCCCGGGCGGCGAGGACTGCATTCCCTGGCTTGGCGAAACGCTCGTCAAGGAACGCATTGTGCGCCTGTGCGCCCGTGGTGAGATCGCGATCAATCTGCGAGGAATGGAATACCTTCAGGCCCACGACGGTGAGGATGAGGAAGCCGCGTTCAAGCGCATGCGCGGCAAGCTCGGCACGGGCAAGCACCTGGAAGAAACGCATGTCCTGCTCCCGCAGAACGTGCCGGCCACCGGCGGGGTCACCCAACCAGGCGCCGGCCAGCCGGTGCCACCCGGTGGAACGGCGCCTCCGGGTCAGCCGACTGGCGAGCCTGGCGGTGTCGCCGAGCCACCCCAGCCGGGCACGCCCGGTGCGCCAGGCGCACCCGGTCAGCCAAGCCCTGGCGGTATCTTTGGCGGCGGTGGGGCCTTTACGCCGCACTCCGCACCGGCAACGTCGTCATTGAATCTGCTGGGCAAGGTCGAGCAGTGGGGTATCGGCACCGGCACGCAGCTTCGCGGGCTGACCTTGCGGGTGGATCAGTTAACCGGGGCACAACTTCAGGAACTGATCCGCAAACTGCCGGACGGTATGACCTACGCGCTGGACCTGGAGAAGGAGGATCCGCAATGACTTTGCCGCTCCAACTGGTGCAGACGCTTCAGAATGCCGAGCCGAACGATGCCTGGGCGGCCGTTTTCGAACATGCCTGGGAACTGTGCTCGCAAAGCCTTGCTCCGGGGCAAGCCGTCGCGGAGGTGCTGAAGCGTGACCGCAGCCTGGCGGATGTGGATCTCTATCTGGCGACAGCGGGCTGGGATCTGTGGTCACACTTCGAGGAAGTCGTTCCACGCACATCACAGGAGTTGGCTGGCTGGTGGAGCAAGCATTCGCCCGGTAGAGCGGTCCTGGTTCTGGATGCCCTCTCTATGCGCGAGGCGCCCTGGATTCTGCACCAGGCGGAAGAGCGAGGGTTTATCGTGCATCAGGCCTGCCCCACCGGAGCCGAGCTGCCGGCGGATACCACGCCTTTCGCCAAGGCCCTGGGTTTTGGTCAGCGCTCTGCCCTCGGCAATAACGGGGCGGGGGGCAGCCATGCCTTCCCCGGTGCCCGCACGGAGTCGGTGGACATTGCCTGGGCAGACTGCGCGGCGCTGATCGGCGCCGAACCGGACTGGGTGTTCTGGCACCACTGGCCGGATCATCGCCTGCACGATCACGACGACCCGGGCAAGGGACTGCAAACACTGACCGAGGAGGTGGAGGAACACCTCAGCGGGGATGCCTTCTGGTCATTGGTCGAGCGGCTGGCCACCGGGCGCCGTCTCATCATCACCGCCGATCACGGCTATGCCGCCAGCGGGCAGTTCATCGACAGCAATGCCGAGCAGTCGGACTACCTGAAGGGGCGCTACAAGAGCGGTCGGGCCATTCCCGGCAATGATCCGGCCGGCGCCTGGGTGCCGCCGATTGATCTGGCCATCGAAAGCACCCACGGGCGGCATCTCTATGTCAACGGCCGGCGGAAATGGAAAAGCCAGGGTGGCTATCCCACCCTCACCCACGGCGGACTGAGTGTACTGGAGGTCGTCGTGCCGTTTATCGAACTCAGCAGGAAGAAATAATATGGCGGACGACAAGCCCTGGAAAGCCAGAGGTATGAACAAGGCGGACTGGCTGGCCGAAGAAGTGTCCAAGGCGGTCGGCGCAGGCAAGACCTGGGAGTGTGAGACCGTCGACTTCTCGGATCCCGACCGGCCGCCCACCTGCATCGAAGTCGATTTCCCGATTATCCCGATCAATCAGATCGCCGCCATTGAGGGGAACGCCGGCAAGCCCATCTACCAGATGTCCAAGTGGTGGGCACGCCGCCGTAGCAGCGTGTTTCGCTCCATGTTGCTGGCCTCCGCCATCAAGGCGCCGGATGACCCGGCCGAAGCCGCCAAGCTGGTCTGGGACTGCTATTACGGTAACCACCAGAGAAAAGGCGCCTTCGAGCAATTGAAGGTGGCCGACATCTTCATGGGCGGTGGCACCACCGTCGTGGAAGGTTCCCGGCTCGGCATGCAGATGGTGGGCAACGAGCTCAACCCGGTGGCATGGTTCGTGGTCAAGAACGAGCTGGCCCGGGTGGACAAGGGCGAGGTCGAAGCTTTGCTGGCGGAGATCGAGGCCGAAGTCAAACCCCAGATCATGCCCTTCTACGCCTGCGAATGCCCGCGCGGCCACAAGGGGCAGTGGACCCGCGTCAGCACCGGCGAGATCATGGGCGAGGACTTCGATCCCCTGACATTGTCGCCGCAGGCGCGCAAGGATTACCGCTACCACGGCCCGGAGATCATCTACAGTTTCTGGGCCAAGCACGGCCCCTGCCAGGTGACGGGGTGCGGTCACCGCACGCCGATCATGACCAGCCCTGTCATGGCGGTGAAAACCCTGTCTGTGAAGGCTTGGTCCCGCACCTGCTCCCATTGCGGTGAACAGTACGATCTGGAAGAACGGGATGCGCGCATGGCGCCCGCCGTTTCGCTCGTGGTCGTGGATACGGAACGTCCCTTCGCTGTCGCCAGCCTCAACCAATACAGCGGCGAGCCGGAACGTGCCGACTGCCCTTGCTGCGGCAAGACCGAGACATTCGGTAAGCTGGGTAAGGGCAAGCGCAAGAAGGTGGAGCTGTCACTGCTGGTGCATCCCCAGTGGCTGGAGGGCGAGGCCTCCCGGGACGAGCAGGGGCGGCTGTACGGTGGCAGCGTTGAGGACCCGGTGGACGCGACCGTGCGCTGGAATGAGGCCCGGGCGCAGACCTGCAAGCTGATCGAGGTGCGCGGCAAGCTGCCCGAATCCATCACCTGCCCGGATACCGGCACCGTCATCCTGACCGGAAACGAAGGGGGCACGGTTCCCAAGCGCAGCAACTATGCCTGCGGTGCCTGCGGCACGGTTCAGGATGTGCTGAGAACAGTTAAAGCTACAGAGAAAACTGCGCCTGTCGCCTTCTATGGCCATCAAGGTTATTGCCCAAATTGCGATGCAGAAAGTCAGGTCTACGGTGGCCGTTTCTTTATTGATGGTTGTGACTCGAAAGCCTTTGATACGGCTTACAAGGAGTGGGAGGGACGGAAAGATTCAGACTTGTCGGACTATTGGCCGCGTAGTGAGGTTCCCTATGGGTTTATGACTGTCATTGCCAATAGTGATCTGCGCAAAAACTATGGTTATACCCATTGGTGGAAAATGTTCAACCCCAGACAGTTGCTGGTTCTATGTCAGCTCCTGAAGGCGATCAACACAGGCGGCGAGCATTCGGATGCCGTTCGAGACTTTGTTATGGGTGCGTTTCAGAATTTTCTACGCAACCAAAATATGTTCTCGTTCTGGCATAAGAAGCTAGATAAGCTGGCCCCTGCCCTTTCCAACAGCAATTTTCATCCCAAGAATAATGTTGTAGAAGTTGGGGTATTCCCGCCGATGGGATATGGCCCGTGGTCCTCCACAATTGAAGTGCTCCGCAAAGCTCATAAGTGGCGTGTTGAGCCTTGGGAGCTTGTGCACAATTACAGGCTTTCAACACACCAGGAGAAGCTATCGGATTACGTTACCGGTAACAGTGAGAAGGTGGAGTGTGGCGACCCGGTACAAGGCGTAGAGGTTTTCTGCGCCTCGTCCACTGAGCTCAGCATGCTAGAAACAGGTAGTCACGACTTGGTTGTGACTGACCCGCCCTTCGGTGGTCTGCTGCATTATTCGGAGCTTTCTGACTTCTTCTATGTCTGGCTGCGCCTGGCGCTGAAGGATCGCTACCCTGAATATTTTGAGCCGGAGTACACCCCCAAGACGCTGGAAGCAGTAGCGAATCGTGCTAGGCACCCGGGGCGGGATGAAGAAACGGGCCTGGAGAACGCCGATCGTTTTTACCAGCGCCTGCTCACCGAATGCTGGCGTGAGGCGGGTCGGGTTCTCAAGCCGGGCGGGCTGCTGAGCTTTACCTTCCATCACAGTGAAGATGCACCCTGGGTGTCCGTGCTCGAATCGCTGTTCGATGCCGGGTTCTACCTGGAGGCTACCTATCCCATCCGCAGCGATGAAACCAAGGGCTCGGGCGAGTTCGGCTCCCGCAAGATCGAATACGACATCATTCATGTCTGCCGAAAGCGGATCGAGAATCCCAAGCCGATTTCCTGGGCCAAGCTGCGCCGGCAGGTGCTGCGCGATGTGCGTGATCTGCAAGACCTGCTGGAGCACCACCAGGAAGAAGGGCTGCCGGAAGCCGATGTACAGGTGATTCGGCGCGGCAAGGCGCTGGAGTATTTCTCCCGCCACTACGGCCAGGTCTACAAGGACCAGGACACGCCGATGACGGTGCTGGAGGCCTTGCTGGGCATCAACCAGTTACTGGACGAGGAAGCCGGCGGCATCAAGGAGCCGCCGCCCCATAACGCCGAGCCCTTCACGCGTATGTTGCTGCGTCTGTTCGATGGCATCAATCAACTACCGCGAGACCAGTTGCAGAAATTCCTGCGTGGAACGGGCATTGGGCCTTCGGATTTTGCGAGCCGGGGCTGGGTTTATGAGGAGAAAAAGATCTTTCATCTGACCCCTCCGCTGGAGTTGGCCCAGAGCTGGGTTGGCCGGCATCGACGGGGGATGCAGAGCGATTACGAGCAGGCCATGTTCCTGATCGGCGCCTGTTTCGAGGGCAGCGGCATCAACGCCAGCGAGACCTTGAACAACGACAATTTCAAGCCCCATCCGGCCCTGGGTGCGATCCTGACCTGGTTCAAGACCCGCGGCGCTGATTCGCCTACCCGCAACGCGGCCACCACCGCCGCATCGCTCTATCAGGCCTGGGCGTCGCGCAATCAGGACAAGGTGAAGCAGCTCAACCTGTTTGAACGCCTGGGCGAGGAGGAGGACTGATGGTTAGGACACGCTTCAATCAAGGCTGGCCGCGTCGCGGTATCGCGCTGCTGTGGGACGCCGAGGTGCTCGCGGGACTGAATGCGCCTGACGAGGTGGTGTCACTGCGTCAGTTCTTCGCCATGGCCGATGCCTGGCCGGATGATCTACCTGCCGCGGACGGTGACGCGCTGGTGGTGGCGGGCCTGGAGGGTTGCCTGGATGTGCTGGCTGGCGAGGATGCCAGGGGCTGGCTCGAAACCGACCTGAAAGAGGGCTTGCTGTCGTTCCAGGATTATTATCAGGGGCAGGCCGGCTTGATTTTCTGGATGCCGAGCGGTCGTAACCGCATCAGCATGAAAGGGGCGAGCGAGGCTTATTACTGGCGCCATCGGCATTCGGGACCGGAGGGCCTGCCCATCGGCCGGTTGCTCTTCTCCGGTGCCGAAAATGAGGTCGAGCGTCTGCTCAATACGGACGATCCGAACGCCGATTACGATGGCAAGCACTGGGCGGGCCTGCACCACCCGCGGATCAGTTAGGGAGGTGCGAGCCATGACCGAGCCCAGCTTCCAACCGGGCCAGCGGGTCCTGCATGCCGAGTTTGGCGAAGGGGTGGTGGTGCAGCTCACCGCCAACGGCTATGTGCGCGCCTTCTTCCCGAGCGGTGAGCGGCAGGTCTTCGGTGAATCGCTGCGTCCTGTTACCAGTCGGGCCGAGCAGATCATTGCTCATGTGGATGGCGGAGCGCAGCGCCTGCGCGATGCCTGGCTGCATGTGGAGGCGCATGCATTGCCGCTGATGGAGAACGCAGCGGCGCTGACATCGGCCCGCATCGACCTGCTGCCGCACCAGGTGGTGTTGACGCATCAGGTCGCAACGGCTGCGCCCCGGCGTTTTCTGGTCGCCGATGAGGTGGGCCTGGGCAAGACCATCGAAACCGCCCTGATTCTGCGCGAGCTGGCCAGTCGCGGAGAACTGGAGCGGGCCTTGATGGTGGTGCCGGCAGGGCTGGTCAACAACTGGCATCGGGAGCTGAACGAGGTCTTCAACCTGGATTTCGAGGTGTTCGGCTCGGAGGGCGATGTCACCGATCGTCGCAGCAATGCCTTCGCCAAGCACAATCGCCTGATCGCCAGTGTGGACACCTTGAAGCGCCGGGCGCGGATCAACCGATTGAAGGAGGCACCGCCCTGGGACCTGGTGGTGTTCGATGAGGCTCACCACCTGTCGGCCTACCGGAATGGCCGCAAGGTGCGAAAGACCGAAAACTACAAACTGGCTGAAGCGCTGCGCGATCATGCCCGAGATCTGATCTTGCTCTCGGCTACACCGCACCAAGGGGATCATTTCCGTTTCTGGATGCTGATCCAGTTGCTCAATCCGACACTATTCAAGAGCCCTGAGGAGATGGTGGCCGAGCGCCACCGCCTCAACGAGGTGGTCTATCGGCGCACCAAAGCCGATGCCTGTACAGCGGACGGTTCGCCGCTATTCACGCGGCGCTGGGTCCACACCGAATCCTTCACCATGAATGCAGCGGAGAAGCTCTTTTACGCCAAGCTGCGCGAATACCTGATCGACGGGTTTGATCTCGCGAAGCAGCAGGGCAACCAAGGCCGCGCCCTGGGGTTCGTGATGACCATTTTCCAGAAGATTGCGGCTTCCAGCTTCGCCGCTGTTCGCAGCACCTTGCTGCGCCGCCAGTTGGCGCTGACCATTCACGAGGCCATCCTGAAGAATGAGGCGCTGGACATCGACGGCCACCAGGCGCTCATGGAGGAAGCGCGTCAGTTGATCCATCAGAATACCGGCCTGGCTGATGATGCCGTAGGCCGTGGTGAGGTGGATCGTGTTCTCGCTGACCTCAAGCTCCGCTTGATTCGCAAGCTGGATGAGGATCGCTTGGCGGCGGTGGCATCGTCCGAGTCCTCAGAAACGGTGACTGCGGAAGGTGAGGAGGCCGCGACGGAGGCGGTGGAACTGTCGCTGCCAGAAGAAAGGCTGCGTATCGCTGACTTGCTCAAGGTATTCCCGCAGGAACGGGAGACCAAAGTCGACAAGCTGCTGCGCGGGCTTGGTGCCTTGTGGGAACAGAATCCTGGCGAGAAGGTGGTCATATTCGCGACCTACCTGGCGACAGTGGACCTGTTGGGAAGAGAGATTGACGCCGCTTATCCAGGGCAAGGCGTGGTGGTGCTGCGTGGCGGCGACCACGGCACGAAACTGGCCGCAGAAAGACGTTTCCGTAAGCCCGATGGTCCGCGGGTGTTAATTTGTACCGCGGCGGGCCGCGAGGGCATCAATCTGCAATTCAGCCGCGTGCTGTTCAATTTTGACCTGCCCTGGAATCCGATGGATGTCGAGCAGCGAATCGGGCGCATCCATCGCTACGGACAGAAGGATACCGCTCAGGTCTATAACCTGGTGCTCTCTGACACCATCGAGGGTCGCATCTTCCTCATGCTGACCGACAAGCTACAGGAGATTGCACGCACCCTGGGCAAGGTAGATGAACAAGGCAATGTTGCCGAGGATTTGCGCGGCCAGATTCTTGGCCAGCTTTCCGATCGCTTGAGCTATGACCAGCTTTACCGTGAAGCGCTCTCCGATCCCGAACTAAAACGCACGCGCCAGGAGCTGGAAGCGGCGATGAGCAATGCCAGGGAGGCACGCAAGGTAGTGTTCGAGCTTTTCCAAGACCTGGATCGATTCAGTCTCGAAGACTACAAGCCGCTGGCGAACATTGATGAGAGCAAAGCGCGGATCATGGAATTCGTGCGATCGGCTGTGGAATACAGTGGGGGAAGCTTTCGAACGATCGACGAGCTTCGCTTCGAAATCACAGAGCATGCGAATTCGGCGCCGAGGGTCTGCACGCTGGACCGTGATCTTGCGCAGCAGCAAGAGCAGTTGGAGCTCATCGGCATTGACCACCCGCTCGTTGATCGGCTTCTGAGTCGTTGGCGCTCAGCAAAACCACTGTCGCTGGGCGCTGCTGCTGCGGTTGGTGCCGAGCAGCCGATTGCGCTCAGCCTCTGGTTGGTGCATTCCTTCGGAGGCCGGCAAGATGCGGGCTCCCACCTGGTTCCTATCGCGGTTGACCGATCGGGTAAGCGCGTTCCGAGCGTTGAAAAACAGTACCGTGATTATTTCCAGGCGCCGGCTGGACGACCGCAGTTTCAGCCTGCCGAACGAGCCGCCCTGCTTCATGAGCACATCGAGCCCATGTTGCAGCGTGAGCTGGGTCATCGTGGGATCGCGAATCCGGACAAAGGCTACGCGACGGAAATGCTGGCCTGGATTGAAATGGACTGAGGTGGCCGCGGAATGTCTCGGGAGGAATTCGCCAAGCCCTGGAAAAGCTACGAGGAGCAACTGGACCTGCTGATTTCGCGTGGGTTGGCCGTTACGGATCGGTCCAGGGCGCTGGATTATTTGCAGCGAATTGGCTACTACCGGCTCAGCGGCTACTGGTATCCCTTCCGGGAGCGGTCCGGTCCTTTCATGTACCTGGATCAGCAGGGCCGGAAGCCAGCCAAGAAGCAGCGGAAAGTCGTGACCCTCGCCCTGGACCAGTTTCGGCCGGGAGCCCGTTTTGAAGACGCCGTCAAGCTCTATGTCTTCGACAAGAAGCTACGGCTTCTGGCCATGGATGCGCTGGAGCGGATCGAGATTGCTCTGAGGGTCGATATTTCCCACACCCTTGGCGAGATCGATCCTGTTGCTTACCTGCGCCCGGAGCTGTTCCATGACAGTTTCAGCCGGGACCTGAATAACGGCAAAGGCGTGACCCGGCATCACGAATGGCTTGGCAGGCATGCTCGCCTGATCAATGAATCCAAGGAAGAGTTCGTTCGCCACAACAAGACCAAGTACGGTTTGCCGCTGATTATCTGGGTGGCGTGCGAGGTTTGGGACTTCGGAACAATGTCGCGTCTCTACGCCGGGATGCGGGAAGCGGAGCAGGATGCGATCTCGGCGAAGTATGGCGTCCATAATGGCCGCACGTTCGCGACCTGGCTGCGAAGCCTGAACTACCTGCGCAATGTTTGTGCGCACCACAGTCGGCTGTGGAACCGGAATATCGTGGATCAGCCGAAACTGCCGTCGATGGGGGAGGTCACCTGGGTGGGGCCGTTCGAGGATGATTCCCACCTCCGCGCCCGATGCTACCTGCTGCTGCGCATTGCGCGGCATTTGCTGCAGGTGGTGAACCCGAGCTCGAGCTGGCCTGAGCGCGTGAAGGCGCACCTGCAGACCTTTCCCGATCTGGATCACCTGAGCTTGAACCTGGCGGGGATGGGCGCGCCCGATGGCTGGGAGCACGATTGGTAGCTTCGCCAGCCAATAAAAAACCCCTTAGCAGTATCCCCGCCGGAGCGGTTCAACCGAAAGGGGCCGTGTTGAGTCAATACTAGGCCCGTTGCGTCGCAAAATCAAGTTCGATCCCGTCGGCAGAACCTGTCTGGACCGCCCGTCACGCCGCTTGCATGCTTCGCCGGCAAGCGCCGCGCCGGGCTGCGCCGTGCCAGCGTCAGGGCCGCCAGACTGCCTCCGCAAGCTCCGGCAGACTGGCTCCGTGGCTTCGTTCGAGCTCTGGCCCCTTCGTTACCGCCCGCGCTCCGCCACGGCGCCCTTCGCCCCGGAAGACGGGGCCAAGGGCTTGCGGCTCCGCAGCGGGCTACGCCGTGCCGGGCTCAAGCGCCGCCGGATGCTTCGCAACCGGCTCGGCGGCTTCGGCCGGCCTGGGTCCCCTTCGTTGCCGCTTGCGCGGGGCCACTGGCAGGCTCGGCTTGCGCCCAGCCTGCCGCGCCCCCGCACGGCGCTGCGCTTTCCCGCCCCCAATTGCCTGCGGCTTCGGTAAAGGTCCGGTGCGGCCTACCCAGCCAGGGTCGGTGGTCGGCAATGGAACATAATGCTCGAAATTATGCGCAGCACTCCGCTTCGCTCCGTGCAGTCCGGCTTGCGCCCGCATGTTGCATTATGTATCAATTGCCTCCGCTTGTTCTTCCCCCGCCCGCCCAGCGGGTCGCTGCGCGTGGGGCTTCAGCCGCTGCGCGGCTTCCGCTCCCCATGCTCGCGCCCCGCTGCCCATCCGCCCCGGAGGGGCTCCCTGAAAGCGGTCAGGCGCTGCGGTTCTCGTGGAGGGGGATCACCTTCGCGCCGGCCTTCAGCTTGTCCAGGTAGTCCGCCCATGCCTGCATCATCTTGCGGCGCTCGGGCAGATGCGCGGTGCGGTTATAGGCGCGTCCGTTCGGGTCGCGCACGGTGTGGGCAAGCTGGTGCTCGATGTAGTCGGGCCGGAAGCCCAGCACTTCATCCAGGATGGTGCGTGCCATGGCCCGGAAGCCGTGGCCGCTCATTTCGTCCTTGCCGATGCCCATGCGCCGCATGGCGGCCAGCACGGCGTTGTCGCTCATCGGGCGGCTTGCGCTCCGGGCGCTTGGGAAAACGTAGCGTCCGCGTCCGGTCAGCGGTTGCAGCTCGCGCAGGATGGCCACGGCTTGGCGCGACAGGGGCACGATATGCGGGGTGTTGGTCTTGGTGACGGTGTAGCGCCATTCGGCGGCGTCCAGGTCGATATCCGCCCACTCCGCCTTGCGCAGCTCGCCGGGGCGCACGAACACCAGCGGCGCGAGGCGCAGGGCGCAGCGTACCGGGAGGGTGCCTTCGTAGCCGTCGATGGCCCGCAGCACGGCGGCGATTTGGTCCGGTTCGGTGACGGCGGCGAAGTGCCGGCTCTTGACCGGCGGCAGGGCGCCGCGCAGATCGCCGGAGGGGTCGCGCTCCGCGCGAACGGTGGCGACCGCGTAGCGGAAAACCTGGCCGCAGCAGCCGAGCACGCGATGGGCGGTTTCCAGCGCGCCCCGTTCCTCAATCCGCCGGATGACTTGCAGGAGCTGCGGGGCGGTGATGTCGGCGATGGGCTTGCCGCCGAGCCAGGGGAACACATTCAGCTCCAGCCGGCGGATGATGGTCTCGGCGTGCTTGTCGGTCCAGGAGGGCAGGTGCTTGGCGTGCCACTCCCGTGCCACCACTTCGAAGCTGTTCGCCACCCGGTCTTCCTTCGCGGCCTTCTGCGCCTGGCGGTGTTCGCTGGGGTCGATGTCATTGGCCAGCAGCTTGCGCGCCTCGTCGCGGCGCTCGCGGGCGTCCTTCAGGGAAACATCGGGTTAGACGCCAAGCGACAGCCGCTTCTCCTTGCCCCCGTAGCGGTACTTCAGCCGCCACCACTTGCCCCCGGACGGGGAGACTTCCAGATACAGCCCGCCACCGTCGAACAGCTTGCGGGCCTTCTCGGCGGGTTTGGCGTTACGGATGGCGGTGTCGGTCAGCGGCATGGGGGCAACTCCCTGCGGGGGCAACTCACTTGCCCCGAATGTTGCCCCCAGTTGCCCCCGGATGTCAACGAATCCCGTTGCCCCTTGCTGGACGACAGGGCAAAGAAAAAGCCCGCTGTTACGCGGGCTTGAGGACTTCGTTGGATGGTGCTGGATGTTGAATTGGTGGAGGCGGGGGGAGTCGAACCCCCGTCCGCGAACCATCTGATCCTGGTTCTACATGCTTAGCCCGCTCGATTGTTTCTCGTCGTCACACCGCCCGAGGGGCAGGGCACATGCAACGACCAGTTCCAGTGTGATTTAACGCCATGCCCTGAAACGCGACACAACGCGATCCTGCTCAATGATCCCGATTCGGAAGCGCAGGCTCAACCGGTCGGGAGCAGGCCGGTTTTTAGGCGGCCAGTGCGTAGTTGTCGTCGTTGGCAACTAACAGTTTACAGCAGGGTTTTACGAGTGATGCTGTCTGCTCGGCATGCCCCAGGGTACGTCCGATCCACGTCGAAGCCAGTACGCCCCCGAAGTCAGGAACATAGACTAGCAATTCAGCGACAAGTTCCGCAAGTAGTACGATCACTCCAGAGTGATCACGTCGTCAATGCCGGGGCATTCGGCCGACAAATCGAACCGTTCCTTGATGGCTTGTGCCAGTGCCTCGCGCGCGTCGTCTTCACCGTGGGTGAGGACGACCCGTGGCCGCGACTCAGTCATCGGTGCCAGCCAGTTCAGCAACTCATCGTGACCGGCGTGGGCCGAAAACCCCTCGATGCGGTGGATGTCGGCCCTGACGGCAATGGTCTCGCCGAGTATCTCGACATGTTCGGGTTGATCGAGCAGGGTCCGGCCCAGCGTGCCCTCGGCCATGTACCCGACCAGCATGAGGTGGGCATTGTGGCGCCACAGGTTATGCTTGAGATGGTGAACCACGCGGCCACCTTCGCACATGCCTGAAGCACTGATGATGATGCAGGGGTGATCGCTGTCGTTGAGCGCGATGGATTCGGGAACCGATTCGATGATGCGCAGTCCCCGGAGGTCGGCCTCAAGCTGGCGCTGGTCGCGCAGCTGTCGCGTTTTGTCATCATGCAGTTCCGGATGGGCAGTGACCACCTGGGTGGCCCGGGTGGCCATCGGGCTGTCGAGATAGATCGGGAAGTCGGGCGACAGACGGCCTTCGCGTACTGCTTCGGCCAGGTAGTAGAGTACGGTCTGCGTGCGTCCCACGGCAAAGGCCGGGATGATGACGCGCTCGCCGTCCAGCGCGGCTTTTTCAATGATGCGTTTGAATTCGGCCACGGCCTGGCGGGTATCGGGGCGCTTGCGGCCGCCGTAGGTGGATTCAAGCGCCACCAGATCAGCAGAGGTCGGTGGCTCGGGATCGCGCAGAATGGGGGCGTCACCTGGCCCCAGGTCGCCGGAGAACACCAGGCAGCGTTCCCCGTCGCCGTGTTCGATGTGCAGTTCGATACTGGCCGAGCCAATGATGTGCCCGGCCTCAATCGCCCGGGCACGGACTCCGGTGGCGACTTTGGTCAGGTTCCCCAGGGGCAAGGGGCGTGCGCGCTGAAGCAACTGCCCGACTTGCTGGCTGGTAAACAGCGGTTGAAGGGGCTTTTCCCCGGCGCGACGCCGGCGGCGGTTGATGCGGCGCGTGTCTTCCTCCTCGATCTTGGCCATGTCCTCGAGCATGATCTCGAGCAGATCCAGCGTCGCGGGCGTGGCATGGAGGCTGCCGGTGAATCCGTTGGCGATGAGCAGTGGCAGGCGGCCGCAGTGGTCGATATGGGCATGGGTCAGCACGACGGCGCCAAGACGCCGTGGGTCCACCGGGCCCAGCGACCGGTTGCGTTCGCGCCGGTTGTCGCCGTCCTGAAAGATGCCGAAGTCGACCAGGACCTGGGCCCGACCTGTCTCCACCAGGTAGCCGGAGCCGGTAACACCGCCGGCCGCGCCACAGAATCTCAGGGAAATCATGTCTTTGTATCTTCTCCTTGATGGCCGTTGTCCTGGCGCCTGATCTGGCCGCGCTCCGGCGCCTCGCGCGCCATCTTCAATACGGTTTCAATCATGGCGGCCAGCGGTTCGGGTACGCCGGGTGAATCCGGTTCGGCCGCCGCCATGACAAGCTGCAGGGCAATATCGGGCTTGGCATGGCGTTTGAGCGCGCGTTCGATGACCTGTTGTGCCGTGACATTCGGGCCGGGGTCGCCACGAAATCCGGCCAGGCGCTGGAATACCGGAGCATAGCCGTGATCGTGAAAGCATTGCTCCAGGGTGGGTTCGTCGAGACGGGTGATGCGTTCCCGCTCATCATCCGATTCTCCAAACAGCGACCGTGCGCGCTCGACGTAGCTGCGACCGGCGGCATCTCCATCGGTGAGCAGATGCCATTCGATGCCCAGTTCTCGAGCAGTCTTGAGCAGGGGCGGGATGCCGCACTGGGCGAACTCCACGCAGGCAATCCCCTCAAGATCGAAATCGCGGCCTTCTATACGGGCCAGTTCGTTGATGACCCAGAATTCGGTCTCGCCTTCGACCAGGATCCAGGCGCGGGCAAAGGCGGCTTCGCCCCGTCGTGCGCGCAGGTGATAACCCAGCTTGCGCAACTCGCTGTCCGACAGCGCATCCTCACGAACCCGCCATTCCAGTACGTTGCCGTTGTGTCGGGTCAGCCGCCGCAGGCTGGTCAGCGAAGATGCCGCCAGCAGGGTGGGGGACTGGGTGGTGATGATCTTTTGCACGTCAAATCCGTGGACCAGGCGCCAGACCGACGCCAGGGTCATGCGGTGCAGGTGGGCCTCCGGGTCTTCGAGAATCATTATGGGCCAGTCGGGATGCCCGTTACCCTGCGGCAGGCCGCGCAGTATGACCGCGGTGAAAATCAGCAAACCCAGGCGACGAATGGACGTACTGGGCTGGCGATCACGCCGGGCATGTGCCAACTGTGCCGAACGACCGACCAGCTCACCGATGGCCTTCTGCCCCAGGCCGGCGCCTGGATCGAGCTTGACGTCCATGTGATCAAGCAGGGCTTCGGCAGCGGCCACACCCGCTTCCATGTCGGCCTCGTGGTCTTCCGATCCGCCCGAGATCACGGCGTGAAAATGCCGGTCAACCTGTTGCTGGAGCGCTCGACCTTCGGGATCGTCTTCCAGCCAGGACTCGTTCCCGTTGTGGCGCCCCAGGGCCGCGGCGGACAATGGACAGCCGCGCAGGTCGATCAGCGGGTTCAGCCTGCGAATCAATGTCAGGGCATCCTCGTCATCAGGGCCTGGTTCAGCGCCGTGGACCGGGCCGATGCTCCAGCGGGGCGACACCTTCGATGTCCCGTCGGTGGGCGGGTCGGCCTCCACTCTCAGCGATATCTGCCGTACCTGGCGCTTGCGTGCCGGCACGAGTCGAGTCAGAGGTCGCATGTCCGGGTGATTCCAGGCACCGACCCGTGTCTCATCGAAAATCATTTCGATGCAAGCGGTATCTGGCTCCGGGTTGTCCGGCTGGCCCCATTGGCCATTGCGCTGGTGAAAATGCCTGGGTTCAAACGCTGGAGGTTCCTCCGGTCGGCCACCCAGAACCAGTCCCAGCGCTTCAAGCAGGCTGGATTTGCCGCAGTTGTTCTCGCCGATCAGCACGGTGGTGCCGTCGAAGGACAGCTCGGCCTTTCGAACCCCGGCAAAATTGCGGATGCGAAGCAGCTTCAGGTGCATCGGCAGGGAATACTCCGTGAACGGTCGTTGCAGACATTGTGCATCACTGTGCGACCTGGAGGGTCGATGCCCCGGGGATCAGGATTGGCGCAGTAGCCGACCCTTCTGACGCTGCCAGTCTCGCTCCTTCTCGGTGCGACGCTTGTCGTGGGTCTTCTTGCCCTTGGCCAGAGCGATCTCGACCTTGACCTTGCCCTTCTTCCAGTACATCGCCGTCGGGATCAGCGTGTAGCCCTTGCGCTCGACCATGCCAATGAGTTGGTCGAGTTCGCGTCGGTGCAGTAGCAGACGTCGATTGCGCATCGGGTCCGGTTGCACGTGAGTCGAGGCCGAAGGCAGCGGGGTGATCAGGCATCCGAACAGGAAAGCATCGCCGTCCTTGAGCAGCACGTAGCTCTCACCAAACTGGACTCGACCGGCGCGCAGGGCCTTGACCTCCCAGCCCATCAACGAAATACCGGCCTCGAAGCGTTCCTCGAGCTTGTACTCGAAGCGGGCACGCTTGTTCAGGGCGATGGTGGATGACGAGGACTTGCTTGACACTGCGGTTTCAGTCGGGTCTGGATGGATGGGCCATGATAGCGCAGGGTTGGTTTGAGGTTTCAGGATTCAGGATTCAGCGAGCAGGATTCAGGGGGTACGGGTCAGTCATTCGAAAAAATGGGACGACTGGGGAATGGGCGTTACAATTTCGCGGCGTGTTCAGGGTGTCTTGCGCTCCCTGAACCCTGAACCCTGAACCCTGAACCCTGAACCCTGAACCCTGAACCCTGAACCCTTACCTGCATGCCCGAAGTCCACCGCTTTGCCCTGGTTCCCTACCGGCCCGACCAGATATTCGACCTGGTGCGCGACGTGGCCCGTTATCCCGAGTTTCTGAACTGGGTTCGCACCGCTCAGGTTCATGAAGAGTGCGAGAGCCTGCAGCTTGCCACGCTGGAGGTGAGTCTGGGCGGGCTCGTGCGGCGATTTACCACCAGTAACGTGCTGGATCGGCCTCATTCGCTGGCCATGCAACTGCAGGACGGGCCATTCGATGAGCTGTCGGGGCGCTGGAGTTTCGAGCCGCTGGAGGGCGGCTGTCGGGTGAGTCTGGACCTTCGATTCCGCATGCCAGGATCTTTGCTGCTCCGACCATTCCGGCGCAATTTCGCTCGCATGGCCGACCGCATGGTTGACGACTTTGCCCGTCGGGCCGAAGCCATCCATGGCTGAGGACGGCACAATTCGCGTTGAAGTCGCCGCCGCCCTTCCGGACCGACAGGAACTGCTGGTACTCAATCTGCCGTCGGGCAGCACGCTGGGTGAAGCTGTCGAGCGCTCGGAGATTGCGCGTCGACTGCCTGGCATCGAGATTGATCCGGGCCGGCTGGGCATTTTCGGGCAACGACGCTCCGCCGATACCGTGCTCAGAGACGGTGATCGCGTCGAAATTTACCGTCCGCTGCGAGCAGATCCCAAGGAAGTCCGGCGGCAGATGGCCGAACTGGAGCGAAAGCGCCGCTCCTGACCCGGGTTGCTAACGGTCTCACTATTGAGCAGACCGTTAGTAGCCGGAACCACCGGAGGTGGGGTCCGGATCGAAGTCGGGCTGTTGCAGGGTGTCGAGATCCTGAATCGGGGTTTCTTCTTCGTCCTGCAGGTCGTCCAGCGCCTGGCGAGCCACATCGTCTTCGTCCAGGTAATTGCCTTCCATGGCAACCAGACGGTTGTTCTCGAAATGCAGTGTCAGGACACGCTTGCTTGGGGTACCACCGCGCTGGGAGAATGTGTTCATGTAGTCCCAGCGATCGCTGTGGAACGGGCTTTGAATCGACGGTGAGCCCAGCAGCACCTGGACCTGGCGTTTGGTCATGCCCTCGCTGAGCTCGGCAACATCCTCAGCATCAAGGACATTCCCCTGCTGGATATTCTGCTTGTAGACCAGGTTGCAGCCGGTCAGGGTGCCGGCCAGCAGCAGGGCGGAAAGGCTTGACGCCAAGCGGAGAGTGCGGAAGTTTTTCATGTGCCCAATGATACAATACTTAACTGGAATCAGGCTAAGGATCACCGATGGCGGAAGAGTCGAGCGAGCTGCGAAAGGCCGGCCTCAAGGTTACCCACCCGCGCCTGCAGATTCTGCGGTTGCTGGAAACAACGGACCAGAAACACATGACGGCCGACGAGATTTATCGGGCCTTGGTTGACCAGGGTGAGGAGATCGGTCTGGCCACCGTGTACCGGGTCCTGTCCCAGTTCGAGGCGGCCCGACTGGTCCGCAAGCACATGTTCGACGGCGGCACCGGCCGCGCTCAGCAGGCCTGCTACGAAATCGACGAAGAAGACCACGACCACATGGTCTGCGTCGAAACCGGCGAGGTGGTGGAGTTCCACGACGAAGCCATCGAACAACGCCAGGAAGAAATCGCAGCCCAACACGGTTTCGAAATCGTCGACCACTCGCTGGTGCTCTATGTCAGGCCGAAGAGAGGATAGTGGGAAGTGTTAGGTGTTAGGTGTTAGGCGGGCGTTGGGGCGGAGAGGTGGCTGGGTGCGCTTATGCCTCCGGCGGACTCTTGGTGGGTGAAGGTGCCTTGTGTTTTGTGTGGTGCCTTAGACAGGGGATGGCGGCCGATGAAGCAGATTCTCAATATTCATTTGCAACTGCCTGTTTAATGGGCAGAACCTACAACCCGAACTCCGAACCTATAAGCTCCCACCCCGTCTCCACTCACTGCTAAAATCGCCACACTCACCAGCCAACTCAATCAGCCACCGAGGCCCGCCACTTAACACTTAACACTTAACCCTTCACACTTCACCTTCACCTCCCCCCAACATCTCCTCTGCGTGCGCCAGGCTGGTGCTCGATTCGGCGTTGCCCAGCATGCGGGCGATTTCGTGTTTGCGGGCCGTGGGGTCGAGGTGTTCGATTTGGGTGTCGGTGGTGTCTTTTTCGTTGTGCTTGGTGACTCGGAGCTGGTGGTCGGCGCAGGCGGCGACCTGGGCCAGGTGTGTCACGCACAGGGCCTGGCCCTGGCCGGCGGCCTGGCGCAGAAAGCGGCCGACGGCGTGGGCTGTTTCGCCGCCGACGCCGGCATCGACTTCGTCAAAAATGCGGGTCCGGGTACCTTCCCGGTTGCCGGTTGCAATCATCAGGGCCAGGGCCACGCGTGACAGTTCGCCGCCTGAAGCCACACGGGTCAGTGGTTTTGGCGACTGTCCGGGATTGGCGGTGAAATCGACGCGGACGGCATCGCGACCATGGGGGGAGGGGGTCGATTCCGAACGGACCTCGATGCTGAACTCGATGCTGGCCCGATCCATGCCCAGTTCTGCCAGGCAGTCTCGGGCACGGGTCGATATTGCAGCGGCCGCCTCGGCGCGTGCTGCGCTCAATGAAGCGGCGGCTTCTTCCCAGAGTTGCCTGGCGGTCTGAACCTCGGCTTCAAGGCTCGTGCGTTTTTCTCCCTGGCTTTCAAGCTGCTCCAGGCGCTGATTGAGTGAAACGGTCAGCTCCGGCAGTTCAGCCGGTTCGACCCTGTGCTTGCGGGCCAGGTCCAGTGCCCGTTGAAGTTTCTGGTTGACCTCCGCCAGGCGCTCGGGGTCGCCGAGCTCTTCGTCTCCAACCCGTTCGATCAGGGCATAGGCCTCGTCGATGTTGATGCGGGCCTCCTCCAGCATGGTCGCGGCCTCGGCCAGGCGCGGGTCGGAATCGCTCACAGGCGAGAGCTGGTGCAGCGCGGCCTGCATCAGTGAGCGCACGCTGGGGGTGTCGTCCTGATCAATCGCGGCGCTGGCATTGGCCGCGGCCTGCCGAATCTCATCGCTGCGCGACAGTCGGTCCTGTTCGGCTTCAAGCTGTTCGAACTCGCCTTCAGCCAGGCTCAGCTCATTGAGCTCGCGACACTGGTAGCGCAGCAGTTCGATCGCCTCCGGGTCGCCAGCGTCCTGCTCGAACTCGTTCAGCGCCTGACTGGCCTCATTCCAGCGGCTCCAGGCCGAGGCCACGTTGCCGGGGATGGCCGAATCCAGTTCCCCGTCGAGCAGCCTGCGCTGAACCTCGGGCTTCTCGAGCCGCTGATGCTCATGCTGACCATGAATCTCGACCAATCTGGCGCCCAGTTCGCCAAGCTGGCTGATCGTCGCGCTGCGTCCGTTGATCCAGGCTCGGGAACGGCCGTCCGCGGAGATCACTCGGCGCAGCAGAAGATCATCTCCCTCGTCCATGGCCTGATCATCGAGCCACTCGCGAACGGTGGCGATTTCCCTGATATCGAAGGTCGCCGACAGTTCGGCCTGCCTGGCGCCGGTTGCCACCAGGGCGCTGTCGGCGCGGTTGCCCAGCAACAGCCCCAGGGCATCGACCAGGATGGACTTGCCGGCACCGGTCTCGCCGGTGATGGCCGTGAAGCCCGGTTCCAGCCGGATGTCGAGTTCGCTGATGATGGCGAAATGTCGTATTGCCAGCGCGCGCAGCATGCGAGGTCGTTTCACCGTCGGAGCATTCGGGGGCCATCAAACTAGCACCAAGCCGCACAAACGGCAACGGCGGTTGTATTCGGAGTCGGCCAGCCCCATTGTTGGCGGCAGGATCAATCACGCAAACAGAACCAGAGCCATGGGTGACCCGAAACAGCCACACGAAGAATACGAGCAGCCAGAAGCCTCTCAGCCGGAACTGGATTCAACGGATGATGCAGGCGGCGATGGTCACGTCAGCGGTGACGCCGATGTCGTGCCGGCCGAAGAGGTGACGCGTCTGCGCGACGCCCTGCTGCGAACGCGCGCGGAAATGGACAACATGGAAAAGCGCAGCCGTCGCGAACTCGAAAAGGCCCGCCGCTTTCAGCTGGAAGGGCTGATGCGCGAACTGCTGCCAGTCATCGATGCACTTGACCAGGGTCTTGATGGTGCTGACGGCGGTGCTGCTTCCAGCGAAGGCCTGACCCTGACTCGTCGACTTCTGCTCAAGGCACTCGAACAGTATGGGCTGGAAGTCATCGAGCCGGTCGGCGAGCGCTTTGACCCGCAATGGCACGAGGCCATGAGCATGCAGCCCAGCGAAGACGCTGAACCGGACACCGTGCTGGCCGTACTGCAGAAGGGATATCGCCTGCATGATCGGTTGCTGCGCGCCGCTCGCGTCATCGTTGCGCGGAACGATTGAAATGCCGCTGCGATTGAAATAAGCACGGCCGGGCCCCACTAATCGGCTAGAGCAGTTTTACGACTTTCCAAATCAGACGGAAACAGGATTTTCAGACCATGAGCAAGATTATCGGCATTGACCTGGGAACGACCAATTCCTGCGTTGCCATCATGGAAGGCGGCAAGGCGCGGGTCATCGAGAACGCCGAAGGCGATCGGACGACCCCTTCGGTTGTGGCCTTCACCAAGGATGACGAAGTGTTGGTCGGGCAACCGGCCAAGCGTCAGGCTGTCACCAACCCCGACCGCACACTGTACGCGGTCAAGCGCCTGATCGGCCGGAAGTTCTCTGAAGACGTGGTTCAGAAGGACAGGAAGCTGGTGCCGTTCAAGATCATCGAGGCGGACAACGGTGATGCCTGGGTACAGGTCGGCGACAAGAAGATGGCGCCGCCGGAGATTTCAGCGCGCACCTTGATGAAGATGAAGAAGACGGCAGAGGACTATCTCGGCGAGGAAGTCACCGAGGCGGTCATCACCGTGCCGGCCTATTTCAATGATTCCCAGCGCCAGGCCACAAAGGATGCCGGCAAGATCGCCGGGCTTACCGTCAAGCGCATCATCAACGAGCCCACGGCGGCCTCGCTGGCCTACGGGCTGGACAAGGAAGGCGCTGATCGCAAGGTGGCCGTCTACGATCTCGGCGGCGGTACTTTCGATATTTCAATCATCGAAATTGCCGATGTCGACGGCGAGAAGCAGTTCGAAGTGCTGGCGACCAATGGCGATACCTTCCTCGGCGGCGAGGACTTCGATCTACGCCTGATCGACTACCTGGCCGGAGAGTTCAAGAAGGAGCAGGGTGTGGACCTGCACAACGATCCGCTGGCACTGCAGCGCCTGCGCGAAGCAGCCGAGCGGGCCAAGATCGAGCTGTCCTCGGCCCAGCAGACCGAGGTCAACCTGCCTTACATCACGGCGGATCAGTCCGGGCCCAAGCACCTCAATATCAAGGTCACGCGCTCGAAGCTGGAATCGCTGGTCGAAGAACTGGTCAAGCGTTCCATCGAGCCCTGCCGGACCGCGCTCAAGGATGCCGGTCTGAAAGTGGACGAGATCGATGAAGTGATTCTCGTCGGCGGCCAGACACGCATGCCGGCCGTGCAGAAGGCCGTGGCCGACTTCTTCGGCAAGGATCCGCGCAAGGATGTCAATCCGGACGAGGCCGTGGCCGTGGGTGCCGCCATCCAGGGCGGTGTGCTGGCCGGCGATGTCAAAGACGTGCTGCTGCTCGATGTCACGCCGCTGTCGCTGGGTATCGAGACGCTGGGTGGCGTGTTCACCAAGCTCATCGAGAAGAACACCACTATCCCGACGCGCGCCTCGCAGGTCTTTTCGACGGCCGAGGACAACCAGAGCGCAGTCACCGTGCATGTGCTGCAGGGTGAGCGTGATCAGGCCGCGGCCAACAAGTCGCTGGCCCGCTTCGATCTCACCGGTATTCCGGCAGCCCCCCGCGGTGTGCCCCAGATCGAGGTGACATTCGACATCGATGCCAATGGCATTCTGCACGTCTCGGCCAAGGATCAGGCCACGGGTCGCGAGCAGAAGGTCGAGGTCAAGGCCGGATCCGGTCTTTCCGAGGATGAGATCGAAAAGATGGTGCAGGACGCCGAGGCTCACCGGGAAGAGGACAAGAAGTTCCAGGAGCTGGTGACTGCACGCAACAATGCCGATGGCATCGCCCATGCCACGCGCACCAGCCTGAGTGAGCATGGCGACCAGCTCGACGCGGGTGTCAAGCAGCAGATCGAAGAAGCGCTGGCCAAGGTGGACGAAGCCATCAAGGGCGACGACAAGGAAGCCATCGACCAGGCTGTCAACGAACTGCAGCAGGCCGGCACCGAACTCTACAAGGCGGCCGCCGAAAAGGCCCAGGCCGACGAAGGTGCGCCCGAGCAGGGTGGAGATGCCGGTACCGAGGCCGACTCCGGTGAAGAGGAAGTGGTCGACGCCGAGTTCACCGAGGTCGACGACGAAGACAAGAAGTGATCCTCGGGATCACTGAATGCAAAGGTCGTCCCGGGCAGTGCACAGCGCTGATCCGGGACGATCTCGTTTAGCAGACGTAACGAGCGAACCAGCACACCAGCCAACGGGTTGACTTTTCCGGCATGTCCGCAGACTACTACGAAACACTGGGCGTATCGCGCGAAGCCTCGACTGACGAGATTCGCAAGGCTTATCGTCGTTTGGCGCGCAAGTACCATCCGGATCGCAATCCGGACGATCCCGGAGCCGAAGAGAAGTTCAAGGAAGTCCGCGAGGCGCACGATGTGCTCAAGGATGAGCAAAAGCGTGCGGCTTACGATCGCTTCGGACATGCCGGTGTCAACGGCATGGGCGGAGCTGGCGGCGGGGGCGGTCACGCCGGCTTCGGCGATATCAACGACATTTTTGGCGACATTTTTGGCGACATCTTCGGGGGTGGCGGCCGCCGGCGCCAGCAACGTACCCGACGTGGCCAGGACCTGCGTTACACGCTTGAGCTGGATCTCGAAGAAGCCGTTGCCGGCATAGAAAAAGAGATTCGCCTGCCCACCCTGGGCGAGTGCGAAACCTGCAACGGCACCGGGTCGACAAGCGGCAAGCTCGATATCTGTTCAACCTGTGGCGGGCAGGGCCAGGTGCGCATGCAGCAGGGCTTTTTCTCGGTTCAGCAAACCTGTCCGGCCTGTCACGGCTCGGGGCGAACGATCAAGGACCCCTGTGGCGACTGCAATGGCTCGGGCCAGGTGCGCGAAACCCGCACTCTGCAAGTAAGGATTCCACCCGGTGTGGATACCGGCGATCGCATTCGACTGAGTGGCGAGGGGGCCGCCGGAACCCAGGGTGGTCAGGCCGGGGATCTATATGTCGACATACAGGTACGTCCGCATCCGCTGTTCGAACGTGACGGTGATGACCTGTTCTGCGAAGTCCCCATTACCATCACCACCGCGGCACTGGGAGGGCAGCTCAAGGTGCCCACGCTCGATGGCTCGGTACTGCTCAGGATTCCGGCCGAAACCCAGTCCGGAAAGCTGTTTCGCCTGCGCGGCAAGGGCGTGAAGTCAGTTCGCAGCCGCTCGGCCGGAGACTTGCTGTGCCGGGTCATGGTGGAAACACCGGTCAATCTCACCCGCGAACAGAAAGAACTGCTCGAACAGCTTCAGGACACCATGGGAGAGCAGTCGGCCCAGAATCCACAGTCGACGGGCTGGACCGACAAGGTCAAGCGCTTTTTCGATCGCATGGGGCTCTGAGCATGCCGGCCGCGTGCGGTAAGCTGGCATCATGAGCACTCGGATTCTACTCAGCGGAGCCACTGGCGTGGTCGGCCGCACTCTCGTCGACCTGATCGCGGCTGACCAGCGCTGTAAGCTGGTTGGACAGGCGAGCCGCCATCAGGCATTCGACCCATCGGTCACAGCCGATGTCATCATAGATTTCTCGCATCCCGAGCTTCTGGCGAGCATCATTCCGTATGCCGAACAACGCGGTCTGCCGCTGGTGGTGGGGACCACCGGGCTGGACCGCTCACTGGAAGAGCGGCTGACCAAGGCCGCCAGTCGGATTCCGGTGTGTTGCGCGGCGAATTTCAGCATCGGTGTGAACCTGCTGGCCCGGCTGGCCGAGCAGGCCGCCGCGGCCCTGGACGACGACTTCGACATCGAAATCATGGAAGCGCACCATCGACGCAAGCTCGACGCACCTTCCGGCACGGCCCTGTGGCTGGGCCAGGCCGTCTCTCGCGGCCGTGGACTCGATTTCGAAAGCAGCGCAGTGCATGACCGCAGCCAGCGACGCCAGGCCCGTGATCGCGATGAAATTGGCTACCAGGCCGTGCGCGGCGGCGACGTGGCGGGCGAGCACACCGTGTTTTTCCTGGGTGACGGAGAGCGCCTGGAGCTGACGCACCGTTCCACGGATCGCCGCGTATTCGCCCGCGGCGCGCTGCTGGCCGCACGACGCATCACCAGCCACGACAAAGGTATGGTAGACTTCGCCGCGCTCGTGCTGGGCAAGAACTGAAAGGCAAAAAAGCGACACGAAATCGCTTGACGATCCTGACCCTCTTGTCTAAAATGCTCGGCTTGTTGTGGGGCCATAGCTCAGCTGGGAGAGCGCTACAATGGCATTGTAGAGGTCGGCGGTTCGATCCCGCCTGGCTCCACCAAAAAAGTTTTAAGTGGCTCGAAACCACCGCGTTTCAGTCCCCTTCGTCTAGAGGCCTAGGACTCCGCCCTTTCACGGCGGCAACAGGGGTTCGAATCCCCTAGGGGACGCCAAATAAAAAGGCCCCGCTCGCAAGAGCGGGGCCTTTTTATTTGCCGCTTCTGTGGCGGAATCGAACCCAGGCGCCCGAAGTCGGAAGCTTCGAGAACCGACAAGCCCATTCGAAACCATAAGCCTTAATGCTGCCCGCTTTAGGGTTCGAACCGAGGGCCGCAAAGCGGCCCGAGCTCGCTGACGCGAAGCGTCAGCAGTGCAGGCAGACAGGTAAGGGCGGTTTTGCGTATGCAAAGAAGCCCTTGCCTGGAGCCGTCCGCACGTCCCTTGCCACCTTAAACACCATCGGTGGTACTGCCCCGGAAGAGCTCGCAAGGGCGGGCTCTCACGCAGAAGGACCCGGTCTTCCTGCAAGAATTCGCTCCTCATCCGGGGTTTGGAGGCAACCATTGCCACAAACACTGTCTAATCTGAGGTAGTTTGCTACATTTGTAATTAGCGGCAAATTTTGCACAACCTCGGGTAGCTTCCGGGGTATTTGTCGTTCAGGAGGAGCGAGGATGGATAACATCAGCATTCGATGCGTGGTGTTTAGCAATCCAGAAGAGAAAAACTGGAAGGCAGTGGCACTAGATCTCGATATTGTGACCGAGGCTGATTCCAAGGGTGAAGCTCTGGAATCTCTAAATGAACTCATTGAGATGCAGATCAGCTTTGCGGCTTCGCGTGGAGAGATTGGTTCCATTTGGAAAGATGCCCCGGAAGAGTACTGGCGGAAATACCACTAAGCCCGCCGATACCATACTGCCGCGCTTTACGGGCAAGGTGCCGATTCTGTTGACGAGGCAGCGTCAGATATTCCTTTTCCACACCCCCAGAATCAGAATGGCTTTCAGATTCAGTCTGCGTGAGTGATGACCCCAGGGGGCTGGTGTGCCAAGACCTCACAAGTAGCGAGAGCTAAGAAAGAAGCTCGTCAAGCATGACAGGCGCTTCGAGGAGCACGTTAAGAGAGGTGTTAATGGCCAACTAAACTGACCCACTATTGGCCAACAATTTTGACCCACCCCGGGTGGCTTTGGCCACAAAACACTGTAGCGTCCCGTGCCAGACAAATAAGCCGGGACAGATCATTGAAGGAGTGGGTTGTGATTCACAAAATCAAAGCATTACACGATCAGGGGCGGGGCCTATCGGTCCGGGCGATCAGCCGGGAACTGGGCATTGCCCGTAACACGGTTCGCAAGTACCTGAGACTGAACGAGATGGCGATCAGCCAGGCCCAGGAGGATCCCTCGCGTAGCAAGCGTCTGGACGAGTATCGAGATTTCCTCATCCATCAGCTCAAGACGTATCCCCGGCTGAGCGCCATCAAGCTGGCTCGGCGACTTCGTGAGAAAGTGGGCGAGTTGCCAGCCTCTGAGCGTAGCCTGCGCCGCTACGTGCGAGCGCTCAAGGAGCAAATCGCCAACGGCCAGACTCGTTATTACGAGCCGGTGGTTGACGCCGTACCCGGCGTTCAGTGCCAGGTTGACCCCGGCGAGCTGCGCGGAGTGATGATCGCAGGGGTGGAGCGGGTGGTCTACTTCGTGGTCTTCGTTCTGGCCTGTTCACGGCTGATGTACGTGGGGGTGCGATTCCAGCCTCTGGACACCGAGGCGTTCATCCAGCTTCACGACGAAGCCTTCCGCTACTTTGGTGGTGTGCCTGAGGAGTGTGTATACGATCAGACCAAGCTCGTGGTGATCCACGAGCGGTACCGAGAGCTGACGCTCAATCAACGCTTTCACCAGTACGCCACGACTGCCGGTTACCGGATCCATGCCTGCGAGGGCTATGATCCCGAGAGCAAGGGCAAGGTGGAGGCCGGGGTCAAGTACGTCAAGCAGGACGCCCTTTACGGGGAGTGCTTCGAGAGCGAGACGGCGCTGTGCCAGCACCTGCAAGGCTGGTTGGAGGCCGTGGCCAATGTTCGCAAGCACGGCGCCACCGGTCGCCAGCCGCGGGCCCACTTCGAGGCCGACGAGCGCGCACACCTGCGTCCCTACATTGTGGCGCAAAGCCTGCTTCAGGCTCGCCCTGACCACGAGACCCGCCGGGCCGACAAAACCGGGCTGATCTCGTGGAAAGCCAACCAGTACTCAGTGCCCCTGCGCTGGCAGCGGGCCCAGGTGGGTGTCTGTGAACAGGAGGGTCACCTGCATATCCATGACCTGGAGAGCGGCGAGCACATTGCTGAGCACGTGCTGTGTCTGGAGAAAGGCCGCACGATCAAGAACAACCACCACTACCGGGATCCGGCCCAGCGCATCGCGGATCTGGAAGCGGCCATCTGCCAACAGCTGCCCGACGGTCAGGGCGAGACGCTGTGCCACCTGCTCAAGGTGACCTCGCCGAGGATCTACAAGGACCAACTGGCAGGCCTGCGTGATCTGCTCAACCGGCATGGACCCGTCGACGCCGAACTGCTGCAGACACTGACTCAGCAGCCCCGGTTGACCGCCAGCACCGTGCAACGCTACCTGGAGGCGTGGCAGCAAGCTCGAGACCGCGGGCGAGCCCCCGATACCAACACAACGCCTGATCATGAGGACCGAATGCCTGTCTCGGCCCTGCAAGCCTATGCTCAGGTTGGCCGCTCCAGTGGCCAGGAGGTGACCCATGAGTCGGCTTGAACAGACCCAGTCCCAGTACCGCAGCCTGCGCCTGAGCGCCACCGCCGGGCACCTGGGTGAGCTGCTGGCCCAAGCCGAAGCCAACGAGCTGTCCTATCTGGAGCTTGCCCGGCAGATCGCCGAGCACGAGCTGGCCGAGCGCACCCGCCGCCGCATCGACCGGCACCTGAAACAGGCACAGCTGCCGGCGCACAAGCCGCTAGAAGCGTTCGACTACCGCCACCAGACCACCATCACCAAGCGTCAGGTCAGCGCCCTGCTGGACTTCGGCTTCATCGATGAGCGCCAAAACCTGGTGTTCATCGGTCCGCCCGGGGTGGGCAAAACGCACCTGGCCATCGGCATTGCTCTGAAGGCCATTGAAGCCGGCTACAAGGTGCTGTTCCGCACGGCACTGGCGCTGGTCGAAGACCTGGAGCTGGCCGAGATGAAAGGTGAACTGAAAAAACGGCTGAGACAGTTGGGTAAGTACGATGTGCTGGTGATCGATGAGCTGGGCTACCTGCCCATGACCCGGCAAGCCCGCTACAACCTGTTCCAGCTGATCAACAGCCTGTATGAGTACCGCTCAATCATCCTGACCACCAACAAGGACTTCAGCAACTGGGGAGCCTTCTTCCACGATGACGCCGTGGCGGTACCGATCATTGACCGCGTCATCCACCACTCACACATCTTCATGCTGGGAGGAGAGAGCTATCGCTTGAAACAGAAAACCACGAGCTAGACGACACACGGTGGGTCAAAATAAATGGCCAAAAGTGGGTCAAAATAGATGGCCATTGACACTCAGCTTTGGCACTCAAGCGACGGGCAACATGGAGGAAGCTATCGTCATGCCGGCTTCTATGTGCTTGCAGAATGGGGTCAAACACCTGGAGGCTCAGATCACCCGAGGGGCATTTTCGTTGTAATGCACGAGGACGCAAGCAGCCACCCGAATATTGATGGCACTATGTTCCCAAACGGCTGGGGAACACTGGATTGGAACTGGCCATTTGAACAGTCGTTCTTCTATCCTGGCGCTGATTGGTTCTTTGTAACAATTGACCATCTTTCAACAGTTTGCCCGCAATCTGTCCTAGTGAGCGATCAGCCCTTATCTCCCATCTTCGGCGCAGGCAACCAGACCGACTATGGGTTCCACTTAACCAATCTTTTCCAGTGCGTGGAGCAAAATTATAGCCCTTGGTCTGAGCCATTCCCAGAGTCAGAGATCGTTGATGTGCGTGGGATCCACTGGTACGTGGAGGGGGCGGCAGCAGCCACACAACCGACGCCCTCAGTACAAATGTGGCTCCAGGTGAATAACCCTAGAGTTTGGCAGATGTAGCTCTCCCAGCTGACTGTTGCCGCAACCCCACATTCGGGTTGCGGCAACTCAAACCTCCGACCCTCCGCGCAGTTGAACTTTGGGCTTTTCGTGGTGTTCTATGGAGACTTCCCACGGATGGATTGTAGTCATGCCGAACCTAGACGATCCAACAGCGATCCAGAAACAACTGTGATTGTGCGAAACGGCCACTCGTGCTTTTAACCGTCGACAAAGTGTGAGGCCCTGTCTGTTGGCATGACCCTTCCTACAAATCGCAGACTTCCCCGCTGGTGACACATCCAGAAAGTAGAGATTTCTGGCCTGGTCACACAAAGGAGAATTAATGAAGAAATCTCGATTCACCGAGTACTAAATCGTTGCACTAACTTGAGGTGTCGACTTGACGGGGAAGCCTACGCCCCTCCGCAACCAGCGCAGGAACTCCGAATTAGACTTCCCCTCAGCGATTTATGCCCACTACGTTCATGTACTCGGGAGCCGACGTTTCTAGAATGACCTCAGCTGTTGATTCGCATACTGAGGCATCAAAGATCCAAGTGACTCGATCTTCAACCAGTGGATCCAGCTGGTCATCCCCGCACCTCATGGTCACGGTTGGGGGCGTGGCCAATCCAAAAGAAAGATCTGACACAATCACGAGTTCGTCGCTTCTCGGAACCCAATCAATTACCGTTTCATAAACCTCACCGAAGCGTGGCTCGAGTACTGGGTAGGGCCTTTCTTTACCAACAATTAGAGCCGGCTCACGCATGGCAATCCTTGACGCCGGAAGGACACCGAACACGCCGACCATCTCGACAGGCTCTACATTCACTCGCCTAAGCAGCGCTTTAGAAACACCCACAACGTGCCTCGCGCTTCTTTCCATGAGCCCATGCACCGGAACATGAGCGATCCCGCACCTCAACTGGCTCTCTGATGCGTATGTATGCAAAATAGACAACGCATATGAGCCGTGGACAACTACGTCTCTATTCCTACAGAGCCAACGACCGCTTGCCGATGCTGCCATTGGCGTCAGAAATGGATGCCTAGCATGGGGATCCATAGCCGATGTAACATTGAACAAGGGCATGAAAGCAAATGGCCAGCCACCTTCCCGGGCATCGATTGCATACAACAAATACACAGTCGAGCTCATTGAAATAGCTCCAACTACAATGCCATTTAAAATCCTTCTTGACGATCGAATTCGACTGGCCCAATACGCTATACCAAAGGCCGCTATACCGAGAAGAATAGTGTGTACACCAGACAGCATATAGTACGCATGCATGGTTCGCACCAAGGACAAGGAAACTGCCCCCACTAAGACGGTTAAGAACATTAACTGCAGCATCACATTACCGCGAATTGATAACACAACACCACCGCACAGCCCCACGAGAACGATGCCTGTATAAAACAATGCAATTAGCATCGAAGGCACCGCAGGCCACCCAAGCGTGCCCCTCAACCAGTATTCGACACCGCCGCCAGTCATTTGCCAAAGCAGCGGCCAAAACGCCGACAAGCTACCGGCTGATTGTTGTTCAGATGAGTACCTAGCCAATTCTTGGAAAAACACCCATTCAGAAAGATGCTGGTGGAACACCCATGGAATGAATGGAATCAAGGCAGCCGTGGCACACATAGAGATCACAATCAAGGAAGTACGATGCCTCCATAACCCCAAAATCAGAACCCCTGCAGGAAAAACCCATTGCAGCATCATGGTAGGATGAGCATGTACCCCCAAAGAGAAACACATCAGCATGCCTGCGAGAAACCGGGCGCACCCTGATTCGAGGTACTTTGCACCGAGGAGAATCATGGAGACAGTTAGCACACTCACGAGAACAGGGTGGGACATCAGAATTAGCTCGAAGGTGCCCCATGCTGGCACAAAGAGCAAAGCGGACCACACTAAACCACTTGTAGGGCACTGGATGAGTCTGCCAGCTTGCTGTGCTAACCAGAACTGAAGTGCGGAGAGCGATGCTAAAATAGCAACAATGGTGCCGTAACCTCCGAGCAACTGCAGGAACGCCAAACCGTAGTACCAGATCGGGCCCAGATGAAACACCCCCGCAAGCGGAGGTCCCTGCAAGGGAAGCTCAACACCTCTTGTTATATCACTACCCACCATGACATCCCGAGCAAGATCGAGATGGATTGCCCCCAACAGCGCAAGGGAGACCCAAAAACCAGTCATGACAAATGGCAAGGCAATGCCAAGCAAGCTGTTCTGTTGGAAAGTGTCCCCCGGGGCGAATGTCCAAGAGCGATTAATCAAGTAGTTGCTGATAGGGACTACTATAAATGCGACTGCCTGCGCAAACGCATAGTGCAATCCAAGAACAGAGGTGCCCAGCGCCATTATAGATGCATTCAAAAGTAACCCAATGGCGCAAACTAACAAAAACCTCGGGAATGCGTGTGTGAAAGAAGCATTAGAGCAGAATACCCACACATACTGAAGATAGTACGATACCGCAAGTGAACAACCAAATCCTATTATGGTCGCATATACGGGGCTCATTAAAACCACTTCTACGAGCACCAAAAGAACGGTTGCGTGGACCAGGAGGCTAAATCCTCCCGCTACGCCGTACCGAGCAAGACGCACATGTGCAACCATATTGCGCAACGAAATTCGGTTACCCTGCACCGTCAGCACCTTTCCGTTTTCCTGGCTATTAGGTATTTTGGTCTTGACTTAACCTCGTCCAGAATCTGCCCTATGTATAGTCCGATAATACCTAAAGCCAACATTATGGCACTCCCTATTATCAGGAGAAGCAGAATAACCGTTGTGAAGCCTTCCACTGCATCCCCAGCCATCCAGTGAGCGAGGGTTTGAATCGCCAGAGCGATCGCAAACACGCCAAATGTTAAGCCAGTGAATGTCACCACGTGAAGAGGGGTCGAGGTAAATGAAATCAAACTTCGTAATGCGACTTTAACTAACGCGAACAGCGAGAATCGACTTTTGCCAAAATCAGCTCGAGGCTTAGGGTCGAATTCAATTACGCAACTGTGGAAACCAGTCCACGCACTTAGCCCTCGAAAGAAGACGGCCCTCTCCGGCATGGCAAGCAAAACATCAACTACTGAGCGTGACATTAACCGAAAATCTGTGGCATCGTTCATATCAACACCAGCCAGCAAAGTGAAGAGTCGGTTAAAGGCAATCGCTGCTGCGCGGGTGAGTAGCCCTTGCCCTGGACGCGAAGTCTTCCTTGCCTCAACAATCTCCCCCTCACCAGCCAGCCACGCAGTGACAAATTCTGGTATAAGCTCAATGGGGTGCTGGCCGTCAGCGTCCATTACAAGAACTGCATCGCCAGCAGCAACATTCAATCCCGCCATAATAGCGGCGTCTTTTCCGAAGTTCCGAGAGAGGGAAACTCCGCGAAATAGCGAACACTTAACGCTAAGGTCTTGAATGATGGCCCAGCTTGAGTCTGTGGAACCGTCATCTGAAAATATCACTTCAACATCAATTGGCAAGGATTCTACACAGCTCTTCAATTCGCTTGCGAAATCGCGTAGCCCAAGCGCCTCATTCATGACCGGAACGACAATCGACATCAAGGTTCGTTCTCGGGCCAGAGGACTCGGAAATTCTTCCATGGTGTGCTCTCCTAACGTTAGTACAGGTCAGTGTATTTATGCATTCTTCTGACGCGTTCAAGTGCCCCGAAAGCTTCCAATACTAGAGGACTTTCGTTCGTGAAGCAGATGCGATCACTGTAATGTCGACTTTAGATGGCGCAAGGGACTGGGGGTGCCCGATCGCCGGAGCCAAAGTTTTCGAAACGTTACTCAAATTCAAGGGACTTCGTTGCTCTGATAAGATGCTACTTCGGCCTGCCTATACTAGCATTTTGCCAACACCACCTTCTCGGTGCTTCCTGTAGGCTTCGGGCTCAAAGGGCGGTCTGAACAATAGCCGATTTTTTCGGGAATTTGAGAACCTGAGCCATACACAGTTTCGAAATCCCCATACATATATATGGTGGAAATCACCAAATGGGCGCCGCCGACGTTTTTCCTGACATTGTGGCGGTCGGGTTCGCCTGTTCTTGCTGCTCATCCTGGCTTTCTCTCCATGCTGCAGCTGTATGCAGATTGAACTGCCCGATTCCGTGTGGGTCGGGCATGGCGAAGCCCTGTCAATGTCGGTGGGGGAGGGGTGGTTTGGTTGAAGGCACAGGTCAGGTAGGGCGTTCTCTGAGGATATTAATTTCCACTTCACTCACTACGCCCTCGTCCACATCTTCCCGAGTCCAACAGCCTTGGCCATTTGCCCAGGCACATTCTCAGTTTCGCCAGACATTCCGAATTGCCGGTGATGGCCAGTTACAGGATACATGTCTCGATCCTCTGGCGGCGATGCTCGTCGCTCTGCCCGGTCAGCTTGTCCCAGCCGCACAGGAAGGCCAGACGAACACAGCGTGAAACCATGTGATAGAAGCAGGGTTCTCCTTCAGCAATCAGCTGACCGCGCGGGTAGATCATGGCAAAAACTCTGACCAATGGCTCAGGTCTGGACTGTTAATGGCCAACTAAACTGACCCACTATTGGCCAACAATTTTGACCCACCCCGGGTGGCTTTGGCCACAAAACACTGTAGCGTCCCGTGCCAGACAAATAAGCCGGGACAGATCATTGAAGGAGTGGGTTGTGATTCACAAAATCAAAGCATTACACGATCAGGGGCGGGGCCTATCGGTCCGGGCGATCAGCCGGGAACTGGGCATTGCCCGTAACACGGTTCGCAAGTACCTGAGACTGAACGAGATGGCGATCAGCCAGGCCCAGGAGGATCCCTCGCGTAGCAAGCGTCTGGACGAGTATCGAGATTTCCTCATCCATCAGCTCAAGACGTATCCCCGGCTGAGCGCCATCAAGCTGGCTCGGCGACTTCGTGAGAAAGTGGGCGAGTTGCCAGCCTCTGAGCGTAGCCTGCGCCGCTACGTGCGAGCGCTCAAGGAGCAAATCGCCAACGGCCAGACTCGTTATTACGAGCCGGTGGTTGACGCCGTACCCGGCGTTCAGTGCCAGGTTGACCCCGGCGAGCTGCGCGGAGTGATGATCGCAGGGGTGGAGCGGGTGGTCTACTTCGTGGTCTTCGTTCTGGCCTGTTCACGGCTGATGTACGTGGGGGTGCGATTCCAGCCTCTGGACACCGAGGCGTTCATCCAGCTTCACGACGAAGCCTTCCGCTACTTTGGTGGTGTGCCTGAGGAGTGTGTATACGATCAGACCAAGCTCGTGGTGATCCACGAGCGGTACCGAGAGCTGACGCTCAATCAACGCTTTCACCAGTACGCCACGACTGCCGGTTACCGGATCCATGCCTGCGAGGGCTATGATCCCGAGAGCAAGGGCAAGGTGGAGGCCGGGGTCAAGTACGTCAAGCAGGACGCCCTTTACGGGGAGTGCTTCGAGAGCGAGACGGCGCTGTGCCAGCACCTGCAAGGCTGGTTGGAGGCCGTGGCCAATGTTCGCAAGCACGGCGCCACCGGTCGCCAGCCGCGGGCCCACTTCGAGGCCGACGAGCGCGCACACCTGCGTCCCTACATTGTGGCGCAAAGCCTGCTTCAGGCTCGCCCTGACCACGAGACCCGCCGGGCCGACAAAACCGGGCTGATCTCGTGGAAAGCCAACAAGTACTCAGTGCCCCTGCGCTGGCAGCGGGCCCAGGTGGGTGTCTCTGAACAGGAGGGGCACCTGCATATCCATGACCTGGAGAGCGGCGAGCACATTGCTGAGCACGTGCTGTGTCTGGAGAAAGGCCGCACGATCAAGAACAACCACCACTACCGGGATCCGGCCCAGCGCATCGCGGATCTGGAAGCGGCCATCTGCCAACAGCTGCCCGACGGTCAGGGCGAGACGCTGTGCCACCTGCTCAAGGTGACCTCGCCGAGGATCTACAAGGACCAACTGGCAGGCCTGCGTGATCTGCTCAACCGGCATGGACCCGTCGACGCCGAACTGCTGCAGACACTGACTCAGCAGCCCCGGTTGACCGCCAGCACCGTGCAACGCTACCTGGAGGCGTGGCAGCAAGCTCGAGACCGCGGGCGAGCCCCCGATACCAACACAACGCCTGATCCTGAGGACCGAATGCCTGTCTCGGCCCTGCAAGCCTATGCTCAGGTTGGCCGCTCCAGTGGCCAGGAGGTGACCCATGAGTCGGCTTGAACAGACCCAGTCCCAGTACCGCAGCCTGCGCCTGAGCGCCACCGCCGGGCACCTGGGTGAGCTGCTGGCCCAAGCCGAAGCCAACGAGCTGTCCTATCTGGAGTTTGCCCGGCAGATCGCCGAGCACGAGCTGGCCGAGCGCACCCGCCGCCGCATCGATCGGCACCTGAAACAGGCACAGCTGCCGGCGCACAAGCCGCTAGAAGCGTTCGACTACCGCCACCAGACCACCATCACCAAGCGTCAGGTCAGCGCCCTGCTGGACTTCGGCTTCATCGATGAGCGCCAAAACCTGGTGTTCATCGGTCCGCCCGGGTGGGCAAAACGCACCTGGCCATCGGCATTGCTCTGAAGGCCATTGAAGCCGGCTACAAGGTGCTGTTCCGCACGGCACTGGCGCTGGTCGAAGACCTGGAGCTGGCCGAGATGAAAGGTGAACTGAAAAAACGGCTGAGACAGTTGGGTAAGTACGATGTGCTGGTGATCGATGAGCTGGGCTACCTGCCCATGACCCGGCAAGCCCGCTACAACCTGTTCCAGCTGATCAATAGCCTGTATGAGTACCGCTCAATCATCCTGACCACCAACAAGGACTTCAGCAACTGGGGAGCCTTCTTCCACGATGACGCCGTGGCGGTACCGATCATTGACCGCGTCATCCACCACTCACACATCTTCATGCTGGGAGGAGAGAGCTATCGCTTGAAACAGAAAACCACGAGCTAGACGACACACGGTGGGTCAAAATAAATGGCCAAAAGTGGGTCAAAATAGATGGCCATTGACAAGAGGGAAGGGAAGCCACCGAGTGATCTTTCATCCGGATATTGACGGTAGGGTGGCCCACTATCCAGTCAAATACCATGGTGAGAATACAGAGCCCGGAAAAGGGTACTTGAAAGCAATGATTCGCCGATTTAACTTGCCTGACGACTTTTTCGATTGATCGTCGACCGTTCTATGTCTGGCAGGCAGACTGGCAAGAGCATATCCTCTATTTCCCGCCCTGAGTTGGTTTCAGCCCCCACCCACCATCATCAACACCCAAAGCAACCCACCCACCAGCAGGATCATCAACCCGGCCAGCGGCAAATCCCTCAGGTGCCGGTCTGGCACATCGGCCTTGATCAGCAGTCGGCGAACCGCACGCCGCCCGGACTCCACGCCCGGCAGGCTTGGGGCTGGTGTGCGAAGACGTCTGGCCAGCGCCTCGAACACTACGATGGCATCTCCTTCGGGTATACGAATACGAAGTCGCATTCCGCGTGCGTGAACAACGATCACGGCAGCCGCAAGCAGGATCGGCCAGGCGCTGTCCCACAGTGCCCGTGCCGTGATGGCAATGGTCAGCTCGGCCAGGACGGCCCATGCCCAGGGCACCACCAGGGCGAATCCCACCAGTATGGGCCAGGCCGGATGTATGGTGGCGGCGTCGGTGT
This sequence comes from Wenzhouxiangella sp. AB-CW3, assembly GCF_014725735.1. Lineage (NCBI taxonomy): Bacteria > Pseudomonadati > Pseudomonadota > Gammaproteobacteria > Chromatiales > Wenzhouxiangellaceae > Wenzhouxiangella > Wenzhouxiangella sp. AB-CW3. Next base: position 1,436,050 of record NZ_CP061368.1, read on the forward strand.
TGCTGGTCCGCGCCATGTTCCAGGCTTTCCACATCAGCATGGCGGTCATTGCCGATGTCAGTGTCAGCAGGTGATAGGCCAGCGTGGCGCCGTCCAGATGATGAACGCCCTGCTTGAGCCAGTGCTTGGCCAGAAACCCGGTGGTCAGGGGGGCGGCGGCCAGCGACACGGCCGGCAGGGCGAACAGCAACAGGCGAAACCGGCTCATGCCCGGTGCGTTGCCGCAGGCAAGGAACAGGGCAGCCTTGTTCAAACCGTGGTGCAGGACCAGCAAGCCGATGACCGAAAGCAGGCCGAGCTCCGGCTCTTCAGTCAGAAACAGCAATGAGAAGGCGGCCAGGATCAGCCCCATCTGGCTGATGGTCGAATAAGCCAGAACGGTTTTCAGGCGTTGCTGGGGCAGTCCCAGTGCCACGCCGGCAAAGGCGGTGAAAAGGCCCAGGTACAGCAGGAGCTGCCCGGTGGGTTCCCCTTCCAGCCCGGTCTGTGGCACCAGCCTCAGCCAGCCCAGCAGTCCGGCCTTGACGATAACGCCGGACAGTATGGCGCTGGCCGGTACCGGTGCGGCCGGGTGAGCCAGCGGCAGCCACAGGTGCAAGGGAATGATGCCGAGCTTGATACCGAAGCCGGCCAGCAGCAGCCAGCGCACGATGACGTGGTGCTGTTCGGCATCTCCGGCTGTCAGCAGGCCCAGCTCTAAGTTGCCGTAGTGCCCGGCCAGCACCAGAACGCCGGCCAGTATGGCGGCCTCTCCCAGCAGGGCCAGGATCAGGTAGATGCGACCGGCACGCCAGGCTTCGTCGTTGCGTGCCTGGACGATCATCAGCCAGGCCGAAAGACTCAGCACCACGTAACCCTGGTAGAAGCCGACCAGGTCGGCTGCGAACGTCGCCAGCGTCATGCCGCTCAGGCACAGCAGCCAGCCGATCCAGAAGGTGCGTTGGTGATGATCGATGCTACGCAGGGCCTGCCATCCGGCCAGGCTCCAGGCCAGGCCCAGCAACACCACGAAAGCAGCGGTCACCTCGTCGATGCGCAGGGTGAAGCCAAACAGCAGCCAGCCAGGCTCGTAGCGTCCGGCTGCAAGCAGGGGCCAGGCGAGCAGCAATGGCAGGACCGGCACCAGCCGCCATGCCACTCGGGCGGCTCTGCCGCCGGCAGCAATCATGATCGCGGCGATCAATGGCAACAAGATTGTGATCAGCATACTCACGGGAAGTACTCCGTGGCGATGCCCATCACCCAGCTCAGCGGGCTCAAGGGGTGGGCGGCAAGCAATCCGACCAGCACTGAAAGAAGTGCGGTGACAATGGTGGGCACGACCAGTCCCCCGGTTTCCAGTCGGCCCAGTGTGACTGGCTTGGGCCACTGTGCCGGCTCGTCATGCATCCACATGCGCTTGATCAGGGGCAGAAAGTAGGCGGCGTTGAGCAGGGTGGACGCGATCAGTACCGGGATCACCCACCAGGAACCCACGGCGATGGCACCGGCGCCCAGGTAATACTTGCTGACGAAGCCGGCCATGGGTGGCAGGCCGATCATGCCCAACCCGGCAATGGTGAAGCTCAGCGCCGTCAAGGGCATGCGCCGCCCGAGGCCGTCGAGTTGACCGATGTGCTTGACTCCGAGCACGCTGGCGAAAATGCCTGCGCAGAAGAACAGGGTGATCTTCATCAGGCCCTGGTGAACCAGGTGGACCATGCCTCCGGTCGTGGCCATCATGCCGCCCACGGCCACCCCCAACGTGATGTAGGACACCTGGCTGACGGTGGAAAAGGCCAGGCGTCGCTTGATGTCGGTCTGGCGCAGGGCCATGACCGAGCCGTATATGATGGTGATTGCTGCGGCTAATGCCAGCAGGCCGTCCATCCCCAGTTCAGCCACCAGTTCCGGGCCGTAAACGTCTTCGACAAGTCGTACCAGGCCGAAGGCCCCGGCCTTGACCACGGCGACGGCATGCAGCAGTGCGCTGACTGGTGCCGGGGCCACCATGGCCCTGGGCAACCAGGAATGCATTGGAAACAGGGCGGCCTTGACGCCCATGCCGACGATCAGAAAGACGAAGATGATGCGCAGCTCAAGGTGCTGGTCGATGCCGATTTCTTCCAGGGTGCCGCCGACGATGAAGTCGCGGCTGCCGGCGAGTCCGTAGAGCCAGATCAGGCCGACGAGAAACACTGCACTGCCGGCCAGCGTGTAGCGCAGGTAGGTGCGCGCACCCAGTATCGCGGCGCGTGTTCCCGAATGGGCGACCAGCGGCCAGGTGGCCAGGGTCAGCAACTCGTAGAAGATAAAAAAGGTGAACAGGTTGCCGGCCATGGCAATGCCCATGGTCGAGGCCACGCAGATGCTGAAGAAACCGAAGAATCGTGCCCGGTTCTCGTCACGCTCCAGGTAGGCAATGGCATAAACGGTGGTGATCAGCCACAGTACCGCCGACAACGTCGTGAACAGCAGGCTGAGCGCGTCGGCTCTCAGCACCAGGTCCAGCCCGGGCAACAGGGCCAGGCGAAACTCGGGCGAGTCGTCGACGACAATGAGCATGAACAGGAATGCCACCAGCGCCAGCTTGACCACGGCGGCACCCAGGTTGAGCAGGGTGCGCGCCAGCTGGCGCTGCTCCCCGAGCAGGAAGATAATGATTCCGGCGACCAGCGACACCAGCACCATGGTCAGGGGCAGCCAGTTCGTCATGGCCAGATGCCTCCGGGTGGCAGGCTGGCGTCAATCAGGTTCAGCACCGGTGCCGAGGCAAAGCCGGCAGCGATGGCCAGCAGTGCCAGGATCAACGCGGCGTTGCTGGCGCTGGCCGACGGCGCTTGCCAGCGGCTTGGCCCATGACGGCGTTCCGGGTGAAAACAGGTCAGGGCGATCACGCGAAACAGATAGGCGGCTGACAACAGGCTGCCGACAGACACCAGGATCAGCCACCCCCAGGCTTCCTGCCTCCAGGCGGCCTCCAGCAGCATCCACTTGGCGAGAAATCCGCCGCTGGGCGGCAGCCCCATGATGCTGACGGCCGCCAGAGTAAAGGCAAACAGGTCGATCGGGAGCTTCCGGTCCAGGTCGGTCAGGGCGATCAGGCGATCGGTGCCCAGGCTCTTGAGAATATTGGCTGCGGCCAGGAACATTGCCGCCTTGGCCAGGCCATGGGCCAGCAACTGGTAACTGGCGGCCCGAAACGCGTCGATGCTGGCCAGGGGAAACAGCAGCATGACATAACCGAGCTGGGCGACCGTGGAATAGGCGATCACCATTTTCAGCCGAGGCTGAACCAGGGCGGCGACGGACCCGTAGAGGATGGCGCCGGCGCCCAGCAGGCCCAGGGCGGTGGCAGCGGCCGACAGCTCCCAGTCGCCGGCCATCCAGAACCAGATGCGGATCAGCATGTAGAGCGAGACCTTGACCACCAGCCCGGAGAGAATGGCGCTGACCGGTCCCGGGGCATTGCCATGGGCGGCCGGCAGCCAGACGTGCATGGGAAAGATGGCTGACTTGACCAGCAGGCCGGTCGTCATCAACACCAGTGCGGTTGCCGCCATTCGACCCGGCTGCAGGCGCTCGCCCACCAGGCCGATGTCCAGCGCGCCGGTCTGGCCGTAGATCAGGCCCACGGCCAGCAGATAGAGCAGCGAGGCCAGCAGCCCCAACAGCAGGTAGCGCATGGCGGCTTTCAATGCCAGGGCCTTGCCGCCGATGCCGATCATGGCCACCCCGGCCAGGGTGATCATCTCCAGCGTGACGTAGAGATTGAACAGGTCGGCCGAAAGGAACAGCGCGTTGATGCCCGAAAGCAGCATCATCCACAGCGGCCAGAATCCGCGCCCGGATGCCTCGCCTGGCGGAAAGCTGGTCAGGGCATGAACACTGACCGGCACCGCGACGATGGCGGTCAGCCAAAGCATGATCAGGGCCAGGCCGTCCAGGCGCCAGACGATGCCCAGGGGAGGGGCGAACTCGGCCAGGACCAGGTGGAGCTCGCCCTCGGTCCACACCGCCTGGGTCAGCGGCAGCAGGCACAGCGGCAGAGCCAGCACGGCGGCCAGGCAGAGCGGGCCGCGGGCCCTGTCGGGCAGTAACATCACCAGCAGGGTGATGCCCAGCGGAATGAATACCAGTCCGGCCAGTGCCTCAGCGACCATCGTCATCGTCCTCGCTGATTGTGGCCCGCCCGGTCACACGATAAATGCTGATCATCAGCGCCAGGGCAAAGGCGGTCGCGGCCACCGCGATCACAATGCCGGTAAGAATCAGCGCCTGGGCCACCGGGTCGGGACCGTCGTTGCCGCCGCCCGAGACCACCAGCATGATGATGAACACCGAACTGCTCATGACATTGAGCGCGAGCAGCTTGCGCAGCAGATGCTCGGCGATTAGCAGTCCCCATACACCGATACCAAAGACCAGGGAGGCGGCAAGTACGAACAGGATGGCCGTCATCCGCGTCTCCCGATCAGGGCTGGTGCGCCGGCAAACAGCAATGCCAGGGTCAGTCCGATTGACACCATCATGGCGGTTTCAATGAGATAGACGGCCCAGGTGCCCGGCAGGACCAGCAGTGTTTCTCCGAGCGCCATGATGCCGACCCCAGTGCCGACAAAGGCAATCAGGCCGGCGGTGACGGCGAGCTGCGTCATGATGCCGGGGTGCTTGTCCGGTTGCAGCCGCGCGGCCAGTACCAGTGCCACGCCGCCGGCGGCCAGCACCGCGCCGGCCTGGAAGGCGCCGCCGGGTTCGTGGGTGCCGGCCAGTAGCAGGTGGGTTGCGATGAGTATGGACAGCGGCACCAGTATGGCGAGCAGGGCACCGACCAGCGGTGTGCCGGTCTCGACCACCGCGGCCTCCTCGGGTCGGGCCGGCGGGCTGATCGCGCGCGCACCCAGCAGTGCGATCAGCAGCACCGCCATCTCCAGCAGGGTGTCGAGATTGCGAAACAGCAGCAATACGCCGGTAACGGGGTTGCCAAGGCCGGTCGCGGCCATTTCGTCGCCAGCGACCTGTCCGGCCGTATGCGCCGGTGATTCGATATCCAGCGCCGTCAGGCCGATTGTGGCGACCAGCGCGGCCGAAAACAGGGCCACGGGTATGGCCAGCCGTGACCGCCCGCTGGGCGTTTCGGCCGGACGGGCAGGATTGATGATCAGCAATCGGCGCCAGCCCATCATCATGAGCGCACCCGTCACTCCGGCGCCAATGGCCGCCTCGGCCAGTGCCAGGTCGGGCGCTTGCAACCGGGTCCAGGCCAGCGCCATGACCAGGCCGAAGACCACGAACAGGATGATGGATCGCAGGACTGCTTTTTCGGAAACGACCTGCAGTGCCAGCATGACCAGGCCGGCGGCCAGCAGGAAGTCGATGTAGACGGAGACATTCATGCTTCAGTCTCCGCCGCGCCTTGCGTGGCGGGCGATCAGGTGTGCCGACACGGTGGCGGCCAGCAGGCCCAGCAGCCAGATCAGAACCAGCAGGGCGGCAACGCGCCAGTTGGCCGAAAGCACGGCCAGCGCGGTACAGACCAGCAACAGGCCCAGGTTGTCGGCCTTGGTCAATGCATGCAGGCGCGAGTGCACGTCGCCGAAGCGCAGCAGGCCGATGGTGCCGGCCAGGTAGAAAAAACAGCCGGCGATCAAAAGCACCAGGGCAATCCACTCCAGTGCCGTCATCGCTCGTCGTCTCCAGCCGGCAGCCCGAAAAAGGCAATGGTGACAATGCTGGCCAGCATCACGAACAACAAAGCCACCGAGCGCAGCGCGGGCATGGCCATCCACTCGGCCATGATCAGCAGCACTGCGACGGTTGTCGATCCAAACAGCAATGCGGCCAGCATGCGATCTGCTGCGGTGGGTCCGCGCGCCACCCGCCACAACCCGGCTACCAGGTTGAGCAACAGGAACAGGGTGGCCCATCCCAGTACCTGGGTCATTCGTCGGCAGACTCCCTGGGCTCAAGCGAAAAGAGGTGGCGTATGCGCCGGTCAAGCCGGCTGACCGAATCCATGGCCTCGGGCATCAACAAGTGAACGACCAGTTCCCGGCCATCATCCGACAGGTCGGCACTGAGTGTGCCGGGCAGCAGGCTGATCACGCTGACCATCAGTGTTCGAGGCTGCCCTCCAGGCAGGTCAAGGCGGTAACGCCGGAACTCCGGCTGAATCGGCAAGTCGGGTTTCAGGGCTCTCCAGGCCACATCCATGCCGCCCTTGAAGGACTCGACCAGGAAAAACAGGGCAAAGCCGGCCAGGCGGTGGGGGCGCCATGGGTGAGGTTGACCAGAGGCAAGCATTGCGCCGGCCACGGCGCCGGCGGATGCGGCCAGCAGGCCCAGCCACCAGCCATCAAGGCCGTTGAGCGCCACCCAGATCAGCGCCAGAACAACCAGGGCCTGGCCCATCCAGACGAGGCGTTGCCGATCAATTGCCGGGCGTTCGCCCACCTTTTTCGCAGCCATGGTGGTCTATGATACACGGCTGGATTTCAATCACACGCCAAGGTGTCTGCCTACCTCATCATCATTACCCTGGTTGCGCTGGGATGGGTGCTTGCACGCTTTCGGGTATTTCCCGATTCGGCGCCGCAGGTGCTCAACCAGGTGGTCATCGGTCTGTGTCTGCCGGCCCTGATCTTTCTGCATGTGCCCTCGCTTGAACCCAGCCTGCAACTGCTGCCGCTGGTGATCATGCCATGGTTGCTGCTGGCGCTGACCATTGCGGTCATCCTGCCCCTGGCGCGCTGGATGTCGCTATCCCGGGAAGTGACCGCAGTGTTGCTGGTGCTGATTCCGCTGGGCAATACCTCGTTTCTTGGCTTTCCCCTGGTTTCCGGCCTGATTGGCAGTCACGCGTTGCCCTATGCCGTGGTCTACGACCAGCTGGGGTCTTTCCTTATCGTCTGTACGCACGTATTGTTCGTGCTGGCCTGGTATGGCGGTGGTGAGCCTCCCGGAATCCGGTCACTGGCCACCCGCATTGTCTGCTTTCCACCCTTCATTGCCCTGGTGGGGGCACTGCTATTGGGCAACCACTGGTTTCCCGTCTGGCTGATGGAGCTGGCCGAAACCCTGGCTGACATGCTCCTGCCCCTGGTAACACTTGCCATCGGCCTGAGCCTCAGGCTCAAGCTGGTGCCGGAGTACCGCAAGCCGCTGCTCATCGGCCTGGCGGCCAAGCTGCTCGTATTGCCACTGGTGGCCACGGGGGTGCTGCTGCTCATGGGAACCGGAGGAGATGTTGCGCGGGTCGCCGTGCTCGAGGCGGCCATGCCACCGATGATTACTGCCGCCGCGCTGCTTTCCGGGGCCAGGCTGGCTCCATCTCTTGCTACGGCCATGGTGGCCTGGGGGGTGATGAGCTCGGCGATTACCGTGCCGGCATGGCATCTTATTTCAGGTCTATTGTTCGCCTGAATGCTGTGTGCCGGACTGCTGGACCCAACTCTCGGCCTGGTCGGGCGGTAGCGGACGGGCGATGAAATAGCCTTGGGCAACATCGCAGCCCATCTCTCTAAGCAATTGCAGCGAACGATCCGACTCGATGCCTTCGGCCACGATCCGGTAACCGAGGTTGTGACACATATCGATGATCGTGCGAACAATGGTCAGATCATCCTGGTTGCGATCCATTTCCATAACAAACGAACGGTCGATCTTGATCTCCTGGACCGGCAGTCGCCGCAGATAGGCCAGTGAGGAATGGCCAGTGCCGAAGTCGTCGATGGAGATCTGAATATTGAGATCGTTGAGTGAGCGCAGTACTTTCAATGTGCGTTCGAATTCACGCATGGCCGCTGTTTCGGTGACTTCCAGAACCAGGCGATGGGGCTCGACCTGGTGCTTTTCCAGCGTACTCCGGACCAGTTCCAGAAAGCCGTCGTCGCGCAGGTTGACCGGGGAAATATTCACCGAGATGGTGCCCAGAAGCCCCGCCTGCTCGAAGCGTTTGTGAGATGCCAGGGCCTTGTCCAGAACCCACGCAGTCAGGGCCGGCATCAGGCCCGAGCGTTCTGCAACAGGGATGAACTGATCGGGTGGAATAAATCCCTGCCGGGGGTGCTCCCAGCGCAGCAGGGTTTCCATGCCGAAGTATTCGCCGCTGTCTCCGCGCACCTGCGGCTGGAACACCAGGCTGAGATTATCATTGTCAATGGCCTGCTTGAGATCGGTCATCAGTGTCAAACGATGCGCGTTGTGCAGGTTCTCGTCATGTCGGTAAATGGCCAGTGGTCTGACATCGGTGTCAGCACTGCCATAGGCAATGAAGGCGTGACGCAGCAGGGTGCCCACATCCTGGCTGTCATCCGGATAGTACGCACAGCCGCAGACCACGCCGACACTAAGGTGCATCTGCTCAAAGTCCAGTGGCTGCTGAACGTTGTCGGCCAGGTGCTGCATGATCGAGGTCATCAGCTCCGGCTCTTCCACAGTAAAACTGCATGCAAAGGTCACGCCTTCCACATGGGCCAGTGCATGATCGGGCTTGTCGCTGGAACTGGGGGCAATGGTCATGCTTTGCGGGATCTGTACGACCCCGTCATTCAATCTGCGTGCCAGTGTAGTGAGCAGCTGGTCGGCATATTCATGACCCAGGGTTCGATTAAGGTCATCAAAGTTCTTCAAGTGCAGCATGACCAGTGCCAGGTGTTGACCGGCAGCCGGCAGTTCATTGATCTGGTTCTGCAGACATTGCTCAAGCGCGACCCGGTTGGGCAGCCCGGTCAGACGATGTTGCCGAGCGCTTTCCACGACCTGGCGCTCGGCTTCACGCTGTCGCCTCAGGGAGGTCAGATGCTTTTTATGTTCCCGCATCCAGGCAGCGGTCTCACGCCGGAAGCGTTCACCCAGGGCCACGGCGAACACCGCAGCTGCGAACACGGCACCCCCTTCAAGGCTCATGCCGATGATGCCGTATCGGCCAGTCAGGCCACCCAGGTTGAGAACGTTGACGATAATGCCGCCCAGCAGGGTCGACCAGGCAATGACAAAGTAGATGCCATTGCGATTGCCGCGCAAGGCACTCAGGCCGCCAACGGCCAGCAGAATGATGCAGACGATTGCGCTCAGCCACAATATGGCCTCGGCGGCGAGATGGTAGGGCAGCAGGGCACCAGCGACAAAGGCGATCAGCATGCAGCCGGCAGTACCCACGACCAGCCGGTTGGCTTTGGGCAATCGTTCGCCGAGCTGCAGGAATGAGGCACAGAACATGCAGAAGAAGACCACGGTCATCGGAATCGCAGTCAGCATCAGGCGTTCCTGAACCTGCGGCGAGTTCGGCAGCAGGTACTGGAAAGTGGTGCCGTGCAGCGCGGCAGTACTGATCACCAGGCCGAAAAGTACCCCCGAAAAGTAGATCAGGCTGCGTTCTCGAATGCTGGCATAAAGCAGCAAGACAAACACTGCCATGATCAGCAGTGTCCCGTAGAACATCCCGTGGATGAGCAGGTCGTCCTGGGCAGCTTGGAGGAATTCGCCAGGATCCCAGATAACCATGGGCACCTGGTGAGATCCATTGGTCTGTATGCGCAGGTAGATCTGGCTCGAACTGTCGCCAGGTGCGCTGAATGGCAGCACAAAGGTTCGGTAGTTGATGGGTCGTTCGCGAAACGATTGTGCCAGGCCGGTCGCATAATGCGTGACAAGCTGATCATCCACGACATGATGAAAGTCGACCCGGGTGAGCAGTGGATAGCGAATTTCGAGGTGGCGGGTTAACGACTCGGGGGTTGTGTTGCGAAGATCAAGCCGGTACCAGACCGCATCACGCTGGAAGCCGAAGTTGATGACACCCGAAATGGCAGTCCAGTCGTCGGATCGTTCCGGGCTGCGAACATCGTCGAGACTCAGGCGACGGTCTGGACCTTCGATCAGGTACTCAACCCCTTCATCGATCATGAACCTGGGCTGTTCGGGGTTCAGCTCGATGGTTGTCTGTGCACATGTCGCCCAGGCAATCAGCAAAGTGCCCACGGCGATTGCCGGCCAGGCAACCGGCAACCTCCTCACCATCGACAGTTCTGGTAACCGCAGCATGAAATCCCCTTGCTTGAACCAGCCTCGTCTGCTGGCCGGTCGGTCGTCAACCACTGTAGGTGGGGGTGGTGCAGCGAGTCAAGTAACCGCGACAGGGCGAACGGCCGGTGTGCCGTGCAGAGAGTCAGCCTGCGAGATCCCGGATATCGCCTGCGGCGATTCCGGGACGACGGATGGGCAAGTTCTGTCGTCCCGGCCGAAGAGCCGGGACCTCGCACGGTCAAGCGGGCAGTGCCTCAGAGCCTGGACTTCGTGCCGGAGTAGAGTTTGTTCAACGTTCAGTCGGGCTCAGCTTTGTCGCTCGATCAGACTGAACCAGCTGTTGAGTAGCGCGCTGCCGGTTTCGTGAAGGGAGAAGGCGTTTGTGTCCAGATGCCAGTTGTGAACCAGCCCCCTGACCGTGCAGTGAAACAACTGGTTGGCGGTTTCTCCATCAAGTCCTGGCTTCAGCTCCATTGCTGCTTCTGCGCGTCTGAAATGTTCCAGCGTAGTGGCATGGGAGGTGGCAGCCATCTCTCGCATCATGGCTACGGGGTCGATGTCGTCAAAGATCTCGCAGCGATGTATGAGAATGCCGTGAATGCGTCGGAAACGGGGTTGCTGCATTCGTTCCAGCGCCACCAGGCTGGCAAGCCGGATGCGCTCAAGTTCGCCCTGCGGTTGTGATCCTGGCGGAATGGCTTCCACCAGTTCTTCAAACGGAAGATTGACCCGTTCCAACATGGCACGAAACAACTCGGCCTTGTCGCGGAAATGCCAGTAGAAGGCGCCTCGGGTGACTCCCGCGGTGCGAGCGATTTCCTGCAGCGAGGCTCGCGCCACGCCTTTTTCATGGAACACTTGCTCGGCGGCATCGAGCAGGGCCTCGCGGGTGGCTTCGGCTTCTTCACGTGTTCTTCTGGGCACGGTTAGTCCTCTACCGTCCAGCCGCCGCCCAGTGCCTTGAACAGGGTGGCTGCCGCGGTGAGTTGTTCGCGTTGGGCCTCGCTCAGGGCCAGTTCGGCGTCGAGCAGGTTGCGTCGGGCGTCGAGCAATTCGATGAAGCCGACCAGGCCCTCGCGGTAGCGGATCTCGGCCAGTTCCTCGGTGCGGGCGATGACCTCGACCTGGCGCTCGACCGCGGCAATGGTTTCGGTGGCCGATTCCAGGGTGATCAGAGCACTACGTACCTCATTGAAGGCAATTTGTACGCTGGCGCGCCAGTTCAGTTCGGCCTGTTCACGCAGCGCTTCGGCCACCTCGATGCGCGAGCGTGAGCGACCGAAGTCATATACCGGGCCGAACAGGGACGCGCCGGCATTCCAGGCGGTCGCGCCAGTGCTGAACAGGTCGGATTGGTCACTGGCAATGGAACCCAGCATGGCGCCCAGGCTCAGGCCGGGCAGGCGCGCGGCCTCGGCCACGCCGATGCCGGCGGTGGCCGCCATCAGGCCGGCCTCGGCCGCACGGATGTCGGGCCGGCGCTCGATCAGCGAGGCCGGCAGATCGTCCAGGTCGAGCTCGGGCACGCGGATCTCGCGGATGCTGCCTTCGGCCAGCGCAATCTCGCCCATCAACTCGTCCGGGGTCATGCCCACCAGGATGCCCAGCGCGCCTTCGAGCTGACTGACCAGGGCTTTCCGGGCCGGGAGCTGGGCGCGGGTGGTTTCGAGCTGAGTCTGCGCCTGGCGCAGGGCGAGTTCGTCGGCCTCGCCGGCGTCGAAGCGGATCTGTTCCAACTCCAGTGTGCGTTGCCGGGACTCGAGCGTGCGTTCGGTGATACGCAGTTGCTGCTCGGCTGATCGCAGCGCGAAGTAGTTGTGGACCACTTCGGTGACGATGCCCAGGTAAACGGCATCATGGGCATGCCGGCTCTGCTCGAGCTGGGCCAGTGCCGCCTCGCGCTCGCGGGTCAGCCGTCCCCACAGATCGACCTCCCAGTCCAGCATGCCGACCACGGAAAAGGTATTGGCCGTGGTGGCACCGGCGCCGGGAATATCGATCGGGAAGGCCGTAGCCGGGGTGCGTTCGCGCGCCGCCTCGGCCTGGGCGGCGACCGTCGGCAGTCGCTCGGCACGGGCCAGGCCGGCGCGGGCGCGGGCTTCGGACAGGCGCGCGAGTGCTGCGCGAATCTCCAGGTTGTCGCTGGTCGCCCGCTCGATCAGGTCATCGAGCACGGGATCGTCGAAGCGTTGCCACCAGTCGACCAGTGCCTGTTGATGTGCGCGAACCTGTTCGGTGTCGACGGGCGCGGGTGCTTCCAGTTCCGGGCGCTGATAGTCGGGTCCGACGGCACAGCCAGCCAGCAACAGCAGCCCGGTGAGTACTAAAGCGTTCTGATGAAGTCGTCTGTTCATGCCCGTTCCTCCGAGCTGTCACGGTCATGACCATCGCCGCGTTTGCGGTTCCACTCCGAGAGATCCTCGAACAGCTTGTAGGCCAGCGGCACGAACAGCAGCGCCAGGGTGCTGGCAAACAGCATGCCGCCGACCACTACGGTGCCGATCTCCTGGCGACTGGCCGCGCCCGCGCCGGTGGCCAGCACCAGCGGCATGGTGCCGATGATGAAGGTCAGCGCGGTCATGATTACGGCCCGGAAACGCTGGCGCGCCGCGGTGATCGCCGCCTCGGTCGACGACATGCCGGCCGCGCGGTTCTGGGCGGCAAACTCGACGATCAGGATGGCGTTCTTGGCCGCCAGCCCGATCAGCACGAGCAGACCGACCTGGAAGTAGATGTCGTTTGGAAAACCGCGCAGCAGGGCGAACAGGGCGGCGCCGAGCACCCCGAAGGGCACGGCCGTGGCCACGGCCAACGGCAGGGTCAACCGCTCGTACTGGGCGGCCAGGATGAGGAACACCATGACCAGGCCCAGAACAAAGGCGAGCCCGCCGGCTCCAGCAGCCGCGTCGAGCTGGTAGGCCTCGCCGGTAAAGCCCAGGCTGGCCTGCTCGCGGTCCATGACCTCGGTGAACACGGCTTCCAGTGCCGCCTTGGCCTGGCCGGTGGTGTAGCCGGGGGCGGCGTCGGCCATGATGCGGGCCGCGGCATTGACGTTATAGCGGTTGATGATGTCGGGGCCGGAAACGCGCTCCAGGGTGACCAGCGAGCTCAACGGGATGAGCTCGCCGTGTTCGGAGCGGGCGAAGACCTTGTTGAGGTCTTCGGGCCGGCTGCGGAATTCGCCTTCGGATTGCAGGTTGACCTGCCAGTTGCGTCCCTGCAGGGTGAAGTCGTTGACATACAGCGAGCCGAAGGTGGCCTGCATGGTGGAAAACACCTGATTGATCGGCACGCCGGCGGCCAGCGCCTTGTCGCGGTCGACATCGGCGCGGTAGCGCGGAATGGAAGTTTCCAGCGTGGTGCGGGCATTGCTCAGCTGGGGTCGTTCACCGGCCGCACTCATCAGCTGCCAGGCCAGGGCTTCCATTTCCTGCGGACTGAGGTCGTCGCGCACTTCCAGGTAGCCTTCGACGCCGCCGGTCAGCGACAGGCCCTGGATGGGCGGTGGGGCAAACGCGATCACGAAGGCGTCTTCCATCCCCATTCCCATGCCCATGATGCGCTCGGTCAGCGACTGGGCGTCCTGTCCCGGCCCGCGCCGCTCGCTCCAGTCGGCGAGGTTGGCGAAGCCGACGCCGGAATTGGTTCTCAGCGCCATGGCGATGATGTCGAAACCGGCAAAAGTGCTGAAATCGTCTACCTCGTCCATGGCCAGCAACTGCTCGGAGAGCTGGTCGCGGAAGGCTGTCGTGCGCTCCAGAGAGGCGGTGGCCGGCAGGCTGTAGGAGACCAGCGCCACGCCCTGGTCTTCCTGCGGCACCAGGCCCGGCGGCAGCCGGTTCATGCCCAGTGCGGCCATGGCCGCGACCAGCACGAACAGGCCGATGCCGAGCACAGGAGCGCGCACCAGGAATTCCACGGTGCGCACGAAACCGGATGTGACACGCTCGAAACCGGTATTGAACCACTCGAAGGGCTTGAGCACATGCTTTTTCTGCGTATCGAGCAGCAAGGCACACATGGCCGGCGTCAGGGTCACGGCGACCACGCCGGAGACCACCACAGACACGGCGATGGTGACGGCGAACTGGCGATAGAGCTCACCGGAAAGTCCGCCGAGGAAAGCCACCGGGGCGAAAACGGCCACCAGCACTAGGGTCGAAGACACGACCGCGCCGGAAACCTGCTGCATGGTCTCGACCGAGGCATCACGTGCCTTGAGGTTCTTCTCGCGCATCAGCCGCTCGACGTTCTCCATCACGATGATGGCGTTGTCGACCACGATGCCGATCGACAGCACCAGCCCGAACAGGGTGAGCAGGTTGACCGAAAAGCCCAGTGCCAGCATGCCGGCAAAGGTGCCGATCAGTGACACCGGGATGGCGGCAACCGGAATCAGGGTGGCGCGCAGGTGCTGAAGAAACAGGAAGGTGACCAGCACCACCAGCACCGTGGCCACCAGCAGCGTGATGATGACTTCGCGAATCGAGATGTTGATGAAGTCCGTGGTGTCAAACGGTACGGCATAGGCCATGTCGTCGGGGAAACGCTCGGCGGTGCTGTCCAGCGCGTCGTATACGCGCTCGGCTGTTTCCAGCGCATTGGCACCGGGCTGCAGGTAGACGCCCAGCGGTACGGTGGGCTGGTTGTTGTAGATGGCGTCGAAGTCATAACCCTGGGCGCCGAGCTCGGCGCGGGCCACATCGCCCAGCCTCAGCACGCTGCCGTCGAGATCGGAACGCAGAATGATGTTCTCGAACTGCTCGGGCGCGTCGAGCTGGCCGCGCGTGGTCACCGTCATGGTGAAGGCCTGGCCTTCGGGCGAGGGCTCGGCCCCGATGCGGCCGGCGGCATACTGCGCGTTCTGGTCGCGGATGGCCGAGGCCACATCCTGCGGGGTGAGCCCGAACTGGGCGAGCTTGTCCGGACTTATCCAGATGCGCATGGAGTAGTCCGTGGGCCCGAACAGCGAGGCATCACCCACTCCCGGTACTCGCACCAGCTCGTCGATGACATTGAGCAGGGCATAGTTGGACATGAACAGCGGGTCGTGCGTGCCCTCGGGCGAGTAAAGCACCGGCACCATCAGGATGTTGGTCGAGCGCGACTCGACCCTCAGACCCATCTCGCGCACTAGCTGCGGCACCCGGGGCAGGGCGGCCTGGACCCGGTTGTTGACGTTGATGGTGGCCTGGTCGGGGTCGGTGCCGATCTCGAACGACACCGTGATCATCAGCATGCCCGAGTCGGTGGCGGTGGACTCCATGTAGATCATGTCGTCGACGCCGTTGATCTCCTGCTCCAGCGGCGCGGCCACGGTTTCTGCCAACACCTCGGCACTGGCGCCCGGATACATCGTGCTGACCACCACCTGCGGAGGCACCACGTCGGGATAGAGCTCGATCGGCAATACTCGCAGTGCCGCCGTGCCGGCCAGCACGATAACGATGGAGACGACCGAGGCAAAGATCGGCCGGTCGATGAAGAAGCGGAACATCATTCGCCTCCGTCAGCCGGCTGGTCATCTTCCGGCTGAGCATCCGCAGGTGGAGCCTCAGACGGTCTTGGCTGAACCGGCTGACCGTCCTGCAGCATGTGCAGGCCGCGCACCACCACGCGTTCGCCCGCCTCGATGCCGTCGGCTACCACCTGCCGACCGTCGATGATCGGGCCGAGGGTGACCTGGCGCGAGCTGACCCGGTCATCGTCGCCGACGATGAAGACGCGGGCCGATTCCTGGTCCTGGCCGATGGCGGCCGGCGGCAGCAGAACGACATCGTCGAGTTCCTGCGTGGTCAGGCGCACGCGCACGAACTGTCCCGGCATGATGTGGCCGTCGGCATTGGGAAAGATAGCCCGGCCACTGACACTGCCGGTGCGTGGATCGATGCTGACATCGGTGAAATCGACCACGCCGGGCTGGTCGTAGTCACTGCCATCGGGCAGGGTCAGCGTTGCGGTACGCCGGTGTTCATCGCCATTGCCGTCGCGGGCGCGGCGCACCGCGCGCTGCATGGCGGCGTCGCGTTCCGGCACGGCGAAGCGTACATGCACCGGATCGGTCTGGGTAATGCTGGTCAGCAGGGTGCCCTGGCTGATCAGGCTGCCTTCGGACAGGGTTTCCAGGCCGGTGGCACCGGCAATCGGGGCCCTCACACGGGTCCACTCGAGGTTCAGGCGTGCCGATGCCACCCCGGCGTCTGCCAGCGCCACGCCGGCCTCGGCCAGGTCCAGCTCCGAGCGGGCACGGTCACGCTCGCGTTCGGAAATCGCGTCGCGCTCGAACAGGCCCGAGACCCGGCGCCATTCGCGCTCGGCCTGACTCAGGCGGGCACTGGCATTGGAGCGCTCGGCCTCGGCGCGCTGCAGGGCAATTTCGTAGGGCTCGGGATCGATCAGAAAGAGTTCGTCTCCGGCATCGACCACCTGGCCTTCGACGTAGAGTCGTTCCTCCAGAATGCCCTCGACCCGGGCACGGACTTCCACCTCGCGCGAGCCGCGGGCGCGGCCGGCATATTCCTCGGTGACGCTGGCCGAAGTGAGCTCGGCGGTGTCATAAGTCACCGGCGGTGGGGGCGGTTGCTGGTCCTGGTCCGAATTGCCACAGGCGGTGAGGGCAAGAGCCAGGGCGGGCAAAAGAAGAAAAACGCGGCCGCGGCCACGTGCGGCATGGTCTGCACGCATGGGTGAATCTCCAGTCAGTCAGGCAAGCCAGGCGGCGTGGTTAACCGCAAAGCGAAAGTATACATACACGAATGTATGTTTTCAAGAACTCACGTGTCGATTCTTGTTGCAGGGTCTCAGCGTGCGAGGTCCCGGATATCGCCTGCGGCGATTCCGGGACGACGGATGGGTAAGTTCTGTCGTCCCGGCCGAAGAGCCGGGGCCTCGCACGGTCAAGCGTGCAGGGCCTCCGGCTGTATCCGGTGCGCCGTGCGGAAAGCCAGCGTGCGAGGTCCCGGATATCGCCTGCGGCGATTCCGGGACGACCGGTGGGCAAGTTCTGTCGTCCCGGCCGAAGCGCCGGGACCTCGCACATTCAAGCGTGCAGGGCCTCCGGCTGTATCCGGTGCGCCGTGCGGAAAGCCAGCGTGCGAGGTCCCGGATATCGCCTGCGGCGATTCCGGGACGACCGGTGGGCAAGTTCTGTCGTCCCGGCCGAAGCGCCGGGACCTCGCACGGTCAAGCGTGCAGGGCCTCCGGCTGTATCCGGTGCGCCGTGCGGAAAGCCAGCGTGCGAGGTCCCGGATATCGCCTGCGGCGATTCCGGGACGACCGGTGGGCAAGTTCTGTCGTCCCGGCCGAAGAGCCGGGGCCTCGCACGGTCAAGCGTGCAGGGCCTCCGGCTGTATCCGGTGCGCCGTGCGGAAAGCCAGCGTGCGAGGTCCCGGATATCGCCTGCGGCGATTCCGGGACGACCGGTGGGCAAGTTCTGTCGTCCCGGCCGAAGAGCCGGGGCCTCGCACGGTCAAGCGTGCAGGGCCTTCGGCTGTATCCGGTGCGCCGTGCGGAAAGCCAGCGTGCGAGGTCCCGGATATCGCCTGCGGCGATTCCGGGACGACCGGTGGGCAAGTTCTGTCGTCCCGGCCGAAGAGCCGGGGCCTCGCACGGTCAAGCGTGCAGGGCCTCAGGCTGTATCCGGTGCGCCGTGCGGAAAGCCAGCGTGCGAGGTCCCGGATATCGCCTGCGGCGATTCCGGGACGACCGGTGGGCAAGTTCTGTCGTCCCGGCCAAAGCGCCGGGACCTCGCACATTCAAGCGTGCAGGGCCTCCGGCTGTATCCGGTGCGCCGTGCGGAAAGCCAGCGTGCGAGGTCCCGGATATCGCCTGCGGCGATTCCGGGACGACGGATGGGTAAGTTCTGTCGTCCCGGCCGAAGAGCCGGGACCTCGCACGGTCAAGCGTGCAGGGCCTCCGGCTGTATCCGGTGCGCCGTGCGGAAAGCCAGCGTGCGAGGTCCCGGATATCGCCTGCGGCGATTCCGGGACGACCGGTGGGCAAGTTCTGTCGTCCCGGCCAAAGCGCCGGGACCTCGCACATTCAAGCGGGCAGGGCCTCAGGCTTCGGCCGGTGTGCCGTGCAGAAGACCAGCCTGCGAGATCCCGGATATCACCTGCGGTGATTCCGGGACGACCAAGTGCCCTGATCACCGTCTCCCGCTTTCCCAACACCTAACACCCAACACCTAACACCCAACACCTAACACCTAACACCTAACACTTCACACTTAACACTTCCCACTTCCCACTTCCCACTTCCCACTTCCCACCTTCTACCTCTCACCATCAAAACGGCGCACTCCCCGGCGTTCTCGGGTACGGAATCACGTCGCGAATATTGCCCAGGCCGGTGATGTAGTTGAGCAGGCGTTCGAAGCCCAGGCCGAAGCCGGCGTGGGGGACGGTGCCGTAGCGCCTGAGGTCGACGTACCAGCTGTAGGTTTCGGCATCCAGGCCGTGGTGGGCCATGCGCGACTTGAGAACATCCAGACGCTCCTCGCGCTGCGAACCACCGATGATCTCGCCGATACCCGGTGCCAGGACATCCATGGCGGCCACTGTCTTGCCGTCGTCATTGAGGCGCATGTAAAAGGCCTTGATTTCGTCGGGGTAGTTCTTGACTACCACCGGGGCCTTGCAGTGCTGCTCGGTCAGGTAGCGCTCATGCTCGGTCTGCAGGTCCACGCCCCACTCAGGCTTGAATTCGAACTTCTTGCCGGAGCTTTTCAGAATCTCGATAGCCTCGGCGTAGTCCATCTGCACGAAATCGCTGTCGACCAGCTTCTCCAGCCGGGTAATCGCTTCCGGCTCGATGCGCTCGGCAAAGAAAGCCATGTCCTCGCCGCAGCGCTCCAGCACGCGGGCGAATACGAACTTGAGGAAGTCCTCGGACAGCCTGGCCAGGTCCTCCAGGTCGGCAAAAGCGACTTCCGGCTCGATCATCCAGAACTCGGCCAGGTGGCGGGCAGTGTTGGAGTTCTCGGCACGGAAAGTGGGGCCGAAGGTGTAGACCTTGGAAAGCGCCAGGCAGTAGGCCTCGACGTTGAGTTGCCCCGATACGGTCAGGAAGGTTTCGCGGCCGAAGAAATCCTCGCGGAAGTCGATCTTGCCGTCGTCGGTACGCGGCGGATTCATCAGGTCGAGCGTGGAGACACGAAACATTTGGCCGGCGCCTTCGGCGTCCGAGGCGGTCACAATCGGCGTGTTGACCCAGTAGTAGCCGTGTTCGTCGAAGAACTCGTGAATGGCTCGGGCCGCGGCATGGCGCACGCGGGTAACCGCGCCGAAGGTGTTGGTGCGCGGCCTGAGGTGGGCCACGGTGCGCAGAAACTCGAAGCTGTGCTGCTTGGGCTGCACGGGGTAGGTGTCGGGGTCCTCGACAAAGCCCAGCACCTCGATCTCGGCGGCCTGGATTTCCACGCTCTGGCCACGCCCCCTGGATTCCACCACCGTGCCGCGGCAGCGCAGCGAGCAGCCGGAAGTCAGTTTCTGGATTTCGCTGGCATAATTGGGCAGGTCCTTGTCGGCGACCAGTTGCAGGTTGCCGAAACAGGAGCCATCGTTGAGATGGATGAAGGAGAATCCGGCCTTGGAGTCACGCCGGGTGCGAACCCAACCCTGGACGACGATTTCGGAGCCGACGGCAATTTCGCCGCCGAGCACCGCTTTGATGCTGGCAGTTTGCATGGTGGAAATGAAAATCCTTTTCATTGAAACATGACGGGCAAGACGCAATAATACTGGACATGGCTACGGCAACCCAAGAAAACCTGACTGAAGAAGGCGTCAGCCTGACCGAGGCGGCCGCCGAGCGGGTGCGTGAATTCATGGCGCGAGACGGGGGTATCGGACTCAGGCTCTCGGTCAAACGCACCGGCTGCTCCGGCTGGGCCTACGATGTTGGCCTGGCCCATGAGGCTGCCGCCGAAGATCATGTCTTCGAGGACCGGGGCATCCAGGTCATCGTCGATGACAAGGCACTGTCCATGGTCGCCGGCACCCGCATCGACTTCGTCCACCAGGGCCTGGTGCGCGAATTCCGCTTTACCAACCCCAACGTGACCGGCGAATGCGGCTGCGGAGAGAGCTTTACCGTAGGAGCCTGACCCGCGCAGGTCGGGGTCACACCCCCGACGGACTCCAACGCGACCCGAGTAGGTCGGGGTCACATCCCCGACGGACGAGTCAGCAGGCTTGTTCACACATGAGCTACGAGCGTTCAGGCCCGAAATGTCGCCCGTCGGGGATGTGACCCCGACCTACGGCTGGCTCTCGCCTCTCCCAAGTTTGCTCATAACGGCATTTAAGGTGTAAAATGGCGGGATTTACCTGCCGGAGCACGCCCCATGCGCCTGATCGACGAAGCCCTTACTTTTGACGATGTTTCGCTGGTGCCGGATTACTCCGAGGTGCTCCCCAAGGACGTCGATCTTTCGACCCGCATCACGCGCGATCTCAAGCTCAATATCCCCCTGGCTTCGGCGGCCATGGACACCGTCACCGAGGCCCGCCTGGCCATTGCCCTGGCCCAGGCTGGCGGCGTAGGCGTCATCCACAAGAACATGACCATCGAGCGCCAGGCCGAGCAGGTGCGCATCGTCAAGAAGTACGAGGCCGGCGTGATCAAGGATCCGATCACGGTCGACCCCTACACCAGCATTCGCGACGTGTTCGAGCTGACCCGGCGGCACAACATCTCCGGCGTGCCGGTGGTTGATGGTGGCGAGCTGGTGGGGCTCGTCACCAGTCGCGACATGCGCTTCGAGCGCCACCTCGACGATCCGGTGCGCAATATCATGACGCGCAAGGACAAGCTGGTCACCGTGCAGGAGGGCGCCAGCCAGGATGAGGTGCTGGAGCTGCTGCACAAACACCGCATCGAGAAGGTGCTGGTGGTCAACGGCAATTTCCAGCTCAAGGGCCTGATCACGGTCAAGGACATCCAGAAGTCGCGTGATTTCCCCAATGCCGCCAAGGACAGTGCCGAGCAGTTGCTCACTGCGGCCGCGGTTGGCGTGGGCGGCGATACCGAGGACCGCATCGCCGCGCTGGTCGAGGCCGGGATCGACATCGTCGTGGTCGACACCGCGCACGGCCATTCCCGGGGCGTGCTCGACCGCATATCCTGGGTCAAGAAGCATTACCCCGATGTTCAGGTCATTGGTGGCAACGTCTCGACGTCCGATGCAGCCCGCGACCTCGCCGAGGCCGGGGCCGACGGCATCAAGATCGGGCAGGGACCCGGCTCGATCTGTACCACCCGCGTGGTCGCCGGTATCGGCGTACCCCAGGTCAGCGCCGTGGCCGCCGCGGCCGATGCGGTTCGCAAGTCCGATGTGCCCCTGATCGCCGATGGCGGCATTCGTTTCTCCGGTGACGTGGCCAAGGCCCTGGCGGCTGGCGCTTCAAGCGTCATGATCGGCGGCCTGCTGGCCGGTACCGAGGAAGCGCCCGGCGAAGTAGTGCTTTACCAGGGCCGTTCATACAAGAGTTATCGCGGCATGGGCTCGCTGGGTGCCATGGAGCAGGGCTCCAAGGACCGCTACTTCCAGGCCGAGGCCGAAGCCGACAAGCTCGTTCCGGAAGGCATCGAAGGCCGCGTGCCCTACAAGGGCCCGCTGGGCGGCGTCGTCCACCAGCTCATGGGCGGGCTACGCGCCTCCATGGGCTACGTCGGCTGCGCCAGCATCGACGAAATGCGCACCCGCCCCCGATTCGTGAGAATCTCCCCGGCCGGCGTCCGAGAATCCCATGCCCACGACGTAGCAATCACGAAGGAAGCACCGAATTACAAGTTGGGGTAGCTCTATGGAGTTTGAAGTGTGAAGTGTGAAGATTTAGGTGTTATGTGTTATGTGTTAAGGAGCAAGGGAGCTGGTCAAGGCTTGGTGCCAGCACCTAACACCTAACACCTAACACCTAACACCCCCAACCCAACCGAAGCCACTAAACCCGAAACCATTCGACAAATCTAATCGCAAGCCCCAACTTCACACTTCACACTTCACACTTAACACTTGAAACTGAACCTCCCAACCCACCGAAAGCCACGAACCCCAAACCCCTCCACCCACCCAACCGCAAGCCACCAGCATGTCCATCCACACCCACCGCATCCTCATCCTCGACTTCGGCTCCCAGTACACGCAATTGATTGCGCGTCGTGTGCGCGAGATCGGGGTGTATTCGGAAATCCTGCCTTTTGACGTCGGAGACGACGTGATTCGTGACTTCGGTGCAACCGGTATCGTGCTGTCCGGCGGGCCGGAATCCGTGGCTTATGCGGACAGCCCGCGTATTCCGCAGGTTGTGTTCGACCTGGGTGTGCCATTGCTGGGCATCTGCTACGGCATGCAGGCGATGGCCAGCCATTTCGGCGGCGTGGTCAGCCCTTCGGACGAAAAGGAGTTCGGTTATGCCGAAGTGGCACAGGACGCACCTGGCCGGCTGCTCGACGGCATCGAGGACCGGGTGGACCCCGACGGGCAGGCGTTGCTGGATGTATGGATGAGTCATGGTGACAAGGTCACCACGCTGCCCGAAGGCTTCAAGACCATCTGCACCACCGCCTCGGCGCCGATTGCCGGCATGGGCGACGACCAGCGTCGCTACTACGGGTTGCAATTCCACCCTGAAGTCACCCATACCGTTCAGGGACGGCGCATACTCGAACGTTTCGTGCATGACATCTGCGGTTGCGAGGCGGGTTGGACCACCGCAGCCATCATCGACGACCAGATTGCCCGGGTGCGTGAGCAGGTCGGTAAAGACACCGTACTGCTGGGGCTTTCCGGCGGGGTGGACTCCTCGGTGGTGGCTGCATTGCTGCACGAGGCCATCGGTGATCAACTGCTGTGCATTTTTGTCGATACCGGGCTGCTGCGCTACCAGGAAGGCGACCAGGTCATGGCCACCTTCGCCGAGCACCTGGGCGTGCGCGTCGAGCGCATCAATGCGCGCGATCAGTTCATGAATGCCCTGGCCGGCGTGTCCGACCCGGAAGAGAAGCGCAAGATCATCGGCCGCGAGTTCATTCGCGTGTTCGAGCAGTCGGCCAAGAGTCATCAGGAAGCCAGCTGGCTGGCCCAGGGCACGATCTATCCCGATGTCATCGAATCGGCTGGTGCGGCCACCGGCAAGGCCAAGGTGATCAAGTCGCACCACAATGTCGGCGGCCTGCCCGAGGACATGAATCTCAAGCTGGTCGAGCCTCTGAAGGAACTGTTCAAGGACGAGGTCAGGGAGATCGGCATCGAGCTGGGCCTGCCGCGCGAACTGGTCATGCGTCATCCCTTCCCGGGACCGGGACTGGGCGTGCGCATCCTGGGTGAGGTCAAGCCCGGGTATGTCGAGCCGCTGCAGAAAGCCGATCATATCTTCATTTCAGAGCTCAGAAAGGCCGGCTTCTACGACAAGGTCAGCCAGGCCTTTGCCGTGTTCCTGCCGGTGAAGTCCGTCGGTGTTGTCGGCGATGCCCGCCGCTACGAGTACGTGATTGCCCTGCGCGCCGTCGAAACCATTGACTTCATGACCGCGCGCTGGGCCTACCTCGACCACGACTTCCTCGACCATGTCTCGCGCCGCATCATCAATGAATGCGACGGCGTATCCCGAGTCGTCTACGACATCTCCGGCAAGCCCCCGGCGACCATCGAGTGGGAATAAGGCGGGCAGGGTTGGCATGTCGTCCCGGAAAATGCGCAGCACTTATCCGGGACCTCCCACGCATGCCCTCTGCACGGCCACCCCTGCAATCCCGGCTACCTCGAGGGTTCTCCTAGCAATCCCGGCCATGCAAGGCCGGGCTACCTCGAGGGTTCTCCTAGCCGTAGGCCGGGGTTGCATCCCCGGCGTATTATTTCAAGGGTTCTCCTAGCCGTAGGCCGGGGTTGCATCCCCGGCGTATTATTTCAAGGGTTCTCCAAACCGTAGGCCGGGATTGCATCCCCGGCGTATTATTTCAAGGGTTCTCCTAGCCGTGGGGCGGGGTTGCATCCCCGGCGTATTATTTCAAGGGTTCTCCTAGCCGTGGGGCGGGGTTGCATCCCCGGCGTATTATTTCAAGGGGTCTCCTAGCCGTGGGGCGGGGTTGCGTCCCCGGCGTTATTTCAAGGGTTCTCCTAGCCGTGGGGCGGGGTTGCGTCCCCGGCGTATTATTTCAAGGGTTCTCCTAGCCGTGGGGCGGGGTTGCGTCCCCGGCGTATTATTTCAAGGGTTCTCCTAGCCGTGGGGCGGGGTTGCGTCCCCGGCGTATTATTTCAAGGGTTCTCCTAGCCGTGGGGCGGGGTTGCATCCCCGGCGTATTATTTCAAGGGTTCTCCTAGCCGTAGGCCGGGGTTGCATCCCCGGCGTACACTCAGCGGCTGGATGAAGTCAGACGACTCTGGGCGATGTGGAGTATGTTGGCGGCGGTCCAGTACAGCACCATGCCGGCAGGGAAGGGGTAGAAAATCAGGAAAAAGCCCAGGGCCATGATCACCAGAAAGATGTTCTGACGCCTCTGGGCCGTGGCGTCCGCGGCCGGTGCCGGCGAGAGCTTGAGGGTCATCAGCGTGGTGATGGCCAGCAAGACAGGCAGCAGGTTGAAATACTGGCCGAAAAACGGCAGCGAGAGACCCATCGAAAACAGCCGGTCGGGTTCGGCCAGTGTCTCGATCCACAGGAAAGGCGCCTCGCGCAGTTCGAAGGCCTGGCCCAGCACATGAAACAACGCGATGAACACTGGAATCTGGATCAGCACGATCAGTAGCGGCTTGAGTCCGGCCAGGGGACTGACGTCATGCTTCTCGTAGAGTTCAAGAATCCGCTCGCTCTGCTCACCACCCTTGTAGCGTTGCTTGATCTCTGCGATTTCCGGCTGGATCCGGCGCTGGACTTCGGCAAATGCGTGTTGTCCGGCCAGGGCCCGCCTGGCTAGCGGATACATGGCCAGGCGCACCAGGACGGCCAGCACGATAATGGCCAGGCCCCAACTGGGGATCAGGGCAAACAGCACTTCCAGCAGCCACAGCAGGCCAAAGCACAGATAGCGCATCCACTGCCAGAGTCCGGGAAACAGCACATCGGAGAAATCTGCCTCGCCCGCTGCGACTGCCTGTCGCGATCGTGGGCCGGCGAATACCGTGAACTCCCACTCCCGGCTTTCGCCCGCGGCCAGGCTCGCTTCGTCCAATTCCAACATCAACCCAGGCAGGTAGCGGGCCGGCAGCGAGGACGAGTCTGGTGCAGGCAGCGCGGCGCTGGCTGAGTTGATGGTGGTCGGGTCGTCAGGCTTGAGCAGCAGGGCGAAATAGCGGCTGTAAAGTCCCAGCCATTCTGCACCGGCCAGTTCCCCAAGGGAAAGGGTTTCGCCGGGCTCCGGTCTTGCCGGGCGCTGGATGCGTCCATCCACCAACCCGATGGTATCGACAAAGGAGTACAGGGCCGCAGCCATGCCCAGCCCGTCGATTGGCTCTTCGCCCAGACCCGGGCCGAGGCTAAGCCCCAGGCCGTCGAGGTTCGTTTCTGAACCGCCCTGATTGGTTACGGTGATCTGCAAGTGCAGGGTATGTCCGCCCTCGGCCAGTTCGAAGTGCTGCCGGAATTCAAGCTCGCGGTCTGGATCATGGCTGCGGGCGACCACGCCTGTCGGGTCGGCTGCGTCGAGCTGCCAGTTGTCGAGCGGCTCGCCGCCGATGTGCAACTGCAGGTGCCGACTGCCACCGAGCTTCGAGTCGGCGCTGATCAGTGATTGCCAGCGGGCATCGCGGTCGCTTCTGACCTGGAAGGTGGTCGGTGCAGGGTGATCCGCGCCCCAGCCCAGATGCAGGGTGTCGGATTGCAGCTCCAGTGCTTCAGCCGAAATCGGCAGGGCCGCCAACAGGGCCGCAGCGGCCAGCATCGAGCGAATCATGTGCAGCCTGGATTCAGTCGTTTCTGGATTCTTCGGCGTGTTCGCCCTGTTCCTGCGTGGCGTCACTGACCGGTTCCTCGGTGCGCTTGCGCAGCCCGAGCAGACGCAACAGCCGATGCCAGTAGAGCTTGGCGGTCAGCGCAATGGCGGCCAGGGCGGCGAGGATGCCCTGCAAAATGGCACTGCCGGTACCGGGGTCGATATAGGCATGGACCGGCATGGAGACGAAAGCCAGCAGCGCGGCCACGGCGATCCAGAAAAAGGTAATTCGTGCTCGGTGCATTGCTCTGTCCATTCCGGTCATTCGCTGTATCGCTTGTGTTTTGCCGTCGCGGTGGACGCGAACGGTAAACCATGCATTGTAACAAGATTGTAAAATCACCTGCTTTCGGCCACTCGCTTGAATCCCGGGGTGGCTCCATGCGGCAAGACGGAGTGATTGATGGAAGATTCCAGCAAGATAGCAGCGACGGTGGCGGCTGCCTCTTTTCGCGACCCTTCAGGCTTCGTGTTCAGGCAGGACGGCGTCGTCTACCGCCAGGTCAATCAGCGCTATCGCGAGGACTACCATCGTCTGATCGATTCGGGTCTGTATCAGAAACTGGTCGAGCGGGGTCTGCTGATTCCGCATGAGGAAGTCGACGGGCCGGTCGCCGAGCCGGACACGGCCTACCGGATTCTCCGGCCCGAGCCGCTGGAGTTTTTGTCCTGGCCCTACGAGTGGAGTTTCAGCCAGCTCAAGGATGCCGCCCTGGCCACCCTGGAGATCCAGCGCCTGGCCATGCAGCATGACATGAGTCTGAAAGATGCCTCGGCCTACAACATCCAGTTCCATCGCGGCCGGCCGGTGATGATCGACACGCTGTCATTCGAGGTCTACCGCGAGGGTGAGCCCTGGGTGGCTTACCGCCAGTTCTGCCAGCATTTCCTCGCCCCGCTGGCGCTGATGGCCAGGCGTGATATCCGCCTGGGTCAGTTGCTGCGTGTGCATATCGACGGCATTCCGCTGGATCTCGCCGCCGGCTTGCTGCCCAGGCGCACCCGGCTCAGGCCCGGTCTGGCCATGCATCTGCACCTGCATGCCCGCTACCAGAGAAACTACGCCGATGCCGCCCCTTCGCAGTCCGGCAAGTCGGTCAAACAGGCCCGGGTCAGTCGAACCGGCCTGCTGGGCATGGTCGACAGCCTGCGCGGCACCATCTCCAAATTGAACTGGAACCCCGGTGGTACCGAGTGGGCCGACTACTACCAGGCGACCAATTACAGCGAGGGTGCATTCACCGCCAAGCAGGCACTGGTCGATCGCTTTCTGGATGCCGTCTCGCCCGAGGCGGTCTGGGATCTGGGCGCCAATACCGGTGAGTTCAGCCGCATCGCCGCCCGTCGCGACATTCCGGTGGTGGCCTTCGATATCGATCCTTCGGCGGTGGAAAAGAACTACCGGCGCCTGCGTGCCGAACAGCAGTCCGGGCCACTGCCGCTATTGCTGGATCTGACCAATCCCAGCCCCGGCACCGGCTGGCACGAGCGCGAACGCGATTCGTTTCTGGATCGTGGCCCGGTGGACTGCGCCATGGCGCTGGCATTGATTCACCACCTGGCCATTTCCAACAATGTGCCGCTGGACCGGCTGGCCGACTTTTTTGCCGACGCCTGCAGGCATCTCATCATCGAATTCGTCCCGCGCGGCGACAGCCAGGTCCAGCGCCTGCTCAGCACCCGTGAAGACATCTTCGATACCTACGATGCCGAGCACTTCGAGGCGGCCATGACCCGGCATTTCGAGATCCTCGAACGCGAGCCGGTCGAAGGCAGCGAGCGTACGCTCTACCTGATGCGCCGTCGGCGCTGAGCCGGGGACCTACTCCAGCAGGAAGCGGCTCAGGGCAATGCTCTGCTGGCGCTGGTCGCCTCCCACGCCCAGTTCCTGCTGGCTTGCGGCATCGGGCAACTCGAGTCGAAGCTCAAGTTCACCAGTCTGCATCAGTTCGGCCGGAACGGAGGCCTGCAGGCGGGTGCCCTCGCGGCTTTCCAGCGTCCACTGCCCGAGTTTGCGGTCGGCGCTGTAGAGGGAGATGCGCTGCTGTTCAAGCACGTCCTCGTAGATTGCAGGTATCAACCAGAGGGACAGTTGCAGATCGTTCTCCTGCGGCTCTATGGGAATGTTCAGGGTGGCTTCCTGCCCGTTGTTCCAGACCACGCCGGCATCGGGTGTGCTCCAGCCCTCTCCGAGATACACCGAACCCTCCCCGTCAATACCGACGCCGACGGTGTTTCCCGGCTGGTAGGTCTCGGCGGTCATGTCGATGGGCACGGACTCGAGATGGGTGTAGCTGTCGGCCGAGTACAGGCTGCCTTTTATGGATACCGGACGCAGGTACTGATTGCGATTGCCATGGTAGAAAACGAAGCGGCGCTCGCGTACCTCGTCTTCGGAAACATCGAATGCCGAGCGTCCCTGCCAGTCGATGTCCAGTTCCTCTTCCTCGACGATGGTCGCGGCCACATCGGTCAGCGCGACCTGGGCATTGGAGGTGCGCAAGGGACCACGGCTGTTTCGCGGCTTGATGGCTTTCAGTGCCAATGTTCGTGTCGGCGTGAACTCCGGTTCGAAAGCACCCCCGTGGTCGCTGTGCAGGACAATCAGGGTGTCATCATAGATTCCGCGATCCTTCAGTTTCTCGAGAAACTCGACGACTTGCAGCAGGATGGCGCGGGCTTCGTGCTTGTAATTCTCCCGGGTATTGGGCAGTGCCTCTCCGGCATACTCTCCGTCTTCGGTGGTCACGTAGGGAGGATGCGGCGGCCAGAGATGAAGAAAGTGGAAGGCCGGGCCATCGAGGCGCGGATCGAGGCGTTCGGTGTAGTCCCGGAAGAACTGCTTGTGAGCAAAAGACTTCGGCAGGGTTTCTGGGTCGACCATGACCGGACTGAGCCGCCAGTTGTTGTCGTTGTAGACCCAGTTTCTCACCAGGTGGGGAACATGGCGGAACAGGGTGATATCGACAAGCCGGGCAGCCTCGCTTTCGATCATCTCCCGGGCCGTGGCGCCGTACACCGACGGGATCCTGTAATGAGCGTCATGGTCGCTGTCTTCCAGTGAGCGCATGGTGCTGAGATTGACCCGGTAGCCTTGCTCGTGCAGTCGGCTGGGTAGTCCTTGCCTGATGCTGCGACGAAAGAATTCTCCGGGGGGCTCGCCGCCATCGTAAACCTGTCCGCTCAGTATGGATGGGATGGCCAGTATCGTATAGGGCGTGACCGCCGCGTTCTCCCGAAACAGCACGAACCCGTCGAAGTCTTCGGCAAGCCCCTCTTCCTCGATCAGTTCTTCGAAGATATCGGTCTGGAAGTTATCCAGGATCAACTGCACGACATTGTGCTCTCGCGAGTACTGGAAAATATCCTCCGGCGGTCCCGAAACGTCGGCAATGCGCGCGCTCCACAGGCGGGTGTCGCTGGTCAGCCCGACATGCAGGCCCGAAACCAGTTGCAGGGCTATCAGTACGGCACTGGCCGATACGGCCAGGCGGCCGACCTGCCGATAGGCGATGACAAATCCGGCCAACACGCCAATCCACAGCGCGATATCCAGCCAGGCCGGAAACGAGAAGGCCTGCCAGTCCAGGCCGCGGCCATCAAGCACTCCATAGCTGCCGACCAGGAACGTGCCCTGGAACCAGATCAGAACGCCCAGGCCGAACACGGCGCAGACATAGCGTTGCCTGATCGAGCCACGCAGCAACAGGCCGGCTCCGGTCAGTAGCAGCCAGATGATGACCATGGCCGGCACGTAGCGAGGCAGCAGAGTGCGAAAACCGGCTTCGAACTCGTCGGCATTGCCAGCATAGAGCTGGAATGTGCCGAACAGGAAGAAGCTGAGCACCGGAAGTGCCGCGACGCTGGCCAGCGCGATCACTCCCATGGAGGATGACTTCCGGGATGCTGATTTCACTGTCTAACTCCCGAACTGGCGGCTTTCCAGTACCAGAAACATGCGCTCGTCATGATCGTCCGAGCTGGGGTCGGAGCGTTTGGTATCACCCACGCGGTTGTCGGCCAGAACATTCCAGCCGGTCCGGTCGGCCAGCCGCAGCAGGCCGGCTGCCGAGAAGATCCAGAAATTGGTCGGATCGTTATTGCATTCATGCGGATCGAGAAGGTAGGAAACAGGTGCCGCCTCGAGTTCAACCTTGCGGTCGGCGGTTCGGCGAGCGATGCGGGTGCTGAGGCAACAGTATCGGCAGTGTCGGGCCAGCGTTTCCAGCGTGTAGAACGGATTCTTGAGATGGTAGAGGATGCCCAGCAGAAACACCATGTCGTATTGCTCTGCCGGCAGATTGAACTGGCTGTCGAGATCGACTTCATGAATGGAGACACCCTGTGCATCCAGCCGGTCCTTGAGGGCGCGGGCGCCGGCCAGCCCATTCCAGTTGGTGGCAGGCCAGTCAATCAGGTCCACGGTCAACCCCATGGATTCCATGAAAAAAGCCAGGTCGCCGTCGGCACCGCCGATATCGGCAATACGGCCCTCTCGAAACACATCCAGAATCGATGCCGGAAGCTCCCGAAACAGGCTTTCCAGGTGCCAGAGACTGGCCATGATGTCATGGGCATACCAGGTTCGCTCCGGTGCCGGAGGTGTTTCCTTGACTTGCTGCAAGTGCTGCTTCCATTGAGCTGCCTTTTGCAGCAACTCGTCATAGGTTTGCCAGTCGTGATGGTGCCGGGTCTGCATGATCGGGTATGCTCCTGCTTGGGTCCCTGAGGGTGTCAGGGTCATGTGGCCAACAACCCCGGCATTATAGTGGGAGTGGCATGGTTCGTGGCGCGAGGTCAACTGGTGTAGGATTCCACACAGGTTTGCTCCAGGCTCGGGCAGTGGCCCGACAAACACAGAGATTGGACGATACCGACTGGATGAAGCAGGCCCTGGCCCTGGCCGGGCAGGGCGAGCGCATGGGCGAGGTGCCGGTCGGCGCGTTGGTGGTTCGCGACGGCAAGGTGCTGGGTGCCGGTTTCAATACGGTGATTACCGACAGCGACCCGAGCGCCCATGCCGAGATCGTGGCGCTGCGCGCGGCCAGCCGCAATGTGGGCAACTATCGACTGCCCGGCACCACCCTTTACGTCACGCTGGAGCCGTGCAGCATGTGCGCCGGCGCCCTGGTCAACGCCCGCGTCGAGCGGGTCGTATATGGCGCCGACGATCTTCGCGCCGGCGCGCATCGTTCGATATTCGAGGTGCTGGACAACCCGAAACTCAACCATCGATGTGACGTCACCCGCGGGGTGCTGGCCGATGAATGCGCCGAGATGTTGCGCGCATTTTTCCGACGGCGGCGGTAGGGGAGACGCAGTTCGGGATATCCCCCGGTTTCACCGACTGATTCACCCCACCGTAGGCCGGCGCTGCGTCGCCGGCGTTACGGGCTTGCGGTTGTGTTGTCGACCGGGGATGCAACCCCGGTCTACGGGGTGGGCGATTTCCCTGTAGGTGTCGCCGCGTTCCATGGCTTGGTGCAACCGAGTAGGCCGGCGCTGCGTCGCCGGCGTTACGGGCTTGCGGTTGTGTTGTCGACCGGGGATGCAACCCCGGTCTACGGGGTGGGCGATTTCCCTGTGGGTGTCGCCGCATTCCATGGCTTGGTGCACCGAGTAGGCCGGCGCTGCGCCGCCGGCGTTACGGGCTTGCGGTTGTGTTGTCGACCGGGGATGCAACCCCGGTCTACGGGGTGGGCGATTTCCCTGTAGGTGTCGCCGCATTCCATGGCTTGGTGCACCGAGTAGGCCGGCGCTGCGTCGCCGGCGTTACGGGCTTGCGGTTGTGTTGTCGACCGGGGATGCAACCCCGGTCTACGGGGTGGGCGATTTCCCTGTGGGGGTCGCCGCATTCCATGGCTTGGTGCACCGAGTAGGCCGGCGCTGCGTCGCCGGCGTTACGGGCTTGCGGTTGTGTTGTCGACCGGGGATGCAACCCCGGTCTACGGGGTGGGCGATTTCCCTGTGGGGGTCGCCGCATTCCATGGCTTGATGCACCGAGTAGGCCGGCGCTGCGTCGCCGGCGTTACGGGCTTGCGGTTGTGTTATTCACCGGGGATGCAACCCCGGTCTACGGGGTGGGCGATTTCCCTGTAGGTGTCGCCGCGTTCCATGGCTTGGTGCAACCGAGTAGGCCGGCGCTGCGTCGCCGGCGTTACGGGCTTGCGGTTGTGTTGTCGACCGGGGATGCAACCCCGGTCTACGGGGTGGGCGATTTCCCTGTAGGTGTCGCCGCATTCCATGGCTTGGTGCAACCGAGTAGGCCGGCGCTGCGCCGCCGGCGTTACGGGCTTGCGGTTGTGTTGTCGACCGGGGATGCAACCCCGGTCTACGGGGTGGGCGATTTCCCTGTAGGTGTCGCCGCATTCCATGGCTTGGTGCACCGAGTAGGCCGGCGCTGCGTCGCCGGCGTTACGGGCTTGCGGTTGTGTTGTCGACCGGGGATGCAACCCCGGTCTACGGGGTGGGCGATTTCCCTGTAGGTGTCGCCGGATTCCATGGCTTGGTGCAACCGAGTAGGCCGGCGCTGCGTCGCCGGCGTTACGGGCTTGCGGTTGTGTTGTCGACCGGGGATGCAACCCCGGTCTACGGGGTGGGCGATTTCCCTGTAGGTGTCGCCGGATTCCATGGCTTGGTGCACCGAGTAGGCCGGCGCTGCGTCGCCGGCGTTACGGGCTTGCGGTTGTGTTGTCGACCGGGGATGCAACCCCGGTCTACGGGGTGGGCGATTTCCC
Organism: Wenzhouxiangella sp. AB-CW3; assembly: GCF_014725735.1. Taxonomy (NCBI): domain Bacteria; kingdom Pseudomonadati; phylum Pseudomonadota; class Gammaproteobacteria; order Chromatiales; family Wenzhouxiangellaceae; genus Wenzhouxiangella; species Wenzhouxiangella sp. AB-CW3. The sequence continues at coordinate 1,468,722 of NZ_CP061368.1, forward strand.
TGTAGGTGTCGCCGGATTCCATGGCTTGGTGCACCGAGTAGGCCGGCGCTGCGTCGCCGGCGTTACGGGCTTGCGGTTGTGTTGTCGACCGGGGATGCAACCCCGGTCTACGGGGTGGGCGATTTCCCTGTGGGTGTCGCCGCATTCCATGGCTTGGTGCAACCGAGTAGGCCGGCGCTGCGTCGCCGGCGTTACGGGCTTGCGGTTGTGTTATTCACCGGGGATGCAACCCCGGTCTACGGGGTGGGTAGATGGCCCCGGCGAGGGTGTTATCCATCATGGTCCCACGACCGGCAACAGCACCAACTGCAACTCCATGCTGCCTTCCTCCACCTTCAGCATTGCAGTGGCCTTGTTCGAGTAAGGATTGACACGGGTGTCGGGATGATCATGCGGGCCATCGTCCTGGACGATGCGCATCTGCAATTCATCCTGCTGGCCAACCGCTTGATCCCCAAGAGTCCACCAGTTCTCGCGGCCGGTGTAGGGCAGGTCGTTGCGGTAGAACAGGGTTATTTCGACTTCGCCCAGTGCGGTGCTGCTGTCCAGAGTCCAGGTGCGGTCGATGCCGGTGGTGCCCGGTGACTCTTCAACTGTCAGAATTACTTCGGTGTCCTCGGCAAGTGGCTCGATCGGGTCGATCCATGCCAGGGTGAAACCGGTGCCGTCAACCAGGGCAAAGCGTTCCTGGTGACCGGCAGGCAGAAGAAGCTGCGCCTGGTCGGGTGGCCCCGAAACACCCGACAAGGCGTGCTCGATGAACCGGTAGCGCAGTTGCACGAAGTCCTTCAGGTTTTCGACATGGTCGGCAAAGCGACCCAGCTCGCCATGATGGTTCTGGTCATGGAAACGGAATGCCGTCGCGCTGGGGGCGATGTTGACGCTGTCGACGATCTGTTCGGCCAGTTCATCAATGCGCTCGAAGAACCAGCTTTCCGGGAAGTATTCGCTGATCAGCTCGTCAAGGCGGGCATGGGCCTGGTCACGCAGCGCCGGTGTCTGCAGGAATTTGGAGATCAGCAGGTTGTCCCAGCCGCCGGACAGGCCGTACTGGTAATGGAAGAAGTCATTGTCGGTAAAGAAGCCCTGGCGGAAGTGAGAGCCGAAGCTGAGGTCCTTGTCCCAGGGAATGAACTTCCAGCGCGCCTCGGGATCTTCGTGATCGATGTAGAGCCAGTAATCGTCGCCGAAGGAGTCGATGTCGCCGACCAGCCAGTGCAGCACCAGCCAGTCGATGAAGTTGTCGACGTCGACACGCTCGGCAAAGCCCTGGGCATACTGGATGCCGGCCGGGGTGTCCTGAGCCCAGTCGATGAGTTCGCGCACGCGGTCCCACTCGGGGTCGCCGCGGGAGTTGAAATTGTCGGCCAGCAGAGCTTCACGCTCGTCACTGTCCAGGTCGCCGAAATCGTGTCCGAACGATGAGTCGGCCAGGTCGCTGTTGTCGCGGAAGCCGTCGCGCACCAGGGTGGCGTCGGTGTTGAGTCCGTTCATGGCCAGCAGCCACTCGTCAACACGCTGAATGTGAATGTGCAGCCCTTCGTAAAACCCATTGAGCCAGAAATCGAAATAGCGGGTTTGAGAGGCCGGCTGCTCCAGTTCATGCCACAGCATGAAGCTGAGCTTCTCGCGCATCATCGACGGGTCGGTGTACATGGCATTGAGGTTCATGCGCTCGCTGCCAAACAGCAGGTCCTGCGGCTGCTCGAAACGGATGTTGAAGGCCTTCTTGGGCAGGAAGCGCGAGCTGCTGCCACGGAAGCGCAGCCCCATCAGGTCTTCAGGCTCGCTATCCCGGCCAAAACGGACACGGCCGGGCAGGCGGTCGTCGCTGCGAACATCGCGCAGGTACAACTCTTCGACATCGTCCCAGGTCATTTGCAGGTACAGCGGGTGACCGGTGCTGGCCATGAGTTCAGGCCCGGCGACGATCCGTTCCAGGGTCAGGCGAGTGTCGGCTTCGGTATAACCTTCGTAGGTGAAGTGCCAGTGTTCTTCGCCGTTATCGTCGGCTTCCAGGTGAACGCGGGCCGTGCCCACCGGTTCGGTGGTCAATCCATCCGGTTCGATGGCGTCATTGAAGTTGCCGCCGAAGAATTCGACAATCTCGCCAAAATCGATGCTGTCGCCGTTGCGCTCGCCCACACCCCAGCGCCAGGTCTGGGTGCCGTCCTCGCGGTAGGTGTACCAGGTCAGCACCACGCGGTCGTCGTCGTAAGGGGCCAGGCTGATGCCCTGGCCGTTGAAGTCCGGGTCATACCACTGACCTTCCAGTTCGATGAACAGGGCATCCTGGCTTTCGGGACGCTGGCAGCCGCCCATGCCGTCGATGTAGACCAGTTTGCGCCGGTCGCTGGCACCGAAATCCGGCGTATCGACATGGAATCGCATGGCAGCCCGGCTGCAGGCCGGGTCAGCCTCGGGAAAAACCAGCCGGGCCTGGCCGACCGGGATCAATTCCAGTCCCTGTTCGCCCATGGCGGTCTGATGGAGCTCATCGAATCGGATGATGCGATCCTGCGCCCGCCCGGTGGCGATCAGCCACAGTGGTTCGCCGTCATCGTCGTAGGTGGCCCAGTAAAACAGCGCCGAACCGTTGGAGAGCATGTGGACCATCATGCCTTCGCCGTCACGCCCTTCGGGCTGATAGAAGTGGCCACCCATGCGGGCGCTGGTCGGTTCCAGCGTACTGTGCTGGCACTCGGTCAGGTCGCCGCCGATCTGGCGGGCATCGACCCAGTCGCTCATCGATTCGGGAATATCCAGGGCATTGTGGCAAAGGTCCAGCCCGGATCCGCTTTTCAGATCCACCAGTTGTTCGATGGCCTCGGGCAAGGTGCCGTTGAGACGGTTGCCGGCCAGGTCCAGAGCAACGACGGTCTCGCCGGCCTCGTCGCAGGTCACACCGTGCCAGCGGCATTCGGTGCCCTCGGCGCCCATCCAGGCCAGCTGGCGACGCCATTGCTCGCCGTCAGTCGCCTGGTAGATCTCGCGCAGGGCCTGGCGCTGGCTTTCGGGCAGCAGCGCGACATCAGCTTCCAGCGACACCCCGTCCAGCCAGACAGTTCGGGCCGGTTCACGCGGCTGGCCGTCGTCGCTTCTGTCGCGCACGCGCAGGCTCACGCGCATCGAACGCACATCCTCGCCCAGTTCCGAGCGCAGTCGCGATTCACTTTGCAGACGGGTCCACTGGCCGGCCGGAGCGCGATCCTGGCTCAGCCCGATATCACTCTGCACCTGTTCTGCATCGGCATTGGCCGAATCCTCGTCGCAGACCTCGTCGGCATAGAAATCCAGGCGCAGCCGCACACTGAGCTCGGGATCGGGTTCGTCGGTCAGCACCGCGACCGACAGGCCAATGGCCTCTTCGTCCCCCAGTACCACGCACTGGTCCATGCGGCTGCCGCCGAACCCGCGGTGCAGGTGGGAAAAGAAAAAGGCGTGGTTGCCGCTGTAGGCAAAGTCGATCTCCTCGACGATGCCGAGCTGATCGTCATCGTCCAGCCGCAATTCCCAGCCCGGCGGTCCGTTGCGGTCCGACCAGGCGCCGGCTTCGGCCTCGAAGTCGGGGTTGGTCAGCATGGCGGCATGAATGGCGGCAGGCCCGAGCAGGGCCAGGGCAAACAGAGCATGGCGAATCGTCATCATCGAATAGAACAACCTGGAATTTGGGCCCCTTGCGATTGGAAACATCAACGCCCCCCCGTCGACATTTGTCGAGGGCAGAGTATTCCAGCAGAAGGCTGGAAAATCAATGAAGGAATCATGAATGTTTTGCCGCTGTACAATCGCCGCGGCAGCTACTTGCAGAGTATCGGGAATCAGAACCTGTGATCGAAGACATTCGACAAGCCCTGGACGATGGCGATCATCGTCAGTTCGACGTGGTCATCGTGGGAGCGGGCCCGGCTGGCATGAGTCTGGCGCTGGAGTTGCGTGGGTCGGGGCTGAAGGTTGCACTGCTGGAAGCCGGCGGTCGCAGCCATCCCGATGCCGATGCCATGGCCCTGTACGAGGCCGATACAAGCGGCATTCCTTACCCGCTTCCGGCTTCGCGCCAGCGCTTTTTCGGCGGCACCAGCAATCACTGGGGCGGGTGGTGCCGGCCGCTGGATGACATCGACTTCGCGACGCGCGACTGGATGCCGATGAGTGGCTGGCCCATCGGCCCGGATGACCTGGCCGAAGGCTATCGACGGGCCAACGACATCCTGGAAATCGACAGCGACAACTACAACGACCCGGCCGTCGTCAGCGACTCCGATGTGCTGCCCGTAGCCGATGGATCGGGGTTTCGCAACCGCCTGTTCCGATTCAGCCCGCCCACACGTTTTTCCGAACGTTACGGCGAGGCGCTGGAGCGCGATCCGGACACGGTGGTGTTTCTGCATGCCACTGTGACCGGCATGGACCACCAGAACGGCCGGGTGAAGTTGGTACATGTCGCCACCCTGGAAGGGCAGCGCTTCACCCTTTCGGCGGGACGCTTCGTGCTGGCCACCGGTGGCCTGGAAGTGCCACGACTGCTGTTGCATACCGCCACCAGTGAAAGCCCCGCGCTGGGCAATCAGTCCGGTTTGCTGGGGCGTTGTTTCATGGATCATTTCGGTTATGCGCCCGGCTACCTGATGACGCGATCCGAGTTGCGCTACACGCGGTTTCCCGGTCGCGACGGGTATGTCATGCCAGTACTCGCGCCCGACCAGGCCCTGATCAGGCGCGAGCGCCTGAACAACGCCTGCATGACGCTGCAGCCGGTCGAGCCCGATGCGGTCTGGCCGCCGGAGGCCCTGGCGACGACACCCGGGGCGGGCAGGGCGCTGGACAGCGAGGCCTGGCGTTATCGAGTGACCTTGATCAACGAGCCCAGCCCCAATCCGGACAGCCGGGTTACTTTGTCCGACGAGCTGGATGATCTGGGTATGCGGCGCTTGCATTTGCACTGGTTGGTGGCCGACGCCGATTTCGAGGCTATCGACCGGCTGGTTCATGCCCTGGGTTACTGGATTGGCAGCAGCGGACTGGGGCGCCTGCAGTTTGCCCGGCCTGTCGATGACAACGCACGCGACGGTCTTTCCGGCGGATTGCATCACATGGGTACTGCCCGCATGAGCGCCGATGCCGAGCAGGGCGTGGTCGATCCGGACTGCCGCGTGTTCGGCACCGATAACCTCTACTTGGCCTCCAGCGCGGTGTTTCCAACGGCCGGATACGCCAACCCTACACTGACCATCGTGGCACTGGCCACGCGCCTGGCCGGACACTTGCGGAGGGGTGAGGCATGAATCGACGCCGCTTTCTGCTGATATCCGGCAGCGGCCTGCTGGTGCTGGGCGGCGGTGGTCTCTTCTGGCGTTTTGCTCGGGAGATACCAGCGGCGTTGCCCGGCATTCACTTCGACCATATTGCGCGCGACATGACCGGTGTGGCCGTGGTCGGGCAGGCCTGGCTTGAGCAACATGACGATACCGACCCGCACCAGGTGTTGCTCGACAACCTGGCCCTGAGCGCCGAGCATGAAATGGAGTTCAGCGATCTGGTTGCCACACTGGGTGAGCGCATTGAACACGACCTGGCCGGACACGGTCTGTTCAAACACGAAGGCTGGTGGCTGTCGCAGACCGAAGCGGCGCTGGCCGCTTTGCACGTCAAGCTGCTCGGCGAGGATGCCAGCCATCCGGATGAACCCGGTTTCGAACAGGCCGGGGAAGGGCGCTTGCTTCGCATACAAGGTCAGGCTCCGACCAAGCTTGTTCCGGGCGAGCCTCTTGCGCACCCGGGTCTGCCCGAGAACGTGATCAGCTTCGAGACGGCGCAACGCCCGCCCAGCCGGCTGGTGTTCTTCGTGCAGGGTCACCGCCTGCACATCAGCCCGCGATCCAATGGCTTTTCGGTGCAACTGATCGACGTCATACTCGATGATATTGCCCGCGCCGGCGGCTCGGTGGCACTGTGGCTTTACGACCCGGTCGCACAGCGTCGGCAACAGGTCGGTACGCTGACCGTGACCGAGGCGGTGCCCGATCAAGCAGGCTTCTGTGCCCCCGCGGACTGGGGTGAGCGCGAGACAGTGGCCGGTGAACCATTCAATGAGCAACCCGATGGCGCCTCGGCCTTCTGGATTCTCGTCGACTGTTTTCCCGACGACACCGTGGTCGTGTTCGACGGCGTCGAGCTGCCCACGACCCTGCAGGCCGACGAGGGCCTGATCACCGCCCGGATGCCCGATCCGACCCTGATTGAAATACCGGGCGAATACGCGCTGGAGTTGCTTGATCGCAAGAGCGGCGCCGTTGAACCGGTCGGTCAGTTTCGAGTACGCGAACCGTAGGTGCAGCCTGCGGGATGGTGCTACCATTCGGAGTTTGTCCCACCCAGTCGAAGAGGAATGACCGTGAGAGTCACACTGATTGCCTGCCTGATGATCACGGCGGCGCTGCTGGTTTCCGCCTGCAGCGAACCGCCCGAACCGCCGGAGCCGCCGGCTGAACCCACCCCGCCGGCCGAACCGGCCGAAGCCGTGGATGAAGCCCCGGAGACCGAGGAAGACACCAACCCGCTGCTCGTCGAGAGTGACCTGCCCTACGGCATGCCGCCGTTTGACCAGATCGAGGACGAGCACTTCCGCGAAGCGCTGGAAGTCGGCATGGCCGAGCATGCCGAAGAGATTGAAGCCATTGCCGGCAACCCCGAACCGCCGACCTTCCAGAACACCATCGTGGCCATGGAAGCTGCCGGCCAGGTGCTTGGTTATGTCGGTCGCGTGTTTTCCAACCTCGCCGGCGCCAACACCAGCGATACGCTTCAGGACATTCAGCGTGAAATGGCCCCGAAGATGTCGGCCCACCAGGATGCCATCAACCTCAATCCCGATCTGTTCGCCCGTATCGAAACGCTCTACGAACAGCGCGACGAGCTGGACCTGGATGCCGAATCGCTTAGGCTGCTCGAGGAGTATTACATCCGCTTCGTGCGCGCCGGCGCGCAACTGAGCGAAGAAGAGAAAGACACCCTGCGCGAGATCAACAGCGAGCTGGCCGAACTGGGCACCGAGTTCAGCCAGAAAGTGCTGGCCGAGGTCAACGATTCGGCTGTGGTGTTCGACAATCGCGAAGCCCTGGCCGGCCTGAGCGACTCGGCCATCGACCGTGCCGCCTCGGAGGCCGCCGACCGCGATCTGGAAGAAGGTCACTACGTCATCACCCTGCTCAACACCTCCGGTCAGCCGCCACTGGCCGACCTCGACAATCGCGAGTCACGCCAGCGCGTTCACGAAGCCTCGCTCAACCGGGGTTCGCGCGGTAACGAGCACGACACCCGCGATATCGTCAGGCGAGTGGTCGAGCTGCGTGCCCGTCGTGCTGAAATGCTGGGCTACGACACCCATGCCGACTACATCCTCGAGCGTCAGACCGCCGGGTCGGTCGAGACCGTCAACGACATGCATCGCCAGGTCGTACCGATTGCATTCGAAGCGGCCCGGGCCGAAGGCGCCGACATCCAGGAGATCATCAACGAGACCGAAGAAGAGCCATTCGAACTGGCCTCCTGGGACTGGTCGTACTATGCCGAGAAAGTACGGCAGCGCCGCTACGACTTCGACGAATCACAGATCCGTCCCTATTTCGAGCTCGATAACGTGCTCAAAGACGGCGTGTTCTACTCGGCCGAGAAGCTGTTCGGCATTACCTTTGAAGAGCGTACCGACCTGCCGACCTACCACCCCGACGTACGAGTATGGGAAGCCTTTGAAGAAGACGGTACCGGCATCGGCCTGATGCTCACCGATCTGTACTCGCGCTCCAACAAGCGCGGCGGCGCCTGGATGAATTCCTACCGCATTCATTCCGGCCTGCTGGGTGGCCACTCGGTCACCGGCAACCACCTCAACATTCCCAAGCCGCCGGAAGGCGAGCCCACGCTGATGACCTGGGACGAAGTCACCACCCTGTTCCACGAATTCGGTCACGTCATCCACGGCCTGTTCTCCGACGTCGAATACCCGACCTTCGCCGCCACCTCGGTGCCGCGCGATTTCGTCGAGTATCCCTCGCAGGTCTACGAAATGTGGGCCGCATGGCCGGAAGTGCTGGCCAACTACGCGCGCCACTACGAAACCGGCGAGCAGATCCCGCAGGACCTGCTCGACCGCGTACTGGCCGCCGAAACCTTCAACCAGGGTTTCCGCACCGCCGAATACATCTCCGCCTCGGTCATCGACCAGGAATGGCACCAGCTGACAGCTGACGAAGTACCGCCGCTCGATGAAGTCATGGACTTCGAAGCCCAGGTACTGGCCGACTGGGAGATGGACTACACACCGGTGCCGCCGCGCTATCGCACGCCGTACTTCTCGCACATCATGGGCGGCTATTCAGCCGGCTACTACTCCTACATCTGGAGCGAGATTCTCGACGCCGACAGCGTGCTGTGGATCAAGGAAAATGGCGGACTCGACCGCGAAACCGGCCAGCACCTGCGCGACACCATCCTGTCGCAGGGCGGCAGCAAAGACGCCATGGAGCTCTACCAGGACTTCGCCGGCCGCCTGCCCACCATCGAGCCCGTACTCGAACGCCGCGGCCTGATCGACGACGAAGGCTGAGGCCAGATTGGATCCCCCGGAATCGCCCCTGGCGATTCCGGGGATATCCCGGCCATGCAAGGCCGGGCTACTCCCACCGTCATCCCGCCCTCCACCGTCATCCCGCCCTCCACCGTCGTCCCGACCAACCCCACCGTCGTCCCGCTCCCCCACCGTCGTCCCGCTCCCCCACCGTCGTCCCGCTCCCCACCGTCGTCCCGCTCCCCCACCGTCATCCCGCTCCCCACCGTCATCCCGACCCTCCACCGTCATCCCGCCCTCCACCGTCATCCCGCCCTCCACCGTCGTCCCGACCAACCCCACCGTCGTCCCGCTCCCCACCGTCGTCCCGCTCCCCACCGTCATCCCGACCCTCCACCGTCATCCCGCCCTCCACCGTCGTCCCGACCAATCCCACCGTCGTCCCGCTCCCCACCGTCGTCCCGCTCCCCCACCGTCATCCCGACCCTCCACCGTCATCCCGCCCTCCACCGTCGTCCCGACCAACCCCACCGTCGTCCCGCTCCCCCACCGTCATCCCGACCCTCCACCGTCATCCCGCCCTCCACCGTCGTCCCGACCAACCCCACCGTCGTCCCGCTCCCCACCGTCGTCCCGCTCCCCCACCGTCATCCCGCTCCCCCACCGTCATCCCGACCCTCCACCGTCATCCCGCCCTCCACCGTCATCCCGCCCTCCACCGTCGTCCCGACCAACCCCACCGTCGTCCCGCTCCCCCACCGTCGTCCCGCTCCCCCAACGTCGTCCCGGAAAATGCGCAGCATTTATCCGGGACCTCCCACGCACCAAATCTGCACGGCCACCCCCAGAACCCCGTCGTCCCGAAGAATACGTGGCACCCATCCAGAACCCCCAACTTCACCATGGTGTACACTGGCACACATCCAATGTGTATAGAGTGGTGTATGTCGCATGCGAACCAACATAGAACTGGATGACGAACTGCTCCAGGCCGCATTCCGCTATGCGGGAGTGAAAACCAAACGCGAACTGGTCGATCTCGCTCTGCGTGAATTCGTTGAGCAGCATCGCCGCAAGGATCTGAGAGAGCTCCGCGGGCAGGGCGGCATAAGTGCCGACTATGACCACCGCGCCTTGCGCGAGCGTGACCGCTCCTCGTGATCCTGGTCGATACCTCCGTTTGGATCGACTATCTGCGTGGTCAGGATACCGCCGCCACGCGGTTGCTCGAGAGCCTCCTTGGCGATGACCTGCCAGTAGCAATCACTGGCGTCATTTATCAGGAGATTCTTCAGGGGGCAGACTCGCCAGAGAGTTTTCAGCGTCTGACCGAGTACTTCGGCACCCAACGATTTCTGCATCCTCAAGATCCTGTCCTGAGTCACAATCGTGCCGCCGATCTCTACCTGCAGTGCCGACGAGCTGGCCTCACGATCCGCAGCACCATAGACTGCCTGATTGCGCAGATCGCCATCGAGCACAATGCCCGTTTGCTGCAAGACGACCGGGATTTCCTGCATTTGCAACGCGTCATCCCCGACCTGCAGTTGATGGTGCCCGGGCAGGTTAGATAGCGTTTCAACCTTCGTGCCGGGGGCTCGCGCGGTGGGTCTCTGCTCTGAGCCGTGCCAATCGGCTCGGTGCGAGGCCCCGGCTCTCCACGCGCTTAACGGCATTCCGGAAGTCCTTCTTTCGCCTGACGGCGAAAACCAGACTTCTTCCATTGCCTGCGCTTCGCTCCGGCCGGGGCGACGGAATAGTTGTCGTCCCGGCTGCCCCCAGCGTCGTCCCGGCTGCCCTCACCGTCGTCCCGGCTGCCCCATCGCCGTCCCGCCTGCCCCATCGTCGTCCCGGCTGCCCCATCGTCGTCCCGGTTGCCCCATCGTCGTCCCGGTTGCCCCATCGCCGTCCCGCCTGCCCCATCGTCGTCCCGGCTGCCCCATCGTCGTCCCGGTTGCCCCATCGTCGTCCCGGTTGCCCCATCGTCGTCCCGGCTGCCCCATCGTCGTCCCGGAAAATGCGCAGCATTTATCCGGGACCTCCCACGCATCGCATCTGCACGGACAGCTCCACAACCCCCCCATCGTCGTCCCGGAAAATGCGCAGCATTTATCCGGGACCTCCCACGCATCGCATCTGCACGGACAGCTCCACACCCCCCCCCCATCGTCGTCCCGGAAAATGCGCAGCATTTATCCGGGACCTCCCACGCATCGCATCTGCACGGACAGCTCCACAACCACCCCCATCGTCGTCCCGGAAAATGCGTAGCATTTATCCGGGACCTCCCACGCACCAGATCTGCACTGCCACCGCCCAAAACCCCCGGCCATGCAAGGCCGGGCTACAATCGGGGTTTCTGCTACTGAAACCCGATCGCCATGCCAGTCCCCACATGGGCCGCCCGCCTTCGCCGACTGACGACCTGGCTGGTCGAAGACGCCCTTGGCGGCCCGCGTCCGTGGAAATTTGCCTGGGTCATCAACTTCCAGAAAGTCGGAACCTTCCCTTTTCTGGCCCTGCTGATGTGGCTCTACGGCAACACATCCACCGCCGTCTGGGTCTACCTGGCCCTGCATGGGAGCTACGGGATCGCCTGGCTGGTCAAGGATGTGGCTTTCCCCGATGCCGGCTGGCAGAAACGAATCACCGTCGCCGGAGGCATCAACGCATTTCTGGGCGTGCTGGGCTGGTACTGGGTATTCGGCTGGCTACTCATCGCCGGTCACGGCGGCGACTATCCACTGCCCGAAGGCGCCTGGTTCGCCCTGTGCATCACGCTGTGCCTGCTCGGCACAGTCATCATGGTGGCCGCCGACGCACAGAAGTACTTTACCCTGCGGCTAGAAAAAGGCCTGATCACCGACGGCCTGCATCGCCACATTCGCCATCCCAACTACCTTGGCGAAATGATGATCTACCTGAGCTTCGCCCTGATGGTCTGGCACTGGCTGCCATTCGTGGTGCTGGCCTGGGTCTGGGGCGGGGTGTTCGCCGTCAACATGATCCACAAGGAAGCGAGCATGGCGCGGCATGCCGAGTGGCCAGGGTATCGCTCTCGCACCTGGTGGGTGATTCCCGGCGTTTTCTGATGGCCATGGCGAGAAGCCGTGCCGGGGGCAGCGTGCGAGGCCCCGGCTCTCCACGCGCTTAACGGCATTCCGGAAGTCCTTCTTTCGCCTGACGGCGAAAACCAGACTTCTTCCATTGCCTGCGCTTCGCTCCGGCCGGGGCGACGGAATAGTTGTCGTCCCGGCTGCCCCCCACCGTCGTCCCGGCTGCCCCCCACCGTCGTCCCGGCTGCCCCCCACCGTCGTCCCGGCTGCCCCCCACCGTCGTCCCGGCTGCCCCCCCACCGTCGTCCCGGAAAATGCGCAGCATTTATCCGGGACCTCGCACGCACCAAATCTGCACGGCCACCGCTCACCGCCCCAGCCATGCAAGGCCCTGCCTCTCGCTGCGCATGCAGGAAATCGTTGACAATAATCACCCCCGCGCTATACTCGCGATAGTGTGACGTGGATCACATAAGGGGTCCTTGAACACAGCAAAGTGCCCGCCAAGCCAAGCGGTTTGGGCGGGGGCATGGCTGTGCGTGTTCAAGGGCATCGGTTTAACTGATTCCGGGCTGACCGAAACCGATGGATTGGGTTGATCTCACCGCCGTATATCTCTACGGACTCAAGTACGTCACCATCGTCACTGCCATACTCCTGGCATTCCTGAGTCTTGATGATCTGTTTGTCGATATCGTCTACTGGTGCCGCAGGTTCTGGCGCAATCTGACGATTTACCGGCAGCACCGGCGGGCCGGGCCGGATTCCTTACTGACCGCGAGGCAGCGGCCCTTGGTCATCATGGTGCCTGCCTGGCAGGAAAGTGAAGTTATTGCCAGGATGGTCGAGGCGGCGGGTCGTTCCATTGACTACGAGAACTATCACATCGTCGTCGGGACGTATCCCAATGACACCGAAACCCAGCAGGCCGTCGACCAGATTGCCGATCGGCACCCCACCGTCCACAAGGTGGTCTGTGCCCGACCGGGTCCGACCAGCAAGGCCGATTGTCTCAACAACATCGTCGTACGGGTGTTCGAGCTCGAAGAGCAATTGGGAGTCCAGTTCGAAGGCTTCATTCTGCATGATGCCGAGGATGTGATCCCATCGCTCGAACTCCGGGTCTTCAACGCCATGCTGGCCGGCAAGGACCTGATCCAGGTGCCGGTCTACCCATTGCCGCGGCCGTTGCACAAGTTTACCGGCGGTCACTATGTTGACGAGTTTGCCGAACAGCATGGCAAGGACGTCGTGATTCGTGAAGCCCTGGCAGGTCAGGTTCCCAGTGCAGGTGTGGGTACCTGTTTCAGCCGCAGGGCATTGTTGAGTCTGATGCGCGAACATGACTCGGTACCCTTTGATACCCAGTCTCTAACAGAAGACTACGACATTGCTGTCCGTCTGGCCCGTCGGGGCATGAAGGAAGTCTTTGTTCGCTTTCCCAGCGAGCGTCTGCCTGATGGACAGAGCCTGGATGCCACTGTGGTCGCCGTGCGGGAATACTTCCCGGAAAAATTCTCGGCGGCGGTACGGCAGAAGTCTCGCTGGGTCACAGGAATCGTGTTCCAGGGCGCCAGCAGCCTTCGCTGGGGCGGCTCGTTCTGGATGAACTACTTCCTCTGGCGCGATCGGCGCGGCCTGATAGCACACCCGGTGTCGTTTCTGGCGACTTTCATTCTGTTCAACGCGCTGGTGCTGCTGTTGTACGGTTGGTTGAGCGACGATCCTTATCGATTTCTCGGCATGTTTGCCGAAAGCCAGTTGCTGGTGACCCTGCTGTGGATCAACGGCTTCTTGCTGCTGAACCGACTACTGCAGCGAATCTACTTCGTCAGTGCGCAGTACGGCATTGTCCAGGGACTGATGTCGGCGCCCAGAATGTTGTGGAGCAACGTCATCAATTTTGCCGCAACCGGTCGGGCTGCCTGGCTGTATGCCAGGGCGACCCAGCGCAAGGGCATGGACTGGGACAAGACCGCGCATGAGTTTCCCGAGCTGGGCAAGACCGTACATATCGGCGCCCTTGGCGCCACTGCGGTGGCGGAGGGAATGCTGAGCGATGAAGCACTTGACCGCGCACTCACCGAACGTCGTCCGGAAGAACGGCTCGGTGAAACCCTGCTGCGGCTGGAACTGATCTCGCCCCGGCAGCTCTGTGCGTTGCTGGCCGCCCAGGCCGGTGTGCCGTGCCGGGATTTCGATCCGCGCAACATCAGCCGCGCGCAGCTTGAACTGATGGACCTCAACCTGGCGCGCAAGTACGGTGTGTTTCCGCTTCAGAAGGAGCCGGACGGGGCGCTGCTGTTGGCTAGAGAAACGGCATTGCTGCCGGTGCAGCAGCGTGCGTTGACGCGCCGGCTGGGCCGGGACGTGCGCTATGTGATCACGCCCCAGGGAACGGTCACGACCGCGCTTCGTCTGCACTGTTCAGGGCGGCCCATGGAAAACCCGATCAAGCTACTCGAAGCGGCTGTCGAATCCGAACAGATCAATGCCCGTCAGGCCGAAACATTGTGGATGCGCTACATTCATCGGCAGGTACTGCTGGGTGACCTGTTGATGGGCAACCACGTCATGAGTTCCAGCGCCTTGTATCAGGCCCTTTTGGGTTACGAAGAAAGTGATCTGCCCCTCGGTCAGTACCTGGTCGAGCATGGTTATCTGAGTCAGTCTGCACTGGAGTCCACTCTCGAGTTGCAGCAGAAATTCCAGCCCACCATGCGGCAGTTGCTGGAGGAGTCCGGCATCGATCCGGAATCACTCGAGAAGGAGGTGGTGTCATGAAGCGGCTGGTGCACCACCCGGTGTGGGCATTGTGGCTGATCGCAACTGCGCTCATTGCCCTGACTCCTTGCGGAATGGCCGAAAACGGCCCGCAGGATGCGGCACCCGTGTCCATGCTCGCGGACTTGAGCGAGCTGGATCGTCACCGTGTTTTTCCTCATGTGGAGCGAGCCCAGCGGTCGATGGAACAAGGTGATCTGGCCAGCGCCATCGTGCACTGGGAAGCAGCACTTCGCCGCGCGCCGCAACATGAGCCCCTGATCGAAGCCATGGTGCAGACCCTGATCATGGCGGGTCGCTACGAGCAGGTGGAGTCAAGACTGGAGGCGCTGCCGCGGTCCGAGCGCAAGGATGAGCTTCGTCATCGTGCCAGGCTGGCCTGGCTGGCCGATCCGGACGACCCGCCGGCCATCGAGACCGTTTCCGGATGGTTGACCGAAGCCACGCCCACGCGTGCCCGCGAGCTGGTTCAGGCACTGGGATTTGCCACCGAGGCGCGGGAAGGAACCCGCGCCGCGCTGGCGCAGCTTGATCAGGTGCCTTGTCCTTCCAGCGGTTGTGCCGCAGCGCTGCGGCTGCGTTCGATCATGGCGGAGTCCGCCAACCAGCCAGATCGGGTGATCGCCTCGCTGACGCGGCTGGCGAACCACGAGGCCTGGTTGCCGCAGGACCGGGAGCGGGCCGTGGCCGCCTGGATCGAGCTTGGCGAATGGCAGGCCCTCGCAGCACATCTTCTCGACGAGCGTTCTGCCGCTGACCTTGAACTGCTGCGCACCAGCGCCCAGGCGGCCATCGGTCGCGGTCACTGGCATGTGGCTCAAAATGTTCTCGAGGCCGTCGCCGCCCATCATGTGCTGACACCAGGAGAGATGCAGCAACTGTCACAGGTCTATCGTGAACTGGGTGATCTGGAACGCGCCGCCAAACTGGCCTATCGGCAGGGAGAGTGCTTGCAGGCCGTCGATCTGGCCTGGCAGGCGGGTCAGTCCGAACAGGCCATGAAGTGGTTCAACGGCTGCCCCACGGCGCCGGCCGACTACTGGCTGAACCTGGCCGTTCGTCTGGAGGCGGTTGAGCTGCTGGCCCAACAATCCTTCGATGAGCAGGTGCTGGAAGAGCAGCGTTTGACCACCCTGGCAGTCATACTGGAACAGCGTGGCGATGACGAGCGGCTGATTGAGTCCCTGCGCGGCCAGCCCGGCCCTGTAGCACAGGCCTACCTGCTCGCGGCACTGGAGCGTCAACAGCGCTATCTCGATGCCGCCCGCCTGCACGAGCAGCGCTTTGACAGGTCGGCCGACATTGACGACCTGGAACGCGCTTCCTACTTTTACATTCTGGCCGGCGAGAACGACGAGGCCGCACGGCTGCTCATTGCGGCCATGCCACATGGCGATGATCCGGCCGGACAGCGTCTCAGCCTGCGGTTGCTGGGTCTCTACCCGCAGGAAACGCTCGACCCCCAGGCGCGCCACCCGGTCACTCTGGCATCGACGGCAGCGGCCCCGGAGCTGCGAGTCGCGGCAGCCCAGACGCTGCAGCGCATCGGTCGTTGCGACGAAGTGCGTGGACTGGAACTGCCAACCGGTGGAGAAGAGCAGGGGGCGTTGCACATGCTGCTCGGGTTCTGCCTTCAGGCGGCTGCCTCGCCGGGTTTGGCCGCGCATCACTTCGAGGCCGCCCATCGAGCCAGTGTTGACCTGGCGCTGGAGCCGCTGGCGATCTCTCTGGCAGAAGCCGGGCACCGGCATGCCGCGCTTGAACGCTTCGAAGAGCTGGACGAGCAGCAAATCATGGCCGATCCGTTGCGGGTCATGTGGGTGGAGGCGGCTCTTTCCATTGGCGACTATTCCGCGGCCAGCCATCAGTTCGAGCGGCTCGATCCAGCCACCGACGATGAACAGTGGTGGTCCATGCAGGCCCGCATTGCCCAGGGCATGGGCGAGTTCGAAACCGCGCTGTCACACTGGCAGACACTGCATCAACGCTGGCCCCAGGCAGAGGCCAGCTTTCAGATCGGGGTCATCCAGTGGGGACTGGGTGAGCGCGAGCAAGCGGTGGAGGCTCTGGCAGAAGCCGTTGAACGGGCGCCCGACCAGGTCGAGTACCTGGCCGAATATGCCTATGCATTGGAGCCGCTGGACCGCGAGCGCGCCGTCCAGGTGTTTCAGCGTGTTGCCGAGATGGAGCCCTGGCGATTCCGGATTCACGAGCAGATCGGTCATCTCGAAGCCGAGCAATACCACGATGAAGAGGCCCGCGAATCGTTTCGCCATGCCATCGACCTGCTGCATTCGGATCTGCCACCGCCGGGCCTGGATCGGGAAGAGACCATCGAGCGTTCCTATCTTGCCCGTCGCAGTCATGAGTCACTGGGGCGAAAATGGAATGTATCGGCAGGCGGCTGGATTGCCACCGGCAGTGTCCCCGGCGAGTTTTTCTTCGAAGCCGACCCGCCCAGACACTATGCCGATGTCACGCTCAGCCGCCGCCTGACGCCCCGGAGCGGCCTGGGCAGTGTCCACGCCCGCGGCCGGCTGATCGGGCAGGGGCCTTCCGACGACGTTCTGGCCAATCGGGCCGCCACATTGGGTTTGCTCTGGCAGGTGCCGGTGGGCATCACGGTGCTGGGCGTCGACTGGCTGGAGCCCGAATCCGGACATGGTCAGTTTCTGGTCCATGGCGCCACCGAGCTGCTGAGCACGGGGCGATATCGCCGTGACTGGCGCCCGGTCAGCGACTCCTGGCGCGAGCAGCGTCTCTACGTCGAAGGCGCCTGGTGGACGCGCAGCGACGATTACCTGGTCTCGGCACGATACGATTACGCATGGCATCGCCCCCTGCGCGACGATACCTCGGCAAGCTGGTTCCCGTATGTTCTGGCCGAATCACGCCTGGTGCGCGGCGGGCACGATCTGCGCGCCGGTGCAGGCCTGGGTCTTCGTCTGTGGGGTGGAGCTCGAGAGTACGACGCCTACCGGCGGCTGCATAGTATCCGGCTGGAATTCCAGCATGCATTCGAAACCAATATTGCCGATCGCAACGGTCTGTTCCTGCGCGTGGGGAGTGAATGGTGAAGCACCTTCTTCTGATTCTTTCGCTCATGGCCATACCCATGACCGCGCTGTCGGGCGCTGACGACCGGCTGGTGTTCTACCAGCCTCAACTCGATGACCAGCAACTGGACCGGGAACAATGGCAATCCATCCTGGGGGCGCTTGATGACGCCGGCTACAGCGGCGTGGTGTTCCAGTGGACCCGCTACAACGAAGAGCACTTCGGTGGCGTGGAGGGCTGGCTCGGTCAGCGTGTCGAAGATGCAGTGGAAGCCGGGCTGGAAATCTGGGTGGGCCTGCATTGGGAAGACCGCTGGTTTGCCAGCCTGGAGCGAGACAGTCAATCCTGGGGCGATGAGCTCAATGAGTTGTTGCTGGGCAGCCTGGCACAGGCTCGCACATGGCAGGACCACCCGCGGTACGAAGCGTTTGCCGGCTGGTATCTGCCGCTGGAGCTGCCTGATCGGGGACTGGCCGAAACAGGCCGGCAGACCATTTTGTCCGGCCAGCTTGGCCGCCTGTTGCAGGCGCTGGATTCACCGCTGGCCGTGAGCAGCTATTTCACGGGGCGCCAGCAACCCCGGCAGTACGCCGAATGGCTGCACGGGCTTAACGATCTGCCCGGACTGCGCGTCTGGGTGCAGGACGGGGCAGGGGTCGGACAACTGACCGGCCGGGAACGTCGCCACTATCTCGATGAGCTCGATTGCGACATCGGCATCATTCACGAAGCCTTCGAGCAACTCAGCGCGCCCGATGCAGAATTCGAAGCCCGACCGAGACCACTGAGCGAGAATCAGTTTGATGGCTGTCATCCATCGCTGGTTTTCTCACTGCGCTACCTGCCGGCCGGAGAGCTGCTGTTGCAGCACGGCCAGCCCTGAACCTGATTGCAGCCTGACAACACAATAAAGACCTTCAAGTATGTCCCAGCCCCTCAAAGTCCTTTCCATCTTCGGCACGCGGCCAGAGGCCATCAAGATGGCGCCACTGATCCAAACGCTGGCCTCGGACCCGGCCATCGACTCGCGGCTGTGCGTCACCGGCCAGCACCGGGAAATGCTCTACCAGGTCCTGGACCTTTTCAATATCCGTCCCGACCATGACCTCAATATCATGCGCAGCCAGCAGGATCTGACGGATATCACCGCCAGCATACTGACCGGCCTGCGCGATGTCCTCGCCGAAGTGCAGCCTGACCGGGTGCTGGTGCACGGAGACACCACCAGCACACTGGCCGGCAGTCTCGCAGCCTACTATGCCCGGATTCCGGTCGGGCATGTCGAGGCCGGGCTACGTACCGGCAATATCTACTCTCCCTGGCCCGAAGAGGTCAATCGTAAGCTCACCGCCGGAATCGCCGACCTGCACTTTGCCCCCACCCAGCTTGCCGCGGAGGCATTGCGGGCCGAGGGCATCCGCGACAACGATACGGTCATCACCGGCAATACCGTTATTGATGCACTGCTGGAAGTGGCAGAGCGGATCCGTCACGACCAGACACTCCGGCAGGATCTGGCCTCCAGGTTTCCCTTCATCAACCCGGCGCGACGCCTGATACTGGTGACCGGGCATCGCCGGGAAAGCTTTGGGCAGGGGCTGCGGCGGACTTGTCAGGCGTTGGTCGCCCTGGCCGAACGCGATGACGTGCAGGTGGTCTATCCCGTACACCTCAACCCGAATGTACAGCAGCCGGTACGCGAGCTGCTATCCAGCCGGCCCAATATCCATCTGATCGAACCGCAGGACTACCTGCCTTTCGTTTACCTGATGATGCAGTCCTACCTCATCATCACCGACTCCGGCGGTGTTCAGGAAGAAGGCCCGTCCCTGGGCAAGCCCGTACTGGTTACTCGTGACACCACCGAACGTCCCGAAGCGCTGGAAGCCGGCACCGTCGAACTGATCGGCAGGGAAACCGAAGACATCATCCGGTCAGCCACACGCCTGCTTGACGACCAATGCGCCTACCGGCGTATGAGCCGGGCACACAACCCCTACGGCGACGGCAAAGCCTGCCCCCGCATCATCGAAGCCATCCTCAAAAGACACCGGACACCAGCTTCGGCAAGACAAGGCCAGACGGTATAACCCCACTCCTCGCCCACTCCCACCGTCGTCCCCCCGAACCGTCGTCCCGGAAAATGCGCAGCATTTATCCGGGACCTCGCACGCATCAAATCGGCACGGCCAGCCCCAGAACCCCGGCCATGCAAGGCCGGGCTACACCCACCTTCCCGGCGATTCCGGTTGATTTACCCTCGTAGACCGGGGTTGCATCTCCGGCGCACCCCAGCAGCCATATCAATGTCACAGCAACACCCGATAATCGCCTGATAGAATACGCCCGCGGCGGGTGCCGCGGAGTAGCGGCAGCGACTGTCGGAAGGGGTATCTCTGTGCCATACTTGAACCCGGTGTTTTTCACGCGGGACGTATCGGGCCGGAGCCGTACAGTCAGAGCCTGAAGCACTCCGAACGTGCCGAGGTGGCGGAATTGGTAGACGCGCCTGGTTTAGGTCCAGGTGGGGCAACCCGTGGAGGTTCGAGTCCTCTCCTCGGCACCAAAATCCCTGCAAAATCAGGGCCTTTGGGAGCCACCCAAGGGCGGTAGCGTGTCTTGAAGGGCAGGATCGAGGTTCTAGGGTCGAGGTTCCGGGGTAAAGAGCGGGTTCGAGGGGCCAGTTATTTGGTGGGGCGTTTGGTGTGAAGTTTGAGGATCTGGGTGTGTGGCGTCGGGCGGTGCGGATGAGCGCGGAGTTGTACCGATTTGCCCGCGAGCTGAACGACTGGGGCTTCCGCGATCAACTCGGCCGTTCTGGCCTGTCGATCCCGAGCAACATTGCAGAAGGATTCGAGCGCGAATCCAATAAGGAATGCGTCAACTTCCTCTCGTATGCCAAGGGCTCCTGCGGAGAACTGAGAACCCAAATCCTCATAGGAATAGAAGCCGGCCACATACCAAAAGAACTCGGCAACGAGTGGGTAGAAGAAACCCGAGAAATCTCCCTGATGCTCGGAGGCCTAATCAAAACCCGCAAATCCTTCACCTAGCACCTCGAACCTAGCACCTCGAACCTGATCTTATGAAAATAACCGTAATAGGAACCGGCTACGTCGGCCTCGTCACCGGCGCCTGCTTCGCCGAAGTCGGCCACGACGTGGTCTGCCTGGATATCGATCAGCACAAGATCGACCGGCTCAACCGCGGTGAAATCCCCATCTACGAGCCCGGGCTGGAAGCCATCGTCAAGAAGAACCATGCCGATGGGCGACTTGCGTTTACCACCGACACCGCCGAGGCCGTGGCGCATGGCAGGCTGCAGTTCATCGCCGTCGGCACGCCGCCGGGCGAGGATGGTTCGGCCGACCTGCAGTACGTATTGGCCGTGGCCCGCGATATCGGTCAACACATGAACGACTTCAAGGTGGTGGTCAACAAATCCACGGTGCCGGTGGGTACCGCCTGCCGGGTTCGCGAAACGGTTCGTCATACCCTGGCCGAGCGGGGCGTCGAGCTGGACTTCGACGTGGTATCCAACCCCGAATTCCTCAAGGAAGGTCACGCCGTCGAAGACTTCATGCGCCCCGACCGGATTGTCATTGGCACTGAAAACGGCAAGTCCACCAAGCTCATGCGCGAGGCCTACGCGCCGCTCAATCGAAATCACGACCGACTCATGGTCATGCGCACGCGTTCGGCCGAGATGACCAAGTACGCCGCCAACGCCATGCTGGCTGCTCGCATCAGTTTCATGAACGAACTGGCCAACCTGGCCGAAGTCGTCGACGCCGACATCGAAGAAGTGCGTCGGGGGATTGGCTCCGATACGCGGATCGGATTCGACTTTCTCTATGCCGGATGCGGCTTTGGCGGGTCCTGCTTTCCCAAGGATGTCCGCGCCCTCAATCAGACCGCGCGCGAACACCTGGGGCAGCCACTGCACATGCTTGATTCGGTGGAGTCAATTAATCAGAACCAGAAGCACATTCTGTTCGAAAAGCTGTCGCGCCACTTCAACGGCAAACTGAAAGGTCGCACGGTTGCCTTGTGGGGGCTGGCCTTCAAGCCCAATACCGACGACATGCGCGAAGCCCCCAGCCTGGTGCTGATCGACCAGCTCACCCGCGCCGGAGCGCACATCCGGGCGTTCGACCCGGTGGCCATGGAAGCCTCCCGCGAACTGCTGTCAGACCATGACAACATCGAATTCGTCACCAGCGCCCGCTCGGCCACCGAACAGGCCGATGCCCTGCTTATCGTGACGGAGTGGTCGGAGTTCAAGGCGCCGGATTTCGAGCGCATCCGTCAGTCCCTGAAAGAGCCGGTCATCTTCGACGGCCGCAACCTGTTCGAACCCGACGAGATGCGCGAACTGGGGTTCCACTACGAGGGCATAGGCCGCCTGCCTTCGGCAAGCGTGCCGGAAAGCCTTCAATCTGTCGACGCCAGCCAGCGTCGATCCAATTCCTGAGAGTGAAAGACCATGAGTAGCCTTGAGAATTTCAAATCGCGCATTTCCAACCGCAGTGCTGTTGTCGGCATCATCGGCCTTGGATATGTCGGGCTACCACTGGTCTTCCGCTTTGCCGAGCAGGGATTTCGGGTGCTGGGTTTCGATATCGATCCGGAAAAGATAGCGCAACTGAACGCCGGCAAGAGCTACATCAAGCACCTGACCGACGACAAGGTGGTCACGGCCATCGAACAGGGTTTTGAAGCGACCACGGATGCCGGCCGGGCAGGCGAGGTCGATGCTCTCCTGATCTGTGTGCCGACGCCATTGACCGCCAACCGCGAGCCGAACATGCGCTTTGTGCGCGACACCATGGAAACCTTTGCTCCGCACCTGCGCAAGGGTCAGATGGTATCGCTGGAATCGACAACTTATCCGGGCACGACCGAGGAGGAAGTTCGCCCGTGCATCGAGGCACAGGGACTGAAAGTCGGGGCCGACATTTTTCTGGTTTACTCTCCCGAGCGCGAAGATCCGGCCAATGCCAATTTCACCACCCGCACCATCCCCAAGGTGTGCGGCGGCAGCACGGATGACTGTCTGCAAGCCGGAGTGGCCTTGTACGAAGTGGTCATCGATCAAGTGGTTCCGGTCAGCTGCACTCGAGCTGCCGAAATGACCAAGCTGCTCGAGAACATCCACCGTGCGGTCAACATCGGCCTGGTCAACGAGATGAAGATGGTGGCCGATCGCATGGGCATCGACATCTATGAAGTCATTGGCGCGGCCGCCACCAAGCCATTTGGTTTCGTGCCGTACTACCCGGGCCCCGGCCTGGGCGGCCACTGCATTCCCATCGACCCGTTCTACCTGACCTGGAAGGCGCGCGAATACGGCATCAACACCCGCTTCATCGAACTGGCCGGGGAAGTCAACAGCAACATGCCCGCGTGGGTGTACCGCAAGGTCGCGGGCGCGCTCAATGATCAGACCAAGTCGATTCGGGGCCGCAAGATCCTCATACTGGGCATCGCCTACAAGAAGAACGTCGACGACCCGCGCGAGTCTCCCGCCATGGTGCTGATGGAAATGCTGCGAGACAGCGGCGCGGTATTGGGTTATTCCGACCCTCACGTCCCGCATTTCCCGAAAATGCGTGAACACGAGTTCGACCTGAGCAGTGAAGAACTGAACAGCAATACGCTCAGCCAGGCCGATTGCGTGGTCATCATTACCGACCACGACGCCTTCGACTACGAACTGATCGCTCGACACGCCAACCCCATCGTCGACACCCGCGGCCGCATCCCAAACGGGACACCCGGCCTGGTAAGAGCCTGAAAGCCGAACGTTTCGATCGGTGCGGCGTGGTTCCCGCGGCGCCATTAGCGGGGCAGTGCATCATTCACCGTGCGAGGTCCCGGATAAATGCTGCGCATTTTCCGGGACGACGTTGAAGGGGGCGGAACGACATCATCCCGTCGCCCCGGAATCGGCGACAGCCGATATCCGGGGCCTCGCACCTGACCAGTTGGCACGGCACGCGCCCTCGCACCTGGCCGATTAGCGGCACCAACGCGAAAAGCAGTTAAACTGGCGTCATGCGCCTGAACCCCAAGCAAATCCAGACCATCAAGCAGGCAACGGCCGATATCTTCGGCCCGGATGCGCGCGTGTGGCTGTTCGGTTCGCGTGCCGACGATAGCCGCCGGGGCGGTGACGTCGACCTGATGGTTGAAACCGACAAAGCGCCGGACAACCCAGCCCTGCTGGCTGCTCGGCTGTCAGCACGTGTTTCCCGTAGCATGTACGGTCGCCGTGTTGATGTCGTCGTGCATGCCCCCGGCTTTCCGGAAATGCCGATTCATGCGGCAGCGCGCACACAGGGTGTCCGGCTATGACCGAGCGAAGCAACGACATGGAGCGCCTGCGGTTCCTGGCGCGAGTGATCGAAGGCGAAACCAGAAATCTCGAGGCCACCAATGCACGTTTGTTCAGCGAACCGTTCACAGCAGAAGCTGCCGAGCGGCTCGACGAAGACCAGGCACTTTCCGAACGGGTCGATGCCTTCGTGGCTCGCTTCAGCCGCCTGCAGGACACCCTGGGAGACAAGCTGCTGCCGGCCTTGCTGAAAGCCCTGGGCGAAGAACGAGCCCTGCTGATCGATCGCCTGGACACGGCCGAGAAACTGGGCTGGATTGAATCCAGCGAGCAATGGATGGTCATTCGTCAGCTTCGCAATCAGATGATTCATGAATACATCGAAGACTCAACAGTTCTTGCCGAAGCACTTCAAGCTGGCCATGACTACGTGGAAGAACTGACCAACGCAGCCAGAAATATGCTGGGCGAACTGGAAAAACGAGGCTGGAAGTAAAGCCAAGATCAATGTAGCGCCTTCGCTCCAAAAGCGAAACCCAACCCCGTCGCCCCGGCCGGAGCGAAGCGCAGGCAATGGAGGAAGTCTGGTTTTCGCCGTCAGGCGAAAGAAGGACTTCCGGAATGCCGTTAAGCGCGTGGAGAGCCGGGGCCTCGCACCCATCCGATTTGCACGGCTCAGAGCAGAACCCCACCGTGCGAGATCCCGGATAAATGCTGCGCATTTTCCGGGACGACATTGGGGGAGTCGGGGCGACGATGGGATAGCCGGGACGACCGTGGAACAGCCGGGACAACCTAGTAACCGTCGCCCCGGAATCGCCGCCAGCCGATATCCGAGGCCTCGCACCTATCAGACTGGCACGGCGCAGGAGTAGCCCGGCCTTGCATGGCCGGGGATTCTGGGCGGTGGCCGTTCAGCAGGGTCCCGGATAAATGCTGTGCATTTTCCGGGACGACATTGGGACGGCCGGAACGACACTGAGGCAGGGCGACAATGGGGAAGGGGACTGCGTCCCAAAACATGAAACGGCGTGTCTTCACTTTCGAAGGCATAGGACCAACCATCTCAACGAGTGTCTGATCAATGGCGCCCAACAGCAGACCCACACTGGTAACCGGAACCGCCGGCTTCATCGGCAGCCATGTCACCCTGAAACTCCTGGGACAGGGGCACCAGGTGATCGGGATCGACAACCTCAACAACTACTATGACCCGCAGTTGAAGGCTGATCGGCTAAAGCAGTTCGAGAACCACCCGGGCTACACACACTACACATGCGACCTGGCTGATCGCACAGCCGTGGAGTCCATATTTTCGGACCACCTGCCAGGCCGCGTAGTCCACCTGGCAGCCCAGGCCGGTGTTCGCTACGCAGCCGAGAACCCCCATGTTTACGTCAGCAGCAACGTCACCGGCACACTGCATATCCTGGAAGGCTGCCGGCACCACGGCACCGAGCACCTGGTCTTCGCATCCACCAGCTCAGTCTACGGCGCCAATACCCACATGCCGTTGGCCGAAGAACAGTCAACCGAGCACCCGTTGACGCTGTACGCGGCCACCAAGAAAGCCAATGAGATGATGGCTCACTCCTACGCCCATCTCTACGGCATTCCTGCCAGCGGGCTCAGATTCTTCACCGTCTACGGCCCCTGGGGCAGACCGGATATGGCATTGTTTCTTTTTACGCGAGCGATCCTTGCCGACGACCCCATACAGGTCTTCAACCATGGCCATCACAAGCGCAGCTTCACCTACATAGACGATATTGTCGAAGGGGTCGTTCGAGTCCTCGGCAAACCTCCCGAGACAGACCCGAACTGGCAAGGCGAGCATCCCAACCCGCAAACCAGCGGGGTGGCGCCCTATCGCATATACAACATCGGCAACGAGCAAAGCGTGGAGCTGATGCGCTACATCGAGGTGCTGGAAGAAAACCTGGGCAAAAGTGCCACCATGGAAATGCTGCCCCTGCAGCCCGGCGACATCCCCGAAACCCAATGCGACGTCGCCGACCTGGCCCGGGCCACAGGCTACACACCCAAAGTCTCCGTTGAAGAAGGCGTGGCAGCCTTCGTGGACTGGTATCGAAGCTACTATCACTAGGGCGGGGTGGCACAACCCACCGTGCGAGATCCCGGATAAATGCTTCGCATTTTCCGGGACGACGATGGGGGAGTGGCCGGGACGACCCAACCCCGCCACCCCGTAATCTCCCCGTCGCCCCGGCCGGAGCGAAGCGTAGAGCCGGGGCCTCGCACCCATCCGATTGGCACGGCGCAGAGCAGAACCCCTGCGTGCGGGATCCCGGATCAATGCTGCGCATTTTCCGGGACGACGTTGGGAAAGCCGGAGCGCCCATGGGACAGCCGGAGCCCCGCACCTGGCCGACTGGCAGCACCAACGCGAAAAGCAGTTAAACTGGCATCATGCGCCTGAGTACCGAACAGGTTGAAATCATCAAGCAAACGGCTTCCGAAGCTTTTGGCGACGATGTTCGTGTATGGCTGTTTGGATCGCGTCTGGACGACAGTCGTCGGGGCGGAGATATTGATTTGCTCATCGAGGCTCCCGGACGTGATTCCCGGGAATTGGCCCGGGCGCGCATTCGATTTCTCGCTCGACTCAAGCTTAAACTGGGTGATCGGCGCATCGACGTAATTGCTTCTTCCGGGCAAACACCCGTGCCCCACATTGTGAAGATTGCCCGACAAACCGGAACTCCGCTGTGAATCGTTCAGAGATTCAAAAATTCCAACTGGAGCCTGCAAAGCGAGAGTGCGAGCTGCACTTGAAGCGACTGGACTATGCCGCCGACAAGTTGGCTGGTCTGATTCCCGTGGATTCAGCACAATGGATGGAGCTTGACGAAGAGACAATAGCCAGCATCGATCAGCTTCTGTTTCGCTTCGTCAAGCTACAGGATGCTGTTGGGAGGCGGTTGTTTCCGTCCATTTTGAAGGTCGTGGAAGAGTGGGATGAGACTGAACCCTTCATTGACAAGCTGAATCGCCTGGAAAAGCTTGGAGTCCTTGAGTCTGCCGTGCAGTGGAGCGAGCTTCGAGAATTGCGAAACCGCGCCACTCATGAATATCCAGACTCCCCGGAACAGAATGCAGCGAATCTGAATCTGGTCTTTGAAGCACTGTCAGAATTGCGGCAGATCCTCGAAACTGCGCTGAAATACAGCGAGAGATATGTCTCTGCCTGACACTAGATTGAATATGCAGAAACTTGGGATTTTCCCGTAGCATCATGACCCGTCGCGGATGATGTCACGACCTGTGTCATGTCGACCGAATATCTGGATGAGTCAACCTTCACCGTGCGAGATCCCGGATAAATGCTTCGCATTTTCCGGAACGACGATGGGGGAGTGGCCGGGACGACCCAACCCCGCCACCCCGTAATCTCCCCGTCGCCCCGGCCGGAGCGAAGCGTAGAGCCGGGGCCTCGCACCCATCCGATTGGCACGGCAACCGGGTAGCCACAACAGATTCGACTGATTGCATCAGTAAACCAAACAAACCAGACTAAGCAAACTAGGTCGCTCCGTCATCTACCCGCATAAATGGACACCATCAACATCCACGAAGCCAAGACACACCTCTCGCGCCTGGTCGAGAAAGCCGCCCGGGGTGAAAGCTTCATCATCGCCAAGGCCGGCAAGCCAATGGTGCGCGTGAGCGCCCTGGACAGCCCCAGCGTCGAGAATCGCCAGCGGGTCGGTTTCCTGAAAGGCCGCATCGAAGTGCCTGACGACTTCGACGAGATGGGCGAAGACGACCTCTCCCGAATGTTCGAGCAGTGAACTACCTCCTGCTCGATACCCACCTGCTGCTGTGGGCGGCGGCGGGCGACCGACGACTGCCGGAGTGGGTCGTAAGACGACGGAACGACCCGGAAACGCACCCACTCTTCTCCGCTGCCTCCATCTGGGAAATCGTCATCAAGTCTTCCCTGGGTCGAGAAGATTTCAAAGTCGATGCATCCGTCTTGAGACGAGGCCTGCTCGACAACGGCTACTAGGAACTCCCAATTTCCAGCACACATGCGCTGGAGATTGCCAAATTGCCCAACCACCACCGAGACCGGTTCGACCGCATCCTCGCCGCCCAGGCCATCGAGGAAGGCATCGAACTACTGGCCGCAGACGAAATCCTGGCCCACTAGCATCTGGTCAACGCCGCGAAGCCCGGAGAACCACGCACGACAGATCACCCGAATCGTCGAGCGATGCAGTCGAAACATGCCGGAGACCGACAAGTGATCCACGAATTCAAGCTGATCTTTCAGCTACCCCAAAATTCACCGCCAATCAATGAACTGGTCGAAGCACTTGCCGAGGCCGGATGCGACGATGCCATCGTGGGCACCGGCCACCCGGGGCGCATTGCACTTGAATTCAGCCGCGAATCAGAGAATGCCCGCGAGGCCATTGATTCCGCGTTTGACGACGTACAAAGAGCTCTTGGCGGTGCTGAACTGATCGAAGCCGCGCCCGACTACGCCGGACTGACTGAAATCGCGGACATCATCGGCATCTCCCGGCAAGCGCTGCGCAAGCAGATGCTCAACCAGGCCGATTTTCCCAGACCGTTTCACTGCGGCAACCCGTCGCTATGGCACCTTGCCCCGGTTCTCGATTGGTTGCAGCAGCAACGAGGCTATCGTATAGACCCGGCACTTCAGGAAATCGCTCAACACAACATGCACCTGAACACGCGGCAACAACGCCAAAAGGCCGAAATGCTGACAAGCGCTCAGACCACCACCGCCTGAAACCATAACCTGCAACCCGGAACCCTTCGCATCCACCAGGCCAGTGCTAAAATAAGTACCAACTCCAGTACCAAACAGAACCAGCCATGGAAAACACCATCACCGCTCAGGAAATCAAGCGTCGCGGCATCTCGGCGGTGGACGAAGCGCTGCGGCATGGCCCGGTACACGTCATCCAGCGCAATCGGCCACGCTACGTCATCCTCAGTGAAGAAGACTACCGACGCATGGTGGATCTGCCCCGAGCACGGAGCGCGCTTTGGAACCAGCTACTGGGCGCCGCCAATGAAGCGGGGCGTTCCAGGGAGGAGATCGACGAGCAACTCCAGGAAGAACGAGGGAGCTGGAACCGTTGAACGCGGTATTTCTGGACGCCAGTGCCCTCATCTACTTGCTCGAGGGTGAGCCCGGAATCCAGCACGCGACTCAGAAAATCCTGGCAGATTTGTGCAGCGGCGATGCCAAACCAGCCATCGTAGTGTCGGCATTGAGTCTGCTGGAGTGCCGGGTTCACCCCATTCGAACTGGCGATACGGCAAGACTTGAGAAATTCGACCACTTTTTTGTCAATCCTGGCCTGTCCATCGTCGAACTCGACGGCGAGGTCATCGAACGAGCCACCCGGCTCCGCGCCCGTCACGGCCTACGAACACCCGACGCCTTGCAGGCCGCCAGCGCCCTGACATTGCCAGAGAACCCGGCAATCGTCACCGGCGACAAGGATTTCAGAAAAATCCCGGAGCTGAACGTCCACCTGATCGAATAAAAACCCGGAACCCGGAACCCGTTCTTATCTTCCGGAAACCGGAAACCGGAAACCGGAAACCTAAGTTTCGTGTACACTTAT
Organism: Wenzhouxiangella sp. AB-CW3; assembly: GCF_014725735.1. Taxonomy (NCBI): domain Bacteria; kingdom Pseudomonadati; phylum Pseudomonadota; class Gammaproteobacteria; order Chromatiales; family Wenzhouxiangellaceae; genus Wenzhouxiangella; species Wenzhouxiangella sp. AB-CW3. The sequence continues at coordinate 1,498,152 of NZ_CP061368.1, forward strand.
CCGTGTCCACACCCAGTATAAGCCTATGCAATTCAGTATCCGTGAAGCACGACAGAAACTCAGCCACCTGCTCAAGGCTGTAGAGCAGGGCGAAGAAGTGGAGATCACCCGGCGCGGCCGGGTCGTGGCTCGGCTGACGCGTCCGGACACAGCGGATGAACAGACAGTAACCCGAGCAGCCGCTCGTGCGGCGCTGCGCGAAAAACTTCCTGCGGCCCACACCAGCTCAGCCGAGCTGATCCGCGAGCTCCGCGACGAACGTGGCTGAACAACCCGCATACTTCGACACCAGCGTCATCGCCCCCCTGTACCGGGCCGAGCCCCTCACGCCCAGGGCGGAAGCGCTGCAAGAGCAGTGGCGGCCCGTGATCAGTCCTTTAACTGAAGTGGAGCTTAGCTCCACCGTTGCTCGTTGGGTGCGCACAGGAGAGTTGAGCGATGATCAAGCTACGTTGGTGGACAAGACGTTTGCAGAGGACCTGCGACTGGACGTATTCGAGCGTACAGAACTTGCAGATCGTCACTACTGGCAGGCACGCGCCTGGCTGCAGAAGAGAACTACGAACCTCAGGACGCTCGATGCACTGCATCTGGCCGTTGCAGCAGAAAATGGTTGGCCCTTGATCACGGCAGATCGGCAACTGCACGAAGCCGCGAAAAGTCTAGGCTTCCAATCCAACTTGGCGCATAAAGACTAACGACCTGAACCCTGACTCCTGACTCCTGACCCCTGACCCCTGACCCCTGAACCCTGACCCCTGAACCCTGAACCCTGAACCCTGAACCCTGAACCCTGAACCCTGAACCCTGAACCCTGAACCCTGAACCCTGAACCCTGAACCCTGAACCCTGAACCCTGAACCCGTTTTAATTGTCAAAACAAATGTTCTACAATCCAGTACATGAACGATGCTGCCGCCAATCTCCTGTTCGGCAAAACTCGCCGGGCGGTGTTCTCGGTTCTGTTCGAGACACCGGAGCGGGCCTGCTATCTTCGTGAGCTTGCCCGGATCACCGGAGTCAGCCCCGGCACATTACAGCAAGAGTTACAGCGATTGGTACAGGCTGAACTGGTCATTAGAAAGCAGGACGGCAACCGCGTGACTTACTCGGCCAACGCTGCTCACCCGGTGTTCGCGGAACTGCAAGGCCTGATCAGAAAGACTTGTGGTATCCCCGCGCAACTGCACTCAATACTCGAGCCATTGGCCGATCGACTGCACTTCGCGGCCATCTACGGCTCAGTGGCAAAAGGGACAGCCAGGGCCGACAGCGACATTGACCTGATCGTGGCAGGTGACATTTCTCTTGCCGAGATGCTGGAACATCTCCAGCCACTGGAGCAGAGCCTGGGTCGCGAGATCAACGCCCGTGTCTTCACGAAAAAGGAATTCCAGATCAGAATGGACAACGCAGACCCATTCCTGACCAGAGTACTGAGCGGCCCAACGATCCCCCTGATCGATCACTCCAGTGACGCTTGAGAACCTAGTCGGCAGCACGCTACACCGTGAGCAAGCCACGGACGAGGAGATCGATCGTCTCCGGGAGAAAGCTGCAATTCGCCTCGATGACGCCCAGAACGAACAAATTAGCCGAGAAAGCCGCTTTGATCTGGCCTACGAGGCCCTGCTGCAATTCGGTCTCGCTGCACTTCGGGCTAATCATTACCGCCCCAGCTCTTCAGGTGGGCATCACATGACAGTGCTGCAGACATTGCCCAAGACCATCGGCTTTCCCAAAGAAAAAGTCCGCCTGATCGATCAGTTCAGGCGTCAACGGGCCCTTGGGCTGTACGACGGCTCCTTCGACCCAACCGCAGCCGAACTGAATGAATTGATCGATACGGCCAAGGAACTGCAAAAGTACTTGAATAATTGGCTGGAAAGCCAACCCAGAACCTAGAGCCTCGAAGCTAGAACCCCGACCCCCGACCCCGTAACCCGGAAACTGTAAACCGTGTACCACTCCTTCGAATCCCTGAAAGTCTGGAGGCGCTCCAGCCGCCTGGCCGTCTCGACCTACCAGGCCCTGAAGGGCTGTCGAGACTTCGGGCTGAAAGACCAAATGACAAGAGCCGCCGTCTCGGTACCCTCCAACATTGCAGAAGGATACGAGAGAGACACCAACGCGGAGTTCATCCGATTTTTGAATATCGCCAAGGGCTCTGCAGCTGAACTCAGAACACAGCTATATATCGCCAAGGAGGTGGGCGTTTTGAGCGACGAAGCCGTGACTGAATTGGTTGCAGAGTGCAAGGAAATCTCAGCAATGCTCAACGGGCTTGTCAAAGCAAGGCAGTCAAGAGTGCAAGAAAGCCCTCAAGCCCTCACAGGCCAAGAAGCAGCCCGAGAGGCAGGTATTCCTGAGCCCTGAAACCTGAAACCGGAAACCGGAAACCGGAAACCGTTCTTTTCCCCGGAACCCGAAACCCGAAATACCCATGCACTTCTCCATCATCACCCCCGTCCACAACCACTGGCACCTGGTCCCGAACCTGCTCCAATGCCTGGCGGCGCAAACGCTGCCGCAAAGCGAATTCGAAATCGTGCTGGTCGAAAACCGCTCCGACACCTTCCAGCCACCCGACCAACTGCCACCCAACGCCCGCATCGAACACTGCACCACCCCCGGCTCCTATGCCGCCCGCAACCACGCCATCGAACGCGCCACCGGCGAGTGGCTGGTCTTTACCGACGCCGACTGCCTGCCGCGCCCAGACTGGCTGCAAAACCTGATGCTCGCCACCAACCAAACAACGAACCAACAAACCAACGAAAACACAATATACGCCGGCGCCATAGAAATGGTCCCGCAGAACGACCCGCCCAACCGCTGGGAAATCTACGACCTCGTACGCGGCATCCCGCAAGCCTGGTATGTGAAGCGTGGCTACGCCGCCACCGCCAACCTGGTCGCTTCGGCCGCACTCACAAGAAAGCTGGAGGGATTTGACGGGAACCGGCAATCCGGAGGAGATGCGGAATTCTGCCGCCGGGCGATACGGCAGAATGCCCAACTGAAGTACGTTCCTGAAGCCATCGTCGCCCACCCGGCCCGAACCAGTCGTGCCGAGTTGGTCGAGAAGACTCGCCGCATCAAGGCTGCCCAGGTCCAGTCCGGCGACTGGCGAAGACTACGCGCCCTGGCGCCCCCACTGATCGAGTTCTGGAAGTACCTGAGCGCATCCCAGTGGCCACTGAGCTACCGCCTGACCGCCATAGCCGTACAACTCACCCTATGGCCCGTTGAGCTACAACAAGCCTTGAGAGCCCGCCAGCCGGCCCCACGCCCCGGCGCCCCAACCCAAGAGTAGGCCGGGGCAGCGCAAGCCGGCGACTCGGCTAGATCAATAAAGAGCAAACCCGTAGAATTACCCAAATGACCAGGAGGGGGTCAAGATCATGACAGGGACCACACCAACACATTGGCAACAAAGCGAATCCGGCCTGCTACTGCCCGACAGGCCCAAAAAAGTCAACAAAAACAATAACACGCATCACATACCAGCATTGTACGGAGAAGATGCAATGAACCTGAACCACAACAAGGCACCGTCGGATGGCGGGCCTGTCCCCAGCATCGGACGGCCCGAGCACCTGGGTATTGCCAGCCCCTTCGGCGGCGATGCCAGGGCACCCATGGACACGCTGGCGCGTGCCGGGCTGTCCAGCGCCTCCCTGCCGCTGCACACCATCGAAAGCGAGAATGCCGAAGCAGTCGCCGGCTGGCTGGAAAACAACCCCCAGCGCCACTGCGTGATTTTCTGGCAAAGCCCCGTTACCGCACTGGCCCAGGCCATGGCCGAAGGGCAGGCCCCCGATGAGGCACTGGCCGAATGGACAGCCCGTGCCGAGAGTGTGCTGGCCGCCGTACGCAAGAACCGCCGTCGCACCACCCTGATCGAAAGCACACTGGCCCAGGCCAATCCCGGCGCCCTCATCGAACGCCTGAACCAGCGCCTGGACCTTTCGCTGGCTATGCCGACCCACAGCCCCGGCACCCATGAAGAGCACGACCCGGTCGAACTGCTCATTGCCGAGCGTGCGGTAGTGACCAACACCCAGGCCCGCCGCCTGGCCCAGGAACTGCAGGCCACGTCCCTCCCCCTGGGGCAGGGCGATGAAGACCTGCTGCCTGATTCACTCACTGCCTGGCATGGGTATCAACAGCATGGCAATACCGAGCGTGCCGAAGCCGAACGACTCAGAGCGCAAAACCGCGAGCTGCGCCAGGAGCAGCAGAAGCTCAAGACCCAGATCGATGAACTCAAAGGCAAGGCAGACCTGAGCCAGTCCGGTGAATACCAGGACCTCAAGGAAGAAAACGACCTGCTCCTGCAGCAACTCCACCACGTACAGGAAGAGCTGGAGTCCTACTACCTGGGAAGCCGCGACATCCAGCAGAAATACGACAAAGCCGAAGCAGAGCGCAAGAAGCTGAAACGGGAGTGCAACAGCGCGTTGCAAAGAGCCGATGTGCTTCAGAAGAAGATCGACAGCATGCGCGCGTCCCGTTCCTGGCGTCTCACCAAGCCGCTGCGCGTCGGCAACTTTCTCAAACGTAAAAGGGCCAAGTGAGATTCCAAGCCATGGACTGGATTCAAGATCAACTCTGCCACGCGCCCACACCCAACACCATCATCCATCTGGGCGCTGGTTTGTGCCGGGAGCTGCAACACTACATCGACAGTGGTGCTGCGCGGATCATACTGGTCGAGCCCAACCCGGAACTGCTGCCGGAGCTCCAGAAGCACGCCGCGGCACATTCCAACGTCCAGATTCTTCCCGTTGCAATAGCTGCCGAACCGGGGAAAAGTACGCTCAAACTCTACAACTACCCGGACCTGTCCAGCCTCAGGCGTCCCACCGGCCTGACCGAACTGCTGCCCGGCCTGCAGCAAATCGACCAGGCCATCGTCAATGTCATCGCCGCTCATACGCTCCCCGAGCACCTGGGCCTGAAAAACGACGAAAACAACTGGCTAGTCATCGACACGCCCGGCGAAGAAGAGACCATCATCAGCAACCTGCAACAGCACAAGCAACTTAGCCACTTCGACCGAGTTATCCTCCGTGGCGGCACTGAAAGGCTCTACGACGGTATGCCCACCGTCGATCAGCTTACCCGTCAACTGGAAAATCTGGGCTACTACATCGAAGGCGCCAAAGACAGCAGCGACCCCGACTGGCCCCGCTACCATCTTCGTCTCAACCCCAAGGCTATCGAGGTCCGAAGGCTCAGGCGAGAGATCGAGACGTTGACCGAACAGAAGGATGTATTAGAGAAAAAGTTAGAGGAGGGCGAGGAACAGAAAAGAAACCTGTATTCCCAGGTTGAGAAGCTGCAAGACAAACTTGAGGAGCTCGAAGATTTTCGACGGACAGCAGAGCAGAATCCCGTGCTGGAGCAACAGAAGCGAGAGCTCGCTGACCAGATCCAGCAACGAGAACAACAGCTTCAAGCCGAGAACGACGCCTTGCGAAAGGAACTCGACTCAATCAGGGATGAAGTGCAACAACAACGAAGCGACATTTCCGTCGCCCTTCGACTGCAGAACCTTAGAGAGAATGATCTCAAGGACCTTCAGCAGCGCTATGGCCAGTTGATGCAGACAAATCAGGACCAGAAGGAGTTGCTGGGTAAGCTGCATAGGCGTCTGAGTGTGGCTGCAGACTACCTGCGACTGATGAACGAGCAACAGGATGATCGTGGTGAACTTCAGGAAGGCCTGGTCCGTGCATTGATCGGCAACGATTCAGAAACCACTTGACGGTACTGATCAGGCATATGAAGGACGACTACGGAATGCGGGTCACGACAAGTAAAGTAATGAGGCAAGTCCAGTCTGCAGTGCACGATGCGCTGGATCTGTTGGACAATGCAGCACTGGACGGAACCCAGGGGCGCGATCGGATAGAGCCGGATCCGCTTCCCAGTCTACTCGAACAATGCGGTCATTTGGCAGAAACCGATAAAACATCGGACGTCGAGCCCATCCGCACGATTCATCACTTTGCGTGTACTGGTGGCACACTGATCACAAAATGCTTGGCTTGCAGTCCGAATGTTCACGCGCTTAGTGAAGTGGACCCACTGAGTACGGTTCCGGCCACTGTGGGCAAATTCGCTCCCAGTGACCTTATTCAGCTGACAGGATTCAGTAACCGTGCGTCCACCATGGAAGAGAAGCTGGATTTATTTTTGGGTAGCCTGAAAGTACTTCATCAATCCAATCAAAAGAAGGGATTGAGGGTTCTCGTTCGAGACCATGCCCACGGCCATTTTTGCATCGGGTCAGCAATCCCTGAACGCCTGACTGTGCGAGAAATCCTCCATAGAACCTTCCCGGTACTTTCCATCGTTACTGTTCGCCACCCTATCGATTCCTGGTTGGCGTTAAAAGTGAATCACTGGCATCAATTTAATCCTGCGACAGCGGATGAGTATGCCAGACGCTATGAAGTTTTTCTGGATAAGTATCAAGATGTAATGATGTTTCGCTACGAGGACTTTCTTGAGGACCCGGCCGAGGAACTCGCTTCCATGTGCCGTGCCCTGAACCTTGCATATCCAGAAGACTTTCAGGAGCTTTTTTCAGTGCATTCATTCTCTGGCGACAGTGGCCGGAGTGGGGGCAAAATTGAGCCAAGGGTACGCAGGTCAATTCCTGGTCACGTTCATCAAGAACTCAGGCAATCGAGAGCGTTGTGTCACCTTTGCGAGCGCCTCGGATATGAATGGAATCTGGATCATTGATCAAGGGGAAATAGCGCATTCACAGGGATGCTAATTCAAATTCCATGAATCCAACCATTTTCATAACTACTCCCTGTCTGAATGCGGAAGCTACCATAGACAAGACAATCCAGAGTGTTGTCTCGCAAGCGGGAAAGTTCTCTATTCGCTACCATGTTCAAGATGGTGGCTCACAAGATCGCACATTGGATAAACTGCAGTACTGGCAAACCACTATTTCGTCCAAGGCATTCAAAAGCAATTGTGACTCTGTGCTGTTCAGCTACTCAGCCGCGCCCGATGCTGGCATGTATGATGCGCTATTCAATGCAATGGAAGAGCTGTGCGCGCCAGATCATGGATTTCTAACCTGGATCAATGCTGATGATCTCCTGATGCCCGGTGCTCTTTCGCTGGCTGTGGCCGTAGAGGAGCAGTTTATGCCCGATCAGCTCTCCTGGTTCGGGGGGGCAGTATGTGTGGTGTCCAATGATCTGATAACAGCTTGTTTTGACAGGCCGATTCCGCGTCAAGCACTTCGAATGGGTATCTGTGATGGCACCCACTGGGACTTTTTACAGCAGGAGGGTACGTTCTTCCGCAAATGGCTATGGGATAAGGCGGCCCGAAATATTCGCGAAATGAAGTTGGCGGGCGATTGGGAGCTTTGGCGACAAATGGCTCATCACGCCGACTTTTTCCAGACCAAGTCGCCCCTGGGTGCCTTTTGTACATCAGATCAACAAGCGTCCTTTCTTCAGAAAAGCTCCTACCTGGCTGAGATTGATGCCGTGCTGACGCCAGCTCAACGAACGCGGCATCTGGAAATGCTGTGTCAGGAGGATGACGTAACTCGCAAGTTACTGATAGTTAAAGATTTTAGAGGTTCCGAGCTGTCGATCAGAGAGGAGTCAGTCTCTGAGAAGCTACGTGATCGAAGAAGCAAGATTCGGGCTCTAGAGAATTCTAAGCCTTCTGCTCGCTCCGTTGGTGCCGGAGAAGCAAGCCCACAGTCGCACGCATGCTCAAGAAGCGATGCCGCCACTCGTATGGTTTCGTTTGCTTCCAAGCGAAGCAATACCAGGATATCTACGTCAAGAATTGTCTCATTCGACAGGGATTGGCAGTATCCGGCAATAACGGAGCAGCATGCCTTTGAGATGATGAAGCGCCACTCCTCCATTATCCCGGATCGTGCTGTGTATGTGGCTTTCCCATGGGCGACCCTGATTGATAAGGTAAATACCAGGGCCGGCGATGCAGCCTTATACCTGAATCGCCTCGATGAGTTTTGTCGATCAATACCGAAGAAAGCTGTAAAGGTGACGGTATGTCAGCACATTTACGCGAAGAAGTACGCCAGATTTTTCGAGCAGGCTGGAATTACCCATCTGTTCTGGTCTCATGCCACAAGTGATGATGTACTGGAAAACGAGCAGGCTTCGTGTTCAATGCGGATCTTGCCCTTCCCCCTTTACCCCGTCCAGGTCCCGGAGTTGCAGAAAGGTGCTGATCTGGAGGAGGATTCGGACCAACGAAAGCATCTGTTTTCATTCGTTGGTGCGCGCGCAAACCGATTTTATTTGAGTAAAGTCCGTGATTGGATTCTCGATTACCTGGAGGATGATCCCCGAGGCCTGATAGTAGGGCGAAACAGTTGGCACTACGAGAAGCTGGTATACGAGTGTCAAGTTCAAGGGGCGGTCGAGGAGGGGGGTGCCACTGCGTTGGTCAACGAGGTGGCGTCCAATCAGTTCTGCAAAGTGCTCGGGAACAGCACGTTTTCGTTGTGTCCTTCCGGTACAGGCCCGAACTCCATTCGTCTGTGGGAATCCATCGCGGCTGGAGCAATTCCGGTCATTCTGGCTGATACCTGGGCACCGCCAGGTCAGTTGCGCCTTTGGGAGCAGGCTGCTGTCTTTTGTCGAGAGTCACCGGATGAAATCCGTGCTCTGCCTGATCAACTGGAGCGCATCGCTGCGGATCCAGAGCGACTTTCCCAGATGAGACAGGCGATGCGGCAGATCTGGCTGATGTACGGACCACAATCATTTGTTACCGACATACAGAAACTCATGCTGACGGTCACATCCCCGGTATGCCCGGGGTCAGTGGGCGAGACCCGCCGACGGTTGATGGACCGAGCTTGCCGGACACTGCTCAATAACAATGGCTCCTCACTGCTGAGACAATGTTCTACGGCTCTGCTGCTGGATCCGGTCGGCGCAATCAGTCAACTGGAATCAAATTCAAGTCTGTCCCTGGCGGTTGCCAGAGCTCAACGAGACCCAAGTGTCGACAGTGGATTGGTTCAGCATTATAGAACACTAGTTTCGCGTGCCCGGAAACGCGCCTTTGGTGGGCGATCCGGCTACCCAGCCGTGCTGCGTAAGTCCCCGCCCAAGATCTGCCTGTTTGGACGGCACTCCAACCGAACCCCGCTCAGCTACGAGCCAATCAGGCGGCACCTGGGTGGACGCCTCAAGTTCGTAGATTCTCCAGAAGCCGCTGACCTGATTGTGTCAGGATTTAGAATCGATTTCCGCGACGGTATCGATTCATTGTTGCCCGTGCTTGATCGATCAAAACCCCCAAAGTTGGCGGTGATTTCAGAAGAGCCCCTGTGGGACATTACGTGGAGTGGGCCGTTTACCGGACGCAATGCCAGTCTGACCATCGGTGGCACCGAGATCAAGTACACGTTCCTGGGGCATGAAACCTCTGACATATTCAAGTTCGATCGCATTCCCTACTTTTTGCTTACCAGCGATGATTTTCCTGTTCGCTACGCCAATCTCATGGCCCGTTTCAAAAGTATGACGGCCGATGAGCTAATGAGCATGTGGAAAGCTGCGCCCATTGCTGCGGCCTTCTTCCACGAAAAGAGAAACGGTGAGGGCTATTCAAACTCCTTCCCGGAAAGAGATGTACATGCATTGAGCGCCTATCGAACCGAGGTGGCGGAATATGCCAGTGGAGAGGCTGTGCTTCGTGTTGGAAAAGGCTGGCACGGCGAAAAGCGACGACAGGATCTCCCGGACTGGCATCTTGATAAACTCGCACAACTGGATGGCCGCACCAGGGTGCTTTCAGCGTTTGAGAATGTTCATCAAAGTCAGTATGTTACAGAAAAGGTATTTGATGCTTTTGCAGTAGGGGCTATACCTGCTTACTGGGCTGGGCCAGGTCACCGGATCTTTGAGTTGGTTCCAAGAGATATTTTGATTAACACGTATAGTCAATCAGTGGCGCAAGCAGTTAAGCGTATATCAGGGATCAGACCTAATGCCCAGCTTGCATGGCATTGGCGGGATACGGCACGCAGGTTAGTAGCGATTTTCTCTGAGCACGAAAAAATCACTCTTGAGCGGAAACGTATCATGGATGCAGTTATAAGAGAGATATTGAGTCTTGTCTAAGCAATCCATTAATTCCTGCCTCGAAAGTATTAGTAGCTCTGGAAGTCATTTCATTTCAAAGTATCGCGCAAGTGGAACTCATGACTGAAATAACAGATACCCAGCGATCCTTCAAAGAGCGTATGGATGATCGACTTGAGCGCTGGTATAAGGGCGCCGATCCGCATGCTGATTTTAAGTCACAGGAGCGCCTACGGTTTTTAGCGTCCCTTGTAAACAAGGGGGTAATGCATGAATACATCGGTAAACTTGGGTTACGTCTGCCACGCCAGTACGCTGATTTTCAGACTCCTGGGGCGTTAAAACGTATGCACCTTCGCGACCGTGTTGTTATCAAGCCTAATAACAATGCCGATAGCAAGGGTGTGATGCTATTCGATGGTGACCGAGAGCTTCTTTCTGGCGATACGGTGATGCAATCGGATAGGCCTGCTTATATTGCCATGGTCTGCGAGCGCGATGGTGTCTTTGCCAAGTCTGGAACACGACTAATTGTCGAGGAGTTCGTGGAAGACTATGATCCTGAATTCGCTATCCCTCGGGACTTCAAGGTCTTCGTCGCGGACGGGCGGGCACGGCTGATTCAAGTGATCGATCGCAACCCCGAGAAGAAGCTGCGCACGAGTTCCTTTTTTGATCGCGATTGGGGATTCATCCATGAGCGCATCAAAACCAACTACCGCATGGGGCCAGCCTATCCGCGCCCACCGCATCTGGAGGCGCTGCTGGCCGATGCCGACCGCATAGCCCGCGACATAGGTGTGTTCTATCGGCTGGATTTCTATCTCACCTCCACGGGGCCTGTATTCGGTGAGTTCACCTCCTATCCCTCGGCAGGTATGGCCTTCACGTCCTTCGGTGATCAACTGATGTGCGAGATGATGGACATGGACATTGAAGCCATTTGAGGCGGCTATTATTAACCAAAATCGGGAAATCCCCCGGCTCTGCCGGGGTGACAGTAGAAGTTTGACATTTTAGGGGGTCCATTGGGAAAACTCCTTGTTGTGAGCCGCCAAGCACACATCAAAGGAGAATCCCAATGGACGAACCAGAGAGTTTAAGTCACTCCAAGTGGGAGTGTAAGTACCATGTTGTTTTCATTCCGAAATACAGGCGCAAGGCGCTATTCGGACAACTCAGACGCCACCTGGGTGAGGTATTCCATCGTCTGGCCAGGCAGAAGGAAAGCCGGATAGAGGAAGGCCACCTGATGCCGGATCATGTGCATATGCTCATTTCGATCCCGCCGAAGTATGCGGTTTCGCAGGTGGTTGGCTACATCAAAGGCAAGAGCGCAATCCACATTGCAAGGAATTATGGAGAGCGCAAGAGGAATTTCGTGGGTCAGCACTTCTGGGCTCGGGGCTATTTCCTCTCCACGGTTGGTCGAGACGAGGGTGTCATCCGAGACTACATTCGGAACCAGGAGTCTGAGGGTCGGCGCCGCGATCAGATGAATCTGCTGGGCTGATCAGCCACCTTTAGTGGCCCCAGGTTTTATTGCCGCTTTGAGCGGCTCACAAAATTAAAGCCCCCGGCTTTGCCGGGGGTATTTACTACCTACATAAATAAAGCCTCATGAGTTATACTATGCAGCATGACAGGACGAAGCAAGATTGATGCCCGCAAGCTGCCGCCTAAGGCGCAGGAGTTGCTTCGGCGCTCGGCCATGGAACGAGTCGATGCGGGAGAAAGTCCTGAGGATGTGGCAGCAGGCACTGGCATCAACCGGCGAACCATTTACAAGTGGATTTCGGCCTATCACTATTACGGGGAAGAATCATTCACCACAGGCAAGCGCCCTGGGCGTCCAGCGAAGCTGAATGGCAAGCAGTTGGAGAAGCTGGCCAAGATCATTCGCACCAAGAATCCGCAGCAGTTGAAGTTCGAGTATGCCCTTTGGACAATTCCGATGATTCGTCGGTTAATCCGCGAACAGTTCGACGTCAAGCTTAGCGAGGTCTCGGTCGGGCGACTTCTCAAGCGACTTGGTTTGACGCCTCAGCGTCCCTTGTACCGCTGCCTGGCAGCAGGACAAGGTATTGGTCGAAAACTGGCGGGACAAGGAGTTTCCCAAGTTGTCTCGACGTGCAAAGAGCGAGAAAGCATTGATCTTCTTTGCTGATGAGTCCGGAATCCGATCTGATCATCATGCCGGGCGGACCTGGGCACCGAAGGGCCAGACACCGGTCATCGAGGCAACCGGCGCCCGTTTTTCAATGAACATGATTTCGGCCATCACCAACCGCGGTCAGTTTCGGCTCATGACCGTCGATGGCACTGTCACCGCCACCGTTTTTCGTGACTTTCTCAAGCGTTTGATTCAAGGTATGGAACGGAAGATCTACCTAGTGGTCGATGGGCATCCGACGCACAAGGCCAAGTTGGTCAGGACGTTTGTCGAAGCAAACAAGGATCGAATCGAATTGGTCACCCTGCCACCATACTCGCCGGAGCTCAATCCCGATGAACTGGTCTGGGCGCACGTCAAACAACGGGTTGGGAAGAAAGCGGTCCAGACCAAGGAAGAACTCATCAATGCGGTCAACGCGGCACTCAGAAGCCTACAGAGGCTCCCAGACATCGTGGCGAGCTTCTTCCATACACCCACATGCTCTTATGCCGCTTTATGAGGCTTTATTCCGTAGGTATTAGTAAAATGTGTGTAGGTGGGATGCTTGGGGTTTTGAGGCTCATGTTTTCGGGGAGTAAAGGCTTGCTTGCGACGGATGAAGGTTCTGTATGAAAGAGGTGCTGTTTGTTTCTGGTGTTGCTAGGTCTGGGACTAGTGCATTGGTTAATGTGCTTAATACCCATCAAGACATAATGATGGGTCAGGAAAGATTCTATTGGAGGATAAAGCGTGGCCAATTGAGTCCTGAGTATTTTTTTAAGGATCGTTATCTTGATATTCAGGAAGGGGATACGCACAACAAGAGGCCGTTATCTGATTTTTCTGATGGCGCTGAGCTTCGATACGATCGCGCAAGGTACATTGGTGACAAGTTCCCATCTCTGTTTCGCCATTTTGATGATGTGATGGAGCAGTTCCCGGCTGCTAGGCATGTCTATATCTTGCGAAACCCTTTTTCTGTGGTGGAGAGCTATGAGGCCAGGTTTCAGGATGCGGAGGATTCTTGGAATCTGAGTTGGATGAATGGCTTGGAAGCTTGGAATGAGAGTGTTGGACGGGTTGCTAGATTGAGTGACAGGCAGGTAGCTAAGTTTACGATTCTTCAGTACGAAAGGTTTTTTTCTAGTGTCGATGTCATGAGGGGCATGTTTCTGAGCTTGGGTCTCTCGGGACCGGGTGGCAATGTGCTTGATCAGTTTGTGGCCAGATTTTGTCAGTTGAATGAAAAGTTGGTGCCAAGGAGAGATGATCTGCGCTGCTACGTCGCTCAGAATGCAGATTGGGGTTCCTATAATAAGGTTTGTCGTCTGGCTTTAGGTGGATGGGACAAAGAGCCTAGTTAGGGGGTTATTGTATTGATGGCAATTGCTGCTGGTTTATGCAATCAAGCATCAGTTATGTTGTGGTCTTGACCCGCTTTCGTGGACACCTGATCCTTTGAGAATAGGAGGTGTTCCAAATGCCAAGATCCCATTCCCCGTATCCGGAGGAGTTCCGCAAACAGATGGTCGATCTGGTCCGTTCAGGCCGCACGCCCGAGTCACTGGCCAAGGAGTTCGAACCAACCGCGCAGTCGATCCGCAACTGGGTCGTCCAGGCCGACCGCGATGAGGGCCGGCGCGGCGACGGTCTGACCTCGGCCGAGCGCGCTGAACTGACGAAATTGCGCGGTGAGAACCGGCGGCTGCGCCAGGAACGCGAGATCTTAAAAAAAGCCGCGGCCTGGTTCGCCAGGGAGAGCGAGTCGTCCCCGAAGAAGGGTTCCGGTTCGTGAGCGCTCACCGGGCCGAATTTCCGGTTGCCACGATGTGCCGGGTGCTGGGTCTCTCCACCAGTGGGTACTACGCGTGGCGCCGACGCGATATCTGCCGCCGCAAGCGCGAGGACGCGCGTCTGTTGGCGCGCATTCGCGCCCATCATGCGGCCTCGAAGGGCCGCTACGGTGCGCCAAAGATCCACGCCGACCTGGTCGAAGAAGGCTGGCAAGTTGGTCGCAAGCGGGTCGCGCGCCTGATGCGCGAAGACGGCCTGGTGGGCGTGACCCGGCGTCGCTGGGTAGTGACCACCCGACGCGGCCGGACTGACCGTGCCGCCCCGGATCGCGTTGAGCGAGACTTTACGGCCGAGCGTCCGGATCAGCTCTGGGTCGCCGATATCACCTACATTCCGACCTGGTCGGGTTTTCTGTATCTGGCGGTGGTGCTGGACGTGTTCAGTCGCCGGATTGTCGGCTGGTCGATGGCCGGTCATCTGCGGGCCGAGCTGGTGCTCGATGCCCTGGAGATGGCCATCCGGCGCCGGCAGCCGAGTCGGGTGATCCACCACTCCGACCAAGGCTGCCAGTACACCTCGCTGGAATTCGGCGAGCAATGCCGCAAGGCCGGGATAGTGCCTTCGATGGGCAGCGTTGGAGACTGCTACGATAACGCCATGGCCGAGAGCTTCTTTGCCACGCTCGAGTGCGAACTGCTTCAGGGCAGCCGGTTCCGGAACCATGCGCAGGCCCGCCGGGCTGTGTTCGAGTTCATCGAAGGCTGGTACAACCCTAGGCGTCGACATCAGAGTCTCGGTCAAGTCGCACCGATGGAGTTCGAGAAGCGCTATGCTCAATTCACTTCAACCCCAAAACCTGAACTGTCCACTGAAGCGGGGTAAGACCAGTTGAGTCAGCTTGGTGTGATTTTGGGGCTACTGGCTAATGGCGGTATGCGAGTTTAGGTATGAGTGAGTATGTGTTGGATCATAAAGCCTTACCAGTTGGGGTCGGTTCTGCGAATATTGGCCTGGTTGTGCATCACTTTGGTAGATGGGGGAGAGTGTTTTTAAGGATTGTAGAGAAACGCACGGCGCGTATTCATGAAGGAACGTTTTATTTGCAAGCATATTCGATCCTGGAAGGGTCAAGGCTAAATGTTCCTCGGTTGTTTCATGCGTCTCAGCTTGGTGATAAACGATATATAATTATGACAGAGGAGATTGAGGGCGCTATGAAGCGTCCGCACCTATGTCACAAGAAGGGTTACGCATTGGGGTCGTATTTGGCCGAGATTTGCCTTTTAGGGCTTCCATGTAGTCGGGTGCATACCTTCGCGCGATCGCTACAACCGAAAGACGTGTTGTTGCTTGAGCAGGGTTTTGAGTCTGATGAAGAGAAAAGGGCTTGTAAAATAATTATACGGAACTTTGACCGCATCGAAAAGCGAGTTTCTGCGCTCCCTGATGTGACGTGCCATAACGATTTGAATTGGAACAATATGGCTATTCCGTCTAATGTCCATTCGGCTGCGCCATATCTTTTTGACTGGGGGTCGGTTGGAATGAACTGTTTGGGCGCAGATCTTCATTTCTTTGCGGAGCATTATCTGACTAAAGAAGAGTGGTCTGTTGGTATGGCGATTTTTGAAGGTTATGCCGATCGAGTGAATGCTACAAAGGGTTGGGCCAATGCGTGGGGTGTTGGGGATTTGATACTTTCCGCTTTCTTCTTTGGTCTTGGGGTTCGCGCAAATTGGGTTCAGAATATCGATCGGGCCAGACATCTAGCCTCGGCTGGCAGGATGTGTCGTTCGTTTGCTCGATGTCTTGAGAGTGGGGTATGAGGGCCAATGGTCAGGATCTCCGTCATGTCGGACACTCAATTGTTTGGGTTCTTGATTCTGTGGGAACGGACAGCCTATTGGATTGATGAGTAGGCTGCGGTCAGTCTACCAACCTTCAAAGCTTGCCAAGGCTGAGCAAGTTTTGTACGACGTTGGAGGACAACGCCCTATGTCATGGCGTGTAGTCTTCGGTTTGAAAAGAGTACTTTGATTGCCGTGTCACCAGGGCATGGGTGCGATGGCACTACTGCACCCGTGCAGAGTGGGCGCAATTGTATCCGCTTTCAGAGCGGGGCAAAGTGATTCTCCGGTATGCTGTAACGACAGCGCAGCATCAGAACCAACCTACAGTTAGCTCACTTGGCATTCAGCTTCGAACAGAGTGAGTTGCAGGGGCTTTGAGCTGCGAAGGGTGTTGTAGATGATGCGAGTTCAGTGGGCTATCAAGTCTCTCTGGGCCCGGAGGCATGTTGGCGTCGTCGTTCCTCAGCGAGAGGAGTTTTGCTTGTGTCGCAATGGGCTCAATAGTAGATCTGGCTGGTGCTTTCGGAGTTCATCTAGATCAAGCTACTAATCCCGTTTAAGTGTTTTCAGCATTACAGTAAACTTGAAAGTAGTCATAGAGGATCATGGCTATGTTGTTTGTTGATGGATTTGGAGTTTTGGAGGTGTCGTGTGGCGCATGAACTGTTGGTAAATAAAATTCCGAGTTTAATGTTGTTTCGGCAGTCAATTTGAGCGCGTGATTGACGAGCTTTGAACTAGATTCCGCTAACTAGACTTGGGCTGATACACATTGGAGTATTTCGTGAATAGTGTGGCGCTTATTACAGGTATTACTGGCCAGGATGGGTCTTATCTGGCAGAGTTTCTTCTGGAGAAAGGCTATGAGGTCCATGGGATCAAGCGCCGTGCATCCTCGTTTAATACCCAGAGAATTGATCATATATACCAGGATCCACATAGCAACCACCAACAGTTGAAGCTGCACTACGGTGATCTGACGGACAGTTCCAACCTGACCCGAATTCTGGCTGAGGTTCAGCCGGACGAGGTCTACAACCTGGGTGCCCAATCGCATGTGGCGGTGAGTTTCGAGGCGCCGGAGTACACGGCTGATGTGGATGCCATGGGCACCCTGCGCCTGTTGGAAGCGATTCGTTTTCTGGGCATGGAGAAGAAGACGCGTTTCTACCAGGCTTCTACCTCGGAGTTGTACGGGCTGGTGCAGGAGGTGCCGCAGTCGGAGACCACGCCTTTTCATCCGCGCTCGCCTTATGGAGTGGCAAAGCTCTACGCTTACTGGATTTGCGTGAACTATCGCGAGGCCTACGGCATGTACGCCTGCAACGGTATTCTTTTTAATCATGAAAGTCCGCGCCGCGGTGAAACCTTTGTCACGCGAAAGATTACCCGGGGCCTTGCCAACATCGCACAGGGGTTGGAGGAATGCCTCTATATGGGAAACATTGACGCGCTGCGAGACTGGGGTCATGCCAGGGATTACGTGCGCATGCAGTGGATGATGTTGCAGCAGGACGAACCCGAGGACTTTGTCATTGCCACTGGCCAGCAGTTTTCGGTACGGGAGTTCATACGCTGGGCGGCCGAGGAGCTTGGGATCGAATTGCGTTTCGAGGGCCAGGGCGTGGAGGAGGTTGGTATCGTCAAGGGGGTTGCCGGCGAGTTGGCGCCGGGCGTCCAGCCCGGCCAGGTGATCGTGCGCATAGATCCACGCTACTTCCGTCCGGCGGAGGTGGAAACGCTACTGGGTGACCCTTCCAAGGCGAAGGAGAAACTGGGCTGGGAGCCGGAGATTACCGCTAAAGAGATGTGCGCCGAGATGGTGGCGGAAGATCTGAAGACTGCACAGCGCCACGCTTTGTTGAAAAAGCACGGTCTGGACTTGCCGGTCTCATTGGAAAACGGTTAAGGAAGTGACTTGATGTCAAAGATTTATGTTGCAGGCCATAGGGGAATGGTCGGAAGTGCCATTCTTCGTCGCCTGGAAGCGCGTCGGGCACAAGGCGAGGCGTTGGAGCTCATCACTCGCACTCATGCAGAGCTGGATCTGACAGATCAGACAGCGTTAAGCACCTTTATGCAAGCCGAGCGACCGGATGTGGTGATTTTGGCGGCAGCTCGGGTGGGCGGCATCCATGCCAACAATACCTATCCGGCCGACTTCATCTATGACAACCTCATGATCGAGGCTAATGTTATTCACCAGGCCTTTCGGGCGGGAGTGCGTCGTCTGCTGAACCTGGGCTCTTCCTGCATCTACCCTCGAGAGGCTCCACAGCCGATGGCCGAATCGGCGCTGCTGATCGGCCCACTGGAGCCAACCAATGAGCCCTATGCCATTGCCAAAATTGCCGGCATCAAGTTGTGTGAAAGCTACAATCGCCAGCATGGCACCGATTACCGTTCGGTAATGCCGACCAATCTCTACGGACCCGGAGACAATTTCCATCCGGAGAACAGCCACGTGCTGCCCGCGCTGATTCGTCGGTTCCACGAAGCGGCTCGGGATGGTCTGGAGGAGGTCGTGATCTGGGGTACAGGCACTCCGCGGCGGGAGTTTCTGCATGTCGACGACATGGCCGAAGCCGCCCTGTTTGTCCTGGATCTGCCGCATGAAACCTACCAGGCACATACCCAGCCCATGCTCTCGCACATCAATGTAGGCAGTGGTGAGGATATCTCCATACTCGAACTGGCCCGGTTGGTTGCTGAAGTCACTGGTTTCCAGGGGCGGGTCGTGACCGATCCGGGCAAGCCCGATGGCACGCCGCGCAAACTGATGGATGTCACTCGCTTGGCTGAAATGGGTTGGCGCGCCCGTATAGGTCTGCGAGTAGGAATCGAGCAGACCTATCGGTGGTACCTGGAGAACCCGCAGTCAGTTCGGGGATGAGCGCTGTTGCCGACAGCTGCCGGTTCCGGATGCCCCCATTGGGTCCTCAGGCGGTCTCTCGCCGGTTAGATCGTGCTCCATTCCAACTTCACTTCCGATCCGATGCTGGGTGGGCGGTGGCCCAGAAAATCAGGCTATATCCGGATCCCGCAAAGCCCTGATCCTGCGCAACGTCTGACCTGATCGGGTCTCTGGCGATTCTCACAGTGTACGGAACCGTGCCGGGATTTGCTCAGGCAAATCGACATCACCGACAGTGAGGTAGATCATGTCGGAGAATGCTTCAAGATGGCGGTAGCCGCTGGCCCGGTTTTTGACCATTCTGACGATACGGTTAATGCCTTCTGCGATCGCATTGGTGATTCGGGTGTCGATGAAGGCGACCACGGCTTGTTGGTGTCTTTTAAGGGTGCGCACGAAGTGGCGCATGGGCTCGAGCCTGCTGAGCAAGGCGCTTTTCACCCAGCGCTTGAGAAAGCGCTCGGCTGCCCAGGTCGCCTTGTAGTTCCAGAACTGCTCAAACTCCTCTTTCAGGCGCCAGGCCCGGTAGATTCTGCGGTTGTGCTTGTCGAGGGCCTTGAGGCTTTGGGTATCACGCCGTGTGCGGGTGGATGAGTGGCGGTAGAGCAGCCACCGCATGCCTTTGAGTGCCTTGCGATCCGCTTGAGTCGCTTGCCGCCACTGCTCCTTGCGGACCTCGTCGACGGCCTCGTTGAGCGCTTTGACGATGTGGAAGCGGTCCAGCACCAGGGTGGCATTGGGACAGTGCGCTTCGATGGCACCGATGTAGGTCTGGCTCATGTCACAGCAAGCGACTCGGATACGCGCTTTCTGGTAGTCGCTCAAGGCCTCGTCGAAGAACCGGTCGATCGCCTCGCGGCCCTTACCGTGGGCGATCCAGACGACACAGGAACGCTCCAGGTCGTAGACCAGCGTGGCGTATTTGTGGCCCCGGTGATAGGAGATTTCGTCGATGCCGATGGTTTTGAGTCCCCGGATACGATGGCCCTCGCGCAGGCGTTGAATCGAGCGATGCAGCAGGTCAGACAGCGTCGAGGCCGGCAGGCGCAGAAGCTCGGCAGCGGCCTTCTGCGACATGATCTGACAATATCGCAACATCAGGTACTCGAAGCGTGTTAATGGCCAAGTCAACGACCACCGGCTAAAGCCGGTGGCTTGCTGTTACGGCTCAAAGCCGGATCGATCGGCCGTTCGGCCGATTGAAACCACCTCGAAATCATCGTCCGGCTCCGGGGGCGTCTGATTCTTGATGTATTCCTTCCATACGTCGTCGGTCACGTTGCCGCTCGACGCAACCCAGTAGCCCCGGGCCCACAGGTGCTGGCCCCAATACCGCTTCTTTAGTGCCCGGAACTCCGATAACAGCTTGTGGGAACTCTTCCCCTTAAGATACTGCACCGCCCGAGACACCGACAACTGCGGGGGAATACCAATCAGCATGTGCACATGGTCCCGATTGATCGAGCCGGCGTAGATGATCATCTCCTTGCTCATCGCAATTTCACGCAACAGCGCCCTGCACCTCAGTCCAACATCACCGCCCAGCACCTGATAACGGTACTTGGTCGTCCACACCAGGTGGTACTTGCAATCCCAGACCGTATGGCTGCCGCGCTTGTAATCCTCCATCGCCTCACAATATCATCCATCGCCTAAAGGCGAGGGGTTTACGGATCCCCTATCGGGGACTCTAAACTGACCCACTATTGGCCAACAATTTTGACCCGGCCGTGGGTGACGCAGTGGATCTCGCGCGGCCAGTACATCAACCAGATCGACCAGGGCCCGACCGGAATGTCGCGCCAGTAGCGGGGCTCAGGTCGCTGTCGGACAATCGTGCCGCGCCGGCCACAATCCGGGTACCGACAGCCGTTCTTGAACGGCTTGATCAGCACATCAAGGCGATTACCGCGTCGAAAGGCCAGGCCGACACAGCGAAACCCTTTGAACTTGAGCAGCTTTCCGATAAGCTTGGACGTGGTCATGGGGCGAACCTCCTGTGTTGTTTGTTCGCAAAAACAAAACTTTACAGGACGCCCCACTGCTGTCCCACAAACTTTCACGCGAGCACCAAGGCTTGTTGCGGATCCGGCGGCTCAGGTTCCGGTGGGCTGTCGTCAATCAGCTCCAGCAGTGACCTGCGCTCGAACAGATTGAGCTGAAGAAGGCGGAGAATCTGTTGCAGGCTTCGGCCGGTACGGCTGGTGAATTTCAGATAGGCCAGCAGCAGATAGACGCACATCGCAATCCAGATCTGGGTCATGACGGCATTCTTCGAGGTGCCGAGAAAGGTCTTGATCTTGAGGTTCTGCTTGATCCATTTGAAGAACAATTCGATCTGCCAGCGCGACTTGTAGATCGCCGCGATCGTGGCTGCGGCCAGCTTGAAATTGTTGGTCAAGAAAACGTATTTTTTGCCAGTTTCGGGGTCACGGTATCCCACCCGCCGCAATGGGATCGGGCAGGTTTTTCCCTTGGAGCTGGTCAGCTCGATGGTCTGGTCACAGGTCAGGTTCTGCCCAGCCTTGGTCTTGCGGCGCTCGATGACACGGTAGCGGGCATTGCGCTTCTGTCGGGTAACGAAGGAAATTCCTCGATCATTCAGTTGGTTATACCAAGTGTAGTCGGTGTAGCCACGATCAAAGGCAACAATCGATCCGGTCGGCAGCGCCAGTGCGCGACCTGCCGTAACATCGTGGGTCTTGCCGTCGGTGATCGAGACAAAGGTCGGAAGCATGCCTGCGTGGTCCAGGCCGACATGCAGTTTGATCGCACCTTTGGCCTGGCGGAACCTGGCCCAGGGAAACATCGACAGGCACACATCAATGGTCGAAGCGTCCAGTGAAAACAGCTTGTGCTTGAACCGGAAACCATGGCCTGGTGCTTGCTGCTGGCAACGGCTCAGCAACCTGAAAAACAGCGCTTCGTACAAGGTCCAGGGCTGCTTTTCATTGGTCCGCGCCAAACTGGAGCGAGTGACCAAGCCCACGCCGAGGTGATAAAGCTTGCTGGATTGAGCTGCGAGATTGCCGAGCAGATCACGCAGGCTCGCGCGGCCGGTCAACTGGGCGCTGGCCATTGCCACGAACTGCACCCAGCGGCTGATCTTGCGCAACTTCCGGCCCTGATGGTGCTCTCTGGCCAGCGTTTCGAATTCATGTCTCGGCGACAATTTGAGCATTTGAGCCAGCACGGTGCTAGAATGAGCCATGGCCTGATTTCGCCTGTTGGTTCAACTGTTTAGCGATAACTCAATTGTACCAAACGGGTTGAAATCAGGCCTTCCTTTTTAGCTGTTTATGGGACAGCAGTGAGGACGCCCCATGACCTCTCAAATCAGGCGGACAATGTCAGGAATTTCGTTGCGAGATTCGGATAGACCCTCATATTAGCTATGTCAGCGTTAAAAAAAGCAAATGAGTACTTTCGGCGTGGTCAGCTTGATAGATCCCTACTGCTATACAGGCAGATAGCCATTACGCAACCCTATCTACGCGACCAGGTGGAGTTTAATATCCATTTGAATGAGCGAAGGCTGGGTGTCAAGAGCTCCGAAGCAATTTGTGAAGAAGATCAGCCCTTCGTCACCGTAATCGTTCCAGCGCACAATGTCGTGTCATATATTGGGCAGTGCCTTGAGTCTGTAAGAGCTCAGACACTTCATGACATTGAGGTCATTGTTGTAGATGATGGCTCCAATGACGGTACGTTCGATATCCTGAAGCAATTCAGTTCAAAAGATAGTCGCTTTCGGGTTATTCGAAATAGGAAACCTTCAGGCAATTCAGGCGTGCCGAGGAACCAGGCATTATCTTTGGCAAGGGGTGAATATATTGCCTTTTTGGACTCTGACGACTGGTTGGAGAAAAATGCGCTTGAAGAACTGTATTCCGGCGCAATTGCGAGCAGGGCGGATGTCGCAGTAGCAACAAGCTTCTATCGGGAGCTTCAGGATGGCAGTACAAGGGTTGAGCAGGTAGAGCATGGCATCTATGAGTCGGCTTCACAGCCCTGCCGGGAGAAGCTATTTGAAAGCAAGTACTGGACAATTGCGTGGTTGAGGATTTACAGACGCTCCTTAATCGAAAAGAACAGAATCCGGTTTGGGGAGTTCTCGACATCGTCTGATGCACCTTTCTCATTCAAAGCGCTTTGTTGTGCCAACAGGGTTTCTGGAGTGAAGGGCGCCTTTTATCACTACCGGTTCGATAGGCCAGGATCCACTGTGCATAGACGTCGAGGGGCGGGCTCATTTGAAATGCTCAGATCCTACAAAATGATTGTTGAGGAATTGCATAGGTCCGGAAGATACGATCGTTTTATCCCATATGTCATCAGAAAGGCGCTTGGGGACTGGAAATACAATTGCAAGTTTCTACACGATAAGCACCGGTGTAAGTTTGAACAATTGATGGCCAGTTTTGTTGGAGTACATTATGAATCAGCAAAGGACAGTGGCATATTATCCAAGTATTGGATGGACCAGTTGCGCCATTTGTATTCTTTACACCAAAGGAAGCATCGAGATCTATTCGATGCATATCTTAAAGAACATGAGCGGGATAAGCCGTTTTTGTCCATCATTGTTCCAGCTCATAACGTTGAGGAGTACGTTCAAGAGACATTGAGCTCTGTTCTTTGTCAGAACGTAGATAATATTGAAATAATTGTTGTCAACGATGGTTCGACTGATGGAACAGCTGATGTTGTGCATGATTTTGAATGCCTGGATGGCCGGATCAAAATCATTGATATCCTGGAGGCAAGTGGTCGGCCAGGCTGCGCAAGAAATGTTGGGTTGGCTTACGTACAAGGCCAGTATGTTGGATTCGTCGATGCGGATGACTGGATCGCAAGTGACTTCTGTGAGAAGCTTCTGAATGCCTCAGAGTCAATGACCGTTGATGTCGTGAGTGCAGCTGGATTTGTGCGGATGGAGGGTGATAAGGAGAGGAAGTTAAGAGTGCGTGCGCGAGACTTTAATGCTTGTTTTGGGGGGCGCGAGAATCGGAAGCGACTATTTCAACAGAGGTTCTTTTCCAATATCTGGTATCGCATCTATCGCACTGATTTTCTGCGGTTGCACGGAATTGTATTTCCGAGAATGTACTATTCTGAGGATCTTTGTTTTTCCTTTGTGACGCATGCATTGGCAGATACCATCAGGGTTGTCGAGTGTCGACCTTACTTTTATCGGTACGGGCGGCCAGGTTCGACAACAAGCCTTCGGCAGCAAAAGAAGGCGTTGGAGCATCTTGAGTATCTTGGGGTGGCGCTGGAGTACATTACCAGGTTCTGTAGGGATGAAAGGTATATAAAATGGTTTTTCTGTAAAATGATGAATTCCTATCTTTTTACGTATCAAAAACTTCGTGAATTGCCCGCTAAAGTCGCATTCAAGCAACGGTTAATGGATATTTTGAGGGGGTACCCTGAAGAGTTGGTTGACTGGAATTTTTTCGATGAGGAGGAAAGGGGTAGACTGAGACTGCTTTTTCGTGAAGTGATGGGGTGAAGCGAGGAGTTGTTCTAGCTCTGTTCTATTGCTTTTTGGGGCTTGCGGATTGTTCGGTGGCGCTACGGAAGCTGTCTAGATAGGGCTTAAACGTAAAGGTGCTGACTTTAGGGAGTTTCCTTTTCTGAGAGAGTGCGGGTGAAAAATGAATGGGCTTAAGCACAATGATTTGAAGGTGCTGGTTGAGTCGGCCGGGTCCTTCCCAGAGTTCCTGGATGCCTTGGCAGACTCCTTGTCCCAGCAGGTTGCGGTTCAGGCCGGAATGAGTCGTGCATTAAAGAAAGTAGGTTACCTGGCGTTGCGTCGTTGGCCAGGGCACAGGTCGGATCTTATACGGGCTCTTGCTGAGTACTCAACTGCCTGCACGGCGCCTCAATTGGTCGTGGAGACTGCTGCGCGGCAGGGTTACCTCTGGCAGATGGCTTCATTCAAGACGTTGATGACTCTCAGATCGATCAAAAGAAGCGACCCTGAGTCACGACATAGCTGTTACGAGTGGGCCTTGGATGATAAGCATCGGGCAACCAAGTTTATTGATGCTCTGGGATTAAGGCGCCCACGGGTGTACTCCTATGGGAAGTCGATCGATGATGTAGATATTCAGCCGCCTTGTGCCCTCAAGCCAGCTTACGGAAAGGGTTCTCATGGAGTGTATCTGGCTTTTGCAGAAGATAGTATATTGAAGGTAAAAACCACAGAGAAACTCTCAAGCATAGGTGAGCTTAGAGACTCAGTCAGTCTTGATATGGAGCAGGGGAGAGTGCCTGGTGACTGTTGGATTGTGGAAGAGCTGCTTGGGAATGAGGGATGTCCTGCGGTGGATCTGAAGTTTTTCAGCTTTTATGGTGAGATTGAGCTGGTGTTGGAGGTTACTCGCTACCCGCTTGCCAGCAGGTGGTCTGAACCCGATGGTGAAACTATTGAATCGGAGTTTGATTTATACGACCACTACCACGATGGAGTGGGCGCCACCCCTGAGCAACTTGAGGTTGCGCGCAGGATTAGTTTGGAGGTGCCAGCCCCATTTCTTCGCATTGATTTCGTAAGCTCCGGCGGTGAGCTGTGTTTTGGTGAGTTTACGCCCAGGCCAGGGTCGTATGCTGACTTTTCCAGAGCGATGGATCAAAGGCTGGGCCTTGCGTTTCTCAAGGCGGAGGGCCGTCTTGCAGATGATCTCTTTAATGGAAAGAGGTTTGACACATTCAGGGGCTATCTGGGCCAGGGTGGTTAGTGCAGGTTTGCGGGAAGTTGGTTTAAGGAGTTACATCGGGAATGCAGAAGAACCTATTGGTGATCTATGGTGGACGCGAAGGAAGCTCCGCTATTGTCTCAGGTCTGGGCAGGCATACTTGCGTTAGTGTGCCGATTTTTGAGCACTTGGACCGGGCTAATGTCAAGAAAAGGTATGCTGAAGGTGAGGGGCTCCCGGAGGTTCATCGGGGCTTGAAGAGTTTGCTTTGCGGAGAACCTTTTGGTGACAGCATTTTCGAACTTGAGTCGTTGGGCGCATGTGATCGGCATGTTGTTTTCAAGTGGCGCCCTTGGGGGAATATGGTTAAGGTCTCTGAGGTGTTGTTGGATACCAATACGCATGTTGTCTACTTGACTCGCAGAGATATAGTCAATCACAACCTCGTTCGGTATTTTTCGAATGAAGTGATAGGCGGAGGAAAAGGAGTTCATCATCCACAGTTCAAGCTAAAGAAGTTGTCGGAAGACGATCAGGAAGCTTACATAGAGGAAGTTCGAAACAGAATGTTTTCTGTGGATATTGGTGAGTTGAAGAATTATTTGAAGAAGTACGTTGAATCGAAGTCGGCGCTTGCTTCCAAGGCTGGTGTGATGCGTGAGCGCGGTGTGCCGGTTAGCCTGTGCTCTTATGAGGATTTTCTTGAGGATAAAGCAAGGTTTCTGGGTCGGCTTCTGAGCCTGATTGGCCTTGAGTTTGAAGATGCGGTCTTGGCATCAGATTTCAAAAAGGTTAATCGCGAAGACATCAGGGAACAGGTGGCTAATCTTGGAGAGGTTGAGCATGATCGGGAGATTCAGGGTTTGGTTGAACAATTTTCGGAATTGATGTTTGACCTGGAGAAACGCCTTGGTGGTTGACTCTCACTGATCCGGCACAAATACCTGGCCAGCGTGCTGTTTCCCAAGTATGGCAATGGGGTCTGGTGGGCGACTACGGTGGGCGATGTAGAGGTGCTTCACGCGGCCAGTGACTTGCCACAAAATGATATCGTTGATATCGTTTTGTGACGTTATCTGGCCGGAGTAAGCCGTGGCACAGTTTGTGGTCCGAAACCTGGACGCGGATGTGAAGGCAGCTCTGCAGCGACGGGCGATGGCGCACGGCTGCAACATGGAAGAAGAGGTCTACAGGATGCTGCGGCGTGCCGTTCAAGAGAGGGTTGGTGCAAGCGGCGGGCTTGGTTCGCGCATGTCCGCGCGTTTTGCAGTGATCGGTCTCAACGAGCCTCTGCCCGAGTTGCACGGGCACCAGATTGACCCACTGCCCCTGGGTTCTTGATTCGTGATTTTTCTCGGTACCAACGTGATCTCGGCCGTCATACAGCGGCGTCCGGAGTCGGCAGTGGTGGCCTGGCTGGATACACAGGCGCTGATTCGCTGTGGATCAGCAGCGTGACGCTGTTCGAAGCGAGTTTAAGCATTGCGGCAATGCCCGATGGTCAGCGGAAGGCCGCTTCGCAGGAGGCTTTTGCGTCACTGGTCGCTGATGATCTCGGTTTCCGGGTGGCAGCTTTCGATGTGGCCGCGGCGGAATCTGCGGCCGAGTTGTCTGCACTCAGGAAAAGCCTGGGACGGCCAGTGCATATTCGGGATACATTCATTGCCGGAATCCCCTGTCCCACGGCGATACCATTGCCACTCGGAACGTACGTCAATTCGAAGACCTGACAGTGCCGGTGGTTTATCCCTGGCAGTTTGGATAAGCCGCCGTATACGCAAGCAGCAATCGTGAACCTGAAGCAAGCCAACCAGGCCTTTCGCGCCAATCACTTATGGCGCGGCCATGCGTTCCTATCTGGAGGCGCTGGCCGCCAGCCCTGGGCTGGCGGGCGTGCCCCCTCTGTCAGGATAGTTGTCGTCTCCTCTAAAATAGTCTCCAAGAGGGGGCGGACAGGAGCTGACAGTGAAGTATTCAGAAGAACGCAGAAAATCAGTGCTGGCCAAATTGTGCCCACCACATAATCGAACGGTCCGAGAAGTCGCCGCTGAGGAAGGCATTTCTGAGCCGACGGTGTACTTGTGGCGCAAGCAGGCTCGGGAGCGCGGAGAGCTGTACCCCGATGCCGGATCTGACGCCCAGGGCTGGAGTGCTCGGGACAAGTTCGCGGCCGTGATTGAAACGGCTTCGATGAACGAGTCTGAGCGCTCGGAATACTGCCGCAAGCGCGGCCTGTATCCTGAGCAGCTGGCTGCTTGGCGTCGGGCCTGCGAGCAGGCCAACGACTGGGCCGAGGAACGCACCGCCAGCCAAGTGAAGGCTGACCGGGAACAACGCCGGAAGATGCGCGAACTCGAGCGCGATCTGGCACGCAAGGAAAAGGCCCTGGCGGAGACGGCTGCCTTGCTTACCTTGTCAAAAAAAGCCCGGGCGATCTGGGGGGACGGAGAGGACGAATGATCAGCACCCCGGATCGCCAGAAAGCTGTTGAGCTGATCGACGAGGCCAGAACCGCTGGCGCCCGTCTCAGGCCCGCCTGCCAGGTGCTGGGCATCACGGCACGCACTTATCAGCGCTGGACGGCTGATGGCGGCGTGCGCGCCGACAAACGGCCTGAGGCAGTGCGCCCGTTGCCTTCTCACGCGCTCAAGCCTGAAGAACGGCAAGCGATTGTAACGGTCTGCAACGAGCCCGAGCACGCTTCCATGCCGCCGGGCCAGATCGTGCCGAAGTTGGCCGACGAGGGCCGCTACCTGGCCTCTGAGTCGAGCTTTTACCGCGTACTGAATGACGAGGACCAGCAGCACCATCGCGGTCGTGCCCGCAAGCCTGCAGCGGCCCGGCCGCCAGCGACGCACTGTGCCGATGCGCCCAACACCGTTTGGTGTTGGGACATCACCTGGTTGCCGGCCGATATCCGTGGGCGCTTCTTCTTCCTGTACCTGATCATGGATCTGTTCAGCCGCAAGATCGTAGGCTGGGAAGTGCATGATAGCGAGAGTGCCGTGCTGTCCAGTGAGCTGGTGCAGCAGACGGTCTGGCGGGAAGGCTGCGTCGATCAACCGCTGGTCCTCCATGGTGATAACGGCAGCCCGATCAAAGGTCAGACCGTCCAGGTCATGCTCGGCAAGCTGGGTATCACGGCCTCGTTCAGCCGACCGCGGGTCAGTGATGACAATGCCTTCGTCGAATCGTTGTTCCGAACCTGCAAGTATGTGCCGGACTTCCCGAAGACTGGCTTTGCCTCGCTGGAAGCGGCACGCGAGTGGGTCGCGCGCTTTGTCGAGTGGTACAACCATCAGCACAAGCATCGCGGGATCAACTACGTCACCCCGCACCAGCGCCACACTGGACAGGACATTGAGATCCTGGCCAAACGCCATGCCGTCTATCAAGCGGCGCGGGACAAGCATCCACAGCGCTGGAGTGGGGATACCCGCAACTGGTCTCCGGCAGGAGCCGTGTGGTTGAACCCGGAAAAGGAAAAGCAGCCGGAAAGTCAGGCTGCATGAGTATGGAAAAGGCGACTTCTATCTTGACAACCACCGCGTGCTGCGTCCGGAAATCTGCGGTTTGTTTTTGACATGGTAAGGAATAATCCTTACAATGATGGCCTGTGCTAACTGAAAACAGGTGCCGCCATGCCAAGCATTCGTGAAGAAGCCACCCTCACTTCAAAGGGGCAGATTACCTTGCCGAAGTCGATCCGGCAGGCTTTGGGCGTGACCGCGGGCGCCAAGATCTCCTTCGAGCTGCGGGGCGATAAAGTGATCGTCACCCGTGGTACTCATGCAGAACACGAGGACCCGGCCATAGGGGCTTTTCTTGCAGTGCTGGAGGCTGATATTCGCCAGGGCTCGCATGTTGGCGCCCTGCCGGAGGATCTCGCCCAGGCCATGCTGGCCAATTTGGGGCACGAAGTAGACCTGGATGAGGACATTAAGGGCGCGGTCAGTCTTTAATGCGGCGCCACGGCTGGATACTCTTGTTTCACGACTGCATCGTGAAGCAGTTGCAGAAAGTGTATGAGGCCAGCGAGCGGGCACGGCGCAAGGATCCGGAGGGCTACCAGGGCAATGCCAACGTCCGGCTGTTCCGGGCGCTGACGCACCTGATGCTGGAGGCTATTCCTTCTGAACCGGGGCGTGATGAATATCGCCAGGGCAACACGTTGGGCCCGGCATTTCGTCACTGGCGACGAGCCAAGGTTGGAAGGCGTTTCCGGCTATTCTACCGATACGATTCCAGGTCCAGAACAATCGTGTTCGCCTGGGTCAATGACCAGCAGTCCCTGCGCGCGGTTGGCAGCAAGTCCGATCCGTATGCGGTATTCCGGAAGATGCTCATGCGCGGCAATCCCCCTGATGATTGGAAAACGCTTGTGGAAGCGAGTCGGGCCGATTGGAAAATGTAGTGTTAAAACTACAGTTGTGTTATGCTTGAAATCAAGCAAACAGCCACGTTTCGAAAGTGGGAACGCAAGCTTCGCGATCAACGGGCCAAAGCACTGATTGCGGCACGTATTTTCCGATTAGCCAATGGGTTGCGCGGCGACGTAGGGCCTGTTGGCGAGGGGGGCAGTGAGCTGCGTATCCACTATGGTCCTGGCTACAGAGTCTATTTCAAAGAAATTGGCATGGAGATCGTCATTCTCTTGTGCGGTGGTGACAAGAGCACGCAGCAGCGCGATATTGAGACCGCTCGGCGGCTTGCAGCAGATTGGGATGTGTCATGGGTGAAAGAATATATGATTACGATCCGGCTGCTGCACTCGATAGTGAAGAGGCAATTTCTGTTTTTCTGGCAGATGCGCTGGAAACCGGTGACTCTGCGTATGTCGCCAAGGCATTGGGCATTGTCGCACGCGCGAAGGGCATGTCGGAACTGGCCCGGGAAACCGGACTGTCTCGTGAACAGTTGTATCGCTCTTTCAGCGAGCGAGGCAACCCTACACTGAAAACGCTCTTGGCTGTTACCCGCGCGTTGGGTGTCGACTTGACAGCACGGCCACACGGATCGACCGCGGTGTGCGAGCGTAGTCCGGGCCGATTGGAGTGAGCCGTGGTGCAGTTTGTCGTCCGGAATCTCGATCAGGACATATGCCACTCCAAACGTACCTCACATCGAAGACCAGACTTGACTGTGCCGGTGGTTGATCCCTGGCAGTTTGGATGAGCCGCGGTACAGGCAAGCAGCACTCGTGAACTTGAAGGAAGCCAACCAGGCCTACCGCGCCAGCCAGTACGGCGCGGCCATGCGCTCCTACCTGGAGGCGCTGGTCGCTAGCCCCGGGCTGGCCAGTGTGCTGCGCCAGAATATCCAGATGACCCGGCGCAAATACCTGGCCAGCGTGGCCGATGGGCCATTGCGAGTGGTGGTATGCGGCTGGAGCCTGACGCACAATGCGGCTGGACGGGCGCACTTGCTGGCCAGGCTCTATGGGGAGTTTGCCGAGGTGGAACTGGTCGGGGCGCTGTTTCCCAAGTATGGCGACGGGGTCTGGCCGCCGATTGCCGAGGGGGATATCGAGCCGTTCGTGTTTCGGGCCGATGATCAGCGCCGGTTTGTGGAACAGGCCATGGCGCTGGTGGCCGAGCATCCCTGCCAGGTGGTGCATCTTTCCAAGCCGCGCATGCCCAATATGCTGTTTGGCCTGCTCTACAAGCTGATCTGGGGCGCTCGGGTGATTGTCGATGTGGACGACAATGAACTGGCGTTTCGGCGTGGTGGCTTGAAAGGGGAGATGGATCTGGACCCGGCCACAATCGCGGCCCTGCCTTATCCGGATCGGCTTGCCGGTCCGAAGTGGACGGATGTGGCGGTCAGGCTCGTCTCCCTGTTTGATGGCGTGACGGTGTCCAACCCGGTGCTTGAGGGCTGGTATGGCGGCACGGTGATTCGGCATGCGCGTTGCGAGCGGGAGTTTGATCCTGCGCGGGTTGATCGTTTGGCCGTTCGCAAGAAATACGGTTTGCCGGACGGGCAGCGGATCGTGCTGTTTCTGGGCACGCCGCGGCCGCACAAGGGGTTGGTGGAAACCGCCCAGGCATTGGCTCGCCTGGGACGTGATGATGTAATGATGCTGGTGGTGGGCAGCTTTGATGCCGATGCCCGGACGGTTCAGCGGCAGTTGAACGGTGTGTCCGGGGTCGAGATTCGATTTCTGGATGACCAGCCGCTCTCGGCCGCGCCGGAACTGGTCGCTTGTGCCGATGTCTGCTTGGCGCTACAGCATCCCGACAGTGACGTGACCAACGCGCAGGTGCCGGCCAAGCTGAGCGATGCGCTGGCCATGGGCCGTCCGGCGCTGGTGGTGCGCAATCCGGCGTTTGCGGATTTGCCGCTGGATGAGGTTGCCTTGTTTACTGACCTTTCCGATCTCGACCAGGTGCTGGATCGGGCCTTGTCGGATGAGTGGCAGAACGATGAGCGGCGGGCGCGGATTCGCCAGGTGTTTCTGGACGAGTTTTCCATCTCGGTCAATACCCGGCGGCTGCGCCAGGTGGTGGCGTCCTTGCCGGACGAGGACGATCCGCGGCTTCAGAATTACGCACGTCGCATCCTGCCGCATTTCCCGCATTTTCCAGAGGGCCTGCTGGGGCCGCAGGCCGCGCCCAGGCGCCAGCCCGAAGGCGAAGGGATTGCCGCGGGCCGACTGGATGAGATCCTGGACCAGGACAGCCGCGAGGGGCTGGCGCAGGCGCTCGAAGACAGTGACCGCAGTATTGCCGAGGCCGAGCAGCATCTGGCCGAAAGTGGCGTGAAGCCGCTGGTATCGATCATCATGCCCACCCACAACCGGGCGGCGATGATTGCCGAGGCCATTCAGAGCGTGCTTGAGCAGTCCTGGGCGCACTGGGAGCTGTTGGTCTGTGATGATGCCAGCACGGATGCCACGGCTGAAGTGGTGGCGCAGTTCGACGACCCGCGCATTCAGTATCTCAAGCTGGAAAAACAGGGTGCGGCGGCGGCGCGCAACCGCGGGCTGGAACTGGCCCGCGGCGAGTTCATTGCCTATCTCGACAGCGACAACATGTGGCGGCCGGGGTACCTGGCGCGCATGCTGTGGGCGCTGATCGAGCAGCCGGGGCGTAGCTGTGCCTATGCCGATTTTCTTGATTACCGGGTGGATCGACACGGCGGCATTCGAATCAAGTCTTTTCGACGGCCGGCATTTGATCATGAACGATTGCTCGACAAGAACTACATCGATCTCAATTCGTTCATGCACCGGCGCGAGCTCTATGACTGCTTCGGCGGGTTTACCGAGTCGCTGCCGCGCCGGCAGGACTATGACCTGATCATCAAGTACACCTGGCTGCGCGATCCGCTGCATGTGACCGATATCGTCACGCTGTATCAGCGCAACGAGAACCTCGAACAACTGACGGTGACCGCCAAGCATCAGAATCCGCTGGTCGAGCGCATTGTCGATGCCAATGTGGCCGGCTACCTGGCCGACGGCCTGCCACCGGCCGGTGATCCTGCCGTGCAGCGGGTGACGGTGATTTCCTGGGACATGTCGCGCAACCACTTTTCCAAGGCCTTCGCCGTGGCCGAGGCGCTGTCGCGCGACTATGACGTGCAACTGGTGTCGTTCCGGTTTTTCGAGGAAGAGATCTTTCCGCCGCTGGCAGGCGTCAAGCCGCCGTTCGAGACGGTGTATCTGCCCGGGCGCGAGTTTCCGGACTTTTTCGATGCCATGCGCCGTGCGCTGGCTCGGATCAGCGGCGATGTAATCTACGTGGTCAAGCCGCGCCTGCCCAGTCTTGGCCTGGCGCTGCTGGCCCGGCATGTGTATGGCACGCCGATTGTGCTGGAGATCAATGATCTCGAATCGGTGGTGCAGGCGCCGGGCCGGGATCGCGCCGAGGAGGCCATGCCGCTGGATCAGGCCCGGGCCGATGATCCGCAACTGGACAACCCCTACAGCCATCGCTGGTCGCTGTTGATGGAGTGGGCGGGCAAGCAGTTGCCGGTATTGACTACGCACAATCGCAATATCGACGCGCATTTCGGTCATCGCTGCCTGTACATGCGCAACCCCAAGGACGAGCGCGTGTACGATCCGGCCCGCTGGGATCGCGACGCCATTCGGCGCGACCTGGGGTTTTCCCGGTCCGATCGGGTGATTCTGTTCGGCGGGCTGATTCGCAAGCACAAGGGCATTTACGAACTGGTCGAACTGGTCAAGCGCCTGGGTGATGCGCGCTACAAGCTGTTGTTTGTCGGCTCGCGCATTTCGCCGGATCAGAAGCGGCTGGTGGCCGAGCATGGTGATCGCATAACCGTGCTGCCGCCGCAGGACCGTGAGGCGATGGCGCGCATCAACCTGGCCGCCGACCTGGTGGTGCTTTGGCTCAATCCCGACGTGCCGGCCAGCCACTACCAGATGCCCTACAAAGCCACCGATGCCCTGGCCATGGGGGCGAGCATCGTTGCCAACGATATTTCCGACCTGGGCGAGCTGGCCCGGCAGGGTTATCTGCACTTGGCGCCGTTTGGCGACTGGGCGGCCATCGAGCAGGCCATTCGTCGCGTTTTTGCCGACCGCAGGCAGCGCCGGGCCATGCAGGAAGCCGGGCAGCGACTGTTCAGGCGGCAGTTTTCCTATGCCGCCATGCGCTCCGGTTTCGAGCTGGCCGCGCGCCGGGCATTGCACGAAAACCCCGAACAGGAGGAAGTATCTGAGGCGTTCTACGACTTCTTTGCTAACTTCTATCGCCAACGATGCCTGGTTGATGAGGACTTCGCGTTGCCGGGGAATGTCGCCGGCGAACTGGCCGAAGCGATCGCAACGCCGAGCCTGGACGAGCTGGATGAACCGGAGACCCTGGCCAATTTGCCCGAAGACGGTGTGGTGGCCGTTCTCCCCGCCGTGCATCGCGGGCGCGGTCTGGCCACCGCGCGGCGGCTGGTCGCCCGCGCCGGGCATCGGCTCAAGGTCTTGATGGTGCCGGTGGCATCGGAAAGTGAAGCGGTTGAGGTTGTCGATAAAGCCGTCTCGATTCTGCCGTTTCACTATTTGCTGGTCGTGGGGGAGGGGGGTTTCACGGGCGTCGACTGGCTGAAAAAGGCGCTGGCGGTGGGCGAGGGCGGTGATGGGCAGGTGCTGGCGCTCAATGGTGGGCAGGCGCCGGGGGAGTGTTCATCGTGTGTGATGCTTGGGCGTGCCTGGCTGGAGCAGCTGGAGGAAAGCATTTCGCAAGCCGAGAATCTGGCTGGGTGGATTTCGGGTGTGCAGCAGCGTGGTGCCGAAGACGGGGTGTTGGCGCAGGTGCCCGAGGCGGTGGTTTATGACCTGGCCGCTGCCGAGCAGGAGCTTGCCCGTTTCGAGCCCGAACAGACCGATTATTCGCCGGCGGTGGGTTGGTTTGAGCGATTGCGGGCCGCTGTGTGGCGCTTGTTGGGGTTGGAGCGCGGATCCGAGGTCCCGGATATCGGCTTGCGCCGATTCCGGGACGACATGACTCAGTCGGAGGCGCTGGCTACCGGGCCGCGTCGCTTTCGGGGCGACATGACTGAATCGGAGGCGTCGGATGCCGGTTTGCGTCGGTTCCGGGACGACAGGAATCAATCGGAGCCGGCGGGTGATGGCGCGCACCGGTTCCGGGACGGCGGGAGTGAATCGGAGGTTTCGGGTGCCGGCGGGGGGCGATTGCGAGACGGCATTGAGGTGATCGACGCTGAACAGTTGCGCCGGCTTGAGCGCGGCAGCGCCGACGACGTGGTGGTGATCATGCCGTCGATTAACCGCCGCCGCGCCATCGCCACGGCCCGCCACCTGGCCCAGCGCGCCGGCATGCCGGTGCGCATCGTGGTGGTGCTCGACAACCGGCGCCGTGGTTTTGTCGATACCCTGAATCGTACTGCCAGAAGGATTACCGCGCGCTACCTGGTTTACCTGGCCGAGGATGCCGTGGCCGGGCAGGATTGGCTGAAGATTTCCCATGATGAGCTTGAGGGCAGCGGAAAAGGCCTGCTGGCCTTCAATTGCGGAAAGTGGCACGGGCGCATTGCTGCCTTTGGAATGGTGCGCACGGAATGGGTAAGAAAATGCTATGGAAATCAAGTATTTCATGGTGGCTATCGTGCGCACAGGGCCGATAATGAACTGACTGTTATCGCCCGGGCTACCGACGAGTTTGTATACTGTCCTCAGGCCTTGCTTCTGGAGAACGATCCCGGAAAGCTGGTGTTGGACCAGGGTGTGGAGCAGTCGCACGCGGCCGATCGACGCCTGTTCCGTCAACGGTTCTCCAGGGCGTTTGACGGCCTGGCTGAGGCCGAAAGGCTGGCGGTGCTGGAAGCAGAGTACATCGATCCGGATCGTTCTCGCCTTCAATCAAATCATTGCCGGGTAAATACTTAAGGAGTCAGGGGCATGAAAATTCGGATAATTCTGTTTGCGGCTTTGTTGAGTCCGGCTGCTGCCGCTCTGGGCAATACGATTCTTGTGCCTTCTCAACAGCCCACGATTCAGGCTGGGATTGATGCAGCATCTGACGGAGATACAGTGCTGATTGCCGCGGGGTCGTACACCCCGGGACTGCTGGAGGTCAATGGGAAATCGATTACGCTGCGAGGTGATGGCGGATCCTCGGCGGTTATTCTGGATGGAGGAGGGCAGAATTCCCTGCTGGAAATACTTCATGTGCCCGCACCCGGCGTAACCATAGAGGGCATTACATTTCAAAACGGCCAGGCTGTGCAGACGCGGGAAGGTGGCTGTATGGTCATCTTGAACTCCACTGCTGAGGTTAAAGATAGCCGGTTCGAAGGTTGTGAGACTGACCCTCTCAATCAGAGCAATTCCGGTGGGGCCATCAAGATCAGCAATGGCAGCACTGCACGGCTGGAAGGTAACCATTTCGAAGATAACCGCAGCTATTCACAGGGCGGGGCGGTGCATTACCTGAATTCGACAGGTGAGGTGATCGATAACACTTTTGTCAGCAATGTGAGCCAGGGAGGCGAAGTGTCTGGAGGCGGTGGCCTCAAGGTGACAAATCTTGCAGGCTCACCCATTGAAGTGCGCGGCAACACGTTTACGGATAATGAGGCGAGTTTCGCTGGAGGCGCAATCAGTATTTTCGACGGAGATGCCGAAATAGTCTCCAACGAATTACTGAACAACGGTAATGCCCGGTTTGGTGGGGCACTACATTTCGAGACAGGTCCTGTGGCTCGAATCCTTGAGTTGCACAACAATTTATTTTCAGGCAACTATGCGGTGGATCGTGATGATCCAGAACTGACGACCGATTTCGAGCAGGTCTCTGGCGGTGCGGCCCATATCAATTTCATTGGCGGATCGTCGAACTCGTTTACCGACTCGGTTGCCCGAATTATCGGCAATGAGTTTATCGGCAATTCCGCTCTGGATAGTCGTTGCTCGCAGGGTGGGGGATCCAGCGATGACTGTGGAGTCGGCGGTGGAATGGAGTTTCTGCGGGGCCGAAACTTTGAGCAGGAGGTGCGCGGAAATGTCTTCGAGGACAATTTGGCTGATACCTATGCAGCTGCCAATTTCGACAAGGTCTGGCTGGATTTTAGGGAGAATATCATCCGTGACAATCGTGCCAACTTCAATCATCCCGGGATCGGGTGCGTGACAGATTCCCCTGGAACGGTGACTAGTTGCCTGATTGAGGCGAATACCTTCCATGGTAACGGTTATGTCAGTAGTAGCACCCCGACTTTGAATAATGCTGGCGTCATCAATGTAAGACGTAACAGCGCTGAGATCTATAATAATGAGATTTATGACAATGTTGGTCATTTTGCCTTGATTTTTATTCGGCATGAAGATATTGCCGGGGCAAGCACCAGCGTCGTACACAATACATTCTTCGATAATGATGCGGTCAGCCCCAACTTCGGGATTGTCTATATACGTGGGAACGGGCTGATCCAGTCCAATACTTTCCAGGAGGGGTTCAGGGCCGTTCGGATTGACGACTTTGATGTGGGCAGCACCAATATCATTCGCAACAACAATATTTTCAACACAAGCAGCGGGGTTGCGCGGATCAAGCAGCCCGATGATAGTATTGCCCAGTTCAATAGCGTGTCTAACCTGAACTCTCAGAATGAGGCCGAGGGAAATATCTCGGTAGATTCTGGCTTCGTGTCTTCAGCAGGCCAGGACTTTAGCCTTGAGGAAACCTCTCCGCTCGTTGATGCCGTCGAGTGCTTCAGTGCGGTATTCCGGGACCGACAAGGTACAGAACGACCATTTGGTGAAAATTGTGATATCGGTGCCTGGGAATTTTTCATTGATTTCACGATATTTTCCGATCGGTTTGAATCTGGTAATGCCTGGTGATCTGTAACAATATTGGTATGAAATGCCAGACAGCGCTTCCGTTAGATCGATGGATTTGACTGGCTAACTATGTCTCTCGCCAAGTATGCTGATGCACTGGGAATCAGCCATGATTTCTCTGAGCCGGCCACGACAGCTCTCGTTTTTGTGCTCGATTCCGCGTATCTTCCTGGATTGCGGACTTTGTGCTATAGCCTGTGCGTACACAAGACATTGCTTGACCTCCCGGTCGTGGTCATCAGTAATGATCCGGCCGTGGTGGAGGATGCTTTTGTGAACCTCATTGCAGATCGGGTCAGGTTGATCAGCAATGAGGAGATCGCGGAGTTCCGGGGAATATCAGCGAAGAAGGTGGAGAAGCGGCTGCGCCTGCGCTGGATCCCCAAGTACACCTACCTGAAATGGTTCATGTTCGACGAATATGGTTACGATCGGCATTTGTTTATCGATGCCGACATTGTCTGCATGAAGCCAATTGATGAACTTCTGGACATTTCGGAGGCCGATCTCGCGGGTGGACCAGTGTTCGGTAAGGGGTTGCGGCAAGATAAGGATGGGCCGTTGCCGCCCCGCCAGGTAGATCAGAAAATCTGGCGCTTCGGATTCAAAAAGTCGCCTGGCGGCACCAGACTTAATACGGGGGTTTTGTCAGTTTCAAAGAAGCTGTTAACACCGACATTCCGAAACGAACTTATTGCGTATGCTGAGCAACATCAGTTCTCGGTGGAGCAGGTGGCGGTGCGCTCGTATGTGACAGAAACACAGCAGGCAACGCTCGAGCTCATTTCACCTGTCTACAATTTCAATCACTTCTATGTGGACAGGATGTCTGCACCATTCCAGGTCAAGGCGCTGGGGCGAATCAAGCTGTTGCATTTTGCCGGTGCGATCGACAATCCCTGGACTCTTTCTGCCCCGCGCACGCTGCCGGAGTTCGTGTGGCACGAATATGAAAAGAATCGCATACGCGATGAAGCAGAGAATGGCTTTGCATGAGTAGCGGTGTGCTGACTCTTCATCTGGGCTTGCCGAAAACGGGAACGACCTGGCTCCAGGAGAAAGTGCTTCCCTCGGCCGTGGGGCTGAATGTCATCTACAAGAAGTTTCAGCCGGAGTTCTCTTATGCCATCCACAGGTTTCTTATCCATGGTGAATGGCGAGATCGCATCGATGTGAGTCAGCTTGCTGAGCTCGTGAACGCGGAGCGAACCATTTTCACGGATGAGAATGTCTCGATTCCCATGCAGGGGATCTGGACGGGGAAGGGGTGTCGCCCTGATCGGGTGGCTCATAATGCACAGTTGCTGGCGACTGAGCTGGGTGGATGCGAGATTCGGCTGATGATGACCCTGCGGCGTCAGGATACCTGGCTGGCTTCTAGATATGCAGAGTCGGCCAAGCATTTCGAAGAGCCGGGGCAGGAGGATTTTGAAAGGCTTGTCAGTCGGGTGCTGGAAAGGAATTCAAGAAGCAAGAGCTGGCTATATTTTGATCAGGTTTTCTGGGCATTTTCCGGTTTCCTGAATGAAGAGCAGATGATTTTCCTGACCCAGGAAGAGCTCGCAGAAGATCCAGATAGCTGTATGGAACGTCTGGCAGCCTTTCTGGATGTTTCGTTTTCAGAGAAGCCTGGCTTGAAAAAGAAGCGTGTAAATCGCCTCCACGTCAGGCCGAATGTGTGGAAAATGAAGAACTGGGATGATTTAAAGGTGCAGTTGCGTGAAGAGGTATCAGCAGATGTTTTGGCGCATTTTGCCGAGTCCAACCGACGGTTCACCGGGTTGACCGGGGTGGACCTGTCGGAGCTGGAATATTATTGAGTGATGAATCTTCTGGCGGAAACCTGGCGCTCTTCGTTCTGGGTCGCCCGAGTGACCTGGCGGATAATGCAGGTCTGCTGGTTGCGGACCTTTACGCTTATTTTGACCATCGCCGGCAAGAAGCTCGCGTTGCTCCTTGCCTTTTTTCTACCTCTGAAAGTTATTCTCCTTGCCGGATCTGATGGGGTTCCGAGATACTTCCAGTTCTTTATTGATCCGGCACAGAAGGACCCATGGATTGTCGGTCTATCGGTTGGGGCCGTTGCCTTCTATCTGCTTTCTTTACTGTTCGAGTATGCGGCCACTCGCATATCCGAAAGCGGAACGCGGGATATAGCGACTTCCGCCAGCCAATATTCAGTCACCAGTGAAAACCTGCGAGAAATGCAGGGGTACTACAGAAAGCTAAGCAGAGTCAATGCAGATACCCTGGTGCTTGTTCTGGGTCTGGCGCTGATCTTCTGGCTGGATTTCGTGCTGTTTCTAACAGTCGGGTCACTGATTTTTCTATTTTACCTGATACCTTTGGTGGTGCTGAGCCGAGGGGATGTGCTCAACCCCACCCGGGTGATGAGCTTCATTCTGAATCAGACATCCGTCTATCTCCAGATCGCCCTGGCTGTCACTTTTCTCGGGGGGTTTTTTGCCATCCTCTCAAGTTTTATAGGCAATGGCGAAGGCAATATTCTGATTGCGATTCTATCTTTGCTGCTGTTGCGCCAGGTTCTGGCCGGACTGTCGAGCAACGCCATGCTGCTGTCGACACTTTGGCCTTCCCGGCACCAGATTGAGCCGCTGGTTTTTCCTGAGCGCAAGATACAAAGCGAGCAGAACAAGGCCAGCCGTAATCTACGACTATTGTTCGCACCCGAGAGCAGAATAAGTGATCTCGCTCAAGCCTTGAGTTTGGGAGGCGGCGGACAAGATTCCGTATCATCAAGTTATGTCGATTGCTCGCTTTCAAAGATTTATCTGTTCAGGGTGGAGTTGAACACTAAGGACCCTGAGTCGCCGACGGTCTTGCAGCAGCAGGTTTTTGCGAAGAAATCAGTGCCGCGTCTGGAGCATGAGGATTTCCTGTTTCAGTATGTATCGAGAAGTGATTTTCGCGCCCCGTCGGTTCGGGCTCGCTATTCTGTCGGCCCTTTTGAATGTCAGGTTGTCGATTGGCCCCATCAGAAAAGACCTAAAGGCGTCAGCTTTAAATCAATGCAGCCGGAGATCATGTCTTTTTACTGGTCGATCTCGCCGCCGGCCTCTTTGGTCCGTGCATTCAAAAGCTCCCATATGATGCTTGAAGATCGGTTGTCGTATGATCTTCTGGAACGATTGACGGTGGCGCTTGATTCCACTCAGTTGGTTAATTGCTTTGAGCGTTTCCTGGGCCAGAAGAAGCGGATTGCTGAGGTTCTCAAGGAACTTCCAGTTTTTGTGTGGAATCCTGATCTGAGTGCATCTCACGTGGAGCTTGAAAGTGGCGGTAGATGGTCTGCAATGATTTGGCATCGATGGAGCCTGCAGTATGTCGGGTGCGGCTTGCCGCCTTCCACTTCCAGAGATGAGATTGTCGGAATGATCGGGGCTGCGGCAAAAGAGCGAAAATGGCCTGACAACGCATTGACACCCGAGTATGTGTTGCTGGCTCGGGATTGTCATGAAATCGAGCAGTCGATCAAATGTGATGCCTTCAACAAGGCCATAGGCCTCATGGCGGATGTTCTGAAGAATCCGGTGCTTGAGCATGGGTGAATGAGCAAGCTGTTTCTGCATGCCGGCTTTCACAAGACCGGGACGACAGCCATTCAGCAGCTTGCTGCTCGTAACCGCCGCCGCCTCAAAACAGGCGGCTTTCTGTATCCGCGGTTGTGGCCGGCCACCTTCCGGCCCGCGTCGGCTCATCATTTCCTGGCCCATGCGGTGGCAGGCAACGAGCGTTTCGTGACTCATAAGCAGGCTCGCTTGCTGATCTCTCGCTGGCAACGCTGGGCCGCGCGGAGCGGCGGGCGGGTGGTGCTGAGCTCAGAGGCCATCTGTCGGCATCAGCTCGGCGATGCTGCCGACCCCATTGAACGGCAGCGTGCCTACCTGGAACGGTTGGCGGGCCTGCTCGAGGGGTTCGAGGTGGAGCCCGTGCTGGTGGTGCGTCGCCAGGACGATTTTGCCCGCTCGCTGTACCAGGAACACGTTGCCGCCGGGCTCAGTGACAGCGCGCGGCGGACGTTTCCCGAGTTCATCGAAGCGCTGGGTGCCGGCAAGATCCGGTTTCTGGAGCGGCTCGAACTCTTTCGGCGTGTGTTTGGCCGGGTACGGGTGCTGGTCTACGAGGAGCTGGCCCAAGGGGACTTGCCGAGGTCATTTTTCGAGGCGTTTGGCGTTTCCGGTCTCGAGGATGACGGTTCAGGAACGGTGCGCGAGAGCCTGACGGTTGGGGAAACCCTGGTCAAGCGGCATCTCAATCCATGGCTGAGGCGCCCGATGCAGAATCGGGCGCTGTTGTGGTGGTTGGGGCAGCAGCGAATCAGGCAGGCGATCGAAAGGGAGCTGGGCGCATGCACCTCGCTTTGGCCCGATGGGCGCATGCGCCAGGATTTTCTGGCCCGGTTCGACGATGAAAATCAGCGCATTGCAGAAGAGTTTCTGGGGCACAGTGGTAGTCTGTTTCCTCCGCTGGCTGGAGCGTGGCATGACAGTGGCGCTTGCAGCGCGGAGGAACAGTTGGCGGCGGTTCGGCGTGTCGTGCGGGCCGGGCGCCGGAGTTTGCAGGCGGTCCTGGGCAAGGCGGCGGTGGAAGGGATATTGCGGGTTTGATGATGAGTGAAGAACAAGCGATCGGGCAGGGCGAGAAACAGTCACTCGAAGCCGGGGTGTCGGTGATCACGCCGGCGCACAACGCGGCCGATGTGGTCGAGCGGGTGGTCGAGTCGGTGGCGCGACAGTCTTTCGCGGCGCTGGAGCATATCGTGATCGATGACGGGTCTGCCGACGATACGCTGGAAATGCTGCGTTCACTCCAGGCCCGGTTTGGTGCGTTACAGGTGATCTCCCAGCCGAAAAGGGGAGCGGCACAGGCGCGCAATGCCGGTATCGAGGTGGCCCGAGGCCGCTATATCGCCTTTCTGGATGCCGACGACGAGTGGCTGCCGGACAAGCTGGCGCGGCAGATCGGCTTCATGGAGGAAACCGGCACGCTGTTCAGTTACGGCGACTACTGGCGCTGTCGCGGTGCAAGCAAGGACAGGCGGAAGCTTGTGACAGGGCCGGCGGCGCTGACCTATGCCGACTTGCTCAGGGGCTGCCCGATCGGCTGCCTGACGGTGGCCTACAACCAGCAAGCCATGGGCAAGATGTACATGCCCGAGGTGCCGCGCGGCCACGATTGGGGCCTGTGGCTGAAGCTGACACGCGACGGCGAGCCGGCAAGGCGCTTTCCGGGCGTGGCGGCAATCTATCACATGCAGTCCCGCTCACTGTCGCGCAACAAGCTGGGAAAGGCATGTGACATTTACCGGATTTACCGGGAGCAGGAGGGAATTGGGATTCCGAGCAGCCTGAGGCATCTGGCGGAGCATAGTTGGAGGTCGGTTTTTTGAACGTGTGAAGGGGCGGGCTTCGGCGGTTGGCTCGGTGGGGTGTTGGTTGGGGACTGAGGTGTTAGGTGTTAGGTGTTAGGTGTTAGGTGTTAGGTGTTAGGTGTTAGGGGGGCTCGCACATGGGTTCGGCGCGGTGGTGATCTCTATCTGTCGTCCCGGAATCGCCGTAGGCGATATCCGGGATCTCGCACATGGGCATCGGCGCGGTGGTGATCTCTATCTGTCGTCCCGGAATCGCCGTAGGCGATATCCGGGATCTCGCACATGGGCATCGGCGCGGTGGTGATCTCTATCTGTCGTCCCGGAATCGCCGTAGGCGATATCCGGGATCTCGCACGGTGGTTGTTGGCACGGGTTGGAGTTGGGGTTTTTGGTGCAGGCCGTGCTGGTTGATCGGTGCGAGGTCCCGGCTCTCCGTTTCACTCCGGCCGGGACGACGGGGTTTATGGGCCGGGACGACGGGGTTTATGGGCCGGGGCGACGGGGGGCGGAAGCGACGCTTATGGGGAGGTGGCTTCGTTGATTGTTGTGGTCAGGGGGTTGAGGATGGTCAGGTTTTCGATTTGCTGGCCGGGTTGCAGGTCTTCTGAGAGCAGCCAGTTGCAGCCGGCTTGTTGTGCGCTGGCGATGATGAGGGCGTCCCACCATGAGGTCTTATAGCGGTCTTCGATGAACCAGGCTTGTTCTAGGGTTTGCGCATTGATATCGAGCGGCCGCCAAGTCAGCAGGTCGCGGATGTCTGACCGGGCCTGGTCCTGGGGCAGGCCCGGATCGAGGCGGTGGGTGACGACCTGGTAGTACTCTTTTAGGACCTGTGTGCTGATTCGTCCGGCGCGGTTGGCCCACAGGTGCTTCAGCCAGGTCCGGGCCTGGCTATGCTTTTCTGGCTCGGTGGTGTCGCGGGCGTAGACGAGGACGTTGGTGTCAACGAAGTATGTCTCGGTCATACAGGTTCTCGCGGGTGGGGTAGGGTTCGTCGGTTTTTCTCATTTTCACGGGGGTGCGGCCAAAGAATCGGTCGGCGGCATTCTTGATTGCTTGTTCTCTTTCACGGTGTTCGCGCAGCATTTCGCCGACCAGGCGAGAAACGCTGGTGTTGCGGCGG
The DNA here is from genome assembly GCF_014725735.1 of Wenzhouxiangella sp. AB-CW3. Classification (NCBI taxonomy): domain Bacteria; kingdom Pseudomonadati; phylum Pseudomonadota; class Gammaproteobacteria; order Chromatiales; family Wenzhouxiangellaceae; genus Wenzhouxiangella; species Wenzhouxiangella sp. AB-CW3. The sequence goes on from NZ_CP061368.1 coordinate 1,542,530, forward strand.
GCTGCTTCCATACGGGCCCAGCGGGCGGTTTCGGGATCGAGTGTGATGGTGACGTTTTTCATGGCACGAAGTTCGTGGGGCACGAAGATAGTGTACAGATTGAAGTGTGAAGTGTGAAGGGGGGGTTCGGGAAGTTTGGTGGGTAGTTGGGGTGGGTGCCTTTCGTCCGGGGGGTGTTAGGTGTTAGGTGTTAGGTGTTAGGTGTTAGGTGTTAGGTGTTAGGTGTTAGGTGTTAGGTGTTAGGTGTTAGGTGTTAGGTGTTAGGGGGGCTCGCACATGGGTTCGGCGCGGTGGTGATCTCTATCTGTCGTCCCGGAATCGCCGTCGGCGATATCCGGGATCTCGCACGGTGGGTGTTGGCACGGGCTGGCGCTGGGGCTTTTGGTGCAGGCTTTGCTGGGTATTTGTGTGGGAGGTCCCGGATAAATGCTGCGCATTTTCCGGGACGACGGCTTGGGTGGAGGGCGTTTTCCGGGCCGATGGTTTTTTTGGGGGTGGGGGATTACCGGCGATGCAACGCCGGTCTACGGGTGTTGGGTGGGTCGGGGATGTGTCCCCGGCGTGGAGCTGAGGGGGCGTTTTCCGGGCCGATGGTTTTTTTGGGGGTGGGGGATTGCCGGCGATGCAACGCCGGTCTACGGATGTTGGGTAGGCCGGGGCTGCATCCCCGGCGAACACGACGATTGGGGGTGTTCATTCCGGTTGGTCGTATGGTCATTACCGGAGCATCTGATTGCGGGGGGATTTCGGTGATACATTCTGCATTCGCGCCGGGGCGGGTCTTGGGTCCGTGTCGGTACTGACGGTTCATGCCTGGTTTTGGAGATTCACGGAGTGACGACATTGACGCATCTCGATGCCCTAGAGGCCGAGGCGATTCATATCATTCGCGAGGTGGCTGCCCAGTTTCAGCATCCAGTGATGTTGTATTCGGTGGGCAAGGACTCGTCGGTGCTTCTGCACTTGCTGGTCAAGGCGTTTTGCCCCTCGCCGCCACCGATTCCGCTGTTGCATGTGGATACCGGCTGGAAGTTTCGCGAGATGATCGAGTTTCGGGACCGGCGTGCGCGGGAAACCGGTTGCCAGTTGTTCGCCTATACCAATCCCGAGGGGGTTGAGCAGGGCGTCGGGCCGGTGTCGCATGGTGCGTCGGTGCATACCGATGTGATGAAGACGCAGGCTTTGAAGCAGGCGCTGGACAAGTACCAGGTGGACGCGGCCATTGGTGGCGCCCGCCGCGACGAGGAGAAGTCACGCGCCAAGGAGCGGGTGTTCTCGTTCCGCAATCATCGCCATCAGTGGGATCCGAAGAACCAGCGGCCGGAACTGTGGCAGCACTACAACGGCCGTATCAACCGCGGTGAGAGCGTGAGGGTGTTTCCGCTTTCGAACTGGACGGAGCTGGATATCTGGCTCTATATCTACCGCGAGAACATCGAAGTGCCTTCGCTGTATTTCGCCAAGCCCCGCCCGGTGGTCGAGCGCGAGGGAATTCTGATCATGGTCGACGATGACCGTCTGCCGATCGAACCGGGGGAAGTACAGACCCGCACTGTACGCTTCCGCACCCTGGGCTGCTACCCACTGACCGGCGCCATCGAATCCGAAGCCGATTCCCTGGAAGCCATCATCAGCGAAATGCTGGTCGCAACCACCTCCGAACGCCAAGGACGGGTGATCGACAAGGATCCGGCGGATTCTATGGAGAAGAAGAAGATTGAGGGGTATTTCTAAGTGGGAAGGGTGAAGGGTGAAGGGTTAAGTGTGAAGTGTGAAGTGTGAAGTGTGAAGTGTTAAGTGTTAAGTGTTAAGTGTTAAGTGTTAAGTGTGGCGTTGCGGGAGGTTTTTGTGGCTTACTTTTCGTTTGAGGATTTGGAGGTTTGGAAGCGCGGGTGTCGGGTGGCAGTGGAGGTTTGCTCCTTGCTGCGCGATTCGCGGGAGTGGGGGCTTCGGGATCAGATGATGCGGGCGGCGGTTTCGGTGCCGTCGAATATTGCCGAGGGTGCTGAGCGTAGTGCGCCGAGAGATTTTGCGCGGTTTTTGAACATTGCTCGCGGTTCGGCGGCGGAGTTGCGCACGCAGCTTTATATCGCGTCACAGACAGGTGTGGTGTCCAGCGAACGGGCATCTGAGTTGATCAAGGAACTGAAGGAAGTGTCATCCATGCTATACACGCTGGCCAATCAGCAAACGCAGAAGGTGAAGGAAGAAGATTCTTCACACTTCACACTTCACACTTCACACTTGCCCGCGGAGCACTCGTGATGGCCACAGCAGACATCAAGGCCTACCTGGCTACCCATGAGACAAAGCCTTTGCTTCGCTTCATCACTTGCGGTTCGGTGGATGATGGGAAGTCGACGATGATTGGGCGTTTGTTGCATGATTCCAAGCGTTTGTTTGATGATCAGCTTGCGGCGTTGCAGGCGGATAGTCGGAAGCATGGTACGCAGGGGGAGAAGATTGATTTTGCGTTGTTGGTCGATGGCTTGTCGGCTGAGCGGGAGCAGGGGATTACGATTGATGTGGCTTATCGGTTCTTTGATACCGACCGGGCCAAGTTCATTGTGGCCGATTGCCCGGGTCATGAGCAGTACACGCGCAATATGGCGACCGGGGCGTCGACTGCGCGGTTGGCGGTGGTGCTGGTTGATGCCCGCAAGGGGGTGTTGACGCAGACGCGCCGGCATTCCTGGATCTGCCGCCTGATGGGAATTGACCGGGTGTTGCTGGCCATCAACAAGATGGATCTGGTCGACTACAGCCAGTCGGTGTATGAAGACATTGCCTCGGAGTATCGTGCGCTGGCCGGTGAGCTGGGGATTGATCAGGTCAGTTGCATTCCGATTTCGGCGCTGGAGGGCGATAACGTGAGTCGTCAATCGGATCGCATGCCCTGGTATGACGGCCCGGTGCTGCTCGATGCGCTGGAGCAGGCGGCTGAATCGGTTGATCAGGTCCGTGGCGAGGCGTTTCGCTTGCCGGTGCAGTGGGTTTGCCGCCCGAATCAGAACTTCCGCGGGTTTGCCGGTCAGTTGATTGGCGGGCCGGTGGCCGTGGGTGATGAGGTGACGGTGTTGCCTTCCGGCACGCGGTCGCGGGTGGCTTCGCTGCATGTGGGCCCGGATGAGGTCGAGCGGGCTGAGGCCGGGCAGGCGGTGGTGCTGGCGTTTGAAGACGAGGTCGATGTCAGTCGCGGTGATGTACTGGTGGCCGCCCATGCCCCGCTGGAGGTGGCCGATCAGTTCAGTGCCCACCTGTTGTGGATGGATGAGCATCCGTTGATGGCGCATCGTGCCTACCGGGTGCGTATCGGCACCGTGGAGTGCGGGGGGCAGGTCAGCGAGATCAAGCACCAGGTGGATGTAAACAGCCAGGAGCATATCGCCGCGCGCCAGCTTGAGCTCAATGCCGTGGCCCGGGTCGATCTGGATATTGACCGGCATGTGGCTTTTTCGCGTTATGAGGATGATCGCGAGCTGGGCAGTTTTGTGCTGATCGATCGCCAGACCAACGCCACGGTGGGTGCGGGGGTGATCGACTATGCGTTGCGCCGCGCGCAGAACGTGCACTGGCAATCGCTGGAGGTCGACAAGGCGGCGCGCTCGCGGATCAAGGCGCAGGAGCCGGTGTGCATCTGGCTGACCGGGCTTTCGGGTTCGGGCAAGTCGACGATTGCCAATGCGGTGGAGCGCAAGCTGCTGGCGCGTGGCCATCATACGTATCTGCTCGACGGCGACAATGTGCGCCATGGCCTGAACCGCGACCTCGGCTTTACCGAAGCCGACCGGGTGGAAAATATTCGTCGGGTGGGTGAAGTGGCCCGCTTGATGACCGATGCCGGCCTGATCGTGCTGGTGAGCTTCATTTCGCCTTTCCGGGCCGAGCGGCGCATGGTGCGCGAGCGTTTCGACAAGGGTGAGTTCATCGAGGTGTTCGTGGATACGCCGCTGGAGGTGTGCGAAGAACGCGACGTAAAGGGTTTGTATGCCAAGGCGCGCGCCGGCGAGATTCCCAATTTCACGGGCATCAGTTCGCCTTATGAGGAGCCGGAGAATGCGGAGTTGGTGCTGGATACGGTGGGGCGTAGTGCGGATGAGTTGGCTGATGAGGTGATTCGGCGGGCGTTGGGGGAGTAGAGGAAAGTGTTAAGTGTGAAGATCTGTAGGCCGGGGCTGCGTCCCCGGCTTTTCTCTGGGGCCGTGCGGGTTGCATGGTGCGAGGTCCCGGATAAATGCTGCGCATTTTCCGGGACGACGGTGGGGGGGCACCGCGGGGCGCCGGTGGGGGCACCGCGGGGCGCCGGTGGGGGCAGCCTGGGGGTGCTGGTGGGGGCAGCCTGGGGGTGCTGGTGGGGGCAGCCTGGGGGTGCCGGTGGGGTGGGGTGACGTTCGAAGGGTGGGTAGACCGGGGCTGCGTCCCCGGTGATTTGGGGTGGTTGTTTCCTGGGGGTTTTCGGTTAGGATGGGGGGATGGAGGGCGTTTCTGTTCAGGGTTTGCTGGCGATTGTCGCCGGGTTTGTGTTTGTTTCGATTTTGATTCCGATGCTTTGCCGGCCGGCGGAGCGTCTGGGGTTGCTGGACCTGCCCGACGATCGCAAGCTGCATGGTGAGCCGGTGCCGATGATTGGCGGCATCGCGATGTTTATCGCGTTCTGTGCCGCGATTCTGATTGTCGATGATCCGCTGCGGCCCTATGCCAGCCTGGTGATCGGGATGGGGGTGCTGCTGGCTACCGGTCTGGTCGACGATGCCCTGGATATCACGCCGGCTTCCAAGCTCATCATGCAACTGGTCGCCGCAACGCTGATGGTGGCGTGGGGCGAGGTGCAGATCCACTCTCTCGGTAATCTGCTGGGAGAGGGCGAGGTCGAGCTGGGTGAGTGGGCCATTCCGTTTACCGTCTTGTGCACGGTGTTCATGATCAACGCCATCAATATGGCCGACGGAACCGATGGGCTGGCCGGTGGCCTGGCGGTGCTGATTCTGGTGGCCCTGGCCCTGCTGGGCTGGATGAACGGCGCGCGCGAGGCCTTTGTCGTGTTGACCGCCGTGCTGGCTGCCGTCACCCTGGGTTTCCTGTTGTTCAACATGAGAACGCCCTGGCGCAGCAAGGCGAGCGTATTCATGGGCGATGCCGGTTCAATGATGCTGGGCTTCGCGATTGCCTGGCTGGCGGTGTTTGTCAGTCAGCGTGATGGTGCGACGGTGTACCCGGTTGCCATTGCCTGGCTGCTGGTGTTGCCGGTTACTGATCTGGTCTCCAGTTTCTTCCGCCGCCTGGTTCGTGGACAGAGCCCGTTTTCTGCCGACAGCGAACACCTGCACCATGCGTTGTTGCGCGCCGGGGTGCCGGTGGGCGGTATCGTGGCCGGCATGCTGACTCTGCAGGTGTTGTTTGCCGGGGTTGGCATTCTGGGTTGGTGGCAGGGTTGGTCTGAGCTTTGGCTGGCCGTTGGCGTGGGTGGCGTGTTTCTAGCCCATTACCTGCTGTCCATGAGGGCCTGGACTTTGATGAAGTGGGTCAAGCGATGCGGCCCCGGAGGCGACCGGCAGTGACTGGCAGCGGGGCGGTGACGTTCCTCATGCTGCTTGTGTATTTCCTGCTGCCGACGCTTCTTGGCACGGTACTGGCCTGGCGGCTCGTGCCGCTGTCGGGCCCCGGACGGTGGACATTGTGGTTGGGCCTGGGGCTGGCGTTCGGGATGGCGCTCGCTGCCGGCAGTATATGGCTGCTGGATCTTCTAGGCTGGCCGTTTGCAAGGACAGCGCTGGCCGGAATGCTGGCCATGTTGGGGCTGGCGGTCTTGCTGCTGGTGTACTTGAGCGTTCGTTTTCTGAGGGGAAAGGGCGCCTGGCCGGCGGCAACGGATGCCTCCAGCGCGCAAGCGGGCAACCCGCCCTGGGCGCGATGGCTGGTCTGGGGCCTGGCGGTCCTGGTTGTGTTGCGCTTCATTTCCGTGCTGCCCGACGCCCTGATGCGTCCGGTGTTCCCGTGGGATGCCTGGAAGTTGTGGGCCTGGATTGCCCGGGTGTGGTTCGAGACTGGTGAGCTGGTATTGCTGCTGCCGCAATCGGACTGGTTGCATGCCGCGGGCGATGAGTATGTTCGCGATGGCGTGCATCACCCGACGTTTGTTCCCTTGCTGATGCTGTATCCGGCCGTGGTGGTCGGCGCGTGGGACGACAGTCTGATCGGTGTTGCCTGGCTGGTTGCCGGGCTGTCGTCGGTGATGATCGTGCATGGTCTGCTGCGGCACCTGGGGGTGGCACAGTGGATTTCGTGGCTGGGTATCTATCTGCTGGTTTCGGCCCCACTTTTTGCCACGCATATTGCCCTTTTTGGATATGCCGACCTGTGGGTCATGCTGTATATGCTGGTTTTCGGGTTGGGGTTGATGCTGTGGGTGCGGCATCGTGGCTGGCAGTCGCTGCTGGTGATGCTGTTTGCCGGGGTGATGATGTCGTTGGCAAAGGATACGGGTGTGTACTGGGTGCCCGTCCTGCTGCTGGCCTGGCTGGCCACTCTGATGTCAAACAGGCAGCTCATTCTGGTTCTGGCGGTTGCCGGCGGGCTGGCCGGCTTGCTGTGGCTTGTCGGGGTTGACCCGCTGCTGTGGCTCAGCTCGGACCGCTATTCGCTTGAAGCCCGGATTTCGGCCGAGGGTGTGATGGGCATTGCCCACCACCTGTTCGTGCGCCAGGACTGGCACCTGGCCTGGTATCTGCTGCCGCTGGTGTTTGCTCTGGCCATCTGGCGCGCTGGTGCAGCGCCGGAGTTGCGGGGGTTGCTGGTCCTTTCCGTATTGGCCACGGCTTATGCTCTGGCCGGATTCGTGTTGACCCGGGCCGCCGTTTACGCCGCCGATGGCACCTTGTTCAGCCGCATCGTCCTGCAGCTCTATCCAGTGCTGGTGCTGCTGGGCGTTCTGGTGCTGTGGCAGTTCCTGCGCGATTGGCAGCCGGGTAGTCAGCCATGATCCGCCTGCTGTCGTCCATGGTGGTCTCGGCGTTGTTGCTGTGGGGCGGCTTCAGCCTCTATGCGCTGACCGGTGACCGCTACCAGCAGGTCATTCCGGGTATTGAGCTGGAGCCGGATATTCTGGACTGGCAGGTGCTTATTGGCGATGGAGGACTGGATGCCGCAGGCTACTGGCTGGTCAGCGGCGAGGAGCGCACGCGCCTCTTGCGCCTTGGGATTCGGCTGCCGCAACCGCTGGTGGCCGAAAGCGTGGAGCGGGTCAATCTGCAGTTTGGTCCGGGCGCGCAGCACCGTCGGATGGATCTGGGTTGGAGCAGGGATGGGACCTTCACGACAACCCGGCAGGCTTCGATCGAGATGGTTGACGGCGTCAACGGAACGGTTCGTACCGACTGGTACCCGCGCTGGGAAGACGAGATTCGCTACCTGTCGGTAGAGCTAGTTGGCGGAACGCGCGAGCCGCTGGTACTCAGGCGCGTCGAGCTGGTGCCGGCACGTCCGGACATCCTGGCATTCCAGCGGCGTCTGTTTGGCGAGTGGTTTTCCTTTCCGCCCTGGACTCAGCGTAGCGCGCATTTCACCATGGTGGCCGCGCACGAGGAAGTACTGTCCCCATCGCTGGCCGTTGCCGCGTGGCTGGGGCTGAGCCTGTTGCTGCTGGCAGCCTGGTCGAGGCTGCGAGGAAACAGAATGCATTGGCAATGGCCGGTTTTGCTGGTGCCATTGGCTGTCGGCTGGCTGGTGCTGGATCTGCGCTGGCAGGCCAATATGGTGGTGCGCGCCGTGGATGCTTTTGATTCTTTCGGCGGATTGTCGTGGCAGGAGAAGGGTTCGGACCATTTTGATGGTGAGTTGTTCGACTTCATGCGCGAACTCGAGAAGAGCCTGGGACAAGAGTCGCCTCGGGTCTTCGCGCTGGGTTTCGGCGAGTTCTGGCGACTAAGGGCGCGCTATCACGGTTTGCCCCTGTCGATTCGGACCACTGACCGGCCGCTGGAGAAAGCCTGGGTGAGCCATCTGGCCGGCGGCGACCTCTTGCTGGTGCTTGATGCCCCGCATGTGCGCGATGAGCAACTGCCAGGCAGCGATTCGCCTGAAGGCGACGCAGGACCGGGCGACATCGCCCTGAAGCGAGCTGCGGGCAAGGACGCCAGGGTCGAGTTGGTTGATGGCCGTGCGGTGCTGTCGCTTCCGGACGGCACCGGGGAGCTGTTGCGTACCCGATTCCCGTTGTCGGGTCGGCCCGCGGCGTATCGGGTACGGCTGGAGCTGGCCACTGCCGGTCAGCCGGCCGACCTGAGTGTTGCCGTTCGGCGCCGATATGCCGACGGCCCATGGATGACCACCAGCGAACGTCAGTTGCGGGTCGAAGCGTATGGTGGTGTTCGCGACCTGGTTTTTGCCGCAGAGCAGGGCGCGCTGTATGAATTGACGGTCAATGGTGTGCAAGGGGAGGGGTTGCAGGTTCGTTCGGCCGCTGTAGACCTGGTGGAGGAGCCGGGGTTGGTCTACTTGCAGTCATCGGGGCAGGATGGGCCGTTGCTGGTGGTGCGGCCGATCAAGCGCGGCGCAATCGGCACTGCCTACGAGATTCTCTAATACAAGATGGTGCCCAGATTCTCTAATACAAGATGGTGCCCAGGGGGAGACTCGAACTCCCACGTCCTAATGGACACTAGCACCTGAAGCTAGCGCGTCTACCAATTCCGCCACCTGGGCAGGTGTGGGCTGTTGCCCTTGCGGTTGTTGCATGTGTGGCCAACAAGCGGCGCATTATAGACCAGCTTGCGGCTGTTGTCAGCACCCCGGAAAAAAACGGCCGGAGCGATGGGCTCCGGCCGTTTGGTGTTAGGTGTGGCCGAGGCAAGGGGGGAACCTCGGCCACAATCCGGATGGGGAAGGGGGGAACCCCGCTCCGGAATCTTCAATTTTACGGGGTGGCCGGGGCGTGTCAACCCCGATATTCAGGAACGTGAAGGGCGTCACAGTATTGGTTGGTCAGTCCGGCTGACGGGGGCTGACACCCCCTTTGCGGTTGCTGACGGTATAATCGCGGCAGCCCCAAAAACAACCCGAGGAAAGCGTTTCTCATGGATTTCAAACTGACTGACGAGCAGCAGATGATTCAGGCTGCTGCCCGCGATTTTGCACGTGACGAGATTGCTCCCGTGGCATCGGAGTTCGATGCTTCCGGCGAGTTTCCCCTGACCACCATTCAGCGAATGGGTGAGCTGGGCCTGATGGGTATAGAGGTGCCCGAGGAATACGGTGGTGCCGGTCTCGACACGATTGGCTATGCCCTGGCCATGATGGAGGTTTCGGCGGCCGATGCGGCGCATGGGACGATCATGTCGGTCAATAACTCCCTGTTTTGCAATGGTATTCTCAAGCATGGCACCGAGGAGCAAAAGCAGAAGTATGTGCGTGCGGTGGCCACCGGTGCCGAGATCGGTGCCTATGCGCTGACCGAGCCGCAGTCGGGTTCGGATGCGGCCAACATGAAGTCGCGGGCCGAGTTGAGCGAGGACGGCAAGCACTACGTGATCAACGCCCGCAAGTCGTGGATCACGTCCGGCCCGGTGGCGCGTTACCTGGTGCTGTTTGCCGTCACTGACCCCGATGCCGGGGCCAAGGGTGTGACGGCTTTTCTGATTGACGCCGAGCGTGATGGGTTCCACCGTGGCAAGTCCGAGCCGAAGCTGGGCATCCGGGCCTCGGCGACCTGCGAGATCGAGCTGACCGATTATCATTGCCCGGTGGAGGACCGCCTGGGCGAGGAAGGACAGGGATTCAAGATTGCCATGGGCGTGCTGGATGCCGGCCGCATCGGTATTGCCGCCCAGGCCGTGGGGATTGCCCAGGCGGCCTACGAGGCCAGTGTGGACTATGCCCGCGAGCGCAAGGCGTTTGGCAAGGAGATCGGCACTTTCCAGATGATCCAGGCCAAGCTGGCCGATATGCGAACCCGGTTGGAGGCGGCCCGGCTGCTGACACTTCGCGCGGCCTGGGCCAAGATGGAGGCGACGGCCACCGGTGCGCGCTTTACCCAGGAGGGTTCCATGGCCAAGCTGTTTTCCTCCGAGGCGGCGATGTGGATTGCGCACCAGGCGGTGCAGATTCATGGCGGCATGGGTTACAGCAAGGAGATGCCGGTCGAGCGTTATTTCCGCGATGCCAAGATCACCGAGATCTACGAGGGGACCAGCGAAATTCAGCGCATGGTCATTGCCCGTACCGAAACCGGCTTGCGCTAGTAGGTCGTTCCTTTCGTCGGGTGCTGCATCAGGGCCGGATTGGCCGGAGTTGAGGTGAGATGAGTCACAAGGACAGTCGCAAGCAGGAGTTGCTTGAGGGGATTCACGACCGGGTATTCGAATCGACCGGGCGTGACGAGGTGGCAGCGGAGTTTGCCCGTCGCATGTTGCGGCGGATCCCCCTGGATGAGCTCGAGGAGATCGGAGCCGACAACCTGGCGGTGATGGCCGGCGAGTACCTGGAGTTTGCCCGCCGGCGGGTGCCTGGCGACATCAACCTTCGTGTCTACAACCCCGACCCCGAGCAGCATGGCTGGCATTCCTCGCGGACGATTATCGAAATCGTCAACGACGACATGCCCTTCCTGGTCGATTCGGTGGTGCTGGCGCTTTCGGAGCTGGGGATCTCGGTTCGATTGGTGATCCATCCGGTCATGCGCATCGAGCGCGATCCGGGCGGGCACTTGATGCGGCTCGTGCCCGAAGGCGACGAGAGTACCGGCCAGCAGGAATCGCTGATGCATTTGCAGGTCGAGCACCAGCGGTTTCCTGAGATCCTGGCGCGGATCGAGGAGCGGGTGCGGCTGGCCCTGGCCGATGTGCGCCGGGCGGTGAATGACTGGCAGCCGATGCTGGCGCAGGCCCGGGAGATTGCCGAGGAACTGGAGCGTACGCATCCGCAGATGAGCGAGGGAGCGCTGGAGGAAACCCGCGACTTCTTCGAGTGGCTGGCCAGCGATCACTTTACGTTTCTGGGCTATCGCGAGTACGTCATTGAGGACGGCCAGGACGGGCGCGTGCTGCGGGCGATTCCCGAAAGCGGGCTGGGCATCATGCATACCTCGCATCGCGAGGCGCCGGTGCGTTCGCTCAAGGACCTGTCGCATGGCAGCGAGTCGACTTCGCCGGACGATCCGATCATCATCACCAAGACCAACGCCAGCTCCACGGTTCACCGGGCCGGCTACATGGACTACATCTCGGTGCTGTACTTTGACGACGACGGCAACGTGTCGGGCGAGAAGCGCCTGATCGGCCTGTTTACCTCTGGCGCCTATATCCGTCGTTGCCAGGATACGCCGCTGGTCAGGCGCAAAGTCCAGAAGGTGTTGAAGCTTTCCGGGCTGCAGGCCAACAGTCATGCCGGCAAGGCCTTGCTGCACATCCTCGAGACCCTGCCGCGAGACGAGCTGTTCCAGGCCTCCAGCGAGGAGCTGCTTGAACTGGGTAGCGGTGTGCTGGACCTGCAGGAGCGCGCGCAGACGCGGCTGTTCATTCGCCGTGAGCGATTCGGCCGCTTCTTTTCGTGCATGGTGTTCATCCCGCGCGATCGATTCAATACCGAGAATCGCGAGAAGATCCAGCAGATCATCAAGCGGTCTCTGAAAGGCGAGCGGCTGGATTTCGCCGTGCAGGTAGGAGAATCCAAGCTGGCCCGGGTGCAGTTGATTGTCCGGCCGCGCAGCGGGGAGTCGGTTGATTTCGATATCGACGACATCGAGCGCAAGATCAAGCAGGCCATCCGGTCGTGGAGCGATGAGCTGACCGATTGCCTTGTGCGTGAGCACGGCGAGGATCAGGGCGTGGAACTGGCTCGGCGTTATGCCCGCGCCTTTCCGGCCTCCTACATGGAAGACATTTCGCCGCACGTGGCCAGTTTCGACGTGGCCAATATCGCACGCTTGCGCGACCTTGACGACTTGCGCATGAGTCTGTACCGGCCACGCAAGCGTCATACCGGGATCCTGCGCTTCAAGCTGTTCCGCCACGGCTCACCATTGCCGCTGAGCGACGTGTTGCCCATGCTGGAGAACCTGGGGATGCGCATCGTGTCCGAGCGCCCCTACGAGTTGCGCATGGGTAGTGGCCACAGTGTCTGGATCCAGGATTTCGACATGAAGCCGCCGGGAGAGGCCGAGGTGGATCTGGACCGGGTGCGCGACAAGTTCCAGGAGGCGTTCGAGCAGACTTGGCGTCGTCGCTGCGAGAATGACGGCTTCAACCGCCTGGTGATGCTGGCCCGGATTGACTGGCGCCAGGTCAACGTGTTGAGAGCCTGTTGCAAGTACCTTCTGCAGACCGGCATGCCGTTTTCCCAGACCTACATGGAGCAGACGCTTTCGGCCTGGCCGCTGATCGCACGGTTGCTGGTGGAGTATTTCGAGGCCCGCTTCGACCCAGCTCGTGCCGAGGAGAGCAAGCAGCAGAAGGCGGCGGCCCGTCGTGACCTGGAGCAGCAATGCCAGGTCCTGGCCGAGGGGATCGAGGATGAAGTGCTCCGGGAGTTTCTCGGCGAAGTCTGCCAGGCGCGTGAGAGCGATGGCGACGAGACCGAGGGCGAGGTGCTGCGCAAGGCCATTCTCAGGGCACTGAACGCCGTGAGTTCGGCCGATCAGGATCGAATCCTGCGCGGTTTCTGCGATCTGGTGCGCGCCATGCTGCGCACCAATGCCTATCAGTCCAATCGCCGTGGCGGGCATGCCGAGTATCTCAGTTTCAAGCTGGATTCCGGACGTGTGCCCGACTTGCCGCAGCCGCGCCCGTATCGCGAGATCTGGGTGTATTCGCCGCGCATGGAGGGTATTCACCTGCGTGGCGGAAAGGTCGCTCGCGGCGGCTTGCGCTGGTCGGACCGGCGCGAGGACTTCCGTACCGAGGTGCTGGGCCTGCTGCGGGCCCAGAACGTAAAGAACACCATGATCGTGCCGGTGGGCGCCAAGGGTGGCTTCGTGGCCAAGCAGCTACCCGAGGGTGAGGACCGCGATGCCATGATGGCCGAGGTGGTGCACTGCTACCGCTCGTTCATCAACGGCATGCTCGATATTACCGACAACCTCGACGGTGAAAGGGTACTGCCGCCTTCGCAGGTGGTTCGCAAGGACGATGACGACCCGTACCTGGTCGTGGCCGCCGACAAGGGCACGGCCACGTTTTCCGATATTGCCAACGCGGTGTCGGCCGAGCACGACTTCTGGCTGGGTGATGCCTTCGCATCGGGCGGGTCCAATGGCTACGACCACAAGAAGATGGGCATTACCGCCCGGGGTGCCTGGGAGTCGGTCAAGCGGCATTTCCGTGAGCTGGGGCTGAACACGCAGGAAGAGGATTTCAGCGTGGTCGGAATCGGCGACATGGGCGGGGATGTGTTCGGCAACGGGATGTTGCTGTCCAGGCACATTCGTCTCAAGGCCGCGTTCAATCACATGCATATCTTTCTCGACCCCGATCCGGACCCGGAAGCCAGTTTTGCCGAACGACGGCGCCTGTTCGAAAAGGACCGCTCGACCTGGGCGGACTACGACGAGCAACTGATTTCGAAAGGCGGCGGGGTGTTCTCGCGTCAGGCCAAGTCGATTGAGTTGTCCGACGAGGTCCGCGAATGGCTGGGGCTGGAGGCGGAGTCGCTGGCACCGCATGAATTGATTCGCGAGTTGCTCAAGGCCCCGGTCGACCTGTTGTGGAATGGCGGTATCGGCACTTACGTGAAGGGCGAGCATGAAGCCCATGCCGATGTGGGCGACCTGGCCAACAACCTGGTGCGCGTCAACGGCAATGACCTGCAATGCCGTGTCGTGGGCGAGGGCGGCAACCTGGGTCTGACTCAGCTCGGGCGGATCGAGTACGCCATGAACGGCGGGCGCATCAACACCGACTTTATCGACAACTCGGCCGGTGTCGACTGCTCCGATCACGAGGTCAATATCAAGATCCTGCTGAACCTGGCCGTCGAGCGCGGCCAGCTTGATCTGACCGAGCGCAACCGACTGCTGGAGTCGATGACCGAGGAAGTCAGCGGCCTGGTGCTCCGTTCCAATTACCTGCAGAACCAGGCGTTGAGCATGATGGAGGCGCTGACCCGGGATCGACTGGGTGCCGAAGCGCACTTTGTGGCCATGCTGGAGCGCCAGGGAGTGCTCGACCGCGACCTGGAGCAACTGCCCGATGAAGAAGAGTTGCGCGAGCGAGTGGCCCGCGGACAGGGTCTGACCCGACCGGAGCTGTCCCTGCTGCTGTCCTATGCCAAGATCCGGCTCTACGAAGAACTGCTTGATTCGGATGTGCCCGAGGATCCGTATCTTTCGCGCGAACTCAAGGACTACTTCCCCGGGCCTCTGCGTGAACGCTTCGCGGAGTTGATGCCTGAACACCGGCTGTGGCGCGAGATCATCGCCACCCGCGTGACCAACAGCATCGTCAACCGCATGAGTGCTCCCTTTGCCATGCGGATCAAGGAAGATACCGGCGCCAGTTCGGCCACGGTGGCCAAGGCCTACACGGTGGCCCGTGAGATTTTCGAAGCACGGGTTTTCTGGAAGCAGATCGAATCGCTGGACAACCAGGTGCCGGCTGCCCGGCAGGTCGAGGCATTGCAGGAGATGTGGAACCTGCTGCGCCAGGTCACCCGTCGCCTGATTACCCTGCCGGGTGGATACGGTATCGATATTTCCAGCCGTGTCGAGCGCTTCGCGCCGGGTATTCGGGAATACCGCAAGGTGCTGCCGAAACTGCTGATGGGCGATCTGCGTGAGTCGCTGGAGGAGCGCTGCGAGGAGCTGGTGACCGATGGCTTCCCGCGTGAGCTGGCCCTGGAAGTGGCCACGCTGCGCTACGTGTATTCGGCGCTGGATATCGTCGACGAGGCGCGTCTCCAGGAGATGAAGGTCGAGGATGTGTCTCGTATCTACTTCCTGCTGTTCGACCGCTTGTGCCTGAAATGGCTGCGAGGCCAGGTCGAAAGCCTGCCGGTGGAGCGTCAGTGGCATGCCCATGCCCGCGGGCACCTGCGCGACGACCTGTACCGTCATCACCGCGAGTTGACCCGTCGTATCCTCAACGAAACCGGCGATCAGGAGGAGCCGGTGGAGGCCTGGTTCCAACGCCACGAGAACGAATCCGAGCGAGTCTCGATCATGCTCGAAGAGATGCGCAATACATCGAGTTCGCACGATTTTGCCGTGTTGCAGGTGGCCATCAATGCACTGGGCCAGTTGATGCACTCGACTTCGGACTGAACGCATGAATGACCGCCTGGCGATGGCCGTCGTGGCCAGCGAGCACCCCGGCTCGCGCGAGGCGGCCGCCGAGTTGTGCCGACGTTACGGCGAGGTCGGCATCGACGAGTCCGAGGTGGTCGTGGTGCTGGGAGGTGATGGTTTCATGCTGCACACCCTGCATGAGAATGTCGATCGAGATGTGCCGGTTTTTGGCATGCGCCTGGGCGAAGTGGGGTTCCTGATGAACCGCTATTCGCCCGACGACTTGCCGGAGCGGGTTGCAGCGGCGCGCGAGGTGACGCTGCATCCGCTCGAAATGATTGCAACCACGGCCAGCGGCCAGCAGCATAGGGCGGTGGCCATCAACGAGGTCGCGCTGCTGCGCCAGACCAATCAGGCCGCTCACATCCGCATCCTCATCAACGGCAGGGAGCGGATTGCCCGGCTGGTTTCGGATGGCGTGCTGGTGGCCACGGCGGCCGGGTCCACGGCCTACAACCTGTCGGCCCATGGTCCGATTCTGCCGCTGGGTACCGATGCGGTCGTGCTGACCCCCATCAGCCCGTTCCGTCCGCGGCGCTGGCAGGGCGCCATTCTGCCGGCTTCGGCCGAAGTTCGTTTCGAGGTGCTCCAGCCCGAGCGCCGTCCGGTCAGTGCCACTGCCGACTATGACGAGGTGCGCAACGTGGTGCAGGTCGATGTGCGCCAGAACACTACTGCCACTCATCGCCTGCTGTTCGACCCCGAGCATTCCCTGGAAGAGCGCATTTTGTCTGAACAGTTTTTCCAGTGATCGGGCCTCCGTATAATGGCTCGGATTTCCAACCTACCCTCAGGAGACGCTCACCTATGCGAGCCCCACTGTTTCTGATTTTGCTGGCCTTCCTCGCTCAGCCGCTGATGGCCGAGGAGTCGGGCAACGGCAATGACGACCCCTACGCGGACTGGTCGGTCACCGACCCCCCCGGTAACTGGGAAACCATCACCATCGACACCCGTGAAGTGACGTGGTCTGACGTGGATGTCAGCCCGGATGGCGATTCCCTGATTTTCCACATGCTGGGCGACATTTACCGGGTCAGCATCGATGGCGGCGAGGCCGAGGCCCTGACCGACGATCTGGCCTGGAATTTCCAGCCGCGCTACAGCCCTGACGGGCGTTCGATCGCCTTCATTTCCGATCGTGACGGCGCCGAGAACATCTGGATCATGGATGCCGATGGCGGCAATCTTGAACAGGTCAGCGAGGAGCGCGATCACCTGCTGCACAACCCGGCGTGGTCGCCCGATGGAGACTATATCGCGGCGCGCAAAGGGTACGTTTCGCAACGCTCCATTCCGGCCGGCTCGATCTGGATGTACCACCGCGGCGGCGGCAGTGGCGTGATGCTGGTCGACCTTCCGCATGGTGAGCAGTCGCAGAAGAACATCGCCGAGCCGTATTTTTCCCGCGCTGGACGCTATGTCTATTTCAGCCAGGACATCACCCCGGGTCGGGTGTGGGAATACAATCGCGATGCCAACGAAGGCATTTTCGCGATTCGGCGCCTGGATCGGGAAACCGGAGAGACCGAGAACGTGGTCTCCGGCCCCGGCGGGGCCGTGCGGCCGGTGCTCTCGCCCGATGGCACGCAACTGGCCTTTGTGCGTCGCAACCCGACCGAGTTGTCTTCGCGCCTGATGGTCAAGGACCTGGAGTCCGGCATCGAGCGCACCCTGTTTACCGGCCTGGAGCGTGACAAGCAGGAAACCTCCGGCGACATGGGCAATTTCCCGGCCTTTTCCTGGCACCCGGATGGTCAGTCCATCATTGCCTGGACCGGTGGCAAGTTCCATCGTATCGGTACCGACGGCTCGCACAGCGAGATCGAGGTACACGTACAGGCCGAGAAGCAGGTCAGGCCGGCCTTGCAGCGCGATGTCGAGGTGTCGCCCGATACCTTCGATATCAAGATGGCCCGCTGGACGCAGGTCAGCCCCGATGGTCGATATGCCATCTACCAGGCCATGGGGTATTTGTGGCTGCACGACCTGGAACGCGATCGTCGTTCGCGCCTGACTTCGCAGACCGATCACTGGGAGTTCTACCCTTCGTTCTCGCCGGATTCGCGCCACGTGGTCTACACCACCTGGGATGACGAGGAACTGGGTTCGGTACGCATCGAACCGGTGGGCCGTGGCCGTGGCCGCACGCTGACCACCGAGCCGGGGCACTATGTCGAGCCGGCGTTTTCGCCCGATGGAAAGCAGGTGGTATTCCGTCGCACCGGCGGTGGCTACCTGACTTCACCGGCCTGGTCGGAGCGCACCGGCCTGTATCGCGTACCAGCCGATGGCGGCGAGATGGTGCGTGTGCATGATTCCGGCGCGAACCCGCAGTTTTCGGCCGACAGCGAGCGCATCCTGTTTTCCACCCGCTCCGATCTGGCCCTGGTGCTCAACAGTGTCAATCTCGACGGCCATGACCATCGCGAGCACCTCCGGGGCGACTGGGTCACCGGTTACCAGGTGTCACCCGATGGTCGCTGGGTGGCGTTTACCGAGCACTACAACGTCTACATCGCGCCGTTTTTCCCGGCCGGCCGCACGGTCAACCTCAACGCCAACCAGCGCGCCTTCCCGGTCCGCCAGGTCTCGGCACGCGGCGGTGAACACGTGCATTTCGTCAATGACAGCACCACGCTGGCCTGGTCGCACGGGGCCACGCTGTACCAGCGCGACCTGCACGATGCCTTTGCCTTTCTCGAAGGCGCGCCCGATGAACTGCCCGAGCCTGAAACCGAAGGGGTGCGTCTGGGCTTCGAGGTTGAAAGCGACCGTCATGACGGCCGCATTGCCCTGGTCGGCGCCCGCGTCGTGACCATGCGCGATGCCCAGGAGACTCGCGAGGTGATCGAAGACGGCGTGGTGCTGGTCGACGGGCATCGCATTGCCGCGGTCGGCAGCCGCGACGAGGTCGAGATTCCGCGTGGCTACGAGGTCTTCGAGATGGGTGGCAAGACCATTGTCCCGGGCCTGTTCGACGCCCATGCTCACGGCCCAATGAGCGCCCAGCAGTTGACACCGCAGCAGAACTGGTCGCAGATCGCCAACCTGGCCTACGGGGTGACGAGTATTCACGACCCGTCCAACGACAATGCAGCGATCTTCTCCATGGCCGAGCTGCAGCGCGCCGGCAAGGTGCTGGCACCGCGCATCTGGTCGACCGGGCGCATTCTGTACGGTGCGCTGTCTCCCGGTGCCACGGCCAAGATCGATTCCTATGACGATGCCGAGTTCCATGTGCGCCGTCACAAGGAGCTGGGCGCGATCTCGGTCAAGAGCTACAACTACCTGCGTCGCGATCAGCGCCAGCAGGTCATCGAGGCGGGCCACAATCTCGACATCATGGTGGTGCCCGAAGGCGGCATGCGCCTGGAACAGAACCTCAACCAGATCATCGATGGCCACACGGGCATCGAGCACAGCCTGTCGGTCAAGCGGACCTATGACGACATGCGCCAGTTGTGGAGTCAGACCGATGTGGTCTATTCACCCACCTTCGTGGTGGCCTATGGCGGCATGATGGGCGAGGAGTACTTCTATGACCGCCACGAAGTCTGGAAGAACGAGCGCCTGCTCAACTTCGTGCCGAAGTTCCTGGTCTATCCGCGTTCCATTCGCCGGCCGACTGCCCCGGACGAGTTGTACAACCACGTCGCCGTGGCCGAGGGAGCGAAGGTGCTCAACGAGCTGGGTGTGCCGGTGGTGATCGGTGCTCACGGTCAGTTGGCCGGCCTGGCCGCGCACTGGGAGATGTGGATCATGGTGCAGGGCGGATTCACGCCCTGGGAAGCCCTGCGCGGCGCGACCATCGATGGAGCGCGCTACTTCGGCATGGATGCCGACATCGGCTCCATCGAGGAAGGCAAGCTGGCCGACCTGGTGGTGATCGATGGCGACGTGCTCGATGATATCGAGCAGAGCCAGAACGTGGTCTGGACCATGCTCAATGGCCGTCTCTACGATGCCTCGAACATGAACCAGGTCGCACCCGAGCAGGTCGAGCGGGCGCCGTTCTTCTTCGAGCAGGAGGGTGGAGACGCCTGGATCCCCGAGACCATGAAGCATATCCACCAGCTCGGCGTCGACCATGGCTGGAAGTGCCGGCACTGAGCTGGGTAGACCATCACGATGGGCAAAAAGCAAAAAGGCCCTGCCGTCTGGCAGGGCCTTTTTCGTTCAGGGGGGGCTGAGGAGCAGAGCGGTTAGCGCTGGCGAGAACGAGACTGCCGGCGCCTCTCAGCAGCTCTCTCGATGATCTCCTCGCCGGTCATGCCGTCCAGTGACCGGAACAGCGCTTCGGCCCCGCCCCATCCTTCGGGAGAGTTCATTTGCAGGTCACGGATGGCAGAATCGAGTTGCTGATACTGTTCATCTGTCGAGTCCGAGGCAATCAGCTCTAGGCTCTGTTGGAAAGCCTCAGGAGAACTGCCATCGACGATCATGGTCAGCCCATGCCCGTCCACTTCGGCGGCTCCCTGCAAATGTGGCAGTCGCCTCGGGTCCGCGTCGGTTGTCCTGGTGGGTTCTTGTGGTTCCTGTTCGCTTCTTCGGCGAACCTCGCGGCGGGGCTGTTGTTCGGTTTGCTCCGCGGCCGGTGCCGTTTCGACTTCGTTGGCGGCTTCGTCTTGGTCGTCGGATCCGCAGCCGACCAGGAAGAAGGTGGCGGCAATTGGAACAATCAACTTTTTCACGTTGGACTCCATCTTGATTGGGTTTGAAGAATGTGAATGACGTCGCCTTAGACGCATTCGGGCCGGGACGGTTCCTCAGTCTTCGTGCGGCCTGGCGTAGAGATCGTAGTCGTCGGCATCGGTGATGCGCACGCGCACAAATTGCCCGGGCGACACGCCGCTCGCTCCCTGGATAATGACCAGCCCATCGATTTCTGGGGCGTCGCCGTAGCTGCGGGCAATCACCTGATCGTTCTCGACATGGTCAACCAGCACGGTTTCGACCGAGCCGATCCGCTGGGCCAGACGTTCGGCACTGATGGCGGCCTGGTGCTGCATGAAGCGATGCCAGCGCTCTTCCCGCACTGCGTCCGGTACCGCACCGGGCAGGTCGTTGGCCGCGGCCCCTTCAACCGGCGAGTACTGGAAGCACCCGACCCGGTCCAGTTGTGCTTCTGTAAGCCATTCCAGCAGTTGCTCGAAGTCCTGTTCGGTTTCGCCGGGGAAGCCGACGATAAAGGTCGAGCGGACCACCAGCGACGGGCAGCCCCGGCGCCAGGCCTGGATTCGCTCCAGGGTGTTATCGGCCGCCGCGGGGCGCCGCATGGCCTTGAGAATGCGCGGGCTGGCGTGCTGGAACGGGATATCCAGGTAGGGCAGGATGCGGCTCTCGGCCATCAGCGGCATCAGGCGGTCGACATGCGGGTAGGGGTAGACGTAGTGCAGTCTCACCCAGGCGTCCAGTTCGCCCAGCGCGCGTGCCAGGTCTAACAGTCGGGTTTCCCATTCGCGGTCGCGCCAGTAGTCGGTCTGGTAGCGCTGATCGACGCCGTAGGCGCCGGTATCCTGCGAAATGACCAGCAGTTCGCGCACGCCTCGATCCACCAGCGCTTCGGCCTCTTTCATCACCAGCCCCAGCGGTCGACTGACCAGGCGGCCGCGCATCGAGGGAATGATGCAGAAGCTGCACTTGTGATTGCAGCCTTCCGAGATCTTGAGGTAGGCGTAATGACCGGGCGTGAGCTTCAGACCACCGGGAGGCACCAGGTCGACGCGCGGGTCGTGCGGGCGCGGCAGGTGGCTGTTGATGGACTGGACCACCGCCTCGCTCTGATGCGGTCCGGTCACGTCCAGCACTTTCGGATGGATGCTGCGAATGTCTTCCGGGCGGGCGCCCATGCAGCCGGTGACCAGTACCTTGCCGTTGGCCGACAGTGCCTCGCCGATGGTTTCCAGGGACTCGGCCTTGGCCTCGTCGATGAACCCGCAGGTATTGACTACCACCAGGTCGGCGCCCTGGTAATCCGGGGCGATGCGGTAGCCCTCGGCACGCAGGCGGCTGAGAATGTCCTCGGAATCAACCAGCGCCTTGGGACAACCCAGCGACACCATGCCGACGGACGGTGTCGGTCCGTCCTGCCTTTCTGAATGCTGACTCATGGCTGCCTCAGGGTGCGTTCCAGGCTGTCCAGTGTCCGGTCCAGGGTGTTGCCCACCGGCGCGAAGTGCACCGGTTCGTGTTGCAGGCTGTCGCTGAGCGTCTGTTCGCGCTCGAGCAGCGTGCGGTTGACGCCCAGCCGGTAGGGTTCCAGAAAGGCTTCGAGCTGATCGGCGTGTTCCAGCAGTTCGCGGCGCGTGGTCTGATAGGCGTGTTCGGCCAGATCGCTGCGCGAGCGGTAGCTGAACACGTTGGTGTAGAAGATCTTCTCGTCGTCGCGATTGGGCTCGACCAGCATCACCGAGGCACCGGGATAGTCCGATTCGTACTTGCGCATGCCGATCTGCATGCGCGACTGAATCAGCGAGCGGAAGGTCTGCGACAGTACGATCGGCAGCCCGCCCCGAACCATGCGGTCGCGGGGTTGGGTGTGGTCCGTGTGTTCACCTTCGGCATCGAAAGGCACCAGCGGGTTGATGGCCAGCAACAGGTCTGTGCCCTGTTCGAGTGCAACCGAGGCATGCAGGGTGCGACGCAGCGCGCCATCGACGTAATAGCGCCCGTCGATTTCGACCGGGGGGTACAGGCCGGGCAGGGCGGCCGAGGCCTGCACTGCCGTTGAAATGGGCACATGATCATGACCGGGTTCGCCGAAGCGTACGGCCTGCCCGGTGTCGAGTTCCACGGCAATAATGCGCAGGCGCGCCTGCAGTTCACGGAAATCATTGCTGCGCCCCGGCTTTTCCAGCGCCTGGGCGACAAAACGCTCGATATTGACGTTGTCGAAGATGCCCGTCGGGATCAGGCGGCTCAGCCCTTCCACGCTCTCCAGGCTGGTCAGCCGCTCGGGGTGGCGAATAAGCTCGGTGAGCATGTCGAACAGTACACCGGGCACGCTGGCGGCCCGACTGAGGTACTCCCGGAAAGCCGGTCGCAGAAAGGTTTCGGGGTGGAAATCGTATTCCGCATCCGGCGAGGTCATGAAAACCCGTGCCATCTGACTGGCGGTAATCCGGTTGGCCAGGCTGGCCGACAGGAAAGCCCCCGAGCTGACGCCTACATAAACATCGAGGTCGTGGACGTGGACCCCGTCGATGGCTTCGTCAATGGCCTGCAGGACGCCCAGTTCGTAGATGGCGCCCAGCGGGCCGCCGCCGGCAATGGCGAGGCCGATGGTCGGTCTGCGGTCCTGGTCCCGAGGTTGGCTGGCCGGTGTCAGTGTGAGCATGAGCGGTGAAGATCTCGACGGTACGGAAACAATCAAATCATTATAATGCAAAGCCATGACCATCCCGATTGGCCACAGCGCCCCCGACTTTACCCTGCCGGACCAGGACGAGCAGCCCTTCCGCTTGTCCGATTCGGCCGGGAAGCGCCTCCTGCTGGTGTTTTACCCGGGAGACGAGACCCCGGTCTGCACCCGGCAGCTTTGCGACTACCGCGACGGTCTGGACAGTTTCGCCGACCTTGGCGTGGAAGTCGTCGGCATCAGCCGTGACGATGCCGAGTCTCACCGGCGCTTTCGCGAACGTCACCAGCTGCCCTTCACCCTGCTCAGCGATCCGGACATGAGCGTGGCGGACCAATATGGTTGCCGCGGGCTTCTGGGGATGAAGCGCGGGGTGTTTCTGGTGGATGAGTCTGGCATCGTGCGTTATGCCCATGTCGAGGCGGTTGCTGCTTTTCGCCGTCGACGCGAGGAGCTGGTCGAGGCGATCGGGTCGCTGGAATGAAGGAATCGGCCGCGGTCGCTCACCTGGTCGAGCAGATCGACCGCAACCTGGCCATTGCCGAGCGCATTCCCGAGGAGGGGCCGTGGCGGGAATCGCTGGACCGTCTGCAGGCCTGGCAGGTGGCGCGCCTGGACGAGACCTATGCCGATCTGCGCGCCACCGACCGGTTCAGGCCGGCATGCGACTTCTTTCTCGATGAACTCTACGGTGGTCGCGAGGTGCATGCCCGCGACCGCCAACTCAAGCGCGTGGTGCCCATCATGCGCCGCTTCCTGCCCGGGCACCTGCTGTTTGCCATCGGCGAAGCCATGCACCTGCAGGCCATCAGCCTGGAATTCGATTTTCGCCTGGCCGAGCACCTGATCGACATCGAAGAGATTACCCAGCCGGTCTATGCCCACGCCTACCGCGCAGACGGTGACTGGGAAGGCCGGGAAGAGCAACTGCGCCTGATCCGCGAACTCGGCGACCTGCTGGTCGAGACGGTGCGCAAGCCCATGGTGCACCGCCTGATCCGCATGATGCGCCTGCCGGCCGAACTGGCCGGCGTGGGCCTGCTGCAGGACTTCCTGCAACGCGGCCTGGACGCCTTCGCTCACATGGACGGCGACCCACGCTTCCTGTCGACCATCGAAGAACGCGAAACCGACGCACTCCGACGCCTCCAGAGCGGAGAAGACTGGCCGTTCGAACCCTGGATAGGCCACTGGCCAGCACGCGAGGCCCCGGATAATCGCTGACGCGATTTCCAGGGCGACGAATCACTGTCGTCCCGGCCGGAGAGCCGGGACCTCGCACGTATCAGTTTTGCACGGCGTCAATTGGTTGGCTTTGTTCTGGGCCGTGCAGAGGGTTCGCGTGCGAGGCCCCGGATATCGCCTGCGGCGATTCCGGGGCGACGGGTTGGGGTGATTTTCGGGGTGACACCTCGCTGTCGTCCCGGCCGGAGCGAAGCGCAGAGCCGGGACCCCGCACGCTGCAGTTTCGCACGGCCTAATGCTTCTGTCGTCCCCGCTCCATCCAACGTTTTCCCGGCTCCCGGATCAAGCCCGGGACAGGCTCCGAGCCGGGGGGCATGTTTCAAGTCCACATTGTATGGAGACCGGGGCTTCCCCCAGCGCTCTGTTGTCCGCTCTTGTTAACCCGGCACGAATGTGACCTACCATTCGTGCCGGGTTAATAGCACCGGATGCCGTCGTCAATACGGCACATGGGTATCCACACCCTCGGAGTGGGCAATCCGCGGGTACAGGTCCTGCCATTGCGGGTTGTCTTTTTCGATCAAGGTCAGCTTCCAGTCCCGACGCCAGCGCTTCAGGCGCTTCTCCCGCTCAATGGCATGACCGAAATCGCTGAAGTGTTCGAAGTACACCAATCGGCGCAAGCGGTATTTTTGGGTGAATCCTGGAACCAGCCCCAGGCGATGCTCCCAGACTCTGCGTATCAGATTGTTGGTGACACCCACATACAACGTGCCGCGCAGGCGGTTGGTCACTATGTAGACAAAGCAATCGCGTTCCATGCTTGGCAGTTTGCCCGCAAAGCCTGGAGTCAGGCGATGGCAGGCCGGCGATAGTGTTTGTAGGAAAACGGCTATTGGTTCGTGTTGTACGTGCAACGCCCCTGTCGTCCCGGCCCCACACTCAACGTCGTCCCGGCCGGAGCGGAGCGCAGAGCCGGGACCTCGCACGCTCGGTTCTGCACGGCGTTTAACAAGTGCCTTTGTTCCTGGCTGTGCTGTTGTTTTGTGTGGGAGGCCCCGGATATCGCCTGCGGCGATTCCGGGGCGACGGGTGGGTGATTCTGGGGTGACGGGACGACGGGGTTGGGTGATTCCGAGGCGACAGCCCTGTCGTCCCGGCCGGAGCGGAGCGCAGAGCCGGGACCTCGCACGCTCGGTTCTGCACGGCGTTTAACAAGTGCGTTTGTTCCTGGCTGTGCTGTTGTTTTGTGTGGGAGGCCCCGGATATCGCCTGCGGCGATTCCGGGGCGACGGGTGGGTGATTCTGGGGTGACGGGACGACGGGGTTGGGTGATTCCGAGGCGACAGCCCTGTCGTCCCGGCCGGAGCGGAGCGCAGAGCCGGGACCTCGCACGCTCGGTTCTGCACGGCGTTTAACAAGTGCGTTTGTTCCTGGCTGTGCAGTTGTTTTGTGTGGGAGGCCCCGGATATCGCCTGCGGCGATTCCGGGGCGACGGGGGTGGGTGATTCTGGGGTGACGGGGCGACGGGGGTGGGTGATTCTGGGGTGACGGGACGACGGGGTTGGGTGATTCCGAGGCGACAGCCCTGTCGTCCCGGCCGGAGCGGAGCGTAGAGCCGGGACCTCGCACGCTCGGTTCTGCACGGCGCTGAGTCAGTGCCTTTGTTCCTGGCTGTGCTGTTGTTTTGTGTGGGAGGCCCCGGATATCGCCTGCGGCGATTCCGGGGCGACGGGTGGGTGGCGATTCCGGGGCGACGGGGTTGAAGCGATGGCGCGGTAATAGGTGCTCTCGGTACCTTGTGCCTGTGGCTTGTTGCAAACTATAACGCGCAACGTTATAATCGCGATATGATTCGCAGCTTTGCCGACCGCGAAACCCGAGTGATCTGGGAAGGTCGGCAGTCGCGAAAGCTGCCTGCTAACATTCAGGCAACCGCCCGGCGAAAGCTGCGAATGTTGAATAATGCACGTGACCTGACTGATTTGCGGGTTCCGCCGGGAAACCGGCTGGAGGCTCTGAAAGGGAACCGTGTCGGTCAATACAGTATCAGAATCAATGACCAGTGGCGCATTTGCTTCAAATGGCAAGACAATGCAGCTGCCGAGGTTGAAATCGTGGACTATCATTAGCCTGAATAATTCATGAACTATTCGGGCTAGCAACGTCAACTGAAGATATTCGAAATGACTACCGACCGTTTGCCCAATGTTCACCCCGGAGAGATTCTACTGGAAGAGTTTCTCAAGCCTATGGGGATCAGTCAGAATCGGCTTGCGCGAACCATAGAGGTCCCACCGAGACGGATCAATGAAATCGTGCTTGGAAAGCGACGGGTTACCGCCGATACGGCAATGCGCCTGGCACGAGCGTTTGGAACCTCGGAACGCTTTTGGCTGGGGTTGCAAGCTGACTACGACCTTGAGCAAGCGCACTTCGATCATGGCGAGGAAGTTCGTCGAATTCCCAACATTGCCGCGTGACCAAAGCCTGAGTTCAGCATTTTCCAGAGTGACCAGAATCGCGTCTTCCACGCATGACGCTGGCCAGCGCCTCTGTCGTCCCGGCTCCCGGGGCAACGCCCCTGTCGTCCCGGCCCCACCCACCGTCGTCCCGGCCGGAGCGGAGCGTAGAGCCGGGACCTCGCACGCTCGGTTCTGCACGGCACTGAGTCAGTGTCTTTGTTCCTGGCTGTGCTGTTGTTTTGTGTGGGAGGCCCCGGATATCGCCTGCGGCGATTCCGGGGCGACGGGGTGGGTATGATTCCGGGGCGACGGAGTGGGTGGCGATTCCGGGGCGACGGGGTGGGTGTGATTCCGGGGCGACGGGGTGGGGGTTCCGGGGCGAGAAGATGGCCTGTCGTCCCGGCCCCACACTCAACGTCGTCCCGGCCCCACCCACCGTCGTCCCGGCCGGAGCGGAGCGTAGAGCCGGGACCTCGCACGCTCGGTTCTGCACGGCACTGAGTCAGTGTCTTTGTTCCTGGCTGTGCTGTTGTTTTGTGTGGGAGGCCCCGGATATCGCCTGCGGCGATTCCGGGGCGACGGGGTGGGTATGATTCCGGGGCGACGGAGTGGGTGGCGATTCCGGGGCGACGGGGTGGGTGTGATTCCGGGGCGACGGGGGTGGGGTTCCGGGGCGAGAAGATGGCCTGTCGTCCCGGCCCCACACTCAACGTCGTCCCGGCCCCACCCACCGTCGTCCCGGCCGGAGCGGAGCGTAGAGCCGGGACCTCGCACGCTCGGTTCTGCACGGCACTGAGTCAGTGTCTTTGTTCCTGGCTGTGCTGTTGTTTTGTGTGGGAGGCCCCGGATATCGCCTGCGGCGATTCCGGGGCGACGGGGTGGGTATGATTCCGGGGCGACGGAGTGGGTGGCGATTCCGGGGCGACGGGGTGGGTGTGATTCCGGGGCGACGGGGGTGGGGTTCCGGGGCGAGAAGATGGCCTGTCGTCCCGGCCCCACACTCAACGTCGTCCCGGCCCCACCCACCGTCGTCCCGGCCGGAGCGGAGCGTAGAGCCGGGACCTCGCACGCTCGGTTCTGCACGGCACTGAGTCAGTGTCTTTGTTCCTGGCTGTGCAGTTGTTTTGTGTGGGAGGCCCCGGATATCGCCTGCGGCGATTCCGGGGCGACGGGGTGGGTGTGATTCCGGGGCGACGGGGTGGGGGTTCCGGGGCGAGAAGATGGCCTGTCGTCCCGGCCCCACACTCAACGTCGTCCCGGCCCCACCCACCGTCGTCCCGGCCGGAGCGGAGCGTAGAGCCGGGACCTCGCACGCTCGGTTCTGCACGGCACTGAGTCAGTGTCTTTGTTCCTGGCTTTGCAGTTGTTTTGTGTGGGAGGCCCCGGATATCGCCTGCGGCGATTCCGGGGCGACGGAGTTGGGTGTGATTCCGGGGCGACGGGGTGGGTATGATTCCGGGGCGACGGGGTGGGTATGATTCCGGGGCGACGGGGTGGGTGTGATTCCGGGGCGACGGGGTGGGTGTGATTCCGGGGCAACGGGGTGGGGGTTCCGGGGCGAGAAGATGGCCTGTCGTCCCGGCCCCACACTCAACGTCGTCCCGGCCCCACCCACCGTCGTCCCGGCCGGAGCGGAGCGTAGAGCCGGGACCTCGCACGCTCGGTTCTGCACGGCGCTGAGTCAGTGCCTTTGTTCCTGGCTGTGCAGTTGTTTTGTGTGGGAGGCCCCGGATATCGCCTGCGGCGATTCCGGGGCGACGGGTTTGGTGTTCCGGGGGATGGAGTGGGCGCATCCGGGGCGGTTCAGGGTGTTTCGGGGGACGGAGTGGGCGCATCCGGAGTGACGGGGTGGGCTACTCCGCGGTGATGAGGGTGTTGAGCATTTCGGGGTGGAAGTCTTCTAGGGTGGTGAGTACTCGGTTGGCGCGGCGGATGCCGGGGTCGTCGGGTGTGAAGACCGAGGGCACGGCGATGACCTGCATGCCTGCGCGTTGGGCGGCTTCGATGCCCGCGGGGGCGTCTTCAAATACCACGCAATGGCCGGGGTTCACGCCGAGTTTGCGGGCGGTGGTCAGGAACGCGGCCGGGTCCGGTTTGCCGCGGGCTTCCAGCGCGCCGGAGTGGGTGAGGTCCATGAATTCTTCCAGGCTCAGCTTGCCGACCACGGCATCGATCAGGGCCGGTGGGGAGGAGGAGGCGATGGCCATGCGCAGGCCGGCTTTGGCCAGGCAGGTCATGGTGTCGTGTACGCCGGGTAGTGCCTGGCCGCGTTGCATGATCAGGCGTGTGACTTCGGCCAGCACGGCATCGTGCATGTCGTCCGGGCTGGGGCCCTGCCAGCCGAAGCGCTGGTGCCAGTCGTTGATGACTTCATCGAGCCGCTTGCCCGCCGACTGGCGGCACAGGTCGCGGTCGATAGGAACACCGAGTGGACGGAAACAGGCGATCTCGGCTTCCTGCCAAAGCGGCTCGGAGTCGATCAGCAGCCCGTCCATGTCGAAGATCGCGGCTTGGATGTCGGCAGGCATGGCTAGCGCGGGGCGGTTTCCTGGATGAAGATCCGGCGCGGGCTGCCATCGAACAGTCCGAATGAAGCGCGGCCCTGGGGATCGTCGTCGTAATTGTCGTCATCGCTTAGATCATCACGCAGGAAGGGCCAGTTGTCTTCCAGGTTAAGTCGCAGATCGACCCAGCCGGGCTGGTCGGGAGCGGTGAATCGGAACCAGCCAGCGCCGTCTACCAGTTCAAGTCGACTGTCTTCTGTTTCAACGGAGGTTGAACCTTCTCCTACTGACACGGAAGTTTCTCCGTCGCTCTCGGTACCGCTGGCGTCTATCAGTACGACGTCATCGGCCAATGCCATCACGGTGCAGTCATCGTCCTGGTTGACCTGCCAGGTGTCACCATTCCAGTGCTCGGCCCGCCAGGGCAGGTCCAGCGGCGCCAGTTCGGAACCGATGGCATTATCGACCACGATACGGCCGAAGCGAAGTTCGGTGGTGCCGACTTCGTCATCCTCTTCGCTGCCCAGGCCGACGCCATCGCTGTCGGTCGGATCGATGCTTACGGTGTAGTCCGGGTAGGGGCCTTTGGGTGCATCACGAGGCAGTTTGAGCTGCACGTCAGCCAGTCCCAGGCCCCGCTCCCACTGAAGGTCTGCGTCCAAAACCTCGGGTGGCTCAGGGGAGGCGTCGATATCGAGCTCATCAGCATCGAGCCTTGCGAATTCATCATGGTAGTTGTTGGTCGGCGCACCCAGTGCGTTGCGGGCCTGCAGGGTGAAATCCACCGCGAAGGGTTCGCCGATGTAGGTGAAGCTCGCGGCTTCGCAGTTGTTCAGGTCCACTCGGTTGCGTACCGGCCTGGATGAGACGGTAAAGTGATCCGGAATGAACCGGCCGATGGATTCCTCTGATTGCCCAACCACATCCTCGGACCCCAGGTAGGCGCCGCTGGTCAGGCGTGGCGTCAGCGAAATGATACCCACTTCCGGCCAGTAAAAGGTGCCGCAGGCCACTCCGGGTGCGGTGTTGCCGTCACAGTCGCTGTCGAAGGCGCCGAAGCTGCCGACCAGGTTGGGGTCGCTGCCGCCGGCCGGCTCGACCAGTTCCAGGTCGAAGTCGACTGCTTCTGCCGGTGATTCGTTGCCGAAGTTGGGGGTGATGCTGTTATTGGCATTGCGGGCCGATACCTCGATATCGAAATCGACGCCGGCCGTGGCAAAGACCGGACCGGCTGGACCTTCAGCGGCCGGATTGTTGTCGATTTCGAGTTCGAAATGGCTGGGCCGGGCGATGAACTGTCCGGAGCCTGTCATCTCCAGGCCTTCCTCTTCCGTGCCCGGCTCGCCGGTATATTCGGCGTTGAGGGTCATGCGGCCGACATCGGGGTAGGACAGGCTGAAGCCGGCCTGGCCGTCGGCATCGAAGAACAGGTTGCGGGTGCTTCCGGGGGCGGCCGTGTCGACGGGGGATCCTTCTATGCTGATCGGGGCCGTGCCACTGCCGGGGTTGGCGTAGTCCGACCAGAACCGGACTTCCTTTTCGTCGTTGCCGAAGCCGGCCACGCATTCCAGGGTTTCCTCGTCGGTTCTCACCGCAGACAGCGTGCCGGTGACCGTGACGCCGGCGATGTGATCTTCCACATCGATCAGAAAGCCCGAGTCGGCGATATCGAGCACGCAGGTTTCGGCGCCGGCGCCGTCGAAGCAGCGCGTGGGATTGTCGGCCTCGGGGTCGGACACGGCATCCAGCGTGGCCGGGCCCGGGGTGGTGACCTGCAGTGACACGGTGGTCTGGCCGGTGAAACTGACCGGGTTCTGACTCCAGTTGCCGGCGGGCGAGACGAATCCGACCTCGGTTTCTTCGGAGAAAAGTTCGGTGCAGTCGGGGTCGTCACAGGCCTGAACCTGCACATCGAAGGGTGCGCAGGTCAGTCCACTGCCCGGGTGAATCAGGCGGATATGATCCGGATTCGATATCAGATCGCAGGGCAGGTCGCGCAGCCGGAAGGCGTCAAGCTCATCGGGATCGAGGGCGCCATTGGCGAAGATGACATCATCGTAGTCGGCCGTGCTGCCGAACACGCCCGGCAGGCCGCCGATATGGATGTTGGCCGGGGAAATCAGGTCGGGTGGGTTGGACTGGGTGCGCTGGTTCTCGGTGATCAGGTTGCCATCCAGGTAAAGTCGCTCCGTGATCTGCTGCTGGCCTCCCGATACGGCCTGCTGCCGGCGGGTGACCGCGATATGCACCCAGTCGCCGGAGAAGGCGCTAGTATCGTGGTCGAGGAAGCTCTCGTTGTCATTCTGGTCAGTGAATACCGCGCGCAGATTGCCTTCCGAGCGCCTGAGAATCTCCAGCGGCCGAGCGTAAAGACCGGACAGATCGCCCAGTGCGAGAATCGAACCCTCCGGCCCCACGTCGACGGCGCGGAACCAGAAGGCCACGCTCATGTTGTTGGGGGTGCTGAGGGCGCCGGGTGCGGAGGTGTTGATGCGGCCGTCGGTGGGCACGGTGGCGTAGCGGCAGGTGCCGGGGTCCCCGGGACGAATGGGGTCGGTCAGGCTGGTCTGCGGATCATTGATTGCGGTGCCGTGGTTGTCGAACCCGGATGAATCGATGACCTCGCCGGCGTCGCCGGTCCACTCCGTGCTTTCCATGCGGTAGTCGATAACCACATCGATCTCGGGCTCAAGCACCTCGATGATGATGGAACCACGACCATGTTCCTGCCATTGATTGAAAAAATTGCAAACGGGTACAGAAAAACCGGTGCAGTAATCGCTGATAAACGTCACCTCATAGCTGCCCGGGTCGGAGAACGAAGTGGTCCATGGAATGGGGGAGCGGTCGCAGGCAGTGGTGCCTGAGGTATCCGGGCCCTGCTCGGTTGCACCGTCAACCTGCCAGGTATCGCGCCAGTGATTGGCCGACGGGCAGCCCTGCACCCAGGCCTCGAACAGCACCGGCTCGCCGGCTTCGACGATGACCGGGGAATCGAACTCGCCGTTGGCCGAGACTTCGACCGGTCCGCCGGCTTCATTCTGGCATAGGCCGCCGAAGTCGGCGTTCTCCACGGCATCCGGGTCGTAGGTGGCAACGGTGTTCGGGTGTGTCCCAACCGCGCCTCGTGCGGTGACGGCGCCGGTGATGCGCGTACCGTTGCTTAGCTGTACGGCCCCCTCTGCATAAAGAATGCCGTTGAAAGTCGTGTTGTTGCCTATGGTGGCATTGGAATAGGCGAGTACGACCAGGTTGGCCGGGTTGCCCGGATTGTTGAAATTGATGTTGTTCTCGATGACTGTGTTGCCCTGCACGAAAATCCGCACCGGCCCGTTGATATTGACCGTGGCATTATTCTCCACGTTGACCGAGGTGAAGTAGTAGTCGCCCGGGCCCAGGTTCACCGTGCCGCCGTTGGGAACATTCAGGGCGCCGTCATTGGGCGAGGGAAACGGCGGCAGGGTCAGCACATCCGGCGGCTGGGCGTTGCTGCGGATAGCCTGGGGAAAGACGTCGGAGCACTGGGGGACGGCCTGGGCCAGTGCCGGCAGCATCAGGATGAGGAAAACCACAAGCCATTGCCATCGCGGCTGTCGTACCACGTTCCGAGGGGCCGGGTGGGTATGGTGGCGGTCCTGTGTCATGTCAGCCCTCGTCGGCAATCTGCGCCCGCACGGTGCGGCGCACGAAGATGGTCTGGCCGATGCTGCCCTGGCGGGCACCGGCTTCCAGGGTGTAAACGCGGTATGAGGTGTCGCCCTCGGTCTCATCATCTGCGTCACAAAAAAATGTGGTCTGAAAGCCGAACAGGCTCTCCTGTCCACCGGGAGTACAGCTGTTGCTGCCGAGAATGCTCGGGATTTCGCTTTCCAGGCGGGCCATGGCGGCATACCAGGCCTGTTCGGCCAGCAGGGCCCGGGCCTGGCCGGTATGCTGGGTGGCTGAGGTCAGCGCGATGGCCGCGGCCGCCACCGTGATGACGGTGATCAGGAAGATGGCGGCAAACAGTGCTGCGCCGCGTTGTTGGTGCATCGACATCATGGACTGTTGAGAACCTGTGCCTGGGCCACCAGAAAAATCTGCTCGCCACCATCGGCCAGATCCAGCCGCAGGGTAAGCAGGCCGCGCCGGGCGCTGGTGCCTTCAGCATAGCTGAATTGACAGCTTTCGATATTGCCGGTGACCAGTGCGGGTGAACCGCTCGGGCTGCTGTCGATGCCGTAGTCGCTGAAGCGCAGTAGCTGGTTGCCTTCACAGACATAGCTGACCACCGTATCGACCACGTAGAAGCGCTGATTGGGCGAATGCGTGGCAAACGCGGGATCGCTGCCGCCACTGTCATATGAGATGGAGCCCGAACTGGCGTTCGTGATCGCGGCAATATTCTGACCGCTGTAGACATCGAACCCCGGCTGGCCGGTGTTGTAGACCGACAGGCAATGACCATTGCCATAGCCACAACTGCGCCCGGCGTCGCGTTCTTGCACCTCGTCGGCATCGATCAGTCCGCCGAGCACATCGAACGATCCGCTGGACTGGGCGGGAACGAACGGGTCGCTGTTATCGCCCGGGGTTGGCAGGCGACGATAGCGTCCACCGGTGAGTGTGGTAACGAATTCGACTTGCTGGTTGTCTGGTGACACTCGCACGCTGTTGGGCAGCGCGCTGCGCGCTTCACGGGTCATGCGGTTGAGCGCCAGATCGGCGCTGTCGACCAGGGCGGCGCGGCGCTCGAGATCGGCGGCGGCCTGGAAGGGTGGGAGGATAAAGGTCACGCTGACGGCGGCCAGGATGCCGACCAGCACCATGACCAGGATCAGCTCGATCAGGGTAAAGCCACCCTGTCCGGGTCTACCCCGGGTTGGTCTAGCGATGCACATGGCCCGTCTCCGCTTCGACCGTGATGGTGGTGCCGTCGGCCAGGTTGATGGTCGCTCCATCGCTGCGGCCGAAGGCGTCGAATACGACTGTTACGTTTGAAATGACATCGCCCGAGCCGGTGAAATTACCGCTTCGGGACGGGTGAGGAACCGGCACACTGCTGCAGTCATTGCCCGCTCCGGTGTAGTTGACCGAATAGCCGCCTGAGCTGATTTCGACTGCGACGTGGCAGCCCGAACCCAGGGCGATACGCTGGGCGTGATTGAGCGCGGCGATCAACTCCCTGGCGAAGGATTGTCGTTCGAAGCCCTGAATGTCGAGACGGGGTACGGCAAACACGGCCAGAATGCCCAGCAGCACGAGGATCATGACCAGTTCGGTCAGGGAGAATCCTGTGGATGTGCTCGGCCCGCGCATGTCAGTAGTCGCCGCGCTGGCTCTGCAGCGAATAATTGATCCCCCCGCCAGCGTGGGCCACGTTCACCCCGATGGTGGCCGGGGCGTTGCCGGCAACGCTGACCAAGACGGTGTAATCCGACAGCGACGCGATCGGATTGCCGAACTGGTCGTGCGGGGCCTCGTCCAGGCCGTCGTAGCAAAAGACCTCTTCCCAGCCACCCCGGTTACCAGAGCCCGGGTTTGAGCACGCGCCATGCTCCCGCAACAGAATCTCATCCATATACGCCGTGGCAATCGCCCGCGCCTGAGCCTGGATCATCGGGTCGGCGCTGCGCGCGACCGGGGTCACGAAACCGGTCAGGATGGCAGCCCCGATGCCGATGACCACCAGCGAGACGATGAACTCGATGAGTGTGAAACCGCGTTGGACTCGGGAGTGGGGCATGGCAGGGCCTGAGTCGGTGAAAACCTGATTAGTGTAATGCAGGAATTGTGCCGGGGAGGGGGAGTGTTAAGTGTTAAGAAGCTGGGTGTTAGGTGTTAGGGGGGAAGAAGACCCCGCTCGGGGCGGGGTCTTCTGGGGTGAGCGTAGCGTGGTCTACGCAATCAGGTGCTAGGCATCTGCGCTTCGGATGCCTTGGAAAGTGGCCTGTGCATCGGTGTCGTCGTCGGTGACGGTGCATTCTGCGCTGTCGCCCGGGTTGGTGCCGAGTGATCCGCCGGTGACGGAGAAACGATCTGTGTCAAAGCCGACCATCAGGTCGACGATGTCATCACAACTTTCAACGGAGTCATCGCCTTCTGGGCTGCCGGCCACGACGGCGGCGTAATTGATGGCGCTGGCTGAGGCCAGGCCGCCGGCGACGCCGTCGACGGCTGCCTGGGCGGCTTCGTCGCTGAGGTCGATGAAGCGGGGCACGGCTACGGCGGCAAGGATGCCGAGCAGGACGATGACGATGACCAGTTCGATGAGGGTGAAACCACCCTGGGATTGACGGATGTTCATGTTCATTGCAGTTCTCCTGTGCTTTTCGGTCGCGGGCCGCGGCCCGGCCGGGTTATGGTTTGGTGATTTGCCCCGGGCAGACCGCAGTCAGCGCACGGGGCCGGTTGTTCGACAACCTTGAAGAGGATAATGCAATCAACGTGCCATGTGGGCAACTTCCCTCATTATCGAGAGGTCTGTCACATAACTGTGGTGTACTCAAGGGGATGACTGACAGATTCCGTCATGTATTGCCCCATGGTCTGGCCCGTGCACTGACGATCATTTCTTCAGAAGTTCGCCCATCACCAGGAGTGTGCCGGTCAGGACGATTATGGCGGTCAGCAGGATCATGAGCCCTCTGATGCGTGGATAGCGGGCGAGGAATCGGCTGAGTCCTGCGGCATCGAGGCTCATCCAGCGATTGGCTGTCGCTTCGATGTGTTTGAGTCGACTCGGCCGAACCAGAATGACCAGCCCGATGAACAGATTGATGAGATTGCCGGCGAGCAGCAGCCAGGCTGCCAGTTGCCAGCCATCGTGCGGCAGGTCGTTGAACAGGATGCCGCCGATCACGAACTGCCACAGGAAGAACAGGCTGGCCAGTATGATCAGGCCGCCGCTGATTCGGTGATGACGGTAGATCAGGCGCTCGATATGCCACTGGCGGTCTGGCGTTCGCCAAGGCCCGTTGGTATCGCTGTTGCTGTCGGCAGTTGCCCTCAGGGTCAGTGCGGCGCCGGTGATGAGCAGGCCAAGGCCGATCACGGCCAGGGCCAGCAGCGTGGTGATCAGCAGGATGTCGGCGGTGGTCATGCTTCGGCGGCCACGGTTCGGTTGCGGCCTTCTTCCTTGGCGCGGTAGAGCGCCTTGTCGGCCCGGGCGATGGTCAGACGGACGGGTTCCTCGGCGCGGTACTGGGCCACGCCGATTGAAACGGTGCAGGAGATGCGCTTGTTTCGGGTTTCGAACGGCTCATCGGCGGTCTGCCTGCGCAGTCTTTCGGCGGCCAGTACGGCGCCTTCGAGGTCGGTGCCGGGCAGGATCAGCAGGAATTCTTCGCCGCCGAAACGTCCGATGCTGTCGACGGTGTCGTCGACACGAACGACCTGGTCGCCGTCTCGCAGCAGTTGTGAGCCGCGTCGCGCGAACTCGGTCAGTACGTCGTCACCGACCTGGTGTCCATGCTCGTCGTTGACGTGTTTGAAATGGTCCAGGTCGAGCACGGCCACGCAGAAGGTCGAGCCGGTTTCGGCCGACTCGCGTGCCAGGGTTTCGAGCTGGGAAATCAGCCTGCGGCGGTTGGGCAGGCCGGTCAGTTCGTCGTGTTCGGCCAGGTGCTTGAGCCGATCGGTGGCCTCGCGCAGTTCGCGATTGCGCTGTGCCAGCTTGCGTCGCAGGCGTGCGACATGTGAGCCGACGAAGGCCAGCCAGAACATGACGATGCTGAAAGCGGCCAGCTCCAGCAGCATAACCTGACCGGAACGCTGGTAGTCGCCCAGGACGAATTCGCCGAGCACGATCAGGGCATAGCCGACCACGGCCACCAGGGCAACGAACACGAACTGGGGCGTTCGCAACTGAAACACGCCGAAGAACATGGCCATGATGAACAGCATGAGCAGGATGGTTCGTGCCTCGTCGGCCCGGCTGATGACCACCAGGGCCACCAGGGTGGCGACGATGATCTGGGGCAGGGTCATGCTCGGGTCTTCGAGTCGGAGGTTCCAGCCCGAGCGGATGAGGACATGGAACATCAGGTGGACCATGAGAATCAGCAGCAGCAGCGCGCTGAAACCCAGCGGGGTGAAGTCGATCAGGCCCAGCGACCAGCCGATGAAGACCACGACGATGGACACCAGCCAGGCCAGCATGGCCATGCGCAGGCGGCGCAGCCTGAGTGCCTGGTGGGCATCGATTCTGCGTTGGTCGGTAGCCGCTTGCATTGCCCTGTGGTCCTCGCTCACGCCCATGGCGCAAAGTGGTGGCTGCTTTGATACCAGTCTAATGTATCGTTCCCAGTCTTTCTTCCGGTCGCGGCTGATCGGGCCAGTGGTACTGATGCAGCGCCACCAGGTGCAGTCCGCGCGGGGTGGGTGTTCTGTCGTCGCGCGATTCGCTGCCGTATTCGACCTGGACCTGCCAGTGCAGGTGGACCGGGTCGTCGGGTGCACCTTCCAGGTACTGGGGAAAGCGAACTCGGTAGCCCAGCACATTGGCCGAGTTGTCAAAATACCAGTAGCCGGGTGGCACATCGTCGGGCGTCGACAGCTCGCCCAAGTAGTTGTCGGGCCGCTCGGCCAGCAGTTGCATGGGGTTGCCGGCCTCGAGTTCGATAATGGCCGGCAGGCCCTCGCGCACCACCCGGGCGGCCGCTTCCATGCCCAGCGCCGAGCGCAGTGTGCCGGTCACGCTGGTCACGTGCGCTGCTTCGGCGTCGCCGCGCAGTGGAAACAGGCGCTGCATGGCCACCAGGAACAGCGCGACGACCAGGATAATCACGATGATCAGCTCCAGCAGCGTGAAGCCCTGCTGGCGCCGTTTCGTGCATCTGCTGCGTTCAGCCCAGTGCGGCACGTCCCACGTCCCACATCGGCAGAAATACGCCCAGGGCCATGATCAGTACCAGAACGGCCAGGAAGACGAGCAGGATGGGCTCGATAAGCGCACTGAGGTTGTCGAGGTCGTAGTCGACTTCGCGCTCGTAGTATTCGGCGGTTTCGGTCAGCATGGTATCGACATCGCCGGTTTCCTCGCCGATGCTGATCATCTGCAGCACCAGCGAGGAAAACAGGCCGGTGGCCGCGGCCGTGCGCGAGAGCGACTCGCCGCGTTCGATGCCGGTACGCATGTCGTTGACGGCCTGGCCGATGTACTCGTTTTCGACGGCTTTTGAAACCAGGGTCAGGCCCTGAATCAACGGCACCCCGGAGCGGTAGGTCATGGAAAACGAGCGTGCGAAGCGGGCCATGGTGCCTTCGAACAGGATCTTGCCGATGACCGGCAGTCTGAGCTTGATCCGGTCCCAGCGGTAGCGGCCGTTTTCGGTGCCGATCCAGTAGCGGAAAGCGAACAGCAATGCGCCAATGGCCAGCAGCACCAGCCACCACCATTCGCTGGTGAACTCGGACGTGGCGACAATGATGCGCGTGGGCAGGGGCAGCTCGGCATCATGTCGGGCAAAGAAGTTGGCAAACACGGGAATGACCCAGACCATGAGAATGGCCACGGCAATGACCATGGCGACGATGACCATGGCGGGGTAGCGCAGGGCTTGTTTGAGGCGTGCGCGGAAGTCGCGTTCGAGTTCCAGGTAGCCGTTGAGCTGTAGAAAGGACTGCTCAAGGTTGCCCGAACCTTCACCGACGCGCACGATGCTGACGAACATGTTGGGAAAGACGCGCGGGTTCTGGGCCAGGCCGTCGGCCAGCTCGCGGCCGGACTCCAGGGCGTCGACCAGGTCTTCGATCGCCTGTCTGAGAACCGGGTTGCGGGTGGACTCGGCGACGTTGTTGAGTCCGCGGATCAGGGGCACCCCGGCCTTGGTCAGGGTGTACATCTGCCGGGTGAAGAGAATGAGATCGTTGACGCCCGGCCGGTCCAGGCCCAGCCGGGTGCGCAGGGAGTTGCCGGCCGACTGGCTGCCGGCCTCGGCTTCCTGGATCTCGATGGGCGTGATGTCCAGGCGCATGAGCTGCTCGGCCACGGCGTCGCTGCTGTCGGCTTCGACATGACCGTTGACCAGTTGCCCGCGGGCATTGCGCCCCCGCCACTGGAATCCCGACATCAGACTTCCTCCCCGGTCAGTTCAGCGGTCTCGATATTGGCATCGCGGAGCGTGTCGAGTTCGCCGCCCAGGCGCATGACCTCGTCGAGCGAGGTGATACCGGCCGCGGCATAGTCCAGTGCGCAGAGGATCAGGGGGCGGTAGTCCTTCTGATTGCGCGCCAGCTTGCTGAAGGTGTCGGTGTCCATGCGACGCAGCGCATCGGTCAGTTCCTGGTCCATTTCCAGCAGTTCGTAGACGCCGATGCGACCGCGATACCCGGTATTGGAGCAGTAGGCACAGCCCGAGCCGGCGCGGAAGCGAACACCAGTCACGGCGTCTTCGCCGAGCTGACCGCGTACCCAGGCCATCTGGCTGGCCGGTGGTTCCACGTCCTCGCCGCAGGAGTCGCAGACCCGGCGCACCAGGCGCTGGGCGATGACGCCGTCGAGTGCTGCGGCCACCATGAAGCCCTGTGCCCCCATGTCGAGCAGGCGCATGACGGTGGCCGGTGCCGAGTTGGTGTGCAGTGTCGACAGCACCAGGTGACCGGTCATGGCGGCACGCAGCCCGATCTCGGCGGTCTCCCGGTCGCGCATTTCGCCGACCATGATGACGTCGGGATCCTGGCGCAGGGCGGTGCGCAGCACGCGGGCGAAATCGAGGTCGATCTTGGGATTGACCTGCACCTGGTTGATGCGCGGCAGCCGGTATTCCACCGGGTCCTCGACGGTGATGATCTTGGTGCGGGCCTTGTTGATGTAGTTGAGCGCGGCATACAGCGTCGTGGTCTTGCCCGAGCCGGTGGGGCCGGTGACCAGCACCATGCCGGAAGGCCGGCTGATCAGACGCTTGACTCGCTCCATGATGTGATCGGGGATGCCCAGCTTGCCGAGCTCCAGCAGTCCGGCCGACTGGTCGAGCAGGCGCATGACCATGGATTCGCCGTACTGGATGGGCATGGTCGACAGGCGCACATCGATGTTGCGTTCCTTGACCCGCACGCTGAAACGGCCGTCCTGCGGCAGCCGCTTTTCACTGATGTTGAGCGATGCCATGAGCTTGAGGCGGGTGACCAGTGCCGAGGCCACGCGCCGGCCCTCGATGATCTGTTCCTGCAACTCGCCGTCCACACGCTGGCGGATCCGCAATACGTTCTCGTCCGGTTCGATGTGAATGTCGGAAGCGCCGATCTGCACGGCGTCTTCGAACATCGACTGCAGCAGTTTGATGACCGGCGCATCCGACTGGCCTTCGTCATCCTCGAGCTGGGCAATGTCGTAGTCGCTTTCGGAGAGCTCTTCGCCCAGTTCCTCGGCCAGCGACGAGATCTCCTCGGTGCGCCGGTAGACCACGTCGATGGCCTGCAACAGGTCCGATTCACGTACCAGGACGATGTTGATCGGCCGCTTGAGCAGCCGGCTGAGCGCATCGTAGGCAAAGATGTCGGTCGGGTCGGCCATGCCCACGGTCAGTTCCTCGCCTTTTTCGGAAAGCGCGATGGCGCGGTAGCGACGGGCGTGGGTTTCGGGCAGCAGGCGAACCGTCTGTGGCCGGAACTGGTAATGCTTGAGGTCGATGACCGGAATATCGAGCTGGCGCCCCAGCAGGTCGAGCAGATCGTCTTCGGTCACGTAGCCGAGCTGCACCAGCACCCGCCCGAGCTTGTGGCCGGAGCGCTTCTGTTCGGCCAGGGCATCCTGCAACTGGTGCTCGGAGATGGCCTTGTGCTTGACCAGCAAGTCCCCCAGGCGAATTTTCTGATTGGGTTTGCGGGCGCTGTTCATGGCTTAATCTCCATCATCTTCATTGTCCCGTTCGATGGCGTGCAGGCGCTGTCGGGCAAAGCGCGTGGCCCGGGGATCGTTGCCGGCCAGTGCCTGCTGGTAGGCCTCGCGGGCCTGCTCGGTCTGGCCCAGTGATTCGTGAGAGGTGCCCAGTCCGACCCAGACGGCACCACGGCCCGGCACGACCTCGCTCAATTGCCGGTAGGCCGCGACGGCCGCCTGGTGGTCACCGAGCTGGCGCAGGGCAACGGCCAGCAGTTGATGATAGTCCGGTGCGTCGACCAGCGCGGGGGCGTGTGCTTCCAGCACCTGGCGGGCTCGGGCGGGTTCCTCGCCTTCGATCAGCAATCGTCCCAGGCGTTCGGCCAGCGCGGCCGGGTCGCGGGCCGACTCCAGGCCCTCATCGAGCAGGTTGATGGCACGGGGCGTCTCGCCGCGCCGAATCAGGGTGCTGGCCAGCAGCAGACGCGCTTCGCCGTGGCCGGGATCGTTGTCGAGCAGTTCCTGCAGCCGACGCATCCCGAGTTGCTGCTGGCCGCGCGCGAGAGCGCGTCTGGCCGACTCGAAATGCTCGACTTCACCCTCGGCGCGCTGTATGACGATGGCGCCTTCGGATTCCGGTTCCGGTTCATCCCCGACGTGGGCGTCGGCTTCGGCAGAGCTGTCTTCAGGGCTGTCGGGCATGACCATGTCGTCGGGAGCCGTTTCCTCGGTCGTGGCGACGGCCGGGGATGCCGG
Organism: Wenzhouxiangella sp. AB-CW3; assembly: GCF_014725735.1. NCBI lineage: Bacteria > Pseudomonadati > Pseudomonadota > Gammaproteobacteria > Chromatiales > Wenzhouxiangellaceae > Wenzhouxiangella > Wenzhouxiangella sp. AB-CW3. Next base: position 1,583,871 of record NZ_CP061368.1, read on the forward strand.
TGGCTCGGGCTCTGTGGCAGTCCTGGTTTCGTTCGTCTCGGGTTTCGGTTGGTCAGCGCGTGCTGACGAATCGTCGCCGGAGGTGTCTGCTGCCGGACTGACCTGCGGCGCTGATACGGGTTCGATTCGTTCAATGGGCTCGATTGAGTCGATGACCTCAATCGGCGCTGCATCGGGCCGAGGGGACGATTCCGTTGGTGCCGACAGGTTCTCGGCGGACGCGATCTGGGCCAGCACCGGCTGCTGCTGATCGGGCAGCGGTGGCGATGTGCTGTTCATGACCCAATGCAGTGCCAGTCCGCCGAGTGCAGCGGCCCCGATCCACCACAGGTGGCGGGCCGGATGCGGCTTGCGCGTGGTACGTGGCAGTGGGCTGGAATCGGTTTCGGGCGCCGGTTCGCGGCGTTTTTCCAGGTCCTTCAGGACTTCGTTGATCAGGCTCATACGGCGCCTCCACGGACCACTTCCAGCACCAGGTAGGCACCCAGTGCGACCAGTCCGAAGGCGGTCACGCGCACGGCCGGTTGCAGTCGCGGCCACCACAGACGATCTTCGGTGGCGTCGGTGTCGGCAATGGCACGGCGTACGTCAAACCAGTCGGCCCGCGTCTTGCCCCGGCCGTAGGCCGAGAGCAATGCCTTGTCGGCCAGGATGTTGATCAGCCGGGGCACCCCGTCGCTGGCCCGTGCGATTCGCGCGCGAGCCGCCGTCGTGAACAGTGGCTGTTCGGCGCCGGCCCGGGCCAGGCGATGTTCGATGTATTCACCGACGGCCTGGCGATCCAGCGCCTGCAGCCGGCAGGAATAGGTGATGCGCTGCCTGAGCTGCCGGAAGTCCGGCCGTGCGAGACGATGGTCGAGTTCGGGCTGACCGAACAGCGCGACCTGCAACAGCTTGCGCTGCTCGGTTTCCAGGTTGGTCAGCAGGCGGACCGTTTCCAGGGTCGAGGCCGGCAATGCCTGGGCTTCGTCGATCAGCAGCACGGGCTTTCTGCCTTCGGCCACCAGTCGTGTCAGGCCTTCCTGCAGCAATTCATGCACTTTCTGCTGCGTGGGGCGTGCCGGCAGGTCCAGGCCCAGTTCCCGTGCCAGGGCCGTGCGCAGGGTGCCCGGCGAAAGGTGCGGGTCCGGCAGCCAGGCGGTGATATAGGGTGGCCGGAGCGCTTCGAGCAGCGCCCGGCAAATCAGCGTCTTGCCCAGTCCGACCTCGCCGGTGACCTTGATGAATCCCTCGCCTTCGGCCAGCGCCACCCGCAGCGTGGTCAGCGCCTCGGCCTGGGACTGCTCCTGGAAGCGATAGGCCAGGTTCGGCGTCAGCCGGAAGGGGCGTTCGGCAAGCTGGAAGTGGGACAGGTACATGGGCTCGGGTGGCAACTCCCTGGCGTGCCGGCTAGCGTGGCCACTGGTCCGAGGACATGCCTCGCATTCGATCCAGGCTGTCGGAGGCATGATCGCCCCAGCCGGCCTCGTCATCGACCACCACCGGGCGTAGCAGAATGACCAGTTCGGTCTTGACGGTCTGTTCCTGGCGGCCACCAAAGGCATGCCCAATCAGGGGGATGCGGCTGAGAAACGGCGTGCCGAAACGCTGCTGCTCGGACGATTCGCGCATCAGGCCGCCAATCACGACCACCTGACCGTTGCGGGCGCGGATCACGCTGTCGGACTGGCGCACGCTGGAAAAGGCCAGCGGCAGGGTTTCTTCCTGACCGGCGACGGTGAAACTCTTGGTCTGGTCCTGCACTTCGCTGACCGTGGGGTGGATGTGCAGGATGATGTCGCCATCGCGACTGATCTGCGGCGTGACGTCGAGCGCGATTCCGGAAAAGAAGGGTGTGAGCTGAACGCTGCTGGCCGCCGTGGCACTGGCCGCACCGGCCGTTGTGCGGCCGGTCACGCCGGTGACGAAGAATTCGTCGGTGCCGACCTTGATGACCGCTTTCTGGTTGTTGATGGTCGATACGCGCGGGCTCGACAGCACGCGCGCCATGCCCTGTGTTTCGAGCAGTTCGATAAAGGCGTTGAAGTCGCCGGTGTCGGCGGCCAGGACCGTGCTGCCACCGAAGGCCGAACTTTCGAAGCCGGAAAAGACTTCTCCTGGCCGTACATCCAGTTCGCGTCCGTGGATCGAGGAAATGCCGTCTTCGAAGATATCGGGCCCGCCGACCTGGCCGAAGCTGAACAGGCGGCCCTGAATGTCCTGCAGGGCGGTCCAGTTGATGCCGGAGCGGAAGCCGTCGCGCAGTTCGACTTCGATGATCTTGGCTTCCAGCACGACCTGGCGCTGCACGCTGCCCTGAATGGCTTCGAGCAGCTCGGCGACGGCGCGTTGCTCATGCGGCATGGCCCGGACGGCCACCACGCCGGACATGGGGTTGACCATGACGTTGCGCCCCTCCTCATCGTCGAGGATGGCGGTGACGGCGTCTTCCAGGTTCTCCCAGAAGTTGGAACGCGATTCGGTTTCGATTCGCGTGCCGCTCATGCCGTCGGAGTCGCCGCCGCCAGTCGGCATGGCGCCGCGCCCCAGGCCGCCGCCAACCTGATCCTGCATGGCGGCGGGGTTTTCGGTGGACTGGCCCGATGACACCCGGGTGCGCGAGGAGCCTTCGCGGTTGATGTCGAGGTAGCTGACCTCGTAGACCCGGTGTTCCAGGCTGGGCGGCCGCACGATGTAGCCGGTGTCGGTGCGCCGATACTCCAGCCCGTAGACTTCGCGAACGATCTCCATGACCTCGTCGATGGTGACGTTGCGCAGCTCCAGAGAAAGCGCCAGATCGACATCGGGATGGACGACCATGTTGATGTCGGTGTCGGCCACCAGGCTCATCAGGAACTGCCGGGCGGGCGCGTCCTCGACCGTGACATGAAAGCGCTCTTCGGGCGCCTCGTCAACCGGCGCCGAATCCGGCGGCAGCAAGAGGTCTCGGGTTTCGGCGGGGCTGGGCGGCTGCTGCTGGGCAGCGGCTTCCAGCTCGGCCAGAATGCGCTGGTCAAGCTCCTCGGCCCGTTCGCCGGGCGTGGTGCAGCCGGCCAGGATGGCGGTCAGGAATACAGTCGTCAGGATGCTGGCAGAACGTATAGGCATGATAATCAGTCTCCGGACCGGTCCGGTTGGGCAGTGAATCGGGTGCCGATTTTGAGGGTGACGGGCTGGCCGTCGCTGTCTTCTAGCTTGACCTGGCCGGGGCTGATGTCGATGACCCGGGCCTGGTCGATGCTTTCACCGATGCGCACACGCTGGCCATTGATGACGGCGATACGGCGTTCATCGGCCAGCATGACCGATTGTAGTTGCCAGCGCGGCTCGGCCGGTGTTCGTGTTTCGGTGCCCAGCCAGGCCCGGATTTCGGCCGGACTGGGTGGGCGCGTGGGGTCGGCCAGTGCCGGCAGGGTCACCAGCAGGGCCGTGGTCAGTACACTGAGTCGAAAGCCTTTCATGATCAGATTCCCAGCCATTCTTCATCCAGCGCCAGGCTGTAGAGAATGATCTCGGTGTGGTTGGTCGGCCATTCGTCCACGGTCAGCCGCATCGAATCCCAGAACACGCCGGCCGGCAGGGTGTCAACCATGGCCAGGTAGTCGCGCACTCCGTCGAAGTCGCTTTCGATGACCAGCCGAACCCGGTGGACATAAATGCCGGACAGTTCATTGTCGCCGGCCCGCAGGGGTTCTGCCGGCAGGTTTTCCAGCGTCACGATGTCGACCCCCGCCCGTTCACCGAGCAGGCTGGCCAGCACCGTAACCGACTGGCGTGCCGTGGCCACACCCCCATGCATGCGACTCAGGCGCGATTCCAGTGCCTCGATTTCGGTGGTGAGCTGCTCATGACGCTGGCGCAGCTCCGCATCCGGATCACGGCGGCGCTCGCCGGCCAGTTCCTGGATGCTGTCGGTCAGCGAGTCGACTCGTTCGCGGATCGTGGAGAGCTGCTCTTGGGCGCGTTCGTGCCGCTCGGATACCGGTCGCATCAGAAAGGTATCCCAGAGCAGGAAGACGACGGCCAGGGCAGTCAGCATGAGCAGGGCCCGTTCGCGCAGGCTTAGCGCATTGATGCGTTCGGCCAGCTGTTTCAAGCGCACTTTCAGAGTCATGTGTCATCCTCCGCGTGGCTGGCAATCACGAAGGAGATACCCGGCATGTCGTCTTCGGCGGCATGCAGGCGAACCTGGCGGAAACCTAGCCCCGACAGCAGCGGTTCCTCGGACAGTCCTTCGAGGTAGGCCGGCACCAGCCGTGCGGCCAGGGCCCGGCCACGCAGGATCATGTGCTGGCCGTCATCGCCCAGCTTGATTTCGGTCAGCCAGAGCCCCCGTGGGGTCTGTCGGGCCAGTGCGTCGACGCGCCCCGGCAGCTCGACCTGGGCCGCCGGCATGCGCTGTTCCATGGCGGTCAGGCTTTCACGCAGGTTGCGCCGGCGCTGTTCCAGGCGCTCGACGCTGGCGACCAGTTCCGGGTCGGGCTCGGTCGGCGGCATGGTCTCGCGCAGCTGGGTCAGTTGTTCGACGGCCCGTTGCTCGGCGGCTTCCTGGCGCTCCTGTTCGGCTTCCAGCCGGGTAACGCGCTGACCGACCAGGGTCGACCACAGCAGCAGAATGACCAGGAACCCGATACTGATCATGAGGACGGTCTGGGCCGAGAACACGACCTTCTGCTTGCGGAAAATCGGTTGATAGAGATTGATCTGCTGGTTCACAGGCTGATCTCCTCGCGCCTGAGCGCGCCGCCAATGGCCAGCAGAACAGATGCGGTATGGGACTGGGGAAGTGGCACCTCGCAGTCGAATATCTCTTCACTGTCATACACCCGGGTCGGAATCGCCAGGCCGTCGTCGAGGGCCGCGACCAGTTCTCCCGTGGCCTCGTAACCGGGCAGGACCTGCAGGCTGGCGACCGGGGGCTGGGCGAAATGCCGGTCGTAGTAATCCAGCGATCGCTGTACTTCCAGCATGGCCTGGTCCAGGCCCTGCGAGCCGCGCTCCTGCAGCACCCCGTAGCCGGTATCCAGGCGCCGGCTCAGGTACAGGCTGCCCTGACGGGTTACGGTGATGAGGCCGTGGTGCTCGTTCAGGTAAAGCATTGCCACGCCGCGGACGTCATCGTCGAGCTGGGCGGCCAGGTTGCGCATGGCCAGGTCGGCCACGTCGATGACCTGGAGATTGAGGTCGGCGCTCTCGAACAGGTCGATCAGCTTGCGGATGTCGCGGGCACGCGCGGCAATGGCATACATCATGCGCTGGCCCTGGGGGCGGTTCTCCTGGCCGGGAATCTCGAAGACATCGATGACGGCATCGTCGATGTGAAAGTCGATCAGGCTCTTGATTTTCCAGCGTACGGCAGCGCGCAATTCCGACGCATCCACTCGCGGCGCCTCGACCAGGAGCAGTTCGTACCGGTCGTTGTCGAGCACCAGGTGTACCGGTGTGCGGTTGGAGGCGATGTCCTCGCGCAACAGCCGGTTGCGCTCGCTGTCGCTGTCGAGCGCGTATGCACCGGCCTTGACCAGGCGGGGCTTGCGGCCGGCATCATGCGCAACAGTGGCAATGGACATCACGCCCGGCGACAGGTGTACGCCACTGGTGGCGTGCTGTCGCATGCGTGATCGGCGAAATAGCTTCAAGACCCTGCTTCCCCTCGCTGGTTGGGCCGGTTCACGCTGCGAGCTTGTCTCGGGCGCCAGCCGGTCCGTGGCTCAGTCAAGCCGTGGATTACTTCTTCAAGTTCAGATAATTCATGTGCTTGTGAGAAACACCTGAACTCTATTGGCAATTTAATGTGATTGTCTGTCGCGGTCAATTCAGGCATGGGCATCCTATTGCATTTTGCCATGTTGCAGCAAGATTAGTGCCGGATGCCTGAATCAGAGAATGGCATCATGAATCGAAGACGCCATGGAGAAACCATCCGCGTTTTGGTGCCTGCTCGTAAAAGACCCACAGGCGACGACCGTGACGATCACGGGCAATCCAGTAGTCTCGGCGGCAGTCCCCGCCATCCCACCAGCCGCTTTCGATGCGCTCAGGGCCCTGTTCCAGCCGCAGCGACTCCCGCTGGCAGGGACGGGGCCGTGGCAGCAGCCACTGGGGACGCGGAGTGGCGGTGGGGCTTTCGCTGGCATGGCCGGGACGGGTCCAGGACCAGGCTTTCTCCGGCCGGTGGTCGGCCACCGGGGTCAATCCGGCCAGGCCGTCTGTTCCCAGCCGGGCCTGGAGACGATCGAGCAGTGCCGACCAGGCATCGCCGCGATGCCGGCCTGAGAACAGGTCTGCTTGTGGGGGCTGGTGTCCGGCGGTGGTTTCTGCGCTCAGAACGATGACATTGACCGGTGCGGGCAGCGTGAGCGCATCTAGCTTCAGTCCGATCAGCTCAAGCAGCCGGTCACAGGCCTGGCCTGGCTGTGACAGGCCGACACTCAGGGAGACCGCTTCGGCATGTTCCTGGCAGAGTAGCTGGATGTGCAATTGCACCAGTGCCTGGTCGCGGACCTGCAGCCATTGCCCGAGGTGAGTGGTCGCGCGGCGAAAGACAAACAGCAGGGCATTGCTGTCGGCGGTGGCGGCAGGCAGCTCGAGTCTGAGCTGGTAATGCTCGGGCGACGTCCAGGCTGCCACGGGAGTGGGGCGCTGACCGAACAGCTCGGCCAGGCTGTTGTTGAGGCCGGGGCCGAAGCGCCGGGCTCTTTCGGCGGCGGGCAGTCGTGCGAGCTCGCCAATCCTGCGCAGGCCGCAGCCGGCCAGGGCCCGGGCCTGATCGACAGGCAATGCCAGCCTTTCCAGCGGCAATGGCCGGAGAATCTGTTCCAGGCCGTGCGAATCGCTGCAGTGCTGCCCGGTGCGGGCCAGCAGTCGGGCCGCAGTCGGGTTGGGGGCCGAACCGGCCTGTATGGGCAGGCCCTGCTCGCGGGCCTTGCCGGACAGGTTTTCGAGCAATCGCTCCGTGCCGCCATACAGGCGTTGGCTGCCGGCGATTTCCAGTATCACGGTCTGATCATCGACCAGTGCAACCTGGTGGCTGAAGCCGTAGGCCAGCATGGCCAGCACTTCCAGCATGCGGTTCTCAAGGGCAGGGTTTCTCGGTCGGCTGTGCAGGGCCGGCGCCAGGGCCAGCGCATCGGTCAGTGTCTGGCCGGGTCGCACGCCGGCCGCCAGGGCGGCGCGGCTGGCCTGGACGATACGTGCGCGCCCCCTGGTGTCATGCACTGCCAGTAGCGCATCTCCGGGGTATGAGGGCCATGCCGCATGAAGCGGCAGTGCCGGGCAGTACAGTCCCAGCCATAGTGGCTTGTTTCCTTTCATGGCCGGGCGATGGAGCCGGGTGGCTCTGCTGTCAGCCTGATGCGGTTTCTGCCGCATCCTCCGCGGGCGCGCAGCAGTTCAACGCTCGGGCCGGGGCGAATCGCCAGGCGCAGCGCGGTCATCGAGGCAGGCTGGGGGGCGCCGTCGTGGCCGTGAACAATGAACGCGGGAGCCGTGCCGTTTTCGGCAGCCAGTTGCAGCCGGCGCAGTTGACGTGGCTGTAGCGGCTTTTGTGGCCAGAGCACAACGGCACCGCACAGGCCGCTTTTCAGGCATTGTTCGGCGGCCCACAGGGCGTGAGCCCGGTGGCGGATAATGGTCAGGGCCGACAGGTTCAGTCCGGCAGTCAGCAGGGCCTGGGGGCAGGGCACCAGCGGCGGTGTCACGAGAATCACCGGTTGTTCCCGACAGGTCAGCTCGGCCAGCATGGGCAGCAGCAGGCTCATTTCACCGCCGCCGGGGCGATCAATCATCAGCTCGATCAGGCGTGCGCAGGGCCAGCCGCCATCGGGCAGTTGTTCATCGAGCACCCGGTGGCCGGTAGACAGGGCCGGAAGACGGGACGGCCGCCGGCCTCGCCACAGATCGCGGCGACCTGCCAGCAGGGTATCGAGCGGATCGCTTGCAGGGGATGCGGCAGACATGGACGGCTCCGTGGGTGCAGGTTGATGTCTGGGTGAGTTACTATATTAAAATACAGTTTCTCAGAAAGTGAGAAGAAGGCTTTCGCGTGCGAGATCCCGGATATCGCCTGCGGCGATTCCGGGATGACGGTTGGTTGGGGTGGTGGCGCGCCCCCCTTGACGGGAAATGTGGCCGTTTTGCTCTGCCTCCTCCTCGTCGCCCGGGAAGCGCTGCCCAGCCCCTTTCGTCGCTTCGGAAGCGCTGCCGCTTCGTTTCGGCCCCCTTTCGTCGCCCGGGAGGCGTTGCCGCTTCGCTCCAGCCTCCTTTCGTCGCCCCGGACTTGATCCGGGGCCTCGCACGGTAGGCGCTGGCACGGCTCTGAGAAAGGGCCCTTGGTCCACCAGGCTGTGCGATCTACATCGATATAAAGTGCACAGCCGGTTGCCAATAACGCGTCGTCGATGGGATAATGCGCGTTGGCCTCCGTCGGTCTTCCCACACTGTTCTACCGTCAACCCCGTCAGGCCCGGAAGGGAGCAGCGGCAGCGGGACGAACAGGTGCTGGGGTCGGGCTGGCGGGGGCCTTCTTTTGGGGGGTTCCAATCGGTGGTCCCCGCTCCCCGATCATTAAAAAACCCGCCACGGGGACGGGTTTTTTTAATGATGGCGGAGAGGGAGGGATTCGAACCCTCGAAGGGCGTCAGCCCTTGCCGGTTTTCAAGACCGGTGCATTCAACCGCTCTGCCACCTCTCCGTGTTCTGGTTGTTGCCTCCAATTGTCGGAGGTTTTTCGGATCCTGTCGATCGGGCGGTCCTGTCGGACCGCGAGAGGGAGGGATTGACTGCGCACCCTTCGGGTGCTTGCCCTCCGCTTCGCTCCGGGTCGCTCCGCTCGCTGTCGCGAGCTGCGCATCGAGCTCGCCGCGCATTTTGCGCGGCTCGGTTCAAACCCTCGAAGGGCGTCAGCCCTTGCCGGTTTTCAAGACCGGTGCATTCAACCGCTCTGCCACCTCTCCGTGTTCTGGTTGTTGCCTCCAATTGTCGGAGGTTTTTTGGATCCTGTCGATCGGGCGGTCCTGTCGGACCGCGAGAGTACTTATGTCCCGCTGAGGGACAAAACCCCGCGCTTGGCGGGGCTTGTCGATATGGCGGAGAGGGAGGGATTCGAACCCTCGGTACGGGGTTACCGTACACTCGCTTTCCAGGCGAGCCCATTCGACCGCTCTGGCACCTCTCCGTAAAACCTGGCTACATATTGTCTTTAGTCAACTTCAGCCGCCTTGCGGCGGGCGGTCCTTTTCGGACCGCGAGAGGGAGGGATTGACTGCGCACCCTTCGGGTGCTTGCCCTCCGCTTCGCTCCGGGTCGCTCCGCTCGCTGTTGCGAGCTGCGCATCGAGCTCGCCGCGCTGTGCGCGGCTCGGTTCGAACCCTCGGTACGGGGTTACCGTACACTCGCTTTCCAGGCGAGCCCATTCGACCGCTCTGGCACCTCTCCGTAAACTTGGCATCTCATTATCTATCGGCTCCAGCCCATGAATCTACTCTAAGGGCGAGCCTCTCCGGTCGCATTCTTCAGCCTAGCCCATTCGACCGCTCTGGCATGGTCAAATGTTGCAAGCCGGCTATTGTAACGTGTGTTGTGGTGTTGTTGTACCCCGCGATAGGCCGACGACGTTGCCCCATGTCATTCCCACGTCGCCCCGGACTTGATCCGGGGCCTCGCACGGTAGGTGTTGGCACGGCTTCAGAGCAGGCCCTTCGCGTGCGAGATCCCGGATATCGCCTGCGGCGATTCCGGGATGACGGTGGCCGGGGGGCGGTGGCTTCCCCTCTCGTCTCCTGGGAGGCGGCGATTGGGGTGGCGGTTCGCTCCCCTCGCGTCGACCCGGGAACGTTGCCGCTTCGTCTCGCCCCCGTGTTGCCCCAGAGTCGCTACTGCTTCGTTGCGCCCATCCCACGTCGCCCCGGACTTGATCCGGGGCCTCGCACGGTAGGTGTTGGCACGGCTTCAGAGTAAGGCTTTCATGTGCGAGATCCCGGATATCGCCTGCGGCGATTCCGGGATGACGGTGGTCGGGGCGGTGGCTTCCCCTCTCGTCTCCTGGGAGGCGGCGATTGGGGTGGCGGTTCGCTCCCCTCGCGTCGACCCGGGAACGTTGCCGCTTCGTCTCGCCCCCGTGTTGCCCCAGAGTCGCTACTGCTTCGTTGCGCCCATCCCACGTCGCCCCGGACTTGATCCGGGGCCTCGCACGGTAGGTGTTGGCACGGCTTCAGAGTAAGGCTTTCATGTGCGAGATCCCGGATATCGCCTGCGGCGATTCCGGGATGACGGTGGCCGGGGGGCGGTGGCTTCCCCTCTCGTCTCCTGGGAGGCGGCGATTGGGGTGGCGGTTCGCTCCCCTCGCGTCGACCCGGGAACGTTGCCGCTTCGTCTCGCCCCCGTGTTGCCCCAGAGTCGCTACTGCTTCGTTGCGCCCATCCCACGTCGCCCCGGACTTGATCCGGGGCCTCGCACGGTAGGTGTTGGCACGGCTTCAGAGCAGGCCCTTCGCGTGCGAGATCCCGGATATCGCCTGCGGCGATTCCGGGATGACGGTGGCCGGGGGGCGGTGGCTTCCCCTCTCGTCTCCTGGGAGGCGGCGATTGGGGTGGCGGTTCGCCCCCCTCGCGTCGACCCGGGAACGTTGCCGCTTCGTCTCGCCCCCGTGTTGCCCCAGAGTCGCTACTGCTTCGTTGCGCCCATCCCACGTCGCCCCGGACTTGATCCGGGGCCTCGCACGGTAGGTGTTGGCACGGCTTCAGAGTAAGGCTTTCATGTGCGAGATCCCGGATATCGCCTGCGGCGATTCCGGGATGACGGTGGTCGGGGCGGTGGTATCGTGTAAACTCCGACGGGTGCCGGAGGCGTGATGCCCGGTGCTGGTTCTTGGCTTTTCTGGCCCACCTTTGAAGCAGGTTTTTTTAGTGAGTTATCAGGTTCTTGCGAGAAAGTGGCGCCCCCGGCAGTTTTCCGAACTGGTGGGGCAGTCGCATGTGGTCAAGGTGTTGTGCAATGGCCTGGCCGAGGGGCGGGTGCACCACGCATTTCTTTTTACTGGCACGCGCGGGGTGGGCAAGACCACGATTGCGCGCATTCTGGCCAAGTCGCTTAACTGCGCTGAAGGGGTGACGGCCCAGCCCTGCGGTGAGTGCGAGAACTGCGTGGCCATCGACGAGGGGCGGTTTGTTGATCTGCTCGAGATTGATGCCGCTTCGCGCACCAAGGTGGATGACACGCGCGAGATTCTCGATAACGTGCAGTATGCGCCGACCCAGGGGCGCTACAAGGTGTATCTCATTGACGAGGTGCACATGCTTTCCCGGCACAGTTTCAATGCACTGCTCAAGACGCTCGAGGAACCGCCCGAGCATGTCAAATTCGTGCTGGCAACAACCGATCCGCAGCAGATTCCGGTCACGATTCTCTCGCGCTGCCTGCAGTTCAACCTCCGTCGGCTCTCGACGCGGGAGATTGGCGGGCAGGTGCGCAGGATTCTGGCCGATGAGGGCATCGAGGCCGAGGATGCGGCCGTGGATCTGCTGGCCCGGGCCGCCGACGGCAGTATGCGCGACGGCCTGAGTCTGCTGGACCAGGCGCTGGCAGGCGGGCAGCGCCTGGAGGAGGCCGAGGTGCGTGACATGCTCGGCAGCGTCGAGCAGCGCCATGTACACACTATTGTCAAGGCGCTGGCCGATGCCGATGTGGCCGCGGCCATTGGCGCGGTGGGCGAAGTGTTTTCCCAGGCCCGGGACCTGGGCCAGTTGCTGACCGATCTGGCCGAAACCCTGCATCGTATTGCCCTGATTCAGCAGTTGCCTGACTATCGGGACGACAGTCGTGCTGACTGGGACGAGCTGGTCGAACTGGCCGGGCAGCTTGATGCCGAGGACCTGCAACTTTATTACCAGATTGCCGTGACCGGCCGTCGTGATCTGCCGCTGGCGCCGAGTGATCGCAGTGGCTGCGAGATGACGGTGCTGCGCATGTTTGCCTTTCGTCCGGACCCGGGGCAGGGCAGTGCGGGCGGCGGCGATGCGTCGGCGGGTCGTGACACGGTCCCGGCCGCGATGGCACCAAAGCCGCCGGCCGGTGCATCGGCTCAGCCGGCGGAGGTGGCTGATGCGGCCACGGATGAACCGGCCGGTGCGTCGGCCCCGCAGCGGCGGCTGACCCCGGAAAACTGGCCGGAGGTGCTGAAGCGTCTGCCCATCAGTGATTCTTTCAGGACGGTGGCAGGCATGATGCTTGTCCACCGAGTCGACGGCCCCCAGATTGAATTTACGGCCGCACCGGATGACCTGGTGATGATGACCGACCGCTTCCGGGGTGCCATGGAGCGGGCGCTGGGTGAGTGGCTGGCGATGTCGGTGCGGGTGGTGATCCGGCCGGCCGACAGCGATGAACTGGCCACGCCGGCCGAGCTCGAGCGCAGTGCGGTCGAGCGCAGCCAGGCCGAGGCCGAGGCGGCGATCGAGAACGATCCGCTGGTCAAGCGCCTGGTTGAGCGTTTCGATGCCGAGATCGTGCGCGAGTCGATTCGTCCACTCAATACACGCAGTCACTGAGGAACAGTTTGTGATCAAAGGCAATATCGGGCAGCTGATGCAGCAGGCCCAGAAGATGCAGGAAAACCTGAAGAAGGCCCAGGAAGAAATGGCTGGCGAGGAGGTCACGGGTGAAGCCGGCGGAGGCCTGGTCAAGGTGGTCATGAATGGGCGACACGAGGTGCGCAGGGTCATGATCGACCCGGATGTCGGCGATGACCGCGAGATGATCGAGGATCTGGTGGCCGCGGCGGTCAATGATGCCGTCAACCGGGTCCAGGAGATGATGCAGGAGAAGATGAGCGGGTTGACCGGCGGCATGCCCATGCCACCCGGGTTCAATCTGCCCTGACCCGCGGCCGGTGGCGTGAGTCACGACCCCTTTGATGATCTGCTCGACGCCCTGCGTTGTCTGCCGGGGGTGGGTGCGCGTTCGGCCCAGCGCATGGCGCTGCACCTGCTTGAACGTGACCGCGAGGGTGGGCGGCACCTGGCCGAGAGTCTGAGCCGGGCGATGCGCGATGTTCGTCGCTGCAGCCGCTGCCGCAACTTCACGGCCGATGAGCTCTGCCGGATCTGCCGCAGCGACAAGCGCTCCAGCGAAATCCTGTGCGTGGTCGAGAGTCCGGCTGACGTGCTGGCCATCGAGGCGGCCACTGTGTTTGACGGCCGCTACTTTGTTCTGCTGGGGCGCCTGTCTCCGCTTGATGGGATCGGCCCGCAGGACCTGGGCCTGGACCTGCTGGCGCGGCGGCTTGATGAGGAGGGGGTCGAGGAAATCATCATTGCCACCAACACCACGGTGGAAGGTGAGGCGACGGCTCACTATCTGCGGGAAATGGCCGGGCATCGCGGCATTCGCACCTCTCGCCTGGCCCAGGGTGTTCCGCTGGGCGGTGAACTTGAGCATACCGACCGCTCCACGCTGGCCCACGCCTTCAGCTCGCGCTTGCCGATGCGCAACTGAATGAGAAAGGCCTCCCTGCCTGAAGGCAGGGAGGCTTGATCGCGGCTGGTTGCCGTTTACTCTCCCGTTGATGCGCCGGGTAGCTCGATGCGCTCGCGATTGTTGTCGACCGTGCGCAGCCCGATTCCCTGAACCTCGATCAGTTCGTCAATGTGCTCGAACGGACCGTTGGTCTCGCGATGCTCCACGATGGCCTGGGCCTTGGCCATGCCGACCCCGTGCAGGGTTTCGGCCAGCTCTTCGACGGTTGCGGTGTTGACGTCGATGCGGGCCTCGTCGGCCAGGCCGGTCTGAACAACGGCCAGCGACAGCAGCAGTGCGACGATGACGAGTTTGAACTGATTCATGATGTTTCTCCTTGGGCGTTGGATGATACAGAACTTGATTCCGGATCCGCCGGGCGCCGGCCCGACGTTGGAAACAGTCTAGAAACCGCAGCCCGAGGTGCGCATTGGCAATCTGCAGCTGGCAGGTGTCAGCCATCGACTTGCCGATCGATCCGAAATTTCTTCTCAGGTTTTGAGAAAACGCCGTGCTGGAATAGGCACCGTGGAAATCGAAGTAGAGGAGATCGGAGCATGAAAGCAATGAACAGTCACCGTGAATTCCGGCAGTCCATCGTCGGCCAGCGGATCAGCGGCGTGATTGCCCGCCCGGGTCGTGACGGTGAGCCCCCCATGGTGCTGATGCTGCGTTTCGAGGACGGCAGCGTGGTGGAGTTCGTTTCTCCCCGAAGTGACCGCCTGCTCAAGCAGGCCCTGAATGAAACCCGGCGGTGCGGTGAGGCGGATCTGAAGGAGGCCGGGGAAGCGATGCAACTGCCGCTCAGCGGGCTTGCAGCATGAGGAGTGCGTCACGTTTTGCCCTGCTGGCGTGGGGTAGCGTGGCTTATCCACACAAGCTGTGGATAAGTTTGTGGGCAACAGTCGTCATCAAACCGTCACAGCAACCATCGAGCACATTGTACAAAATTTAACCAATTTGAAAATAACATAAAAAACAACAGGTTATATCTTGATTGGGCATGTCTGTGAATTAGCGGGCGTGTGAAGGGACTGTCAAACTTCGAATCAAGCGTTTGTGCATAACATTCGAATACAGTGCTTCATGAAGCGGCTGTAAGTTATTGATAGTTCGTTCAGGGCTCCTGGACTAGCCCCAGTTGCCCAGGCCACGCTGCCAGTTCATCGAATAATGCTTGCCTTTGTGGCTGTTCGGTGCGCAATTGTTCGAGTAGCAGGCGGTACTCGTCCCGGCGGATGGTGGCCAGGTCGGGGTTGTCGATCAGCCGTTTTCTGCGGTATGTCTCCCAGCGCTCGGTCTCGTCGGCATCCAGCGTGTCCGGCCACAGGCGGGCCCGGTATCGAAACAGCAGCTCATTGAGGCGTTCGTCGCTAAAAGGTGTCTGCAGCCGGGCCAGGTCTTCGGGTGCGGTGTCGCGAATGCGCGGATACAGACGCTGATCGCCCGGCGGGGGAAATCCGCCGTACAGGTCGAGTTCGGGATCGATGTCGGTCGCGGCCAGGGGCTGGTTGAAGATGCCGGTCAGCCGGTCGAGAAACGCCGGGTGCTGCCTGAGCTTCTCGGCATGGGACTCGATGCGGCCGGGCACGATCTGCAGCCGTTCCGACGAGGCCCGGTCGAGCACTCCCAGCGGCGAGATCATGGGGCAGCGATTGGTCCTCAGCAACTTGACCGGAACACGCTGCAGGTCGTCGGGCAGATCGGCTTCGGGGGTCCAGTACAGATCGGCCAGCGTCTCTTCGTCCCGGTCCAGGAAGGGGATGGGGTCCACTTCCAGATTCCACACCAGCCACTGGCTGGCAATGCGCGGATGCTGACGCAGCGGCAGCACGGCCGCGGTGTTGCAGCCTGGCTGAGCCGGGTAGCGCGAGGAGCTGTGCAGCAGGGGCTGAGCACGATGCAGCAGGTCGACCACGTGGCTCTTCTGGCGCAGCTTCAGGGCCCAGTCCCACAGCTTCGGGTTGTGATGGCGCACCAGCCTGGCCATTTCGATGGTGGCTTCGACGTCGGCCAGGGCGTCATGGGCGCGCGTGGTGTCGATGCCGTTGGCCGCGGCCACGTCTTCGAGCCGGAAGCTGGGACGTCCGTCCTCGTAGTCCGGCCACTGGATTCCGGCCGGCCGCAGGGCGCGGGTCATGCGCAACAGATCGATCAGGTCGAAGCGGCTGTTGCCATTGGCGTATTCGCGCACGTAGGGGTCGAAGAAATTGCGCCAGAACAGGTGGCGGGTGACCTCGTCGTCGAATCGAAAGTTGTTGTAGCCGACCGTGCAGGTTCCGGGCACGCTCATCAGCTCGAAGATTCGCCGGGCAAACTCGTTTTCGGGCAGCCCCCGATCGCGCGCCATTTGCGGCGTGATGCCGGTAATCAGGCAGGCGGCCGGGTGCGGCAGCATGTCACTTGCGGGCTGACAATAGAAAACTTCGGGTTCACCCACCGGTTGCAGCTCGGCATCGGTGCGGATGGCCGCGAATTGGGCGGGCCGGTCCCGGCGGGGGTCGGCGCCGAAGGTTTCGAAGTCGTACCACAGAAAGGTTTCACTGTTCATCCGGGCATGATTCCACAAGCGGATGGCGCGTGGGTGCGAAATTGACCTTCAGTGGGCTATCATTGCGCCCTGTGGCCAATTTGGGCAGGAACAAGAGCTGATGACTGACAAGGCAACCTTTGGCGCCGGATGCTTCTGGGGCGTTGAAATGCGGTTTCGCGAGCTTGACGGCGTGGTTGATGCCCGTGTCGGCTACATGGGGGGAAGCGTTGAGAATCCGACATACGAGCAGGTCTGCACCGATCGCACCGGTCACGCCGAGGTCTGTGAGGTGCGTTTCGATCCGTCCGGGATCAGCTACGAGGCGCTGGTGCGGGCCTTTTTCGAACTGCACGATCCGACCCAGGTCAACCGTCAGGGGCCGGACGTGGGCCGGCAGTATCGTTCAGTGATCTTCACCCATGATCCCGACCAGGAACGCACGGCCCGGGAAGTGCGCGACGAGCTGGACAGTGCCGGCCGCTTTGGCAGCCCGATTGCCACCTCGATCGAGCCGGCGGCCACTTTCTGGCCGGCCGAGGACTACCACCAGCAGTACCTGGCCCGGCGCGGGGGCAGCTGCGCGATCTGAGCGCCGCTGACAGATGCTCAGGTGGCCTTTTTCAGGGCCCTCAGAATCAGTAGCAGGATGATGGCGCCCACGGTCGCCATGATCAGGCTGCCGAGCAGCCCACCGGTGGTGATGCCCAGCTCGGTAAACAGGAAGCCACCAATGAACGCGCCGATGACGCCGACTACGATGTTGGTGACGATGCCGTGGCCGCGACCACGGACGAGAATGCCGGCCACCCAGCCGGCGATGCCGCCAACGAGCAGAAAGATCAGCAAGGATTCCAGGGTCATGTACAGATTCTCGGTTGAAATGTTTGCCGGGCCCGGGAAGGGGCCGTGAGTCCGGTTGTACCCAGCCTGATCCTGGTTCGCCATGGACAGGCCAGCCTGGGAGAGCAGGACTATGACCGACTCTCGCCGCTGGGTCAACGCCAGGCGATGCTGACCGGTCAGCGCTTGGCGTCGATCCTGGAATCCCGACCTCCACTGTGGTCCGGCACCCACCGTCGTCACCGCCAGACCGTGGATGGTTTACCGGTGGCCGGGTCGGCCCGGGTGCTGCCCGCGCTTGACGAGTTCAGCACCTACCGGCTGGTGCGTGTGGCGATAGAGCGCGCGGATCGGCTCGGCATACGGCGTCCGGCCAATACGCTGCTGGCCGATCCGCAAACTCATCTGCCGCGCTTGCTTGAATGGTTTCCCGAGGTGCTGGATGCCTGGCAGAGCGGAGACTTCGAAGACGACGCGCTGGATCCCTGGCCGGTTTTCCGCGAGCGGGTGCTCTCTCCGGTGGATGACTGGCAGCAGGAGTTGATGGCGGGACGATCGGTGGTGGTGGTCAGTTCGGCCGGCGTCATCAGTACGCTGGTGGCCGAGCTGACCGGCCGGGGACTGGGCTTTCAGCGCCAGCTGGCCGTGTCAATGTACAATGCGTCTGTCAGTCAGTTGTATCCAGGCGTCGGGAACTGGCAGGCTGACGTGATCAACTGTACCGATCATCTCGCTGCCGATGACCTGGTGACGCTGGCATGACCGACTGCGCGAAATCAATTGGGGAGTTCAAGTGACAGACAGGCAGGTTGTAGTCATTACTGGTTCGAGCCGTGGCATCGGCCGTTCGGCAGCCACCCTGCTGGCCGGGCGTGGATATGCCGTGGTCATCTCCAGTCGCAACCAGGACAGTTGCGAGGCGGTTGCCGAAGAGATTCGTGCCCAGGGGGGAGAAGCCATGGCCCAGGCCTGCCACATCGGGCGCGAGGACCAGCTTGCGGCGCTGGTCGAGGCCGCGGTGGACCGTTACGGTCGGCTTGACGGGCTAGTGCTCAATGCGGCCAGCAATCCGGTCTATGGACCCTCCGACCAGGTCGACCGCGACGCTTTCGATGTGATTATGCGCAACAACGTGTTCAGTGCCATGCGGCTGGCCCACCTGGCCCGACCGCACTTGGCCCGCTCCGACAACGGTTCGATCGCACTGGTGTCGTCGATCGCCGGTAGTTTCGGCAACCAGGCCATTGGCGTCTATGGCATGTCCAAAGCCGCCGAGAACCAGTTGGTGCGCAACCTGGCCCTGGAGCTCGGCCCGCATGGCATTCGGGTCAATGCGGTTGCCCCGGGGCTGGTCAAGACGGATTTCGCCCAGGCCTTGCTGGATGACGAGCGCACGGTGAAGTACTTCGAGAAGACCACGCCGCTGCGTCGACTGGCCGAGCCGGAAGACATTGCCGGCGTGATCGCGTTCCTGGTCGGTCCGGATTCGCGCTGGCTGTCGGGGCAGGTGCTGACCGCCGATGGCGGCCTGTCGGTGACTGGAGGGTTCTGAGTTGACGGTGGCTTGCCGGATTAGCCTTTCTTTCCTTTCATTCGTCCTGGTGGCGGGTGTCATGCTGGCGGCCACGTCGATCGTGCAGGCCCAGGTCTATACCTATGTCGATGAGAATGGCATCACCGTATATACCGACCGCAAACCCGATTCATCGCGCTACCAGGTGGAGAATCTGGGCTGTTTCGGGACCTGCCGGACCGGCGTGGACTGGGATCGCACGCCACTGAAGAACGGTCAGTTTGCCGATGAGGTCCGGGCCGTATCCGATGCCTTCGGTGTCGACAAGGCCCTGATCCGTGCCGTGATGCATGTCGAGTCCTGGTTCCAGGCCGACGCGGTCTCCAGCGCCGGGGCCCAGGGGCTGATGCAGTTGATGCCGGGCACTCAGCGTCGTTTTGGCGTCAGGGATCCTTTTGATCCGGTCGACAACATCACGGCGGGCACTGCCTACCTGGCCTGGCTGCTCGATGAATTCGATGGTGATCTCACCCGTGCGGTTGCCGCCTACAATGCCGGCGAGAACGCGGTGCGCCGCCACAACGGCGTCCCCCCTTATTCCGAAACCCGCGAGTACGTTCGGCGCGTCAATATCATGTACCGACGGTACCGCCACGGGCCCTGAGTAGCCCGGGACACTGTTCAGTCCGCCACGGTGGGCAGTGTCAGCTCGAACCGGGTGCCGTCTGGCAACGCCAGGGCGCGGATGCTGCCGCCGTGGTGCTGCACGATCAGGCGGGCCACGTAGAGTCCCAACCCCAGGTGTACACCCGGCTTCTCGCCGCCGCGGGCCGAGACCATGGAATCGAAGATCCGGTCGGCCACGTGATCGGGAATGCGTGGCCCCGGGTTGTCGATCTGAACGATGACCTTGCGTCGCTTCTCGGTCAGGCCGATGCGGATGCGGTCGCCGGGCCGGGAGAAGTCGACCGCGTTGTCGACCAGCTTGTCGAGCATCTGGGTGAGGAGATCAGGGGAGCCGTTGACGCTGACTGCCCGTGCAGAGCTGTTGTCGAGGACGAACTGGCGATCGGGATAGGTCATTTCGCAACCTTCCCGGTAATCCTTGAGCAGATGTGAAAGGTCCAGGATTTCGAACCCTTCGGTGGCCAGTGCTTCCTCGATGCGGCTGGCCTGACTCATGGACTGCAGAATGGCGCCCAGACGGCGGCAACCCTGTTCGGCACGTGCCCGGTAGCGTTCGCGTTCGACCGGGCTGTCGACCTGCGACAGGTTGTCGAGCGAGGAGCGTATGGCCGCCAGCGGGGTGCGCAGTTCGTGGGCCAGCTTGTCGGCCAGGGTCCGCAGGTAGTTCTGGTGGCTGAACTGGCGTTCGATCAGCCCTGAAAGGCTTCGGCCCAGGTCGCCGATCTCGTCATTGCTGCCCGGTGGGTCCATGGGTGCGCGTACCCGCCCGTCGGGCAGTACGGCAGTCTCGGCCCGGTTGCGCAGGCGACGAATGCGCTCGGAAAGCACGACGGCAAAACCGACCAGCAGGGCCGCGATGAGAAGAAGCCCGACAAGGCTGCTGCCGAACAGCCTGAGCACTGCCTGATTGGCCAGGACCAGCAGCTCGTCGGCACGACGTTCCAGTACCACCTGTCCCAGCAATTCGCCCTCGGCCATGACCGGGGCTCGCGCCATGACGACAACACTGGCGCCACGGTTGGTGCTCATCCATTCCACCTGGGTCTCGTCGGGCTCGCCGGCCAGTTTCAGGCGGGCGCTGTGCGCGCCGACGGACGGACGCTCGGGCAGCCGATCGCCCAGCAGCCGTTCGAACAGTACCGGTGCCGCTTGGGTGGTGTTGCCCGAACGGGTCAGGGCATCGTGGTAACCCAGCACCCAACCGCTGGCGGTGGTGGCCCAGGCGCGAGTGTTGTCGGGCAGCAGCCGTTCCAGGCGCGAGTCCAGTGTCTCGCTGGAACGGATCAGGGGCAGGGTGCCGAATGTGCCGGCCTTCGACCGCACCCGGCGTTCGATGGGGTCGTCGACATCATGCACGACCAGCCCCAGCCGGTCCGGTTGAACCGGATTCGCGACTTCCAGCTCCAGCGTCCATCCGCGGCTTCGCGGTTGCCAGTTGCCCTGCACGCTGAAGCCGCTATCGGCATCGCTGGCCTCCACCCACCCCGGTGCCAGTGGTGCCAGGGTCAGATTGTACTCTTCGGCGCCCTGGCCGATCACGATCTCGACCCGATCCCCCGGTCCCTGATCGGGATCGGCCAGTACCAGTGTCGTGCCATCGACTGTCAGCAGCAGGTGCAGGCGGCCACGGGGGCGAGCAGCCAGGAGCAGCCGGGCTTCGGGCCCTGCCGCATCCGTGGCCAGGGGGCGTGCCTGGTCCAGCCAGCGCTCCCATTCGGCGCCGTGGCCATCGAGATGAATGGGGTGATCCAGTGGATGCACGTAAAGCCCGTCGTCCGGGTCGCTCCAGGGCTGCTCGGGCTCGCTGGCCAGGCGTCGTGCCATGGCCGTGGCATTGTCGAGCAGGGCCTGTTCATGGGCCTGTCGGAGTGACTGCTCCAGGGTCTTGACGAACTGCCAGCCGGCGATGGGAATCACGACAACCAGCGCCGTGACCAGCATCAGCTGTCCGCGCAGTTTCATGAAGTCCAGCGATAGCCGGCGCCGTGAACGGTTTCGAGTGCCTCGAACTGACCGTCCAGGGCCTGGAACTTGCGCCGTATTCGCTTGATGTGGGAGGTAACGGTGGTGTCGTCGACGACCAGGCTGGCCGCCTCCATCAACTGGCCGCGGCTGCGCACGTGTCCGCTGCGCGAGGCCAGCGCGTAGACCATCCAGAACTCGGTCACGGTCAGCGGGACCGCTTGCCCGTTCCAGCTCGCACGCAGGGCCTCGCCGTCGAGCTCCAGCGCGCCGTGCCGAATGATCTGGGGGCGCCGACTGTCGTCATCGGCCGCATCGATTCGTCGGAACAGGGCCACGATGCGGGCCAGCAGGTGCTGGGTGGAGATGTCCTTGGTCAGGTAGTCATCGGCACCCAGGCGCAGGCCGGAGACGGCATCCAGGTCGGAGTCTCGGGCGGTCAGAAAGATGATCGGCAGCGTCTTCGAGCGCGATCGCAACTGGCGGCAGAGCTCGAACCCGCCTTCCGGTTCGTCGCCCAGGCCTATGTCGATGATCACCAGGTCGGGCAGGGGGCCGGCAAAGGCTTCCTCGGCCTGCGGGCGATCAGCATATCCGCGCGTGGTGAATCCATAGCGTTCCAGCGCCTCGCGGTAGTTGTCGCGAAGCGTGGCTTCATCCTCGACGATGGCAATGACGCGCGCGGTCATGAAAGTGGCTGGATGGAAACAGGCAGGAACGGGCTGCCACAAGTTTGCCACATCCTCTCCCCGAATTGCCATCGTCGTGACGGCGTGATGCCCGGCCGGACCGTTTCAATGACACCCAACACAACAACGTATAGGAGTCACTGAAATGAAAAGCTGTGCGGTCATCATTCTGCTGATGATTCTGGGATCGGTTAGCGTCAACACATGGGCCGTGCCGGCCAGGAGTGCCGATATGGCCCTGGGCATACCGGAGTTTGCGCTGCAATCGCCGGCGACGGCTTCGGTTCACGACTCTTCCGGTGATTTCGCGACGCCCGGACAGGCTCTTAAGAGTCCATCGGAAGACGGGATGGACGGCTTCGAGACACTGGTGCGCTCGGCCGTGTCCCTGTTGCTGGTTGCGCTGCTGTTTCTGGGTCCCAGGCAGGACCTGGAGGAGGTACAGCAATGACCACCTTGACGATCGATGAACTGAGTCGCCAGCGTCGTCGCCAGATGGGACTGTCGCCAGGAATGACGCACCTGCCACCGGGCTGGCCGGTCGATGGAGCGGGTTTTCTCACGCCGGTGATCGAACAATGGGATAATGACAGGTCGAAGAATCGCCAATGTCCGGAGTCTCGAGCAAGTGAGCGAAGCCAGACGCATTCCCATCGCCGTGAAGAGCGGCGAGAAAGTTCTCAAGCCGCAGGGCTTTACAGCCATTCGTGATGGCATCAAGGCCAGGGCCGGCGCCGAGCCGGCGCCGATCGGACGCAAGCCCAAGTGGCTAAGGGCACGCCTGCCGCAGGGCGGCAAGTACGAGCAGGTGCGTGACAACGTCAACAAGCATCGGCTGGCCACGGTCTGCCAGGAGTCCAAGTGCCCGAACATCGGCGAATGCTGGACCAATGGTGTGGCCACCATCATGCTGATGGGCGATGTCTGTACCCGCGCTTGTCGCTTCTGCTCGGTTGATACCGGCAATCCGCGTGGCTGGCTGGATCCTGAAGAGCCGGCCAATTCGGCCGAATCGGTGCGCATCATGGACCTGAAATACGTGGTGCTGACCTCGGTCGATCGTGATGACCTCGACGATGGTGGCGCAGGCCACTACGCCGCCTGCATCCGCGAGATCAAGAAGGTCAACCCGCAAACGGCGGTCGAGGCGCTGACGCCGGACTTCCAGGGCCGCCTGCATGATGTCGAGACCGTGGTCGATTCCGGCCTGGAAGTGTTTGCCCAGAACGTCGAGACCGTTCGTCGTCTCACGCATCCCGTGCGCGACCCGCGAGCGGGTTACGAGCAGACCCTCAAGGTGCTCGAGCACGCCAAGCAGTACCGTCCCGGAGTGTTGACCAAGACCAGCCTGATGCTGGGCCTGGGCGAGACCACCGAGGAAGTGATCGAAACCATGGACGATCTGCGCACCATCGGCGTGGATATCGTGACTTTCGGGCAATACCTGCGCCCGACCATCAACCACTTGCCGGTCGAACGCTACGTGACACCGGACGAGTTTCGCGAATTGCGCGAGATCGGTCTGGAAAAGGGATTCCTCGAGGTGGTTTCGGGGCCACTGGTGCGTTCCAGCTACCGGGCCGACCGGGTCTTCGAGAAGAACAACTGCGGTATCGACGACAGCGCGGCCTGATGGCGCGTGGGCTGGATGCCGAGACCCGCGAACGTCTGCTCGAATAGCTCGCTGAATTGTTTGGCCATGCCGGTCGTCGGGAATCGGTGTAGACTCGTCTCGCGCCGTTGGCGCACCCTCTTGGCTACTGCATGAATCCACATGAAAAAGACCCTGCTACTACTCCTGCTGGCCATCGTGAGCCTGGCAGCCTGTGACCGGAACCAGACCGAGACCATGACCACTACCGAGCCCGAAGCCATCGACGAATACCCGCGACCGCCCGTGGCCGAGCGCCGGGACCACGTGGTCGAGGCACCGGCCGGCGAGCGGGTCGATCCGTGGTACTGGCTGCGTGATGACGAGCGTGCCGATGCCGATATCCTGGCCTACCTGGAAGCCGAAAACGCTTACGAAAAGGCCATGCAGGCCCATCTGTCGGACTTGCGCAAGGACTTGTCCGAAGAACTCCGCGGGCGCATCGCCGAAGACGATTCCACCGTGCCCTGGTATGACCGTGGCTACTGGTACTACACCCGCTTCGAGAAGGGGCATGAGTACCCGATATACGCCCGCCGCAAGGGCGATCTGGATGCCGAGGAGGAGATCCTGCTCAACGTCAATGAAAAGGCGGAGAGCGAGGATTTCTACCAGGTTGGCGGCTGGGACGTGAGCATGGACGGGCAGCGCTTCGCCTGGCTGGAAGATACCGTCGGCCGTCGTCAGCATCGCTTGATGATCAAGGAGTTCGACACTGGCGAGGTCATCGATACCGGCACTACCGGCGTGTCCAGCCTGTCGTGGTCGGCCGACAACGATGTGCTGTATTACGTGGAAAACGAACCCGAAACGCTGCGTTCCTGGCGCGTGCGACGCTACCGGGTCGGTGGTGGCGGTGCCGGTGAGCTGGTCTACCAGGAAGACGATACGGCCTTCTACACCTATGTCTCGCGCACCAAGTCGAATGCATTCAACTTCATCTATCTGCGCTCCACGGTGGCCAGCGAGATGCACGTGGTGGAGGCCGCCGACACCGAGGCGGATTTCGAGCTGTTCTATCCGCGCGAGCGTGGACACGAGTACGCGGCAGATCATCTGGGCGATCACTGGATCATCCGTACCAACCACCAGGCACCCAACTTCCGCATCATGCGGGTGGCCCTCGACGAGCATGACGATCGCGATGCCTGGGAAGATGTCATTGCCCACGACGAAGACGTCTTCATTCACGAATTCGATGCCATGGAAGGATTTCTGGCCGTGGGTGAGCGCTCCGGAGGACTGCGCCGCATTCGCATTCATGACTGGGAGTCGAGTGAGTCGGAAGTGCTGGAGTTTGACGAGCCCGCCTATGCCGCCTTTCTGGCGGCCAACCCGGATCAGGGGGCCGCGGCTCTGCGCTATGTCTATACCTCGATGACCACCCCCAACTCGACCTGGGAGCTGGATGTGGCCAGCGGAGACCGTGAATTGCTCAAGCGTGACAAGGTGCCCGGCGATTTCGATTCCGACCATTACCTCACCCGTCGGGAGTGGGTGGAGGCGCGTGATGGAACGCGCATCCCGGTGTCCATTCTCCACCACCGCGATACTCCGCTGGACGGGACGGCCCCGCTGTACCAGTACGCTTACGGATCCTACGGACACAGCAGCGACCCCAGTTTCGCCACCGGCCGTCTGAGCCTGGTCGATCGTGGCTTCGTGTTTGCCATTGCCCATGTCCGTGGCGGGCAGGAGATGGGTCGCCGGTGGTACGACGACGGAAGAATGCTTAACAAGATCAATACCTTCACGGACTTTATTGATGTAACAGAGCACCTTGTCGACGAGGAGCTGGTCGATGGCGACCGCGTATTTGCCATGGGCGGTTCGGCCGGTGGCTTGCTGATGGGTGCGGTGGTCAACATGGCGCCCGAGCATTACCGCGGCGTGGTGGCCCACGTCCCGTTTGTCGACGTGGTTACCACCATGCTCGACGAGTCCATTCCCCTGACCACCAATGAGTTCGACGAGTGGGGCAATCCGGTCGACCCGGAATACTATGAGTACATGCTGTCGTATTCGCCCTACGACAACGTGCGCGAGCAGGACTACCCGGCCATGCTGGTCACCACCGGCCTGTGGGACTCCCAGGTACAGTACTGGGAGCCGGCCAAGTGGGTTGCGAAGCTGCGCGCCTACAAGACCGATGACAACCCGTTGCTGCTGCATACCAATATGTCGGCCGGGCACGGTGGCGCGTCCGGACGTTTTCGACGTTTGGAACAGACAGCGGCCGAGTATGCCTTCATACTGGACCTGGCCGGTCTGTATCCGGAAAACTGAAAGCGACCTGGGAGGGTGTGATGATGATCAGGCAATGGGCTGCAAAAGGGAGTGTGGTGGCAATCCTGGTTCTTTCGGGGTGCGCGACCATGTCGCCCGAGGAATGTGCCGTGGCCGACTGGGAGCGGATCGGCGAGATGGATGCCCGCGCGGGGCAGGGCATGAGTTACTTTGCGCGACGTGCCGACGATTGCGCGGAAGCCGGTTATCCGGCCGACCGCGAGGCCTGGACGCACGGCTGGGATACCGGCATCGTCTGGTTCTGCACGCGCAACAACGGCTTCCGCCAGGGGATCAACGGCCAGCGCTATGATTCGATTTGCCCCGGTGAGCTGGAACCCGAGTTTCTGGACGGTTACGACACCGGCCAGGCGGTGTACCAGGCCCGCAGTCGTGTTGATCGGAGTGTTGACGAGATCCGGCGCGCCGAGGACCAGCTTGCCCAGTTGCGTGAAGAACGGCCGCGAGACCGCGAAGCGATTGCCGAAACGCGGGAGCGTCTCGCGGTTCTGCGCGACCGCCTGCGTGACCAGGAGCTGGAACTGGCCCGCCTGGAAGGCCTGGCCCAGGGCCAGGGTTTTCCGCTTTCACTGTAGCAGTTTGCGGACCTCGACCACGCCGCTGTTGTCGTGCGAGCGATGACGGGAGAAACCCAGTGACCTGGCCAGTGACAGCATGGGCTCGTTGTCTTCCAGCACCAGGCCGTAGAGGACCTTGATGCCCTTCTTTCTCGCCCATTCAATGGCTCGGGTCAACAGGTAGCGGCCCAGGCGCTGGCGTTTGAGTTCGCCGCCAACGATGATGGCGAACTCGGCCTGTCGGCCGTCCGCGTCCATGGCCACCCGGACCACCGCCCCGATCAGGGCTTCTTCCGGCGAGCGGGCCTCGACCAAGACCAGGGCGAATTCGTGTTCATGATCGATGCTGGCCAGTCTCGAGGCATACTGCGGGGTCAGTTCCTTGATCGGGTGCATGAAGCGCATGCGTACCTCATCCGGGGTCAGGCGCAGGAAGCTGCGTCGCAGCATCGGGGCATCGGACGGCTGCATGGGACGCAGTATGAAGCGACGTCCGTCAGGCAGTTCGATGGCCTCGCACCATGGGCGTCCCAGCGGTAGTCGGGTGAAGGGGTACTTGCGTGTGCCGCGAGCAGTCACCCGCCGCACTATCTCATTTTTTCCTGCAGCGTCTCCAGCGCGTCGGCTCCAGGATTGAGGTGCTCGAAGCCGGTATCGCGCAGTGGTTGCCGCGCCGTGCCGGAGAGCTGATGAAACTCGGGCAGGTCCTGATCCAGGTAGAGCAGGCCGGTGACGACCTTGCCTTCGGCGCGATGCCTTTCCAGGTACTCCAGCGCATGCGCCCGGTCGCCCGGGTCGTAGTCGGCTTCCAGCTTGCGGAAGCGGATGACCGAGTCATCGTGCAGCCTCACCGGCAGCTCTTCGCCTTCCTCGTAGTTGGCCTCAATGGCCTCGGCGGGCTCGACCAGGTCGGCGCTAGTAACCGACTCGTGGTTTTCGCGTGTCCAGGCATAGCTCTTGGTCGAGCCCTCGTGATCGTTGAAGGTCACGCAGGGGCTGATGACATCGAGCACCGCGCAGCCGGGATGTGCCAGGCCGGCCTTGATCAACGGCACCAGTTGCTGCTTGTCGCCGGAAAAACTGCGGGCGGCAAAGCTGCCCCCCAGCGAAATGGCCGCGGCCACCGGGTCGATGGCCTGCTGGCGGTTCTCGATGCCGGCCTTGCTCTTGCTGCCGGGATCGGCCGAGGCCGAAAACTGCCCCTTGGTCAGTCCGTAGACACCATTGTTTTCGATGATGTAGAGCAGGTTGAGGTTGCGGCGAACGGCATGGGCAAACTGTCCCATGCCGATCGACAGCGAGTCGCCATCGCCGGATATGCCCACGGCAATCAGATCGCGGTGCGCCGCCAGCGCACCGGTGGCCACCGAGGGCATGCGCCCGTGCACGGAGTTGAAGCCGTGGGCGCCACTGAGGAAATAGGCCGGAGTTTTGGACGAACAGCCGATGCCCGACATCTTGATGACCTGCTCGGGCTTGATGGACAGCTCCCAGAAGGCCTGCACCAGTGCGGCAGTGACCGAGTCGTGACCGCAGCCGGCACACAGTGTCGACATGCCCCCTTCGTAGTCGCGTATCGTCAGGCCCAGCGGGTTGCGTCGCTGACCGGCCCACTCAACTTTCGGCTTCCTGATGAAGCTCATGCCACGGCCTCCTTGCGAATATGGTTTCGTATGCGCTTGCTGACGGCATCGGACGGGATGGGCAGCCCGTTGTAGTGCAGGATGGACACCAGTTTCCCGGGATCGACATCCGTTTCCAGTTTCAGCAGGGAGCGCATCTGTCCGTCACGATTCTGTTCAACCACGAACACCGTGGCGTGGTTGTCGAGAAACTCGTGGACCTCGTCGCTGAAGGGAAACGCCCGCAAGCGGAGATAGTTGGCGTGGATGCCATTCCCGGCCAGCTGATCCAGCGCCTCGACCACGGCGCCGTGCGAAGAACCGTAGGCGATGATGCCGATATCCGTGTGATGTCCACTGTCGATGCTGACCGGGGCCGGTACCATGCCGCGCGCGGTTTCCCACTTGGTCAGCAGGCGGTCGACCACCTCCTGGTACTCGCTGGCGTCCTCGGTATAGCCGCCCAGCCGGTTATGGCCCGAGCCGCGCACGAAGTAAGCCCCCTTGCGATGAGAACCGGGCAGGGTTCGGTAGGGTATGCCGTCGCCGTCGACATCATCGAAGCGATGGAAGGCTTCCAGTTCCTCGAGCTCCTCGGCACTGAGGATCTTGCCGCGCTCGGGGCGGTAGTCGTCGTCCCAGGTCAGTTTCGGGACCATCCAGTCGTTCATACCGATATCCAGGTCCGAGAGCACGAATACCGGGGTTTGCAGTTGGTCGGCCAGGTCGAAGGCGGCGACCGACAATTCAAAGCACTCGCGTGGATCGGCCGGTAGCAGCACCGGGTGGCGGGTATCGCCGTGCGAGCAGTAGGCCGTGGCCATCAGGTCGCATTGCTGGGTGCGCGTGGGCATGCCGGTCGAGGGGCCGACACGCTGCACGTCGAAAAACACCGCCGGTATCTCGGTGTAGTAGGCAAAACCGATGAACTCGCCCATCAGCGAAATGCCGGGTCCGGATGTCGGCGTGAAGGCCCGGGCCCCTGCCCAGCTGGCGCCGACGACCATGCCGGCGGCAGCCAGTTCGTCCTCGGCCTGGATGACGCAATAGCGTTTTTCTCCGCTGTCCGGATCGGTCCGGTAACGCTTGCATAGCGATTCGAAGGCATCCATCAGCGAGGTCGAGGGCGTGATCGGATACCATGCGCCCACGGTGGCCCCGGCGTAGAGGCAGCCCAGGGCCGCGGCCTGGTTGCCGTCAATCAGAATGTGATCGTTGGTGCCGTTCATCGCTTCGGCCCTGACCGGCAGCGGGCACTCGAAGTGCTCGCGCGCGTAGTCATGGCCCAGGGCAATGGCCTGCATATTGGGTTCGATGAGCTTCTTCTTGGCGGCAAAGGTTTCTTCGATGAGCCCGCGGACCACATCGCCGTCAATATCCATCAGTGCACACAGGGCGCCGACATAGGCGATGTTCTTCATCAGGATGCGCACGCGGGCCGGGGCGAAGTGGCGATTGACCATGTCGGCCAGCGGAATGCCGATCAGGTGCACATCCTCGCGTGCCAGTTGCCCGTCGCGCGGCCAGCTTGAGTCATAGATCAGGTAGCCGCCCGGGCTGACCTCGGCCAGGTCCTGCTGGTAGGTCTGGGCATTCATGGCCACCATCATGTCAACGCGTCCGGTACGAGCGTTGTATCCGGAATGATTGGCACGGATCTCGTACCAGGTGGGCAATCCCTGGATGTTGGATGGAAACAGGTTCTTGCCGGTCACCGGGATGCCCATGCGAAACAGGGCCTTCATCAGCAGGGTGTTGGCCGAGGCCGAACCGGTGCCGTTGACAGTGCCGATCTTGATGACGAAGTCGTTGATGTGGTGGGGGGTTGAATCAGCTCCGGGCACGATGATGATCTCTTCCTCTGGAGTATCGGGTAGTGCAAACGGTTGTGTTCACGAACATCAGCCTGTTTTCTGCTGGCGGCATGGCATGACGTCGTGATCGCGGGCATAGGGGATGTCGACAAAGGATTTCTGCATATCCCAGGCCGCCGTCGGGCAACGTTCGGCGCACAATCCACAATGCAGGCAGACGTTCTCGTCCTTGACCATCAGGCGACCGGTCTGCTCGAGCTGCTCGGAGATAAAGATCGGCTGCTCGGTGTTGTCCGCCGGGGCCGTCAGCTTCTGCCGCAGGTTGTCTTCGTCGTCGGCTCCGGGCGTGATGGTCAGGCACTGGGTTGGACAGATGTCGATACAGGCATCGCATTCGATGCACAGCTTGTCGAAGAACACGGTCTGGATGTCGCAATTGAGGCAACGCTCCACCTCGCAGGCGGTCTGCTCGGAGGTAAAGCCCAGCTCGACTTCGGTATCGATTTGGCGGAAGCGCTCGGTCAGCGGCACGTGCTCCATCTGGCGCCGGGCAGCCGGTTCGAAGTCGTTGGAGTAGCTCCACTCGTGAATGCCCATCTTGCGAGTCGACAGCTTGACCGTGCGCGGCAGGCGTTCGGTCACCGGCTTGTCATGCACGTAGTTGTGAATCGAGATAGCGGCCTGGTGACCGTGCTCCACGGCCCAGATGATGTTCTCCGGGCCGAAGGCGGCATCACCGCCGAAAAACACGCCGGGCAGGGTGGACTGATAGGTCTCGCGATCGACCACCGGTTCGTCCCACTCGTTGAACTCGATGCCGATGTCGCGCTCGATCCAGGGAAATGCCGTTTCTTGGCCAATGGCAAGAATGACATCGTCGGCTTCGATGAAGGTTTCCTCGACCACCCGACTGTCAGTGATGTGCCCGTCCTCGATGTCGTACTCCATCACCTCGAAGCGCATGCCTTTCAGCTGTCCATTTTCGACCACGAATTCCTTGGGCGAGTGGTTGATCATGATCTCGACCTGCTCTTCCTCGGCATCCTCCAGCTCCCAGTCGGATGCCTTGAAGAACTGGCGTGGCTTGCGCGCCATGACCTTGACGTCGTTCGCGCCCACGCGCAGGCTGGTGCGGCAGCAGTCCATGGCCGTGTTGCCCACGCCGATGATCAGCACCTTCCGGCCGATTTCTTTTGTGTGGCCGAACGCCACCGACTCAAGCCATTCGATGCCGATGTGGATGTTGGCATCACCTTCTTCGCGGCCGGGCAGGTTCAGTTCCTTGCCCTTCGGTGCGCCAGAGCCGACAAAGACCGCATCGTATCCCTCCGCCAGCAGCGCCTTCATGCTGTCGACGGGTGAGTTCAGACGCAGGTCCACGCCCATGTCGACGATGTAGCCGATTTCCTCGTCGAGCACTTCCGCCGGCAGGCGGAAAGCCGGAATGTTGTAGCGCATCAGGCCGCCGGGCACGTCCAGCCGCTCGAATATGGTGCACTCGTACCCCAGGGGCATGAGATCGTTGCACACGGCCAGGCTGGCGCAACCGGCCCCGATCAGGGCGATGCGCTTGCCGTTCTTCTTCTCCGGGATGGTCGGCAGGCGCGAGCGGATATCTTCCTTGTGGTCGGCCGCCACACGCTTGAGCCGGCAGATGGCGACCGGCTTTTCATCCACGCGCCCGCGCCGACAGGCCGGTTCGCAGGGACGATCACAGACCCGGCCGAGAATGCCCGGGAAGATATTGGATTCGCGATTGACCATGTAGGCGTCGGTGAAACGCCCCTGTGCGATCAGGCGGATGTATTCGGGAATGTCGGTGTGGGCGGGGCAGGCCCACTGGCAGTCCACCACGCGGTGGAAGTACTCACTGTCGCCGGTCTCGGTCGGCTTCATCTATACGGCTCCTGGTGAGCGAAAAGACCTTTTCGCTCAAGCATACCGAAATCGTGGGCGGGGGGCTAGAAAATGGGGGGATGCGGGAAAGAAAAAACCCCGCTTGAAGCGGGGCTTTTCAATGATGGCGGAGAGGGAGGGATTGCTGCGCCCGCTAAGGCGGGCTTGCCCTTCGGGCTGAAGTGCTGCGCACTTCAGCGAGCTCACCGCGCTACGCGCGGTTCGGTTCGAACCGGGGTTCTCATCCGTGATCCCCCTCACCACGATCATTAAAAAACCCGCCACGAGGGCGGGTCTTTTAATGATGGCGGAGAGGGAGGGATTCGAACCCTCGATACGGGTATAAGCCGTATACTCCCTTAGCAGGGGAGCGCCTTCAGCCACTCGGCCACCTCTCCGTCTAAACCGTATTGTAGCCGCCAAACGCTGGCGGTTTGTTTGTCCCTTTCGACCCGGGCGGCACTTGCGCGCCGCGAGAGGGAGGGATTGCTGCGCCCGCTTTCAGCGGGCTTGTCCTTCGGACTGAAGTGCTTCGCACTTCAGCGAGCTCGCCTGCGGCTCGGTTCGAACCCTCGATACGGGTATAAGCCGTATACTCCCTTGAGCCAAGGGAGCGCCTTCAGCCACTCGGCCACCTCTCCGTCTAAACCGTATTGTAGCCGCCAAACGCTGGCGGTTTGTTTGTCCCTTTCGACCCGGGCGGCACTTGCGCGCCGCGAGAGGGAGGGATTGCTGCGCCCGCTTTCAGCGGGCTTGTCCTTCGGACTGAAGTGCTTCGCACTTCAGCGAGCTCGCCTGCGGCTCGGTTCGAACCCTCGATACGGGTATAAGCCGTATACTCCCTTGAGCCAAGGGAGAGCCTTCAGCCACTCGGCCACCTCTCCGTCTAAACCGTATTGTAGCCGCCAAACGCTGGCGGTTTGTTTGTCCCTTTCGACCCGGGCGGCACTTGCGCGCCTTCATGCCCCTGTCATCAAGGCGCGCAAGGATAACCCCGAATTGGTTTCGGGTAAAGGCCCCGGCTGATAGAATGTCACGAGACGATTCGGAGCAGGAATTCCAAGGAGCATCAGTTGGAAGAGACGGGCAAGGGCAGTGCGCGACGCGGGACACGCGGCCTCGATTTTTTTCGTGGCTTTCTCAGAAGCCCGGAGCAGGTCGGCTCCATCATTCCCAGTTCACGCTTCCTGGAGCGACGGATTGTCAATGTTTCCGGGCTGGCCGACGCCATCACGGTGGTCGAGCTGGGCCCGGGGACCGGCGGGACCACCCGGGCTATTCTCGATGCGATGCGACCGGACGCGAAATTGCTGACCATCGAGCTCGATCCACAGTTTTCCAGCATCCTTGAGAGTATTGGTGACCCGCGCCTGCTGCCGCATACCGGCAGCGCGGCCGACCTGCCGGATATTCTGAAATCGTATGATCTGCCGGCACCCGACGTGGTGATTTCCGGCATTCCCTTCTCGACCATGCCGCGCGAGGTCGGCAATGCCGTGCTCGAAGCCGTGCGCGACAGCCTGACACCCGGCGGGCGATTCGTGGCCTACCAGTTTCGCGGTCATGTCGGTCGCATGGGGCGCCCCATCCTGGGCGACCCGGAAGTCGAGCTGGAGCTGCTCAACGTACCGCCGATGCGCTTTTATCGCTGGTCGCGCCAGTAGAACCTCTCTGTGTTGCGGGCTGCCGGCAGCCGATGCGGTGGCCGGATCCGGAAAAGTAAACGGCCGGTCGTGTGATGACGACCGGCCGTTTTTTCATGACACCGGATTCCCGGTCAGGCCGCGGCCGCCAGGACGTCGCTGAGCACTACCGTCGCAATCGAGAAGTAGATGATGATGCCGCCGATATCCGCGATCGATGTGATCAGGGGCGCACTCGCTGTGGCCGGGTCGAGCTTGAAGCGGGTCAGCAGGAACGGCAGCAGCATGCCCACCATCGAGCCGAACGTCACCACGCAGACCATGGCCAGTGAGGTGACCAGGGCAATTTCGTAGCCGCCCCGGTAGAAGCCGATCAGCGAGACGGCCAGGCCCATGCTCACACCCAGGGCGACGGCCACGCCGAACTCCTTGGCCCATAGCCTGAACCAGTCGCGCAGATGAACATCGCCGGTGGCCAGGGCGCGCACCATCAGGGTGGCCGACTGCGAGCCGGCATTACCCCCGGAGTCCACGATCAGAGGCAGGAAGAACACGAGAACAATCACCGCCTCGATGGTTTCCTCGAAGTGCGCGATGGCCTCCCCGCCGAACAGATTCATGAAGACCAGGATCAGTAGCCAGCCGACGCGCTTGCGGTAGAGCAGTGAAGGGCTGGCGTCTTTCAGAGAGATGTTGAGTGCGCCGGCACCACCGATCTTATGGAAGTCCTCGGTGATCTCCGCCTCGGCCACGTCCATGATGTCGTCGACGGTGACAATGCCCAGCATCACGCCGTTGCGGTCGGTGACTGCCAGGGTATTGATGTCGTAGTGCTGGATGACCTGCACGGCTTCCTCGCGGTCGGCAGAGGCCTGAACCGAGTAAAACTCGCCGTCCATCAGTTTTTCGACCTTCGCATCCTGCCGAGCCAGAATCAGTTCTTTGAGGCGAATGGCATCAACCAGGTGGCCGCGTTCATCGGTCACGAACACGAAGTTCACCGTCTCGCCGCGGTCGGCCTCGTGACGGATATGGTCAAGTGAGCGTGCCACCGTCCAGTCCGGCCGGATCGACACGAAGCGTGGGGTCATCAGTCGACCGATCGATTCCTCTGGATAGCCCAGGAGTTTCAGCGACTGCTTGAGATCCTCGGGAGCGAGCAGCTTGAGCTGGTTCTCGAGCTCTTCCTTGGACAGGCTCTCAAGGAACGCGGTCCGGTCATCGGGCAGCAGCTCGTGCAGGATTCGCCGCGATTCACCGGTTGACAGAGCTTCGAGCAGGTCGCGCTGCTGCCCTTTGCCGAGGTATGAGAAGGTGTCGGTCTGCCGTTCTTCCGGAAGGATGCGCAGTAGCCGGGCTTGCTCGTCAACATCAAGCTGCCCCATGGCCTCGGCGATGTCCTGTACGGGCATGCCGTCGAGGGTTTCGGCCACTTCCTTCTGCTTGTCCAGGCGCAGCAGGGCGATGAGTTCGATGATTGCACCTTTTTCAGCCATGATGGCTACTCCTCAGGTATTTCCGTAGTGTTCTTGTCCCCCGCCGAACTGGCGGGATGGATCGATCTGTATCAGGCGGGTCGTCCGACCCTGCGCCAGGCACCGAGTCGGCCCCTGTGTGCCTGGCCTCAGAAGGCAAAAGCCAGTCCGACGGTGACAAACCAGTCGTTGTCGTCACCGGTCAGCTCCTGGCCAACTGCAATATCAAGGTGTTCCACCGGGCCGCCCAGTGGCGTGCGCAGGCCAAGCTGGGCCTCGGTTTCGGCGTCGGCGCCTTCTCGATAGACCTGGCCGATGACGGTCAGGCGCTCGAATGCGTCCCATTCGACGGCGCCCCCGAGGTATCCGCGATCCCGGCTGGTTTCGCCGCGCTCGTGGATCCAGCCCAGGTTGCCGTGCAGGGTGATCGGGGTATCGGACAGCACGTAGCTGAATGGCACGTTGACAAGCCAGTCTGCGACTTCGCCGCCTTCGTAGCCGGCATGAACCATGATTGCGGCGCCCATCTGACCGCTGGCCAGGGGTTCGAGCTGGTACTTGATCTGCGGCTCGAAACGATTGCTGCTGACGCCGTCTTCATCCAGATGCTGAAACTCAGCAATCAGTTCCACCGGAAGGCTCCCGGGGCGCCAGAATGCCGAAAAGGCCGACTCGGAGTTGTCGCTGTCGAGCACTGTATGCCAGAGCTCGGCGCCGAATTCCCGTGGGTCGGGAAGGTCGGCATCGTCGACGGGGTAATGCCCGCCCACCGACCAGGCGGTGACCGGCAGACACAGCAACAGAACAGGAATCAGTCTGGATATTCTCATTGCCTTAACCTCGTTGGTGCTGTTCATGGCGACAATGACAGCCAGGCAAGGTCGACGCCGTCAGCAGCATGTACCCGTTGCATACCCCGCAGGCTCCACGGCGAACGCGCAGGCTGGCGCGCCGGCGCGGGGCGGTAAACGAGTCAGGGTGCTCGGGTGGGGGCGGCAGTCCGGCATGAGTCTTCGCCAGGCTGCCCGGGGAAACAGACAGGCTAGTGAAGACGCACTCGCGAACAACCGTCGCTGATTCGGTGACGACTCAAAACCTGCCTCCCATGCTTGCTGAAAACGGGTTCAAGTATAGCGGTCGAGCCTGTACTGTCAAGGAAGCGCCGGGCAAAGTTGCGCGCATTTAATGGCGTGGGGTATACTAGCTGGCTTGGTTTTCGGGCATTAGTGCCGGGAGCCGCCTTGCTCCACGGCCGACGCTGTTGTCGGGCCGGGGGCTTTGGAGGCCCGCTTGAGCGGGCTTTACAAAACCGTAAGGAGTAACAATGAGACATTACGAAATTGTTCTTCTGGTTCATCCGGACCAGAGTGAGCAGGTGCCCAGCATGCTCGAGCGCTACCAGAGCCTGGTCGAGGAAAAGGGTGGCAAGGTCCACCGTAGCGAAGACTGGGGTCGACTGCAGCTGGCCTACACCATCGCCAAGCTGCACAAGGCGCACTACCTGATGATCAATATCGAGTGCGGCAAGGACACGCTTGACGAGCTCGAAGGTATCTTCCGTTTCAACGACGCCATTCTGCGTCACCTCATCGTGCGCAAGGACAAGGCCGAGACCGAGCCTTCGGTCATGCTCAAGCGCAAGGAAAACAAGGATGAGCGCGAAGGCAAGCGGGAAACGCGTGATTCCAGTGAATCCAGTGGCGATTCCGACGATCAGGATGATTCGAATTCGGACGGTGACGATTCCGGTGACGATGCCGAGTCGGATGCCGACTCCAACGAAGAAAAGCAGGCGGAGGCTTGAAGCAATGGCGCGATTCATGAGACGACGCAAGTATTGCCGTTTTACCGCGGAAGGAATCGAAGAGGTCGATTACAAGGACATCGATCTGCTCAAGGATTTCGTCGGCGAAACCGGCAAGGTGGTGCCGAGCCGTATCACCGGCACCAAGGCCAAGTATCAGCGGCAGCTGGCCACGGCCATCAAGCGCGCCCGCTACCTGGCGCTGCTGCCATACAGCGACAACCACTGAGTACCGGGGTGACGAGATGAAGCTGATTCTTCTGGAAAGTATTTACAACCTCGGCGAGCTGGGCGACACGGTCACGGTTCGTCCGGGCTATGGCCGCAATTTCCTCCTGCCGCGCGGCAAGGCCGTGCCGGCCACGAAGGCCAATGTCGAAGCCTTCGAGGCCCGTCGCGAGGAACTGCAGCGCCAGGCGCAGGACAAGCTGTCGGCCGCCGAAGCCCGGCGCGAGGCCATCGATGGTCTGGACGAGGTGGTGTTCGCCGTGCCGGTCAGCCCCGAGGGGCGTTTGTACGGTTCCATCAATCCGAACGAGATTGCCGGCAAGCTGACCGAAATGGGCTTTACGGTCGAAAAGGCCGAGGTCGACATGCCCGAAGGTCCGATTCGCGAACCGGGTGAGTTTACGGTGGGCCTGATTCTGCACGCAGACGTTCAGACCGAAGTTCAGATCAAGGTTATTGCCGCCGAGAGCTGATCGCAAGTGCATGATTCGCTTCCGGCGCGGGCTGGAAGCGCTTTCAAGCGGCCCGGGTTTTGCCCGGGCCGCTTGTCGTTCCGGCTGTCGTACCTGGCGGGAAGAGCCATGGTCACTGGCCCTGTAGTAAGCTAAACTGATCGGCCTTCACCGCAGAATCCACCTGGCGTAACACCGTGGCTGAACCGAGAATCTCGTCGCTGACCAACGTCAAGGCGCCGCCTCATTCCAACGAGGCGGAGCAGTCCCTGCTGGGTGCCCTGATGCTCTCGGCCACTGCCTGGGACAAGATCGCCGACCAGGTCGACGAGAGCGATTTCTACCGAGAAACCCACCGGTTGATCTACCGGTCCGTGTCCGAGCTCAGCCAGCAGGGTCAGCCCTGCGATGCCATTACCGTCACCGAGTGGTTTTCGCGCCACGACCTGCTCGACCGCGTCGATGCCGGTGCCTACCTGACGATGCTGGCCAACGAAACGCCGGGCCCGGCCAACGTGGCCGGCTATGCCCAGATCATTCGCGAAAAGTCGATTCTGCGCCAGCTCATCGAGATTGGTACCGATATTGCCGATACGGCACTGAATACGGCCGGGCGCAGCAGCAAGGAGGTGCTCGAAGAGGCCGAGCAGCGCATTTACGCCATCGCCGACCAGGGCGCGCACCGCTCTTCCGGGTATGTCAGCGTGCAGCAGGTCATGGCCGAAGCCATGAATCTGCTCAATGACCTGCAGGAAAACGAGGGTGAACTGACCGGTGTACCCACCGGCTTTACCGACCTCGACGGACATACCTCCGGATTGCAGAAGACCGACCTGGTCATCGTTGCGGCGCGCCCGTCGATGGGCAAGACCAGTTTTGCCATGAACATTGCCGAGCGGGCCGCAATCCGGCACAAGGTGCCGGTGGCGATCTTTTCCATGGAGATGTCCGACGTGCAGCTGGTCATGCGCCTGTTTTCCTCCTTGGGCCAGATCGACCAGAACCGCCTGCGTACCGGCAAGCTGGAAGGCCATGACTGGGTCAACCTGCGTTCTGCCATGAGCATGCTCAAGGGAGCGGGCATCTTCATCGACCAGACCCCTTCCTTGTCGACAACCGACCTGCGGGCCCGGGCCCGGCGGATGAAGCGTGAGCACGATAT
Organism: Wenzhouxiangella sp. AB-CW3; assembly: GCF_014725735.1. Classification (NCBI taxonomy): domain Bacteria; kingdom Pseudomonadati; phylum Pseudomonadota; class Gammaproteobacteria; order Chromatiales; family Wenzhouxiangellaceae; genus Wenzhouxiangella; species Wenzhouxiangella sp. AB-CW3. The sequence goes on from NZ_CP061368.1 coordinate 1,622,197, forward strand.
CGGCCTGATCGTGGTCGATTACCTGCAGCTGATGAAAGCGCCCGGACTGTCCGAGAACCGAACCAACGAGATCAGCGAGATCTCGCGCAGTCTCAAGGCGCTGGCCAAGGAACTGGATCTGCCGGTGGTCGCACTCTCGCAGCTCAACCGCGCGCTGGAACAGCGTCCGGACAAGCGCCCGAAAATGGCCGATCTGCGCGAATCGGGCGCCATCGAGCAGGATGCCGACCTGATCCTGTTCATCTATCGGGACGAGGTCTACAACGAGGATTCAACCGACAAGGGCAAGGCCGAGATCATCATCGGCAAGCACCGAAACGGGGCTACCGGCAAGGTCGATCTGACTTTCCAGGGCGAGTATGTCCGCTTCCGTGACTTCGTCTACGACCATTACCACCAGGATGGTTGAGTCCGGCCTCCACCGAGCCTGATCGCCCATGGCACGAAACACCCTGGCCCGCATCTCCACGGATGCCATTGCCGCCAATCTGGCGCGGGTACGCGCCTGCGCGCCCGATAGTCGGGTCATGGCCGTGGTCAAGGCGGATGCCTACGGCCATCGCATCGACCTCTGCCTGTCCGCACTCAGGAACGCCGACATGCTGGCCGTGGCCACCATCGAGGAGGCCCGTGCGATCCGACGCCTGGGCAATGGATTGCCGGTGCTGCTTCTGGAAGGGGTGAATGATCCGGGCGATCTGGCCATCGCCGCCGAGTTGGGGCTGGAGCTGACCGTTCATCATCCCCGTCAGGTCCAGGCTCTGGAGCGTTTCGGGCGAGCGATCAGCCGTCGACTGTGGCTGAAGATTGATTCGGGCATGCATCGTCTCGGCGTCGATGGCGGTCAGGCGGCGGTGCTCCATCAACGAATGCTGGATTTGCCCGGTGTCGAGCAGGTCAACCTGATGACCCACCTGGCCTGTGCCGAAGAGTCCGATCACCCGCTCAATAGTCGTCAGCTAGAGCGCTTTGACCGCACCGTGGCCGGGCTTGAAGGCGAGCACTGCCTGGCCAACTCCGCGGCGATCTTCAACTGGCCGGCGGTGCACCGGGACTGGGTCCGGGCCGGTATCGTGCTCTATGGCATTTCGCCCATGAGCGAGGGCAGCGGCGCTGACCTGGGGCTGGCGCCCGCGATGACGTTGAGCTCCGAGTTGCTGGCGGTCAACCACGTGGCGGCCGGTGAATCCATCGGTTACGGCGGCCGTTATGTGGCCTCGCGTGACATGCGCGTGGGCGTGGCCGCGATCGGTTACGGCGACGGCTATCCGCGTTCGATCCGGGACGGCGCGCATGTGCTGGTCAATGGACGTCGTTGCCGGCTGGCAGGGCGGGTGTCGATGGACATGATCACCATTGATCTGGCCAACTGCCCCGAGGCCGGGATCGGTGACCCGGTCTTGCTCTGGGGTGAGGGACTGCCGGTCGAGGAGGTCGCACGCGCTGCCGATACCATTCCCTACGAGCTGGTCTGCCGGATTACCCGCCGGGTGCGCTACCTGGCTGCGCCGCGACCGGTGCGTGCGGTAAAATAGCCGGTCTTATCAGCGATTTCTGGTCAATTTATGGCGGGCAAGCTCTACATCCAGACTCACGGTTGCCAGATGAACGAGTACGACTCGGAGAAAATGGCCGACGTCCTCGCGGCATCCCATGGTCTGGAGCTGACCGAACGGGCCGAGGAGGCCGATGTCATTCTCGTCAACACCTGTTCCATTCGCGAGAAGGCACAGGAAAAGGTGTTTTCGCAGCTGGGTCGCTGGCGGCCGCTGAAGGAAAAGCGCCCGGACCTGGTTATCGGCGTGGCCGGATGTGTGGCCAGCCAGGAAGGTGAGGGCATTGTCCAGCGCGCGCCGTTTGTCGACATGGTGTTCGGGCCGCAGACCATTCACCGTCTGCCGGGCCTGCTCAACCAGGCCAGGTCCGGCGCGGCGGCCATCGACACCAGCTTCCCCGAAATCGAAAAGTTCGACCACCTGCCCACTCCGGGCGCCAAGGGTGCAACCGCCTTTGTGTCGATCATGGAAGGTTGCTCGAAGTACTGCTCGTTCTGTGTCGTGCCGTACACGCGCGGTGAGGAAGTGAGCCGGCCGCTGGATGATGTGGTCGCCGAAGTGGCCGAACTGGCCGGGCAGGGCGTCTGCGAGATCAATCTGCTGGGTCAGAACGTCAACGCCTATCGCGGCCCCATGCATGACGGCGGCACGGCCGACCTGGCGCTGTTGATCCGCTATATCTCTCATATCGAGGGTGTTGAGCGTATCCGCTTCACCACCTCGCATCCGGTCGAGTTCACCGACAGTCTGATCGAGGCATTCGGCGAGGTGCCGCAACTGGCCAATTACCTGCATCTTCCGGTGCAGTCGGGCTCGGACCGGTTGCTGGCCCTGATGAAGCGCGGGCATACGATTCTCGAGTACAAGCAGAAAATCCGCCGCCTGCGCAAGGTGAGGCCGGATATCGCGCTGAGCTCGGATTTCATCGTCGGCTTTCCGGGTGAGACCGAACACGATTTTCAGCAGACCCTGGATCTGGTGCGTGAACTGGAGTTCGATCAGAGCTTCAGCTTCATCTACTCGGCGCGGCCCGGCACGCCGGCTGCATCGTTTCCCGACAACGTGTCACTGGACGAGAAGAAGGGCCGGCTCAAACGACTTCAGGATCAACTCAACCGCCAGGCGAAGGCTTATGCCGAAGCCATGGTGGGTACGACGCAACGTGTGGTCGTTGAAGGCGCGAGCAAGAAGGACAGCGGAGAACTGGCCGGCCGCACCGAGAACAACCGGGTGGTCAACTTTCCGGGTCCGCCGGAACTCATCGGGCGCATGACCGAGGTCACCATCACCGCGGCCATGGCCAACTCGCTGCGTGGTCGCCTGGCCAGCCCTGATACGGCAGTGGCCTGAATGAGCACATCCCTGGAAGACAATCTGACGCTGGAACTGGAACCGGTCGATAACGAGCGACTGGCCAATCTCTGTGGTCATCTAGACGATCACCTGCGCCTGATCGAGCACCGGCTGGGCGTGTCGATTGCCGCGCGCGGCAACCTGTTCAGCCTGGAAGGTCAGCCCGATGCCACGCGTGCGGCGCGGCGCGTGCTGCGGCAGCTCTACCGCCAGGCCGAGTCCGAGGTGCTGACACCGGCCACGGTGAACCTGCACCTGCAGGAATCAGGTCTGGATGAACCCGAACCCGAGGAGGTCGATGCCGGCATCCGGACCCGCCGCGGCATGATCCGGGGTCGCGGTCCCAACCAACGCCACTATCTCAAGCGCATCAGCGATTGCGATGTCAATTTCGGGGTGGGGCCGGCCGGTACCGGCAAGACGTTCCTGGCCGTGGCCTGTGCTGTCGATGCCCTGGAGTCCGACCGGGTGCAGCGTATCGTGCTGGTGCGTCCTGCCGTCGAGGCCGGCGAGCGCCTGGGTTTTCTGCCCGGTGACCTGGCACAGAAGGTCGATCCCTACCTGCGCCCCTTGCACGATGCCCTTTACGAAATGCTCGGTTTCGAGCGCGCCGCCCGGCTGACCGAACGCAATGTCATCGAGGTGGCTCCGCTGGCCTACATGCGCGGGCGCACCCTCAACGATGCCTTTGTCATTCTCGATGAGGCGCAGAACACCACGTCGGAACAGATGAAGATGTTCCTGACCCGCATCGGTTTCGGTTCCAAGGCGGTGATTACCGGCGACATGACGCAAATCGATCTGCCTGCGGGAACCACCTCGGGCCTGCGCCAGGCCATTGCACTGCTCAAGGACGTGGAGGGCGTGAGCCAGACCTTCTTCGACGCCCGTGATGTGGTTCGCCATCCCATCGTGCGGCGCATCGTCGAGGCATATGAACAGGCCGATGCGCGCAAGTCCTGAAAGCACCCCGGAGCGCCTGGTCATCCAGCGCGTACATGACGGACCCGAGGTGCCCGCCGACGAACTGTTCAGCCGCTGGGTGGATGTGGCGCTGGCTGACCTTGATGATGTCGGGCTGGTCCTGAGAGTGGTTGGCGAGGACGAAGGGCGTGAACTCAATCGACAGTGGCGTGATCGTGACCATGCGACCAATGTGCTCAGCTTTCCCGCCGATCTGCCGCCTGGCACGCCCTGGCGATTTCTTGGCGATATCGTGCTGTGTGCCCCGGTGATTGCGCGCGAGGCCGAAGCGCAGGGCAAGCCGCTTCTGTGGCACTGGGCCCACCTGGTGATCCACGGTATCTTGCATCTGCTCGGGTTTGACCATATGACACCTGATCAGGCCGGAGAAATGGAGTCGCGCGAGGTCGAATTGCTGCGTACACTCGATATCAGCGATCCCTACATCAGCATTGACGACTGATGCCGGTCCTGACAGCCGACAACCATTCATGAGCTCATGAACGACGATACTTCCGACAGTAGCAACGCCTCCTCGCGAGGCTGGCTGGAGCGCATTGGACGCGCCTTTGGCAGTGATCCACGCAGTCGCGACGACCTGGTCGAGTTGCTGCGTGACCTGAGCCGGCAGGGTTTGATCGACACCGATACGCTGGCCATGCTGGAAGGCGCGCTGGAGGTCGACGAGCTGCAGGTTCGCGATGTCATGATTCCACGCTCGCACATGGTGGTCATTCCCGCCGGTGCCGAACTGACCGATATCCTGCCCATCATCATCGAGTCTGGCCACTCCCGTTTTCCCGTTGTCGGCGAGGACCGCGACGAGGTGCAGGGCACACTGCTGGCCAAGGATCTGCTCAAGCTGGTGGCCAATGGCGATGACGTGGTACTGAGCGATCTGGTGCGCCCGCCTGTCATCATTCCCGAGTCCAAGCGCCTCAACGTGCTGCTGCGCGAGTTTCGCATCAGCAAGAATCACATGGCTATTGTGGTCGACGAATATGGCGGGGTCTCCGGGCTGGTGACCATCGAAGACGTTCTGGAGGAAATCGTTGGCGATATCGATGATGAACACGATCCCGATGCCATCGCCGATATCCAGCGTCTGGAAGAAAACAAGTACCTGGTCCAGGCCCTGACCCCCATCGACGACTTCAACGATGCCATGGGCACCGACTTCAGCGATGGCGAGTACGACACCATCGGCGGTCTGGTCGTGGCCGAGTTCGGTCGCCTGCCCGAAGCCGGGGAATCCGTCGATATCGGCAACTGGACGTTCGTCATCACCAGTGCTGACGATCGTCGCCTGCATGCGGTGGAAGTCTTTCAGACCTCCTGAGAACCGTCGTCGACGAAGCGTTCGGCCCAGGCGGCAATCATCGCGGCAACCCAGTGCGCATCGGCCGGTCTGGTGAGCAGATGATCGGCATTGTCCAGGCTGACAAAACTCCTGGGATGTCTGGCGGCGGTGAAAATCCGTTGGGCATGGTCGATGGAGACTACCTCGTCGACCGGCGAGTGCATCACCAGCAGGGAGCGTTCTAGTCGGCGGATGCGTTCGTCGAGGTCGTGTTCGCGCGCATCTTCGATGAAATCCCGCCTAATGCGGAAGCGACGCCCGGCGAGCGTGACCTCGGCCGAGCCTTCGGTCATGATCTCGTCGAGGCGCTCGTCGAAATGCCCGATCACGTTGTCGGGAGTCGACGGGGCGCCGATCGTGGCGACGGCACGAACCGAATCCAGGCGCTCGGCCACGGCCAGGCAGGCCGCCCCGCCCAGGGAGTGGCCCACCAGCAGTTGCGGCGGTGCCAGTTCGCTGCCCAGCCACCGGGCGGCGTCTTCGAGGTCATCCAGGTTGCTGGAAAAATGCGTGTCGGAGAAATCGCCGTCGCTTTCGCCCAGGCCGGTGAAATCGAAGCGCAGCACGGCGTAGCCGGCTTCGGCCAGACGGGCCGTGATCTCGCGTGCAGCACGGATGTCGCGCCCACAGGTAAAACAGTGTGCAAACAGGGCACAGGACTTTATGCGATTTCCGTCGGGTTGGTGAAGATTTCCGGTCAATCGGGTCCCGGTGCGATTTTCGAACTGGATTCGTGACATGGTGTGGCGGAACCTTGCGTGTTGGTGGTGCCAGCGTCCAGTATGACTCTGAATTGGGTAACATGCGCTAAGTATTCTTCCGGAGATCCATGAATGAGAGCCCTTTGGGCCACGGTGCTGGCGCTGTTTGCGCTTGCACCCACCGACGGCAATGCACAGGAAGCCTGGCTGGTGACCTATGGGCCGGGCGAGGAGGTCTGGGAGCGCTTCGGACACAATGCCCTGTGGCTGGTCGACGAGGAAAGCGGCCTGGACCATACCTTCAGCTTCGGCTACTTTGAGCTCGACCGCGCGGGCTTCTACTTCGACTTTGCCCGCGGCATCATGCGCTACTACGGTTCGTCCGCCACTTCGACACGGGAGTTCGAGTTCTACCGCGGGCGTGACCGCTCCATTACGGCCCAGCGCCTGGACTTGACACCATCGCAGGTGCGCTGGCTGCATCGCCTGCTTGACGATGCGATCTTTCCGGTTCCCCAGTACTACGACTACGACTACTACTTTGCCAACTGCTCGACCTGGCTGAGGGATCTCATTGACAAGGTCACCGCCGGTTCACTGGCCGAGTTCATGCATAAGCAGCCGGCTCGGCAGAACTTTCGCGAGCACACCAGTCGGCTCAATATGCAGCGCCCCTGGCTGCATGCCGGACTGATGACGCTGCTCGGTCCGGAAATCGATCGTGAGCGCACGGCCTGGGAAGAAGCCTTTCTGCCCGAGGCGCTGGCGTACTGGATCGAGCAGCTTGCGCCGGGCGGACAATCACTGGTCACCGAAACCCGTGTGATTCATGACCCGCAGGTCCATCAGCCACCCGAATCCGACACCATTCTTTGGTGGTTCTACCTGCTGCTGGGTCTGCTTGGCGTTGTGCTGGTCACGTTGCCGCTGTGGCGGTCAACCAGTGCCTGGACCCTGCTGCCGTGGCGAATCGCGGTGACGGGTTACGGACTGGCCGGTGGGCTGATTGTTCTCATGTGGCTGGCAACCGCCCATTATCCGGTTGCCGGCAACCTGGTGCTGTTCTTCCTGCATCCCCTGTGGTTGCTGTTTCTGCTGCCTGTCGGTCGCAACGTGAAGATGACTGTCTGGTGGCTGCTGGCCGCGGCAACGGCGGCCGGTGCCGTATTGCTGGCCTTGCCGGACGGTCCACAGTATCGTGCCGATCTGCTGCTGTGGCTGGTACCCATGACGGTGGCGATGCTGTGGACCGGGAGAAGAACCGGCCAGATCACCCGGGAAGCACGTGATGCTGCCGGCTAAGCGATCTACATTCGTGCCGGGTTAATAGCCAAGCACCACGCGTTGGTCGAAACGAGGCAGATTCGCCGGTTCGTGACTGATCATGATGGTGGTGCGACCGGCCAGCCAGTCTTCCAACCCGCCGCGCATGGCCCGGGCGCTGTCCGGATCGAGTCCGGTGGTCGGTTCGTCCAGGATGACGACACGCGGGTCGGTGAGCAGCAGGCGGGCCAGGGCGATGCGGCGCAATTCTCCACCGGAGATATCGGCGCCCCCTTCGCCGATCCAGCTGTCCAGGCCATCGGGTAGATTGTTCAGCAAGGCGAGCAGCCCGGCCTGTTTCAGGACCCCGACGAGCTGATCGTCACTGGCGTCTGGGGCTGCCAGGCGAAGATTGCTTGCCAGCGTGTCGCGAAACACGACCGGGTGCTGCGGCAGGTAACCCATCGCGCGCCGCAGTGCGTCGGGCTCGATTCGTTCGATATCGCAGCCACCGTAGCGCACCTGGCCGGCAGTGGGAGGCAGTTGCCCCATCAGCAAGAGGGCCAGGGTGGTCTTGCCGCCGCCGCTGGGGCCGGTCACTAGTATTCTTTCACCGGGCTCGATGTGCAGGTCCAGTTCCTCGAAAACGGGCGGCAATGAATCGTGATACCGAAAACCCAGGTTGATCGCCGCTATCCCGTGCTCGGCGGGCAGCGGGCGAGTGCCGGCTGGCGCCGGCCGGGCCGCGGCCGGTTCCAGCAAATCACCGGCACGCTTCGCGGCACTGCGGCATGCGGCGAGTCGGCGCCAGGCGGCCGGCAGGGGCTGCCAGGCCTCGGTGAGCGCAAACATGACCAGCACCAGAAGGACCAGCACCGGTGTGGTGATCACACCGCTTGCAGCCAGAGCGAGGCCGGCGACCAGAACGACCCACAGACCACCAAGCCCGACCAAAGTGGTCAGTCCCTGGCCGATGGCATCCAGACGGGCCAGCTTGCGTCCGAGCGCGACCATGCGCGAGTGGTGTTCGCCCAGTTGCCGGCCCCAGTCGCCGGCGCGGTCAAAGGCCTTGAGGACTTCCATCCCTTCCAGTCCCTCGGTGGCGAGCATGCGCTGGTCGGGTTCCATGGCCGAGTGCTTCCGGGTGGCGGCGCGTCCGGCACGGGCAATCAACGCGACCGCGAGCAGGTTCAGCACCAGCACGCCGACGACGACCAGGGCGGCTGGCGTGGCGCCCATGAGCGCGAATCCGCCAGCCACGGCCAGACTCAGCGCCAGGGCGGCGGCAACCGGGCCCAGCACCCCGGTAAACAGGTGGTCGAGCGTGTCGACATCTCTTGTGAGCCGTTCGAGCGTATCGCCTCGCCGCATTTGCCGCAGGGCATATTCGCTCCGGGTCAGCAGATGCCCGAACAGCCTGAGGCGCAGCTCGGCGAGCAGGCGAAAAGTCGCCTCGTGGCTGGCCAGGCGCTCGCCGTAGCGTGCCAGTGTGCGGGTCAGGGCGGCCAGCCGGATGCCGGCTCCGGGGGTGAAGATATCCAGCCCTACAATCAGGCCCGCACCGGCCAGCGCACTGGCCGTGATGAACCAGCCCGACAGCCCGAGCAGGATCGCGGCGGCGATCAGGCTCAGGAGCATGAGCACGACACCCAGCAACAGCCAGCGCCACTGCCGCCTCAAGCCCGGCCCCAGTAGCTGCAGCAGACTCATGTGCCTTGCTCCGCGATCCGACCGTCCGCCAGGCGCAGGGTGCGGTCCGCCCAGTCGACTGCATCCGGATCATGACTGGCACAGACCAGGGTAGCGCCGGTCAATTCGTTGATGCGTTTGAGCGTGTGCCAGATGCCGCTGGCACTTTCCCGGTCAAGACTGGCCGTGGGTTCGTCGAGCAGCAGCAGCGGGCGATGGCGGGTCAACGTGCGTGCCAGTGCCAGCCGTCGCGCCTGGCCTCCCGACAGTCCTTCTCCGTCCTGGGTGATCGGCGTGTCCAGCCCGAGCGGGAGGCGGCCGCAGAGGTCGGCCAGGCCGGCCAGTTCGAGTGCCTGCCACAACTGGTCGCTGTCGGCGTCGGGATCGCCCAGGCGCAGGTTGTCGGCCAGACTGGCGTTGAGCAGGCCGTTTTGCTGGCCCATCCAGCCGCGCAGGCAGGCCAGGTCGCTGCCGGCGATGCGTTGCAGGGGCATGTCCCCGAGTCGAATGCGGCCCTGGCCGGGCTCGACGAAGCCGGCCATCAACTTGAGCAGGGTGGACTTGCCGCAACCGCTGGGCCCGGCGATCACCACGCGCTGGCCGGCGTCGATCGTCACGTCGATTCCCTCGAGCACCGGGCCACGTCCCGGCCATGTCATGCCAAGCCCGCGGATGTCGACACCGATGGCCCTTCCGGTATCGACGGTCACCGGGTCGGCCGGTTCCGTGCGCGCCGGGGAGGTGGCCAGCACCTCACGGATGGCATCGGCCGCGGCCAGGGCCCCGGCGCGGTCATGCCAGAACTGGGACAACTGCCGCAGGGGCAGAAAGAACTCGGGCGCCAGCAGAAGAATGAACAGCCCGGCCTTGAGGTCCAGGGCCGGTGCCGGCCCGAACTCGATGTATCCGAGCAGGCCGAGGCCGATGTAGATGGCCACTGCCGCGATGGCCACCGCCGAAAAGAATTCCAGTACCGCGGTCGACAGAAACGCCACGCGCAGTACCGACATGGTGCGACCCCTGAAATCCTCGATCAGCGCACCGATTCGCGCGCTTTCCCGGCGCTCGGCGCCCAGCCGGCGGATCAGGTCCATCCCCCTGAGTCGATCGAGAAAGACGCCGCCCAGGCGTGCCAGCGCGTCATGCTGTCGGCGACTGAGCGCCTCGGTGCCCATGCCGATCAGGACCATGAACAGTGGAATGAGAGGCGCGGCCAGAGCCAGGAACAGTCCGGCCAGCCAGTCCTGCAGGACAACTGCGGCCAGGATGGCCGGGATGAGCACGACGACCAGCATCAACTGGGGCAGGTAGCGGGCGTAGTAGGGGTCGAGTGCGTCGACCCGCTCGATCAGCGTCGTGGCCAGGGCGCCGGTGCCGTGCCGGCTGCGCAGCACGGGGCCGGCTTCGATCATGTGGGCGAACAGCCGCGGCACCATCTGAGAGCGCACCCTGGCCGAAGCGCCCGCCGCAACCAGCCCGCGCAGTGTTTCGGCCACGGCTCGCAGCACCAGGATGCCGGCCAGCAACCACAGCGATGGCCATAACGAGGCCGGCGTTGCACCGTCGAGGGCGACACGGTGGACGATATCGGCCAGCCACCAGGCCTGGGCAATGACGATGGCGGCCTGAACAATCGCCAGCACCGTCATGGCGGGCTGCAACCAGGCCGGCGCCTGCTGTTTCAGCCAGCCTCCGGCGCCGGCATTGCGGCGCTCGCGCTCGCTCGCGCCGCTGCTCACGGCATGCTGATCGTTTGGCACGGGGAGCGGTTCAGTGACCTGCGTAGCCCTCGTCGGCGTTGACCTTGCCGCGGAACACCCAGTAGGTCCAGGCGGTGTAGCCGAGAATGATCGGAATCAGGAACAACACGCCCAGCAGCAGGAACAACTGGCTGCCGGGATCGGAGGCGGCGTCCCAGAAAGTGTGCTCGGGCGGCACCGCGTAGGGCCACATCGAAATCAGCAGGCCGATGTAGAACAGGGCGAACAGCGTCATCGAGCCGATGAACGGCGCGGCATCCGAGCGCTTCCTGAGCTTGTTGAAGATCCAGGCTGCCGTCAGTACGGTCAGCAGCGGGAAGATCCACAGCGCGGTGACATGATCGAACCAACGTTCCCGGACATGCTCACTGGCCAGCGGCGTCCAGATGCTGACGATGACAAAGAACGCCATCACCGCGGCCAGCAGCTTCGGTGCAATGCGATAGGCCCAGTCGCGCGTGCTGCCTTCGGTTTTCAGGATCGTCCAGGTAATGCCGAGCAGGGCATAGCCGGCGACGACGCCCAGGCCGGTCATCAGGGTGAATGGTGTCAGCCAGTCCAGCGGGCCACCGACATAGGAAAATCCTTCGACTTCGAAGCCCTGGATGTAGGTGCCGGCGACCGCGCCCTGGGCGAAGGCGGCGACCGTTGAGCCGCCAAAGAAAGAGCGATCCCACCAGTGGCGGCTTTCCGATCCGGACTTGAAGCGAAACTCGAAGGCCACGCCGCGAAAGATCAGTCCGGCCAGCAACAGGAACACGCCGATGTAGAGCGCGGGCAGGAACACGGCATAGACCATCGGGAAGGCGGCCAGCAGGCCGGCCCCGCCCAGGATCAGCCAGGTCTCGTTGCCGTCCCAGACCGGCGCGACCGATTGCATCATCTCGTCGCGGGCGCGATCGTCGGGTGCGAACGGAAAGAGGATGCCGACACCGAGATCGAAGCCGTCCATGAGGACGTACATGAACACGCCGATGCCGATGATGACAATCCAGATCAGGGTCAGATCAATCAGTTCCATGGCTATCAGCTCCTTGCCTTGGCAGCTTCGTCTTCCAGCCCGGACGAAACGGCCGACCAGGGCCGCTTGGGTCGGGCAGATTCGTCACTTGATGCATCTTCAACCGGATCCGGCCCGGCTAGGATCACGCGTCTGAGATAGTACAGCCCGGCGGCGAAAACCACGGCATAGACGGCGATGTAGCCGATCAGGGTCACAAGCACCATGCCACCGGTAATCGAAGGAGTAATGCCTTCGCTCAGACGCATCATGTCCTGAATCAACCAGGGTTGCCGGCCGACCTCGGTCACGAACCAGCCTGCGAGCACGGCCACGAACGGCAGGGGGATCATCCAGGTCAGTGCCTTGAGCAGCCTGGGTGATGCTTCCAGTTTGCCGCGCCAGAGCTGCCAGGCCGAGGCCAGTGAGATGACAATGAAGATGAGGCCGATGCCGACCATGATGCGGAAGCTCCAGAAGACGATGCCGACCGGCGGGCGATCTTCGGCGGGCACGGAAGTCAGCCCCGTGACTTCACCATCGAGACTGTGGGTCAGGATCAGGCTGCCCAGCTTCGGAATGGCAATTTCGAGGTGATTGGTCTCGTTGCGTGAGTCGGGAATGGCAAACAGGATCAGCGGGGCGCCTTCCTGGGTCTCCCAGTGCCCTTCCATCGCCGCGACCTTGATGGGCTGTTCCTCGAAGGTATTGAGTCCATGCAGGTCGCCGACCACAAGTTGCAGCGGCGTGGCGATGGCGAGCATCACGATGCTCATTTTCAGCGCCTTGCGGCTGGTCTCGGGGTTGCGCTCTTTCAGCAGATACCAGGCGCTGACCCCGGCGACCACGAAACCGCCGGTAATGAACGACGCCAGTGCCATGTGAGCAAAGCGATAGGGCAGTGACGAATTGAAGATGGCCTGTGTCCAGGAAGTGACCTGGATGATGCCATCATTGAACTCCACGCCGGCCGGGGTGTGCATCCAGCTGTTGGCCGAAAGGATCCAGAACGAGGAAATGAACGTCCCCAGCGCGACCATGCAGGCCGAGAACAGGTGGGCGCCTCTGGGTACCTTGTCACGCCCGAATAGCAGGACGCCGAGGAAGGTGGCTTCCAGGAAGAAGGCCGTGACCACCTCGTAACTGAGGATGGGCCCCAGGAAATTGGCCGATGAATAGGAGAAAGTGCTCCAGTTGGTGCCGAACTGAAAGGCCATGACAATGCCCGAGACCACGCCCATGCCGAACACCAGCGCGAACACCTTGGTCCAGAACTTCGACAGCTTTTCCCAGACCGGGTTGTCGGTGCGGTAGTAAAGGGCTTCGAGGACAGCGATGTAGGCCGCAAGGCCAATGGTGAAGACCGGAAAGATGGCGTGAAAGGAAACGACAAAGGCAAACTGGATGCGCGACAGCAGGAGTGGGTCCAGTTCCATGTTCGGCAACCTCCGGGGGGCGAAGTGGAGGTTATATCATATCAGTCTAATTTGCCTATAAAGTGTGATCGTCATCGAAGTTGTCTATCGGATTGATTACCCCTGCAATGTAATGACAACCTTCCGATGATGCGGGCGATGGCGGTGTTCCCATAGAAAAATGCCCTGCCAGGTACCCAGTGCCAGGCGGCCGTCGCTGATCGGGATGGTCAGGTCGGTGTGGGTGAGCAGGGCGCGTACGTGGGCCGGCATGTCGTCGGGGCCCTCGGCCGTGTGCACGTAGCGCGGATCGCCGTCGGGCACCAGGTCGCCGAGAAAGGTTTCCAGGTCGCGCTGCACGTCCGGGTCGGCGTTCTCGTTGATCATCAGCGAGGCCGAGGTGTGACGGATGAAGAGATGGCAAAGGCCCTGTTGCACGTGACTTTCGGCGACGAAAGCGGCTACCTGACCGGTAATCTCGGTCAGGTTGCGACCAGGGGTGGAGATGCTCAGCGTGGTTTGTTTCATCAGTGAGCCTGGCGGGTCATTTCATCGAGAAGTTCGGCCTGGTGGGCCTCGATCAGCGGGTCGATGACCTCGTCGAGCGAGCCTTGCAGGATATTGTCCAGATCGTAGAGGGTCAGGCCGATACGGTGATCGGTGACCCGGCCCTGGGGGAAATTATAGGTCCGGATGCGCTCTGAGCGATCACCCGATCCGACCTGCAGCTTTCGTTCGGCGGCACGCTCGGAGCGCTGTTGTTCGACCTGCGCCTCCAGCAGCCGGGCACTGAGCAGGCTCATCGCCCGGGCCTTGTTCTTGTGTTGCGAGCGTTCGTCTTGGCATTCGACCACGATGCCGGTCGGCAGATGAGTGATACGTATGGCCGAATCGGTTGTATTCACGTGCTGCCCGCCCGCGCCTGACGAGCGGTAGGTGTCGATGCGCAGGTCATTGGCATCGATGTCGACATGATCGACCTCGTCGATCTCGGGAAGAATCGCCACGGTACACGCCGAGGTATGGATTCTGCCCTGGGATTCCGTGGCCGGAATGCGCTGCACGCGGTGCGTGCCGGATTCGAACTTGAGGCGGGAGTAGGCACCTTGTCCGATGATGCGCGCGATGACCTCGCGGTAGCCACCGGCCTCGCTGTCCTGAGCCGACATGATCTCCACTTTCCAGCCGCGTCGCTCGGCATAGCGGCTGTACATTCTCAGCAAGTCTCCGGCAAACAGGCCTGCTTCCTGGCCTCCGGTGCCGGCCCGGACTTCCAGGAAGATGTTGCGTTCGTCGTTGGGGTCTCGGGGCAGTAGCAGCGTTTGCAGGCGTCGTGACATGTCTTCCTGCTGCTCTTCTGCCACACGAATTTCCTCTTCGGCCATCTGCCGCATGTCGCGGTCGGACTCATCCAGAAGCTGGCCGGCCTCCGTGGCGGCCTGCTCGGTGTCCTGATACTGCTGCCAGAGACGGATGACGGGGTCGAGCTCCCCATACTCGCGTGATAGTTGCTCAAATTTCCGACGGTCGTTGATGATATCCGGTGAGGCCAGCAATTGCTCCAGCTCCTCGAAGCGTTCGCGGGCCTGTTGAAGTCGCTCTCGAATGCCGGGATTCATGATTCGTCGTCCAGAAAGTAGTAGCGGGCGGCGTTGAGCAGATCCTCGTCGGCACTTTCGGCGGCCTGACGCAGGCGGATGCTGGGTTCGTGCAACAGCCGGTTGACCAGTCGATGACCAAAGCGTTGCAGCACCGCCTCGGGATCTCGACCATGCTCCAGGTCGGCTCGGGCCTGGTGCAACAGTTCATCACGCTGCAACTGGGCGCGCTGGCGCAGGCTCTTGAGCGTCTGGTTGGTGTTCTGCAGCCGCAACCAGCGTTCGAATGCGGTGACCTCGGCCTCGACAATGGCGGTGGCCTGTTGCAGGGCCTTGAGTCGTTCCTGCTGGGCAGATTCGACGATGGCGCGAAGATCATCGATGGTGTAGAGAAACAGGTCGTCGAGTTTGCCACTGGTCGGCTCGATGTTGCGCGGCACCGACAGGTCCAGGGCAAAGACGGGGCGGTGGCGGCGTCGCGTCAGCGCATCCTTGAACATCGAGTGGGTCAGGATGGCGGTGGGGCTGGCGGTGCAGGCGATGACCAGGTCGTGCTCGACGAGCAGTTCGGGCAGGGCGTCCAGTGTTCTTGCGTGGGCATTGAATCGCCCGGCCAGTGCCTGGGCCCGCTCTTCACTGCGATTGGCGATCGTGAGCTGGCCGATACCCGAATCATGGTAGTGGGTGGCGCAGTCCTCGATCATTTCGCCGGCGCCGATCAGCAGGGCATTGAGTTTGTCCAGCGAACCAAAGATCTGCCGTGCCAGTCGAAGTGAGGCAAAGGGCAGGGTGACCGGGTTGCGTCCGATGCCGGTTTCGGAGCGTACCCGCTTGGCCGCGGAGAAGGCGTGCTGGAACATGCGGTCCAGGCGCGAGTCCAGCGTGCCGGCTTCGTGGGCGCCTTGCCAGGCCTGCTTGGCCTGTCCGGCGACCTGCGGCTCACCGATGACCATGGAGTCCATTCCGGAGATTACCTTGATCAGGTGGTAGGTGCAGGCCGAATGCTCCAGGGAGTACAGGTGTTCCTGGACCTGGCCGGGTCTGAGCCGATGCCAGTCATGCAACCATTCGCTGACTGGCCGCGTGATAGGCTGTTGCGCCGAAATGTACAATTCCGTCCGGTTGCAGGTACTGAGAATACTGCAGCCGTCGATGCCGGGAACCGCAGCCAGTGACGCCAGCGACTCGGGCAGCGATTCGGCGGCAAACGCCAGCTGTTCCCGAATGCTGATCGGGGCGGTTTGATGGCTGATTCCCAGCGCAAATAAAGACATGCGAGACTAGCTGATGGACAAACGTTCCATTTTCCTACCGGCCGCGCTTCAGTGCAAGCTATTGGCGGCGACCGCCCTGATATTCCTATGTGCGGGCTGCGCCACCGTGCCTCAAGACAATGATGAGCCGCCGACCGATGAGGCGCACCGAGAACCGGCCCCAATCGCACCCGAATCTGACTTGGAGGAAGCCGATCCGGAGGTGCAGTTTCATGTCATGGCCGCCGAGCGCCTGGCTCGCATCGGTGAGTACCGGGATGCCCTGGAGCAGTACCTGGAAGCGGCCAGGCTGACCGAGGACGAGGAAATGGCACAGCAGGTGGCCCGGCTGGCCGCCCGCATGGGTGAGTGGGAAATGGCCCTGGCCGGCAGCGAGCGCTGGCTGGAGCTTGACCCCGACAGCCTCGATGCCCGTCAGATCCGCATTCTGGCCTGGCTCAACACCGGGCATGTCGAAGAGGCCGAAGCCGGCCTGAGAACCTTGCTGAGCGACCATGAAGACAGGCGTGAGGGCTGGCGCAGGGCCACCGTGCTGCTCTCGGCCACTGAAAGCGAGGCGTTGGCACTCGATGTCATGGACCGGCTGATTGCCGACAGCGACGATGCGGAGTCGGTCGATGTCCTGCACAGCCAGAGTGTTCTGTTGTGGCAGCTGGGGGATACCGAGCGCGCGCTGGAATTGGCACAGAAGGCCACCGAGGGCAATGGCGAGCGCCGGCATCACGTCTGGGTGGCGCAGCTGGCCGCCGAGCTGGAGGACCTGGAGCTGGCGTTGCAGTCTTACCGCGAGGCCAGAGAGGGTGCACCCGACGATGTGTCTCTTGCCCTGGCCGAGGCCGAAGTCCTGCGTCAGCTCGAACGCAGCGAGGAAGCGCTCGTGATGCTCGAAGACATGCCGGCCGACGGAGAGATTCTCTACACCCGCGGCCTGTACCTGGCCTACCTGGACAAGAATGACGCGGCCAAGGCCGAGTGGCAGCGGCTGGCCGCCATCGACGATCCGGCCGAACCCTATCGGCATGCCTTTCTGACCGGTCGACTCGCCGAGATGCTGGAGCTCGATGAGGAAGCGCTGGAGTGGTACGGCAGGGTTGATGGCGGCCCGGCTCAAGAGCGTGCCCGTCTGCGTCGGGGCGTGGTCAAGGCGCGAGTTGGTGACTTGCCAGCCGCCCGGGCGTTGTTTGCCGAGGTTCGTCAGTCCGATGACCATGACATGGCCGAACAGGCCTGGCTGGTCGAGGCCGAGTTTCTGCGCAAGGCCGAAGACTACGAGGAAGCCATCAATGTGCTGGGCCAGGCATTGCGCGAAACTCCCAACCATATCGAGATGCTGTACGCGCGCGGCCTGATGGCGGTTTATGCCGACGATCTCGAATTGGCCGAGCAGGATTTTCGGCGCATCATTCAGATCGATGGTGACAATGCCATGGCGCTCAATGCGCTGGGTTACACACTCACCGACCGCACCGACCGTCACCAGGAAGCGTTGCGCCTGATCCGCCGGGCGCTGGAGCTCGAGCCTGATGAGCCGGCTATCCTAGATTCAATGGGGTGGGTGTATTTCCGACTGGATCAGCCCCAACGCGCTTTGCCCTACCTGGAGCGCGCCTTCGAGGGGGAAGACAACCCTGAAATCGCGGCCCACCTGATCGAGGTGCTGTGGACGCTTGATCGCACCGACGAAGCACTCGAGCTGCGCGACCGGGCCATCGATGAATGGCCCGATGACAATTATCTGGTCGATACGCTCAAGCGGCTGGAGCTGATGCCGTGACAGCAGGTCGCTGGGGCCAACGAATGTTGCTGCTGCTGGCCGTTGCCGCTCTGGTGTCGGCCTGTGCCGTACGCGAGCAGCGACCGGCCGGCACCTGGATGGAAGAGCGCGCCGCCTGGTTCGACGAGCATCCGGTCTGGTCGGTCAGCGGACGTGCCGCGATCCGGGACGGTCAGCGTGGCGGACAGATTTCCTTTGAATGGCAGGCCGAGGGTGAGCGCCATCGCGTGCATCTGCGAACCGTTACCGGTGGCCGACAGTGGCTGCTGCAATTCGAACCCGGGCATGCCGAGCTGGAAGGAACCGATGTGAGGTATCTGGTCGGCCCCGATCCCAACGCCCTGGTCGAGTCGGCCGTGGGCTGGAGGATTCCGGTGGTTGAACTGTCGGACTGGATCCGCGGACTGGTCAGTGAGGAGCTGGGCGAGGTTCGCTTTGCTCACGATGGCACCCTGGAGCGGGTGCGATTCGAGCCCTGGGATCTGTCCTACCAGCACTTCGTGGAGATCGAAGGCCGCCTGATGCCGGCTCGACTCGAGGCCGAAAGCCCGCCCTACCGGGTGCGGCTGGTACTGCGAGACTGGAAACTGAAGTCGCGCGAGGACATTGAGCCGGGGTTTTCCGCTTCGGTCTGGCACTGAAGCCCAAAATCGTTATAATTACCGCCCCGGGCGCGCCGGTGCCGGACGCACTGACGCAACTCAGGCCCGACCGATTTACTGCAGGGACGTCGCCAAGTTGGTTAAGGCACGGGGTTTTGATCCCCGCATTCGCAGGTTCGAGTCCTGCCGTCCCTGCCATTTTCTTGCCACGTCCAGATCACAACGGGTGCGCTCTTGTCTCATTCCTCGCTGATGGTTTTTACCGGGAATGCCAACCCGGATCTTGCCCAGTCCATTGCCGAAAATCTCGGTGTACCCATGGGCCGAGCCAACGTCGGTCGCTTCAGCGACGGCGAAGTCATGGTCGAGATCATGGAGAATGTCCGCGGTCGCGACGTCTACCTGATCCAGCCCACCTGTCAGCCAGCGTCTGAGAACTTCATGGAACTGCTGGTGATGATCGACGCCCTGGCACGCGCCTCCGCGGCCCGCATCACGGCCATCATCCCGTATTTCGGCTATGCCCGTCAGGACCGTCGTCCGCGCTCCTCGCGCGTACCGATCACTGCCAAGGTCGCCGCCCGCATGATCAGTGTGGCCGGAACCGACCGTGTCGTCACCGTGGACCTGCATGCCGACCAGATCCAGGGCTTTTTCGATGTGCCGGTCGACAATGTCTATGCCTCGCCCCTGACCCTGGCCGATATCTGGAAACACTACACCTCCGACGAGATTGTCGTGGTCTCACCCGATGTCGGCGGCGTGGTTCGTGCCCGGGCCATTGCCAAGCGGCTCGATGCCGAACTGGCCATCATCGACAAGCGCCGTCCGCGCGCCAACGAGGCGACAGTCATGAACCTGATCGGTGATGTGGATGACAAGATCTGCGTACTGGTCGACGACATGATCGACACGGCCGGCACCTTGTGTTCGGCTGCCGGTGCACTGAAAGAAAAGGGTGCCCGCAAGGTCGTGGCCTACTGCGTCCACCCGATTCTCTCCGGACGGGCCATCGACAACATCACCAACTCGCGCATCGACGAGATCGTGGTCACCGACACCATCCCGCTAAGCCCCGAAGCCCGCGACTGCGGCCGCATCCGTCAACTGTCGGTCGCCCAGATGCTGGCCGAAACCATCCGCCGCATGGCGGAAGGGGAGTCGGTGAGTTCGCTCTACGTCGACTGAAGAGGGTGAGTGTTAAGTGTTAAGTGTTAAGTGTGAAGGGGCGGGCGTAACGGGGCGTCGTGGGGGGACACGAAGCCAGTTGCCATCCGGGTCAGGTTGGGAAATGGGTGTTATGTGTTATGAGAAAGGCAACGCCCATTGATGCACACCCTTGCCACTTAACACCTAACACCTAACACTTCCCACTTCCCACTTCACACTACCCGCTCAGGCGTACCCCACCCAAACCGCCACTATCAACGCCAGCGCACCCACCGCGAACAGTTTCACGATCAACGGAAACATGAAGCGGAACCAGCGATCGTAGGGGATGCCGGCCAGGCCGATGATGCCCATCAGCACCGGGTTGGTCGGCACGATCATGTTCATGAAGCCGTCGCCGAACTGGAAGGCCAGCACCGAGACCTGGCGAGTCACACCCACCAGGTCGCCGATCGGCGCCATCAGCGGCATGGTCACGAAGGCCTGGCCGCTGCCAGAGGGTATGAACAGGTTGAGCACGCTCTGAATGAACAGCATGCCCACGGCCGACAACTCCGCCGGCACCATGGACAGGGGGGTGGCCAGGGCATTGACGATGGTGTGCAGCACCAGGCCGTCTTCGAGTAGCAGGGCAATGGAGCGGGCAAAGCCGATCAGGATGGCCGTGCCGGCCAGTTCGGCCGCACCTCGGGTGAATGAGTCCGCGATGCCGTCGAGCCGGAGGCCGCCCAGTAGTCCGGCGACGATGGCCAGGACCAGGAATACGGCCCCCAGTTCCCTTAGGTACCAACCGTGCATGGCAATACCGATGACCAGGGCCACCAGAGCACCCAGCGTGGCCAGCAGCACCAGTTGGCGGCGGCCGTCGAGTGGCGGCTGTTCGGTCGGTTGCGGCGGCTGGGCGGATGGTACGTCGGCGACCAGGCTGCTGGACGGGTCGGTTTGCACCCGGCGCGCGTAGCGCCAGACATGGTGAAAGCCGACGGCGAAGAAGGGCACCCATAACAGGAACCGGTACCACATGCCTGAACCGGGCTGCAGCTCGGCCACCTCCTGGGCCACCAGCAGGGTGAACGGGTTGATCACGGCTACGCCATAGCCGATGCCATAGCCGACCACCATGATGCCGATGGCAGTCACCGTGTCCATGCGCATGGCGACGCAAAGGGCAATCAATATGGCAGCGAAGGGGATGTATTCCTCCGCCATGCCCAGCGTGGCCGAGGCGATGCCGAAGGCGAGCATGCCGACCAGGATGAGTGCAGCGGGTAGGTTGCCGAAACGCTTGATGATGCGGGCGAGTAGGGCGTCGATGGCGCCGGTCTGGCGAACCACGGCCAGCGCACCACCAATGATGAGCACAAAGAAGATGATGCCCTGGGCATCGGCCAGTGCCCGCGGCACCACCGTGAAAAGAGACCAGGGCGACAAGGTGGGCGCGTCTTCTTCCATGGTTTCGAACGTGCCCGGAACAACCACTTCGTGACCCGCCTCGTTGACTTCAGTATCGAAGCTGCCGGCTGGCAGGATCCAGGTCAGCACCAACGCCACGATCATCATGGCAAACATCAGCACCAGCGTATGCGGAACCCTGAAAGGCTTTGACATGTGGCTTGATCTCCCTCGAAACCCGATTGTGTTGGAGTCTGGCAGAAGGCGAGATTGTGGCAGAAGGCGAGTCGAAATGCATGCCGTCGGCCAGCGGCCGACGGCAATCAGGGTCGGGACTCAGAAAGTCTCGGCGTCCAGGGCCATGATCGGAGCGGCGCCGGCACGGATTTTCTGGTCCAGAGACACCGTGTCGGGCAGCATGCGCTGCATGAAGAAGCGTGCGGTATCGAGCTTGGTTCTCAGGAAACGCTCATTGCCGGTTCCGTCCTCGATCCCGCTCAGCGCGATGCGCGCCTGACCGGCCCACGACCAGGCCATGGCGGTCAGGGCAAACTGGTTCAGGTAGTCGACCGATGCAGCGCCGGCTTCCAGTGGATTGGAGGCCATTTGCTGATAGACCCAGGCCGTGGTGTTCTTCAGTCGTTCCAGGGCCTGGCTCAGCGGCTCAATGAACTCGTTCATGGCTTCTTCGCCCGATGCCTCGGCCACCAGCGCTCCGGCGGTTTCGAAGAACGACTGGATGGTCTTGCCGCTGTCGGCGACCAGCTTGCGCCCGACCAGGTCCAGCGCCTGGATGCCATTGGTGCCTTCGTAAATGCGGGTGATGCGGGCATCACGCATGAACTGCTCGACTCCGGTGTCGACAATGTAGCCGGCACCCCCGTGTACCTGCACGCCCAGACTGGTGACCTCGAACCCCATGTCGGTGAACCAGGCCTTGATGATGGGGGTCATCAAGGCCACCCAGTGGCCTGCCTTCTCCCGGGCCGCCTCGTCGGGATGCGAAAGCTGTGTTTCCAGTTGCAGGGCCGTATACAGACCGATGGCACGAGCCCCCTCGATGAAGGCGCGCGAGGTCATCAGCATCCGCCGAACATCCGGGTGGACGATGATGGGGTCGGCCGGCTTGTCCGGCTGCTTCGCTCCGTCCAGACTGCGACCCTGCAGTCTTTCGCGGGCGAACTCGGCCGCGTTCTGGTAGGCCACCGAGGCCAGCCCCAGCCCCTGGATTCCCGTTTCGAGGCGGGCGGCATTCATCATGGTGAACATGTAGGCCAGGCCGCGATGCGCCTCGCCCACCAGGTAGCCGGTGGCGTTGTCGTAGATCATTTCGCAGGTGGCCGATGCCTTGATGCCCATCTTGTGGTCGATGCCGCCACAGCGTACACCGTTGCGGTCGCCCAGGCTGCTGTCCTCGTTGACCAGAAACTTGGGCACGATGAACAGACTGATGCCGCGCGTGCCCTCGGGCGCGTCGGGCAGGCGGGCGAGCACCATGTGGATGATGTTGTCGGCCATGTCGTGCTCGCCGGCCGATATCCAGATCTTGGTGCCAGAGATCCGGTAGCTGCCGTCGTCGACCGGTTCGGCGCGCGTGCGAATCAGCCCCAGGTCGGTCCCGCAGTGCGATTCGGTCAGGTTCATGGTGCCGGTCCACTCGCCGGAAATCATCTTCGGCAGGTAGAGGTCCTTCTGTTCCTGGCTGCCATGACGATTCAGAGCCTCCCAGGCGCCGTGTGAAAGAGCCGGATACATGCCCCAGGAGGTATTGGACGCGGTGATCATCTCGGCCATGGCCAGGCCTAGCACGTAGGGCAGGCCCTGGCCACCATAGTCGGGGCTGGAGGTCAGGCCGGGCCAGCCGGCTTCGCAGTAGGTCTGGTAGGCCTCCCGGAACCCGGCGGGCGTGCTGACCTGGCCGTCGGCGAAGCGACAGCCCTCCAGGTCACCCGGCCCGTTGAGGGGATGCAGCACGGTTTCGCAGAAGCGCGCTCCTTCCTCCAGCACCGCTTCCATGGTTTCTGCATCCAGTGCCTGGAGCGAGGGTAGGTCGCAGCCCTCAAGCGGCAGGAAACGCCTGAGCAGAAAATTGAAGTCCTCGATCGGCGGGGTGTAGCGGGTCATTGTGGCGCCCCTGGCAAAGGTTGAAACGGCATTCTGAGGATCCGGTGTTTCGAAGCTAACATACGGGTGCGTATGTGGTGCAGCGTACCACGTTTCCTCAGCTGACAGTCAACGTCGGCAGTTGCGAAACCCGGTGCAGTTTCATTGCCCGAGACCGAATCTGCGCTTGGAGAGCACTTTGGCACCTGACCTCTGTGACCTGAACTGGGATGATGCTCCAAAGAGCGAGGATCGTGGCAGTCAATTCTACGGGGCAGGAGTGAACAGGTGCGCGGTTTTCCATAGAAGTGCGTAATGAAAACTGCCGCGCTTCTTGTTCAGGGCAGTAAATGGATAGGGTTGGGCTGCTTGTTTGCCGGGGGCGACCGGTTCGCCATCTCTGTTAGCGACAACAAGCAAGGCAATCGAATGCGGTTCCACCACTGGTCACTGATCTATATGTCGACTCGCACAGGATGGCACCGGTAGCGGCATGAATGATGGGGAGATGCCATTAGCGCAGACAATTGACACGGCAAAAGAAGAAAAGTAGTCTACAAGACAAGGGGCGAAAGTTAACAACCAGTCTAGGCAGTTGGAGCTCCAACCATGAGGTTGCGATACCGCTCAGATATTCGGTCCCTATGTGGCGTGGTATGGGCCAAATTTATGAACCAACATTGCTTGGTACAGTCCCGTGGACAAAAGGCACCTGCCCAGCCAATGTGGAGCGGCGATCATTTCGGTCTCACCCTGTATCCCGATGCGGTGGGGTTATGCTGTCCAAATTGACTTTGACTTGGGACTTCCGGCACGGGGCCTATTTGGTCTCTCGCCTTCATGCGAATTTGGGAGAAACCGATGAATAAGTCAACTTCTGTTCTGTTGCTTGTGGTTTTCGCTGTTGTTTTGGCTGGCGGTGCAAGCTCAGGGATGCCGACTACGCCTGACGGTATGCCGGAGATTCGTGGGCTGGATAGTTCCAAGCGAATAAGTGACCAGTTCATAGTCGTCTTGGAGTGGGATGATTTTGTTGCTAGCCAAGAAGTGCAAGAAATGGCTCGCAATGTGGGAGGTGAGATCCTGCATAGGTATCAATATGCGCTTAATGGTTTTGCGATAAGGGCACCCGAGCGTGCGGCGCAAAAGCTGTTGAGTAATCCGCGCGTGGCTTTCATTGAAGCTGACCAAGTGGTCTCAATCGATCAATCGGTGCAAACGCCGACAACCTCAGGACTTGACCGGATCGATCAACGTTCGCTCCCCTTGGATAATCAATACAGGTACTACTCCGATGGCTCAGGAGTTGATATCTACATTCTGGATACCGGTATTCGCTCCACGCACCAGGATATAGCCGGACGAGTTGTGTCGGCCTTCACTACATTCAATGATGGCCTCGGAACTGAAGACTGCAATGGTCACGGCACCCACGTAGCAGGTACTGCAGGCGGCACGACATACGGGGTGGCGAAGAATGCAACGCTGCATTCAGTACGCGTACTTGACTGCGACGGTGATGGCTCGCTTTCAGATGTTTTGGCCGGCGTAGATTTCGTGACCAGCGATCACTCGGGACGTGCGGTAGCAAATATGAGTTTGGGGCTTTCCACAAATAGTTCGTTAGACAACGCTGTGAATGACTCGGTATTCTCGGGCGTGTTCTACGCCGTTTCGGCCGGCAACACAAATCAGTCTGCTTGCAACCGGTCGCCGGCACGGGCTCAGCATTCCTATGCTGTTGGTGCCAGCGCAGTCAATGATGTTCGAGCATCTTTTTCGAATTGGGGTTCATGTGTTGATATTTTTGCTCCAGGAGTGAATATCGCTTCTGCATGGCATACCGGCAACACTGCGGTTAATTCGATCAGCGGGACATCAATGGCAGCGCCTCATGTTGCCGGAGTTGCGGCGCTGTATCTCGAAGAAGATCCGACCCTGATGCCTTTCGAAGTTGCTGAATTACTCGATTTGAATGCGACCAAGGGTAAGTTGACCGGCATTCGTAGTGGTTCTCCGAATCATCTCCTATATTCCCTGAATCCACCCCACGTGTCTCTCGATTGCTTCTACATTGGCCGCGGTCGATCTCAGTGCGATGCAACGGTTCTGGGCGGCATAGGCCAGTACTCCTTCGATTGGGATGCGTCGTACAGCTACTTCCTTTTGAATAATGACACCACTCTTATCCTGAATGCCGCATGCGGTTGGGCGATGGTCGAGGTCATCGATTCAAAGGGCTACGAGAGTGTGGCTACTGGTGAGATTTCGTGTTAAGGAAAGTGCGCCCTCATATCCTGGTGTCTGCAGACTCCGGGTGTCCCGCAACGGACATCAGCGCAGATCTTCAGTGTCGTGTTTGCTGAAAGGATGCTGCTGTAGATTCGGGCGCAAATTTTCTGGCTCAGGATATACGGACAGTCCGACGATAGTTCAATGGAGTCCATGCTGAATAGGAACGGGCGGACGACAACGCCCGCCCGTTCCGTAGGTGGGGTGTGGTGAGCGCCGATCCTGTGTTGTGATGTGGGAATGTCAATAGCCATAGCTAGTGCTATTAGCCCGGTACGAATGTGATCTTCATTCGTGCCGGGTTAATGAACGGCTCAATGATCGAGATAGGGTTGTATCCACTTAAGCGTGCACTACGAAATGTTTTCCTGGAGTTGCGTTAGAGCCGGTGCTGGATTTATCTTGAGGCAGCTTTCATGATTGGTCTTGGTGCGGGCTGGACAAGTTGCACATGGGAATAGTTCTGTTTGGAGTCATCCCAAGCCGAACTTATCAACCTGTTTGGGCTTCTATTCTTCGACTTTGTGAACAACTTATCTTCGCATCGGTGGCTCCAGTGCTTTGGGCTTCAGTATGCGCTACCGGATTGATCGGAGCGGCTTGACTCGGCCGAACTTCGTCGGCTATCGGATTTGACCGCGGTCAATGCTATCCTGTTCGCAGTCTTGAATACTGGATCGCAACCGGAGCACGGAGTCGAGCATGCATCATTCAGAAATCGCCAAACACCTGTCGGAGCAGCCGTTTTTCACAGGTCTGTCCGAAGATCATCTCAACTGGCTGGCCCGGCATGCCGTTGAAACCCGGTTCGATGTCGATCAGCTGGTTGCTCGCCAGGGCGATCGGGCCGATCGCTTCTACCTGCTGCTCGAAGGAGCGCTGGGCGTGGAAATTCCGGCGATTGCCGGGCCGAAGCTGGAGATCACGCAACTGGGGTCCGGCCAGATCTTTGGCTGGTCATGGTTGATCCGGCCCTACAAGTGGCACTTCAACGCCCGTGCGCTCGAGCCCACGCGAGTGCTGGATTTCGACGGGAAGGCCATTCTCGAACACTGCGAGGAAGACCCGGAATTCGGGTATGCGCTGCTGAAGCTGTTTTCCTACCTGATGGCGACCCGCCTGGAGTCGGCGCAGCGCAAGATGATGGACCAGTGGGCGCCGGACGGATTGCCCTGATCCGGCGCCTCTGTTCTGGTTCGCGTTCGATCAGGCCGCCTGTGAGCGGTTCTGCCCGGCAGCCGAAAGCGCCTGGTCGAGGTCGGCCCACAGGTCCTCGACTTCTTCCAGGCCGACCGACAGACGTAGCAACCCTTCCCGAATACCACAATCGGCACGATCATTCTCGTCAACCACCCGGTGGGTCAGCCCCGCCGGGTGCTGAATCAGCGTGTCGACCGATCCGAGGCTGACCGCCGGCGTCATCAGCCTGACGCGTGAAATGACCTCGGCGGCATTGGCGTAGCCCCCGACCACGTCGAACGACAGGACACAACCCGGCCCGTCCATCTGGCGTTCAAGCAGGTCCTTGCCATCTTGGTCGTCCAGACCTGGGTAATACACCCGCTCGACACGGGGGTCGTCGGCCAGACGCCTGACCAGTTCGCCGGCCACGGCCTGGGCGCGCTCGATGCGCAGCTTGAGCGTGGGCAGGCTGCGGTGCAGCAGGTAGGCCGCCCAGGGGTGGAGCAGGGCGCCGGTGGCAACGCGCACTTGGCGGAGTTTTGCCGCCCATTCCTCGGAACAGGCCATGATGCCGGCGATGACATCCCCGTGGCCGCCTAGAAACTTGGTCGCGCTGTGCATCACCATGGCCGCGCCGTGTTCGATCGGGCGCTGCAGCACCGGCGTGGCGAATGTCGAATCCACGATGACCGGAACATCTCCCGACTGGGCGACGACATCGGCGATGTCGATCAGCTCCAGCGTGGGGTTGCCCGGCGTTTCGATCAGGACGAATGCTGTGTCATCGCGAACCGCATCGGCAATCGCGTGCGGCTCCACCCAACTGATGTCGTTGCCCAGCAGGCCGCTGGTGAGCAGGTGATCGGTGGTGCCGTAAATGGGGCGCACCGCCACGATGTGATTGCCGCGCTCGCGCGTGGCCAGAACCGCGGCAGTCAGCGCGGCCATGCCCGAACTGAAAGCCACGGCGGCTTGCGCGCCCTCGGCCGCGGCCAGGGCCTTCTCGTAGCGGGCCACACCCGGATTGAACAGGCGCGCATAAACCGGATTGTCGGCCTCGCTCTTGCCGGCGACCAGCTCATCCAGGCTTTGCGTCCCTTGTTCCAGGCTGGCTACCGGGTAGGTGGTGGACATGTCAAGCGGCAGCGCGTGGACGCCCAGCTCGCGCAGGTCCTCGCGCCCGGCGTGTACGCCCATCGTGTGGTTCAGTTTATCCATGAGTGACTCCTCTCCCAAGGGTTGACTTGAGGGCCATTTTAGAATCATATTAGGCCATAAGGTGTATGGCCGAATAATATTTTAGTGATGCCAAACTTTAGGGAACTAGATTCAAAAGATATAGAGATCATTCGCCTGCTACGGAAGAATGCTCGGTTATCGAACAAGGAACTGGCGGCCCAGGTCGGCCTGGCGCCGTCGAGTTGCCTGGAGCGGGTGCGGCGGTTGCGCATGTCCAGGGTGCTGACCGGGTATCACGCCGATATCAATCCGGATGCCCTGGGTATCGGCTTACAGGCCATGGTGGCGGTGCGCCTGGCCCGCCATGCGCGGGGCGAGGTGGAATCCTTCGAGCGCCATCTCGAGTCTCTGAGCGAGGTGGTGACTATATTCCACGTCGCCGGTGCCAACGACTACCTGGTGCACGTGGCGGTGAGCGATTCGGCCCACCTGCGCGAACTGGCGCTATCGGCATTCACCGAGCGCCCCGAGGTCGCCCACATCGAAACCCAGCTCATCTTCCGCCACCGGCGAAATTACGAACTGCCGGTGTACCTGGACGTGGAGGAGCAATAGGCCGCCCCTGCCGCAAGCCCCAAGATCCAAAACAATGCCGCACCCTGCCGGCCTCCATCGGGAGGATTCGCTGAAGGCCTCGCCACCGCGTTGAACTGAAGCAAATTCTCCCGATGGAGGCCGGCCTCGAAGCCACCGCACTCATCTCCCTAGGTCTGGTCAGGGTGCAGCACCGGGATGGTCTTCCGTCCGAGTCTTCTGTAGACGTAGAAATCCGAATCCAGGGTAAGGACGATCGATGGGTCGTGGATTTCGCTCAGCCGAACCAGGCAGATATCGGCCAAAGAAGCAGGTCGATCGTCATAACGGCGTAGCAGGCTTGTGATCGCCGCATTCTCTTGCTGAAGCGACAGGGCGATTTCTATGCTGCCTCGTTGAATCAGCTCCAGCACCCGATGGGGTGCATTCGGAATCCTGCGCAACAGGTGGCAACTCTCTGCAATCACCGCCTCGCAGGTGAGTAGCGGTGCTTCAAGCTGGCTGAACTGTTCGCGTGCCCATTCATGATATGTATCGCCAGCGTGCAGAAAAGCCACCAATGGGCCGGTGTCAAGCAGGATGCGGGGTTTCACTGGTGGCCGAAGTCGTCGAGGTATTCGGGGTTGCAGGACAGGTCGGGAGGGCCGCCATGTATGCAACCGGCTAGATCACCGGCCAGATCACCGGCGGAATGGTGGTCGCTCCCCTGAGTCTGCTCATCCAGATACTGCGTCAACGCACGCCGAATCAACTCGGATTGGCTGAGTTGGGTCTTGCGGGCTGTCAGCGCCAGCTTTCTTTGCAGGTCCGCAGATACTTTGACTGAAATATTGTTCACGAATAGCGGTAGTAACGAATGTCAGTCAATATTACTTTGGTGGTCGCAAGTAGTCAATTCAGGCGCTGATCGGTGAAGCGTTGGCGCTGGACCAGCGGCTGGCTCGTTTCGACACCGGAGCGCCCCAAGGTCGCCCATATCGAAACCCAGCTCATCTTCCGCCGCCGCCGCAATTACGAGCTCCCGGTGTATCTGAACCTGGAAGAACAATGAGCAGCCCCAGCCGCAAGCCCCGAGAGCTCGAAGAACCACTGCGCATTGCCGGCCTCCGGCGGGAGGATTCGCTGAAGGCCTCGCCACCGCGTCGAACTGAAGCGAATCCTCCCGCCGGAGGCCGGCCTCGAAGCCACCTAACCCGCCAGGTCCCATCTTGAGACTGGCTTCAAAGCCACCATAAGTATCAGCCTCCCCGCCTTGAGGACGGCTACGAAGTCGCAATCACTTGAAGCCCGAGTGTCAAATGCAGGCCAGGCAATGAAAAAGGCCCGCCAGTAGCGGGCCTTTTTCGCAAGTGTCGGGCAGTGAGTGCCCGCGGTGCTACGGGATCAGGCAGCCTTGGCTGATTCGCCCGGGTCGCCGCCGGCCATCTGGCGCAGCACGTAGTGCAGGATGCCGCCGTGACGGTAGTACTCGACTTCCTTGGGGGTATCCAGGCGCACGCGGGCGGTGAATTCCACCTTGCTGCCGTCTTCCTTGGTGGCAGTGACGCTGACTTCCTTCGCCGTGCCGTCGCCCAGACCCTTGATATCGAAGGTCTCGGTGCCGTCAAGCCCAAGGCTTTCCGGCGTGTCGCCGTTCATGAAGTTCAGCGGCAGGACCCCCATGCCAACCAAGTTGGAGCGGTGAATGCGCTCGAAGCTTTCGGTGATCACGGCCTTGATGCCGAGCAGGCGCGTGCCCTTGGCCGCCCAGTCGCGCGACGAACCCGAACCGTATTCCTTGCCGGCGATCACTACCAGCGGGGTGTTGTCGTCACGGTACTTCATGGCCGCATCGTAGATCGGCATGACCTCGCCGTTGCCGAAGTAGGTCGTGAAACCACCTTCGGTACCCGGTGCGATCTCGTTGCGAATGCGCACGTTTGCGAAAGTGCCGCGCATCATTACCTCGTGGTTGCCACGACGCGATCCGTAGGAATTGAATTCCGTTGGCTTGACGCCGTGCTCCTGCAGGTACTGGCCGGCTGGCGAATCTGCCTTGATGGCGCCGGCCGGCGAGATGTGGTCGGTGGTCACCGAATCGCCCAGCTTCGCCAGCACGCGGGCGCCCTCGATATCGCCAATCTCGGGCAGATCCATACTCATGCCCTCGAAGTAGGGCGGGTTCTGCACGTAAGTGGAGCCATCGTCCCAGGCAAACATTTCGCCGGTGGGCGTGTCCATCTGCTTCCAGCGCTCGTCGCCCTCGAACACGCTCTTGTAGTTCTTGGCGAACATCTCCGAGGAGATATTGTCTCGGATGAAGTCGTGCAGCTCGTGCTCGTCGGGCCAGATGTCCTTGAGATACACCGGATTGCCGTCCGGATCCTCGCCCAGCGGGTCGTTGACCAGGTCGGCATCCATGCGCCCGGCAATGGCATAAGCCACCACCAGCGGCGGCGAGGCCAGGTAGTTCATCTTGACCTCGGGGTGGATGCGACCCTCGAAGTTGCGGTTACCCGAGAGTACCGAGCAGGCAACCAGTTCGTGATGACGAATGGCCTCGTCGATGGGTTCGGGCAGCGGGCCGGAGTTGCCGATGCAGGTCGTGCAGCCGTAGCCGACGGTGTAGAAGCCCAGGGCTTCAAGATCGTCGACCAAGCCGGCCGACTCGAGGTAGTCGGTGACGACCTTGGAGCCCGGTGCCAGCGATGTCTTGACCCAGGGCTTGACGTTCAGGCCCTTTTTGCGGGCATTGCGGGCCAGCAGCGCCGCACCCAGCATAACGGCCGGGTTGGATGTATTCGTGCATGAGGTGATGGCCGCGATGACCACGGCACCGTCTTGCAGTACGAAGGTCTGGTCCTTGTACTCGACTTCCGCCGCACCGGCTGCCTCGGTTGCACCCACGGCGGTACTGCCACCCTCGCTCTTGAAGCGAGCGATCTCGCCGTTCTTCCCGCTGTCGCGATCGGCGGTCATCTTGGCGCACTGTGCCAGGAACTCGTTCTTGGCCTCACTGAGCAGGACGCGGTCCTGCGGGCGCTTGGGTCCGGCCAGGCTGGGTACGACCTCGTCCAGATCAAGCTCCAGTACGTCGGTATAGACCGGATCGGCATCGCCGTCATCGCGCCACATGCCCTGGGCCCTGGCATATTCCTCAACCAGGGCCAGGCGTTCCTCGGAACGACCGGACAGCTTCAGGTAGCGAATGGTTTCCGAATCGATCGGGAAGATCGCGCAGGTGGAACCGAATTCGGGGGACATGTTGCCGATGGTGGCGCGGTCGGCCAGCGGCAGGTGCGAGAGGCCATCGCCGTAGAACTCGACGAACTTTCCGACCACTCCCTTCTTGCGCAGTATCTCGGTGATGGTCAGCACCAGGTCGGTGGCGGTAGTGCCTTCGGGCAGCTTGCCGTTGAGCTTGAATCCGATGACCTGCGGGATCAGCATGGAAATGGGCTGACCGAGCATGGCGGCTTCGGCCTCGATGCCGCCCACGCCCCAGCCGAGGATGCCCAGGCCGTTGATCATGGTGGTGTGCGAATCGGTGCCGACCACGGTGTCGGGCCAGGCCATCGCTTCACCGTCGACGTCCTCGCCGAATACCACGCGCGAAAGATGCTCGAGGTTGACCTGGTGGACGATACCGGTATTCGGCGGCACGACCTTGAAGTTGTCGAACGCACCCTGGCCCCAGCGCAGGAAGGCATAGCGTTCCTTGTTGCGTTCGAACTCGATGCGGTTGTTGAGATCCAGCGCATCGGCGCGGCCGTAGTTGTCGACCTGAACCGAGTGGTCGATCACCAGTTCGGCCGGTGACAGCGGATTGATGCGGTTGGGGTTGCCACCGAGTTCCTTCATGGCATCGCGCATGGCGGCCAGGTCGACGATGGCGGGGACGCCGGTGAAGTCCTGCAGGACGACCCGGGCCGGGGTGAAGGAGATCTCGGTGTCGGGTTCGGCCTTGGGATCCCAGTTGGCCAGGCCGGCAATGTCTTTTTCGGTGATGTTGCTGCCGTCCTCGTGCCGAAGCAGGTTCTCCAGCAGAATCTTGAGCGAATAAGGCAGGCGTTCGACCGAGTTGTGCTTCTCGGCCAGCTTCTTCAGGCTGTAAAAGCCGAACGTCTTGCCACCGGCTTCCAGGTTGTCACGGCAACCAAGCTCGTCACGCATGGGGATCTCCTTCGTTTGCAGAATTGAGTTGCGCGGGCAGAACGGGCTGCCCGGCGGCCAGCCCTTTATTTTACCATGCACGAAGGGTCCGCAATCCGGTTTTTGGAAGCGGTGGCTCAGTTGGTCAGCAAAGCCTGCGCTTGTTCCAGCATGCCGCGGCGGTGAAAAACCAACCGCCACGACCGGCCGCCCACCTGTCGCCAGAGAAAGGCGGAGCGCAGACCGGCCAGCAGCAGCGCTCGAACCCGCGATACCTTGTCGGTCTGCTTCAGGTACTCCGGCCGACCACTGATCGAGAGTCGGAAGTCCATGGTGGAGACGTGGCGCTGATAGATGTCAGCGAGCTGCGAGATCAGGCTGTCGTCGAGCTCGTCGTCGGCATCGTTCCAGGCCCGTTCGACCAGGTCCAGATCCTCGCCCAGTGCGTTCAGGCGCTTGCTGTCGCGCTCGATCTTGGTACCCAGCTTGGCCAGTCCAAGGCTGTAATTGAGCGCCTGCAGGCCATCCTGGCCATGACCGGCGCTGAAAATTTCGATCATCACCCGCAGGCCCATGCGAACACCGCCCAGGCCGCCGTACACGGCCTCGGTGCTTTCCGGGTTGCGGCTGAAGATACTGCCAATGCTGGCGCGCGCGGCTTGTTGGCTGCACTGTCCGGAAGTGGCGATCTGGTGGACCAGCTCACTGGCCTGCATCATGCCGGCAAAGGCAATGGTCTTGTCTCTCATGCCGAAACGGGTTCCTCGTTTTGATGGCTCTGCATGGCTGGCGGCAGCGGCGCATTGGACGACTCGATGGTGCCGCCTCCAAGGCATTCATCACCGTCATAAAGCACCACGGCCTGACCGGGCGTGACCGCGCGCTGGGGACGGTCGAATTCCAGTAGCAGCCGGTGTTCGTCAATTCGTGCAATGCGGCAGCCCTGGTCGGGCTGGCGGTATCGTATCTTGGCGGCCATTCTTTCGCCAGCCTCGGGAGTTCGCCGAATCCAGGTCAGCGAGCCGGCCGCAAGCTCGGTGGCCATCAGCAATGGGTGATCGGTCTGTTGCACGGCGTAGAGTACATTGTTGGCCAGATCCTTGTGTGCCACATACCAGGGCGCCTCGGGATGATTCTTCAACCCGCCGATATTGAGACCCTTGCGCTGACCCAGCGTGTAATGAATCAATCCCTGATGGGTGCCGATGAGCTCGCCGTCCGGCGTGCGGATCTCGCCGGGCTCGGCATCGAGGTAGCGGTCGATGAAGGCATCGAAATTGCGTTCGCCGATAAAGCAGATGCCGGTGGAATCCTTTTTGTCGGCCACCGGCAGGTCGGCCTCGGTCGCCAGCCGGCGCACTTCGCTTTTCTCCAGCTCGCCGAGCGGAAACAGGGCGCAGGCCAGCTGCTCCTGGTCGAGCGCGTACAGGAAATAGCTCTGATCCTTGCCCCCATCCACCCCCTTGAGCAGCGAAACACTGCCATCGGGATTGTCGCGGCGACGGGCGTAGTGCCCCGTGGCAATCAGTTCAGCACCCAGGTCGCGGGCATGTTCGACAAAGGTCCGGAACTTGATCTCGCGGTTGCAAAGCACGTCCGGATTGGGTGTGCGCCCGGCCTTGAGCTCGGCCAGAAACTGTTCGAACACCTCTTCCCAGTACTCGACGGCGAAATTGCGACCATGAAAGGGAATCCCCAGGATCTCGCAGACACGCCTTGCATCCGCGGCATCGTCCTCGGCGGTACAGCCGGAGTCGGCATCCTCCTCTTCCCAGTTTTTCATGAACATGCCCGCAATCGGCCGGCCCTGCTGCTTGAGCAGCCAGGCGACCGTGGAGGAATCCACGCCGCCGGACATCGCTACCATGATCAGATCACTCATGTGCCTGCATATGGGGTTTGCCGTGACCGATTGCGAGGGTAACCGAAAGCGGGGCCGGCGGCTCAGATCACCCCTCGAACAGTTCGGGGCTCATCAGGTCGATAAATCGCTCCGCCTGTGGTGACAGGTAGGCGCCGCGACGAATCACCACACCATAGGAGCGCTGCGGGAAGAACTCGCTCATGTCCCTGACCGCCAGGTTGCGTCGATCAGTGTCGGTCAGGCAGATGCTGGTGACGATGGAAACACCCATGCCGATGGCGACATATTTCTTGATGACCTCCCAGCCGCCCACCTCCAGCGCCACCCGGAAGGGCAGATTGTGTTGCTGGAAGACCATGTCCACCAACTGATAGGTACTCAGGCGTCGTGGTGGAAGAATCAGCCCGTGTGGACTGATATCGGCCAGGCCGACCTTGCGCCGTCGTGCCAGGGGGTGATCGCGGCTCATGATCAGGGCGGGATTGAAATGCCAGATCGGCTCATAGTCGATGTCGGCGGGAACATCCAGCATCGAGCCGACCGCGAAATCGACCTCGTCGGAGCGCAGCATGCCCATCCCGTCGGCGCCGGTGACATTGTAAAGATGCACGAAAATGCCCGGATGCTTGCGCCGGAAGCGCATCATCAGAGAAGGCAGCAGGTGCAGAATCGTGGATTCCCCGGCCGCGATTCTCAGCTCGCCACTGTCCAGCGAGCCGTAGCGCCGCTGGAATTCATCGGGCAGGGCGTCGATGCGGGCCACCAGCGGGCGGGCCATTTCCAACAGCGCCTTGCCCGCCGGCGTGAGCTGCACCCGTGGGCCGTGCCGCTCGAACAGCGGACGCCCAAGCTCTTCCTCCAGGGCGCGAATCTGCTGACTGACCGACGGCTGACTGAGATACAGATTCTCCGCAGCCGCCGAAACACTGCCGGTCCGAGCAGTCTGGATGAAAGCGCGCAGGTGTTTGAGGAGGTTGCCTTTGTACATTCTGAAAGGTGAACGGTGACAGGTGACAGGTGACAGGTGACAGGTGACAGGTGACAGGTGACAGGTGACAGGTGACAGGTGACAGGTGACAGGTGACAGGTGACAGGTGACAGGTGACAGGTGACAGGTGACAGGTGACAGGAGCAACTCCGCCTGGTTTCATCCTTTCACCTTTTACCTTTACACCTTTCACCATCTAAAGTATTGGCGTAACCAATACTTTAGATCAAAACATTTAATTTGCCAAATACTGCCATCGCCCCTAGGCTTGGATCATCCAACACCAAGCGGATGGACGATGAACTATTCATCTCAGCAGTATCCCAACGACAATCTGATCGGCGACGACCGGGCGGAGTTTGTCGCCGGTCTGCCCGAAGGGGCGAGTCATCTCTTTCCCAATGAGCTGCGGCGCCTGCTGGCCTCGTTGTCACGGCGCTACCGTGGCGAGGTTGATCGGCTGCTCGTGGCCAGGGAAGCGCGGCAACGCGGCTTTGATGCTGGTGAGCTGCCGGATTTTCCATCGGAAACACGCGAGATTCGCGAGGGCAACTGGAAGGTCGCGCCCATTCCCGAGGATCTGCGCGATCGGCGAGTCGAGATCACCGGCCCGGTGGACCGCAAGATGATCATCAACGCGCTCAATTCGGGTGCCAAGGTGTTCATGGCCGATTTCGAAGACTCCTCGACGCCGACCTGGGCCAACATGATCGACGGCCAGGTCAATCTGCACGATGCAGTGCGTCGCAGCATCGATTTCACGGCCCCGAACGGCAAGTCCTACCGTCTGGAGAAGGATCCG
This sequence comes from Wenzhouxiangella sp. AB-CW3, assembly GCF_014725735.1. Lineage (NCBI taxonomy): Bacteria > Pseudomonadati > Pseudomonadota > Gammaproteobacteria > Chromatiales > Wenzhouxiangellaceae > Wenzhouxiangella > Wenzhouxiangella sp. AB-CW3. Next base: position 1,658,202 of record NZ_CP061368.1, read on the forward strand.
GCCGTGCTCATCGTCCGCCCCCGCGGCTGGCACCTGGACGAAAAGCACGTGGAGGTGGATGGGCGGCCCATCCCGGGCGGCCTGTTCGATGCCGTGGTCTACCTCTACAACAATGCCCGGGCGCTGATCAGTCAGGGCAGTGGGCCGTACCTCTACCTGCCCAAGCTGGAGAATCGTCACGAGGCCGAGTTGTGGGAGCGCGTGCTGACCCGGGTCGAGCGTGCGCTCGAGCTCTCACCTGGCACGATCAAGGTCACCGTGCTGATCGAGACCATTACCGCCGTGTTCGAGATGGACGAGATCCTGCATGCACTCAAGAGCCGAATCGTCGGCCTGAATTGCGGGCGGTGGGACTATATTTTCAGCTATATCAAACGTTTCAAAGCACATTCTGACAAAGTGCTTCCGGACCGTGCACAGGTGGGCATGACCGTACCCTTCCTGCGTGCCTACTCTCAGTTGCTCATTCAAACCTGCCATCGTCGTGGCGCGTTTGCCATGGGCGGCATGGCCGCACAGATCCCGATCAAGAATGACGATGAAGCCAACCAGGCGGCATTGACCAAGGTGCGCGAAGACAAGGAACGAGAGGCCGGTGACGGGCATGACGGCACCTGGGTGGCCCATCCGGGACTGATTCCGGTGGCCATGGAGATTTTCGATCGCCACCTGGGCGATCGGCCCAACCAGCTTCATCGCCTCAGAGAGGATGTGTCGGTGACGGCCAGCGAGCTGGTTGCACCGTGCAAGGGCACGATTACCGAGGCCGGGCTGCGCGGAAACATCAACGTCGCCATTCGCTACATGGCCGCGTGGCTGGCCGGGCAGGGCTGTGTGCCCATCAACCACCTGATGGAGGACGCCGCCACCGCCGAAATTGCCCGTGCCCAACTCTGGCAGTGGGCGCGTCACGATCGTGGCGTGCTGGAAGACGGGCGCAATATCGACCTTGAGCTGATCGCGCGTTGCCAATCCGAGGAAGTCGAGCGCATCCGAGCCGATATCGGCGACGAGGCATTTGACGGCGGTCACTACCAGGCGGCAGCCGACCTGCTTTCGGAAGTCACTGCCAGTGATCAATTCATCGAGTTTCTCACCCTGCCGGGTTACCAGCGCCTGGACTGAAATCCCCACCGGAGCATTATCATGAACAAGGACGTCAAGCCGATTATCGAACTGGAAACCGACTGGCTGGAGAACCCGCGCTGGAAAGGAGTGGAGCGGCCCTACGATGCCGCCGAGGTTGTTCGCCTTCGCGGCAGTATCACCATCGAACATACCCTGGCGCGCATGGGTGCCGAAAAGCTGTGGAAGCGGCTCAACGAAGATGACTTCGTCAATGCTCTTGGCGCGCTGACCGGCAACCAGGCCATGCAGCAGGTTCGTGCCGGGCTCAAGGCCATCTACCTGTCGGGCTGGCAGGTGGCCGCCGACGCCAACCTGGCCGGTCAGATGTACCCCGACCAGTCGCTTTACCCGGCCGATTCGGTGCCGGCGGTGATCAAGCGCATCAACAACACTTTCTTGCGCGCCGATCAGATCCAGAGCTCGGAAGGCAAGGGCGAGATTGACTGGTTCGCACCCATTGTGGCCGACGCCGAGGCCGGATTCGGTGGCGTTCTCAACGCGCATGAACTGATGAAGGCCATGATCGAGGCCGGTGCCGCCGGCGTGCATTTCGAAGACCAGCTGGCCTCGGCCAAGAAGTGTGGTCACATGGGGGGCAAGGTCCTGGTGCCGACGCGCGAGGCCGTCCAGAAACTGGTGGCTGCTCGCCTGGCCGCCGATATCTGCAACGTGCCAACCATCATCGTGGCCCGCACCGACGCCATGGGCGCCAACCTGCTGACCTCCGATATCGACCCGGCCGACGAGCCGTTCCTGAATGGTGAGCGCACGTCCGAAGGATTCTATCGGGTCAACGCCAGTCTTGATCAGGCCATAGCCCGCGGGCTGGCCTATGCACCGTATGCCGACCTGCTGTGGTGCGAGACCTCGACGCCCAGCCTCGACGAGGCCCGGCGCTTCGCCGAGGCGATACGGGCCGAGTATCCGGGCAAGATGCTGGCCTACAACTGTTCGCCAAGCTTCAACTGGAAGAAAAACCTGTCGGACGCGGAGATCGCCAGCTTCCAGCGCGAGCTGGGGGCCATGGGCTACAAATTCCAGTTCATCACCCTGGCCGGTTTTCATGCCCTCAATCATTCCATGTTCCAGCTTGCCCGGGGCTATCGTGACCGGCAGATGTCGGCCTACGTCGAGCTTCAGGAGGCGGAGTTTGCTGCCGAGTCGCAGGGTTACACGGCGACCCGTCACCAGCGCGAGGTCGGAACGGGCTACTTCGACGAACTCACCCAGGCCATCAGCGGCCGAGACTCCTCGCTGGGAGCCCTGTCAGGCTCGACCGAGGAAGAGCAGTTCGAACGTTCCGCGGGCGGCTGATCCGACTTGAAAACCGCTTGAGGCTGCCGCAGTATGATATCGATTGAATTGAGTCATGCTGCGGCAGTCCATGAGCGAGAAAGAAAGCGATTCAGGTCACACCGGCGATGGTCTGGCGCTGCAGGAAGCGCGGCCCAGGGTTCGCAAACCGCCGCTGTACAAGGTCGTGATCCTTAACGACGATTACACCCCCATGGAGTTCGTAGTCGACGTGCTCCAGCGCTTTTTCGGTCTGTCACACGACAAGGCGACCAGCGTCATGCTGCATGTTCACACTCGTGGACGCGGTGTGGCCGGCGTCTACACTTTCGAAATCGCCGAAACCAAGGTGGTCATGGTCAACGAATATGCCCGTGAGCACCAGCACCCCCTGCAATCGACGCTCGAGGAAGCCGATTCCTGAGTGTCTTCGGGGGCAATCTTGATGCAAACCGGAATCATCACGGTGTATTCTGGTCTCAGAGGCTAGCAACTCGTCCGTCAGTACCACCAGCAGGATCGCCGCCATGTTCAGCAAGGAACTCGAACTCTCCATCTCGCAGGCCTACCACACGGCACGCTCGCGGCGACATGAATTTCTCACTGTCGAGCATCTGCTTCTGGCCCTGCTCGACAACGACTCGGCCGTCGAAGTGCTGACCGCTTGTAGTGTCGACGTTCAGCATCTGGCCAACGAGCTTGATCAGGTGCTTTCGGAATCAGTGCCGGTGCTGTCGGAAGGCGATCAGCGCGACACCCAGCCCACGATCGGCTTTCAGCGCGTATTGCAGCGCGCGCTCTATCACGTGCAATCGGCCGAGCGCAAGGAAGTGCTGGGTGCCAACGTGCTGGTGGCCATTTTCGGGGAGAAAGACTCGCACGCCGTCTACCTGCTGGGCAAGCAGGACCTGGCGCGACTCGATGTGGTCAATTTCCTGTCGCATGGCATTGCCAAGTCTGACCAGGGCGAGGCCGATGTAGCCGGAAGCGAGGCCGCCGCCGAGGCCGGGCAGGGCGCCGAGGAAGAAAAATCGGCCCTGGCCGCCTACGCCACCAATCTCAATGAGCGTGCCCGCGCCGACCGCATCGACCCGCTGATCGGGCGTGCACTGGAAGTCGAGCGCACCATCCAGATTCTGTGCCGCCGGCGCAAGAACAACCCGCTGTATGTCGGGGAGTCGGGCGTCGGCAAGACCGCCCTGGCCGAGGGTCTGGCCCTGCGCATCGTGCGCGGCGAAGTACCCGAAGTGCTTGACGATGCCGAAATCTGGGCCCTGGACCTGGGCGCGCTGCTGGCCGGCACGAAGTACCGGGGCGATTTCGAGAAACGACTCAAGGCCGTGCTGGCCGAACTCAAGGCCCGCAACAAGGCCGTTTTGTTCATCGACGAGATTCACACCATCATCGGCGCCGGGGCCGCTTCGGGCGGTGTCATGGATGCCTCCAATCTGATCAAGCCGGTGCTGGCCAACGGTGACCTGCGCTGCATTGGCTCGACCACCTTCGAGGAGTACCGCGGGGTCTTCGAGAAGGACCGGGCCTTGGCGCGGCGTTTTCAGAAGATCGACATCGTCGAGCCGTCGGTGGCTGAAACCATCGAGATCCTCAACGGCCTCAAGCATCGCTTCGAGGATCACCATGGCGTGAGCTACACCGCCGATGCACTGGAAGCGGCCGCCACGCTGTCGGCGCGGCACATCAACGATCGGCACCTGCCCGACAAGGCCATCGACGTGATCGACGAGGCCGGAGCCCGCGAACGGCTCAAGCCGCAGGACGAGCGTGTCGAGGAGATCGGCATCGTGGAGATCGAGGAAGTCATCGCCAAGATGGCTCGGATCCCACCGCGCCAGGTCTCGCGCTCGGATCGCGATGCCCTCCAGACCCTGGAGCGCGATCTGAAAATGGTGGTGTTCGGGCAGGATGAAGCCATTTCCACCCTGGCGTCGGCCATCAAGATGTCGCGCTCGGGCCTGGCCGATATCGAGCGCCCGATCGGCAGCTTCCTGTTTGCCGGCCCCACGGGGGTGGGCAAGACCGAAGTGACCCGGCAGTTGGCCATGACGATGGGCATCGAGCTGACCCGCTTCGACATGTCCGAATACATGGAATCTCACAGCGTCTCGCGCCTGGTGGGCGCGCCGCCCGGATACGTGGGATTCGACCGCGGCGGGCTGCTGACCGAGGCAGTCACCCAGAACCCTCACGCCGTTTTGCTGCTCGATGAAATCGAAAAGGCACATCCGGACGTCTACAACCTGCTGCTGCAGATCATGGACCATGGCAAGCTGACCGACGCTAATGGTCGCAGTGCGGATTTCCGCAACGTCATCCTGGTCATGACGACCAATGCCGGTGCCCAGCTCATGAGCCGGCGCGGCATCGGCTTCGTTCAGGCCGACAACACCAGCGATGGCATGGAAGCCATCCGCAAGCAGTTCACACCGGAGTTCCGCAACCGCCTCGATGCCATCATACAGTTCCGTCCGCTGGAGCTCGACGTGGTCATGCGAGTGGTCGACAAGTTCCTGATGGAACTGGAAAACCAGTTGGCCGACAAGGGGGTCAACGTGGAAGTCTCGACCGAGGCCCGCCAGTGGCTGGCCGAGCATGGCTTCGACGAGAAGATGGGAGCCCGCCCGATGAAGCGAGTGATCCAGCAGCACATCAAGCGCCCACTGGCCGACGAGCTCCTGTTCGGAACTCTCTCAGAAGGTGGCGACGTGCGAGTGACGCTGAAGGATGACGGAACCGGGCTGGAACTGGATTGCCGCAGTGCCAGCACCGCACCGCTGGCCGAGTAGGCGGCCCGGCCGCATAGCGAACTATTTCATGCGGTAGGTAATCCGACCCTTGGTAAGGTCGTAAGGGGTCATTTCCACCCGCACGCGGTCGCCGGTGAGGATCCGGATGTAATGCTTGCGCATGCGCCCGGAAATGTGCGCGGTGATGACGTGTCCATTGTCCAGTTCCACCCGGAACATGGTATTGGGCAGGGTTTCCAGCACCCGGCCTTCCATCTCGATATGATCGTCCTTGGCCATGTATATCCTTGAGCTCGGTTAAAACCGCGTTATTTTGACACTTCTGGCCCGTGATGCAAAGCCCGAATTGCGGAAGAGGGTTAGATGGAAGACGGGAGACGGGAGAGGGCGGCGGGTGCGAAAGGGCTTCGGATTCGGGTATAATGGCCGTCGTTCCGAGCGATGCTGCGGCGAAGCGGAATAATTGTTCAGCCGGGGCTTGACAGATCGGAATCCGCGATTAGAATGATCGCCTTCTTAAGCGGGAATAGCTCAGTTGGTAGAGCACAACCTTGCCAAGGTTGGGGTCGCCGGTTCGAGTCCGGTTTCCCGCTCCAAGAATACCTGAGGAGGGCCCGGTCGGATTCCGGGCCCTTCTTGTTTCCGGGTCACGACACATGGGGCCGATTCGGTTACAATCTCCGGCGACGGCCTGCGGGTTTCCGTAGCGTCGCAACCCCGTACCTCGGGGCCAGGTGGCAGAGTGGTTATGCAGCGGCCTGCAAAGCCGTTTACCTCGGTTCGATTCCGGGCCTGGCCTCCATTTCAATTCCCGGACTCTTGCATCGTTTTCCTACTGCAGGCGCCAGCGGCTGATCGTTTATCATGTGAGCGCGGTGCGCCCGGGTGGCGAAATGGGTAGACGCAAGGGACTTAAAATCCCTCGGAGGAAACTCCGTGCCGGTTCGAGTCCGGCCCCGGGCACCACTTTGACCTGCTGCCGGGTGCAGGTATTGCCGGAAATGCTCCCAGGCTCCCGGGTGCCCCCCGAGCCTTGCACTTTGCACTCTACTTGAAGTGCGAGCGGAAGTAGTTCACCGAGTTCCTGAAGGCCTTCCAGGCATGTTCGGCTTCCAGCTTGAGCTTGTCGAATTGCGCCTCGCTGGCGGCGCGAACTTCGCGTAGCTTCTTTTCCAGTTCGTCGCGGCGCTGCTGCATTTCCTCGCGTTGTGCGTCCAGCTTCCTGCGCGATTCGGCGCGTACCTCGTCGGCGCGCGCTTCCAGCTTGTCGATTTCCGCATTGAGCTGGTCGAGACGTTCCTTGGTGCTGGCGATGAATCGCTCACGTGCCGAGGTATCGTTCATCGGGTTCTTCCTGTGGTGGGGTCAATTGCTGTCATTGTCCGTGCAGCTCGAAGGCATTGTATTGACCGGCATCAACGTTCAGGTTGTTCGTAGACCGAGCTGAGCTTGTAGTTGCGGTAGAAGAAGCGCACCAGCACCGTACCGGCAGCCGCCACCGGCAGGGCCAGCAAGATACCGATGAACCCGAACAGATGCGCCCCGGCCATGACGGTAAAGATTACCAGGACCGGGTGCAGGCCGATGCGATCGCCGACCAGCTTGGGGGTGAGCAGAAAGCTTTCGATGAGCTGGCCGACGGTAAACACGACGGCGACCGACAGCAGGAACCAGAAGTCGAAATTCTGTATGACGGCGGTGACACCGGCCAGCAGGATGCCGATGATGGCACCCAGGTAGGGTACGAAACTGACCAGTCCGGCAATCATGCCGATGGCGATGGCGTTATTGAGGCCGACGATCAGCAGTCCGATGCTGTAAATGATGCCGAGGCTGATCATCACCATGAGTTGCCCGCGCAGGAAGCCGCCCAGGGCCTCGTCGCAGTCGCGAGTGAGCCGGACCGCGACGGGTTCAATGTTGCGAGGCAGCATGTCGCGCAGGCTGTCGAGCAGTTTGTGCCAGTCGCGCATCAGGTAGAAAGTGACCAGTGGCACCAGCACCATGCCGGTGATCCAGATGACGAATCGGCCACCGGACTCGGTGATGTAGGTCAGCAGGGTACCGGCCGCCCCGGCAATGTTCTGCAAGTGTTCCTGGATGAGCTCACGCGCCCTGGCTGCATCGAATGTCTCGATGCCCAGCTCGACATCGAGCTGTTCCTCGATCCAGGGCAGTACGGTCTCCTGCAGGGTCTGGAAGTAACCCGGCAGGCGTTCGAACAGGTCGATGGTTTCGCGCACCAGTAGCGGCACGATGATCAGCATCGCCACCACAAGGATCGAGATCACGACGAGAAACACCAGCGATACCGCGACATCGCGCCGCATCTTCCAGCGTTCCAGCCGGTTGACCACGGGGTCGGCCATGTAGGCCAGCAGGGCACTCAGGAAGAAAGGCGTGAGTACGGGGGCGAGCAGCCACACCAACCAGCCCGCGACCAGCAGGGCGGCGGCAATCCAGAGCATTTGCGAGCGCGAGATCGCGGGGATCTGCAGGGGTTCCTCACCGGTCGGGTGCGTGTTGTCGGTCATGATGGCTCAAGACGAATGTGAACGCTGAATAGTCTCAGGATGGGAGATCGACTGCAACACCGGAGGGTCACACGAGGGCCCGGCAGGTATAATCGTCTCCCATTCGCTTCACCCTGCCTGTCCGGCACACCAAACCAGAAAACAGGTTCAACATGTCTATCGATATCAGAGTCAATTCCGAAATCGGTCCGCTCGAGGCTGTCGTCATTCACTCCCCCGGCCAGGAAATGGAGAACATGACCCCGGACATGGCCGCCGAGGTGCTCTACGACGATATCCTCACGCTGGACCTGGCCGACCGCGAGCACCGCCAGCTCCGTGGGGTGCTGGGCAAGGTGGCCAACGTGGTCGAGTTTACCGACCTGCTCACCGAGGTGCTGGACAACGACAAGGTGCGGCGTGCACTGGTCGAGTCGCTGGTCGACCTGTTCAACTGCCCCGAGGTCTACGATCAACTGGTGGACATGCCGTCCAAGACGCTGGCTGCGCAGCTCATCGAGGGCACGCCCAAGAAGCCGGTCAGCCTTGAAAAGTATCTCAGCCCGTCGCGCTATGCCATCCCGCCGCTGCCCAATGCCTTCTTTACCCGCGATGCGGCCATGTGCGTCAATGACCGGGTCATCATCGGTTCCATGGCCTACCAGGCGCGCGTGGCCGAGGCACTGTTGCTCAAGGCGGTGTTCAAGTACCACCCGGATATTCACTCGGCCGGCTTCTACCTCGACGGTACGGACAACCGCGATACGGACGTCACGCTGGAAGGTGGGGATTTGTTGATTCTGCGCGAGGACCTGGCCGTGATCGGCTACAGCGAGCGCACCTCCGCGGCCGGCATCGACCGGCTGATGCGCTCGATTGCCGCCCGGGGCCCGATCCGCAACTTCGTGGTCGTGGAAATCCCCAAGACGCGTGCCACCATCCACCTGGACATGATCTTCACCATGGTCGACCATGACAAGTGCGTGGTTTACCCGCCACTGATCACCGGTGCGCAACGTTCACGAGCCTTCGTGTGCAAGTTCAATGGCGGCCCCGAAGCAAGTATCAGCGAGTTTCGCGATGTGCTGGCCGCACTGGCCTCGCTGGGCCTGGATCTGGCACCGATCAACTGCGGCGGCGACGAGTCGTTTCACCAGGAACGCGAGCAGTGGGCCAGCGGTGCCAACTTTTTCGCTTTCGGACCCGGCCGCATCATCGGCTACGACCACAATCGCTATACCGTCGAGGCATTGAGCCAGGCCGGCTTCAACGTCGCCCATGCCCGCGACATCATGAGCGGTGAGCGCGAAATCAGCGACAGCGAACGCCTGGTCGTGACCATGGACGGCGCCGAGTTGTCGAGGGGAGGCGGTGGCTGCCGCTGCATGACCATGCCGGTAGCCCGCCGCGATCTCTGATAACTCGCGGCACTGCGGCATGCGGGGATGAAAGGATCCAAGGAATTGCACCACAGAGGCACGGAGAGCACAGAGTATAGAGAGTGATGAAAAAAGATGTTCGTTTATCAGTCTCTGTGAACTCTGTGTCTCTGTGGTAAACCCGTTTCTCCCCCCGGAAATAACATGACCCGCCTGATTGTCGACATCCCCGATATGCATTGCGCCGGTTGCGTACGCCGGATCGAGTCGGCGCTTGATGGCGTGGAGGGGATCACCGACATCAAGGCCAATCCGGCCAGCCGGCAGGCCCATGTGGACCTGGACGGCTCGACCGAAGCCTTTCAACGCCTCGATGACATGCTCAAGAAAGCCGGCTACCCGATCCAGCCGCGCCGCTTCCGGTTCGATATAGGCGGCATGCACTGCGCCAGCTGCGTGGATCGCATCGAGCAAGCGCTGGGCCGGATCGAAGGCGTGCTGAGCGTCAGCGTCAACCTGGCCTCCAACCAGGCGCTGGTCACGGCCCTGGGGCAGATCGATGAAGCCCGATTGATCGAAGCGGTCGAGCGAGCCGGCTACGACGCCCGTCCGGCGAGCGATCACGACGACGAAGACGAAGCCGACAGGGAACGCCGCGGCGCTTTGAAGCGGATGCTGCTGGCCGCGGCCCTGACGCTGCCCATCTTCATCCTCGACATGGGCTCGCACTTCATCCCCGTTTTTCACCACTGGCTGCACGCCAATATCGGCGAGCGGAACCTGTACTACCTGTTCTTCGTGCTGGCCTCCATCGTCCAGTTCGGGCCCGGGCTGCAGTTCTACCGCCACGGTTTGCCGACACTGCTGCGCGGCGCGCCCGACATGAACTCGCTGGTCATGCTCGGCACCAGCGCGGCCTGGGCTTACTCGGTGGTGGCTACCTTCCTGCCGGGCATCCTGCCCGAAGGCACGGCGCACGTGTACTTCGAGGCCTCGGCGGTGATCATCACGCTGATTCTGGTCGGGCGTTACCTGGAAGCGCTGGCACGCGGGCGGACCAACGCCGCCATCCGGCGCCTTCTGGACCTCAAGGCCCACACCGCGCGGGTCGAGCGCGACGGCCAGGAAGAAGAAGTGCCGGTCGAATCGCTCAAACGCGGCGATGTGGTCGTTGTACGTCCGGGCGAGAAGATCCCGGTCGATGGCGAGATCATCGACGGCACCTCCGAAATCGATGAATCCATGCTCACCGGCGAGCCGTTACCAGTGCGACGCGGCGTCGGCGATGCCGTGGTTGGCGGCACGGTCAACCAGGCTGGCAGCATACGTTTCAAAGTCACGCGTACCGGTGGCGACACGGTGTTGTCGCAGATCATCTCGCTGGTTGAACAGGCCCAGGCCGACAAGCTGCCCATCCAGGCCCTGGTCGACCGGGTGACGAGGTACTTCGTACCGGCGGTCATGGCCGTGGCCTTCGTGACATTGATCGTCTGGCTGCTGTTTGGCGGCGAGGCTGCGCTGTCCATGGCCCTGGTCAATGCCGTGGCCGTGCTTATCATCGCCTGTCCCTGCGCCATGGGACTGGCCACGCCTACCTCCATCATGGTCGGCACCGGCAAGGGAGCGGAAGCCGGCATCCTGTTCCGCCGTGGCGATGCCCTGCAGCGGCTTCGTGATGTCGGCGTGGTCGCCTTCGACAAGACCGGCACGCTCACCGAGGGCCAGCCGGAGTTAAAAGACATCGTGCCGGCCGGGGATTTCGACGAGCAGGGACTGCTCACCCTGGCCGCCGCCGTCGAACATCGCTCCGAACATCCCATTGCTCGCGCCATCGTCGATGCCGCTAGTCAGCGCGAGGTCGAGTACGGCGAGGCTGAGAACTTCGAGACCTTCACCGGCCGCGGCGTTCAGGCCAGCGTGCAGGGCAGGGCAGTAGCCATCGGCGGCAAGAGCCTGATGCGGGATCGCTCGGTGGATGTTGCGGCACTTGAAGAGCGCGCCGGCGAACTGGCCGATCGCGGCTGGACCCCCGTATACATCGCCGTCGAAGGCCAATTGGCCGGCTTGCTGGCGGTCAGCGATGCATTGAAGAGTGAAGCCGCGGATACCGTGACCTGGCTGCATCGCCAGGGTATCGAAGTGGTCATGATCACCGGCGACAATGAGCGCGCCGCCAATGCCGTCGCTGCCGAACTGGGTATTGATCAGATACTGGCCGAAGTCAGCCCCGAAGACAAGGATCGTGCCGTGCAAGACTTGCGCGAGCGGGCAGGGCAGCCGGTCGCCTTCGTCGGCGACGGCATCAACGACGCCCCGGCTCTGGCGCGTGCCGATGTCGGCATTGCCATCGGCACCGGCACGGATGTGGCCATCGAAAGCGCCGAGGTCGTACTCATGGCCGGCGACCTGGCCAACGTCCCGCGCGCCATAGCGCTGTCACGGGCCACGCTGAAAAACATCCGCCAGAACCTGTTCTGGGCCTTCGCCTACAACACCGCGCTCATCCCGGTCGCCGCCGGTATTCTCTACCCTGCCGCCGGCATCCTGCTCTCCCCCATGCTCGCAGCCGTGGCCATGTCGGCCTCCAGCCTGTTCGTGCTGGGCAATGCGCTGCGGCTCAAGCGCGTCGCGCTGGCCTGACTCAATTCAGGTGAAGGCATGCGAAGGCTACTCCGTGTCTGCCGGGCAGTGGTCGATCAGCTTTTCCGCGAAAGCGACCATGATGTCCTGCTCGCTGGCCGTCAGGCCTTCCGGGGCGTCGTCCGGGGTTTCTTCGGGCAGGTTGTGCAGGCCGACGGCCACTTCGATGAGGGCATCGCCGCAGGTAACCATCAGCAATTCTTCGGGTGACTGGTGCAGAATCGTCAGATCGCCGGGGCCATCGATCTCTTCGTAGTCGTAGGGCTCGCCGAACGGCCCCCTGGGGGCGCGAGCAATGGCCCCGATGACATCGTCGCCGGGCTCCATGTCGAGGTCGCGCATCACCTGTTCATCGGACTCGATCTGCTCGCGTGAACGGATGTGGTTCAGGGCCACGGCAAGCATCGAGGTGGTGGTCATGGTGACACCGTTCATGTCCTCCTCGTAGCGGCCCAGGCCGATGGTGAAGGAGTAGGGGCCACCGAAATCCTGGTCCGGGTCGAACTGGGGCTGGAAAGTGGCGTCATCCGGCCCGAAGCGTTCTGCCATGGCGTGCATGACCTCATGGCTGACCAGGCTTGCGGACTCGTCGGTATGGGCCTCCAGGCAGGCGCAGTGGTCGGCAAGCGCCGTGAGACTGGCTCCCAGGCTCAACAGGGTGGTGACAGCGACGGTGAGAGAAGCAGAGCGAAGCGTTGCTGAAGCAGTAGATCCGGAAAGTGGCATGTCGGGTGCGATTTCCTGTATGGATGGATACACCTACAGCCTACGTGATTGTCGTCGGGATTGTGTCAGGCGATCTGGCGAGTTGGTGCCTTTGATTCCATTCCATGGCAGCAAGCCAACCGACAAATATCGCCTCACCTGCCAGATGCGCGAGTCCGAATACGCTGGCCTGGTGCCAGAACGCAGTGGCCAGACCCAGGCAGGTGATGGCCCATGCTGCATTGGCAAAAGCCAGAAGCTTGATGAGAAACAGCGGCCGGCGTGCCAGCCTCACAAGTGTGAATGAGTAAGTGCCGTAGAGGAGGTTGACCAGGCCGATGAACACCAGGAGCTCTTGCGGGAGCAGGTGCAGGCGACTCAGCCAGCCACTGAGCGCGACGACCGCTATCCCTGCGAGTGCAGCGGCGGTGCAGTCCACCCACAACAGCTTCGGAGTACGGCTCATCAAATCCCTCATTTACTTACCAGCTCACATGGTGGCCCAATCGGGAAACTCAGTGCAAAGAATTCTTTTGGCAATCAGGCCTTGTCCGATTTCCGGGCATTGGTGTGGGTCTTCCGGTACTCGCTGGGGGTACAGTTGAAGTGGGATCGGAAGGCGCGTGTAAAAGCGGATTGGCGGCGGAAGCCGACTGCGAAGGCGATTTCGGATATGCTGGAGTCGGTCTGGCGGAGCATTTCGGCGGCGCGTCTGAGCCGGAAATCGCGGATGAAATCGGCCGGTGTGGCCTGGCGATGCTCGTTGAGCTTGCGGTACATGGTGGCGCGGCTGGTGCCGCACAGGGTCGCAAGCTGGTCGACGTCGAGCTCGGGATCGTCGATGTGATCGTGGAGGGCCTGTTCCATGCGTGACATGAAGGTGGACACCCGCGACGCTGGCGGTGGGGCATCGTCCGGCGATTCGACCCGCGTGACCGGTTGAACCTGTGCGGGTGGCCGGGTTTGTTGCCGGCTCAGAACGCGTTCGATGCGACTCAGTAGCTGATCGGCAGTGAAGGGTTTTTCCAGGTAGTGGTCGGCGCCGGCTCGAAAGGCGCGTACTTCCATGTCACGGTTTCCGTGCGCGGTAAAGAGAATGGTGGGGATGTCGGCGGTCTGTTCGTCCTTGCGCAACCTCTGAAGTAGCTCAAGGCCGTTGAGCTGGGGCATGGAGGCATCGATCAGCATGACATCCGGCGGGTTGCTGCGCGCCATTCTTTCGGCTTCGTGGGCACTGGCGGCCTGGCACACTTCATGGTGTTCGGCGAGTATGTCGGCGACATGGGCGCGGATGCCGGGGTTGTCATCGACGACCAATATGCTGGTGCCGGCAGGCAGGCTGCGCTCGGGTGATTTGGCGGGCGCCGTGGTCAGGGGGATTTCCAGGGTAAAGCGGGCGCCGCCGAGGGCGCTGTCGGTAACAGTTATGGTGCCCTCGTGCTGTTCGATGATGCGTCGGCACAGCGCCGGGCCCAGGCCCAGGCCGGGAAGCTCGGAGTCGCCTCGCATAAAGGGTTCGAAGATATCCGCGCGTTGGTCCTCGGGAATGCCGGGGCCGTTATCGTCGATATGAATGGCGGCATGCGAAGCGTCGGGGAGAATGCTGACTGCCAGCTGAACCGTGCCGCCCTTTGCTGCGTACTTGATGGCATTTTCGAGCAGGATTAACAGCGCACGATCGAGCATTGCGCTGTCGGCCCGTACCCAGTGATCGGGCTCAACGGATTCCATGTGTTCGGCCACATCGATGGAGCGGGCTTCGGCCATGGGGGCAATGACTTCCATGGCACGGACCAGCAGTGCCGACAGGCGATGAAGCTGAAAGTCCCCCGTTTTTGCATGTTCTACCTGTTCGAGATCCAGAACCTGATCGATCAGCGTCTGCATCTGCTCGGCACTCTGCCGCATACGTTCGAGCTGTTGCTGGCCAGGCGGTCCGGAGCGGTCGCGTAACGGGCCCAGTACAAGGGTCAGGGGAGTACGCAGTTCGTGGCCGATGGCGAGAAAGAACTGATGCCGTCGATTGGCAGTGCGACGAATGTCGGCCGATTGAGCCTTGACAGTGGCCAGGGCATGGCTGAGTTCGGCCGTGCGTTCGCCAACCTGGCGTTCCAATCTGAAGACCTGGGCGCGTTCGCGCCACAGCAGGCCGCACAGCAGGAGCAGGCCCGCCAGGGTGATCAGCAACCAGAAGCCACGTCGTTCGGACAGGCGAGGGTGGACACCGAATGTCAGTGAAGCCCTCTGCTCGGGCCATTGACCATCGCTATAGCGCGCCTGAACCTGGAGCTGATAAATGCCCGGCGCCAGTGACTCAAAGGTCAGTTCCTGTTGACTGCCAATAAAGGTCCAGTCGTTCTGATTGCCCAGGCGGTAGCGATAATGCACGGATTCCGCCCCTCTGAGGGCCGTGGCGTTCAGTCGGACCCTGAGCAGTCGCGCTTCCGGTGGCAGGCTGATCGCCTGGCCTGTGGGATGGCCAATGGGAGTGATCGAGGCATTCAGGCGATGCTCCAGCGTGCGGGCCCGGTCGGGGTGAATGACCACGACGCCTTGCTGGTTGGGGAACCAGATACGGCCATCGGTCGTGCGCGTGCCGGCCTGGTGAAGATTGCCGTTTCCTTCATTGCTGGGCATGCCATCACGGGTATCGAATCGTCGGGTGATCAACTCGCTTTCCCGGCCTTCGAAGAAGTCCACCAGGTGTTGAATATCAACCAGATAAATCCCGTTGTTGGTATTGACCCAGAGACGCCCGAATTCATCTTCGATCATGCGGTGGGCACTGTGATGGGGCAGGCCTTCGTTGACGGAAATACAACGTTCAACTTCGTGGCCGGGATCGACCAGGCACATGCCCCGGTCCTCCAGTCCGACCAGCAGACGCTGATCATTCAGTACATGCAGGCTACGGACCGAGTTACTGGCAAGCCCGCGCTGCGTATCGGCAATCACTTTCATCGATCCGGCTGATGAGTGAATGCTGGTCATGAGTACACCATGATGCACGGTCCCCAACGCCAGGCGACCGTCATCCATTTCGGCTGCCGAGCGCACGTAGGCGGGCGTGAGCGGCTCGTCGCTCCACTTGCCATCCGGCGATCGTCTGAACAGTCCCTGGTCGGAGCCCATCCAGATGGCATTGGTGCGGTCGCGCATCAGCATCTTGATGTTGGGTTCCGGTGGCGGTCGACCACCGGCGCACTCGCCATCGGACTGCAGCCGACATAGGCCATTGCCGCCAACCAGTAGATCGGGACCGTCGGCAATCGCCCCCATGGGGTGAAAGTGAAGCAATCGGGTCCAGGACTGTTCTTCTGGAACATGGTGGTACAAGGCGGACTGGTTGCCGATCAACAATCCATTGTCATGCTCCGTGACCAGGTAGGTGTTCGGGTCGCCAAGACAACCTCCCTGAGGACAGGCTGGCTTCATCACCGGTTCGCTGATTCGCTTGAGGCCATCGTGGGTACCCAGCCAGACCTGGCCATAACGGTCAAACTGAAAGTCAAAGATTGCAGGCATGCCCTGGTGCATCAGTTTGCCGTTGCGATAGAGCCGTGTGCCCTTGTTCAGCCAATCTCGCCCCTGTTCATCGGTCCGACTCAGAACGAAGCGGTGAAAGTCGGGCGGAGCTGATGTCACCGGTTCAACACCTTGAGAGCTGATCTGCATGAGCCGTCCCAGAGGAGGAGGGCCACCAATGGTGGCCAGCCAGCCCTCTGGAGACCAGGTCAGGAAACGCTTATCCCACTGCGGAGCCGGAAGCGGGATAGTTTCGACCACTCGGCTGTCCTCCGGAGCAATGACCTTGAGGCTTGAACGTGTGATCACACCGACCTGACCTCGAGGACAGGTGGCCAGCGCCAGTACGGCATCTTCCAGTGCATCGAAAACGATGCGGGTACGGTTCTCGCCAGGTTTGAATTCGAGTACTGCTGGTGCATCAGAGCTGAGAAACAAACGTTCACCATTCGGGTCCGGATAGATGAGTTCCAGTCCGTCGAAAGCGGCGACGGCGCTGGCTCCGGAGTCGGGCTCCCACCGCATCAATTGCTCACCTTCCGCATACCAGAGACCGTCGTTGTCAGTATGCAGATTCTCGAGGGTGACCTGGCCGATTCGGATGTAACCCTGGTCGCTGAACTGTCCGAACTCGCCATTCTCGAGTGCAACAATCAGCTTGCCCGCCGCAATTTCCGCTCTGCGAATGCGGTTGCCGGGCATTGCCGGGGTTGAATCGGCGTTGAAATGGGTGAATTCGGATCCATCGAACCGTGCCAGCCCATCATGAGTGGCGATCCACAGCTGCCCGTCGGGGTCGATGGCCAGGGAGTAAATGGTGTCGACGGGCAAGCCGTCGGCCGCCGTCCAGTGTCCGGATACGATGTGACTGGGGGCTGATGTCGGCTCGGCTGGGGCGGGGCCAGACAATATCAGACCGAGCAGGGTCAGGCAGCCGATGTAGGCAGCGCACTTCATGATACGGAAATGAGTCACGTGCGGTGTTGGAGCCTGATGGAATTGGTGCCATTTGCATTCTAGCACCGCATTTGAGATACGAGGGAAAGCGCTTGAGAAGCCAGGGTAAATGAAATGCCTTATGATGGCCGAGCTTGAACTGAGGGGGCGGCCGCTGCGGTTGGTGCGGGGTTGCTTCCGCACCCATTCACTGATCGAGGATACTCATGAATTTCAGAAGCAGCGGAATACGAGGCAGCCGCGTCGAGGCGACGGGCGCTGCTGGGGCGACTGGCAGCAGGCAAAGCTGGCGACTGGCGCGGCGGCGCGGTCTGGGCTGGTTGGTTGTTCTTTCTCTCATGCCCGGCCTTGCGCTGGCTCAGAATGTCGACCTGGTGCTTAATCATGATGTCATCGGCCCCACCACGATTAATGCCAGCGAGACTGCCACCTTCGAGGTCACCATTGACAACACCAACCCTTCTCACACCGGTGATGCCAGCGATGTGGTGCTGACCTACGAGATTTCCGCGACCGATACACTGGTTTCCGCCACTCCCAGCCAGGGCAGTTGCGGGGCTCCGGATGGCAGCAATATCTTTACCTGTTCGCTGGGGACGATCGAGTGGTCGTCCGATGGCACGACCAATGTGACGGTGGATGTCGTGGTACGTGGAACCGGAACTGGCGTCATCCCTCCCTATACCATGACCACCGATGCCGAGGTCACAACCTCGAGTAACGATGTCGATCTGACCAATAACCAGCAGGAGCGCAACGTCACGGTGCTGGCGGGCACTGACCTGGGGGTCGTGCTCGACAGCTCGCCGCTGGTGGTGGCTTCCGGCGGCATCTGGAGCCACACCATTACGCTGGAGAACTTCGGCCCCATCGAGGCCACCACCATTGTTGTGCACTTCGACTTGCAGATTGGCGATGTGGTACTGGTTGGCAGTTTGCCCAGTGGCTGTTCGGCCGGTGGGCCCGGAGTGGTTTGCGAGCTGGCTTCCCTGGCGCTTGGCGACCAGCATGTCTTTGGGCCGATCGAAACCCAGGTGGCCGCGATAGGGGGCAGTAACCTGCAGGCCGAAGCTTTTATCCAGAGTCTGGACCAGGTTGACGGCAATGCGGCTAACGACTTTTCGATTCAGCAGGTGGATGTCACCGCCGGCAGTGACCTGTCGGTTAGCCTGAGTCACACCGGTGGTACCATTCTGGAAAACCAGCCTTTTGAGCTGATCGCCGATACGTTCTATACCGGTGAGGTGCCGGATGCCCCTGAACTGCAGATCACCCTGGATCCGGGCCTGACCTTCCAGAGCACCGACCCGTTCAGCCAGAACGGTTGGGGTTGCACTATTTCCGGCCAGGTGGTCAGTTGTACCTACCCCGACATCAGCGGCCTTGCCGTAGGTGCCAACCAGGTGCTGGGCCAACTGACCGTGGGCGTGGTGGGTGCCAACGCGGGCACCTACTCCGGTAACGTGGCCGAGATCAGCTCCGATACCACCGCCAAGCCGGACCCCGACCTGTCCAATAACACCGACTCGACCAGTGTCAGTATTGAGGAAGCGCAGTTGGATTTGCGCATTCGCAAGGACGGGCCGCAACATCACCTGCGCACCATTGGTGACGATTACGACTTCAGCTATGAGGTGCGCATTCGCAACCACGGCAATATCGATTTCTGGGGTGAGCTGGTCTGGACCGACACGGTACCGGAGGGTCTTGCCGTGACCAGCATTGATGCGCCAGGCGGTTGGGACTGCAGCGCTCCTTACCCGGTCAGCGGACCGGACGACATTGAGTGTTCGCGCACGTTTACCGATCCGGACACTGATGCATTCGGGACGGGCTCCAATATTTTCTTTACCGTCAATGCCTATGCCAATGGCGATGAGGTGGGCGATGTGGTCAACGAGGGTTGTCTGACCACGGTCGACCATGATCTGGGCTTCCTGGTCAACGAAGGTATCCAGAATTGCAATACGGCAACCATCGATGCGCAGGAGCTGTCCGACAGTGCCGATCTGCGGGTCATCAAGACCGCCGACCCGGACCCGGTCACGGCCGGCAACGCCCTGACTTATACGCTGGAGATCGTCAACGATGGCCCGGCTACCGCTTTCGATGTCACGCTGACCGATACCCTGGGCAACCTGTTCACCGGTTCGGGCGGCAACAGTTTCCAGGGTGTGGTGATCGCCGACAATGCCGCCAGCGGCGGTGATTGTGGCACCAGCGGCAACCCGGGCAACCCCTCCAGTCGCACACTCATTTGCGAGTTTACCGAGGTGCCGGAATGTACGCCGGGCGATAACTGTCCGACGATTGAGGTCACCATTCTGCCGCATGGCGCGCCAAACAGCGGGGTGGTGTTCACCCGGCCCAACTCGGCTTCGGCATTCTCGTCGGTCACCGCCGACCCCGACTACACCAACAACGAGGGCAGCGTTGACGTTCAGGTCGAGGCTGAAACCGATCTTGAGCTGGAAAAGACCGTCACCACCTGGACTGGAGATCTGGGTACATCGCTCAACTACCGGATTGTAGTACGCAATATCGGAGCCTCCGGCGCCAGCAGCCTGGAACTGACCGATACCCTGCCACATGATGTGACCTACCTGGGTGTCAACCCTGGCGGCAGTGCGAGCTGCCCCACACAGCCGACAGCTGACAGCACCACGGGTCCCGGAAACGATCAAGTGATCTGTACACGTACCAGCCTCGCACGGGGCGCGACTTGGACAATCGACATCCAGACCCGGCCCAATCATGGCATTCCTGCTGGAACAACCCTGGTCAACACCGCGTCGGTCACCACCGATACCGACGAAACCGATCTGGGCAACAATGACGATACCGCCGATGCAGAGGTTGGGGAAGCCGTGGTCGATCTGGCCACGGTCAAGACTGATATCCCGGATCCGGTGTTTGTCGGCGATACTGTTACCTACACGGTGCGTGTGACCAATAACGGCCCTTCGGTGGCCGAAGATGCCACCATTTACGACTTCCTGCCTTCGGAGGGCTTCCGTTTCATTGATGGCTCGGTGACTTTCTATGATGTAGATGGTGGTGACCTGAACCCCATTGATCCCTCGGATCTCGCGGGGCTTGGCATCGAGTGCACCAAGCTGCCTGATGACGACGACTTCGGCACCGGTTATCCGGCCAATCAACTTGAATACCTGTGGCCGGACGACATATTGGATAACCCGAACTTCCTGGATGGAATCTGGGATCCGGTGGCCGGTGATCTGGAAGGCGAGAGCGACATCATCTGCAATATGGGCTTTCTGGAATCAGGTCAGGCCCGGGCCATTCGTTACGTGATGACGGCCGATGCTCGCGGCGTGTACTTCCACCATGCTATTTCCCGTTCCAGGGAGCATCGCGAGAATGGCATTGACGGACCGGACCCGGTTCCCAGCAATGATGTGACACGCGAACGGACCACGGTGCGCAGTATTCCCGATGTAGATGTCGCCAAGACCGTCTCGACTGATCCGGTCGCCTTGCTTGAGCCGTTCCACTACACCATTACATTCACCAACAACAACGCCAATGATCTGGCTCATCATCCTGAAGTTCGCGATGATCTGCCGTCAGGCATGGAGCTGACCGGTCCACCGGTACTTGTTTCCGGGGCACCGTTGGGCTCGGTGTGCTCTGGCGATGCAGGCGATACCGGCTTTATCTGTGACCTGGACGAGGGGCTGCCGCCGCTGGGTGAAGTGGCCATCGAAGTGCCGGTACGAGTGATTTCCGGTGGAGTGGCCACGCTCGACAACCGGGTCAATGTGCATCTCGATACCGACCTTGAGTTCGATACCGAACCTGATCCGGTCGTGTTCGATGACGAGCCGGTCGATGTGGTGATCTCCAGCATCGCCGGGCGCGTCTACCATGATGATGATCTCAGTGGTGTCTACACACCCTCGAATCCGCCCATTGCCGATGTCACTATCACGCTGGAAGGTGAGACTCCCTGGGGCGATTCGATCGACCGGGTCACGACCACGGCCTCTGACGGCACGTACTTCTTCGACAATTTGCCGCCTGGCACTTACGAGCTGATTCAGACTCAGCCCAGCGGCTGGCTCGATGGTCCGGACAACATCGGTTCGGAGGGCGGCAACAACCCGGAAGCCAATCGATTCACGGACATTCCGCTGGGCGCCGACATCGACGGTACCGAGTACAACTTCGGCGAGTACCTGGAGCAGGACAATATCGAGTCCGACCTGAGTATCGACAAGGTTGCATCCACAGCCGGCCCGGTCGGTGTCGATGAGGTGATCGAATACACCATCACCGCGACCAACACCGGCAACTTCCTGCTGACCAATGTGCAGGTATTAGATGACCTGATCAGTCTGGACTGTTCTCCGGCCACTCCGACCAGCCTGGTGCAGGGCGGTCAGATCGTGTGCACGGGTAGCTACCAGGTCACGCAGGAAGATGTCGATGCGGGTGAGCCCATCTTCAACACGGCCACGGCTACCGGTCGTGATCCCGACGAAGTCGAGCTTGAGGATCAGGATGATGTTTCGGTTCCGGTGGAGTCAGCAAGCCCGGCGATTGCCCTGAACAAGGAAATCACCGATGGATCACCCTTCCTGGAAGTCGAGGATGTGATCGAGTACCGCCTGACCGCGACAAATACGGGCAATGTCACACTGTCCAACGTCGAAATCAGCGATCCCGATGCCGAGCTGGGTGATTGCGTGCCGACTCAACCGGCCACGCTGCAGCCGGGCGATACCCTGATCTGTGACGCCACCTACAGCGTCTCTCAGGAGGATATCGACAATGGTGAGTTCATCAACCTGGCCAGCGTGACCGGAACTGCTCCGGACGACAGCGAGGTTGGAGATCAGGATGACGCCACGGCACCCGGACCGGTTGCCGGACCGTCGCTGGTTGTGCTCAAGCAGGCCAATACAGGCGGCCCGATTGCTCTGGACGATGTCATTGAGTACACCATCACGGTCACCAACAACGGCAACGTGACGCTGACCGAAGTGGAAGTGGAAGACAGCCTGATCGACATCGAGTGCAGCCCGGAAACTCCACTGACACTGGCACCGACAGAGCAGACCATCTGCACCGGCAGCTACACTGTCAATCAGGCCGATATCGATGCCGGCGAAGAGATTGTCAATCTGGCAACTGCCACGGGCGTCGATCCGGAAAGTGAAGTGGTCGAGGATGACGATGAAGTGGCGGTTCCGGTCGTCGATGCAAGTCCGGCCATTGAGTTGATCAAGGAAGCTGATACTGAAGGGCCCGTATTCATCAACGACGTGATCGAGTACACCATTACGGTTACCAATATCGGCAATGTCACTTTGACCGACGTTGATGTCACAGACGACATGATCGATCTGAGTTGCGTTCCGGATCTGCCTTCCGAGCTGGCACCGGAAGACAGTGTGGTCTGTACTGGCAGCTACGAAGTTCAGCCTGGCGACATCGGGCCCGACCTGGTCAATACCGCGAGCACAACCGGGCGGGGTCCGGATGACAGCGTTGTGGATGATGGCGATGATGCCACCGTGTCCACGCGTCCGCCCATACCGGTGCCGGTATCGGGTACCGCCGGAATGATTACGCTGTTCCTGCTGTTGCTGCTGGTCGGACTGGGTGCTGCAAGTCGCCGGCTCGTGATGCCATCGGCACATCGCCCGTCCTGACCGTCACCACAAGGTCTGACTGCTGATCTGACCACGCGCCTGTCCGGGGACCTCCCCAGACAGGCGCCTTACTTTCCGCGGATTCTGTCCAGGGTTCTCCGCCACAGTATCCGAGGCACGGAGATCAGGTTTCGGGGGTTCCTTGAGCGGGCCAGCATTTCTTCACGCGCTTTGGCAAGAACGGTTTCCGATGCCTTTCGAGGGTGTCCTGCATCAAAAGGTGGCTGCGGATCATACTCCATGAGTAGCTGAATTCTCTCAGCGCGTTCTCGCCCGTGCACTTCCGCGGCCAGGGTAAGAGCCAGATCGATTCCGGCGGAAACACCCGCGGCAGTCATCACCTTGCCGGATTGGACGATGCGCTCGTCGGGTCTCGACCTGGCCCCGAACGCACGCAATTTGTCCTGGGCGATCCAGTGCGTAGTGGCTGGGTGGCCCTCAAGTATCCCTGCCGCACCCAGAACAAGCGCGCCGGAGCAGACCGACAACGTGTACTGGCTGCTTTGATGAGCGAGCTTCAGCCAGGAGATGAGTTTCCGGTCGGCCATTGCCGTTGCCGTATGGGCCTCGGAGCCCGGCACGACAATCACGTCCGGCGTCTGCGTTTCTTCGTAGGAATGCGTGGCACCGAGCACCAGTACACCGCTGTCGGTGACAATCGGCCCGGGCTGTTCACTGACAAACCTGATTTTACACTCCGGCATGAAGCGCAGCACCTCGTAGGGGCCGATCGCATCGAGCGTGGTCATCCCGGGGTAAAGCAAAATGGCAACCTGCATGGTGTTCTATGGACCCGTGTCTTTTGTGATAGTCAATCGACCCGCGTCAGCTCCACCGGAGTCGCTCTGGCATGAGCGCTCCGGCCCGGAAGCTGTCGCATCTACTGATGGTACGTGAAAACTGCACCCGGTAGACCTGGCCGGGGGCTGCGTTGTCAGAGTGTAGCGGGGCTGGGTGCTCACCGGCTTTCTACTTCAGAGTCTACTCCTGTCGTCTGTCATCCCAATTGTCCCGATATTTCGTGCGTGCAGGTCTCCTGTGAGGACATGTTCGCTGGGCGCGTGTCCTCGAATCTGGAGCAAACGCGTATCCCTGAGCAGAGATCACAGATTTGCTACCAAGGGAGTACCATATTGATGCACGCCGTGAAAACAGGATCACGAAGTTTCTGGATAGCACCCTGGCTGGGGGTCCTGCTGTCCTTCCTGACGCTGCCCGCACTGGCGGGTAGTTCGGTATTGACCATCAACTCGCTGGGCGACGACGGCGCGGACAACCCCGGAGACGGCGTCTGCGCCACCGGCAATCCATTCGGGCCGGGGGGATTCCTGAATGAATGCACGTTGCGCGCAGCACTGGAAGAAGCCAATGCGGTCCCGGGGCTCTTTCGAATCGAGATCTCCGACGATATTTCCGTCAACGCGCAGGACTTTTCTCAGATCGATATCAACAGCGGCCTGCCGGCGATCACGGATAGGATCATCCTCGATGGCACCACCCACCCGAGCTGGGATCCGGACTCGGACAACCTGCAGCCCCGGCTTGCCGTCAACTGGGATGGCGGCAGTGACACCCCGTTCAGTGGTATCCGCCTCAATGCCGGATCGGCCGGATCCACCATCAGGGCCATTGCGATCACCCGATTCACCGCCAGCGGCATTCGCATCGCCGGCGGAAGCGGCTTCACCATTGAAAAGTGCATCATTGGCGGCATCTGGCGACCAAGTATCATCGAATGGGCCGGCAATGATCGCCATGGTATTGATCTCAATGGCGGCTCAAGTGCGGTCAACCCAAGCATTATCATCAACAACATCATCTTCGACAACGGTCAGCACGGCATTCGGGTCCGCAACGGCTTTGAGTCTGGTCTGATTGCCAACAACATCATCGGTTTGCGCCCGCCACCCGGTGACGGCAGCGCGGGCTTCAATACCGACCACGGCAATGGTGGCGATGGCATCCGGATCGAAAGTGACGCGGGAGAGGGCAACTGGATCGGCCGGCTGTTCTCGACACCTGGAAACACCCTCTCCGCAAATGGAGGGGACGGCATTCGTCTGGCCGGTAACAACCAGACCATTGTGGGCAATGACATCGGCATACCGGTCAACGGCCAGGTCCATCCGAATGAAGAACTCGGCAACTACGGCAACGGTGGTTCAGGCATCCTTGTGACGGGTGATGCCAACGTGATCGGCGGCACCGACGATGCAGTCAATACCATTGGCAATTCGGGAAGCGGGGTGGGCATTCGAGTGGGTAACGTGGCGACCCCGGCGACGGATAACGCGATTCAGGGCAACTGGATCGGTGTCGACCAGCAAAGCCGTGATATCTCACAACTGCTGGGCGTGCGCTTCGAGCACGGGTCGGGCAACGTGCTGTCGGGCGCCCGTGTCTTTCTCAATACCGTCGGGGTCGAGTTTCGATCTCCGGGGAACCAGGCCGTATCGAACGAGATTCGCTACAGCAGTTATGGGGTCTGGTTCCGGACCGGCGGCCAGCTTGGCTCAAGCAATGACCAGATCAAACGCAATACTATCGGCAACAACGCACAAGGGGTCATGGTGGCGGTGGATCAGCCCGACCCTCAGGGCATCGACATCCTCAATAATTACATCGGCACCGATAGCCAGGGCAACGATCTGGGGAACGAATCCGGCATCGTGATCACCGGGGGCGGACGGGTGCAGATCGGTCAGCCTGAAGGGCGTAACGTGATCGGACACAACTCAGAGCACGGGATCTTTATCGTCAACACGGTCAGCGGCGCACTGCAGGCGGATTTTCGTATCGAGTCCAACCTCGTGGGTATCTTCTCAGACTCGGCTCCCATCCCGAACGGAGTCGGGATCCGCATCGGCGCCGATGACCTGGAGACATCAGGAGTGCGAATCGGCGCACCGGTGACCTTTCCACCCCATATGACACCGATTTGGCCGGCCCAGGGCAACATCATTGCCTACAACTCGGGAGATGGCATTGATCTCAGTCCGGCAGATGGTTCGGCGGTACAGATCGAGAACAGCATTCGCGGCAATCGATTTATCCTGAACCAGGGACAGGCTATCAACCTGGGCCCCGGCGGCAATGAGGTCGATGTCGGCGCCGGTGGCAGTGAAGAAGGTCCCAACCGGTTGCAGAATTTTCCGACATTCGATGTGAACCAGACTTACTACAGTGCCGGCACCGAGGCCATCCACTTTCGCTACGGAATCGCCACCAACCCGGCCAACGCCACATACCCGCTGATCGTGGACTTCCACTTGTCAGCGGACCCGGACGCCGAGGGCGCGATCTACCTGGGCAGCGATGTCTACGACGTTGGCGACTGGGGCCAGATGGTTACCGGGCAGATTCCCCATGACATCCAGTACGAAGGTTACCTGACCGCCAAGGTGACTGACTCGGCAGGCAATACCAGCCAGTTCTCGACCACTATCATTCCCATCACTCATCCCGAAGATCTCCCGGACGAACTGTTTCATGATCGCTTCGAATAAACATAGTTGCACCGCTACCGGTGTATTTGTCATCGAAAACATGAGGCTTTAGAAGCATGAACAAGATCTTTTCAGCAATACTGGCTGCGGTTGCAATTTGCCTGCTGACCGGCTGCGGTACCGGTGACGGCGGTATTGGCGGCGCCGGGTCTGCCACGGCCGAGGCCCACGGGGTTGTTTTGCCCGACGGCATCGCATCGAAGTTCCCCTTGCCGGCTGAAGCGACGGTAAGAACCAATACCGAGTACGAAAAGGACACCCGAGCCATATTTTCCATTCCGATGAGCTATGCCGAGGGCATCGAGTACTTCAACGCCGGCTTCGAGAGCCACGGCTGGACCACCGAGCATTCGGCCAGCGAAGAGGCGCGTCAGGGCGGGCGCTGGGATGCCGAAGGTCACGGCGTGAACCTGACTTTCACGCTGACCGCACCGTTGGGGGAGAGTGGCCCGCTGACAGGGACGCTGATGGTGTACCACCCTGATTGAGATCCGGTTTGCATCCCGGGGAGCAAGCCCTGTAATGTGGTAACCACTCCATACACCTGACCCCGTTTCATGTCCACTCGCCGTGCTCGTCCCCGGCTGACGCCGCGACGCCGACGCCTGGTTGATCGGCTGCTTGACGACCTGCTGGAGCTTGGTGAGGCCGAACGCCGTGTCCGGCTTTCACAACTTGAAACCGGTCACCCCCGTATTGCTTGCTGGGTGAGCGAACTGGTCGCTGCAAGCGACCAGCCGGGCGAGTTTCTGAATACCCTGTTTGATCGTGCCGGTCAGGCTGTTCGTGACTCGCAAGTCGCACAGGAACTTCGACTGCCGCGGGGTACCCGACTGGGCCCCTGGCGAATTGTCGAAGATGCCGGTAGCGGTGGCATGGGCACGGTCTATCGGGCCGAACGTGCTGATGGCGTTTTCGAGATGCACGCGGCCATCAAACTGATCCGTGTGCACCGCCGGGGCCTGGACGAACGGCTGAAGCTTGAACGAGAACTGCTTGCACGGCTCGACCATCGCCACATCGCCCGGCTGATCGACGGTGGCGCCACACAGGATGATCAGGCCTACCTGGTCATGGAGTGGGTCGAAGGGAACACGCTGCCGCAACACCTGCAGTCGGACGTACCGAGCCTGGATGCACGCCTGGACCTGTTCGAGCAGATTGCCGACGCCGTGGCCCATGCCCACCAGCGGCGCGTGGTCCATGGCGATCTCAAACCCGGCAATGTCATGGTCACATCCAGCGGGCAGGCACGGCTGGTTGATTTCGGAGTCGGGCGCCTGCTGGTCGATGGCGGTGTGAAGTCCGAGCATGCAGTCCGTGGACTGACGCCGGCCTATTCGGCACCCGAACAGCGAGCCGGGGAGGAGGCATCAACCCAGTCCGACGTGTGGGCACTCGGCAGGATTCTTCAGTGGCTGATCGACAGTCGGACCTCCGGGAAATCAGACCGACTGACGGCCATCTCCGCCGCGACCGAGGGGATCGCGCGCCGGTCTGATCTTGCAGCCATCCTGGAGCGCGCCTGCGCGGAATCTCCGAAAGACCGCTATGCCGGGGCCGTGCAATTGCTCGACGATGTTCAGCGCTACCGACAGCGGCTTCCAGTCAAGGCCTGCCCGGCCACGCGTACCTACCTGGCCACGCGTTTCGTCCAGCGTCACTGGCTGGGGGTGAGCTTCGGCGCGGCCGCGTCGCTGCTGCTCTGCCTGGCCACCGCCGGCGCGCTCTGGCAGGCGCACCAGGCCACCGAGGAGCGCGATCGGGCCGCCCTGGAGGCGGCCCGGGCCTTCACTGCCGAGCAGGACAGTCTGCGCCTGGCCAATGAATTACAGCAGGTGGTGGAGTTTAAGACCAGCCTGTTCGCGCTGGTCGACAGTTCGAACATGGGCATCCATCTTCGTGAGGATATCCTGGCGAGGTACCGACAATCGTCAGTGTCAGAAGACGATCACAGGCAGCTCGAGTTGCCGGAACCCGACCAGCTTGAAAACATGCTGCGCGTGGTCAATTTCACTGATCTGGCCCGTGCTTCACTGGAAGACAATATTTTTTCCACCGCTCTGGAATCGATCGACGTCCAGTTTGCCGACCAGCCCCTGGTACGTGCCCGACTGCTGCAGACCGTAGCCACCAGCATGCGCACAGTCGGTCTGCTGGAACAGGCGCTTGAGCCGCAAAAGCAGGCCCTGGCCATTCGTCGTGAGCAACTGGGCGAGGAGCATCTTGATACCCTGGATTCCATGGACCACATGGGGCTGCTTTACGGCCGGGTGGGGCGGCGAGATGATCAGCGCCAGTTTTATCAGGAGGCGCTGAACGGCTATCGTCGATTGGTCGGCGACGAGGACGCCCGCACCCTGAACGCCATGAGCAACCTGGGGGCCAACTACAATGCCCGCGGCGAGCTCGAACAGGCCGAGACCTATTTTCGCCAGGCGCTTTCGGGGCAACTGGACGCTCTGGGCCCGGCGCATCATCAGACCCTGATCACCACCCATGGTCTGGGCTACATGCTCAGCCTGCAGGGGCGCCACGAAGAGGCATTGCCATACTACGAGGCCGCACTTTCCGGCCGCCGGGACCTGTACGGCGACGAGCACCCGGACACGCTGACCGCCATGAACAACCTGGGCGGCCTGCTGATCGAGATGGGGCGACCCGACGATGCGTTGCCCTACTACCAGCAGGCGCTGGATGGACGCCGGCGTCTGCTCGGCAACGAACATCGCGTGACCCTGCAGTCGATCAACAACATGGGTCACCTGCTCAGCCGACTGGACCGGCTGGACGAGGCCCGCCCGCTTATTCTGGAGGTGCTGGAGCGCGCCCAGGTCATTCTTGGAGAGCAACACCCCAACACCCTGATTTACCTGAACAACGCCGGTCGCCTTCAACTGCAACTCGGACAGGCCAGCCAATCCGAGCGTCTCTATCGCCAGGCTGTTGAGGGCGCGCGCTCGGCACTTCCAAAAAGACACTGGCATACCGCTTCCTTTCTGGCCGGTCACGCCGGCGCCCTGCATGAGCTGGAGCGCTTCGCCGACGCCGAAGACGCCTGGCTGGAAGCCCACGGCATCTTTAAAGAGGCACTGGGTGACAGCCATGAACGTACTTTGAGCACGGCTAGCGACCTGGCCGAGCTCTATCGTTCCTGGGCCCGCAAGTCCCCGGACAGCGGTTATCAACAAAAGTCGGCAGAGTGGCAGGCCCGCGCTCAGGATGAATCGGGCGGGCCGTAGAATTACGTTGGCGTTCGATCCCGGTTATGCTCTCCACCTATGTCCGACGTTTCTTATCAGCCACCGAATCTGTCAGAAGTCACCCAACTGCTTGACGAGATCCGGAGCTCGCCGGAGTTGTTCGACCGGCTGATGCCGCTGGTCTACGATGACATGAAGCGCATCGGCCGAGCACAACGCCGGCGCCTGGGCCCCAGCGATACCCTGCAGACCACTGCGCTGGTGCACGAAGCCTTCCTCAAGCTCCGCCAGAACGCAAGCGAACGCATCGACAGCAACCTCCATCTTCAGCGCCTGGTCGCCTGCGTCATGCGTCAACTCATCTTCGACTACGCGCGCAAGCAACTGACCATCAAGCGTGGCGGCGATCAGGTCCGTGCCACCTGGAACGAGAATGAGCACGCACTGCCGCCCGAAGACCTGAACCGAATCATGGCCGTCGAAAAAGCCGTCGATGAGATGGCCGCAAGCGACCCGCGCATGGCCGAATGCCTGACCTCCAACCTGTTCGGGGGATCCAGCGTGACGGAAATCGGTGAAATGCTCGGCGTATCCAGCCGCACCGTCGTGCGCGACCTGCGCCGCGCCCGCGCCTGGCTGCAGGTGGAACTGGCGCATCTTGAGTCGGCCGATTGAACAGCATGCGGCGCTCGGTTCCGCAAAAAAGCACAGTCGCGCGTTGCGCGCCAATAGACGGAGGCTGGCAGAAAGTACACGGTACCCGGAACGCCGACCACGACTGCAGTCAAGCCCAGAGCCCAGTTTCTCAAGTTTCTGCAGCGCATGGTTCCTGGCCCCGCGTCAGATGTCATTCCCAGGTCATTCTTCAAGTTTCAGCTTCATGCCTTCATGCGAGGCAACAAAGCCAAGAGACTCGTAGAACCGTAACGCTTCCGGCCGCTGCTTGTCAGTAGTGAGCTGAACAAGCTGACACCCGCGTTCCCGCGCCCGATTGATTGCCCACGACAACAGATCACGGCCCACGCCAGAGCCTCGAAAATCCCGAATCACTCGAACACCTTCAATGGTGGCACGCCACCCGCCCTGATGTGTGATATAGGGCGTGAAAGTGATTTGCAATACAGCCAATATTGCAGCTTCCTCTCCCTCTGCAACGACCAGTTCATTATTTTCATCCTGCACAATGGCGTCAAACGCCGCATGGTAGGACGAAGGCAAGGGAGTCTCGAACCTTTCGCGCTGAGCACCCAGCGGATCGTCGGACAGCATGGCGACAATCTGAGAAAGATCACTGGCCCTGGCAGGCCGGATCGTGGAGTAGGCCGTGGTCACTGAGCTTCCTGTTCTCTAAAGTCCAACCGCATGATCCAGGCTGGTTCCCAGCTCAAATCCATTCGGCAACTTACCAATGAGGTCGTTAATCACATAACGTTTGGGTTAACCGGCGCCGCCACCACGCTTTCCCGGCTTTGCCGGTCCGGTGCTTTCCGGCGATCGCTTGAACCCTTGGTTAGGCTGCACGGAACTCAACTTTTTCGACAGATTCTAGATCTACAGTTTGTCGAGCATGCCAGAGCTCGTAGTTGTCTTGCATCAGCAACCAGCTTTCCGGCGAACGACCAAGAGCTTTGGATAGGCGAAGCGCCATTTCCGGACTAATTCCACTTCGTTCCTGCAAGATACGATTCAAAGTGGACGGCGAAACACACAGCTTCGAAGCCAGCTGACGTCCGGTCATTGAATGAGGCTCTAGGTAAACCTCACGGATGAATTCTCCGGGATGAGGGGGATTATGCATAGACATTAGTGATAGTCCTCGTAGTCAACAACGTGGGCCTGTCCATCTCTAAACTCATAGGTCAGCCTCCAATTTTCACTCACACGGATTGACCACCGATCAGCGTCCATTCCCTTGAGACGGTGCAACCGGAACCCTGGCACATCCATATCTTGGATAGACGCGGCGGTATCCAAGGCTGCCAGTAACATTCGCAGACGTTTGGCATGGCTTGGTTGAACTCCTGCTACTGAACCGGTTTCGTAGAACTTGGCCAGCACAGTGACTCCCGAAGGGCCGTCGCACAAGCGCCGTGGGCTACGTTCCGCTCGCTTGAATTGGCGACGGCCAGTCCTGCGCTCGCGCGCCTTGCCCACGACGCTTGTGCGACGGCTGAGTGTTACCTTATTAACCGCATGGCCCACTAGGAGCTAAACGGAAAAGTATTTTTCTTGGAATTAGGTGGAATAAGTCTTGGTTGGGACACGGAGCGTCATTTTTCTGTTTAGTCATCAGGCTTCCTCTCCATGCCCCGCACCACGCTTCTCCCCACTTCAAAACCCAGCATCGCTTAGGTTTTTCACCAGCGGGTGATTCACCGTGTCGAAATGCGGGTCCCTTTGCGCTTTCCAAACATGCCACACAGGTTCATATTGCCGAAATTCGGCAGGCGGTGCAAATCGATGCCTGCGATTGTGCTGGGAAGGGGGTATCCCGCACCGGTGTGGGTGCGGGAGTGTTGTTGAGGTTGTTCTTAGGGCGCGGCAATCCACTCGAAGCGGCCTTCGGCCGAGACCTCGTCGTGGCCCTGAGTGGTGAAGTTGAAATTGATGGTGTAGTAGCCGTTGCTTTCGCTGACTTCGACTGTGCCGTCGACTGAGTCGAATCGTGCACCGTCGGCGCCCAGGCCGACGATTTGGCGGGCGTCGTCGCGGCGGCGATCGAGGCTGTAGGTGCCGGGTTCCGGGCGGGGGCCGAAGCTGAATGAGACGAGGTCTGACATGACTTCGAAGCGGTGGTCTTGGGACTGGCGGATAACGCGGCCGGCGAATTCGGTGGTTTCGCCGTCGCGCCAGGCCAGGTCGGGGCGTTGCAGACCAGCGTAGGCTTCGCCGTGACGGGCCACCCGGATACTGTGTATGGGGTAAGTGCTAGAAAATCAATTCACCACAGAGGCACAGAGTTTACAGAGAAGGATTCACTAGTGTCCGGTTAAAAGTGCTCTGAATCCCGAAAATCGCATGTTTTACAGCACATTACAAGCGGAAAAAGGTGTCCCCGATTTGAACGCGGAGTTCGCGGTGTATAACCAAGCCGATACCGTGCCCTCCGGAGTGGCAAATGAACATCGGCAAGACGCTTTTTGCTCAGATTATGGATTTCCTTCCCTGGAAGACTTTCCACCGCACCGTCGACCGATACGACGGCAACCGGCGAGTGCGAACTCTGAGCTGCGCCGAACAGTTCCGCTGTATGGCCTTTGCCCAGCTGACCTACCGCGAGAGCCTGCGGGACATCGAAGCCTGTCTCCAGGTTCAGTCTGCAAAGCTTTACCACATGGGCTTTCGCCAGCCGATTCGTCGAGCAACTCTTGCCGATGCAAACGAGTCGCGAGATTGGAGAATTTACGGCGACTATGCCCAGCATCTGATTGCACAAGCGAGAAGCCTCTATGTCGACGAATCCATAAGCTCGGGTCTTCCCGATACGGTTTACGCACTCGACTCAACCACCATCGACCTATGTCTGTCGATGTTCCCATGGGCACCATTTCGCACGGCAAAAGCGGCAGTCAAACTTCATACCCTGCTGGATCTGCGCGGATCGATTCCCAGCTTCATTCATATCTCCGACGGCAAGCTGCACGACGTCAATGTTCTAGACTTGCTGATTCCGGAGGCAGGTTCGTTTTACGTGATGGATCGGGCCTACCTGGACTATGCTCGACTATTCAATCTGGCCCAGGCCGGCGCCTTCTTTGTGTTAATGGCCAACTAAACTGACCCACTATTGGCCAACAATTTTGACCCACCCCGGGTGGCTTTGGCCACAAAACACTGTAGCGTCCCGTGCCAGACAAATAAGCCGGGACAGATCATTGAAGGAGTGGGTTGTGATTCACAAAATCAAAGCATTACACGATCAGGGGCGGGGCCTATCGGTCCGGGCGATCAGCCGGGAACTGGGCATTGCCCGTAACACGGTTCGCAAGTACCTGAGACTGAACGAGATGGCGATCAGCCAAGCCCAGGAGGATCCCTCGCGTAGCAAGCGTCTGGACGAGTATCGAGATTTCCTCATCCATCAGCTCAAGACGTATCCCCGGCTGAGCGCCATCAAGCTGGCTCGGCGACTTCGTGAGAAAGTGGGCGAGTTGCCAGCCTCTGAGCGTAGCCTGCGCCGCTACGTGCGAGCGCTCAAGGAGCAAATCGCCAACGGCCAGACTCGTTATTACGAGCCGGTGGTTGACGCCGTACCCGGCGTTCAGTGCCAGGTTGACCCCGGCGAGCTGCGCGGAGTGATGATCGCAGGGGTGGAGCGGGTGGTCTACTTCGTGGTCTTCGTTCTGGCCTGTTCACGGCTGATGTACGTGGGGGTGCGATTCCAGCCTCTGGACACCGAGGCGTTCATCCAGCTTCACGACGAAGCCTTCCGCTACTTTGGTGGTGTGCCTGAGGAGTGTGTATACGATCAGACCAAGCTCGTGGTGATCCACGAGCGGTACCGAGAGCTGACGCTCAATCAACGCTTTCACCAGTACGCCACGACTGCCGGTTACCGGATCCATGCCTGCGAGGGCTATGATCCCGAGAGCAAGGGCAAGGTGGAGGCCGGGGTCAAGTACGTCAAGCAGGACGCCCTTTACGGGGAGTGCTTCGAGAGCGAGACGGCGCTGTGCCAGCACCTGCAAGGCTGGTTGGAGGCCGTGGCCAATGTTCGCAAGCACGGCGCCACCGGTCGCCAGCCGCGGGCCCACTTCGAGGCCGACGAGCGCGCACACCTGCGTCCCTACATTGTGGCGCAAAGCCTGCTTCAGGCTCGCCCTGACCACGAGACCCGCCGGGCCGACAAAACCGGGCTGATCTCGTGGAAAGCCAACCAGTACTCAGTGCCCCTGCGCTGGCAGCGGGCCCAGGTGGGTGTCTGTGAACAGGAGGGTCACCTGCATATCCACGACCTGGAGAGCGGCGAGCGCATTGCTGGGCATGTTCTGTGTCTGGAGAAAGGCCGCACGATCAAGAACAACCACCACTACCGGGATCCGGCCCAGCGCATCGCGGATCTGGAAGCGGCCATCTGCCAACAGCTGCCCGACGGTCAGGGCGAGACGCTGTGCCACCTGCTCAAGGTGACCTCGCCGAGGATCTACAAGGACCAACTGGCAGGCCTGCGTGATCTGCTCAACCGGCATGGACCCGTCGACGCCGAACTGCTGCAGACACTGACTCAGCAGCCCCGGTTGACCGCCAGCACCGTGCAACGCTACCTGGAGGCGTGGCAGCAAGCTCGAGACCGCGGGCGAGCCCCCGATACCAACACAACGCCTGATCATGAGGACCGAATGCCTGTCTCGGCCCTGCAAGCCTATGCTCAGGTTGGCCGCTCCAGTGGCCAGGAGGTGACCCATGAGTCGGCTTGAACAGACCCAGTCCCAGTACCGCAGCCTGCGCCTGAGCGCCACCGCCGGGCACCTGGGTGAGCTGCTGGCCCAAGCCGAAGCCAACGAGCTGTCCTATCTGGAGCTTGCCCGGCAGATCGCCGAGCACGAGCTGGCCGAGCGCACCCGCCGCCGCATCGACCGGCACCTGAAACAGGCACAGCTGCCGGCGCACAAGCCGCTAGAAGCGTTCGACTACCGCCACCAGACCACCATCACCAAGCGTCAGGTCAGCGCCCTGCTGGACTTCGGCTTCATCGATGAGCGCCAAAACCTGGTGTTCATCGGTCCGCCCGGGGTGGGCAAAACGCACTTGGCCATCGGCATTGCTCTGAAGGCCATTGAAGCCGGCTACAAGGTGCTGTTCCGCACGGCACTGGCGCTGGTCGAAGACCTGGAGCTGGCCGAGATGAAAGGTGAACTGAAAAAACGGCTGAGACAGTTGGGTAAGTACGATGTGCTGGTGATCGATGAGCTGGGCTACCTGCCCATGACCCGGCAAGCCCGCTACAACCTGTTCCAGCTGATCAATAGCCTGTATGAGTACCGCTCAATCATCCTGACCACCAACAAGGACTTCAGCAACTGGGGAGCCTTCTTCCACGATGACGCCGTGGCGGTACCGATCATTGACCGCGTCATCCACCACTCACACATCTTCATGCTGGGAGGAGAGAGCTATCGCTTGAAACAGAAAACCACGAGCTAGACGACACACGGTGGGTCAAAATAAATGGCCAAAAGTGGGTCAAAATAGATGGCCATTGACACTTTGTAATCCGGGCCAAATCAAACCTGGACTTCCGGCGGGTCTATTCTGCTGCTACAGATCGGCAAGCTGGGCTGATCTGCGACCAAACTATTGCGCTCTGCGGCCAGCGTCCAAGCAAGTACTATCCTCAACACTTGAGACGCATTCGCTTCAAGGACCCGGAAACCGGAAAGACCCTGGTATTTCTCACCAATCAGTTCCAACTCCCGGCTCTTACGATCTGCGCGTTGTACAAAAGCCGGTGGCAGGTCGAGCTGTTCTTCAAGTGGATCAAGCAAAATCTCCGTATCAAGTGCTTCTTCGGCCGATCGGAGAACGCAGTCAAGACACAAATTTGGATTGCTGTGTCGACCTATGTGCTGATCGCCATCATCAAAAAGCGTTTGGACCTCGATATTTCGCTGCACGCAATGCTACAGATTATCTCCATAACTGTATTTGAAAAAACACAGTTGAAACAGGCGGTTACGATCGACCGAAGCGATCTGGATCAGATCAAAGACGGTAACCAATTGAATCTATTCGGCTTTTAAACCGGACACTAGTGAGAAGGATTCATAAAGATAAATTCTTTATCTCTGTGACCTCTGTGCCTCTGTGGCTAGCTTTTGTTAGCTCTTTGCGGGGCTGATTTCGACAGCGAAGGATATGGGTTCGCAAGTAGTCCAGACGATTACTGCCAGCGATGGATCAGCGATAGCATCAGGACGTTGACGCGGTCGTTGTAGCTGGTCTCTCCGGGCAGGATGATGTCGGCGAGCTGGTTGGGGCCGACGTCGTCCAGGGCCCAGTCGGCGCTCTGGTAGCGTTCGAACCACCAGCGAGCTCGCAGCGACAGTTGTTCGTTGATTTGGTAACGCGCGGCCAGGTTGAGCGTGTGGCGGCGGCTGGTGAGGTCGGGCAGGGGCTCGGTGTCCAGGGCCGGGCCGGATTGCACGTCGATGCCGGCGCGGGCGTCGGCGTGGACGTAGTCGGCGCGCAGTTCCAGGCGTTCGTTCATCAGCAGGCGGCTCATACCCAGTCCCAGGGTGTCGACGCGGTCGCGGTGGCGGGCCTGCCACCAGCGGTCGGGGCTGGCCAGGTCGTCGGCACGAAAGCCGCCGCCGCGGAAGCTGAAGCCGTCCTGGTCGGAGCGGATGCGCTCATGGGTAATGAAGGCATGGGCTGACCAGTGCCGGGACGGCGAGTAACTGACATCGGCGGCGAACAGGTCGTTGCCGGCCTCGACCAGGCCGATTTCGGAACGGTGGAAATCATCCTTGCTGGTGCCGCCTTGCAGGGTGATGGACCAGTCGTCATTGGGGGTGATGGCGGCGTTGACGTTCACGCCCTGGCGACGGCGGTCGGCGAGGTGATACAGGCGCAGGGCGGGCAGTTCGCCCCAGCCACCGGGGACGGTGTCGACATAGGCTTCGGAATGCCCCGCCCTGAATCCCACTGCGCCGTCATAGGTGCTGCCGCTGCGATCGGCCCATTCCAGGTTGATGCCGGCTGTCAGTCTTTGGCCGAAGGCGTGTCTGAAGCCCAGTTCAAGGCGGTCTTCGTCGGTGCGTTCGCGCGCGGTGAAGCTGCGGTCGATGCGGCGATGTTCGGCGACACCTTGCAGGCGGGTGGATTGGGCCAGTCGCCAGTTGCCGGCCAGCCTGAGGCGCTGGTCGCGGTAGTCGTAGGGCAGGTTGTAGCGCCGCCGCGATGAGGTCTCGCCGGCGTCCTGGAGCTGGCTGTCGGAGCCGATGTAGACGAATTCGCCCATGGGGGTGCGGTTGTCGCGGTCGTCGAGACGGTAGCTGGCCGTCCAGTTGAAGCGCTGGTTTGGTCTGCCGGCCAGGCGCAGGTTGATGGCCGTGGTGTCGATGCGTCCGTCCAGCGAGGCGCGGGGCAGTCCCTGCACGATGCTTTCGATCAGCGCCGGGTTGATGGTGTAGTTGAGGAAATCGTCATCCTGGCGCATCTGCCCAAAGGCTGCTTCGCCACTGAACGTGAGACGGGGCGAGAAGAGGTGACTGCCGCCGATGCCGATCTGGTGAAAGGTGTTGTCCGGCGGCAGGGCCATCTGGCCGGCACCGTCGGGATAGCCGGCCGACGGGTGCCAGCCGCCGATGGCGGCAAAGGGGTTGGCAAAGATCAGGTTCGGCTGATTGTTGTCGAACAGCGAGGCGTGATAGCGCACGCGAAATTGACGCTGGCGGTCGGCATAGTTCAGGGCCAGATCGACTTCGCGGGTCCGGTAGTCGGTGGGGACGGGCAGGAAGGCCGCGCGTGGTGTGCCGCCGGTGGGTCCGAACATGGCGGCCATGGCGCGATGGCCGTCGCGGTCTTCCTGGCGAAAGTCGGTGCTGATCTGCCAGCGTTCGGCGAAACGGGCATCGCCACCGGCGGCCACGCTGCGGCGGTCGCTGCTGACGTCGAACTCACCGAGTGAAGGCAGCAGAACGTTCATTCCAGCGGTGGATGTGGCGGCTACCCAGTCGGCCGGCAGGTTTCGTTGGCCTTGTGCCGGCTCGCGGTAGACGGTGACGGCATCATCAATGAAGCGTGCGCTGCGCTCGTCATACTCGGCATAGACGCCGAAGGCGCCATGCTGGCGATAGTCCAGGCGCACCGTGCGCACATCCAGGCCGAGGTCTTCGGCGCGCAGGCGGATGGTGACCGGCCGGTCGCTGTCGAATTCGGCGGCCTGTATCCAGTCCAGGCCCAGCACGGCGAAGAATCCATCATCTCCCAGTCCGCTGAAACGTCCCAGCCGGGTTCCGGAATCGCTGACATGGCCCAGGCCGACTTCGACCGAGCTGTAGCGGGCAATGAAAGGCGAGAGTTCTTCGACGGTGACTTGCTCGGCGGCCAGTGACGGGGTCAGCAGTGCGAGCGGAAGGCTGGCCGGGAGAAGAGTGGAGAGCTGCAGGTATCGCCGTTTCATGTTGTGTGCTCCTAGCGGGTCTGTCCTACCCCGGAGGGGTGGTTGGAGCCGTGGACCTGTACGTGGCAGCTCATGCAGTCGCGACCGATCAGTGATCGTGATCCGGAAGGAATCTCGTCACTGGGCAGGCCGGTGCCGCTCAGCGCCGCGGACGGGTGGAACTGGCCCATGTGGCACTGCTGACACAAAAACGGTGTTCGCTGCACGAGCAGGTCGCGGTGTACCGAGCCGTGGGGCTGGTGACATTGGGTACAGTCTTCGCGCACCGGCTGATGCTCCCACAGGAAAGGTCCGCGCTTTTCGGCGTGGCAGCTGTAGCAGTTTTCGTTGACTGTCATGGTCTTGAGGTCGGAGGGTCCGCTGCCGCCATGCGGGTTATGACAGTCGGTGCAGGTGACCTGGCCTTCGCGCACCGGATGGGCGAAGGCGCGATGCATTTCTGCATGCTGCTCGGTGTGGCAACTGGTGCAGTTCTTGATCTGACCGCGATGATCCATGGCCGGGTCGGAGCGGGTGTGGATGGTGTGGCAGTCCACGCAGGCCATGTCCTTGAAGTCGTGATCGCTGCCATGCCAGTGCATCATGTCGGCGCCGGCATGGCAGTTCATGCAGGTCTTGTTGAGGGTCTCGGTGTCGGAGCGGTGCGGGCCGCGAAAGGCAATCTCGGCCGGCTCACCGCCGGCTGGTGCGGGCAGGCGCGAGTGATCGATGCTCTCGCCGTGACAGGCCGCGCAGCCATCCTTGGCGAATCGGGTATGCGGGTCGGCCAGTACGGCGTGTGGTGAGGCGAAGATTTCGAGGACTGGATGGTCGTCGCCGCCATCGTGGCAGCGCAGGCAGTTGGCGACATGCCCGGGGACGTCGATGTAGATGTCTTCGGCCGGAGTGTTTATGCCGACGGTCAGTGCGCCGAGTGCCATCAGAACCGTGAGTGTCTTGCGCATGGTCGTTTTACCTTTGATCAATCATCCCTGGCCCGTGGGCCGGGGTTGCATCCCCGGCGTGACGAGGTTTTTGGTGCCGTTTGCCGTGCAGATGGTTTGCGTGGGAGGTCCCGGATATCGGCGTTCGTCGCTTCCGGGACGACGGCTTTGGGGCGTTGGCCGATGGATGAGTTGCGGCGCAGGCATGGCCGACTAGTCCTCTGCTACCGTTCCGATCAGGTAGTCGTCGATCATCGCCCAGGCAGCCGCCGAGTGATCGCGGCCATAACCCTTGGTGCGCATTGCGTCGGTGGATTCCTTGCCGCACCATCGCTCCATGACCGATGGCGGGGTGGGGTGGTCGGGAATGTAGTCGGTAAAGTCGTAGAC
The DNA here is from genome assembly GCF_014725735.1 of Wenzhouxiangella sp. AB-CW3. Taxonomy (NCBI): domain Bacteria; kingdom Pseudomonadati; phylum Pseudomonadota; class Gammaproteobacteria; order Chromatiales; family Wenzhouxiangellaceae; genus Wenzhouxiangella; species Wenzhouxiangella sp. AB-CW3. The sequence continues at coordinate 1,697,931 of NZ_CP061368.1, forward strand.
CTTGCCTTTGATGACTTTCCAGCAACTGTCGAGAGAATCATGCTGTTCGATCTCTTCCCAGGTGTAGGCGGGTAACTCATCGCCGTTGCTCTTGTCGGCGTCCTTCTTGTCCATGGCATGCAGGGCAGCAACGGTCAGCACCGATGCCCAGAAGGCGACGAACAGGGTATAGGTCAGCTTTTTCATAGCAGTTCAAACTCCTCGGTATGAATTCTTGCCAGCGGCACGCCGGCAGCTCGGGCATGGCGCTGGATAAGGTGATTGAGCGGTGTCGGGCCGCAAATGTAGATCTCGCGAGTAGCAAGGTCGGGGCAGGCTGATTCAAGGTATTGCTGGCTGATCGGCCCTTGCTGGTAGAAGTAGTGCATGTGCAGGTGAAAGTCGGGCAGGGATTCGGCCAGCTCGGTCAGTTCTTCCAGGAAGATGGCGCGTGCCTCGTCCTGAACGCAGAACACCAGGTGGGCGTTGGCTGGTTCCTCCAGGGCCTTGAGGTGGCGCATACGGGCCAGGAACGGGGTGATGCCGATGCCGCCGGCGACCCAAAACTCCGGGATCTTGATTCGATCCGGACTCTTGAAGAATCGGCCGTAGGGGCCCTCGACAGTCACCTTCGAGCCGACCCGGATGTCCTGGATGGCGCGACTGGCGTCGCCCAGATCCTTGATGGCGATGCGCAGCTGTTTCTCGCGGGGCGAGGAGGACAGCGTGTAGGGGTGCTCCTCGGCGTAGCCGTCGTCGAGCTCCCGATCGAAAGGCGCGAGGTAGACGAAGTTGCCCGCCTGGTACTCCAGTCTGCGCTTGCCTGGCTCGAGCGTCAGTTCGACCACATTGTTGGCCGGCTTGTCGAGCGCGCTGACCCGATAGCTCAGGCGACCGATGCGGCGCGAGAACACGAAGCGCCAGACCACGGCACCGACCGCCAGTGCGGCAAATGCCGACCAGATGGCCACATCGGCCCATCCGGGCATGGTGCGCGAGAAGTAGAAAGTATGAACCAGCGCCAGGATCACGGCAGGCCCGGCCAGGCGGTGGACGAGCTTCCAGCGTTCGTAGTCGGGCCGGCCAAAAAAGTGAAAGCTCGGGGCCAGAAAGACCATCATCAGGACCAGCGCCAGCCAGCCCGACCAGGTGGCGATGTCCGACAGCGGCGGAAACAGGGTCTGGAACGCGGTGCCGGTGCCATGGGCGGCCGCCGAAAAGGCCAGCAGAATGGGATGGAGCAGTAGCAGGATCAGCGACCAGGCGCCAAGCAGGTGATGGGTATGCCACAGCCGGGTCAGCCCGCCAAAGGGCTGATCGAAGCCCGGGACCCTGGCGCTGAGCGCGGCGGCCAGCAGCAAGAGCGCCAGCCCGGCAACACCGGTCAGCCTGCCCAGGGCATTCAGGACGGCGGCTGGCGAGGCCAGGTCGGACAGCCCGAACCCCATCAGCACGAACAGCACCGGCACAAGCACCAGTAGCCAGACTGTCGTCCTTGCTGTTCGAGCAGTCATCACGCGGCCGAGTCCCTCAGGTTGAATTCAAGCGGTCTCTAATCTAGCAAAATCCGCATTCGATTGCTTGATCCATGTCATGACCCACTAGCCATGACCTTCGACCCATGCAACGATGAGCCCGGGCGGTTAGAATCCGGGGTCGTCCTGATTCTGGAGCGGTGTCTTGTACAGAACAATAACTCTTATATTGATGGCCGCTGGTGTCGGCCAGGCGCTGGCGGCCGAGCCGGTGTTGCGTCAGCCGTCCACGGATGTCTTCGCCATCTCCGGCGTTCGCATCGTGACCTCACCCGGGCAAGTCATCGAGTCAGGCACCGTGGTGGTGCGTGATGGTGTGATCGAAGCGGTGGGTTCGGATGTCGACGTGCCGGCTGATGCCACGGTTCATGAGCACGATCCCGAGGAAGCGGCGCTGACGCTGTATCCCGGCCTGATTGATGCATATGTCCCCGTTGCCTTCGCCAGCGACGATGATGATGGCAACAACGATGATGACGAGGAAGCCGAGACGTATCGTCCCGGACAATATCCGCACCCGCTGATTACACCGGGCCGCACGATGACCTCGAAGCGCTGGCCGGCCGACAAGGTCGAGGCGCTGCGCAATGCCGGATTCACCATGGCCGTGCTCGTACCCGAGCAGGGGCTGGTTCGTGGCCGCAGTGCCCTGGTCAGCCTGGGCGAAGGCAGTTTTGGTGCCAATGTCATCGAGCCCGAGCTGTTCCAGCATGTGTCGCTCAACGCTCGCATGTCCGGCCGGCATTTCCCCAGTTCGCTGATGGGGGGCATGGCCCTGCTACGTCAGGCGTTCATGGATGCCCGCTGGCAGGCCGAGGCACGCTCGGTCTGGCGCGACAATCCGGGTCAGCGCCGGCCCGAGTTTCTGGAAGGCGTGGAGCCGCTGGAAAGTGTGCTGGCCGGTGATGTGCCGGTGGTATTCGATGCCGATGACATGCTCGACAGCCTGCGCGTTGCCGGTCTGGTCGAAGAGTTTGGCCTGTCGGCCTGGATAGTCGGCCATGGCAGCGAGTACCAGCGTCTGGACAGCCTGGCCGCAGTTGGCCTGGGGCAGATCCTGCCGCTGGACTTTCCCTCGGCCCCGGACGTGGACGAGGATGCCGAGCGCGAGGTCAGCCTGCAGGAGCTCAGGCACTGGCACAACGCCCCGGAGAACCCTTCACGGGTGCTGGAGTCGGGCCTGGACATGCTGTTGACCTCGCATCCGCACAGCAGCCCCGGCAATCTGTTCGAGCATCTGGAGAAAGCCATCGAGCGCGGACTGGACGCTGACCGCGCATTGGCCGCCCTGACCACGGGTCCGGCCGAGGTGCTGGGCATTGCCGACCGTGCCGGTCGGCTAGAAGCCGGATACATGGCCAACTTCCTGCTGGTCGAGGACGACCTGTTCGTGGCATCGCCGACGATTCGAGAAGTCTGGGTCGATGGCCGTCGCCACCTGTTGCGCGAAATGGAACCGCCCGAAGTCGAGCCGGCCGGACAGTGGGACATCGAGCTTATCGTGGCGGGCATGGGGAGCATTGACGCATCCCTGACCCTGCGCGGCGAAGCGCCGACCTTGTCGGGCAGCATGGAGATCATGGGCACCAACCTGCCGTTGTCGGAAGCCCGGGTATCGGGCAGCCGACTGGATTTGCGCATTGATGGCTCGCGCCTGGGCATGCCCGGTTCGTTCAACATGTACATGGATATCGAGGACGATCGCGGTCGGGGTGCCGGTTCCAGTCCGCAAGGTGATTTCAATGTTCGCGGCCGCCGAACCGGCGATCCGGACCAGGAGGACTCGGCATGAAAAAGATGAAGTTGCTTGTATTGACTCTTGCCGTGGCCATGGGGCCGGGACTGGCCGGCGCTCACGACATCGAGGCCTGGAACAGCCCTGTGCCGGAGCAGCCCGATCATGTGCTGATTCGCAATGCCACGGTCTGGACCGCCGATGAGGCGGGCATACTGGAGAACACTGACATCCTGATCCGTCGTGGTGAGATTCGACGCATAGGTGAGGACCTGCGCGCTCCCCGCGGCAGTGTCGAGATCGATGCCGAGGGCCGTCATGTCACGCCCGGCTTGATCGACGCCCACTCGCATGCCGCCATGCTCGGCGGCGTCAACGAGATGTCGCTGATCAGCACGGCCATGGTCGAGGCCAGGGACATCGTCGATGCCGACTCAATCAATATCTACCGACAGATGGCCGGTGGCTTGACCACCATGCACCTGATGCATGGTTCGGCCAATGCCATTGGTGGTCAGAATGTCATTGCCAAGCTGCGCTGGGGCGCCGACCCGGCCGACATGATCATCGACGACGCGCCGGGTACCATCAAGTTCGCGCTGGGCGAGAACCCGAAGCAGAGCAACTGGCAGCCGGACACGCTGCGCTATCCGCAGACCCGCCACGGGGTGGCCCAGGTCATTGACGAGAAGTTCCAGATGGCGCGTGATTATGCCGAGCAGCACGAGGCGCACACCGGGCGTGCCGCCCGCAATCGTGTGCCGCCGCGCCGCGATCTGGAAATGGAAGCCCTGGTCGCCATTCTCGAAGGTGACATCGAGGTGCACTCTCATGGCTATCGCGCCGACGAGTTTCTGGCGCTGATGCGGACCGCCGAGGCGCATGACTTCCGCATCAAGGCGTTCCATCACGTACTGGAAGGTTACAAGGTGGCCGACGAGATCGCCGAGCATGGCGCCGGCGCGTCGACCTTTTCCGACTGGTGGGGCTTCAAGTACGAGGCACGCGATGCCATTCCCTATAACGCGGCACTGATGCACGATCGCGGTGTGCAGGTGAGCATCAATTCCGACAACCCGGAGCTGGCCCGTCGCATGAACCTGGAAGTGGCCAAGGCCGTGCGCTACGGCAATATGGACGAGCATGAGGCGCTGAAGATGGTGACCGCCAACGCCGCCGATCAGCTCGGCATCGGGCACCGAACCGGCCGTCTGCGGGAAGGCCTGGATGCCGACCTGGTGATCTGGAGCGATCACCCGCTGTCGGTCTACAGCCGTCCCGATCAGACCTGGATTGATGGTCGTGCCTATTTCGACCGCGAACGCGACCTGCAGCAGCGCGAGGCATGGGAGGCCGAGCGTCAGGAACTGATTGCACTGGTCCGCGAAAGCGAGAACGGCGAGGATGACGATGAAGAGCAAGCCGATGATGATGAAGTGCCGGACGAGGATGAGCCCGGCATGCAGGTCTTCCGCCAGATCATGGGGGGTGCCTGACATGTCGAGAATTGCTATTGCCCTGTTGCTGGCATCGGGACTGGCCGGCCCGCTCAAGGCTGAAACCGTGGCCTACGTGGGCGCCACCGTGCACCCGGTCAGCGGTGATGCCATAGAGGACGGCATCCTGCTGGTTCGCGACGGTCGTATTGAAGACATTGGCGCGGACGTTGAGATTCCGGATGACGCACGGACCGAAGACCTGTCCGGCCTGCACCTGTATCCCGGCCTGATTCATGCCGGCACCGTGCTGGGCCTGACCGAGATCTCGTCCGTGCCCGGTACCCAGGACACCACGGAGATGGGCCAGGTCAATGCCGCCATCCGTGCCGAGGTAGCCGTCAATCATGACTCCATGCTGTTTGCGCCCAATGTGGCCGGTGGCTTGCTGACAGCCCACGTGGTGCCGCAGGGTGGCCTGATTCGAGGCACCTCGGCGGCCATCAGCCTGTCGGGCTGGAACTGGGAGGAAATGACCCTGGCCGCGCCGGTGGGCATGCACGTGGCATTTCCGAGATCGGCGGCGGAGAACGAGGATGACGACGACCTGTCTTTGATCGATGAGGTGCTCGATCAGGCACGCTCCTGGTCACGGGCCATGACGGCCTGGCGTGACGGCAATGCATCGCGTCCGCGCAACAACGACCAGTACGCGGCGCTCGAGCCGGTGCTGGAAGGCGAGGTGCCGGTCTTCCTGCACACCCAGGGCGAGCGTGACATGAATGCCGCGCTGGACTGGGCGAATCGTCAGGGTTTCGAGCGGATCGTGCTGGTCGGCGGGCCCGACCTGCAGCACCTGGCCGACCGCCTGGCGCTGGAAGACATTCCGGCCATTCTCAACAGCGTGTATACCATGCCGCCGAGAGCCTGGGAGCCCTATGACGAGGCGTACGTGGCGGCCAGTAACCTGGCCGAGGCCGGCGTTCGTTTTGCCATCACCGACGGAGGTTCGGCCTTCAATGCAGGAAACGCCCGCCACATCACCTTCCAGGCAGGCATGGCCGCCGCTTTCGGCCTGGATTCTGAAACGGCCTTGAAGACTGTGACGTTGTGGCCGGCCGAGATCATCGGCATGGGCGAAGAGCTGGGCTCACTGGAAACCGGCAAACGCGCCACCTTCTTTGCCGCCACCGGCGATGCATTGGAGGTCACCACCCAGATCCAGCGCGCCTGGATCGATGGCGAGGAATATGACCTGAGCCGTGATCGCCAGCGCCAGCTTTACGAACGGTATCGGGAGCGTCCGAGACGATAATAAAAGGTTTCAGGGTTCAGGGTTCAGGGTTCAGGGTTCAGGGTTCAGGGTTCAGGGCGGTCTTCGGCCCGGTTCTTCCTGAAACCTGAACCCTGTAGCCTGAAACCTTTCCCCGTCAGGGAAATACCGCAGAACCTCACCGTCTTTCTCATCCGTTGCGCCGTCCGGGCTGACCTGGACAAGGTATCGGAAGCGTCCGCGGCGGTAGGGAAGGCGTTCAGGTTTCAGGGTTCAGGGTTCAGGGCGGGCTTCGGCCCGGTTTGCCTGAAACCTGAACCCCGAAAGCTGAAACCTATTCCCGTCAGGGGATTACCCTCAAAACCTCCCCCTTTTTCTCATCCGTCAGTACGTAAAGCGCTCCGTCCGGGCCGACCTGCACGTCGCGCAGGCGGCGGTCTAGGTGGTCTAGCAGGATCTCGACTTCCTCGGCTGTTTCGCCGTCGATGCGTACGCGGTGGATGGCGCGGCTGACCAGGCCGGCGATCAGCAGGTCGCCTTCCCATTCGGGAAACATTTCGCCGCGGTACTGGCTCATGCCGGCCGGGGCGATGGCCGGTGTCCAGACGATCATTGGATCGACCATGTCCGGTCGTGTCTTCCATGGGCTGATGCGAGCGCCGGAGTAGTCGATGCCGTGGGTGGCCAGCGGCCAGCCGTAGTTCTTGCCCGGCTTGATCAGGTTGAGTTCGTCGCCGCCGCTCGGTCCGTGTTCGTGTGACCAGATCAGGCCGGTTTCGACGTCGAAGACCAGGCCTTGCGGGTTGCGGTGGCCATAGCTGAATATTTCGCCCCAGGCCTCCTCGTTCTGCTGCCGGCAGTGTTTTCCGACAAAGGGGTTGTCGGACGGGACGCGGCCATCGTCATGCACCCGCACGATCGTGCCGATATGGTTGTCCAGTTTCTGGGCCTGTTCGCGGTGGTCGAAGCCGTCACCGACGGAAATCAGCAGGCTGTGATCATCCAGGAAGGTCATGCGTCCGCCGTAATGAACAGTTTGTGTTCGCCAGGGGGCGGCGTCGAAGATGATCTGGTTGTCGACCCAGTGCTTGCCGTCGATGCGCCCTCTCACAACCCGGGTGGTGCCGGCGCTGCCATCGCCTTGTGGTTCAGTGAATGCCAGACTCAGATAGATCCAGCCGTTGCGCTCGAAATTCGGATGCAGCTTGACTTCCATCAGGCCGCCCTGGTCGGCCACCCGGGCTTCGGGCACGCCCGAGATGGCGTTGTCCAGTTGCTGTCCGTCTGCATCGATCACGCGCAGGCGGCCGGCGCGTTCGGTGACCAGCATGCGCCCGTCGGGTAGAAAGGCAATGGACCACGGGTGCTCCAGGCCACTGGCTATCGATTCGATCTGAAGGTCGTCGGCGGTGGACGCGGCCGACAGCAGGAAGAAGAGAAGGGCAAGGGAAAGACGTGGCAATTTCATTGGCTTGTCTGGGTCGGAATCTGCACAGGTGGCCAACATAGCAGATAATGAGGCCCGGTCTCATATCCGGGAGAAAGGCATGGCATTTGTTCGATGGCTGCTGGCCTCGATGGCCGCAATTGTGGTCACGACCATACTGGGCAGCATCATCCAGACCCAGTTCAATCTGGCCCGACTGGCACAACTGGGTGCGGAAGTGTCGGTTGCCGAACGTTTGCAGACCACGTTGTTCGACCTGGGCAGCTTTGCACCGTTATGGGGTCTGGTGATCACCCTGGCGCTGTTGCCGGCTTTTGGCGTGGCGGTGGCGCTGAAGCGCCTCATCCCCCGTATTCCCGGCCCGCCGTGGTCGTTGCTTTGTGGCTATGGTGGTGTTCTGGTGGCCCTGATTGCCATGCAGGTTCTTCTGCCGGTCACGCCGGTAGCCGCAGCACGAAGTCATTGGGGCTTTTTGTTGCTGGCCTTTACCGGCGCGATAGGCGGTCTGGTGCACGCCAGACTCTTTTGGCGCGAACAAGGCGACCAGGAATCTCAGCGACAGAACGGCCAGAACTGATACCAGCGCCGACAGCGAAAATCATCTTCGCAGCGTTGCAGTTGCCGCCGGTAGGTCTGGGCACGCTGGTCGACACGGCTGGCGATGGCCTGTAGCGTTCCGTTGTTGCGCCAGCCGCCGCGCTGGTAGCCGGTATGACCGTCATGGTAGGCCAGGTACAGGTGGTAGGCGTCATTCTTGCTCAGGCCCAGGCGGCGATGGCTGACGTCGTTGTACCAGCCGATAAAGTCCAGCGCGTCGGACATGTTGCTGCGACGGGCGCGTCGATTGCCGGTGGCTTGCTGATAGTCCTGCCAGGCCGGATCCTGGGCCTGGGCATAGCCGCGGGCGCTGGACGGTCGCCGGCCGGGGATGAAGCCGAGGATCCGATTGCGTTCGGGGCGCGCCCGGGCCCGAAACGACGACTCCTGCTGGACAAAGGCCATCTGAACCGGAATCGGCGTACCCCAGCGTCGCTCGGAGTCGCGCGCGTGGTCATACCAGCGCGGGTTGTGATCGAGGATGTCGCAGATGTTGTCCTGGCGCGGTGGTGGGCTGGTTGCGCAGCCGGCCAGCAACAGCAGGGCAGTCGCCAGGATGCCGAAACTGATCAGGGGTGCCGTCTTGCGCTTCATGGGATTCAAGTCTAAACCATTCTCCACCGACAAGAGTGGGGTGGCCGTGTCGTCATTGGCTCATTGCTGACCGCGACCGCTGCGATCGGCTATTCTGGCACCAGTCACCCGAATACAAGGCTGTGAATTGATGCTCTGGCAGGCACTTAGCGCGGCGCGCGATCTCGGCCGCATGCAGGATATCGCCTCGGTGCTCATCCGCTATGGGTTTGGCGATGTGGTCCAACGCATCGGCATGGCCGGCGCGCTGGAACGAGCCGGCAAGGTGTTGCACTGGAAAGAGGCCGAGGAGCTGGCTCGACTGAAGCCGCCAGCTCGGGCGCGTCGTGTCATGGAGGAACTGGGGCCGACCTTTGTCAAACTGGGCCAGGTGCTGGCCACGCGTGTCGATCTGTTCGGACCGGAATGGCTGGCCGAGTTTGAGAAGCTCCAGGATCATGCCCCGGCTGTTGACTGGGAAGCGCTTGAGCCACCGTTGCGAGAGGACCTGGGCGGCGATCCTTTCGAGGTCTTTGCCGGGATCGATCGTGAGCCGCTGGCAGCCGCTTCGCTGGCCCAGGTGCATCGAGCGCGACTGCATGACGGTTCGGAGGTGATTCTCAAGATCCGTCGTCCCGGCATCCGGCCGGTGATCGAGGCCGACCTGCGTCTGCTCAAGCGCCTGGCCGAGATCATCGAGTCCGAGGCACCCGATCTGCAGCACTATCGACCGCGCCTGCTGGTCCGCCAGTTCTCTCAGTCGCTGCGCCGCGAGCTGGACTTCGTGGCCGAGTGCCGCAATGCCGAACGGATTGCCCAGGCGCTGGAAGAGGATTCGGGCATCGTCGTGCCGGGGGTGTACTGGGACTACAGCGGCGAGCGGCTGAATGTTCAGGACTTTCTCGAAGGCATACCCGGGCGCGATATCGAGGCCGTGCGCGCGGCCGGTCTGGACTGTCACGAGATTGCGGTGCGCGGCACCCGGGCCGTACTGCGGATGATTCTGGATCAGGGCTTCTTCCATGCCGACCCGCATCCTGGAAATGTGCTCTACCTGGAGAACAACCGGATCGGACTGCTTGATTTCGGCATGGTCGGACGACTGTCGGATGAACGACGGCACCAGGTCGCCGAGCTGTTGATGGGGCTGGTCTCACGCGATCCGGATCTGGTCTCGCGCATCCTGATTGACTGGAGCGAAGGCAGCCAGGTGGATGAGGAACGGCTGCGTGATGATGTCATCGAATTCATCGATCACTATCACGGCGTGCCGCTGCGGCAGCTTGATGTCTCGGCCATGATCGGCGAGATCACGGCCGTACTGCGTCATCATCACCTGGTGCTGCCGGCCGACCTGGTCCTGATGCTCAAGGCCTTTATTACCCTGGAGGGCATGGGGCGCTCGCTGGACCCGGACTTCGACATGGCCGGCGAGGCGGCTCCCGTGATCGAGGAGGTGCTGCGTCATCACTATTCACCGGTCAACGTGGCACGTCGCCTGCAGCGGGGCATCAGCGATTCGGTCAAGCTGCTGGGTTCGCTGCCGAAGGACCTCAGCCGCCTGCTGAAAATGGCCAGAAAGGGTCGCATCGAAGTCCACGTGGATATCACCGATCTCAAGGATGTCGGCAACCGCCTTGATCGCGCGGCCAGCCGCCTGACCCTGGGTGTGGTCACAGCCGCGCTGATCATCGGCTCGGCCATCGTTCTCAATGTGCAGACTGACGATGGGGCTGCGAGTTTGCCATTATTCGGCTTGATGGGCTTTATCGGTGCCGCCCTGGGTGGTGTCTGGCTACTGTTCTCGATCTGGCGCAGCGGCAAGGACGACTGAATCGCCGGTCATATGACTGGTTCGAAATCAGTTTCTGGAGAGCAGGTTGCCGGTATTGAAAATGGCGCGGATGCCGATGCCGGCAATGTTTTCGCTGCCCTCGACGTCGCGATTGAGTCGGCGGAGGCCGCCGTGGATCGTGACGTTTCCGGCCAGGTGAAACCGGGCGGCGAGTGCACTGTAGCGAGCGTCGTTATTGCCGGTGTTGTCATCGCTGAAGCGACCGTGGCTGGCCATGAACGACCAGTCACGCCAGCGATAAGAGGTGCTCAGGTACAGGAAATCACCGTCCTCCAGGCCTTCGTCGCGTATCTCGTAGGTGGCGGCGAGCGTCCATGGGCCCTCGCTGTAGCGGGCGCCCAGCTTGGTGCCGGTCCGCTCGTCGGGGCCGTCGTCGAACTCACTGGCCTCGATATGGGCCAGGGTGAACTCGACCGGTCCGGCCGGGACGGCTAGCGATGCTGACCACATGGGATGATCCGAAGTGGTTTCGGAGCGCTCATCCAGGGCGCCCATGACACGCAGGCTGACCGGTCCGAAGCGGTTGGAGTACTCGATGGCGCTGTCGATATAGCTGGCATGACCGAATGCTCCGCCACTGCGCCCGAAATTGCCGCGTGCCTGCAAGGCGGTAGCATTGAGCGGATCCCAGCCCAGAGCCGACAACTTGTAGGGGGTTTCCAGGCGCCCCGCGATCACCTGGCCGAAGTCCCCGGCCAGTCCCAGGTAGATCTCCCGGTGCTGGGCGTTGCCATCGGCCAGGCCCTCGGAGTTGATGTTGAACCCGAAGCGGCCGATGGCCCTGAGTCCGTGACTGACCTGGTGTTCACCGTCGATGAACAGGGCGCCAAAGTTGGCGGCATTCTTGTTGCCCCCGGCCCAGCCGTCGGTCAGGTGCCAGCCATCGGCGTCGCGTGCTTCGGCCGCGCTGCCATCAACATGAACCAGTTCCGTCTCCAGACGCAGCAGCAGACTGAAGCTGCTCTCGGGAGAGTCCGAGGCTGCGGCGATTGGCGGCAGGGCGAGCAGGGCCAGCATGAAGCCGGCGGCGATCAGCGAGTATCTGGGGGTCATTCCATTCCTCTGGGTTGCGGGAGTGACGGAGGGTGCAAAAGGCTATCAGGCTTGAGACCGTGAGAACAGCGCTAGTGGTGGCCATACCAGAAGAAGGGCCACCAGCCCCAGCAAGAACGAAGCGCCGAACAGCGACAGCCAGTCGATGACACCGGCCAGGTTGCTGCGCTCCGCCCCGGTAATCCAGGGGATGGTCAAGATGCCGACGAAGAATCCAACGACACCAATGGGTAGTGCGGAACGAAAGGCACGCAGTGAATTCAGAAGCCCGTTCTTGCGCAGGGCGATGACCAGCAGTACCAGCTCGATCATGATGACCGCGAGGATCAGCGGCAGAAACGGGCGGATGAACTCGAGGAGTACGGCCAGGATGCCGAAAAACGAAAATGCCATGAAATCTCTCCTAGTGGCTCTGAGCGCTACTCAATTCAACGAATGGCGCACTAAACGCGACCGCGCAGCATGGCGTTGTAGGCGGCCTTGAGGAACTTGTCTTTCATGATCCAGGGCACCCAGTGCTCACGGTACGGGCTGATGAAGGGAAAAGACGGCACCATGTCGAGGTTGTAGTCGAACTCGACCAGGATGGCCTGGCCGCGGGTGGTGATCAATGGGCAGGAGGTGTAGCCGTTGTAGCGGGCTGTCGGTTCGCTGCCGGCAATCAGGCTGAGCAGGTTGTCGACTGCGACCGGTACTTGCGCCTTGACGCTGGCGGCGGTCTTGCCGATCGGCGTACCCACACAGTCACCGGCCCCGAACACATTCGGGAAACGCGGATGCTGCATGCTGTGCCGGTCAACTTCCATCCAGTTGCCGTCGGCAGCGAACTCGCCATCCTGCCAGGCCAGCGGGCTGTTGCCGAGGGCATCGGGTGCCCGCATGGGCGGTACGACATGAATGAAATCGTAGTCCAGACGCACCTCGCCTTCGGGGGTGGCGAATGTGGCGCGATGTTGCTCCGGCTCGATTCCGACGAGGCGATGATGCCAGTTGATGTCGATATCGCGGCGCGGAAATTCTTCCTTCAGGAACTGGTCGATGTCGGGCTGCGAGAACAGGCCGGGGCCGGGTGAGTTGTAGATCATTGCCGTGGGCTCGCGTTGACCGCGACGTGTGGCCAGGTCTTCCGTCAGCATCGTGACTTTCAGCGGTGCACCGGCACACTTGATACCGCCGGGGCCGCGGGTGAACAGCCCCACACCGCCCTGGTCGATAAAGCGGTCGATCATGTCCCATGTCCGGGTGGCGTGCTCCGGGGTGTCGTAGACACAGCCGATACCTTCGCGGCCTATGAGGTCCGGGCTCATGCCTTCCACGGCGTCGAAATCGACATGCAGGCCGGTGGTCACGATGAGATAGTCGTAGTCGATCGTGTCGCCGGTGTCGGTGACGACCCGATTGGCCTCGGGATTGAATTCGCTGACCGACGCATGGACCCAGTCCACGCCGCGCTGCACGTAGCGCTGGTTCCGGTCGATGACCTGCCCGGGTTTCCACAGCCCCGTGGCCACCAGGGTGAGGCCGGGCTGGTAGAGATGACGTTCGCGTCGATCGATGAGGGTGATGCGGGCACCATCCAGTGCGGATGACAGCCGATTGGCCGCGGCCAGCCCGGCCGCACCCGCGCCCACGATGACGATCCGGGCACTGGTTTCGAGCGCTTGTGCCGGGCGACTGGCCAGAATACCGCTACCGGCCAGGCTCATCGATCCGATGCCGAGACCGGCTGCCTTGAGCAGGCGTCGACGGGACGGATCCATGGGCGCATTGTCGGTGTGTAGATGGCAGGGGTCCTTGCGCTTCATGGTGGTGCTCCTTATTTCAAGACCGGGATCGCGCAGCTCTTCCCCTCATAGTATTAGAAAATGCGAATGTTAGCAAGTTCAATCCCCGTCGTTCTGCTGCCGGGGCATAACCGTGCACCTTGGTAACTGACTTTCGTTGGGGTGGACTCAGTAGCGGTAGCGAATGCCGGCGCCAATGTAGTTCGAGCCGCCGTTGACGCCGTTGTAGAGGCCGAAAACACCGGAGCGGTGATGAAGGCGCAGGACCAGGCCCCATTCGGGATGTGAAGGCGGTGCGAAATCCAGCTCGACGAGCAGGTAGTTGAGCAGGCGGGTCGAGCGCTCGTCGCCGTCGGAACGGGGTTCCAGTGGAGGGACTTCGGTGGCGAAAGACTGGCCCCAGCCCACGACGGCACTGGTGTCGATGACATGGTCCCAGGGGAAGCGGGTCCAGCGTGCGTTGAGCAGCAGGTTCAGTTCCTGATGATCCTGTCGGCCGAAGTGCTGGACCACTTGACCCTCGAGCTCCCAATCCAGGTTGCGGGGCTTGTCGTTGAGTCGATACGACCAGGCCAGTGCCCCCAGTTGCGAGTGGCCGGAAATATGCGGGTTCTTCAGTTGCAGGATGTCGAGCATTCGCTCGGGTGAAAAGTGTGCATAGTAAGCCGTTACCCGATTACGGGATGAGTCTCCGTCCGGGCTTTCCGCGCCGTGAACGGCGAGGGCTGGCAACAGGAGCAGGCCGGCGAGAAGGCTTCTGAGTGACACTGGCTGAAGTCCCGGTTAGAGGCTGAGATGGTTTCGGCAGCGCAATATACTACATGACACTCGACGGACCTCGGGCAGGGTTCAGCCAATCACCACCCCGAAGGCCAGGCCCATGAGCAGGTAGAGCATGACGGTGATGACGCCGATCATGAGCAGGTTGAATACCAGTCCCGCCCGCGCCATGCGGGGAATGCTGACATAGCCACTGCCATAGACGATGGCATTGGGTGGCGTGGCCACCGGCAGCATGAAGGCACAACTGGCGGCGATGGCGGACGGAACGGCCAGCAGCATGGGGTCGAATCCCATTGCAATGGCCACCGAGGCCAGTATGGGGATGAACGCGGCGGCCGTGGCCGTGTTGCTGGTCACCTCGGTCAGTAGAATGGTCAGTGCCAGCGCAATCATGATCAGCCAGAGCAGACCGATGCCGTCGAGAACATGAAAGGCTGTGCCGATCCAGTCGGCCAGGCCGGAGTCGGTGATGCCGGCAGCCAGACTCAGGCCGCCACCGAACAGAATGAGTACCTCCCAGGGCAGTCTCTTGGCATCGTTCCAGTCCAGCACGAAAGTCCAGCGGCGCCAGTTCAGCGGTACCAGGAACAGCAGCAGCGCACCAAAAATGGCGATGCCGGTATCCGAGAGTCCCGGGATCCAGGATTGCAGCACAGGTCGCGTGACCCAGAGCAGGGCGGTCAGGGAAAAGATGACGGCTACCTGTTTCTCGGCCCGGGTCATGGCCCCGGCCCGACGCAATTCCTCGCGAATGATATCGCGGCCGCCGGGGAGCTGTTTGAGACGAACAGGAAACAAAACGCGCGTGAGCACCAGAAACAGGATCGGCAAGGAAACGATTACCAGCGGCACCCCCAGCATCATCCACTGGGCAAACCCGATCTCGATGCCGTGGTTGTCCAGCAGGTAGCCGGCCATGAGGGCGTTGGGTGGTGTGCCGATGAGGGTGGCGATGCCGCCGATGTTGCAGGCATAAGCCAGGCCCAGCAGGAGGACGAGGGCGAAGTGGGTTTCCAGGTGTCTGGCCTCCATGGCCTCGTCGGTCTCGACCAGGGCGATGATGGACAGTGCGATGGGCAGCATCATCAAAGTCGTGGCGGTATTGCTCACCCACATGCTGAGAAAAGCCGCGGCCATCATGAAGCCCAGAATGATCGAGGTTGGCCGGGTGCCGACGACATGGACGATATTGAGGGCGATTCGCCGGTGCAGACCGGATTTCTCCATGCCCAGTGCAATGATGAACCCGCCCATGAACAGGTAGATCAGCGGGTTGGCAAACGGCGTGGTCGCGCCGGCGATATCCGTGACCCCCAGAATGGGGAACAGGACAATGGGCAGCAGGGCCGTGGCCGGTATGGGTATGGCTTCGGTAATCCACCAGCAGACCATCAGCGTGGCAACGGCCGCCACCTGCCAGCCCTCGGCAGACAAGCCTTCAGGCGCTGGCAACAGCAGCATGACGGCGAACAGCAGCGGCCCGGCCAGCAGGCCGATCCGGGGCCTGAGCGATGTCGTCGTTTCGACCGTTTCGTTCATGGAAAGGTGTTCGCAGCCTTTCGGCATGATTCAATCAGCGCGGGATTATCGCACGCCCGCAATTTGTGGGGCCCGGACCATGGGGAGTGTGAGCGAACTGCCCGTATTG
Source organism: Wenzhouxiangella sp. AB-CW3 (assembly GCF_014725735.1). NCBI lineage: Bacteria > Pseudomonadati > Pseudomonadota > Gammaproteobacteria > Chromatiales > Wenzhouxiangellaceae > Wenzhouxiangella > Wenzhouxiangella sp. AB-CW3. Next base: position 1,713,629 of record NZ_CP061368.1, read on the forward strand.
CGCGGGTCAGCTGGAGTATCATGTTGTCGTGAGGCTGGAACTGGCATGGCAGAGCCTCCATACACCCAGACAGTTGTCTATCATCTGATTACGGAACCAGCGATGACTTCCCGACAAGTGGATACTGAGATGCTCGACGCCACAGGACGAGCCTGGCCCCCGGCTGCCAATCTGGTCATGGATTCAGGGGTCGGGGAACGCACCCAGGCCCTGTATGATCGCGTCCGCGACGTGATCCCGGAGATCGAATGGCCGCTGCATGCACCCCTGGTGGATGCCATCAACCGGCTCAAGCGCGAGCGCAACGCCATCATCCTCGCCCACAATTACATGACGCCCGAGATTTTCCATTGCGTGGGTGATGTCACCGGCGATTCGCTCAAGCTCGCCCAGGTCGCCGCCGAGGCCGAGGAAGCGGTGATTGTCCAGGCCGGGGTGCATTTCATGGCCGAGACCGCCAAGATCCTCTCGCCGTCCAAAACCGTTCTGATTCCGGACCTGGAGGCAGGCTGTTCGCTGGCCGAGTCGATCACCGCCGAGGATGTGCGTGCCATTCGCCGTGCCTATCCGGACCATCCGATCGTCACCTACGTGAATACCTCGGCAGAGGTCAAGGCCGAATGCGATATCTGCTGTACTTCCTCGAATGCCGTCGGCGTGGTCGAGGCGATCGCCAGGCAACGCGGAACCGATACCGTGATCATGGTGCCCGATCAGTTTCTGGCCCATAACGTGGCCAGTCAGACCAATGTTCGCATCCTGACCTGGAAGGGCGAGTGTGAGGTCCACGAGAAGTTCACGGCCGAGGAAATCGAACAACTCCGGGCCGAGCATCCCGACGCCATGATCATTACACACCCCGAGTGTCCGCCCGAAGTGCTGCGTGCCTCGGACTTTTCCGGGTCAACGGGTGCCATGGCCGCCTACGTCACTCAGCATCGCCCGGCCAAGGCCATTCTGATTACCGAGTGCTCCATGAGCGACAACGTGGCCGCGCTCAATCCGGCCACTCGGTTCATCCGGCCGTGCAACCTGTGCCCGCACATGAAGCGGATCACGCTGGAGGGTATTTACAACGCCTTGCGGGAATTTAAGCACGAGGTACAGGTCGACGAGGAGACCGCCCGTCGTGCACGCAAGAGCCTGCGGGCCATGCTGGACCTGCCCACCGATGGGCCGCCACCGGCGTTTGACACCTCGCGCCCGGAAAAGCCGGCCGCACTTGTTACGGTCTGAGCCGCCTTGCCGGGCAACAGGAATAAGCCATCGTGAACGAGCAGGCATTGCAGCAGGCCGTCGAACAGATCGTCAAGCAGGCACTGGCCGAAGATCTCGGCGGCCGCGGCGACATCACCAGCCAGGCAACCATTCCCGACTCGGTAAGGGCAACCTTCCAGCTGACGGCACGAGAATCGGGGATACTGGCCGGCCAGGCCGCCGCCCATGCCACCTTCGCCCAGGTGGACGAGCGCATGGCGGTTGAGTGGATGATGGCCGATGGCGATGGTTTCGACGCAGGCAGTGTCATTGCCCGAATCCAGGGTCCGGCCGGATCGATTCTGACCGCGGAGCGCACGGCGCTGAACTTTCTCGGCCGCCTGAGTGGAGTTGCCACCCTCACGCGCCGGTACGTCGATGCCGTGGCCGGCACGGGTGCGGCCATTGCCCACACCCGCAAGACCACTCCCGGCCTGCGTGCTCTTGAGTTGGCCGCGGTAATGGCCGGAGGCGGGGCGCGCCACCGCTTCGGCCTCGATGACGCCATACTGATCAAGGACAACCATGTCGCCGTATGTGGCGGCGTGGGCGAAGCGGTCAGCCGGGCACGCCGATATGCCGGCCACATGATCCGGGTTGCTGTCGAGATCGACCGACTCGATCAGCTCGACGAGGCAGTGGCTGCCGGGGCCGACAGCATCCTTCTTGATAATTTCACTCTGGATGACCTGAGCGCGGCCGTGCGCAGGACCAGGGACACGGCAGTTGTACTGGAGGCATCCGGCGGGGTCAGCCTGGAGACGGTCAGGGAGATCGCCCAGACCGGCGTGGATGTCATCTCGGTCGGCGCGCTGACGCATTCAGCGCGCTGCCTGGACCTGGGGCTGGATGCCTGATCGGTTCAGGCGCCGCCGCGGCTGCTGAAGCTGCTCACTACCTGCAGGATACGTCGACAGGTCAGTTGCCCGATAAGCTTGTTGTTGTCCAGCACGGGACGGCGGCGGTGGCCCTTGGCGATCATGTCCATGGCCACGTCGACGATATTGTCGTGAAGCTGACAGGTCTGGACCTCGGCGGTCATGAAATCTCTGACCTTGCCGACATCGGCGGCGTTGTTGTAAGTGGCCGACACCACGGCTCGCAGACAGTCGATTTCCGAGAGCACGCCGACCAGATTGTCGCTATCATCAACCACGCAGGCACCAGAGGCGCGAGTTCGGGTGATGACGTCCATGGCTTTGAACAGACTGTCTTCGACGTGCACCCTGAGCGGGTTGGTATTCATGTAGTCGCTGATGTCCACCGAGCGCAGCATGGTCCGGGTCTCCTTGGGTGATGTATGGTTGTCGTCAGTATAGGCCGGGCAGGCATCTGATGTCATGGTGGTGAAAATCAAATGCGGGTTCTCAAGCTATGGCTGTAACGCAACTCCTCCAGCGCTGGCGATCGGGTGATCAGAATGCCCTCGACGAGCTGCTGCCGTTGATATACGGCGAGCTGCGGCGCATCGCCGATCTGCGACTGAACAGGGAAGCGCCACACGCCACCGGGCTCAAGCCAACTGAGCTGGTCCACGAGGCTTACCTCCGCCTGGCCGGTGGCGCCGCTGTCAAGGTCAACGACCGGGCGCATTTTCTTGCCATCGCGGCCCGGGTCATGCGCCAGGTGCTGGTGGATCGGGCCCGGGCCCGACAGGCATCCAAGCGCGATGGCGGCCAGCCGGTGACCCTGGCCAACCTGGCCGAGAACGACCCGCGACAGAATCTGGATGTATTGAATCTGGATCAGGCACTCGAGCGCCTGAACACCGTCGATCCGCGCAAGGCAAGACTGGTCGAGCTGCGCCTGTTTGCCGGCCTTGATTTCGCCGAACTCGGCGAGGTCATGGAGCTATCGCGCGCAACCCTTGACCGGGAATTCCGGGCCGCCAGGGCCTGGTTGTACAGAGAACTGTCGGCATGAGTACCCAGACCGAGGCACTGCGCCATTTCGAAGAACTGATCGGCTTGCCCGAGGTCGAGCGCGAGAAAGCGCTAGAGCGGATTTGCGCCCAGCGTCCGGGCCTGCGCGACGAGCTGCTGGCACTGCTGGCCGCCGATACGGAAGCGGAAAGTGTCCACTTTCTCGCATATTGCGCCATCGACCTGGATGCCGATCGCAGCGGGCAACAGGTGGGGCCCTGGCGGCTTGAACGTCTGATTGGCCATGGTGGCATGGGTAGCGTCTACCAGGCCTGTCGGGCCGATGGCCAGCACCGGCGACCCGTTGCCCTGAAGATGCTGCGCTTCGATTTCCCGGACCTGCGTCGAAGGCTGATGCAGGAACAGAAGATCATCGCCGCCCTGAATCACCCGAACATCGCCGGACTGCTCGATGCCGGTCGTGATGAAAACGGTGCGCCGTATGTGGCAATGGACTACATCGACGGGCAAAGCATTCGGGACTATTGCCTGGGTCGGGAGCTGGATAGCCGACGGATCATCACGCTTTTTCTGAAAGTACTGGACGCGGTGCAATATGCCCACTCGCACCTTGTAGTTCACCGCGATCTCAAGCCCGGCAATATCCTGATCGATGAGCATGGGCACCCGCGGCTGCTGGATTTCGGCATCGCCAAGCTGCTGGACGAGAGCACGGACGAGCAGTTGACCCGCACCGGGCAGTCGCCGCTCACACCTGACTATGCCAGTCCCGAGCAGTTGCTGGGGGAAGCCGTCAGCACTGCCAGCGACATCTATGCGCTGGGTGTGTTGCTCTACGAGTTGCTGGCCGGGCAGCACCCGTTTCCGCAGAATGACCATTCTCACGGGGCTTACCAGCGGGCCAGCATCGACTCGCTGCCCCCGCGCCCCAGCCGCGCGGCCAGACGGACACGGCGCCGCCTGCCGCGCGAACTCGATCACGTGGTCTTCAAGGCCATGGCCCGGGAGCCGGAACAGCGTTACCGCACCTGTGCGGAGTTCGGAGACGATCTTCGGCGGTTCATCGAAGGGCACCCGGTACTGGCGGTTCATGCCGGCTGGCGTTACCGAACGGTCAAGTTCGTCAGCCGTCACCGTTATTTCTTCGCGGCCGGCAGTCTGGTGGCCATGGCCCTGGCCGGAACGACGATCTGGGCGGTGATCCAGGCCGACAAGGCCGGTCGCCAGGCCCGGGCAGCCCAGATTGCCGAGGCCGCCGCGCAGCGCAGCGCGCAGGAGCTCGAACAGGTGGTCAAGTTCCAGGAACGGCAGTTGGCAGAGCTGGATCCGCACAGTCTTGGCCAGCAGATTCGCCAGCAGATCGTGGACCGGCGAAGAACGGTGCTGGAGCAATCCGAGCCGGGCCCGGTGGAAACGGATGCGGCGATGGCCCGACTCGAAGAACAGCTCGAAGGAGTGAATTTCTCCGATCTTGCATTGCAGTCCCTGGACGAGACCATTTTCGGCCGCGCACTCGGGGTGATTGGTCAGGAATTCGGCGATCAGCCGCTGGTGCGAGCCCGACTGCTCCAGGCCGTGGCCGATACATTGCGTGAGCTGGGACGCTACGACAGCGCCGATGACCCGCAGGCCAGGGCATTGGCGATTCGCAATGAGCTGCTGGGCGAGACGCATCCCGATACCTTGCTCTCGCAAAGCAACCATGGCCTCCTGCTGCTGCGTCGCGGAGAACTTGAACAGGCGCGCCCTTCACTCGAGGCGGCGGCAGAACGCAGCCTTGCGGTGCTCGGCATTCAGCACGAGGTGACGGCCAGCACCCACAACAACCTCGGGCTCTGGCAACAGGCGCAGGGGATGCTCGACGAAGCCGCGGCCAGCTACGAAACCGCATTGGGCAGTGCTCGGCTGGCATGGCCCGAGGGGCATGCCGAGGCGCTGACCATCGCCAACAACAAGGGGCTGCTGCTATGGGAGCAGGGGCACTACCGCGAAGCCAGAGGGCGCTTCGAAGCACTGCTGCCGGAGCTGCGCAAGCGAATGGGCGAACGCCATCCCAAGACCTTGCTGACCCAGGCCAACCTGGGGCTGGTATTGCATGATCTGGGTGAACTGGAAGAAGCCATGTCGCAAACCGAAGCGGCTCTCGATGGGCGTCGGGACATCCTCGGAGCAGAACACCCCGACACGCTGGTATCGATGAACAATGTTGCCCTGATCTTCATGCGCATGGGCGACCTGGGAGCTGCAGAAGAGTGGTTTCGACAGGCCATTGAGCGGTCTTCAGGAGCATTTGGCGATCAACACAGCACCAGCATGACCTTTCTCAGCAACCTGACAGCACTGTTGCGAACCCAGGGGCGACTGGAAGAGGCGGGATACTACGCCAAGCAGTTACTGGAGCAGAGTGAAACCGTGCTGGGTGCCGAGCACCCCGAAACCCTGCATCATCGTCAAAGCCTGGGCATGCTGCATCTCCAGCGAGGGGACCTGGGCCTGGCCGAGCCCATGCTCAACAGCGTCTACGAGATTCGAAGCCAGCTCTTTGGCGAGGACCATCCCGATACCCACTTTGCGATGTTCGGACTGGCCGTGCTGGCCACGCGCCGGGACGACCTGGATACGGCCTACGGGCACTATCACACCATTGTCGAGGCCAGTCGCCAGAACCGCGGCAGCATGCACCCGGAAACCCTGGTACTGAAGCACAATCTTGGCAACGTACTGATGAGGCTGGGTCGGCTGGAGGAAGCGGAAGCACACCTGCGGACCGCCGCGGATGGCTTGCCGGAGGTGCTGGGCAGCGAGCATGCCAATGCGCGCATGGCCCGTATCAGTCTCGCCGCCTTGCTCAACGAGCAGGGACAGTTCGAGCAGGCGCTTGAAAAAGTGGGTGCGTCCCTGCCGCATGAGTCGGATGTCCCGGAACAGGCTGAAGAAAGAATACTGGGCTGGAAGCTGACGGTCGCCGGACGTGCGCTGACGGGACTGGGTCGGGAGCCAGAGCAGTTCCGGGAAGCAGAGCGTGTGTTGATTCGCGGCTGCGAACTGCTGGAGAACCACCGGGTCACGGCCCACTGGCAGCTCAGGGCCTGCCACAAGGGACTGGAAACGCTGAACGAAACATGGGGCAAGAGCGAATCGGGCGTCGATACCTGACTGGCCTGGCAGCGGGCCCTGTCGGCTTTCGTGATCGCTGGCCTGAAATCCAGTGAGGCATTTCCGATGCTTTCCGCGCATATGAGTGACTGAGGTGGGCCTGAAAGGCTCACCGTCTCTGTCACTCATCAATTAGCGGAAGGGAACCATGCAAAAGAAACTCACTGTGCTGGTCGCACTGGTCGGGCTGCTCGCCTGTTCTCTGGCCAATGCAGAGCTCTATCGCCTGGCTGATATTGTCGAGGCCAGCGGGCATGCCGAATGGCGCGCTCAGGCCATCAACCTGATCGAGATCTATGAAGACCTTTCGGCCGTCAGCGGTGTCGAGGTCAAGGTGCTTTACGCCCTGGATGACGACATCAATGCCTTTGCGACAATGACCAACGACGGCGAGCCGGTTCTGGTGGTCATGGATGGCCTGATCGAGTACCTCAAGGAAGATCGCGACGCGGTTGCTGCCGTGATCGGCCACGAGCTGGCTCACCACAAGGCCAACCACGTCACCGAGGGCTTTGAACGTGCCCAGCGTTCCCGGCGCACGGCTTCCTTCCTCGGCGGGCTGGCCAGTATTGCCGTCGGCTACGAGCATGGTGACCTGGCCGGAAGTGCCGCTGAGGCTGCATTCAGTATCGGGGGCGATCTCGTTGCCCTGAGCTTCAGCCGAACCCAGGAGTACGAAGCCGATGAGCTGAGTGTGCACTGGCTTATCGCCGCCGGTTACAACCCGGAGGGCATGCTGCGCCTGCAGGAGCACCTTGCCGAGCTGAGTTCGGGTGGTGCCAGCATTCTCAGCACCCATCCGGCCGGTGAGCGACGTCATGCCCGCTGCGAGCAACTGATCAACGAGATGGATGTCCCCCAACATCAGCGCAGCATGGCGCTGGACCCCTTGGTCGATCCCGTCGACCTGAGCCTTTCCGAAGCGCACATTGGCGCCAGTGTTTACTAAAGGAGAATCGTCATGTTGAATATCCACTCCACCATCCGCTTGACACTGACGCTGTTTGTTGCCGCTTCCCTGATTGGTTGCGCCAGCATGAACGGGGGACGTGGTTCAGACTGGCAGCCGCCGATTGCGGTCAGCGATGTTCAGGTAAGCCAGGACTCACAGCAGCTGTGTGAATATCATGATCGAGTCTTTCCGAGCATGAGTTCAACGACAGCGCTCGCGCAGAAGCTCGATGCCGCGAGCGAATCGGTCCAGTGGCCACTCTCGCAAGAAGATGGCCCGGCCACGTTCCGCGAGTTTGATGTAGCAGCTTATGAAGATGAAGAGGCAGCCGTGTTTGCAACGGCCACCGGTTGCCTGCGTCTGTCCTCGGCGTTGCTGGAGTCGCTTTCGGAGACAGAGTTGGCGGCGTTGCTCGAACAGCAGTTCGCGCACCTGGCCAAGGGTCATGCCGAGGTGCGCTTGCGGCACCTGTTGCAGATGCAAGGGCTTGAGCGGCTTGTGACGGATGAAAACGGCGAGACCTATCTTGCCGAGGAGTCGGCAGAGGAGCTGGTCGACATCCTCAAGACCACCAACTACACCCACAGGCAGATTCGTGCAGCCGATCGCTATGCCTACGAACGGGCCGTGCAACGAAACGCTGATCCGATGGATCTGGCTACTGCCCTGAAGCAATGGCCCGTGGATCCCGGCAACGGACGCCGAATCGAACGCATCCGCCAGCATCATCACCTGACAACCACCACGAGGGGGTAGGGGAAGGGGGTATCTGTGCCCGGGCCATCATCATTCGATGGCCCGGGCGTGGATTTTCGGTTCTCTTGCTATGCGGGTCGGCGCGCCGTAGCTGTGAACAGCCCCCAGAACCAGTCGATGCGCCCGGTGGACAGCCGGATTGAATCAAACCCATGCCGGGTGAGCAGGGCAGCAAATTCTTCGCTGGTGCAGGTGTGATGATGCGGACGCCGAAAGGCTTTCAGGTAGGCGTCCAGCAGTCGCATGCTCATAAAGTCTCGACACCAGTCGGTAACAACCAGTTGCCCTCCTGGCCTCAGTACACGCGACATTTCCTCGAGTGCACTTTCGGGGTTGCGGATGAAGTGAAAGACGCTGGTCGAGACCAGCACATCCGCGCTTCGGCTGGCAAGGGGCAGTCGCTCGATCGAGGCCTGGATCAGGCCGGTTGAGGGAGCGAGCCGGTCGCGGGCGACGGCCAGCATGTCGGCAGAGAGGTCAACACCCGTCAGCCGGGCATCGGACCGACTATCTTCAATCCGAGCCAGCATCAGACCCGTGCCACAACCCAGGTCAACCAGGCATTGGCCCGAGGCCAGTCCAAGCTGATCGAGCGTACGTTCAGTCGAGACCTGCAAGTAGTGGTGCCAGCGTTGCTCGTAGCGACTGGCAAGCAAGCGATACTCCCGCTTTAGGGAATGGTATTTTCGGCTTTCCACGGTTAGCAGTGAGGCTTGATCTCACACCATTCTCGCATGGGCAGGCGGGTCGCCTGACCCGCTCTGGCCACGCTTCCGATCCATCCTGGAAGTCCTGAATGCTGCATGCTCAGCGCGACGATGCCGACACATCCAGCCTTGCCCGCTTGAGCAGCACCGAATTGCCGATCACCGACAGCGAGCTGGCGGTCATGGCGATGACCCCGATCATCGGGTGCAGCAAGCCGAGGGCGGCGATCGGGATGGCGGCGACGTTGTAGCCGAAGGCCCAGAACAGGTTCTGGACGATCTTGCGGAACGTGGCCTGCGACAGGCGGATGGCTTCGACGACCTTGGGCAGTTCGCCGGACACCAGGGTAATGTCGGCGGCTTCGATGGCGACATCGGCACCGGCACCGATGGCAATGCCGACATCGGCCTGCTTGAGTGCCGGGGCATCGTTAATGCCGTCGCCGACCATGGCCACATGTGAGCCGAAGCGTTCCTGCAGGGCCTTGATCTCGTCGACCTTGCCGTCGGGCAGCACGCCGGCATGGACCTCGTCGATGCCGACTTCCTCGGCCACGGCTTTTGCCGCCCGTTCGTTGTCGCCGGTAATCATGACCACGCGCAGATCCAGTGCATGCATGGCTTCGACAGCGGCTTTCGAATCCTTCTTGATGGCGTCGGCCACCGCCACGATGCCGATGGCTGCTCCGTCCCGCGACACGATGACGGCGGTTCTTCCCTGGGCTTCCTGGTCGGCCAGGGCGTCGTCAAGTGCTTCGAGCCCGCTGATACCTTCCTCGTCGAGCAGGCGCCGGTTGCCGATGAGAATGCTGTGGTCATCGACACGGCCGCGTACGCCACGTGCGGTGACCGATTCGAAGTCATCGACGTCAGCGAACTCGACTCCTCGGGCGCGGGCACCTTCGACCACGGCTCGGGCCAGCGGATGTTCCGAGGCATTCTCCACCGCCGCGGCCAGGGCCAGCACGGTGTTCTCGTCTTCGCCTTCCGCGGCGACGACATCGACCAGTTCGGGCTCGCCGCGGGTAATGGTGCCGGTCTTGTCCAGCACCACGACCTTCAGATCCTTCATGGTCTGAATCGCCTCGCCGGAGCGGATCAGCACGCCGCGCTCGGCGCCCATGCCGGATCCGACCATCAGGGCGGTGGGCGTGGCCAGACCCAGCGCGCACGGGCAGGCGATGACCAGCACGGCGATGGCGGCCAGGATGGCCAGTACCGGCACCGAGGCTTCAGGGTTGACCCACGGCAGGAAGCCAGCACCCCAGTCGAGAATCGGGCGCAGTTCGTCGGCAAACAGGAGCCAGCCGCCCAGCGATATCAGCGCGATCACGATGACTGCGGGCACGAAGCGCGCCGTGACCTTGTCGGCGAACTCCTGGATGGGCACATGCGAGCTCTGGGCTTCCTCGACCATGCGGATGACCTGCGACAGGAAGGTGTCGCCGCCGATGCGGGTGGCCTCGACCTTGAGCCGGCCTTCCTTGTTGATGGTCGCACCCAGCACCTCGTCGTCGGTACTCTTCTCCACCGGCATGGATTCGCCGGTGGCGATGGATTCGTCGACATGGCTTGAACCCGAGACGATCTTGCCGTCGGTGGGTATCTTGTCGCCCGGGCGCACGATCATCACATCACCGATTTCCAGCTCTTCAACTGGCACCTCGACCTCCTCACCGTCGCGTTCGACCCGGGCGGTCTTGGCGCTGAGCGTGAGCAGTTTCTTGATCGCCTGCGAAGCCCGACCTTTGGCGCGGGTTTCCAGGTAGCGACCAAGCAGATGGAAGGTCATGATGGTGGCGGCCATTTCCATGAATGACGTCATCGGCCAGATGAAGCCGGCCAGCCCGATGAGGTAGGGCGGCAGCGACCCCATGGATATGAGCACGTCCATGTTGGCCGTGCGGTTCTTGATCGCCTTCCAAGACGAGACATGGGTGGCCCAGCCACCGAAGAGAAACACCACGGGGAAGGCCAGGATCGCGATGATGGCCAGGTAGCCGGGAATCGGCTGCCAGAACATGTGCGGCATCATCAGGATCATGATCAGGGTGGTTGGTATGGCGGCAATGACAAAGCGCCGCAAGGCACGCTTGAGGTAGGCCTCTTCCATTTCCGCGCTGTCGCGGCCCTGGTCGCGTGACTCGTCGATGGCCTCGTCGACCTCGTAGCCGGCGTTCTCGACTGCCTTGCGGATGCTTTCGAGCTCGGGTCCGTTATCGCCCACCTTCACCTGCACGCGGTGATTGGAGATATTGGTGCGAATGGATTCGATGCCGTCAAGCCGCTCGATGGACGAACGCACGATGCCCGCGCAGTGATCCGATCCCATGCCCGGAACAACCAGGCGGTATGGGCCGGTGTGATTCGTGTCCTGATTCTGACTCATGATGTCTGCTCCCGTGAGGGTGGGTGAATGACGGCTTCGATGATCGGGCAACCGGAAAGTGGACCGCTACCGGAACAGGCTTCGAACAGGCGGGTCAAGGTATCGCGATGGGTCTGCAGGTCAGCCAACTGCTGATCGATCTCTTCGAGTCGCCGGTCAGCCAGCTCGCGAACCCTGGACCGATCGCTGTTCTCGGCCATCCAGGTCAGCAACCGCTTGATCTCCGCCAGCGTGAAACCCAGCTTCTGGGCATTGCGAATGAACCGAAGATGATCAAGATCCTTCTTGCCATACAGACGGTAACCGCCCGTGCTTCTGGCCGGGGACGGCATCAGTCCGATCCGCTCGTAGTAGCGAACGGTATCGACGCCGACACCGGCCGCCCTGGCCAGCTTTCCAATGGTCAATTTGGCTGTCATGGCTTCATTCTGAACCCTGGACCATGGTCCGGAGTCAAGTGCCCATTAACGGATTTCCGGATAGTGGTTATAGACCTCGGTCTCGCCATCGTGGCCAACCAGATAGACGTTGTAGGCCTGACGGTAGTCACCCTGTTCCATACCCGGTGAGCCGATCGGCATGCCCGGAACGGTCAGGCCGCGGGCGTCCGGGCGTTCGTCCAGCAGGCGCTTGATGTCATCGAACGGCACGTGGCCTTCGACGAAGTAGTCGGCGATCTTCGCGGTGTGGCACGAGCCCATGGCGGTTGGCACGCCCAGTTCTTCCTTGACCGGGTGCAGCGCCTCGACCTCGCGGATCTCCACCTCGAAGCCTGCCTCCTCGGACTGGTCGGCCCAGACCTTGCAGCAGCCACACCAGGGGGTCATGTAGACCACCATGGTTTCCTCGATGGTTTCCACGCCCCCGTTTCCTGCGTTTTCATTGACTTCTTGCGCGGATGTCTGGGCTTCATTGTTGGAAGGTGAACAGGCTGTAACCAGTGCTATCAAGAGCACAATTGCCGTGGTCCTGATGTTGCTGTAATTGGTCATGGGAAAACTCCTCAACTCTTGTCGTCGTGGTGGTGATGGTCATGGCGGTGGTGGTGTCTGTCGTGCCGTCCGTGTCCGTGATGTTCCTGATGTCCAGCGTGACCATTGTGCTCGTCATGCTGGTTGTGTTCGTCGTGTTCGTCGTGCTCGTTTTGCCCGTTATGTCCATCGTGTTCGTCATCATGATCATGATGGTGCTCGTGCTCATGATCTTCGTCGTGGTCATGGTCATCGTCATGATGGTCGTGATGGTGCTCGATGCCGGCTTCGCGGGCCGCGGCCAGCAGGTTTTCGTAGTCGTCATCGGCAAAATCGGGGAAACGGGTGATCAGGGCGACGACAGGTGTCAGCTCTGCATCGGCATGGGTCGGACCCCAGGCCGGCATGCCGGTCATGCGGATCCCGTGCTTGGTCACCCAGAACAGTTCGGCTGGCGAGCGCTCACGGGCGGCTTCGGCCAGATCGGTGGCCGGCGGGTTGAGTCCCTGGGCCATGGCCGTGGGTGAACCACCCGGCGGGGTGTGGCAGGCCGCGCACATGTCCTCGAACCCGACCACGGCCTCGTGGAGCAGGTCGGTGTCGGCCAGATCCGGCAGATCCGGACTGACGTCACCGGCATGGCGAGCCACAGAGTTGACCCGAACCGTTTCCAGAACCCGATCGGTGATGGGCCAGTGCGTGCCATCGGCCGATACATTCATGCGTCCTGAAAGTGCGATGGTCCAGTACGCCAGGCAGGCGACGACAAAAAGGATCAGCAGGGTGATCGTGGCGTGTTTGATAAAACTCATGATGTTTCTCCTGTTTAATTAATCACCACAGAGACACAGAGGGCAAAGACATGACACAGACGATTATTTGGCCGAAGTTTTATTGGAACCGCAGATGAACGCTGATGAACGCAGATGTTTTACATCTTTGAATCTGTGTTCATCTGCGTTCATCTGCGGTTCAATATTCCATCTCGCCTTTCTCTGTGACCTCCGTGTCTCCGTGGTGAATGCTTTTATTCCGAATCGCTATCCGTGGTGCGCGGCAGTCCGCGCCGGTGCCACAGGTAGTAGAGCGCCGGCATGACCAGCAGGGCGACCAGCCAGACGGTGAATACGCCGCCGACCATGGGGGCGGCGATGCGTTGCATCACCTCCGCACCGGTGCCGGTGGAAAACATCACCGGTAGCAGGCCGAGAAAGACCGTGGTTTCGGTCATGGTGATGGGACGCACGCGCTGGCAGGCGCCTTCGACAATGGCATCGCGCAGGTCGGCGCGGGTGAAGTCACGCTCGCCGATGTCTTCTCGAAAACGCTGCATTGCGTTGTTGAGATACACCAGCATGATCACGCCGGTTTCCGCGGCCAGTCCACCCAGGGCGATGAAGCCGACGGCCACGCCGACCGACATCTGGAAGTCGAGCAGCCACATCAGCCAGAAGCCGCCGGCCAGCGACAAGGGAATGGTGATGAGGACCAGCGCGACTTCGAAAAAGGTGCGAAACACCATCATCAGCAACACGACAATAATCGCTACCACCAGCGGGATCAGCACCGAAAGGCGCTCGCGTGCACGCTCCAGGTACTCGTACTGGCCGGCGAAGCCGATCGAGTAGCCGGCCGGCAGCTCCACCTGTTCGGCGATGGCCTGTCGGGCTTCGCCAACCCATCCCCCCAGGTCGCGCCCGTCGATATCGACGAACACGAAACTGGCCGGGCGGGTGTTCTCCGAGCGGATCATGGCCGGACCGTCGTCAATCTCCACCGTGGCGATCTCTCCCAGGGCAATATGCGTGCCCGACGGTGTGACGATAGGCAGTTCGCGCAGCTTGTCGGGTGAGTCGCGCCAGTCGGCATGAAAGCGCAGGTTGACCGGGTAGCGTTCCAGTCCGTCGACGGTTTCGATGACGTTCATCCCGCCGATGCCGAAACGCACGATGTCCTGCACGTCGGCAATGTTCATGGCGTGGCGGGCGGCGGCCGCTCGTTCAGGCGCGATGTTGATGTAGCGTCCGGAAGCGGGCCGGTCGGCGAACGAACTGGTGGTGCCCGGCAGGTCGGCGACCAGCGCCTCGACTTCCTCGGCAATCTCCTGAATGGTGCCCAGGTCCGGCCCGGTGATCTCGATGCCGATATCGGTGCGAATCCCGGTCTGCAGCATGTCGATGCGGGTCTGGATGGGAAACACCCAGGCATTGGTCAGTCCCGGAAACTGGACCATGGCGTCGAGTTCGGCCTTCAGGTCGTCGGTGGTCTTGCCCGGCCGCCACTGATCGCGCGGCTTCAAGGTGATGAAGGTCTCGATCATCGTCAGCGGCGCCGGATCGGTGGCCGTCTCGGCCCGTCCCACCTTGCCGGTGACGCGTTCGACCTCGGGCAGTTGCGCGATGATGGCGTTGGTCTGCTGCAGCAGCTCACGCGCCTTGTCCGGCGAAAGGCCGGGCAGCGTGGTGGGCATGTACATCAGATCACCCTCGTCGAGCTCGGGCATGAACTCCGTGCCCAGCCGGGAAAACGGAAACAACATGGACACCACCAGCACCAACGCCAGCGCCGTGACGATCCACGGATGATTCCCGGAAAACCGCGCCAGCGGCCGATATCCCGCCTCCAGCCACCGCGCCACCGGACTCGAGCGGCCTTTCCGAGTCCCGAGTCCCGAGTCCCGAGTCCCGACAAAATAGCCCATCAACACCGGCACCAGCGTCACCGCCAGCCCGGCCGCCGCAGCCATCGCATACGTCTTCGTAAACGCCAGCGGCGAGAACAGTCGGCCCTCCTGGGCCTCGAGTGCAAAAACCGGCAGGAAGGACAGGGCCACGATCAGCAGCGAGAAGAAGATCGGTCGACCCACTTCCAGCGTCGCTTCCGTGACCTTGTGCCAGCGCTCCTCCATGGTGCGCGGCGGGTCGCGCTCGAAGTGTCGGTGCACGTTTTCGATCAGTACGATGGCGGCATCGACCATCACGCCGATGGAGATGATGATGCCGCCCAGCGACATGATGTTGGCGTTGATGCCCTGCAGATACATCACGGTATAGGCGATCAGCACGCCCATGGGCAGGCTGATCAGCAGGACCAGCGACGACTTCAGGTGCCAGAGAAACAAGCCGATGACCAGCACCACGATGGCGAACTCCAGCGCCAGCTTTTCCCACAGCGTGCGGATGGAGCGGTCGATCAGGGCCGAGCGGTCGTAGGCCTCGACGATCTCCACGCCTTCGGGCAGGCCGGGCTTGAGTTCCTCGAGACGCTGCTTGACCGCGTTGATGACCTCGCGCGCGTTCTCGCCGTGACGCATCACGACGATGCCGCCGACGACTTCGCCTTCCCCATCCATGTCGGCGATGCCGCGCCTGGGCGCCGGGCCGCGGCGGATATCGGCGACATGTCTGAGCAGTACAGGGGTGCCGTTGTCCTCGCGACCGACCGGAAGGGATTTCAGGTCATCCAGTGTCTGGATATAGCCGGTGGCACGCACCATGTACTCGGCCTCGGCCAGTTCCAGCAGCGAACCGCCGGCCTCGCCGCTGCCGCGTTCGACGGCCGTCTTGAGCTCGTTTAAGGTGAGGTCGTAGGCGCGCAGGGCGTTGGGGTCCAGTGCCACCTGGAACTGGCGCACCATGCCACCCATGGTGGCGACTTCCGACACGCCCGGCACCGATTGCAGTTCGTACTTGAGGAACCAGTCCTGCAGGGCGCGGAGTTCGCCGAGATCGTGATTGCCGCTGCGGTCGACGAGGTTGTACTTGTAGACCCAGCCCACGCCGGTGGCATCCGGACCAAGCTCGGCGCTCACTTCGTCGGGCAGGCGGCCCTCGACCTGGCTTAAGTATTCCAGTACCCGCGAGCGCGCCCAGTACGGGTCGGTGTCGTCGTCGAACAGCACGTAGACGAACGAATCCCCGAACATGGAAAAGCCGCGCACGGTATGGGCACCGGGCACGGCCATCAGGGCCGTGGTCAGCGGATAGGTGACCTGGTCCTCGACCACCTGCGGCGCCTGGCCGGGGAAAGAGGCCCGCACGATGACCTGGGTGTCGGTGAGATCGGGAATGGCGTCGACCGGCGTGTTGCTGACCGCATACAAGCCCGCCGCCCCGGCGGAGATGGCCAGTACCAGCACCAGCAGCCGATTGACGATGGACCAGCGGATGATGGCGTCAATCATGGGGTGCTCCGCGCTTTGCGCTGCGCACGGTTAAAGGTGAAAGGTGAAAGGTAAAAGGGTTCATGAGACCCCTCTCTTTCCGTCCTTTCATCTTTATCCTTTCACCTTTTACCTCTCTACCTTTTACCGCCTCAATGATCATGTTGGCCTCCCATGCGGTTGTGGCCGGCGCGGATGTTGGCTTCGGAATCGATCAGGAACTGCCCCGAGACCACCACTTCCTCGCCGGCTTCCAGGCCGTGGCGGATTTCGGTGAACTCGCCGCTTTCCATGCCGGCGTGGACTTCGCGCACGGAGAAGTGCTGTTCGTCGTCGCGCAGTACCACGCGTTGGGATTGCCCGGTGCGGATGATGGCTTCGGTGGGCACGTAGTTGATGTGGTCGCGCGGGCCGGCAAAGATGTCGACGGTGGCCCAGTCGCCTGGGCGCAGCTTGCCATCTGCATTGTCCAGCGCCACGCGCACCCTGGCCGTCCGGGTCACGGCGTCGAGTTCGGGATAGATGTAGTCGACCTGTCCGCTCAGCGTCTCGCCGGGATCGGTCTTGAGGCTGAGGTCGACGCGCTGGCCCTCGTTCAGCCATTCAACCTGGCCGGTAAACACCTCGGCGATCAGCCAGACCGAGGCGGGGTCGGCAACCTCGATGATCTCCATGCCGGGCGTGACGTACATGCCGTGGCGCACGTTGAGCTCGGTGATGTAGCCGTCATGGCGGGCATGCCAGGGCACGTAGAGCAGGGGTTCGCCGCGCTCGCGGATGCGGTCGATGATCTCGTCGGACACATCCAGCACCTCCAGGCGCTGGCGGGCGGCGCGGATGTTGTCTTCGCGACCGGTGCGAAGCGCGCGCAGGTACTCGTCCTGAACATTGACCAGGTCGGGCGAATACAGCGTAAACAGTAACTGCCCGGCTTCCACCCGGTCGCCCACCGAGGTCACCGTCAGCTCGTCGATCCAGCCCTCGACCCGGGGATGCAGGTGGTGGATGGTGGATTCATCGGCCTGCAGGCGGCCCACCGTATTGATGCGCCGCCACAGCCGGCCATGCTGGACTTCGGCCGTGCGCACGTTCATGGCCTGTTGAATACCCGGCCCGATGCGGATCTGGAGATCGTCGTCGTCATGACGTTCGCGTTCGACCAGTGCCATGCCGCAGATCGGGCAGCGGCCAGGCTCGTCGCGCACGATCTGGGGGTGCATCGGACAGGTGTACTGGGTTGCCCGGTCCGAGGGCGCCATGCGCTCGGTGACCGAATCGGCGACATGTTCATGAGCGTCGTGATCATGATCCTGTTCATGGTCATGATCCTGCTCCAGTTCATGATCGTGGTCGTGTTCATGATCGTGACCACTGTCGTTCTCTTCCGGATGATGATGCGCGTGATCATCATGATCGTGCTCGTCTGGTGAATGGGCACCAGCCGGCATGGCCAGGAACAGGCACAGAATGACGGCAAGTTTCGGGTGGTTCATTGCAGTTCCTCCGCGGTCAGCCAGGCTAGCTGAATCTCGGCACGGGCGAGTGCCTGGCGAATATCGATGATTTCCAGTTGCTGGTCGAGCAGGGCGATGCGTGCACGCACCAGTTCGTCAAAGCTGGCGCGGTCGGCGCGGTAGGCCGAATGCGTGGATTCCACGGTTGCCTCGGCATTGGCCAGCACACGCGACTCCATCCAGTCGAGCTGGTCGAGGTTGCTGTCTCTCAGGCTGAGCTGGCGCTCGAGGCTGCCGCGCAGCTCCTGCAACTGGAGTCCACGGTCATGGCCCAGCGCCTCCAGTTCGGCACGGGCCGACGCCATCCGGCGGTCCTGGCGGTTGCCGGTGAACAGCGGCAGGCTGAAACTGACCATGGCAAACAGCTTGTCGGACTGGCGTTGCATGGTCATCGGATCGTTGCCCCGGGTGTGGGCGTAGCCGGCCTCGAGCATCCAGGAGGGGCGGTAGGCCTGGCGGGCCAGCCGGGTGTCGGTGATGCCGACCTCGATGCGCTGGTCGCTGGCGGCAAGCATTGGATGCTGCAGAAGCTTCGAGCGCAGCCGGTCGGTCGATTCCTTGGCGCGGCTGGATGCGAACCAGCCCCGTGGTGTGCCGGGCGGTTTCGTTCCGGTCCAGCGAGCCAGGTCGCTGGCGGCTTCGTCCAGGCGGGTCTGCTCGACAAGGATGCGACGCTCAAGTACGGACAGTTCAAGTCGTGCCTGGTCGACATCGCGCTGTCGCCCGGTGCCGGCACGATAACGCGCTTCGGTCAGCGATTTGAGTTCCTCGAAAGCCCCGGCGGTTTCGCGAGCCACTTCCAGCGCTTCATTGGCACTGGTCCAGTCCAGCCAGGCCAGGCGTGTCTCGCGGGCGATTTCCAGGCGGCGAGCCGCGATCTCCGCGGCCAGGCCATCGGCTTGCTGCAGGGTTCGATCCCGGTTGAGCTCGAGGGTATTGCCGGCGGGGATGCGCTGGCGCACACCGATCTTGTACATGGTCATCATGTCGGCATCGAATGGATCGGTGACCGGTACGCCCTCGACGCCGATCATGATTTCCGGGTCGGGCAGGGCACCATCGGCCACGGCACGTTCCGACAGGCCGGACTGGCGTTGTTCGAGTGCCTTCAGTCCCTCGTCCTGCTCCAGTGCCAGGTTGACGGCCGTGTTTGCATCCCAGGCCAGTGCAGCCTGGGCCAGCACCAGCAGGCCGGCAACGCCCATGGCCCGGTAAAGTACGGGTGCATGATTCCGCATGGCAGAACCTCTCTAAACTCTTTCATATAAGGTGTTGATAAACACGCTTTATTGGCGCGTTCCGAAGTGTGACGGCGGCTCAGAGCCCGCCGTCGATCAGGAGAGTTTCAGGCCTGCGGGGGGCGCAGCAAGGGGGCGGTGGGTGCTGATTCCAGGAGCGGAAGCAGTCCAGCCGGGTGAGCCGGTAGAGGGGCTTTCGGGGGGTTGGTGGATCGTGTTGGAATGACCAGCGACAATCCGGCGCAATTGCAGCCGCAGTCGCTTGCGCAACGCTCTGATGCATCAGAGCAGCCGCTGGAAGAGCAGGTCAGGTCAGGGTCTTCGCTGGCCTGCTGTTCCTGGTGGGGGCAGTTGCCGTCCGTGTTCGTGTCGTGGCTGCTGTCATGATCTACCGCCGCAGGACTCGAGTCGGAAGAAATCCCGGCGATGGAAGTGGCCATGGAACCGTGCACGGGTACCCCGGCCACCAGGATGGCGGCTGCCAGTACCATTCGAAATGTTGCACCGATTCCAAACACGCTTTCAGTTTATCACTTTCCAAGGAGGTCTGAAGATAGTGACCGGACCGACCGGTCAAGGTTCAACCGGCCGGCTGATTGAGTGGCTGCCGGTCAGTCGCTGGCCTCGATCACGCCACAGGCGATGCGGTCGCCGGCACCACCGATGGGCTGGCTCATGTGGTCGTCGGGGTTTTCATGAATGACGATGGCAGCTCCATCCTCGTCCAGGATGTGGGCGCCCACGCTGCCGTCCAGGCTGGCCAGGCTGGTGAAGAACTCCGCCCAGGCATAGCCGAACTCGTCGACGCGGAAATTGGGCAGATCGCCGGCTCCCGGGCCATCCGGATTGAGCAGGCCGTGCTCGTTGCCGTCGGGATTGATGTGTCCGCCCGAGTCCGTGAAACCGTGATCGTGGTCATCGCAGGTGCCCACGGCATGCAGATGAATGGCTTTCGGGCCCGGTGCCAGGTCGCGCACATCCAGGCGCAGCAGGGTGCCTGCCGGTCCGGAAAACAGTTCGACCGTACCGATCTGCTCGCCGGCATTGTTGATCATGTTGGCGACGGCGTCGGGCGTGGGATCGGCCCATGCCGAAGAGCTCATGGCGGTGGCAAGAAACAGGGTCGAAAGCAGGATACGACGTAACATATCGGGTTCTCCCGTGGTTGATTGGCGTAGCAGTATTGCACAGGACTTGTTTGCGCAATGTCTGATATTCTAAATGCAAGGATCAGCCTTTGCGTCGACAAGACGCCAACACCAGCAGCAATTTTTCGGTGAAAAGGGGGAATTGTCATCAGAACCGCGAGTAGTTTCCGCTTTGACGAGGCCTTGCAGGGGCTTTCGAGATCTCTGTTCATTGCATCGCCAGACCTGCACGATGTCATCTCTGGTCGCAGCATTCCAACCCGTTCGGCCATACGCCAGATTCTCCAGCGCTTGCCCAGGATTGATGCCGGGATGCGGGTGTTGCAGATTGGCGTGGGTGCCGGTTACCTGGCGGCAGTGTTTTCGCGACTTGCCGGGTCAGTGGTGGTCGTGGAGCGCAGCAGTATCCTGGCCGACATAGCACGGCAGAACCTCAAGCGCGCGGACATCCATGACGTGGAGATCATTCTCGGGGATGGTGAGCTTGGTGCGCAGGATCACTCGCCGTTCGACCTGATCTTCTGCAGCTGCTTTCTGGAAAACAGGGAGCATCTTGTCAAACAGCTCGCTTCAGGCGGCAGCCTGATCTGCATGGAAGGCAGCGATTCGCTCATGCCTGAGCTGGTCTGTGTGCAGGTCGACGGGTCCGATCTCAAGCGGATCCCACTGGGCACGGTGAACTTCACAAGGGATAGCGGTGAGGTCCTGATCGATCTGGGCTACATCGACGAGGCCAGTCTCTCCGAGGCGCGGGCGCAGGCGATTCATGAAGGCAAGCCGGTGCTCACGGTGGCCCGGAAGAACATGAGGGTAGCCGACTCCGACCTGTATCAATCGTTGGCAGAACAGCACGGTCTTCAACTGGGAGAAGCTGAAGATCTGCTCAAGCAGCTGGATCATGACTTGTTCAGGCAGTTTCCCAAGACTTTTCTCGACAACCAGCGACTGCTGCCCATTCGCCAGGATGGTCGGACCCTGGTGGCTGCCACCGACAACCCGGATGTGCAGACCGATGACTTGCTGCGCATGCATGATTATGAGGCGGTCAAGAAGATCCTGGTCACGCCCACCGACTTCAGGCGTATCTGGTCGGCTATTGACCTGAGCAGTCGCAGCAATACATTGCTGAGCTGGGATGAAACACACGTTGATCCGGCTGCCAGTGAGGATCTGCTGGACGCATCCAGTCGGGAGCTCAGCCACTATCTGGTCTCCATATATGAAGCCATTCTGCTTGATGCGGTCAGTGTCAACGCTTCCGATGTTCATGTCGAGCGATACCACGAGCGGATTCGCATTCGCGTTCGGGCCGACGGCGAGATGCGGGATCTCAGCCACTACAAGCTGACTCCGCGCGATCATGCCGGTCTGATCAACGTCATCAAGGTGCGTGCCGAGATCAATATCGCAGAGCGGCGACTGCCGCAGGGCGGTCGGTCACACATGAAGGTTGGCTCGACCACCTATGACCTTCGTGTGCAGATCCAGCCATCACTCCATGGTGAACATGCTGTCATTCGATTGTTGTCCCAGACCGGTCGCGTACTGGGTCTTGAAGAGCTTGGCATGTCCGACCGTGTTGCACGGTTCTATCAGCGCCTTCTGGACAATCCGGCCGGCCTGGTCCTGGTGGTCGGTCCGACGGGTTCGGGCAAGTCAACCACGCTGTACGCAGCGCTGCAGGAACTTGCTGATGATGGTCGTCGCAAGGTCATCACGGTGGAGGATCCTATCGAGTACTCCATCGACAACATCCAGCAGACCCGGGCTCGTCCCGAGATCGGTTTCAACTTTGCCGACGCGATGCGCTCGTTTGTACGCCAGGATCCCGACGTCATTCTGGTCGGTGAAATTCGTGATGCCGAGACTGCGCTGGAGGCCATGCGCGCGTCGCAGACCGGTCACCTGGTACTGTCCACGCTGCACAGCAACGATGCTGTCGACGCCCTGCAGCGTCTGTATGACCTGGACGTCATGCCCAACTCGATCGCTGGCGAACTGCTGGCGGTCGTCGCGCAGCGACTGGCCAAGCGCATCTGCAATCACTGCCGCCAGGCGGCCGAGGCCGATCCGGCCATCCTGCGCGAACTGTTTCCCGACCAGGTGCCAGACGGATTTCAGTGCTTTGAAGGAGCAGGCTGCAAGCAGTGTGGAGGTCGTGGCACACGCGGAAGGGTGGCAGTTGTTGAATACATGCAGATCAACGATGACATTCGTCAGGCCATTTCCCTGCAGCCGCCGGTGGGTGAGCTGCGCTGGCGGGCACTGGATTCCGGGCTGATCACCATGCGAGACAGTGCGCTGGATCATGTCATCAACGGCGTCATTCCACTCAGTGAACTGCCACGTATTCTGCCGCAGGAACGCATGGCGCCGGAAGTTCGCGGCGGACGGAGGAGCCCGTGAGTCCCAAGAAGAAAGCATCGAAGAAGCCGGCGGTTGATGACAGCAAGGTGAAGCTGCAGCGGCTGCCCGCCGAGCAGGCCCATGCCGATGAAATTGCCCGACTGAGGAAATGGGATAGCCATCCGGTCCCGCCGGGCTGGGCGATGTCGCCCATTGCAGTCGAGAAGTTCGTGCTCGGGGACGAAGAAGTCGGCATTGTGCCGAAAATCGTGGTTGACCCCGGTGTGGTCACGCGTATTGTCATTGCGTTGTGCACGGACCGTGGCTGTTTGCTCGTGGGGGAGCCAGGGACGGCAAAGTCATGGTTGTCGGAGTTGCTGGCTGCTGCAATCTCCGGCGACTCATCCCTGACCATTCAGGGTGGTGCGGTCAGCCAGGTGGACCAGTTGCTCTACACCTGGAACGAGGCTTTGCTGCAGCATGGCGGGCCCACTCCGGAGGCGCTGGTGCCCAGTCCGATCTACCGTGGCATGCGCGATGGTAAGATCGTACGCTTCGAGGAAGTGGCACGATGCCCCCAGCCGCTGCAGGATGCGCTGTTGTCCATTCTGTCGGATCGCATGATTACCATCCCGGAGTTCAGCGACGAAGAAAGTGTGCTGTATTCACGTGCCGGATTCAACGTGATTGCCACATCCAACAGCATCGACGAGGGCGTGAACCGCATGAGCGCGGCGCTCAAACGGCGTATGAACTTCGAGAACATACCGCCTATTCGAAGAGTCGATGACGAGCTGGAGGTCGTTATGCGCGAGGTCGTGCGGCTGAACCATGGTTCAGGTATTGATATTGACCTTGACGAGCAGGTCATCGAAGTGCTGGTCACCATCTTCCATGAGCTCAGAAACGGTCAGTCCCTGAGCGGTCGGTCCACCGACCGATTGGCCGGCGCCACCATGTCGACGGCCGAGGCGGTCAGTGTGGCCCATGCCCTGTGTATCCATGCCTGGTATTACAGTGCGGGTGAGCTGCGTGTCGATCACCTGATTCATTTCATCATCGGTTCAGCCCTGAAAGACCAGCCCGATGATCGCCGCCGTTTTCGACATTACTTCGATACCGAAGTGGCGCAGAAGAAAGGCGCCTACTGGCGCGAGGCTTATGCGCAGAGGCATCTCATTTGATCGAGATTAACCCGGCAAACTATTTGATTGTCGCGTTAATAACACGAAGAACACGAAGCAGGGCACGAAGGTCACGAAGGATGGAAGATATGGATTTTTCTTCGTGAACTTCGTGCCCTGCTTCGTGGACTTCGTGTTCAGTCTTTTACCACTCCAACACAAGTATCACGCCACAAGTTCCGCATATTCTCGGTGGCGATCGATCCAGGTCTTCACGTAGGGGCAGTTGGGCACGACTTTCCAGCCTTGGGCGCGGGCATGGTCCAGGGCGTGGCGGGTGAGTTCGCCGGCAATGCCGCGGCCGCCGACGGCTTTTGGCACCCGGACATGGTTGATGTGGATCACGCCATCGGTCAGTTCGAAACCCAGTTCGCATGGATGGCCGTCAACGATGGTCTGGAAACGGTTCTTGTCGATGTTGAGTTCAATGTCGGGTTGATTCATGGGGTATCTGTATTGAGCGTGTCTGTTGATATTGGCTAACCGCAGATGAACGCGGATTAACGCAGATGAGTACACCTTCAATTTACTAGCGAAACAAGTCTGGCACTACGCAGGCATAAGCCTGGTAGGCCTGGATCAGGCCTTTCATAATCTGCGTTTATCTGCGTTCATCTGCGGTTCCCAAATGATTTCCAGGCCACCTTCCAGGCATTCCATCAGAGCAGGAAGCGGGTGCGGATGGTAGCGGGGATTTTTTCCAGGCCGCGCACCAGTGATGTGGCGTCATCCGTTTCCACGTCCATGACCACGTAGCCGACATCGGGTGTGGTCTGCAGGTACTGGGCGGCGATGTTGATCTCGGCCTCGGAGAACACCGTGTTGATGGCCTGCAGCACACCCGGCTCGTTGTGGTGGATATGCAGGATGCGACGGGCGGTGGCATGGTCGGGCAGGCTGACTTCCGGAAAGTTGACTGCACCCATGGTCGAGCCGTTGTCGGAGTAGCGCACCATCTTGGTGGCGACGTCAAGGGCGATGTTCTCCTGGGCTTCGCGCGTTGAACCGCCGATATGCGGGGTCAGCAGCACGTTGTCCAGCCCGCGCAACTCGCTGACGAACTCTTCATCGCCCCCGGAAGGCTCGACCGGGAACACGTCGATGGCCGCACCGCCGAGGTGGCCGGATTGCATGGCCTCGACCAGGGCGGGGATATCCACGACCTTGCCGCGCGAAGCGTTAATCAGGTGGCTGCCCGGTTTCATGGCTGCCAGTTGAGTACGCCCGATCATGCCCCGGGTCAGCTCGGTGTCGGGGACGTGCAGGCTGACAATGTCTGCCTGGTGCAGCAACTCGACCAGGCTGCCTACCGGTGTGGCATTGCCCAGGGTGAGCTTGTCGGCAATGTCGTGAAAAATCACGTTCATGCCCAGCCCTTCGGCCAGGATGCCGAGTTGCGAACCGATATGACCGAAACCGACAATGCCCAACGTCTTGCCGCGCACTTCGTGCGAGCCCTTTGCTGTCTTCAGCCATTGCCCGCGGTGGGCGGCGGCGTTCTTGGCCGGAATGCCGCGCATCAGCATGATGATCTCGGCCAGCACCAACTCGGCCACTGAGCGGGTGTTGGCATAGGGGGCGTTGAAGACGGGAATGCCTTTCCGACAGGCAGCAGACAGGTCGACCTGGTCGGTGCCGATGCAGAAGCAGCCGATGGCTGTGAGCCGATCGGCCTGCTCAAGCGCGGCAGCATCGATCTGGCTGCGTGAACGAATGCCGAGAAAGTGAACGCCGGCCAGGGCCTCCTTCAGCTCGTCGGGGGGCAGGGCGGTGGATTCCACCCGCAGATTGCTGTATCCGGCCCGCCGCAGGCTGTCCACGGCACGCTCGTGTATGCCTTCGAGCAGCAGAAAGTTGATCTTGTCCTTGGGTAGGGAGTAGGGCTTTTCGCTCATTGTCCGAGCGCGGTCCTCTGGTCATTGGTAAAGTCTGCAAGTTTGGTCACAATCTGCGAATCAATCAAGCGATAATCCAGTCATGAACGCGATTGATGGCATCGAAATACTGACCGACCCGGACAACCTGGACCATTTCGGGCGAGACTGGACCCGTTTCTGGCCTCCACGGCCCGAGGCGATTGCGTTTCCGAAATCGACCGCGGACGTGGTCGAGCTGGTCAAGTGGGCGCGCCGGACCGGGCGTCGACTGGTCCCCAGTGGCGGTCGTACAGGGCTGTCTGGAGGGGCGGTCGCGCCCTATGGCGAGGTGGTGGTCTCGCTTGAAAAAATGCGGGCGTTGATCGAAATCGATACGGTCGATGCCAGTCTTAGCGCCCAGGCCGGGATGCCGGTGGGCGAGGTGCAGCGGCTGGCCGCGGAGCAGGGGCTATGCTACCCGGTTGACTGGGCCGCGGCCGGTTCCAGTCATCTCGGTGGATCGATCGCCACCAATGCCGGCGGCATTCGTGTGCTGCGCTATGGCATGACCCGGGACTGGGTGCGCGGCGTCACGGTGGTGACCGGGTCGGGCGAAGTGCTGGAGCTCAATCGTGGCCTGGTCAAGAACAATACGGGGCTGGATCTGCGTCACTTGATGATCGGCTCGGAAGGGGTGCTGGGCATCATTACCGAAGCGACCGTCGGCCTGACCAGTCCGCCCCCGGAACAGTCCGTACTGCTGTTGGGCTTTACCGGACTGAAGGCGATCATGAGCGCTTTCGCTGATCTGCGCGCGGGTCTGAATCTGTCGGCTTTCGAGTTCTTCGATCAGCGTTCGGTCGACCATGTGGCCGATCGCACGGGGCAGCGTTTTCCACTCGACGAGAGCTGCCCTTTCTATGCTGTGGTGGAGTTCGACGACCCGGGGCAGGGCAGCCAGGAGCAGGCCCTGGCGTTGTTTGAACAGCTGCTCGATGCCGGCCATGTGGCCGATGGCACGATCAGCCAGTCAGGCGCACAGGCCAGCGAACTGTGGCACTGGCGTGAGGCCATCAGTGAATCGATCAGCGAATGCACACCCTACAAGAACGATCTGTCCGTTCGCGTCTCGCGGGTACCTGCATTCCTGGAGGCCCTGGACGGGCTGCTTGGCCGGCACTATCCGGACTTCGAGGTGGTCTGGTTCGGGCACATCGGCGATGGCAACCTGCACATGAATGTACTCAAGCCCCACGATTGGTCAGTGGAAGACTTTCATGATGCGCTTCGCCGGCTGAGCCCGAAGGTGTTCGACCTGGTGCGTCAGTTCGAAGGCAGCGTGTCGGCCGAGCACGGCGTGGGCCTGCTCAAGCGTGATGACCTGCACTACAGCCGCACGGATGCCGAGATCGGACTGATGCGTTGGATCAAGCAGCACTTCGACCCGGACGGCATTCTCAATCCGGGCAAGATGTTCAGGACTTGAGTCTTGCCTTCAGGCTGATACTGGCACCGGCGAGCACCCTGGAGACCGGACATCCCTTGCTTGCTGCTTCGGCATGCTGGTTGAATTCGTCTTCTCCGATTCCCGGCACGACGGCCTCGCAGTCCAGCTCGATGCGCGTGATGGAAGGCCCTTCGTCACCCTTTTCCAGGTGTACCGTCGCCTCGGTTTGCACGGAATCCGGGGTATGGCCGGCGCCTGCCAGAATGTTCGACAATGCCATGGAAAAGCAGCCGGCATGCGCTGCGGCAATCAGTTCTTCGGGGTTGGTGCCCTGGCCTTCCTCGAATCGGGAGCTGAAGGAGTACTGGCCTTTCCAGGCGCCATCCCCCAAGGTCATGGTGCCCTTGCCCGATTTGAGGTCTCCCTGCCACTGTGCGCTTGATTTTCTGGCACTCATTGCATCAATCCTTTTTAGTTGTTGGCCAAGTCCGATAGCCTACGCAATCGATCGCAAAAGAAACGTAAAACCATGGGTCAGACGAAAACCGGCGCCCAGGGGGCGCCGGTTCGTGCTTCTTCTCGGTTTCAGGTCTGCGATCAGTCCAGATCGAAGCGATCCGCGTTCATGACCTTGGTCCAGGCGGCCACGAAGTCGTTGACGAACTTCGACTGGGCGCCATCGGTGGCATAGACCTCGGCCAGCGCCCGCAGTTGCGAGTTGGCGCCGAAGATCAGATCGGCACGCGTGGCGGTCCATTTCTTGTCACCGCTGGAACGGTCCTGGCCTTCGAAGACCTCGGCGTCGTCGCCGATTGGCTTCCACTCCGTGCTCATGTCGAGCAGGTTGACGAAGAAGTCGTTGGTCAGCTTGCCAGGTTGACCGGTCAGCACACCGTGACCGCTGTCGCCGTGCGTGGCGCCCAGGGCTCTCATGCCGCCCACCAGTACGGTCATCTCCGGCGGAGTGAGGCTGAGCATGTGGGCGCGGTCGAGCAGCACCTCCTCGAGCGGACGATCCTTGCCCTCGCCGATGTAATTGCGGAAACCATCTGCCACCGGCTCGAGGTACTCGAAGGATTCGGCGTCGGTCTGCTCGGCAGTAGCATCGGTACGTCCTGGCGAGAACGGTACCTCGATGTCGTGGCCGGCGTCCTTGGCCGCTTTCTCGACCGCGGCAGTGCCGCCGAGCACGATCAGATCGGCCAGCGAGACCTTCTTGTTGCCCGACGCGCTGGCATTGAAGTCGCTTTGAATGCCTTCGAACACCTTGAGGGCGCGGGCAAGCTGCTCGGGCTCGTTGGCCGGCCACTCGTTCTGCGGAGCCAGGCGGATGCGAGCACCGTTGGCGCCTCCGCGCTTGTCGGTGTTGCGGAAGGTGGATGCCGATGCCCAGGCAGTCAGCACGAGCTCGCGCAGCGACAGGCCGGAATCCAGTAGCTTGCGCTTGAGTTCGGCAATATCAGAGCCATCGATCAGTTCATGATCGACTGGCGGCACCGGATCCTGCCAGATCAGGTCCTCGTCCGGCACTTCGGGGCCGATGTAGCGGGACTTGGGTCCGAGGTCGCGATGGATGAGCTTGAACCAGGCCCGTGCAAACGCGTCGGCAAACTCGTCCGGGTTCTTGTGAAAACGCTCGGAGATCTTGCGGTATTCCGGGTCGACCTTCAGCGAAAGGTCGGTGGTCAGCATCATCAGCGGATGCTTTTTCGAGTCATCGTGGGCATCGCGCACGGTGGCATCGGCCGGCTCGCCCTTGGGCTTCCACTGTGACTTGCCGCCAGGCCCCTTGTGCAGTTCCCACTCGTAGCCGAACAGGTTGTCGAAAAAGCTGTTGTCCCACTGAGTCGGCTCCTGGGTCCAGGCGCCTTCCAGGCCACTGGTCGTGGCATCGGGGCCCTTGCCGGTGCCGTGCGGGTTCTTCCAGCCCAGACCCTGCTGCTCGATCGGGGCGCCTTCGGGCTCCGCTTCCAGTTCAGAGTCGGGCACCGCGCCGTGGGCCTTGCCGAAGGTATGACCACCGGCAATCAGCGCCACCGTCTCTTCGTCGTTCATCGCCATGCGCTTGAAGGTCTGGCGAATGAACTTCGCCGCTTCGGCCGGGTCCGGGTTGCCGTCGGGACCTTCCGGGTTGACGTAGATCAGACCCATGTGGTCGGCGGCCAGCGGCCCCTTGAGCGTGCCGTCGGATTCGTGGCGCTCATTGCCCAGCCATTCCGATTCCGGACCCCAGAAGATGTCGCCTTCGGGCTCCCAGGCGTCCTCTCTTCCGGCAGCGAAGCCAAAGGTCTTGAAGCCCATGGACTCCAGGGCGACGTTGCCGGTCAGCACGATCAGGTCGGCCCAGGAAATCTGGTTGCCGTACTTCTGCTTGATCGGCCACAGCAAGCGCACGGCCTTGTCGAGGTTGCCGTTGTCTGGCCAGCTGTTGAGCGGCGCGAAGCGCAGCGTGCCGGCGCCGGCACCGCCACGGCCGTCAAGCAGACGGTAGGTGCCGGCCGCGTGCCAGGCCATGCGGATGAACAGGCCGCCGTAGTGGCCGTAGTCGGCTGGCCACCATTCCTGCGACTCGGTCATTAGGCCTTCCAGGTCCTTCTTCAGGGCCTGATAGTCGAGCTTCTCGAACTCCTCAGCATAGTTGAAATCCTCGCCCAGAGGATCGACCAGCGGTGAATTCTGATTGAGAATCTGCAGCTTGAGCTGGCTGGGCCACCAGTCCGAATTGGACAGACCTCCGGCAGCCGTATGGCGGTACTTTGCCGGTGCATAAGGGCATTGAGTTTTTGCGTCCATTGATCTACTCCTCCGTCAAGCGAAAAACCGGCAGGGCCAAGCCCGCCAGTGTGCGGTTCGATGCATCACACTAACACTGTGCATCTGATTATAAGAACTGCAGCGCAATCCGCAAAATGAATTGTTTGCATGGCGGCAATAGGGCGGAGCTATGGTGGTTTGGGTGGCCGACGGTCTCAGAGATGCAAACGGATCCTGTAGTATTTGCACCCATGAACAGATTGATCATCATTTTGGGGCTGCTGCTGAGCGGTGCCGGACAAGCCGCCGACCTGCAACCGGACAGCTCCGTGGTGGCCACGGGGCAGTTCGACTATCGAACCATCCTGAAAGTTGGGGACACCCGCATGGATATCGACTCGGTTCGTCATATCCGGGTTGCCAGGGCCGCCTCACCACAGATACTCAAGATCAGGACGGTGACGCGGACCGAAATGGGGTCCACCGAAGACCGATTGGAACTCGATTTCGAAACCATGATGCCCATCGAACGCAAGGTGCGCCAGGAGGGTGGGCGGATGCAGGTCAACTACCGCCCGGATCAGGTCACCGGCACCATTCAGGCCGCCGGTCAGATAGTCGCTGTTGACCTGGCGCTGGACGAACCGGCCTATGCCGGCGAATCCGGGCTGGAAGCCCTGCTGACGGCCATGCCGCTGTCGGGTGGAGAGGAATACAAGCTTCGCATTATTGAAATCGATGTCGAGACGGTTGTGCGTACGTTCCGGATTCGTGTTGGAGATCTGGAGTCCGTCGAGGTGCCCGCCGGCCGGTTCGATGCCTGGCCGGTACACTTGAAGTCCACGGATAAATACCGAGACGAGCAGACCATCTGGATCAGCGATGACAGCCCCCGTATCTTTGTTCAGGCCATGGCCCCGGTGCCCGCCGATCTGGGTGATGGATCACTGACCACGGAATTGATCAGCATCGGCAATTGATTCATCGGCAGGGGGTGATGCGGGACCACCCTTGGCACAACCCCGTCCGGACGTTTACGCCGCGGGGCTTGCGGTCGTGGCAGTATGGTGGCCTGGAGTATCGGTCACGTTCTGCGAGGCAGCCATGCGTGCGTTAGCCCTTGTTTTCGTTGCGATCCTGCTTGCGAGCTGCAACCCCTTTTCGCAGCCCGAGTCGATGCTTGACGAGTATAACGAGCGCCTCTCCCGGGTGCTCGATGTCGACTCGGAACTCTCCCCGGTGCCAAGTGCACCGAGGTTGCCTTCGGCTCGTGAGCGCGTGCTCGATATCGATTCGATCAGCATCAGCATGCTTGATTTCCTCGGGCTGTATGGCTGCGAGGTGCAGTACGTGGTGGGCGAGCGCAATTCCACGCTTGGCCGGGTGGCCCACCCGCTTACTGTGCTGGATTACGATCGTCGCTTCATCGTCGCCGCCGAGGAGTGTGCAGAGACCATCGAGCGCAAAGCATTGGGTGAGCAACTAGTCGAAGCCGCCACGCTGAAACGACAGTCACTTGCCGATAGCGCCTGGAACGCCGTCTGGGGCAGTCGCGAGATCGAGAACCACTTCGCCCGTTCGCGTGGTCCGCTGCCTGTCCGGCCCGATCTTCAGCAACTCGGAAGGAGTGCCGAGAATGCAGGCCGGGTAGAGCGAAGTATCCATTCCCTGCTTGATGGCAATCTCGAGGAGGATATCCCAGCGCTTGATCGAGTCTATCAACGCTGGCGCAATGATCCGTCAGCCGGCCAGGCACTGCGCAGCGCCATTCTGGTTACGACCCGACTGAATGACGCCAGCGATCTCATTGAACAACGCCTGGGAGACCGACCCCTTTGCCCGTCCGGTCGCCCCAACCGTGAGGCCGAGATCATGCAGAACATGTTTTCCACGGTCTATGCCGCCGAAGTCCAGCCTTACCTCGCCGATGTGCAGCGGGTACGCCGCGAACTGCTGCCACCGCTTCTGGCGCTGGCCACTCTGGAAAACAGGAGTCCCGGTGACAGCTTCGAACAATACGTAGCGACGGTATTGGACGATAGCAGCGAGCATGGCTACTGGCAGGCTTTTGATCAGGCCATCGCAAGACATACCAGCGCGTGGCAGGACCTGCTCGATCAATGCGGCATGCGACTTGGGGGTTACTAATGCGGTCACTGATCAGCAGACACACAGAGCTTCGGAGCCGGTCACCCGCAGCGCAGGCCCCGTGCCGATTGCGGTTTGCCGAAGGCAAAAAGCACTCGGCACGGGGCCGGCTGCGCGTGTTCCGCTCGCTTGACATAGGTCCACTATGCCTGCGCTCGCGCGCCTTGCCGGTGACCGGCTCCGAAGCTCTGTGTGTCTGCTGATCAGTGACCGCATTAGTAAGCGGGGCAACGCAGGGAATTCGGGCGCCTGACCTCAATAGTCGTAGGCGAAGCTGATCGGGATGGACCACCATTCAGGCCACTGCCCGCTCCCCCGGCGTCAGTCGCTCCAGCAGCTCCTCGGCCATGTGGAAGCGGTCCTCGGGCGATTCGAACTCGCCCTTGACGCGCAGCTTGTCGTTGTCGGGCAGTTCGAAGGTGTGGGATTCCTTCTGGATCATTTTCAACAGCTCGCCCATGTCGATGTCGGGCTTGGACTGGAACTCGACGCGGCCGCCGGCCGGTCCGACTTCCAGGCGCTTCATGCCCAGTTTCCTGGCCCGGAGCCTGAGCTCGGCGGTGGCGAAGAGGTTCTTGACCTCGGGCGGCAGCAGGCCGAAGCGGTCGATCATTTCGACTTGCAGGTCATGCAGCTTCTTGTCGCTGTCGGCCTGGGTGATGCGCTTGTAGAGCACCAGGCGCTGGTGCACGTCGGGCAGGTAGCTGTCCGGAATCATGGCGGTCAGGTGCAAATCGACCTCGCTGGTGATCGACATCGGTTCGTCCAGGTCGGGCTCCTCGCCGTTCTTCAGTGCTTCGACGGCGCGGTTGAGCAGGTCGGAGTAGAGCGAGAAGCCGATCGCCTCGATCTGCCCGGACTGTTCCTCGCCCAGCAGTTCGCCGGCACCGCGGATTTCCAGGTCGTGGTTGGCCAGGGTGAAACCCGCGCCCAGTTCTTCCAGTGACTGGATGGCTTCCAGGCGCTTCTGGGCATCGCGCGTGATGACTTTCCACGGCGGGGTGACCAGGTAGGCATAGGCCAGGTGATGCGAGCGACCGACCCGGCCGCGGAGCTGGTGGAGCTGCGCCAGGCCGAACTTGTCGGCGCGGTTGATGATGATGGTGTTGGCGGTGGGCACGTCGATGCCGTTTTCGATGATGGTCGAGCACACCAGCAGGTTGATGCGGCGCGAGTAGAAATCGCGCATGGTCTTTTCCATTTCGCCCGGTGGCAGCTGGCCGTGGGCCATGCCGATGCGCGCCTCGGGGAACATCTCCTGCAGGTCGGCGACCTGGCGAGCCATGCTGCGCACTTCGTTGTGGAGGTAGTAGACCTGGCCGCCGCGCTGGAACTCGCGGCTGACGGCATCGCGGATGGTGCCGCTGTCCCATTCCGACACAAAGGTACGTACGGCCAGGCGCCGGGCCGGCGGCGTGGCGATGATGGACAGCTCGCGCAGCCCGGCCATGGACATGTTGAGTGTGCGCGGAATGGGCGTGGCGGTAAGCGTGAGCAAATCGACCTCGGCCCGAAGCGCCTTGAGTCGTTCCTTCTGGCGCACGCCGAAGCGCTGTTCCTCGTCGACGATGACCAGGCCCAGATCCCTGAACTTGATGTCCTTCTGCAACAGCTTGTGGGTGCCAATGACAATGTCGACCGTGCCGTCGGTCAGTCCGGTAACGATGTTGGCGGTCTGCTTGCCGGTGCGCGAGAGCAGTCTGACATTCACCGGCCAGTCGGCGAAGCGGTCGGCGAAGTTGCGGTAGTGCTGTTCGGCCAGCAGGGTGGTGGGGGCGAGCATGGCCACCTGCCGGCCCGATTCGGCGACAACGAAGGCCGCGCGCAGGGCGACCTCGGTCTTGCCGAAGCCGACATCGCCGCAGATGACCCGGTCCATGGGTTCCTCGGAAGCCAGGTCGGCGATGACTGCCTCGATGGCGTCGAGCTGGTCCTCGGTTTCCTCGTATTCGAAGCCGGCGGCGAAGCGGGCATACAGGCCGCGATCGACGGGAAAGGCATGACCCCGGCGGGCGGCGCGCCGGGCCTGCAGGTTGAGCAGTTCGGCGGCGGCGTCGCGGACTTTCTCGGCCGCCTTGCGGCGGGTGCGCTGCCACTTTTCCGAGCCCAGGCGGTGCAGGTCGACCATCTCCGGATCGGCGCCGGTGTAGCGGCTGACCAGGTGCAGATCGGTGACCGGCACGTAGAGCTTGTCCTCGTCGGCATATTCCAGGCACAGATACTCGGCGGTGGTGTCGCCCGAATCGAGCACTTCCAGGCCGAGGTAGCAGCCGATGCCATGTTCCAGGTGCACCACCAGGGCGCCGGGCTGGAGATCGGCCAGGCTCTTGACCATGCTTTCCGGGTCCTGGCCGCTGCGTCGTTCGCGCCGGATGGTGCGGGTGTGGCCGGGAAACAGTTCGGCCTCGGTCAGCACGGTGATGCCGCGGTCGGGCAGGCTGACACCCCCGGATACCGGCATGACCGTCAGTGCCAACCTGTCTTCGCCACTCAGAAAGGCCGACCAGGAGTCGAGCAGCTTCGGTTTGAGTCCGGCTGATTTCAGGTTGTCGTGGATCAGCTCGCGGCGGCCGGCGGTATCGGCGGCCACCAGGACGCGTCCGGGCAGTTCAGCGAGTTTCTTCGCGGCCTGGTCGGCCTCGTGGTCGAGGTCCACGGTCGGTGGAGTCTCGATCGCGGCCTTCGCCGCCTGGCGGCGGATGATGCGCACGTCGGCATCGGCCTTCATCACCCCCATCAGTTCTGCGGCGGGCAGAAACAGCTCGTCGGGATTCAGGCAGGGGCGCTCGAGGTCGCCGCGGCGCTGTTCATGACGCTGGTGGATGCGGGTGGCGTAATCGTTGGCCGATTCCTCGACGCCGGCCAGCATGACCAGACGGTGCTCGGCCGGCAGGTAATCGGGCAGGGAGGCAGTGTGTTCGAAAAACAGCGGCAGGTACTGTTCCAGCCCCTGGCTGTGGTGTCCTTCGCCCACCTCGATATAGGGCAGGGCCCGCCGGAGGTCGACATCGAAACGCATGCGGAAGGCGCGCCGGAAGGCCTGGCGGCTGTCCTCGTCGAACGGGTACTCGCGTGCCGGCAGCATGTCGATGCGTTCCAGCTTCTCGGTCGAGCGCTGGCTCTCGGCATCGAAGATGCGGATGGATTCGATCTCGTCGTCGAACAATTCCAGCCGGTAGGGATCGGGCCGGCCCATGGGCCACAGGTCGAGCACCGCCCCGCGCACGGCGAATTGCCCGGGTTGCCAGACCTGCTCGGAAGGTGCATAGCCGGCCGCGTGCAGGGTATCGCGGAAAGAGGCCATGTCGATGCGTTCGCCTACTGCGAGATTCAGGCTCTGGCCCTGCACCCAGGCCACCGGCGGCAGGCGCTGCATGAGCGCGGTCATCGGTGCGATGACGATGCCGTCTGTCATGCCGGGCAGGCGCGCGAGCAGGTCCAGCCGGCGCGAGACCAGATCGGGGTGCGGCGAATACAGGTCGTAGGGCAGGATTTCCCAGTCCGGGAACAGCTCGGCTTTCGGGCCGCCGAACTGGTTGAGATCGTCGCGCAGCCGGCGCGCGGCATAGCCGTCGGGGGCCGCCACCAGCAATGGACCACCCTTGCGCGCGGCATGGGTGGACAGGGCCAGGGCAAGCGCCAGTCCGTCGAGCAGGGGCCAGTCGACCGTTTCACTGGCGGAGCGTGGCGGATTGAGGACGGAGAATGGCGTGGACATGGGCACGGCTGCTATGAGTGGGGCGGCATTCTACCAACCCGCCGCAGAGAGCGGCGTTTGCGCGAATATTTTCAGTTGCCTGATGGTGGATGTTCTGGTAATCTTTCGCGCCTTGATTCGGAAGGGCGATTAGCTCAGTTGGTTAGAGCGCTGTCTTGACATGGCAGAGGTCGCTGGTTCAAATCCAGCATCGCCCACCACCTGAATTCCCCCAGCACTACTGAGAGCCTCCGGATCGGCGCCGGGCGGTGCTCGGAATCCTCATGTACATCTGAGTACACTCCGGTTCCTGCGCTCCGTCCGTCACCGATCCGGAGACTCTCAGCAGCACTGGGAGAAATTCAGGCCCAATGTCTGAATGGGGCGTCCCCGAAATCGACGCACTCGGAAAGCGCTGGGAAAAATTCGACTCCGCATCTCTTATCCTCACAAA
Source organism: Wenzhouxiangella sp. AB-CW3 (assembly GCF_014725735.1). Lineage (NCBI taxonomy): Bacteria > Pseudomonadati > Pseudomonadota > Gammaproteobacteria > Chromatiales > Wenzhouxiangellaceae > Wenzhouxiangella > Wenzhouxiangella sp. AB-CW3. The sequence continues at coordinate 1,749,648 of NZ_CP061368.1, forward strand.
AGCGGCACGCCAGTAGCGAAGGCTAGCGCCGGGTAGCGCAGGCGGAAGGCGAGTGCGGTTTTCGCGGAGCGAAAAAAGCGCTTGCATGGAGCCGTTGCGCGTGTAGGCGTGGAGGCTTGGCGGTTTTCCGTAGGAAAGAAGCCGGGCCGGAGTGCCGTTAAACGCGTGCTCGAAATCCTCATGTACCATTAAGGTACACGCGCGACGGCTTCGCTCAGGGGCTTCTTGCCCTGCGGGCGGGCAAGCCGCCCCATCGCTCTCGCCTGCGCTCTGGTTCCTGCGCAGCGTCCGCCACCGAAATCGACGCACTCGGAAAGCGCTGGGAAAAATTCGAGTCCGCATTCCCTGCTGCGTCCGTCACCGAAATCAGCGCCCTCAGCGGCACTGACTAACGCCTTGTCCATCCTGAAACCTGAACGCTGAAACCTTTTCCCGGAACCCACATTTAATCGCCCCCTCAACGTCTGGTGACGCTAAAATAGGCCGTTATGGTTCAGATTACCCTTCCAGACGGTAGCCGCAAGGAGTTTGAGGCTCCGGTGACGGTTCATGAGGTGGCCGAGTCGATCGGGCCGGGGTTGGCGAAAGCCGCGCTGGCCGGTGAGGTCGATGGTCGGTTGGTGGACACCAGTTTTCGCATTGATGGCGACGCCGATTTGCGCATTATTACCGGGCGTGACGAGGAGGGGGTGGAGATTATCCGCCACTCGACCGCGCACCTGATGGCGCAGGCGGTCAAGCGGCTGTTTCCCGAAACCCAGGTCACTATCGGGCCGACGGTCGAGTACGGCTTCTACTATGACTTTGCCCGCGACGAGGCATTTCGCCCTGAGGACCTCGAGAAGATCGAGCAGGAAATGGCGAAGATCGTGGCCGAGGACATTGCTGTCGAGCGCGAGGTCATGGATCGTGACGAAGCCGTCGAGTTCTTCCGCAAGCAGGGTGAGGAGTACAAGGCGAAGATCATTGCCGATATTCCTGCCGGCGAAACCATTTCGCTGTACCGGCAGGGCGATTTCATCGACCTGTGTCGCGGCCCGCACATTCCCTCGACCGGCAAGCTGGGCGCTTTCAAGCTGACCAAGTTGGCCGGTGCCTACTGGCGTGGCGATTCCGACAACGAAATGCTGCAGCGCATCTATGGCACGGCCTGGCCGGACAAGAAGCAGCTCAAGCAGCATCTCAAGCGCCTGGAAGAGGCCGAGAAGCGTGATCACCGCAAGCTCGGCGCGCGCCTGAACCTGTTCCATACCCAGGCCGAGGCACCGGGCATGGTGTTCTGGCATGACAAGGGCTGGCGCATCTACCTGGCAGTGCAGGAGTATGTTCGCGAACGACTGCGCAAGGCCGGTTACGAGGAGATTCACACCCCCTCGATCGTCGACCGCAGCTTGTGGGAGAAGTCCGGCCACTGGGAAAACTTCGGTGATGACATGTTCGTTACCTCGTCGGAAGACCGCGTCTACGCGATCAAGCCGATGAACTGCCCCTGCCATGTGCAGGTGTTCAACCAGGGTCTGAAGAGTTACCGCGATCTGCCGCTGCGCATGGCCGAGTTCGGTTCCTGCCACCGCAACGAGCCTTCAGGAGCCCTGCACGGACTGATGCGAGTGCGGAACTTCGTTCAGGATGATGCCCATATCTTCTGTACCGAGGACCAGATCCGCGACGAGGTGCTCGCGTTCAACGAACTGGTGTTCGACGTCTACAACGACTTCGGCTTCACCGACATCCTGGTCAAGCTTTCGACCCGGCCGGAGAAGCGGGTCGGTTCAGACGAAGTCTGGGACAAGGCCGAGGCCGCCCTGGCCGAGGCGCTCGAAACGGCCGGTATCGAATATGAGCTGCAGCCGGGCGAGGGCGCGTTTTACGGTCCCAAGATCGAATTCTCGCTGACCGACTGCATTGGTCGGGTCTGGCAGTGCGGCACCATGCAGGTGGATTTCTCCATGCCCGGGCGTCTCGGTGCGGCCTATATTGATGAAGATGGCGAGAAGCGCGTGCCCGTTATGCTGCACCGTGCCATTCTCGGCTCGATCGAACGCTTCATCGGCGTGCTGCTCGAGCACTATGAGGGCAACCTGCCGCTGTGGCTCACGCCGGTTCAGGCGGTGGTGATGAATATCACCGACGCCCAGGCCGATTACGTGCGCGAGGTGGCCGGTGAGCTTGAGAATCATGGGTTTAGGGTCGAGAAGGACTTGCGTAACGAGAAGATCGGCTATAAAATCCGCGCCCGCACGCTCGAGAAGATCCCTTATCTTCTGGTGGTTGGTGATCGTGAGGTCGAGAACCGCGAAATCGCCGTGCGCCTCAGAGACGGCACCGATCTTGGCGCGATGAGCATTGACGCGCTGGTCGAGCGAATGTCGAAAGAGGTGGCGCAGCGAGGCCCAATCGCGGATAATTGACGATTCGGCTTGAATATCAGATAAGGAGCAGCACACATCGCAACGGATAAACAGACCCGTCGCAACGAAGACATCAATGCACCCAAAGTGCGCGTGGTGGGTTCGGATGGCGAACAAGTCGGGATTATGGGGATCAGGGATGCATTGACGCAGGCCGAGGCAGAGGGCCTCGATCTGGTCGAGATCGCGCCGCAGGCCGATCCGCCGGTCTGTCGCATCATGGATTGGGGCAAGTTTCGCTTCGAAGAGTCCAAGAAATCGCAGGCGGCGCGCAAGAAGCAGAAGCAGATTCAGGTCAAGGAAGTCAAATTCCGACCGAATACCGACGCACATGACTACGATGTCAAGATGCGCAATCTGCGAAGATTTATCGAGGAAGGCAACAAGGTCAAGGTGACCCTGCGCTTCCGGGGCCGGGAAATGGCCCACCAGGATCTGGGTCGCGACCTGCTCAAGCGGGTAGAAGACGATATGGTCGAAGATGTGGTCGTTGAACAGCGACCGCGTATGGAAGGCCGCCAGATGGTGATGATGTTGTCACCGAAGAAGACGTGAACCAACCCGGGCCGTGTGCTCGGATGACAATTCGCTGGAATGCAGCCGACTGAAAGTTTCTCCGGATGTGCCGGAGAACGCTGCACGAAGGTAAAACAAAGGAGCATTACAATGCCGAAGATGAAGAGCAACCGGGGCGCTGCCAAGCGTTTCCGGGCCACCGGTAGCGGGCGCATCAAGCGCAAGCGCGCCTTTCACAGCCATATCCTCACCAAGAAGGACACCAAGCGCAAGCGTCGCCTGCGTTCGACTGTCCTGGTGTCGAAGTCGGACGAAAAAGCCGTCCGCCAGATGCTGCCGAAGCTGTAAGGGAGAGCGATCATGGCAAGAGTCAAGCGTGGAGTAGTCGCCCGTCGCCGTCACCGTAAGGTGCTCAGCCGGGCCAAGGGTTACTACGGTGCCCGTCGCAAGGTCTTTCGCGTAGCCAAGCAGGCCGTCATCAAGGCGGGTCAGTACAGCTATCGTGACCGCCGCCAGCGCAAGCGCGATTTCCGCAGCCTGTGGATTCAGCGCATCAATGCGGCTGCCCGTGAACACGGCCTGTCCTACAGCCGGTTCATCAACGGTCTCAAGCGTGCCGAGGTCGAGATCGACCGCAAGGTGCTCGCCGACCTGGCCGTCAACGACAAGGCCGCCTTCAAGGCGCTGGCCGAGAAAGCTCAGTCCAGCCTGGGCTGAGCATGAGCCAGGCAACTGCTGAGTCTTTGCTGGATGAAGCGCTCGGCCGCGTGGCCGAGGCGCCTGACGAGCGGACCCTGGACGATGTCCGGGTCCGCTTTCTCGGGAAAAAGGGTGCGCTGACGGCTCAGCTCAAGGAGCTCGGAAAGCTGCCGCCTGAGCAGCGGCGTGAAGCCGGACAGGCCGTCAATCAGGCCAAGCGCCAACTGGAACAGGCCATCCAGGACCGGGCCGAAGCCCTGGCCGGCGAACAACTGAAGCGTCGACTTGAAGCCGAGTCCGTGGATGTGACCCTGCCGGGACGCCGCCACGAAGCCGGTGGAATGCACCCGGTCAGCAGGGCGCTTGACCGCCTGTTGGACATATTCCGGCAGCTTGGGTTCGAGGTCGCCACGGGTCCTGAAGTCGAGGACGACTACCACAACTTCGAAGCCCTGAATTTCCCGCCGCATCACCCGGCCCGGGCGATGCACGATACCTTTTACCTGCCCGATGGGCACCTGCTGAGGACGCACACCTCGCCGGTCCAGATCCGGGTCATGAAGGAGCAGTCGCCGCCGGTTCGCATCGTGGCGCCGGGCCGGGTGTTCCGCTCGGATTCCGATCAGACCCATACTCCCCAGTTTCACCAGGTTGAGGGTCTGCTGGTTGATCGCGATGTCAGCTTCGCCGACCTCAAGGGGCTGTTGTCAGACTTCGTCAACGCCTTTTTTGAAGACGATCTTGAAGTCCGGTTGCGCCCGTCGTATTTTCCGTTTACCGAACCTTCGGCAGAAGTTGATGTTCGTTGGCGCAACGCCGATGGCAGCCCCGGGGACTGGCTCGAGGTGCTGGGCTGCGGCATGGTGCATCCCAACGTCCTGAGCAATTGTGGTGTCGACCCCGAAGTCTATTCCGGATATGCCTTTGGGCTGGGCGTGGAGCGTTTTGCGATGCTGCGTTACCGGGTCGACGACCTGAGGCTGTTTTTCGACAACGACCTGCGTTTTCTGCGTCAATTTCGTTAAGCCGGCAACACCAAGGAGCAAGGCTTGAAGATCAGTTATCGCTGGCTCACCGAGTGGGTCGACACCGATCTGGCCGCCGAGGAGGTGGCTGAACGTTTCACCCTGGCCGGGCTGGAAGTCGATTCGGTCGAGCCGGCTGCTGCCTCCCTTGACGGCGTGGTGGTGGGTGAGATTGCCGCGGTCGAGGCACATCCCGACGCCGACCGTCTGAGCGTGTGCCGGGTACGTGGCGATACCGAGGAGCGCACCATCGTGTGCGGGGCGCCCAATGCCCGGGTGGGTCTCAAGGCTCCCCTGGCCACGCTGGGTACGACCCTGCCGGGTGGAATGAAGATCAAGCCTGCCAAGCTGCGCGGAGTGGCCTCGTCCGGAATGCTGTGCTCGGAGCCGGAACTGGGACTGGGCGAGGAGGCCGGTGGCCTGATGGAGTTGCCTGCCGATGCTCCGGTGGGCACCGCGTTGTCGGAATTTCTCGAGCTGGACGACGTTGTGTTCGAGATCGACCTGACTCCCAACCGGGCCGATTGTCTGTCGGTCCGGGGGCTGGCGCGTGAGCTGGCCGCAATCGCTGATTGCCCGCTGAACGAACCCGAGATCCCCGAGGTTTCGCCTGAAACGCAGAGCCGCATCGCGATCGACTTGCAAGCGCCAGCCGACTGTCCCTGCTATGTCGGTCGTGTGATCGAGGGTATTGATCCGACGGCTGAAACCCCACTGTGGATTCGGGAGAAGCTGCGGCGGGCGGGTATTCGCAGCCTGGGGCCGGTAGTCGATGTCACCAATTTCGTGCTGCTGGAGCTGGGGCAGCCCATGCATGCCTTCGACCTGGATCAGGTTTCTGGTGGCATCCGCGTCCGTCGTGCCCGGTCGGGCGATCAGATTACCCTGCTGGACGGGCAGGAGGTCAGTCCGGACGAAGACATGCTGCTGATTGCCGACCATGACGACCGCCCCCTGGCCATCGGCGGCATCATGGGTGGGCTGGACTCGGCGGTTTCGGATACGACCCGCGATATCCTGCTGGAGTCGGCCTGGTTCAATCCGGCCGTGATCAGTGGTCGTGCCCGGCGCATGGGGTTGTCCACCGAATCGGCGCACCGCTTTGAACGCGGGGTGGATCCGGCCTTGCAGCGCAGGGCGATTGAGCGGGCCACCTCGCTGATCCTGGACATAGCCGGCGGATCGCCAGGGCCGGTGGTCGAGGAATGCGTGGAAGAGCGGGTGCCGGTCAATACAGCGGTCAGGCTGCGACTTGAGCGGGTCAATCGCCTGCTGGGAACCGAGCTCAGGGCTGATGAAGTCGGCAGCATTCTCGGTCGTCTGGGCATGGCGGTCAGGCAGGAGGGCGAAGAATTCCACGTGCAGGCGTCCAGTGCCCGGCGCGACATCGAAATCGAGGCCGACCTGATCGAAGAGGTGGCGCGGATTTACGGCTACGACCAACTGCCGGTGCGACGGCCCGGCGGGCGCCTGACACTGCGGATGTCGCCTGAATCGCGGTTGCCCGAGCGGCAGATGCGCGAGCAGCTGGCCGCTCGCGGCTTTCAGCAGATCATGAGCTGGAGTTTCGTGAGCCTGGATGCCCTGGATGCGTTGGGAATGGCCGCAGGTGCCCAGCCCCTGGCCAACCCCTTGAGTCGTGACATGGGTGTGCTGCGGACCAGCCTGCTGCCCGGCATGCTCGATGTGGCGGGCCGAAACATGCGCCGGCAACACCATCATTTTCGGCTGTTTGAATGCGGTGCTTGCTTTCGCGTGGAAAATGACACGTTTGTCGAGCGTGAACGGCTCGGGCTGCTGATGCTCGGTGCCCAGCGGGGCGAGCATTTCAGTGGACGTGGTCGCGAAGTCGACTTTTACGACCTCAAGGGCGAGATAGAGCACCTTTTGGAGCGTAACTCGGTTGCAGCCACGATCGAATTTCGTCCGGTCAGCCTGCCGTGGCTGCACCCGGGGCAGGCCGCCGAAGTACTGCTCAACGGCCAGTCGGCGGGCTGGATGGGGCAACTGCACCCGGCGCTGCTCGACGACCTTGAGCTCGGTCAGCCACCGTTCGTGGCTGAACTGGATCTGCTGGCCATTTCGCAGCGCGAATTGCCGCTTCACCAGGATACCGGTCGATTTCCCGCGGTTCGCCGCGACCTCGCTCTGGTGGTTCCGGACCGTCATTCGGCCGCCGAAGTGCTGGCGATAATCAAGAAAGAAGCTGACAAATGGCTTGAAAAGGCAGTCATTTTCGATCAATATCGGGGTGAGGGAATCGAAAGCGGTTCCAGAAGCTTGGCTATTGGCTTGATTTTCCGCGATGTTTCGCGCACCCTTGAGGATCGCGAAATCGACAGCGTCATTTCGCGGGTGGTCGCTCGTCTGGAAGAGCACCTTGCTGCCAAATTGAGAGGATGATAGGGGATGTCATTGACAAAAGCCGATCTGGCGGCCTCGTTGTTTGACGAGGTCGGGCTCAACAAGCGGGAAGCAAAAGAGTTTGTTGATGCCTGGTTCGAGTGCATTCGTGAGGCGCTTGAAGACGGGGACAACGTGAAGCTGTCGGGGTTCGGCAATTTCCAGTTGCGCGACAAGAACCAGCGGCCTGGACGTAATCCCAAGACCGGTGAGGAGATACCCATTTCTGCTCGTCGCGTCGTGACTTTCAAGCCGGGGCAGAAACTGCGAGCACGAGTAGAGGCGTATGCTGGATCCAGGGAATAATCAGGAACTGCCACCGATTCCTGCCAAGCGATACTTCACCATCGGTGAAGTCAGCGAGCTTTGTGCCGTCAAGCCTCACGTCTTGCGCTACTGGGAACAGGAGTTTCCGCAGCTCAAGCCGGTCAAGCGTCGAGGTAACCGCCGGTACTACCAGCGCCACGATGTGTTGATGGTGCGACAGATCCGCAGTCTGCTGCATGAGCAGGGGTTTACCATTCAGGGAGCCCGGCAACGCCTCGAGGGCGACAAGGCCCAGAACGACGTGTCCATGAGCCAGCAACTGGTGCGCCAGATGCGCATTGAGCTCGAGGAGGTTTTGCAGGTCCTGCGCCGGTGAGTGGCATACTCCATAAAGATAATGAACCACAGAGACACAGAGCACGAAGCGAACCACCCCGCGGATCGATTTCGCTGTAAAATACCGTTTTTACCCCACGCACAAGTTTTTCGGTCGGAGCGTAGCGCAGCCTGGTAGCGCACCACAATGGGGTTGTGGGGGTCGCGAGTTCGAATCTCGCCGCTCCGACCATCTTTTCCTGCCCGGGTCCTGAACCCGCACTGTTCGTCACGGTTTATTCATCCCTTGAACTCTAATATCCTGAACCAATCTAAAGGGGCCAATGAATTGACCCGACCAATCGCCCGACGGGAGAAATCAGGATGACCGAGCACAAACGCCTAGCCGGAATGCCGGATATTGCCAGCCACGCGGATCCGCAGGTGGCCGGCCAGCTTGACTGGGTGGGCATGAACGAGATCGAACTGCCCATCATGATCGATGGCTGCGATGGCAGCCGTTCGCAGACCACGGCCCGTGTGAGTGCATTCGTGGATCTGGAGCGTCCGGACAAGCGGGGCATTCACATGTCGCGCCTGTATCTTCTGCTGGACCAGGCGCTGGCCGAGCATACTGTCACGCCTGCGCTGCTGCGGCACCTGCTGCGAGACTTTCTGGCCTCGCACGAGGATCTGAGCTCGCATGCCTTGCTGCGACTGGATTTCGACTACATGGTGCGTCGAAAGTCACTCAAGAGTGATAACAGTGGCTGGAAGCGATATCCGATCAGTCTCATCGCCGGCCTGACTGGAAAGGACTTCTCGCTTGAGATGGCGCTTCAGATCACCTACTCGAGCACCTGCCCGTGTTCGGCGGCACTGGCCCGTCAACTGATTCAGGATCAGTTCCGCAAGGACTTTGGTCCTTCGGGTGAAGTGGAGGCGCAAGCCGTGCTGGAGTGGCTGGGCAGCGAACAGGGTATCGTGGCGACCCCGCATAGCCAGCGCTCGGCAGCCGATCTCAGGTTGCAGCTGGCGCCGAGTTTCGAGGCCTTTCCGTTCGAGCAGATGATCGATGCGGTTGAAGACGCACTGAAAACGCCGGTGCAGGCCGCGGTCAAGCGTGAGGATGAACAGGCATTTGCCCTGCTCAACGGGCAGAACCTGATGTTCTGCGAAGATGCGGCGCGGCGGGTGCAGACGGCCCTGATGGCGCAGGACCGTGTGATCGACTTCTGGGCTCGGTGTCGCCACTTCGAGAGCCTGCATCCGCACAACGCCGTGGCCATCGTGACCAAGGGCGTGGAAGGTGGCTACAAGCCGATTGACGGTCAGCCGTCCGGCTGGCGTCAGGGCTGATCCTGGCGTGCTGTTGTCGCGGCTCGGCGGTCCAGCCGGGGCGCTTTGCTACCTACTGAATGCGTTCCAGGCCAATTTGCAGGTCGGGCAATGCCAGGCCGACGGCTTCTGCATCGGCATCGGCCCAGGATTCTCCAATGATCTCACCGGTTTCGGTGTCAGTGACTGTCATGCGCAGTTTGATGCGGTTGTCGCGTGACATTTCATAGTGGGTGATGCCGACATCGAACCCCAGATCCATGTCGGCCACATCCGTTGGCGTGATGTGACCGGCGCCGGTTTGCAGCGTGAAAGTGCTTGCGCTACGCCAGGTCTGCCCGTCCCTGACTCCCGCCCAGCCCGAGAATCCGGCCTGACGCATGAAGCGCAGAATCTGGTCCTCCCCGACCGGCTCCCCCGAGGGCAGCTGTTTGAGGCGATCGCCGATGACCAGCTGGCTGCCATCAAAGGCGATTTCCTTGAGCAGGCCAGTTTGCTGCTCGCCACTGCCAAAATGGCACTGAGTGGGTGAGGTGTGACTGCTGATGCCATCGCGTCTCACGGACACCGTCAGGTCGCAGTGGCGGCGAACCTCTCCGGTTTCATCAAGTGGTGCAAAGTGGCCCTTCAGGCCGCCGGAGTTGTCAGGGTCGGTTTGCAGTTGCCACTGGAATCGACGTGGCGGTTGATCGGGCTGATCGAGCTGGCGCTGGGTCATGATCAGCCTCAGAGTCGTCGGGTCGGGCGCCGACTGGTCGGTGCTGACGCGCAGGTGGAGCCTGCTCGGCTGTTCGGCTCGCTCCGGGGTCAGATAGTCGCCGGGCAGGCCGTTGGCCAGGTCTCTCAGGACCGGAGGGGGGGCGGTCGCATCGGCTGCGTCCGACGTCGTGGGCGAAGTGGCGCAGCCGGCCAGCGCAATGGCAAGTGCCATGCAGGCGAGTGCAATGGGCAGCTTGGCCAGTTCAGGAGCGGGTTCAGGGCGAATCGGCATGGGGATTCTTGTCCCAGTCGAGCAGCAGGGCCGGATCGACACGGACATCACCCAGGCTGATGCGCCAGTCCAGGTGGGGGCCGGTGGCGCGACCGGTGGCGCCGACCTTGCCGATCAGTTCCCCCTGTTCGATGCGCTGGCCTTCCTCGACCAGGATTTCGCTCAGGTGCAGGAACGAGGAGATCAGGCCATGGCCATGATCAAGAAAGATGGTCAGGCCTGAAAAGTACATGTCGTGGGTGAGTGTTACGATGCCGGCAGCCGGGGCCTTGACCGGGGTGCCGGTTGGCGCGGCAATGTCGATGCCCCAGTGGGGAGCGCGCGGGTTGCCGTTGAGGATTCTCTGACTGCCATAGACGCCAGTGATGCGGCCGATGGTCGGCCAGTTGAAGCCCTCCACCCATTCGGTGCGCTCATCCGAGCGTTCCCGCGCGCGCCGCGCAAGTGCTGCCTCATTGCGTATACGCTCCAGTACATCATCCGGCGGCGTGACCTGTTCATCGGGCAGGCCGTCGATGTGCTGGATATCGAATTCGCGTTCATCTGGACGCAGCCTGCGTTGCCACTGATCACCGTCGGGCAGGGTGACGGCAAGATTTCGGCTCGCCGTATCGTCGCGCCCGAACGCGATGAGAAAACGGCCATCGGCGGAGACTTTGATGGGTTCGCCATCGATCGTGACTTCGCTGCCCGGCGGCGCCTGGCCGGCCAGCAGACCGCCCTGAACCACCTTTCCGTCGAGTGATACGGATGCGAGGGCGTTCGTCTGGAGCTGGCCCAGAATCAGTGCGAAAAGAAGCGGATAGAGGAGTCGTTCAGCCACTGCCTGATCTCCGAATGGTCAGGGACTGCCCCGGTCTGAGAACGCTGTCTTCGTGCAGGTTGTTCCAGCGCATCAGGTCGCGCACGCTGACGCCATGGCGGCGGGCGATGACCCAGAGTGAATCCCCGCTGCGAATCGTGTACTCCACCGCGGCGGCGGCACTTTGTCCCGAAGCCTGCTCCATGTGCACCATCAGGCGCTGACCGGGGCGAATCAAATTGTCGCTGCCGAGATTGTTCCAGCGCCGCAGATCCGCGATCGAAACCCGGTATTGCCGTGCAATCAGCCACAGGTTCTCACCCGGTCGAACCTGGTGCTGGAAGCGCTTGGTGGGCAGCAGCCGTCGCTGCAGCCGCGCCAGTTCGTGGTAAAGATCAGCGTGGGGCGAGTCTTCCGGGGTCTGGCCATTGGCCGCAATGCGCAGGGTCTGGCCGGCGCGCAGGAAATCTCCGTTGAGATCGTTGGCCCGCCGAAGTTCGGCCACCGAGGTGTTGTAGCGGTGTGCGATGTGCGACAGGGTATCGCCATTGCGCACCGTGACCTCTTCCCACACCAGCATGTCCTCGGTGTTGATGTCGGGCAGCACTTCGCGCACCGTTTCAACCTGATCGACGGGCACGATCAGGTGGTGGGGGCCCGATGGCGGCGTAAGGTGTCGATTCAGGCCCGGATTGAGTGCGATCAGTTCAGCAATGTCGAGTTCAGCTTCGGCCGCCAGCGCAACGACATCGACGGCGCTGTCGATGTCCACCCGGGCCACGCGTGGACGATCATCCCAGACGGGCAGCTCGAATCCATAGTCGGACGGGTTGGCAAACAGGCAACCCAGGCCGTTGATCTTGGGAATGTAGGCGCGGGTTTCCCGGGGAAGCGTCAGGCTCTGCCAGTCCGTGCCTCGGCCATTGGAGCGGTTGCGGTTGACGGCGCGCTGCACCCGGCCCTGGCCGGCATTGTAGGCGGCCAGGGCAAGGTTCCAGTCGTCGAATCGATCGTGCAGGTAGGCCAGGTAGTCCAGCGCTGCCCGGGTCGCGGCCCAGACATCGCGACGACCGTCATAGTAGTCGTTGATGGTCAGGCCGTGATCGCGCGCCGTCGCAGTGAGAAACTGCCAGGTTCCGGAGGCGCGACCATGCGAGTAGGCGAAGGGGTCGTAGGCGCTTTCGACGATGGGCAGCAGCGCCAGTTCGCCGGGCAGATCCCGGGCGTCCAGTTCATTGGCGATGTCATGCAGCCAGGGGCGGGCGCGGGTGAGCACGCGGTCCATGTACTCGTCGCGCTCGGAATACCACCGGGCCCAGCGGTCGGCGCGGCTGTCGCCGGGGCAGTCGGCAAAGGCGAAACGCCTGACGATACGCTCCCACAGGTGTTCGGGCTCCTCGTGGACGTCCTCATCGTCGTCTTCTCGCGGCGGGTCTTCAGCCAGTCGCAGCGCGGCCAGTTCCACGATATCGAAAGAATCCGGCTGGTCCGGCGGTGAAACGACTGAGTCGGTCTCGTCCTGAGCAGTCTCGTCGTGCCGGTCGAACGTGGCACATGCCGCGCTGAGCAGCAGAGTCAGCAGCAGTGCACTGGCGGTTCGGAGTCGTGCCGTTGTGCTTGCCGGTTCGATAGTCGAATTGGGCATCAGTTGGTTTCCAGGTCGCCGGTTGTCTTAGCAGGAGTCAATTATGCGGTCGTAATGCTCACGGTCAAGCATCATCGCGCCGCTCGGTCTGGTCCATCATGGGCAAGTCGCGCATGTAAACCATGGTTGCGGGCGCAAGGAGCAACCATGACGGGGCATCGCAGCGAGTACAATGCCGATGATGAACGATAGCGAAAAACACATTACCGCCACCCAGGTCAGGAAGCTGCTGTTGGAGGCTGACCGCCCCCTGACCCGGCGTCACATGTCGCATGCCTTCAACATGGACAAGGAGGCATCCGACCGGTTCCTCAAACCGGTCCTGCAGTCCATGATTGAACGTGGGGAGCTGGTTCGGAACCGGCGAGCGGCCTACGGGCTTGCAGAGCAGATGGACCTGGTGCAGGGGCGTATCAGTGCCCACCCGGACGGATTCGGTTTTGTTGTGCCCGACGAAGGGGGTGATGACCTCTACCTTTCGCCCAAGCAGATGCGGGTGGTATTCAACGGCGACCGGGTATTGGCCGCTGTAACCCGGGTAGACCGGCGGGGACGCAAGGAAGGAGGCATTGTCGAGGTCGTAGAGCGGGCCCATGCCCAGGTCGCCGGGCGCCTGCTGATTGAAAGCGGCGTGGCCATGGTTGTTCCCGATGATCCCCGACTGACCCAGGATATTCTCGTATCGCCCGAAGGGGTCGGCAATGCCGGCCCCGGGCAGATCGTCGTGGTGCGAATCGACCGTCCGCCAACCTTCGAGCGTTCGGCCGTCGGCGAGATCATCGCGGTGCTGGGGCACGCCGACGAACCTGGCATTGCCACGGACATTGCCGTCTACAGTCATCAGCTTCCGCACGAGTTCTCGCGTGAAGTCGTCAGGGAGGCTAAGGATTTCGGCAGCGAGATCAACCCCGCTCATGCCGAGGGGCGGCTGGACCTGCGCGATCTGAAGCTGCTGACCATCGACGGCGCCGATGCGCGCGATTTCGACGATGCCGTCTATGCCGAGCCGCAGGGGGAGGGCTACCGACTCCTGGTCGCCATTGCCGATGTGGCCGAGTACGTCAGGCCGGGTTCTGCGCTTGATGTCGAGGCTCAGCGCCGCGGCACATCGGTGTATTTCCCGGACCGGGTGATTCCGATGTTGCCCGAGGCGCTGTCCAATGGCCTGTGTTCGCTCAACCCGAAGGTCGATCGGCTGTGCCTGGTCTGCGAAATGCGTATCGATGCCCGGGGCAAGGTCACATCCAGTCGCTTCCACGAGGCGGTGATGCGGTCACATGCCCGCCTGACCTACGACCAGGTCAGGCGAATCATGGAAGCCGGGGACCCGCCGCTCATCGAGCGTTTCGGGCATGTGGTGGACAACTTGCAGCATCTGTACAAGGTGTTTCGGCTGCTGTTTTCGCGGCGCGAACGCAGGGGTGCGCTGGACTTTGATTCACGCCAGGCCTATTTCGAGTTCGACACCGACGGTCGGGTGGCCGGCATACGGCTCCAGCAGCGCCACGATGCGCACCGCCTGATCGAAGAATTCATGATTGCCGCCAACGTCGAGGCATCGAAGTTTGTCGCCCGGGGCAAGCTGCCGTTTCTCTATCGTGTTCACGAGCCACCGCCCGATGACAAGCTCGAATCACTCGAGACTTTTCTGCGAGCCCACGGGCTGGAAGTGCGGTGGTCGGAAAAACCGGAGCCGCTGCAGTTCGCCGCCATCCAGCACAAGGTGGCCGGTCGCACCGATGCGCCGCTGGTCAACGCGCATATCCTGCGCAGCCTGAGCCTGGCGGTCTACCAGCCTGAAAACAAGGGTCACTTTGGTCTGGCGCTGGATTCCTACAGCCATTTCACCTCGCCGATCAGGCGCTACCCCGACCTGCTGCTGCATCGCGCCATCAAACACCTGGTCCGGGGACGGCCGGGCGACGAGTTTGCCTATGACAGGCGCCAGATGAACGAGCTTGGGCGGCACTGCTCCTGGACCGAGCGGCGCGCCGAAGATGCCGCACGGGATGTGGATGAACGCCTCAAGTGTCAGTTCATGAAGCGTCATATTGGCGATGTGTTTGAAGGCATCGTAACCGGGGTGACGAGTTTCGGGCTGTTTGTCGAACTGACCGAGCTGGCCGTCAGCGGGCTGGTGCATGTGACGGCCATGCCGAATGACTATTACCAATTCGATCCGGTGGGGTCCAGCCTGACCGGAAAACGTCGCGGCCTGAGCTTCCGCCTTGCCGACCCGGTGCGTGTGGAAGTGATCGGTGTCAGTCTCGAAGAGCGCAAGATCGACTTCCAGCTGGTCGAGGACGAGAAGGACTGAGATGGGGCTGCCGTCGGCCCACGGAATGTGGGAGCTGTATTCATGAAGCGTGAGCTGGCCATGGGCATCAATGCCGTCGAGGGGCTGGTCAGGCACGCGCCCGAGAGAATCGTCCGCGTCTGGATTCGGCCGGGCAATCGGCGCCTGGAGATGCTGGAAGCGCAACTGCGCGAATGTGGCGTGAGTATCGAGCCGGCCGATCAGCAGAGGCTGGATCGCAAGGCCGGGCGAGTGCCCCACCAGGGAGTGATTGCCGAGTTCCAGCCGCTGCCCCCGATTGACGAGGCGTCACTGAAGGATGTGGTGCGGGCGCGCGGCGAGAACACACTGCTGCTGATCCTTGATGGTGTGCAGGACCCGCACAATCTGGGGGCCTGTCTACGCAGTGCAGCCGCCGCCGGTGCCGATGCCGTGGTCGTGCCCAGGGACCGTGCCGCGGGCATGAGTCCGGCGGCGCGTCGCGTGGCTGCCGGGGGCGCCGAGCAGGTGCCCGTGGCCGTGGTCACCAATCTGGCACGCACCATGCGCATGCTGGCCGATCATGGTGTCTGGCTCGTCGGGCTGGCCGGGGAGGCGACCGACACGCTCTATCATGCCCCCTTGTCCGGGCCCGTTGGCCTGGTGCTGGGCAGTGAGGATAGGGGCCTGAGACAACTGACCCGAAAGCACTGTGATGCACTGGTGCGTATCCCCATGCCCGGTGAGATGGAGAGTCTGAATGTGTCGGTCAGTGCTGGAATTGCGCTGTTCGAGGTGGTCAGGAGAAGAAGTCAATGATGTCGAAAGCCGACAACAACAGCGTTCGCATCGACCTGCCCGATTGGATCGCAGGTGTCGAGCAGCAGTTGCCTGCCAGTCTAGAAACGGCTGAACAACGCATGAGCGTGGCCATCAGCCTGGCTGAACAGAACCTGAGACATGGCACCGGTGGTCCTTTCGGAGCGCTGGTGGTTGCCGTGGGCAGTGGGGCTGTCATTGCCCTGGGGGTCAACCGTGTCGAGCCGCAGTTGTGTTCGGCGGCACATGCCGAAATCGTGGCCCTGAGCCTGGCCCAGCGACGCATGGGGCACTGGAATCTTTCCGAGACTCCGCATGGCCCGTTGCAACTGGTCACTTCCTGCGAGCCCTGTGCCATGTGTCTGGGCGCGATCCCGTGGTCGGGAGTCACCTCGGTGCTGTGCGGCGCAACCAAGGCGGATGCAGAAGCGGCCGGGTTTGACGAGGGCGCCCGTTCGAGTCGATGGGTCGAGGAGCTGGACCGGCGCGGCGTGGACGTGCGCACCGGGGTGTTGAGAGAGCAGGCAGCGCGCGTGCTTGAGCGCTATGCGCGACAGGGCAACACG
The DNA here is from genome assembly GCF_014725735.1 of Wenzhouxiangella sp. AB-CW3. Taxonomy (NCBI): domain Bacteria; kingdom Pseudomonadati; phylum Pseudomonadota; class Gammaproteobacteria; order Chromatiales; family Wenzhouxiangellaceae; genus Wenzhouxiangella; species Wenzhouxiangella sp. AB-CW3. The sequence goes on from NZ_CP061368.1 coordinate 1,765,720, forward strand.
ATCTACAACCCATAAAAAAACCGGAGCCCCGAGTCGGGGCTCCGGCAGTCCGGTTTGAGGCGATTGGGGATCGCCCGATGATTCTTACTGAATCATCTCGGTCAGTTCTTGCTGCAGCTCGGGATCGTTCTGGATCGCCATGGCGATGCGATTGAACGATTCCACGTCCAGGCCGGCGCCTTCAACAGCTTCGGTCATCTTCTCGTTGGCTTCGACCTGCAGCTCGTGGGCCTTCTCGGGGTCTTCAACGCCCTGCAGGCGGGCCGAGAAGTCCTGCTGGATGCTGGAGATCTCTACCTGGGCTTCAGCAAACTGCTGCAGCTCTTGCGAGGAGACGTCCGTCTGCTCCGGCTCGGGCGGCTGCTCGTACTGAGCGATAGCGGCGGTACCGAAGGCCAGGGCAACGGCGAAGGTCATCAGGGTAATCATTTTGCGAAGGTTCATGGTGTTGCTCCTTTTCAGGTTGCGTGTCAAATTTCGCGAAGATATACATGCAAGATGCGCGCCAAGCCGGCAAGTCATTGTTTTTGCGTGTTGGAGCCTTCAGGTGAGTCACCAGAATGCACGGATTGTGTGTCACAATGGCGCATGTGCCTGAATTGAAAGCCTCATGAAGAGTTTACGACTGCAACTGATACTGCTGGTTTTTCTGCCACTGACGGTGCTTGGCACGGTGGTGGTGTGGATGACGCACCACGCCGTCGAAGGTCTGCTGGAGCACCGCCTGCAAAAGGAAATCGAGCTGGTGGCCCGCGCCATGCGGGTGCCCGTCGAGCGATCCTTGCTGGCTGGTGACCTTGGCGGCGTGCAGGACACGCTTGATGCGGTGTTCGACATCGGGCGGGTGTACGGGGCCTATGTCTATGATGCCGGCGGACGCCGTGTAGCCGTTGCCGGTGAAGCCAGGCCGGGGCCCAGGGAGCAGATCGAGGCGGCTGAACTGGTGGCGCTGGGTGAAGAGCTGGGGCGCTACGCGGAACTGGGCGGTGAGGAAGTGTTTTCCTATTTTGTGCCGCTAACCGGCCCGGCCGGGCGAATCGAGGGCTTGCTGCAAGTCGTCAGACTGGAGCAGGAGATTGCCGAGCAGCTTGAGGAGTTGCGCGTGCTGGGGTGGCTGCTGTGGACGCTGGTGATGGTGGTGATGTTTGCCATTGTTCTGATTGGTCACCGACTGGCGGTCGGGCGGCATGTGGAGCGCCTTGTGCAATCGATGGCCCGGGTCGAGGCCGGGGAGCCCCGGCACCGGGCCCAGGTCGACGGCCCGGATGAGCTGGCCGGCGTAGCGGGCGCGCTCAATCGCATGCTCGATGGGCTTGATCGCATGCAGGCCGAACTGGATGTCGAGCGGCAGGAGCGCCAGTACATGCTCGAGCAGATGCGCCAGCAGGAACACCTGGCCGCGCTGGGGCGGTTTTCCTCGGGCGTGGCGCATGAACTGGGTGCGCCGCTGACGGTCATCGATGGCGATACTCGCCGCCTGCAGCAGCATGAAGACCTGGGCGATGATGCGCGCCGCCGTCTGGAGCGTATGCGGCGGCAGGTTCAGCGCACCCGTGAGCTGATCTCGCAACTGATGGAGTTCGTGCGCAGCGACCATCAGCCCGCCGAGTCGGTCGAGCTGGGTCGTTTGCTCAGACGTACCCTGGCAGCCATGCGTCCGGAGTGCGAATCGCGCGGGATCGAGTTGAGCGTCGACGAGTTGCCCGACGAGATCCGGGTGCGTGGCTGGGAGGTGCGGCTGGAGCATGCACTGGTCAACCTTGTGCGCAATGCCGTTCAGGCGGCCAGTTCGGCCGTGGCCGTGGTGGTCGAACGACGTAATGGCAGCGTGGTGGTCGCTGTCGAGGATGATGGTCCCGGCGTGCCGGCCGGGGAGCGCGAGCGGATTTTCGAGCCGTTCCATACCCGCGGCAAGGAGGGTCGCGGCACCGGTCTGGGTCTGGCCATCGTGAAGTCCGTGGCCGAAGAGCATCAGGCCGGCCTGAACGTGGTCTCCAGTCATGCGCTGGGTGGCAGTCGTTTCGAACTGGTTCTGGATCAGGAGGCAGCCGATGGGTGATGTTCGCTACAACGTGCTGGTGGTGGAGGATGACCGCGCCCTGGGCGAGCTTTTGCTCGAAGAGCTGGAAGCCGAGGGGTACCGGGTGCGTCACGTGGAAACGGCCGAGGCGGCCATGGAGTGTATCGACGAGGTGGACCCCGACCTGGTCGTGACCGACCTGCAGTTGCCCGGGGCCGATGGCCTGGCGCTGCTGGAGGCGGTGCGTGAACGACATGTGGCGCCGGCCACCCTGATGATCAGCGCCTATGGCACGGTCGACCGGGCCGTGGCGGCACTCAAGGCCGGGGCCGACAACTTTCTGACCAAGCCGCTGGACATGGATCATTTCATCCTCAGTGTCGAGCGGGTGCTGGCCAATCGCCGCCTGCGCTCGGAAGTGCGCCGCTTTCGCGAAATGCTCGAACGCGACAGCTTCCACGGCATGGAGGGTTCCAGTCGGGCGATGCGAGTGCTGTTCGATCGCGTTGCCCAGGTTGCCAGGGCAGACGGTGCCGTGCTGGTCAGTGGCGAGTCAGGTACCGGCAAGGATCTGATTGCCCATGCCATCCACGCCGAGAGCCCCCGCGCCGACATGCCCTTTCTGGCCGTCAATTGCGCGGGTGTGCCGGCCGACCTGCTGGAGTCGGAATTCTTCGGCCATGCCGAAGGTGCGTTTTCCGGAGCCGATCGTGCCCGTCCGGGCCTGTTTCGCGAGGCTGATGGCGGCACCTTGTTTCTTGACGAGATCGGCGAGATGCCGACTGCGCTGCAGGCAAAGCTGCTCAGGGCGCTGCAGGACGGACGTATTCGCCCGGTCGGCGCCGATCGCGAGCACCAGGTTGATGTGCGCCTGATTGCCGCCACCAACCAGGATCTTCAGTCCCTGGTTGAAAAGGGGGAGTTCCGCGAGGATCTTTACTATCGGCTGGAAGCCTTTCAGCTCAGCATTCCACCGCTGCGCGAGCGGGGCGAGGACCTGGAGCTGCTGGCCATGAGTTTCCTGGCCCGCTTCGCCGCCGCCAGCCGCCGTCCGGCTCGCCGCCTGTCCGAACAGGCGCTGAGGGCCGTGCGCGAGTACCACTGGCCCGGCAACGTGCGTGAGCTGAAGAACGCCATGGAGCGGGCCGTGACCTTCTGTGAGGACGAAGAGGTGGGAATTGAACACCTGCCCGAGCGGGTGCGGCAAGGGAACGGCAAACCGGCATCGGAAGACAGTTCAGCGAGCACGGCGGTGCCTGATGCGCTGCTGAAAGGCGACATGCTGCCCAGTCTGGACGAACTGAGAAGCCGGTACGTGCATTACGTGCTCGAGAGGGTCGACGGCAACAAGCGGCGGGCGGCCGCCTTGCTGGGTGTTGGGCGTCGCACGCTGTATCGCTGGCTTGAGCAGTAGCCGGATTCAGGGGTTGTTCAGTGGCTGCCGGATATACCTGCTGCCACGACCTCATTAGTCACTTTGTCAGGAGAACAGATCATGAAATGCAGTTGGCCCACTCGCTGGATTGCCGTACCCGCTTTCGTTGCCGTGCTCGCCGGTTGTGCCACGACCACCGATCCGTGGACTGGGGAGGAGCGTGCGACCCGGGCCGGGCAGGGTGCGGCGATCGGGGCCGGAATCGGGGCCGTGGTGGGCGCCGTGACCGGTCGTGACCGGGTCCGGCGCGCTGCCATCGGAGCCGGCGTGGGCGCACTCAGCGGGGCAGCCATCGGGTCCTACATGGATCGCCAGGAAGCCGAGCTGCGCCGTCAGTTAGAAGGAACGGGCGTTGGCGTGACGCGCCGCGGCGACGAGATCATTCTGAACATGCCGGGTAATATCACGTTCGGTTTCGATAGTGCGGATCTGCGTCCGGACTTCTTCGAGGTGCTCAATTCGGTGGCGCTGGTGCTGGAGGAATTCGATCAGACCGTGCTGGTGGTCGACGGGCACACCGATTCGGTGGGTTCGCACCAGTACAACATGGGACTTTCCCAGCGCCGTGCCGAAACCGTCGGTCGTTACCTGGTGGGGCAGGGTGTCGAGCCGGTGCGCATCGCGACCTATGGTCACGGCCCCGATTACCCGGTGGCCAGCAACGAAAACGAGGTCGGTCGCGCCCAGAATCGTCGGGTCGAGCTCACCCTGATGCCGGTAACCGCCGGCTGATCATCGCTTGCGGGGTGTTTTTTTGTCGCCGGGCTGCTTGCCCGGCGGCACCAGTTCCAGTTCCGTTGGCCGGCCTGGCAGGCCCACGTCTTCGCGCAGAATGCGGTGGTCGGTGGCATTGAGTGCGTGGAAGCGCCCCGGTCGCAGGCTGCTGGGCAGAAACACCGGGCCGAAGCGCACACGCTTCAGTCTGGCCACCTGGGCGCCCACGGCTTCCCAGAGTCTGCGCACCTCGCGATTCCTTCCTTCCATGATCGCCACCGTGTACCAGGCGTGTCCGGCGGTGACTTCACCGGGGACGATGTCGGAGAAGCGGGCCATGCCGTCTTCGAGTCGAACGCCCTTTCTGAGCTGCTCGAGCTGATCGTCACTGACCGCCCCGCGAATGCGGCACAGGTACTCGCGATCGACATTGCCGGAAGGGTGCATCATGCGATGGGCCAGTTCGCCATCAGTGGTCAGCAGCAGCAGGCCGGAGGTGTTGATGTCCAGCCGCCCAATGGCAATCCAGCGACCCTCTTTCGGGCGCGGCAGCTTGTCGAAAACCGTGGGACGACCTTCCGGATCCTTTCGTGTCGTGACCTGTCCCTCGGGCTTGAAGTAGATCAGGGTCTGGTGGCTGGGCTGACTGGCCGCTACCGTCCACTTGCGACCATCGACCTCGATGGAATCGTCTTCGCCAACGGAAGTGCCCGGTTCGGCAACCTGCCCGTTGACGCGAACGTCGCCTGCGGCAATGCGCTCGTCCAGCGCCCGCCGCGAACCCAGTCCGGCCCGTGCCATCACCTTCTGCAAGCGCTCGCGTCCGGCAGCCGCTGGAGCGGCATCGGTACGATCACCCTTCTTGGTCGACGGGCGGTTCCTGCGTTGCGGCGGCTTGCCCTTTCGGCTCTGGGTCGGACGCTTCGTCTTCGCCTGGTTGACCGTCGGTTTCCTGCGGGTCTTCTCCGGCTGGCGGGTCGCCGGCTTCCGGCGCTGGGTCTTCTTGGTCATTTGCCTGGTCGCTGTCTGTCGTCTTGTCTTCGCTGGCGGGATGATGGAGTTCGAGTTCCGGTTCGAGATTGTCGATGTCCTTGATCTCGGCGAGGGTGGGCAGTTCGTCGAGCGATTTCAGGTTGAAGTAGTCGAGAAAGGCCCGGGTCGTGCCCAGCAACTCCGGGCGACCCGGTACGTCCCGATGTCCGACCACCTTGATCCAGTCGCGTTCCTGCAGGGTTCGCAGGATATTCGAGCTGATCGATACGCCGCGAATCTGCTCGATCTCGCCGCGGGTGATGGGCTGGCGATAGGCAATGATGGCCAGGGTTTCCAGCAGGGCCCGCGAGTACCTGGGCGGTTTCTCGGTCCATAGCTGGGAAATCACCGGCATCAGGTCGGTGCGGATCTGCAGGCGATAACCGCTGCCCACCTCCTTGAGTTCCACGGCCCGGCCTTCCAGTTCGGCATCAAGCGCGGCCAGGGCTTCTCTGATCGGCCCGTGGCCGGGCTGCTCTTCGGCAGGGAACAGGCTGTTGAGCTGGTTGAGACTGAGCGGGTTGCCGGCTGCCAGCAATGCCGCTTCGATAATGCGTTTGAGGTAATCGATATCCATGATGGTTTGTCAGTGGCGTCGTTCAGGCCCGCGCCGTGGGGCTTCGAAGATAGATGCTGCCGAACAGTTCCTGCTGCACCAGGTCAATGAGATGTTCGCGCAACAGTTCCAGCAGGGCCAGGAAAGTCACTACGGCGCCACGGCGCCCTTCCTCGAGATCGAAACAGCGCTCGAACTCCACGAACTGGTCGCTTGACACCAGGTCGATGATCCGTGCCATGCGCTCCCTGACCGACAGCGGTTCGGCCTGAATATGATGGTGGGCCAGCATTTCCGCCCGGGCCATGACATCGCGCAGGGCCAGCAGCACCTCGCGCAGGTCGACCTCGGGCGGCAGGCGAATCTCGCCACGCTCTTCGACATCGGCCTCGGCCACGGCCAGATCACGCTCCAGGCGCGGCAGTTCGTCGAGATCCTCGGCGGCCTTCTTGAAGCGCTCGTACTCCTGCAGGCGTCTGACCAGTTCGGCGCGCGGGTCCTCCTCTTCCTCTTCCTCGGCCTGCGGGCGAGGCAGCAGCATGCGCGATTTGATCTCGGCAAGAATCGCGGCCATGACCAGGTACTCGGCGGCCAGCTCGAGCTTCATGTCGGTCATCATCTCGATATAACCCGTGTACTGGCGGGTGACCTCGGCAATCGGAATATCGAGGATGTCGAGATTCTGTCGCCGGATCAGGTAAAGCAGCAGATCCAGCGGCCCTTCGAAGGCCTCGAGAAAGACTTCCAGGGCATCGGGCGGAATGTAAAGATCGTCGGGCAACTTGAGCAGCGGTTCGCCCTGCACAATGGCAAAGGGCATTTCCTGCTGGCTGGCCGGATGTTCGACTGTGTCGGTCATGCGGCAAGTTTAGCAGGGGACCGGCAGGCGGAGTCGCGTGATTGTCCGGGAAGGGGCAGGTGCTGGCCATGGCGGCGTCCGGCGAGCGTACAATGTCGCCCCTGACTCATGCTGCGGAACCGACATGATGTACATGATTCTCGGGCGCGAGTCCGAGTCCGGGCTGGAGCGACGAAGGGCCTCGCGAGAAGCGCACCTGGCCCGACTCAAAGCCCTGCGTGACGAGGGACGGTTGCTGCTGGCCGGCCCTCTGCCATCGATCGATGCCGAAGATCCGGGGCCGGCGGGTTTTGCCGGTTCTCTGGTCGTGGCCGAGTTCGACAGTCTTGCCGATGCCCGGGACTGGGCCGAGTCCGACCCCTATGTGCAATCCGGCGCCTGGCAGGGTGTCGAGGTGCAGCCGTTCAAGGCGGTGCTGCCATGACCGAGGCACGGGTTGCCATGATCCGGGAACGCCTGGAGCAGGCGTTTGCGCCGGTTGAACTGGAGGTGGTGGATGATTCCCATCGCCATCGCGGGCATCCCGGCGCCAGAGATGGCCGGGGGCACTTTCAGGTACGCATCGTCAGCCCGGCGTTTGCAGGCATGTCGCGACTGGCACGACACCGTGCAGTCTACGAGGCGATGGGCGCGCTCATGCAGACCGATATCCATGCACTCAATATTGAGGCTGTTTCTGAGAATGACTCGTAAAATACTTTTTTCACTGCTTATTTTGGGGTTCATCGGGGGTTGTCAGACGGATCCCGACGGGGTCGGCGAGGACGAAGTCGTGCTGGTTCTGGTCGATGGGGAGCCCATTACGTTGCCCATGCTGGAGCTGGTGATGAGTGCCCGCGGGGTCGGCGAAGACGATCACGATGGCATGCGTGAGCTGCTCGACGAACTGATCGGCATGCGTGCGATTGCCAGCGCGGCCGAGCGCGAAGGCATCGCTGATGATAAGTCGGTGCGGGCCGAGCGCCGAGTTCGCGACCTGGAGGTGCTCAACCGGCACTATATCAACCAGTTCCAGCGCGAATACCCCGTGACAGACGAGGACATCGAGGCGGTCTATCAGCGCCAGGTCGAACGTTCCGGTGATCGTCAGTACCGTATCGAGACCATCACTTACCCGGATCAGGCAACGGTGCTCAGGGAGTTGGGGCGCATCGACGATGGTGAAAAGGAGTATGCGGACGTTCGCGACCGGGCCGAGTCGGAAGGATTGTCTGTTGAACAGCCTGGCTGGATTGATCTCAGCCAGGTGCCCGAGTCATTTGCAGCCGCGCTGGAAGGGCGTTCGGCCGGTGAAGTCGTGACTCTGCCGCTGGAAACGCCACAGGGTTGGCGCCTGGTCCAGGTGGTCGACACACGGGCGCTGGAGCCGCCGCCGCTGGCAGAGGTGCGCGACGGCATTGCCCGCAGTCTGATGCAGCAACGGCGTCAGGCCCTGCTCGATGAAATGCGCGAACAGGCCGAGATCGAGCCGATGCTGCCGCTGGACGAGTCGACGGAATAAACCGGGTTCAGGGAAGGCTGACCGGTTGGGGTGGCTGCCAGTCCCTGGCCCGATGCTCGACGATGACATTGGTGTAAATGCCGCCGCGGACCTTGAACTCGGCCGTCAGGCGCATGAAGCGCGGCTGGGTCGCGGCAACGAGATCCTCAAGCATCTCGTTGGTGACTGCCTCGTGGAAAGCGCCTTGCTCACGAAAGCTCCAGATGTAGAGCTTGAGTGATTTGAGTTCCACGCAAAGCTTGTCCGGAACGTATTCGAGATACAGTTCCGCGAAGTCGGGTTGCCCTGTCTTGGGGCAGAGACAGGTAAATTCTGGCATGCGAATCCGGATGGTATAATCGCGCGCCGGGTGCGGGTTGGGAAAGGTTTCGAGATCCTTGCTGGGCTGACTGGCCATTTTTGGGGGAAGGTCCTGCTGATTCCGTTGCAACGGCGACTTACATTACAACAATTCCTGGGTGGACACCGCGTCAATGCGACTGACCGCAATAAAACTGTCGGGCTTCAAATCCTTCGTTGAGCCGACCACGATCAAGTTTCCCTCCAACCTGATGGGTGTTGTCGGGCCCAATGGCTGCGGCAAATCCAACATCATTGATGCCGTGCGGTGGGTCATGGGCGAGAGCTCGGCCCGGCAATTGCGTGGTGAATCGATGAGCGACGTGATCTTCTCGGGCTCGAGCGCGCGCAAACCCGTGGCCACCGCGACGGTTGAGCTGGTGTTCGACAATTCCGATGGCCGTGCCGGCGGCGAGTATGCCGATTACAACGAGATCTCGGTCAAGCGCCAGGTCAGCCGCGACGGTCAGTCGGCCTACTATCTCAATGGCACGAAGTGCCGTCGCAAGGACATCACCAATCTCTTTCTCGGCACCGGGCTGGGTCCGCGCAGCTATGCCATCATCGAGCAGGGCATGATTTCGCAGATCGTCGAGGCCCGTCCCGAGGAGCTGCGCGGTTTTCTTGAGGAGGCTGCCGGCATATCGCGCTACAAGGAGCGTCGCCGCGAAACGGAAAACCGTATCCGTCATACCCGCGAAAACCTCGAGCGCCTGGCCGACCTGCGCGAAGAAGTTTCAAAACATCTCGACAAGCTCAAGCGGCAGGCCAATGCCGCCGAGCGCTATCGCAAGCTCAAGGCGCGCTATCGCCAGGACGAGGCCCGCCTGCTGGCCCTGCGCTGGCGCGAGTATCGCAGCCGCGCCACGCAGGAAGAGCAGGTGCTGCGCGAGGTCGAGAACAAGCTGCAGCAGACCCTGGCCCGTCAGCGCGAAGCGGAGAAGGAACTGGAATCGCTGCGTCAGCAGCAGCACGGGGCCTCGGATGCGGTTTCAAAAGTGCAGGGCGAGCTCTACGAAGTAGCCGGCGAGATCGCACGCATCGAACAGTCGATTGAGCATCAGCGCGAGATTCGCAAGCGGCAACAGGCCGAGCATGCGGACACCGAATCGCAGCTCAACGAACTCAAGCAGCACCTGGTGCTCGACAAGGCTCAGGTCAAGGAAACCTCCGAGCTGCTGGCGCGACTCAGCCCCGAGCTTGAACAGGCGCGGGAGGAAGAGAGCTCGGCGGCCGCTGAGGTCGAACGCATCGAACAGCAACTTGCGCAATGGCAGGAGCGCTGGCAGGCCCACCAGGAGCAGGCCAGCAAGACCGCCAGCACGACCGAGCTCCTGCGCCAGCGTATCGAACATATCGACGAGCGCATGAACCGCGCTGCCGAGCGCTTGAAAACCCTGGATGATGACAGCGGCACGGCGCTGATCGAACGCCTGGAGAGCGAGCACGCCGAGGCAAACGAGAAACTGGCCGTCACCGACGAGAGCATGACCCGGGAAAAGGAGCAGTCGGATGCGCAGCAGGCCGAGATTTCCGAATTGCGCCGCCGTATCGAGGCCCTGCGCAACGACCTGGAAGCCGCCCGGGCTGCACGCCACGAACGTCAGGCCCGCATCGAGTCCTTGCGTCTGCTCAATCAGGACGGCGATCAGGCCGAGGTCCTCGAGTCCTGGTTGAAGGATCACGACATCGATCCCGAATCCCGGATCATGAGCCGCCTGAAACTCCGTGACACGCGCTGGACCCGTGCTGTCGAGACCGTGCTGTCGGCCTGGCTGCAGGCCGTACAGGTCGATGAGATCGGGTCGGATCTGCTGGAGAAACTGCCGCCGGCCGGGCTGTTTCTAGCCGAAAAGCGATCCGTGTCGCCGTCGCCTGGAAGCCTGGGCGAGCAGGTCGAGGGAGCCGGAGTGCTCGCATCCGTGCTGGGTCGGGTTTTTCTGGCCGAGCATCCGGACGAGGCCCGGCGCAAGTTGGAATCACTGCAAGCAGACGAGTCGGTAGTGACGCCGGAAGGGCTGTGGCTGGGGCAGGGATGGCTGCGTCAGCCCGAGGCGGCCGAATCAGGCAGCAGCCTGCTTGAGCGCGAACAGGAAATTCGCGACCTGAGCGCGGCGGTGGAGGAGGATGATCATCGCATCGCCGAAATCGAACAGGCGCTGAGCCAGGCGCGCGAGAGCCTGGAGCGTGCCGAACGGGCACTGAGTGAAACGGCCCGTCGAAGCGAACAGTTGCAGCGGGCCCGGGGACAGTTTCACGGACAAGTCAGCGCGCTGGCCAGCCGGCTGGAATCGGCCCGGCGTCAGCGCCAGGCCGCTGCTCAGGAGCGTGAAACACTGGTGCAGCGCCAGCAGGAAGATGGAGAGGCGGTAACGCAGGCCCGCCAGGAACTCGAACAGGCCATGGCTGGCATGGAGGCGGCGCAGCAGGAGCGCGAGCCGCTGGTGAGTGAAAAGACGCGTCTGGACGAGCAACGCAACCTGTTGCGACAGCGTCGCCGGGAAGTGGCCGAAAAGCGCGAGGCCCTGTCGCTGAAAGTCGAGTCCAGCCGGGCCGGACTGGAATCGCTGCGCCAGTCGATCGAGCGCATGGACAGCCAGGTGGGTCAGCTCCAGTCACGTTACCTGGAATTGAGCGAGGCTCTGGCCGAAGGCGATGCGCCGGTGCGCGAGCAGGAGGAGAAGCGCGATCAGTTGCTGGAGCGGCGGCTGGAGGTCGAAAAGCGGCTGCGCAAGGCGCGGCAGGAACTCGAAGCGCTGGAAACCGAGTGGCGTCGGCAGGACGATATCCGCCAGTCCGCCAGCGCCGGTGCCGACGAGATTCGATCCGAGCAGTCGCGCCGACAGCTTGAACTGAAAGAAACCCAGCTCAAGGCCGATGGCGTGGCCAGTCGAATCGAGGAACTCGATGCCGATCTCGACCAACTGCTGGGAGAGCTGCCGGAAGGTGCTGCTGCCGAGAAGTACCAGCAGGAACTTGAGGCGCTGGAACAGAAGATTCGCAAGCTCGAACCGGTCAACCTGGCCGCAATCGAAGAGTACGATGCCGAGTCCGAGCGCAAGGAGTACCTGGACCGGCAGCATGCCGACCTCGAAGATGCGCTGGAAACGCTGGAAAAGGCCATCGCCAGAATCGATCGCGACACGCGAACTCGTTTTCGCGAAACATTCGAGCAGGTCAATCGCAACATGGAGCAGCTCTTCCCGCGCCTGTTCGGGGGAGGGCATGGCCATCTCGAAATGGTCGGTGATGACTGGTTGTCGGCCGGTGTGGCGATCATGGCCCGTCCGCCGGGCAAGCGCATTGCCCGCATTCACCTGTTGTCGGGTGGGGAGAAGGCGCTGACGGCCGTGTCATTCGTGTTTTCGATCTTCAATCTCAACCCGGCCCCGTTCTGCCTGCTCGACGAGGTCGATGCGCCGCTTGATGACGCCAATGTCGGACGTTTCTCCGACATGGTTCGGGAAATGTCGGAACAGGTACAGTTTGTGATGGTCACGCATAACAAGGTCACCATGGAAGTCGCGCACCAGATGTTGGGTGTCACCATGCGCGAACCCGGTGTGTCACGCCTGGTCTCGGTGGACCTGGATCGTGCCGTCGAAATGGCGCAGGCCTGATCGCGTGCTCCGGGCTTCGGTTACACTTTCGACTGGGATTCGCAGAAGGTTGAACTCGTGGACAATCTGCGCCTGATACTGATACTGGCCGGCATCGTGATCCTGGCGCTGATCGTGCTGTTGCACAAGCCGGCCGGGGAGTCGCGCCGCAATCATGCCCGCTGGCGCGACGCCCATCGTGAGCGCCGCGAGCCCAGCCTCGGCGAAGAGGAAGCCGATTCCGTGCCCGAAAATCCGCCCGGGGATACCGCAGCATTGTGGGAGGGCGATCGACCCGAGCGTGATCGCGGTGGCGTCGATGGCCCTGAGTCCAGCGTGGCAACAACGAATGATCCGGGCAATCCCGACAAGATCATCTATCTCTATATCCGACGCCGCGACGAGCGTCGGATCAATGGCTCGGAGTTGCTCGATGCAGCCCTCAAGGCCGGGTTGACCTTCGGCGACATGAATATCTTTCACCGTGTACAGGAAGGTGTTCGGCAACCGGTCTTTTCCATGGCCAACCTGACCAAGCCCGGGCATTTCGATTCGGGTGCCTGGAACGTATTCGATACCCCGGGGGTGACGCTGTTCCTGACCCTGCCGGCACCGGTCAGTGCGCTGGATGCCTGGGATGCCATGCATGCCACGGCCCAGCGACTTGGAGAACTGCTTGAGGCCGATGTGCTCGACGATGGTCAGTGTCTGCTGACCCGGCAGCGCATCGCCCAGATACGGGAAGAAATGCGCGAGTATGATCGCACCCACGGACTGCTGGGTGCCCGCAAGGGGCTGCTCGATGGGGGATGAAGCGTCTTCCCCGGAACAGCGCGTACAACAGTTGCGCGAGCAGATCGAGGATCACAACTACCGCTACTATGTTCTGGATGATCCGAGCATTCCGGATGCCGAATACGATCGGCTGTTGCGCGAGCTTGAGACCCTCGAGGATCGTCACCCCGAACTGATCACCCCGGAATCTCCCACCCAGAGAGTGGGTGCGGCACCTGCACAGGGTTTCGAGACCGTCGAGCACGACATTCCGATGCTGTCGCTGGCCAATGCCTTCAGCCGCGAGGAGGTAGCCGAGTTCGACCGTCGCATTCGCGAGCAGCTCGACCTGGAAGTCATCGGCTACAGCGCCGAGCCCAAACTCGACGGTGTGGCCATTTCGTTGATCTACGAGCGCGGCAACCTGGTTCTGGCGGCAACTCGTGGCGACGGCCAGACCGGGGAAAATGTCACCACCAATGTGCGCACCATTCGTTCGGTGCCGCTCAAGCTGCGCGGCCACAACATTCCAGAGCGCCTGGAAGTGCGCGGCGAGATCTTCATGACGCGTTCGGGTTTCGAGCAGCTCAATACGCGCCTTGCGGACGCCGGAGAGAAGACTTTTGTCAATCCGCGCAACGCCGCTTCCGGCAGCCTGCGTCAGCTTGATGCCTCGGTGACCGCGACCCGCCCCCTGCGTTTCTATTGTTACGGGGCGGCCACGACCGACCGACTGCCCGAAAGCCACGGCGAAGTCCTCGAAAAACTGCGGGAGTACGGCATCCCGGTCAGTGCCGAAGCGAGCCGAGTGGATGGACTGGAAGGATTGCTCGACTACTACGAGAGCATTGGCAGCAAGCGTGGCGATCTGGACTACGACATCGACGGCGTGGTCTACAAGGTCGATGATCTCGATCAGCAGCGGGAATTGGGCCAGGTGTCGCGTGCACCTCGCTGGGCCCTGGCGCACAAGTTTCCGGCGCAGGAAGAGGTCACCCGGCTGCTGGGCATCGAGGTCCAGGTCGGTCGGACTGGCGCACTGACCCCGGTCGCACGCCTGGAGCCGGTGTTTGTCGGCGGCGTGACGGTGACCAATGCCACCCTGCACAACGCCGATGAGGTGCGTAGAAAAGATGTGCGCCCCGGTGACGAGGTGGTGGTTCGCCGGGCCGGCGATGTCATTCCCGAAATCGTGCGATCCATCCCCGAACGACGGTCGGGGGACCCGGCACCCTGGGTTATGCCGGAGAGCTGCCCGGAGTGCGGTTCGGCGGTCGAGCAGGTTGAAGGCGAGGCCGCCGCGCGTTGCAGTGGCGGGCTGGTCTGCCCGGCCCAGCGCAAGCGAGCGCTGGAGCATTTTGCCAGTCGCAAGGCGATGGACATAGACGGGCTGGGAAGCCGACTTATCGAACAGCTGGTTGACCAGGACCTGGTCCGCTCGCCGGCAGATCTTTACCACCTCGACCGAGACACCCTGGCGGGACTGGATCGCATGGCCGAGCGTTCGGCCGACAACCTGCTGGCCGCGCTGGAAGCCAGCAAGGAAGTCTCGCTGGGTCGGCTGCTGTTTGCCCTGGGTATTCGCGAGGTGGGTGAAGTGACCGCCCGCAACCTGGCTCGTCAGTTCGGCTCGATCGATCGCCTGGCGGAGGCATCGGTGGAGGCGCTCGAAGCGGTTCGCGATGTGGGGCCGGTCATGGCCAGGCATATCCGCGCTTTCTTTGATGAAGCTCATAATCGCGAAGTGGTCGAGCGGCTGCTGTCTGCCGGAGTGCGTTACGAGGTGGAGCAGGCGGCTGAATCCGGCGAGCAGCCGCTGGCTGGAAAGACCTACGTGCTTACCGGCAGTCTTTCCGGGCGCACCCGCTCGGAAGCCAAGGCCGCACTGGAAGCCCTGGGTGCCCGGGTGACCGGCAGCGTGTCGAAAAACACCACCGCGCTGATTGCCGGCGGCGAGCCCGGATCCAAACTGATGCGGGCCGAGGAGCTTGGCGTGCCTGTTCTCGACGAGGCCGGCCTGGAGTCATTGCTAGAGAAGTGATCCAGGTCAAATCAATCGCCATTCCCGCAAGGGATGATGTAGTCTCTGATATTGAAAATACCAATACGACTCGGGAGGAGTAAAACAGTGAGCGAACATGTCAAGGAAATCATGGTGCCGGTCGACGGCTCGGACAACGCAATCCGCGCCGCCCGCTTCGGCCTGGAAATGGCAGACGCCATGAGCGTTCCCCTGCGACTCTTCTATGTCTTTCCCGCCGCATCGGTGGAAGTGATCGGCATGGCGGGCATGTCCAGGGCGGATATCGATCAGGCCGCCCAGGCTTCGGCCCAGCGTGCTTTCGACAAGGTGCGTGATGCACTCGGGGAGACCTCGGTTGAAATCGGCCAGGACACCTCGATTGGCGATCCTGCCGAAGAAATCATCCGTTACACCGAAGACGATCATAGTGTCCTGGTCATCATGGGCCGGCGCGGGCTTTCCCGCATGCAGACCCTGTTGATGGGCAGCGTCAGCGACAAGGTCGCCCGTCACGCGCAAAGTCCGGTCACCATCGTGACCTGATCGGGCCGGAACCGAAGCAGCAGACACAAAAGAGGGCTGCGGCAAAACCGCAGCCCTTTTCAATTCTGGCTCCCCGGGTCGGATTCGAACCAACGACCTAGTGATTAACAGTCACCCGCTCTAACCAGCTGAGCTACCGGGGAATCGTGAAGCCGCGTATTCTGATGGATCTTCCCTTGGGAGTCAATACCCCCGGGCCGTTCATTGGCTGATCTTCGGCACCGAGCTTGCTTGCGACGTTGCGTGATTCCGGAGTGCATCGGGTATACAATGGCGCACTTTTGTCACGGGCCGGCGCAATGGCCTTCAGCGCCCTGGCTGGCCACTGTTTTTCATTACTTGAGTGAACCCTAAAGAAGGAGTCCGCATGGAGCGCACACTGTCGATCATCAAGCCCGATGCCGTGGCCAAGAACGTTATTGGCGAGATCTATACCCGTTTCGAACGCGCCGGCCTGAAAATCGTTGCCGCGCGCATGAAGCATCTGACCCGGGAAGAGGCCGAGGGCTTCTATGCTGTGCACCGCGAGCGCCCCTTCTTTGCCGACCTGGTTGAGTTCATGACCTCGGGGCCGGTGATGATCCAGGTGTTGGAAGGCGAAAATGCGATTAATCGCAATCGCGAGCTGATGGGAGCGACCGACCCGCGGCAGGCCGCTCCGGGGACTATTCGAGCCGATTTTGCCACCAGCATTGACGCCAATGCCGTGCATGGATCGGACGCCGAAGAGACGGCAAAAGAAGAAATCGCCTTCTTTTTTGGCGATGATGCGATATACTCACGGTAATTATCAGAGAAATACGGCAAATGCCCGCAGGGCCTGAAGAAAAAGTTAACCTGCTCGGTCTCGACCGGGCAGGTCTTGAGCGGTTTTTCGTCGACTTGGGCGAAAAACCGTTTCGTGCGCGCCAGATACTGCAGTGGATTCACCAGCGTGGCGTGACAGACTTTGCCGACATGACCGATTTGTCAATGGCGCTCAGGCAGCGTCTGGACGCCAGGGCGCGGATGACGCCGCCGAGCATCATCAGCGAACAGTGCTCGGATGACGGCACGGTCAAGTGGCTGATGGGCACTGAAGGTGGAAATGCCGTCGAGACTGTCTATATCCCCGAGCCGAGCCGCGGCACCCTGTGTATTTCCTCGCAGGTCGGGTGCATGCTCAACTGCACCTTCTGTTCGACCGCCACCCAGGGGTTCAGTCGCAACCTGTCTGCTGCCGAGATCATCGGTCAGGTCTGGCAGGCCGCAACCACCCTGGGGCACGAGCGGCACGGTCAGCGGCGGATCACCAATGTGGTGTTCATGGGGATGGGCGAGCCCATGCTGAATCTCGAAGCGGTCAAGCCGGCGCTGTCACTGCTGCGCGACGATCTGGCCTACGGGCTGGCATCACGCCGGGTGACCATCTCAACCGCCGGGGTGATACCCGGTATCGATGACCTGGCCGAAGGCGTCGAGTTCGCACTGGCGGTATCGTTGCACGCTGCGGATAATGAACTCAGGTCGAGGCTGGTACCGCTGAATCGCAAGTATCCCGTCGAGGAACTGATCGAAGCCTGTAAGCGCTACACGCGCGGCCACCATCGTCGTTCGGTGACCTTCGAGTACACCATGATCGATGGAGTCAATGACCAGCCACAGCATGCCCGGGCCCTGGTGAGGCGGCTCAGTTGCCTGCCGTGCAAGATTAATCTGATACCGTTCAATCCCTTTCCCGGAACGCCATTCAAGCCGTCCAGCGGCGAGACTATCTACGAGTTCCAGAAGATTACCCGGGCGGCTGGCCTCATCACCACGGTGCGCAAGACCCGGGGTGAGGATATCGATGCAGCCTGCGGACAGCTGGTCGGCAAGCTGCTTTCACCCAGTCAGCGTCGATTGCTGGTGCAGCAGCAACTGGCCCGACAGGCGGTGGCATCATGAGGCAGGCAGCCGGAATTCTGGTTGTCATCGCTTCAAGCCTGGCGCTGTTTGGCTGCGCCGCCACCCCTGAAACCGACCCAACGACCCGCACGGGTATGGACCGGGTGAGCCCGGTGCGCGCGGCCGAGGTCAATACACGACTGGGTATTGGCTACCTTGAGCGTGGCGAACGTCGCCTGGCCATGGAAAAGCTCAATACGGCGCTTCGTCATGACAGTGAACATGTTCCTGCCATGGTGGCGTTGGCGCTCATCTACGAAGAACTGGGCAACAGCGACCAGGCCGAGCGGCATTTCAGGCAGGCGATTCGCAGGGCACCGACCGATGGCGCCACGCTGAACAGCTATGCCGTGTTCCTGTGTCGTCGGGATGATTTTGACGAGGCTGAAGGTTACTTCGGGCGGGCCCTGCAGGATCCGTTCTACGAAACACCCGAGGTCGTGCACCTCAATGCCGGTGCCTGTGCGCGCCGCTCCGGACAGTTCGACAGCGCTGAGATCCATCTGCGCCGCGCCCTGGAGCGGGATGCAGAATTGCCGGGCGCGCTGTATCACCTGGCGCAGCTCTATTACGAGCGCGAAGAGGCATTTCGTGCGCGTGCCTTCCTGCAGCGCTTCGAGGCATCCGGTGAGACCGAACCCGCGGCACTGCTACTGGGATACAGAATAGAAAGCAGCCTGGGCAATCCAGCAGAGGCCGGGCAGTATGTGAGTATTCTGGAGGAGCGTTTTCCGGACTCCCGGGAGGCGAGAGAGCTTAGACGACAAATAGAAGACAATGACTGATACGACCAGCGAAACCAGCAAGGAAGAAGCCGGTGCGTACGTTCGAATAGGGGCGAGCCTGCATCAGGCAAGGACAGAGGCCGGACTCGAGCTTGGCGAGGTTAGTCGCCGACTAAAGCTCTCCGGCATGATTGTGGAGGATCTCGAGCAGGGCAGGGTCGAAGACCTTTCGTCGATCTACCGGCGGGGTTACATCACCAATTACGCGCGGCTGCTGGGGCTGGACCCGGAGGCGCTTCTGGCCGAAGTGGAAGAGGATACGCCACCGGAGTTGCGCGAAGTGCTGCCAGGGCAGGCGCCGGCCTGGAAGTTTGAGAGATACCTGAAGATTGCAACGTATGTTCTTGTAACTACAGTTATTGTGCCGCCGCTTCTGTACTTTTTTATTGAGGGCGGATCGCGCATCATGGAGCGTGACCCGGTGGCGGTGACCGATGAGTCGGCTGTCGTGCCCGAGCCCTCCGAAGACGGCCTGCAGGCCAACAACGGTATGCGCGTGGCCCGCGCCGAGAATGAAGAAGCAGAACGTGAAACGCGTGACAGCGGTCATGTGTCGGCTTCCGCCTTGCCGTTGTCGGCGATCCGGCCGGTACGCGAAGCGGAGTCGGAGACCGAGCGGCAGCAAGAGCAGATGCTGTTGCCTGCGCTGGAGTTGCTGGAAATGTCGGGCAGTCCGGTCGCGGCGGGGCCGGTGGAGCATGAGTTGCGGATCGAAGTGGTGGAAGACTCCTGGATAGAAATTCATGCCGCCGACGGTGAACGGCTGGAGTACGATCTCCTGCGTGCCGGCCAGGAACGCAGCTACCGTGGTGAGGCGCCATTCCAGCTGTTGCTTGGACGCGCCAGTGCCGTGAACCTGGTGCTGGACGGCGAGGCCGTGACCTTCGATGGTCATGATCGTGCCGACCTCATGCGCATTCGGTTGCTCGCCGGAGGTGACGTCGAGCACTGACGCTGGCCCGGTCAACGCCGGCCTGCCCGGTCGGCGGACGCCCGGCCCGGTTTGTTGGTTGGCGCCGGGCCGTTCTTGCAATAACCCGAACCACCCGGCATGGTCTGGGCCAGTATCCCTGGCCATGACATCACTTTCTTGCACAAAATCACTTCGGAAGCCCAGACAGCGGACATGAACAACATTCAGTCGATTCGCGGCATGCATGACATTCTTCCCGAGCAGTCGCCATTGTGGCGCTGGCTGGAGAAGCGAGTATCGAACGCATTTGCCGCCTACGATTTCCAGGAAATTCGCATCCCCATGCTGGAGAAGGCCGAGGTGTTTACTCGTGCCATCGGGCAGGCCACCGATGTGGTGGAAAAGGAGATGTATACTTTTGAGGATCGCAACGGCGAGCTGTTGAGCCTGCGGCCAGAAGGGACTGCGGGCGTGGTGCGTTCGGCAATCCAGCATGGTCTGCTGAGTGTGCCGGGCCTGAAGGTCTGGTACCAGGGTCCGATGTTCCGGCATGAGCGGCCGCAGAAGGGGCGTCAACGCCAGTTTCACCAGTTCGGTGCGGAGGTGTTCGGTATCGAGGCGGCGGCTGCCGATGCCGAGCTGATCGCTCTGGGCGAGAGAATCTGGCGCGCGATCGGACTGTCTGACCGGGTGCGGCTGGAAATCAACTCGCTGGGTGATCGCGAAGACCGGCAGCGCTACCGTCGGCAGCTCGTGGACTTCCTGCAGCCTCATCGGGATGCGCTGGATGAAGACAGCCAGCGTCGTCTGGAGACGAATCCCCTGCGCATTTTCGACAGCAAGAACGAGCGCACCCGGCAGATCATGGCCAACGCGCCCCGGTTGGCCGATGCGCTGAGCGAGCCGGCCCGCGCGCACTTCGAAGAGGTTTGCGGCCTGCTCGACGATCTCGGGATCGCCTATGAGATCAATCCCGGACTGGTGCGCGGGCTGGATTACTACTGCCGTACCGTTTTTGAATGGATCACCGAGGATCTCGGCGCCCAGGGCACGGTCTGTGCCGGAGGCCGCTACAATGACCTGGTCGAGATTCAGGGGGGCAAGCCAACACCCGGGATCGGATTTGCCATGGGTGTAGAGCGTCTGCTGGCCCTGCTGGAGTCGGCTGGCGTGGAGGCTGCCCAGGCGCCACATGTGTTCATCGTTTCACGCGTGGCACCACAAACCATGCTGTCAGTGGCCGAGCGTCTCCGCGACGAGGTGCCCGAGCTGCGTGTTGCGGTGTCACTGGCCGGTGGCAGCATGAAGTCGCAGTTCAAGCGGGCTGATCGCAGCGGTGCCCGCTGGAGCGTCATCCTGGGTGAATCCGAGATCGAGGCCGGACAGGTGGCGATCAAGGATCTGCGGGCTGAACGCGGCGAGCAGGAAATGGTCCATCTGGACGAGCTGGCCGGCCATCTGCAATCAGCGCTTGCCGGAACCGAGCGCGGCTGATTTATCATGGCCTGGCCGACATTCGAATGACACTTTCAGGAAGCAAACACTCATGGCCGTAGAGCTTTACGACGAACACGAACAGGGCGAACGCGTACGCCAGTGGATCAAGGAGTATGCCCCGGCGATCGTGATGGGGCTGGTGCTGGCCTTTGGCGGCATCTTCGGTTTCCGCTACTGGCAGGATCAGCAGGCCAGCCAGGCCGTGCTGGCCTCGGAGTACTACGAGGTAGTCCGCCAGGCTGTTGAAGGCGGCAATCTTGCGGCGGCTGAAGAACAGTTCGACATCATGCGCGACTCGATCCGCCGCAATGCCTATGTCGGCCTGGCCGGCATGCACCTGGCCGCGGCGCTGGTTGCCGATGGACGACTGTCTCCGGCAAAGCGGATCTACAGCGACATTCTTGACGATCGCCGGATGGACTCACTGCACCCGGTGGCGACCCTCAGGTTGGTCAGGGTTCTGGAAGCCCAGGGTGAGCATGACGAGGCGCTGGCGCTGCTCGATCGGGCGGCCCCGGCCGGCTTTAAGGGCGCCTGGGCCGAAGCGCGCGGCGATGTCCTGTTCGAGCGTGGTCGCGTTGAGGAAGCGCGGCTGGCCTGGCAGGAGGCGCTGGACAACCCACCTTCGGAAGGCGCCAACCCGCGCCTGATAGAGATGAAGATTGATGCCACCGGGCCGACGGCGGAGGACCCGTCGTGAGGCGATTGCTGCAAATCCCGATGATATGCATTGTTGTTGTCGCGCTGACCGGATGCGGCATTTTCTCTCGTGACGACGACACGCTGGCGCCGGCCGAATTGGTCGAGTTCAGTCCGTCGCTCGAAGTCGAGCGGCTCTGGTCCACCGACACCGGCAGGGGCATGAGCCGGAGTCGGCCCAATTTCCGGCCCTATTTCGACGGTGGGCGGATCTGGACCGGCGATCATCGGGGCCGGGTGGTCGCTGTCAATGCCGACAGCGGTCGTGTCGAGCAACGCTTCGATACCGACCTGGCGCTGTCGGCCGGCCCGGCGGTTCAGGACGGCCTGATTCTGCTCGGCAGCTTTGATGGCGATGTGGTCGTGCTCGACGCTGAAACCGGCGAAGAAAGATGGAGAGCCCGGGTGTCGTCAGAGGTGCTGTCCTATCCCGCCCTGGCCGATGGCGTTGTCGTGGCCCGTTCGATCGATGGGCGCGTGTACGGCTTCGATGTAGAGAACGGACGCCGTATCTGGGTGCATGATCGCAGCGTGCCACTGTTGACACTGCGCGGCACCAGTGATCCGCTGGTTCGGGCCGGTCAGGTTTTCATTGGTTATGACGATGGCATGGTCAGTGCGCTGCGGGTCAGAGACGGCAGTGTTCTGTGGGAGCAGCGGGTCAGTCAGCCCGAGGGGCGGACCGAGCTGGAGCGCATGGCCGACATCGATGGGCCCATGGCCATTGTCGGCACAGAGCTTTACGTGGTGACCTACCATGGCCGCATGGCCGGTATGGCGCTGGAGTCGGGCCGGATGATGTGGGTCAAGGACCTGTCTTCCCATACGGGCCTGAGTCTCAGGCGCACCCAGCTGGCCGCCAGCGACAACGACGACGCCGTCTGGCTGGTTGATCGCAGGAATGGCGCGACTCTGTGGCGTGACGAGCAGCTCAAGCGCCGCCAGATCACCCGACCGGTGTTTTACGGCAGCCAGATTGTTGTCGTCGATGTCGAGGGCTACATGCATTTCTATGACATCGACAGCGGTGAGTTCTCGGCGCGCACCCAGTTCAGTCGCAACGCACCGGCAGATGCGCCGCTGGTGGTCGGCAACACCCTCTACATGCTCGACGAGAATGGAACACTCAGCGCCTGG
Organism: Wenzhouxiangella sp. AB-CW3; assembly: GCF_014725735.1. NCBI lineage: Bacteria > Pseudomonadati > Pseudomonadota > Gammaproteobacteria > Chromatiales > Wenzhouxiangellaceae > Wenzhouxiangella > Wenzhouxiangella sp. AB-CW3. The sequence goes on from NZ_CP061368.1 coordinate 1,788,072, forward strand.
CGCGCGGGCCGTCCGTCCAGCTAGGCCAGACACCATCATGAGCTCACTGCCGGTTGTAGCGATCGTCGGCCGGCCCAATGTCGGCAAATCCACGCTGTTCAATGCGTTGACGCGCACCCGGGACGCGCTGGTGGCCGACATGCCGGGCGTGACCCGCGACCGGATCTACGGCCGTGCCACCGTGGACGGCCGGCCGGTCATCCTGATCGACACCGGAGGCCTGGATCAGGCCTCCGATGAGGTGGAAACGGGCGCCCAGTCGCAGACCCGCCAGGCCATCGCCGAGGCCGACCTGGTGGTCTTCATGACCGATGCCCGTGCCGGCATCGTCCCGGTGGAGCATGAGATTGCCGCCGAACTGCGCGAGGGCGGCAAGCGCGTCATACACGTCATCAACAAGACCGATGGTCTCAATACCGACATGGCAGTGGCCGAGGGGGCTGAACTTGGCATGGGCCGGTCATTTCCGATTGCCGCCAGCCATCGCCATGGTCTCGGACAACTCGACAGAGAAATCGGGGAGCTGCTGCCCCAGGCCGGTGCCAGTGACGAGCAGGAGGTGGATGCCGATATTCACCTGGCGCTGATTGGGCGCCCCAATGCCGGCAAGTCAACCCTGCTCAACCGCCTGCTCGGCGAACAGCGTGCACTGGCCACGCCGATTCCCGGCACGACCCGGGATCCGATTCATGCGGTTGTCGAGCGTGATGGCACCACCTTTCACCTGGTCGACACCGCGGGTATCCGCCGTCGTCGTGGCTCGCATGAAGGCGTGGAGCGTTTCAGTACCATCAAGGCGCTTCAGGCTGTCGAGAAGGCCCGTATCGTTTGCCTGGTCTGCGACAGTACCGAGGGCATCACCGAGCAGGATGCCCGCCTGGCCGGACATGTCATTGAAGCCGGGCGTGGGCTGGTTCTGGTGCTGAACAAGTGGGATGCCATCGACAGTGACAAGCGCCGCGCGGTGCTGTCCGAAGTGGCCGAGCGCCTTGATTTTGCCCGCTTTGCCCCGGTGGTGACGCTTTCGGCGCTGCATGGCAGTGGCCTGGGAGAGCTCACCGATGCGGTCGAGCACGTCAATGAGGTAGGGATGGCCGAGCTGTCGACATCTGCCCTGACACGTGTTCTGCGCCGGGCGGTCGAAGCTCATCCGCCCCCGTCGATTCGACGTCTCAGCCCGAAGTTGCGCTATGCACACGGCGGCGGGCATTTCCCGTACCGTGTGGTCATCCATGGCAATCGGACCGAGCATGTGCCGGACCAGTACCGGCGCTACCTGGTCAACAGTTTCCGGAAGCAGTTCGACCTGACCGGGGTGCCGGTACGGCTTGTGTTCCGGGAAAGCGACAACCCTTATGCCGGTCGCGGCAACCGCCTCACGCCGCGCCAGGTTCAGAAGCGAAAGCGGTTGAAGAAGTTTGTCAGACGCAAGCAAAGAAAACGCTGACCGGCTTTCTGACTACCTAGAGTCAGTCAAGCGCCAGGTGCCCGCCGTCGGCCCGGAACGGGCGCGCGAGATGGTGGACGATGGCGCATTGCTCATCGATGTCCGCGAGTCCTGGGAGCTGGCCGATGGCGTGGTTCCGGATGCCCTGGCCATCGAACGCGGCATGCTGGAGCTGGAAATCGCCCAGCATGTGCCGGAACCGGACCGGCCACTGATCGTGATGTGCGCCGGTGGCGACCGGTCAGCCCTCTCGGCGTTTTCGCTGGCCCGAATGGGTTATCAGCAGGTCAGTAACCTGAACGGCGGGTTCAATGCCTGGCAGGCCGCCGGTCTTGCGGTCGAGACACCGCGCCGTCTTGATGAAGCGGCCTGGCGGCGATACCTGCGTCACCTGGCCATTCCCGGAGTCGGTCAGGACGGCCAGCAGCGGCTGCTCGACAGCCGGGTGTTCGTGACCGGTGCCGGGGGGCTGGGGTCTCCGCTGGCCCTGTACCTGGCCGCGGCCGGAGTAGGGCGTCTGACCCTTATAGACGATGACCGGGTCGAACGCTCCAATCTTCAGCGCCAGATTCTGCACAGCGATCACCTGGTCGGGCACTTCAAGACCGAATCGGCGGCCGCCCGCCTGCATGCACTCAACCCGGAAATCGAGATCGAAACGGTCAACGCCCGCCTGCGGCAGGACAATGCCGATGAGCTGCTTGCGGGACATGATGTCGTGGTTGACGGTTCGGACAACTTTCCGACCCGCTACCTGCTCAATGAGGTCTGCATTCGCCTGGGCCTGCCACTGGTCTATGGTGCGGTGTTGCGATTTTCCGGCCAGGTTGGCGTGTTCCATCCCACCCACCGGGGTGCCTGCTATTGCTGCCTGTTTCCCGAGCCGCCCTTACCTGAAGATGCTCCGAGCTGTGCCGAAGCTGGTGTACTCGGTGTCATGCCTGGCGTGATCGGCACCCTGCAGGCCGCCGAAGTGCTCAAACTGTTGCTTGGTATCGGCGATCCGCTGATCTCGAGACTGTTGCACTACGATGCCCTGAAACCGGATTTCCGGATCACGCGGCTGGTTCCCGATCCCGAATGCAGGGTTTGTGGCGGTCTTTCAGGAGCAAGGTCAGAGACGTCGTGAGGTCAGATGTTGCTGAATGGTGTTGACCAGTCCGGGGTCGTCGGGCAGCACCGTGGGTGACCAGTGCTCCACCAGGTCGCCGCGCCGGTCAAACAGATACTTGGTGAAACTCTCGCGCGGCAGAACGGCCGCGCTGCGTTCCTGGACCATATCCCTGAACAGCGGGTGCATGTCGCGTCCGGTCACGGCATAGCGCTGGGTGACGAAGAAGTTGTGGGGATAGTTCTCCCGCAGAAACTCGGCGATTTCGTCTTCATTGCGCGGTTCTTCGTCGAAATCGGTGCAGGGGATGGTCAGCACTCGCAGCCCGGCATCCCGGTTGAGCGCATACAGGCTCTGTAGCCGGCTCAGTTGTGGTGTGAAGCGGCTTTCGGTAGCAATATTGACGATCAGAAACGGCATGTTGCGATGCCGGTCGAGGTAAATCCGGTTCCCGTCCAGGGCCAGGAAATGATGATTGAACAGGTTCACGTTGCCTCCCTATGCAGTGGGTACTCTTGTGCCGAGGTAATAGTACAATATGCCACCTCATGGACAGTCCTGCCAGAATACTCGACGGTCGCCAGGTGTCCGGCCGCCTGATCGAGAATGTGGCCGCCGCCGTGGCGGCTCATGTCGACCGGGGCAAGCGTGCCCCCGGCCTTGCCGTGGTGTTGGTCGGCGACGATCCGGCCTCCGAAGTCTACGTTGCCCACAAGATCAAGGCCTGCGAGCGCGCCGGCATCGTCTCGGCCACGCATCGCCTGGCCCATGGCACGGGGCGTGGCGAACTTCTGGCCCTGATCGACATGCTCAACGAGGACGATTCGGTGGACGGCATTCTGGTGCAGTTGCCGCTGCCGGCGCACCTGGACGAGCGCGAGGTCACCCGGCGTATCCGCCCGGACAAGGATGTTGACGGTTTTCATCCGGTCAACATGGGGCGTCTGGCCGTGCGCGATCCGGGCCTGCGCCCGTGTACACCACGTGGCGTAATGACGCTGCTGGCGGCTCACGGTATCGATACCAAGGGCATGGACGCCCTGGTCGTGGGTGCATCCAATATCGTCGGTCGGCCACTGGCGCTGGAGTTGCTGCTGGCCGGTGCGACCGTCACGGTCGCTCATCGCTTTACCCGGGATCTCCAGCGGCAGGTCGGCAATGCCGAAATCCTGTTTGTGGCCGTGGGCAAACCGGACCTGATCGATCCGCAATGGATTCGCGAGGGCACCATTGTGGTCGATATCGGCATCACCCGCGATGACAATGGTCGCATACGGGGTGATCTCGACTACGATGCGGCAGCCCTGCGGGCAGCATGGATCACACCCGTACCGGGTGGCGTCGGGCCCATGACGGTGGCCACCCTGCTGCAGAACACCGCCGAGGCGGCCGGCCTGGTAGTACGCGCGCCCTGAGTCAGGACGGCGCCGTTGTTTTCCTGCGAAACAGCAGCGCGGGCGTCTTGATCAGTTCGTAGATCAGTAGCGCGACAATGATACCGACACCGGTGTAGACAAGTGATGGGGCATCGACCGGAATGGCCGGGGTGAAGTGCTCCCAGGCGCGTCGGGCGACATCCTGATCGGCATGCTGAAGCATGATCACCGGCTGCAGCAGCGGATTGGCTTCGGAAATCGCACGGTAGGCCTGCTCGAGCTCGACGACACGGCCTGAAAACTCTGCCAGTGCCGCTTCGCGGTCGGGCAGTCCGAGCTGACTGAGCCAGTCGCCACGCTCGATCATGCTCACTGCCCGCCGGGCCTCGTCCAGATGTCCGCCCAACCGCTGCAGGTAGGCCTGGGTGAAGGCGGGTGCCTGGCTGAGCCCCATGCCACCACCGGCGCCACAGCATGCACTGCCCAGATTGTCGAACTTGCGAGTCAACCAGCTCATGGCTGTGCATTCTTGCCTGACAGGCGGTTCATGTCCAGTTTGCTGGATGTGACGGACAGGCGGCGGGCCAATGGATGAAAAGGCGTCATTCGGCGTCGTACGCCGGCTCCGTCGTCAGCTTAAAGAGGTAGTAGCGGATGGCAATCCAGTCATACAGGGCGTGGATGAGAATCGGAACAAGCAGGTTGCCGGTTGCCAGATAGATCCAGCCCAGGTACGCCCCCATCAAGGTGGCGATGATGAAATAGGCGCGGGTGACTGCGTGAACCAGTCCGAAGAGCACGGCTGCAATCAGTAAAGCGGGAATCGGTCCGAGGAGAAGATCGAGGCCGTCCTGGATGAATCCCCGGAACAGCAACTCTTCGCCGATGCCGGCCAGGGCGGCAACCAGTACGACACTGCCTCGTGGTGCCCGCCGGAACAACAGCTTGATGAGCTGATTGACAACGGCGTGGATTTCGCGCGCCCAGGCCCAATTCAGATGACGCATGAACAGCAGGGGCAGCAGCAGCGGTACGGTAAGTGTCACGGCCAGCGCAAGGGCCGGCAGGCTCCATTCCATTGATGCCCAGGGCGTCAACCCGAACAGCAGGCACAATGCCACGGCCAGCACAACCAGGCCGCCCTGAAAGATCAGGGCGGCCCTGAGGGGATGACGCATGGGTGCGTTCAGCTCTGGTCCGAGTCAGCGGCTTTCCCGGCAGTGCTCGCGTTGTCCTCGGAGCCGGCCGATGCCGACTTGCTGGCGGCGCGCTTCTTTCCGGCCTTCTTCTTTCCGGTCTTGGCGGCTTTCTTCCGGGTCCCCTTCTTGCGCGTGGTCTTCTTGCCGGTCGGGGCCTTGTCTCCACGCTCCAGCATGGCGGCCACGCCCATGCCGCCGGCCGTGCAAATGGAAATCAGTCCACGCCCCGAGCCCGCCTGTTCCAGGGTATGAGCCAGGGTGGAGAGAATGCGCGCGCCGGTCGCGGCGAACGGGTGACCAATGGCCACTGAGCCGCCGTGGACGTTCATCCGGCTGGTGTCGATACTGCCCAGGGGCTTGTCCAGGCCCAGCCGTTGGCGACAGTAGCGTTCGGATTCCCAGGCTTTCAGCGTGCACAGGACCTGGGCTGCAAACGCTTCGTGGATTTCGTAGAAGTCGAAGTCCTGCAGTTTCAGTCCGGCCTGTTGAAGCATTTCGGCCACGGCGACCGTGGGCGCCATCAGCAGGCCTTCATCGCCGTTGACAAAGTCCACCGAGGCGGTCCGTCCCAGGGTCAGCCAGGCCGTGACCGGAAGATCGTTTTCCCTGGCCCATTCTTCAGAGGCCAGCAGCACGGCGGCTGCGCCGTCGGTCAGGGTGCTGGAGTTGCCGGCGGTCAGCGTGCCTTGCTTGGAACGGTCGAAAACCGGCTTGAGTCCGGACAGCTTGTTAAGCGAGGTGTCCGGGCGCACGATGTTGTCGCGCATGGCGCCGGCATGCGACTGCACCAGGGGGTCGAAGAATCCGGAATCCCAGGCTCTTGCTGCCTTCTGGTGGCTGTCGAGAGTGAGTTCATCCTGCTCCTTGCGGGTCACCTGCCACTCGCGGGCCATGCGTTCGCAGTGCTGGCCCATGGACAGTCCGGTGCGAGGTTCGGCATTGCGTGGCGGCTGGGGCGTCAGTTCGCCGGGCCGGAAGCCCTTGAACACCTTGAGGCGTTCTCCCAGGCTGCGTGCCTTCGACAGCTTGACCAGTCGTTGGGCAAAGCGGCGCTGAAAGACGATGGGAGCGTCCGAGGTGGTATCGGTGCCCCCGACGATGGCGCAGTCGATCTGCCCGGCGGCAATCTGTCCGCCTGCCATCAGGGCGGCCTGCAGACTGGTCCCGCAGGCCTGCTGCAGGGTAATGCCCGGGGTCAGCGGCGAAAGCGAGGTCGACATCACCGCTTCGCGCGCCAGGTTCCAGTCCTTGGAGTGGGTGGTCACGGCGCCGGCGACGACCTGGTCGACTCGCTTTCCTTCCAGTCCGAAGCGATCAACAACGCCTTGTATGGCGGCACTGAGCATGTCCAGGTTGGACTGCTCGGCATACAGGGTGTTCGAGCGGCAGAAGGGAATCCGGCTGCCGCCGATGATGGCGATCCTGCGCAGGCTGCTGTCGGTCATCAGGATGGCTCCTTGTTGGATTGCTCGCTGCTCCCGGCAGCGCGGGATTCGAGATAGTGCATGGGTCCGCCGCGGAAGGGGGCGAACCCGGTACCGAAGATCATGCCGGCATCCAGGAGTTCGGCCGATTCGACCACCTGGTCGTCAAGACAGGCGCGGCACTCGTCGAAATAGGGTTGCATCAGCTGTTCTGCCAGCTTGTCGAGATCGTGCCCCTGGGCCGCTGCCGAGTCACGTTCGGGCTTGCCTTTCTTCCACTGATAGAAACCTTCGCCGGACTTCTTGCCCAGCTTTCCGGCCTCGACCATTTCTTCGAGTACCTTTTGATCCTCTCCGGCCGACTCACCCATCAGGGTCTTGATGACCCCCAGGCCGACATCCAGGCCCACGGTATCGGCGAGCTCAACCGGCCCCATGGGCATGCCGAACTGCTCGGCGGCCTTGTCCAGCGCTTCCTTCGGCACCCCTTCGCGGTGCATTTTCATGGCATTGCGCATGTAGGGCGCAAGCACTCGATTGACCAGAAACCCTGGAGTGGAGGCCACCGGCAGGGCGTACTTGCCGATCTGGGTGGCGAAGCTGGAGCCGTCATTGACCCTCTCCTGGCTGGTGCCGGGGTCGTGCACGATCTCGACCAGCGGCATCTTGGCCACGGGATTGAAAAAGTGCAGGCCGATCAGGCGCGCCGGGTCGTCGAGCACATCGGACAACTCGCTCAAGGGTATGGCCGAGGTGTTGGTTGCCAGCAGTGCATGCTTGGGTGCCTTTCGATTGACCTCGGCAAACAGATCGCGCTTGGCGTCCCGGTCTTCGAAAATAGCCTCGATCACGACATCGGCTCGTGCCAGACCCTGGCCCTCGACATCGGCCAGCAGGCGGCTGCGGGCCGCGGCCACGGCGGTGGGTGTCTTAAGCTTGCGTTTGAACAGCTTGCCGGCGCGCTTGATGGCCGGCTCGATGTACTTCAACTCGCGATCCTGCAGGGTCACTTCCAGGCCACGCGAGGCGCACCAGGCGGCGATATCCCCGCCCATCACCCCGGCACCGATGACATGGACGCGTCGGGCACGGAAATCCGAGCGCTTGCCCTGGGCCTTGAGCGTTTCCATCAGGCGAAACACGCGCCGCAGGTTGCGCGAGGTGTCTCCGGCCAGTAACCGGGGTACCTTTTTGCCCTCGATGCGGATCATCTCCGATGCTGAATGGCCGGCAGCCTCGAAGGCATCGATCAGTTCATAGGGCGCCGGGTAGTGCTCCTTGCGTGCCTTGGCTGCGGTCTGCTTGCGCATCTGGCCGGCCAGGAAACGACGCACTGGAGTCCAGGTCGTGGCGCGTGCCAGCAGTCCCGGCCGGGCAGAACGCTTTTTCTTCAGCACTGCGGCGCGCGCGGCCCAGCGCAGGGAACCGTGGGGGCTGACGGTCTGGTCGATCAGACCCATGGCGCGGGCGGCGCGGGGCCGGAGCATGCGGCCGGTGAGCATGATCTGCATCGCCTTGAGTCCACCCATGGCGCGAATGCTGCGCCCGGAACCGCCAAAGCCGGGGTAGATGCCCAGATTGACTTCCGGGAAACCGACGCGGGTGTGGTCGGCGTCCAGCGCGATGCGCCAGTCAAAGCACAGGGACAGTTCCAGGCCACCGCCGAGGCAGTAGCCTTCGAAAGCCACCACGGTCGGGAAGGGCAGGTCTTCGATGCGCTTGAACAGTTCGTGGACACGGCGAACGTTGTCTTCGAGCTCCGAGACATTTTCCGTGGCGTCAAACTCGCGCACATCGGCGCCGACGATGAACGATTTCGGCTTGCCCGACATCAGCACCAGCCCCGTAGGGCGATCTGATTCCAGCCGGACGACGAGCTGATCGAGTTCGCTCAGAACCTCGGTTCCGAGGCTGTTGACCTTCTCGTCGCTGCGATCCAGGTAAAGCCAGGCGACGCCATCGATATCGGTTTCCAGGCGCCAGTGCTTGCAGGTATTGCCCTCGGAGACTTTGGCGGACATCCTCGATTCACTCCATTCCGGTGCGTATGGGTTTAGTGTACCTCGCCATTCATGGACGTGCCGGGCCATCCAGAATTCCGATGCCGAATTCCTCGAGCAGTTCAACCAGGGCAATCAGAGGGAGGCCGATCAATGCCGTTGGGTCCTGGTTGTCGATCGATTCGGCCAGCGCGATACCCAGCGATTCGCTCTTCATGGCACCGGCACAGTCCAGCGGACGATCGCGCTCGACATAGCTTTTGATCTGCTCTGCCGACAGGTTCTTGACCCGGACCCGCGTCGGTATGTTCCGAACTGCCTCCCGGACGCCCTGAATCACGGCCACCGAGGTATGAAATACAACTTCCCGACCGCTGCAGTCGCGCAGCTGGGCTGCGGCACGCTCGGGCGTTCCGGGCTTGCCGAGTTGCCGGCCCTCGCAGTCGGCGACCTGGTCCGAGCCGATGACGATAGCGTCGGGCTTGATGCGGCTGACGGCGCGAGCCTTGAGCAAGGCCAGACGCTGGGCCAATTCAGCACTGGATGCGGCGGTTTCGGCCGCCTCGTCGATATCGGGTGCAAGCACGCTGAAGGGCAGGCCCAGTCGTTCGAGCAGTTGGCGGCGGTAGGGTGACCCGGAAGCCAGTATCAGCTTCGATCGGGTCGGTTCGGGAGGTGGGTTGGCAGTGCGCTCTGGCATGCAATAGGAAGATTGTGGTGAGTTGTTTTGCAATGATATAATGCCCGGCTTATGTCGCGAGATTTCCCCGACTGGGTTCAGGCAGACAAGGCAGCGGCCGCCCGACGCGAGTTTTCCGGCACAGTGCCGCTGAAACGATTTCAGCGACTGGCCGGCATGATAGCTGATCCGGGCGAAGCCGAAGTGGCTTTCGAGCTGTCCTTTGGCCATGACGAACAGCGTCAGGTGCGGGTGGAAGTGCGGGTCACCGGTGAGGTGCCCCTGGTCTGCCAGCGTACGTTGCGGACGTTTGCCCATGCCCTCGACAGTCAGTCGGTGGTGGGCATTGTCGGCACTGATCGCGAAGCCGAGTCATTGCCGGAAGACTACGAACCGTTGCTGATCAGTGAAGGACGCGTTGAGCTGGCAGCGCTGATCGAAGAAGAGTTGATGCTCGGGCTGCCACTGGTGCCGGTTGATCCAGCCTCCAGTCGCATCGGCCAGGATGACGAGGCAGCAGCTGATACGCACCGGCCGTTTGCCGGTTTGGCGAAGCTGAAGAAGCATCGTGACCAGGATTGATTGTTTTACTTGATGGAGTGACTGAACATGGCTGTTCAAAAGAATCGCAAGACCCCTTCAAAGCGCGGCATGCGGCGTTCGCATGACAGTCTGCGCAACCCGACCCTGTCGGAAGACCCCACGACCGGCGAGATCCACCGCCGTCATCACGTGTCTGCCGAAGGCTTTTATCGTGGTCGTCAGGTCGTCGAGGTGGCGCCGGAAATCGACGACGAAGAGCTTGAGGAAGCCCAGGACTGACTCCTGGCGGTAGCTTTCGCTGCCCCTGCTCATGTCTGAAAACCGGGAGACCTGCATTGCCGTCGACGCCATGAGCGGAGACGGCGCTTGCCGTGTGACTGTTCCCGGGGCGCTGCGCGCCCTGCGCGCCGACCCGCGGCTGCGGCTGGTGCTGGTGGGTGAGCCGGATGCCATCACTAATACGCTCGGGGCCGCGGGTCGCGACTTGAGAGATCGTATAGAGGTGGAACCGGCCACATCGACGCTGCCCATGGAGGTGGGAGCGGCCAGGGCGCTGCGCAGTGGTCGGGGAAGCAGCATGCAGCATGCACTGGAGCTGGCCGTGTCCGGGCGTGCCCGGGCCGTGGTCAGCGGTGGCAACACCGGTGCCCTGATGGCGCTTTCCCGTCAAGCCATGGGTATGCTGCCGGGTATCGAGCGTCCCGCCCTGATGGCTGCCATTCCCGGTGTCGGGGAATCGGTTTGGATGCTGGATCTTGGCGCCAATGTCGGTGTCGATGCCCAGCGACTGCTCGAGTTTGCCCGGCTGGGCGGAATCGCGGTTCGCGTACTAAGCGGGCGGGAGCCGCGTGTCGGTCTGCTCAATATCGGCCATGAGCCCTCCAAGGGCCCTGACGTGCTGCGCGAAGCGGCTCGCCTCATGGAGGCCGAACACGACGTCAATTACTGCGGCTTCGTGGAAGCCGACGGCGTATTCAGTGGCGTGGTGGATCTGCTGGTATGTGACGGATTCGCCGGCAACGTCCTGCTGAAGTCGGCCGAGGGCATGGCACGTCTGATGTTTGCCCGGATGCGTCAATCACTGGGCAGGGGGCCGGCGGGCTGGCTGGCGGCCCGGCATCTCAAGGCGCTGCATGACAGGCTTGATCCTGCCGTGCATAATGGAGCCCCGCTGCTGGGTGTGCAGGGCACGGTGATCAAGAGTCACGGCAGTGCCTGCGAGCGTGGTTTTGAAGCAGCCATCGCCCTGGCGGCCCTGGAGGCGCGGCGTGATCTTGTCTCCCGGCTGGAGCAGCAGCTCTGGGCGAGCTATTAGTTGCCGCGAGCAACATAAACGTACTGGTTGAACGGACTGTTTAGGGAGTGGACTACGGCATGTACGCCCGCATCATCGGAACCGGCAGGTATCTTCCCGAGAAGGTCCTGACCAATGCCGATCTCGAGAAGATGGTCGATACCAACGACCAGTGGATCCGGGAACGCACGGGCATTGCCCAGCGTCACGTGGCGGCCGAAGGGCAGACAACCTGTGACCTGGCCGAGAACGCGGCGCGACAGGCCATGGAAATGGCCGAAGTGTCGCCTGACGAGATCGATCTGCTGTTGGTCGGCACAACCACTCCGGACGTGGTCTTTCCATCAACTGCCTGCCTGCTTCAGCACCGCCTGGGGCTCGGTGAATGCGGTGCTTTCGATGTCAACGCGGCCTGCTCCGGATTCATCTACGCGCTGTCGGTGGCCGATCAGTACATCCGCAACGGCAATGCCGGCAAGGTGCTCGTGGTGGGTGCCGAGACCCTGACCCGCATGATCGACTGGAACGATCGGGCCACCTGTGTGCTGTTTGGCGATGGTGCCGGTGCAGCAGTGCTGACGGCAGACAGTGAGCCAGGCATCATGTCGACTCATATCCACGCCAATGGCGGTTACAGCGATCTGCTCAAGGTCGATGTAGGGGTTTCACGCGGATTCCGTGCCGAAGAGCGGGGCGGGCTGGCTGTTTCGATGCGGGGCAATGAGGTATTCAAGGTGGCGGTCAATACGCTGGGGCGGATCGTTGATGAGACGCTCGCGGCCAATCAGCTGGAGAAGGAGGATCTGGACTGGCTGATTCCCCATCAGGCCAACCTGCGAATCATCAAGGCCACGGCGCGCAAGCTGCGCATGTCGATGGACCAGGTGGTGGTCACCGTGGATCAGCATGGCAACACCTCGGCGGCGTCGGTGCCAATGGCCCTGGACGTGGCCGTGCGCAGCGGTCGCATCCAGCGCGGCGACAAGCTATTGCTGGAAGCCTTCGGTGGCGGTTTCACCTGGGGCGCGGCGCTGATCGCCTACTAAGCGCCGGTCACCCGATTTTCATTCACTCGCGAACCAGCATATATACGGGGAGCATGCATGTCGGATTTCGCTTTCATCTTTCCCGGTCAGGGTTCCCAGTCGGTGGGAATGCTGGCCGAGCTTGCCGAACGGCATACCATCATCAGGGAGACATTCGACCAGGCCGGCGGGGTGCTGGGCCTGGATCTCTGGCAGCTCGTCAGCCAGGGCCCCAAGGAGGAACTGGATCGAACCGAGCTGACCCAGCCGGCCATTCTGGCCGCCTCCGTGGGCATGTGGCGACTGTGGAATGCCCTTGAGGGCCCGCGGCCGTCGCGCCTGGCCGGGCACAGCCTGGGCGAATACTCCGCGCTGGTCGCTGCCGAGGCGCTGGATTTCGAGCAGGCCGTGTCGATTGTTTCGGAGCGCGGTCGTCAGATGCAGGCAGCCGTACCCGACGGTCAGGGTGCAATGGCCGCCATTCTGGGCCTGGATGACGATGTGGTCGAGGCGATCTGCCGTGAAGTCGCCGAGGGCCAGGTCGTGGCACCAGCCAACTATAATTCTCCTGGCCAGATCGTGATTGCGGGCGATTCGGCCGCGGTCGAGCGGGCGATGCACAAGTGCGGCTCTGCCGGCGCTCGGCGTGCAGTGACACTGCCGGTCAGCGTCCCGTCGCATAGCAGCCTGATGCAGCCGGCAGCCGAGGCCATGAATCGTCTGCTTGGCGAGATCGACATTCAATCACCGGTCATTCCGGTGGTGCACAACTGTGATGTGAGCGAGCATGCCGCACCCGACGAGATCCGCCAGGCACTGGTTTCGCAGTTGTGCAAACCTGTACGCTGGACCGAATCCATGCGGACAATGACTGGCGCCGGCATCATGAAACTGGCAGAATGCGGCCCCGGTCGCGTGCTGTGCGGGCTGGGTCGTCGCATTGAGCGGGGTGCCGAGTGGCTGGCACTGGAGCAGCCCGGGGCGATCGAGGAGACCATCGAGCAATGGAGGGAGCAGGACGCATGACGCCAGAGGCGATGAGCAGAATTGAAGGTCGGGTGGCCCTGGTCACGGGTGCCAGCCGTGGTATCGGCCAGGCTACGGCTGACTGGCTGAGAGAGATGGGCGCCGAGGTGTTCGGCACCGCCACCAGTGAATCAGGTGCCGCGGCCATCAGCGAGCGGCTGGGTGCCGGACGTGGCTTGGCGCTCAATGTGACCGATGCCGACAGCATCAACGAAACCATCTCTCATATCGCCAGCGAGGCCGGCGCTGTCACCATCCTGGTCAACAACGCGGCGATCACGCGCGACCAGTTGCTCATGCGCCTCAAGGACGATGATTGGGATGCCGTCATCGACACCAATCTGCGTGGCGTGATGCGCACGACCCGCGCCTGCCTGCGGGGCATGCTCAAGGCCCGCTTCGGGCGTATCGTCAACATTTCGTCGGTGGTGGGCTACAGCGGCAATCCCGGACAGTCGAACTACGCTGCCGCCAAGGCTGGTGTGGCCGGCTTTACCCGCTCCGTGGCACACGAAGTGGGCAGTCGCGGCATTACGGCCAACGTGGTCGCTCCCGGTTTCATCGATACCGACATGACCCGGGCGCTGGACGAATCACAGCGAGAGAAGCTGCAGGGCGGCATACCGCTGGGCCGCCTGGGTACGGCCGCCGATGTGGCCGCCTGTGTCGGGTTTCTGGCCAGCGAGGCCAGCGGCTATATCAGTGGCCAGACGCTGCATGTCAATGGCGGCATGTACATGACCTGATCTATCAAGAGTCTTTGACAACCGACTGATATAAAGACAATAAATTGTTTTGGACCACCGGGGTAGGAATGGATGTCGGTGGTCAACTCAACTGGCAGTGAACTCGAATGTTCACTACAATGTGCCCGCTTCGGGCAACCCTTGTTCAAATGAGGAAACCACCAATGAGCAGCATTGAAGAACGAGTCAAGAAAATCGTAATCGAACAGCTGGGCGTCAAGGAAGACGAAGTGACCCCCAGTGCTTCTTTTGTCGACGATCTGGGTGCCGACTCCCTGGATACCGTGGAGCTGGTCATGGCCCTGGAAGAGGAATTCGAATGCGAGATTCCCGATGAAGAGGCCGAAAAGATCACCAGTGTTCAGCAGGCGATCGACTACATCAAGGCCAACGTCGACAAGTAAGTCTGATGAACCAGGTCTGTTTGAAGGGGCTTTTCGACCAAGGAGTCGGCCATGCAGGGTGATCGTCGGATTGTCATCACCGGAATGGGATGCATCTCGCCGGTAGGCAATGATGTTCGCTCGGCATGGGATGCCGTCGTTCATGGTCGCAGCGGCATCGGGCCGCTGCAGGCTTTCGATCCCGAACGCTTCCCGGCACGAATCGCCGGGGAGATTCGTGATTTCGACGTGAGCGACTACCTGAACCCCAAGGAATCTCGCAAGTCCGATCCCTTCATCCACTACGGCATGGCCGCGGCCATACAGGCCATTGGCGATGCCGGGCTGGAAGAGCATCCGGATAATGCTGAGCGCTATGGTCTGGCCATCGGCGCCGGCATCGGTGGCATTTCAACCATCGAGCAGACCTATCAGAGCTTTCTTGACAACGGTCCGCGGCGGATTTCGCCGTTTTTCGTTCCCGGCGTGATCATCAACATGATCTCGGGCAACATCTCGATCCGTTATGGCTACAAAGGACCAAACATCTCCATCGTGACCGCCTGTACGACGGCCACGCACAATATCGGGGATGCGGCGCGGATGATTGCCTATGGTGATGCCGATGTAATGATTGCCGGGGGCGCCGAGTATGCAACCACCCCCACGGCCTATGGCGGTTTCACGGCGGCCAGGGCGTTGTCGACACGCAATGACGAGCCAAGCCGGGCCAGCCGGCCCTGGGATGCCAATCGCGATGGTTTCGTACTCAGCAACGGGGCCGGGGTTGTTGTGCTTGAAGACCTCGAGCATGCGCGCAAGCGCGGCGCACAGATCTACGCCGAAGTGGCCGGTTACGGCATGAGCGGCGATGCGTTCCACATCACGTCTCCTCCCAAAGGCGGAGAAGGTGCGGCACGCTGCATGGTCAGCGCCATGCGTGATGCCGGCGTTGATCCGCAGTCGGTCGATTACATCAATGCGCATGGCACGTCCACGCCAGCCGGCGATGTGGCCGAATGCGATGCCGTGCGTACGGCTTTTGCAGACCACGCCGGTGAAGTGATGATGAGTTCGACCAAGTCCATGACCGGGCACCTGCTGGGCGCGGCCGGCGGCATCGAGGCCATCTTCACCGCACTGGCGCTGCGCGATGGCGTGGTTCCTCCCACCATCAACCTGGACCAGCCCGACGAGGCCTGTGCCGGTATTGACCTGGTGCCCCATGAAGCCCGTGAAAAGCCGATTCGAGTTGCCCTGAGCAATTCCTTCGGATTTGGGGGCACCAACGGCACCCTTGCGCTCAAGCGATTCGAATGACTGGCATCACCTGCGGCAGCCGGTCCATCCGCTGCCGTGACCTGGCAAGAGTCCCGTGAGCCGGGCGGTCAGAAAGCTTCGCCTGCCATCCGACACCTCTCTGCTTGCGCTTCATCATCGCTGGCCGGATCGCTGGCCGTTTCTGCTGGCCAGTTCGGCCCGGGCCGGTGCACTGGGGCGCTGGTCGATGCTGTTGCGCGCCAATGCCGAAACCCTGACACTTTGGCCGGATGAGCGTGGACTGCAGGGGCCGGGTGAGGGTGACCGGTTTCTGGAGCGTCTGAATTCCTGGTCTGAGCGCTATCCGGGCGAAGGAATCGACGGCCTCCCGTTCTGCGGTGGCTGGTTCGTTTACCTCGGCTACGAGCTGGCCGGCGAGATCGAGCCCGGCCTGGCCCTTCCTCCTGCCGGTGACGGCCTGCCCGTTGCACTGGCCCGACGTTGCCCGGCCGCGCTGCTGAAGGATCATCTGCGCGACGAGACCTGGCTGGTTGCCGAGGACGCCGAGTCGCTGGAAGCGGCCCGCGCCGACGTGGCGACTGCTCCGCGATCCATCAATCAACTGCCGGTGCCGGATTTGCGAGTGACGGCCGATGCCGGCGAACGCTTCACCGAAGGTGTACGGCGAATCCGGGAGTGGATCCTGGATGGCGATGTGTTTCAGGTCAACCTGTCCCGTGCCTGGCAGGGTCAGAGCGATCACCCGATCGATCCGTTGGCCCTGTACCAGGCGCTGGCCCAGGCCAATCCGGCGCCTTTTGCCGCGCTGGCACGCCTGCCTGGCGGCACCGTGCTCAGTTCTTCACCGGAACGCCTGGTCGAGGTGCGCGACGGGCAGGTGCAGACCCGGCCGATCGCCGGCACCCGGCCGCGCGGCACATCGGCCGGACTGGATGAATCACTGTCGCGCGAACTGGTCTCTCATCCCAAGGAGCGGGCCGAGCACATCATGCTCATTGACCTGGAACGCAATGACCTGGGGCGCGTCTGTCGCCCGGGCAGCGTCGAGGTCGATGAACTCATGGTGATCGAGAGTTATGCTCATGTGCACCATATCGTGTCCAATGTCAGGGGCGAGCTGAGCCCGGGCCTGGGTGCTGCCGATGCCATTGCCGCGGTCTTTCCCGGAGGAACGATCACCGGCTGTCCCAAGGTGCGCTGCATGGAGATCATCTCCGAGCTCGAACAGCGCGGTCGCAGCTTCTACACGGGTTCGTTGGGGTATCTTGGCCGCGATGGCAGTCTCGATCTCAACATCCTGATTCGATCCATGCATGTCAACGGACAGTCCCTTTCGTTTCGCACCGGTGCCGGCATCGTGGCCGACTCCGACCCCGAAGCCGAGCTGGCCGAGACGGTGGCCAAGGCCAAGGGATTGCTGCGGGCGCTTGGTCATGACTGAGATGTTGATAGACGGCCGCGTCGAATCGGCGATTCCGGCCGATGACCGGGGGCTGCTCTACGGCGATGCCCTGTTCGAAACCGTGGCGTTTCGAAGCGGCGAAGCTCCTCTGTGGCGCTGGCACTGGCAACGGCTGATTCATGGCTGCGAGCGTATCGGACTGGTGCCGCCGGCGGAATCACTCGTCCATGACGAATGCCTGCAACTGGCCGGTCGCTCACGCTGTGTCATTCGTCTCACCCTGACCCGGGGCAGTGGCGGGCAGGCTTACGTGCCGCCCGAGCCTCCGCATTGCCGGCGGATCGTGCATCGGCGCGAGTGGCCCGAAGTCATCGCTGATCAGCAACGCGATGGAGTCAGCGTGATAACCAGCTCGATTCGGCTGGCTACCGGCTCTGCGTTGGCCGGTCTCAAGCATTGCAATCGCCTCGAACAGGTGCTTGCCGCCCGAGAGCGGAAGCGCCTGGGTGTGGACGAGGCACTGATGTACGATGCTGACCAGCGGCTGGTCGAAGCGATTGCCGCAAATGTGATTGCGGTTGGCGCAGACGAGGTGCTGACCCCGAAAACCACCCGTGCCGGGGTGAGCGGCGTGGGTCTGAGCTGGTTGCAGTCGCAGCCGGACATCGAGATCAAGGTGGCTGATCTTGACAGTGCTGACCTGGCCCGGGCCACGGAATTGGTGGTGGTAAACTCGATTGCCGGAATCCGGCCGGTTGTGAAGATCGACAGTCGGCCAATGGCGATCGGCCCGCGTTGCCGCGAATGGCAGCGCTTGTGGATGGAACGGCTCAAGCTTTGATGAGAATTCTTCAACTGATCCTGGTGCTGCTTCTTGCCGGTGCTCTTTCAGCGGGGCTTTGGCTGGTGCATGACTGGCAACGATTTCAAAACCAGCCACTTAATCCCGAGGGGGATATGGTGCTCTGGCTGGCTCCGGGGACCAGTTATGGCGCCATGGTGCGTCAGCTTGAGTCACTGAAAGTGGCCCGTCATGACTGGCGCTGGCGCCTTTACGGGCGCCTGAAAGCACCGCAGCTCAAGGCCGGCGAGTACTTGATCGAGCCGGGCACGACCGTTGCCGGCCTGATCGAGCAGATTGAGCGCGGCGAGGTGCGCAGCCATCGCCTGACCATTGTCGAGGGCTGGACGTTCGAGCAGATGCGCGAAAGGCTGTATGCCGATCCGAGGATACGAGTGACCACGCGGGGCGTCGATGAGTCGGCCCTGATGGAAAGGCTGGGCTGTTCAGGCTGCTACGCCGAGGGTCGGTTTCTGCCCGAAACCTATTTCTTTGTTCGTGGCACCACCGACCTGGAACTCATGGCCAGGGCGCACAGGGACATGAACCGGGTCCTGTCAGAAGTCTGGTCGGGCCGGGCGCTGGACCTGCCACTGGACGAACCCGACGAGTTGCTGGTGCTGGCATCGATCATCGAGCGGGAAACCGGCCAGGCCAGTGAACGGGCCCGCGTGGCCGGCGTATTCGTGCGCCGGCTCGAGACCGGCATGCGCCTGCAGACCGACCCGACTGTGGTCTACGGGCTGGGCGATGATTTCGATGGCCGTATCCGGCGCGTGCATCTGCGCACTGACCACCCCTGGAACACCTACACCCGGCATGGCCTGCCACCCACGCCGATTGCGCTGCCGGGACGAGCTGCGCTGGAAGCGGCCGCTCATCCCGCAGACGGCACTTCGCTGTACTTCGTTTCACGGGGTGATGGCACCCACCAGTTTTCCGATACGCTGGCCGAGCACAATGCCGCGGTCGATCGCTACATCCGGGGCAGACGCTGATGAGTGGTTTTTTTCTGACCCTGGAAGGCGGCGAAGGCGCGGGCAAGACCACGGCACTGACAGTCATCAGCGAGTGGCTGGAATCTCGGGGCCGGCCCTTCCTGCTGACGCGCGAACCGGGTGGCACTCAGCCAGGAGAGCGGATTCGCGAGTTGCTGCTGGACCCCGATACCGGCGGCCTGGCGCCCATGACGGAACTGATGCTGATGTTTGCCGCGCGCAACGAGCACATGGCGCGCGTGATCCGTCCGGGGCTGGCTGCCGGCAAGGTGGTGGTCAGCGACCGCTTCACCGATGCCAGCATGGCCTACCAGGGCGCTGGCCGTGGCCTGGGGCGGGCCCCGGTGGAGGCCTTGTCCAAGCTCGTCCATCCCGATCGTCTGCCCGATCTGACCTTGCTGCTGGATGTGCCGGTCGAGCAGGGCCTGGCCAGAATCCGGGGGCGCTCGGGTGGTCCCGATCGATTCGAGCAAAGTGAATCATCGTTCATGGAGCGTGTTCGAAGTGCCTATCTGGAGCAGGCGCAACTGGAACCGGAGCGCTTTGTCGTGATTGATGCCGCGCGGCCATTGCAGGAGGTCAGTGACCGGATTCGTGCCGCATTGCAGGAGCGACTGGCATGAATCTGCCCTGGCTGGATGAACACAAGCAGTCGCTGGATCGGCGTCTGAACAACAACCACCTCGGCCACGCACCTTTGATCCAGGGGCCCAGGGGTGTGGGCAAGCGGGCGCTGGCACATTGGCTCACGGCCCGGATTCTGTGTCTTGAGCCGACAGATGGCAGCCCCTGCGGGCGTTGTCGTTCGTGTGAGTTGCTGGATCACGGAGCTCACCCGGATTACTTTCCCGTGGCCGTGCCCGAGGACAAACAGGTCATCCCGGTTGACCTGGTTCGCGACCTGATCGGGAAGATGCAGTTGACGCCGGCCATCAGCAGAGCCCGGGTCGGCCTGTTCGTGGATGCCGATGCCATGAACCGGAATGCGGCCAATGCGCTGCTCAAGACCCTGGAGGAACCGCCGGCCGGCGCCTGGTTGATCCTGTGCAGCGACCAGCCGGCCAGTCTGCCTGCCACCGTTCGCAGTCGTTGCCAGCGCCTGGTGCTCAGGCCGCCTCCCGGCCAGCAAGCCGATCAATGGTTGTCTGAAAGCTGCCCCGACACCGATGGCCAACGTCGGGCCGCCGCACTTGCACTGGCCGGTGGCGCACCCCTGGTCGCCCGTGATCTGCTCGAGAAAGAAGAGCTGGAGCGTGGCTTCGGTATCCTCGAGCAGTTGCTGTCGCCCGAACTCGGCGCACGCTCCGCCGAGTGGCTGCAGCACTGGCAGGTCGATGCTGCCAGCACCTGGCAATGGATCGCGCGCTGGCTGGTCGTGCTGATGAAACAGGGTGGCGGGGCAGGGGATGACCTGTTCATTCCCGAACGCCAGCAGTTGCCACGCGACCTGCCACCAAGGCAACTGGCCCGTCTGTGGGAGCGGGCACTGGAGGGTCGTCGCGCCGCCCGGAGCGGGGCGCTGCGACAGGATCTCGCCCTGGGCCAATGGCTGCTAGAATGGCAGTCGATGATCGGAAACGGGAACCAGCGCTGATGGCACAGAAGGGCATACTTTCCTACAACGTGAAAGACAAGCAGGAGCTCTATGCTGCCTACATGCCGTTTCTGATCAACGGCGGCCTGTTCGTGCCCACGCGCAAGAAATTCAACCTGGGCGATGAAGTCCTGATTCTGCTGGGGCTGATGGGCGAGGAGCGTATCGCCATTCCTGGCAAGGTCGCCTGGCTGACGCCGCCGGGCAGCCAGCATGGCATTCACAGTGGTGTCGGCGTGCAGTTCTCGGATTCGGCCGAAGGAAAGCAGGCGCAAAGCACTATCGTTTCCCTTCTGGCCGGCATGCTTGAGGGCGATCGTCCCACTCGTACCCTCTGATCGACCGGCGGATGCACCGCCGGGACGGCTGAATCTCCGCAATGCACCGGGCCGTGATCCATGTCGACATGGACGCCTTCTTTGCCAGCGTCGAGCAGCGCGATTACCCGGAGCTGCGTGGCCGCGCGGTGATGGTCGGCGGCAGCGGCCGGCGTGGCGTGGTTGCCGCGGCCAGCTACGAAGCCCGCCAGTTCGGGGTTCGCTCGGCCATGCCGGCTGCCAGGGCCCGTCGTCTCTGCCCGGACGGGGTGTTCGTCAAGCCGCACTTTGAGCGTTATCGAGCAGTCTCTTCCGGCATCTTTTCGGTGTTTCGTCAGTGGACATCACAGGTCGAGGGATTGAGCCTGGATGAAGCCTTTCTCGACGTGAGTGCAGCGGTGGCCGGCGGGCGCAGCATAGAGTCGATCGGCCTGGCAATCAAGACTGTCATTGCCGAACGCTTCGGGCTGACCGCGTCGGTGGGCATGGCCCACAACAAGCTGATTGCCAAGATCGCCTCGGATTACGACAAGCCCGACGGACTGGTCTACATCCGGCCCGAGCACGTACATCGCTACCTTGACCCACTGCCCGTGCAGCGGCTGTGGGGTATCGGGCCGCGCAGTGCCGCGCGGCTCAACGATGCCGGTATCTACACCGTTGGGCAACTGCGCCAGACCGGCGCGGATGTACTGCAGCAGCTCTTCGGAGCGCAGGGCGGGGAGTTGAAGCTGCGCGCTGCCGGCATGGACGAGCGCCGGGTGCAGCCGGAGCGCGAACGACGCTCGGTCAGCCAGGAAACGACCCTGCGTCAGGATCTAAGGCAGGCGGCGGATATCGAACATTTGATCGCCCGGCTGTCAGGACAGGTGGCCGAACGGCTGCGCAACAAGGGGCTATATGGGAAGACCGTCACCATCAAGCTGCGCTCGGGTGGCTTTTCCACGGTCACGCGCAGTGAGTCGCTGGAAGGATATACGCGCTGCGAGGCAGTCATCGCGGGCAGTGCCTGCGGCCTTTTCCGACGCTGGGCGGACTGGCGCCGATCATTTGCGCTGCGCCTGGTTGGCGTCGGGGTGTCCGGCTTGACCGAACACCCCGACGAAACCGAAAGGCTGGACTGAGTCAGTCCTCCGAGCTTTGCGGCTCGCCGTGCTGATCACGGAGTTCGCGCCGCAGAATTTTTCCGACATTGGTCTTGGGCAGCTCGTCGACAAATTCCACGTACTTGGGCACCTTGTAGCCGGTCAGTTCCCCGCGGCAGTACTCTCTGAGCTCCTTGACCGTCAGCGAGTCGTCCTTGCGCACGACCACGACCTTGACGACCTCGCCGGATTTCTCGTCGGGTGCGCCGATGGCACCGACCTCGAGCACCTTGGGATGTGCGGCGACCACGTCTTCAATCTCGTTGGGATAGACGTTAAAGCCCGAGACGAGAATCATGTCCTTCTTGCGGTCGACAATGTAGAAGTAGCCTTTCTCGTCCATCTTGGCCATGTCGCCGGTGCGCAGCCAGCCCTCGTCGTCGAGCACCTTGGCGGTTTCCTCCGGTCGGTTCCAGTAGCCCTTCATCACCTGCGGGCCCTTGACGCACAACTCGCCGGTTTCGTCGACCGGCAGCGGCTTGCCTTCGCTGTCGATAACGCGACACTCGGTTGATGAAATGGGCAGCCCGATGGCACCGTTGTAGTCCTGCAGGTTCATCGGGTTGATGCAGGCAGCCGGCGAGGTTTCGGTCAGTCCATAGGCTTCGATCAGCGGGGTACCGGTGGCTTTCTTCCAGCGTTCGGCCACGGCGCGTTGCACGGCCATGCCCCCGCCCAGCGTCATGCGCAGGTTCGAAAAGTCCAGATTCTCGAACCCGGGAGTATTGAGCAGGCCGTTGAACAGCGTGTTGACGCCCGTGATCGCGGTAAAGGGATGTTTGCCCAGTTCCTTGACGAAGCCGGGCATGTCGCGCGGGTTGGTGATCAGCACGTTGGTGCCACCGAACTTCATGAACACCAGGCAGTTGGCCGTCAGTGCGAAGATGTGATAGAGGGGCAGGGCGGTGACGATGATCTCCTCGCCAACCGAGATGTTGTCACCCAGCCAGGCGGAAGCCTGCTGCATGTTGGCCACCATGTTGCCATGCGTGAGCATGGCGCCCTTGGACACACCGGTCGTTCCGCCGGTGTACTGCAGGAAGGCCAGATCGTCATGGTTGAGAGACACCGGTTCGAACTGGCGTGATGTACCTTGCGAGAGCACGGACTGAAATGACATTGCATCGGGCAGGCTGTAGGAAGGCACCATCTTCTTGATGTGCCTGAGCACGAAATTCATGATCATGCCCTTGGGAAACCCGACCATGTCGCCCATGGAGGTCAGGATGACATGCTCGACTTCCGTGTCGTCGATGACCGCTTCGAGCACACTGGCGAAGTTCTCCATGATGACGATCGCCCGGGCCCCGGAATCGTTGAGCTGGTGCTTGAGTTCCCGAGCGGTGTAGAGCGGGTTGGTATTGACCACGACCAAGCCGGCTCGCAATGCGCCAAACAGGGCAATCGGGTACTGCAGGACGTTGGGCATCATGATCGCGATGCGGTCGCCCTTTTCCAGCCCCATCTCCTGCATGCGCGCGGCAAAGGCGGCGCTGTGCCGGTCGATTTCACCATAAGTCAGACCGGCACCAAAATTGATGTA
Source organism: Wenzhouxiangella sp. AB-CW3 (assembly GCF_014725735.1). Taxonomy (NCBI): domain Bacteria; kingdom Pseudomonadati; phylum Pseudomonadota; class Gammaproteobacteria; order Chromatiales; family Wenzhouxiangellaceae; genus Wenzhouxiangella; species Wenzhouxiangella sp. AB-CW3. Next base: position 1,811,446 of record NZ_CP061368.1, read on the forward strand.
GGCGGTCTTGTCGCTGTACTCCGAACAGCTCTTGTTGATGACGTCGACGACCGAGTCGAACTCGCTCATGTCGATTTCGGTCGGAACGCCGGGTGCGTACTCGTCAAGCCATGGCTTGTCGGTCATGTCTGTCATACCCCATTTTTTTCTATGAGTCCTGACCCTGAAGCTTGGCACAGCTTCGGCCCTGAGACAAGCATCAGCGCTGGCCGTGAGGGGGGGGCTGTCCGTGGCCCTGCCGAAGGTCGAACAGGCAGAACGGTGAGTAAATTTGCCCGTTCACGCATTCGCGTTTATCATCCGTTGAAGTTCAGTGAGACTGCGGCATGGGCGAGCAGAACGTAGAGCAGACCTCCGACGAACAGACGCGACGAGCGTTCATGAAGGCACTGCTCGACGAAGTGCGAGCGCTGGAGGACATGCTTCAGGCCGGGATGATCGAGTCCGGCATTCGCCGGATCGGCGCCGAACAGGAAATGTTCCTGGTCGATGGGGCCAGCCGTCCGGCCATGACGGCCATGCAGTTGCTCGAGCGGATTGACGACCCCCGCTTTACTCATGAGCTCGGACTTTTCAACCTGGAGGCCAATCTTTCGCCACTGGAGCTGGGCGGCGACTGCCTGAGTCAGCTTGAGCGCGAGGCCGACGAGGTGTATCGGATGGCCAGGGAGAAGGCCGGCGAAGTCGACAGCCGGGTGGCCCTGGTAGGCATTCTGCCGACCCTGACCCTCGAGCACCTGAACCTCGAGGCGATGGTTCCCACCGCCCGCTATTTTGCCCTCAACGAGGCCCTGCTGAGGCTGCGCGGCAGCAATTTTCGCTTTTCCATCAAGGGCATCGATCAGCTTCACTTCAACCACGACAATCTCATGCTGGAGGCCTGCAATACCAGCTTCCAGGTCCATTTTCAGGTCGGCGCCGACGAGTTTGCGCCGCTCTACAACATTGCCCAGGCGGTTACCGGGCCGTTGCTGGCCAGTTGCGTCAATTCTCCGATCCTGCTGGGGAAGCGCCTGTGGCACGAAAGCCGGATTGCCGTATTCGAGCATTCCATCGACGCTCGCTCGGAAGCTCATGCGGCGCGTGGTCACAAGCCGCGTGTTCACTTTGGTGATCAGTGGATCGATCAGTCGGTCATCGAGATCTTTCAGGAAGACATTGCGCGCTTCCGCGTCGTGCTCACCACCGAATTCGAGGATGATCCCATCGGCATGGTGCGGCGCAACGAGGTACCTAGGCTGCGTGCCCTGTGCCTGCACAACGGTACCGTCTATCGCTGGAATCGCGCCTGCTACGGCATTTCCGACAACGGTAAGCCGCATCTGCGCATCGAGAACCGGGTCATACCCTCCGGGCCGACGGTGCTTGACGAAGTGGCCAATGCCGCCTTTTTCTTCGGCATGATGTCCGGTCTGTCGCGCTCGGGCGAGGATATCCGCGACAAACTGGCATTCTCTGACGTCAAAAGCAATTTCCTGGCCGCCGCCCGGGAGGGTTTGAAGGCCCAGCAGGTGTGGTTTGACGAGCGTCAGATGACCGCCCAGCAACTGATCGTCGAGGAACTGCTTCCGCTGGCCCACGAAGGACTGACCGATGCCGGCATCGACAGCCAGGATGTCGAACGTTATCTGGGGGTCATACAGCAACGCGTGGAGAGTCGCATGACCGGCGCGCGCTGGCAACTCGAGTCGCTTGAGCGCATGGGCGAAAAAGGCAGCCACCACGAGCGGCTGAGGGCGCTGACCAGCAGCATGATCGAGCAGTCCGAGCGCGGCAAGCCCATCGCCGAGTGGGAACTGGCCGATTGGTGCGGCACCCAGGACTGGCGTGACAGCTACCGAACGGTTGGACAGTTCATGGCTACCGACCTGTTCACAGTGCGCCCGGACGATATCGTTGATTTTGCCGCCAGCCTCATGGAGTGGCGGCATGTTCGCCATGTGCCGGTGGAAGACGATGCCGGGCAGCTACTGGGTCTGGTTTCGCACAGACAATTGCTGCGCCTGGTCGCAAGAGGCGGACGGGGTGAGGATGCAGTCACCGTCCGTGACATCATGCGTTCCGATCCGGTAACGGTGTCTCCCGACACCACCACGGTGGACGCCATTCGTCTGATGCGCGAGAGGCGGCTCAGCTGTCTGCCGGTCGCCGAGGCCGGCAAGTTGGTAGGCCTGGTCACCGAGTACGACCTGCTGGTGGTTGCCGGCCGGTTGCTGGAAACCTACCTGGAAACCGGTCGGTGAGGATACTGCACCCGTCGCTGCGATGGCCGATCATGGTCGCGACCATTGCCTTGCTGTCAGCCTGCTCAACTCCCGGCGCCGATGAAGATCAGATCGCGGCCACACTTCAAGAGATGGCAGCGGCCCTGGCTGACGGCGATGTGCGTGGTGTGATTGCCCCCGTCGCCGAGGACTTCACGGGCATTTCCGGGGATTTCGACCGGCGCTCGGCCCGCCTGCTCCTGATGCGTGAGCAGCAGGCAAGGGAACAACTCAATGCCAGGTTGTTCGATGTCGATGTGTCACTGCGTGGCGAGGGAAGGGCAGTGGCCAGTTTCCAGGTGGTGTTGACCGGTGGCAGTGGTCTGATCCCGGAAACCGGGCGCTGGTACCGGGTGGAGAGCGGGTGGCGTCGTGACGGGGGTGAATGGATGCTGGTGTCGGCCGAGTGGGAAGCGGTGGCGGGCCGTCAGTAAACGGCCCGCCCCGGGATTTCATCAGACCACGTAGACAAAGATAAACAGTCCGAGCCAGACCACGTCGACGAAGTGCCAGTACCAGGCAGCGGCTTCGAAGCCGAAGTGGTTCGCCTTCGTAAAGTGACCTGCCGCACAGCGAATCGTGATGACGATCAGCATGATGGCGCCGATGATGACGTGCAGTCCGTGGAAGCCGGTCAGCATAAAGAAGGTTGAGCCGTAAATGCCGGAACCCAGCGTCAGGCCCAGATCGCGGTAGGCATGAATGTACTCGTAGCCCTGAATGGTCAGGAAGATGAGACCCAGCACGACCGTGGCCACCATCCAGAACAGCAGGGCGGTACGGCGAGCCTTCTTCAGGGCCCAGTGCGCCAGCGTCAGCGTCACGCCCGAGGTGAGCAGAATCAGCGTGTTGATCAGCGGCAGGCCGAAACCGGGAATGGTCTGGAAGTCGCCACCGAGCTCGGCGGGACCATGGGTTGGCCAGGTTGCATCGTACTGGGGCCACAGGAATTGGTTGGTCATTGCTCCGGTGCCATCTCCACCCAGCCAGGGTACGGCGAACATCCGGGCATAGAACAGCGCACCGAAGAAGGCGGCAAAGAACATGACCTCGGAGAAAATGAACCAGATCATGCCCTGGCGGAAAGAGCGGCTGACGGCATCGTTGTACAGGCCACCTTCCGATTCACGAATGACTTCGGCAAACCAGCCGAACATCATGTAGATGATGGTTGCGCCACCCAGCGCAAACAGCCATGGGCCGGTGGGTCCACCATTCAGCCAGTTGGCCGAACCGATGGCGAAAATGAACATCCCGACCGATCCGACGAGCGGCCATTTGGTGGAATGAGGTACGTAGTAAGCGCCTTGTGCCATTGATGACTCCCTGATCAGTCCGCAGCGGCAAGTACTGCGGTGGCTTCTTCATTGTGATAGATGATATACGACAGCGTGACCATGTCGACCCGGTCTGGCAGGTTGGGGTCGACAATGAAACGCACGGGCATGTCCTGAGACTCACCTGCTCGCAGCAATTGCTCGGTAAAGCAGAAACACTCGGTCTTGTTGAAATACAACGATGCCTGACCGGGTGCAACGGACGGTACGGCCTGTGCGACGACCGGCTGATCCGACTGGTTGCGGGCATAGTAGGTCGTTTCGTAGAGCTTGCCCGGGTGGACCTCCATCATGACTTCGGTGGGTCGGAACTCCCAAGGCAGTGACGAGTTGACGTTGGAGTCGAAATGCACCAGCACCGTGCGCGAGTAATCAATCTCGCTGCTCAGCGTCTCCTCGACCACGGCATCGCCGGTACGCCCGCCCAGCCCGGTGACTTCGCAAAACTTGTCATAAAGCGGCACCAGCAGGTAGCCGAAACCGAACATCACCACAGCCAGGCCGGCCAGTTTTCCGACCAGCAGGGGCAGGGACTGCTTGCGTTTGTCGATCGTCTTGTCAGTCATTGCGTGTAATAGCTCCAGATGCCCTGTCCGACGAAGAACAGATAAATCAGCACCACCACCGTAAACAGCGCGACGGCGGTGCGGATGATCGACTTGCGACGATGTCGCCGTCGATCATCCGGTTCTTGATCGTCATTCCCGGTCATTATCCACTCAGCTCAGGTTGTCCTGGTGGACGGCCACGCTGTCATCGACCTTCGGCGGCTCGTCGAAGGTGTGCAGGGGCGCGGGGGAGGGCACGGTCCACTCCAGTCCACGCGCACCTTCCCACACCTGGGCGGTGGCCGGCGCGCCGCCGCGAGCACACTTCCAGACGATGTAGGCGAACAGCAGCTGGGCAAAGCCGAAGGCAAAGCCGCCGATCGAAGAGATCATGTTGAACTCGGTGAACTGGACGGCATAGTCAGGAATGCGTCGCGGCATGCCGGCAAGGCCCAGGTAGTGCTGCGGGAAGAACAGTACGTTGACCGAAATGGTCGACCACCAGAAGTGAATCTTGCCCAGTTTCTCGTCATACATGTGGCCGGTCCATTTTGGCAGCCAGTAGTAGACCCCGGCCATGATGGCAAACACGGCGCCGGTGACCAGCACGTAGTGGAAGTGGGCGACCACGAAGTAGGAATCGTGGTACTGGTAGTCGGCCGGCACGATGGCCAGCATCAGCCCGGACAGCCCGCCAATGGTAAACATCACCAGGAAGCCCAGCGCAAACAGCATGGGCGTTTCGAAAGTCATCGAACCGCGCCACATTGTCGATATCCAGTTGAAAATCTTCACGCCGGTGGGTACGGCAATGACCATGGTGGCGTACATGAAGAACAGCTGCGCGCCCAGCGGCATGCCCACCGTGAACATGTGGTGGGCCCAGACGATGAACGACAGGAACGCGATGGTCGCGGTGGCGTAGACCATGGCGGTATATCCGAACAGCCGCTTGCGCGAGAAGGTCGGAATGATCTCGGAGATGATCCCGAAGGCCGGCAGAATCAGGATATAGACTTCCGGGTGTCCGAAGAACCAGAAGATGTGCTGGTAGAGCACCGGATCACCGCCGCCGGCGGCATTGAAGAAGCTGGTGCCGAAGAAACGATCGGTCAGCAGCATGGTGACCGCGCCAGCCAGCACCGGCATGACGGCGATGATCAGGAATGCGGTGATCAGCCAGGTCCAGACGAACAGCGGCATGCGCAGCAGGGTCATGCCGGGTGCGCGCATGTTCAGGATGGTGGCGATCACGTTGATGGCGCCCATGATCGACGAAATGCCGAGCAGGTGGATCGACAGCACGACAAAGGCCAGCGAATTGCCACCCTGCAGCGACAGCGGCGGGTAGAGCGTCCACCCCGACGACGGGCCGCCCGACGGCATGAACAGAGTCGAGAGCAGAATGGCGAAGGCAAACGGCAGGATCCAGAATGACCAGTTGTTCATCCGTGGAAGTGCCATGTCGGGGCCACCGATCATCAGCGGAATCATCCAGTTGGCCAGGCCCACGAATGCGGGCATGACCGCACCGAAGATCATCACCAGCGCATGCATGGTGGTCATCTGGTTGAAGAATTCCGGATTGACCAGCTGCAGCCCCGGAGCGAACAGCTCGGCGCGAATCACCAGCGCCATGGCGCCGCCGACCAGGAACATGATCAGCGAAAACACCAGGTAAAGGGTGCCGATCTCCTTGTGATTGGTTGTAAACAGCCACCGGGCCAGCCCGGTGGGGTGCTCATGATGTTCGTCGTGATGCGCAGTAGTAGCGTTGCTCATGATGATCCGTTCCTGATTCCTGCTTATCCCTGGTCGCTTGCGACGATATCGAGATCGACCACAGCGGTGGTGTCCTCATCCTTGTCGGCGCTGTCGTTTCCGCCAACAAAGCTCGGGTGGCTTTCCGGGTCGGTGGCGGCGGTCCCGTTCTGCTCTTCAACCCAGCGACGATAGTCCTCGGGGGAAATCGCCTCGATGACGATGGGCATGAAGCCGTGGTCCTTGCCGCACAGCTCGGCACACTGGCCGCGGTAAACACCTTCTTCCTCGATGTACGTCCAGGCTTCATTGACCATGCCGGGGATGGCATCGCGCTTCCAGCCCAGATCGGGCACCCACCAGGAGTGAATGACGTCATCGGCGGTCAGCAGGAAGCGAATCCGGGTGTTGGTGGGCAGCACCAGCCGGTTGTCGACCTCGAGCAGGTAGTTGTCGACATCGCGAGGGTCGATGCCCGATCCGATCTGGCGAGCACGGTTGCTTTCACGATCCAGGGCCGAGAAGAAACTGATGCCGTCTTCGATGTAGTCGTACTTCCAGAGCCACTGGTAGCCGGTGATCTTGACGTTCATCTCCGCACCACCGGTGTCTTCCATGTCGATAAGGACGGTGGTGGCCGGAATGGCAATCACGATAAGGATGAGCACCGGAATCGTCGTCCAGGTGATCTCGGCCTTGGTGGAGTGAGTGAACTTGGCCGGTTCGTACCCCTTGGACTTGCGATGAACGACGACCGATGTGAACATCGCGGTAAACACCAGTATCCCGATGACCGTGACAATGCCCATGACGGTGTTGTGCAGCTGGTAGACGCTCTGACTGAAGGGCGTGACACCACGCGGCATGTTGTCGCCAACGGCAAACAGGCCCCAGGTGATCACGGTGACCACGGCCAGCACTGCCAGTGCGACGATCAGTTCGTTGGTTCTCTTCATCCTCGATTCACCATGTCAATGTTCATTCATCGCTCCATGCCGATCGCGGCCGGAGACATTCTTTCAGCGCCCGTGCCAGGTCGAGCCGTTCCGGTACCGGCAGAAAGGAGCCGATCACCTGACGTCGTCCCTGGCAACTGAGTACCACGTGCCGTTCACCCAGGGCACCCTCTTTGATCTTTACTCTCAGCCAGGAGGCCGGCCAGACCGTTCGTTTCTGCTGGCGGTGGTCATAATGCTCGACCACGACCTCTCGCCGGCCGACCAGGAAGCGCTCTCGTGCCCAGTTGCCGCGCCATGCCAGTCGCAGACACCACCCGACCAGAACCAGGTGGGCAACGGCAACCAGCATGATGGGCCAGTAGCCCATGATGGTGGTCGCCAGGGCCAGCAACAGCACCACGGCGCTGAGACCCAGAAAGACCGCGGCCAGCCTGTCCAGCGTCATCGACAGATTCGAGCGGGCTTCAATGACCGTCAGATCATCACCTGCCTTGCTGTGCTGCACCTCGATCACGATGGCGGGCCATGCCCGGTTTGATTTTGGTCAATATTCTAGCCCAAGCGGTCAGTCACGGGTAAGCCGAATTCCACTTTTGGGCAAAATCCGGTGCTGCGCTGGCCCTCTGGGCAGTAGCCCCGCACCTCGGTGCTTCGGTTACACTTGGCGGTTTGTTCAACACGCAACTCAGTAGAGCCTCTCAGCATGACGCAGACCACCCCAGAATTTGTCGCATCGGACCTTCCCGAGCAGGACTCCCTTCGCACCGCCATGGACCGGGCCTGGCTGGTCGACGAGACTGAACACGTGCGCTTTTTGCTCGAGCAGGTACAGCTCAATCCGGGTCGCCGCAGCGCGGTGCGCGACCGGGCCGTGGAGCTGGTGCGACAGGTCCGCGAGCGCAGCCGTGACGCCGGGGTCATGGAGGCCTTCATGCGCGAGTACGACCTGTCGTCGGAAGAGGGCGTGATTCTGATGTGCCTGGCCGAGGCCCTGCTGCGCATCCCGGACAACGAAACGGCCGAAAAGCTGATTTCCGACAAGCTGTCCGATGCCGACTGGGAATCGCATCTGGGCAAGAGCAGTTCAGTATTTGTCAACGCTGGCACCTGGGGCTTGATGCTGACTGGACGCATGGTCAGCGTCAGCGATTCGGCCCGGCGTGATCTGGGATCGGCCTTGACCCGGATCGCCAACAAGTCCGGCGAGCCGGTGGTGCGGCTGGCCATTCGCCAGGCCATGCGCATCATGGGTCACCAGTACGTCATGGGGCGCAATATCGACAAGGCCCTGGAGCGCTCGCGCAAGAAGGCCAATCGCCGTTTCCGCTACTCCTTTGACATGCTCGGTGAGGCTGCCATGACTGCCGAGGATGCCGAGCGCTACCGTCACTCCTATAGTGAAGCGATCGATTCAATCGGACGCTCCACCGACGACCCGGACATCTTTTCGGCACCGTCGATCTCGGTCAAGCTCTCGGCCCTGCACCCGCGATATGAGTTCACCAAACGTGATCGTTTGATGACCGAGCTGGTGCCGGTACTTCGGGATCTCGCCTGCCAGGCACGTGACCACAATATTGCCCTGACAGTCGATGCCGAGGAAGCCGACCGGCTGACCATTTCGCTCGACATCTTTGCCGAGGTGCTGCGTTCGCCCGAGCTGAAGGGCTGGGACGGATTCGGCCTGGCCCTGCAGGCCTACCAGAAGCGTGCCTGGGTGGCGATCGACTGGCTGGCCGAGCGGGCGCGGGAAACCGGCCACCGCATTCCCATTCGCCTGGTCAAGGGCGCCTACTGGGACACCGAGATCAAACTGGCCCAGATCGAGGGGCTGGATGGGTACCCGGTGTTTACCCGCAAGGTCAACACCGACCTCAGCTACATTGCCTGCGCCGCCAAGCTGCTGTCGATGGGCGACGCCTTCTATCCGCAGTTCGCCACGCACAATGCCCACACCATTTCGATCATCACCGAACTGGCCGGCGACAACAGCGAGTTCGAGTACCAGCGCCTGCATGGCATGGGTCAGCAACTCTACGAAGAGGTGCTGGACAATGATGGCTTTAATGGCGAATGTCGGGTCTACGCTCCGGTCGGCAACCACAAGGATCTGTTGCCCTACCTGGTGCGCCGGCTGCTGGAAAACGGTGCCAACACCTCGTTTGTCAATCGAATCGTCGACGAGAAGCTGCCGCCCGAGGAGGTCGTGGATGACCCGATCGGCGAGGTCCAGGCCCTGGCCACGATCCCGCATCCGAAAATCCCCCTGCCGGCTGATATCTACGGCAAGGGCCGGACCAACAGCCGGGGCATCAATTTCCCCCAGGAGTCGGTGCTGGCTGCGCTGACTGCCGAGATGACCACGGCCGCCGGGCGCGACTGGGAAGCGCGTCCGCTGGGCCACGATGTGCCGAGCACGGGCGAGACCGTCGAGGCGCATTCTCCGGCCGATCTTGGCCGGCGGGTTGGCCAGGTTCGCTGGACGCCGGTCGAACATGCGGGCAAGGCCGTCGATGTCGCACTGGGCGCCCAGCTTGAGTGGGATCGACAGGGTGCCGAACATCGGGCCGACGTGCTCGATCGTATTGGAGATCTGTACGAGAAGCATGGCCCGGAGCTGATGGCCATGTGCGCGCGAGAAGCCGGCAAGACGTTGCATGACGGCATTGCCGAGGTGCGCGAAGCGGTGGATTTCCTGCGCTACTACGCCATGCAGGCCAGGCAGCATATGGCCGAGCCCATGGTCATGCCCGGGCCGACGGGTGAGCACAACGAATTGCGCCTGCACGGACGCGGCGTGTTTGTCTGCATCAGCCCCTGGAACTTTCCCCTGGCCATTTTTACAGGCCAGGTCTGTGCCGCGCTGGTGGCGGGCAACAGCGTCATTGCCAAGCCGGCTGAACAGACGCCCATCGTGGCCACGCGAGCCGTCGAGCTCATGCACGAAGCCGGGGTGCCGGCACAGGTCCTGCAGTGTCTGCCCGGCGATGGACGTCTGGGTGCGGCCCTGACCAGCGATGAGCGCATCGCCGGAGTGGCCTTTACTGGCTCGACCGAAACGGCGCACCGCATCAACCGGACCCTGGCCGAACGCACCGGTTCACTGGCCACCCTGATCGCCGAGACCGGCGGGCAGAATGCCATGATCGTGGACTCTTCGGCATTGCCCGAGCAGGTCGTCGATGATGTCATCCAGTCGGCGTTTCACAGTGCCGGACAGCGTTGCTCGGCGTTGCGAATTCTGTGTGTGCAGGCCGATGTGGCTGACCGGGTGACGGAAATGCTGGCCGGTGCCATGGCCCAGGTCAGGCTCGGTGATCCTGGCTTGCTGGAAACCGATGTCGGCCCGGTGATCGATCAGGATCAGCTCGACATGCTGAAGGCTCATGCCGACCGCATGGAGCGCGAGGGCCGCCTGATTGCTCGCACGCCGTTGCCGGAGGACTTGCCCAAAGGTTACTGGTTCGCGCCCTGCGCCTACGAAATTGAAAGCATCGACCAGCTCGAAGGCGAGGTGTTTGGCCCGGTGCTGCATGTCCTGCGCTACCGGGCACGCGATCTCGACAAGCTGCTGGATCGGATCAATGCCATCGGCTACGGCCTGACCGCCGGGGTGCACAGTCGCATCGACCGGGTCCAGCACCACATTGCCCACCGGCTGCATGTCGGCAACGCCTATGTCAATCGCAACATGACTGGCGCGGTGGTGGGCGTGCAGCCCTTTGGCGGCGAAGGCCTGTCGGGAACCGGCCCCAAGGCTGGTGGTCCGCATTATGTATTGCGGTTCTGCACCGAGCGCACCCTTACGGTCAATACGGCTGCGGTCGGGGGCAACGCATCCCTGCTCGCGTTGTCAGACAATTGAGCCGGCACTCAGGCAGAGTGTCGGTCTGACCCATATTCGAGGGCAGCCCGGGTGGGCGATTTCGAAACCAGGTAGCCATGTACGAACAATATTTCGGACTCAGCGAGCGCCCGTTCTCGATCACGCCCAACCCGCGCTTCGTCTATCTCAGTCAGCGTCATCGCGATGCCCTGGCGCACCTGCTCTATGGCGTGGGGCAGGGCGGTAGCGGCGGTTTCGTGCAGCTGACCGGTGAGGTGGGGACCGGCAAGACCACGTTGTGCCGCGTGGTGCTGGAGCAGATTCCGGACAACACCCAGATTGCGCTGATTCTCAATCCCATGCTCAGCCCCGCCGAACTGTTGCGGGCCATCTGCGGCGAGCTGGAGATTGACCTGGCAGACAGTGATGGCAGCCTGCAGAGCATTCAGGACCATCTCAACCGTTTCCTGCTCGACAGGCACGCAGCCGGACAGAAAGTGGTCCTCATCATCGATGAGGCGCAGAACATGAACCGGGAAGCGCTGGAGCAGATCCGCCTGCTCACCAACCTGGAAACCGCCACTGACAAGTTGCTGCAGATCATCCTGATCGGACAGCCGGAACTGCGTGAGCTGCTGGCCCGGGCCGAATTGCGTCAGCTGGCACAGCGCATCACCGCCCGATTCCATCTGGATCCGCTCAATCGCGACGAGACCGAACACTATATTCGCTATCGCCTTGAAGTCGCCGGTGCCGAACACTGCCCGTTTACCGATAAGGCACTGCGTGCCATTTTCGAGGCTTCGGAGGGCATACCGCGCCTGGTCAACATCATCGCCGACCGTTCCCTGATGGCCGGCTACGCCCGGGAGCAGGAGCGAGTGGGTGCCGGCCTGGTCTGGGCTGCCGCCCGCGAGGTGGCCGGCGAGGAGCCCGAGCCATCGGGTGGGTGGCTGCGCGGCACCGTGGCGGCACTGTCAGTCGGCCTGATTCTGGCCGCGGGTGGTGCGCTGGGCTGGGCCATCATGCATGAGCGCGAACCCGATGCCGGGCAGAGCATGGCCGCCTGGCAGAACATGCTTGCCGGACTGGGGCCGGATTCCGCCTGGGCCGAAATGGCCACCGTCTGGCCACGTGTCAATCGTGCCGAAATCGTGGAAGCCTGCACGGCGCGGGACTCGAACCAGGCCGGTTTGGCCTGCCTGACACTGCGTGGTAGCTGGAATTATGTGGTCAGTATTGGCCTGCCCGTCATCCTCAGCCTGGAGCAACCCCATTCGGCCCGTGTGCTGATGGTGGGTATGGATGGTGACCATGTGGTCCTGCGTTACCACGGGCAGGACTACCGCGTGCCCGTGCGCCAGCTCGACCGGCGCTGGCTGGGCGATTTCTACGTTGTCTGGCCCGATGACGGCGGCCTGCTGCGCCTGGGAGATTCCGGCAGTGAGGTGGAGCGAATGAAGCGTCTGGCCGAGGAAGTCGGCGAGCCGGAATGGACGGGTGGAACCGGTGACCAGTATGATGAGGCTTTCCGTCAGTGGGTGGAGGCGTTTCAGCGTCGACATGGTCTGGCCGACGACGGCGTGATCGGGCCGGCCACGCGCTTGTTCCTCAAAGCGCCTCACGACGACGCACCCGCACTGCAGACAGATTTCAACGGAGGCTGAAACCGGCGTGTCCTTCATTCTCGATGCCCTGAGAAAGTCCGAAGCGCGTCGTCGTGCCGGCGAGGTGCCCGATCTGCACTCGTCGCAGGATGACGGACGCTACTCCCGTCGTCGATGGCGGCGCCCTTTTCGCCATCTGTTGTGGGTGGTGCCGTTGTTCCTGGTGATCGGCGGTGTTGGCGCCTACCTGACCCAGCCGGGCTGGCTGCCGCTCGTGCCGCAGCAGGAGCCGGCCGCGCCGGTGGCCGATGTTGCCGACGAGGAGCTGGCTGATCCCGAGCAAGCGCTGGCTGATGCCCGGTCGGCTGATGCGATCGACACCCTCGACGAGGCGCCTGAGGAGGCCGCCGAACCCGAGACGGCCGATGTGACCGAGGATCGCCGGCGGCGCTCGCCACCCCGGGCATCTGAACGCGACGTCAGTCGTCCGGCCGTGCAGCGGGAGCGTATCGTCACCGATCATGACGACGCCATGGCCGAGATCGAGCGCCAGGCGCGCGAGGTTGAACAGCGCGCCCGGGACGAGGCCACGGAAGAAACCACAGAAGAAACCAGGCCGGAAGATCTCACTCCCGCAACCGACGAGCCCGAGCAGGAGATCGCCGAGGCCGATCCCGACGTCGACGAAGCGGCGGTTGAGGCGTTGACCGAGACCACCGACGGAGAATGGCGGCCGTCTGCCGCCGAGTATGTCAGGGCCTGGGAGTTGCCGCTGTCCGTGCGGCGAGAGCTTCCCGATCTCAACCTGAGCATTCATGTCTTTTCGCCGGAAGAGGGAAGCCGGTTCGTGCTGATCAACGGAGAACGCTACGTGCCCGGCGACCGCCTGGCAGATGGTGCGCGCTTGGTCGATATTCGGCGTGAAGGGGCCATCGTCGATTTTCGCGAGCACCGATTCCTGCTTGAACCGTGATTGTCCAGCGTCTGTCGCCGACGCGCCGGCAAGCGGCGACCTGGCCCCTGACCCTGCTGGGGCTGGGCATTACCTGCCTGTCGATGAAGGTCGCCTATTCGCTGCTTGAACCGCCCCTGGCCGAGGCCTGGCTGCACTTCTGGGGGTTCGTGCCCGCCGAAGTGATGTCCGTGCTGGCCGGTCCGGTGCGAGGCTGGCTGGACCAGCATCTGCTCGGGCTGGTCACGGCCCTGTTCATTCATGCCGAATGGCTGCACCTGGCCGGCAACCTGGCCTATCTTTGGGTCTTCGGATTTCCGGTCGAGCGGGCCCTGGGTCACTGGCGTTTCTTCATGCTCTTCCTGGCACTGGGCCTGCTGGCCAACCTGGCGGTGGCCTGGCAGATGGGTAGTGCCAGCACGCCGGTTATAGGCGCCAGCGGGGGTGTTTCCGCCATCATCGGCATTTACCTGGGCCTGTTCCCGCAGCGTCGGATGGGGCTGTGGATACCGCTGGGGCTTTTCCTGCAATTCGCCCGGGTCCCGGCTCTGCTGGTTATCGGCTCCTGGTTCGTCCTGCAGTTGCTCTACAGCCTGTTCGGCCCCATGTCCGGAGCGGTGGCCTGGTGGGCCCATATCGCCGGATTTATGGGCGGACTGGTCGCGGCGCTGAGCATGCGGCTGTTCGCCGGCCGGATCGATCAAACTTTCTACGACGACTGAAACAGGCAAGCATGTACAAGGTATCTTTTCTCAATCAGGGCAAGGTCTACGAGCTGTTCGCCCGCAAGGTCAGCGGCAGCGACCTGTCCTACGGATTCATCGAGGTTTCGGAGCTGGTCTTCGAGGATGACAGCGGCATGGTCATCGATCCCACGGAAGAACGCCTGCGCGAGGAGTTTGCCGATGTCGAGGTTCTGCATGTGCCGATGCACTCGGTCATTCGGGTCGAGCAGGTCAAAAAACGGGGCACCTGTGTGATTCGCGACACCCAGACCGGCGAGAAGGTGACGCCGCTTCCGGTTGACGGCCCCCGACGCAAGCGCTGAGCGGTGCGCGCCGGAGTCTGGTCGCGCTGCGGGGGCTGTGCTAAGGTTCCCGGCTGTTGCAAAAGGGAATCAACCATGCACTACAGAATTCGGCATTTGCTGTTGGGCCTGAGCACGCTGGTCCTGACCTCCCTGGCCATGGCCGGTCCCGATCACGACAATCCGGGCGAGCGTTTCTGGGAAGCGCTGACCGAGTTGTGCGGCAAGGCGTTTTCCGGCGAGATGACCGGTTTTGCCAGACCCTCGGATGATGGCTGGCTGGGTCGCGAAGTGATCATGCACGTGCGTGAATGCAGTGAGGAAGAGATCCGCATTCCGCTGCACGTGGGCGAGAACCGGTCACGCACCTGGATCGTCAGCCGTACCGACGACGGCTTTCGCCTCAAGCACGATCATCGCTACGACGACGGCTCGGAAGAGTCGGTCACCTGGTACGGCGGGCAGACCACCGATCCCGGGCGCAGTTGGCGCCAGACCTTTCTGGTTGACGATTACTCCCGGGCCCTGTTTCTGGCCAACGGACTGGAAGCCTCGATCGACAACCTGTGGTCGATGGAGGTTCGGCCGGGCGAGCAGTTTGCCTACGAGCTGGTGCGCCCCGGTCGGGTGTTCCGCGCCGAGTTCGATCTGACCCGTTCAGTCGAGCCGCCGCCGGCACCGTGGGGCCACGAATAGGCGGTCAGCAGTCGACAGAAACGACTCAAATAGCAAGTACAAAACCATTCGGGGAATCTACAAGTCATGAGTCAGAACACCAACGAGGGGCAGGGCGCCTCACCCAATCCAGACCTGCACAAGGTTTTGCCGGGCGAGCGGACCCGGCTCGAGCGGATCCTCGGCGGCATCGAAGTGGCTGGAAACAAGCTGCCTGACCCGGCCGTTCTGTTTTTCCTTCTGCTGATTTTTACCTGGGTGCTGTCCTGGCTGCTGTCCGGCATCAATTTCGGTATCGAACATCCAATGACTGGAGATCCGATCCGGGTCATCAACCAGCTCGCCGGCGACGAAATGGCCAGTTTCCTGGCCAATATGGTTTCGACATTCGTCAATTTTGCACCATTGGGCGTGGTGTTGGTGGCCATGCTCGGAGTGGGCGTGGCCGAACACAGTGGTTTCATCAACGCCGGCCTGCGGGCGACGCTCAACGTCACCTCCGCGAAGCTGCTCACCCCGATCCTGATTTTGGTCGCGGTCATGAGCTCCACCGCCGTCGATGCCGGGTACGTGGTGGTCATTCCGCTTGGCGCGGTCATGTTCTATGCTGCCGGGCGCCATCCACTGGCAGGCATTGCCGCCGCCTTCGCCGGCGTTTCCGGAGGATTCTCGGCCAACTTCATTCCCTCGGCGCTCGATCCCATGCTCGCCGGGATCACCCAGGAAGCGGCCCGGGTCATCGATTCGGACGTGGTGGTCAATCCGCTGGCCAACTGGGGCTTCATGGCCTCATCCTGCCTGCTGGTCGTCGTACTGGGCTGGTGGCTGACCGACCGGGTCATCGAGCCGCGCCTGATCAAGGACACGCCGGTCGACGGCGACATGTCCGATCAGCCGGAAATGAAGGCGCTGGAGCCTCACGAGCGGCGTGGCCTGACCTGGGCGTCAATCTCGATTGTCATCGGATTGCTTATCCTGGTGGCAGTTGCATTGCCGGAGGGATCGCCCTTGCGCGATGGCGAAGGCAATCTGGGCTCCTTTGATGCGCCCCTTATGGCCTCGATCGTGCCGCTGATCTTCCTACTGTTCGTCATTCCCGGCATTGTCTACGGCTATGTGGCACAGACCATCAAGAGTCACCGCGACATCGTCGAGGGCATGTCCAAGGCGATGTCGTCACTGGGCTACTACGTGGTCATGGCATTTTTTGCCGCCCAGTTCATCGCCGCGTTCGGCAACTCCAATATCGGACTGCTGCTGGCCATGTCGGGAGCCAGTGTGCTTGAAGCCTTGAACATGCCGGCGCAGATGACAGTCATCGGCATCATGCTCCTGACCGTGGGCGTGAACATCTTCGTCGGCTCGGCATCGGCCAAGTGGCTGCTGATCGCACCCATTTTCGTGCCCATGCTCATGCAGCTCGGTATCTCGCCGGAGCTGACCCAGGCGGCCTATCGCATTGGTGACTCAGCATCGAACATCATCACGCCGCTGCTGCCGTACTTCCCGCTGATCGTGGTGTTCTGCAAACGCTACTACACCGAATCGGGAATTGGCACGCTGATCTCGCTGATGCTGCCGTACTCGGTCGTGCTTTTCCTGGGCTGGGCGGCCTTCCTGCTGCTCTACTGGTTCATCGGGCTGCCGCTGGGTCTGCAGGCTCCCTACACCTATCCCGGCTGACCGGTAGGGTCTGCCGCCCCCTGAGCGCCTTGCCTCAGGGGGCGCGATCGGCCGGCGGCACTGGCAGGCCGTTAGGCGAAGGCTCCATCAGGTGGCTGACCGGAACCAGCTCGACGCCTTGTTCGTCGAGCCGGGGAATGTGGTTTTCGAGAAACTCGACGGTGGTCTGGTGCGGATGCCCGATGGCAATGGCGCTACCGCGCTCGCGGGCCACCGCAATCAGGCTTTTCCAAGCCTTGGCAATGGCCTCGGGCTGCGGGTCGTGATCGAGAAACACGTGGCGTCGGCCTGATGGCAGTCCGGCCTTCCGGGCCTGTTGTTTCAGCAGCGAGCCCGGCACCGTGTAGCTGTCGAGCACGAATAGCCGGGTGCCGTGCAACCTTTCCAGCAAGTCAATGCTGCCGACCAGGCGGTTCACGGCATCGCCGTCGGTGGTGAAACGGCTGCCCTGGTGATTGTTCAGGCCGATGGCATGCTCGACGCGTTGCGTGGCCCATTGCAGATGGGCTGCCATGCGCATCGGTGTCCACTGGGGTTCGATACAGGTCGCGCGATACTTGCAGTCGTCATGCAGGATGCCCGGCAGGGGCATGTGGATCAGCACCTCGCGTTGTTGCCCGGCGGCGTGGCGTGAAAGCGTCGGAGCCAGTGGGCCGTCGGGGATAATGGCCACGGCAACTCGCTCGTCCAGCCCAAGAACCCGTCGATCATTGGTCTGGAGGTATCCCAGATCATCGATGACCACGGCCACCCGGGCTGGCTGGTCGGCCGTGGCCGGCAGGCAGAAGAGGATCAGTGCGACTGCAAGCACTTGCGCGTCAAGGTGCCGCAGTATCGATGTAGTCTGGCCGGGCATGCTCAGCGCGCCACCCAGTTGACCGGGTCGACCGGCTGGCCGTCCCTGCGCAGTTCGAAGTAGACACCCGGCTGGTCATTGCCGCCACTGTTGCCCACTGTGGCAATGGTTTCACCCGGGTTGACCCAGTCACCGACGTCTCGCAGCAGGGACTCGCTGTGTGCATACAGGCTCATGAAACCGTCTCCGTGGTCGATGATCAGCATCAGGCCGTAGCCGCGTAGCCAGTCGGCATAGGCTACCCGCCCGTGGGCGATGGCCTGGATCGGCTCGCCGTGATCGGCCTGAATCAGCCACCCGCTCCACTGCATGTCGCCGCCCCGGCGGTCGCCAAAACTGCGTACCACGGGGCCGTCCACCGGGGTCGGCAACTCGCCGCGCAGCTCAGGAAAAGGCGCGACCTCAAAGTCGGGTGGTACATCGGCCAGGGCTGTGGCCAGTTCGTCCAGCAGCCGGCGCAGCTCCTCGGCGTTGGCTTCCAGGTCGGCCACGCGCTCACGATCGTCGCGAATCCTTTCTTCCAGCCGTGCCAGAGCCTGTTCACGTTCGGCGCGGGCCACTTCCAGTTCGGTCAGTTCAGCTTCCCGCCCGGCCAGCAGATCGGCCTGGCGGGATTCCTCATCGGCCAGGGCCAGGCGCGAGACCTGCAGTGATGCCATCGTGCGGTTGAGCTGCTCGATGGCATCAAGGCGCGCCCGGGCCAGGTAGCCGTAGTAGGCCATTTGTCGGGACAGTCGCCGGGGATCATCCTGGTTGAGCAGCATCTTCAGGCGGGAGTCGCCGCCATGGCGGTAGGCAACGGCCAGTTGCCGGGCCAGCGCATGGCCGTGTTCCGCGGCATCTTTCTCCAGTTCGTCGATCTGTGCTTCCAGCGACGAGATATTGTCGCGGGTCTGTTCCAGTGCGGAGGCCGTCTCACGCACCTCGCGCTGGGCAGTGGAAACCCGGCGCTCGGCATTGGCCAGTGCTTCGAGGCGCCGGTCGCGCTCGCCCAGGTTGCGATCGATGCGCTGCTGGATACCCGAAATCTCCTCGCGCAGGGCTTCCAGGCGCGCCTCGATCTCTTCGGGCGTTTCGGCCGTGGCGGTCAGGGCCATCCCCAGAAAGAACAGTCCGAGACCGAGCACCCCGCAGGAGTGACTCAACGAACATCGTTGCATTCGGGCAGGTTCAGTCACCGGCTCCCTGGCTGATATCAACCAGGGGGCGCCCGGTCATTGCCTCCGGAACTTCGAGATCCAGAAGAGACAGCATCGTTGGCGCGATGTCGCGCAGGCTGCCGCGCGCTTCCAGCCGGGCCGGGCGCGGGCCCACGTACAGGAACGGTACGGGGTTGGTAGTGTGCGAGGTATGGGGCTGGTGGTTCTCGGGATCGCTCATCTGTTCGACATTGCCATGGTCGGCGGTGACCAGCATCTCTCCACCCGCCCGGCGCACGGCCTCGTCGACACGGCCGAGGAGCTGGTCGACAGCCTCCACCGCCTGTACTGCCGCTTCGAACACCCCGCTGTGGCCGACCATGTCAGGGTTGGCCACATTGCAGACGATGACATCGAAGGTCCCGCTCTCGATGGCGGCGACCAGCTCGTCGCTCAGGCGCGGGGCGCTCATTTCCGGCTGCAGGTCGTAGGTCGCCACGTCCGGCGACGGGATGAGGCGGCGTTCCTCGCCGTCAAACACGGTTTCTTCACCGCCGTTGAAAAAGTAGGTGACATGAGCGTACTTCTCGGTCTCGGCAATGCGTAACTGACGCATGCCGGCGGCCGAAAGCTCGGCGCCCAGCAGGTGTTCGAGCGTGGACGGAGCAAATGCCACTTCGGTATCGAAATCTTCCTGGTAACGGGTCATCGTAACCATCGAGGCCAGCGCTGGTCGGCGAGCCTGGAAGCCGTCGAAATCGAGGCTGACGAATGCGCTTGTGAGCTGACGGGCCCGGTCGGCCCGAAAATTGATGAAAATGACGACATCCTGGTCCTCGACGCGCCGGCCACTGCCGATGACCGTGGGTTTGACGAACTCGTCGTCCTCGCCACGACCATAGGCCTGGCTCAGGGCCTCGGAGGCGGTGTCGCAGTTGAATTCCCCCTTTGCCTCGACGATGGCATCCCAGGCCGCGCGGGTTCGTTCCCAGCGCTTGTCCCGGTCCATTGCGTAGTAGCGACCGCTGACACTGGCCACGCAGGCCCGATCATGGTCCGCCACCGCCATTTCGAGTCTCTGGATTGAAGCCTCGGCGCTGCGTGGCGGCATGTCGCGCCCATCGAGAAAGGCGTGAACGGCGACTTCAGGAGCGCCCTGTTCCAGGCTCATGGCAAGGGTCGCCAGCAGGTGATCTTCATGGCTGTGTACGCCGCCGGGCGAAAGCAGCCCCATGATGTGTACGCAGCTACCGTGTTCCCGGGCCTTTGCCACGGCGCCGGACAGGGCCGGGTTGTCGGCCAGACTGCCATCGGCAATGGTCTTGCCAATCCGGGTCAGCTCCTGGTAGACGATTCGGCCGGCTCCGATATTGAGATGTCCGACCTCGGAGTTGCCCATCTGCCCCTCGGGAAGACCAACGGCCTCGCCGGCCGTATCGAGCAGAGCGTGCGGGCAGGATGTCCAGAGTCGGTCCCAGTTTGGGGTGCATCCGGTACTGATGGCATTGTCCGGGGCCGCCTCGCGATGACCCCAGCCATCGAGAATCAGCAGAACCAGGGGCTGACATTGACTCATCGGGCTTGTTTCCTCTTGAGAATCAGGTCTATCGCATCAATTATCCCATAGCTGCCGTTGCTGCAAGGGTGGAATTCCCTGCTCCCGAGCCGTCGGGCCCTGGCCGTAGTCAGCAAACCGCCGTGACTGCGGTTGTCCGAATATCGGACCGGGGTGCTGGCAACAAGAGCCAGTTTGCAGGATAATGGGCGGCTTTGACTCGAGCAGTTTAGGTGATGGAGCGAATCTTCGAATTCATCGGCAACCACCCGGTATTGACCGGCATCTTTGGCGTCGTGCTGCTGGCCTGGATCATCTACGAAGTCAGCCGACTGACACGGCCCTGGAAGGAAGTGGACACGCTGGGAGCGGTGCGCATGATCAACCGCGAGGAGCCGATCATTCTCGATGTCTCCAACAGCACCGACTTTGCAAAAGGCCATATCCATGGCGCGCTGCATATGCCGCCTTCAAAGATCGAGGCGGGCAATCAACAGTTGCTCAAGCACAAGGACCGGCCGGTTATCGTCTATTGCAAGAACGGCCAGGTGTCGCCGCAGATGGCCACCCGGCTGAGCCGGCTCGGGTTTGCCAGTGTCAGCCTGCTCAGTGGCGGTCTGACGCAATGGCAGGCGGACCAGCAGCCGGTTACCCGCCACAAGGGAGCGGCGAAACCGGATCGAAAAGAGCGCAAGAAGAAAAAGGACGCCAAGGGCAAGCAGGGCGACGAGGCCAACTGACCGCTTTCGTCGTCTGTTTTCATTTTCAACCCAACTTCATTCAAGGATAGAACTCAAGTCATGGCAGAAGAAAACCAGGGCGCCGCGGGCGCCAACCAGGCCAATCAGCAGCAGGGCGCAAGAATGGGCGTTCAGCATGTCTACCTGCGCGATGCTTCCTTTGAAGCCCCCAATGTTCTCGAGCTGGACCAGAGCTCCGGCCAGCCCGACGTCAACCTGAACCTATCGCAGCGCTCCAACCAGATCGACGAGAATCGCTGGGAAGTGGTGCTGTCGATTACGGTGACTTCCAAGCAGGCCGGCAAGACCGCCTTTCTGTGCGAAGTGCACTATGGCGGTATTTTCCAGTTCGGTGGTTTCACCGAGCAGCAATTGCCATACGTCATCAACGTGCTCTGCCCGGATGTGCTGTTCCCTTATTGCCGGAATCAGATTTCCAGCATGGTCAGTGCCGGTGGCTTTTACATGCCGCCGCTGCAGCCGATCAACTTCGAGGCCATTTTCCGGCAGCGCCTGGAGCAGGCACAGCAGGAAGGTGATCAGAATCAGCAGGCAAACGGACAGGATCAGAGCGAAAGCGCGCAGGCCCAGCAAGGCAGCGGGCAGGGCGACGAAGCCCAGAGCGACGCCGACAACTGATTCATGACCACAACCGTTGCCGTACTCGGCGCCGGTTCCTGGGGAACGGCGCTTGCCATGCAGCTTTCGCGCATGGAGCATTCGGTCCGGCTTTGGGCGCGCGACGCCCGGCAGGCCGACGAAATGCAGCAGACGCGGGTCAATCGGCGCTACCTGCCGGACCTGGAGCTGGCCGGGAACATCAGTGTCTCGGCTGATTTCGACCGTTCCGTGTCGGGCGCCGACCGGGTACTGGTGGTCACGCCCAGTCATGCGTTTGCCGAAACGCTGGATCGTCTGAAGAGCCACCTGGACGAGCGCATGGGTCTGGCCTGGGCCAGCAAGGGGTTCGAGCCCGGCAGTGGCCGGCTGCTGCACGAGGTGGCCGTTGATCGGCTGGGCAAGGACTTTCCTCTGGCCCTGGTCACCGGTCCGTCGTTCGCCCGTGAGGTGGCCGAAGGTCTGCCAACGGCCGTGACCGTGGCCGCAAACTCGCCGGACTTCGGCCAGCGTTGGGCCGAAATGCTGCATGGCGTCAGCTTTCGTGCCTACTACACGGCCGATCTGGTGGGGGCTGAACTGGGCGGTGCGATCAAGAACGTGCTGGCCGTGGCCTGCGGCATGGTCGATGGCCTGGGCCTGGGCAGCAATACCCGGGCCGCCCTGATCACACGTGGACTGGCCGAGATGATGCGGCTGGGGCAGGCCCTGGGTGCCGACCCCCGCACCCTCATGGGGCTGGCCGGCATCGGCGACCTGGTGCTGACCTGCACCGGCGACCTGTCGCGCAACCGACGACTGGGTCTGGCGCTGGGCCAGGGCAAGTCACGCGACCAGGCCGTGGCCGAGATCGGTCAGGTGGTTGAAGGTATCAAGACCGCCGAAGAAGTCATGCGCCTGGCCGAGAAGGCGGGCGTCGAGATGCCGATATCCGAGCAGGTCCACGGCATCCTGTACAAGGGCTGGAGCGCGAAGAAGGGTGTTCAGGTCCTGATGGAGCGTGAACTCAAGCGCGAAACAGAGTAGTACGACCGGGCCGTCCGGCCCGGCATTCTCCCTTTTGTCCAAGCGACGATATGGCCGGCGCCGCATGCGCGCTGGTGCTGCGGCGTGTGCGCGCGCCAGGTCGGAGCACATTCACAGGAAAGATCGGGCTGTGCTCTTGAAAGGCGGGGCTTTAGGGCGTATCGTAGGCGCTCGGCACAATATCTTGTGCAACCGATCCATCTTCGACACAATAGGTTGTGGATCGAGGGGTGGGTAACCTGTGAATAATCAAGACTATCGGATCATAATCAAGAGGTTGCGGGTATGAGCGTTTCGGCAGAAGACCTTTCGGCGGCGCTCCCGGAGATTGCATTCCAGGACGCTTCCCTGGACATCTGGGACAAGAAGTATCGGCTCAAGTCCAAGTCGGGCGAGGTGATCGATCGCGACATCGATGACACCTACAAGCGCGTGGCGCGGGCGCTGGCCGAAGTCGAGGAGACCCGGGACAAGCGGGAACACTGGTACCGGGAGTTCCTGTGGGCCCTGCGTCGGGGCGCGATTCCGGCCGGCCGGATCACCTCCAATGCCGGTGCGCGCGAACACAAGCCGGCCACATCGACCATCAACTGCACGGTTTCGGGCACGATCCGGGATTCGATGAACGACATTCTGGGCAAGGTCCACGAAGCCGGACTGACCCTGAAGGCCGGGTGCGGTATCGGTTACGAGTTTTCCACGCTCAGGCCCAAGGGTGCCTACGTGTCTGGCGCCGGCGCCTATACCTCTGGGCCGCTGTCGTTCATGGATATCTACGACAAGATGTGCTTTACCGTCTCGTCTGCCGGGGGGCGGCGCGGGGCGCAGATGGCGACCTTCGACGTGTCGCATCCCGACGTGATGGATTTCATTCGGGCCAAGCGTTCCGATGGTGTGCTCAGGCAGTTCAACTGCTCGCTGCTGATCACCGATGATTTCGTGCGTGCGGTGGTGGATGATACCGAATGGCCGCTGGTCTTTCCCGTGCTTGAGTCGGAGGCTGACGAGCTGAACCTGGAAGATCCCGAGCAGGTGCTGTGGCGGGAATGGCCGGTCAGCCAGGGCTATGTCAGCAATGACGAAGGTCTGGTCGCCTGCAAGATCTACCGCAAGGTGCCGGCACGGCGCCTGTGGAACATGATCATGACATCGACCTACGACTATGCCGAGCCGGGTTTCGTGCTGGTCGATCGCATCAATGAACAGAACAACAATTGGTGGTGCGAGAACATCCGTGCCACCAACCCGTGCGTGACAGCAGATACCTGGGTGCAGACCACGGACGGCCCGAGGCAGGTTGGGGATCTCGTCGGGCGGCCATTTTCGGCGGTTGTTGACGGCGCTGGTCACGCTAGTGGGCCGGAAGGCTTCTTCAAGACTGCAACCAAGGCGGTGGTGCGGCTTGTCACCGCTGAAGGCTATGAATTGAAACTGACCCGTGATCACCGCGTGCGTCGAGTAAGCGAGTTCACTCGTCACCAGACCGACACCGAGTGGTGCCAGGCAGGTGATCTGCAACCGGGTGATCGCGTACTGCTCAATGATCATCGTGATGCCCCGCAGTGGGACGGTGCGCTTGACGAGAACAAGGGCTACCTGCTCGGACTGCTGGTCGGCGACGGCACTCTCAAGGAGGACACTGCGGTTTTGTCGGCCTGGCAGGAAGCAGCCATCGCAAACGGCGAATGTGCCAGCTCCGGTGTCAGTTCCATCATGCAGGTGGCAGAAGCTGCGGCACGATCACTTCCTCACCGGGCGGATTTCCAGGGTTGGGCCTTGGTTAAGGGAAGAAACGAGTTTCGTCTCAAGTCCGCAGCCGTCAGAAATCTTGCGCATGATATGGGAATGTCTCCGGGCAACAAGACCGTCACGCCGGAACTCGAAATGGCTTCGGCAGCCGGGTATCGCGGTTTTCTGCGTGGGTTCTTTGATGCGGATGGCAGCGTCCAGGGCAGTCAGGCCAAGGGCGTTAGCGTACGACTTAGCCAAAGTGACCTTGATTGTCTTCAGGCCGTTCAGCGAATGCTGTTGCGCCTGGGAATTGCCTCGAAGATCTACAAGGATCGACGCAAGAAGTCCCACAGCCTGTTGCCCGACGGCAAGGGTGGCCAACGGAGTTATCCGATTCGCGCGCAGCATGAACTGGTCATCAGCAATGAAAATCTGCTGCGATTCAATGAAATTATCGGGTTCGCTGACTCGGGCAAACAGGGGGTGCTCGATCAACTTCTTGAAGGCTATGCCCGCAGGCTCAACCGCGAACGCTTTACTGCCCGCGTCACGGCTATCGAAGAGGCTGGCACGCAAGACGTATTCGATGTACAGGTACCGGGGATCAATACATTTGATGCCAATGGTCTGCATGCGCACAACTGTGGCGAACAGCCGCTGCCGCCCTATGGCGCCTGTCTGCTCGGTTCGGTCAACCTGACCCGTTTTGTCGAAGACCCGTTCACCGAGAATGCCCGTTTCAACTGGGATGAGTATCGGCGCACGGTGCAGATCTTTACCCGCATGCTCGACAACGTCGTCGAGATCAACGGCTTGCCGCTCGATGAGCAGAAGCGCGAGATAATGTACAAGCGGCGTCACGGCATGGGCTTTCTTGGTCTCGGCTCGGCCCTGACCATGATGCGCATGCAGTACGGCCGTCCGGAATCGTTGGAGTTTGCCGAACGGGTAGCCCGGGAGATGGCCGTGGCTGGCTGGGAGACGGCCATCGAGCTGGCCGAGGAGAAGGGCCCGGCCCCGATCATGCTCGACGAGTTCGAGGTCACGCCCGAAATGCTGCGCAAGCGCCCGGAGATGAAGCGCGATGGCTTCAAGCCGGGCGACCGTGTACCCGGTCGCATCCTGCATGCCCGCTACAGCCGATACATGCAGAGAGTGGCCGAAGTGGCGCCCGAAGTGGTTGAGCGCCTGGCCGAAACCGGGGCACGTTTCACCCATCACACCTCGATCGCGCCCACCGGCACGATTTCGCTGTCGCTGGCAAACAACGCGTCGAATGGTATCGAGCCGAGCTTTGCGCATCACTACAATCGCAACGTGATTCGTGAGGGCCGCAAGAGCAAGGAAAAGGTCAGCGTCTATTCCTATGAGCTCCTGGCCTATCGCACGCTGGTCAATTCGGCGGCCATGCCGTACTCCGAAGCAGCCGATGAACAGCTTCCGGATTATTTCGTGACCGCCGAAACCATCACGCCAAAAGAGCATGTTGGCATTCAGGCCGCGGCCCAGAAATGGATCGACAGCTCCATTTCAAAGACCGCCAACGTGCCGACCGACTATCCCTACGAGGACTTCAAGAACATCTATCTGTTCGCATGGGAACAGGATCTCAAAGGGTGCACGACCTTCCGCTTCAACCCTGAGGCATTCCAGGGTGTTCTGGTGACCGACAAGGATCTGGAATCCACCACCTATGTCTTCGAGCTGGAAGATGGGTCGAAAGTGGAGCTCAGAGGCAATGAAGAAGTGGAGTATGACGGCGAGACACATACCGCCGCCAATCTTTTTGATGCCCTGAAAGAAGGCTACTACGGCAAGTTCTGATGCGGGAGCATTGACATGACGATCCGAATCGAAAAGAAGATCGTGAACTACAAGGTTCGCGAAAAGGAGCAGGCGGAGAAGGACACGGCGGCCGAAGAGCAGCCCGTGGCCAAGAAGGCCGAGATCATCCGCATGCACGAAAAACTCGAGCGTCCGGAAGGTATGGAGTGTCTCGAAGGGGCGACCTACAAGATCCGGACCCCGCTGGACGATCACGCCCTGTACGTGACCATCAACGATATCGTGCTCAACGCCGGCACGGAACATGAGCAGCGTCGACCCTTCGAGATTTTCATCAACTCGAAGAACATGGATCATTTCCAGTGGATCGTGGCGCTGACACGCGTGATGTCGGCCGTGTTTCGCAAGGGTGGCGATGTCACGTTCCTGTCGGAGGAGCTGCAGGCCGTCTTCGACCCCAAGGGTGGCTACTTCAAACCCGGCGGGCGCTTCGTGCCCTCCATCGTTGCCGACATCGGCGCGGTGCTTGAGCATCACCTGAAGCGGATCGGATTGCTGGAGCCCGATGAACTCAGCGAACAGCAGCAGCTGATTCTGGAACAGAAACGCGCCGAGGCCGAGGCGCGGGAGAAACAGGACGGACCGGCGGAAAAAAAAACGATAGGTGAGGTCGGCCGGGCCGATGCCGGGCAGGGGAGTGAGGCGTCCTACCCGGCATCGGCCACCCTGTGCTTCAAGTGCAACACCCGCGCCATGGTGCTTCTGGACGGCTGTCAGACCTGTCTGGCCTGCGGATACTCCAAATGTGGCTGATAGTCGAGTTCTGATCCAAGTGCGTCAGGCTTGATCTGAGTCAACGGCAGCACCCGGCCGATTCCCTAGGATGGAAGTCTGTGACATCCCGGGGCTGCCAGGCTTATGGTTTTCAGTCGGATTCTGTTGCCACTCGATGGATCGGTCCATGCCGAGAAATCCATCCTGCACGCCGGACGCATCGCGCGTCAGTTCGGCAGTCGCGTGACCCTGCTCAGGGTGCTGGACGGAGACGCAGCCAACGGGCGCACCGGCAGCGAAAGCATCGACTGGCGTTTGCGTCGGGCCGAGGCCGAGCGCTATCTTGACGGACTTGGCTCGGATACGAGGCTGGACGATGTCGAAGTCAGGAAAGTACTGACGGAAGGCAAGCCGGCCGATCGCATTGCCGACCATGTCCGCCGCAACGATATCAACCTGGTGGTCATGTCCTCCTGGGGGGCGGGTGGCGAAAGTCGCTTCCCCCATGGCGGGACTGCGTTCAAAGTGCTGTCGAGCACCCCGGTCTCCTACCTGCTGGTGAATGAATCGGGCGCGAGGAATGATGCATCGACCTACGGCCGCATCCTGGTGCCACTGGACGGCACCCACAAGTCGGAGGCGGCTGCACAGATTTCCGTAGCCCTGGCGGCTGGAACGGATGCCGAGATCCTCTTGTGTCACGTGTTCATCGAGCCATCGATGCCAAGGCGCAGACCATTGACCGAAACGGAAGAGTCGATCAGGCAGCGGCTGATTGAATGCAATCAGCGCGTGGCGGCAAATTATCTGGAAGAGCTCAGGGACCATTTCTGCAATCAACACCGTGTTCGAACACGTCTCGAGGTGGCCAGTGATCCAGTGACCTGCCTTGGGGATGTCAGCCGGCAGGAAAGCCCGGACCTGATGGTCCTTACGGCATGGA
Organism: Wenzhouxiangella sp. AB-CW3; assembly: GCF_014725735.1. NCBI lineage: Bacteria > Pseudomonadati > Pseudomonadota > Gammaproteobacteria > Chromatiales > Wenzhouxiangellaceae > Wenzhouxiangella > Wenzhouxiangella sp. AB-CW3. The sequence goes on from NZ_CP061368.1 coordinate 1,839,252, forward strand.
GCGAAAGTGAACGCAACGGCTGGTGCCGCAAGTCCATACTTCAAACCTTGCTGGCCAGGGTCAGCCTGCCTACCCTGGTTATTCAGGGTGCCATCGAGAAGTATGGAGATGTCACCAGCGCTGGCGGGCAATGAGCGACTACAGGGCGCCTGAATCCAACGCCACCGCGGTTCAGCCGGACCTTGAGCGGGACCTGCGAGAGCTGGCCCGGAAGGCTGGCAATGTCGTCACCGCCCGCGCCGTTCCCTTGCAGTTGCAGGATCGCCGCCAGCGTCTACAAGGCATTTACTCGATCATTGATCGCCTGCAGGTTGCCGGTCACACCGTCACCCGGGCCGAAGAGTGGCTGCTGGACAATCGCCATGTCATCGAGGATGCCATCTCGGGTCTTCGTTCGGACATGCCGGCAGGGTTTGTTCGCAGTCTGCCGCAGGTGTCAGTTTCACAGGGAAGCACTGAGCCGCTGGTCGCTTCGCTGGCCCGGATTCTGCTCACTCATGGCGGAGAGCCGGTCGAGCTTGACTGGATGGAAGGCAACGTCGAGCGCTTTCAGGACCACCGGGCGTTGACCATCGGAGAGCTTTGGGCGCTACCCGCCTTCATCACGCTGGGTGTCATTGATCACCTGATCGAGGTTGGCGAGGAGCTGACGGCCGATATCGATGACACGGTGCAGGGCGACCGGGTCGATATCATCGACACGGTGGCCGGGGGCATACTCGGGCTGCGGGCCCTGGCTGCGCATGACTGGCCGGAGTCTTTCGAGCGCCTCAGTCGGGTCGATCGCATACTGGCAAGGGATCCGGCCGGTGCTTATGCCGACATGGATTTTCTCACCCGTGATCGATACCGCCGCCGCGTCGAGCAGCTTTCACGTTACGGCAGCTTGTCCGAAACGGCTGTAGCCGAGCGCGCGGTCGCGCTCAGTGAATCAGCCAGCAGCAGCATGCAGCGTCACCGACATGTTGGATACTGGCTGATCGGCGGCGGCTTCGAACGCCTGCGTCGGGAAGCCGGGTTTCGCCCCGGCTTGCGTCAGCGCGTGCTTGATCTGGCAGAGCGACGCCCAGGGGGCATCTATTTCGCGCTGATTGCAGGCTTTTCGGCAGTGCCCATTGCCGCCCTGGCGTCCGTGCTTCAGTATGGCTGCCCCGTCTGGGCCCTGGTCCTCGTGGTGCTTCTGGCCCTGGTGCCGGTCATTGGACTGTCCGTGGCGTTGGCCAACGGGCTTATCACCTGGCTGGTTCCGCCGCGCACGCTGGCGCGCATGGATTTCGCACCCAATGGCATTCCCGAATCATTCCGCACGGCCGTGACGGTCCCCGTCATCTTTGCCGGCGTGGATGACGTCGAACCGGTGTTCGAGCGCCTGGAGGTCAACTACCTGGCCAACGACGACCCGTCTCTGGTCTATGTCGTGCTGGGCGATCTGCGCGATGCCGACCAGCCCGAAACCCCGGCGGATGCACACATTCTCAAGCGTTGCATGGCCTGTATCCGTCGCCTGAATCGTCAGTACGGCGATCGCTTCGTGTTCATGTCGCGGCAGCGACTGTGGAACGACTCTGAAGGCTGCTGGATGGGCTGGGAACGCAAGCGCGGCAAGTTGATGGAGTTCAACCGCGTACTGGCAGGTGATGGAGACACAAGCTACTCCGTGGTCCATGGCGAAAAGCAGCTGCTGGAAGGTATCCGCTACGTTCTGACCCTGGATGCCGATACGCGACTGCCTCCGGGTACTGCTCGCCAGTTGGTTGGGACACTTGCCCACCCGCTCAGCCATGCGGTTTACGACAATGAAAGCCGTATGCTCAAGGCGGGCTACGGCATTATCCAGCCGCGGCTGGAGGTCGACCCCGACACCACCATGGCAACGCTGTTCACCCGGATCTTCTCCGGTGACACCACCATGGACCTGTATACCCATGCCAGCTCGGACGTCTACCACGACCTGTTCGGCGAAGGTATTTTCACCGGCAAGGGCATATACGACTGGCGCGCAGTCGAACATACCCTGGCCGGCAGAATCCCCGATAACTCCCTGCTCAGTCATGATCTGCTCGAAGGCGTTCATGCGCGTGTCGGTCTGGCCTCCGATATCGTTCTGATGGAGCAGTTTCCGGCCAGTGTCGTGGCGTTCATGCGTCGGCAGCATCGCTGGACACGGGGCGACTGGCAATTGCTGCCATGGCTCAGGCAGCGAGTGCGAGTTGCCGACAACAGCTGGCGCAGAAATCCACTCAGGCCGGTGCATCGCTGGAAGATCATCGATAATCTGCGTCGCAGTCTGCAGCCACCGGTTGTACTTGCCCTGATACTGCTGAGCCTCTCGGGGTTGCTGCCCGGCATCGACTGGGTCTGGATGCTGCTGTTTGCCCTGTTGATGGGGCCCGGCTTGCTGACCGAATGGCTTGAAGCATTCGGGCGTGGTGCATTCTCGCCGCGTTCGGCCTGGCCCAGGCTGCGGCGGTTTCCCCGTGCCTTCCGTCTCCAGTTGCAGTACTGGTTGCTTAACCTGGTCTTGCTGCCATATCAGAGCGCCATGCTGCTTGATGCGGCCGCACGTGCACTGCTGCGCATGAGCCTGACCCGGCGACACCTTCTTGAGTGGACCAGCGCTGCCCATACCCAGCGCAGTCTGGGCAGTGCACGCCGGCACCTGTGGCGCGAGATGTGGACTGCTCCATTGCTGGCAGTGCTGACCACGACAGGGATCTTGCTATTCAATCCATCCGTTCTTCTGCCCGCCGCACCATTGCTGCTGGGCTGGATGGTTGCCCCGATGATCGCCGGTGTTGTGGACCAGACTCGTGTCCGTCCCGCACCGGTACTGTCTGAATCTGACCGGGACCTTCTTCGGCGCATCGGCCGGCGCACTTGGCTTTTCTTCGAACGTTTTGTCGGGCCCGACACGCACTGGCTGCCGCCCGATAACTTTCAGGAAGACCCCCGGGTCATGCTGGCTGAACGGACCTCGCCGACCAATATCGGTCTTGCCCTGAACTCCGCGCTGGCGGCACATGACATGGGCTGGCTGGACAGCCTGACGCTGGCCGCATGGCTTGGCAACCTGATGGATGGCATGGCGCAGCTTGAACGTCACCGTGGTCACTGGTTGAACTGGTACGAGCTGCGCGACCTCAATCGACTTGAGCCGGCCTATGTGTCCACGGTCGACAGTGGCAATCTCGCTGTCGCCTTGAGCACTCTGGCGCAGGGTCTGGATGAACTGATCGTCTCGCCACTGGATGTTCCCCGACTGCTGAAGGGGGTATCGGACACGCTGGGTGTCATTGCAGAAACCGTGGAGGCATTACCCGGCGCGGTGCCGGCCAATAAGCGCAGTCGTCACTTGCTGGTGCTGATCAACCAGCAACGCCAGGAGCTGGCGGGTGCAGGGCCGGAAGATACCCGCCGATTGCTTCAGCAATGGCAGCAACAATACTTCGATCGCCTGGCCGATGAAGTGATTGGTCTGGCTGAGGACCGGGAGGTAGTGGTCAGTGCCGAGGCCATCAGGGAGCTGCGAATCTGGCTCGATGAACTACAGAGTCAGGCGCACCGTGCCACCCATATGCTCGAATGTCTCCTGCCATGGGTTGACGACCTGTCCGACCTGGAGCAGGTGTGCGATTCGGTTGAATCGGACGTTGCTCCACAGTGGCAGCAATTGTTGAGTCTGTTGAAAGGACAATGGCGCCTGTCAACCTGGGTCAGTCGTTCACGTCGAGTGCTGACACTGATCGCTCAGTTGCAGGACAAGTCTGTAAAGGATCAGTCACAGAGCACCATTATTGAACGGCTGGCGCGTCAGCTTGACCATGCCCAGAGTGTCGCAAGCAAACTGAGATCCGATTTTCAGGAGATCTCCCGGCAAGCCAGTGCATGGGCCGCGGAAATGGACTTCCGCTTCCTGTATGACAAGGAGCGACACCTGTTTCGCATCGGGTATGACGTCAGCAATGCCACGCCCGATCCCAACTTCTACGACTTGCTGGCCTCCGAGGCGCGACTCGCCAGCCTTTGGGCTATCGCGAACGGGCAGGTGCCGCCACGTCACTGGCTGTTTCTTGGGCGTCCATTTCGCCGCCGCCACGGGCGGAGCATTCTCATGTCATGGGGCGCAACACTGTTCGAATACATGATGCCCAGGCTTTATGCGCAAACTCCAAGCGGCAGCCTGCTCGATAACGCCAGCCGGGCAGCCATCGATCTGCATCGAAGCTTTGCCGATCGACACCAGATCCCCTGGGGGATCTCCGAGTCGGCCTATTATCAGCTTGACGAGCAGCAGGTTTACGCCTACCGCGCCTTTGGCGTACCTGGCCTGGGTTTCAAGCGTGATCTGGGTGAGCGCCTGGTGGTTGCGCCTTACTCATCCATCATGGCCCTACCGTTCGATCCGCTTGCAGTGGTCGACAACCTGCGCCGCATCAAGGCATTGCGGGGAATCGGGCTTTACGGCTGCTATGAAGCACTGGATTTCGGTCGACGCACCCGGCCGGAGCCGCGTCGGTTGCGGGTGGTCAAGGCATGGATGAGTCATCACCAGGGTATGGCGCTGGTTGCCATCGCCAACTACCTGAACAACGACATCATGGTCCACCGCTTTCACTCCGACCCACACGTGGCTGGCGTGAGCATGCTGTTGCACGAACGTTTGCCGCGCGTGGTTCCCGAGTTGCCGACCCCCTCTGGCGCCAGCAAGTCTCGCGCACCGCATGTCGCACCGGACCCGCTGAGCTGGTCTGTCGAACCACGTTCCGATGTGCCGAACTTCACCTTGCTGTCGAACGGGCAGTACAGCATCACTATCAACGCTGCAGGTGGCGGCGGCAGTCAATGGCAGGGCATCATGATCAGTCGCTGGCAGCCCGATGTCACGACCAATCGGTCGGGGCAGTGGGTGTACGTGCACGACCTGGATGCGGATCAGGGGTTTTCGATCAGTGCTGATCCCGCAGGCAATGACTCGGCTGATCGTCAGGTTCAATTTGGTGCGCATTTCGCCGAGTTTCGTTGCCGAAGTCAGAATCTACTTTGCCGCATGCGGTTGGGCGTAGCCGCACAACATGATATCGAGGCACGCAAACTGCTCATCAGCAATGAGTCCGATCAGCCGCGCCGCCTGCTTGTCGCCAGTTTCGCCGAACTGGCCATGGCCAAGCCAGACGAGTTTGAGCGACACCCGGCATTCGCACGACTGTTCATCGAGAGCGAGTGTCTCGACGAAGAGCAGATACTGCTGTTCCGTCGTCGCCCGCGCAGCTCCAATGACCGTCCACTCTATGTCGCTCACGCCCTGGTGCCGCCGACAGGCCAGCCTGTGCGTTTTGGCTGGGATACAGATCGTCAGCAGTTCCTTGGGCGGGCGGGAAGCAGGCAACGGCCAGCCGGCCTGGAAAAGGGTGTTGCATCCATGGGTGCCAACGCCGGTGCCATCGTCGACCCGGTAATGGCCACGGCCCTGGAAATCGAAATCGAGCCTTATGGTCGCGTGGAGATGGGACTGCTGGTCGGGGCAGGGCGGTCCCGTCGCGAACTGCTCGCCGCCATGCGCAGCTATCGGGCCATTGCTCGCATCGACTGGATCTTCGAACAGGCAAGAATGCAGACCGGACTGGAGCTCCATCATCTGCAAATGCCACCGGAGAATATACGTGGTGCCATGCGACTGGCATCGGCCGTGCATGCGCCACAGCGCCAATGGCGCCGCGCTGAATCCAGTCCCGCGCAAGCCCTGCAGGCACTGCTGTGGTCGCGTGGCATTTCGGGCGACTGGCCCATCATTGTCATGGAAGTGACCAGCAAGGACAGCCAGGAGCGAATCGAGGAACTGATCACCGCCCACACCTTCCTGTCCGGTCGTCGTCAGCGAACCGACCTAGTACTGCTGGATCTCAGCGCGGGTGGCTACGAACAGGCCAGTCGTGACCGCTTGCGCGAGATCAGCGAGTCGGTCCGATCTCGCATTCAGCGAGTGCTGGTTGGGCAGATCAGCGTGATTCCTGCCCGCGAACTGTCCGCCGAGCAATACCAGGCCCTCATTGCAACAGCCTCGGTCATTCTGGACGCCAGCGGACCCCCCATCGCCGAGCAGCTGGTACTGCAGCGCGACGGAGCGCACCTACCCCTGCTGGTACCCAGTCGCCAAGCGCCGGATGCACAGGCTTTCACGCCGCCCATGGAAGCATGCGAACAATTGCAGCACGACAATGGCTATGGGGCATTCAGTCAGGATGGCGGTGAATACATCATTCACTGGACCGAAGGTGCCGTCACCCCGGCACCCTGGTGCAACGTGCTGGCCAATCCTGACTTCGGCTGCCTGGTCACCGAGCGGGGCGCCTCATTCACCTGGGCCGGCAACAGCAGCGAGTACCGACTGACCCCCTGGTCCAACGATCCGGTGCTGGATGACTCCGGCGATGTGCTGTATGTTCGAGACGAGGAAACGGGCCTGTTCTGGTGCCCCACGCCGGGCCCCAGACCGGGGCAGGGCGAATATCGAGTGCACCATGGCATGGGCTACTCTCGTTTTGTTCATCATGGCAATGGCCTGGTTCATGACTACCGGGTTCATGTCGACCCGGATCGAAACGCGCGGGTATGTCGCCTGCAGCTGACCAACCACTGCAACTGGACCCGTCGACTGACTGTCACGCGATACCTGGAATGGGTCATGGGCAACCGCCGCAGCGAACCGGCCGTTCATCTTGAATGCGGCATCTCGGTTGCCAGACAGGTGTTGCTGGCCCGCAATCGATTTGACCGCTTTGGGGGCTCGAAACATGCCTTCCTGGTCAGCAGCCTGCCGATGCACGGTTTCACCACTGACCGCACCGAGTTTCTGGGGCAGGGCGGCGATGTCGACGATCCGGCCGCCATGCACCGGATCGGCCTGAGTGGGCAGGTGCAGCCAGGCACCGATCCGTGTGCGGCCCTGCAGGTACATCTCGATATTCCGCCTGGCGAAACCCTGTCGGTAGTCTTCATACTTGGCCACGCCGATTCCCGCGCCCAGGCACTGGAACTTGCAGCGGAACTGGCCGACGAGGACGCGGCCGAGAAAAGCTTCAGCCTGCTCAACGAGAACTGGCAAGAGTTGCTGGGCAACGTGCAGGTTTCCACGCCCGACAGTTCATTCAATCTTCTGCTCAACCGATGGCTGCCTTACCAGGCCATCAGCGCACGATTGAACGGACGTACCGGGTTCTACCAGTCCAGTGGCGGTTTCGGCTTTCGCGATCAACTGCAGGATTCCATGGCCATGGTCTGGCTGGATCCACAAGTGACCCGTCAGCAGATTCTTCGGGCCGCCTCGCGTCAGTTTGCAGAAGGCGATGTGCTGCACTGGTGGCATGAATCACCATTGCGGGGCGTAAGAACACGCTGCTCGGATGACCTGTTATGGCTGCCATTGGTCACCGCGTGGTATGTGCGTTCTACTGGTGATACCGGCGTACTGGATGAACAGGTTCGCTACTTGTCCGGTCAACCGCTGGCTGCCGAGGAAGTCGAGCGCTATGCAGAGTATGGAGAGGGCGAACGCGCCGGCAGCCTGTACGAGCATTGTTGCCGAGCCCTCGATCGTGCCAGTACCGTGGGGCCGCACGGCCTGCCGATCATTGGCAATGGCGACTGGAATGATGGTTTCAACCGCATAAGTACCACCGGACGTGGCGAAAGCGTTTGGCTGGCCTGGTTCATGATGCGGGTGCTTCTGGACTTTGCCGAGTGCTGCCGCCACAAGAACGATCCCGATATAGAGTCCCAGTACCGCGCCCTGGCCCGACAGTTGGGCGAGCGCGCGGATGCCCAGGCATGGGACGGTGACTGGTATCACCGCGCCTACTACGATGACGGCACAGCGATTGGTTCCGCCCGGAACGAAGAATGCAGCATGGACCTGATTGCACAGGCCTGGTCGGTGTTAGGCCCGGACCAGCCCGGTGAACGGGCACAGGTAGCCATGCGCTCAGCCCTTAAACGCCTGGTCGACGGCCGGAATCGCCTGATTTTGCTGCTGGACCCGCCATTCGACAAGACGCCACGCGACCCGGGATACATCAAGGGCTACCCGCCTGGAATTCGCGAAAATGGCGCGCAGTACACCCATGCTGCCACCTGGGCCGTCTGGGCCGCTGCACGTCTGGGCTGGAGAGACGAAGCGGCCCGCCTATTCAGGATTCTCGACCCCATACAGCGAGTGACCAGCCCGCAAGCCGCCCGGCATTACCGCGTTGAACCTTACGTGCTGGCCGGGGACGTCTACAGTCAGGGAAGAAACCGCGGCCGGGGCGGGTGGTCCTGGTACACCGGCGCCGCCGCCTGGCTTTATCGTGCGGGCATCGAGGCCATGCTGGGCTTGCGAGTCGAGCACCACGCGCTGGTCGTCGACCCCTGTCTGCCGCCGGACTGGGACAGCTGTTCGGTCACGATCAAGGTCCGCGGCTGCGCCTACCGCATCCAATATGAGCAGGAAAAGCCGGGCAAGGGGACCGAGCCCGGCCTCACGATCTACGAAAAGGGCCGCAAACTGGCCAGCAACCGGATCCCGATCGCCGACGAGGCCGGCGATCGGGAGATAACGGTGCGTGTTGTCCCTGAGCCTGAATAGGAACGGTCAGGACACCACGGTCACCAGGCCGGGCGCATGGCGTACGACCTTGTCACTGACACTTCCCATGACCAGGCGCTTCATCTTCGACATTCCGCGTCGTCCCATGACCAGGTGAGTGTCGGGGTGCGACTCCATGAACTCGATGATCTCCTCGGCCGGGTCACCCCAAAGCAAGTGCCGTTCAGACACCTTCTGACCCGAGCCCAGGCGACTTTCGGCTTCGGCAAACACCTCCTTGCCGGATTCCTTCTTCAACTCTTCAAGACTATCGCGCGTGACCTGATCCAGACCAGACATGGTGGCCGATACTGCCGGTGTGTGCGGATAGACATACAGAAGCGCCAGGTCGCGTCCCATGGCCTGTGCAAGACCCTTGGCCGTAGTCAGTGCCTCATAGGCGCCTTCCGATCCATCCAGTGCAACAACAATCTGCTTGCTCATGGTTTTTGATTCCTTACGGTTGCAGGTGAGTTAATGCGATATACGAGAGTATGCCATCCATGAAAGCAGCCCAAGTTGATACCGATCATATCGGGAGATATGCGCACAATCTATCAAGAAACAGGATAAGAAAAAGTATGTAACACGATGAAAAAGCACCAAAACGACCAATATCCAGGCGATCACACCGATTCGACGGCCTTTGTTCGGCTGCGCCTGCACCCACGCAAGTTTACATAATATACATTATGCGAACTACTCTGACAGTGACAGAGGGAGAGAACTCTCGGGCGCAAATTGCAATCAAGCTGTTGCGACTATCCGAATGGTTGATGCTCGAAACGCAGTCTGGAGCTCCTTTACGGCCAGCCGGACCGCAGTTTCTATTTCAAGGAAATCCTGCGTAGAACCGGTATGGGCGTGGCCACTATCAAGCGTGAGCTCGACCGTGAACAGCGCGCTGACCTGGGCCGGTTAATTTAGGTTGTGTTTGAACGATGACTCTGTGATCAACTCCGTCGCTTCATCGATATTGATACGCACCATGGCCGGATCGGTGGCCATGTAGTCCAGTGCCTCGGTGGCACGTTGGCGGAACGATTCTGCGTCTAGCAGCCCGGCCTGCGCCATCAGTTCGATGTCCATCCTGTCATGGTCCTGGAAACGCCCGGACTTGGTTACGGCCAGGTCCAAAGGACTCAGGAGATACAACCGGATGCGGCTGTTGGCACTCGTAAACAGGAGTTCGGCATCATCGAAACAATCTGGGTGCCGTAGACCGATGTCGATGGTGTAACTACCATCCAGCGCCAGTAACCGTTCCTTGCCCTCGGAGTCCGCGTATGCAACGACCGGCGGTTCGCTGAGAATCAGGGATCGCCCAAAATGAATGTCGGCATCCTCGGAATACCTGGCAGATTCAGCCGGCTGACCACCTGCTTTCTGAAGATGCAGGTACGTTGCAACGCCGCCGGCCAGAAAAGCGTCGATCTCCTGACCCGCACGCACCTGAGCCGATATCCGGTCAACCAGTGTGTGCAACGCCTGTTCAAGCTTATCCCGCATCAAACGTGACCGGTCAGTGCGAGTTGGCGAAATCTGCGAATATCGGCCCCCTTGGTCAGTTTCCACTTGCGTGCCAGATCATCCATGGTCTCTCCACGGACTTCGTCTCCCGAGCGAAGCGGGCCGGGCTCGGTGCGCTCATTCAACCGTTCCTGCAGGCGTGCGGCTTCATTGAGTAGCTGATCCCGCTGTGGTTTGAAGCGAGGCCCACCCAGTTGCGCAATCAGTTCCAGCAAGTACCCTGCGCGCTGCAACGCCAATGGCCGCGAGGATTTCGGGGTGCGCGGTAACTCCCCACCCGCGATACTCTCCAGAACCGATGCCAAGTCTGCTTCCAGCTCGCGCTGATCACGATATTCCAGAGTTTGCCGAATCAATCGCTGCCACGGGTCAGGGCGCCCTTCCCTGTCAGCAAGTTTCATCTCCAGCAGTTCCAGGGCCATGTCCGGAATCTGATTCCTGCCACTCAACCAGCGATCAACCGTCGAATTGCTGTATCCGCCAGCCGAATTCAGTGGCTTGCCCAGCAGCTCGGCCACATCGCGCCGACGCAAACCGTAGCGCAGCATCAGATCTTCAAGTTGAGCCGTGTTCTTCATGTGATTATTCTACGCATTGGATGCGTAGGTGGGCAACCATACGGAGTTGCGGCGAGCCCAATGCAGTCTTTTGGTCGTGTTGCAGAATCGATCTGCTGACCCCACGCGCGCGCCGAGCTACTCCTCCACCTCCTCGAACAGGCGCGCTCCGGGGCCTGCCTTGGCGGCGATGTCTTGTGGATTGCGCAGCGGGCAGCTTTGCAGTGACAGGCAGCCGCAGCCAATGCAGCCGTCGAGCTGATCGCGCAACCGGGTGAGCTGTTCGATGCGCACGCTAAGTTGCTTCTGCCAACTGCGCGAAAGCTGCTGCCAGTCTCGCTTGCCGGGGCTACGATGGGCCGGAAGCGTGGCGAAAGCGGCCTTGATCTCCTGCAGAGGTATGCCCAGTCGCTGGGCTGTCCTGATGACCGCCAGTCGGCGCAGCACATCGCGTTTGAAACGACGCTGCCCGCCCTGGCTGCGCTCGCTGTGTATCAGGCCCTCTGACTCGTAGTAGCGTAACGCCGAGGCAGCGATGCCGCTGCGACTGGCCACCTGCCCGATGCCCAGCATTCCATGACGTATCCGTGATTGACCCATTCGCTTTCCTTCCGCGCTCACTGCAATTTTCATCTGGAGCTTGACGTAAAGTGTACTTTAACTATTAGCCTGGGTTTCCGCAATCGACAATCACGATAGGAAACCACCATGAGACAAGTTAGACCCGACCTCTGGGAAACCGAAAGCTTCAGCCCGTTCAAAGGACTGAAAACCCACGCCTACCTGCTCACACGGCCGGATGGCAATGTGCTTTTCTACAATACAGGTCATGCTGACGAACTGGACCATATCGCCCGGCTGGGCGGTGTGTCCTGGCAGTACCTGAGCCATGAAGACGAACTCGGAGATACTCTCAACACCATCGCCGAGCGATTCGGATCCAAACTGATCGGACATAGGGCCGAACGAGAATCCTGGAGCAAGGTACGCGCTCCCGATGAAGTCTTCGACCAGCGCGGCATCCACCTGGGCAATATCGAGGTGATTCCAACGCCGGGCCACAGTCCCGGCAGCACATGCTTCCTGGTTGCATCGCCTACCGGAAAATCCTACCTGTTTACCGGTGACACCCTGTTCCTGGGCTCGGACAACCACTGGCGCGCCGGATTTATCGGCGGCGTCCATGAAGAGGAGGACAAGGCCGTCCTGGCCGAAAGTCTGAAGCTGTTGCGCACACTCAATCCCGACCTGGTGTTCGGCAGCGCCTACACCGGCGACGAGGGGTTCGAGGATGTCTCCGACGGTAGCTGGCCGGACAAGGTCGATGCGGCACTCCGCACACTGAAGGATCTGTAATCTCTCGATGGTCAGCAAGGGGGGATCAAGTCCCCCCGCCTCCCAATTTGGCGAAATCTGCCGGCCTCCGTGTCCCGCTGCAGCAGATCTTACGTAGGTAGGTAGTACAGCTCCATTGCATTAGTGCATCGAGCTTTTTCCCTGAAATGGCGTTTCAGGACATTTTTTTGAATAAAGCACCAAGTCGGTGGGGAGTCAAAAATGGAGGCAAGCATGAAACGAATTCTGGTTGCGGGACGTGTGCCCGCAATGGCACTTATGGCGGGCGCCTTGTTGGTGGCCTGCGAGGTGCGCGATTACGATCCGAGCGTATCGGCCGAGGCTGCGGTTGCGCCCGTCGATTTATCCAGTCAGCACGGCTATCGCCTGATCCATATCGATGAGGAGTGGCAGTTGGAGCCCGATCAGCCGCCTGCCGTTCGTTTGAGCTACGAGTTTCCGATTCCGGAGACAAAAGGCCCGCTGATGGCCGGATTCAGCCTGATTACTGCCCCACGGCTGGCAGGCAACGATGCTCCGGCCGGGCGTCCGCCCTCCCCGGAGGATCTGGCCTTGATGCAGACAGGCTATGAGCGGGTCAGTGATTTGCGGGAAGCGGACAGAACCGAAGTCGAGTTCCTCGGTGAACAGATAGAAGCACGCTTGTACCGCGGCACGGGAGTACAGCACACCGGCGCCTCGGTGCCTGTCGAACTGATGGTCGCTCGACAGTCAAGCGAGCGCGACATCATCACAATGGTGGCCGTCTATCCGTTGGCTCACGTTCTCGAGCTGGATGCCATACGAACGATTGCCCGGGAAGTCAGGCACCCCTTCGAGCTCTATGATGAAGATGACGAGCTGCGCATCGCGCCCCTGGCGCTGGTATCCGAAGATCCGGATACGGGGGAACGCATCATCAACCACTATGTGCCGGAGCAATCGACAATGGTTGCGCGGAGCCATGCCGTAGCGGATTATCAAGGTTGCGTCGCCACCTGGGTTGGACCCAACACAGCTTTGACAGCCGCACATTGCGGGAGCCGGAGTTCGGTCACGATGGAGGTCTATCCCGATGGTGATTTTGACCAGAAGTACAGCAAAACCTATAGCTGCAATGCCGACAAGGCAACGGCATTCTGGGCATCCAACTCCGATCTTCGTGTCATCGAGTGCGGTCAAGGACAGTACCCTGCCCCGGGCGATATCTATGGCTGGGTGGACTACAGTATTCTGGGCCATGAGCAGCCTGGCGATCCCGTCTATTCGGTCTGGACCAATCCGATTGACAACATAGACGGCGCAGGCTCTTCAACAAGGCTGTATTCAGAAGGTGAAGTCCTTGCCGATGATTCTCAGACATGGGCCAACCCGAACTGCGAACGACCCGATCACTGGTATGCACTGTATCCCGACAAGCCCGAACCGCCATACGGACACCGCACCAGTGTGTACGGAGAATCGGGTGCCTCAGGCAGTCTGCAATTCAGTGCTCTGACTCACACAGCGGTTATTGCACCCCTATCCACTGCGCCCGGAGATGGCGGTAATCTGCGCTTTGCATCCAGCATCGGTCAGATTCTCGAAGTGGAAGGCTACATTCCACCTGGTGAGGTCTACTGGCTGGAAACGGATGTAGACACTTCGCTCCAACGGCCGGAAGGCGAGGATCGAAATGAAGACACCGGGTGCATGCTCGAGGAGAATCAGGACCTGCTGCAGAACGTGGCACGTTCGAATGCCAGCGGTAGCCTGGCGCTGGACGTGCACGAGGAGATCGACGACCAGATTACCCAGCGTCCGATCTACAACCTCGATTTCAATAGTGAATGGCGGCGTCTTTTCTGGACCGGGCAGCCGGCTTTCGACGGCTTTCACCGTGAAATCGGCTACAGCAGTGAGGAACCCTGGCAGACCCATGCACGGCTGTCGACCAGTCAGCCTGGCGGCGCATCAGGTCTTGGTCATTCAGAACTGAACCTGGCGCTGGGCGAGATTTACGATGTGCGGATCGAGTACGCATGGAGTGGCGGCACGGCTAATCTCCCCGACCTCGAGTTCTCGATAGACGGATGTGCTGCCGAGACCGTTTCCACGTCGGATGTCGGCCAGGGGGGACAGAACCGCGGTTACCACTGGGTCCACCTGATGCTGGATGCCAGCGGTTGCCCGGGCGCCAGCGGTGACATTTCGATCGATCTCGCTTCGGCCGGCACCATCGATCTCAGGCGGGTTGTCATTGCCCAGGAAGAAGCGACCTGGGACTTCGAGAGCTGGGATACCCGCGAGCCGTGGACTGAAAGCCGGCCGGGCGGACACTACGACAAGCACGCCCTGACCCATGCCACCATTGGCAGTGGCCGGCGATTTGCGGCCTACATTGATCCCGAAAACGATTCGGATCGTGGCCTGGGACTCCCGGGTGCGCCTATTCGGGCCGATGAGTGCTACAAGATGCACTTCGATGCACGAGCCGTGGATAGCACCGTTGGAAGCGTGACAGCCACTGTGGAGAGCGGAAGCACCCTCGGGTCCATCGCGCAAGACAACTTTTCTCTGGGCGGCGGCTGGTCGCAGCATTCCATTGCGTTCGATACCGAGGTTGGGCAAGCCGATGCCGTGCCACGTTTTACGGCCGGTTCAGGCGGAAACGGCCGGATTGCGATCGACAATGTCCGCTTTGTGGCCGACCCCCACCAGGATGCCGATCTGGAAGTCCGGGTGGCCGGAAACAACCCAAGGTACGTGCAACTCGGCCTGACGGCCGACGGTTTTGAAGCGCCGAACACATCGGTGGCTGCCCGAGCTGACCTACCCACCTGCGATGACCCGGACAGCAACCGGCTTGATCTGGAAACCATGGAGTGGCTGACCGACGATGGTCAATCACTTGCCGCTCCAGATGGCTCGCCCCAGCTTGGACAGAATGCCACGATTCCCGGCAGCTATCTGTCTGATGGCCAGGGAGGCTTCCAGCCGCGCGTGGTCATGGTGACATACGCTGCCGAAGGCCGGCAGGACTCCGGCTCCGTCGAGCTGCGACCTTGCGTGCGCCAGGCCAATCTCGATGGTCCCGACCTGCCCATCGGTTCCGATTATCCGGCCTGTCCCCGGGCAGTTGTTGTCGGCGGGATGATTGACGATTTGATTGGCGCGTTCGGCACGGCAGACGTGCAGGACCTGGTAAGAAAAATACTGACCTTCCAGGATTACGTCGATCTGGTTCACGATGACTATCCCGGTTGCCAGCCCACCTGGTGCCCCCTGCCCCACGGAGGTTCCTGGGATATTTCGAATGCACTGGAAAGAATTCTGGAGCAGGATCACTATCAACGAGTGTCGGTGGACTTTCTCGGGCAGATGGTAAATGTGCTGGAGCGGACGCAAACGCCTGACAGCGCACTTCAAGGACTAGAGCGCCTGATGACGGAAGCTTCGCGCTCAAGGTTGACTAGCAGCGAGCAGGAAATGCTGCTGGCAGCCTACAGCACAACACAGGCCGGGCTTGCGATGGGACGCCCGGGCGAGGCATTCGACCAGGCGATCTGGAGTCGCGCCCTCACCGACTCCGAACGTCCGGAATTCTTCCGAAGCAACTTGGTCCTGCAGCCCGCGAAAGACGCCCTGGGCGGATTCATCAATGCAGTCGCTGACCAGGCCTATACCCCGCGCCACGACGATGTCGGAGAATGGCTGCACTATGGCAGCTTCGGCGCCGCGGTGGGTGTTGCGTCGGCGTATCGGCAGTTCCACGACGAACCGGTGCGGTGATGATTCACTGGCCCGGCAGTAAGTGGCCTTGAGCCACTTACTGCCGGCACCCTGCCGCAGTGTTCCGCTTCCGATTGGGAGTCACTGCACCACTAGCGGGCCATGCGGTTAATAAGGTAACACTCAGCCGTCGCACAAGCGTCGTGGGCAAGGCGCGCGAGCGCAGAACTGGCCGTCGCAATTCAAGCGAGCGGAACACGTGCAGCGGCTCCACTCGCAAGGCTTCATTCGCTACGCGAAAGTCGCCATGCGGTTTCGCCTGCCCTGCCCACGGCGCTTGTGCGACGACCCTTCGGGAGTCATTGTGCTGGCGCGACTCGGCGTTGCGTTTCTTGGCAAGGACGCTGCCATTCCCTGCGAAACGCACCTTGATTCGCGCCAGCACAGTGGCTCTGAGCGTTACCGTATTAACCGCATGGCCCACTAGGCGGTTATCCACCGACTTGATCTTTCTGAATTCTTCATCGATGACTATTCCCCGTTGATTATCTCGCTTCTCGATGCGGTGCCAACGGTCCTGGTGCCATATTTCGGCGTAGTCCGCATCGAAGGGGATGCCGATATCAGTTTGGGTACATAACAAATCCCAGAATCATGATCAACATGATCCACAGCCAGGCCGGAATCGCAACCAGTGATTGGAGCGTCGAGTTCGCTGCTGCCTGATTGGGCAACATCCCTTCTGCAGTAAGCCGGGGAAAGATCGCGACAGAGTAAGCAATGCCGGAAACAAAGAAAATCAGGTAACCCCTGCTCGAAAAGTGCAGTTCCTTCAGAACCACTCCGATCTCCGTGCCCAGCAACGCAGCCACATTTGCAGACAAGAGAATTACGGCGGCTATCGGGAAGACACCCCACCCGTCTACGCTTCTGAAACTGAAACCATAATCGCACAGGTAGCGCGCAAAGAAATAGACAGTTGGAGCGATCAGCAAGACTATGGCAATGGTGATACTCATGGACATATGATCAGGTGAGATTCCAGCCAATCAGTGCATGCACCAAACCCTTGAATAGTTTTCATCCAACATGTGCATCTATCCGAAAAGGCTAGCGAAAATACTCGCAATCGCCTCGAAGATGCTGAGGATGCCATCAAGAATCGCCTCGAAAATCTCTGTAATAACCTCCAGCACTCCATCCCCGTTGACTATAATCGGAGTTGCGACACCGGCTGCGGCCAGTAGCAGTCCTGCGACAGCTATGATCTGGAAACCGGAAAACAGAATAGCCAGACCTGAGGCGAGCAGTAGGAGTGCACATACTGCATTGAGTGTCCTGAGATGTATCGATCTATTCTTTCGCTTCATCATAAACCCCTCATTTCCATGGTGCTTCAAGTCAGTTTAGAAAGAGTTTACTCAGCTTTTGCTATAAGCGGAGGAAGCAAGACAAGAATAAATGTTGCAACGGGTCCGAGCAGAATCGAGAGGAGCCACCAGTTCAGCCCGGAGCGTCCTTTTCCCTGCGCAAGCCCGGCATTAATCAGCGAAAGCGTTCCCCAGCCAGCAACCCATCTTCCAGTACCACCTACGTCCATGATCTTCAAACCTCCCTATGAAAAAACTAACAATGGACACAGTCTGAAACTGGACCATGAGAGCTGCCCTTGAGAAGGGGCCTCTGTCTGTAATGGCGCCGCTTAAGCTCAGGGCTGGGTGCTCGAGGCACACTCACTTGCCTGTCCCAAGCCTGGTGCGGGATTGAGATGCGGAAACATCGCATGAGCAAAAGGATCTATCGATGGACTCCGCCAACGCCAAAAGACTGTGTAGATCGCACGTATTCACGATCAAGCTCCCATGATCTGCCAAAACAATCCACCCTGCCCCTTCCCGTGTCGGGGTGGATTGTGGCTTACTTTACCACCTTGGGGCCGGGCTTTCCAGCGGCACACAGGGCTGGATGAGGACTGGCCGTGACATGGCTGGAAATTGGCGATCTTCATAGCTTTCTTACCCTTCCTCGATCCAATTTCCTACGTTGATACGCGCGGATCGCCTATTGTGCTGATGTGCACGGGGTTCCATCATCAGGATTCAGGAGGCAGTCAATCGATTACTGATGAGGAGAATTTCATCATGACACAACGTCGACTAACCAATATAGCCAGACAGCGACTCCTGGAGCCGCTTCTGCGCCACCGCGATCTGGAGCTCAGGGAGCCCCAGCGATTCATTCCAAGGCTGCTTCGCCCCTGCCGAGTCAGGATTCTGATGGTGGCCGATGGTTCTCTCAACTTCGGCGACAGTTTCTTCGGCCTGTCTACACTGGTCCGAACCCTGCTGGACACACCGCCGGGCCCATGGGTCACGTTCGAGATCTCGCTTGCCCACATGGGCAATGGCACCCTGATGGAAGCAGACGGGATCAAGCGCAGGATCAACAACTTCCGGTTTGACGATTCCAGTCACTTCTCCAAAAGCGATTATGACCAGGTCTGGTTGTTCGGGATTCTGACCAGCTACGCAAGCAGAAATGACAACGACGAGGAAACTCTGACAAGCGCAGAGCTCGATGTGCTCCATGAGTTCATGGATGATGGTGGTGGTGTATTCGCCACTGGCGACCATGGTGCTCTTGGGAGAGCAATGTGCTCTGGCATCAAGCGGGTCCGCGGGATGCGATTGTGGGAAGGCGATGAGAACAGCACAGTTAGCATGGCCGGGGCAACTCGGAACGATACCAATGTCGTTCCCGAAAACGGAGAATGGGCCACAACCCTGGAAACAGACCATATTCCGCAGCGGATTCAGCCGAAGCTGTATACCTTCGGGTTCGGGATCACGCGACGCACGTATCCGCACCCGTTGCTATGCGGCCCGGACGGAAGGATCACCGCCATGCCCGACCATCCCCATGAAGGAGAGTGCGTTCTGCCGGGCAATGAGTATGCCTCGGACTTTCCCGGTGAAAGTGATTCAGATGGCCCCTGGCCGGAAATCATCAGTCAATCTACCGTGGAGGAAGGATTGGGAGGACAGTTCAAGGATCCAACGAACTGCCAGGTGTTCGGAGGCATATGCGCCTATGACGGTCATGATGCCGAAGTGGGTCGAGTCGTCACCGATGCTACGTGGCACCATTTTGTGAACTACAATCTGAATGGCTTTATCGGGGACGATGAAGGTGAAGCCGCCCTCGATCAGATCCAGCACTACTATCGCAACCTTGCAGTCTGGCTGTCGCCCTCGAACATGATTCGTTGCATGAACCGTCGCAAGACCCTGTTGATTCTGTTGCGCAGTCATGTGGTCGAAGCCGTGTCGAGCCGCTCTCACCCTCGCCTGCAGCAGCTTTCGACATCGTTCATATGGGATGTCGGTGTTCATGCCCGGGATGTGCTGGGCCGGGAAGCCAGTCAATGCCAGGCTTTCGAATGGATGCTGGATCTGATCAGGCCGAATGTGCCGGACCTGGTGCTGGATGTCCTTCACCCATGGCGGCGCAAGCCTCGGCCGATTCCCTCCGGCGACCCCATTCCCTGGATCAACCTGGAGCCCATGGCGGAAATCGGCTTTGGAGGCGCCCTGCTTGCGGTTCACGAGCAGCTCGACAAGCTTGATCCGAAGCGCCTCGAAAAGGACGAAAGTCAACTGGACAAAATCATGGCCCAGGGCGTGAGTGAGGCGCTGAGAAAGGCGACTCCCTCTCTTGCCGAATCCGTGAAAGCCCTGTCCGAAGTCGCGGGCAGAATACGCTAGGCCACACGAAGATTGCAGGCAGTCCGGTAAGCTCCGGGCTGTCCTGCCCCGTTGGGCAAACGACCGCAATAGCCTACCATCGCCAGATTGCGATCAGGCGCCTTTGCGCCCTGCAATCAGAGATCGTTTACACGCTTCTCCAGCACTGCAAGCAGGTCATTGAGCACATCTTCTGGTATTTCATAAAGGGGCAGCACCTGACTCGTGCCTTCAAGGACGATCACTCGCTCGAGTCCAAACTGACGAGTCACTTTGACCCCACTGAGTCTTGAAAGATCAGCTCTTATGCTTGACCCATACTTCAATACATCTCCCTCGAGTATGATGCGGGTCTTCGGTGTTCTTCGAATGGCAGTGGCTTACTGCTCTCCCACTTGAACTCAGGCATACTTTTGTCATCTGCAAACGGCCTTTGCTTCAACCCTGACCTACGGCTTTTTCATACAGGCCTGGAAAACGGCCCTCGGGATCGCATTTCTGTTTTAGCTCCTGGTAGGCCTTCTGGTTGTATTCGGACCAGAAGGTTTCCTCGTCGTAGGTGCTGCTGGAATACAGGCTTTTCTTGCCGCCGTGTCTGGCCACCAGCGCCTCGACGCGGGCGTTGTAGTGGCCGTCCGGTTGGCGTGAACGCACCAGGTCCCAGAAACCAAAATTGATATAGGCCGTGTCGGTACGCAGTTCGAACAGCGAGAAACGCCCGTCGGGTACCACGAATGGGCAGATCCAGACCGGGCGGATGCCGATCTCGGCCTCGAAGTCGGCCAGGAATGCAGCGGCGTTGGCGATGGGGATGTCGACGTCCTGGATGACCGATTCGGTGCGCGGACGAACGTGTTGCAGCAGGCTCAGTGGAAAGCGACGACTGGCGCGCATGATCTTCTGGTAGGTGATGCTGGACAGGCGCTTTCGTCCCAGCAGCAGGCGCACGGGCTTGAGGTGGGCGCCGATGTTCTTGCTGCACCAGAACCAGTCGGTGTCCCAGCGCCACAGGTAGTCGTGAATGCTCAGATAATCTTCGCCACGTTCGCGCAGGCTCTTCCAGTACTGGCGCATCCAGGTGTAGTCACTGGCTTCAATGCCGGCAGGCAGCGACTCTACAAGGTATGCACGCGTGAGCACCCAATCATCGGGCGCGAAGTAGACGCCGTCGAGATAATCACAGCCCGGCTGTCCACATTCGGCCGCCATGGCCTCGAACAGGGCATCGGGGTCGCGGTAGCGCGTATGTTCCAGGCGCACCCAAGGCTGCACCGGAATCAAATCAACGCGAACGCGGGTGGCATAGCCCAGACTGCCATAGGAGTTCGGAAACCCAAAGAACAGGTCCGATTCCCTGTCGGGTGAACAGGTGAGGACACGGCCATCGGCGACCAGCACGTCCAGCTCCCGAACGGTGTCATGGACCAGCCCGTAGCGAAAAGCACTGGATTCGATGCCCAGGCCGGTCACCGCCCCGCCCACGGTGATGCTCTTCAACTCCGGCACGATGGCCGGCGCGAAGCCGTGCGGCAAGGTGGCGTCGACCAGGTCGACGTAGGTGGTCATGCCTTCGACTTCGGCCACCCCTGCCCCGCTGTCGACATCAATGACATGGTTGAGATGGGTCACGTCGAGTTCGGTGCGCTTCAACTCCGCGCGCGGGCGAAACAGGTTGCTGGTTCGCTTTCTCAAACGGACCGGTCCGGTGGATTCTGACAGGGCGTTGGCAACGGCCCTGACTCGTGCATGATGCGCGGACCAGGTGGCGCCATGAGATGAACGATCAGCCATCAGCGCACCGGCTCATAGCGAGACACATCGCCGAGGCTCAGGACCATCTGCCAAAGATTCAGACCACGGGCCCGGAAGGCGCCGGCGCAACTCAGCAGGTAATAGCGCCACATGCGGTAGAAGCGCTCGTCCAGCCCTTCCCTGTCAGACAGCTCCGGCCAGGCGGCACGAAAATTGGCCTCCCAGCCCCTGAGCGTGCGGTCATAGTCGGGTCCGAAGTTGTGCCAGTCTTCCAGCACGAAGCGGCCATCAAGGGCCGAGGCAAGCTGTGCGACGGAAGGAATCACGCCGTAGGGAAAAATGTACTTGCCGATCCACGGGTCCACATCGTTGCGACTGACATTGCCGCCAATGGTGTGTATCAGCGCCAGCCCGCCCGGCTTGAGCCGCTCTCTGGCCAGGTCGAAGAAGCCGCGGTAGTTCTTCGGCCCGACATGTTCCATCAGGCCAATGCTCACCACGCGATCGTACTGAACGGAATCGCCGGCCGCGTCGCGATAGTCCTGCTCACGGATTTGCACCGGCAGACCGTCGCAGAGCCCGCGCGCATACTCCACCTGGCGCCTGCTGATGTTGTAACTGACGACTTCGCAGTCATGCTCGGCGGCAAGATAGCGCGCCAGCTCACCGAAGCCGCCACCCAGCTCGAGCACCTTCATGCCCGGCTCCAGGTGCAGCTTGCGCGCAATCAGCGACAGCTTGGCCTGCTGCGCCTCGTCCAGCGTGGCCTTGCTGCCGTCGGGGCCATAGTAGGCACAGGTGTACTGCATGGTCGGCCCCAGCATGGCTTCGTAAAGCCGATTGGAAAGATCGTAATGCTGTTCGGCCACTTTCCGCGACCGGCGCCGGCTCTGGAGATTGCCCAGCCTGCTCAACAGCACCTGTCCGAGTACGGCCGGCGACCGCACTTTCCGATCCAGCCGCGCTTTCAAAAGCCGGCAGAAGAACTCGTCGAGCTCGTCGACATCCCACCAGCCGTCCATGTAAGCCTCGCCCGCGCCCAGCGAACCCTCGGCCATGATCCGATCGTAGAGACGCTCATCATGCACCTGGATGTCCCAGGGCCGTCCCCCGCCGACCTCGACGCCGGCGAACTCCAGTAAAGCAGTCACCTTTTCTCTTGCCGACACAGCCGAATCCTCGCTAGAAATCGTGTGTTCGGAACGGGACCTGCCGGGATGCCAGCCCGACAGACTTTCGGAAAGACTAAATCGCCAATAGTCACGCGGTCAAGACGTCAGGACTTCAATTCACCTGGCGCGGTCAGGGCGCGCTGCAACAGCTGGTCCATGGCTCGCCACTCTTCGGCGCTGACCAGTCCGTTCAACTGCTGTACCCCGACAAAGTGGGCGTACACCAGTTTCGCGACCAGTGCCGCTTGAGCGGAATCGCGCAGTTGCGCTGCAATCAGTCGGGTCAGAAAATCCACCCGCTCCTGGTCCACGGCCTCCAGGCGCACGGCCACGTCGTCGTCGTAACGAGCCCAGGCGCGGATGGCGTTCTCCGGGCCGGTATCTGCGCTGCGCACCAACTGCGATAGCGTAAAACTTTGCTTGTGAGAAGTTTCGATGGCTTCGACTGCCTCGATAATGCTGCGCGTGTTGCGTTGCCGCCAGTAATCCATCAACGCTTCCACGTAAGCCTCGCGGTGCGCGAAATGGTGATAGAAAGATCCCTTGGTGACCTTCAGGTGGGCACAGAGCCGATCCACTTTCAGATGTTCCGGCCCCAGGCGAGCCAGGACGGTCAGCCCCCGCTCCAGCCAGTCGTCCCGCGACAGGGTCACCGCGCCGGCTCTGACTTGCGTCCACCCAGCAGGATCAACAAACCCTGTGCGATCACCAGCCAGGCACCGGAGGCCGGCAGCACCATGGCCACCAGGACACCATTGGCCAGCAGTCCCCAGCCGATCTGGGCCGGCAGCGGACGGCCGGTGTGATTCAACCACTGCTGCATCAGGTGACCCAGCATCATCCAGAAAAAGCCCAGAACCAGAAACCACAGCATGGCACTGCGGGCAAAATCCATTTCACCACCGGTCTGGATGCTGTTCCACCAGCCATCGGCATGAATACCGGCGATGATGCCCCAGCCCGTCACCAATCCAATGGTGTTGTGAATGATGCCGGTCGCCAGAAGATACCAGCCGCTGTACTTGGCCAATGAAATCACGTATCCAATCCTTCGAGTTCACAAGAAACAATACCATACGGTATGGTATTCTCCAGTGCCCGTCAAGAAATACGAAACCGACAAAGGACTGAAGAAAAGACCGTGAAGCCCTGGCGCTCAGCCCACATGATGATCCTCCCTGCCATGCTGGCACTTGTGCTGGCCTGGGGAGCATCGTTTCCAGACACCCTGATGGCAAGCGCCCAGGTTCACGGCCAGACCACGCCAATCCAGCCCCCACACGCCGGCGCGAAAGTCGTCATTGGCACCGGGAGCGATCATCCAGACACACCTCCACAGCAATCCGGACCCCGGGAACCCATGCACGAATTCAAGACGGTCAGACCCCCGAAAGAACCAAACCCACTGAACCAACTACTGCCACTGGCGTTCCTGCTGCTGATCGTCGCACTGGCCTTCTGGCTGGCTGAATGGCAGGTCGTCACCGCTTTTCTGGTCGCAGTGCTGGCCCTCCCGTTCTTGCTCATTATGGGAATCCATCTGTCCGAGATGTACTTCAATGACGCCTCACTCGATCTCGAGGGCGTTTTCGGAATTTCCCTGGTTCTTTCCCTGGTCGGCTTGCCCATCTATCTGATTGGTCTGCTGCCCCTCTACTACCTACTCCAGTACACCCCGGCCCCGCTAACGGTCAGCTTCCCCATTGCCGTAACCGGCCTGATGCTTATTCTGCTGGCTTTCCTGATGGAACGAGACTGGTCATGGAGCGCGGCGGGCGTGGTGGTCGCCTGCAGCCTTGTCCACGCCTGGGTCATCCTGTACCTCGCGGAGAAGCTCAAGAGTCCGTGAACTGTTGGGGAATGATTCGATGCCTGTTCCGGATTCGCCTGTTCCCGCACAGTGCGCTGCCTCTAATTCACTGACCGAGGCTGATGTCCGGCTGAACGGGAATCAGACTCTATGGGAACTTGCCAGCGTTCGAGCCCCTCGATGTGGCGGCTGAGCGTGGCGCCTGACAGCTCGCCAACGTGCTGGCGTCTGAGCCGACCGGAGGCGTCGTAGAACAGCGTCGTGGGCAGTGCACGCACACCCGCCAGCGGTGAGAAGAGGTTGTCACGATCGAGCAACACATAATCGAGTTCCAGTCCCTGGGTGTGCAGGAAATAGTCCACCGAGGCGTGGTCCTCGCCCTGATTGAGCAGGACAATGGCAATGTCGGAATGCGCACGCTGCGCTTCTTCGAGGACCGGCATTTCGCGTCGACAGGGTGGGCACCACGTAGCCCAGACGTTTAGGACCAGCGGGCGGCCCTGTTCCGGACCCAGGGCCGCCAGGCTGACCGGTTCGCCGGCCAGGCTCATCGCATTGATTTCCGGTAGCCGTTCCACTTCGCCTGTTACCAAAATCGCGATGCCCACGGCCGAGCCCCACGCGAGCAGCCCCGTGCTGCCGGCCATCAGCACTGGCAAAAGCTGCCTGCGCTCGCGCCACGCCATCCAGGCCAGCACCATGGCGGCGGCCACGAGGCCGCCCAAGGGATCAAAGCCCCGGTCGCGGATGTCGATCATGTCAAGCGGGCCGCCAAAGCTGCCCCAGTAACGCAGCACGAATACGACTCGGGCGGCGACCAGGCTGACGAACATCAGGTTGAACAAGGCGTTGTTGACCGGTAGCTCACGGCGACGACCCAACCAGGCTCCGGCAGCCAGCGCGAGGCTGGCCGCAACCAGGAACAGCAGGGTGCCGAGGCTGAAACCCAGCGGACCAATGGAGATGCCTTGGTCAAGGATATGCATTGATTCTGCTCACTTTCCCGATAGAACGAGACGGTTCATGGAGCCTGGCCGGGTTGTGGACGCCTGCAGATTTGCCCATGCCAGGATGATCCTGTGTCTCGCTGAGAAGCTGATTAGTGACCGCATTATTAACCCGGCACGAATGTAGATCGCATTCAGCCGCAGTGTGCGCTTCGGCAGCAAGGCAGCGAAACGCCGCTGTAGCACTCCTACAGCAAGTTTCGATAACGCAGTCTGCCGAAGCGCACACTGCGGCCTGACTTTTTAGAATCAGATAGTTAGGGGCTTCAATCAGGGCCCGACTCTGCGTTCTCGCTCTTGCCAAGGGAATCACCCTTGGCGGCGAGCGACGCCTTGATTCGGGCCCTGATTGAAGCCCTGAATGTGATCTACATTCGTGCCGGGTTAATAGTAAGATTGAGGGTTGTAGAGGGCCGCACTGTCAGAAACTCAGCGAAAGCCCTGCAAACACGCGATCGTTATCTCGGTATGGCCATAGCATGGCCTCTTCCGAGCCGGCGCCATACCGAATGAATCCGGCAAAGACCCCCAGCTCATCGCGTACTGCATAATCGAGTCTCATCCGGATCATTGAACCCGAACCCGATGTCCAGTACTGGTAGGCGAGACTCGCCACAAGATCGTCATTGAGCATCTCGTACTCGATACTTGCTGCTGCCCTGATGTTTGAGGCGCCTTCTGATCCGGATGCACCGGATGGGCTGATGCGCGAGCCCAGCAGTTCAATATCCAGGGTCAGGTTCGAGATGCCGGTATAGCGTCCACCCACCATCAGCTCATGGGCCTGCCCGTCGCGAACGGCATGATGGCTGGCATCATCACTGAATGCATACTCCGATTTCAGGAGCCAGTCGCCAAATACCCGATTGACACTGGCGCCCAGAATGGTAGCCCGTGAATAGTCCAGTACCAGCCGGCCTTCTGGCTGATGGGCCGGCACGGCGAGCCGGCTGTGCAGGCGGGAAGCGAACAGCCCGATGTCTCCCCACGGGCGAGACCAGAACAGTCGGGCGGCCAGATCGGGATTCGAGAGACTGATATCGGGCCGTTCTTTGTCAATCTGATCGGGGTGAAATTGACTGGGGTGAAATTGACCGGGATGAAGTGGATCGGGTAGCCCACGCTGCCCGATATAGGGATCGAAATCACCGTGCGGTTCATCGTAGCGATTGGACCGGAACTCATGCAGAACGACCACATCAAGCCCGCTACGGGCCTGGTAGTGGCTGAGTCGTGTTGCCGCCACGGGCACCAGGGTCTCGCGCAACTCGGCCAGTCCGAACACGCGCTCATCCACCGGATTGATCCGATCGGCCAACTGAAAGAAGGAAGACTCGCCCAGGGAAACCCGCTGCCGCCCGGTCTTGATATTCAACGAAGGCGTGATGCCCCACTCGACATAGCTCTGATCCACTTCCAGACGGGTGGTGTCCTGCAACTCGGCATCATGACTGGCCCGAGCGGCAAGCTGAACGCTCACATCGCTGCTCGGGCGATACCTCGCCTCCAGTTGCAGATCGTGACGACGTGAAGCCATTCCCGCCCCATCCCGACGAAACGGGAAGGCATCGGGGGGATCGGCCAGCGCATAGTGAAAGCGCTGTGTGAGCCTGCCCGAAAAGCCCCAGATCCGGCTGGACTCCGAGTCGGATCGGGCCGGCTCGGCCTCGATTTTCTCGAAGAAGTCCTGGGCTGACACCGTACCGGCCCAGAACAACAGCAGCACGGGCAGGCCGAGTCGATAGCGTCTCATTCAGCCGCCCGCTCCAACCCATGGGTTGTGAACGCGTTGTCGGGGATATCGAGATTGATGGTGGCATCACCACGCAGAATCACGGTGGAATGGACCCGGCTGTCGTTGCGGGTCATGACCATCTGCTCTCTGGCCGACAGCCACACACCATCGATTATTTCGAAGTCGAACTGGCTGTAGTATTTGATCCATCCTTCGTTCTTCATCCAGTACTTCGCCCGGACCACCACGTCTTTTTCCGTATCCACCCAGTACTGGATTCTCTGATAGCCGTACTTGTCCACTATGTCTCTGTCGCGGGGAACGGCAATGACCACCATCTCATCATCGTTGCCGGCCTCCCGGTCCACTTCGTAGTCGAAATCCTCGACCTCCAGGCCTTCCAGATCGCCATAGGTGAAGTCCGTGCCGAGAAAATAGTCCGCGCGGTTGGCGGTGGTCAGTCGCGTCACCCGGCCCAGGTCAGGCAGGTAGAGCCAGGACTCGTTATCGCGCGCCGGGTCGTCCCAGTCATAGGTCAGAATGCCGATGCCGCGCAGTCGCGACGGTGCGGTGACATAGGTCAGCGTGCGCTCGTCATCACCAAACATCTTTCCCAGCATTCTCAGACTGCGACGCCTTTCCCTGCCCCGGTCGTCGGTCAGCAGCAGATCGACCTCCATGGACCAGGTCTCCCCGCGATAGCGGTTATCGACATCGGTCATGATGCGTCGGCCCTCGTCATCTTCAGCATGAGCGGGCAAGCTGAACACAAGGCCCGTCGCAATCAGCGGAGCCATCAGGGCCATCAGGATCATTGTTCTTGCGGTCAACATGAGGTTCCTCGATGAGTTGTACTGTCAGAATCTGGATCTACCCGCACGAATCGACATCAGTGCAGGAATGACGAAGAGGTCGAACAACAGGGCCAGCACAATGGTGAAGGCCAGCAAGACCCCGAAACTCTGAAGCGCCGACATCATCGACAGGGAAAACAGGGAAAAGCCGCCGGCAAGAACCAGGGTGGTCATCAGCAGCAAGGGCGCGATCACCCGGACTGTTTCATTCACGGCACGCTCCAGCGAGAGGTTTTCCTGCACCATTCGATTGCGGACGCCGTTGATCAGATGGACGGTATCGTCCACCGCCAGTCCGAGCGCGATGCCCCCCAGCAGCACGGTAATCAGATTGATGTCCATGCCGGTGTAGCCCATGACCGCCAGCGCCAGGTAGATCACGATGAAGTTGGGAATGATGGCCAGCACACCGAGGCTGATGGAGCGCCAGAGCACGATCAGCATCAGCGTGATGCTGATGGCGGCAAACAGATAGCTGTCGCTCATGCTTTCTATCAGATCGATCGTGCCCGTCGCCACCAGGTCCACGGTGCCGGTGACGGTCACCTCCCCATAATCGGAGAAAATCTCCGTGGCCATCGTTTCAATCGTCTCGCGCAGGGGCACCATGTCGCGCCCGTCGGCATAAGCCAGCCGCAGCGTGATTCTGGCAGTGGAATAGTCCCGGTCGACCAACCGGGTGATTTCCCTGGGGCCGGCGCTTTCATAAAGAACAAACTGTTGATGGATCAGGTTCTGGCTGGTCGGAAGGGTCTGATTCGAACCCATGTCGGCCAACTGCGAGTGAATTCTCTCCAGCACATCCACAATCGAGGTGGCACGCCCAACCTTCACCCCGGGCGATTCGATCGATTCGGCCTGGTCCTGAAACTGCCTGAGTGCGGACATGAACTCAGGCGTCAGAATGCCGTCTTCGCGCTGCGTGTCGACAATCACTTCCAGGGGCACGGTCGCCTGGATCCGCTCGTCGATGGCCAGCGTGTCGACCCTGATCGGTGTGTCTTCCGGAAACCAGTTGAGAACGTCGTAGGAGAACTCGACTTTCATCACCCCGGGCAGTGCCCCGACGATCAGCACCACGACAACGGCCATGACCTTCAGGGGATGCCTCACCCCGATGCCGGCAAACCGCCGCATCCATCGTGTCGCCCCCGGCCACAGTGTACGGGTGGCCTGATCCGATGCCGAGATGCGACCGGGCAGCAGGCGGATCAGCGCGGGCATCAGCATCAGCGTATAGACGAACACCAGCATGATGCCGAAGGCCGCGATCCAGCCGAAATCCGCAATCGGCTTCATGCGCGCCACGGTGAAGGCGAGAAATCCGGCTGCCGTGGTCAGGCTGGTGAACAGCACCGCCATGCCACTATGGGCAACGGAGTTCATGATGGCTTCGCGCGTGTCGACGCCGTTTCGCCTTTCGACATAAAACAACCCGAACAGGTGCACGGCATCGAGTACGCCGGCCATGAGCAGCAGTGCCGGCAGGGCCTGAGTGACCGGGGTGAACGGCAGGCCGGCCCATCCCATCAGACCCAGCGTGCTGGTCACCGCCAGAGCAATGACGGCCACCGGAATAGCCACCGCGGTTACCCGCCTGAACAGCACGTACAGAGCCAGGGCAATGGTCAGGAATGCCGCGGACATGAGAATGCCGACATCGTGATGGATCGCGTCGTGATACAATTTGTCCAGCAATGGCCCGCCTGCCGCCTTCACCTGCAGGCCCTGTTCCTTGTGCTCGGCCACGATCGCCTGGATCGTGCCGGCGAATTCGTTGAGCTGGACACTGTTCAGCCCCCGCTGTCCGGCACCATGACTGGGCGCCTCCTCGAGCACAGTCGACTCGGGACTAAAAAAGTCCCGTGGCTCCGAACGGGAAGAATCCTCGGTGGGCTGGACCAGCGCGCGCACCACGAGCAACACCATCGAGCCGTCACTCGACACCAGCGTATCCCGATACAGGGAAGCGGAGACAATCTCGTTCCACCGTGCGGCATCCAGCCGACCTTCTCTCGGCCACAGCTCACCGACATCGCCGACATGCAGGCTCTCGCCCTCGCCGGAGGCCATCCAATCGGCATTGACCAGGCTGGTGACATCATCCAGCCAGGGCACCCGATCTTCCAGATCGCGATGCAATTGCTCCAGCGTGGCCATGAAGTCGGCTGAAGCGGCCTTATCGGTGGTCACTGCCACCATCACCAGGTCATTACGACCGAACTGCTGCTGGAACGCCCGGTAGGCCTGCAATGTCGGATCATGGCGCTGAAACAGGGCTTCGTTACTGGAATCCATCTCCAATCGCACCAGCCCCATGCCCATGGCAAGCGACAGCCCCAGCACCAGGATCAGCGTGGAGACAGGATGGTCATGGGCCCAGATGGCCGTGGTGGGCAACCAGCGTTTCACGGTCATGGATTGGCGTCATCAGCACTCGGGATGGGTGAATCAGACTACCGAGGCCTCACCGGTAAAGATTGATATCGTGCGGCCGAAAATTGATAATTCACGAACCTGACATCACGAACCCGATACCCCGAACCCGATGGAACCCACATGACTGGCAAACCGGCCACAGACCCGGCGATCTCCACCCGACCCGACGACTTAGAGGCAGCCTATCGCCGTTCCGCCCTGCAGATCATCAGCGCCTATCACCACTTTGTGCGACACGGTACACAGCCCCCCGGAGAGCTACACCCGAGCCGCGACGTCGGGCACTCGGAGATCAATGCAGCCGGTATCTGGAAACACGCACTTGAAATCGGCCAGGACGAGCACCTCGGTCTTCGGGCGGGCGTGGCGCTGGCGCAGCACATCAGCAGCGACTTCCTGGCCACCGTGGCAGTTAACAGCATGAGTGTGGGCGAGGCGCTGGAGAATCTGTGCCGGTACCACGCCCTGTATTCCAGCCCCCCTCACCCCGAATTCGAGAAGCTTGGTGATGGCGCACGGGTCACCCTGCAGATGCCGGCCGGAGAGCCAGGCGGGGAATCAGACGGAGAGATCGACAGGGATGTCCATCGACACATGAGCGAATCTCTGTTCGCGGCCATCGTCACGACACTTTCGACCGTCTGCAGGCAAGGGGTATATCCAACCCGGGTCCGGTTTTCCTGGCCCGCGCCGGACGATACCGCTCGCCATCAGGCTATCTTCAGGGCAACGCCGCAATTCGCCGCAAACGACTGCTCGATGGCATTCTCCGCCAGCACACTCAAGACCACCATTCCATTCGCCGACCCTTCCCTGCTGTCCACACTGACCGGCCATGCCGACCGCCGGCTGGATGCCGTTCGACAAAACGAATCGTGGGGGGATCGGGTCCGGTCAGTGGTATCCCAAAGCGCACCGTCCGTCGACATCCGGGCCGTTGCCGCCAGCCTTTGCATTGGCCCGAGAACCCTTCAGCAAAGACTGCAATCCGAAGGCACCACGTTCCAGAACATCATTCGCGACGTCAAGCTGACAATGGCCAGGCAATTGATGACCGACGGTGCTCTGCCGTTGGCGGAGATTGCCCTGCTGTTGGGTTATTCAGAGCAAAGCGCATTCAATCACGCTTTCAAGCGGTGGACTGGTTTAACGCCGAAGCAATATCGTAATCGTCAGCAATGACGCATTGACTGGGCTTGAGTGGAACCTCCACGTGCGAGATCCCGGATATCGCCTGCGGCGATTCCGGGACGACCTGTGGGGAGTTGCTCCTCGTGGCTCCGTATGCCTCCTGCGACCATTCCGGGACGACGGGCCGGCAATACAGTTT
This sequence comes from Wenzhouxiangella sp. AB-CW3, assembly GCF_014725735.1. Classification (NCBI taxonomy): domain Bacteria; kingdom Pseudomonadati; phylum Pseudomonadota; class Gammaproteobacteria; order Chromatiales; family Wenzhouxiangellaceae; genus Wenzhouxiangella; species Wenzhouxiangella sp. AB-CW3. The sequence continues at coordinate 1,870,847 of NZ_CP061368.1, forward strand.
GGAGAGAGTTGAATGGCTATTCAGGATCCTGCGCCTGCTTTTTGGCCTTAATTCATGGATAATCCTGTAAGCCAGCAAAGGATGAGCTACTCGACTAAGGAAATCAGGCATGGAGATCTTTCTTTCCAAGTTCATTCCGCTGTTTCTCTACCCCATGGGGGTACTGAGCAGCGTGCTGGTTCTTGCTGCCGTACTACTATTCCTTGGGCGGGTTAGAGCTGCCCGAGCTGTGGTGATTGTTGCGCTGGTGATTGCTTTTGGTGCAGGCAACAGTTGCGTGTCTCACAGCCTGGTGCGGAGCCTGGAGAGGGAGTACGAGTCGCTGCCGGTTGAGGTTGTTGACAAGGCGGATGTGATGATCGTTCTGGGTGGCGGCCTGGGCTTGCCCTACCCACCTAGAGAATATGCACGCCTCTCCACCGGATCTGACCGCCTGCTACATGCGTTGCGTCTGTACCAGGCCGGCAAGGCTGAACACATTCTGCTGACCGGGGGCAATGTGTTTCCCCAGCCGGGGCTGGAGGCCGAATCCTGGTATGCGCGGGAACTTCTGATGCTCTGGGGCGTGCCGGACTCAGCCATCCACGTGGAGGCTGACAGCCGCAACACCCTGCAGAATGCACGGTTCAGTGCCAATACAATGTCCGAGCAAGGCTGGGAACGTGCCATTCTGGTGACCTCGGCCACGCACATGCATCGCGCGGTTCTCACTTTCCGAAGTGTTGATATTGACGTGGTGCCGGTCGCGACAGACTTCATTGCCACCGAGGGACATGACCCGGCAATCCTTGGCTGGGTACCCACTGCCGAGGCCATGGTGGGAACCACACATGCCCTGCGTGAATACCTGGGACGACTTTGGTACCGAGTGAGGCTTTCATAGCCGGGTCGATTTGATCAGCTTCATGCCAACACAGGCCGGGCCTGTGAAGGTAAACCCGTACTTTCGATACAAGTGATGAGCTTCCCCGTCAGCCAGCAAGCTGACAAACCCGGATTCTGGAACCTCTCTGTCGATATAGTCGGCAATCGCCGCTATGATCGACTTTCCCAGGCCATGTCCCTGGTGTTCAGGAAGTATCGCGATGTCTACGACCTGAAAGAATGTGCCACCATCACCGATCACGCGGCCCATGCCAACCGGCTCACCCCTGAAAAGCACCTGAACCGCAAACAAGGTATTGGGCAGTCCACGCTCGGCTGCCTCCGCGCTCATGGGGCTCAGCCCCGTGGCCTGGCGGAGATGTCTATAGGTCTCAGTGCTCGGTGTCGATTGGATCAGTTCGTATTCACTCATGTTCAGTCAATTGGTGTGCTGGAGGAGCGCGCTAGCACTCCTGCGAATACCTCACGGTCTACATTGCCTCCGGAAAGCACCAGTGCGACTTTTCGGCCGGCATTTCTTTCACATTCCTGCATGGCGGCGGCAGTAGCGGCAGCTCCCGCGCCTTCGCTTACATTGTGTGTACACTCGAACAGAAGCCGCATGGCTGCTGCCACTTCGTCATCGGTCACCGTGACCACGCGATGAACACCCCGCCAGATTACTTCAAGGGCGTCCGGATCGGGGACACGGCAGGCCATGCCGTCGGCAAGTCTTGTTTCTGCATCTGATTCGATAGCTGTGCCGGAGGCAAACGATTCGGCATAGGCTCGGGCATGGGCGGACACCACGCCGACGATCTCCGTGCGCAATCCAAGCGCATCGCGTGCAGCCACCATTGCACAGATTCCCGATCCGAGACCGATAGGCACATAAATGACATCAATGTCTCGGACCGTCTGCATCAGTTCGTAGGCATAGGTCGCCACGCCGGCCACCAGTAGCGGGTGGAAGGAACCCATCATGTGAAGGCCCCGATCGCGGGCAATCTTTGCTGCCTGCTCGCGAGCCGACTGGAAGTCTTCTCCGTGCTCGATCAGCTCGACGCCCAGGGCGCGCATGGCAGCATTCTTCTCCACGCTGTTGCCGTGAGGGGCAAGCACGGTGGCTGGAACGCCGTAATGCCGTGCAGCGAACCCCAGAGATTGACCATGGTTGCCACGAGTCGCGCTGACGACCCCGTGCCTGAGTTCATCGGTCTTTGCAAAGTGGGCAAAGTAAACCAGCCCGCCACGAATCTTGAAAGCGCCCACCGGAGTGTGATTCTCGTGTTTAACCCACACTTCGGTTCCAAGACGCTCGCAAAGCAGTGGCCAGCAGTACTGGGGTGTTGGCGGCATATGGGAGTAAACGATCTCCGTTGCCGCCTGGATCTCCTCTATGCCCGGATTCATGAACAAAGACCCGTCAGGTCCGCTCGATGCGACCGTCGATCCGGCCGTTCACGACCAGGTTCACGCGCTCGTCAATGCGCAGGTTGCCGAGCACATGCGAGTCGGCGTCGACTTCAACGGTTGGCAAGTCTTCAGTGTAGTCCTCGGGCAGAGTGATGACGATATCACCGCGAACCTCGCTGCCTCCAAGAATGCGGACACTACCGGCTTCCGGGTAAGTGCGGGCGGAGCCCAGGCCGAAAAAACCACCGCGGCGCCCGCTATGATCAATGGTGATCTCGATAGTGACATCACCGTCCACCCGGCTGTTGTCGCGCACGATCATGTCGCCACTCAGGGTTTGCAAGCTGGTGACATGAGCACCTTGTAGCTCTATATCACCATTGCGGGTGCTGACGGGACCACTGACTTCGCTCCCGGACTTGATGTGGATGCGCCCATTGCGGGTCCTCACTTCTTCGGTGACCCGCACATTGGAATCGACTGAAATGCTGCCATTTCGGGTTCGCACTCCGTTGTCGATGATGCTGTCACGACCGATCGAAAGGCTGCCATTGCGCGTGCCAAGACGCTCGGCATGCGTACCGTCGCCGATGGAAATTGAGCCGTTGCGGGTACTGATCCGACCGAATTGGCCGTCACGGCCAGTGCGCACCCCACCGTTGCGGGTGGAAATATCGCTGGCAACCACCTGATCACCCAGGGAGACGCTGCCATTCCGGCTTCGCACATCGCCATCGATGCGGGCGCCATCGTCAATGGAGATCGCACTGTTTCGGGTCTCCACCGTGCCCTCGTGGTGAGCGCCCGCGGAGATATTGATGCGCTCGGATGCCTGAAGCGGCAGCGCCAGGCTCATGGACACGACAAGTGCCACCAAAAGCCCGGTAGACCCCCTGAGAATGTTCTTGATGCCTTGCATGCTTACCTCCTGGAACAACGGTTGATCGATCGTGACAACCATTACACCATTATTGCAAGCCCCACGCATGTGCCGCAGGTCACCCATGGCCACCGGCACCGGCAGGTTCGCCGTGTTCATGGCACCGGAATTCAGCTCAAACGGGGTGCCGGAAGTCATGACTTCCGTGTTCAGGCTTGTCCGCAGACTTTCGCGGGGGTATACAGGGATCATGCAACGCAACCCCGTCTTCCAGTGGCGTGAGCTGCTCTCGCCGCTTGCCCTGGCCTCCTACGCGGCCTGGCTGGCAGTGTATCTGACCAACAGTGGATGGGTCGGACTGCCCGACGGCGACTCCGGCCTGGCCGGCCAGGTACTGATGTGGACCTTTCTGGCCGCCTGGCTGGTGTTGCTGTCGCTGGAGTTTGGCCAGGGTCGGAAAGTGGCCGATGTTGGCATTGTGGTGCTGGCCGCCTGTGCGCTGGGCTTGCTGACCCTGGGGCATTCCAGCACCGGCGCCATCCTGCTGGTGCTGCTGGCCACCCAACTGGCAGGACGATTCGAGGGCCGCGGACTGCTCGTTTCGCTGGTGATCGTCAACCTGGTCTTTGCCCTGATCATGTGGCAGATCTGGAACTATCCGCCGGTCTGGATCGTGCTGACGCTGGCCTCCTACGCTGCCTTCCAGGCTTTTGCCGCGCTGGTGATGCACTACGCGATCAAGGCCGAGTCCATGGCAGAGGAACTCCAGGAGGCCAATGCTCACCTGCTGGCCACCCGTTCTCTGCTCGGCGAAGCGGCCCGCGACCAGGAACGGCTGCGATTGTCGCGCGAACTGCACGATGTCGCCGGTCACAAGCTAACTGCGCTCAAGCTCAACCTGCGCCAGCTCTCGCGGCGACCCGAACTCAATGACTGCCAGGAGCTGGAAACGGCTGCCAGCCTGGCCGACGAACTGCTCGGCGACTTGCGCGCCGTGGTGCGCCAGCTTCGTGATCACGACGGAATCGACCTGGGCCATGGCATCCGACAACTTATCGAGCCGCTGCCCAGTCCGCGGGTCAAGCTGGCGCTGGAAGCGTCCCTACGCATCCCCGGCACCTGCCAGGCCGAAACCCTGCTGCGAATCGTGCAGGAAGGCCTCACCAATGCCGTTCGCCACGGCCATGCCCGCAACGCCTGGCTTGGCCTGCAACGCAATGGCAACGATATCCTGCTGCAACTCGAAGACGACGGCAGCCTGTCCTGGCCGATCCAGCCCGGCAACGGCCTGACCGGCATGCGCGAACGCTTGCAGGAGCTAGGGGGCAGCCTGCAACTCGAGCCTTCCTCGCGCGGCGGCCTGAGCCTCACCGCAAGATTGCCTGCCGCAACGGTGTCGTCATGAGCATTCGCATCGCTTTGGCCGACGACCAGGCCCTGGTACGCGAGGGCTTGAAGGCGCTCATCCGGGAGCTGGATGGCATTGATGTCGTCATCGAGGCAGAATCCGGCGAGGCCGTGCTGCAGGCGTTGGCCGACACCGCCATCGACCTGATTCTGTCGGACATCCGCATGCCCGGCATCGACGGCATCGCACTGACCCGAAAACTGGCCGAAACGCACCCCGACCTGCCGGTACTGTTGCTGACCACCTTCGATGAAGATGCCTTGATGCTGGAAGCCGCCGAAGCCGGCGCGCGCGGGTTCTTGCTCAAGGACGTCTCACCCGAGGAGCTGGAGTCGGCAATTCATGATGTGGCAGCGGGCAAGAGGCTGATGCAACCGGTCGCGACCGAGTCGGTGCGCCGCAACTTTCGCTATACAGACAACTCACCCACAATAGAGCAATTCACGGGTCGCGAGATCCAGATCCTGAGATTGCTGGCTGGCGGCTATTCCAACAAGGAGATCGCACGCAGCATCCACCTGGCCGAAGGCACAGTAAAGAACTACGTCTCCGACATCCTCGACAAACTCGACACCCGCGATCGCACCCGGGCAGTGCTCAAGGCCATAACCCTCAAAATCATATAATGGGTTTAACGGAAAGGCTCTTTTCAATCCACACAAAACCAAGAAGAGCTGGCCTTAAGGAGCCTCTGAATAACTCTGCGCGGAGCGCGTTTCTGCCTCAAAAGCCGCAGATCGTGTGGTGCGACCCGAGTGACAGTAGCCGTAGCTACGGCCGAGGGGCGCAACGCGCGAGATGCGGCTTTTGAGGCGAAACCCGAATGGGACGGGCCTTTGCGGGCGACCCGCTGCGTTTCGACTCGCTCATTAGGAATGACCAAACCACACGCGCTAATCGTTTCTTACCCAGGCGCTTCTTGCCTTCGGCAAATCGCACCTGGCACGAAACGGCGCTCGCCGAAGCCACACCGGGTCATCCCGCAAAGACCCGTCGCGCCCGTGCAGAGTTATTCAGAGGCTCCTTAACCCATTCCATACTCACGCTCAACCCTGGCGATCCGAACCCGAAAACTGGAATACCACTGCCGGTGACCGAGTCGCTGGGCCTCTCGGTGCTCGGCGTTCTTTTTCCAATTGCTGATCGCCTGAAGACTTTCCCAGTACGACACGGTAATGCCTACACCCTCCCTGGCGGACTCAATACCTAGAAAGCCTGGTTGCTGAGACGCCAACTCGACCATTCGTGCAGCCATTTCATCGTATCCGTCGTCAACCTCTGTCCTGCAGCTGCTGAAAATCACCGCGAAGTACGGCGGTTCAGGGGTATTGGTAATCTCTGACATGTTGGCCTCTTGTACTGCAAATCCAAGCAAATGAGATGATGCTGGCTGGGTCGGGGGAACGACAGTATCCGCTTATGCCAGTCATCTGCTCAGGCCCCTTCTTCTCCCCGATGACCCTGTGTTCCAGCAAAAACTGCCAACTGAGCATCAAATGCGCGCTTGAAGGCTGACCGTGCTTCGCCCCGGGCAACATAAGCGGACAGGGCCGGGAACTCCCCGAGCAAGTCAGTTCCTTTCAGTCTGCGTAGCACCTGGACCATCAGAAGATCGCCGGCGCTGAATGATCCATTGAGCCAATCGCTCCCTCCGAGCCGATGTGACAGGTCTTCCAGCCGGCTACGGATGAGATTCTCGAGCATTGGTAATCGCTCATTGTGCCAAGGCTTGTCGCGCTCCAGATAGTGAGAGAACTCACGCTGCACAATTGGCGGCTCCACCGTACTGAGCGCGGCGAACATCCACATGATGGCACCTGCCCTTGCATTCGCATCATCGGGCAACAGCCCCGCATGGTTCTCCGCGATATGCAGCACGATAGCACCAGATTCGAACAGAACAAGCTCACCTTCTTCATAGGTGGGGATTTGCCCAAAAGGATGAAGTGCACGATGCTCGGGCTCCTTCATGGACTGAAACGAGACCAGCCGAACATCATAGGACTGGCCGACTTCCTCTAGCGCCCAGCGCACAGTCATGTCGCGAGCCAGACCTTGCCCTCGATCGGGCGAATCCGCAAAGGCTGTTATGATAGGAAGGTCTGTCATCAAGCGGGATGCCTATCGGTCACTGCTCTGCATAACCCAAGCAGAACTAGCATTCTCCACAGAGTTTATGTTCCTTGTGCGGGACTGTTTTCACCACTAGCTGCACGTCGCCTTTCTCTGTGAGCCAATCCATGACCTCGATAAGCCGACTGGTATCGATACAAGCACAAGCCAGGATAATGAATGGGCGATTTGGATCAAAATCTGAGTCTAATGCATTGAGTTCCTGTTGCTCTGTTCCATCCAGGTAGTATGCATGTTCAGATACAAGGAGTTCCTGGAGACCGGTTGCTGAGGCGGTGACTGGAAAAAGCAAGGCAATAAGCAGTTGTTTCATGAGCACTAACCTGTTACTCGATGGAAATGTCAGGATGGCAGAAGGCCTCTTCATGATCGGACTTCTGAGTGAATCTGGATGAAGCTCCCGCTGATGCCAGAATGCTGTTCCGGTCTCACTTGATCACGAACATTTTCCTTCTGAAGCACCCTTCAATCTGCCCTGCCCCTTGCCAGTCGGCGCAAATTGGAGATTACCATACCAGTTCGCTGGGCAGCTTTCCAGAGACGGCTAAAGACTTACTTCATTGGTAGAGTTTGTAGCTGGCGCTTTCCAGCCCAATTCCCGAATGTGGCCTGCCGTTGCCGCTTGGCCTCGGCCAGGCGATTCAGTAACTCGGCATGGCGGACTCGTCGATTTCACCGCCGAGCAATGTCCATATGACGGCAACTACGCGGTGTGCCCCCCAGAATAGCTTGAAACAGGGCACGGCAGATACTCTGGCTGCCAAAGTGGTTTCACCATCGGTTTTGAAGATGGGCGGCCCAAGGACCGCGTTTGTGGCGGCGGTGCGAGTGACTGTCTTCAGCTGATGTAGTACATTACCGTTTCTCTCCAATGATGAAGCGCCATGAATATCATCCAGGCAGATCAAAGCCACCTCGATGTGCTGACTTAGCTGTTCGATGCCTACCGGCAATTTTACAAGCAAGCCTCCGATCTGACGCGGGCACGCGACTTCCTTGCCAGGCGCATGGATGGTGGCGAGTCAGTTGTGTTTCTGGCGCTGGATGGGCAGTCAGGTCTTGGTTTTACGCAGCTATACCCTACCTTCTCGTCTGTTTCCATGGCACCAGCTTGGACGCTGAACGACTTGTACGTGAGGTCGAGTGCCCGTGGCCGGGGCGTTGGCGCTGCCCTGCTCGAACGAGCCCGGTTGCATGGCGAGGAAACTGGCGCTTGCCAGTTATTGCTGGAAACAGCCAGGGACAACCCGGCGCGTCGCTTATACGATCGGTATGGCTGGCAACCGGTTAGCGAACATGTGTTCTATACCAGGGATCCGTAGAACTGCATGTTCCCGTTTTATTAACCCGGCACGAATGTAGATCACATTCAGGGCTTCAATCAGGGCCCGAATCAAGGCGTCGCTCGCCGCCAAGGGTGATCCCCTTGGCAAGAGCGAGAACGCAGAGTCGGGCCCTGATTGAAGCCCCTAACTATCTGATTCTAAAAAGTCAGGCCGCAGTGTGCGCTTCGGCAGACTGCGTTATCGAAACTTGCTGTAGGAGTGCTACAGCGGCGTTTCGCTGCCTTGCTGCCGAAGCGCACACTGCGGCTGAATGCGATCTACATTCGTGCCGGGTTAATAGCTTCAGGGCACTGCGAGACGCTACCGTGCCGCAGGGTCCGGGGTCCAGGCGCATTGGGACGCATATCACCTTGGCTGCACTGCGAACCTCATCCAAACCCGCTTGCAACAGACTCCGGATCTGACTCACGGTCAGACTTTATTCAATGCCCGTATCCGCGGAGCGCTCAATCAATTCGCCGGGCGTTGTCACCAGGTGGATGATGTTGCAGGGGCTGGAAATCCAGAAGGCTTTGAAACCGCTGGGCAGTGGCTCTATCTCGTCTCTGCGCTGGCAGCCTTGCTGCTTGAGATGCTCGGAGGCCGAGTCGATGTCGCTTGCGATGACTTCCAGCCAGATTTCAGCCTGGCTCAGGCCGGGCATACGATCCAGCCACAGCACCTTGTCGCCAAATTCGAATCGGGGTGTGTCATCGGGACCATTGGGTTGAATCTCGGTGAGGCCGAGGATCTCCCGATAGAAGTTGACCGTGTGCTCATATTCATGAGCTGGTATCTTCATGGCGATGTTCTTGCCAGGCTGGAATTGTGGTTTCAATTGATGGCTCCCTGGTGCTTGTTGTTCGGTTGGCGCTCTCAAGAGTCCTGCCAGAGCTGGCCTAGCCAGCGGCCCATGAGCATGAAGTAGATTTCAGAGTCCGGATTGAAGTCGCGCACACTCATTTCCTCGACTTCTTCATCGGTCAGGATTCGGATCTCGTCGCGAATGATCATGGTATGGTCAGCCGAATCGATGACATGCACTTCGCGTTCTCCGGCCGGCTCCAGCGTCTCCAGAATTGTCATGGTCTCCGCCACGGGAACGATCCAGTCCTTGCCGCCGTGGAGGAAAAGTATGGGCGCGTCGACGCGCTCCCATGCGTTGGTCGGGTCGTAGTCGATTTCGTTGATCCAGCCCGATTTCGATACATCCTCGGGCAAGTTTTCGGCCGTGACCATGCCAACCTGAGAGAACCAGGCTTCTTCTTCGGCATCACTGAGCAGCTGCCGGGCCACGTCATGTTCGATTTCTCCACGCATATACTCGTCCATGATGGCGTGCCACAGTGCCGCCGCCTGATCTGCCGCTTCCTTGCCATGGCCGTGTATCAGGACGAGGTTGCGGGTATAGAATTTCATCTGCTCGCCGGGGGTTGTCAGTGGAGAGGCCACGACGACGACAAAAGCGGCATTGCTCTTTGCCGCGGCTTCCATCGATATCCAACCGCTCTGACTGATGCCCCAGTAGCCGATTTGCTGATCGTTAACGAACTCGGTCTCCCCAATTGCCTGTTTCGCGGCCACGGCATCGCGAGCGAGGAGGAAGTAGTCAGTCTGCGGCATGTCGCCTCCGGACTCCCCCTTGCCTCTACGGTCATACACGAAGGACGAAAATCCAATTGCGTTGAATACTTCGGCTGTTTGAAGATAAAGCGGATTGTCTCGGTAATGCGTTTGTGTTTGTTGTGGGATCACCACTGCTGGTCCGTTCGTTAACCCGTGCGGCACCCGCAGTGTTCCTGACAGTACTGCGCCGTCTTCAGCTTCAAACTCAATGTCATGCTTGTCGACCTCGAGTGAACCGGGAACGAACCAGGGTGAGTCTTCAGACAGAGCCGAGATTGCTGTCAGTAACAGCCCAAGAAACACTAGATGCTTGAATATGACCATGTATAGATACCTGCAATTCAGACTGGCTTGATCAGTGTGACCCGATTCTACATATTGACCAATCTTCCATCGCGTGCCGGAAGTCACAAAGCAGTGAGGTGATTTCCCACTGTTTGGTGCCATTGCCGCTTCATTGGGGCTTTAATAACCCGGCTATTGCATCAATGCCCGGATGCAGGAGCCCGGAGAGCAATGCTTCCGGGCCGTGGCGCGCAGATTCTTCAACCGGAGCATAGTTCACACAATGTGAGGATTGAAAAATCGCACGCGCACCGGAAACACGCGCAACGGCTCCACTGCAGGGCTTTTTTCGCCTTTGGCGCAAACCGCCCTTCCGTTCCCGCCTGCGCTGCTATACCGGGCATTAGAGCGGTCCTGCGCCGGAGATTGACGACCTCATTAGTAATAGGACGCTGACTGTGACTTTTGGCAGATTCGTCTTAGGGTGCATGGATACTACGCTTGCTCGTGTGTGGAGCAAGTTTTTCGAGGACTGATATGAGGTTTTTCTGGTCGCTAATTCTCACGCTTGTGCTGGTCACTCCTACGGCAGGGTTAACCTCCAGGGTGCAGGCAGGCACTGAGCCGGCGGAGGTGCTGGTTTTGGGTACTTTCCATTTCCACAACCCCGGCCTCGATGCGGTTCAGTTCGAAGTGCCCGATCCGCTCGGGGAAAAGCGTCAGGCCGAGATTGCTGCTGTGGTTGATGCGCTGGCGGATTTCAGGCCCACGCGTGTCGCTGTGGAGCATGTTCCGGATGATGAAGACAAGCTCATACAGCGTTATCAGAACTGGCAGGCCGACGAACGAGCGCTTGGACCCAGCGAGACCGAGCAGCTTGGTTTTCGGTTGGCGGACCGATTTGGGCATGAGCGCGTCTGGCCGTTTGATCACTCCGCCACCTTGCCGTTTGAGCCCTTGATGGAGTATGCGCAGAGCAATGATCCGGAGTTCGTGCGCTGGTTCGAGGGGAGCATTGAGCGTAGGTCACAGGAGATGGATCGGAAGCAACAGGAATGGTCGCTGAGTCGCATTCTTGTGCATCTCAATTGCGAAGATGTGCTGGTCGATGATCATGCCTTCTATCTGCACATCGCGCGCGTGGGCGCTGGCACCACCCAGGTGGGCGCCGACCTGCTGTCGGCCTGGTACGAGCGCAATATCCGCATGTTCGGCAATCTGCAGGCAGCAACTCAGCCAGGTGACCGAGTGATCGTTATCGTCGGTGCCGGGCATGCACCCATTCTGCGCGAACTGATCAAAGCCGATGCAGCCATGACCCTGGTTGAGCCGGTGGAGTTCTTGCCCAAGGAGTGATCAGGACAAGACCTGCTGCTAAAGTCGATCCGGCTTGAAACGGAATCCCAGACTGCGAGAGAATCGGGCTGCACGAAGCGGGAGTTTTCGGCAATCCGAGCGGAGGGAAAGTCCATGTCGAGATTTTTGAGGGTGACCATTTGTCTATTGCTGCTGGGTACTGGGCTGGCTTCTCATGTTGTCGCCCAGTCCACCTGGACGGGCAATGGGGATGGCACGAGCTGGGATGATGCCGATAACTGGAATCCGGCTGGGGTTCCCGGCGGCGGTGCGGAGGTGATTTTCGACGGGGTCACGGTGACGCTGCAGAACCTGCCACAAGTTCAGGACGGTGGGTTTCCAGTGCCAACTGACACGCCTGCAAGCTTTGTGGTATGGAACAATGCTGATGTGACAATTACAGAAGATTTGCGATTCACCACCGATATCCAGAGCGGTGATGACTTTACCAATTTTGAAGTTCACAACTCGACGTTCAATGCAGCAGGCAATGATATCAGCGTTACTTCGGGTGCGATGTTCATTGGCGGAACGTCCAACGTGGATTTCTCAAGCTCCACGCTGGAGCTGTTGTTGCAGCTCGGTGCTTTTGAACTTGATGCAGAGATGGCTCTTGTATTTGAGAGTATCATTTACGACCATCTCGATGGTGACAATGAGGACTTTGTCCTTGATTCCAACACCTCTTTGACCGTCACCAACCAATTCAGGGTCAACAATGGTGGTGCCGTAGTGCTGCTTTCAGGTGCTTCCCTTGACTATTCAGAGAACGCCGAGCTTCGTTATGAGCGTGAGTATGCCGCCGGCAACGAGTGGCCTGCCATGAATGGTCCAGCGAATGTGACGATCAATACTGGGGGGACGGTGGCCCTGGACGATGGTGACCGATATATCGCCGATTCCCTGACTTTTCTACAGCCCGGAACGCTTGATCTGGGAGCCAATATGCTTGTGGTGGAAGGTGCGTCGGCAGGTAGCGTGGTCACTGGACCCGGTACCATTCATGATGCTACTACACTGCGATTGGGCAATGAGAGTGGGGACAACGAAACTCAGAGCATTTTGGGAGGTACCATAAGCCTGAATCAACTCGAGATCGACAAGAGTGGCGGCAACAGCGATCTGATATTCGTTGAGGATGGGGCCGGCTTCAGTTTTACAAGTGGCGCCACGTTAAGGATTGCCAGTGGTGTTCTGGAGTTCGAATCGGGGGATGCAAATCTGATTGGGCGCGGCAATGCGGATCTCATCATCGAAAGTGGGGGCTCGCTATTGACCGGCGGACAGGATATTACTGGTTTCAACAGCTACTCGGCTGGGAATGGGGGAATCAAATTTTCCGGATTCAATCTGGAGCTGTTTCCGCCTGGTCTCTCGGAACTGGGTGTGCTTTCAGTCAATAAAGCGGTCGGACATGTCTACCTCAACTCCGATGTGCTGGTTGAGAACGAACTTGACTTGCAATCCGGGCACCTCGTCGTTGCTGGTGGGAATCATGTAGAGCTTGGTGTGGGAGGCACTCTTTCAGGTGGGTCGTCCGCGTCGTTTGTCGACGGGGCCATGCGCCGTCAGATTGACGCAGGGGGTGCCTATGGATTTCCCGTGGGTCGTGGCAGCGAGAACTTTCATCCGGCTGAGTTCGAATATACCCATTTCTCGGCAGGCAGTGGCTCAGGTGTCAGCGTGATCGAAGCCGAGTATCGAACGGATGTGCCGGAAAACGGCGTGCCTGAAGGAATCTCTGGGCTTTCCAGGTATGGATACCGTGTCGCGGAGAAAGGCGATGCTCCGTCTTCATTCGAGGTTCGTTTCACGGGCGACTATTCCGGAGCCGGTTTAACGGACGAAGAGAATATCCGCTTGCTCGTCAATAACGAAGATGCCGGGCTGGAATACGTGTTGCCGGAGCAAACGATGAATACGGAGGACAACAAAGTCATTGTTGAAGACCTCGAGTTTCTACCGCATCCCGACCATCCCTTTTTCGTGTTCGCCCTGGCCGAGATCATCGATGTGGTTTTCTCCGATCGGTTCGAGCTGGAGGGACCCTAGCCACCATCGAAGCGAGCACCGTCTCAGTGGTTGCGTGGATCATCCTCGGGGTTGATGTATTCGATCCCCCAGGGTCCGGTGCCGTGGAGCTGGATGATGGTCTCCCCTTCCGCATAGCCGAACATGGGATCTCCCGGAGGCATGATGGCCACGCTGCCCACGGGCAGCGTTCGGGTGGTGTCCTTGTCGAACTCGCGGCCGTGGGCAAAATGCAGCGTTCCCTGCAGCACCGTGACGCGCTCATAGGCCGGGTGGATGTGCGGGAGAATGCGGTAGCCGTCTTCGAGTCGCAGACGGAAGGTGAAGGGTTCGGAATTCGACAGATCACCTTCGATGATGGCGATCTCCGCGCCCTCCCCCATCGAGCCGACCGGGCCCCATTCGAGTTCATCGGGAGTGATCATCATGTGGCCTTCACCACGATAGTGATCGACGCCGGCTAGCGTCGATGCCGCAAGCAGCAAAGCTGCCAATGAGATGAATCCAGTCAGTACGAGTTTCATGGCTGCCCTGATCCTTTGCCCAAGGGCTTCCGAGTCTATCTTCAGGCCAGGAGCCTTGTCAAAGCGGCTGTCACTGGGTATTCCAGCGGGCTTCGGCCCGGAGCCTGGTTGAATTCTGGCAAGGGCTGCTTGTGCGGCGCAGCGTTGTGGAAGCCCTTACGTTGCCTGGTAGCGCGGCAAACGCGGGCTGAAGTGCATCAGCAGGTCGTATACAGAGATGTCGCAGGCATAAGCGATCTTTTCTGGCCGCGAATCTTCCTGCCAGTCGAACAGAGTCACCACATCCCCCACCCCTACGTCCGAGTCGCGGCCGACCTCGACCAGGGAATGACTGGCCGAAACCGAGCCAACGACCGGATAGTGACGGTCATTGATGCGAACTGTTGCACAGCCGGCCGCGCGTCGTTGCCAGCCGTCGGCATGGCCGATGGGCAAGGTGGCAATGCGGGTGTCTCGTTCGGCCACGAAGGCCCGCCCGTAGCCGGCGCTCTGACCCTTCTTCAGGTCGCGCAGATCGATCACGCGACAGCGCACGGCAAAGGCCGGCTTGAGATCCAGCCACGCTTCCTCGCGCTGTTCAGCCTGGGGGTAGACGCCGTATAACCCCATGCCCGGGCGCACCATGTCGTACCAGGCCTCCGGGTAGCGGATCAGCGGGGTCGTGGAGGCGGCATGCAGGCGGCCGTGGTCGATGCCGGCTTCCTTGAGCCTGCCCATCAGAGCCTCGAAGCGTCTCTTCTGCTCCATGTCATGGTCGCGATCCTCGGAAAAGGTGATCATCGAACCCTGTATGTGCACCCCTTCCCGTTCGGCCAGGTCCCGGTAAAAGTCCACGCCGTTCTCGTCACGCACGCCCAACCGTCCCAGTCCGGAATCGACTTTCACTTCCACTCGCACGGGCCGATCCAGGCGACGTGCCAGGCGCTCGAGCATGCGGCCCGACGGCCTGAACACCATGGGCGTGATATCGCTGCGCAGCGCCTCTTCCAATTCGTTCTCTTCGGCCGGGCCCATCAGCAGAATGGGGCCCTTGATGCCATGATCGCGCAGGGTCATGGCCTCGTTGAGCTTGACCACCCCGAAGCCCGCGATGCCGTCGACGCCCTCCAGTGCCCGGGCGGAATTGACCAGGCCCATGCCATAGCCGTCATTCTTGATCACGGCCAGCACCGGCCGGCCTTCGACCTTGCGATGGATACGCGCTGCGTTGTGCCGCAGGTGATCGGGCCGGATCTCGATCCAGGCGTCGTTATGACCGTGCAGCGTGGAGAGCTGCGGGGCGTGCAGTTCACCGCGCTGTGGCAAACCGCGTGCTGCCGTCGGCGCGCTCCAGGCCAGACCCAGCTTGGCCAGTGGCGCCAGGGCCAGCGTTTTGAGCAGATTGCGTCTTGTGTGATTTCGGGACATGGGGTTGGACACCTGCAAATTCTGGCAAGGTGAGACTAGCACAAGGTGAACTGACCTTTATCTCATGACTGACGACGGGAGTGGGTCGACAATCCGTGGGCTTGTGCGGGTTTGCGGCTTCGCCCACTAGGGCTTACAGTTACCTGATTACTTAGGGAAACTCTGAATAACTCCCGAATTTTGAGATAATAGCGCCACCTGATCAGAAACGGAATTCATCAATGGACCAGATGAGCTTTGCTGAAGCCGAGTACCAGAACAAGAAGCGTAAAACCCGACGGGAGAAGTTTCTGGAACGCGTTGATTCATTGATTCCGTGGCCTCGGTTGGTCAAGAAGCTCAAAAGGCACTATCACAAGGGCCGGACAGGTCGTCCACCGTATCCGCTGGAAACGATGCTGCGGATTCACTGCATGCAGCTTTTCTATAATCTCAGTGATCCTGGGATGGAGGATGCACTCTACGAGATCGAGAGCATGCGGCGGTTTGCCGGGCTCAGGCTCTCGGATCGCCTGCCGGACGAGACCACCATTCTTAATTTCCGCCGGTTTCTGGAGCAGCGCAAACTGGGCAAAAAGCTGTTTGATGAAATCAACGGCTATCTGAATGAGCATGAGTTGATGCTGCGCGAGGGCAGCATTGTCGATGCCAGTATTGTTGCGGCACCGAGCTCGACCAAGAACCAAAAGAAGGAACGCGATCCGGAAATGCACCAGACGAGAAAGGGCAACCAGTGGCATTTCGGGATGAAGGTTCATATTGGTGTGGACGATGAAATCGGTCTGATCCATAGCCTGGAGACGACGCCGGCCAACACCCATGACCTCGAAGTTGCTGAGAAGTTGTTACACGGCCAGGAGCACGGGTGTTCGGCGATGCCGGATATCGAGGTATCGAAAAACGCGAAGCGCACCAGGAAAGAGAAGTTGACTGGTATATCGCCGAGCGTCCAGGAAAAAGAAAGATGATGGATCCGGATAGTTGGGAAGCCAAGGCAGAAAAGCTCAAGAGTCAGATCCGGGCCAAGGTTGAACATCCCTTTCGATACATGAAGCAGGTGTTCGGCTATAACAAGGTGCGCTACCGTGGTCAGGATAAGAATCGCAATCGGTTCCAGGTAATGGCTGGACTGACGAACCTGCTGATCGCAGAGAAATTGATCCCGACATAGGGTTATTCCGTCCGATTTCTGCCTGATCGGTGGAAATTGGTCAACAAATGATCAAAATCGAACATCAAACGGGGCCAAATCATGCCCGATAGACAAAACGAAGGAAGTTGGCTGAAAATCATGCGTTGTTCAGAGCTTCCTTAGATGATTCAGCTATCTTTCGGTCGGAATTTTTGGGAACCGCAGATGAACGCCGATAAACGCAGATTGTTGATCTGACGCATGGATCATGGATAGGTGCTGAAGTCAGCGATTCTTGTACGGCCCGGGCTTTCATGCGTCCACGAGCTGAGACACATGAGTGCGGTGCTCTTGGATTAGGGATGATTAAAGCTGCGATTGCTGCTGTAATTCCATGAATCTGCGTTTATCCGCGTTCATCTGCGGTTGCATAATTCCTGTCGTGGCCATGGCTGAGAAATATGCGTAATCAGGTACAGTTATAGGGGCAACTTCAGTAGGGAATCTGTTCATGATCAGAATAATTGCAGGCATGCTGTTTTTGACAGCATTGGGTCATGCCGTGGCTGGCGATATTTATCGTTGCGAAGGCGAGGATGGAACGGTTGAGTTCAGTCAGCAGCCGTGTGACGACCGGGGTAAAACCGTAAAGTTGGAGGGTGATTCCCGGCTGATGAGTGAGGATGCGATCTGGAATGCGCAAAGTCCGACCTCATTAGTAAGCAGTTTCTGGACGAGCGCGTTAGCGAGTTGGTCGCCGATGGCACTGACCTTTCGGGCAACGTGGTGATGGAAGAAGAGATCGAGGTATGCAAGTCCGAGTGGACCGATTCGAACGCCCGGCGCAGTTGGCAATGCATGGCCGCGGCCAGAACCCCGAATGATCGTCAGCAATGCGTCGCCGACGACTTCAATCGCCTGTTCTCCTTTCCTGAGCCGGGATGATTAACTGTCGCTGTTGAGCAGCAGTTGTCCCACGGTCACGGTGGGGATGTCCTTCTTGCGCAACTGCCGGATCATGTAGCCCAGGTGGTGGTGGACCGGGTCGGGCCGGTCTTCACCGCCCAGGTGCATCAGCACGATGCCCCCGGAGAAATCGGGTGAGTTGGCCAGGCGAATGACCTGGTTGGCCATGTCCGTGCCGCTCACGAACAATGCGTGGTCGGGGTCGGACACCCAGTCCAGGGTATCGAGGGAGCGATCACGACTGCCCTGGGCGGTCCAGCCGACATGCGTGTAGCCCAGTTCCCTGGCCCACTGCTCGATCTCCTCGTTGATCTCGCCATACGGGGCGCGCCACATCGGTGCCATGGACTGACCGGTGATGCGGTGGAAGAGCTGCTCGGTGCGCAGCAACTCCCACTGCAGCCGATGCCGATCGAACTCGTCGCGCGTGCGGTGCTGCCTGTTGTCTTCAAAAGTGGTCAGGTGTGGATGGCTCCAGGTGTGGTTGGCCACCTCGTGACCGGCGGCCACGATGCGCCGGGTGGTTTCGGGATGGTTTTTCAGAAACTGGCCGGTGAGGAAGAAGGTGGCCTGCTTGTCATGGGCGCGAAGGGTCTTGAGAATCTCGCCGGCATGATCGGCGCGCCAGCCGCCATCAAAGGTAATGGCAATGCCACGTGCATCGGGCACCTGCGACAGTCCGGCCCAGCCGTTTTCGTTCCAGGTCCAGCGTTCGGTTTGGTGGTGCAGTTCGGCGGCCTGCAGGGTCCACGAGCGCGCGCCCATGGACCGCGGCAGGGTGATTGCCGCGGTGTCGCCGGCCGGAATGTACGCCTTGGCCGTGCCATCAACGAGAATCACGGCCGCCCGGTCGCCTGCAGCGGCCACGGCCTGCATGCCATATTCGTTTTCGTGCGGGTCTTCAATCCAGCGGGGACCTTGCAATGAAGGTGGCGGTGCCGGCGGTTCCGGTTTCCCGGCCAGGGCTGGCGCGTCCTCCGTCGGTGAGCTGGTGTCTGCCGTGCGCTGTTCCTGGGCGACGATGAGGATCGCACCGGCGATGCCGGCCTGGGTGAGCAACACGACCCAGAACAGGACCATCGCCCGTCGGGCCCAGGCCTCGCGCATGAAGGGCGGGTAGCGCCACCAGATGCGCGGATCGACCTGGCGTCTCAGTTTTCTGATGGCCACTCCGGCCCGGTGCCAGCGTTCGGCGCGGCGGCAATGCTTTCTGCAGCTCTGGGAGCAGAAGATATGCCCGTCGAGGTGTACCTGGCAGGCAGGACAGATCGGCTCCTTGCAGTGAAAGCAGCGGCGACGGGCGCTTCGGTCAGGATGGTTGATGCACTGAGACACGCATCGATGATAGCGCCAAAGCGCCCGGGGATGCTATTGAACCATCAGGCCAAGGCGTTGCCGTGTTGACGGCCGAGAGGCTGGGTCAGTCGGCAGAGTCCGATTCGTCAGTCAGCAAACGCCCGTGGGACAGAATCGCGTCATACAGCGCCCGGCTGCGTTCGGCCAGGTCCGCGTCGTCGTCCCAGCTCCCGGGACGGTCGAAGGCGTTTCCGGCACGGTAGCCATTGCCCGCGGCCATGACGAAGGCCGAAGCGGCTCCAATGCGGGTATCGGCTTCCCGGACCTCGCCGCTCTCATAGTCGAGGGTGTTTGCGGTCGTCTGTTCCTGCATGTGATGTTCCAGCGCACCCTTCAGGAGCCGGTCAATGGCTTGTCCGATATGTTCGGCCAGTTCCGGCCGGGTTCGCTCGATGAACTGTGCCGTGCCGTCCTGTTCGCGCAGCATGGCAAAACCGCCCGTGAGGTGGTGCACCAGCCGCCACTGGGCCTCGACATCGACCTTGACGGAGGCCGCGCTGGCGCGACCGTCGCTGAACTCGACAGCGGCAGGCAGGCCCCAGGGGCGGATCAGATCCTCGTCCAGCACGGCGCCAACCATGTCCGCGGCACGCTCGAACAGCGTTTCGGCCAGCTCCCGGTCCTCCTCGGTGCCGAAAACGTAGAGCAGCTCGTAGAGCCCCTTGTGCCCGCGAATCAGCGAGGCGAAATCGGCCAGCGGCCAGTGCAGGCCGTCGCCCAGGTCGTAGGCGCCGGCCCCGCTATCCCAGGCCGAGTCGAGCGTTGCCGCCGATTGCCGCGCAACCTCAAGCAGTTCGGGATAGTCATGCCCCATCCAGGCGATCATGACATCGTGTTCGATCTGGCCCATGTCGTCCTCTCCCCCGGGCTTGTGCCAGCGCACCCAGGCGTAGGCCAGACCATGGAAAGCATCGAGCCCATAAGCCATCTCGGCGGCCGAGCCGTGTTGACCGTGAAAGCGGCCCTCGTGGAAGTGCTCCTGCAGCAGGCGTTGCCCGGTCTGCGTTAGGAATGCCGAGGGGCCGTGGGTCAGGTCGGCGAACAGTCCATGGTCTTCGAAACGCCCGCCGCTGTGATGCATGTGATAGACATAAGCCGCGTCGGCATAGTCGACCAGACGAGGTACACCCTTGCCCGAATCGCCATCCAGTTCCGGGTGCAGCACGCCCAGATCGGAGAAGCGCTGGACGGTCTCGAACAACGCCAGCCAGCGATGACCGACCTCGGCCATGGGTTCGCCGGAAAGCGAATCGTCGTAGGCGGGGTGGCCAAGCTCACTGCCGCGCATGACCCTGCCCTTGACGGTCAGGCCGTTGAGCCGGGCGAGGTGCTCATCGAGCCTCAGCTTGTCTTCGCCTGTCCCGGTGTCCTCCGTGGCTGGAACCTCGTCCGCTGCAGTGCCCTGCCCGTCAACAGCGGATTCCGGCGGCTCGGGCGGTGTCGGTGGATCGGGCTCATCCACCGGCGGCTCACATCCGACCAGGAAAAAAACGAACAAAACGGTGACAAGGTGGCTCGGGTTCATACGTCTGTCTCGCTAATAGCCTTAGTCCGGAATGTTACTACGAGGCTGGATTGAGGACCCTGCTGCGCTATGGTGCGGCCTACGGCAAATGCTGTTCTTGGCGCCCCAGCAGACTATTCACAGTGATAGGCCAATGGCTGTTCCAGTGGCACCACCTGATCCCTTGCTTCTGTTAGAAACTATATCACCCCGAACTGCCTGTGGCGAGTTGGCGAATCTTTCTTCAGGCGCCGCAACCATGGAGTAATCCCGAACTTGAGCCACTGAAAAAGCCGACCTCGGGGCGAGCGTGCAGCACAGATAAACCAAAGGTGAGGTCTGGACTGATCGGTCCATCGGCGCTTGAAGTCATCCTGTTCGCCCAGGAGATCAATCTCATGAATATCTGTATCGATGTAATGCTTCAGCATCATTCCAAGAAGCACTAGACCGGGTGATGCGTGTGCAAATGTATCCTGATAGCCTGATTTGATGGAATAGAGTCGGCCGTCATACCTGATCGAAAGGTCAAAGGCAATCGCCATGCCATTGATGGTCAGAAAGTGCAGACACAGTTCGCCACCCGAAGCCAGGCCGGAAGCCAGATCACGATAGAACTGACAGACTCTTTCGTTGGACTGCATCGCTGTACCCTCTCGTCCCTTCCAGCTCTGGGCTTCAATGTCAAATGCGACCTCCAGAGAGCTGAGTACATCGATTGGATCTGAGATGATCTTCAGTCGAACCGGCCCGAGGTTCTCTAGTCTTCGGAGCTTTCGTTTGAGATCCTTGCGGAAGTTGCGAGAGCGGGTGGCCAGATATTGTTCCCAGTCAGATTCAAGCGTGATAAATGGAGACTGCTCGGCTTCCCATAGTCCGTACGAGACGGAATCGCTGTCCGCACTGTGACACAATGCCTGCAGAGTCGGTGATGCAGACATTAATCCCGGCAGTTCAAAAATATCCCATTGCCTGGAAAGGCTGCGCACATGGGCCCAGATGACTTCCATGACGCCTTCCACATCACATGCATGGGGCGCTTCGAATCTCGGTGAATGTGCATTGGTCAGTGCTCCGAGACGGCGGACAATCATGCCGTAGCGCTCTGTCTGTCCAAACATCAGCGGAAGAAGACCGACCAGGCGGTTGTCTTGCCAAACAGTCACGACATGAAGTCGGTTAGTCTCTCCGAATGCGTTCCACCAGGCATGAATCCACTCGGCCCGCATGAAGGGGGCCGCGGCACCGGCATTTCGTGTCAGTTCGTTCCAGTCTTTCTTGAGAGCGATCAGACTGTCCGGATTGTCCACAACCCGGACAACCAGTGGCGAGCTGGAAACTGATGGCGACAGGTG
The DNA here is from genome assembly GCF_014725735.1 of Wenzhouxiangella sp. AB-CW3. Taxonomy (NCBI): domain Bacteria; kingdom Pseudomonadati; phylum Pseudomonadota; class Gammaproteobacteria; order Chromatiales; family Wenzhouxiangellaceae; genus Wenzhouxiangella; species Wenzhouxiangella sp. AB-CW3. Next base: position 1,892,415 of record NZ_CP061368.1, read on the forward strand.
GGTGGCCTGGACGACATCCTCGACTCTGGTAATCGCATCAGAGCACATCGTGGTGATAACAGGTGCAGGCGGCTGATTCGAGCCCGGCACGATCGGTCACCCGGATTGAGCCCCGGCGATACTGGATCAGCCCCAACAGTTGCAGATGAGTGGCCGCATTGGTCACGCCACTGCGTCGCACTCCCAGCATGTCCGAAAGAGACTGCTGGGTGAGGCGTATGGGCCGATCCGCATGCCGATCTCCAAGCTCCAGCAGGCAGCGGGCAAGCCTGGCCTCCAGACGATGAAATCGCACGCAGAGCCCGTTTCTGGCAACGAGTTCCACGAGTTGAGCAATGTAGTGCAGCATGCTGCTGCGCCAGCATGCCAGCTCACTGGATCTGGCATTGAATTCCTTTACATTCAGGCTGAGTGCCTGGAAGGACTCTGGCACTTCAATTCCCAGTAAGACTCGACTCGTGCCAAGAAGCGATTCCCATCCCAGTATGCCCTCACTGCCCACAAGGGCAACCTGTAGTCGACTGCCGTCCGGCCCTGAAATGAAAAGCGATGCATAGCCGGCCGTGGGAAAATAGACGGTATTGACCGGATCACCAGTGCTGGCCAGGCGATGGTAGCTGGCGAATGATACCGTTTCGCAAGCGGAGGTCACCTGAGCCAGGTCCTCTGCAGACAGGGCCGAAAGCAGCTTGTTGGCCCGGCTCGTGAAGCCGGGTTGCCCGCCGGGAACGATCACACTGGTTCCGGTTGCCATTGCTGTCAGTCTGGAAGCAGACGCTCGGTCTCGCGCTTGACGGTCTTGTAGCATTCGCAACAAACCCGCTCTAGACCGGCCCTGTTGATAACATTGATCCGGCCTCTTCGGTACTCGATCAAGCCGGCTTTCTGCAAACGCCCAGCGGCCTCGGTCACACCCTCTCTGCGCACTCCCAGGCTATGCGCTATCTGCTCCTGGGTCAGCTGTAGCTGCTGTTGCGGCAGGTGATCGATAGCAATCAGCAACCAGCGCGCCAACTGCTGGGTGATGGTGTGGTATCGATTACAGGTTGCCGACTGACTGATCTGAGTCAGCAGCACCTGTGTGTAGCGCAGCAGCAGGCGAAAGCTTTCGCAGCGGTTGGCTTCGTCCTTGAGCACCGAGGCCTTGAGCCGATAGGCGCTGCCAGCGGCCTGAACCACAGCGTATTCAGGCATCGACATGGTCTGGGTGAAAATTGAGATGCCCAGCATGCCATCGTTGCCTATGACAGCTATTTCGCAACTGTGACCATCCTCGAGAAAGTGAGTGATCGAAACCAGAGAATCCACCGGGAAATAGGCGTAGCGTTGCGGCGCGCAGGTTTCGTAAACCATCTCACCCCTCTGCCACTCCACCGATGTCAGATGAGAAAGGATGCGCTGGCGATCCTCCCGGCGAATGCCGCGAAGTATCCGGTTTCGTAAAGGGCCCTCCAGATCGCTATCCACGTTCAGGCTTCGCATGGACCCGTGTGACATCGTCAGTGAACTGTTCAGGTGATTCATGTGGCCAATCCCAGTGCATTTTCGCGTTAGATCGCTGCCACAGCCTGATGCTCAGGTGACAGCACATGATGCCGGTCCCCGCTCTAGCAGCATCTCCCGTCGCGACAGGCCCGGGGTTTGAGTCAGAACCAGACCTCCACTCACCTCGACCCTCAGCCGAGCCGGTAAGCGGATTTTCAACATAGTGACAAACATAAGTCATATAACGCACCCATTTATGTGCGGTATATCACATTTTTAGAAAATTTGCATCAATGTGGTTAAGCGTACAGAGGGGCCCTGGCCCGGGCCTTCCGCGAACAGGTCAAGCGCAAGCAGCGCCGCTCCGACGGCACCGTCAGCCTGGCCGGAAAACGCTTCGAGATCCCCAACGCCTATCGTCACATCGAACAGCTGTGTCTGCGCTATGCGCCCTGGGATCTGCGCACGGTCAGCCTGGTTGACGAGCGCAGTGGTGGTGAGTTGTGTCCGTTGCATCCGCTCGACAAGCGCGCCAATGCCGATCAACGCCGACGGGCGCTGGTGCCGACATCGGCCATGACGCTTACCGAGCCGACCCCGGCCGGTATTGCGCCGCTGCTGAAACAACTCATGCGCGAGCATGCCGCCACCGGGCTGCCGCCGGCCTACCTGCCGCGCGAGGAGGAACACTGACATGGACCGCAGAATGCTGACTCCCTATGGCTTGAAGTTCAACCCCTTTACCCCGGAAGTCCCGGTCGAGGCCTTGCAGGTTCACCCGCGTCTGGAACAGTTCTGCTGGCGCATCGAGCACGGCCTGATCGGCGAGGGCGGCTTTGCCCTGATCAGTGGCGATCCCGGGACCGGCAAGAGTGTGGCTTTGCGCCTCCTGGCTCATCGCCTGGCCAGCCTGCGCGAGGTCGAGGTCGGCGTGCTCACTCACCCCAGTTCCAAGCTGGCCGACTTCTATCGCGAGATGGGTGAGTTGTTCGGCGTGCCCCTCAAACCGCACAACCGCTGGGGTGGGTTCAAGGCCTTGCGCGAGCGTTGGATCAAGCACCTGGAAACCACCCTGACCCGGCCGGTGCTGTTGATCGACGAGGCTCAGGAAACGCCGATCCCCGTGCTTAACGAACTGCGCCTGATGGCCAGCCATCGCTTCGACTCACAGATGCTCTTGACTGTCGTGCTGGCCGGCGATAGTCGCCTGACCCAGCGCCTGGGTCGGGATGAACTGCTCCCCTTAGGCTCGCGCATCCGCATCCGCCTAAACACCGAGTACGCCGACACCGAACAGCTCATGGCCGCGCTGCGCCACCTGCTCGAGACCGCCGGCAACCCGCAGCTGATGACCGATGGACTCATGACCACCCTGGTCGAACATGCCGCCGGCAACTACCGGGTCCTGACCACCCTGGCCGCTGAACTGCTCGCCACCGCCGCCCGGACCCAGCGCGACACCCTCGATGAAAAGCTCTACTTCGACTGCTTCAGCAACACACCCAAACGCCAACGCCGATCCGCCTGAACGAGGACCACGCCATGCCACAACCCATCCACATCACCTTCGACCCATCAGTCTTCGATCTTGAACAACTCGACGCTATCCTGCAGGCACTCCAGCCACTCCTCGACCAGCTGGAAAATGCCTACTACCAGGCCCTGCGAGAGCATCAACAGCAATCCTTACCCGGCTTCCCAGAACCACCGCCGAACGATCCACCGTTCAACGATCCGCTGCCGTTCTGATCACCCAACAACACCCCGCCCCGGACTCAACTTCGGGGCGCATCAATCAGGCCAAGCTGCGTCCATCAAAAAGCGTGAAAACACCACCATCAAATTGCGTGAACACGCTCAGTCCGGAAGTCCATTGAGGGAAGTCAGGCTGACGGGCCGTTTAACGATCGCACGCATATTGGTACTGACTTCTGTTTGTAGCAGAAGATCAACTGACGACACCAGTTCTTCTACTTCGTCTCACTCAGCTTCTCCAGTCGCCCCTTGCGCTTGACCAGATTCTTGTAGTCCCACTGGATCTCCCTGGCCTTGCTCAGCCAGCGACGAATATCTTCCTTATCCATTTCAGATACATCATTGTAGAAAATCGATGCGTCCTTGAACTTTTTCCCCAGGACATTCAGGGCGGGCTCGTCGAAGTCCGCCCCGCTCCAGAACATCAAACGAATACCAGGCTTCTGTTTGCTATAGCCCACGATGGGATTGCCATCCAGAAACCACACCGGATGCGCGTGCCATAGCCTGCCCTCACCCCCTGCAAGGTTGGCGTCGATCTCCCGGGCCAGACCGTGACAGATCTGCCGGTCACCGGGCTCCTGTTTCTGGTTGTACTGCAGAATATCGGGATCCATTCCATCCTCCAGTTGGCACTACGAAGGGAATCTGCTCGAAAGCCGCGTCCGCGTTGCATCCCCGATGAACGACTCACTCGCGCAGGATTTTCTCCATCTTCTTGCCTTTGGCCAGCTCGTCAATCAGCTTGTCCAGCCAGCGGATCTTCTGCATCAGCGGGTCCTCGACCTCCTCGACGCGAACACCGCAGACCACGCCCTTGATCAACCCGGTATTCGGGTGCATGGCCGGCGCCTCGGCGAAAAAGGTTTCGAAGCTGTTCTCCTGCTCGATCTGCCGTTCCAGCCCGGCCTGGTCGTAGCCGGTCAACCAGCAGATGATCCGGTCGACCTCCTCGCGCGTGCGATTCTTGCGCTCGGCCTTGTTGACATAGGCCGGATACACCCGGGCGAAGGTCATGTCGAAAATCCGATGTCTGGCCATGCTCAGTCCTCCTGTCGGGTCAGACGGGTACTGACGATATTGACCCACTCATCATCGCGACGCATCTCGCCGGCAATGGTGATGGTGTCGTCCGATTCGAACCGATAACGCTCCCGGAAATCCGCGGTGCCGCCCGCCGGCCCGGGCCCGGAAGTCGACAGCACCAGCTCATCGGTCTCGTCGTCCACGCCACCGGCCAGCTCCCAGCGATAACTGATGATCGAATCGACCCAGCTCCCCGTGTACGCCTCCTGCTCGATGTCATACCCCAGCGACATCACCGCCGAATAGTCACTGCCATAGACCTCGCCCGACCAGCGCAAGTCCACGAAGAACTCCCCCACCATTTCGGCCGACATCGTACCCTGCCCGACCACATCGGGCTCGGCACCGTCCCGCGCCGGACTCGAGCGCTCGAACTGCCAGTCCCCGGCAAAGCGCTTCAGCAGTTCGTGCTCCGACTGCGGCGTGGCAAGACTGGACGCATGGACTGAAGAGACAGCAACAAGGGACAGCGCCAGGAGCGGAAACGACAGGAAAACGGATCGAATCATGAGGGGCCTCCATGAGCGTAAAGGGGGTGCGTTCGTGGCAAGCGACCCGGTGGTCAGAGCCTACACCCGGCGGAAAACGTGTGCAATGTACAGTCACCTTCCCGTCAATACCGGGTCCAGAAACCTGGAACTTCTCTTGTCGCACCTCAAACGTGCCACCCGATGTCACAGCCCGAGGACCACCCGAAGGCCTTGATCTATTTCGAGCATTCTCTTTTCAGACAGCCGCCGCACCTGTTCGGTCAGCCGTGTGCGGTCCAGGGTGAGAACCTGACTGACATTGACGACGGAAGCCTTTCCGAGACCCGACTCCCGTTTCGTGATTCTCGCGTTACCCGGCGCGGCTGAAAGCCGAAGGTTGGAGGTAATGGCCGCGACCACGACCGTTGCAATTCGACTGGAATTGAATGGATTGGACTGGACAACCAGAACAGGGCGTCGGAAACCAGGACCGGATCCGGTCGGCTCAGGCAACGACGCCCACCAGATCTCACCACGCTTCATCTTTCAACACGGCTGACTGAGCTCGAATGAATGACTCATCGAGCTTCGACTTTTCAGAATCATGAACCCGATTCAGTTGAGCCGTAATCGCCTCGGGCCCGTGTTGCGCCAGGTACTCCTCCAGCGCCTCCGCAAAAAGCTGGCTACGGGGAATCCCTCGCTCCTTTGCGAATTGCTCAGCGGCCTGGAATACTGGATCCGGAACGGAAATCGCTACTTTCATGACCTGAAAGTATCACTCGGGTAATACTTCGTCAAGCGCCCGCCCGGTGGCCAGTGCCTACACCTGGAACACGGGCAGTGCCATGTGAAGTGATTCGAAAGCGACCTCAGGACTGGGACACCAGAAACTGGTATAGCTTGCGGCAAACCATGTCCAGTTCTCTTTGCCATTCCTCGCTATCCAGATGGATCAAAGGCCCATCTCCTCCGGATGTCGCCTCGACCAGTAGCTGGTATACGTCCTCCGAGGCCTTTCCTTCGGCGATTTGCTCGACCGCCCAGCCACCCAGCGCGTGCAGTGCACCGCCATACCTCTGCCGGGTGGTTTTCGACTTCTGATCCAGTTGTGCCCAGCGCCAGAAGTCCTGAAAGACTCCAAGCAGATGGCCGGAAACCTCACGCTCCTTCTCCGGCACCAGGCCGTAGCGCCAGTCGTTGACCCAGGAATCATCGGGTTTCATGGGCATACATCATCCTCCAGTCGTTGCTCATTCGCGCACAGACCCGGAACAAGGGCACCGGACGGCGGGACCGGAACCAGCAGGCTCAGGCAACGAAACCCAGCAGATTTCACCACGCCGTCTTTCACCACGGCGGATTGATCTGGAACCAGGCGCTCACCAGGCCCCGACCGTTCGAAGCCGCAAATCCGATCCAGGTTACTCATTTCGCTTCTCCTTGCCGGCCCGCACCATCGCCCGTCTGCAGCCGATGGTAAACCTCGTGCAGCAAATGGTCGCCGGCCACTCGTCGGAAATCGTCGTCGTTCATCAGGCGGCCGAAGATGTCTTCGTTGCCGTCCATGCGTTCGATGAACAGGCCTTCCAGCATTTTCTCGAACACGTAGGCGAAGTTGTCCATGCTGTTGGCTTTTGCCGCCGCCTGCAGGGTTTCATTCTCTACGGCAGTTTCGGCGATCTGGTCGAAGAAGAGTTGATCGGCCGGGGTGAACTCGGTGCCGAAACGCTCGTTGAGCCGGTCGATCAGGCTGGACAGTTCTACTGTATCTTCCTCGGCCCGGCCCGTGCCGACTTCCGTCGGTCCGTACAGTGCCTTGGCCTCGCCCACCGCCAGGTCGATGGCGCCTTCGCTGATCTTCTGCAGGCGGTAGTACTTCAGCGAGACCTCGTCTTCGAGCTCGAACACCGTATCGTCGGTGCGACGCGGCAGCTTCGAGAGCAGGAAGCGGGCATAGCTGTAGAGCTTCTCCAGGCTACTGTCCTGGTAGGGAATGATCTGTGCCAGAAAGGCGTAGAGGTTGCGGAAGCTGGCCAACTGGCTCTTGAATCCTTCCTGCTCGTCGTCGGGCAGCGCCTTGTAGCGCTCCACGGCCTGATCGATCACGGCGTTGATCCTGCGATGATCGGCCGCCGTCGGCTCGTGTCGATTGCGATACCAGATCTCGGCAAAGGCATTGACCTCGTCGGCATAGAACACCTGGGCCTGTTCGAGCCGATGCTGCAAGTCGTAGAGCTGCTGCGGATCGCTGGGTTCGCCAGGCGGCGTGATCTCATAATAAGGCTTGAACGCCTCGAAGATCTCTTCGGTATCGTTGACGAAATCCAGCACGAAGGTATCGTTCTTGCCTTCGGCCGTGCGGTTGAGGCGTGACAGCGTCTGCACGGCCTGGATACCGGCCAGACGCCGGTCGACGTACATGGTGTGCAACAAGGGCTGGTCGAAGCCGGTCTGGTACTTTTCGGCCACCAGCAGCACCTGGTAGTGCTCGGAGTCGAACTTCTCGGGCAGCTCCGACTCCTTGATGCCCTCGTTCATGCCGACCTCGGTATAGGTGCGGTCGGGAAAGTCCGGATCGGTGACGCTGCCGGAAAACGCCACCAGCGAGCGGATGCCGCTGATGTTGTTGTCTTCGATGTACTTGTCGAAGGCCTGCTTGTAACGGACGGCATGCAGGCGCGAGGCCGTCACCACCATGGCCTTGGCGCGCCCGCCGATCTTGTGGCGGGTGTGGTTTCGGAAGTGTTCGACAATCACCTCCACCTTCTGCGCGATATTGTGCGGATGCAGCGACATGAACCGGGCCAGCGCAAGTGCGGCCTTGCGCCGCGGCACCTGGGGATCGTCCTCGATGGACTTGATCAGCCCGTAGTAGGTCTTGTAGGTGGTGTAGTGGGCCAGCACGTCCATGATGAAGCCTTCCTCGATGGCCTGGCGCATGGAATACAGATGAAATGGCGGCTGACCGCCGGCACCGGGCTCGTTGAACACGGCCAGCGTCTTGAACTTGGGCGTGGCGGTGAAGGCGAAAAAGCTGATATTGGGCTGGCGCGGACGCTTGAGCATCTCTTCGAACAGGGCCTTGCGCGCCTGCTCTGACAGGTCTTCCTCTTCCACGTCCAGAAATTCCGCGGCGATGGCCGACTCGATGCCGTCGCGGTTGAGCACCTTTCTGAGCTCCATGGCCGTCTCGCCCGACTGCGAGCTGTGCGCCTCGTCCACGATCACGGCAAAGCGCTTGCCGCCGGTGGCCAGCGAGACGTCCTGGCCCTTTTTCGCCAGCATGTCCATCGCCTGGGTGATGAACGGAAACTTCTGGATGGTGGAAATAATAATCGGCACACCCGACGACAGCGCCTGGGCCAGTTGCTGGGTATTCTCGTCGATTTTCTGCACCACCCCCTGCTTGTGCTCGAACTGGTAGACGGTGTTCTGCAACTGCTGGTCGAGCACGCGCCGGTCGGTGATGATCACCACGCTGTCGAAGACCTTCTCGTCGGCTGCATCATGCAGGCTGGAGAGCCGGTGCGCCAGCCAGGCAATGGAGTTGGACTTGCCCGAACCGGCCGAGTGCTGCACCAGGTAGTTGTGCCCTGCTCCCTTCTCGCGCGAGCTGGCAATGAGCTTGCGTACCGCATCGAGCTGGTGATAGCGCGGGAAGATCATCGTCTCTTTCTTGTGGCGCTTCACGCCCCGCTTGGTTGCGATCTTCTTTTCGCTGACCTCCAGGTGCAGAAAGCGGGCCAGAATGTCCATCAGGCTGTCGCGCGTCAGCACCTCTTCCCACAGATAGGCCGTACGGTAATTGTCATCGGCCGCGGGCGGGTTGCCGGCGCCGAATTCATGACCCCGGTTGAACGGCAGAAAGCGGGTGTCGGCCTCGCCGGCCAGTCGCGTGGCCATGAACACCTGGTCCGGATCCACGGCAAAATGCACCAGCGCCCGCTGCTTGAATCGGAAAATCGGCTCGTCCGGGTCCCGCTCGCGCCGATACTGGCGCATGGCGTCTTCCACCGTCTGCCCGGTCATGGGGTTTTTCAGCTCCAGCGTCACCACCGGCAGGCCGTTGACCGACAGGACCATATCCAGCGACTTTTTCGGGTGCTTCTCGCTGAAATGCACCTGCCGGGTCACCCGCAGGCGGTTGTGACCATAGGCCTCGGCCGCCTCGGGGTTCATGCCGGTGTTGGGAGCAAAGAACGCCAGCCGAAACGTCTTGCCGAAACACTTGAAACCATGACGCAGCACATGCAAGGCATGCTTCGAAGCCAGCTCCTTGACCAGCGCGCCCAACAACACCTCGCCGGCCTGCTCGCCCTGCAACTTCACCAGCGACTGCCAGCGCCGCGGCTGGCTGGCCTGAACAAATGCAATCACCTCATCGGGAAACAACCCATGCCCCGCATCGAACCCGGCCGCATCGCCTTTCTCGTAGCCGCCCTGCCCGATCAGCGACTGCTCCATGGCCTGTTCGAAGTAGATTTCCTGATGCATGGTTGCTTCCTGTTCCGGCCTCGTCTGGCTTACACTAACGCTCACGGACTGGGAGTGCCCGGTCGGCGTCATGGCCCCGGCGGGTTCGCAGGGGCCTTTCGTTTTCTAGCACACCTGTCAGGCCACCTTGATCTGGCCGGTGACGGCGTTGGTGATCAGGGCGGAGCGGTATTCTTCGAGATAATCGATTTGTTCCGACACCAGTCTGCGTTGGCTTCGCTCGAGCTCTGCTTGTTGATCTAGTTGCGCTGCAATCTTCTGCTGTTCTGGCAACGGCGGAAGCGGAATACGGATCGAACCGACAATTTCGCAGTTTAGGGCATCCCGTTGCCCTCCACGACCATGTTCTCGGATTGGTTGATACGACTGGACAAGCGCGTAATGTAGATACGCAGTATTCAAAGGCGAGGCGGCAACAATTGCAGCCATATTTTGGTTGATATATGCGTCAATCTCTAGCCGTGCTGCGAGGCCACGGGTGCGCCCTTGTCCCACCATTCCGATTACTACTGATCCGCTCGGTGCAAGAACAAGCCCTGTCTCGGCTACCGCCTGCTGAGATATGAAGGCACTCGGCGCAGTAATCTTCCAGTCGTTGACTTTTCCGCTGGATAACCACGGGCAGGAACCATCCCAATAGTCGTTTCGCGACCTTGAAGGAGTCGCGCCGTTGAAAACACGAGAGAGCCAAGAGATTGAGGCGATCTCCCAATGCGCCGGAATCTCCCCCAGCCACTCGATGCCGCTGTCTTTCATGGGGGCATCGGGGTTGAGGCCCTTGGTGACGGCGCGGGTGATCAGGGCGGTGCGCTTTTCGGCCAGCCGGTCGAGCAGGCGGCGCTTCTTGCCGATCAGGGTGTCGATCTCGGCGGTCTTGCGGTCGAGGAAGGCGGCGATTTTTTGTTGTTGGTGCAGCGGTGGTAGCAACGCCTGAAAATCCTTGATGAACAGCTCCGGCACGCGCTTTTGCCCGCCAGCGCCATACATGGCTCCTTCACCCAGCTTGCGAAACAGCTCGGAAATGCTCAAATAAAACAAAAAGCGCCCGTCGATATCTTGGGCCGGACGAACGACATGCAGCTCGGTTGTGCCAAAGGCGATACCATTCTTCAGGCCTTCTACGAACGCGCCCTTGCCGTTCTCAAAACACGGGGTAATCTTAGCAACAACGACATCGCCGTCCGCAAAATAGGTATAGCCGTCGCCAATCTCATCGAGCGCCTTGACCTGCTCAAGCTGAATACCACCATGTTCGCCAATCGCAGCCATGGGCACGAAGGAGGCTTCGTCCGCGGGTGCCAATGCAATCGGCTGTGCCTTGTTGATCCGGGTGACAAACCGCAATCGGCGAGTTGTCCAACCATCGGGGCAAGGGAGCGGGTGATAGAGGTCCATGGCACCCAGCCGGATGGATGAGGAGGTTACATTCATGACTTGTCCTCCTTCTTGATCCGCTTCTCCAACGCCTCCAGCTCCCGCAAATCCTCGGCATCGGCCTCCAGCGCTTCATCCCGCCGTCGCTGGGCGTCGAATCGTTCATATCGTTCATGGGCAATTTCCCTGGCACGCTCGGCGCTGATGGCGCCTGCTCCGTCGAGAATCGGCCGTTCGTTGAATTCCAGCAGCCGGTCCACATTGTGGCGCCAGTAGTCCAGGGTCAGGTCCTTGCGCTCTTTGGCGCGCAGTTCGGCCTGCTCCAGAAAGATCACTACCAGACGGTTCAAGGTGTCCACCTCGTCGGCGCTCAGATAGTTCTTGGCGATGGTGACATCCTGCTTGCGCACCCGTGCGCCCTTCCAGCTGGTCAGCGCCATGTTGGGGGAGTCGGCGTCCGCGCGCTGGACCACGATTTCGGCGGCGGTGTGGCCGGTAACGGCATAGAGCAGCTTGTTCTGCACCTCGGCGAAAAAGGTCTGGGCGTCCCGGTCGTCGGGCCGGTAGTCGCTGGAGAGGGCGAACAGATCCCGCACTTTCTGGTAGAAGCGCTTCTCCGAGGCGCGGATGTCGCGGATGCGGGCCAGCAGCTCGTCGAAGTAGTCCCAGCCGCCGGGCTCTTTCAAGCGCTCATCGTCCATGACGAAGCCCTTGACCAGGTACTCCTCCAGATGGGCGGTGGCCCACTGGCGGAACTGGGTGCCCCGAGGGGAGCGTACCCGGTAGCCCACGGCCAGGATCATGGGCAGGCTGTAGGCCTTGAGGCGACGCCGGACCTGGCGCTGGCCCTCCTGGCGAACTTGTAAGGAATCCTTACAAGTTGCCTCCGCGCTCAGCTCGCCTTCTCCATAGATGGCCCGGATGTGCTGGGTGATGGCCTGGGGGGTGGTGTCGAACAGTTCGGCCATCTCCGCCTGGGTGAGCCAGACGGTTTCGCCGTCGGCGCGGAGCTGGATCTCCGCCCGGCCGTCCTCGCTGCGGTAGAGAATCAGCTCGCCCGCGCTCATGCCGTCACCTTCTTCAACATCTCCAGAATCTCGCCTTCCAGACTCTGGATGTCCTGCTCGATTTCTTCCAGCGGCCGGGGCGGTTCGTAGACGTAGAAATGCCGGTTGATGGGGATTTCGTAGCCTACCCTGGTCTTGCCGTGGTCGATCCAGGCGTCATCGACGAAGGGCAGCACCTCGCGGGCCAGGTAGTCCTCGCAGTGCTCGCGTACCAGTTCCAGCAACTGGCTGTTGTCGGCATTTTTCTCGTAGCCAATTGGCAGCGGCAGCGGGATATTGGCCGGTAGCGGCACGATCTCGCTGTCGCGCAGCTCGGTGTCAGGTTCGGGGTTGCCTTTGCTGTCGCGGCAGATCGCCGCTTCCGGGTCGCGCTCGGACAGGGCGTTGAGTATGGCTTTCTTGATCGGCGCCGGCAATTTCTCGCCGGCCGCCTTGAAGGCGGCCTTGAGCAGCGGCTCGAACTCGGCCCGGTCATCGAAGCGCTGGTCGTCCAGCCCCTCAAGAATTCCGATGATGCGCTGCTGGGTTTCCTCGCCGGCCTTCACCTCGGCATCGTGTTCGGCCTGGTTCTTGCGCTTCTTGCTTTTCGCCAGGTTGGCGAAGGCGGTTTCCTGCCAGATCCGCTCGATACGCTCAGGCGTGGCCTGGAAGTTCAGGCGCAGCGGACGCTCGACCGTGACCTTCAGGTACCCGAACTCGCGGTTGTCGAAAATCTTCGAGCAGACCCGCTCCTCAAGCTCGCCGTTCAGGCCCACCCGGCAAGTCGCGCCGTCGGTGAACTCGCCATAGAGTCGGGTCAGTTCCTCGATATGCTCGTCGGCCAGCTCGTTGCGCTTGTTACCCAGGCTCTTTTTCATCTTGCGGTAGTGGCGGGTGCCATCGATGAGTTGAACCTTGCCCTTGCGCTCATCGGGCTTGCGGTTGGTCACCAGCCAGATGTAGGTGTAGATGCCGGTGTTGTAGAAGAGCTGGTCCGGCAGGGCGATGATGGCATCCAGCCAGTCATTCTCGATGATCCAGCGGCGGATATTGCTCTCGCTCGGGCCCGGCTCGCCATTGAACAGCGGCGAGCCGTTGAACACGATGGCAATCTTCGAACCCTCCCCGCCCTGCTCCGGCGGCGGGTTCATCTTGCTCAGCATGTGCAGCAGAAACAGCGTGGCGCCGTCATTGATGCGCGGCAGGCCCGGCCCGAAGCGGCCGTTGAAACCCAGCTCCCTGTGTTCCTTCTTCACATAGTCTTCCTGCGGCTTCCACTCCACGCCGAAAGGCGGGTTGGCCAGCATGTAGTGAAAGGTTCGATCCGGATGACCGTCGCTGGTCTCGCCGTCGCCCAGGGTATCGCCAAAGGCGATATTCTCCACCGGCTCGTCCTTGATCAGAAGATCCGAGCGGCAGATCGCCCAGGACTCCTCGTTGTACTCCTGCCCGAACAACTGCAAGTGGGCCTGCGGATTCTGCTCGGTGATGTACTCCTCCGAAACCGACAGCATGCCGCCCGTCCCGGCCGTCGGATCGTAGATCGTCCGGGCAATCCCCGGCGTGTAGACTTCCTCGTCCTCGGTATAGAGCAGGTGCGCCATCAAGCGAATGACCTCGCGCGGCGTGAAGTGATCCCCCGCCTCCTCGTTGGCCTGCTCATTGAACTTGCGCACCAGCTCCTCGAACACATAACCCATGTCGTGGTTGCTCACCCGATCCGGGTGCAGGTCAATACGGGGATCGGCGAACTCCTTGACGATCAGATAGAGCCGATTCGCCTTGTCCAGCTTCGCGATCTCGGCATCGAACCCGAAGGCCCAGAAAATCTCCCGCGCCGACTCCGAGAAGCCATTGATGTAATTGCTCAGATTACTGGCGATATGCTCAGGATCGGCCAGCAGCTTCTCGAAGGTATACGAGCTGATGTTATACAGCGGATGATCCCGCCCCTGGCTGGCCTTGCGCGCCAGCACCTTGTGCAGGGCATCACCCTCCAGACCGCGAGCCTGCAACTTCTCGTATTCCTTCAGCACCTGTTCCTTGGTAGGCGCCAGTACACAATCCAGACGGCGCAGCACCGTCATGGGCAGCATGACCTTGCGATACTGCGGCGGCCGGTAGGGCCCACGGAGCTTGTTGGCAATTTCGAAGACAAAATTGATCAGGTTGGTGGTGCTGGTGGTCATCTATATCCTAAGTTTTGCTCGTGATCGGATTCTTCGGCCCGCTCAAAGTATGCACAACCTCTTCAATAACCAACCGTTCGGAGCGGCAGCACAAAACGGTCGGCTGTATTCAATTGTTCGAGCTAATCTGGTGGTGGCAATTTGGTATGGGAGGGGAAAGAATACTCATCCCGCTTCGGCTCAAGAAAAGTGGGACGAACCTCCGAGTCCAACACTTTTCGACGAGGCATCGGAATTGCCTCTGGAGGAGGCCGAAACCTTTCATCCAAATTGGTCATCAGCAAGTCAATATCCTCTGAGAATTCCATTTCTGCAGTGAGTTGCTGAACAGCCTTTAGCAACCGCTCAAGTCTATATTTTGCCTCGTCTTCTCCAAGCTTTGGCAGCTGCCGTTCAAATCGGTCGATCCGCCTCAACAACCTTCGAACACGTTCTGGAGTTGCATTGTGCCTTTTTTGTTCGAGAATCGCGGACCCTGCAATCCCATCTTTTCTGAGCGAAGAAATCAGGAGATCTTTCAGCACTTTGGAGTCCTCGATAACCTGATTCAAACCAGAACGAAAAGAGCCATAATTTCCAATTGCAACATAGAGGGAACCCACAATCACCACCATAACCTCTAGGCTTCCTTGACGAAATTGGACATCAACGTCAGTGTCTTGCCGATAGATTGCGGACGCAAACTGCCCAACCAAATCCTGCAAGTAATTCCTACTCGGCTCCTGATCAAAAACAGGGATTTCCAAATCCAGCTTCAAATAAACAGCGGTGAGCTGACTCATGAAAATATTCCAGTCTCAATGCAATCGCTAACACTTAGCTTAACCACTGAGCTCGTCCGGCTTTGCCGGCCAGGAGCTTGTGCCGTGTCCGGCGTAAACTGGATAGTAGATTCACCGGGCATTGAACACCGGCCCTAGGAATTGATGGAGATCGGCCGTCGCATTTGCATATCGGCGTTCAACGTATGCGCTATAGAGTTTCCGTCTAATCTGCACGGTATCTATCCCTGTCGTGGCCTCGACTTGCTCAACCATATAATTGATACGTCGCTTGGCTTGTTCTCTGGGATTTGCACTTGTTTTCGAAAGGTAATCTTGCGATTGAGACAATCTTCCAAAGTTCACGGCGTGCCCAGTGAAGCTAGCACGAAGGTAGTCATACATTTGTCCGCCTTCAATCATGTCCGTTATGCCGCATTCCGGAGTACAAGGCAAGTACCTGAGGCTTCCGCGAGCTCGGTTGAACGCCTCTAGCAACCGCTGATTGCCAGTGCGACGCGCTTCGTCCAATGACTCTGATTTAACGTCTTCGTCCAAAACCGCATGCCGGCGCACATGAGCGGGAAATATTTGAGAGGATGCATTTAGAAATTCAAGTACCTGCACAAACCCTCCCACAGGAACAATCTTGAAGAGAGGCTGGTAACAAATATCTAGATTCGCTACCTGCAGATATCTTTGAACGATTTGCTCTAAGAGCACCTTGGCCTGTTTGTCTTCAACAAAGAAGACGAAGTCCACATTCAGTTCATCATCAAAGGCGATTTCGCCCAAAACCTGCGCGGGATATGGCTTTCGGGTGACCCGAATCTGGCCTCCCTGCTCCTCGGTGAGATGAATAAGTTGAGAACGCTTAGCTGATTTGATGATCGACGCAGAGTGAGTCGAAAACACAACCGTCAATCGCTTCGTTCGCGCGACCCTATTCAGGGCTTCCATGAGCCTAATTTGGGCTTGTGGATGCAACGCCATCTCGATTTCATCTATCAGGATCAAACTGCCGTTTCGTACATTGGACAGCCTTTGGGCGAGCCTCAGCACGCAGAGTTCACCCAAGCTGAAGCTCTTCTCGGAATAGTAATTCCAAGGCGCGCGAGCATGCGCGCGATAGGGGATTAGATATGCCAGATTTCCAGTACCTCGCCGTGTGTTGAGGTACTTCAAATCAGACCATTTGTTGTCATCGAGAACTTCACACAAAAAATCCTTCAGACTCTGCCCCGCATCCCGAAATCGGTTGTGTCTGATCTCATCCGCGAACGGTTCGATGCGATCAGAGTTGGCTTCAAGATATTCAATTGCGGGATATGGGAAGTCGTTAAAAAGACCCGCATTGGCACGGGGCGTTGCTCGCCATCGCTGCCCGCCGTACCGATATGTGACAGATCGGTTGTTTATCTCATAAGTCACTGACGCGTTTTCGTATAGATCAACCCGGTTCGCTAGTGGGCTGGTCTGAAAGTAGCGTTGAAAAGCGTAAGAGTTTCGGATACGAAGCAATGCAGCCAGCAGGGTCGATTTGCCTGTTCCATTCCTACCGGCTAATACCCACACACCCGGGGAGGGCACTGAGAACTCCAGAAGAGCTACGCCCTTAATGTTTTCGAGTCGGAGCTTCATTTTTCGTGGCAAACATAACCTATAAGCATTTATCGGCCGTGCGCAGCATAGCGGATAAATGCCAGTTGAACTGAGCCGCCCATCAGACTGTCGCGGTTCTGACTACTTGGAGTTGTTTTCGTTGGGTCCAGCGGTTCGGCAGAATTTGCCCGCTCGATCGCCCCGGTGAGCAGGTTTTGCGCCTCGATTTCCCCATTTTTTCGCTGCCGAGTGGTTCCCTGATGCTCAATGTAGCGCGAAATTCGCTGAAATTCCAATCTCGGGCCGAGCAACACCGTGCTCACCTGAAGTCGCCCATCCGGCGATCGGCTGGTGGGGGTGGTCGGGCGCATTGGTGCTGGACCAGTGTGGTATGGCGATTCCACCGATGTTGTTGGTCCTGCTGGTGCTGTGGCTGGTGAGGAGATGCCCGAGCCTGCCACCGCGTAATGCCGGCAGGCAAAATCGCTGCGGACTGCAGGCGGTAGACTCAGCGGGTGCGGTTTATGCCATGCGGCGCGGCCACCGAGCTTGACCGGTTTTGCCGTTCCGAAAGTACCCCCGCGTCCGGCTGAGCATTCTTTGGGTGCTTAGTCGGCGTGATGCAGTTCCTGGCGGAGGATCTCTCTCAGCTTGCCGGCAGTCAGGGGTACATTCTCATCATTGAGTGCAGCCCGAAGCGCCTCGTTGATCGCTGTCTGGTATCCGATGCCCCTGGCTTCCGCACGCTTTCGAAAGGTTTCGATGATGTCGTCATCCAGCATGATGGTGATGCGGGTCTTTCCGGAGGATTGGATGGCCGGACCACGTTTCCCTTTACTGAAGTCATACTCTTTACGCATGGTAATTTCTCGCCTCGCTTGGGCTGGCTTTACGCGCAGAAATGATTCGGACTCGATCTTCCCGCGGTGTGTGAACCACGACCAGAACGCGACCCAGAGAATCGGCGCCCAGTGTGACAAATCGGGGCTCAGCTTCGGAGTCCGGATCCTCAATGGTTATGCCAAGGGGATCGCGGAGCGCTTGTTCGGCATGCGCAAAGCTGACGCTGTGCTTGCGCAGATTAGAGGCCGCCTTTTCGGGATCGAATTCGATCTCCATATGGCGATTATGCATATGTTATACATACCCGTCAATGGCCGCCCAACCTGCAGGCATTTGTCGGCCGTGCGCAGCCTGTCGGGTAGATGCCAGTTGAACCGAGCCTTGCGCCAGACCAGCGCGGCCTTTCCAATCAGCTATTTCCGTTCGATATCGTCATCTTGATTCATGGGGCTGGGGTCGTGGGTGCTGGATTGCAGAACCGGGGGAAGGCGTATAGGCTTCGGATTCCGGTATGGCTGCCCGGTTTGTCGGGCGGCTGTTGGGTTTCTTGCCGGCGTTCGGCTGGTGGGGGCGGTCAGGCGTTCCCGTCCGTCGGCCTTGGGGATACGGACCCGCCGGACCGGTTGCGGGCAATACTGCCCCGCTTCCAGTTGATCGCGGATCGCAGGCCAGTTCTGGCGAAGGAAGTCCGGTAGTGCATCAACGCTCATCCCGTCAATGCCCGGCGCGCCCTTGTTCTGGCGTACTTGCTTGACTGCCCGCTGCAGGTTGCTGCGTTCCAGCACCTTCTCCCACAGCAAGACAGTGGATGTCGAGGCCGGATCGGTCCTTTCCCCAGTCACCGATTCCTCCCGTGCTCCAGGCACGGCCGACTCGCGTCGATTCTCTGAGGCTGTCCGGTCACTCATACTCGGTCGATCATCCTCGTTCATCGTTCGGGCCTTCAGTGACGCCAATCACCTACTATGCCCTCGGCTGACTTCTCCCAGGCGGTCAGCGCCAATTGCTCAGCGCTCAGCTTCGCAAAGCGAAGCACCGGGGAGACCTCCCGGGGTAAGACACGAAACTGTCACGGCGTAGACGCTGGATTTATAAAACGCAGACCGATTGCAGATGGAGGGCTTCGTGGTCATGTGCCCACTCGCCCCGTCTACGTCACACCTCATATCCAGTTCCTGTTCGTCGCCCCGCCGCTTTGGATTGGGGTTACCGCTCCCTTCGGTCGCTCTCGCGTATCGCTCGTGGTCTCCGCTGCGCTCCGGCTCCTCCAGACCCCACCTCGCGATGACGCCCTTGCCCTTCTCCTAACCTTCGGCTCTGCGAATACCTGGTAAGAGGACTTACACCTCTCTAGTCTCGTGCCATGCCCGGCACACACGTCTAAGCTAAGCGGCGCGGCGTTAGCCGCGTCCGGTGGAGGCCGAAGGCCGGAACGAACTTGAGCGACTTGTTATGCATCACCAGCGCGCAGCGAGCCTCCAAGGGTTTGCCAGTTTTCAGTCTTTTCATGGAGAGGAATTCTTTGATCATAAGTCGCATAGTACTCATAAGCTATTTCAGCCAATTCCTCTTTCCCAAGCTCCAAATTGTGCAGATAGGATAAAACTCTGGGCAAAACAGGCCCAACAGCCTCATTGAACTCTTGTGAGGGACAGAGCCCACTCGGCACGCTTTCAGCGTAGAGTTCAAATAACTGGGTAAGAATAAACTCGTGAATTTCCGACTCCCTCATGTTTGAGGGTCGATTTGATCCACCAAGCCTGGAGAAATGATCCCCAACCTCACACATGGCCAGCCAGACGGCCTTCCGACATTTTTCCCGTTTTGTGTTCCGCTGATGCATAACGTTTGGGTTAACCGGCGCCGCCACCGAACTCGCCCGGCTTTGCCGCCCGGAAGCTTACCGGCGTCCGGTTGAACCCTTTGTTATGCGATTTGCTGCAAGGCATTGGCGAGATCGCGGCCAGCCGTAGGGGGTGGAAGGGGCTTGCCTTCCTGCTGATACAGCTCGATGGCTTCGTCTACGATCTGGCAAAGCTCGGCAAAGACCTCCTTTTCGTCCGTCCCGTGGCAACCGCCATAAAGTAGGCCCGGCGCGCTACCCACAAAACACTGATCCTCTTCGGACCATTCCACAATCTTGGCGTAAAGGGCGCTTTCCTTCATTTCTTGGCCTCCTGGACCGCTTTTTCTACGGCCCGAATCTGGTACTTTTTGGCATCATCTCCGAGTTTGCCAGAAATCGTTACAGGCTTCGACACATTCGGGTGGATGAAATTCCGGTGGCTCCCCTTGCCGCCGCGATCTTCGAAGCCCGCCTGTTTGAGAGATTTAATCAGCTCCCTGACTTTTGGTGGCACACCGCCTCCCCGACTTGTTCATTCAATCGCATAACTAGTAAATGTGCGTCAATTTGTTCGAATACTCGGTAGAGGAACAAAGTGACTGTATATTCGATATAGGGCAATCACGCCGGATATGATGCAATGCCTCGCCGGGCAAGTTGGCCGGAGTTCGGTGGCGGCTGGCGTGTCTTGCCGGTGGATTGCTGAGTGTTGACGTCCCCATTGGCGCCCCTTCCTGCGTTGGTACCGTGCCGTTTTGATGCATATGCGCTCCCTGCGGCTCAATATGCCTAATCCATGCTCGGGGTGCAAGGGGCGCAGGCGCTGGATTGCAGAACCGGGAGAAGGCGTATAGGCTTCGGATTCTGGTATGGCTGCCCTGTTTGTCGGGTGGCTGTTGGATTTCTTGCCGGCGGTCGGCTGGTGGGGGGAGTCGGGCGCTTTGGCGCTGGACGGGTGTGGTATGGCTATTCCACCGATGTTGTTGTTCCTGCTGGTGCTGTGGCTGGTGTTGCTGGGGCTGGGTTTGCTGGAGGCGGCGCGGCATCGGCGGGTGTTGCGGCGGATTCCGGTGCGCATTCATGTCAACGGCACGCGCGGCAAGACCAGTGTGACGCGGTTGATTGCCGCAGGGCTGCGCGCCGGGGGCAAGCGCGTGTGTGCCAAGACCACGGGTTCTTCTGCGGCGCTGGTCGATCCGGACGGGCGCGAGTTCCCGCTCTACCGGCCCAGCGGGGCCAACATCATCGAGCAGATGCGCATCATGTGGCGCATGCTGGAGTTCGACCCGGAAGTGGCGGTGGTCGAATGCATGGCGTTGCAGCCGCAGTATCAGTCGCTGACCGAGTTGAAAATGGTGCGCGCCACCCACGGGGTGATTACCAATGCCCGGGCCGATCACCTGGAAGTGATGGGGCCGGCCGAAGAGGACGTTGCGCTGGCGCTGGCCGGTTCGGTGCCGGTGGGAGGTGATCTGTTTACGGCCGAGCGCGACTTGCTGTCGGTGTTCGAGACCGCCTGCGCGGATCGCGGCAGTCGGCTGCACGGGGTGGACGAAGACGATGTGGCCTCGGTGGATGAGTCGCAGCTTGCCCGTTTTCACTACAGCGAGCATGCCGAGAACGTGGCTCTGGCGCTGAAGGTATGCGAGAGCCTGGGCGTGGACCGGGACACGGCGCTGGAGGGCATGGTGGCGTTGCCGCCGGAATCGGGCGCGATGCGGGTGCTGCACGGGCAGTTCTTCGAGCGCGACATCGTGTTCGTCAATGCCTTTGCCGCCAACGACCCGGAATCGACCGGACGCATCTGGGAGCAGATGGTGGAGCGCCATGGCGAGGGGCGACGGCGGGTGGCGCTGGTCAACTGCCGGGCCGACCGGCCGCATCGTTCGCGCCAGATGGCCCAGGCCATGCCGCAATGGGCGGCGGCCGATCGCTATATTCTGATGGGTTCGGGCACGCTGCTGTTCGCGCGCATGGCGGTCAAGCACGGCATGTCGCCCGATCGCATGATCGTGGCCGAGAACGTCTCTCTGCTCGATATCACCGAAACCATACTCGAACACTGCGGCAGGAAGTCGCTGGTGGTGGGCATGTGCAATATCCACGGCGGCGGCGAGGCAGTGGCGCGCTACTTCCACAACCGCGCGAAGAAGGAGGAAGACCTGTGATTGCGCTCAATCTCCTGGCGGTGGCCATCGGCATCGGCCTGTTCTTTACCCTGCTGCTCAGCCAGGCGTTCGGGCTGGCCGCCGGCGGGCTGGTGGTGCCGGGCTACATGGCCCTGCAGTTGATGAACCCGTTCAACGTCGCCATCACGCTGCTGACCGCGCTGGCCACGTTTGCCGTGGTGCGACTGGCCTCGGGTTATGTGGTGATCTACGGGCGGCGGCTTACCATCCTGATGATTCTGACCGGCTACCTGCTGGCTGGCGCGGTGGATCTGCTGATCGGCGGATTTCTGGCCTGGACGGACCTGGAAATGGTGGGTGAGCCGGGGGATGCCGAGGCCAAACTGACGGCAATGGAGTCGCAGCTTGCCGTGGCGATGATGGAGCTGCGCATCATCGGCTACATCATTCCCGGCCTGATCGCCATCTGGTTCGATCGCCAGGGCGTGTTGCAGACCCTGTGCGGGCTGGCGGTGACCGCCGTACTGGTCCGCCTGAGCCTGATCGCATTCATGCCCGAGACGCTGGCGGCCTTCGAGGCGGCCCAGCGCAGTCCCATCCCCGGCTGGTAAGGAGGAGACGATGAGCAAGTTCACGAGAATCTACTGGCGTTCGTCCCGTGTTCCGGCCTGGGGCCTGGTGTGCCTGGCGGTTGCTGCCTTGCTGGCGCTGGTCATTGCCGAGTTCGTGCAGAAGCGCGACCCGGTGGTGGAAGCCGCCTATGCCGAGATGGTGGCGGCCTCGCGCGCGATGCGCGACGGCATCGAGGTGATTCGCCCGGCGCGCGGGCAGGTGCTGCCGATCAACCCGGAGTTCGACCCGCAACGCTCGGGGCTGATTGGCGTGGCCTCGAGCATGGTCACCACCACGCGCGGTGGTCGGCAGGCCAAGCAGACCACCATCAATCCCAACTGGGGTGCGGTGGCGGTCAAGTTGATGCGCCAGGCCGGGGTGGAAGAAGGCGACACGGTGGCGGTGACCGTTTCCGGTTCGTTTCCGGCATTGAACCTGGCCGTCTATGCCGCGCTGGAAGCGATCGGGGCCGAGCCCATCATCATCGCCTCGGCCTCGTCCTCGCAGTGGGGCGCCAACGTGCCCGACATGCTGTGGCTGGACATGGAAGAGCTGCTTCGCCAGGAAGGCGTGATTTCCCTGCGCCCGGTAGCCATCTCGGTGGGCGGCGCGGAAGACCGGGGCACCGACCTGTTGCCCGAAGGCGTGGAGCATATTCGCTCACGCATCAACGCCTCCGGCATTCCCCTGCTCGACCCGGGCGGCTACGCCGAGGCGGTGGCCGATCGCATCGCCCTGTTTCGCGAGCAGGCCGACGGCCGGCCGATCAAGGCATTCATCAATGTCGGCGGCGGCGCCACCATTGTCGGACCGCCGGGCATCGACCGGCATTTTTCCTCCGGGCTGTCGCGCGCGGCACCGGCCCGCGCGCATGCCGTGGAAACGGTGATGGGATATTTCCTGCGCGAAGGCGTGCCCGCGATTCACTTCATCGGCATCAGCAACATGGCCCAGCGTCATGGATTGCCCATCGCGCCGGAAGAGGCGGTGTCGGTGGGCAGTGGCGGCATTTACACCGCCGGCACCTACCGCCGCGGCCTGGCGGTGTTTCTGGGGCTTTTGCTGATCGGCCTGACCTGGCTGATGGTTCACTCCGCCGGCATCACCAGCTTTTTCGGGGGGCGGCAGGATTCGGAGGGCAGCCGGCGGCCGATGGTTTGAGTCGCGCCGGCAATCGAAGCCGTGCCTGGATTTAGCGTGCGAGGCCCCGGATAATCGCGCGGGGCGCGATTTCCGGGGCGACGGTGGGTTGTGGGGCGGGTGTTTTTGGCGGTGTTACTGCTCGGACTTTACCGCTTCGCCATCGACGCGTTGCCATTGGCTGTACCAGTCGTCCATGTAGAGCAGCGTGCGGATGGCGTTGGAGGGACGGGTCCTTCCCGTGCCATGAAACTCTTCGCGGAAGCGCAGCATTCTCACGGGCACGTCGAGGACCTTGAGCGCGGCAAAGTATTCCTCGGTCTGGGTCATCGGTGTGCGCAGGTCGAGCTCGCCGGTCATGAGCAGGGTTGGCGTGGTCACGTTGCCGACATACATGATCGGCGATTGTTCGAGCCAGCGGGTTGGGTCTTCCCAGAAAGGTTCCTTGAAGAAACTCTGGGTAAAGAACGGGATGTCGGTCGTGCCGAACATGCTCATCCAGTTGGTGACCGGACAGCGAACCGCGGCGGCGGCGAAGCGATCGGTATGGCCAATCATCCAGCTCGACAGCACGCCCCCGCCCGAGCAGCCACCGACATACTTGCGGCTGGTGTCGACCCAGTCGCGATCAACCATTTCGTCGACGAAGGCCATCAGGTCTTCATGGTCGACGCCGGGGTAGCGGAAGTTGATTCCACGGGCGAACTCTTCACCGTAGCTGGTTGAGCCCCGCGGGTTGGTGTAGAGCACCAGGTATCCCATGCCGGCCCAGACCTGGTAGTTGAAGTTGAAGCCGGCGGTGTAGTCGGCGAAGGGACCGCCGTGTATCTCCATCAGTAGCGGGTACTGCTTTTCCGGATCGAAATTGGGGGGCTTGACCACCCAGCCGTGAATATCCGTGCCGTCAGCCGACTGGGTCCAGAATTCTTCCACTTCGGCCAGTTCAATGGTGCTGAACAGTTCGTCATTCAGGTTTGTAAGCTGATTGATCTGCGAACCTTCACGCAGTCTGAAGCTCACGACATCCGGCGGTGATTGCGGGCCGGTTCGAACACCGACCCCAAAGGGTCGACGTACATCGGCCACCGAAGTCAGGGAAACCAGGTGATGGCCGTCGGTAATGTCTCGAATGGCTCCGGACAGGGGGATATGGCGAATATTGCGAGTGCCGTGATGGGTGACGACTGCGTACACTCCCCTGCTGTCGGAAGCCCAGTGCACATTGCTGACCAGCCGATCGAGGTCCTCGGTCAGATTGCGCTTGTTCGAGCCGTCCAGGTCGATCACGTGAAGGTAGGGCTGCGAATAGGTGTCGGGCTGGTCCGGATAGCCCAGGAAGGCAACTCGGCGGCCGTCCGGGGAAACTACCGGGTTGGTCCAGAAGCCGACTTCCTCGGTGATTTGCCGAATATCTCCCGACGCCCGGTCCAGCGCGTACAGGTGGGAGCGGCGATACACGGAATCCCAGTCACCCTTCCAGCCGTCGAAGACGATGCTCTGGCCATCCGGGGTAAACGAGAAATTGACCGAGCCGACCAATCCATCGAAGCGAGAGCCGACGTTCCACTCGCCACTGGTGAGCTGACGGACAGCGCCGCCGTTGGCCGAGACCTGGAACAGATGCATGAAGCCACGGTCCATGAAGCCCTGGAAATCCTGGCGGTAGTGCAGATCATCGATGACTCGCGGCCCTTCGGTCCAGGAGGCGCCCGATGGTGGCGACGGCATGGAGACTTCCCATGTCGTGGGTTCGGGCACCAGGGCGCCGAATACGATTTGCTTGCCGTCCGGGGTCCATTGCGGATCGCGGGGGCGTTCATCCAACCGCGTGATCTGGCTGGTAGCGCCTTCTGCATCCATCCAGCGGACGAAGAGCTGGGTCGACTCCTCATCGTCTTCGGCCAGGTAGAGAATACGGGTCCCGTCCGGTGACCAGCGCGGAGAGCTGCCCTCGGCAAGAAAGCGCTGGCGCTCGCCATCGGCATCCATGACCCACAGGGCCGTTTGCCAGCGATCCTTGCGATCGTCGACCCAGCGGCGGGTATAGACGATCTGGCTGCCGTCGGGCGAGACCTGGGGATCACCCGCGGTTTCGTACTGCAGCAGCGCCTCGGCGGCGAGCACATCACTTTCATCGGCTGCCAGCGGCGACAGCACAAAAACACACAGAATAGGCAGAAGAAGAACTGAAATAAAACGGGGCATGGCATCTCCGAAGATGACGGTGGGAAGCCGCAGAATAATTGGACACCTCCCGCCGGTCAATGTCAGAACTTTGTCATCGCGCAATTGGCCGCCAATTGTTTGTCTCCCTTGAAGCAAGGACTGTCACTTGCTGCCCGGTCCCGGCTCGACTTCCTGAAACTCAGGATCGGGCTCTATCTCCGGTGACAGATCCCCTTGAAGATTGAACATTGCGGGAATGCACTCGGCCGGTTGCGGGCGCGAAAAGAAATAGCCTTGCAGGTGGTCGAACCCCAGTTGAGTGCCTATGGCCAGTTGTTCCTCGGTTTCCAGGCCTTCGGCCACGGTGGGCAGTCCCAGTGAGCGGGCCAGCGCCACCACGCCACGTGCCAGCGCCTGGCTTTCTTTCGATGGGCCCAGATCGCTGATCAGACTGCGGTCGATCTTGAGTGTGTCGACGGTGAATCGGTTCAGATAAGACAGGGACGACCACCCTGTTCCAAAGTCATCAATGGCCAGAACCACCCCCAGGTTCTTCAGTTGGCGAAGAGTAAATGCCGCTCCCTCCATGGCCAGCACACCCTCGGTAAGCTCGATGTGCAGCAGATGTGCCGGCAGCTTGTACTGTTCAAGGGTATCGGCAATGCGACGGGCAAGTTCCGGACGCTCTAGATCGCGCGCCGAAAGGTTGATGGCCACAAACCACGGCTCGGCACCCGCTGCCTCGGCCTGTTGTTGCCAGGCAGCCGCTTGCCGGCAGGCGCTGTCGATGACGAAATCCGACAGGTCATGAATCAGGCTGCAGTCTTCGGCTACGTCCATGAAATGCACCGGCGACAGCACCCCACGTTTGGGATGTCTCCAGCGCAGCAAGGCTTCGACACCCACAAAGCGCTGCTTGCCGGTGGAGTGTATTGGTTGGTAGACCAGAAAGAACTCGTCTCGGGCCAGGGCATGCCGAAGGCGAAGCTCGGCGTTCCTGAAATGAATCTCTTCTGACAGTGGACGAACAGCCGGCGCCAGCAGCCAGCCACTGATCTGCCCGATACCGATGAAGAAACCGGCTCGAGTGAGCCACTTGTCCGTCTCCTGGAAAGTCCCCAGGGCAACCGACTCGAAAGTCAGTGGCCCGGCCAGAATGGCGGAGACAACACTGACGATCAGTGCTGCCAACGGCCCGAAGCGCGTGGCCGCGAAAAGTATCGGAATGTAATACCAATGTGGAACCATCTGCGCCGCGCCACCGGACCAGTAGACCAGCAGCCAGGAGGCCAGCAGCAAGGCCAAGATGATGGCGATCGCCAGCCATGGCGAAACGGAAACGGACGCCCGCAGTGCATGGCGCGAAAAAGGATACTCCCAGTTGCCCGGAGCAGGGGAAGGGGCACGGGAATCGTAAGGCATCACGATCCTCCATCAGTTTGGCTGATTTTCACCCCGGCATGCCCCTTCCCAAGTCATGCCGGACTACAGCACTACCCTATCACAGGTTGTAAGAACATCCAGTTCACGGCCGTGTATCGTCCCGTTCGTTGTCCGGGTGTTGAGTGTCGCTCTGGAATGATCCGAAAACCACCGCCAGGATGACGGCGATTGCTGGGCCGGCAGCGATGCCCAGCGCCATGTTGTTCATGGCGGTTCCGAACAGGATCCCAAGTACGATGCCAATGCCCGCGCAGATTGCGATCCGTGAATTCTTGCTGTGCATGATTACGAATGCGGCCGGAACGATGGCGATCAGTTCATGTGCTGATCAAAGAATCGCACTACCCTATCGGCCGCATTCTGATGGATATCGTCACGGCTGCCGCCACCATCGCGACAGAACATGCCCAGTCGTTCGCGGCCGCTGTCGGTACAGCGGGACAGGAAGCTGTAATGCCCCGCATCTTCCAGGACATGGAGTTCGGCACCTTCGATGTGGTCGGCGAAGTGTCGGGCGTTGGTTTCCACCGGTGCGATGTCGTCATTGGCCGCGCCCAGGATGCCAACGGGGATGACGATCGGCATCAGGCCCAATTCGGTAAAGGCGCCGCCCAAGGCCGGAGCGATGGCATACACGGCGGCAAAACGATCATCGCGAAAAGAAGAGTCGTGTTCGGCCAGCGACTCCTGAACGTGTGGTTCATTCAGCACCTCCGCCATGGCCGAGGGGGCGCCGGGGAATTCCTCCTGGGGGTCGCAGGTGGCGTCGCGCTCGGGCCCGTCACAGAATGCCTCGAAAGCCTCCAGGCTGGTCAGGCCACCGGCCAGGGAGATGACGGTATATCCACCCAGGGAAAACCCGGCTGCTCCGACGCGCATGGGGTCGATGCGGTCGGCAAATTCGGAGTCTTCCAGCAGGTGGTCGAGTACCGCCGACAGGTCGCGGGTTCGCTCCCACCAGAGCAAAAAGCCTTCCGGTGCGTAGTTCTCGCCGGCAGAGGTATTGCCGTGATGGTTGACGGCGGCAACGATGTAGCCATTCTCGGCCAGAACCGTGGCCAGCCACATCAGGTGAATACCGGCCCCGCCCGTGCCATGTGATAGCAACACCAGGGGGTAACGATCCTCGGACTCGGACAAGGACGGATTGCCCTGTGCCCGACCAGCGACGAACAGCGGGTCTTCCGGGTTGCCGACGGTGACCTCGAAGCTGTCCTGGGTGGCATCGGTCGGATAC
Source organism: Wenzhouxiangella sp. AB-CW3 (assembly GCF_014725735.1). Taxonomy (NCBI): domain Bacteria; kingdom Pseudomonadati; phylum Pseudomonadota; class Gammaproteobacteria; order Chromatiales; family Wenzhouxiangellaceae; genus Wenzhouxiangella; species Wenzhouxiangella sp. AB-CW3. The sequence continues at coordinate 1,920,096 of NZ_CP061368.1, forward strand.
CAGACCGTGGTTCTCAAGGGGCGCTGCTCATCGCCGCCCCATTCGGTTCGCTCCGGGTCGGTGAAATCGCGCTCGGTCATGCCCACCGGCTTGACCGCCGCTTCCGACTCGTCTGGATCCGGCGTCGCGCCACACACACCGCTGGCCAGGAACAGTGCGGAGAACAGGACTGGCAGCAATCGGGTCATCAGTGATCCGGATGTTTGATTCTGCAACGATTCTAACAGCTCAAACCTTGATATGACTCAACCGGTGTGATCCGGCAAATGGGTAGCCTTGAAAGGAATTGCGGCAGTGACTCCGGCACCCCATGTATCCCGAAGATCATAAACCTGCAGAATCAGCACAAGCCCATAGCCCCGAAAAGCGAGGCCGGGCTGGCGTCAGCGGTGTACGCGGTCTGAATCAGGCCTGGTCTCCGCCCGTCGATATCATCCGTGACGACAATGAGTACATTGTCGAGTGCGATTTGCCCGGGCTGGCCCTGGGGCAGATCGAGGTGGTGCTTGACCGCGATATGCTCATGATACAAGGCCTAAGAACCACCGGCAGCGAGCGGACCGAACGCTGTGAGCGCCAGGAACGCTTTTCCGGCCGCTTTCTGAGAAGTTTCAGGCTGCCGACCGACTGTAGACCGGGAGCTTCCACGATCAGCCTGGATGCCGGCGTGCTGGTTGTCAGACTTCACCGGGTCAGCAGAACGGAGGGTGCCTCGATTCCTGGCGGCTTCCAGGCAATGGGCACTCTGCCTCTGTTATCAGATTCTTTACGTCACCGCTTTGATTCGGCCTGGCAACCGCCCGTCGATCTGACCGGCTCGGACACGTGCTACCACGCGGTGATTGAAATGCCAGGGGTGCGCCCAGCCGACGTGCTGGTTCTGGCGGTCGGCCGCACCCTCGTGGTGCGCACGGTCCGCCATCGTCCCCTGTTGCACCAGCATGGCATGCCGCATCGCCAGGAGCGCTTCTTCGGCGCCATCGATCTGCGGATGACCTTGCCCCCGGATGCTGCGGCTCATGCGTTTTCCTGGACCCTGGAGCGCGGCACCCTGAACCTGGCAGTGCCTCGCCGACTGGTATACTAATGAGGTCGTTAATCAGCAGACATTCAGCTTGTCTCTCAGCGTTCGTGGCAAGGCGTCGGCGCGCAGGTGTAGCGGGCGCCGAGAACGCAGCCCACGGACGCTGAGAGGCAAGCCCTGAGGGCGCTCCAGAGCCGGCCACCGGCTGCGTTCCGCTCACTTGACATAGTCCCACTATGCCGGCGCTCGCGCGCCTTGCCGGTGGCCGGCTCTGAAGCGCTGAATGTCTGCTGATTAACGGCCTCATTAGTAACGGTTACTGCACGGATAGGCTGGCCGTAGAATCTGTCACAATCTGTGAATACTTACTCAATGGAGAGTCGCTCATGAAACCCAGGATTGTCGTATCCGGACTGGTTCTTGCCTGTGTCTTCTTTCTTGCTGCTTGCGCAACACCCCACGGCCCGCGCGAGGAAACCGGCATGGTCATCGGCGGTATTCTCGGTGGTGTGCTCGGCTCCCAGGTCGGAAGTGGCCGTGGACGCGGCGTGGCGACCCTGGCCGGGATGATGGCAGGCGGCGCGATTGGTGGCGCCATCGGCCGCACCATGGATGATGTGGATCGGATGAAGATGGCAACCACGCTGGAAACCACACGCACCGGCGTGGCATCGGAATGGGAGAACCCGGACACCGGCTATTACTATCGCATGGAGCCGACCAGGACCTATGAATCACCCGAGGGCCCGTGTCGCGAGTATACGCTGGATGCCCAGATCGGCGGGCAGACCGAACAGGTTTACGGTACGGCCTGCCGACAGGCCGACGGCAGCTGGAAAATCCTGGACTGAACGATGGCCTGTCAGTATCCGGCTCCGTTTGTCGTAAGATGGGCTGAGTCCCGCATTTGCGGGTTTGCCACACCATTACGGGAGATGTGTGTCCATGGATACCCAAAATGACCAGAATGTCAGCCTCGGCAACTGGATGCTGACGCTGTTTCTAACCTTTATCCCCATCGTCAACATCATCATGCTGATCGTGTGGGCCGTATCGGCCGGCACGCCGCCAAGCAAGCAGAACTGGGCGCGTGCCGCCCTGTTGTGGATGGCGATTTTCTTCGTCCTTTTCCTTGTCATGTCGATCATCGGCGGCATCGGACTGGCGACTTTGCAATAGCCTCTTCCACATACGCCCCCGGGATACGGCTGCCCGGGGGCGTGCGTTGGGTGGTTGGTTTCACGCGCCCCGGGTAGGCTAGTGGGCCATGCGGCAAGTTAGGTAACACTCAGAGTCAATGTGAACCGGAATGGGGAAACGAGCTTGAGGGCATCGGCCCGATGGATGATTCCGGGCTTGCTGTTGCTTTTTGCTCATGTGGCCCATTCCGAAGTAGTGGTTGTCGGCGGTGAAGACGGCTACAAACCCTATGAAACTCTCGACCAGGAGGGACAGCCCGAGGGCTTTCATGTTGATCTGATGCGGGCCATTGCTCGCGAGTCTGGTTTCGAGGTTCGGTTCGAGCTTGGCGACTGGGAGACCATGCGTGTCGGCCTGGCTCATGGCGAGATTGATGTGCTGGGCATGTTTGTCTCTGCCGAACGGGCCAATGATGTGGCCTTTGCCCAGCCCCATGTCATTGTCCACCACCGCATCTTTGTTCCCGCATCCGCGCCATCTTTTCGATCAGTTGAAGAACTGGCCGGCAAGCGTGTCATTGTCCAGCGAGCTGCACTCAGCCATGAGTACCTGCAGGAGACGGGCCTGGATATCGAGCTTACACTGGTGGACACGGATACCGAAGGGCTGCGCCTGCTGGCCGACAACGAACATGATGCCGCCCTGCTGACCGAGCATCGTGGCCGGTTCGCCCTTCGCCACCATGATTTGAAGGAGCTGACCGTATCCGGTCCGCCCGTGCTGCCAGTCGAATACGCTTTTGCCGTGCAAAGCGACAATGATGCACTCTTGCAGGCTCTGAACCAGGGGCTGGAACGTGTAATGGCCAGCGGTGAGTTCGACCGCATTCATCAACGCTGGCTGCAGCCCTACGAGCGCCCAGGAGGCACCCCTGCCCTGCTGGTTGCAATCATTGCCGCCCTGATCGTCATTTTGCTCGCGCTGGGTGCCTGGCAGCTTGCTCGTTCGCTGCGCGTGCGCCGCGAAGTGTCGCAACGACTGGACTACCTCGAATCTCATGATGCATTGACCGGACTGCTCAATCGGCTGGCGTTCGAAAAGCGCTTGTCGCAGTTTCTGATCGAGCGGCCGAAAAATGGTCAGAACGTACTGTTGGGTATCAATATCGACCAGTTCCGCCTGATCAACGACAACCTCGGGCACACGACGGGCGATCGCGTTCTGGTTGCCCTGGCCAGCCTGATCCAGGAGGTCTTCGGCCGGGATGTCCTGGCTGCACGTCTGGGCAGCGACGAGTTTGCCGTGCTGCTGGACCGGACCGGCGAGCAGGATGCCGTTGTCCAGGGTCAGCGCTTCCTCGACAAGTTGCGCAGAATCGAGCCCCAACCCGGCGGCACGGTCGGCGCCAGCATCGGGCTGTATTCGTTTTCCGACGAAGATCTGAATGTCGCACAAATCCTTCGACGGGTGGACTGCGCCGGCCTGGCCGCCAAGGAAGATGGTGGCCACCGGGTCCACTGCTGGCACAGCAAGGATCGCAGACTGGCCGAACGAGTGGGCATGTTGCGTTGGGTCGGCAGAATTCAGTCGGCTCTTCACGAGGGCCGCATGGAGGCGCACTATCAGCCCATCGCCCATGCCAGTAGCCATGACGGAGCTCTGCACGCGGTCGAAGTGCTGATCCGGATGCGCACCAGGGATGGTGAGCTACTGCCCGCCGGGCAGTTCATGCCGGCCGCCGAGCGCTATAGCCTCTCGCCGGACATCGATCGCTGGATGCTGACCCATGTGCTGGAGTTTCTAGCGGATCACCCGGTTGTCGGTCAATGCGTAGAGCGCGTCAACATTAATCTGTCGGGCCGCAGCCTGGGTGACGATCGTTTCCTCCGGTTCCTGCTCTCGACCATGGATGCGGCCGATGACGAACTGATCAACCAGATGTGTTTCGAGATTACCGAGACCGCCCTGATTGCCAATCTGTCGCGTGCCCGCAAGGTGCTCGAGCAACTGCATGAGCGGGGCTGCCGCTTTGCACTCGACGACTTTGGCAGCGGCTTGTCGTCAATGGCTTACCTGAAGGCGCTTCCGGTCGACTATCTGAAGATTGATGGCGGTTTTGTTCGAGATATCGATCGTGATGAGAGTGCGCGGCAGATGGTTGCCGAGATCAACCGACTGGGGCAGGCCGTGGGCAAGCGCACCATTGCCGAGTACGTTGAATCATCGGCCATCATGGACCGCCTGACCGAGCTGGGTGTCGATCTGCTACAAGGCTACGCCATCGGACGACCGGCCCCACTCGAACAATTGCTGGCCTGGTGCGAGGAGAGCGGCACCCGCAACGTCGTCAACCGGACTTGAGCGTCTCGCGCAATCGTTTCCATCCAACCCGATCTGTGCTGTCGGCAAACAGGCACAGCCAATATCTTCTGCGCTCACCATTGACGCGAAAACAGGTGACGAAGGGAGAGACTACGAGACACCGGCCCAGACGACCGGCTTCGCGGTACTTGTCCCGGCCGATCAGGACGATCTGCTCACCGCTGTGCGAAAGCACCAACCTTCGCCAGCGGAAGCGGTTGATGCTGTGCATCAGCCAGCCCCAGATCAGGATCATGGCCAACAGCACCCCCAGAAATATCCAGATACCAAGCTGCAGGTAGAAAGCCAGGGCCACTACTACCGCCAGCAATACGGTCACCAGACCCTGGCCGTAGAGTGACACCTTGAGATCTACGGATAACGTACCGCTCTTTGCCATGACTGATTCTCCTTAGAGATGACCAAGGAAGCCGACAATCGACCGGGTCATTGCTTCGGGCTGCTCGGTGGGGATCCAGTGCAATGCGTCAATTTGATCGATGTGGACGCGGGGCATGGTCTCCAGCCGCTCCCGGCTCTTTTCGGGATCGGCCAGCAAGGCGCCTCCCGACAGCAGCGCAAGCGTTGAATGATCGATTTTCTCGATCGGTCCGATCTCGCACAGAACTTGATAAAGTGCTTGAAGATATGTCGCTACTGGCATGTAAAACATATCTTTATTTGGTTTTGCGTAACGTCCCAGCATTGCCTGATGACTGCCATGCTCGGCCATCGCTGCGCGCGTGTTTCGATCCAGTTCCGACAGGTCGAGCACGGGCAATTGCCTGCGGTGAATACCCATGGCATTGAGCAGCCGCAGCGGCCAGGCCAGTGCCGGCAACAGCCAGCGAATGGGGCGAACAAAGCGAAGTGGGCCATGAAGCGCAGCCGGAAGCATCGGTTCGACAAGCACCAGCCCGCCGACTCGGTCAGGATGATTCAACGCCAGCCGCATGGCCAGATTGGCGCCCAGGCAGTGACCACCAAACAACGCCTGCCGACAGCCCTCCCGATCCAGCAGCGCAAGCAGGTCCTCCATCCAGTGTTTGGAGGTGAGTTTGCCGCGGTAGGTCGACTGACCGTGACCGCGCAGATCGGGGCAGATGATCTGCCAGTCGCACTGCGCATGGGCCATGTCGGCGAATTCGCGCCAGCGCGTGCCGTTGCTGGCCAGGCCGTGGCACATGACCAGGGTGCGTTCGGCCGGTCCGGGCCAGCGACGATAGAACAAAGAGGTGCCCTTGCGTTCGAAACGGTGCTCTTCCATGCTCCTGTGCTACAGACTCCAAAGCTATCGGCAAGTCATGTGATCAGTATATCGCGACCCTTGGTATAGTGCCGGTTGTTACCGACATGGAGAACCCATGCCTGAGCGAAATCGAGTACTCGTGCTGGGTCGTGGCGCCATGGGGACGATGTTCTGCAAGCTGCTGGCAGCGACCAATGATGTCGACACCTGGCACCGGGAAAGGGACCGGGACAATCCGAACTCGCTTGAATCTCTGGCCGAGCATCGCGATGTCATCATTTTCGCCCTGCCAACCCAGCCGCACGAACGACTGGCGCAACGGATCGTTCCGCACATCGAGTCATCTACGGTGTGTCTGTCGATTGCCAAGGGTGTTGACGAACGTGCTCGCACCCCGGCCGAGATCTTTGCCGAAACCCTGGGAACAGGCCGTCACTGGGGCCTGGTCTACGGCCCCATGATTGCGCGCGACCTTAGCGAAGGACTGAGCGGCTTTGCCGTGCTCGCGGGCAACACGCGGCATGCGCGTGACTCTGCCGGCCTGTTTTCGAGCACCGGACTCTTTCTCGACACCAGTGATGACCTGACGGGTGCTGCCTGGTCGGTCGTGCTGAAGAATGTATACGTACCCCTGCTCGGTGCCATCGATGCACTGAAGATGGGGGACAATATTCGCGGGTTCGTGATCTACGAAGCCGTTCATGAGCTCGAATCGGTCATGACCGATCTGGGCGGACGACCCGAAACGGCACGCGGACCGGCCGGGATGGGCGACCTGATCACCAGTGCAACGAGTCATTCATCGCATCACCGTACCATCGGCGCCGACCTGGCCGCCGGCAAGAGCGACAAGATCGCGGCGGGCGGAGAGTTCATCCGTTCCGAGGGCGTGCATACGGCGCGGCGGGTCCGGGAGCACGATACGGTACAGCGTGATCGCTACCCGCTGTTCGACCTGGCCAGTGACTTTCTGACCGGGCCGCTGGATCTGACATCTGCACTGCAGGACTATCTCCGGCGTCGCTTTGGACGCGAGTTCCAGTGATGAACACCACATCGTCGCCCATCAACTGGCTGGTGGCTCATCGTGGCTGGCCCGACCGCTATCCGGAGAACAGCCTGGAAGGTGTGAAAGCCGTATTGGAGACCGGGGCCCGTTTTGTCGAGTTCGACGTGCAGATCACGGCCGATCGGCACGCAGTTGTCGTTCACGATGATGATCTTTCTCGACTGACGGGACGCAGCGACCGGGTCACCCAACTGACTCTGGCACAGTTGAAGGAGCTCAGCATTGCCACCCGGGCCGGTGAACACGCGCGGATTCCCACGCTGGAAGCCATGCTGACCCTGGTCGGTGAGTATCCGGGGGTAACGGCTTTTGTTGAACTCAAACGTCAGAGCATCCGGAAGCATGGGCGCCGGCCGGTCGTTGAGATCGTCCTTGAGCACCTTGGCCGGGCGCGTTGTCCGACCGTATTTTTGTCATTCAAGTGGCGCGCCGTGCGACTGGCCCGGGCCATGGGGGCCCCCGCTATCGGCTGGGTGTTCCGCCCCTGGACGCCGCTGACGCGTTGCCTGGCCCATTGGCTGCAACCCGACTACCTGTTTGTTCGGGCCGACCGTGTGCCGGGTAAAGCCGCACCTTTCTGGCCCGGCCGATGGCAATGGGTCATCTATCGTGTCGACGATCTGGCATCGGCGCGCCGACTCGTGGCCCGTGGTGCCGACCTGATCGAGGTGGATGATCTGCCAAAGCTATTGCAGGCCGCGGACTCCGAGGATGAGTAAGGAATCGACCCTGTTGCTTGATGTGGGCGGTCAGGGCTGCCGGGCCCTGGCCGTTGATGGTGACGGAGATATCCGCTTCGAAGGCGGCCACGAGGTCAGTACGCGGGAGAAGGATGAGCGCGTCGAGCAGGACGCCGATGAACTGATCAATGCACTGCAGGCGGTCGCCATGACGGTGCACGATGAAATGGCGCGGCTAAACATGCCAGTCGACCAAGCTGCATTGGCAGTGCAACGCGGCAGTATCGTGTGCTGGGACCGGCATACCGGACAGGCACTGACTCCGATCATTTCCTGGCGCGACCGACGTGGACTGCCAGGGATGGATCGGCTGGCTGATCAGGCCAGCGAGATCAAGCAGCGCACAGGGCTGCGGTTCACGCCCTATGGCGGCGCCTCCAAGATCGCCTGGTGTCTGGAGCAACTGGATGAAGTCAGACAGGCCCGGCAACACAAACGCCTGACCTGCGGACCACTGGGCAGCTTTCTGCTCGCCCGCCTGCTCTTGGAAAAGCCCGTACGGGTCGACGACACGCTGGCCCAGCGCAGCTTGCTGTGGTCGCGTGAGCGACATGAGTGGGATCCGTGGCTGCTTGAGCGCTTTGGCATTCCCGAGCGTGTGCTGCCCATGGTTGCCCCCAGTCTCGACCATTACGGCACATTGGCCTGCACAAAGCTCCCGGTGCCCCTGAATCTGCTGATGGGCGATCAGAACTGCATTCCGTTTCTCGACGGCGGGCCGGATCCTGAAACGCTTTACATCAATCTCGGCACCGGAGCTTTCCTGTTGCGGCCACTGTCCGAACCAGTCAACGACGAACGCTTTCAGCTCACCCTGCTTGACCGCAATCATGGAAGCCGATGGGCGCTGGAAGGCAGCGTGCATGGCGCCGCCTCGGCACTGGCATGGCTGGAGAGGAAACAAGGCCGCCGGATCGAACATGAGCGCATGAACGGCTTGCGCGAGCGCGTTGACGCACCCCCGCTGTTCATCAACAGCATTGACGGTCTGGGCTCACCCTGGTGGTGCAGCGGCCCTGAAGCCGGTTTTGTCGATGAGCACGATGCACACGATTTCGACGCCCGCTTGCTGGCGCTACTTGAAAGCATCGCGTTCCTTATCGCTGCTAATACCGATGCCATGTCAGAACGGTTGGCACCTCCGAAACGGGTGGTGCTAAGCGGTGGGTTGAGCCGATCAGCGACGCTGTGCAGCCTGATTGCCGATCTGCTAGGCGTGCCTGCCGTCCGCCTGCACACCGCCGAGGCCACCGCCCTGGGGCTCTGGTGCCGACTGCACGACCGCGCCCTGCCCCGCACGGCCTTCGACACTGTCGGCGTTCGGCAGGACCACGGTCTGACAAAGCGCTACCGCCGTTGGCTGGACAACATCCAAGCCACAGTGCCATCCGGAAAGTGACGGCGTTAGCACTTGCAGTCTGTCAGCGAACAACAACAAATTGACGACAAACTGCACGGGTTGTGCTATTGTGATTCCGCGTCGTTCAGAACCATCCCCCTCGACGCCCTCTCGGCGATTGCATGCAGACCAAGGCCTTTCCCCGATTTGATCGCAGTCCGGTTGTTGCGGACGGAAAGCCTTGGTAATAACCCATAGGAAAACAACATGCAATTCGATTCTCTCGGGCTCAAGCCCGAGCTTCTGCGCGCCGTGGGCGAGCAGGGCTATACCCAACCTACTCCCGTTCAGCAGCAGGCCATTCCGGTCGTGCTGGAAGGGCATGATCTGATGGCCAGCGCCCAGACCGGCACCGGCAAGACGGCGGCTTTCACCCTGCCCTTGCTGCACAAGCTGTCGGAACGACGCGCCGGCCATCCGCGCCCGCGGGCACTGATTCTGACGCCGACCCGTGAACTGGCCGCCCAGGTGCACGAGAACCTCCGTGCTTATGGCCGCCATCTGGACCTGAAGTCGCTGGAGATCTTCGGCGGCGTGAACATCAATCCGCAGATCACCAAGCTCAAGCGCGGCATCGATGTGGTCATCGCCACACCGGGTCGCCTGATCGACCACATGGAACGCGGCACGGTGCGCCTCGATGCCATCGAGACGCTGATTCTTGACGAGGCCGATCGCATGCTCGACATGGGCTTCCGCCCGGCCATCGAGCGTATCGTCAAGGCCCTGCCGAAACAGCGCCAGACCCTGCTGTTCTCGGCCACTTTCTCGAAAGAGATCACCGAGATGGCTGCCCGCTATCTCAAAGATCCGACGCGCGTGGAAACGGCGCCGCCGAACTCCACCGTCGAGGCCATTGCCCAGCAAGTCGTACGTGTCGATCAGAAGAAGAAGCGTGAACTGCTGTCGTGGATGATCGGCTCGAACGACTGGCGCCAGGTGCTGGTGTTTACCCGCACCAAGCATGGTGCCAACCGTCTGGCCAGGCAACTGGAAACCGATGGTCTGCCTGCAGCGGCCATTCATGGCAATAAGAGCCAGGGAGCACGGACCCGCGCACTCGGCGATTTCAAGAAGAACCGTATCCGTGTGCTGGTGGCCACAGACATCGCTGCGCGCGGTCTGGATATCGACCAGTTGCCGCACGTGGTCAATTACGACATCCCCAACGTGCCCGAAGATTACGTGCACCGCATTGGTCGCACAGGCCGGGCCGGCCGAGACGGACTGGCTGTCTCGCTGGTCTCCGGCGCCGAGCACGGTCTGTTCGAGGATATCCGCAAGCTGGTCAAGGTCGAGATTCCGACCGAAACCCTGGACGGTTACGAGCCGACCGAGCCGGTCGTCAAGGGATCACCCAAGTCGCCGGCGCGTCGCTCTCGCGGTGGCGGACGCGGCAGCAACCGCAATGGCCAGAAAGCCTCGGCGCAGAATCGCTCGGGTCGGGGGCGTCAGCGCGGACGCGGACAGGGCCAGCGCAAGGCGGCCTGACAATACTAAGGAAGCTCTGAATAACTCTACGCGGAGCGCGTTTCTGTCGCAAATGCCGCAGATCGTGTGGTGCGGCCCGAGTGACAGTAGCCAAAGCTACGGACGCGCTTGCCGGCAAGGCGCGCGAGTGCAGGCATAGTGGGCCTATGCCAAATGAGCGCAACGCAGCGGGCAAGCGCTGACAGACCAAAGCTGAGTGTCTGCTCAATAGTGAGACCGTTAGTAAGCAAGGCTCCGACCCGGCACGGGTCGGAGCCTTGCGGACGAACCATCGGCACCTTGCCAGTCAACAGGCAAAAAACTAGATGCCGGCAGGCTGGCTAAGTGTTACTCATCCAGGTCGGTGAGCGTGCACGGCACATTCTGGACCAGACGATACAACTCCCAGATGACGACCGTGCCGTCATCAAGCTCGAGTTCGGCAAAGGCCGTGGAACAGCTGACGAAATCGAACTGAACGGTACCGACACGCTCACCATCCGCAGGCTCGGCACCACCCACAGTACCACCGCTATAGGCATAAACTGCTGCTTCGGCACTGCGTCCGTCGAATCCACCAGGGTTGGGGCATTCCGCTTCACCGATTTCTGACTGGCAGGAGTCGAAGGTGACCCATAGCGGGTTGCCTGCGCCATCAAGTGTGTAGGTGTAGGCGGTGCCAACGAGGCGATTCTCGGCCGGTATGGGCTGAACGATGAAACCCTCATTGCCGCCCGTGGCCGATGCCCACCAGCCGTTGGCACTGTTATCCACCGGCTCACGCAGTTCCAGGGCACCCACCGGAATGGCCAGCAGCCCCAACGGCTGATTGTTTCCATCACCAATCGCAATTACGGTCAGGTCGACTCCAGCCGGCAAATCGACCGGAAGCGGATCAATCAGATTGGTCTGGCCATCATTCGAGGCTACCTTGATATCGTAGTTGGCGGCCGGTACCTGGAAGAACCCGGATTCAGCCTGATAGGGCACACCCACCAGGTCATTCACGACCCCGCCGTCGGCAGTCCGGATTGAGACCTCGGTTTCGTCCAGTGCCGCCGCGAAGGGAGCAGCGTGGACCACCCTCAGGTTGAGATTGCCCTCTGCAGGGGCTTCGGCGTCATTGACCAGGGGCCATAGCGCCAGCTCCTGTTCGGCCCCGTTGCCCACGGCAAGCACGGTGTAGCTGACACCGTCTTCAAGGGTGACGCTGGCGGAGATGGCCGCTTCGTCACTGCCGGCGGGAAATACGTCAAGATCATAGTCTCCGGCCGGAAGCGCCAGGGGTTCGGTGAATTCCCCGAACCGGAAGTCGCTGAGCACTTCGTTGCCATTGGCCGTCACCGTGACTGCTGTTCCTTCCAGCGATGGTGCGAACGGTGCGGCGTGTACGATTGTGACTTCGGCGTCTGCAAGCGCCATTGTCGATAAGAGCATCATGGCCAGGCCGGTCAGGATTTGGCCTGGTGTACGGAGTGGTGTTCGCATTGCTAGTTCCTCTTCTGGTTGGTGAATGCGAGCTCAGAGTCCCACTCCGATGTGTTTTTCAGGTGATGCTCCTGTGAATGCGACGAAGAGAAATGTGAAGACGGCGATCAGTTTCGTGAACGCTTGCCCCTGGCCTTGTCCCGGTACAGCGCACGGTCGGCCAGATCGAACAATTGCCGCGCGCTGCAGCCTGGCGACCAGCAGGCCATGCCAATGGACAGTGACAGTCCGGGGCCGATCCGATGATCCCGAGTGATCGACTTCAGGCGATTGATGACGGCGTCCTGATCCCGTGATTCGAATTCGGTCAGCACCACTGCAAACTCATCGCCACCTACCCTGAAGAGGTCTTCGTGTTCCCTCAGGCTGTTCTTCAATGCTTTGGCCAGCTTGCGCAACACTCGATCACCCGCGCTGTGCCCCAGGGTGTCGTTGATTTGTTTGAAACCATCAAGGTCGATCAACAACAGGGCTAGCGGACTACCGTGGCGCTCTGAGCGAGCCATTTCACGTTTCAGAACACGGTCGAAGGCCAGTCGGTTGCCGACTCCGGTGAGTGAATCGGTCTGGGCTTCGAGCAGGGCTTGCTGATGACAGATCGCATTGCAAAGTGGCCAACTGATGACAGCAGCAAGCTGCCTGGCTGCGTGAGCTTCCTGCAAGCCGGGCGGGAGGGGAAAGTAGATATTCAGGTCACCGATCTCCATCTCGCCGGCCTGGAGTCGAGTCCGGACCGGCACTGCCCGGGTCACGCCTGCCCGCAAACTGTTACCTTCCGAAAAAGCTTCTCCAGGACATTGTTCCAGGGCCAGACCGATCACACCCAACTCGGCGCCCAGGTGCTGCAACAGGATATGGAGCTGTCCGGTCGGGTCCAGAGTTCGTTGCAGGTCGCAGAGCAACACGTGCGAGCGCTGTACGGTCTGGACGTCTCGCGACATCAGTACCGAATGAGGTGTCCGGACTTCATTGATGGCAAGCGATTGGCTGGTCATGACTCAGGAAGGTTTTTGTTATTCATGGCCAGGTCAGGAGCAAACTACGTGCCAGCTCTGAGCTGACCGCAGTCGGGGCGATTTCGCGAGAGCCAGTGCAAGCACCGGCAGGGTTCTGCCTGGCAGTGGCTGCCGCAGCGGCAAGCGATTGCCGCCGCGGCCAGCAGTATTCAGGGTCGCTTGATGCGGGACTGACCTGGATCCGGCATGTTCAGAGGTGGCGTCTCGGCATGTTCGACTGCGCCGAAACGCCGCCCTGACACCCAGTCGGACGCAGCCTGCTCGATTTCTTCGGGTGTGCGTGCAACGAAGTTCCACCACAGCAGGATGTCTTCGTCAAAGGGTTCTCCCCCGATGATCAGAACCCGACCGCCCTGGCCGACCGCTACTGTCAGTTCACTGCGGCCCTGCCCGAGGTAGACCAGCTCGCCGGTCTTCAGTGGCTCGTCATCGATCAGCGCCTCGTCCTCGAGCACGATCACGCCATGTTCGAAATCCGAATCAAGTTCCACTCTTATTCGGCCGGCCTGTCCGGCATACAGGTCAAGGGCGATCAGTGGAGAATGCACCGGCACCGGTGATGCCTGGTCGGCATACCGGCCGACCAGCAGGGTCAGTTCCAGCCCATCGCAAGTGAGGACCGGCAAGTCCGTGAAATTGGCAAAGTCCGGGGCCATATCGCGCACTGCGTCCGGCAGAGCGATCCAGAGTTGGGCGAGTTGTACACGACCAGGCTCTGCCGGATCGGACTCCTCGGCATGCGCAATACCTCGCCCGGCGGTCATCAGGTTGACCTGGCCCGGTTCGATCCAGGTGTTATTGCCCAGGCTGTCGGAATGACGCATCCGGCCTTCGACCATCCAGGAAAATGTTTGCAGGCCAATATGGGGGTGCGGGCCCACGGCAATGCCCTGCCCGGCGGCATATTCGAGCGGCCCCGCGTGGTCGAGGAAACACCAGGCGCCGATCATGCGTCGCTGGCGACTGGGCAGGACCCGTCGGATGGTCATGCCCGCTCCGAGCATGGAGGTCCTTGCCGGAATTCTCTCGAAGACCGGGCAACCCGGTCGTTTCGGGCAATCGCTGGCGCGAGAGCTGTCGGGACGCGGATCAGGATTCGTCATGTAGAATTCCCTCATGGAAGCCGTTTCCGATATTAGCGCGTTTTCTGCGGTCATGGCCGGCATCTGCCTGAGTGCCGCGGCCGGCCTGCGGGTATTCATTCCCATCCTGGCCCTGGGCCTGGCCGGCCGTTTCGAGCTGCTGCCCATCAGCGAGCAGTTCATGTGGATGACCTCGACCCCGGTACTGACCATCGTCGGCCTGGCTGCATTGATGGAGGTCGGCAGCTACTACGTACCGCTGGTCGACAACCTGCTCGATCTGCTGGCCACGCCCGCCGCAATGGCCGGAGGCACGGTCATAGTCTCGTCTCTGCTGCCCGAGATGAATGCCGCAGCCCAGTGGGGTACGGCGGCCGTGCTCGGGGGCGGCACGGCCGGAGTTGTTCAGGGCTCCACCGTGCTGGCTCGGGGACTGTCGACAACTTCCACTGGGGGGCTGGGCAACTCGGCCGTATCCACTGGTGAAACGGGGGGCAGCCTGCTGGCCGTGGTACTCGCCATTTTCGTGCCCATCATTTTCGGTTTGATCGTGATCGCACTGGTCGTCTGGCTGCTGGCAGTTGCCATCAGGCAGTTCAGGAAACCACGACAGCAGCCGGGCTCTGGCCCAGATCACGGCGAACACTCGCCACCGGGGCCTTGATCCGCTATTCAGTCGCTAAACACCAGCACTGCCACCCGCAGTGCCGGACTGACCGGCGGCGGTGTTTTCTATATCGATCTCCCCGCTGCGTATCCGGCTGAAGGTCGAGCGAAGATCCTGCATCGAGGCTTCGGGATCGGCCGGCTTGTCCAGGTCGCGACGGCCTTCACGAAACAGCCAGATGCCAAAGCCCACCAGCACCAGGCTAATGCTCAACGCCCCGCCACCCAGCAGCAAGAGCAACATGGAAACACCGAAAAACAGCCAGTGTGCGATACCGTCGACGCCATCAATGCGGCGAGCTTGTTCGGGATCCGATGCCGAATAGGCAATCCTGACCTCGGCACCCACCTCCGGCTGGACATTCGTGCGTACCGGTGAAGCAAATCCGTACTCCACGCCATCGGCCTCGAACCGGTACAGGGGGCGATAGATGGGGCGGCCGTCAGATCCTGTTCCGCTCTGGTAGTCGGCTACCTGACCATCGGTCTCGACCTGATCGTCCCATGTTTCAGGCCACAGCGTAATCGTGGCAACCAGAAACAAGCCAGCGGCAGCCAGTAGAATCATGTTCCCGAGAATGCCGCCCATCATGCCTTTATTCTTTCTCTTTCTCTTCTTCTTTCCCTTCTTGCGCGACTTTGAAGTAAGCGGGGACATGCCGAACAGGCCGACAAAGATCAGGACAGCGCCAGCCGCCATCTTTGCAGTTCCGCGCACGGTCGGCTCGTCCGCCCAGGCGGTACCAAGTGTATTGGTCAGGTGTTGTATTCGGGTCATGAAATCTCAGTGACGATCAGGATATTCGAAGGGTGCCTGAAATACAGCAACGCAATCAGGACTCCGATTGTGCCATCACGGCACCCAGTCGTAGCCGAGATTGTTCATCTGACGAATGATCCAGCGTTGCCGTTCGAGCAGGTAATCGCCCGGTCGCGAGGCGTCAAGGCGTTTCGGCGCCGGCAGCACCGCGGCCAGCAAGGCAGCCTCGGCACGTGTCAACTCGCTCGCCGGCTTGCCAAAGTGGTGGCGTGCTGCGGCTTCGGCACCATAGAGGCCGGGTCCAAACTCCGCGACGTTCAGATAAAGCTCGAGGATGCGTTGCTTGGGGAGAAACAACTCCAGTGGCACGGTGAACCAGAACTCCAGGCCCTTGCGGAACCAGCTTCGGTGCGGCCACAGGTAGAGATTGCGGGCCAGTTGCTGGCTGATCGTGCTGGCGCCACGCAGACGCCCACCCCGGCGATGCGTCTGAACAGCGGCGTGAATTTCGCGCAGGTCAAAGCCATGATGGTGCGGAAAATTCTGATCCTCTGCCGCAATCACCGCCAGTGCAAGCTCCGGTGAGATCCGGTTGATCGGCAGCCATTGATACTGTACTGCCTCCTCCGAGCTCAAACGATGCACCAGCATGAAAGCCGATACGGGCGGGTCCAGCCAGCGCAGTGGCAGTGTCAGTGCGATGGTCAGGGTGATGACGGCCAGGGCCACGCGTATCGACCACTTGCGCAGCCAGCGCAACAACCGTTTCATGACTCTGTTCCCTGACGTAGCCTGGCTGACAATCGCCGAAACGCCGGTTCGGCCAACTGGCCGCGAAACAACCCGACCGACCGGCATTTCCTGTCCGCCACGGTTCGGCATCTGAATCCCAGAAACATGGGGCTGACAAAGCAGCCGCCCTCGAGCTGAACCAGGAATATTCTGTCTTTTCGATCCAGCAGCAGGAGGTGGTCGGGGGATTCGCGCAATACGCGCCATGGTGGCGAGAGCAGCTGCTTGACGTGCCACCCGGCGTAGGCAAGTACGACGGGCAGCAGCAACCAGAAGTTCGGTGAAAGATTGCCAAGGATCAGGCCAAACATGGCTGCCAGACCGAGCATGGCCACCACCAGTGCCGGCACGGGAGCCGACCGGATGGGCTGATCAGCGCTGGTCCGGGCCGAATCCGAGTTCACGGATATCGTCGATGATTCGGGACAGCGCCGCTTCCGGCCTGTCGCGCCCCATCAGCCAGTCCCAGATCCTGTCGTCCTCGCACTCGAGCAGGTCTTCAAAAGACTGCTGCAGTTGGGCATCGGCTTTGGTCCACCGGGTCGCCAGCCAACGCCCCAGGAGCACATCAAGCTCCTGCATACCCCTTCTGCAGCGCCAGCGTAACCGTGAGGGAATGTTGGCCTTTTCCATGTGCCGATACTCGCCGATGACCGATGACGGCGCGCAGGCCGGTCAGAGCCCGCGTCTGGCCAGCATCATCTTCTTGATCTCGGCAATGGCCTTGGCCGGATTCAGCCCCTTGGGGCAGGTCCGCGTGCAATTCATGATGGTGTGGCAGCGATACAGGCGGAACGGATCTTCCAGGTCGTCGAGCCGCTCACCGGTTGCTTCGTCCCTGGAGTCGACCAGCCAGCGATAGGCCTGCAGCAGGATGGCCGGGCCCAGATAACGCTCGCCATTCCACCAGTAGCTGGGGCACGCTGTTGAACAACAGGCGCAGAGGATGCACTCGTAGAGCCCGTCGATATGCTTGCGGTCCTCCGGCGACTGCAACCGTTCCTTGTCGGGCGGAGCCGGACTCTGGGTTCTCAGCCAGGGGCGAATCGAGGCGTACTGGGCATAGAAGTGCGTGAGGTCGGGCACCAGGTCCTTGACCACCGGCATGTGCGGCAGCGGGTAGATCCTGACCTCGCCCTTGACCTCGTCGATGCCCTTGGTGCAGGCCAACGTATTGGTGCCGTCGATGTTGAACGCACAAGAGCCGCAAATGCCTTCACGGCAAGACCGACGAAAGGTCAGTGTCGGGTCGATCTCGTTCTTGATCTTGATGACGGCATCGAGCACCATCGGCCCGCAATCATCGAGATCGATGTCGTAAGTATCCACCCGCGGATTCTCGCCGCTGTCGGGATCATAGCGATAGATGCGAAACGTCTTGACGTTCTGCGCCCCATCCGGTGCCGGAAAGTGCTTGCCCTTGGTGATGCGGGAATTCTTTGGAAGTCTGAACTGTGCCATGGTTTAGTACGTCCGTGCCTTCGGCGGAATGACATCGATTTCGTCGGTGAGCGTGTACATGTGCACCGGGCGGTAATCGATGTTCGTTGCGCCAGCCTCATCCATCCAGATCAGGGTGTGCTTCATCCAGTTGTCGTCGTCACGCTCGGAGAAATCCTCTCGTGCATGGGCTCCGCGACTTTCCGTGCGGTTCTCGGCGGAAACCATGGTGGTTACGGCATTGCCGAGCAGGTTGCGCAGCTCCAGCGTTTCCACCAGGTCGGAGTTCCATACCATGGAGCGGTCGCTGACCTTGATGTCGGCGAAACAATCGTTGACCTCGGCAATCTTCTGCTTGCCTTCCGACAGGGTCTCACCGGTTCGGAACACGGCCGCATTGTTCTGCATGACCTGCTGCATGGCGTCGCGCACTTCGGCGGTGGGCGTTGAACCATCGGCATGGCGCAGGCGATCGAACTCGTCGACGATGGCATCGACACGGCCTTCAGGCAGCGGCTTGTGTGATTGACCGGGCTCGATGGTTTCACCGCAGCGTAGCGCCACGGCGCGACCGAAGACGATCAGGTCGAGCAGCGAGTTCGAACCCAGTCGGTTGGCCCCGTGAACCGAAACGCAGGCCGCCTCGCCGATGGCAAACAGGCCGGGCACCACTGCATCCGGATCACCGTCCTTCAGGGTGACGACCTCGCCGTGATAGTTGGTCGGGATGCCGCCCATGTTGTAGTGCACGGTGGGCAGGACCGGGATCGGTTCTTTCGTTACATCCACGCCGGCGAAGATGCGCGCCGATTCGGCAATGCCGGGCAGACGCTCGTTGATCACTTCGGCACCCAGGTGTTGCAGGTTGAGGTGGATATGGTCCTTGTTCTCTCCCACGCCGCGGCCTTCGCGAATCTCGATAGTCATGGAACGCGACACGACATCGCGCGAGGCCAGATCCTTGGCGTTGGGCGCATAGCGTTCCATGAAACGTTCGCCCTCGGAGTTGGTCAGGTAGCCGCCCTCGCCTCGCACACCCTCGGTAATCAGGCAGCCGGCGCCGTAGATGCCGGTGGGGTGGAATTGCACGAACTCCATGTCCTGCAGCGGCAGCCCGGCCCTGAGCACCATGCCGTTACCGTCGCCGGTACAGGTGTGGGCCGAGGTGCAGGAGAAATACGAACGGCCGTATCCGCCGGTAGCCAGTATGACCGCATGCGCACGGAACTCGTGCAGTGTGCCGGTGGACAGGTCCCAGGCAACTACGCCGCGGCAAACGCCATCATCATCCATGAGCAGATCGATGGCGAAATACTCGATGAAGAACTGCGCGTCGTGCTTGAGCGACTGCTGGTAGAGGGTATGCAGAATGGCATGGCCGGTACGGTCGGCAGCCGCGCAGGTGCGCTGGGCCGTACCCTCACCATAGTGCGTGGTCATGCCGCCAAAGGGCCGCTGGTAGATCTTGCCGGCTTCCGTGCGCGAGAAAGGCACCCCGAAGTGCTCCAGTTCGATCACGGCCGGAATGGCGTTCTTGCACATGTACTCGATGGCGTCCTGGTCTCCCAGCCAGTCGGAGCCCTTGACCGTGTCGAACATGTGCCAGCGCCAGTCATCCTCGCCCATATTGCCCAGCGCCGCACTCATTCCACCCTGCGCGGCCACGGTATGTGACCGGGTCGGAAAGACCTTGGTGATGCAGGCGGTTTTCAGCCCGGTGGCGGCCAGCCCCATGGTGGCACGCAGGCCGGCGCCGCCCGCGCCGATGACCAGCACGTCATATTCGTGCCGGGTAATGTCGTATGCCTTGCTCACTTCAGACTCCCAGAGCCAGTTTGAGAATTGCAATCACGGCCAGCAGGCCGCCGAAAATGGATACCAGACGCACGGCAACCAGGGCCAGGGTCTCCACCAGATGACTGTCGAAGTAGTCCTCGATAATGACCTGCATGCCCAGCTGCCCATGGTAGATGCCGGAAATCACGAACAGCAGCGCCATGGCGGCATGGAAGGGGTGACTGAGCAGGTCCGCGGCCTCGGCGTGAGTGGCGCCGACCAGCGAACACATCGCCCAGACCAGCCAGACGGTCAGAACGACCAGGCCGATGGCACTGAACCGCTGTGCCCACCAGTGAGACACGCCATGGCCGGCCGAGCCATGGTTATGTGCATTTGCGAGTGGATTTCTCAGTCTCACAGCAGACCTCCCCAAACCACGGCGGTCATCACCACGCTGGCGATCAGCACAATCCAGCCGGAGGCATAGGCACCCCGCAGGTCCAGCAACCAGCCGGCGTCCCAGAGCAGATGCCGAATGCCGTTGAGCAGGTGGTAGAACAGCGAAAACGTCCACACCAGCATGGCGACCAGGCCGATTGGCGTGGCCAGCAGTGAATTGATGCGCTCGAAGGCCTCAGGCCCGGAAGCCAGGGCCAGCACCCACAGCACGACGACCACCATGCCCAGGCTGAGCAGAATGCCGCTGATGCGGTGGGAAAACGACATGACCGAAGTCAACTGCGGCCGGTAGACCGTATACGGGGAGATCGGGCGGTTATCCGTCACCATGATCCTGTTCTCTTTGTTGTCTGCGAGATATGTTCAGAAATCGATGCAGCGACCGTCTTTTTCCCAGTCGCCGTAGCGGGTCGGCTCCAGTCCCTTGCGCCGTCCGCCAATTTCGACCGGGCGGTCCGGGTCCGGCTGTTCCCGGCGCTCCTCCCGATCGGCTTCGGCAGGCTTGTCCTGCCGATTTTCATCTTCACGAGCCATCATACAATTGTACCCTGTTTTGCCAGCTCATTTGATGACGGAATAATCATGTCCGAAGGCTTCAGATTGGATCACCTGGCCGTGGCAACATTGTCCGGACCGGACGCCCTGGCTTTCGCCCAGTCGCAGTTCACCCTGGATTTCGACCATGTCGGGGAAGAGTCCTGGCACCCGTGTGCCTGGTGTGATCCCAAGGGCAAGGCCCTGATTGTCATGTTGGCATCATGCCGTGAATCCGACATCGATCTGGTGCTGCCAAAAAGCCAGGCCGAACTGCTCTCGACCCGCCTGCCGCTGTATGCGATTGGCCGAACGGTGAACATCGCGGTCTCTGAACACGCACCGGGCGGATGGAATGCCCCGAGCGCTCATGCCAGACCCTTGTCCTGGGACGAGCAACGCTCACTGGAACCCGCCACCGCGACGCTGCCCATCGACGGCACAGCCAGTTCAGTCTGGCAGCGGGCTGATCTGGATCAGCGTATCCCATGGCTTTCGGGGCAGACTTCGGCGCGTCACCTGCCACAGTCCCTGGGGCTTGAGGCGCTGGATGGGCTGAGTTTCAGCAAGGGCTGTTATCCGGGTCAGGAAGTCATTGCCCGGGTGCACTACCTGGGCAAGGTGCGCTACCGGACAAGCCTGATCGATTTCGGCGGCAACCCGCTGCCCGAGCCGGCCGAAACCCTGCGCGATCCTGAAGGTCAGCGAGTGGGAGAGTTGCTGTGGGGGT
Source organism: Wenzhouxiangella sp. AB-CW3 (assembly GCF_014725735.1). Lineage (NCBI taxonomy): Bacteria > Pseudomonadati > Pseudomonadota > Gammaproteobacteria > Chromatiales > Wenzhouxiangellaceae > Wenzhouxiangella > Wenzhouxiangella sp. AB-CW3. Next base: position 1,941,294 of record NZ_CP061368.1, read on the forward strand.
TACAGCAGGACGGCAATGCACGGGGACTGGCCGTATTGACCGTCGACTGTGATGCCGGGCAGACCGTGGTGAGCGACGGCGGCTCGTCCAGCGGGCAGGTTTTGCCCTGAGAAGCCGTATGCTACTATCGGGAAAGCAATCGACAAATAAAGCGAATCATGCACTTAGAGGGGTCAGTTGAATGAACACTTCAAACCATGCACGGCGCCTGTTCTGCCTTCTGATTTTTCTCCTTTTTGCCGGAGCCGCAGGGGCCGTGCAGGAAGATGACGAGATCGATGTCGAAGAGGCGGTAGAAGCCGTCGAAGCAATTGAACAGGCCGAAGCAAGGGATGAGCTTCCGGAAGAAGCGGCCGAGCCCCCGCCAGAAGAAGCCACGGAGCCGGACGATGCCGAACCCGTGCAGGAAGAAGACCTTGTCGAGGAAGACGTTGCCGCTGACGAACCGGACGCGGCAACAGACCCGCAGCCCGAGCAGGCAGAAGAAAGGCCCGAAACCGGGGAGCCGCCTGCCGAAGCGACTGATCCGGACCCCGCCCCGTCGACTCCTGAAACCTTTACATTGCAAGGCCACCCGGTATTCAGCCCCGACCAGGCCGAACGGGTTTACGGACCACTGGTACGCTATCTCAACGAGACACTGCCTTATCGCTTCGATCTGAGGCTGTCTCGTGACTTCCATCGCTACTGGCTGGATGCGCGCCGTGGCGAAACGCCGGATCTGGTCATCGAGGAAGCACACATGACCGCGTTTCGCATGCAGCGCGACGACTACTCCCCGCTGGTGGCTGCAGCAGCACCCATGAGCTATTCGCTGATGGCTCGCGCCGAACATGAGGGGGCCGGTCTCGCCGACTTCATCGGCCGGCCGGTTTCATCCATGCCCTCTCCCAGCCTGGGCTACCTGGTGCTGGCGCGCTGGTATGACAATCCCATGCAGCAACCTGTTGTCCTTTCGAATGCCAGCTCGTGGCTGGATGCCATCGAGATCGTCTTTGCCGCCGAAGCCGAGGCGGCCATCGTGCCGCGCACCCTGGCCGAACGCTACGTCAATCTTGAACGGGTACAGACTTCGCGGGAATTTCCCGGACTGACCCTTTCGGCCAGCCCGGCGGTGCCGGAAGGCATACGCGAAGAAATCCGCCAGGCCATGCTGATATTGCACGAAGACGACGACTACATCGCGGTGTTGCACGAACTCGACCTCGAACAGTTTGTCGAGGCCGAGCCCGGAGCCTACGAAGGTCTGGAAGAATGGCTCCGTGCAGTGACCAGGGCGTTCTGATTGCTACAATTATTGACCCGGCACTGTTCCCTGCCGGCCGGTATCACTTGCGTGCCACCAGGTAGCAGATCCAGCCGGCATCGGCATCGCCGGTTTCAGCCGGCTCGTAGATGCCGTCGCCCTCGCCCGTTTCCTCGTCGGTGCCTTCCCAGTACACGGTCACTTCCGAATAGCCGGCCTCATCGAGCAATTCACGAATTTCCGGCAGGGTCCAGAGGCGCCAGTAATACTCGAATGCCCGATCCAGGCGGGAGCCGTCGGGAAACTCGAAGTGGATCAGGCAGGTCATGTGGTGATGGATGGGATCGAAACTGGCCTGATCCCAGGTGTAGGTGAAGTCGTCGTATTCTGTGCTCTCTTCGAGCTCACGATGGGCATCGTATCCACCGAAGGCATCGAGAAACAGAACACCGTCATCGACCAGCGCATCGCGTACGCGGCGGAAGTAGCCGCGCAGCAGGTCACGCGTGGTAAACAGGTAGTAACTGAAGTTCATGGCCAGCACGGCGTCTGTCGGCTCGGTTGCCACCTGCATGACGTCATCGCACACCAGCTGTATCCGGCCGGCCTGATCGTCGGTCAGTTTCGACAGGTGATGACGCCTGCCCCACTCCAGAACCGACTTGTCCAGGTCCACGCCCACGGCCCGATTGCGCGGACCGGCGGCAACCCAGTGGCTGGCGGTATTGGCGGTGCCGCAGAAATCTTCCCGAATCGATACCAGGGGGCGACCGGTCAAGGACTCGAAGGTCTCGCTGACGAATTCCAGCTCAGTTTCCGGATCCTGGACGCTGGCTTCGTAGAGTTCATGCCGATCGGCCTGGTCGGCCATCGTGGATTTACGCCTGCTGGGCTTTGACAATGCTGGGCTCCTGTTGCGTATTGAGAACAAGTAACGGGCCGTGGCCCCGGTCGAAACAGATTATTCGCGCTGCTCGCGGATGGCGGGCCAGGCGGCACGCAGGTAGGCCAGCATGGACCAGATGGTCAGAATCGCGGCAATCACCAGCAACCAGCGCCCTATCTGCAAAACGGGCAGCCCCCACAGGGGCTCACCGTAGAGCAGGAACCCGATCGCGACCATCTGCAATATGGTCTTGAGCTTCCCGGTCCATGCCACCTTGACGCGGGCGGCCTCACCCAGTGCCGCCATCCATTCACGCAGTGCCGAAATCGTGATTTCACGCCCCAGGATGATGGCCGCGGACAAGGCGATGACGATTTCCGGATGACGCTGAACGATCAGGATCAACGCCACGGCCACCATGAGCTTGTCGGCCACCGGGTCAAGAAAGGCACCGAAACTGCTGGTCATGCCGAAGCGCCGGGCAATCCAGCCATCCAGGCCATCGGTGATCGCAGCCAGCACGAACAGGGTCACGGTGAGCAGATTGGCCCATTCCACCGGCAGATAGAACGCCACGACCAGCACCGGTATGAGCACGATGCGCAGCAGCGTCAGCAATGTGGGAATGGTCAGGTGCAAGTCTTCTCTCCGGTCATTGAGACGCTATTATCCCGCAGTCGGCTGATGGTTTGGTCAAGTCTTGGAACTTTGACCCGATTTGGAGCTTCGGGCAGACACTTCCTTGAGGTGCCCTGCGATCAGCTCGGCGAGCTTGCGCGAGATGCCAGGCACCCGCTCGATTTCGTCGACGCCAGCGTCAACCAGACCCTGCAACCCGCCAAAGTGCTTGAGCAACAGCTGGCGTCTTCGCGGCCCGATGCCGGGCACGGCTTCCAGTGGCGATGACTGGGCACGCTTCTGGCGGCGCTTGCGGTGTCCGCCAATGGCAAAGCGATGCGCTTCGTCGCGAATTTGCTGGATCAGGTGCGATACCGGATCGTGCGGTCCGGGCACGGCCTGCTGGTCACCGAAAATCAGTGTTTCGTAGCCGGCTCTGCGTGCAGGCCCCTTGGCCACGCCCAGCAAGGGAACCGCATCCAGCCCAAGTTCCTCCATCACGTCCCGGGCCTGTGACAACTGCCCTTTCCCGCCGTCTACAACAACCAGGTCCGGCAGCACCTGATTGCCTTCCAGGGCCCGGGAGTAACGCCGCTTGAGCACCTGTTTCATGGCGGCATAGTCGTCGCCAGGAACAATATCGCGAATGTTGTAGCGGCGGTAAGCTTTCTTGTCGGAGCCACCGGGGCCAAACACCACGCAGGCGCCCACGGTTTCGGTGCCGGAAATGTGCGAGATATCGAAACACTCGATGCGTTCAGGGGGTGACGGAAGATCGATCAGTTCGGCCAGCGCCGCCAGACCGCTGCCGATATGATCCCGCTCGGCCTGCCGGCGGCGCAGGGCGTCTTCGGCATTGGCCACGGCCAGCCGAACCCATTCGGAACGATCCCCCCTGAGGCGCCAGCGCAGCCGGACCGCGCTGCCCCGTCGGCTGCCCAGGGCTTCCTCCCACAGCCGGGCTTGTGCCGGGGACTGTGAAAGCAGAATCTCGGCCGGGGGCTTGCGCTCGGCATAGTACTGGCCTAGGAAGGCCGACAGCACTTCGGGCTCGGGCATGTCCTCGTCGAGATTGCCGGGAAAATACGTGCGCCCGCCGACATTGCGTCCGTGCCTGAACTCTACCACGTGCAAGGCCGCGTTGCCGGGCAGAACGCTCATGCCGATCAGGTCGATATCCATCGTGCCGCCGGTCACGTACTGGTTGGCACGGACCTGCTGCATGCTGCGGATACGGTCGCGCAAACGGGCGGCCTGCTCAAAGTCGAGTCGACCGCTGGCTTCCTCCATGCGTTCGGCCAGATACTCGATGACCTCCTCGTTCTTGCCCTGGAGAAAGTCGACCGCGGCCTGAACGTCACGCTGATAGGCTTCTTCGCTGATATAACCCACGCAGGGCGCACTGCAGCGATTGATCTGGTACTGCAGGCAGGGCCGATTGCGGTGTGCGAACACGCTGTCGCGACACTGGCGCAGACCGAAAAGCTGGTAGATCTGATTGAGTGCCTCGCGTACCGAGCCGGCACTGGAAAATGGCCCGAAATACTGGTGCGGCGGCTTGCGCGGACCACGATAGAAGCCGATGCGCGCAAACGGATGACCGGCTTCCAGCCTGATCCAGGGGTAACTCTTGTCATCGCGCAGGTTAATATTGAAACGTGGCCGGTGGGCCTTGATCCACTCATTCTCGAGCAGCAACGCTTCGGCTTCGGTACGGGTCAGACTGACTTCCATCGAATCGACCTTGCGCAGCATCAGGTCGATGCGCGCGCTGCGCGGCCGGGCACTGAAGTAGCTGGCCACCCGACGACGCAGGTTGCGCGCCTTGCCGACATAGAGCACCTTGCCGTCTGCATCCCGCATCAGGTAGACGCCCGGCCCGGTCGACAGAGAGGCGGCAAAGGCGCGACCATCGAACCGGCTCATGGCTGTGGTCGTGCCACCAGCGATTCCACCAGGCGATCGGCCGCCGTTTCGAGCATGTCGAGGACCTGCCGGAACCCGTCGTCGGCACCATAGTAGGGGTCGGGCACTTCTTCCAGGCCGTAGTCCGGCACCAGGCTCATGAGCAGATCGACGCGGGCGGTGGCGTGTGCCGGACGCATGTCCTGCAACACCCGCAGGTTTGATCTGTCCATGACATAGATCTGCTCGAAGCGGGTGAAATCCTCGACCGCGACCTGGCGTGCGCGTTCGCCGCTCAGGTCCAGGCCGCGCGAGCGGGCGGCCTGCACGGCCCTGGCGTCGGGCGGTGCGCCCACATGGTAGCCGGTGGTGCCGGCCGAGTCGGTCAACAGCTCCAGCCCGGCCTGCTGCAGGCGATGATCGAATACCACCCGGGCAGTCGGGCTTCGGCAGATATTGCCCAGACAAACAAAAAGTATGCTTTCCATGGCTTTAAATCACTTTGTTGCAGTCAGGTATAAACATGCTTCAACACGCCCGGCCGACGCATGTACAGCCAGGCCCTTGGTCAGACTCGCCTGGCCGAGTGTCGTTCCAGGTAGCGCTGGACGTCCTCGGGTGTGTCGATCCCTGCCGGCACCGGTGATTCAGCCTGTGCGCAGACGATGGTCCAGCCGGCCTCCAGGGCGCGAAGCTGCTCCAGCGACTCGCAGCTTTCCAGACTGCTCGATGGCAAATCGGGCCAGGCGGCAAGGGCATCGGTGCGATAAGCATACAGGCCGATATGGCGCCGCGCCTGTTGCCGAGGCCACTCTCCATCACGCTGGCAAGGCACCGGCGCGCGCGAGAAATACAGTGCGCGACCCCGACTGTCGGCCAGCAACTTGACCACATTCGGATCTTGCCAGTCGCGCTTTTCTTCGATAGGCCACCACAAGGTGGCCATGCTGGCCGTGGAATGCTGTTGCAGAAGTTGTGCAACCTGGTGTACGCAACCAGGCGGCATGTCCGGCTCGTCGCCCTGAAGATTGACGACAATGGCATCGTCGGCCAATCCCAGCAACTGGGTGGCTTCTGACAGGCGATCCGTACCGGAACGGTGATCGCGCGAGGTCATGATGACATCGCCACCGGCGCCTTCCACCGCATCGGCGATTTCTTCACTGTCGGTGGCCACGTGGACGCTCATTGCCTCGCAGTCGTGGGCTTTTTCCAGCACGCGAACGATCAACGGCTTTCCCGCCAAATCCACCAGTGGCTTGCGTGGCAGCCGGCTCGCCTCCAGGCGGGCCGGGATAATGATGTGAAATCGATTCATGTCGAATTAAAGTTTCTCACGTGTTCCAGAACCGGCTGGGTGGCTGATCTTGGCAAGCTGGCCCGAACCGGCAACACCAGAGTCTCCGGCAGGCCTTCCAGGCTTTCAAGTTTGACTGCGTCCTTCTCGGTCACGATCAGCGGCCCTTCCAGCGACGCCAGGGCTTGTGAATCGAATACGTGGTGGTCAGGAAATGGGTGACACCGAAAGTACAGCCCCAAATGCTCAAGTGTGGCGAAGAAGCTTTCCGGATTGGCGATGCCGCAGACTGCATCAAGCGCTTGATCAGACGGCAGATCAACTGGCTGGCGATCGGCAAGCCGGTAGGCCTGGCCGGGTTCGATGGCGAAAGCCTGGCCGGGCAATCCCGAAACACTTGCCGATCCTCCGGCCTGTTTGCGCAGCACCAGGTCAACGAGGTCCAGGCGCGCCACGGGTTGACGCAATGGACCGGCCGGCAAGAGCTGCCCGTTACCGAACCCACGCGCCTCGTCAATCACGCAGATTTCGAAGCTTCGCGGCAACCCGGCATGTTGCAGACCATCATCGGACAACACCACATCAGCGCCATCATCGAAGGCGGCATGCATGGCCAGCCCACGTTTGCGACAGACCCAGACCGGACAACCCGTGGTTCGGGCCAGGAGCAGTGGCTCGTCACCGCATTGTTTCGGATCATCAGCCGGTAGCACCTGAAAGGGCTCATCCGAGGTCCGCCCGCCATACCCCCGGCTGATGATCGCCACGCGCCACCCGGCCGAAAGCAGCTCGGACGACAAGGCGGCAACCACCGGGGTCTTGCCACCCCCACCCACCGTGATGTTGCCGACCACGATGACCGGGCCTGGCGGCTTGCCATAGTCTCTCGCCAGGTGCCTGCGAGCGGCCATCCCATACAAACCGGACAGGGCCCGCCAGCCGAAGCCCGGCCGGGCCTGCTCGTACCACAGCCTGTTGAAGTAACGCTCGAAGCGATCGTGAAACCGCGTCATCAGCCTGAAGGGTTGCTGGCCAGTTGCAGGCGGTGCAGGTACTGGTAGAGCCCCTCTTCCTGCTCGAGCAGTTCCTGGTGGGTACCCGACTCGATCAACCGTCCCTGATCCAGCACCACGACCCGATCGGCTTTTTGCACCGTGGCCAGGCGATGTGCGATGACCAGCGTGGTTCGGTCACGCATCAGATTGTCCAGTGCCGCCTGCACCGTCTGTTCGGATTCCGCGTCCAGAGCCGAAGTGGCTTCGTCCAGGATCAGGATGGGGGCATCCTTGAGCAGGGCCCGAGCGATCGCGATGCGCTGGCGTTGTCCTCCCGAGAGCAAACCGCCATCCTCGCCGATGGGCGTATCCAGCCCGTTGGGCAGGCGCTCGATGAACTCCATGGCATGGGCCGCTTCGGCCGCAGCCAGAATGTCCTCGCGCGATGCCGAAGCCGAGGCACCATAGGCGATATTGCGTGCCACCGAATCATTGAACAGCACCACGTCCTGGCTGACCATGGCAATCTGACGTCGCAACGCGGCCAGCCGGAAATCCACGATGTCAATGCCATCCACCAGGATGGTTCCGCTCGACGGCAGGTAGAAGCGTGGCAACAGCTTGACCAAGGTGCTCTTGCCCGAGCCGGAACGCCCCACCAGTGCCGTCACCTGGCCGGCACCGATCTCGAGGTTGACGTTCTGCAACGCCGGTCGTTCGGCGCCCGGATAGGTGAAACTGACATCGCGGAACTCGATCTGGCCGCTGACCCGCTCGGGCTCGGCCGTGCCAATGTCTGTTTCGGCCGGCGTGTCGATCAGGGTGAAAATACTGTTGGCCGCCGCCACCCCTTTCTCGATCATCACGTGCATCTTGGTCAGACGCTTGAGCGGGGGGATGCAGGCCGCCATGGCGGCAAGTACCGACATGAAGATGCCGGCGGTCACCTCGGTCTCCATTAGCTGACTGGCAGCGATAATCAGCAGCAGGATGACAGCGAGCCCTGCGGCCAGTTGCACTAGTGATGAAGACACAAGCTGGGTAGCGACCAGGCGCAGGTGAAGCCGCCGGTTACGGTCATTGATGGTGTGAAAGTTTTCACGTTCCTGGGGTTGTCCCCCGAAGACCTTGATGACCTCATGACCGTTGACGGCTTCCTCGGTCACGTGGGTGACATCGCCCATCGAGTCCTGGATGCTGGTGGAAATCTTGCGGAAACGACGACTGATGACGGTCACGATCAGGGCAATCACCGGAACCAGCAACAGCATGGTCAGTGTCAATCGCCATGACTGGATGAGCATGACACCGACCAGAGCGATAATCGTGAGCACATCGCGGGCAACCCCGATCAGGGCCTTCGTCGCCGCTTCGGCCACCTGCTCGGTGTTGTATGTCACGCGCGAAATCATCTGGCCCGACGACTCGCGATCAAAATACTCCGCCGGCAATTCGAGATAGCGATAGAACAGCTCTCCGCGCAGGTCCGCAATCAGACGGCGACCAACCCATTGCATTCCGAACTCGCCACCGAAATTACCGATAATGCGAAGGAAAACGGCACCGAAGACCAGCGCCGGCAGAATGAAATCAAATGTCGGATCCGGCGCGGCGATGGTCTCGTCGATCAGGGGGCGTAGCAGGTAAAAGAAGAGGCCCTGCCCGGCCGCGTCCAGGGCAACGGCCAGCAGTGCCAGCAAGAAAATGGCGCGCTGGCGCATTACATGGGACAGCAGGCGACCGTAAACCTGGCGCCCGGTCATGCGCTCGCGCTCACTCACGGGTTATTACCGCTTTCTTCCACGGTCGCGATGCTGACGCGCCGGATGCCCTCGGCGGCAGCCGCATCCAGTGCGCGCACGACCAGGCGATGCGTGGCATTGCCATCGGCACGGATGACCAGCACCTGTTCCGGGCGTTCGGCGAACCGTTCGCCAAGGGCGGCCTGAATGGTCGAACGGCGCTCGTCGACCAACTGCTGGTCCCCGAGGTAGATCTGGCCCTCGCCAGTGATGATCAACTCGACCACATCCGGCAATGTCTCGGTCTCGGCGGTTGCAGCCTCGGGCAGATCCAGGCGCAGCAGTGCATGCTGTTCGAAAGTGGTCGAAACCATGAAGAAGATCAACAGCAGAAAGACCACGTCAATCAACGAGGTCAGGTTGATCTCTGGCTCTTCGCGTTCTTCGTCCAGCAGTTTCATGGCAAACGCGATCTGCCCTAGGCCGGTGACGGGCGGGATATTGAGGCCCGATGCTCGATGGCCTGCAGCAGGTCGATGGCCTGTTGCTCCATCTGCACCACGTAGGCCCGAACCAGCCCGCGAAAGTAGCGGTAGAAAAAGAAGGTCGGGATGGCCACGGTGAGGCCGGCGGCGGTGGTGATCAGTGCCTCGGAAATGCCACCCGCCAACTGCCCCGGGTCGCCCACCCCGTGGGCAACGATGGCGCTGAACACCTTGATCATGCCGATCACGGTACCCAGCAGGCCCAGCAGCGGAGTGATGCCGGCGATGGTGCCAAGGGTGTTGAGAAAGCGTTCCAGTTCATGCACCACGTGGCGTCCGGTATCCTCGACCGCATCCTTGATTACCTCGCGACCGCGCTGGCGATTGGCCAGGGCCGCAGCCAGTACACGCCCCAGTGGCGAACTGCGACGCAACTGCTCGATGTGCTTGTCGTCCAGTTCGCGCTGCTGCGCCCAGTGACGCACCTGGTCGAGGACGCCATCAGGCAGCACGCGCTGGCCACGCAAGGCCACGAAACGTTCGATGATGATGGCGACCGCGATGATCGAGCACAGCAGAATGGGCAGCATCAGCCATCCGCCGGCAATGACGATTTCTAGCATGTGTCGGGACGATTCCGTGCCGGTTCGAAGTCCAGCGTGCATGATACCGGGTTTGGACGCCCCGCGTGGGCCGGTGCGGGCGGTCTGTGAGTCCACGAAGAGACTCGGCAGGGGTCAGGGACAGTGATCACGCTGCTTCCAGAACCGGGGCTTGAGCGTGGCCATGGAGCGAATCTCTGGTGCCCTGCCCTCGCTCATTCGCACCCGCAAAGCACCGCATTGACCGGTGCTCACCAGCCGGACGCCGGCTGCATCCAGTCGCTGCCTGACCTCGGGATGAGGTCGCTCGAAGCGGTCATGCCGTCTGACCGAAGCAAGCGCCAGGCCGGGCGACACGGCCGCGAGAAAGGATGAGCTGCTGCCGCGGCGATGACCGCCTGCCGATAACACCAGCACATCGGCCGGTGGACCGTTGAACAACTGAACAAGGCGCGCCTCAACGGCCGCGTCGATCGCGCCGGTCAACAGCATGCTCCCTCCGGGGCCAGCAACATGCAGCACGCACGATGAGTTGGCCCCCAGGTCGGGCAGGCCCGAGCTGGGATGCAGAATCCTGAAGCGATACTTGCCGGCCTGCCAGGCCTGACCGGCCAGGCAGGGGTTGTCGAAGTGCTCCGGGCTGCCCAGTATCCGCTCTGGAGGTACGCGATCCTGTATCGAACCCAACCCACCGGCGTGGGCTCGGTGATCGTGGGAGACCACGACCCGGTCAATCCGCCGATGATTCAAACCGGCCAGCATGCTGTCCAGTTCGCGCCCGATCAGGTCGTTGCCCTGCCCGTCGCCCGGCCCGGTATCGTAGAGCAGCACTTCAGCCTCGTTATGCATCAGCACGGCCAGGCCATCGCCGGTGTCCAGCATCCACATCTCCAGTTCGGCTTTGCCCGGGACTCCCGGCCTGGCCGCCAGCAAGGGCAGCAGCAGAATCACCCCAAGCCCCCGGGCCGGCCAGCCTCGCGGCGCCAGCAGCCACAGGGCGCCGATAGCGGCCAGTAATACCGCTGTTTGACTGCCCGCCACCCACGGCATGTGCGACCAGCGCAACTGGTCGATCCACTGCAGACCATGGATCAGCATCATCAGGCCGGTTTCTCCGATTCGGGAAACCCAAGCCGTGCCCAGACCCAGGGCCACACCGACCATCTCCATCAGCAGCGCCGGCAGTATCCATATCCCGACCAGCGGAATGGCCCCAAGATTGGCCAGGAACGCACCCGGGACGAGCTGCTGAAACACACCGATGTTCAAAGGCAACAGCCCCACGGCCACCACCAGTTGGGCCCGCATCAGGCCCACCAGCCACTGCGAGCGAGCGGCCGGCTCAACCGGCCGCCAGGCGAAGGCCCACACCAGCACGCCGACTGCGGCGAACGACAGCCAGAAACCGGTGGCCAAAGGCGCCATGGGATCGAATAACAGTACCGCGGCCAGGGCCAGCAACAATGCATGGGCCGGGGCAATACCGCGACGGAAGAAGAAGGCCAGCACCACCGCCGCCAGCATGATCAGGGCTCTTTGCGTGGGCAGCGTGAAACCGGCCAGCATGGCATAGCCCATGGCCGCGAGCAGTCCGCCGGCCAGTGCGATCCGACGCCTGTCCAGCCGGCCTCCGAGCAGTACCAGCGGTGCCAGAATCAGGCTGCAAAGCAGCGTGACCATGCCCGCTACCATGCCGACATGCAGCCCGGAGATGGCCAGCAGATGAGCCGTACCCGTGCGTCGCAGCAAATCCGATGTATCAGCCTGCATGGCCGACCGATCCGCCAGCCCCAGCGCTCGCTTGAGGGCCGCGGCGTCGCGGTGCTCGGTTTCGGCCTGGAGAATGCTGGCCAGCCGCTGGCGCTGGCGGTCAGCCAGACCACGGGGTGAATCCGGCAATGCCTCGAAGTCGTCGCGCACCGCGGCCGTGGCCCCGATCCGCTTCGACAGAAGGTCACGCCGGCTGTCAAACCCGAACGGATTGTCCCGCCCGGCGGGTGGACGCAGTTCAAGCTCCAGGTTCCAGCGCGAACCGGGCTGGACATGCACCGGCGGCCGAAACCAACTCACCTGAATGCGACGGGGGACATTCGCGTTGTTTGCACCACGATCAGTTCTGATCTCAAACCGCAGGCTCTGTTCATGCTGAACAGGCAGGCCCGCGACCGTGCCGGTCACCCGCTGCCGATCGCCGGCGCGGTCTTCCGGCCACTGCCGGTCGGTCAACCACTGAGCATGGCCCAGAAACCAGGCCATGCCGAGCAGAAACAGGGCTGGAGCGCGCGAGATCCTGAATCCCAGCCCTGCCAGCGATAGCACCAGGATCAGGAGCAGCCCGCCCCACCCTGGCAGAACCGGCAGCATGGCGGCCGCAACGCAGCCGGTTGCCGGCAGAAGGAGAAAACGCCAGCCCCTGCCCATCCCCGGTGTCAGTCGATGGGCTGGAGCAGTCCCCCGGTCATCTCCAGGCGCCGATCCATGCGTTTGGCCAGCTGGGGGTCGTGCGTGACCAGCACAACACTGGTGCGGAACTCGCGATTGAGATTCAGCATCAGGTCGTAGACCTGGGCGGCATTGCGCTCATCGAGGTTGCCGGTCGGCTCATCGCCGAGAATGCAGGCCGGCCGGTTGATCAAAGCACGCGCCACGGCAGCACGCTGGCGTTCCCCGCCCGACAGCTCACCGGGCTTGTGATGAAGGCGCTCCCCCAGCCCAACGGTTTCGAGCAACTCACGCGCCGCCTCGGTGGCCTGCTCGGCGGGCTGCTTGCCGATCAGCAGCGGCATGGCCACGTTCTCCAGTGCACTGAACTCCGGCAGGAGATGATGAAACTGGTAGATGAAGCCCAGGTGCCGATTGCGAATCCTGGCCCGCTGCTTTTCATCGCCGGACGCCATATCGGCCCCGGAAACGAAAACCTGTCCCGAGGTGGGCTTGTCCAGCCCGCCCAGCAGGTGCAGCAAAGTGCTCTTGCCCACACCCGATGCGCCAACAATAGCTACGCTCTCGCCCGGTGCAATATCCAGGTCGATACCGCGCAGTACATGCAGGCTGGTATCGCCCTGGACATAGGTTCGGGTCAGGGCACGGGCCTGAATGACGGCATCACTCATGACGCAGGGCCTCCACCGGCTCGGTCCGCGAGGCTCGCCAGGCCGGGTAAATGGTCGAAAGGAAGGAAAGGACAAGGGCCAGGGACCCGAAGCGAACCACGTCGCTCATGCGCAATTCCGAGGGCAGATCGCTGATGTAGTAAATTTCGGCAGAAAGAAATTCGACGCTGAACAGCGTCTCGAGGCTGGCCACGACGGATTCGACATTCAGTGCCAGAACAATGCCGAGCACGACCCCGATCAGGGTGCCGATAACCCCGATCAGGGAACCCTGGACCATGAAGATTCCCATGATGCGCCGCGGACACAGACCCATGGTCTTGAGAATGGCGATATCACCCTGCTTGTCGGTCACCACCATGACCAGCGTGGAGATGATGTTGAAGGCGGCCACCGCGATGATCAGCGACAGGATGATGAACATGACTGTCTTTTCAGTCTGCACGGCGCGGAAGAAGTTGGCATGCTGCTGGGTCCAGTCCCGAACCTGGTATATGCCAGGCAACTGATCGGACAGCTCCAGTGCCACCCAGCGTGCCCGCATCATGTCATCGAGCTTCAGGCGGATACCGCCAACATTCTCGCCCAACCGGAACAGGCGCTGGCCATCCTGGTAGTGGATGACGGCCAGGGCGGTATCGTACTCGTGCACGCCGGCCTCGAAGATTCCGGCCACGGTAAAGCGTCGTACCTGCGGGACCACGCCGGCCGGTGTCGCCCTGATCTCGGGAGCGAATATGGTCACTGGATCACCCGGCCCCACCCCCAGGCGATTGGCCAGGCCGGAACCCAGCAGCACCTGCCACTCTCCGGGCACCAGATCCTCGATCTGACCGATGCGCATGAGCTCATGCACCTCCGAGACTTCGGGTTCCAGCGCCGGGTCGACACCACGAACCAATGCACCCGCCGTTCGCCGGCCACGCAGCATGGTTTCCTGTTCGACATACGGCGCGGCGCCGCGCACCTCGGGGTGTTCGTTGGCCAGGTCCAGCACGTCCTGCCAGTCGGCAAACGTGCCGTCATAGCCCTGGATGGTGGCGTGGGAGATCATTCCCAGTATGCGCTCGCGCAGTTCGCGTTCGAACCCGTTCATGACGCTCAACACGGTAATCAGCGTCATGACCCCAAGCGCGATGCCGGCCATGGAGATCAGGGAAATGAATGAGATGAAGTGATTGCGGCGCTTGGCACGCAGGTAACGCAATCCAACAAAGATGCTCAAGGGGTGATACATGGATGCTCAGCTCGGCGACATCTGTCGCAAATGGTCAAGGACGCTGCCCAGCGCTTCGGGCAGTGGCGCATCAAACACACGCTCTTCCGGCCACGGCAGATGCAGGTAGTGGGCGTGCAGGAACAGCCGATCCAGCCTGTCCGGTCCGGACTGTGGATTGTAGCGCTCGTCGCCGGCGATCGGGTGGCCGATATGGGCGGCATGGGCGCGAATCTGATGGGTGCGGCCGGTTTCTATGACCGCCTCGACATAACTGTAGCCCGGCAAGGCCTCTAGCACGCGGAACACGGTTCTCGCCTCTTGCCCGTCTTCTGCGACGATGACTCGATGCTGGCCACTGCCGTCGCGAATTTTCTTTAGCGGCGCATCGATAGGCATCTGGGCCTGAGACAGATTGCCCGACAGCAGGGCCAGGTAGCGCTTGTCTACCGCGCGGGTCGTAAAGGCTTCCTGCAGTGCCACGCTGGCCTGGCGACTGGCCGCGAAAACCACCACTCCGCTGGTGGGCCGATCGAGCCGGTGAACCGGTTTGAGCCCCTCTCTGATTCGCTCCAGCACATCGATCAGGCCGAACTTCAGTCCACTGCCGCCATGCAATGCAATGCCGGATGGCTTGTCCACCACCAGCAGGTCGTCATCCTGGTAAAGAATGCGAGCGCGGATGTCCTCGATCAGGCCCAGTGGGATGGACGGCTGTCCGGAGCGGCGGGTGTCGACCGGTGGAATGCGTACCTGGTCACCGGTCTGGAGCTTCTTCATCGGCTTGGCTCGCCGGCCGTTGACCCGTACCTGCCCGGTCCGTACCAGTCGGTAGACGAGACTGCGGGGCACGCCTTCGAGGCTGCCGATCAGAAAGTTGTCCAGTCGCTGCCCGGCCTGGTCGGCCGACACGGTGGCATGTCGAACTGCCGGCCGCTGCGTTGCTTCACCCATCTCTCGGAGCTTCCTCGGGGAAATGCAAGTCACCGCCTTCAGACTATCATCGAAGGGTGCGCAATGATAAGATAATCGGGTTAAGTTCGGGCCATTGGACCAGCCGGCCGGAAATGGTGAATGCCGCTTCCGCCAACCGGCCCGCCCGACTCAACCAGAAAATGGACTCATGCCCGGCGATGTTTGCTTCAAGCCTTGCGCCGGGCGTCCGTCAGACGGACCAAGACAAGCCCGATTCGGTGCCCTGATAAGGTTCCGGGTCGTGAAATCAACAGTGTGGCCGCCGGCCCTTTCAGGTCGGGCGACCGCCCAAAAAGTTACGCGTTCCGCTTCGGCCAGAAGAGACTTGCCGCCGGGGACCGTGCCAGATATTTCAGGTGCGCGCTATCGCGCGACCGCCAGTCCGCGAAGCCCGCCGAATGTTGGCTGATGCCTCGCGAGGATTTTGGCGGCGAGACTCCGGTCTCGTCGCGCCGGCAGCCCGCCGCTGCCCGAACACTGGCTCTCACCAGCCGCCTCTCTTGGGGAGCGCGGCCCTGTCAGGCACTGACCCCCTGGGCAATTCCCCGGTCGAGCGGACGCCGGAGGAACAATACGAATGAAACGCATGCTGATCAACGCGACTCAGCCAGAAGAGTTGCGCGTGGCCATTGCCGATGGCCAGACCCTGCTGGACCTCGACATCGAAGTCCCGGCCCAGGAACAGAAGAAAGCCAACATCTACAAGGGCCGCATCACGCGTGTCGAACCGAGCCTGGACGCCTGTTTCGTCGAATTCGGATCGGAGCGGCACGGTTTTCTGTCGATGAAGGAAATCAGTCGCGAGTACTTCAGCGAGGCGGCGATCAAGCAGCTCGAGGCCGGTGAGCGAGTCGAGATCAAGGACGCGGTGTCCGGTGGCCAGGAGATCATCGTCCAGGTCGACAAGGAAGAGCGTGGCACCAAAGGTGCGGCACTGACCACCTTCATCAGCCTGGCAGGGCGCTACCTCGTGCTGATGCCGAACAATCCCCGTGCCGGCGGCGTGTCGCGCCAGATCACCCGTGATGAACGCAAGGAGCTGCTCGAAACCCTGAGCGCCATCCGGATTCCCGAGGGCATGGGCGCCATCGTGCGAACCGCGGGCGTCGGCCGCGACAGCGAAGAGCTGCAGTGGGACCTCGACTACCTGCTGCATCTGTGGAGCGCCATCCAGGAGGCGGCGCGCTCACGCAAGGCCCCCTTTCTGATCTACCAGGAAAGCAACCTGATCATCCGTGCGCTGCGCGACTACCTGCGCGAGGATATCGGTGAAATCCTGATCGACGACGAAAAGGTCTTCGAGGACGCACGCGAGTTCATGCAGCAGGTCATGCCGCATAATCTGCGCAAGCTCAAGACCTACAACGACGCGACCCCGCTGTTCTCCCGATTCCAGATCGAAAGCCAGATCGAGTCGGCTTTTGCCCGCGAGGTGCGACTGCCGTCGGGCGGCGCCCTGGTCATCGACCATACCGAGGCATTGCTGTCGATCGATATCAACTCGGCCCGAGCCACCAAGGGGGCCGATATCGAAGAGACCGCGCTGCAGACGAATCTGGAAGCGGCCGACGAGCTGGCCCGCCAGTTGCGGCTTCGTGACCTGGGCGGTCTGGTGGTTGTCGATTTCATCGACATGATGAGCAAGGACGCGCAGCGTCAGGTCGAGAATCGTCTGCGTGATGCCATGCGCATGGACAAGGCGCGGGTACAGATCGGGCGCATTTCGCGGTTCGGTTTGCTGGAGATGTCGCGTCAGCGACTGAGGCCGTCACTGGGTGAATCCAGCTATATCACCTGCCCTCGCTGCGACGGATACGGTGCCATTCGTTCCATTGAATCGCTGGCGCTGTCGATCCTGCGCCTGGCCGAAGAGGAATCGATGAAGGAACACACCTCACGGGTCATCGTGCAGGCACCCATCGAGGTCGGCAACTTCCTGCTCAACGAAAAGCGCGATGCCATGGCCGAGCTGGAACAGCGCAACAAGGTGCCGATCACCATCGTCGCCAATCGCTACCTGGAAACCCCGCGTTTCGACATTCAGCGCCTGCGCAGCAGCGAATCGATTGACGAGCCGAGCTACGCCCTGGCCACCGGGGAGGACCTGGAGGCCACAGCCGGACAAGGGGATGTACAGGGTCAGGCAGCGCCTCCGCCGCCACCACCGCCGGCTGCAGTCAGCGGCGTTCGGCCACGTGCACCGGCCCCGGCCCGCAAGAACGATGGTTTCATCGCTCGCTTGATAGCCGTGTTGCGCGGCTGGTTCGGGGGTGGCGACGATGGCGAGGGCCGCAAACAGCGCGGCAAGCAGCGCCGACACGATCGCAAGCGATCGGGCAAGGCCGTCAGTGGCCAGCATCGACGCCCGAATCGAGGCAAGCCACAGGACGGCAAAGGCAAGTCGGGACCGGAGAAGTCCGGTTCTCCGGCGCGCAAGAAGAAGGGCAGCAAGAAGAAGGCAGCCCAGGCCCGCAAGGGACCGGACGATTCCAACCGCCCGTCGGATGGTGGCACGCCCGAAGCACCCAAAAAGAAGAAGAAGCGGCGTCGGCGCGGTGGCAAGAAACGCCGCGCTCGCGGCGATGGTCAGCAGCAGGATGCTGGTTCGGGCAAGGAACAGCACAGTCAAGGCTCGGACAAAGCGCAGCAGAACCAAGGCTCCGGAAAAGAGCAGCAGAGTCAGGCTGAGCCACAGAGCCATAAGCGGCAACAGAAGCAGTCGCAACAGAAGTCACGCCCGCCGCAGACTGATTCGCCTGGCAAGGGCGAACAGGCTAGCGGCAGCGAAGGCAAGGTTGGCGGCAAGGAGCAGAGCGGTCAGAAAGCCGACGACACCGCATCGAGCAGCCCGACGACTGCGCCTGCCGCGCAGCAGCCAGTCCGAAATCAGGATGATGCAGCGAAGCGGAAAGAGCCGTCGACCAAGTCGCACACCGGGGCTGCTGAGAACAGCAGGAATGAAACCCCAGCGCCCGCTGCCGAGCCGAAGAAGGCGCCAGAAGACAGCAAGTCTACTTCCGAACGCTCGAAGCAGCGTGCTGACGATCAGAAGCCCGACAATTCTCGGAGCGGGGAGTCATCGGCGGACAAGACATCGCCACAGCAGCAAGGTGAAAAGCCCTCCTCGCCGAGCAAGACATCCGCGGATGGCGGCAAGCAATCCGTGGCCGGTGAGAGCAGCACAAAGGCATCCTCGGACAGCGGCGAATCGCGCAAGGACAAGAAGCCGGCACCGGACCCTGCTAGCAGCAACAGCCGGAAGGCCGACTCCGAATCACGTCCACAGGCGGTGCCCGAAGGTGGCGGCATCTACCGCCTGAACAAGGACGGCGAAGACAAGAAAGACTGACACTCACCAGGCCGTCTGGCCTGGAGGACGGCCTGACCGGAAATCGTTCCGGTCAGGCCGAGTCGGCGCTGACCAGCCCGTAGCGCAATGCCATGCGCAGCAGCTCCACCTCGCTGTTGACCCCGATTTTTTCATAGATCCGGTACTTGTAGGTCGCCACGGTCTTGGGGCTGACCTTGATGACCTCGCCGATAGAAGGCATCTTCATCCCCTGGATCAGCATCAGGGCAATCTCCAGCTCCCTGCCGGTCAGTTCCTGAAACGGCGACTGCGGCGTACCCGGCAACAGGGACAGCGCCAGTTGCTGCGCGATATCGGCGCCAATGTAGCGTTCACCCCGCCGTACCGTCCTGACGGCATTGATCAGCTCCTGTGCATTGCAGGCCTTGGTCAGGTAACCGGTCGCGCCAATATCGAGCAATCGCGCCGGAAGCGGCGGCTCGCTGTGCGCTGTCAGCACAATCACCCGAATGTCGGGCTGAACCTTGAGAATGCGTTCCGTGGTTTCCAGCCCTGACAGTCCGGGCAGCCCGACATCCATCAGAATCACATCGGGTTCCAGATCGCGGGCGAGATGGATGGCCTCCTCCCCGGAACTTGCCTCACCGACCAACTCGAAATCTTCGGCATCGGCCAGTATGTTCTTCAGTCCCGTACGAACCAGATCGTGATCATCGACAATCATTATTGCAGTCACGTGAACAGCCCCTCCTGCTGCGTAATTGGTGGTTCTTGCCAATCATTAACTTACAGCAATTCCCGACCGGGCGGCAATCCGGGGTACTGCCGGGCCGTCATCCCCATCCACAACAATACCCCGCCCAACACGGTATCATCTGCCGTTCATCCAAACTGACCAGAATTCTGGCCAATGGAGTCACCAATGCAGAAATCCCGTTTCCCCGCAGTTGCATCCCTGTTGCTTGGGGCCGGCCTTGCCTCGTCGCTGGCGCTGAGTGCCAGCACGGAGAGCATCAGCACCGAGTACCAGGGCTTTGAGCTCACCACCGTCGCCGAAGGGCTGGAACACCCCTGGTCAATCGCCTTCCTGCCTGACGGCGACATGCTGGTCACCGAACGACCCGGGCGACTCAATCGCATCGATGCCGATGGCAATACCACGGTGATCGAAGGCACACCCGAGGTAGTTGCCCGTGGACAGGGTGGTCTGCTGGAGGTCGTGCTGCACCCCGCCTTTGAAGACAATGGCACCATCTACCTGACCTACTCCAAGGGCGGTGATGGCGAGGACACGGCCACCGCCCTGGCGCGCGGACGACTGGACGGTGATCGTCTGCACGATGTCGAAGACATCTTCGTACAGAACCGTTATTCCCAACCGGGCCGACATTACGGTTCAAGGCTGGCCTGGCTGTCTGACGGTACGCTGCTGATGAGCATCGGTGACCGTGGCGCCGAGCCACCGCGGGCGCAGGATCCGCTCGATCATGCCGGCACGCTGTTGCGCCTGAACGACGACGGAAGCATTCCGGCCGACAACCCCTTTGTCGACGATGACGATGTCGCTTCCGAGATCTACTCCATGGGGCACCGGAACATTCAGGGTCTGGTCGTCGATCCCGAATCCGGCATAATCTGGGCCACCGAGCATGGTCCGAGGGGCGGAGATGAACTCAACCGTATCGAGCCCGGCCTCAACTACGGCTGGCCGGTGCAGAGTCGTGGACTGGATTATCGTACCGGAGAACAGTTCGGCGATAGCGTTCGCGACCATCCTGACATGGTCAACCCGGTTGTCGACTGGACACCCAGTCTCGCCGCATCCGGCCTGGCCTTGCTGGTTGACGACCACTTCGCTGCCTGGCAGGGCAATCTGCTGGCCGGTGGCCTTCGGTCTGAGCACATCCGCCGTGTCGAACTGCGTGACGGCGAGGTCGTCCACGAGGAAGAACTGCTGCGCGGGCATGTGGGCCGTATCCGGGATGTGCGTGTTGGACCCGACGGCAATATTTACGTTGCCACCGACAGCAGCGATGGCGCGATCTACAGGATGTCACCCGAGAGCTGAATCGCGACTTGATGCAACGCATAAAGTCTGATCGCACCGACGAGCGGGGGCAACTGCCCCTGCTCGTCGTGCTGACCGGCGGTGTGGCCAGCGGCAAAAGCCTCGCCGCCGACTACTTTGCCGAACTGGGAGCAGCGGTCATCGATACCGACCTGATCGCGCGCGAGGTCGTGGCTCCCGGCTCGGACGGACTGGCCGAGGTTGCCCGTGTCTTTGGCCCGGAAATGATAGACGAAAACGGTGAACTGAACCGTCGCCGCCTGCGTGAACAGGTCTTTGCCGACGACCAGTCCCGTCAGCAGCTCGAAGACATGCTGCATCCGCGCATCGAGCGCCGCGCACGTGAGCATATTGCTGCAGCCGGCAGCCACCATGACTACATCGTGCTGGTCGTTCCGCTGCTGGTTGAAACCGGCCTGTTTCCCGAGGCTGATGTCGTGGTGGTGATTGATGTCCCCGAAATAGTACAGATCGAGCGCCTGACCGGGCGCGACCGCATCGATCACCAGCAGGCAAAGGCCATGCTCAATGCACAGGCCAGCCGGGAGCAGAGACGGGCAGCCGCCGACGAAGTGCTCGACAACACCGGCAGCCCTGACGATCTGCACAAGTCCGTGCGGGCACTGCACGACAAGCTGCGAGAAACCGCACGGCGCAGGCGATCAGCAGGTTCCCGACCGGCCTGACTCAGCTTTCGCCGGCGCTTTCGCCCTGCTTGAATGCTTCGACAATTTCCTTCTGCACATTACCCGGAACGGCCTCGTAGTGGGAGAAAGACATGGTGTAGCGCCCTTCCCCGCCAGTCAGGCTTTTCAGTTCAGTCGGAAAATCGGTCAGCGCCGAAAGCGGGACCGCCGCCGAAATACTGGTAAAGCCGCCACGCAGACTGTCGGTTCCCTGTATGCGTGCACGCTTGGATGCCAGTGAACCGGTGACATCGCCCATGGCCGCGTCGGGAACCGTCACTTCCAGTTCGACTATCGGTTCCAGCACCTGCGGTCCGGCATTGTGCACTGCATCCAGAAATGCGCGTCGACCGGCAATCACGAAAGCCACTTCCTTGGAATCGACCGGATGGTGCTTGCCGTCATAGACCACGGCCTCGATATCCTGCATCGGATAACCGGCAACGGCCCCCTCCTCGAGCACCTGGCGCACCCCTTTTTCAACGGCCGGAATCAGACCGGTCGGGATGGCACCGCCGACGACTTCCGAGCGGAAGCTGAAACCCTCGCCGCGGGCCAGCGGCCGCACGCGCATGAAGACTTCGCCAAACTGACCGGCGCCACCGGTCTGCTTCTTGTGGCGGTAATGGCCCTCGGCCGAGCGGGTAATAGTTTCCCGGTAGGCTACCCGAGGTGTGCGTGTGTTGACCTCGGCTCCAAAGCGTTGCTTCATGCGTTCGAGCATGATGCGCAGGTGCATTTCTCCCAGGCCGCGAATAACGGTCTCGTTGAGTTCCTGGTGATGCTCAACCTGGAAGCAGGGGTCCTCCTCGGCCAGCCGGGCCAGTGCCGATGCCACCTTCTGTTCGCTACCCCGGGTCGTGGCCTCCACGGCCAGGCCGAACATGGGCTGGGGGAAGTCCACGGGTTTGAGATAGTAGTGATCCTCGTCGTGACTGTCGTGAAGCAAGGCGTCGTAGTGAATGTCATCCACCTTGGCCAGTGCACAGATGTCGCCGGGCACGGCCCGCTCGATCTCGATATGCTCCTTGCCGTGTATGCGGTAGAGGTGTGAGACCTTGAAGGCCTTGCGACTGTCGCCGACATAAAGCTGTGTGTCGGGCGTGATCGTGCCCTGGTAAAGGCGGAAGATACCCAGTTTGCCGGCATAAGGGTCGTTGCTGACCTTGAAGACATGCGCGAGCACATGCGCCTCGGGATCGGGTCGAGCCTCGACCCGCTCACCATCGGGCCCCTTGCGAAAAGGCGGCGGGTTGCCCTCTGCGGGACTGGGGAGCAGGCGCTTGCAAAAGCGCAGGAATTCTCCGCAGCCAGCACCGGTCAGTGCCGAGGTGAAGCAGATCGGCACCAGGTGACCGTCGCGCAGCGCGCGTTCGAAGGCATCGTGCAGCTCGTCCGGAGAAATCTCCTCGCCTTCCAGGTACTTCGCCATGAGCGCTTCATCGGTTTCGATCACCTGGTCAATGATTTCGGTGTGTGCCTCGGCAAGCGACAGAACATCGGTCTGTCCATCACTCTTGAAAAAACAGTCGCGCACGGTGGAATAGTTTTCCGCCGGCAGGTTGATAGGCAGGCACTGGGCACCGAACTCTTCGCGGATGGCAGCGACCAGCTCCTCCAGGTCGATGCCCTCGGCATCAATACGGTTGATGATGATGATGCGACACAGTCGGCGTTGGCGGGCACGTCGCATCAGGCGTCGCGTCGACATCTCGATGCCGTTGCTGGCGTTGACCACGATGGCTGCGGTTTCGGCCGCCGCCATGGCCGACAAGGCCTGGCCGCGGAAATCAGGGTCGCCGGGGGTATCCAGGATATTGATGTGGACGCCATCGTGATCGATCGATGCCAGGGCCGATTCCAGGGAGTGCTGGTAGGCTTTCTCCAGGGGGTCGTAATCCGACACGGTAGTGCCTCGTTCGAGACTGCCGGGTTCTCCCTGAACCCCGGCCTTGACCATCAGCATTTCGAGCAGGCTTGTTTTCCCGGCCCCGGTGTGCCCGACCAGGGCCAGGTTACGTATGTCGCCGGTTTCGTTGGCACTCATCTCTACACTCTCCGATTCGGTTGTCAGCCCTGGATCCCGAGGAGCATGCACCCCGGGCGCGCTGCGTGGGGTTTTACCGGCATGTTAATTGAGCAACTGCAACACGGCAAATCTTGCCCCGGGCGGCCCCTGCACAAATTGCGGATTCATGATCGGTTCAGTACGACCCACCTAATCTTTGCCTCAGGCATGAGGTTCCCCTGTTTCGCCTGATCAAAGGAGAGAATGATGAAGATGAAATCCGCACTGATTACTGCACTGCTGTTGTCGG
This sequence comes from Wenzhouxiangella sp. AB-CW3, assembly GCF_014725735.1. NCBI lineage: Bacteria > Pseudomonadati > Pseudomonadota > Gammaproteobacteria > Chromatiales > Wenzhouxiangellaceae > Wenzhouxiangella > Wenzhouxiangella sp. AB-CW3. The sequence goes on from NZ_CP061368.1 coordinate 1,964,756, forward strand.
CCGGCTGGGCACAGGCCGGCGGCATCAAGTATGAACATGCGCCGGTGGTGAGCGTGGAGCCGCGCTACGAGACTCACCGCACCCCGGTCGATCGGGAAATCTGCTGGGAAGAACAGGGTTATGAAAGAGTGCGAGAAGGTGGTAACTCCACCACCTCCACCATCGTCGGCGCCCTGATCGGTGGCGCCGTCGGCAATCGCATGGGCAACAGCCGCAGTAGCCGAAGAGCGGCCACGGCGGCCGGCGCTGCTGTCGGTGGCACCCTGGGTCACGAAATCGGACGCGAGCGCAATGCCTCGACTCACTACTACCCGGTCAACCGCGAACGCTGCAGCGTGCAGCGAGACTGGCGCGAGGAGCGTGTAGTCAGTGGGTATCGCGTGGGCTATCGTCATGATGGCCACGTGTACTACACCGACATGCCGCATCATCCGGGCGACAGCATTCGCATCCGGGTCACGGTAACTCCCGCACCCTGAAGCTCTCCGGCTCCGTGACGCCGGCACGGGGCCGGAGTCCCGGCCGCCAGCCGGGAATCTGAAAGCTGAAGCGTCGCAAGCACCTGGCATCAGGCTTGCAAGACTGATAGCTAACTCCAAGCAAGAACATCGCGTCCCCGTATTCCCGGCGAGCCGATCAGCCCGATGCCATGAAGCGTTTGCAATCACAGCAGCCATTGCCAAAGCCTGTGCCACGTCGGCCGGATCTACGCGTGGCCATTGCCGGTGCCGTCGTGATCTGTGCCTCGCTGGGACTGGCGCTGCTGGCGGGAAGCCTCGAGGCTGCGGAAACAACCGATCCGACAGCCAAGGGCCTGGGCTGGCCGGCCTGGGCCGGTTTGCTGGGACTGTTGCTGGGTGTGATGCTGATGGCGGCAGCCGGATCGAACCGTTCCTGCCCGGCTAGCCGAACCGAAGGGGGCTCGACGGGAGACCGCGATTCCTTTTGCCGTGAACCGGACGATGAAGATTTCGATTCGGCATTCCGGAAGCGTTGGCAAACCTGCGCCAGGCAGGCCAGCCACCTCGCCGTCGCGCTGGTACGCATCGACCACTGGGCGGCGATAGTTGACACTTTTGGTCAGCCCGAGGCACGCAGCCGCCTGAAACAAATGCAGCACTCTCTGTCGAGCCTGGTGGAATGCCGGGGCGGGCTGCTGTTCGTGACCTGCACTGGTACACGGCCCTGTCTGAAGATCCTGTTTCCCAACACCACACCGGATGGTGCCCTGGCCGATGGCGAAGACCTGCGCATGGCCGTCGAGGACCTGGGCTTTGATGCTGTTGGCGGCAACGCGCCGGTTATGACCGCCAGCATCGGGATTGGTATCGGTGCACCGGAGCAACACCAGGACCGGCAGCAGCTTCTCAAGCTCGCTCGCTACAAACTCGATGAAGCTGTTCGGCTGGGCGGCAACCGGGTCGAGGCGGAAATCCTCGACCCGGTGGCCGGATTCCGGGGCTGATCAGTCCAGGCCGTAGTCGATCGAGTAGTCGGGCGGATCCCCGCCCTCGCCCTTGAGGTAATGATCCATCCAGCGCATCAGGCGCAGGCTGTAATCCCAGCGGGTGGCCGCCCGCTGGTTTGAATGACCCTCGCCCCGGTAAAGCACCATTCGCAGTGGCGGCGGGTCATCCTGCAGGCTGAGATAGCGATACAGGATGCGCGACTGGGTCGGATCGACCCGCGGATCGGCGTCGCCGTGAAGAATCAGAATCGGTGTCTGCGCCTGGCTGGCGTAATAGATGGGGCTGGCCTTGCGATACATCTCCCAGTCTTCCCACGGCCACGTGAGGTAGTGGACCAGGTAGAGCTCCTGGGGAATATCCGAAGTACCCAGCATCGAAATCTTGTCCGACAGGCCGACATTCATGACGGCAGCGGCAAAGCGCTCGGTGTAGTAGGTCGCACCCCAGGCCGAAGCATATCCGCCATATGAGCCGCCGGTAATGCCGACCCGGTCGCCGTCAACCAGGCCCCGTTCGATCAGGTGGTCCACACCGTCGACCAGGTCGTCGAACTCTTCGGCCGCCGGACGTCCCTGCGATGTCAGCGCGAAGTCAACGCCGCGCCCGGTGCTGCCGCGGTAGTTCGGATAGAACATGAAGTAGCCTTCCGCCGCGGCATGGTGCGCCGGCAGATTGTAATGGGTCAGCCAGCCGTTGGAATAATGCGCCTCAGGCCCGCCATGCACGGCCAGGATCAGGGGATAGCGCTCACCCTCGATGTAGTCCAGAGGCCAGGTCAGCAGACCTTCGATTTCCAGGCCGTCACGGGCGGTATAGGTCACGACTTCCTGCCGGGCCAGCGTGCGCTCGTCCAACCAGCGATTGCTGTTGGTGAGACGCTCGGCCTGCCCATCCGAGAAAGCATGGACTTCGCGCGGATAAGACACCGTGGTGGCAGCGAATGCAATCCGTCCGTCATCGGCCACGCTCAGGCTCTCGGGAATCAGACCGTCCTCCTGCAACAGAGTGGTCTCACCCTCTCCGTCAGGTCCGATCACGCCGATACGGGCCTCGACGCCTTCGTAACTGACGAAGGCGATCTCACCGGCACTGCGCCAGTCCACGTGCCAGACATGACCGGCCAGATCGGGCAGCAGATTGGCCCACTGACCGCCGTCGCCACTGGCGACCATCAGGCGACCCTCGCGAGTGTCATGAATGGTTTCGGTACCGATAAAGGCGATGTGCGCCCCATCCGGGCTCCAGCTCCAGTCACCCAGCTTGCCGGGATTCTCGATCCGGCCGATTTCCTCACCATCGAGATCGACGATGCGCAGGCGCTGAAACATCAGCGTATCGTCGACGAGCTGGCGAGGTGTGACAGCCATGGCCAGCCGATCGCCGGCCGGCGACCACTCCACGCGCTGCACCGAGCCGTCGATATCCAGCGGTTCGATGTCGGCGTCCGGATTCGAACGATCCAGAATCCATACACGGCGAGGCTTCCAGTCCTCTTCGTAGATGATCTGGCTGAAACCCTGCTCGCGCTTTTCGCGCAGCTCGTCGGAATCCGGTTCCTGCGAGATCACGGCGACCTGCTCGCCATCGGGGCTGAAGCTGTAGCCCTGGACACCTGTAGCCACGCTGCCCACGCGACGTGCTTCGCCGCCGGTCACGGGGATCTTGTACAGCGTGGCGTGATCATCGCCGCTGCGCTCGTCAAGAAAAGTGATCGCCGAGCTGTCGGGCAGCCAGCCGATGGAACGAATGTTCACCTGGCCGCTGATAAACGGCCGGCTCTCGCCCCGGGCGTCAACCAGATGCAGCTCGGTCCAGGCTGCACCATCGTCTTCCTTGCGCAGATCGCGCGGGACAATACGCGTATAGGCAATTTTGCTCCCGTCAGGGCTGACGGCAACCTGGCCGGCCTGCTCAAGCCGGGCGATGTCCTCGAGGGTCATGCCGTCGCCAAAAGCCGGTGCCAGGTAGAACAGAATGACCACCATGACCGGCCAGGTGGTGAATCGAACGGGTTTTCGCATGGAGTGATCCTCTCGCTGATGACAGGGTCTGGGCCCGCATGCTGGCCATTCCGCGGCCCGCGGCCACGGTGCTCGACAAGTTCGGGCTGGAGGCAGGGAAGATACCAGAATGTCCGTGGGATGACCATGACGGTGCCGGGTCGGTTAAACTTCGGCACGATGAACGCAAGCCTGAACAGATTGATCGCCTGCTTGACCGTGGCCATGCTGCCCGGGCTCGGCTCGGCCGAGGCCGAGGTGCCGCATTACCGGGTCGAGATCATTGCCTTCACGCACACTGCGGGCGCCTCGGATGCCCGGTTGCAGACCGAGCTGGAAGACTATACCTCGTTGATCGATCCGCTGGCGCGGGCGCGGCGGCAACAGGCGGCCGAGACCGAGGAAGAGCGCAGCCCGGATGATCCCGAATGGCTGGACCGAGTTGACCCGGAGGAAACGGCGCCCGTCGTTGACCAGCCCGAGCAGGAGCGGGAAGCGGACATCGAAGCCGTCCTGGAGCTGATCGATACCCTGGCCGACCTGGAGTCCGGAGAGCTGATGCCGGAACTCCCCACCTGGCCGGAAACCTACCTCGCTCTGGAATCGCCGTCGGGCACCATGGCACGTGCGCTGCAACGGCTCAACGACAGCAGCGAGTATCAGGTGCTGACATGGCGGGCCTGGCACCAGCCTCTGAGCCGAAGTCTGCCGGGTAAGCGCGTGCGCATGCACGATGAACAGGTTGTAGCCGCCCGCTGGGGCGGCAGTGGCCCGGGCGGCCTGCCCGCCGGTGCCGATGCACAGTCCCTGATTCCGGGCTTCGATTACCGGCTCGATGGCAGCATTCGATTGCGTCAGCGCCAGTTCATGCACTTCGATGCCGACCTGGTCTGGCGCCAGCCACACCAGGCCAGCCCCTGGATGTCGGTGAGTCAGCTGGCACCGGAGCCATCGAATGCCTTCGCCGTGCACCGTCTGCAGCAAAGCCGCGCGGTGCGGCCGGGCCGGCTGGAGTATTTCGATTCGGAGTGGCTGGGCGTGCTGGTGCTGATCGAGGAGATCAAGCCCCTGGACGGCAGCAACGATTCCGATGGCGATTGACAAGCCCGGCCCGTCCCGCGACCGGCTGTACGCCGAAGGCCCCATCGCCCGCGCCTACCGCAAGCTGGTCAATGAAGAAGATGCCCGGGTCTGTCGGGATATCGATGACGACGCCTGCCGCGTCGTTCCCGGCAACTTTTTCCTGCAGATTCTGACCCAGTTCTTTACCAAGCTCGGGGATGCGATCGCCAACCCCAAGACTGTGCTGGCGTGGATGCTGAGTGCGCTGGGCGCACCCGGCGTGTTCACCGCCTTCCTGGTCCCCATCCGCGAGTCCGGCTCCCTGCTGCCACAACTGGTCATCGCCAGTCATGTCCGGCGCCAGGCCATTCGCAAGTGGACTTTCGTACTGGGCTGTCTGCTGCAATCACTGGCCGTCCTGGCCATGGCGTTGGTTGCCGTGACATTGACGGGCACTGCCGCCGGCCTGGCCCTGTTGGCTGCGCTGGTGCTCTTCAGCCTTTCGCGCGGGCTGTGTTCGGTCGCCTCAAAGGATGTGCTTGGAAAAACCGTACCCAAGACTCGCCGGGGCCGTGTCAGCGGCTGGTCGGAGTTTCTGGCCGGGCTGGTCACCATCGGTGTGGGCGCGATGCTCCTGCTCGACGTGCGCGACCCGGGAGACATGGGCACCTACCTGGTGCTGCTGGCCATTGCCGGGGGGCTCTGGTTGCTGGCAGCCGGCAGCTACGCACTGATCAGAGAGTTCCCGGGGGCAACCAGTGGCGGGGCAAACGCGCTCAGCGAAGCGATATCACGGCTGCAGCTGCTGCGCGACGACCCGCCCTTTCGCAAGTTCGTCATCGCCCGTTCCCTGCTGCTGTGCTCGGCGCTGAGTGCACCCTTTTTCATCATGCTGGCCCATGAACAGACCGAGGGCGCTTTGCTGGTTCTGGGCCTGTTCGTCGTCGCCGACGGCCTGGCCAGCCTGGTCTCGGCGCCCTTCTGGGGCCGATTCTCCGACCACTCAAGTCGTCGGGTCATGATCATTTCCGGTGCCGGCGCCGCCCTGACCGGCATCCTGCTGGTCACCACGGTTCATGCGGTCCCGGCCCTGGCCGACAGCCAGTGGCTATATCCGGCATTCTTCTTCCTGCTGGCCATCCATCATGCCGGGGTCCGACTGGGGCGCAAGACTTACGTGGTCGACCTGGCCGGCGGCAACAAGCGCACCGATTATGTCGCCGTGAGCAATACGGTCATTGGCGCGGTTCTTCTGCTGGCCGGACTCACCGGCGCGCTGACAACGATACTGCCCACCACTGCCGTGATCCTGATACTGGCCGGCATGGGGCTGGCCGGCGCACTTCTGAGCGCTGGACTGCCGGAGGTCAGCTGAAGCTGTTGCCGAGCATCACCCCGGCGGCCACTGCATCTGCCGGCCACCGAGCAGGTGCAGATGGATGTGATAGACCGACTGGCCGCCGCCCGCATTGCAATTGAAAACCAGGCGATAGCCATCCTCGGCCAACCCCTTGTCGGCTGCAATCTGGCGCGCGGTCAGCACCATTCGACCAACCAGCGCCGAATCGTCGGCTGACAGATCGTTGATCGTGGGAATGCGGCGCTTCGGAATGATGAGCACATGCACCGGCGCCTGGGGCTGAACATCCCGAAACGCCAGGATGTCGTCATCTTCGTAAACGATGTCGGCCGGGATTTCACGGTCGACTATCTTTAGAAACAAATCATCGGACATGCCCTGTCCTCCCTTTCAGTCAAAACTTCATCAGTCTAACCCGGCAGATTCGTTGATGGCATCCAGCACGGCACTGGCGGCCTGTGCCGCGGTTGGCAGCTCATCCGGGGCAACCGAGGGACGGGCCGCGGCGTGCAGGCCGCTGTAAAATGGCCCGGGATCGACTTCCAGGAAACGCGGACCATTGGCGCCGGCTTCCGCGGCGAGCTGGCGCACCAGTTGCCGGCGACCGGCCTGGGCGACGCCATATGCGGCCCAGTTGGCCGGCTTGTCGATGCAGCGTCCGTCATTGACAAAAACCACCCTGCCCTGCTCCCCGAGCAGTGGCATCAGTGCCCCGGTGAGCAGAAACGGTCCGGTCAGGGCGGTTTGCAGAATGCGGAACCACTCGTCGGCCGGCTGGTGAAGCAAGGGCCGCAGGGCGACGAACAGGGCTGCCGCGTGAACCAGTCCGTCGAGCCGTCCGAATGAAGATTCGATGGTGTCAGCCAGCTTTGCATAATCATCCGGACCGGCGCCGGCCAGGTCCAGCGGCATCAATGCCGGGGGTGTCAGACCATCGGTCTGCAGTGCATCATGCAGGCGATTCAGTCCGCGCTCGTCACGATCCAGCGCGATACAGTCGCGACCCTCGTCCAGCAGTCGGCGAACCACTTCGCTGCCCAGTGCTCCAGCGGCACCGGTGACCAGCCAGACGCCCTTTTCGGATCGATTTTCCATCAAGAGTTTTCCAGAGTGAACGAATATCGGGCCGGAATTGTCGCAGATCATGCGGGGCAACACGAACTTTTATGGTGGCGGTATCATTGCCCTTGCAACCGTCCATAGCAGCGCAGGAAAACGTGCCCTTCTACGAATACACCAGCACCGACGAATCGGACTGCCCCCAATGCGCGGGCACGTTCACGATTTTGCAGCACATCAGCGATTCGGCCCTGAGCACTTGCCCGTGCTGCGGGCAGCCGGTCCGGCGCGTGATATCGGCACCGAACCTGGTGGGTCATCCGGGTGATGACCTCAAGCCCTCGAAAATCGAAGAGGCCGGATTCACCCAGTACCGCAAGATCGGCAAGGGCGTGTACGAAAAATCGGCCGGGAAAGGTCCCGGCATCATCAGTGCAGATTGAGACCTCCATGACCGCCCTGTTCCGAACATCCGGCCTCGCGATGATCATTCTCCTGCTCACGGCCGGCTGTGCCACCTCGCCGGTGGCAACCGATCGCAGCGAGATTGCCCCGCTCGGCCCGGCCCACGTGCTATCCGGCGAGGCACGGAAGGGAGATCGCGTGGTCTGGGGCGGCAAGATCGTATCGATCGAGCATCTGCCGGATCGCACCGAGCTCGTCATCGCCAGCTATCCCCTGGATCGTGGCGATCGTCCGCGGCTTCGGGCCAAGGCCGGTGTGCGCTTCGTGCTGGTGGAGCCGGACTTTCTCGAGCCCGTGGACTGGGCACCCGGGCGTTTCGTTACCGCGCTGGGCAACGTCGGTGGTGTCGAGAAACGCAGCACCGGCGAGTATCGCCATCCCCACCCCGTACTGCATGCACAGCGCCTGCACCTGTGGCCCGCCGACCCGGCCCGATGGACCACGCAGACATCATTCAATATCGGTGTGGGAATCAGACTTTAGGGGCACCCTGCGGCGCAACTGACGGGCACAGCGCCAGGCAGTCCATGCATTGCCGAAGTGCCCCGGCAACAACCGCTCTGAAAGGATCCGTTCCGGCCGGCGTGCAATCATCAACGCCAGACGCCGATCCAGCGCAAACTGGATCAGCAAGTGACGATGCTGCCAGGCCGACCGCGGCATCAGTCGATCCCTGGCCTCCTGGCCACGCCGGAGGCCCTCGGCCAGCCATTGTCGCACCAGCCCCTTGAACCCCGGCCTGGCCGCATTGCCCAGTGCATCGTTTCTTGAAACCTGGAACTCCGCCTGCAGATCCAGCGGTACCGTCCAGCGATTGGCACGGGCGTCACGGCCCAGATCCCGAATCCGGCGAATCTGCCAGCCCACCGCCCCAAGCACGGCCAGCTCATCGGCCAGCGGCGTGCCGGGTTCGACCAGTTGTGCTTCCAGCCTGGCTGCCGTGCCGCCCACGGCCATGAAATGCGACCAAGCCTCGTCGCGCTGCTCGAAACGGGGGCACTCCAGACTGTACTCCAGCGCATCGATCAGCCCGTTGAACAGTTGGGGATCCGACGTTCCGGGTTCTTCTGCGGCCGTCAGCGCCCGCAACGCGGGGTGCGCTGCCGACTCGTGAATGGCACGACGCCACCAGGACAGTTTCGCCAGGGCCGGCTCGATGTCTTCGACACCGTCGGCTGCCGCCATGATCTCCGAGATGACCGAGCGCAGGGCGAGAATGGCGTTCCGACATTTCTCCGGAGCATACGGCAGCGAGACAGTCAGGGGCTGGCCGCGGTGCAGCAGGTGCTCGCGGCACCAGGTCAGCGGCTCCATCAATGAACCGTCGGGCTGTCATCCGGCTCCTGACCCTGAATCAGGCCCGCCAGGTCGACCTGGTCAAAGCGGTAGGACTCGTTGCAGAACTCGCAACGCACATCGACATGATCCTGAGCCGCCGCCAGACCGCGCAATTCGTCCACTCCGAGACTGCACAGCACACTGGCCACCCGATCACGGGTGCAGGGGCAGTGAAAGCGCAGAGGGCGTGCGGGAAACGCACGCCGCGTCTCGGCATGAAACAGCCGTCGCAGTACCTGAGCGCCATCGCTGTTGAGCATTTCCTCTTCGCTGAGCGTTTCGACAAGATGCTGGAGGCGGTTCCAGCCATCCGCATCCTCGTCTTCGCCCGGCATCTTCTGCAGCATCAGCGCGCTGCAGCGTTGCCCATCGAAAGCCAGGCGCAGGCGTGTGGGCAATTGTTCGGAGCGACGGAAATAGGCTTCCAGCGCCTGCTCCAGGGTGTCACCTTCCAGCGGCACGATCCCCTGCCAGCGCTGTCCGTGCCGCGTCGGCTCGACGGTCAGAGCCAATGTGCCATCGGCCGCCAGGCTGCGAAACAGATCCCGCGCATCGGCAGGCAGCTCGGCCCCCTCCTCGATGCGAGCGATGCCGCGAATGCCGCCGGATTCGTCACAGTCCGCCAGCAACAGCGACAGCTCCCCGCGGGACTGAAGCTGCATGCTGACCCGCCCCTCGAACTTGATGCCGCTCGACAGTATGGCCGCCATCAGCAGGGCGCGGGCGAGCTGGTCGGCCACGGCGGGCGGGTAATCACCTCGCGCCAGCACCTGCTGACTGGCCGCATCGAGCTGTACCCATACGCAGCGGGCATGGATGTCCTCGAACACCAGTCGTTGCAGATAGTCCTCGCGCATCATGGCTCCTCCCGCAGCGACGCCGCTTGCGGCGCCAGCATGTCCAGCAGATCGGCGGGCCGTGCCAGCAGTGCATCAGCGCCCCACTGCCGTGGCTTCTCACCCGGGGGGATATAACCCCAGGTGGCCACGGCCGTGCCTGCTCCTGCGGCACGTCCGGCATCCACGTCGCGTCGGTCGTCGCCGAGAAACATGACCTGTTCGGGGGCGACATCCAGCACGCGGCAGGCGGTCAGCACCGGCTCGGCATCGGGCTTGGGACGCGCGACGCGATCCCCGGTCACCAGGCAGTCAAACATCGATTCCCAGCCGGCATGAACCAGTATCGGCTCGGCGAAGCGGCTGATCTTGTTGGTCACGATGCCCATGGGAATGCCACTGCGCCCAAGCGCCGCCAGCAGCGCCGTCACACCCTCGAATGCCCGGGTGTGCAGCCACAAATTCCGTTCGTAGTCGTCGAAAAACTTTTCCCGAAGCTGCTCTTCGTCGATGTCAGCGCGCTCGCCCAGACCGGCTTGCAGCAGGCCGGCGGCGCCGCGCGAGGCATGATGTCGCAATGCGGCATGGTCCGATGGCGGCAGTCCGAGTCCGGCTCGCAGCCGATCCAGGGTGGCCAGCAGATCGGGCGCACTGTCGAGCAGTGTGCCATCGAGATCGAAAAGAACGGCCGTGATCTCACGCATCGCCATCGGACGGCAACTCCGGCTTGCGGGCATGCAGAAAGTAGTTGATGCGCGGACGCGATCCGATACGCACCGTGCGTGACACCGGATTGTAGTCCATGCCGTCAATCGCGCACACGCTCAGCCCACTCTGACGACAGGCCCGTGCCAGCTCCTCCGGACGAATCAGGCGATCATAGCGATGCGTGCCGCGCGGCAGCAGTCGCAACAGGTACTCCCCGGCCACGATCGCGCCGGCCCAGGCCAGGGCCGAACGATTGATGGTGCTGAAAAACAGGTCTCCACCCGGTCGCGCCAGACGGGCACAGGCAGTCACCACGCTGACGGGATCGGGCACATGCTCCAGCATTTCCAGGCAGCACACGACATCGAAGCGCTCCGGCAGGCGGTCGGCCAGTGCCTCGGCCGTACTCTCCCGGTAGTCCAGTGCCAGGCCCGACTCGGACTGATGCATTCGCGCCACGGCCAGGGCCCGACCGGCCACATCGATGCCGGTGACCCGGGCACCGGCCCGGGCCAGCGCCTCGGACAGAATGCCGCCGCCACAGCCCACATCCAGCACCTCCCGATCAGCCAGCTCGGCCCGTTCGGCAATGTAGTCCACGCGCGGGCCATTGATATCGTGCAGCGTGCGGAACTCGCCCTCCGAATCCCACCAGCGTGCCGCCAGGGCATCGAAATGTTCGGCCTCGCGCGGGTCCATGTTGCCGCGGCCATCCCGGTCCTGAATATGGGTCATTTCTGCTCTCCCGCAGTCAGCCTTTCCGCCCACTGCCCGGCGGTTCGGTGAATGCTGTCGACATCGAGACGGGTCATCCGTCCCTGCTCATAGACTCTCTGGCCGGCCACCCAGACATCGCTGACCTGTTCGCGCCCCACGGCATAGACGAGGTGCGAGATGACACTGTTTACCGGCAGGCTGCCGGACCGGTCAAGGGCGATCGCGGCCAGATCGGCCGATTTTCCGACTTCGATGCTGCCCACCTGCGTTTCCAGACCCAACGCGCGTGCGCCATTAAGTGTGGCCATGGACACTGCCCGGGCAGCCGGAATCGCCTCGGGATCGCCACTGGCACCCTTGGCCAGCAATGCCGCCAGGCGCATCTCGGCGAACATGTCCAGTGTGTTGTTGCTGGCAGCACCGTCGGTGCCAATGGAGACATTGACACCCGCTGAGTCCAGCGCAGCCACCGGACAGATCCCGCTGGCGAGCTTCAGGTTCGATGCCGGACAGTGCAGAACATGCACGCCGGCAGAGGCAATGCGCTCGATGTCGTCCTCACCGAGTTGCGTCATGTGCACGGCCAGCAGGCTTGGCCCCAGCAGTCCCAGATCAGCGAGCCGATCGAGTGGCCGACGGCCGTGCGCCGCCAGGCTGTCATCGACTTCCTGCGCCGTTTCCAGAAGATGCAGGTGAATGGGGATTCCCGTCTTGTCGGCCAGCTCGCGCATGCGAGTGAATGCGGCATCGCTGACGGTATACGGGGCGTGCGGCGCAAACGCCGTGGTCAGCAGCGGGTCACCCAGGAGATCTTCACGCACCTCCAGCGCCCGCTGAAAATACTCGTCTTCGTTGCTGGCCCAGGCCGTTGGCAACGAAATGACCGGCAGGCCGATCACCGCCCGCATGCCGGCTTCCCTGGCCACCTCGGCGGTCACATCGGGAAAGAAATAGTTGTCGTTGAAACAGGTCGTGCCGCCGGCCAGCATTTCGGCCATGGCCAGTTCGCTACCTGCCCTGACAAACTCCGGACCGACCCAGCGCTGTTCGCTGGGCCAGATGTGATCTTCAAGCCAGGTCATCAGCGGCAGATCGTCGGCCAGACCGCGCAGCAGGCTCATGGCATTGTGCGTATGCGCATTGATAAGGCCGGGAATCAGGGCATGGACCGGCAATTCGATGCGATGGGCTTCGGGATACAGCCCCCCGACATCACCGGCACCGATGATGGCCTCGATACGACCATCGACAACGATGACCGCGTGGTCCTCCAGGACCTGGCCTTCAGGGCGGACGGGAACCAGCCAGCGCGGCAGGATGGCCTGGACATCGCCTGCCATACTCAATCCTTGGCGCGACCGATGTATTCACCCTTGCGGGTATCGACCCGTATGATCTCGCCTTCCTGTACGAACAGCGGCACCCGGACAACGGCGCCGGTTTCCAGCGTGGCCGGCTTGCCACCGCTTCCCGAAGTGTCGCCCTTGAGCCCGGGATCGGTCTCGACCACCTTCAGCTCAACGAAGTTCGGCGGCAACACGATCAGCGGAGAGCCGTTCCAGAGCGTGACCTGGCAGAGATCCTCTTCCTTCAGCCAGATCTTGGCGTCACCGATGATGTTGGCATCGGCGGCAAGCTGCTCGAACGACTCCGGATCCATGAAATGCCAGAACTCGCCATCGCTGTAGAGATACTGAACGTCCTTTTCGAACACATCGGCGGCCTCGACCGAATCGCCCGACTTGAAGGTTTTCTCGATCACCCGACCGGTCTTGAGGTTGCGCACCCGGACCCGGTTGAATGCCTGCCCCTTGCCGGGTTTGACAAACTCGTTCTCCACGATGCTGTAAGGGTCGCCATCGAGGATGATCTTGAGGCCCGATTTGAATTCGTTGGTGCTGTAGGTTGCCATGCTTGCTCCGGATTACAATGACGCCCCGGCAGTATGCTCCGGGGCGCGATACGATGAATCAATTCAAGAATTACCAATCAGGTCACTGGTAACAATGCAATCCGATAGTTTAGCGCGAACGGCAGCCTTACCCAAGCGTCCGGACTGGCGCGAACAGATACGTTGTGCCTTTCGCCGGGCCGACGAACTGCTCGATCACCTCGGACTGCCGGGCGAGTGCGCACCCGACCCGTCGTTTCCCATGCTGGTGCCCGACGCCTTTGCCAGCCGCATGGAACCCGGTAATGCGCGCGACCCACTGCTGCTGCAGGTCCTGCCCGATGCCGACGAACAGACCAGCGAGCCGGGTTTTGTGGCCGATCCGGTCGGTGACCGGCAGGCGCGCGTTGGCCGCGGCGTCCTTCACAAGTATCACGGCCGCGTACTGCTGGTCTCGACCGGCGCCTGTGCCGTGCACTGCCGCTATTGCTTCCGCCAGGAGTTTCCCTACGCCGACAATCATGCGACTCGCGCCGGCTGGACCGGCGCCGTGGACTACATCGCCTCTCATCCAGAAATCGACGAGGTCATCCTGTCCGGCGGCGATCCGCTGATGCTTTCCACCCGACGCCTGGAAGCCCTGACCGGGGAACTGGCCTCGATCCGTCATGTCAGGCGCCTGCGCATTCATACCCGGCTGCCCGTGGTGCTGCCGGACCGGGTCAATGAATCGCTGCGAGACTGGCTGAGTCAGCTGCCCTGGCCGGTAGTGGTTGTGATTCACGCCAACCACGCCCGTGAGTTCGACGCCAGCGTCGACTCGGCCCTCGCCGCCCTGCGCGCCAGCGGCTGTCACCTGCTTAACCAGGCGGTATTGCTGCGCGACATCAACGGTGGCTATGAAGCGCAACGCGACCTGGTCTGCCGTGGACTGGATGCCGGGGTGATGCCCTACTACCTGCACCTGCTCGATCGCGTTCAGGGCGCGAGCCGATTCGAGGTCGGCAAGGCCGAGGCACTGTCACTGCTCGAACGCATGCGTCGTGAACTGTCGGGCTACCTGGTGCCACGCCTGGTGCGTGAAGAGGCCGGAGCCCCTTACAAACTGCCACTGCTATGATCAATCGCGTGGCGTCATCACGGACGCAACGATCTGATCTGGTATAACATGATGGCATCAAGGGGGATGGTTCGGTATCTACCATGAATTGCCAACGAGGTCACTCATCAGCACCGGGTCCGAATAATGGTCACGATTCCTGCCGCCTCGCGGAACGATGACGTGACCCGACAGAAAAACCAGCGAGATCACTGATGGCCAGACAAGCAGCCGACATTCGCATACTGACGGTCACCGACGACCCCAGCGCACCGCGGGAACTGGAACAGATGCTCGGGAGCGACAGCGGCGCCCGCATCCTGTTTGCCGACACCACCAATGCGGTGGCCCGTACTTTCGAGGAAGGAGCGGTCGACATGATCGTCATCCATGTCGACAGCGCCGACATCGGCCTGCTGGACGCCACGGTGCGCCTGGCGCGCGACCAGAAGCATTTTGTGCCCATTTTGGCCGTGGTCGACGGCGAGGATGCACGTGCCGTACAGGCCGTGGCCACTCTTGGGGTCGAGGGATTCGTGAGCGCCATCAACATGCGCCAGTTCAAGCGCCTGGCGCGTTCCCAGCTAGAATCGCTGCAGGCGCGTCTGGATGCCCGCCAGGCACTCAGAAGCCTGGAAGATATCGAGGCACGCTACACGCTGCTGCTCGACAGTTCCAGCGAGGCCATCGCCTATCTGCACGAAGGCCTGCACATCTATGCCAACCCGGCCTACCTCGAACTGTTCGGTTTTGCCGAATTCGAAGAACTGGAAGGCCTGTCCATGCTCGACCTGTTCTCAGCATCGCGCGACGGCCAGGACCTGAAGAAGGTGCTCAAGGCCCTGTCGCGCGACGACATCCCCCAGGATGCCATGCTGCTCAAGGCCCAGCGCCAGGATGGCTCGACATTCAAGGCCTCGGTGGCCTTCTCCCCGGCCCGCTACGGTGGCGAGTACTGTGCCCAGATGCTGGTTCACGAAGAGCTGGAACAGGCCGACCCCAAGCTCCAGGCCGAACTGCAGAAACTCAAGACCCAGGACATGCTCACCGGCATGCTCAACTCGGCGTCCTTCCAGGACAGGCTCAAGGCGCAGGTGGCAGAACGCAACGACCCCAGCGGCCTGTCGGTGCTGCTGTTCTCGCTGGACAAGTTCGACGAGCTGGCTGAAAAAGTCGGTGTGGGCGCAAGCGACAACCTGATCAGCGAACAGGCCAAACTGTTTCAGTCCATCGTCGGCAAGGACCAGGTGGTCGCCCGGCTGCGCGATCACACCTTCGGCTTGCTGGCCGACTGCAAGAGTCGCGAGGAGGCCGAGAAACTCGCCACCCGCATCGTCGAGGATTGCAATGGCAAGCTGCTGGAAGTCCGCGACACCAGCCTGACGGTTTCAGGCAGCGTGGGTCTTGCCGTTGCCGGTAGCGAGGTGCCGGAACCGGTCACACTGATTGACCAGGCCGAGATGGCGCTGGCCGAAGCCCTTCGATCCGGCGGCAACAGCTTTGCACGATATCGCCCGAAGGTGTCGGGCGAAGGCGACGAAGACGATGCGATCTGGGCCGAACGACTGCGGCATGCCATCGACCACGACGAGTTCGGCCTGGTCAGCTCGGCGATTACCTGCATGGAAGACGACAACTTCCTGATCAATGATATCGAAACCAGACTTCGCGCCGAAGACAGCGACGAAGTCATCATGCCCGGCACCTACATGCCGGCTGCCAGCCGTGTCGGCATGGCCGCCAGGCTGGACCTGGACATGCTTGAGCGATTCCGGCAGTTGCTAACCGATCGCAAGCCCGATGACAGTGCACGCTGGCTGATCCCCCTGAGCCTGGACACCATCACGGATTCCGATGCGTTGGCAAGGGTCGAGACCCTGCTCGAGGAGCTTCCGGTCGATGCCAATCGCATCATCTGGGGGCTGCGCGAACAGGAGATACGAGACAAGCTCCGTCAGGCCCAGGCCTTCATTGAGCTGTTCCGCGGTCGAGGTTGCCGTTCAGCCCTGTGCGATGTCGAAGCCGGTGTGTCGGTCGACCCCATTCTGCAACACCTCGAGGTCGACTTCCTGCGCCTGGCACCTTCAGTGGTCCACGACCTGGGCAACAACGAAAAGCTGCGTGAACAGCTGTCGATCCTGGCCAAGCAGGCACAGGATCGCAATGTTCGTGTCATCGCGCCGCGCATCGATCATACCGGCGACCTGGCCACGCTGTGGCAATTCGGCATCACCCTGGTCCAGGGTGACTTCGTGCGCGAGGCTGCTACGACCTGAGCCCCCGACACCGGGGAACGGGCGCGGCTACACTGCGCCCTGCTCCAGGGCGCGAATGCGCTCATCCAGCGGGGGATGACTCATAAGCAGACGCTTGATGCCGCCACCGACCCTGCCGCGAATGCCAAACGCCTCGACCGATTCGGGCAGATGCGCCGGTTGCTGCGCCTGCTTGAGTCGCTTCAGAGCCGCAATCATGTTGCCTCGCCCGGCCAGCCGGGCACCCCCAGCATCGGCGCGGAACTCGCGCCAGCGGGAGAACGCCATGGTAATCATGCTGGCCAGCACACCCAGCACGATCTGCAGAACAATCACGGTCAGGAAGTATCCGGGGCCATAGCCACGTCCCTTGAACACCGCCCGGTCAATGACCTGCCCAATCACACGGGAGAGCAGCAGTACGAAGGTATTCAATACCCCCTGCAGCAGCGCCATCGTCACCATGTCACCGTTGGCCACGTGCGCGACCTCGTGGCCAAGCACGGCCTCGACTTCATTCTGGCGCATGCCGCGCAGCAAGCCGGTACTGACCGCAACCAGCGAGTTGCTGCGTGAAGCACCCGTGGCAAAAGCATTGGGATCAGGTGCATCGTAGATCGCCACTTCCGGGGTCGGGATCCCCGCCTCGCGCGCCTGTCGGGCCACCGTTTCCACCAGCCAGCGCTCGGTCGGGTTGGACGGCTGCTCAATGACCTTCGCCCCCGTCCCCATCAGCGCCAGCCGTTTCGACATCAGCAGCGAGATCATCGCCCCGCCCATGCCGAAGACCAGTGAGAACAGCAGAATAAAAGCATGGTTGAGCGCAATACCCTGTGCCACAAGCCAGGGTTCAAGCAGATTCATGACCACGCCAAGCACAAGCAGTACCGCCAGGTTGGTTGCCAGAAACAGTCCAATTCTTCGCATTGTCTTCCGTCTGCCTTTTCCAGTGGTTTCGGTTCCACGGATTCCTGCAAGTAGTGCGCGACCTGAGCCGATCCGCACAGGAATCCTTCCAGGCCATAAAATGGCGGCCGTCGATGATGAAAACAAGCGCTTCAGACCATCAACTCAACCGGCACATGCGAACCTATATCGGCCGCTTTGCACCTTCGCCGACAGGGCCGTTGCACTTTGGTTCGCTCGTGGCTGCTGTCGGCAGCTGGCTGCAGGCCAGGCACCAGCAGGGCCGCTGGTTGCTGAGAATCGAGGACATCGATCCGCCCCGGGTCGTGCAAGGCAGTGCCGAACAGCAGATTGCCACGCTGACCCGGTTCGGTCTGAAAGCCGACGGGCCGGTGCAGTACCAGCGTCAGTTCCATGATCGGCATGCAATGGCACTTGAGCGACTCCTGGCGTTAGGCCTGGCCTACCCCTGCGGCTGCAGTCGGCGCGACCTGCCGGCCGATGGCATCTATCCCGGCACCTGCCGCAACGGCATTCCCGACGGGCGCACCGGCCGCAGCATCCGCATGCGCACCGACCGGGCATCGACCATCGAGATCCATGATCGGGTGCAGGGAGACATCAGCGAACATCCGGGACAGCGAACGGGGGACTTTGTCATTCGACGTGCCGACGGCCTGATTGCCTATCAACTGGCCGTGGTGGTCGACGATCATGCCAGCGGGGTTACCGAAGTGGTCCGGGGCGCCGACCTGATCGGTTCGACAGCGCGGCAGGTTCATGTTTACCAGGCACTGGGGTGGCAATCGCCGGACTGGATGCACCTGCCGCTGATCGTGGATGAGCATGGCCGCAAGCTCAGCAAGTCCGAGCGTGACGATCCGATTGAAACCCGACCTGACGGCGAGGCTATGCGACTGGCCCTGAGGGCGCTGGGTCACGAACCGTCGCCGGTCAGGAAAACACTGTCCGGCATGCTCGACTGGGCGCTTGAGAACTGGAATCCGGAGCGCATACCACGCGGCCCGGTTGCCATCGGCACTCAGCCCGGACACTGATCGCATCACACGGTATTGGGGTTGATCGATAATCATGGCCGGCCCGCTGGCGATGCCGGTATACTGGAGCGTCCTCAGGCACGCATAAATCCGACTGTTGCAATGAACCCGAACTATCTCGATTTCGAGCAGCCCATTGCCGAGCTGGAAGCCAAGATCCGCGAGCTGCGCAATGTCAGCAGCGATAATTCGCTCAATATCGACGAAGAGATCCAGCGCCTCGAACATAAGTGTGCCGAGCGCACGAAGACGATCTTCGCCGAACTCAGCGACTGGCAGATCTCCCAGCTGGCGCGTCATCCGCAGCGCCCTTATACGCTCGATTACATCCCCATGATCTGCGATCGCTTCGAAGAGCTGCATGGCGACCGGCACTATGCCGATGACCATGCCATAGTTGGCGGGCCGGCGGTCATCGACGGGCGCAGCATCATGCTGATCGGCCATCAGAAGGGACGCGACACCAAGGAAAAGGTCTATCGCAACTTCGGCATGCCCCGGCCGGAAGGCTATCGCAAGGCTCAGCGGCTGATGGAGATGGCTGCACGATTTCGCATGCCGATCGTCACGTTCATCGACACCCCCGGCGCTTACCCGGGCGTGGGTGCCGAGGAACGCGGCCAGTCCGAAGCCATTGCCCGCAACCTTGCGGTCATGGCACGCCTGAAAGTGCCGATCATCTGCAATGTCATTGGCGAAGGGGGTTCTGGTGGCGCCCTGGCCATCGGAGTCGGCGATCGCACCAACATGCTGCAGTACAGCATCTATTCGGTCATTTCTCCGGAAGGCTGCGCTTCCATTCTCTGGAAGAGCGCCGAAAAGGCACCGACCGCGGCCGAGGCCATGGGGCTGACGGCCCACCGCCTCAAGAAACAGGGTCTGATTGACGAGATCGTCGCCGAACCTCCGGGCGGCGCCCATCGTTCGGCGCCCGAAGTCGCTGTGCGCTTGCGCGAAACCATCGTCGATCAACTCGATGCGCTCAGTGCCCATCCGGTAGACGAACTGCTCGAACGCCGCTACCAGGGACTGATGGCTTACGGCGCTTTCGAAGACCAGTGATCGCAGGCCCGGCCATGCCGGACCTCAACCCTCATCCGAAGCACTGGCCCGGCGACGGCCGGGCGTTACTGGCATTCAGCGGCGGCCCTGACTCCCTGTGCCTGCTGCATTGCCTGCGGAAAACACTCAACCATCGTCGGCTGATCTGCGTGCATGTCGATCACCGGCTTGATCCCGATAGCGGAAAGCGCGCACAACAGGCGCGCGCAATGGCCGAAGCGGCCGGCATCGAATGCGTCGTGCTGCCGGGTCAGCACCACGCCGGTCCGGGCCCCGAGGCCAGCGCCCGCCAGGCCCGTTACCGTGCTTTGGAAGAGTTCATGGACACGGGCGATATCCTGCTGACCGCCCACCATGCCGACGACCAGGCCGAAACCGTGCTGCTGCGCCTGCTGCGCGGGGCTTCACCGGCTGGGCTGAGCGGCATTCCACGCCTGCGGCGCTTTGCCGGCGGCTGGCTGGCACGACCACTGCTGGACTGGACCCGGGAGGACATCGAGCGGCATCTCGATCATCTCGATCTCGATCCCCTGCATGACCCGGCCAATGACGACCCGGCATTCGATCGCAACATCATTCGTCACCAGGTCCTGCCCGAGATCTGTCGGCACTGGCCGGGCGCACGGCGCGCCCTGCGACGGACGGGGCGACTGTGTGCCGGTGCTACCGAGACCCTGGCGGTGCTGACCCGTGAGGATCTGGACACACGGCAACAGCCCGACCTATCGCTCAGCCTCGAAGATACCGGGAATTGGCCGGCCTTCAGGATCGGAGAGATGATTCGACAGTGGTGCCATGACGAAGGGCTGGATTCACCCCCGGGGCGGCGCGTCGAACGCTTCGTTGATCAGTTGCGCGATGCGGCCGGTGACCGCCAGCCACAGCTGAGCTGGTCGGCCGGTCATATCCGATCCTGGCGCAAGCGGCTGTGGTTGAGCCGCCTGCCCGACCCGCCCGAAACCTGGTCATGTCGCTGGACGCAGGGGCAACGCCTGCAACTTCCCGGCAAGCTGGGAAGCCTGCGCATCGACGGGGCGACAGACCCGCCCCTGCCCCTGGAAGTCCGTTCCGGTCGGGCCGGCGAGCGCCTGAAGGTCGATGGCTCGTCTCACCATCGCAAAGTCGGCCAGCTGCTGGCCGAAGCGGGCGTACCTCCCTGGGAACGCCCGCACTGGCCGAGAATCTGGCTGGAAGATCAACTGGCCGGCGTGGGTGAGCGCTGGCTGAGCACCCCGCTCAGGGAGGCACTGGACCAGGCCCGTGCCCGCCTGATCTGGGAGACAGCATCGGTTTAGGGCTGCTAGAATCGAGCGCATGAAGAAAGAAGACAAGCAAGCGGAATCCGAAGCGCAACCCGCCGACTTCGAATCGGCACTGGGCGAGCTGGAGGAAATCGTTGAATCCCTGGAATCCGGCGAACTGTCCCTGGCCGACTCCCTGGAGCGCTTCAAGCGCGGGGTGACCCTGAGCAAACAGTGCCACCGTCTCATCGACGATGCCCGTCAGTCGGTGGAAACGCTTTCAGACCCCGACCGTGAAGACAGCGCCACCGCACAGGACGCTTAGGGACCAGTGGGAGCGCAGCCATGACCCGACACGGAGTGCTGATTGCCCTATCGACCCTGCTGATTGCCAGCGCGGCCAATGCCGAGATCTACCGCTGCGAGCGGGACAGCCAGGTGGTCTTCTCAGACCAGCCCTGCGCCGATCAGGTTGAAGTCCACCAGCCCACCAGCACCATCAGCGTGATTGCCCCGGCCGGCGACCTCGATCAGGTGGCCGAGCGCAACCGGGCATTCATCGAGTCACGGCAGGCGCAGCGCCTGGCCCTGCAACAGGCCCGGCTGGAGCAGCGCAGGCAAGCCGCCGCCGAACCCAGCCAGCGCACGAGCGAAGCCAACCGCGTGCTCTATGTGCCGGAACGCCATCTCCGCCGAGGACCCGGACCTGTACGCGATCGCCGTGCCGCCCGCCGCGACGCGCCAGGCGAACGCGAAATACGCGAACGTCAGGCACGACCGTTTTCCGCGCTCAGCGGTCCGTTTCCGGGCACGCAGCGCGATGGACGTCGTTCACGCGTAAGGGATTGACCGAGACGGGCCGCTCTCGACTCAATAGCCTTCCAGCACATCGACGCCTGGCGGCGGCTCGAACGTAAAAACCTCGGCATCAATCTCGGGATTGCGCTGAAGCCGGATAAGACGGATGCGCGTGATCTGACCAAACTGGTCATGCAGCTCCAGCAGTTCGGGCATTTCGTCACGAAAATGCAGGCGTGCCCGCTCGAAGTCGGCATCATCGGCCAGGGGCAGGAACTGGATGACCTGGTCATCGCCTGTATCCTCGATCGAATAGAAGCGATCCAGCAGCTCCGGGCGCGTCAATACCAGTAGCGGCGACTCGGCGGCATCGGGCTGGTCACGCACCGTGACCTGGTCCAGCGATTCATCGAAATGCCAGAGCTGTTCGCCATCCGCCACCATCTGCTGGGGAAACGGCGACTCGTAGTCCCAGCGGAAACGATCGGGACGACTGAAGTACAGTTGGCCTTCCACTTCCTCAATGACCCGCCCGCTGTCGTCAATGGTGACCTGCTCAAATTCACCGGACAGGGTCTCAAGATTCTCGGCAAAGCGCTCGAGTTGTTCGCGGGCATCGGCCCAGCCCAGGGTGGCGGCAGTCATCAGTGCCAGCGCAATCAGAGATCTGTGCATTCGCTTGGGGCTCCGGTAGATGATTCATGATGTCCGGCAACAGCCTGCCAGCTTCATGCTGAATGGCGGCTGAGCCGGACCGTGCGCTACTTGGGCGGCGCGGGCGCCAGCACTTCACGCTGGCCGTTGTGCTCCGGCGGACTGACCACGCCCTGCGCTTCCATTTCCTCGATCAGGCGCGCGGCCCTGTTGTAGCCGATTCTCAGGTGTCGCTGGACGCTGGAAATCGAGGCCCGCCGGCTTTCCAGAACATAGGCAACGGCCTTGTCGTAGAGTTCATCCTCTGAATCCGAACCGCCGCTTTCGGGCAGGCCGGTCACGCCGATCTGCTGGCCGTCAACGGTGGTCTGGGTGTCGGCCAGGACATCCTCCAGGTAGTCCGGCGGCCCCTGTTGCTTGAGCGATTCAACCACGGCATGGACTTCATGATCGTCGACAAACGCGCCGTGAATGCGCTCGGGCAATCCCGAGCCCGGCGGCAGGTAGAGCATGTCGCCATGTCCAAGCAGCTGCTCGGCGCCCTGCTGATCGAGGATGGTGCGGGAATCGACACGGGAAGACACCTGGAAGGCCATCCGGGTAGGAATATTGGCCTTGATCAGACCAGTGATGACATCCACCGACGGGCGCTGGGTGGCCAGGATGAGGTGTATGCCCGATGCCCTCGCCTTCTGGGCCAGACGCGCGATCAACTGCTCGATCTTCTTGCCCACGATCATCATCATGTCGGCAAACTCGTCGACCACGACCACGATATAGGGCAGTTTTTCCAACGTGGGCGGTTCTTCGCCCTCGGCCAGCTGGGATGGATCAACCAGCGGATCGGGCAGAGGCTGCCCCTTGTCGGCGGCCTCCTTGACCTTGCGGTTGTAGCCCGACAGGTTGCGCACGCCCAGTGAGGCCATCAGTCGGTAGCGCCGCTCCATCTCGGCCACGCACCAGCGCAGCGCATTGGCGGCCTCGTTCATGTCGGTCACGACGGGCGTGAGCAGATGCCGGATGCCCTCGTACACCGACAGCTCCAGCATCTTCGGATCGACCATGATCATTCGCACCTGCTCCGGCGTGGCCTTGTACAGGAAGCTCAGGATCATGGCATTGATGGCCACCGACTTGCCCGACCCGGTGGTGCCGGCAACCAGCAAGTGCGGCATGCGAGCGACGTCGGCGACGACCGGTTTGCCGGCGATGCTCTTGCCCAAGCCCAGGGTCAGTGGCGAGGAGGCGCGCGTATAGGCATCGGAGGCCAGTATCTCGCGCAGGTAGACCACCTCGCGGTTCTGATTGGGGATTTCCAGACCGATCACGCTCTTGCCGGGAATGACATCGACCACGCGTACCGAGATCACGCTCAGCCCGCGGGCCAGGTCCTTGGCCAGGTTGGAGATCTGGGCACCTTTCACGCCCGGGGCCGGTTGCAGCTCGAAACGGGTGATCACCGGGCCCGGATGCACGGCTACCACCTCGACTTCGACGCCGAAATCAGCCAGCTTCAACTCGACCTGCCGACTCATGGCCTTGAGCGCTTCCTCGGAGTATCCGGCCCGCTGACGCGGCGGGGCATCGAGCAGATCCAGCGGTGGCAGCTCACCCTCGGACAGGTTCTTGAACAGGGGCTGCTGCCTGGCCTCGCGCTTTTTCGGTTTGGGCGGTTCAGGCTCGACGCGCGGCTCGATACGCACTTCCGTGCGAGTCTTGCGCCGGTCCTGATCGCGCTTGCGCACTTCCTCGCGCTCGGCCCGGGCGCGTCGGCCGGCAATCCAGTCGCGTGCCGCCACCATTTTTTCGGCCAGCCAGGCACCGGACAACAGGATGAAACGGCCGGTGTGATCGACCACCCGCAGCCAGCTCAGGCCGGTAAACAGCGTGATACCGGCCAGGAACAGCGTAAAACTGAACAGTACCGAACCGGTCAGTCCCATGGTGCTGATCATGGGCGCGGTCAGCACATCCCCGATCACACCGCCAGGCTGCGTCAGGCTGCCCCGAGACTGCATGGCCAGCAACAGACATCCGGTCACGATGGACATCAGCAGGCCCAGGGTACGCATTCCCCACTCGGGCATGCTGGCCGGCTCGGTCCGTTCACGCAGAATACGGACACCGGCCATCCCGACCAGGACCGGCGCCACATAGGCCATGTAGCCGAACAGGAACAGGAACAGGTCCGACAGCCAGGCACCAAAGCGCCCCCCCAGGTTGCTGACTTCGGAGCCGGCCGTCTCCCGTGACCAGCCGGGATCATCGGGATGGTGACTGAGCAGGGTCAGCAGCAGGTAGACGGCCACCACCAGGATCACCAGAAACAGCGCCTCGGCCAGGCGCTGCTTCATGGCCTGCCCGGCTTCACTGCTCTTGTCGACCTGCTTGCCGCGCTTGCTCACTCCGTAGATATCCTGTCAGGTTTCTTATATAAATAACTGATTATACTTATTTCAATGCCGGGTGCACCAGCTCGCCGGAACGCACGTTCACACCCCTGGCCAGTGCCTGGCGCTGCTCCCAGTCGGGCCGCGCCATCTGCTGAACATAAGGCAGGATAGCCGCCGAAAGCGCCTGGCTGGAAGTGCGTGGCACGGCACCGGGCATGTTAGTGACACAGAAGTGGGTCACGCCATCGACCTGGTATGTCGGATCCTTGTAGGTCGTGGGACGGGTGGATTCCACGCAGCCGCCCTGGTCGACAGAAATATCAACCACAACGCTGCCTTCGTTCATCGAGCTGATCATCTCGCGCGTGACCACGTGCGGTGCCCGCGCACCGGTGACCAGCACGGCCCCGATGACCATGTCGGCCCGCGAAACATACTCGCCAACGGTTTCAATGTAGGGATAGAGCGCGGTGACATTGGAGCCGATTGCCATCATTTCCGCCAATCGGTCCTGGCGCTTGTCGAACACCGTCACCCGCGCACCGGATGCGGCGGCCAGCCGAGCGGAATTACCACCCGCCGCACCGGCACCAAGCACCACCACATGGCCGCGGTCGGCCGACGGCAGGCCGCCCAGCAGAATGCCACGGCCGCCCTGCGGCTGATGCAGCAGATGCGTGGCCACCTGCACGCCGATGCGTCCGGCGATGTTGCTCATCGGCGCCAGCAGCGGCAGCGAGCCATCGGCTTCTTCAACAGTTTCGAACGCCACGCCGGTCAGACCGATATCGATCAGCCGCTCGGTCAGTTTCGGTTCGGCAGCCAGGTGCAGGTAGCAGAACAGCAGGTGGTCGGAGCGCAGGTGATCCAGGTCCCCCTCGATCGGCTCCTTGACCTTCACCACCAGTTCAGCCTTGCCGTACAACGCGGCGGCATCGGGCAGGATGCCCACACCCACGGCCTCGAAGTCCTCCTCGGTAAAACCGCTCTTGAGGCCGGCACCCGATTCGATGAACACCTCGTGTCCGGCCCGGACCAGATCACCACAGGCTGCCGGAACCAGGGCAACACGCCCTTCCAGGGTCTTGATCTCACGGGGGATTCCGATGCGCATTTTCTTGAGTCTCCTTGGAAAACTGCCAAATAAAGTGGTCCCGGACACGGTGCCCGGGCGTCAAAGCGGCGGGACTGCTCCTCCTGCCGCACCATGAATGAATGCCGGCGATGACTGATGCCTGGAAAGCACCGTTCATCCACCGGCATGCTTGAAAGCGGACCGGACGACCCAAGCTAGTCGGGTTTGCGGCCCGGGAACCCGGATCGCCGGGTACACTACCCGCCTGACCAGACACCCTCAAATTCCGGAGAAAATTATACATGTCAGACCCGAAACATTTTCGCCTTCTGATCCTGGGATCCGGTCCCGCCGGCTACACCGCCGCGATCTATGCCGCCCGCGCCAATCTCGAGCCGGCGGTCATCACCGGCCTGGAACAGGGTGGACAGCTGATGACGACCACCGATGTCGAAAACTGGCCGGGCGACTATCCCGACCTCCAGGGGCCGGCCCTGATGCAGCGCATGGGCCAGCATGCCGAGGCCTTCGATACCCGAATCATCCTCGACCACATACACACCACCGACCTGGACACCCGCCCCTTCCGGCTTGAAGGCGACAGCGGCGTCTACACCTGCGATTCCCTGATCATCGCCACGGGCGCCTCGGCCCGCTATCTCGGGCTGGAATCCGAGGAAGCGTTCAAGGGCCGCGGCGTATCGGCCTGTGCCACCTGCGACGGTTTTTTCTATCGTGACAAGCCGGTTTCCGTGATTGGCGGCGGCAACACGGCGGTCGAGGAAGCACTCTATCTGTCCAATATCGCCAGCAAGGTAACGCTGGTGCATCGCCGCGACGCCTTGCGCGCCGAAAAGATTCTGCAGGAGCGGCTCTTTCAGCGCGAGGCCGAAGGCAAGGTGGAGATCCAGTGGGACCATGTGCTCGACGAGGTGCTGGGCGACGATGACGGCGTGACCGGCATGCGTATCCGGCATGTCAACACCGGCGACACGCAGTCGTTCGATCTCGACGCCGTGTTCATTGCCATCGGCCATGATCCCAACACAGGCATTTTCAAGGGCCAGCTCGACATGACCGACGGCTACATCCATATCCGCTCCGGACAGGACGGCATGGCCACGGCAACCAGCGTGCCGGGTGTATTCGCTGCCGGTGACGTGGCCGATCACGTCTATCGACAGGCAGTGACCTCGGCCGGATTCGGGTGCATGGCCGCGCTCGATGCAGAAAAGTTCCTTGACGACCTCGGCAGCTGATTCCGCCTGCCCACTGGATCGCTTCGCGCAGCTGCCCGAAGCGAAGTGGAATGCCCTGGCCCGGGAGACCGGGCCGTTTGTCGACTGGCGCTTTCTGGCCAGCCTGGAACAGGCCGGCTGCATCGGGGGCAATGGCTGGAACACCTGCATTTCCCTGGTTGGAGACGCTGCCGCGCCTCGGGCAGCAGCACCGGCATTCATCAAATCGCACTCGCATGGCGAGTTCGTTTTCGATTGGGCCTGGGCCCATGGTGCGCAGGCCGCCGGCCTGCGCTGGTATCCGAAACTGCTGGTGGCCGCTCCCTTCAGCCCGGTGACCGGGCCCCGTCTGCTGGGCAGCGAGCAGCATCCGGCCGCTGCGCTCGAGCTGGTCCGCGACCTGGAAGCCCGGGTACACGAGCGCAGCCTGTCATCGGCCGGCATCAACTTCTGCAGCGATTCAGACGCCGCGGTTCTGCGCGAGGCCGGCTGGCTGGAGCGTCACGACTGGCAGTTTCACTGGACCAACCCGGGCTACCGGGATTTCGACGACTTTCTTTCGCGCCTGCGACACAAGCCGCGCAAGAACATCCGGGCCGAACGCCGACGGGTCAAACAGCAGGGCTGGCAGTTCGAGTGGAAAACCGGCGAGGCATTGACGGATGCCGATATCGATCTGGCCGACCGCTGCTACCAGTCAACTTTTGCCCTGTATGGCAACCTGCCCTCCCTGAATCGTCACTTCTTCGAACTGTGCGCACGACGCTTTGGCCGGGACTTCCTGCTCTGCGTGGCCTCGCAGCACGACGAGCCGCTGGCTGCCGCCATTTTCTGGCGCGATGCTCAGCGACTCTACGGACGCTACTGGGGCAGCCTGGTGGATAGCCGGGACGTGCACTTCGAAGCCTGCTATTACCAGGGCATCGACTACTGCATTCACAACGGCCTGAAGTGGTTCGAACCCGGCGCCCAGGGCGAACACAAGATCCGACGCGGTTTTCTGCCCACCCGGACCCGTTCATTTCACTATATTCGACATCCCGGCCTGCGCCGGGCCATTGCCAACTGGCTGGTGCACGAGAAAGAAGCCCTGGGCCGGTACCGCCAGCACCTGGACACGCTTGACCCCTTCACACGATGACCTCCCCCATTCCCATTCCAGAACTTGGCAGCGCACCCGACAGCCCGTTCCCCGACCCGGCCGCCTGCATGCATCCCGAGGGACTGCTCGCCTGGGGCGGCGACCTGCACCCTACCCGACTGCTGAATGCCTACCGGCAGGGAATTTTTCCCTGGTATGAACTGGATTCGCCCATATTGTGGTGGTCCCCGGAACCGCGGGCGGTCCTTTTTCCCGGCCATATGCACCTGCCCCGGCGGCTGCGCCGGACCCTGCGCCAGGGCCGCTTCCGGGCGCAAGCCGACACCGATTTCGACGAAGTCATCCGTGCCTGCGCCCAGACCCGGTCGGGCCAGAGCGGCACCTGGATCACGCCGCAAATGGAAGGCGCCTACCGCCGCCTGCATCGCTTCGGCCATGCCCACAGCATCGAGGTCTTCATGGATGATGAACTGGCAGGCGGGCTCTACGGCGTGGCGATCGGCCGGATATTTTTCGCGGAATCGAAGTTTCACCGTCGACGTGATGCATCAAAGATTGCCCTGGCCGTACTGATGCGGGCACTGGAACATTGGGACTACCTGCTGGCCGACTGCCAGTTATGGAATCCGCACCTGGAACGGCTGGGGGTTCGCCTGCTCGCCGGCGAGCATTTTCGCGAGGTCGTGGCCATCGGGGTGGAGCAGGAGTCGGCAGACGATGCCTGGGACCCGGACCTGGAAGGAGTCAACCTGATCGACTGGTGAGACTGATCACCGTCTCGTCGCCCTCGACGGGCCCGCGCTTGATTCGGGCCAGCCGCACCGCGCCCCGGGCCAAGGCGTTGTAGAGATCGGCCTGCGGCTTGTCCAGCACATGGGCCACGGCCTCGTGCAGCCGTTCGATGGCCTCAGAATCGCCGCGCTCATAGGGTCCGGTCAACGCAGTGGCGGCGGGCCGGTCGGCCAGGGCAGTCAGCGTGCCGAACTGCAAGTCGGCCAGCATGTTTTTCGCATCTTCCTCGTCCACGCCGGCGGCAACGGCCAGCTCCCGGGCCAGGCCATTGATCACGACCAGAAAGTTGCTGGCGGCCACGGTGGCCGCATGCCAGGCGGCCTTGTTGGCCGGCGCAAAGGTCGAAAAGCGGGCCCCGCATTTCTCGAACACCGGGCCGAGACTTTTCAGCGCCCCGGCATCCCCCTCCCCCAGGCACCAGGTGTTGTCGAAGTGCGCGACGGCATGCTCGGGGTTGGCAAATGCCCGCAGGGGATGGACCGCGGCGTGTTTACCGCCCAGCGAGACCAGGGCACTGGAAGAGACCGATCCGGACAGGTGAAAAACCAGCTCCGGCTGTCCGGTCAGCTTGCTGGCAGCACGCTCGGCGGTTTGTTCAATAACGCCGTCGGGCAGCCCCAACAGCAGCCAGTCGCTGCTGATGTCTGGTGGAAGCTGCTCAGCGGCCCGGCCGGCGCCGATAAAGGTCACGGCCTCCTGCGCGCTTTCCAGCGAACGGTTGACCACGCAGCCAATATCAACCAGCCCGCCCTGATGCATGAGATGTGCAAGCACACGGGCCGTGCGTCCACAGCCCAGCACATGCAGGCGCGCCCGGGTCACTCCGGGAAACCCTCCGCTTCGAGAAAATCGGTAACCAGCGATTCCGGCAGGGCCGGCACGTCCCCCCCGGCGGCATCCAGGTAATCGGCCAGATCATCCAGCCCCTCTTCATAGGACCGTCCGATCATCCCCGGCAGCAGCAGTCCCAGGTAACGTCCCACCAGGTCGAAGGTTCCAGACTGGATTCCCATGCCCCAGCGCACCCGGTATCCGTCCACATCGTCCTCGATCACGAACCAGCCCCGAGCCTGTCGGTCGCCGAACTCGAGCGCATAGTCAATTCGCTGCAAGGGATCGATGGATGTAATCCACATTCGGCTGGCCCCGACATCGGCCTCTTCCCGCCATACCAGGGTGCTGCCGATTCCCGACGGCCTGCCCTCCAGCCGAAACGAATCCGGCGCCTCGTCGGCCAGCCAGGGGCTCCACTGCGTGAAGTGACGCAGGTCCGAGAGTACCGCGAACAGATTTTCGCGCGGATGATCGAACACCCGATCGCGCTCGACGGCAACCGTGCGTGGCAACATGAAACCGACGATCACCAGGACAATCACCACGGCCAGAAGTATGACCAGCAGACGTCTGAGCACGGTCAGCCCCCTTCCCGATCAATGATGGCGGTCATGCTTCCAGGCATCGTGGTCGTGGTCCTGCTCCCATTCAAACTCATTGTCCTCATCCTCTTCATCTTCCCAGTCATATCGCTTCAGGGGCGGCAGATCCCAGCGGCGATACAGCACGGCCATGATCACGCCAATCGCCATGCCACTGGCGTGCAACTCCCAGCTGGTGCCCGGCTGAGTGGGCAATACACCCCAGACCATCGAGCCGTAGAAAAACCAGATCATCAGCGACACACCCACCGAGCGCAGGTCACGTCTCAGGATACCCGAGACGAACACGAAGGCCAGAATGCCGTATACCAGCCCGCTGGCACCAATATGGATGCTGGGCCGGGCAAAGATCCAGGCCAGGGCCGCCGAACCGATGTAGATGGCCGGCAAGGCCCGCAAGGCTGAATTGGGATAGAGAAACAGCATGGCCACGCCGCCGACAAACAGGGGCAGGCTGTTGGACGCGATATGAGTCAGACTGCCATGCAGCAGGGGCGTGGTCACGAGCCCGAGCAGACCGTCGGCCTCGCGTGGTCGCAGTCCGAACCTGGCCAGCTCCAGGCCCAGCAGGCGGTCGATCGCATAGACCAGCCAGACCACGGTCACGAAGACCAGCGTCAACCTTATGGCCAGGCGAAAATTGCTACGGGCCCGATGCGACGCCGTGAATTCCGGATCGGGGGTACGCAGATCCATCTATGCCTCGTGTCCCGTTCTCAGGCCTTCGGCAATGATCTCATGGGCTTGTCGACGGAGGTCACCGACATCTGCAGCCGACATCCCGGTGGTGTCGATGGGTGCGTGAAAGCGCAGGCGCACTCGGCCCGGCCGCAGTCTCAGGCTGTCGGCCGGCAGAATATCGCGGCTGCCGATCACCGACACCGGCAGCAGGGGCAACTGCTGGTCGATCGCCACCCGGAACGCGCCCTTCTTGAATCGCATCAGTTCCCCGCTGCGACTGCGAGTGCCCTCGGGAAAGAACATCAGTCCCGTGCCTGGTTTCAGCCGCTCAACGGCACGATTGATGGCGGTGCGCGCCTGGTCAGGATCGGAACGGTTGATGAAGACATGTCCGATGGCGCGACAACCGGCGGCCACGAAGGGAATCCTTCCGACCTCGGCCTTGGCCACCCAGCGCAGATCCAGCCCGCTGAATCCGTAGACCACCGGAATATCGAACTGACTCTGGTGATTGGCCACCACGACATAGGAGCGGGACGGATCGACCCCATCCAGTCCTTCCACCGAGACCCTGACCGGGACCAGCCAGGCCAGCATTCGACCCCAGTTGGCGGCAATGCAGCGATTGGCCAGCCGGGGTGAAACCAGCAGCGCCAGCGGTACGGCAAGTACGGCACTGACCAGTGTCGTCAATGCGGCCAGTGGTACGTATACCAGCCACATCCAGATGGGATAGAGACGCGAGAGAAACGATGCGGGAGCGGAAGTCATGGATCGCTATCCTACACAAATCCCGCCGCAGCCGGTGCCCTGGAGGGAAGGTGGCCCCAGCCTCCCGGACCGACACGAAGCAACGACGAAAAAGGGGGCGTCATGAGACGCCCCCCGGTATTGCGGTATCGGCGATTGCGCGAGTCAGGCCGCTTTGACCTTGCCCTTGCGCTCACCTTCCAGCAGACGTCCCGAACCGATCTCGATCTTGCGCGGCTTCATCTGTTCGGGCAGTTCACGCACCATGTCGATATGCAGCAGGCCGTTCTCCAGGCTGGCGCCATCCACCTTGACGTGGTCGGCAAGCTGGAAACGGCGCTCGAACGAACGCGTGGCGATGCCGCGATACAGAAACTCGCGATCCTCGTTGTCATCGCGCTCCTCGTGCTTGCTGCCCGAGATGGTCAGCGTGTTCTGCTCGCTGGTGATTTCAATCTCGTCCTCGCTAAAGCCGGCCACCGCCATGGTAATGCGGTAGCGATCCTCACCGAGCGACTCGACGTTATAGGGCGGATAGCCGTTGCTGTCCACGCGCGAGGCGTTAGTCAGCATGTCAGCCAGGCGATCAAAGCCAATCGCCGTCCGATACAGGGGAGAGAGATCAAACGTATTCATAACCGTATCCTCCTTTTGAAGCAATCGGTCGAATTTTCAGGATGTGCCCGCCTGCGTGGAGGCCGGGCGTTGATTCGAGGTCCCGTTTCCGGCGACCTCGGTGATAGAGGTAGGGACGTGCTGGGGAATTTCAAGGGGCTGGGGTTGGTGATGGCCAGAGGGGTGGATGGGAAGAGGGAGAGAGGGAGAGAGGGGTAGAGGAAGAGAGGGTAAAAGCACCGAGCTCCTGGCCCGTCTTCCCTCTTCCCCTCTACTCTTCATCCCCCTCTACCCTCCTCCCCCTCTACCCGTCCCCATACTCCACCGCGATCACCGTCAGCGCACGCTCCCCCGAAGGCGTACGCACCACGGCCTCGTCGTCGATCGCCTTGCCCAGCAGGGCCCGGGCTACGGGTGAATCCACCGAGATCCAGCCGGCATCGGCATCGGTTTCGTCGGCACCGACGATTCGATAAGTCACCTTGCTGTTGTCTTCCTCTTCCAGGGTGACGGTGGCACCGAAGAAGACTTTGCCCGGGTTGTCGGTGCGTGCTGCCACCGGCTGGACTTCGTCGAGGCGTTTCTGCAGGTAGCGGATACGCCGATCGATCTCGCGCAACTGCTTCTTGCGATAAATGTACTCGGCGTTCTCCGAGCGATCACCTTCGGCGGCGGCCGCGGCCAGTGCCACGGTCACCTCGCGGCGAAGCTTCCAGCGCTGCTTGAGTTCATCCTGCAGCCGGCGGTGACCGGCTGCCGTGATATACGGTGAACGCAAGTCACAGACCACCTTCGGTCAGCTTGAGCGGATCGAGCAGCTTTTCCAGCTCCTCGCGCGACAGGTCGGTCAACTCGGCAGCCACGTCGATGATCGGGCGTCCCTCGGCATAGGCCTGCTTGGCCGCCGCGGCGCCTTTTTCATAGCCGATCACGCGGTTGAGCGCGGTCACCAGGATGGGATTGCGACACAGTGCCTCGCCCAGTCGATCCTCGCGCACATTGAACGTCGCAATGGCCCGATCGGCCAGCAGGCGGGACGCGTTACCCAGGATCTCCAGGCTTTCCAGCAGGGTGGCACCCACCACCGGCAACATGACATTGAGCTGGAAATTGCCGGACTGACCGGCAACGGTAATCGTGCCGTCATTACCCATCACCCGGGCAGCGACCATGCAGACGGCTTCGGGAATGACCGGGTTGACCTTGCCCGGCATGATCGAACTGCCCGGCTGCAGGGCTTCGAGCTCGATCTCGCCCAGCCCGGCCAACGGCCCGGAGTTCATCCAGCGCAGGTCGTTGGCGATCTTCATCAAGGCCACCGCCAGCCCCTTGAGCTGTCCGGAAAGCTCGACGGCAACATCCTGGCTGGCAATGCCTTCGAACTTGTTGTCGGCCGACACGAACTCGAAGCCCGTGGTGCGGGCCAGATGATCGGCGACCCGCTCGCCGAACTCGGCATGCGCATTGATGCCCGTGCCCACGGCGGTGCCACCCTGGGGCAGCCGACGCATGCGGTCGAGTGCATCCTGGATTCGCCGATAGGCGCTGCGAATCTGGGCCGCCCAGGTCTGAAGCTCCTGGCCCAGCGTCACCGGCATGGCATCCATCAAGTGCGTGCGGCCGGTCTTGGCCACACCCGAGAGCTCACCGGCACGCTTTTCCAGAACCGAATGCAGGTGCTTGAGTGCCGGCAGGAGGTGCTCGGAGGCCTGCAGGCAGGCACTGACCTGGATGGCGGTCGGAATCACATCGTTGGAGCTCTGGCTCATGTTGACGTGATCATTGGGGTGAACACCGAGCTGCCCTTTCGAGTCGGCCAGGCGGGCGATGACCTCGTTGCTGTTCATGTTCGAGCTGGTACCCGAACCGGTCTGGTAGATATCGACCGGGAAATGCTCGTCGTAACGATTGTCAGCCACCTTGCCGGCCGCCTCTGCGATGGCATCGGCCCGCGCATCATCGAGCAGCTGCAGGTCACGGTTGGCCTGGGCGCAGGCTGCCTTGATCAGGCCCAGCGCGCGGATGAAGGGCGCCGGCATGGGCTGGCCGCTGATGGGAAAGTTGTTCACGGCACGCTGGGTCTGAGCCCCCCAGAGTGCATCGGCGGGCACTTTGAGCTCGCCCATGCTGTCACGTTCTGTTCGATACTCACTCATGATTGAATTGGTCCTGGTCCTGGTTCTGGATTCTGGCAATGTGGGGTCCCCGGCAGGAGGTTCCCGACCTCCTGGATCGCGGGCAGCAGTTAAATCCCTGCAATTATCGGATTCCAGGCCATTTATTTCAATCGGATCTCTGACCGCCCGGATATCAGTGAACCGCCAAGTCCTGAATCCGCGTTTATCTGCGTTCGTCTGCGGCTTTCAAATCAAACCGGCAACCCGGTCCCTGGATGGATGGTTCGTGCGAAGATAGCCGAATGTTTGCCGCTATCGTCTTCGCGCTTCGTGTCGCCGGCGCCACCGCGCTGCTGAGTCTCAACACAATTGTTCATGTCGGACCATTGCTACTGGTGGCACTGGCCAAACTGGTCGTGCCCGGAAGACGCGTGCGTCGCGGGTTGGATCGGATGCTGATGGCCATTGCCGGCAGCTGGATCGGCGTGAATTCCTGGATGATCGATCACCTGACCACGACCCGCATCGAGGTCAGTGGCCTGCCCGAGCCCGATCCGGAGGGCCAGATGCTGGTGATCTGCAATCACCAGAGCTGGGTCGACATTCCGATTCTGCAAAAGCTGTTCAATCGCCGCTTGCCATTGCTGCGCTTCTTTCTCAAAAGGCAGCTGATCTGGGTCCCCCTGCTTGGCTTGGCCTGGTGGGCGCTGGACTTTCCTTTCATGAAGCGCCACAGCCGCGAGCAGATCAGGCGCCGACCGGAACTGGCTCGCGACGATGTACTGGCGACCCGCGCGGCCTGCGCCCGTTTCCGCGATCTGCCAGTAGCCATCGTCAACTTCGTTGAAGGCACCCGGTTCAGGCCTGCACGCCATGCCGCCCAGTCCTCACCCTATCGGCACCTGCTCAAACCCCGCGCAGGCGGTGTGGCGTTTACCTTTGATGCCATGGGTGATGCGCTGGAACGCATTGTCGATGTCACGATCGTCTATCCGCACGGCCGGCCGCGCCTGGTCGACCTGTTTGCCAATCGTGTCAGGGAAGTCCGGGTCGCCATACAAAGCTACCCCGTGCCCGACTGGCTGCAAAGTGGCGACTACCTGGGCGATCCCGAGTTTCGCGACCGCGTACGCGACTGGATCAACACGCTCTGGCAGGAAAAGGACCAGCTTTACAGGCAATTGGCGCGTTGAGAGGGACATTGCAAGGCTGCGGGGTTATGGGCATGCTATCTTTGGCCAATAGCTAACCTGATTATTCGTATTTCACAGTCATACCCTGTTTTTTGCTTGGGCAAAGCGCAGTTGAAACCAAGGCCTAAAGTTGGCTGAAACATCTGCACAATCAGGTTGATCAACGAGGTGACATGGAAAGACTTGGCCGCTATCGGATTACCCGTGAACTGGGTCGTGGATCGATGTCCATCGTCTACGAAGCCTTTGATCCTCATATTGATCGCCACCTGGCCATCAAGGTGCTGCGCGAACGTTATGCCCGCGATGTAAAAAGCCGCCAGCGCTTTCTCCGCGAGGCACGGTCGGCCGGCGGCCTGAGTCATCCGGGCATTGTGACCGTCTTCGATGTAGGCCAGGCCGATGGCCTGCCCTACATGGTCATGGAAAGACTGCAGGGTCAGAGCCTGGATTCCTATCTTGAAGAAGTGCCGGCACTTGATGCACGACGTGTCATTGAAATCGGCATTCAGCTGGCCGGCGCTCTCCACTATGCCCATGAGCGAGGCATCGTGCATCGCGATGTCAAACCCTCCAACATCTTCATTGACCCCGAATCCGGGCTGGTCAAACTGGTGGATTTCGGTATCGCCGCCATTGATCGTCGACTGCGTGAAGGTCAGGCGGGCCAGGATGCGTCCATTGTCGGAACGCCGCGCTACATGCCGCCGGAGCAGTTGCAGGGAGAACGCCCCGACCAACGCTCCGACCTCTACAGTCTGGGCGTGGTGCTGTACCGCGCGCTTTCCGGCCATCTGCCGTTCCAGGGCGAGCCTCTGGCCGCCCTGATCCGCCAGATCGTCAATGATGCCCCGCCACGCTTGAGCGCTCATGATCCCCACACTCCGGTGGAGCTGGTCGAGCTCGTGACTCGCCTGCTGGCCAAGGAACCGGAGGCCCGCCATGCCGACGGGGCCCTGATCCGGGAAGAACTGCAGGAAATTCGCTCTGACCTTGACCGGGGACTTCTGAAGCAGGCTCGCGGCGCAGCGCCCGCGTGGCGCTGGCCACTTGCCCTGAGCCTTTGCCTGGCGCTGGTTCTGGGCGCCGGACTCACCTGGGTCTGGCACAGTCAGCGCGCCACGATGACCGAAACCACGCTGGGATTCGGTGATGGCCTGGCCTCGGTCATTGCTCGGGAAACCGCGGAAGCCCTGTTGCTGGAGGATGCCACCGCCCTGGGCAATCTGGTCGACGACTTTGCCGCCAATGACCGCATTACGCACCTGCACATCGTCGACCGCCATGGTCAGGTTCAAGCCAGCACCAATCCGTTTCTGCAAGGTGAGGAGCCGCCGATTCTGTCAGGCACGGCAGTAGAGCGCGACGGTGGTCATGTCAGACTGGTCATGATGGACGATGGTCATCTGGAATTTCAGGCGCCGATCCGTTTCCAGGGTCGGCGAATCGGGCAGGCCCAGCTTGGCGTGGACGGCAGTCAGCTCCAGACCACGGCGTGGACCACGATGTGGATGCTGGCTATCGTCTTTCTGGCCACTGTGCTGGTCAGCGCCATTGGTTTTGCCTGGATCGCCCGCTCGCAACGCCGGTCGATACAACGTCTGGCCTGGGGGCTGCAGCGAATCGCTCGCGGTCAGTACGACTTCCGGCTCGACGATACGCGGCTGGATGCACTGTCCACGCTGTTTCGACGATTCAACGACATGGCCGTCCGGCTGGATGAGCGGCATGGCCATGAGAAATCCCGCATGCCCGCGCCACTGCTACCGAGCGGCGAAGACACGCTGGAAGGCGAAATCGACGATACCCGGGAGATGGATGCGGCAGACCGGCCAGTTTCCCTGCGCAGCATTAGTGGCGGGAAGGATGACGACTCGAGTACGTCATAGCGCCTCCAGCCGTCGGAGCACTTCGCGAGCACGCTCCAGGTAGACCTCGGCCGGCCTGAAACCCGGATCCAATTCCAGCACGCGCTCCCAGTCGGCTACGGCAGCTTCCACATCCTGTTCGCGCCAGGCACGCAGCGCACGGTCATGGTAGTGCTCGACCTCATTGGCGCGGGCCTCGGACAGTGATTCAGACACTGCTGCCTCCGGAACCGCTTCAGGCTCGTCATGCGCCTCGGGCACGATTTCCGGTGTGACCTCGCTCTCATGATCGATCAGCGCCGCCTCAATCGGAACATCTTCAGCCGACTCGGTGTCTGCGGGCACTTTCAACAGTTGGCCGGGCTGCAACAGTCGCGGGCGCTCGATACTGTTCAGGCGGGCCAGGGAATAGAACAACATGCCATTGCCTGCATGACGTGCGGCCAGCTCCGAAAGCGTGTCGCCGGGCTCGACCAGAATTTCGCGGTGTGTTTCACCCAGCAAGGACTCCGGTGCTTCCCGGATCTGGCGCAGCAACAGCCGGGCAAGTCCATGGTCACCCCGTTCCGACAAGAGCTCGGTCAGCAATTCTTCAGCCATTTCGGGGTCTCCGTCCTGCAGCAGCACCAATGCCTGGTCCAATTGATCCAGCTGTTCTGGCTCCTCGGCAGTGGCAGGCTCCGGTTCGGGCTCCGGCTCCCAGCGCCGCTGTTCGAACAACTGACAAGCGGCCAGCATCATGATGCTCATCACCATCAGCAGCATTCGAACCATCATGTCGGAAGCGCATCCCGGGCCAGTATAGAGGCTACAGTGTATCAACCCCTTTCGATTGGCAGGCCATGCCATCGGCCCCTGCGTTAAAATGGCGCGCTGTTTACCGGCCCTTCGCGACAAGACTGCCATGACTTCCAATGCCATGAATGCCCTGACTGCACTCTCACCTCTCGACGGGCGTTATGCCGGCCGTCTGACCGGACTGCGCGACCTGTGCTCCGAGGCCGGGCTGATCCGCCACCGAGTCGTGGTCGAGCTGGCCTGGTTCAAGGCGCTGGCCGGCCATCCCGATTTCACTGCCCTGCCCGCACTGAGCCCGGATGACCAGCAATTTCTGGACCGGGTGGGCGAAGAATTCGGTCCGGACGATGCCGAGGCGGTCAAGAAGATCGAAGCCGGCACCAATCACGACGTCAAGGCGGTCGAGTACTGGCTCAAGCAGCGTCTGGACGAACGGCCCTCGCTGGCACCATTTTCCGAGTTCATCCACTTCGCCTGCACCTCGGAAGACATCAACAATCTGTCCTGGGCGTTGATCATACGCCGGGCCGTGGTCGAACAGCTCGATCCACTGCTGGCCCGCCTCGACGACCGTCTGCAGGCCATGGCCACCGAGCATGCCGCACTGCCCATGCTCTCGCGCACCCATGGTCAGACTGCCTCGCCGACCACGCTGGGCAAGGAAATCGCCAACGTGGTGTTTCGTCTCCGGCGCCAGCGGCGGCAGCTAGACCAGATCGAAATCACCGGCAAGATCAACGGTGCGGTCGGCAACTTCAATGCCCACCTGGCCGCTTGCCCGGAACTGGACTGGCCGGACCTGTCGCGTCAGGTGGTCGAAGACCTCGGCCTGATCTGGAACCCCTACACCACCCAGATTGAACCGCACGACATGATCGCCGAGGTTGCGCATGCACTCATGCGCATCAACACAATCCTGCTGGATTTCGCGCGCGATGCCTGGGGATACGTGTCACTGGGCTACTTCCGCCAGAAGCTGGTCGAGGGCGAAGTCGGTTCGTCGACCATGCCACACAAGGTCAACCCCATCGATTTCGAAAATGGCGAGGGCAATCTGGGCCTGGCCAATGCCCTGCTGGATCACCTCGGCGGCAAGCTGCCCATCTCGCGATTCCAACGCGACCTGACCGATTCCACCGTTCAGCGTTCACTGGGTTCGGCCTTCGGCTACTGCTCGCTGGCCTGGCAGTCCATCCTGCGCGGGCTGGATCGGATCGCCCCGGCACCCGAGCGCCTGGCCGAGGATCTGGATGAGGCCTGGGAAGTGCTGGCCGAGGCCGTACAAACCGTGATGCGCCTGCATGGCATTCCCGAGCCCTATGAAAAACTCAAGGCGTTGACGCGCGGCCAGGGCATCGACAGGGAGCGCATCCGCGAGTTCATCGCCGGACTCGACCTGCCGGAGGCCGATCGCGAACGCCTGCTGGCACTCACTCCAGCCGACTACACCGGCAATGCCGCCGACATGGCGCGGGCCATCACCCGGCATTCATGAATCCGGTCGAACGACTGGATCCGTTCGACGCCGATCGCTTCCTCGAAGAGTTCTGGCAGCGTCGTCCCTGCCTGATCGGCAACTGGATACAGGCCGCACCGCTGCCACTTGACGATCTGCTCGATGCCGCCGACTCTCTGAGCCTGCCGGCCCGGCTGATCCGAGGGCGTCAGGATCTGGCCGACTGGACCTTGCTGCATGGTCCGCTGGAGGCCGACGACCTGCCCGATACCCCCTCGGACTGGACCGTACTCGTCCAGGAGATGGACAAGGCCCGACCCGAGGTCGAGTCCGTACTGGATCGATTCCGAGAATTCCTGCCCGACTGGCTGCTCGACGATGTCATGATTTCACAGGCCGCGCCGGGCGGCTCGGTGGGCGCCCATGCCGATGCGTATGACGTTTTCCTGGTTCAGGTAGGCGGCACCCGCCTCTGGCAGCTCGCCGAAAACTTCGACACCACACTAGATAATCGCTTCGAACTCGCGCTGCTGGCTCGATGGCAGCCCGAGACCGAGGTGCGTGCAGAACCCGGCGACACACTTTATCTACCCGCCAGCATCGCCCATCATGGCGTGGCACAGAACACTTGTCAGACCTGGTCGGTCGGACTACGCACCCCAAGCGGACCGGAAATGCTTTTTCTGCTGGGGGAATTACTGACCGCACAGTCCCGGAATCCGGCGCGACTGTCGGTGCAGCAACCCGAGCGCGACAATCCGGCCCGCATCGGGTCCGGGCTGGTCACGGAAGCCAGGCGTTTGCTGGAACACACCCTGTCGATGCCGGATGCTGAGTTAGAGGCGCTGCTGGGTCGAATTCTTACCCAGTGGCGACTGTGGCCGCGCGACGAGGAGCCGGAGCTGGAAACGATTGTGCAGCACCTGGGCCGAAACCGCTCGCTGAAGCTTCATGGATCGGCGCGCCTGGCTATCCATGGCCGTCATGGCGAAGCGCATCTCACAATCAATGGCGAGCCCATCCGGTGCCCGTCTCCCCTGGCCCGGGAACTTGCTCAAACACGCCTCGTAGGGTCTGCGTGGCTCGAGTGCCGTGACGGCCTGGAACAACTTTGCGATCTGGGCGCAATCGATATCCCCTGATCGGCCCGGTTGGCAACACAGCACGCATCGGGGCCGTTATAATCACGAGTCGTTATCTGGCCATCCGATTTCCCTGGCACCAGCCCAATGACCGACGACTTGCAGGAGCAATACCGGGCCTCCCATCTGTCCGGCGGCAATGCCGCCTATGTGGAGGAATTCTACGAAGCATGGCTCGACGATCCCACGTCCGTTCCAGAACACTGGCAGAAGATCTTCAGGACATTCAGCGACAGCGCTGAAGACACGCGACATCGGGCCATAACCGAGTACTTCCGTGAACTGGCCGCCAACGGACATTATCGCGGCGGCGCCAGCGTTGCCGAAGACTTCAAGCAGGCCGGCGTACTCAGGCTGATCAACGCCTACCGCGTCAGAGGCCACCAGCGCGCCAGGCTCGACCCGCTCGACATCAGCCATCGCCCCGACGTGCCCGACCTCGAGCTGGGCTTTCACAGCCTGTCGGAAGCCGATCTGAACACCAGCTTCCACACCGGCTCGCTGGCCGGCCCCGACCACCGCCCGCTGTCGGAAATCATCGATATCTGCCAGCGCACCTACTGCGGCAGCATCGGTGTCGAGTACATGCACATCACCGACACCAACCAGCGGCGCTGGCTGCAGCAGCGGCTCGAAGGCGCTCATGGCAACTACACGCCGGATGCCGAAGAACGCAAGCGTCTGCTCGACAAGCTGTCGGCCGCCGAGGGCCTGGAAAAGTACCTGCACTCGAAGTACGTTGGCCAGAAGCGGTTTTCGCTGGAAGGCGGCGAGAGCATGATCCCGCTGTTCGACACTCTGATTCGCCATACCGGCAGCCAGGGTGTCAGGGAAATGGTCATCGGCATGGCCCACCGCGGCCGCCTCAATGTTCTGGTCAACATTCTTGGCAAAAGCCCGCGCGAGCTCTTTGCCGAGTTCGAAGGCGCGCTGGCCAAGGACGATCCCAACCGCAGTGGCGATGTGAAATACCACATGGGCTTCAGTTCCGATGTGCCGACCCCGGGCGGCCCCATGCACCTGGCGCTGGCGTTCAACCCGTCGCACCTGGAGATCGTCAACCCGGTCGTGGCCGGCTCGGCCCGCGCGCGTCAAACCCGCCTGGGTGACGAGCAACGTGAACAGGTTCTGCCCGTGCTGGTCCATGGCGATGCCGCCATTGCCGGCCAGGGCGTGGTCATGGAACTGCTCAACATGTCGCAGGCGCGTGGTTTTGCCGTCGGCGGCACCTTTCATGTCGTGGTCAACAACCAGATCGGCTTCACCACCTCGCACCCGCTTGATGCCCGCTCGACCTTCTACTGCACCGAAGTCGCCAAGATGGTCCAGGCGCCCATCCTGCACGTCAATGGCGACGATCCCGAGGCCGTGCTGTTTGCCACCCGCCTGCTGGCCGACTTCCGTCGCGAGTTCAAGAAGGATGTCGTGCTCGACCTGGTGTGTTATCGGCGCCACGGTCACAACGAGGCCGACGAACCGGCCGCCACCCAGCCACGCATGTACCAGGTCATCCGCAAACTGGACCCGGTGCGCAAGCAGTATGCCGACCAGCTCATCAAGGACGGGCTGGCCGAGAAGAAGGTCATCGATCAGGCTGCCGCCACCTACCGTGACAAGCTCGATGCCGGCGAACCGGTGGTTGAATTGCTCGACGAGCCCGTCGAGACCGTGGACTGGTCGCCCTATCTTGAAGGCGACTGGCAGGAAGCGGTCGAAACCGGCGTTGACCGCAACCGAATCAGGGAGCTTTCGGAGCGCCTTACCACGTTGCCGGAAGGCTTCAGCCTGCACAAGCAGGTCGAGCGCATCGTCGAAACCCGCCGCAAGATGGCCGCCGGCGAGACACCCATGGACTGGGGCTTTGCCGAAACCATGGCTTACGCCACCCTGGTCGAATCCGGCCATGGACTGCGCCTGGTCGGCCAGGATTCGGGACGCGGCACCTTCTTCCATCGACACGCTGTGCTGCACAATCAGGAAGACGGCAGTTCGCACCTGCCGTTGTCCACCCTGTCGGACAACAAGCGCCGCGTCACCGTCATCGATTCTCTGCTCTCGGAAGAGGCCGTGCTCGGCTTCGAGTACGGATATGCCACCGCCGACCCCGGAACACTGGTCATCTGGGAAGCGCAGTTCGGTGACTTCGTCAACGGCGCGCAGGTCGTCATCGATCAGTTCATCTCGTCGGGCGAGACCAAGTGGGGCCGCTTGTGCGGCCTGGCCATGTTCCTGCCGCACGGCTACGAGGGCCAGGGCCCGGAGCATTCGTCTGCCCGCCTGGAGCGTTTCATGCAGCTGTGCTCGGGCAACAACATCCAGGTCTGCGTGCCCACCCTGCCCTCGCAGATGTTCCACATGATCCGGCGGCAAATGTTGCGCCAGTTCCGCAAGCCGCTGATCGTGATGACGCCCAAGTCGCTGCTCAGGCACAAGTCGTCGACCTCCAGCCTCGAAGATCTTGAGAACGGTCAGTTCCAGCTGGTCATCGACGACCCGGCCGGGCTGGATGCCGACAAGGTCAAGCGGATTGTCTTCTGCTCCGGCAAGGTCTACTTCGACCTGGCCAAGCAGCGTGACGAAGACGAGATCGACGATATCGTTCTGGTTCGCGTGGAACAGCTCTACCCCTTCCCGCGCGAGGAAGTGCAGAAGATCATCGCCCGCTACGGCAAGGCCGGAGAAGTGGTCTGGTGCCAGGAAGAGCCGCTCAACCAGGGCGCCTGGTTCCAGATTCGTCACCACCTTCAGGCCTGCATTGCCGAGGGCCAGGAACTGTTCTATGCCGGCCGTGCCGGTTCGGCCTCCCCGGCAGTCGGCTATTACCAGGTACACATTGAACAACAAAAACGTCTGGTCGGCGATGCGCTGACCCATGGCAAAGGATCGGAGTGAAAAACCCATGAGTGTTGAAGTAAAAGTCCCCAACCTGCCCGAATCGGTATCCGATGCCACGGTCGCCAAGTGGCACAAGAAGCCCGGAGACAGCATCGCGCGCGATGAAAACCTGGTCGACCTGGAAACCGACAAGGTCGTACTGGAAGTTCCGGCGCCCGCCGACGGCGTCCTCAAGGACATCAGTGCCGAAGAAGGCGCCACCGTTGCCGAGGGCGAGCTGCTCGGCCTGATGGAAGAAGGCGAAGCGCCGGCCGCTGACGAGGAGAAAGACGATGAGCCGGCCAGCGACGATACCGGCGACAAGGGCAAGAAGGAAGAGTCGGCCGACAAGGCACCGTCCAGCAAGGGCCGTGACCGCTCGGCCGAAAAGGACCTGCCCCCCTCGGCCCGCCGGCTGGTGGCCGAGAACGACCTGGATGCCGGCAGCATCGAGGGCTCCGGCCGCGGTGGCCGGGTGACCAAGGGCGATGTCATGAAACACATGGCCGGCGGCGCCACCGGCCCTCGCCCGGAAGAGCGCGTCAAGATGTCGCGGCTGCGCTCGCGCATCGCCGAGCGCATGAAGGAAGCCCAGAACACGGCCGCCATCCTGACCTCGTTCAACGAAGTCAACCTCAAGGCGGTCATGGACATGCGCGCCCGCTACAAGGAAGATTTCCAGCAGCAGCATGGCGTCAAGCTCGGCTTCATGTCGTTTTTCGTCAAGGCCTGCTGCGAGGCGCTGCAGAAGCATCCGGTGGTCAACGCCTCGGTTGACGGCGAGGAGATCGTCTATCACGGCTACCAGGACATCGGCATTGCCGTGTCCACCGACCGCGGCCTGCTGGTGCCCATCCTGCGAGATGCTCATCGGATGAGCCTGGCCGAGATCGAACAGGGCATTGCCGACTACGCCGACAAGGCGCGCAAGGGCGCGATCCAGCTCGAGGACCTGCAGGGCGGCACTTTCACCATCACCAATGGCGGCGTATTCGGCTCGCTGCTGTCCACGCCGCTTCTGAACATGCCGCAAAGCGCCATCCTGGGCATGCACACCATCAAGGAACGGCCGATTGCCGAAAACGGCGAGATCGTCATCCGGCCGATGATGTACATCGCCCTGTCCTACGACCACCGCATCATCGACGGCAAGGACGCCGTGCAGTTCCTGGTCGCGGTCAAGGAAGCGCTCGAAGACCCCGCCCGCATGCTGCTGGGCCTTTAAAAATATGAGCAAACCGCAGATGAACGCAGATAAACGCTGATAGAAAACAGCACCCGCTTTCGGAAACGACTAGAAAGTAAAGATAGATACACCGGCTTATTCCTGTCAGTGACTCAAGGTACTTTCTGATCTGCGTTTATCTGCGTTCATCCGCGGTTACCAAATTCGATCTGCATGTTTGTGCAGTTCAAAAACGACAAGATTCAAGGTAAAGACACATGGCTGACAAGGA
Source organism: Wenzhouxiangella sp. AB-CW3 (assembly GCF_014725735.1). Lineage (NCBI taxonomy): Bacteria > Pseudomonadati > Pseudomonadota > Gammaproteobacteria > Chromatiales > Wenzhouxiangellaceae > Wenzhouxiangella > Wenzhouxiangella sp. AB-CW3. The sequence continues at coordinate 2,009,721 of NZ_CP061368.1, forward strand.
ATTTGATCTGATCGTGATTGGTGGCGGCCCGGGTGGGTACGTGGCTGCCATTCGTGCCGCACAGCTGGAGATGAAGGTGCTGCTGGTCGACGACCGTCAGAACGCCGACGGCAAGCCGGCGCCGGGCGGCACCTGCCTCAATATCGGCTGCATCCCGTCCAAGGCGCTACTGGATTCCTCCAAGCACTACGCCCATGTGCGTGACGACTATGCCGACCACGGCATCCAGGTCGACCAGGTCGGCATCGACGTGTCGCAGATGCTCAAGCGCAAGGACCAGGTGGTCAAGCAGCTCACCGGCGGCGTCAGTCAGTTGCTCAAGGCCAACAAGATCGAGTTCGTCAACGGCCGTGGCAAATTGCTGGCCGACCGCGAAGTCGAGCTTTCCCCGCACGACGGCGATACCTACACGGCCAAGGGCAAGCACGTCATCCTGGCCGCCGGCTCGGTGTCGTTTTCCATTCCCAACGTGGAGATCGACAACGAAGCCATCGTCGACAATATCGGCGCACTCGAATTCCCCGAAGTCCCGGAACGCCTGGGTGTGATCGGGGCCGGCGTGATCGGTCTGGAACTGGGTAGCGTCTGGTCGCGTCTGGGCAGCGAGGTGATGCTGTTCGAAGCCCTCGACGAACTGCTGCCGGCACTGGACAAGGACGTTTCCCGCGCGGCCGCGCGCGAGTTCAAGAAGCAGAAACTCGATATCCGCCTGGGCACGAAGGTGTCCGGCGCCGAGGTCAAGGACGGCAAGGTCACGGTGACCTACGAGGACTCCGACGGAGAGCACAGCGAGACCTTCGACAAGCTGCTGGTGGCCGTGGGCCGCAAGGCAGCCAGCGAAGGACTGCTGGCCGATGATTCCGGCATCAAGCTGACCGATCGCGGCCAGGTCGAGGTCGACGACCATTGCCGGACCTCGGTCGATGGCGTCTGGGCCATCGGTGACCTGGTGCGCGGCCCGATGCTGGCCCACAAGGCCTCCGAGGAAGGCATAGCCGTGGCCGAGACCATTGCCGGCGGGCATGGTCACTTCGGCCTGGATACTGTCCCCTGGGTCATCTACACCGATCCCGAGATTGCCTGGGTGGGCAAGACCGAGAAGCAGCTCAAGGAAGAAGGCGTCGAGTACCGCGCCGGCAACTTCCCGTTTGCCGCTACCGGCCGAGGTCTGGCCATGGGCCATGCACCGGGCACCGTCAAGGTAATTGCCGATGCCGAGACCGACCGCTTGCTGGGCGTGCAGATCGTCGGCCCCAATGCCTCGGAACTGATCGCCGAATGCGTGGTGACCATGGAATTCGCCGGCGCCTCTGAGGACCTGGCCCGCATCATCCACGCCCACCCGACCCTGTCGGAAGCCGTGCACGAAGCCGCCCTGGCCGTGGACAAGCGCGCGATTCACAAGGCCAACTGAGCTTCGCTCAGTGAGTTGCAAGTTGTCGGTTGCAAGTTGCAAGCTCCCGTTACGCCGCGATGTGGCCAACGGTACTTGCAACTGACAACATACAACTTGCAACTTGACCCCCTGGAGTCATCGGCAGCATTGCACTAAAGGATCAAGCAAGGCATGACCAAACCCATCCCCGACAAATTCAAGGCCTTCCGCATCTTCGACGACGAGGATGGTTACCGTGCGCAGCTGGTCGAGCAGTCCATCGACGAGCAGTCGGAAGGTGATGTCGTCATCCGGGTGGCTTACTCCAGCGTCAATTACAAGGATGCGCTGGCCGGCACCGGCAAGGGCAAGATCCTGCGGCGCTTTCCGCTCAATGGCGGCATCGATGCGGCCGGCACCGTGGTGCAGTCGCAATCCGATCGTTTCATCGAAGGCGACGAGGTGCTGATCACCGGCTGCGGCCTGTCGGAAACCCGCGACGGCGGATACAGCGAATACATGCGTGCTCCCTCGGAGTGGCTGGTGCCGCTGCCCGAGGGCCTGACCCTCGAAGAATCCATGATCCTGGGCACGGCTGGCTTCACCGCCGCGCTTGCCCTGTGGCGTATGGAAGCCAATGGGCAGCAGCCCGACATGGGGCCGATCGCGATCACCGGCGCTTCCGGCGGCGTGGGTTCGATTGCCGTCGACATGTTCTCGCGCGCCGGCTACGAGGTCAGTGCCATTTCCGGCAAGGTCGAGGAGTTCGACTGGCTGCACGAACTCGGTGCCGCCCAGTGCATCTCCCGCCACGACCTGTACTGGCCGGAATCGCCGCTGGCCTCGGCGCAGTTTGCCGGCGCCTTCGACAATGTCGGTGGCGACATGCTCTCGGGCCTGACCCGTGTCATCCAGCCCTGGGGCAATATCGCCTCCTGCGGCATGGCCGGCGGCATTGGCGTGAACACCACGGTCATGCCCTTCATCATTCGCGGCATCACGCTGCTGGGCATCAATTCCGCCGGTTGCCCCTACGAGATCCGGGAACAGCTATGGCAAAAGCTGGCCGGCGACTGGAAACCACGACACCTGCCGTCCATCATGACCAACCGGACCGATCTGGACGGGTTGGGCGGAACTTTCGACAGGCTGCTGGCCGGTGGCGGCCAGGGGCGAACCATCGTCGAGATGGCCTGATGCCCCGGACGCGATCGGCGGCATTTCGGGTATGATGGCATCTACCTTACAGACCGACAAAGCAAGGGAACAAAATGGCCAAGATTCTTATCGTTGACGATTCGGAGACGCACCTGTACTCGCTGCAGAAGATTGTCGAAGGCGCTGGACACGAGGTGGTTACCGCGTCGAGCGGCGAGGAAGGGGTGGAGAAGTCGAAATCGCACACACCCGACCTGATTCTCATGGATATCGTGATGCCCGGCCTCAATGGGCTGCAGGCCACGCGCAAGATCACCAAGGATCAGGACACCGCCCACATCCCGGTGATCTTCGTCACCACCAAGGACCAGGAAACCGACCGGGTCTGGGGCATGCGCCAGGGTGCGGCTGCCTACATCACCAAGCCGGTGGACAAGAAGGAACTGCTCAAGGCCGTCGACCAGGCTCTGAGTGCCTGACATGGGCATTGCCGCGGGCGAACGGATTCCCGAGGCGGGCCTGATGGTGATGACGCCTAAAGGCCCTGCGCAGCGGACATCCACCGACCTGCTGGGCACCGGCCGCGTGGTGCTGTTTGCCGTTCCGGGACCGTTCACGCCAACCTGCTCGGCCCGACATCTGCCCGGGTTCAGCGAGCAGGTCGGACGCTTTCTCGATGCCGGCATCGACCGCATCGTCTGCATGGCCGTTCAGGATGTTTTCGTCATGGATGCCTGGGCCAGGGCAGCCGGCGCCGATGACCGTATTGTCATGGCAGCCGATGGCAATGGCGATTTCACCCGCACCCTGGGCCTGGAGCTGGATGCGCGGGCTTTCGGGCTGGGGTTTCGTTCCCAGCGGTTTGCCATGCTGGCCGAAGACGGCGTGGTGCGCCATCTACTGGTCGATAAGCCGGGTGAGTTTCGCGTCTCCAGCGCCGAGCACCTGCTCGGCAAGCTCTGAAACCCTTCTGGAATCAGCCGCCGGGTGCGACCGGGTACTGAACCGGGTTAACACCCTGGGGCTCGATCCAGCCCAGGTGAAAGCCGATCCACAGCATGATCACCAGACCCAGCGACAGGCCGACACGCCAGCTCAGCCGGCGCACCGTGCGTTCACCCTCGCCTGTATCGCGTATCAGAAAATAGAAGCTTGAGGCCAGGGTGTAGAGAATGACCGCGAACGCGCCAAGAATCAGTGTCTTGCTCAACAATGTGCCGTTCCGATGTGATCGTGACTGCCATTATAAGGGGCAAGCGTCATGATCCGGCATGCGCTGCCTCATGTTGCAGCGGCGCTGGTCATCGGCGCCGCCGTGTACCTGACCATGTGGCAGCTCGACCGGGCCGAATGGAAAAGTGAGCTGCTGGCCGACTGGGAAAGCGCCACGGCCAGCGACCTGGCGGCTGATGAGCCACCCGGGCGTTATGCCTTGGTCGAGGCCAGCGGAGACTTCGATCAAGAACGCCATGTTCTACTGGACAACCAGGTTCGCAACATGCAGCCCGGTGTCCATGTATTCACGCCGTTCCAGCCGCACGGCACGGACAAGACCTGGATGGTCAATCGCGGCTGGCAACCCTTGCCGCGAAGAGACGAGTTGCCGTCCTTCCCGACGCCGGGCGACAGCGTGACCATCGCCGGCCGCCTCTCCGAATTGCCCAGGGTCGGACTGGAAATCGGCCGGGCCTCCGAGCTCGACCCCGACCATTGGCCCAACCTGATGACCTACTTCGACCTGGAACGCATCCGTGATGCCTTGGGCGAAAATGTTGCTGATCGCATCGTGCTGCTCGAACCGGATCATCCCGCTCACCTGAGCGGCGATGAATGGGAGCCGGTCACGTTCGGGCCCGAGCGCCACCGCGCCTATGCATTTCAGTGGGCCAGCATTGGCATTGTCGTGTTCTTCATCTGGCTGATACTGACCATCAGGAGTTTGCGCCGATCATGAGCCGCACCACCATCATTGCCGTATTCGCGGTGTTTTTCACCCCGGTCATCGTCGCCGTACTCATGCACAGCGAGTGGTTTGAATGGCGCCCCAGTGAAACCCGAAATTACGGCGAGTTGCTCGAACCGCCCCACGCGCTGCCCGCCTTTGAGATCCAGCGAGCCGACGATGCCGCGCTGAGTCGCAATGACCTGCTCGAGCGCTGGCAGCTGATCCACGTGGCCGCGGGACCATGTTCCGAAGCCTGCGTGGAAACGCTCTACTGGCTGCGCCAGGTTCGCCGCGCCCAGGACCGCCACCAGCCCGACATCGATATCACCCTGGTCTCGAATACCGAAGTAGCAGACGATGTACGCGCCGACATCGAGGAACTGGCCGCCGGCATCCGGATTCTGGACGGCACGGCCGGTGCGAGCTTCAAATCCCTGCTGCCATCGGACCCGTCCGGGCCAATCAGCTACATTCTCGACCCCCAGGCCAATATAATATTGCGCTATCCCGACGGTTCGGATTTCAACGGCATGCGCCGTGACCTGCGACGACTGTTGACCTGGACCCGAACCGACCAGCCACCATCTCAACAAGCACCGGAGTTATGACCGCCACGGCCCTGCAGACGTCCCGGCAGTTCCTCGCCCTGTGCAAGCTGCGCATCGTCGCCCTGATCGTGTTCACGGCCGTGGTCGGCATGGCACTGGCCACGCCCGGCATGATCCCGCTCGCGGCACTGGTGGCCGGGTCGCTGGGCATTGGCCTGGCCGCCGCCAGCGCAGCGGCCATCAATCATCTGCTCGATGAACGGGCCGATCGCATCATGGCGCGCACGCGTCACCGCCCGCTTCCCGGCAAGCATCTCAGCAGAAGCCAGGTCATCGGCTTTGCCATCGCCCTGGCCGTCGTAGCCATGGCGCTTCTGCTGGCCTTCGTCAATCTCTTGACGGCCATTCTGACCTTTGCCGGACTGATCGGCTACGCCATCATCTACACCGCCTGGCTGAAGCGTGCCACGCCGCAGAATATCGTCATCGGTGGCGCTGCCGGAGCCATCCCACCCGTGCTGGGCTGGACCGCGGTTACCGGAGAGATCCACGGCCATGCGCTGATTCTGTTCCTGATCGTTTTTGTCTGGACGCCGCCCCACTTCTGGGCCCTGGCCATCCATCGCCGCGATGACTATGCCGCCGCCAACGTGCCCATGCTGCCGGTCACCCACGGCGTGGCCTTCACTCGCTGGCAGATCCTGTTCTATACCATCATCCTGGTGCTGGTCACCCTGCTGCCCTGGCTGACCGGCATGAGCGGCCTGGCCTACCTGGCCGGCGCCGTGGTACTCAACATCGGCTTTCTCGGCTATGCCATCGCCTTGATGAGAACAGACGACGAACAGCTTTCCATGCAGATGTTTCGCTACTCAGTGGTCTATCTTATGGCGCTGTTTGCCTTTCTTCTGCTCGACCATTACCTATTCGATCCCGCAAGAGTGATCCAATGACCGATAACCGCAATCCGGCCCCGACGCCACTGCACACGCTCGAGTCCCACGATGACTTCGTCGACCGCCACATCGGCCCGCGCGATGAAGACATTCGCGCCATGCTGGACACCATCGAGGCGGAGTCCCTCGAATCGCTGATGCAGCAGACCATGCCCGGCAGCATCCGGCACGATGGCGGGCTGGCCCTGCCGCCCAGCGACAACGAGGAGCGCGTGCTCGATCAGATACGCTCCATTGCAGCCCGCAACACCGTCACCCACAGCATGATCGGCCTGGGCTATCACCCCACCATCGTGCCCCCGGTCATTCTGCGCAACGTGTTCGAGAACCCGGGTTGGTATACCGCCTACACGCCCTACCAGGCCGAGATTTCCCAGGGGCGCCTCGAGGCGCTGCTGAACTTCCAGCAGATGGTCATGGATCTGACCGGCATGGAACTGGCCAATGCTTCCCTGCTCGACGAAGCCACGGCCGCCGCTGAGGCCATGGCCATGCTCAAGCGAGTCAACCGCAAGAACAAGAGCAATGTGTTCCTGGTCGATGCCAACTGCCTGCCGCAAACCATCGACGTGGTCCGGAATCGTGGCCACCACCTCGACCTGGACGTGCGCGTGTGCCATGACCTGGCCGCCGAACTGGCCGAAACCGACTGTTTCGGCGTTCTGATCCAGTACCCGGGCAGTGATGGTGCCGTACAGGCGCTGGATGAGCTGGTTTCCAGCGCGCATGAGCGCGGTGCGCTGGCTGCCGTGGCTGCCGATCTCATGGCCCTGGTCATGCTGAAAAGCCCGGGCGAGTCCGGTGCCGACTGCGTGGTCGGTTCGGCACAGCGCTTCGGTGTTCCCATGGGTTATGGCGGCCCCCACGCAGCCTTCTTCGCCACCCGCGAAGACTACCGTCGCAGTGTGCCCGGCCGCATCATCGGCGTATCGCGCGACCGCCACGACAACCCGGCCCTGCGCATGGCCCTGCAGACCCGCGAGCAGCATATCCGCCGCGAAAAGGCGATGAGCAATATCTGCACCGCGCAGGCCCTGCTGGCCGTCATGGCCGGTTTCTACGCCGTCTGGCACGGCGCCGACGGGCTGCGCAAGATTGCCGGTCGTATCCATCGTCACGCCTGCATCCTCGCCCACGGCATTCGCAAGGCCGGCTTCGAACTGGAACACGATGCGTTCTTTGACACCTTGCAGGTGCGAGTCGACGGTTCGCGTCGCGACGAAATCCTTCGTCAGGCACGCGAACAGGGCATCAACCTGCGCACTGAACGCGAAGGACTGATCGGTCTGTCCGTCAATGAACAGACCCGCAAGCATCACGTCGACAGTCTGCTGGCCCTGTTCGACCAGGCATCGAACGACGTACTCGCCATCGACGCTGAGCTGGGCAATGATTACCTGGCCATACCTGCCGATGTGCGTCGCAGCAGCTCTTTCCTGGAGCACGAGGTGTTCGGGCGCTACCACTCCGAGACCGAGATGCTGCGCTACCTCAAGCGCCTGGAGAACAAGGACCTGAGCCTGGCTCACGCCATGATCCCACTGGGCTCTTGCACCATGAAGCTCAATGCCACGGCCGAAATGATTCCGGTAACCTGGCCCGAGTTCTCCGATCTGCATCCCTTCTGCCCGTCCGACCAGGCCGGGGGCTATCACCAGCTCATCGATGAACTGGCTGGCTGGCTGGCCGAGATCACCGGTTTCGCCGCCGTTTCGTTGCAACCCAATGCAGGTTCCCAAGGCGAATACGCCGGGCTGCTGGCCATCAAGGGCTGGCATGAAGCGCGAGGCGAGAGTCAGCGCACAGTCTGCCTGATTCCGTCCTCGGCCCATGGCACTAATCCGGCCAGCGCCCAGATGACCGGCATGGACATTGTCGTGGTCAAGTGCGACAAGCAGGGCAATATCGATCTGGAAGACCTGGATGCCAGGATCGAGAAACATCGCGAGAAGCTCGCGGCCCTGATGATCACCTACCCCTCCACGCACGGCGTGTTCGAGGAAGACGTGGTCACCATCTGTCAGCGCGTGCGCGACGCCGGCGGACAGGTCTACCTGGACGGCGCCAACCTCAATGCCCTGGTGGGCTGGTCGCGCATTGCCGACTATGCCGACGTGTGTCACCTCAACCTGCACAAGACCTTCTGCATTCCGCACGGCGGAGGCGGGCCGGGCATCGGCCCGGTGGGCGTGCGTGAACACCTGGTGCCCTTCCTGCCCGGGCACCCCACCGGCCTGATCGAAGCCGAGCACGGCAGCAACCCGGCCATTGCCGCCGCGCCCTTCGGCAGCGCCGGCATCCTGCCCATCTCCTGGGTGTACATCCGCCTGATGGGCGCCGAAGGGCTCAAGCGCGCCACCGAGGTAGCCGTGCTCAACGCCAACTACATCGCCCGCCGACTGGCATCGCACTACGACATTCTCTACACCGGTCGCAACGGACGCATCGCCCACGAATGCATCGTTGACCTGCGCCCCTTCAAGGAGTCGGCTGGTATCACCGAGGAGGACGTGGCCAAGCGACTGATCGACTATGGCTTTCATGCCCCGACCATGTCCTGGCCGGTACCCGGCACGCTGATGATCGAACCGACCGAGAGCGAGTCAAAAGCCGAGCTGGACCGCTTCATTCAGGCCATGATCGCCATTCGCGGCGAGATCGAGCGCGTGGCCAGCGGCGAATGGGACGCCGAGAACAACCCGCTGAAGAATGCACCGCACACAGCGCTTGAACTGGCCGCCGAGGACTGGCCCCACGCCTACACACGCACCCAGGCCGGCTGGCCGGTTGCGGGACTGAAGCTGGACAAATTCTTCGCGCCGGTGGGCCGGGTCGACAATGTCTACGGCGACCGCAACCTGGTCTGCTCCTGCCCGCCCCTGGAAGACTGGCTGGAGGCCAGCTGAGCCTGCGGGCCCGGTCAACGCCATGCGACAGCAATCGGCTCAATTCAGCATGACCCGACCGCTAGTCGCACTGGCGATCCTGGGCCTGTTGATCGTCGGCTGGCTGGGGCCGGCATGGAGCGCAAGCGAAGACGACGTATGGGTTCGAGTTCACCACGAAACCGGCCATCCGGCCGCGCAGCGCGGCGCCGCGACAGCCGACCTGGACGATTACGGTGCGTTTCAGTGGGGCAGGCTCAGCGTCGACCAGGCCAGGGCCATGGAGCAGGCTGGTGGCCGTCTGACGCGGATCGAGAACCCCTTCGAGCTGAACCTCGGCGGCGAGCGCATCGACCTGCTGGATGAAACCGGACCCGGCCGCCGTGTGCCGCCGCACCAGGCGGCTGCGGAAGGCGATTTTCACCTGATCCAGTTCAGAGGGCCTGTGCGCAGTCAGTGGCTACAGGATCTACGTGGCACTGGCGTAACGGTGATCCAACCCATCCATCCATTCAGCTACTACGTTTGGGCTGATGCCGACCAGATCAGTGCCGCCTCACGCCTGCCCGATGTCCGCGCCTCGACCCCCGTCCGGCCTGCCTGGCGCATGCAGACCCTGGCAGGAACTCCCGATCAGCGTTCTCAGCAACCAATGCCGTACATGGCGTTGATCAGCCGTCACGCCCGTCGTGACACCCTTGAGAGAATGCGCTCGAAAGGCGCCGTGATTCATTCGGTGACCCGAGAGTCCGCCCACTTTGACGTGGTCCATCTGGTTGTTTCCGGCCAAAACTACCCCGACCTGGCCCGCATCCCCGGCATTTACGTCATCCAGCCGGTCCCCCGGGATCCCGGCCCGCGCGGCGAGATGAGCAACCAGTCCATCGTTGGCGGGTTCGATGGCGATAGCATCATCCCGGGCTATGCCGACTGGCTGGCCGTCACCGGCTACGACGGCGAAGGCATCACGGTCAGCGTGGTCGACAACGGCATCGACGAGGACCATCCGGACCTGATCGACAACATCCTGGACTGCCTGGGCCCGGGGGGCAGTTGTACCGGTGCAGCCGGCAGTCATGGCACCCATGTGGCCGGTGCGATTGCCGGTACCGGTCTGTCAGGCGAGATGGACCACAACGATTTCCTGCGTGGACAGGGTGCGGCGCCGTCCGCCAGCCTGGTCAACCAGGACTACCGACCCTTCCTCGGCACTGAGGAAGATGGCATGGTGGCCGATGGCATGCTGACCATCATGGCCGATGCCGCGCTCAGTGGCGCCATGATCAGCAACAACTCCTGGGGCCCGAGCGGCAGTCCGCAGGGCTATAACATTCCCTCGCGCCATATTGACCTGATCAGCCGTGATGCCCTGCCTGATGATCCCGACCAGCACCCGATTCTGGCTGTCTGGTCCATCATGAATGGATGGGGTGACAGCCCGGGTGCCTGCGCGCCAAGCTCGCTCGGCGCGCCGGACGAGGCCAAGAATCTGTTCGCCGTGGGTTCGACCAATCTGCAGAATGGCGACGGAGAGCAGCAGGCGATGGCGGAAATATTCAGCATCTCAGCCAACTCAGGACACGGACCGGCCTGCGACGGCCGCCGTGTACCCGATATTGTTGCTCCTGGATGTTCGACTGACAGCACAGACCTTTTTGGCGCACACAGCATGAAATGCGGCACTTCCATGGCCTCGCCCCTGGTCTCCGGCGCCGTTGCCGTTTGGGCCCAGCGCCATATCGACGAGACCGGCAGCCCACCCTCCGCGGCCCTGACCCGGGCGGTATTCTCCGCCGCGGCCCGGGACCTGGCCGGCGGCACCAACGCCGATGGCGGCACACTGGGCCACCGCCCCGACCGCTTCCAGGGATTCGGCCGCATCGACCTGGACGCCGTCATGAATCCAACCGGTGGCTCCGTTTTCCTGCTGGACCAGGAGGTGGTGTTCGACGACACGGGCCAGGACTGGGCACTCAACATCCAGGCGGCCGACCCCGACGAGCCGATCAAAGTCATGCTGACCTGGACCGACGCGCCCGGCCATGGAAACGGAGGCACCACGCCGGCCTGGGTCAATATTCTCGACCTGGTCGTCGAGGCTGGTGATGACAATACCTACCTGGGCAATGTCACCGGGCCTGACGGCTGGTCAGCACCCGGTGGCCAGCCGGACGACCGCAACAACAGTGAAGGGATCTGGCTGCGTCCCGACCAGCACCAGGGTCAGATTCAGCTCAATGTTCTGGCTACCAGCCTGGCTGGCGACGCCCTGAATCCTTATGACCCCGGCGACCCCAGCCAGGATTTCGCCATTGCCTGCTACAACTGCATCGAAGGCGATCCCGGCTTCAACCTGGCGCTGGAACCGACCTCGTTGCAGGCCTGCCTGAGCGATCAGGACGGCATTTTCGATATCGATGTACTGGCCAGCCCCGTCGGCCCCTACACCGAAACGGTAGAGCTGAATCAGCAGGGTCTGCCGGCCGATATCGACAGCAGTTTCGATCCGTCCAGCATCGATGTGCCCGGCAGCTCGACCTGGACGCTGTCGACCGATGAACACAGCGCGCCGGCTCATACACTGGTCACCGTCGAAGCCGAGGACGGCGAGGGCCTGAAGCGTAGCTCCACCCTGTATCTGCGCCTGGATGCGCCGTTGACCGAACTGCCCGACCCGGTCGCCCCGGCCGACAACAGCACTGACCAGTCGCTGACACCCGAAATCGCCTGGACTGCGGTCAGCGGGGAGCAAGCCCAGAACTACCAACTGCAGGTGGCCGCAACGTCCGACTTCAGCCAGCCGCTTGTCGATGAGCTGGTGTTCGGCACCTCTTTCGTGCCTGACGAGCCACTTCCAGGGCTAAGCGACCACTACTGGCGGGTGCGGGCCATCAACCTGTGCGGGCCTGGCAACTGGTCCCCGGTCAGACAGTTCACCACGCGTCCGGCACCGCTGATTGCCGTGTCACCCGAAGTACTGACATTCGTGGTACCAGTCGACGGCCAGGCGCAGCAGTCGCTGCTCATCGACAACAGCGGGACCGGTGACCTGCAGTTCGATATTGCCACCAACAGGCCCGGACAGGCCGCAAGTGGCGCCCAGGCCCTCATCAGCTTCGATGACCCTGCGAACTGGCAGTTGATCAATGATCCCGAAGCGGTCGCCGGCTCGGTCGAATTCACTCAGAACGCGGCCCTGGAGATCCTGCTGATCGGCGGTGATGACGGGGTCGGTGGCAATACCGACCTGCAAATTGACATCCCGGCCGATGGCACTCTGCAGTTCGACTGGGGCTACCAATCGCTGGATCCCGGCAACTTCGATTCCGCCAGCTACCTGATCAACCAGGACGAAACCGAACTGGCCGACAATGACAGCCAGGTGTCTTTCCACCAGGCCCAGGCCTCGGTCAGTGTCGGGGCCGGCGACCGGTTCACCCTCCGCGTCAACACCGTCGATGGCCTGTTCGGACCGGGTGAGCTTGGCGTTACCGGAGTGCAACTGGAAGTCGAAGCCTGCAACGATTCGGCACCCGGCGCCGACTGGCTCGATGTCGCGCCGAGCGACGGCTTGATTTCAGGCGGCGACAGCGCCCCGGTCGAGGTCACGGTCGACAGCAGCGGACTGTCCGATGGGCTGCACCATGCCGTGCTGTGCGTGGCCAGCAACGCCGATAATGACGAGTTGCTTGCCATTCCGGTGCAACTGGAAGTCGGTTCTCCACCCATCTTCCACGACCGCTTCGAAGCTGACGACTGAATCGGCCCCTCGACTACTCTTCGGTCTCGGCGGCGGCTTCCTCGTCTTCGGCTGCGGCCACCCGTGCCAGGCCGATCAACTGTTCGTTCTTGCCCAGCCGCATCAGGGTCACGCCCTGGGTATTGCGGCCCAGTCGCGAAATCTCGTCGACCGAGGTCCGCACCAGGGTGCCGGCATTGGAGGTGAGCATCACGTCGTCTTCTTCACTCACGCCCAGCGCCGCGACCAGCGGACCATTTCGGCCACTGGTCTGAATACCGATCACGCCCTGCCCACCACGGCGGTAGACCGGGAATTCCTCGAGATCGGTGCGCTTGCCATAGCCGTTGGCCGTGGCCAGCAGCACGTCTCCATCGTCGGCAACCAGCATGGAGACCACTTCCTGATCGTCCTTGAGACGAATCCCAACGACACCACGAGTCTGTCGACCCATGGGTCGCACATCGGACTCGTTGAAGCGGATGGTCTTGCCGGCCGATGAAAACAGGAGAATGTCGCGCTCACCGTCGGTAAAGGCCACATCGACCAACTCGTCGCCCTCCTCCAGCAACACCGCCCAGATACCATTGGAACGGATATTGGCAAAGTCCGACAGCGGGGTCTTCTTGACCCGCCCGGCCCGGGTGGCGAAAAACACGAACCAGTCGTCGGAAAACTCCCGGGTCGGCAGCACGGCGTTAATGCGTTCGCCCTCTTCGAGCGGCAGCAGGTTGACCATGGGCCTGCCCCGGCTGTTGTGCCCGGCCTGGGGCAGTTGGTACACCTTGGTCTTGTACACCTTGCCGGCCGAGGTAAACACCAGCAGCGTGTCATGGGTATTGGTCACCCAGAAACGTTCGACGAAATCCTCGTTCTTGGTGCGCGCAGCCGATCGCCCCCGGCCACCACGCTTCTGCGACTGGTAGCGGTCCAGCGGCTGATACTTGGCATAGCCGGCATGTGACAGCGTGACCACCACGTCTTCCGGGGTGATCAGGTCTTCCATGGTCAGGTCGAGATGATCACGCACGATCTCGGTGCGGCGCGGATCGGCGTACTGCTCCTGCAGCGCCTCCAGTTCCTCGCGAATCACGCCCATCAGCGCGTCAGGCTCGGACAGGATGCGCATCAGCTCGCGAATGGTCTCGAGGATCTCCTCGTATTCTTCAGAGAGCTTGTCCTGTTCCAGGCCAGTGAGCTTCTGCAATCGCAGATCCAGAATGGCCTGGGCCTGCTGGGGCGAGAGCTGGTAGCCGCGCTCGTCCAGTCCGTACTCCGGCAACAGGTCTTCCGGGCGCGACATATCGGCGCCGGCACGCCCAAGCAGAGCGGCCACCAGGCCGGCGTCCCAACGACGGGACTGCAGCGCCTCGCGCGCATCGGCAGGCGTCTTGGAGGCCTTGATCAGGGCAATGACTTCGTCGAGATTGGCCAGGGCAACGGTCAACCCCTCGAGAATATGGGCACGTTCCCTGGACTTGCGCAGCTCGTAAAGGCTGCGCCGCGTCACCACCTCGCGGCGATGGGCCAGGAAGGCCGACAGGGCCTGGCGGATATTGAGCAGCTTGGGCTGACCGTCGACCAGTGCGACCATGTTGATGCCGAATACGGTCTGCAACTGGGTGAGCTGGAACAGATTGTTGAGCACCACCTCGGCCACTTCGCCGCGCTTGAGCTCGATGACCATGCGCATGCCGTCCTTGTCGGACTCATCACGCAGTTCGCTGATGCCCTCGAGTCGCTTCTCCTTGACCAGCTCGGCAATCTTTTCCAGCAGCCGCGCCTTGTTGACCATGTACGGCAGCTCGTTGACCACGATGCGGACGCGCCCGCTGCTGTCATCGGTCTCGATCTCGGTGCGAGCCCGAAGATAGATGCGCCCGCGGCCCGTCTCGTAGGCCTGGCGGATACCGCTGGCGCCGTTGATGATGGCGGCGGTGGGGAAATCCGGGCCTGGCATGTATTCCATGATCCCGTCGATGTCGATCTCGGGATCCTCGATCATCGCCAGCAGGGCACGAATCACCTCATCCAGGTTGTGCGGCGGGATATTGGTGGCCATGCCCACTGCAATGCCGGAAGCACCGTTGACCAGCAGGTTCGGGACCCGGGTCGGCAGAACCGTGGGTTCCGACTCCGACTCATCGTAGTTGGGAATGAAGTTGACCGTTTCCTTGTCGATGTCGGCCAGCAACTGGTGCGACAGCCGGGCCATGCGCACCTCGGTATAACGCATGGCGGCGGCCGAATCGCCATCGATGGAACCAAAGTTGCCCTGCCCGTCGACCAGCATGTAGCGCATGGAAAACGGCTGGGCCATGCGCACGATGGTGTCGTAGACGGCGCTGTCACCGTGCGGGTGGTATTTACCGATCACGTCACCCACCACGCGCGCCGACTTCTTGTACGGCTTGTTGTAGTCGTTGCCCAGTACATGCATCGCGAACAGCACACGCCGGTGAACCGGCTTGAGACCATCGCGAACGTCCGGGAGCGCCCGACCCACGATCACGCTCATGGCGTAATCGAGGTAGGACTGACGCATCTCGTCTTCCAGGTTGACCTGGAGCACTTCACGTGCCATTTCCGCCATCGGGAGAGATCCTGTCTGTCAGCGACCGGGCGCCATGCAAGCGCCTGATTTGGTTAGGCTTTCACTCCACCCCAAGGACTGTGTCGCAAGCCCTCGGAAATGAAAGCAACAAACGTGAAATTTTACCACAGGCCACCATTTCGAGGCAGCCTGCCGGCAAGCCGGAGGATGCGGCCGACATTAACCCGGCAAACTGCGCATTCCGCCCCCGGCTTGCGTAGAATGCCGGTCATGACGACACACTCCTCCATGCCTGGGCACGACATTCAGGCCATCATTTTCGAGCGCGGCGTGCTCAGGCTGCTAGATCAGCGTCTGCTGCCGGCCCGGACCGACTGGCTGACGCTGGACCGTAGCGACGAAGTGGCACGGGCCATTGCCGACCTGGTGGTGCGTGGCGCCCCGGCCATTGGTATTGCCGCCGCGTATGGCGCGGTCATCGCCGCCGCGCAGGACGGAGACGATCCCGAGGCCTGGGAGCGGCGCCTGGAGCAACTGGAGCAGGCCCGGCCTACCGCGGTCAACCTGGCCTGGGCACTGGCGCGCATGCGCCGTGCGGCTAAGCGGCACGGTTCGCCCGATCCGACAATGCTGGAAGCCGAGGCGCGCGGCATTCACGCCGAGGACGTGGCCGCCAACCAGGCCATGGCCGCAGCCGGCAGCGCCTGCATCGACGCGGGCTCGGGCGTGCTCACCCACTGCAATACCGGGGCGCTGGCAACCGGAGGCATTGGCACGGCCCTGGGCGTGGTGGCCGCCGCCTACCGGGCCGGCAAAATCAGGCGAATTTTTGCCGGCGAAACCCGCCCCTGGCTTCAGGGCGCCCGGCTCACGGCCTGGGAACTGGCCCGGATGGACATGCCGTTCAAAGTCGTTATCGAAGGTGCAGCCGCAGCATTGATGGCTTCCGGCCAGGTGCAATGGGTGATTACCGGCGCCGACCGCATCGCCGCCAATGGGGATGTCGCCAACAAGATCGGCACCTGTTCGCTGGCCGTCATCGCCCGCCACTACGGCGTTCGCGTCATGGTGGTCGCCCCCTCCTCCACCGTCGATCCAGACACCCCCTCGGGACAGGACATTGCCATCGAGCAACGCGATCCGGGAGAGATCTGGCGGGCGGCAGGTCTGGATCACACCCCGCCGGGCTTCGATGCCTGGAACCCGGTATTCGATATCACCCCGGCCACACTGGTCGACTGCATCGTCACCGAGGCCGGCGTGCACCATCCGCCCTACCGATTCGCCGCCCGAGACAGTATCATTGGCACCCCCTGAACAAGAGATTTTTGGAACATGCGCACAACCCTGCATATCCTGACTGTTCTTGTCCTGGCCCTGCCCGTGGCGGCAATGGCCGACGAACCTGCATCAACGGAGAATCCCAGCGTGATCCTGCACACCAACCATGGCGCCATTACCGTCGAGCTGTTTGAAGACGATGCGCCGATCAGCGTCGAAAACTTTCTGAACTATGCCCGCGACGGACATTACGACGGCACGCTGTTCCACCGCGTGATCGATAACTTCATGATCCAGGGCGGCGGTTTCGACACCGACTTCGAACAGAAATCCACCGGCGATCCGATCAAGAACGAAGCGGACAATGGCCTGAAAAACGAGCGTGGCACCCTGGCCATGGCGCGGACCAACGATCCGCACTCGGCCACCGCGCAGTTCTTCATCAACGTCAGCGACAACGAATTCCTCAACCATCGTGGAACCCAGTCGGGCCAGGCCTGGGGTTATGCCGTGTTCGGTCGGGTCGTCGATGGCATGGATGTTGTCGATGCCATTCGCCAGGTTCCTACCGGCATCCACGGTCATCACCGCGACGTACCTGAAGAGCCGGTCATCCTCGAGCGGGTGGAACTGCCCTGAGTTCCGTCGCTCCCATCTACCTGATCGCGGATCTGCACCTCGATCCGCAGCGCCCGGAAACCACGCGCCTGCTCGTCGATTTTCTCGATGGGCCGGCGCGCCAGGCCCGGGCGCTTTACATTCTGGGCGATCTGTTCGAGGCCTGGATCGGGGATGATGGCATTGGTGCGATGGAGCGCGATGTGGCCGCGGCCAGCGCCCGGCTGGCCGAACAGGGGGTCGAGGTTCGCTTTCTGTGCGGCAACCGCGACTTCCTGGTCGGCGACGATTACTGCCAACTGGCCCGAATGGAGCGCATCGAAGAGCCGTGGCATCTGAACCATGCCGGAACCGAGGTCTTGCTGATGCATGGCGATATCCTGTGTACCGACGATGTCGCCTATCAGCGCTTCAGGCGCAAGGCGCGCAACCCAGACTGGCAACGCAAGGTACTGTCCTACCCGCTATGGCTGCGCCGCACCCTGGCGCGGCTGGCGCGCTGGCGCAGCAAGCGGCACACGGGCCAGACCGGTCAGCAGATCATGGATGTCAACGCCGATGCCGTGAGCGAATGCTTTCGTCATCACTCGGGCGTCCGGCGCATCATCCATGGCCATACTCACCGGCGGGCCATTCACGATATCGAGGTCGACCAGCGCCACTGCCAGCGCATCGTGCTCGGCGACTGGCACGAGGAAGGCAGTGCGATCCGCATTGATGAAAACGGCATTGCCATGCTCACCATCGCCCGCGATCCAGATGGCGAGATCGAGCTCCGCCTGCATGAAACAGCCGCCCCGCTGGCCGGCAACACCTGAGAGAAAAATCTAAAGCAGCAGGCTGGCCAGCATCCGGTCCGCGGCCACACCACTGGTCCAGGCGCCCTCGATCCGGCTGCCGCTGCACCAATCCCCTGCCACCACGACCCGGCTTTCGCCGTCGACCAGGCAGCCTTTCTGCATGGCCCGACGGGCCATGGCATAACGCCAGCGGTGGGCGGTCCTGATACGAGGCGTCTTTCCGAATCCGGCATCGATCGAAATCAACGCCTCATACAGGCTGTCGATAACCCGGCCCGGCTCCTCTTCCAGATTGGCCTCCGACCACGAATCACTGGCATGCAGCACCCAGGACTCGCCGCCAGACCGTCCCGGCTTGCTGTTGTTGCGCGCCAGCCAGGTCAGCGCCCCCTGGTTGACGAAAGCGGCGTCGAATTCCACCGGCAGCGTCTCGTCCCAGCCCAGCATGACCGCCCAACATGGTTGCATCGGTACGGTACTGAGTGTCGGGTAAAGCGCATGCCCTTCCCCCAGCAGCTCGGCACTCTGAGCCGGTGGTGCTGTCAGCAACAACGCGCGTGCCGTCAGTGATTTCCCAACTTCGGTTTCCAGCTGCCACTGGCGCTCAAAGCGGGCCGAGGTCAGCCGACAGCTGTAACGGCAATCGAGCCCATCGGCCAGTCGTCTGATCAACCCGTTCATGCCAGGCACGGCCACCAGGCGCCGCTGAGGTGGGTCATCGAGGTCATTCGGTCGCGGACCCAGTACACGCAGACGTGGCTGCCATTCGGCCACGAGACCGGCCTGTTCCCAGACGCTGACCCGGCGCCGGAATGCATCGCTGCGGGCCGTGAAATACTGCGCGCCATGATCAAAGGCCAACCCGTCCTCGCGCCGGGTCGCACTGCGCCCGCCCGGACCACGCGATTTCTCCAGCACACACACCGACAGGCCACGGGCGGCCAGACGGCTGGCCGCAGTCAATCCGGACCAGCCTGCCCCGATGACGGCAACGTCAACAACAGACATTCATGGCCCCGGTCGCTTGCTCTGGAAACGCGGTCATGAGGCCATTGTGCCAGACCTGCCGCCTCGACAGCATGTCTCCTACCGGCCGTAGCCCGCGATCATGGCCGTGGGGTCAACCGGCCGAATCGCTCTCCGGCCGCAGGTAGGGAAACAGCAGCACGTCGCGAATGGACGGAGAGTCGGTCAGCAGCATGACCAGTCGGTCGATGCCGATACCCTCGCCGGCGGCCGGCGGCATGCCGTATTCCAGGGCTCGGATGTAGTCGTGATCAAAATGCATGGCCTCGGCATCGCCGGCGTCACGCGCCTCGACCTGGTCTCGAAAACGTTCGGCCTGGTCTTCCGGATCGTTGAGCTCGGAAAAGCCATTGGCAATCTCCCGGCCGGCGACAATCAGCTCGAAACGATCGGCAAAATCCGGGTCCTCGTCGTTGCGACGCGACAGCGGCGAGACTTCAATCGGATAGTCGACCACGAAGGTGGGCTGGATGAGGGTTTGTTCGATACCTGCCTCGAACAACTCCATCAGCAGACGGCCCCAACCCCAGTTGTCGTCCACGTGAATGTCATGCGAACGGCACACCGAGCGCAGCCGATCGGCGTTCTTGATGTCGGCGGGCTCGACCTCCTCGTAGTGATCGATCACGGCATCGGCCACGCGCACGCGGTCATACTGACTGCTGAAATCAATCGTTTCGCCCTGGAAGCTGACCCGGCCGTCGCTCATGCCCGGCAGCTCGCTGACCACGGTATTGAGCAGGTCCTGGGTCAGTGCAATCAGGTCGTTGTAGTCGGCATTGGCCCAGTAGTACTCGAGCATGGTGAACTCGGGATTGTGCCGAGTCGAAACACCTTCGTTGCGGAAGTTGCGGTTGATCTCGTAGACCTTGCCCAGACCGCCCACCAGCAGACGCTTGAGGTGCAGCTCGGGAGCAACACGCAGGTACAGATCAAGATCCAGCGCATTGTGGTGGGTCACGAACGGCCGGGCGGTGGCGCCGCCGGGAATGTGATGCATCATCGGCGTTTCGACCTCGAGAAACCCGCGACTGTCGAAATAGCGACGAATCGAGCGGACAATCAACGAACGCCGGACAAAGGTTTCTCGCACATCCGGGTTGACGATGAGGTCGACATAACGCTGCCGATAGCGGGTTTCCTGGTCGCTCAGACCATGCCACTTTTCCGGCAGCGGGCGCAGGGACTTGGTCAGCAGGCAGAGCTCACTCGCGTGGAGAGACAACTCGCCGGTCCGGGTTCGCATGACCCGGCCGCTAACGCCCACGATATCGCCGATATCCCATTGTTTGAAATCGCGATAAACGCCCTCGGGCAGATCGTCGCGGCGCAGGTAGAGCTGGATACGCTCACCCGACCCATCCTGAATATGGACGAAACTGGCCTTGCCCATCACCCGCCGGCTCATGATCCGCCCGGACAGGCTGAACGGCTCCTC
The DNA here is from genome assembly GCF_014725735.1 of Wenzhouxiangella sp. AB-CW3. Classification (NCBI taxonomy): domain Bacteria; kingdom Pseudomonadati; phylum Pseudomonadota; class Gammaproteobacteria; order Chromatiales; family Wenzhouxiangellaceae; genus Wenzhouxiangella; species Wenzhouxiangella sp. AB-CW3. Next base: position 2,030,044 of record NZ_CP061368.1, read on the forward strand.
GATACCTTCGAGTGCCGACTGGTCCCAACGCTCACCATCGGCGAAGCGCTCGTTGAGCTCAGCGGCCGTGACGGTGACCCGAAAATCGTTGGGAAACGCCTCACCGTGCTCGCGCAACTTTCTGAGCTTCTCGCGCCGCTCGGCAATCAGACGATTCTCGTCGACTTCCAGCGCACCATTGTTGTCCTTGTCCGTCATTGCATTATCCGTCTTCATTAAACCCGCAGATGAACTCAGATCATCGGAGATCAACGCAGATAACAGGCGTCTGGAACCCTATCCGTGCTCATCTGCGTGCATCCGCGGAAATTGGCCAATGCCCTACTCCAACCCGGCCTGGAGCTGGGCGGCGGCAAATTCGTCGAGGTCGCCATCGAGTACCTTCTGGGTATCGGACCGCTCCACGCCGGTGCGCAGGTCCTTGATGCGCGACTGGTCCAGCACATAGTTGCGGATCTGGCTACCCCAGCCGATATCGGCCTTTTCGTCCTCGGCGGCCTGGGCCTTCTCCTGCTGCTTCTGCAGCTCGAACTCGTAGAGCTTGGCCCGCAGCTGCTTCATGGCCCGATCCTTGTTCTTGTGCTGTGAGCGGTCGGTCTGGCACTGCACCACGATTCCCGTGGGCTCGTGCGTGATACGCACGGCCGACTCGGTGCGGTTGACGTGCTGACCACCCGCGCCCGAGGCCCGGTAGACATCGATGCGCAGATCCGAGGGATCGACTTCCACTTCGATGCTGTCATCGATTTCGGGCGAAACGAACACGCTGGCAAACGAGGTATGGCGCCGGTTGCCCGAGTCGAACGGCGACTTGCGCACCAGTCGATGCACGCCCGTTTCGGTACGGCACCAGCCGAAGGCGTGGTCGCCTTCAACGCGCACCGTTGCGCTCTTGATGCCGGCCACGTCACCGGCCGACACCTCAATCAGTTCCGCTTTCCAGTTGCGACGCTCGGCCCAGCGCAAATACATGCGCAACAGCATCTCGGCCCAGTCCTGGGCCTCGGTACCGCCGGAGCCGGCCTGAATGTCGATGAAACACGGACGATCATCCATGTCGCCGGAGAACATGCGCTGAAACTCCAGTTCCTCGACCTGCTTCTGCAGCGATTCGAGATCACCGCCGACACTGGCCAGGGTCTCCTCGTCATCTTCGGATAGGGCCAGCTCCAGCAACTCGCCCGCATCGGCCACGCCTTCGATCACCGCCCGCTGTGCGGTCACCAGACGGTCCAGGTCGGAGCGCTCCTTGTTCAGTGCCTGGGCATGATCCGGATCGTTCCAGACGTCCGGGTCTTCCAGCTCACGGGTGACTTCTTCGAGACGTTCTACCTTGCCATCGTAGTCAAAGATACCCCCTCAGCGCCCGCACACGGCGCTCCAGGTCGTCCAGAAGATTCTTCAGCGAGGTCTGTTCCATCGGGCAAGGCTCCGGTCAGTTCAAAGCGGCCTATTGTAACGGCCCTGAAAGCGCAATGAACACCCATCATCACAAACGAATCAATGAGCCGCCGAGACCGAGCGCATGATTTCTCCTGCCATCTTGTCCAGTGACAACACCTTGGCCACCCCGCCCAAGCCGATGGCCGAGCGCGGCATGCCGAACACGATGCAACTGTCTTCGTCCTGGGCCACGGTGTGCGCGCCGGCACGGGACATGGCCAGCAAACCGCGGGCGCCGTCATCGCCCATGCCGGTGAGAATGAAGCCCGCCGCGTTGCGACCGGCCTGCTCGGCCACGGAGTGAAACAGAACATCGACCGAGGGCTTGTGACGATTGACGGGAGCGGCATCGGTCAGGCGAACATGGTACTGGGCACCGCGGCGAATCAACTCCATGTGACGGCCGCCGGGCGCAATCAGGGCGCGCCCGGTAAACACCCGGTCGTTGTCACGTGCCTCGCGCACCTCAATGCGACACATGCTGTTGAGCCTCTCGGCAAACATGGCGGTGAACTTCTCCGGCATGTGCTGAACGATCACGATTCCCGGCGTAACCGCAGGCAGCGCCGTGAGCACACGCTCCAGGGCCTGTGTGCCGCCGGTCGACGTACCAATCGCCACCACCTGCTGGGTCGTCTCACTCATCGCGGTTGCCACCGGTGCAACCGCCGGTTCCCGGGTCGAGCCGGCAGGCTCACGCCCGCGGGCAACCGGCTCCGGCCGCCGGGCAACCGACTGCCCCAGGTTTCTCAGCCGTGCCTGGGCCGCACCCTTGACCGCGGAAACCACATCGTTGGCACCACTGTTGAGAAAATCACTCAGACCCGCCGTGGGCTTGGTAATGATGCTCACCGCCCCGGCGCTCAGGGCCTGCATGGTGGTTTCGGCACCCTTGACCGTCAGGGTCGAGCAGATCACTACGGGGGTGGGTCGCGCCTTCATCAGCTTGCGCAGAAACGTCAGCCCGTCCATGCGCGGCATCTCGATATCGAGCACGATGACATCAGGCCATTGCTGTTTCATCTTGCGCATGGCAAAAATGGGGTCATGCGCGGTGGCGATAACCTCGATGCCCGGATCGGCCGACAGCACGTCACTCAGCACGCGCCGTACCAGTGCCGAATCGTCCACGATCAATGCCTTGACGGGTCGACTCACCCCCCCCCGCCTGGTAGCGCCTTGAAGACTCATCTGGTTTCCTCTTGAAATGTATTATGACTGTGACGACCGTACTGAACCCAGACATCGCCACTGGCCAGCTCGAAATAGATCTTGCGGTAGCGCACCCCACCCACATCCGCCGCCTTGACCTGAAACCCGTTCTCGTTGAGCATCCGTCGCCCTTCGTCGGCGTTGACTTGGGCGACGTTGATGGGATTGCCATGAACCTTGATGTTCTCGAACATGTTGCCGCCGCCAAACAGCTTGACCTCGAAATCATCGGGGCGGCAACCGTTCTTCCTGATGGTCTTGAGAAAGAACTCGATGGCATCGGTCGCGTAGTAGCCCGGTGCGTAATGAGCACTGCGGGTGTATTGACTGCGATCGGTCAGGAGATAGTGACACATGCCACCCAGCTTTCGCTGCGGATGCCACAAGGTGATCGCCACACAGGATCCGAGCAGAGTCGTGATGACGGTTCGCCCATCTCCAAAATGCAGTTCGCCGGGCGCCAGGTTCACCACCGTGATCTGCGGATCGGAAAGCAGTGACTTCATGCTCAGTCCTCTTTCCGGTAGATGGAGGGCCTGACCAGCCGGATGTTGTCGACCACGCCATTAAGGCTTTCGGCATGACCGACGAACAGCCACCCGCCCGGCACCAGACGGGACAGTACATTCCGGACTACGCGCCGCTTGACCTCGGGATCAAAATAAATCAGGACATTGCGCAACAACACAAGGTCAAAACGTCCGAGACTGGACTGGTCATTCATCAGGTTTCCAGTCTGGAAGCGCACTTTCTGGCGAATTGTGCGGTCGATCATGAACTGGCCCGCCTTTGCGCCCACGCCCTTGAGGCAGCATGCCTTGAGGTAACGCTGCGGGATCTTTTCCGCTCGTTCCATCGGGTAAACACCCATGCGGGCCTTCTCGACCACACGGGTACTGATGTCGGTACCCAGGATTTCCCAGTCGCAGCGGCCGTCCAGGGTCATGATCATGGCCAGGGTATAGGCCTCCTCGCCGCTGGAGCAGGCCGCGCTCCACATCCGAACCCGGCGATTCTGCCACTGCGGAAGAATCTCTTGCCGCAGAAAGTCAAAGTGATTGTTTTCCCGGAAGAAATAGGTTTCGTTGGTGGTCAGCAGGTCGATGGCCAACTGACGCTCGACACGCCCCGCGGAGTTGGGCGTGGCATCGCTGATCCACTGAAAGTACTCACGGAAACTGTGGTGCCCCAGCTCCCGGAGTCGCTTGCTGAGACGACCGGCTACCAGCGCCCGCTTGGCCGGCGACAGATTGATACCGGCCGTTTCGTACATGAGCTTTCTGAACAGCTCGAACTCGGAATCGGTCAGGGCCGGCACACCGCCCGGAGGTGGCCGGGATGTCCCGCTGGAAGACCTTGATAAGGTTCTCGATGACAAGATCGACGACACTCCATGAAACGACAAGACACCATGCCCTGCAATTCAGACTATATAGCCCCGGTCCATCGAGACAACAATCAGACCGGCGATCCTGAGGCTCCCTGGTCAAAAGCGAACAAATTCATCCTCCTCCTGCTGCTCACGCTCGCCATGGCTGGTTCGACTGAGCTGACGGACAGAATCGGTACGCTCCTGATGCCTGGATGCGTTTTCAGCACGATCGGTGAGCATATTGCGATCATGCTCACCATCGGGTGAACCGATCCCCGACATAAGCTCACTACGCAGCTGGAAATAGGCCACCAGTTGCTGTAGCTGCTCGGCCTGGCCACTCATCTCCTCGGAGGTCGAGGCCAACTCTTCGGAAGAAGAGGCCGACTGCTGCGTGGTCGAATTCAACTGCTCCATGGAATCGTTGATCTGCCTGGCCCCGGAGGCCTGCTCCTCGGAAGCAGCCGAGATTTCCTCGACCAGGTCGGCCGTTTTCTGGATCGACGGCACCATCTGTTCAAGCAACTGCCCGGCCTGCTCGGCCAGGCTCACACTGCCCTGGGCCACCTCGCCGATTTCCTGTGCCGCCACCTGGCTGCGCTCGGCCAGCTTACGCACTTCGGCGGCCACCACCGCGAAACCCTTGCCATGTTCGCCGGCGCGCGCCGCCTCGATGGCCGCATTGAGCGCCAGCAGATTGGTCTGGTAGGCAATCTCGTCGATGATCGAGATCTTCTCGGCAATCTCCTTCATCGCGCCGACCGTCTTGCCGACAGCCTCACCACCTTCACCGGCCTCCCGTGCCGCCTTGGCCGACATCTCGTTGGTCACGCGGGAGTTCTCCTTGTTCTGCTCGATGGAAGCGGCCATCTGCTCGACCGCGGAAGTGGTTTCCTCGACACTGGCCGCCTGCTCGCTGGAGCCCTGACTCAGGCTCTGTGCCGTGGCCGACACCTCCTCGGAAGCCGATGACATGGAAGTCGCCACGCCCTTGATGTCGCCAATCACCTCGTACAGTCTGGCGGTCATGCGCTGAAGCGCATCGAGCAACTGACCCATCTCGTCCTTGCGATCAACCTCGATCTCTGCGGTCAGGTCGCCCTCGGCAAGTTGGTCGGCAAGCGCCTGGGCCCGCTGTACCGGATGAACAATACTTCGGGTGATTATCCAGGCCATGAGTATTCCCAGGCCCAGTGCAATCAAACTTACAATGATCTGCATGGCAATGCCGCGCTGGTTGCGCGTAGCCACCTGCGAGCCGAGTTCATCCTGTGTGGCGACGATACCGGCGGCAAGCTCTTCGAGCTGCTGTGTCACTCGTTCTCCAGCCGGATCGAGTCGTTGCTCCCTCAGTTGATTGCGATCGAGCATCGTGGTCACCAGTTCCTCGAATGATTCGAGAAACTCCTCGTGGGCCTCGACCAGCTCCTCGACCATGGCCATTCGCATGGGGTTTTCAAGGGTATCCAGCAACCCTACCAGTGCGCCACTGAAGTTTCGAAACTCACTGCGCACACGATCCGCATCCCCCATGGCATAGGAGTCGAGAAAACGGCCGGTATAGATCTGTGCCAGCAGCAGGTGACGCATGGCCACGGCAGCCTCGTAGGCACCATCCATATCTCCGTCAGCCCGCGAGCTGACCAGCACCTGGCTGAGCTGCTGTTCCATGAATTCCGCGTCGGGATCTATGTAGTCAAAGACCAGGTCGTCCCTGCGCTCCATCAGTCCCCGGATTTCTTCGAATACCGAATCAAACTCCTCGAGAGCGGATTCAATCTGGTCAAAATAGATCCGCTGAGCCTCGGTCGCATTGGCTCGCATATCCTCCAGCGCTGAGCGCAGGTCCGACATGGCTTCACGCTGAGCCTCGAGATCGGTTTCCGAACTGCTGTGGTTATACTCCAGCGCCATCAGGCGCATGCGAAGGAGATCGGCATTGGCGGAAGTCGCATCGTTTCCGCTGATGGCCAGTTCACGATAATCGCCGAAATCATTCGTGGCCCCGGTCAGTGCCCAGAAAGACATGATGGTTGCACTGACCAGCAACAGCAGGATCAGGCCAAACCCGATGCCCAGCTTCCACGCCATTCTCAGATCCTTGAGCATGTTCTCTCTCCTTCCCTCATGCTGTCCGGTTCACCCGCAAGCGACCACCGGTTTCGTTGTTCAACTGCGGCTGATGTTCGTGCCATCAGAAACGCACAAAGTCTGCCGTGGCGGGCTCAGCCTTTCCTGCCTGAACCGGCCGGCGCCGCGCACTGTTCTCAAAGCCACTCCTTGATTCTGGCCTGTTTCGGCCCTGACCCGAAGCGACCCGCCCTTCGCGCAGACGAAAATAGGCGACCAGCTGCTGAAGTTGCTGAGCCTGGCTACTCATCTCCTCGGAGGTCGAGGCCAGCTCTTCGGAAGAAGAGGCCGACTGCTGCGTGGTCGAATTCAACTGCTCCATGGAATCGTTGATCTGCCTGGCCCCGGAGGCCTGCTCCTCGGAAGCAGCCGAGATTTCCTCGACCAGGTCGGCCGTTTTCTGGATCGACGGCACCATCTGCTCAAGCAACTGCCCGGCCTGCTCGGCCAGGCTCACACTGCCCTGGGCAACTTCACCGATCTCCTGAGCCGCCACCTGGCTGCGCTCGGCCAGCTTGCGCACTTCGGCGGCCACCACCGCGAAACCCTTGCCATGTTCGCCGGCGCGTGCCGCCTCGATGGCCGCATTAAGCGCCAGCAGATTGGTCTGGTAGGCGATCTCGTCGATGATCGAGATCTTCTCGGCAATCTCCTTCATCGCGCCAACCGTCTTGCCGACGGCCTCGCCGCCTTCACCGGCCTCCCGTGCCGCCTTGGCCGACATCTCGTTGGTCACGCGGGAGTTCTCCTTGTTCTGCTCGATGGAAGCGGCCATCTGCTCGACCGCGGAAGTGGTTTGCTCGACACTGGCCGCCTGCTCGCTGGAACCCTGACTCAGGGTCTGGGCAGTTGCCGACACCTGCTCCGACGCCGACGCCAGCGAATCGGAACCAGCCCGAACATCACCGATGATCTGCCCCAGCTTCTGCTGCATTTCGCGCATGGCACCCAGCAGCTGGCCACCTTCATCGTTGCTGGTGACTTCTATCTCGCTGGTCAGATCACCTTCGGCCAGCCGTTGGGCAGCCTCTCGGGCCCGGTTAAGCGAGCCTCCCAGGCGCCAGTAGACCATCAACAGGGAACCGGCCACCATCATCACCATCAGTAGCAAAGCCACCAGCACGCCAATAAATGCCCTTTGCTGAGCGGCCTCGGCCGTATCAATGGCGCCCTGGGTGCGCTGGTCGACCAGCAGATAGAACTCGTCGAGCGGCTCCATGATGCGGGCTGCCTGACGGAAATACTCGTCGCTGAACATCATTTCACGGGCCCGACCCAGATCGCCCCCGGCATCCTCGCCAATACTCCGCGTCGATTGATTGCGGACCAGGTCCATGGCCTCGGCCTCCGTACGGGCCAGGGCACTGGATCGCTCCAGCGAGCGGTCGAGCTGGGCGAACTCCTCCTCGGTAAAGCCGGCCTCGCGAAACATATCCAGCAATGCGACCTGCTGGTCCGAGTCGGGCCGCGGCACGTCACCTGCGGCAACGAAATCCCAGTAGATGCGATGATAGTCTTCGGGCCGTGGCTGCTCTCCGGCACGAATGGCAATGATGTCGTTGTAAATCTGCTCGAAACGAGGCTCGCCGGTGACCACGAAGGCGCGCGCAAACCGGGTCAGGTTGACCGAACTTTCACGCATTTCGTTGGCCATCGCGATGGATTCCTGGCGGTTGACCTCCGCCTCTCTCAGGTCATTGGCTGCACCGCGATAGTTGGTCACCGCAGTCAATGCAAGGAGCGCCAGCACCAGGTTGATGCTGCCCAGCACGATGAAAATGGTCCGAATCTTGAGGTTGGAAAACCACATGTCCTGGTCTTTCTCCCGCCCCGGGGGGCACTGTCATTGGCCGGATCCGGTGTCCTCCTGATCCGCAGGTGAATGTTCTTCGGCGACCTGTTCCGTGGCTTCGCTGACCTGGGCCAGCTCATCCATGGACAGGACGCGTTCTTCTGCCAGCAGGATCACGAATTGATCGTCGACCTTGCCCATGCCGCGCACGAAGTCCGGGCCGATGCGTGCCCCGAACTCCGGGGCCCGGCGAATCTGTTCCGGCGGAATCTCGACCACTTCGGAGACACTGTCGACCATGACCCCCAGGTCCTGCTTCAACTGGCCGCGCGAGATCTCGATGACCACGACACAAGTGCGCTTGGTGACCTCGGATTCGGGCAGTCCGAATCGGCGTGCCAGATTGATGACCGGCACGACCTCCCCGCGCAGGCTGATCACCCCCTGGACAAACTCCGGCATCATGGGCATGCGCGTGGGGCGGCTGTACTCCAGAATCTCGCGCACATGCAGAATCCCGAAGCCGTACAACTCGTTGTCGAGTCGAAAGGTCAGAAACTGTCGATCCTGCTCGGCCTGTGCCTGGCGGGCCGTGGGATCGGTAGGCTGTGCGCTCGAACTGCTGTGCGTCATGGTGATCCTCTAGAATCGAACAAAATCGGACTCGTCGCTGTCGCTGCGAATCGCTGCCTTTCGTGGTGCAACCGGGTCATTGCCGTGTTCCTCGCTGGGCCGCCTGCCACGACGCGAAGAAAGTCCGCGTGAGTCACTAGCCGGCAACTCGCCACCGCCGACGAACCCGGCTTCGCTGACTCGGAAGAAAGTCATGAGCTGCTGCAACTGTTCTGCCTGACCACTCATCTCCTCGGAGGTCGAAGCCAGTTCCTCGGATGAGGAAGCGGCCTGCTCGGTGGTGGAGTTGAGTTGCCCCATGGCGTCGTTGATCTGGCGTGCGCCGGCCGCCTGTTCGGTGGAGGCTGCGCTTATTTCCTTGACCAGATCGGAGGTTTTCTGGATCGAGGGCACCATGCGCTCTAGCAGCTCGCCGGCCTGCTCGGCCAGGCCCACACTGCCCTGGGCCACCTCACCAATCTCCTGAGCCGCCACCTGGCTGCGCTCGGCCAGTTTGCGCACTTCGGCGGCGACCACCGCGAATCCCTTGCCATGCTCGCCGGCACGCGCCGCCTCGATGGCCGCGTTGAGCGCCAGCAGGTTGGTCTGGTAGGCAATCTCGTCAATGATCGAGATCTTCTCGGCGATGGACTTCATCGCATCGACCGTCTTGCCCACGGCCTCGCCGCCCTCGGCGGCTTCGCGCGCCGCCTTGTCGGCCATATCATTGGTAATGCGGGCATTTTCGTTGTTCTGCTCGATCGAGGCCGACATCTGCTCCACCGAAGAAGTGGTCTGTTCGACCCCGGCGGCCTGCTCACTGGCTCCCTGGCTCAGGCTCTGGGCAGTGGACGAGACTTCTTCCGAAGCCGAGGCCAGAGCGCTGGAGGCGCCATTGACCTCACCAACCACCTGGGTCAGGCGTGCAATCATGTCCTGCATGGCTTCAAGCAGCCGACCGATCTCATCGCGCGACCCGACCTCGATCTTCTGAGTCAGATCGCCTTCGGCCAGCCCACGGGCAATCTGCAAGGCCCGGTCCAGCGGGCCGGTAATGCCACGCAGAAGCAGTATGCTGAATATCCCCGACAACAACAGGCCGATCAGGATAATGCCGACCGTCAGGTTTCGCTGCCGTGCATATGCGGCCGTGGCGGCGCCATACTCTTCTCCGGCAACCTGAACCTGGAGATCCACCAAGGCGGCAATAGCCTCTCCGACCGGCTCGTAGAGCGGCCGGATCTGAGACTGGATCATCATTTCGGCATATTCGATCTCACCCTCGCGCAACTCGATCACCACTTCCCGCAGGGCATCGACGAATGCACCACGCACTTCGGCAAATTCGCCGGCCAGGATCTCTTCTTCCGGTGTCAGGTAGGTCTGCAGGTAGTCCGACCAGATCTCGTCGATGCGGCTTATGTTGCCCTCAACACGATTGGCTTGCCGACGCACGTACTCTTCACTGGGTGTCACCACCGACGACACCAGGGCGTAGCGATTCTGATTGAGCAAGTGACGAATTTCGGTCAACTGGTTGATGACGACGGTGCGATCCTCATAGACCGTCTCCAGGCCGGCAACCGTACGGTTCATGCCGCTCAACCCGGTCACGCCGATCACGACCAGCAGCACCGCCATGCTGCCGACCAGAATCGCAAGTTTGATCTTTACCGAAAGATTCTTCAATGTTGCGTCCTCAACTGGTCCTGGATCAATTGTTGATGTGCCTATGGCCATGGCATGCAAACGCCGTGCCCGCGCTGTCGTACACGCATGGCCTGTACCGTTTGTAGCGGCCTGCCCGGCCATTGCTTTAGCCGACAGCAAACTTTTTCACCCTCCTTCTAAAGTTGCCCTCCTTCGCGGCCGCTGAATGGGAACGAGGATGATTGCGGCCGCCTGTTGCCAGGCACGGCCGCAGCCGTGGTGACCATTCCATAAGGAGGCACAGGGGCGTCTTGATTGAGCAGCAAACAGCTTCAGGGCACGATGATGGCACGGCCTTGTCCGGCCCGGTCGTTCTGCTGGTTTCGCCAAGCGATGAGCTCGCTGTTCAGATCGAGCAGGGCCTGCAGGGGTTCAGCGGCGTAGCCGGCCTGAAGCACTTCACCGAGGCGATGGCCGCGCTGCGCCACTACGAAGCCAACGGCCCGGACATGGCAGGCCGGCCTCCCATCTGCCTGTTCGATGATGACACCCCCGACCTGACGCTCCCGGCCTTCGCCGAGAACCTGCGGGCCCTGCCCGGTGGCAGCGGCACCGCCCTGCTGGCACTGGTTGATAGCGATGCCGTCGACAAGGTGCAGCCGGAGCTGGTCACCGACGTGCTGACCACCCCGCCGGGCATGGCCGAGCTGCACATGCGCCTGCAGGCAGCCATGCGTCTGCAGCGCCTGGGTCGAACCCGATCCGTGCTGGCACGGCGCGTCGATCTGATTCGTACCGAGCAGCGCATCGCCAGCGCACGGCTGAAGTACCGGGCCAGCCACGACGAGCTGACCGGGCTGTTCAACCGACATTTTCTCGAGCAGCGACTGGCCGAAGTCTGCACCAGCGAGGACCGCACGGCCGCGCTGCTCTACATCGATATCGGCCGCTTCAAGGTCGTCAACACCTACGAGGGCTACCAGGCCGGCGATCGCCTCCTGAATCGTATTGCCCGCACCATACGTGGTGAGGCCGGGGACGAGGATATCGTCGCCCGGCCAGGTTCGGACGAGTTTGCCGTCCTGCTCTATGGCTGCAGCGAGGACGACGCCATCGAGGTTGGAGAGCGACTGCGACGCATGCTCACCGAGGCACGCTTCCGCGACAGCGCGCATGTCTATCCGCTGACCGCCAGCATCGGCATAGCCATGCTTCCCGACGGTGAAATGACTGCCACCCAGGCCCTGACCCGGGCCTACCAGGCCTGCTTTGTCGCCAAGAGCGACCAGGGCAACCGGGTTCACGTCTACAACGAGCGCGACGGCGCCCTGGTCAATGAACGCCGCGCCCTGCACTGGGTGCCGATGATTCGCGATGCGCTCAGCCAGAGCCGCTTTCGCCTGGTCTTTCAGCCCGTACTCGACATTCACGACCACAGCATTCGCCAGTACGAAGTGCTGTTGCGCATGCTGGCCGAGGATGGCTCCCTGATGCCGCCGGCGGAGTTCATCACCGTGGCTGAACAGACCGGCCTGATTCACGATATCGACCGCTGGGTGGTGTCCGAGGCCCTGCATGTCCTGGCTGGCTCGCAGGAACGCATTACCCTCAACGTCAACCTCTCTGGTCGCGCCTTTGACGATGCCACCCTGGTGCCCTTCATCCGCAAGGGGCTGGAGAAAGCAGGCAGCGATCCCAACCGCATCACATTCGAAATTACCGAGACCGCGGCCATCGGCAACCTCGAGCGAACCCGGGAGATGGTGCAGCAGTTGCGCGAGCTGGGCTGTCGCTTCGCCCTGGACGACTTCGGCTCGGGTTTCAACAGTTACGCGCATCTCAAGCAGTTTCCGGTCGATACAGTCAAGATCGACGGCAGTTTCATCACCAATCTCACCACGGACCATATTGACCAGAACCTGGTCCGGTCCATGGCCGACATCGCCCGCAGGCTGGGCAAGAAAACGGTGGCGGAGTTCGTGGAGAATGCCGAAACCCTGGCCATGCTGGCCGACCTCGGTGTCGACTACGCCCAGGGCTTCTTTATCGGCCGCCCCGATCCGACGGTGCCAACCATCCGCTCCTGGTCGGCTAACGATGACAAGGCCGAAAACCGGGGCTCGCCGGTTGATCAACCGGCCTGAATATCAGACATACTCGTCAATCAGTGGCCCGTCGTCATCATCGTCACGGGGCGGCGGGCGCTCGGACTTCCTGTCTTCCTCTGCCTCTTCATCGCGGCGACGCCGTCGCTCTTCCGGCGGTTGCCGGCGCGGATCGGGGCGACGCACCGGGTGTACCGGGTGCGTCGGGCCCAGTGGGTCAACCGGCTGCAGCTGCCTGTTCATACCGCAGTTCCTTGAGCCCCACCAGGCTCTCGATATCCAGCAGAATCAGCATGCCCGCCGGGGTCTGAATCACCCCCTGGACGTGACGTGAATCTTCTCCGGTGTCGTTGCCGCGCATGGCCTCGATACGATCCGGATCGAGCACCATGACCTCGGATACCTCGTCGACCAGCAGGCCGACCGACTGATCCTGGACATCGAGAATGATGATCCAGTCAGTCTCCCGGGCCGGCCGCGGCACCAGTCCGAGACGCTGTCGGGCATCGACCACGGTGACGATGCTTCCGCGCAGATTGATCAGCCCCAACACGAACGCGGGTGCACCGGGTACCGGAGTGATGCGAGCGCCGCACAGGATCTCCTGCACCTGGAGCACATTCAGGCCATATTGCTGGCCATCCAGACCAAACTGCAGCCATTCGTCCCAGTCGGCCCGAACCATGTCGTCAGCTTGAGTTTTTGCCTTGGCATTCATTGTTCCGATACTCCTTGGTCCGTTTACCTGACCAGCCGACGAATCTCGTCGAGATCCAGCAGCGCCATGCGCCGACTGGCGACAGTACCAGCCAGCCAGATTCGCTTGCCGGCGGTGCTGCGCCAGCTGACATCGTCCAGGTCAAGCTCTTCCTCAATGCCCTCGCTTTCGGCCACCAGCGCCCAGTCGCCATCGTCCAGCACGACCAGATGATGTGAATCATTGGCCAGGCGCAGACCGGGATCGGCCTGTCCGGGTGGCAACACCAGGGTACGGGTATCGACCACGATCAAGGGACCGGAGTCGGTTTCGGCCACGCGCCGCCAGTGCGGCGCCAGCGGCGGCGTCATGATCTCGGGAAGGGCCATCTCGCAACTGATTCTTCCGGCCGGAATGGCCAGGGTCAGACCTGCGGCAACAAAACGATAGTAGAGATCCGACGTCAACTCCTCAGCCGCCATCTCCGGCGCGGGCGCCAACAGTGGTTCAGAAGATGCCTCCACACCATTGCGCTTTGCCGGCCGGTCGCCCCCGAGCAATTGCTCCAGGTACTCCTGCAGCGCCCGGCTGGCGCCGGTCAATCCGGAATGTGTATTCATCATGCGCTTGCCTCCTCGGCAGCCGGTTCGTCGGCCCGCTCTTGCTCCAGCGCCAGCAGATCGTCCAGCAGCACCTTGAATGCCTTTGCACCTCGGCTGCCGCGATCCAGACAGGGTAGCGGTCGACCCTGCCGGCTGGCTTCCCGGAACTGGGTATCCACCGGAATCACCTGCTCCCAGAGCACGTCCTCATAGTCCTCGCGCAACTGCCTGAGCACCCGAATGGATGCACGAGTGCGACGGTCGAATATGGTCGGCACAACCAGGTGCGGCAGCATCTCCCCCCGCGAGTGGTTGATCATCTCCAGGGTACGACTCATTCGTTTCAGGCCCTTGAGGGCCAGGTATTCGGTCTGGGTCGGGACGATCACCTTCGAGGCGGCGGCCAGAGCATTGACCATCAGAACGCCCAGGGTGGGAGGGCAGTCGAGGATCACCCGGTCGTAACTCCCGGCCACGGCTTGCAGTGCCTGCGACACGACAAGTCCCTGCCCCTGGCGACTGCCCAACTGCCGGTCCAGGGTGGCCATGGCCGGTTCGGCAGGGAGTAGATCCAGACCTTCTTCCTGGGTTTCCAGAATCAACCGGCGCGCATCGGCCGCACCGTCTTCACCAAACAGGTCGTACACGCTACCCGGAAGGTTCTCGGGATCCAGTCCGAAGTAGCTGGTCAGCGAGGCATGCGGATCGAGATCGACAAGCAAAGTGCGCTGCTTTCGGAGAATCAGCCATCCGGCCAGCGAAACCGCGGTCGTGGTCTTGCCCACTCCACCTTTCTGATTGGCCACTGCCCAGGTATTCATGGTGCTACCTCCTCGTGATCTGCCGCCTCGGACTCGGCTTCCGCTTCGGTGCCCCTGCCGGCGAATTCCTCGGGCACTGCGTCACTGGCCAGGATGATGACGACGACCCGGCGATTGCGATTGCGCCCTTCAACCGTTTCGTTGTCGGCCACGGGCCGATACTCGCCCAGACCCAGGGCCGCGAGCCGGTTGGGCTCGATGCCGTGCCGTTGGAACAGCCGCACGACGCTGGTGGCTCGTGACGCCGACAGCTCCCAGTTCGACGGGAAACGCTGGGTGGCGATGGGCACATCGTCAGTATGCCCCTCAACCCGGATGGCATTGGGGAAAGGTGCCAGAATCTCGGCCAGTTGCCGGAGTATCGGCCTGGCCGCTTCGGAAATATCGGCTACACCAGTAGGAAACAGAATATCGGTCATCACTTCGACTTCGAGCCAGAACGGTGTTTCGCGCACCCGAACCTGCTCAAGCTCGATCAGCTCGCCCAGTGCTTCGCGCACTTCATCGGCCATGATCTGCAGCCCGGCCTCCAGCTCGCGGGCACGGACATCCAGGTCGTCGCCGGTGTCCGGAATCAATCCCGCATCTTCCAGCGCTTCACGACCTGGCATGCGTTCCCGGGGCATCTCGGTCTGAACCCGCGGATCCGGCAAGCTGCGCGGCGTGATATCAAGACGCCCCTGGTCGATGGCCGGAGGGCTGGGGTCACCCACCTGTATCGGCTCGACGCTGCGTGGCGGACCACGGAAGGCCGCAGTCAACGACTCGGCCAGCACGCGATACTTGCCCTCGTTGACCGAAGAGACCGCGTACATGACCACGAAGAAAGCCAGCAGCAGGGTGATCAGATCGCCATAGGGAATGGCCCAGGCTTCATGGTTGGCATGTTCTTCCTGTCGCTTCTTGCGTGCCATGGCCAGCCCCTAGTTCAGGAAACCCTGAAGCTTGGTTTCGATATTGCGCGGGTTTTCGCCCTGGGCGATCGAGACGATGCCCTCGACAATCATTTCGCGCACCTTGCTCTGGGTCTGTACCACACCCTTGAGTTTTCCTCCCATCGGCAGGAAAAACAGGTTGGCCGAGGCAATCCCGTAGATGGTGGCAACAAAGGCAACGGCGATGCCTCGGCCGAGGTACTCGGGATCGGCCAGGTTCTGCATCACCGCGATCAGCCCCATGACCGCGCCGATGATTCCCATGGTGGGCGCGTAAATGCCCATGGACTCGAACACCTTGGCCGCAGCCAGGTCCAGTTCCTCGCGGGTGGAGATCTCGACCTCCATGATGTTCTGTATGGCATCGGGCTCACTGCCGTCGACCAGCAGTTGCAGGGCCTTGGCAATGAATGGATCGGACTCCATCTCGACATTGGACTCCAGCCCAAGGAGTCCCTGCTTGCGGGCGACCTGGCTCCACTCGATGATCTTCTCGATGACCGCTTCGCTACCCAGATCAGGTGGGAAGAACACCCAGCGCACGATATTCATGGCCCGCATCATCACGGCCATGGGCGTCTGCAGCAGCGTGGCCGCCACGGTGCCCACGATCACGATGACAAAGGCAGCACCGGACCAAAGTGCGGCAATGCCACTGCCCTTGAGCACCGTGCCGCCGAAAATGGCGATCAGGGCCAGAATGAAACCGATGATGCTGAGAAGGTCCATCGCCAGTTCCTAGCGCAGCCTGCCGACCCGTTTCATCAACCCGTTGACGTCCATGATCAATGCGATATAGCCATCGCCAGTGATGGTGGCTCCGGCAAAGCCGGTCAGACCCTGCAGCAGGGTACCGAGCGGCTTGATGACCACTTCTTCCTGGCCAAGCACATCGTCGGTCACGAAACCGACTGCGTCGCTGCCCACCTGGATCACCACCACATAGCCGCTATTGTCATCCTGACCTTCATCGCCCAACTGCATCAGGCGATCGAGGAAGACCAGCGGCAATGGCTTGTCACGCACCATGACCACGTCACGACCCTCGACCTGGCGCACGGCATCGGGTTCAAGAAAGAATACCTCGACCACGTGAGACAGCGGAAAGGCGTAGCGGCGACGTCCAAGCTGCACCATCAGCGCCGGCAGGATGGCCAGGGTAAGCGGCACACGCACCCGAAAGGTCGTCCCCTGGTCCGGCTCCGACTGAATGTCGATGGTCCCGTTGAGCTCTCCGATACGGGTCTTGACCACATCCATGCCCACGCCACGACCGGAGACTTCCGACACCTCGTCACGCGAAGACAGCCCGGGCAGCAGCATCAGATCGAAACACTCGTGACGTTCCAGCTTGGCGGCCACTTCATTCGACACCAGCCCCTTGGCCACTGCCTTGCGTCGCAGCGCATCAGCATCGATGCCGGCGCCGTCGTCGCGTATGGTAATGACGATGTGATCGCCTTCCTGGGCTGCCGCCAGTTCGACGTGGCCGGCTCGCGGTTTTCCCTTGGCCTCGCGCTCGCCAGGGGACTCGATACCATGATCCATGGCATTGCGGACCAGGTGCACCAGGGGGTCGGCCAGTGCCTCGACCAGGTTCTTGTCCAGGTCAGTGTCCTCGCCCTGCATGGTCAGCTCGATTTCCTTGTTCAGATTGCGAGCCAGGTCTCGGGTCAGACGCGGAAAACGTGAGAACACCTTGCCAATGGGCTGCATGCGGGTCTGCATCACGCCCATCTGCAGATCCGCCGTCACCAGGTCGAGGTTGCCCACGGCATTCTGCAACTCCTCGTTCTTCAGCTGCGCTCCGAGGTTGGTAAGGCGGTTGCGCACCAGCACCAGTTCGCCCACCAGATTCATGACCGTATCAAGGCGCGACACATCGACCCTGACGGTCGATTCGGCCACGGTCGTCGGTGTCTGAACCCGGGGCGCGGCCTTTTGCGCCTCGTTGTTCTGTTCCGGTTGAACAGGATCCGGCGCCGGGGTTTCCTGCTGCCCACTGCCAGCCTGCTGCAGCTCATCGAGCAGGGCCTCGAACTCTGCCTCGGTAATCTCGTCCTCGCTGTCGCTCTCGGTCCGAGACATCTCCGGGGCGGCGGCCTTGTCCTCGACACGAGCGTCTGATTCGGTAGCACTCACTTCTTCGCCCTGCCCCTGCATCTGGTCGAGCAGGGCCTCGAACTCGTCCTCGGTGATCTCGTCGGATTCCTCGTTCTTGCCCGCCACGTCCAGCTCGCTCGACTCACCCGTGCCCGAATCACCTTCCAGTGCTTCGGCCAGCATGTTCTCGAACTCGTCGTCGGTCACATCACCGCCACCCCCCTCGGTGCCGGCGGATTGCGCAGGCGCCTGCTTGGGCCCGGCGCCACCCGTCTGGCGCACGAAACCACGCAACTGATCGAGCAGTGCCGGCGGCGCCGGTTGCGGTTCACTTCCGGCCCGCAGGGCCTCGAGCATGGCGGTGACCACGTCCAGCGCGTGCAGGATGGCATCCATGATGTCGGCATCAAGCTCGCCTTCCTTGCGACGCAGGGCATCAAAGACCTCTTCGGCACAATGACAGCAGTCCACCAGCGGGGCGATATCGAGAAATCCCGCCCCGCCCTTGATGGTGTGAAAAGCTCGAAAAATGCTGTCCAGCAGCTCACGGTCATCAGGCTGGCGCTCCAGCCGAACCAGCTGTTCACCAAGCTGATTGACGATCTCACCGGCCTCATTGAGATAGTCCTCGCGTATGCTGTCATCGACCTGGTAGTTCATGCTTGCCTCCTAGAAGCCGAGACTGGACAGCAGGTCATCGACCTCGTCCTGGTTCTTTAATTCCTCGGCTTTCTTCTTGCGCTTCGGCGCTGACGCTTCAGCCGCCTGCCCGGCTTCGCTGACCTTGTCGGAAACCTGGCCGGACAGCCGGATCATGTCGATCAGGGTGGTTTCCACCTCCTGCACCAGTCGAACCACCTTGCGAATGGTCTGCCCGGACAGGTCCTGGAAATTCTGGGCCAGAAGCACTTCCGAGAGATTGCCGCGAAGCTGGCCGCTATCGGCGCGGGTCTGCTCGAAGAAGGCCTGGGTGGTTCTGATCAGTTCATTGAACTCGGCGGCTGACATTTCACGACGCCTGAATCGACGCCACTGACCATCGAGTGACTCGCAGCTTTCAGCCAGAGACTCGGTCAGGGGCAGGCTCTCCTCGACCAGGTCCATGGTCTTGTGTGCCGACTCCTCGGTCATGGCCACCACCTGGTCGAGTCGGTGACGGGCATCGGGGAACTCTTCCTTGGCCAGGGCCTCGACGCGCGGATCGACCTGAAAGTTGGTCAGCGCCTCATGCAACTGCCGGGTCAACCGTCCGATATCCTGAAACAGGGAGCGTTCACGCAATGCCGTCAGTTCGTCGAGGTTGGCATAGAAAGTGGCCTCGTCGCCGGCACGGGCAGCGCTTGCCAGCGTCTCGATGGTCTCGAGATAGTCCTGTGGCTTGCCCGCCTCGGCTATTCGAACCGAATCTGCGTCATTCATGAGCCTGCCTCCAGACGTTCGAAGACCTTCTCGAGCTTGTCCTTGAGGGTCTCGGCAGTAAACGGCTTGACCACGTAGCCATTGACTCCGGCCTCGGCGGCAGCGACGATCTGGTCGCGCTTGGCCTCGGCGGTCACCATCAACACCGGAATACTCTTGAGGTCATCGTCGGCGCGCATGGTCTTGAGCAGTTCCAGGCCCGTCACGCCGGGCATGTTCCAGTCGGTCACGACGAAATCGATCGGCGTGGACCTCAGCACCTGCAGGGCCGATTTACCATCGTCGGCTTCCTTGATATTGCTGAAGCCCAGCTCCCGGAGCTGATTGCGGATGATGCGACGCATTGTCGAAAAATCATCCACCACCAGTAGCTGCATGTTCTTGTCCAAGTTCGTCTCCTTGCAAAATGGGTTCTGCTATCCGTTCATGCTGCCATGCACGAGCTTCACGAGCGCAGATCGGCCAGATCCGCGCGCAACCTGGCCAGCGACTGGCCATGCAGTTGGCATATGCGCGATTCGCTCACGCCCATGACTTCTCCGATCTCGCGCAGATTCAATTCGTCGCTGTAATACAAACTCATGACCAGCTTCTCTCTGTCCGGCAGTGTCTCGATGGCATGGGCCAGCGCCTTCTCGATATCCTGCGCCTCCAGGCCCTCTTCAGGGCTTTTCTCATCGCCCGGCAGCGGGCTTTCCTCGCTGTCGACCGGCGACAACTCGTCCATGCTGAACATGCGACAGGTCGCCGCTTCGGCCGCAATACGATGGTATTCGTCGAGACCCAGGCCCATCTCCTCGGCAATTTCGGTGTCTCTGACTCGCCGACCCAATCGGGCCTCGAGTTGACGAATGGTTTCCACCATGTCGCGAACCTTGCGGTGTACCGAACGCGGAACCCAGTCGGTTCGCCGCAACTCGTCGAGCATCGCGCCCCTGATCCGGATACCGGCATAGGTTTCGAAACTCGCGCCGCGATCACCGGTGTATTTTCCTGCCGCCTCGATCAGGCCGATCATCCCGGCCTGCATCAGGTCGTTGACCTCCACACTGGCCGGCAGCCGGCCGACCAGGTGGTAGGCTATGCGCCGCACCAGGTGGGCATAGCGCTCGACCAGGTCATCCTGGTCCAGCCTCTGAACCTCGAGGTATTCCCTCGGGCTGTTCATGAGGCCACCCCGCGGGATGACTCGGTACCGACAAGTGCTCGCTCGAAAAAGAACTCCAGATGGCCGCGCGCACCGGTCGGCACATCCCATGTATCGGCATGTTCGGACAGTTTCTTGAATGCCGAAGCAGCCCGGCTGGAGGGAAATGCGGTCATCACCGGCTCCTGCTGCTGCAGGGCCCGGCGCAGGAACTCGTCGTGCGGCACACAGCCGGCATAGTGCAGCGTGAGGTCCAGGTAGCGGTCACTGACGCGCGCGATCTTTCTGTACAGCGCCCGCCCCTCGGCCTCGGAGCGGACCATGTTGGCCACTACGCGGGCACGCTGTACCCCGTAATCGCGTGAAAGCACCTTGATCAGTGCGTAGGCATCGGTAATGGAAGCAGGCTCGTCGCAGACCACCACGAGCACCTCGTGGGCGGCGCGGGCAAACATGGTCACGGAGGTGTTGATACCAGCAGCCGTGTCGACCACCAGCATATCCAGGTCCTCGCCCAGCTCGGAAAAGGCGTGTATCACCCCCCCACACTCGGTCGCCGACAACGACGCCATGTGCTGCACGCCCGATGCCGCCGGAATGATGCGTACGCCCGGCGGCCCCGGCAAAACGATATCCCCGAGCTCACATTCGCCGCTGAGTACATGGGAAAGGTTCTGTCGCGGGTTCAGCCCCAGCAACACATCAATGTTGGCCAGGCCAAGATCTGCATCCAGCAACCAGACCTTTTTGCCGCTCAGCGCCCGGGCAGTTGCCAGGTTAACCGAGACGTTGGTCTTGCCGACTCCGCCCTTTCCGGATGCAACGGCCACCACCTGCACAGGGCGCTGACGGCGGAGATTCCGCAGGCCAGCAGCCTGCCCCCCTTCTTCAAGCATGGGCATGACGAATCTCTCCGAACTGCTGGGCCAGGTAGTCTTCATTCATGGGTTTCCTGCCCGATTCCTTCATCAGCTCAATGGCCCGGCGAACCAGGTTGCGGGTGCTGGCACGCCGCAGGTTCTCCGGCACCTGCTGTCCATCGGCAGTATAAGCCAACGGCAACTTGTGCCGTTCCAGTACCGACAGCAGTCCACCCAGACTGCCGGCCTCGTCGAGCTTGGTGACAATACCTCCCGCCAGGGGCAACTGCCGGAATGCTGCCACCGCCTCTTCCAGCGACTGAATCTGGGCATTGGCAGCCAGCACGAGGTAGGGATTGATCCGCCGTCCCGAGCTGTCGAGCGATTCCAGTACCCGCTCGAAGCGCTGGTCGCGCTGACCAATGCCCGCGGTGTCGACCAATACCAGATCGGCGTGCTCCAGTCGCTGCACCCGTTCGTGCAACTGCTCGGCACTGGTGGCCACGTACACCGGAATATTGAGCATGCGCCCGTAGGTAAACAACTGCTCCTGCGCACCGATACGATAATCATCGGCACTGATCAGGGCCACGTTCTCCGGACCATGACGCTGGGCATGGCGAGCCGCCAGCTTGGCGATGGTGGTAGTCTTGCCCACGCCAGTGGGCCCGACCAGGGCAACCACGCCGCTACCTTTGAGTGGATCCGTGCCCACGGTCTTCAAGCGTCGCGTCAGTTCACCCAGCGATGCGTGCAGTATGCGCATCAGATCGGAGTCTTCCGGCCCCACCCTGGACACCAGGTCCTGGGCCAGATCCGGCGCCAGGCCGATGCGGACCAGATCGCGCAGCGCAGCCGCCCGCGCCGGGCTGCTGCGCGCCAGATCGTTCCAGGCCAGGCTGGAGAGCTGTGACTCCAGCATCTGCCTCAGCGCGGCGATCTCGGCTTTCATGTGTCCGAAAGCGGCTTCGTCGGCATAGCCATTCGCTTCCAGTATCGCCGGCTTCGGGGTGGATCGTGGCACGCGACGCGTTCGCGTCGGGGCGGGTTTGGCCATGGGCCGGACAACGGTATCCGACGCGGTGTCAGTGGAACGAGTGCGCGATACGCCGGCCGCACCCTCCTCGTCAACGTCGGATTCACTATCGCTGCTCGAGGCTGCCTGGCCCTGCGCGTATCCGCCCGTCTCGCCGCGGTCGCTTGCGAAGTCGATCAGGGTTTCGTCATAGTCCACCGCGGCAATGAGTTCCAGGCCATCGGGCAGGGTCCGGGTCGACAGGATGACCGCATCGGGCCCCTGCTCCTCTCGCACCTGCCTGAGGGCCTGCCTCATGTCCGATGCCACATATCGCTTGATCTTCATCGCCGTCTACCTCGTATTTTCCCGGTTGCCGGCATCCCGGCTTCAGCGTGATACCGATCCGACCAGCCGTAGTTCCCGGTCCTCCGGGATTTCGCTGTGGGACAGTACGTGCAGTCCCGACACCGCCTGGCGGGCAAACCGCGCCAGCATGTTGCGGATGGTGGGTGGAACCAGCAGCACTGCCGGTTCACCTCGTGTTTCCTGCTGGCGGGCGCTGGCATGCAATTCCTCGCGCAGCTTTTCGGCCAGGCCCGGTTCCAGCATGCCGGCATCGCCCTTTTGCACCATGTCGTGCAATAGTTGTTCCAGCTCGGGCGCCAGAGTAATGACGGGCAGCTGTCCGTTACCTCCGGCCTCCTGTGTGATCTGTCGTCCCAGTGCAATGCGCACCTCGGTCAGCAGTGCATCCGGGTCCTGGGTGCGGGTGCCATGCTCAAGCAGAGCCTCGCAGATGCTGCGCAGATTGCGCACCGGCACACCTTCGACCAGGAGCTGCTGCAACACCCTCACCACCACAGACAGCGGCAGGGTCTTGGGCGTCAGATCTTCGACCAGTTTCGGCGCACTCTTGGCCAGTACGTCAAGCATCTGCTGGGCTTCCTGGTGGCCAAGCAGTTCATGGGCATGTTTCTTCAGCAAATGGCTCATGTGAGTGGCGACCACGGTGGCCGCGTCGGCAACGGTGTAGCCCATGGTCTGGGCATGTTCACGACTACCTCGCTCGATCCAGACTGCCGGCATGCCGAAAGCCGGGTCGCGCGTCTCGATACCCTGGACACGGCCGCTGGTTCCCCCTGGATCGATGGCCAGGTCACGGTCCGGGTGGACCTCGGCCTCGGCCACCGGCACACCGAATATCGTGATCCGGTAGCGGGTCGGCGCCAGGTCCAGGTTGTCGCGGATGTGCACCGGAGGAATCAGAAAGCCCAGGCTCTGGGAGAGCTTCTTGCGCACACCCTTGATCCGGTTCATCAACTCGCCGCCCTGGCGGCTGTCGACCAGTGGTACCAGACGGTAGCCGACCTCCAGGCCGACCGGATCAACCTGGGTGACATCTTCCCAGCCCAGCTCCTTCGGCTTGTCCTCCTGGCTGGATTGCTCGGCCCGGTCGCTTTCCTGCACGGCCTCGGTCTCCTGTTCGATCTGGCGCTTGTACTGCAGCCAGGCCGCGCCGCCAGCCAGGGTGGCCAGCAGAAGAAACGCCATGCTGGGCATGCCCGGCACCAGCCCCAGCAGGCCGAGAACGCTGGCCGTCAACGCCAGCACCTTGGGCTGACCGAAGACCTGCGAGATCATTTCGCTGCCCATGTCCTGAGACCGCGACATCCGGGTCACGATGATGGCCACCGACGTTGACAGCAGCAGGGCCGGGATCTGTGCCACCAGGCCATCGCCCACCGTCAGCAAGGTGTAAGTCTCGACGGCCGAACCGAACGCCATGCCATGCTGCATGGTGCCGATCAGCAGCCCACCGACCACGTTGATCAGCAAGATGATGATGCCGGCCACGGCATCGCCCCGGACGAACTTGCTGGCACCGTCCATGGAGCCGTAGAAGTCGGTTTCCTGACGGATTTCTTCGCGCCGTTCACGCGCTTCGTACTGATCGATGATGCCGGCGTTGAGGTCGGCGTCGATCGCCATCTGCTTGCCCGGAATCGAATCCAGGGTAAAGCGGGCCGTGACCTCCGAAACCCGCGTCGCGCCCTTGGTGACGACCACGAAGTTGATCACCACCAGAATGGCAAAGACGATCAGGCCGACGGCGTAATTGCCCCCCACGACAAAGTCGCCAAAAGACTCGATCACGCGACCGGCAGCGTCGGTGCCGGTATGACCGTTGAGCAGAATGACCCGGGTCGAGGCGATATTGAGCGCCAGGCGCAGGAGCGTGCCGACCAGCAGGATGGTGGGAAACACGCCCAGATCCAGCGGACGCAGCACGTAGATTACTGCCAGGATGATCACCAGCGACAGGGTGATATTGAAAGTGAACAACAGATCCAGCACCGGTGCCGGCAGCGGCAGCACCACCATGGCCAGCACCATCAACACCAGGATCGGCGCACCGATGCCAATGGCGTTGACGCGCTTCAGCAGTAATGGAAAACTGGTGCTGTTCATGCTCCGGCAGACTCCGCAGAAAGACCTTCAATGCTCAATCTGCAAAATGCGGACCACCCCCCTGGCCTGCCACCATAAAATCAGTCCTCGTTCGCCTCGTCCACATCGGGGTTGGGGGGCTTGAGCCGCTCGCCACGTCGGGCCGGGTTCCGAATCTGGTAGACCCAGGCCATGACCTCCGCGACCGCCACGTACAGCTCTGCGGGAATGGACTGGCCGATTTCGGCGCTGCGGAACAACGCGCGTGCCAGCGGCGGCGCTTCCAGCAGGGGAACCCCGGCCTCCTGTGCGATGCGGCGAATCGCCGCGGCCATGTGATCGGCGCCCTTGGCCACGACCACCGGTGCGGCCATGTTGTCCGAGTCGTACTTCAACGCCACGGCAAAATGGGTCGGGTTGGTGACGACCACGTCGGCCTTTGGCACGGCTTCGGCCATGCGGCGGCTTGAGATTTCCTGTTGCAGGCTGCGCTGCTTGCTCTTGACCTCGGGCTGACCTTCAGTTTCCTTCTGTTCGTCGCGCACTTCCTTGCGGGTCATGCGCAACTGCTTGTTATGGGTGTGCAACTGAAAGGGCACATCAATGGCTGCAATCAGGATCAGCGTGGCGCTGAGGCTGATCAGGGCAAAACCGGCAATGCCCACCGCGGTCGCCATGGCCGGCAGCGTCGGCATGCTGCCCAGCGTCAAAAACCGGTCGGAAGACAGGTAAACCACCAGGATGGCGGCCGAACCCACCAGCAGGAACTTGCCCATGGCCTTGAACAGTTCCATCAGTCCGCGCGGACCGAACACCCGCTTGAGTCCCTTGATCGGATTGAGGCGCTCGGGCTTGGGCACCAGCGCTTTCTGGCTGAAGTTCCAGCCCCCGATCAGCGCCGGCGCCATCAGGGCAACAATCACCAGAATCAGCAGCTTCGGCGCCACCGTCAGCAGACCGTCGGCAATCTGCGCGGCCAGGTACTCGAGTATGAACTGATCATCATACAGCCTGCCACGCTCGACACTGAAACCCCGCTCTAGCACACCCGAGAGCCGTTCGGCATAGCGTCCGCCGGTCAGATACAGGGTGGTCGCGCCAACCAGCATAACCAGCGTCATGGTCAATTCCCGGGAGCGGGGAACCTGGCCTTTCTCGCGCGCATCCTTGAGCCGTTTCGGCGTTGGCTGTTCGGTTTTCTCCTGACTGTTGTCGTTCTCGGCCATGACTTACCCCCACATCATCCGGATGGCCTGCATGGCTTCCTCGATCAATCGAGCCAGCGTGCCCTGCAGCATGGGCAGCGTTGCCATCAGCATGACGAAGCCAGTCAGCATGGTGATGGGAAAGCCGACGGCGAACAGGTTCAGGCTGGGCGCTGCGCGACTGATCACGCCGATCGAGAGGTTGACCACCAGCACCGCCGTCGCTGCCGGCAGGGCAATGTTGACCGCACCGGCAAACATGTTGCTGCCCCAGGAGACCAGTATCCAGAAGCTGTCGGCACTCAAGCCGATGGGCCCCACCGGCAAATGAGTAAAACTGTCGATCAGCATGGAAATAACCAGCAGATGACCATTGAAGGCCAGAAACAGCAGGGTGGCAATGATGACGTGAAACTGACTGAGCACCGGCACCTGCACACCACTCTGGCTATCGACCATGACAGCAAAACCCAAGCCCATGCTCATGGCCACGGTCTGTATCCCGACCACCACGGCATCGAACACCAGTTGCAGCAGGAATCCGGCGGCAAAGCCAACCAGCACCTGCTGAACGCCGATCAACATGCCCTCGATCGAGAACAGGGGCACATCCGGGGGCGGTGGCAACAACGGCACCACGGCCAGCGACAGAGTGAAGGCCAGCAGCATGCGAATCCGCACCGGAATGAATGCCGCCGAAAACAGTGGCGCCACCATCAGCATGCCGGCAATGCGAAAAAACGGCCACAGGAACCCACTCAGCCATTCCAGCAGTTGGGATTCGGTGACCTCGAACATGGCTAGTTCGGATCAACCAGATTGGGCGCGTTGGAGATCATGTCATGAGTAAACGAAACAATCAGCTCCAGCATCCAGGGCCCGGCCAGTACCAGGGCCAGAATCAGTACCGCCAGTTTGGGAATGAACGACAGCGTCATTTCATTGATCTGGGTGGCAGCCTGGAACATGCCGATCATCAAACCGACCGCCAGCGCCGACAACAGCATGGGCGAGAGCAGCAGCGCCACCACCCAAAGCGCCTGCCGACCGATATCGATCACCATTTCGGGCGTCATGTCAATTCACTCCTCGCATGCATCACGAGAATGCCGGCGTCAGGAAGCTTGAAGCCAGTGTGCCGGTCACCAGCCCCCAGCCATCGACCAGCACGAACAGCATCAGCTTGAATGGCAGCGAGACCAGCATCGGCGAGAGCATCATCATGCCCATGGACATCAGCGTGCTGGCCACGACCAGGTCGATGATCACGAACGGAATGTAGATCATGAAACCGATCTGGAATGCCGTTTTCAGCTCACTGGTAAGAAACGCCGGCACGAGCACTGAAAACGGCACATCTTCGGGCTCCTCGAAGCCGTTCTCGTATCCGGCCAGGGAGGCGAACATGGCCAGGTCGCGCTCGCGGACCTGGTAGCGCATGAAGGCGTGGATGGGTTCTCGCCCGCGCTCTATGGCTTCCTCCAGGCTGATGTCTTCCTGCAGGTAGGGCTGCAGGGCGTGTTCGTTGATTTCCTGCAGCACCGGCGCCATGATGAAGAAGGTCAGAAACAGGGCCAGGCCGATCAGCACCTGGTTCGGTGGCGTGGTGGCCGTGCCCATGGCCTGGCGCATGATGGCCAGCACCACGATGATGCGGGTAAAGGAAGTAAACATCAGCACGATCGACGGCAACAGGGTCAGTGCCGTCATCAGTACCAGCACCTGGATGGTCAGGCTCCAGGTCTGGCCGCCCTCGCCGTCCGGTGTCACCGTGACCACTTCCAGCCCACCAATATCCTGTGCCAGCAGCGGCAAGGGCATCAGCAGCAGAAGCAACAGTATGGTGCGGCCCATCACTGCTCACCCCGCGCTTCCGACAGGTGCTCGGAAAACGGCTTGTCGATTCCGGCTTCATCAAGCCGACTGATCCGGCCGGGCACTACGCCCAGCAACATCTTGCGACCATCCACCTCGACCAGCACCAGGCGTTCACGTGCGCCCAGAGAACGCTGGGCCAATAGTCGAATGGGGCCATCGTTGCCACGGGTACTCAGCCCCGCCAGACCGCTGCGCCGCGCGGCCCAGGCCAGGGCAAACACCAGGCCGAGCACCAGCAGCAGTCCCAGCGCGGTGCGGCCCAGGTGTCCGGCTGCATCGACCGCGCCATTCTCCCCGGCCATGACAACCGGTGCGGCGAAAGTCAGAATCAGGAGCAGCAGGCGGATCATTGCAGGTTCTTGATGCGTTCGGACGGGCTGATCACATCGGTCAGGCGGATACCAAACTTTTCGTTGACCACCACCACTTCGCCATGCGCAACCAGGGTGCCGTTGACGTAGACATCCAGTGGTTCGCCAGCCATGCGATCAAGCTCGACCACCGACCCCTGATTGAGCTGTAGCAGGTTGCGAATACTGATGTGCGTTCGCCCCACTTCCATGGCCAGCGTGACCGGCACATCCAGAATGACATCCAGATTGACATCGCCGTCGGCCGGGTCGGCCTCCTGTTCGATCTGTTCGAACTGGGCCTTCTCCGCCTCTTCCTGGCGACTGTCTTGCTGCTCGGCTGCGTCTTCCGACGGTTCGGGCTTGTCGTTGCTGTTGTCGTTACTCTTGTCGTTCATGGCACTCAGGCCTCCTCAAGCTTGAAACTGGTGTCGCGGACCTGCTCGACCCGCTCCTGAATCTTGATCGCATAGCGATCGCGGGAAACACCGACCGTGCCGCGAAAGCAAGGCACGCCCTCGACGATGACCGGTACGGTTTCGGGCAAATCCACCGGAATAACATCGCCCGGGCGCATTCGCACCAGGTCACGCACAGTTAATTTCTTGCGGCACAACTCGGCCTTGATGCCGACATCGGCGCCGCGGATCTCGTCGCGCAGCGCCTTCATCCAGCGCTCGTCTTTTTCCATCCGGTCCGATGCCATGCCCGAATCCAGCGTCTCCCGGATTGGCTCCAGAGAGGAATAGGGGATGGTGACGTGAACTTCGCCACTGATGCCTTCCAGCTCGACGCTGAAACGCGTCACGACCACGATCTCCGACGGGCTGACGATATTGGCGAACTGTGGATTGATCTCCATGTTGCTGAACTCGAAATCCACGTCCAGGGCCGGTTTCCATGCCTCGCTGAGATCCACGAAGATCTGGTTGCGCAGGCGCTCGATGACCCGCGTTTCGACCGGGGTGAACTCGCGCCCCTCGATACGCACGTGAAATCGTCCATCGCCGCCGAAAAAGGTATCGACCACCGCGAACACGAAGCGGGCATCCAGCACCAGCAGGCTGGTGCCACGCAACGGCCGCACTCGCATCAGGTTCAGGCTGGTGGGCACATGCAGCTGCCGCATGTACTCCTGGAACTTCATCATCTCCACGCCGGCCACCGAAATCTCGGCCGATCGCCGCAGCATATTGAACAGACCGATGCGGAAGTAGCGCGCAAAGCGTTCGTTAATCATTTCCAGCGTGGGCATGCGCCCGCGAACGATCCGGTCCTGGCTGGCGAAATCGAAACTCTGGACCTCACCCTCGACGGCTGCCCCGCCTTCGGTATCTACATCTCCGGAATCGACCCCGTGCAGTAAGGCATCGATTTCGTCCTGGTCAAGAATATCGCTGCGATTGCTCATGGGCTGCTCCGGCTACTGCAGTACAAAGCTGGTGAAGTAGACCTGCTCGACGTCATCAGGGGCATCCTGATCACGCAGAATCTCGCGTATCTCCTCACGGGCGGCCTCGCGCAGCGCCTCGCGGGCTTCCCGCTCACGTATGGATTCGCGAGTCTGGTCGGAAAACAGCATCAGCAGGTTGTTGCGAATGACCGGCTCATGCTCACTCACGGCCTCAATAATCTTCCGATCACGGGCCATGACCTGAACCGTGACCTGCAGAAACCGCACAGTGCCCGAATCTTTCAGATTGGCAATAAAGGGGGGATCGAACTCGTGGTATATCGGGGGACCGCTCGGACGGACTTCCTCCGTGGCTTCGGCATCGCCGTTCTCATCGTCGCCCAGAAGGTCGTCACTGAGTACAAAAAAGAGGGTGCCGGCGACAATCGCCGACATGAACAAACCAACCACCATGCTGATCAGCAGGATCTTCATGATCCCGCCGGATTCCTTCACCGCGGGGGTTTCATTCTGACTTTCGGCCATTCCGGTTTCACTCCCTGGCTGGGTTGAATCACTGCGTCAACCCTATGGGAGCAAAAGCCGTGCCAGGCCTGGCAGGCGACTAGCGTCGGAAAACCGACGCCGTCAGAATTCAGGCATACAAATCCAGCAGTCCCTGGCCGGCTGTCGGGCGTGAAGCGGCCTGCTCGGCCTCGTCCGAGGCCTGCAGGCGTTGGCCCGACGGGGAATCTGAGCGTTCCTGCCCATCGCCTTGCTGACCCGCCTGCCCGGTACCCGAATCGGCCACGGAAGCATCGCTCATGTGCAAGCCCTGCCCTTCCAGCAGCTCGCGCAGGCGCGGCAGCATCTGTTCCAGCGCCTCTCGCACCTGGGCGTTGGCCGCACTCATCTGGATGCTGGCTTCCTTGCCCTGCACCTTGACACGAATATCGACCTGACCCAGTTCCGGAGGACGCAACTGAAGACGCGCCTGTCCTCCTTCGCGTCGACTCATCCAGGCTACCCGTTCGAAAGTCTGCTCGGCTGCCGCGCGAGCCTCGGGGCTTGCCGGGGTCTGCGGAGGCAGGGCCTGCGACCGCAGGGGGCTGAGCGTACCGTTCAGCAGACCTGCCAGATCGGCGCGAGCGGCTGACGAAGAAGACTCTGCTCCACCCGCCCAGGCTGCCGGCAAGCGGCTTTCGGGACGGGCCTGAACGGGGTCGCGCAAAAACTGCACCGGTTCGCGTTCGCCCACCATGCGCTCAGGCTCCGCGACAATGCGATCCAGGCGCAGGTTCTCGGCCCGCGGAATACTGCGCTCGGTCTCGCCCTGAACTCGAGTTGTCGCAGCCGCAAACTGGCTGTTTGAGCCGACCTGTACCGGCCGTTCGTCGCGACCTGGAGCGTCCGGACGTGATACCGACTCGGCAGAGAGCCGATCCGATACCTGGTTGAGCAGCACGACCAGTCGCTCCCGGGCCGACTCGTCGCCTTCGGCCTGAGCCACCCGTGCTTGTTCGATCAGTCCGGCCAGCGTCTCCCCGATCGGTCCGGCGTCACGCAGATCGGTGACCAATTGCTCGAAATCTTCAGCCAATGCCTCAGGATCAGCCAGCAGCATCTCGATCTGGACGATCCAGTCCATCAATTCCTGGTCGGGCATGCCGCCGGGCAACTGTTCGAAGATATCCGGGTCCAGCGCATCGAGCGCGATCGGCATCTGCGTATCGGTGCCCTCCAGCGTCAGACCGGCTTCTCCCAGATCGGCAAAAAGCGCCAGAATCCCGGCCCAGGCCTCGCCATCGGCCTGCGGAGTAGCCGGTGATGCTGATCCGTTGGCGCCACCACTGCCGACAGCCTGCATGCCTGGAATCATGGTCAGATGCTCCGGTAGAGTGAATTGCCAAGCACCAGGTCATCGGTCGCGCGCTGCTCGGCACGATCCTCGTCCCGGGCTTCCTGCCGGCGACGTCGATCGGCCACCTTGGCAATCGCCTGCGTGCGCGAGCGCTTTTCCTTCCAGACCTGTAGCTGACGCTCGTAGTCATGGCGTGCGGCCTGGACCTGGTTTTCCTGCTGATCCACGGCCTGCTTGAGCCGATCCAGAAATGTGGCGTAGTTCTTCAACCAGGACGCCTTGACTTCCCCCTGGCGTGCCTGATCGAGCTCGCGATGGTAATTGGCCAGGTACTCGCGCAGATCGGCCAGCCGAGTCTCCTGGGCATCGAGTCGCTGTTGCAATGCCGCCAGCTGGCTTGAGGCCTCGTTCTGTTCGTTCTCGGCATGCCCGGCCACACGGTTCAGTCGCTCGGATCTTGTCACCTTGTCATCCCCTTTTCAGTCATCTGTCGAAATCTCGGCAATCCGCGTCTGCCCTACATACAAGCAAGTCATGTGCCAGACTGTCCGGACTCGGCCTCGGATCCCAATAATGCCTCCAGCTGCTCGAAGCTGTTGGCCAGCGGCACCGCCTCTTCACGCGTCTGACGCAGGAAATCCAGCAGTTTCGGACGATAAGCGACGGCCTCGTCAATGCGTGGATCATTGCCCTGGCGATAGGCACCCACGGCAATAAGGTCTTCGTTCTGACGATAAGTGGCATGAATTTGCCGGAACCGGCGAACTTTTGCCTGGTGTGATTCGGAGGTGATATCCATCATCGATCGGCTGATCGAGGCTTCGACATCAATGGCCGGATACACCCCGGACTCGGCCATCTGGCGCGACAGCACGATATGGCCATCCAGAATGGCACGCGAGGCGTCGGCAATCGGATCGGCACTGTCATCGCCTTCGACCAGTACGGTGTAAAAGGCGGTAATCGAGCCGCCCCCCCGAACACTGTTGCCCGCACGCTCGACCAGTGTCGGCAAGCTGGTGAACACCGAAGGTGGATAGCCCTTGGTTGCCGGTGGTTCGCCCACGGCCAGGGCCACTTCACGCTTGGCCTGGGCGAACCGGGTCAGCGAATCCATCAGCAGCAGCACCTTCAAGCCCTGATCGCGGAAGTGCTCGGCAATGGCCGTGGCCAGCCAGGCGCCGCGCATGCGCATCAGGGGAGCACGATCGGCCGGACTGGCCACAACCACCGCCCGCCGCATCCCTTCCTTGCCCAGCGTGGATTCGACGAAGTCGGCCACTTCACGTCCACGTTCCCCGATCAGGCCAACCACGATCACGTCGGCCTCGGTAAAACGCGTCATCATGCCCAGCAGGGTGGACTTACCCACACCGGAACCGGCAAACAGGCCA
This sequence comes from Wenzhouxiangella sp. AB-CW3, assembly GCF_014725735.1. NCBI lineage: Bacteria > Pseudomonadati > Pseudomonadota > Gammaproteobacteria > Chromatiales > Wenzhouxiangellaceae > Wenzhouxiangella > Wenzhouxiangella sp. AB-CW3. The sequence continues at coordinate 2,062,491 of NZ_CP061368.1, forward strand.
AGACGCTGCCCCCGGCCCACGGTGAACAGGCTGTTGATGGCGCGAACCCCCACATCCAGTGGCTCACGGATCGGGGTTCGCTCCAGCGGATTGATGGTGTCACCCTGCAGACGGGTGCGAGATTCGGCGCGTAGCGGTCCGCGTCCGTCCAGCGGCTCGCCGGCGCCGTCGATGACCCGTCCCAGCAAGGCCCTGCCCGCCGGTGCATCCAGCACGCCGCCGCCGGGCATGACCCTGGCGTTCGGCGACAGCCCTCGTATTTCCTCGGTTGGCATCAGGTAGACGCTGTCTTCGGCAAAGCCCACGACCTCGGCTTCGATCCGCCGGTCGTGCTGATCAACCACCCAGCAGCGCTCGCCCAGGGCCGCTTCCACGCCGACCGCCTCCAGCGTCAGCCCGACGACCCGGCGTAGCCGACCATACGCTTTTACACTGCCTCCGGCGGCCGCAAGCGACCGTCGCTGTCTGAGACTGTCGGCCCAGCGTTTTGCTCTTGCCGAACTCATTGATCGTCCTCGTCGCCGGCATCACCGCCTCGCGCCCGGTCGCTACCCAGCACACGCGTGGCGATCTCGGCAATACGCGATTCCAGCGTGGCATCGACTCTGGCACTGTTCGAGCTGACCCGGCAACTGCCACGCTCAAGCACCGGGTCCTCGCGGATATCCCAGGCGATCTCGCCTTCGGGATTGGCGAGCACCTCTCGAACCAGCCGGGCATCGTCGGGGTGCAGGTGTACACGAACTTCGCGACTGTTGGAAGGCAGTGCTTCCAGCGCCTCGCGTACCGCGGCAATGACATGCTCGGGCTCGGTGCGCAGCTCGCGTCGAATGACCTGGCGAGCAATGGCCAGGGCCAGGGAGGCGAGCTCCTCCTCGACCGCCTGATCAACCTCGTCCAGCGGCCGGGCCATGGACTTTGCGATGCGCGTCAGCTTCTGGGCTTCGGCACGCACTGCCTTCTCGCCTGCCTTGCGACCGTCGGCTTCGCCGCGCGCCCAGGCTTCTTCCCAGGCCCGCTTCTGCAGCTCCTCGAGCTCACGGGCACTGTGAATGTAGGAGGGTCGCTCCTTCCGGCCCGCCGCGCGCGACTCCGGGCTGCCGGCTGCAACCGATGGCGCCTGCCAACGCTCGACCTCGCCCAGGTCTTCGCGCTCAAGCAGATCAGACATATTCCTCTCCCTTGCCGCCGAGCTGAATCTCGCCCTGGTCGGCCAGCCGTCGTGCCGTGGTCAGAATTTCCTTCTGCGCGGCCTCCACATCGGAGATGCGAACCGGACCCTTGGCTTCCAGGTCCTCCTCGAGCATTTCCGCGGCGCGGCGCGACATGTTGCCGAAAATCTTTTCCTTGATCTCGTTGTCCGCGCCCTTCAACGCCACCACCAGGGTGTCGGACTGCACATCGCGCAACAGGGACTGAATGCCTCGATCGTCGATCTCCTTGAGATTGTCGAACACGAACATCTGTTCCTGGATCTGGTCGCCCAGCGCCTGGTCGCTCTCGCGCACCGCCTCCATCACTTCTTCTTCGGTACTGCCCTCGACCAGGTTGAGAATCTCGGCGGCCGAACGGATGCCGCCTACACTGGACGACTTCAGGTTCTCGTTGCCGGCAAACTGCTTTTCCATGACCTGGTCAAGTTCATTGAAAGCCGATGGCGGAATGCCATCGAGTGTTGCAATTCTCATGATCACGTCGGGACGGACCTGGTCGGGCAGCGCGCTCAGCACCTCGGCGGCATGATCGCTTTCCAGGTAGGCCAGTACGATGGCAATGATCTGCGGGTGCTCCTGGCGAATCATCTCGGCGACGCTGCGTGGATCCATCCACTTCAACGCCTCCAGTCCCTTGCTCTTCTGGCCCAGCAGAACCCGGTCGATCAGACTTGAGGCCTTTTCGCCCAGGGCCTGGGTCAGCACCCGGCGGACGTACTCGTCGGCACCCACACCCAACGATGTTTCCTCGTCCACGGTGGTCACAAAGTGCTCCAGAACATCGGTGGCCTCGTCGCGCGACACCGATTTCATGGTCGCCATGGAAGTGCCGATCTTCTGAACCTCCTTGGCGCCGATGTGCCGGAGCACTTCGGAAGCTTCGTTCTCGCCTAGCGACATCAACAGAATTGCCGCTCGCTCGGTCCCTGAAATTTTCTGGGCGAAGGTCTTCTGATCAACCATCTTCGTTCACCCACTGCTTGACGACCTGTGCCACCCGCTTGGGGTCCTGGTTGACCGCCGAGCGCGCCTGATTGATGCGTTCCTCGTAGCGTTGTTTGGGGTCCATGGGCGCCTGCTCCCGCTCGCGCAGCCGATCATCCTCGTCGGGCAACATGGCCGTACCGCCCGCTCCGGCGGGCAACGCCTGTTGCTGCGTGGCGGGCGCAGTAAACAGCAACTGGCGGAACAGCGGCCGCACGACCAGCAGGATCAGCAACAGGACCACGAACACCGAGGCGACGATGCGCAGGATGCCCAGAACATCAAGCCGTTCGAGCAGCGTGAAATCATCAGTCGTGCCGGCATCGTCCATCTCGACCTCGCGGAAGGGACGGTTGACGACGCTGACACTGTCGCCACGATCGACATCAAAACCAACGGCCTCACGCACCAGTCCGGTCAGGTGCTCGATTTCATCCTCGCTGTAGGGAACAGGCCGCATCACGCCCTCCTCGTCTGCCTCTCGCGGCTGATCGACAACGACAGCCACCGACAGGCGGCGGACACTACCAATTGGAGTCTGACTATGGCGTATGGTTCGACCGATTTCGAAGTTTCGGGTCGAGCGCCGCGACATCGGCACCTCGGGGTTGTTCTCATCGGCTTCGTCATTCTCGGCAACATCGGCATCGGCCTGGTTGCTGAGCGCGCCGGGAATGCCGCGCACCCATTCACGTCCGCCCGGCTCTTCGCTGATCTGCTCGCTGCGTATCACCTGCCCTTCCGGGTCGAACAGTTCCTCGGTTTCCTCGCGCACGGTAAAATCGATGTCTGCCGTCACCTGGGCCCGAACGCGTCCTAAACCGACAATTGGCGTCAACAGATCTTCGACCCGACGCGCCAGACGCTCTTCCACCTGCTGTGCCCGCTGGTAGGCCTCATCGCCAGTGCGACTGCCACCGCCGGCAGAATCCGCGGACAGCAACGTTCCGTGCTGGTCTATGATCGAAACCTGGGCACGTTCCATGTCAGGCACGGATGAAGCGACCAGGTTCATGATCGCCTCGACCTGGGCACCTTCCAGACGACGCCCGGAATGCAGATTGAGCAGCACCGAAGCACTGGCGGGCCGGCGATCGCGAACGAACACACTCTCGCGCGGCACGGCCAGGTGCACCCGCGCGGCGCGCACCGCGCTGATCGACGCAATAGTGCGCTGTATTTCGACCTCCAGGGCACGCTGGTAGCGGGCATTCTCCATGAACTGGCTGCTGGTCAGCCCTCTCTCCTCGCCCAGCATCTCGAACCCGGTGCCTGCGGCACTGGGCAGTCCTTCCGATGCCAGCGCCAGTCTTGCGTCATGAAGGTGATTGTCCGGCACCCGCACGACACCGCTGCCGGCCTCGTAGCTGTTCGGAATGCCGGCCGCATCCAGGGTCTGGACAATCTCCACGGCATCGCGATCAGACAGGTTGCTGTGCAGGATGCTTTCGGTATCGCCCCAGGACCAAAGCACCATGCTGACCCCCGCGGCCACTGCGGCTGCAATGCCCACCAGCACGAGCAACTGCCTGAGCCCGGGGACCTGGTCGATCACCGCCAGCCGGGAGTTCACTGTCATCACGTCCTGTGCTGCCATGGTCCTGATTACCTGTTCATTCGCGGTTCGACCTCACCAATCGCAATGGCGATCAGATCGGCATGTTCTGGATTTCCTTGTAAGCCTCGACCAGCTTGTTTCTTACTTCGGTCATGGCTTCGAACGAGACTCGTGCCTTCTGCATGGCGATCATGACCTCGGTCAGATCGGCATTCGGGTCACCCTGCTCGAAGGCTGAACTGAGCTCGGCGGCCTGCTGCTGATTGTTGTTGACCTGCTCGATCGACTGGCTCAGCAATTCGGAAAACTGGGTTCCGGCAGTCCCCTGCGTCGACTCCGGCTGACCGGTCGCGTCGCTCTGCAGCGCCCGCATCTGGGACAGCACCTGCTGAATGGACATTTCGCTCATCGCTTCCTTTCCTCCTCGGGGCGTCGAGCCGCCACCACGCTCTTACCGGCCAGACGCTGCAAATTGCGGGCCAGCCTTGCCGGGAATGTTCAGACCGGCATCGCGCATGCGCGAAAGCTTGTATCGAAGCGTTCGCGGGCTGATCCCCAGTCGCCTGGCCGTTCGCCCGCGATGCCCGCCCTCGGCCTGCAGTGCAGCCAGAATCACATCGCTTTCGCGATCCTCGACGGCTTCGTGAAGATTCTCGGTCGCGGGACGCGGGCTGTTCGCAGCCGTGGCGCTGCCGGGGACCGTTTCGAAGTAAAGCTCCGCAGGCCCGATCTCACTGCTCTCGCCAGCAAGCACCAGGGCGCGCTGGATGACATTGTCGAGCTCGCGAACATTGCCCGGCCAGTGGTGCTCCAGCAACCGCTGGAGCGCCTCGGTGGTCAGTGAGGGCCGTGCTGCCCTGCCGCGCCAGTGTCGCAGCAGCGAACGCCGGGCCAGCGGCTCGATATCGCCGGGACGCTCGGATAGTGGGGGCAGGTTCAGCGGGAAAACATTGAGTCGGTAGAACAGATCTTCCCGGAAACGCCCCGCTGCGACTTCGGCCGGCAGATCACGGTTGGTGGTGGCAATGACACGCACATCGAGCCCGATGGTGCGGTTGCCACCCAGCCGCTCGATCTCGCGCTCCTGCAGAACCCGCAGCAGCTTGGCCTGCAGCGACAGGTCCATCTCGGAAATCTCATCGAGCAGCAGCGTGCCGCCATCGGCATGCTCGAACTTGCCGATGCGAGCCTGGGTCGCACCCGTAAACGCGCCCTTTTCATGGCCGAACAGTTCGGCCTCAAGCATATGTTCGGGAATCGCGGCACAGTTCACGGCCACGAACGGCTGTCCGGCCCGATCGCTCTCGGCATGGATAAATCGGGCATAGGCTTCCTTGCCGCTGCCGCTGGGCCCGCTGAGCAGCACGCTGATATCTGCATGCGCCACCCGGGTCGCCAGCCCCAGCAATTCCCGGCTGCGTGGATCCTCGGCCACCAGACCTTCGGATTCGACCGCCGGAGCGTCGAAACGGCGGACCATGTCCAGGAGCTCTGCGGACGAGACGGGCTTGACCAGGTAGTCAATCGCCCCCTCACGAATGGCCTGCACCGCCTGGGGAACACTGCCGAATGCGGTCATGAGCACCACGGGGATGCCCGGATGGCGCAGCTTGATACGGGTGACCAGTTCCAGGCCGTCCCAGGGCTGCATCTGGATGTCCGATACCACAAGGGAAACCGCTGTGTGCTCCAGCAGTTCAAGCGCTTTCGGACCATCGGCCGCCACGCTGACATTGATATCGTCCAGCTCCAGCGTTTCGCGCAAGGCCTCGCGCAAGTCGGCATCGTCCTCGACGATCAGCACATGAAATTCGGTCATGCCATCTCTCCTGGCAGCCTGGCTGCCCCTTCCCGACCGGCCGCCGTGACGTGCAGCGGCAGGCTGAGTGAAAACAGCGCACCTTTGGGTGCATGTCGCAGCAGTTCGAGCTGGCCGCGATGCGCCTCGGCCACCGACCGGGCGACTGCCAGGCCCAGCCCGGTTCCGTCACTGCGACCGGAATGAAACGGCTCGAACACCCGATCGGCCTCGCCAGCGGCAATGCCTGGACCATCGTCTTCAACCCGGATATCCACCCACCCGTTGTGGCTGCGGGACACCTCGAGTCGAACCGTGGCCGCTTCGTCCGCTTGCCAGGCATTCTCGATCAGGTTGCACAGAGCGCCAGTCAGCGCCCGGCGATCGCCGCGCACCACCAGCCCGGGGAGGACGGCACCCGTACGAAGACGCCGGCCCTGCCGGAAGGCCGGTTCCAGCGTCTGACGCACACTGTCGATCAAACCGGCCACATCGACGTTCTCTGCGACAGCACATCCGCCGCGCACAAATCCCAGCATGTCGCGAGTCATCTGCTCGAGATCACGCAAGCGGGCCATCAGGCGCTGCCCGAATCGCCGACGCTGGTCGGTATCCAGCGACCGTTCGGTCAGGTGATCGGCATAGAGCACTGCCGAAGACAGCGGTGTGCGGACCTGGTGGGCCAGGCGGGCGGCCATTTCGCCCATGGCCGCCAGGCGTCGGTGACGGTCCAGTTCCGCCTGCAGACGACGCGCTTGACTGACATCGGTCAGAAGGAAGATCGTTTCGGACTGTCCTTCAAGCTCGCGGCGAGAAAGCGTCAACTCGAGATCGCCGATAGACACGTCACGGCCGTCATCCGAAATCTGGCCGGCGGCTGCTTCCAGCGCCGCATTCCAGTCATTGCCGTTGAGGTCATCGCCCAGCCATTGGCGCGCCGTGGCATTGCAGTCATTGACCAGGCCATCGCCATCAACCACCACCACCCCGCCGGGCAAAGAATCAATCAAGGCACCCAGACGATCAGCAAGCTGTGCCTTTTCCTGGCGCGAACGGGCCAGTTCTCCGGCCAGGTCGGCCGCCCGCTTTTCAAGGTCACGATAGGCCGACGACAGCTGCTCGGAAAGCCGGTTGAAGGCACCAAAGGCTTCTTCAAGTTGTTCATGAGATCGCTGCATCGTCAACCGGCCACCTGGCCTGATGGGTGTCATCAGAATAAGAGGCAAAATTCGTTCCAGCCCGATGAGGTCCGCGTCAGTATTCCGTCGCGCTCAGGCCGTGCTTTTTCATCTTTTCCACCAGAGTGGTGCGCCTGAGACCCAGCAACTCGGCGGCATGAGCCACCGTGCCCCCGGTTTCCTCCAGCGCCTGGCGAATCAGATCGGTCTCGACGTTGCTCAGGTAGGATTTCAGATCCACGCCCTCATCCGGCAGTTCGGGCAAGGCACGCTCTTCGAAGGGCAGATCCGGCGACGCGGTCGCGACACGACGACCCAGCGCATCCTCGTCGGTTGGCAGCTCCTGGCGATAGCGTGGCGGCAGGTCGCGGGCCTGGACACTGCGTCCGGCCCGCAAAATGGTCATGCGCTCGACCAGGTTCAGCAGTTCGCGGACATTGCCCGGCCAGGCATGCGTACTGAGCGCGGCCAGGGCCCCTTCCGAGAAGCGAGTCTCGCCCATGCCGCGGCGACACAAGGCAGCCCGAAAATGCTCGACCAGCGGCGGCACATCCTCGGGCCGTTCGCGCAGCGGAGGCACCTGAATCGGAAAGACGTTGAGCCGGTAGTACAGATCTTCACGAAACTCTCCACGCTCGATGCGCGTCTCGATATCCCGATGTGTTGCGGCAATGACCCGCACGTTGCAGCGCAGGGTTTCAGTACCGCCGACGCGTTCAAACGAACGTTCCTGCAACACGCGCAACAACTTGACCTGCATCGCCACCGGCATGTCGCCAATCTCGTCCAGGAACAGGGTGCCGCCCTCGGCCAGTTCAAAACGTCCGCGACGCCGCGCCAACGCACCGGTAAAGGCGCCTTTCTCGTGACCGAACAGTTCGCTTTCCAGCAGCTCGGAGGGAATCGCACCACAATTGACCGGCACGAACGGCCGATCGGCGCGATCGGACATGTCATGAATGGCCCGGGCCACCAGCTCCTTGCCCGTGCCGGATTCACCCAGCACCAGTACATTGCTGTCGAACTCCGCCACCTGCCGGATCAGCGCACGCACTTCGCCGATGGCCTCCGACTCGCCGATCAGGCCGGTCAGGTCGGAACTGGCTGGTGGTTCGGTCATGAAACCGTCCACGCTGGCTGATTTCGAATCAACCGGTATTTCGATGGCTGCATCCATGGTTCGATCTCCAGTACTCATTGCTATGCTTCCCTCCCAGCCGGAATCAGTGGTGGGCGGCAATCCGCTCGCCCCGCTCGACCGCCAGCAAACGTTCGGCCACCGGGGGAATACCCATCGCTTCGCGGTACTTGGCCACTGTGCGCCGGGCAATGCGTACACCACGCTCGGACAGCAATCTGGCGATGCGACCATCACTCAGCGGCTGACCCGCTTCCTCGCCCTCGACGATGCGACGAATCAGCGCCCGCACCGCTGTCGACGAACAGCGCCCGCCATTACGGGTACCCAGCCGACTGGAAAAGAAGTACTTGAGCTCGAAGTTGCCTCGCGGCGTATGAATGTACTTGCGCGTGGTGACCCTGGACACGGTCGACTCGTGCATGCCCACGGCCGCGGCAATCTCTTCGAGCACCATCGGACGCATGGCAATTTCGCCATGTTCCAGGAAACCACTCTGGTGTCGCATGATGGCTCCGGCCACCTTGAGCAACGTTTCGTTGCGCATCTGCACGCTGCGCACCAGCCAGCGAGCCTCCTGGAGCTGACCATGCATGGCCCGGTGGCCCTCGGCCTGCTCGGCCATCAGGCGCTCATAGAGTTCATTGACCCGGAGTCGCGGCAACACCTGCGGGTTGAGCTCCACCACCCAGCGTCCACGACACTGCCGCACCACGACATCGGGCACGATGTACTCGGCATCGACTGCGCCGTAGCGCCGACCAGGCCGCGGGTCAAGCAGGCGCAACGCTTCCATGGCGGCGCACACCGTGGCCGCATTCTCTCCAATGGAGGCCGCCAATTCTTCAGTATCGGCACCAGCCAGGCTTTCCAGACCCAGCGCCAGCAATGCGTCGGCCGCTTCACGCACCTTTGATGACAGCTCGCGCCGCCGGAGTTGCACCGAAAGGCATTCGGCAATATCAACCGCACCGCAGCCGACGGGATCCAAGCCCATGATGACCTGCCGCACCGCCTCGAACTCCGCAGCATTGGCCGGAGCGCCCGGGACCAATCGGCGCAACCCGTCAGGATCGGCAGCCAGCAGGCCATCCTCGTCCAGCGCATCAATGATCAACTCGGCGATCTGAAGATCGCGCTCCGAAAGGGACGACATGCCCAGCTGCCAGGCCAGGTGCGCATGCAGGTCGGCATCGGGTGCGGCCTGTTCGCGCTCCGGCAGCACCCCACCCGGGCTGGCCGATGCTGCAGGCCCGACCGTTTCGCGTTCCGCCCCCCCCGAGTCCCCGATCTCGTCGGCTTCTTCGGTTTCCAGAAAGACATTGTCATCGAGCGCTTGCTGCAACTCGCCATCGAGCTCGATCGAGGAAAGCTGCAGCAGGCGGATGGCGCGTTGCAACTGTGGCGTGACGGTCAGTTGCTGGCCGGTGCGAATCTGAAGCCCATTGTGCAGCATGGCGTACCCCTTTTCGTGTCGTTTCGTCAAAAATCCGACAAGCGCGAATTCAGTGACAGTTTTACGCCGTCAGCGCTTTGACACGATCAGGAAAACCCTGAATCAGGGTTCGGGGAAACCCTGAATTTGATCTGGGGGAGCCCTGAAAAAGGGCGGAGATAGCGAGACCTGTGAATCAGTGCACAATTCGGGCCAGGCCATCAGCCCTCGGCACTGACCAGTCCATGGCGCACCGCAAAACGCACCAGACCCGGCAGGTCGCGCACCCCCAGACGATCCATCAGGTTGGCCCGGTGAGACTCCACGGTCTTGACCGACACATTGAGCAACTCCGCGCACTGACGCGTCGAATGCCCCTCGGCCACGAGCTGCAACACCTGCCGCTGACGGGCAGTCAATCGGTCCAGCGGACCATCGGAGTCGGCCAGACGACCCAGGTAGTCATCAACCACCTGCCTGGAAATGGCCGGACTGAGGTAGGTTTCTCCTGCCGCCACCGAGCGCAGCGCCAGCTCCAGCTCCATCGTGGCCGAGTCCTTGAGCAGGTATCCGGCCACACCAAGCCTCAGGGACTGAACAATGTACTCCTCGTCAGCATGCATCGATAGCATGATCACGCGAACATCGGCGTCACGTCGGCGAATGCGTGCCAGCGCCTCTAGCCCGTTGAGTTCCGGCATGCTGATATCCATCAGCACGATATCCGGCTGGTGCTCGGCAACCAGGGCCACGGCTTCCAGCCCGGTGCCGGCCTCTGCCACCACTTCAGCATGCCCCATACCATCGATCAGGGCCCGCATGCCGGCACGCATCAATGCATGATCATCGGCCAGCAGAATACGCTGCTTCATGTACCCAGCACCCCGTCCTGGGCCGCCAATGGCGATGAGGGAAATTCTTCAGTACCCGCATGCAGCGGCAGGCGGGCCGTGATGCGAGTACCCACACCCCGCGTAGAGAGTAGCTCGAATGCCCCACCAAGGAGGCTGACCCGCTCTTCCATGCTCAGCAGTCCCAGGCTCCGGCCCCGGCCGGCATGCTCTTGAGCCCGGTGGGCATCAAAGCCCTCGCCATCGTCACGGATCAACAAATCCAGTTGCCCATGCCGACATCCCACGCGTACCTCCACATGCTCGGCACCGGCATGCCGACGAACATTGGTCAGGGCCTCCTGAACCACGCGAAAACAGGCCGTCTCCACTTCTGCCGAAGGTCGCTGCCCGTCAAGGTCCACATGCAGGTCCAGCTTCATACCAGCGCGCTTGTGTTGCGCAATCAGCCAATTCAATGCGGCCTCCAACCCCAGATCATCCAGTACGGAGGGCCGCAGCTGCAGCGACAACTCACGCACGTGCCGGATGAGCCGATCGACCTCGGCCGTGGCCGTGTCCAGAATGCCGTCAACACCCGGTCCACCACGCACTGCCTGCATGCCCATCTTGATGGCTGTCAGGGTCTGACCCCATTCATCATGAAGTTCTCGCGCCAGCTTTCGTCTCTCCGCTTCTTGCGACTCCAGCAATCGCCGGGAAAGATGCTCCAGTCGCTGCCGGTAGGCCTCGCGCTCCTGGTCGAAACACTTGCGCTCTGTAATGTCCTCGAACATCAGGAGCAGGTAGATCAGTTCGCCGTCGCGGTCGTGGATTTCCTCGGTATTGAGACGAATCCAGCGCGTCTGCCCATCCTGACGAAGCAACCTGAACTCTTCCCAGCTTTCGGCCTGCTCCGGGCTGCCGGAATCCAGTGAGCGTCGCAGTCGCAGAACCATGCGGCTGCCATCCTCGCCGTCGACGAGATCACCGATCGAACGGCCCAGAAGATCGCGATTGGCGTGGCCGATCAGGCGCCTGAACTCCTGATTGGTGTGTGCCAGACTCAGATCAGGCTCGACCAACACCATGGCGATGGGGTTGTAGCGAAAGACCTTGAGAAACTGGATCTCACTCGACTTCAATCGCGTTTCCACCGATCCCGTCGCACTCCGGTTCATGCCATTCCCCCTTTGCTCGTGTCATTCTGGATACGGACTATGGGGGAATTGTAGCGTTGTGGCGGCCAAGGGGCCAGCCAGGGGGTATCAGTCGTTGCGGCGTGCAGCGGCCACCATGCGACGATGATGGCGGAATATATGGCGTGAAAGCGCATCGCGCAGGGGTTGCGGCATGGTGTCGGGCTTGAAACGGAGCCAGCGCTTTCCATCGTGCTCGCAGTCTTCCTCGATAGCACCGGGTAGTGCCAGCGGAGCGGGAATGGCCGGGTGCAGGTGCAACCGAAGCGTGCCGCGCTGTCCGACTTCAAACTCGTGCTCGGGGTCAGCGAAGTCCATGGCATCCACCGAAAGACGAACCAGGCGCGATTCCGGACGAGCTTCCTCGCGTTCAAGCAGACGGGCCACCATGTCCAGCACCAGGTGGAGCTTGGCATCCAGACGCGCCAGCTCCTGGTGCAGCTCGGGCTGTTCTTCCTTCAGGCGCTCGATCGGCAACTCCTCGACAGCGGCCACACCATTGAGAATCGAGAGATTGGTCGATTCGAGATGATGCCGATCGAGGTCGCTATCAGGACGCTCCATGATCCAGCTCAGCGGAAGCCGATCTTCGTAATGGACCATGGCACACCTCCGAATTCAACGCCGATCGGCGACTTCCATGTAAGCCCGGGCCGAACGCGCACCGCGCCTGGCCGAACCCAGTTCCTGCTCCAGCCGACTCCTGAGCTCGGTGAGCAGTCCAATCAGCTCGCGATCTTCGTCGAGCAATTCCCGGATGCCTGCCGCCAGCATATCACCGTCTCCGTCCAGGTCAGAAAACAGCGCCACGACCTGCTGGTGACGCTCCACGGCCAGGTCTCCGGCCGTTTCCAGATCGGCCTGGCGCACCTGCTCACGAATGCGCTGCCCGATCTGGCGGATCGCTTCCATCTGCTCAGGGCGGGCATCGGCGTTCATGAGGCGTCGTTACCCGATGCCGCCTGAGCCCGCGCTTCCGGCGGAATGGCATTCCAACCATCCCTGATTTCGGTAATCAGGCCATGCACCTCGCGCATCTTGGCGGCATCGTTCTCGAAATTGGCCTCGGTGAGACGACGCTGCATGTAATCGTATAGCGAGGCCAGGTTGGCGGCAATGCTGCCATCGCCCGCGCCATGATCCAGGCTGGCATCCAGCGTGTCGATGATCGAGACCACGCGCCCCAGGCATTCTCCCTTGCGTGCAACCTCACCGCGTTCCGTATGACCAATGGCACGCATCAGATATTCGGCAGCACCGTCGAACAGCATCGAGATCAATCGATGCGGATCGGAGTACTCGGCATTCGCCACGCTGTTCTCACGGTAGGCATTGAGCATTTCATTCATGGTGTTGTCCCGTTACCAGACCTGCAATGTGCATCCTGTCCACTTTAGCGGCCCGCTTGACGGCATCTTTAGGGGCGCTGGAGCTGGATTCACCTGTTCTGGGATCAGGTTTCTGCCACTTGGCAGCCCCGCTTCAGACCAGAGCCTGCAGTGCAGAATCAATACCGACTCAAGCCGCTCAGCGCCGACCCTGCCCTTCAAGGGCGGCAAACTGCTGGGCCAGAAACTCGCTGGTCTGGTTCATCTGCGCGATCATGGAATCCAGGGCACCGAACTGACGCTGGTAACGCGCTTCGACCGACTGCATCCGGGTGTCGAGCCTGACCCGCTGTTCGGCAATACTGTCCAGACGGGACTGCAGGCCGGCCACCCGGCCCTCCATGAGGCTGCCGGGGCCCAGCACGGATCCCAGATAGGAAGACAGGTTCGTGGCAATTCCGCGATCGCCGCCGAAGACCTCGTCGAGCACGCCCGGACGCTCGTCCAGCGCCCGGTTCAGCGCCTGCTCGTCCAGCTCGAAGCGGCCCTCGGCATTGCTGGTAATGCCCAGCGCCGGCAGGCTGTTGAATCGCGGATCGGCGCCTTCCACCAGGCCATTGAGAATTCGCTGGACCTGGGACATGGCACCGCGCACCGTGGCATCGCCCTGCAGCGGACCGCCCTGCTCGGCCACCGGATCGTAACCGGCCAGGTTGCGGTTAATGTCGGCCAGCGCATTGAATCGCTCGACCAGGCGCTGAACTGACTCGATGGTCGACTCGCGGTTCTCGCTGACCGTAAGGGTCTGTATCTCGCCCGGTGCGGCCCGTTGCAGATCCAGCGTTACGCCGTCGATGGCACCCTCGACCTGGTTGGATGCACTGGAGAACTCAAAGGTCTCGATCCGCACCCGTGCATCGGCGGCGGCCGTAAGCTCATCGAACGACGTCAGGGCAGCCAGCCCACCGTCACCGCCGCTGGCGCTGACCTCGATGACATTCTCCGCGCCGGTATCCCGGGCGGTAAGCACCAGGCGACTGCCGCCATCCTCGTTGATGATATTGGCCGTCACGGCACGATTGTCAGGCGCGCTGTTGATCGCATCGCGGATATCGGCCAGGCTGTTGTTGCCTTCCTGGACATTGATGCTGAACGATGAGTCGCCCACTGAAAACGCAAGCGTTCCGGTACCCACCGGATCAGTGCGACTGGCAAATGGGTCGGTGGCCACCTTGTGGGCCGAAGCCAGTTCCAGCACTTCGATATCAAACTGGCCGGGTGCCGTGCCACTTTGGGCGCTGGCAGTAAAGACTTCCGGGTCGGAGCTGGTCGCCGAGCGTTCCGACAGGCCGCCACCACGCTCCAGCGAACGGGCGGTATCACCCAGCGCCGACAGCGCACCCTTGAACTCGGCCATGGCCGTAAGCTGGGAGCTGAAGCGGGCCTCGCTGCGATTGAGACGATCCTCTACCGGCTGGCGCTCGGCGGCCACCAGATCACGGACCAGACGGTCCATGTCCATGCCGGAACCCGCGCCCATCGATTGAATCGTTGCCATATCGTCATACTCCTTGGCTGAACTCACCGGCCAAACGGCGACCGTAATCCAACCCTAGCAAAAAGTGTGCCTGCCTGGGCAGGCTCAGGCCCGGCGGTTGATCAACACGCCTTCGGCACCGGCGCTCATAGCCATGCGCTGGGCCTCGTCCGGCGGTATGGTTCTGAGCACCTCGCCGGACTCGGAATGCTTGACCAGGATCACCACCCGGCCGCGTTCCTCGTTGACCTGAAATTCCAGCTGGCGGCCCGACTCGCGCACGAACTCGGCCAACTGGTCGGCCAGCTTTTCCATCATGGCCCGCTGGCTTTCTGCCGGTGATTCGCGCGTTTCGAGCTGTTCGACGCTGGGCGCCGACCGCTCCCCGGTTGCCTTGCGCAACGGTTCCGGGCTTTGCTCCCCCGCCCGGGCCAGCTTCATCTGTACAGTCGAAAGCGTGTTGTCCATGAGACACCCCTCAACCTGGTTCCTGATGCACCAAAGGGCCGGACGGAAGACCGCCCGACCCCCTGGGCCCGATCACCCGCCGGAGCGGGTGATCGATTGTCGGCTGCTTACTGCAGCAGTCCCAGCACATTCTGCGGCTGGGCGTTGGCCTGCGAGAGGACCGAGATACCGGCCTGCTGCAGGATCTGGGCGCGGGTCAGATTGGCCGTTTCGGCCGCAAAGTCCGCATCCTGGATCCGGCTGCGCGAGCTCTCCAGGTTTTCCACCGTGGCATTGAGGTTGGCGATGGTCGACTCGAAGCGGTTCTGCACCGCACCGAAGTCGCTGCGCAGGTCGCTGACCGAGGTCAGGGCAGCGTCGACACGGAAGATCGTGTCGTTGGCACCGTCGACGTCCAGCACGTTGGTGCCGACCAGGCTGCCACCGGCTTCGGAGACGGCGTCAAAGCCCAGCGTGGCGGCATCGCCACCGGCGGTCACCGTGATGGTTTCCTGGGCGCTGAGCACGATTTCGTTGTCGTCGTTGAGGCTGGCACGACCTTCACCGGCCAGAGCCAGGTTGATGGCATCGACCAGACCCTGCGCGCTGTCGTACGTGCCGTCAGCCACGGCTACCGCACTGGCGTCACCGATCTGGATCGAGAAGTCTCCGGCGACTTCGATCGTGCTGCCGGCAACCGACGCTTGCGCTTCGTCACCTTCAGTGGTCGTGGTGAGACCATTGAAGAAGGCGTCATCACCGGAGATGCCGATTACGCCATCGCCTTCATCGTCGGAAGTAAAGACCAGCTCGCCGGCGGTATTCGCGGCAACCGAGAACCCGCTGCCAGCAGCGTTGATGGCAGTGACCAAGTCCGAGATGCTTCCAGACAAATCACTGTTCAGCGTGATTTCAGAACTGAATCCAGTTCCGGTGGCCGTCGGGCCGGTGACCGTGAAAGTGACATTGGCCGAGGAATCGTCAGCCACGCCTGCGACATCATCGGTATCTCCGGCTGTCAGCAGCCCAGCATCAGTTCCACCAAAGCTGAAGTTGCCGGCGCTGTTGTCGAGGGCTGTGAATTCAATTCCATCGCCTGAAACACTCGTGCTGAAATTGGCCCCTGTGGTTAAAGCCGCAGCATCACTGATTGCGACTGAAAGGGAATTAAGTGACGAGTTATCTCCAGACACCAGCTCCACCGTAACCGTAGTTCCACCAGGCGCGGTAACGGTAAACTCTGTGCCTGTACCGAAGTCGCCAAGCGTCAGGTCGTCGGTGGTAAAGGTAGCCGCGCTACCCGACACCGTAGAAAAATCAAGCTGAGCCAGATCGATTTCACCGGTGGTCGAAACGGCGGCAGCACCCGAAACACCATCCTGACCCTCAGAGATCAGGCCACTCGTGTCGACCGAAGAGGTCGTGGCCACCGCACCGATGGAATCCAGGCGCATGCTGGTGTTGAGGTCCACGCCGATGGTCTGTCCGACGTTGGCACCAACCTGGAAGGTGGCGTTGCCGAAGGTGCCATCGAGCACGTTGCGGCCGTTGAACGAGGTCTGCTCGGCAATGCGGTCGATCTCGGCCAGGCGCTGCTGCACTTCCTGGTCCAGCGCGGCGCGGTCGGCATTGGAATTGGTGGCGTTGGCCGACTGCACGGCCAGCTCACGAATCCGCTGCAGGTTGTTGTTGAGCTCACCCAGCGCACCCTCGGCGGTCTGTGCCAGGGAAATGCCGTCGTTGGAGTTCCGAACCGCCTGGTTCAGGCCGCGGATCTGCGTGGTGAAACGCTCCGAAATCGCCAGGCCGGCCGCATCGTCCTTGGCGCTGTTGATGCGCAGGCCCGATGACAGACGCTCCAGCGAGGTCGCCAGGGCACCCTGGGACTGACCCAGGTTACGCTGAGCGTTCAGCGAAAGAATGTTGGTGTTAATAACTGCCATGACTGTATGCCTCCTTGGGATGTTGTCAGTCGTTACCCGCTTGCCGGCCCTGCGTCCCCGATACCCCCCTTTTCTCTTGGCTCCCGGGGTGCATCGGCGCGAACCGAAACTCGCGTTCAACCCCGGTAGCGGAACATTCCAGAATTCCTTTAGCGATTTTTTCCGGTTTTTTTTCAACGCGCCGAGAAAGCCAATACCGGCCACATCACCGAAATCATTGCGTGAAACCCATCACGCAAATGGATATCCGGAACATGCCGTCAGATCGTCCGGAAAACACCCGAATGCGTAGACCGGGGATGCATCCCCGGTGAACAAGCGCCAAACCACCGCCCAAAACGCCGGCGATGCAACGCCGGCCTACGCCAGACGCCACAACCCAGGTAGACCGGGGTTGCATCTCCGGTAAACAAGCTTGAATGCCCCCCTGGCAAAAAAATTGCACAATAACCTGCAGACCAGAACCCGATTCGGAACCCGCCATGAGCACCGAAAAACTCGCCCGCGCCCACAATCTTCTCGAACAGGGCAAACTGTCCGAAGCCGAAACCCAGTACCGCGAAATCCTGGCCCTGGAACCGGGACATGCCAGCGCCCACCATGGTCTTGCACGCGTGGCCCTGGCTTCCGATCAACCGGCCGCCGCGGCCGAGTTGCTGCAGAAGGCACTGCATGCCGAACCCGGCAACCCGGACCACTGGCTGGCCCTGGCGCGTGCCCTGACCCTGGCCGGCTTTCCCGATGATGCCGGGAAGGTGCTGGCCGAAGGTCAGGCCGCCGGGGTTCTGGGCGACGATTCCGGTCCCAAGGCGGAACTGCCACACCATGCGAAGAAAGAGCTGGCCGACGCCAACAAGGCCGCATCGCGTGGCCAGTTCCGTCGGGCCGAGAAAATCATGGCGGATCTGGTCCGCCGCTGGCCAGAACACTTTGAAGTTCAGCAACTGCTGGGAAAGATCCTTGCCCGCCAGCAAAAGCACCGCGAAGCCATCGAGCCGCTTTACGAGGCTCACAAGCTCGACCGCAAGAATACCGAGGTACTGGCCATTCTCGGTAGCTGTCTTCAGAGCCTGCGGCAACTGGGCGATGCACGAAAGTGCTTTGAACAGGTGCTGGCCATGGAGCCGGACAATGCCGGGGTGCACAATCAACTGGCCTCCGTTCTTCACAGTCTCAACGAAGACCAATCCGCCCTTGAACATGCCGAGCGGGCGCTGGCCATCAAGCCCGATTTTCCCAGTGCCCTGATCAACAAGGGCAACGCGCTGCGCGGCCTGAAACGAACCGATGCGGCCAGAGAAGCCTACCAGCAGGCAAGACACTTGCAACCTGATTACTTCGCCGCCGAGGCCAACCTCGGCACTGTGGACCGCGATGACGGCCACACCTTGAGTGCGCGCGACCATTACAAGCGCTCACTGGAACTGAAGCCGGACCAGCCGGACATTCTTCATAACCTGGGCTCGGTTCATATGGATCTTGGCGAGCCGGAAGAGGCATTGGCCTGTTACCGGGAAGCCGCGCGACTGGCCCCGCATCGAATCGAAACCCTGGAAGCCGTCGGTGATCTCACCACCTGGGCCGATGCTGAAGACAAGCATTTGCAGGCACTGACCGAAGCGCTTGATGCCGGGCACCTGCCTTTGCAGGAACAGGTGTTCGCCGGCTTCGCACTGGGCAAGGCACTGCTGGACCTCGGTGAAGAAGACGCCGCCTTCCAGCGCTACCAACAGGCCAACCTTTGCGCGCGCAAGCTCTACGGCAAACATCAGCCTGAGCTGGCGATCGGGCTTCTGAAGGTCTTTGGTGGATTCATGAAACCGGGATTCCTCGAAAAAAGAAAGGACTTCGGGGACACCGATGCGTGTGAGATCTTCGTGATGGGCTTTTCACGCAGCGGCAAGTCGCTGGTCGAAAGCCTGATCACCGGCGACCCGGACATCACGCCATGCCGGGAACAGCGCGATTTCATGGTATTCGGGCACAGCAGACTCGGCGCCGAGAAGAACAAGTTCTCGTCCCGCCATCTCATCAATTACATCCGTGAACTTGAGGCAGATGAGAGTCGACGGGAAGCCGCACGCTATCTGGACCAGTACAACCCCGAACGAATGCCTCGGACGCTGACCAACCCGGGCAACCTCCCCTTGCTGGGCTTTCTTCCACTCTGGATGCCCAAGACCCCGATCATCTTCTGCCGCCGGGACCTGATGGATCTTGGCCTGTCATGCTATTTCAAGCGCTATGCACAGGGCCACGAGTACAGCTACGATCTCGCTGCCCTGGGCCAGGAAATCCGGCTCAACGATGCCTTTATCGACCTGTGGCTGGAATACCTTCCCAACCCCATGCTCGAAGTGCACTACGAGGACGTCGTGCGCCAGCCCGAGCAAACCGCCCGGACGATTCACGAGTTTCTTGGCCGCGAATGGAAGCCGGAGTATCTGGACGTGCTCGACACCCGCCAGGACCTGGCCGCCGCGCTGGGCCCGGCCGGCTCCGTCGATGCACCAATGGCCCTGCGCGATGACTTCATCGGCTTTTCAAAGCCTTTTCATCACCGACTTGAGCCCCTGGTCAAGGGATACGAAAGCATCAACATCAAGAAAACGTCGGACGAGTAGAGCGCCGGCGATGCAACGCCGGCCTACGCCAGGTGGCATCATTTCCCGGCTTAGACTGGGGTAGCACAGGGTGAAAGCACGGGACGGCTTGCGCAGCAAGAAGCGCCGCGCTGGAATCCGGCCGCGCGTGTCCCCGGCGCACGGACTCCGGATGGATGCCCGGGAACGCCGGCCATGCCAGGCCGGCCTACCAGTGGCATCATTTCCCATCGTAGCTTGGCATGATTCGGAAAATTCCTACAACCGTTCGCGCCCTTTTTCTGATGACCCGCCCAGGGTCTCCTCGGAAAATATGCGCATGGCGCGGTTCAGACGATACTTTCAACCCGAAGACTGGGTATTCCTGACGCTGGTGACCGGAAACCGCCGGCCCTGGTTGCGTGAAAGTCGAGACAAGCGGCAATTGCTGCAATGCATGCGGGCCCTCAAGCGTGACCTGCCGTTCCGGCATCTGGCGCATGTGATTCTTGACGATCATCTGCATTGGCTGCTGATTGCCGATGAAGGGCATGACATCCCTGCCCTGGTGTCTTCGCTCAAGCGGCGGGTATGTTTTGAACGCCGCGATCGCGGCCTTTCGTGGCGGGGGTTGTGGCAGGCGCGGTATTACGACCATATCCTGCGTGATGATCGCGATTTCCGGGTTCACATGGATTACATCCATTACAACCCGGTGCGGCATGGTTATGTCGCCATGGCGCGTCAGTACCGGTGGTCGAGTTTTCATGCCTGGGTCGAGCGCGGGTTGTATGAGCCGTGTTGGGGTATGCGGGAACCGGATTCGATTGGTGGGTTGAATCTGGAGTAGATCGGGGGTGGGAGAACGCCGGCCATGCAAGGCCGGCCTACGAGGTGGCATCATTAGCCGGTGTAGGCGTAGACCGGGGTTGCATCCCCGGTGCACGGACGCCGGATAGATGCCGCGGAACGCCGGCCATGCAAGGCCGGCCTACAAGGTGGCATCATTAGCCGGTGTAGGCGTAGGCCGGGGCTGCGTCCCCGGTGTAGGGAGCTTGAATCGATGCCGGGAACGCCGGCGACGCAACGCCGGCCCACGAATACCGCACCCGCAATATTGCCGGTGGCCGAATCTCAGGCGTAGACCGGGGTTGCATCCCCGGTGCACAGACGCCGGATAGATGCCGCGGAACGCCGGCCATGCAAGGCCGGCCTACAAGGTGGCATCATTAGCCGGTGCAGGCGTAGGCCGGGGCTGCGTCCCCGGTGTAGTGCACGGACGCCGAATCGATGCCGGGAACGCCGGCGACGCAACGCCGGCCCACGAATACCGCACCCGCAATATTGCCGGTGGCCGAATCTCAGGCGTAGACCGGGGTTGCATCCCCGGTGCACGGACGCCGGATAGATGCCGGGAACTACGAGATGGCATCATTAGCCGGTGCAGGCGTAGGCCGGGGCTGCGTCCCCGGTGTAGTGCACGGACGCCGAATCGATGCCGGGAACGCCGGCGACGCAACGCCGGCCCAGGAATACCGCACCCGCAATATTGCCGGTGGCCGAATCTCAGGCGTAGACCGGGGTTGCATCCCCGGTGCACAGACGCCGGATAGATGCCGCGGAACGCCGGCCATGCAAGGCCGGCCTACAAGGTGGCATCATTAGCCGGTGTAGGCGTAGGCCGGGGCTGCGTCCCCGGTGTAGGGAGCTTGAATCGATGCCGGGAACGCCGGCGACGCAACGCCGGCCCAGGAATACCGCACCCGCAATATTGCCGGTGGCCGAGTCTCAGGCGTAGACCGGGGTTGCATCCCCGGTGCACGGACGCCGGATAGATGCCGCGGAACGCCGGCCATGCAAGGCCGGCCTACGAGATGGCATCATTAGCCGGTGTAGGCGTAGACCGGGGTTGCATCCCCGGTGTAGGGAGCTTGAATCGATGCCGGGAACGCCGGCGACGCAACGCCGGCCCAGGAATACCGCACCCGCAATATTGCCGGTGGCCGAGTCTCAGGCGTAGACCGGGGTTGCATCCCCGGTGCACGGACGCCGGATAGATGCCGCGGAACGCCGGCCATGCAAGGCCGGCCTACGAGGTGGCATCATTAGCCGGTGTAGACCGGGGTAGCGCAGGGTGGAAGGGCGGGGCGGCATGCGCAGCAAGAGGGGCCGCGCTGGAATCCGGCCGCGCGTGTCCCCGGCTCTCTTGCGCGAGCCAGGTCAGCCCATGAAGTTGAACAGGTTGAGTTGCTGAACTCGCATGAAGCTTTGCTGGGCGGCCTGCAGGGCGGTCTGCTGGAACTGGAAGCGGCTGATGGCTTCGGCGTAGTCCAGATCGCGCACTTCCGAGACCAGGGTTTCCAGCGAGAGCTTGACCTCGGAATGGCTTTCCTCGACATCGTCGAAGGTATTCATGCGCGCGCCCAGGTCGGCACGTAACGTCAACAACTGGTTTTCAAAGCGGTCGAACTGGGCCAATGTGTCGTCGATGGTCTGCCGCTGTGCGGCACGCTCGCTATCGTTGGCCGGGGCCTGTTCCAGCGCTGCGGCGAGGTTTTCCACGGTGGCAAAGATGGAGGTGTTTCGGGCCGGCTCGACGACGAATTCATCCCCGATCTCGGGTTGACCGCCGATCGTGATCTCCACGCCCTGGAAAGCAATCACCGAATCCGGCTCGAAGGTGCCGGTGGCCACAACATTGGGCGGTGTATCGCTGTCGACGACCTGCCAGTCGTCCGGATCGGGCCCGGCGAATTGCAAGGTGTAGGTGCCCCCGTCATAAACCGCCTGATCGACCTGTTGGCCGACCTGCACCACGCCCGATCCGGTGTTGCCGGCACCCGGCTCGGCACGCACGATGCCATTGCCGTCGCGGATGCGCATGTAGGCCTGGTCGCCGGTCAGCGATTCGGCCGCCGTGGTGCCGGGACCGATCACCAGCTCCCGGGCCTGGCTGTCGCCCCGGTAAACGACCTCGCCGTTCTCGCGCACGAAGGGCTTGTCGCCGGTTCGTGAGCCGGCAAAGATGTATTCACCGCCCCCGTCCTGGCTGTTGGCGGTCAGCAGCATTTCTTCGACGCGCTGGCGCAGCTCGGCGGCCACCATGGCGCGCTGATCACTGCCCAGGGTGTCATTGGCCGCCTGCACGGCCAGCTCGCGCGCCCGCTGGACGGTGTTGCCAGTGCTCGACAGCGCCTGTTCGGCCACTCCCATGCGCTGACGCCCGCGGTCAATGTTCTTCTGAAAGACTTCCTGCTGCTTGACCGAGCGCTCCAGTTCCTGAAGTCGCGCCGCGCCAACCGGGTCGTCGGACGGGTTGTTGATGCGCCGGCCAGTGGTGAGCTGCAACTGGGTCTGATTGAGATTGGACTGCTGGCCCAGTATGCCGTTGAGTCCGGACTGGTACAGCCACTGGGTAGAGACACGCATCACTTACCTCCCGACTGCCTGCAGCAGAGACTGGAAAATGGTATTGGCCGTTTGCACCACGCGCGCATTGGCCTCGTAGGCCTGCTGAAAGCGCATCAGGTCGGCGGCCTCTTCCTCCAGGTTCACCCCGCTGACCGACTCCAGAGCCTCCTGCGAAGCCGCAAGCTGGGCCTGGCCGGACTCCAGCGCGGTTTGCGCCGCAGCGGTGGTGCCACCAATATCGGCCAGCATGGCATCGGCCTGCTCGACGATGGAACGCTGTCCGCCTTCGAGTATGCCGTTGTCGCGCACGTCCGCCATGGCCAGTGCGTTGCGGTTGTCACCGGCACCGCCGGTGTTCGACCCCACGGTGAACTCGTCACCGGCCGCCGGTGTACCGCTGATCTGCACGCGCCAGCCATTGACGTCGATATCGTCGCCGCTGGTATAGGTGAATGTGTTGCCATCGATTTCGTAGGTGTTGGCATCGATGAAGGTGATATTCACCTCCTCGAGCAGGTCCGGATCATCGATATCGAGAATCTCGCCGCCCGATATCTCGGCATTGCCGGTATTGCCAATATCGGCACCGGTGCTGAGCGGGAATGCCGCGGCGATCTCTTCGGGTCGGTTGATCAGCAATGACATGTCTTCCGCGGCATTGCGCGTCGGTCGGATGCGGAAGCTGTCGCCGGCAGCGGCAGCACCGCTGCCGACCTCGATCTCCATACCGTCGATACTGAAGTTGCCATCCGGGTCGGTGGCAACGGTTTGCCCGGTGCTGGTATTGAGCAGAGACCACTCGGTGCCGTCGAAGCGTGCCTGATAGTCGTCACCACTCAATGCAGCCGGGTCGGTGATGGCCACATCCAGCTCGGCCGTGCCCGTATTGCCGGTGGCAGCATTCACCTCGGGGGCACCCACGGCGAAGAAGTCACCGCCCAGATTGCCGTTGAGATCCATGCCCTGTCGATGCTGGGCATTGAATTCATCGGCCAGGGCAACGGCGGCACGGCCCAGGTCGTTCTGAACCGGCGCGAGCACTTCCTGGCGGAAGTCGATCAGTCCACCCAGCTTGCCGCCACTGACCTGGTTGGTCACGACCACACCATCCAGGCGCACCTGTGGATCGGTGCGCCCAAAGCGGCCATCCTCCACGCTCAGCGTGCTGGCCCGATTGCCCAGCACCAGGGTCTGGCCGCTGCCGATGGAGACATCGATCTTGCCCATGTCCTGCTCGACCACGTCGACGTCGACTTCCTTCGACAACTGACTGAGCAGGCGATCGCGTTCATCGAGCAGATCGGGAGGAAACTGCCCCTGGGAAGCACCGGGTGAATTGCCGATGCGGCGATTGATGTCGGCAATCGACTCGGCCAGACGATTGATCGTGTCAGCCGAATCGCTCATGCGGGTCGTCGACTCGCGATCGAGCGCATCGAGCCGGCCGTTGAGGTCGGAAAAGCGTTGGGCCAGGCTTTCGGCCTGTCCCAGCAGGGTCTGGCGCACCGGCGTGGATGCCGGGTCATTGGTCAGGCCCTGCACTGACTCGAAGAAATTCTGCAGACCACCGGACAGACCGCCGGACTCACTGCCCAGCAGGTCGCCGGTGCGCTCCGACAGGCTATGCAGCGTTTCGAGTCTGGCATTCGATGATTGTCCGCCACGCACTTCCGAGGTCAGAAAACCGTCATAGATGCGCCGCACATCGGCAATCTGGACACCATTGCCGATAAAGGCATTGCCCACCCGGCCGGCCGGACGGCTGGAAAAATCCACGCGTTGACGGACATAGCCGTCGGTCGCGGCGTTGGCCACGTTGTTGGATGTAGTGGCCAGCGCACGCTGGAAGGCTCTCAGGCCCGAAAGAGATGATTGCAGCATGTCTACCATGACAAACCTCGACTTTGGGTGGCGGCACTTGCGGCAGCAACCGCATCAGGCAGACCCACCATTCGACTCTTCAGCGGCCGCGGCTGAAAATCCTTTAATGCGATGAGCGGATATGAAGTCATGCTGGATACTCCAAGCATTCAGGTACCGAAATGCGGACGCACGCTGTCGACGATGCGCGTGATCTTGTCGGCATACTGCGGATCGGTGGCATAGCCGGCCGCCTGCAATGCCTGGGCGAAGCGTCGTGGGTCATTGCCGGTGCCAGGCACATCCCGGTAGCGGGCCCGTTCACCCAGGAAGCGGGTGTAATCGGCTACTGCCTCGTCCGGAGAGTCATAGGCACGAAACTCGGCGCGCTCGCGCACCACTTCGCCATCGATGACTTCGGTGGTCATCACGCTGACGGTCTCGCCGTCCCAGTCACTGCCGGCCTTGATGCCGAACAGGTTCCAGGCCGGGCGCCCATCGCCGTGATGCATGACATGCCGGCCCCAGCCGGTTTCCAGTGCCGACTGGGCGATGATGGCCTCGGCCGGCACATCCAGCTCGGCGGCAGCACGGCGCGCCAGCGGCGCCAGCGTGGAAACAAACTCCGCGGGACTGGAGAACGCCTCGTCACGATAGGCCGGTGACTCGCTGGCCCGGGCAGCAGGAGCGGGCTCAACCGGCGGTGCCACCGGCAGTTCGGGTCGCGCCGGCACAACTGACTCGGGCCAATGCATCTCTTCCGGATCGGTCGCTTCCGCACCTTCCTGCCTGGCGGCCTCGGGACTGAGCTGGCGGACCATCATGTCGGCCAGGCCCAGGCCACCGCTGCGCGCCATGTCCATCGCGACCTGCTTATCGAACATTTCGTGGTAGGTGTCCATCTGGAAGCTGTCGAACAAACCACCCTGGATGGTGGCCGAACGCATCTCCTTGAGCATCATCTGGACAAACAGTGCCTCGAACTGCTCGGCCACCTCGCGCACGGCCTCGGGCGAGTTCTCGCGGGCAGCCGGACGCAGGTTGGCCAGCGCACTGGTATCGCCGAAAAAAGCAGAGTTTGTCGGCGCAACACTCATGTTCAGATGACCATCAGCTCGGCGCGTAGCGCACCCGCCTGCTTCAAGGCTTCCATGATGGCAACGACATCACCGGGGGCGGCTCCAACCTGGTTGACCGCCTGAACGATATCGTTGAGCGACACACCGGCTTCGAACAGGAACATCCGGGCATCTTCTTCCACGACCTCGATCTCGGTTCGCGGCACCACCACGGTCTCGCCTTCGGTAAATGGACGTGGCTGCTCCACCTCGGGGCGTTCGGTAATGGTGACCGATAGCGAGCCGTGCGACACAGCCGCCGGCCTTACCCGAACATGGCTTCCAATCACTACCGTGCCGGTACGGGAATTGACGATGACCCGGGCCGGTGCTTCGCCTGGCTGCACTTCTATTTCTTCCAGCATGGCCATGTAGGCCACGCGCTGGGCCGGATCATCCGGGGCCTGGACCTCGATCGAGACCGCGTCCAGAGGCCGGGCCGTGCCCATGCCCATGACCCGGTTGATTGCCTCGACCACCCGATGCGCGGTGGTGAAATCCGGCGTGTGCAGGTTGATCATCAGCGTGTCGGATTCAAGAAATGCAGTCGGCACTTCGCGCTCGACCGTGGCGCCGTTGGGTATGCGCCCACTGGATGGCACGTTGACCGTAATGCTGGAGCCATCCTGACCGGCCACGCCAAACCCGCTCACGATCAGGTTGCCCTGGGCAATGGCGTAAACCTCGCCATCGGCACCGCGCAGCGGAGACATCAGCAGGCTGCCACCACGCAGGCTCTGGGCGTTACCAATGGAATTGACGGTGACGTCTATCCGGTTGCCCGACTTGGCAAAAGCCGGCAGCTCCGCGTGAATCGTCACCGCAGCCACGTTCTGCAACTGCGGATTGATGTTGTCCGGCAACGTAACGCCAAACTGCTTGAGCATGTTGGCGATGGACTGGATCGCATACGGTGCCTGGCTGGTCTGATCGCCGGTGCCATCCAGCCCCACCACCAGGCCATACCCGATCAACTGGTTGGGCCGCACGCCCGAGACCGAAGCCAGATCTTTCAGGCGCTCTCCCGGCATGGCCGGATCAAACTCGTCTGCTGAAAGCGGCAGCGACAGGACCAGGGCCATCAGGGCGAAGGGGACCGAACGGATCAGCAGTTTCATGAACTTTCCTCGCATCAGAACGGCGTAAGAGGGGACTGGAAGAATCGTGACAGCCAGCCCTGGCGGTTGCTGTCGGCCAGGGTGCCGGTGGCGCGATAGTCGATACGGGCATCAGCCACTTTGAAAGAAGGCACCGAGTTGTCGGGCCGGATATCGGCCGGCCGCACGATGCCGGCAATGCGCAGGTACTCGCGACTCTGATTGATCGTGATCCAGCGCTCTCCACGCACCATCAGGTTGCCGTTGGGCAGTCGCTTGTAGACGGTGACCGTGATGTTGCCGTCCATTTGATGGCTCTGCTCGCTGCTGCCCTCGCCATTGAACTCGTGATCGGAACCCAGCACGTTGGAAAACAGCGGCAGCCCGCTGCGGCGGGTGGGTTCGTTTCCGAACAATGTCGGGTTGGAGATCTCCGACGAAGTACCGCGTTGGGTGTTGGTGCTGGCGCTGGCACTGGCCGTGGTGCTTTCGACCAGCCGCACCGTGATGGTGTCGCCGACGCGTTGAGCCTTGACGTCTTCGAACAGACCTCCCCCCCGGCCGGTCTGGTAGATCGAACCGGTTGGAACGGGTTCCTCGGCCATGACCGGCGGCTCAGGCATGGTTGCAGTCCAGTCGTCGATGGGCTGCGGTGTGGCGCAGGCGACCAACAGACCAATGGCCGCCAGACTGGCCAACCATTTCATGGGGTTACAGGTTATTGTTGACATAACGCAGCATCTCGTCGGAGGTGGCGATGGCCTTCGAATTCATCTCGTAGGCGCGCTGGGTCTCGATCATGTTGACCAGCTCTTCGACCACGTTGACGTTGGAGCCCTCGACCATGCCCTGGGCCAGCGTGCCCAGGCCGTTGAGCCCGGGTGTTCCGGTCAGCGCCGGGCCGCTGGCACCGGTTTCGAGAAACAGGTTCTCGCCGCGCGGCTCGAGACCGCCGGGGTTGACGAAATCAGCCAGCTGGACGGTACCCACCTGGACCGGCTCGGCCTGCCCCGGAAGCCGTGCACTGACCGTGCCGTCGGTTCCGATGGTCAGACTCTGGGCACCTTCGGGAATATTGATGTTGGGCTGCAGCAGGTAACCGCTGGCGGTCACCATTTCACCCTGCGAATTGATCTGGAATGATCCGTCGCGGGTATAGGCCTGGGTGCCGTCGGGCATCTGGATCTGAAAGAAACCGCGACCCTGCACTGCCATGTCGAAGGCGTTGTCGGTCTTGACCAGGTTGCCCTGGGTAAACATCTTTTCGGTTGCCACGACCCGTGCCCCGGTGCCGAGGTACAGGCCGGAGGGCATCTCGTTTTCTTGCGAGGTCTGTCCGCCGGCCTGGCGTACATTTTGATATATCAGGTCCTCGAACACGGCCCGACCGCGCTTGAAGCCGGTGGTATTGACGTTGGCCAGGTTGTTGGAGACCACCGACATGCGCGTCTGCTGCGCATCGAGGCCGGTCTTTGAAATCCACAGTGACTGCATGACATCTCCTTGCAAGAGAATGGTTCACAACGGCGACAGGCCGTTTACCGGTACCGCTGCAAAAGCGGTGCCAGGTCAACTCATTCGCAATAGTTCAGCGGCCTTGCCGGCGTTCTCCTCGGCATTGCGCATCATCCGCACCTGGAGCTCGAACTTGCGCGCCAGGCCGATCATGTCGACCATGGCCTCGGCCATGTTGACGTTGCTCGATTCCAGGTGTCCGCTGAGCAACTTGACCTCGGCACTGGCCGGCGGTATGGGACCTTCGGCCACGCCAAACAGGCCATCCTCGCGGCGTCGCACCTGCTCGGCCTCGACCTCGACCAGGCGAATCCGATCAACCACGGCCTGGGCCTCGGGTCCCTGCCCCATGGGCACCACTGATACCGTGCCGTCTTCGCCGATGGTCAGCTTGGCGTGTGGCGGCACGGCAATCTGGCCGCCATCGCCGAGCACCGGATGACCATCGCCGGTCGTGAGCAGGCCGGTGGCGTCGAGTTGCAGATCGCCACGGCGAGTCAATGACTCGCCTCCTTCGGGGTCCTGAACCACGATCCAGCCCTCTTCCTGGCGCACGGCCACGTCGAGATCTCGCCCGGTAGTCATGAGTGTTCCGGCATCGAGGTTGACGCCAGCCTCACGAGTCAGGGTATTGACCCGGGTGGGAGCGCCGGGGCCACTGACCTCGCGTGAAACCGCAGCGTGCTCGATGGCCTTGTAGGCCGGCGTGTTGGCATTGGCAATATTGTGCGAGGTCACGGCCTGCGCATCCATTACCTGCCGGGTGCCGGTCATGTTGACGTAAAGCGAGCGATCCATGGACGTTCACCTCCTGGCTGTCACCGGGACATCAGAAATCCGATGATCAGCGGATATTGATAATGGTCTGGGTGATGTTGTCGGCCGTCGAAATCATCTGGGCATTGGCCTGGAAATTTCGCTGGGCGGTGATCATGTTGACCAGTTCCTCGGTGAGGTTGACATTGGCCGACTCCAGAGCGCCCGACTGAATCACGCCGAAGCTTCCCGTGCGCGCCTCGCCACGAAGCGCCTGGCCCGACTCGAAGGTTTCGGCCCATGCGGTATCACCGATTTTCTCCAGGCCTTGCGGGTTGGCGAATGAAGTCAGCGCCACCTTGCCCAGGGCATCGGACTGGCCATTGGTAAAGCGCGCAAACACCACCCCTTCCTCGCTGATATCAACACCGATGAGTCGACCGCTGGCAAAACCATCCTGGGTCAGGTTGTTGACCGTGAAGGCCGAGCCGAACTGCGTCGTGTTGGAAAAGTCGGTGTCCAGATCGATGTCGTCGGCACCCGTGGGCGGCGTCCAGATACCGAAATTGAGCGTGCCACCGGGCGGATCGATCAGCGAACCGGACCCATCGAATTCAATGAGCTCGGCACCACCGACCGGATCATCGTTGATCTGCAGGTGTACTTCCCATTCGTTGTCATTGGCGGTCTTGCGGAAGTAGTAGGTGGCCTGATGTTCGGTACCGAGGGAATCGAAGATGGTGACTGACCGGGTATGGTTGTAGCTGTCGGGATCGTCGGGATCAAATGCCACGCCCGGCTCGATTGCATCGGCCGGCAGATTCAACCCGGCCTCCACTTCGCTACTGGCCTGGGGTGCACTGTCGGTGGTAATCAGACGAAGGTCTTCGAGCTGGCCGGTGTTGAACTCATCCCCCTGCTCCGGATAGACCTGCAGGCGGGCACCGGTTGCGTTGACGACAAAACCATTGCGATCCACCCCGAATGCACCCGCGCGGGTGTAAGTGGTGGCGCCGCCGTCATTGAGCGTGAAAAAGCCGTCACCGCTGATGGCCAGGTCGAGATTGTTCTCGGTGAAATCGATATTGCCCTGGGTAATCTGCTGATCCACCGAGGCCAGGCGGACACCCTGCCCCGTGGCATTGGACGATACCGACTGCAAACCCGTGGCGAACAACTCCATGAAGTTGGCGCGTGAACGCTTGAAGCCGGTCGTGTTGACATTGGACACGTTGTTGGCCGTGACATTGAGATCGGATGATGCGGCGTTGAGGC
Organism: Wenzhouxiangella sp. AB-CW3; assembly: GCF_014725735.1. Lineage (NCBI taxonomy): Bacteria > Pseudomonadati > Pseudomonadota > Gammaproteobacteria > Chromatiales > Wenzhouxiangellaceae > Wenzhouxiangella > Wenzhouxiangella sp. AB-CW3. The sequence continues at coordinate 2,092,694 of NZ_CP061368.1, forward strand.
CGGAAAGTGATACCTGAAATGGCATGATGTTCTCCTTGGAACAGGGTTCTAACTCAGGAAATTTCCTTGGCCTGGTTGAGCAATGCCGAACCCAGACCCCTTAGTTGCATGGTGATTTCGCCTTCATCGGCGAAGGTAATACTCTGAATCTGCCCCCATAACAGGGTGCCGGCCGGCTCTGACTGGTTGCCGGAATTGAATCGAGCGTCTATTGAGTACTGACCGGGAGCCATGGGATTGCCATCATCGTCCAGGCCATCCCATTCGAATCGCGCCCGCCCCCCGTCGTCACGCCCGACAGCGATTTCGCGTACGACTTCTCCGGTAGCGTCACGAATCCGCACAGTGCCCTGGTTGACGCCGTCAGGCAGTCGTACCGCACCGGCCACCGGGCTGAGGCCGTCATGCTCGATGACATCGGCCTCGACCAGCGCCGAACGCCCGACCAGCGTGGCCGCCTGCAGTGTCTGGTTCCCGAGCAGAATTTCCGAGTTTTCCTCGACCCGCTCGGTCAAATCGCCGATGCCGCTCACGGTCGAGAATTGGGCCATTTGCCCCAGAAAGTCACCATTCTCCATCGGGTCGAAAGGATCCTGGTTCTGGAGCTGGGCAATCATCAGGCGCAGGAAGTCTTCCTGGCCCAGGCTGTCGGTATGCTGACGCCCGCCCTGGTGGCCGTCGTGCATTCTCACGTTTGAAAGATTCTCTATCTGCGAGATGTCCAGCATTTGAAGACTCTCCTTAGTTAATCAGCGGCCGAGATTGATGGTTCTCAGCAGCATCTCTTTCGATGTATTGAGAACTTCAACGTTGTTCTGGAACGAGCGCGAAGCCGAAATCATGTTGGTCATCTCTTCGGCAATATTGACGTTGCTGCGAAAGATGTAGCCCTGGTCGTTGGCCAGGGGATGACCCGGTGCGTACTCGCTGACCGGGGGTGCGCCGTTCTCGGTGATCGCGCTGATCCTGACACCACCGGCGGTATCACCACTGATGCTGCGTTCAAGCAGGGTTTCGAAGACCGGCTGACGGGAACGATAGGCCTCTTCGGCACTGCCGCTGACCGAATCGGAATTGGCCAGGTTGGATGCCGTGGTGTTGAGCCGAACCGACTGCGCACTCATGCCGGAACCGGCGATGTCGAATACCTTGAACAGATTCATGGTGTGCTGCCTCCCTTGATCGCGGCAACCAGCGATCGGATGCGTCCATTGAGGAACTCCAGGCTGGCCTGATACTGGATGGAATTGCGGGCGAACTCGGCTTTCTCGACCTGGGTGTCCACCGTGTTGCCATCCTGGCTGGGCTGCAGGGAATTGCGATAAATCTTCTGTGCACCACCGGCGCCATGACTGCCGCCCATGTGACTGGCGTGAGTCACCTGCATGCGATCACCGCTCGCCGCCTGACCCTGTGCCGCCTGAAGTGCAGCACTGAAGTCCAGATCACGGGCGCGGTAGCCCGGCGTGTCGGCGTTGGCGATATTGGATGCCAGAACTTCGTTTCGCTGCGAGCGAAACTGAAGCGCCTGGGCATGGATTCCAAAATACTTGTCGAGATTGATACTCATGATCGCTTGCTCGAGTTCAGGCCCCTTGCCGGGTCCGCTTTTGTCCTGCCCATTGGGGATGCAAAGCCTGTGCCACCCCTTCCGATCTGCCCGGCAATGCACGCATATGCTCAGCCGCATGCCCTGTTGGGCAAATGGATCGCGGATGGCGGTAGCCGGCAACGGCCAATCAATGCCGCCCGAAGCGGCAAGATTCTGCCGCCCGGTTCCGGCCCGGTCCCGCTCTGGCTGGCACATGCTTTGCAACAGACCGACTGCATGGCGACAGTCCGCCTCCTGGTACAGAGATCATGAATAACCGAGCACTTCTGATCATGTTTTTTACCGCCACGATGCTGTCGGGGCCGCTGTATGCCGACATCCACCCGCTGGATGACATTCGTTCGGCAGCTCGGACGCACGTGGTCGAAAGACTGGGTAGCCGGGCAGAGTACGCCCATGCCGAGCCCGGTCAGCTCGACCGTCGGCTGCGCCTGTCGCGCTGTGATCAGCCCCTGGACACCTTTTCTGCGGCCGGCAGCAACAGTGGCGGCAACACCAGCGTGGGCGTACGCTGCCCGGACTCACCGGGCTGGACCCTGTATGTGCCCGTGCGCGTAGAGATGCGTCGTGAAGTCATTGCCCTGCGGCATGCCATGGGCCGCGACAGCGTGCTGCACGACGACGACCTGAAGACCATCGAGGTCGACGTGTCGCGACACGCCCGCGGCTATTTCACCCGCAAGGACGAGTTGGTGGGACGCACTCTGACTCGTGCCGTGGGCGGCGGCACTGTTCTGAGTCCCGCAGTGGTCGCCCAGCCGGCCATGGTCCGTCGCGGGCAGCGGGTTACCCTGATTGCCGGCGACGGCCCGGTCGCCGTACGTGCCCCCGCCGAAGCCCTTTCCGACGGCCGCCGCGGGCAACGCGTACAGGTTCGCAACCTGTCGTCCGGCCGGGTCATCGAGGGGGTGGTTCGCAGTCCCACCGAGGTGACGGTACAATGATGCAGCGTGAATTTTTTTGCGATCGTGGCCTAAAGTTTGCAGCCAGACGGCCGATAGAGTTCACAGAAGCCTGGTTTTTTCCGGAGGCAGTCCAATGACCGACAAGATCACGGGTGTATCGAGGCAGGTCACCCAACAGCCCACGCGCACTGGTGGCCGGGAATCGGTCAGTCAGGGCGCGTCGGCCGGGAACGCCACCCATTCAAGGGCGTCTGATTCGGTCAGCCTGACCCGTTCGGCCGAGCAGATGCAGCGCCTTCTGGTCACCGCCGAAGGCAATGAGGCTGCCGAAACCAGCCGGGTCGAGCAGATTCGTCTCGCCCTGGAAAGCGGCGATTATCGTATCGATGCGCAGGACATCGCCGAGCGGCTGCTGTCGCTCGACCGGCAGATGGGAGATTGAAAATGATCCGCGGCCCGCAACAATGCGCCCGGGAACTGGCCGAACTTTTCTCCGGACAGCATGAATGTGCCGTCGCCCTGCTCGAGGCGCTTGAGCATGAACGCGAAGCGTTGACCTCCGGCGATGCCGCCGCACTCGAGACCGCCACCATTGAGAAGAACGCCCTGGTTGAGCGCATGGAAGGTCTTGACCGGCGCCAGCAGCAGTTGCTTCGCTCCCTGCCCTCCGGCACTTCCCCCGACAGCATGAGCCAGGTCTTGAGCTGGTGCGATGAAGACGGCAGCCTGGCCCGAACCCACGAACAGGCCGCCCAACGCATCATTCAGTGCCAGCAGGCCAACCAGCGCAACGGACTGATCGTTCAGCAACGCCTCGGTCATGTCCGGCGCGCCCTGAATATCCTGCGTGATGCCCACACCGACATGCTGACTTATGGACCGGATGGTCGCAGCGGCCCGGATGGAGGATCCAGGCTACTGGCCGAGGGCTGAAGCAGGTAACATGGCGGGTTGCCAAACCCCCATTCAGCAGATAATGAGCCTCGCTTGCCATGCGTGACACCGAAATTACCGATCATGCCCAGACATACGGGCTGCTCGGCCGCCTTCGGGATCAGCGCGTTCTCTTGCACATCCGCCGGCCTGACCAGGCCGAACCGGATCTCTCCATGCTGCTGACCGTCGATCCCGAAAGGCGTGAGCTTGTCTTCGACCTGCCCCCCGAACCGGCCAGCCAGCACTACGAGGGCAACGAAGACCTGACGGTCCGGACCCGGCTGGACGGAATCGACCTGCGTTTTTCGGTTCAACTGCGCGGTCTGACCGATCTCCAGGGCTTCAGGGCGCTGGCCGCCTACTGGCCCAACCGGATCATGTACCGCCAGCGACGTCGCAGTTTTCGGGTCAAGCTGGCGGCCCGGGCAGCACCGATCGAGATCTCGATTGACAACGAAACATCGATAAGCGGCTCGCTGATCGATATCTCGGTGGGCGGGTTCGGCGCCCTGATCAGTCGTGACGTTGACCTGGCGGAGTTCGAGCGGGTCGACTGCAGCCTGGAGCTGCATAACCAGAGGCTGAAGTTGCAGGCCGAGATCCGGTCGCTGACCGACTCCACCCAGCCGCGCTATAATCGTCTCGGTGCCAGTTTCGTGGAAATGGATCCGGCACAGCGGCGCCAGCTTGAGCGACTGGTCGCCGAACTGGAGCGACTAGCCATTCGCACCGATCACACGCGCTGACATTCCAGCCCGACAAGGCAGCAATTCTTATGACAGAAAGCAGGGATTCACTTTCCGTTCAGGAGCTTACCGAGGAAGAGCAGGACCGGCATCGCGTCTACATGGCCCGACAGCCCATCTTTGATGGCGATCTCGAGGTCTACGGATACGAACTTCTCTTCCGTGGTTCAGGTCAGGCTGACCAGGCGGAAATTTCCGGCAGTGCCGGTGCCGGGGAAGCGGCAACCTCCACCGTCATGCTCAACTCCATCATGGAGTTCGACCTCGAGAACCTGGTCGGCGATCGCATCGCCTTTTTCAACCTGACGCGCGAGTTCCTGCTCGCCGGCACCGACCTGCCCTTCAGCAGCACCAATGTGGGTATCGAGGTGCTGGAGAACTCCAAGGTCGACGACGATCTGCTCAACGCACTGGAGCACCTGGCACTGCTGGGCTACGAGATCGCGCTGGATGACTTCACCTGGGGGCCGGGTGCAGACCGGCTGCTGTCGGTAGCCAGCATGGTCAAGCTCGATATCCAGGATCTGGACCGGGAAGAACTGCCGCGGATTGTTGCCGAGCTGCAGAACAAGCAGGTCAAGCTGGTGGCCGAAAAGGTTGAAACTCATGAAGAAATGGAGATGTGCCGCCGGCTGGGCTTTGACTACTTCCAGGGCTTTTTCCTGTGCAAGCCCACGACACTCAGCGCACGTCGTCTGCCGGAGAGCAAGCTCAACACCCTGCGCCTGATTGCAAAGCTGCAGGAGCCGGATGTCACGCCCGCCCAGCTTGAAGAGATTATCCAGCACGACGTGACCTTGAACTACCGGCTGCTGAGAACGGTGAACTCGGCCTACTACGGGCTGGCCGTGAAGATCCGCTCGATTTCGCATGCCGTGGTCTACCTGGGTATTCCCACCATTCGCAGCTGGGCCCGGCTGCTGGTGCTCTCGGGGTTGGAAGACCGGCCCAGTGAACTGGTCAGGCTGGCACTGACCCGGGCCCGCATGTGTCAGTTGCTGACAGAAAACCTGTCAGACGAGGCCAGTGAAGCGGCCTTTACCGTCGGGCTGTTCTCGCTCCTCGATGCCATGCTGGATATTCCCATGGACAGGATTCTTCCGCAGTTGCCGCTGGACGAACCACTGATCGAGGCCCTGGAAACCCGCGACGGGCCCTACGGCCGTCTGCTGACGGCCGTTACACGTTACGAACAGGGGGAATGGGACGAGATCGATCATGACCTCTATCCCGTGGAACGACTGACCTCTGCCTACATGGAGGCACTGGCCTGGGCCCGGGAACAGTACCGGGCCCTGATGTCTGGATAATTCGGTGTGCGAATCGTGGTGCAGGCTGGCCCTTACCAGACCTGCACGTCGGTGATGGCAACCGAGAACTCGGCCATGTTGCTGTTGTAGCGCATCATCGGACCGAAGTCGAAATCATGCTGTTCACCGGGGGCCAGGTTGGCGGTTGCCGCCGGCCAGCCTTCGACGGTTGTCACCACACCGCCGCCGCCATCCAGGGCCTGAATCTCGACCTGCGCGGCCGCCTCGGAGCTGCAATTGTTGACCAAGGTGCCGGTCACACGCAGCCGCGGACAACGCCGCCCCGAACACTGCTGCACTTCCACGTCGAAGTTCTCGACATTGAAGTCCGAACGGGCACACTCGGCCATAGCAACCTCGGCTCCCGCCATCGACATGCACACCGCCATTGCGGCTATGACGTACTTGGTCACTTCACGTTCTCCTGTCATTCCTGTTGATAACATTATGTTGTTGGGTAAGTTGGCTGCCCCCCAAATTCGTCGGGGCGCATGCCATGCTTCCACTTCCTTTATCGGCCTCGGCGAGCGCGGTCTTTAGCAGAATCGACGTCGACTTCATCGCGTTTGTCGGCACGGCGCTTGTATTCGGTCACATCCGATCGCAATTGGGTATAGTGGAACCTGCAGATTCGCAGCATTCCACCGTCGGTCCGGTCAGTGACCCGGGATCAGGACGGAGGCCTGCTGGCAATCAGAATACGGCTACCCCGGCAAGACCTTCCAAGGAGCAAGACAGAACATGACGCAATATCGAATCCTGGTGGCCGATGCGGCCCGCGCGCGCCTGTTTTCTCGTGAAAAGAAGTTCAGTCCCCCGGTCGAAATCGACAGCCTGGTCCACCCGGAATCGCGACTGAGGCGTCAGGACCTGGTCAGCGACCGTCCCGGCCAGGTGTTCGAGTCACGCACGCCCGGCGAAAACATCAATGAAGAGCCCACCGACCCGAGAACGGCCGAAGCGGCCAGTTTTGCTCGTGAACTGGCCCACAAGCTGCGTGAGGATCGAGTCCACGGCGGCTACAAGCACCTGATCGTGGTCGCCGAACCGCGTCTGCTGGGGATGCTGCGCAAGGCGCTCGACGACGACACCCGGCAAACCGTGGTCCTGGAGATCAGCCGCAACCTCACCCGCGCCAAGGTCGGCGAGATTGCCGAAGCAATCGATACCGAGCTCCAGTAGCCAATCAGCCGGCGAGGCCGTCTGCTTCAGTCTCTGTCAACCAGGTAGAGAATGCGAAGCTGGGGGCGTGACTGCCCTTTCCAGCGGTTGACCTCCAGAGCGTAGGCCACGTGCAACGGATCGGGCAGCTCCTGGTAACAAAGTCGGCCGGCGCCGAAAGCGATCGCATCCACGCTCGCTCCCCCGTCGAGTGGCTTGAGGCGCAATTTGAGGTGCCCGGATCCCACTTCGCGTCGCTCCTGAACCTGGAAGCGGTCATCGAACAGCGGGGCCGGCCAGGTCTGGCCCCATGGGCCGGCACGATCCAGCGCCTCTGCCGTTTCAGTGGTCAGCCAGTGACCGTCCAGCGCCCCGTCGCTCCAGACCACGTCCTCTCCGAACTCCCTGCTTTCCAGTATGTTGTCAAAGCATTCCCTGAACGACTCCAGGTTCGCTGACGACAGGCTCAAGCCCGCCGCCCGGGCATGACCTCCGAAACGATCGATCAGGCCCGGCTGCCGGGTATCGATCTCGACCAGCAAATCACGCATGTGGATCCCGGCCGGTGAACGCGCCGACCCCTTGAGCAACCCGCCTGTGGCATCTGCCGGGGCAAACGCGACGACCGGGCGTTGCAGGCGGTCCATCAGGCGGCCCGCCACCAGCCCGACCACCCCGGAATGCCAGTCGGGATCGAAGACACACAGTCCGTTCGGCTGACCACGGGTCTGTTCGGCCAGCCGCCTGGCCTGTTCCTCGGCCTGTTCCTCGGCCAGTTCCTGCATTTCGGCCTGGATGGACTGCCGTTCACGATTGAGCGCATCCAGTTGTCCGGCTATCGCATGAGCCTCGCTTTCGCTTTCGGCCAGCAGGCACCGCACACCGATCCCCATGTCGTCCAGTCGACCGGCGGCATTGAGGCGCGGGGCGGCGGCAAACCCGAGATCCGCGGCGGTGACATGACGAAGGTTGCGACCCGCCACTTCCAGGAGATATCGCACCCCCGGGCTACAGCGGCCGGCCCGAATTCGCATCAGCCCCTGGTGGACCAGGCGGCGGTTGTTTTCGTCCAGTGGTACCAGGTCAGCCACCGTGCCCAGGGCGACCAGATCAAGCCAGGCATCAAGACGTGGCTGTTTGCCGGCAAACCCACCCTGATCCCGGACATGAGCACGCAAGCCCATAAGCAGGTAGAACATCACACCGACACCGGCCAGGCATGCCGACGGAAAACGCTCACCCGGCAGTTGCGGATTGATGATGGCATCGGCCGCCGGGAGCTGCTCGGAGGGCAGGTGATGATCGGTGACAATGACGCGCATGCCTCGCTGTCGGGCCAGCGCAACGCCCTCCACGGAACTCACGCCCTGGTCGACCGTCAGGATCAGGTCCGGCACCGGGTCGGGAATCTCGCTGACCAGCTGTGTCCCCAATCCGTAGCCATGGCGCACCCGGTCCGGGGTCAGCCAGCCCACCCGACGCGCTCCCATGGCGCGCAGCCCGCGTACTGCCAAGGCCGTGCCCGTGGCGCCATCGGCGTCGAAGTCTCCCACCACCAGAATGGATTGATTGTCCACGATAGCCTGGTGCAGCAGCCGGCAGGCCTGATCCATACCGCCCAGACTGGGCGGCAGCAAGCCGGCGAGGCTGTAATCCGGTGCCTGCTTCAGGCCACGCGCGGCCAGAACGCGCGCGGCCACGGGGTGCAACCCCTCCGGGAGGGAACGGGGTACGTCCCGCCGCTTGATGCGAACCTGTCGAATCATGGCCAGCGACTCCAGGCGGCCAGGCGACCGAAGCGCCAGACCCGTTGCCGGTCGGCCAACTCCAGGCCATGGATGCGTCCCAGGCGAAGCGCCCGCCACGCGCGGCGCAGCAACCGCTCCAGAACGCCCAGATTGTCTTCGGCCGAAAGCGCTTGATCGGCCTGCCACTCAAGCATCTGACCGGGCTGCATGGGGTGTTTGCCAGGCGATTCGAGAGGCAGAGCCAGCCAGCGCGCCAGTCCGCCCAGAACCGGATCGTGAGCCTGAATGGCCGAAACCCGGGGACTCACCGGGTCGCTCGGCAGCGGCGAACCTTCCCCCCAGAACCACAATCCGCCCGGACGCGTCAACGACGGCAATGACGGGGCATGCTGGTGAAGCAGTATCTGGGTTTCGCTGAGCAGACGGCGCCAGCGTTGCTGCTCGGGACCCACTGGCAATCGCAGCTCCATACTCCGCCCCGCGAGCGTCCAGGGCGGCATGAACCGGACATCCGGGCGTGATTCCAGCCGCACATACCCGCGCAGCTCGTCAGCAAAGCTCAGCGCCATCCCTTCTTCGTGAAACAGGTCAATCAGTTCACGCGCGGCCGGTGATTCGGGTGGAAGGCGGGCGCCAGCATCCACCCATACCGCGCCCAGATCGGGTTGGAGCCGAACCGGATCGGCACGCAGCCAGATCCCCGCGGCATCCGTCGGGCAGTCGAACATGCGGGTCAGCGCCGCCCAGCCCAGCTCCCTGTCCGCGACCAGCCTGGCCGGCATTTCAGTGGCAGCGTGAGTGGCAGCAGGCGGACCGGCCACGAGGCGCCGGAGCCGATAAGGCAGCCGAACGACTTCTCGGCGAAGTGCGTCCAGCTCGGGAACCCAGACAATGAATCGCCGCTCAGCCTTCGTAGCGCACCTCGACGATTTCATAACTGCGCTTGCCGTTGGGGGCCTGGAAATCCACCTGGTCACCCTCTTCCTTGCCGATCAACGCTCGCGCCAGGGGGGCGCTGATCGACAGCCGGCCTGCCGAGACATCGGCTTCCAGCTCACCGACAATCTGCCAGGTCACCTCATCGGCATCCTCGACATCCTCGAGCAAGGTGACGGTCGCGCCAAACACCACTTTGCTGCCTGCATTGAGCGTGGACACATCAATGACCCGAGAATTGCCCAGGGCCGCTTCGAGCTCCTGGATGCGACCCTCGATAAAACCTTGCTGCTCGCGCGCGGCATGGTACTCGGCGTTTTCCTTTAGATCACCATGCGCCCGCGCCTCGGCGATGGCCTCGATCACGGCCGGCCGCTCGGTCTTCTTGAGACGATCTAGCTCCGCGCGCAGGCGCTCGGCGCCCACCCGTGTCAGCGGTGTCTGGGTCGTCATTTCGTCTCCTCAGGTTTGATGCAGTTCTTCGAGGCTGCGCACGCCTCGCTCGTGCCAATGATCCAGGGCTTTCAACGTCGCCCGTGCGCCGGCGATCGTGGTCGAATAGTTGACCTTGCGCTGCAGGGCCTCGCGCCGGATCGAAAACGAATCGGAAATGGCCTGGCGCCCCTCGGTGGTGTTGACGATGTAGTCAATCTCGTCATTCTTGATCATGTCAACCACGTGGGGGCGACCCTGAATCACTTTGTTGACGTAGTCACAGTCGACGCCGTTTTCAACCAGGAACTGCCAGGTGCCCTGGGTGGCCACCAGCTTGAAACCACGCTTGATCAGTTCCCGCGCCACCGGCAGCAGGCGGTCCTTGTCGGCATCTCGCACACTCAGGAACACTCGTCCTGAATGCTTGATGTTGATATGCACCCCCTGCTGCGCCCTGGCCACGGCCGCACCGAATGACCGACCCACGCCCATGGCCTCACCAGTCGACCGCATCTCCGGCCCCAGAATCGGGTCGACGCCGGGGAACTTGATGAACGGATACACTGGCTCCTTGATGGAATAGAACGGAGATGAAAGATCTTCTGTAATACCTTGATCTTCAAGTCTTCTCCCAATCATGCAGCCGGCGGCCACCTGGGCCAGCGGCACACCGGTGGCCTTGGAAACAAAGGGTACGGTCCGTGATGCGCGGGGGTTGACCTCGATCACGAATATCTCGCCCTCGCGCACGGCAAACTGTACGTTCATCAGGCCGACCACGTTCAATCCCAAAGCCATCTGGCGGGTCTGGCGCTTGAGTTCCTCGATGCAGTCCTCCTCAAGGGAGAACGGCGGCAGGCTGCAGGACGAATCGCCCGAATGCACGCCGGCTTCCTCAATGTGCTCCATGACTCCACCGATGATGACCTGCTCACCGTCACACACGGCATCGACGTCGACTTCGATCGCGTGGTCGAGGAAGTGATCGAGCAGCACCGGCGAGTCGTTGGAGACCTTGACGGCCTCGCGCATGTAGCGGTTGAGTTCGTCTTCGCCATAGACAATATCCATGGCACGCCCGCCCAGCACGTAGGAAGGTCGAACGACCAGCGGATAGCCGATCTCGCGCGCCAGCACCAGCGCCTCGTCGGGGTCGCGGGCCGTGCGATTGGGCGGCTGCTTGAGACCCAGGTCATTGAGCAGACGCTGAAAGCGCTCCCGGTCTTCGGCCAGGTCGATGCAATCGGGCGTGGTGCCGATGATGGGCGCCCCGGCGGCTTCCAGGTCACGTGCCAGCTTCAGCGGGGTCTGCCCACCGAACTGAATGATGATGCCCTCGGGCCGCTCGACCTCGACGATGGACAGGACGTTCTCCAGCGTCAGGGGTTCGAAATACAGGCGGTCGGACGTGTCATAGTCGGTCGAGACGGTTTCCGGATTGCAGTTCACCATGATGGTCTCGAACCCGAGCTCGCGCATGGCCATGGCGGCATGCACACAGCAGTAATCGAATTCGATGCCCTGCCCGATGCGATTCGGCCCGCCACCGAGCACCATGATCTTGCGCTTGTCGGTGGCCGCGGCCTCGCACTGCTCGCCCCAGGTCGAGTACATGTAGGCCGTCGTGGTCGAAAACTCCGCGGCACAGGTATCCACGCGACGGAAACCTGGACGAATGCCATGGTTGCTGCGCAAGTCCCGGATCGACCGTTCGCTCACCCCGGCCAGTTCGGCAATGCGCGCATCGGCAAAACCGTAGCGCTTGAGCTCCAGCAGTCGGTCACAATCCAGCGCGGCAATCCCGCCATCATGGATGGACTGTTCGACTTCGACCAGCTCCTGGACCTGGTCGAGAAACCAGGGGTCGATTTGCGAAAGTCGGTGGACCTCATCAAAAAACATGCCGCGCCGGAAGGCTTCAGCCACGTACAGCAAGCGATCCGAGCCGGCTTCTCGCAGTTCACGCTGAATCAGGGTCAATACATCGTCACCCGACTCGAACTCGACCGGGTCGAGGCCGACCAGCCCGGTTTCCAGGCTTCTGAGCGCTTTCTGCAGCGACTCCTGGAAGGTCCGCCCAAAGGCCATGGCCTCGCCGACTGACTTCATCTGCGTCGTCAGGCGATCGTTGGCCGCCGGAAACTTCTCAAAGGCAAAGCGTGGAATCTTGGTGACCACGTAATCGATGGTCGGCTCGAACGAAGCGGGCGTCGCCCCTCCGGTAATCTCGTTGTCCAGTTCATCGAGCGTATAGCCCACGGCAAGCTTGGCCGCGACCTTGGCGATGGGAAAACCGGTGGCCTTGGAAGCCAGCGCCGAGGAGCGCGAGACGCGCGGATTCATCTCGATGACCACGAGCCGGCCATTGTCCGGGTTGACGGCGAACTGTACGTTGGAGCCACCGGTATCGACACCGATCTTGCGCAGCACGGCAATGGCGGCGTCGCGCAATACCTGGTATTCCTTGTCGGTCAGGGTTTGCGCCGGCGCCACAGTGACCGAATCACCGGTATGCACCCCCATGGGATCGAAATTCTCGATCGAGCAGATGATGATGCAGTTATCGGCCTTGTCGCGCACCACCTCGAGCTCGAATTCTTTCCAGCCCAGCAACGACTCGTCGAGCAGCACCTCGTTGGTGGGCGACAAGTCGAGCCCGTGCTCGACGATCTCGACAAACTCCTCGCGGTTGTAGGCGATGCCGCCGCCCGATCCGCCCATCGTGAACGAGGGACGGATAATGATCGGGAATCCGATGCGCTTCTGGATCTCGATGGCTTCCTCCAGCGAATGGGCCACCTCGGCTTCAGGAGACTCCAGGCCGATGTCGCGCATGGCCTCGCGAAACTCCTCGCGATCCTCGGCCATGTCGATGGCCTGCTTGGAGGCACCGATCATCTCGACGCCGAACTCTTCCAGCACACCCTCGCGGTCGAGGTCCAGCGCGCAGTTCAGGGCCGTCTGTCCGCCCATGGTCGGCAGCAGCGCATCGGGGCGCTCCTTCTCGATGATGTCGCGCACCACGTCCCAGCGGATCGGTTCGATGTAGACCACATCGGCAATCTCCGGGTCGGTCATGATCGTGGCCGGGTTGGAATTGACCAGAATGACCTTGTAGCCCTCCTCCCTGAGCGCCTTGACCGCCTGCACCCCGGAATAGTCGAACTCGCAGGCCTGACCAATGACAATCGGCCCGGCACCGATAATGAGAATGGATTGGATATCTGTACGCTTTGGCATGAAGTTTTTAACCGCAGATGAACGCAGATGAACGCAGATTAAAGGTCATAGCTGATGGACCATGCGCTTTATTTGCGCTTTCGACTGGCCAAAGTTCACCAGCAACCCAAGACGAAAAGACCCACAGCGCAGGTAGTTGAGCAATTGTGCCTGGTGCTCCGGAAGAAGTGTGCTGACTGCCTTGAGTTCCACGACCACACTGTTTTCGACGATAAAGTCCGTTACGAATGCACCTACGACATGGCCATCGTAGCGAACATTGACCTCTGCCTGACGACGGTAGGAAAGCTCTTGTCGGCCGAACTCGATCGCCAGAGCGTTCTCGTAAACCGATTCCAGAAAACCGCTTCCCAGCCCGTTGCTCACGTTGTAAACGCAGCCTATGATTTGCTCCGAAACCTGGTTCAGATCTGCGTTCATCTGCGTTCATCTGCGGTCCCCATCATTTCCACAAAGCGCGCGAACAACGGCCTCAAATCATGCGGCCCGGGGCTGGCCTCGGGGTGGCCCTGGAACCCCATGGCCGGCTTGTTCTGGATACGGATGCCCTGCAGTGAGCCGTCAAAAAGCGAACGGTGAGTGGGAATCACGTGTTCGGGCAGTGAATCCTCGTCTACGGCGAAGCCATGGTTCTGGCTGGTGATCATGACCTGCCCGGTCTGCAGGTCCTTGACCGGGTGGTTGGCGCCATGGTGGCCGAATTTCATCTTCATGGTTCGTGCGCCGGCTGCCAGACCCAGCAATTGATGGCCCAGGCAGATGCCAAAGGTCGGCACGCTCTTCTCAAGCAGGCCGCGAATTGTTTCGATGGCGTAGTCGCAGGGTTCGGGATCACCCGGGCCGTTGGACAACATCACGCCGTCAGGATCGAGTGCCAGCACATCGGACAGCGGCGTTCTGGCTGGCACAACCGTGACCCGACACGCATTGTCGGCCAGCAGGCGCAGAATATTGTTCTTGACACCAAAGTCGTAGCAGACCACGTGATGCCGAGCATCGGCATGGCCAAATTCCGTGCTGGAAAGCTCAAAAGTGCCTTCCGTCCATTCGTGACTGGCTTGCGTGGTCACGGTGCTGGCCAGGTCGCGCCCGCTCATCGGCTCGCACTCACGCGCACGACGAAGCGCCTCGTCCACATCGATACTGTCGCCGGCCATCAGGCAGCCGTTCTGCGCACCTTTTTCACGCAACAGGACGGTCAGCGCCCGCGTGTCGATACCCGCGATGGCGACTCGCCCCTGCTCTGCCAGCCATTCACCCAGCGACAGCGTGGCACGCCAGGAACTGTGCCGACGGGGATAGTGGCGAACAATCAGGCCGGCAGCATGTACCGAGGATGACTCCACATCCACCGGGTTGATGCCGGTATTGCCAACGTGAGAAGCAGTCAGGGTGACTAGCTGGCCGGCATAGCTGGGGTCGGTCAGAATCTCCTGGTAACCGGTCATGGCCGTGTTGAACACCACCTCGCCCACGCTCACGCCAGGCGCGCCGATACCATGGCCGGAAAACGTCGTGCCGTCTTCCAGCGCAAGAATTGCCTTCATTCGGGACAAATTCACATCCTCCGGGTACAAAAAGCGGGCCCAACCGACAAACGGCATGGCCCGCATTTCTTGCCGAACCACGTCCGGCTTCCGGAGCGCAATTGTAAACCAAGCCGTCGCCGCCGGCCAGTGATTCGGTGACTCATCCGACCTCGATCCGGGTGGCGAAGCACGCCGCCAGGCCGATCACGCGCCGTCCGACAGCGCCTCGCTCATCCCTCCGACCGGTGCCGGCACCATGGTATCCGGGCCGTGCCCCTGGGCAATCAGGTAGTCCAGCCATTTCATCAGGGCGCGGTTCAGGCGCCAGCTGCGCACAACCAGCCCCCCTACCGACAGATCCGGCCCGGCAAATCGCTGAATGCCCTGCTCCGGACTAAAGGCCGTGGCCTCGGCCATGGCCGCATCGTGATAGATACGCACGTGAGCATTTGGATTGTGCTGGCGCTCTTCACCGATCACGTGCGAAAGGCGCACGAATGTGGTGTAGGCATGTCGCTCGATGACTTCGAGGTAGAGCACCGGCCCGTCGCCGGCACGCGAATAAAGCAGGTCGCTCACCGCCAGCCCATCGGGCAGCAGGACGTTCAGCGCCTGGTACAGGGCACTGTGAAGCTCGGGCAGCCGTCGCGCCAGAATACGGCTGGACGGATGCAGTTGACGGGTTGCGGTGAGCATGGCCGGCAGAGAATATCACCGGCCCGTCACAATCTCCAGACCCTGAACCAGACTCAGCGATGATCGCGCTCGAGACCAAGATCGAGCAGTATGTGACTGGCCAGCTCCTCGATCGAAGAATCAGTGGACGACAGCATTCTCACCCCCTCGCCACGCAGCATGGCCTCGGCCGCCTCGACCTCGTAGCGGCACTGCCGCATCGAGGCATAGCGCGAGCCCGGCCGCCGATTTTCACGGATCTGGGACAGGCGTTCCGGATTGATGGTCAGCCCGAACAGCTTGTTCCTGTGTCGCCGCAGAAACTCGGGCAGTCGGTTCTGCTCCAGGTCCTCTTCTGTCAGCGGATAGTTGGCTGCCTTGACCCCGTAATGCAGCGCCAGGTACAGGCAGGTCGGCGTTTTGCCCGAACGCGAGACCCCCACCAGGATGACATCGGCATTGTCGAGTCGCTTGGATATGCCGTCATCGTGAGTCAGCGCATAGTTCGTCGCCTCCATGCGGTCCTCGTAGGAGCTGGAATCGCCCATGCCATGGGCCCGACCGACCTTGTCTGAGCGCTCGGTACCCAGCACTTTCTCAAGCGGCCCGATGAACGTGCGGAACATGTCGAACACGTGCGCTTGTGTCCCGGCGACGATCTCGCCCACTTCCGGGTCGACAATGGTGCTGAACACGATGGGCCGGTTGTCCTGGTCGACACCGGCCCGCTCGATCAGGGAAACCGCATCGCGCGCCTTGCTCGGCGTATCCACGAAGGGCAGGCGCACCTGGCGGAAATCAATATCCGAAAACTGCGTGAGCAGGCTGTGCCCGAAGGTTTCGGCGGTAATCGCGGTGCCATCGGAGACAAAGAAAACTGTACGTTTCATCGGGAGTCCGTGGAGTTACAATAAGAGTTTGCTCAAATCCATTACGCAAGGAATCTTCTCAGGTGTCGGAGTATATCCTTTGGCTTGACGAACTTGGAATGGGGGACCTGGAAAAGGTTGGTGGCAAGAACGCCTCGCTGGGAGAAATGATTTCCCACTTGAGCGAAACCGGGGTAAGCGTCCCCGGTGGCTTTGCCACCACCGCGCAGGCCTTCCGGGACTTTCTCGACCAGTCCGGTCTGGCCGAGCGAATCAAGGACCACCTCTCCAGCCTGGACCCGGAGGACACGCGCGCCCTGGCCCGCACCGGGCAGCAGATCCGCCAGTGGATCATGGAAACGCCGCTGCAGGCCGAACTCGAGCAGTCTGTCCGCGAGGCATACTCGCGCATGCAGTCCGAGCATGGCGACAACCTCGCAGTTGCCGTTCGATCCTCCGCCACGGCCGAAGATCTGCCTGACGCTTCGTTTGCAGGTCAGCAGGAAACCTTCCTCAACGTGTGCGGCATCGATTCCGTCCTCGAGAAGATCCACGCCGTATTCGCAAGCCTCTACAACGACCGCGCGATTGCCTACCGCGTACACCACGGCTTCGAACACGAACACGTGGCGCTTTCGGCCGGCATTCAACTGATGGTGCGGGCTGGCAGCGGGGCGGCCGGGGTGCTGTTCACCCTGGATACCGAATCCGGCTACCGGGATGTGGTGTTCATTACTTCCAGCTACGGCCTGGGCGAGTCCGTCGTCCAGGGCGCGGTCAACCCGGATGAATTCTACCTGTTCAAGCCCAACTTGAAAGCCGGCAAGCCGGCCATTCTTCGGCGCTCACTGGGCAGCAAGGCCTCGCGCATGATCTACGGCACCGGCAATGGCGGTGGCGTGCACACCGAAGACACGCCGGAAAGCGATCGTCAGCGTTTCTCAATCAGTGACGAAGAAGCCACGCAACTGGCCAACATGGCGCTGACCATCGAGGCGCACTATGGTCGGCCCATGGACATCGAATGGGGCAAGGACGGAGAGACCGGCGAACTGTTCATCCTCCAGGCCCGGCCGGAAACGGTCAAGAGCCGTTCCGGGCAGACCATGGAGCGTTTCCGACTGGAGAGCACGGGCAAGGTGGTCGCCGAAGGCCGCGCGATTGGCCAGCGCATTGGCCAGGGCAAGGCCAAGGTGATCGAATCGCTGGAGCAGATCCACGATGTGGTGTCCGGAGATGTGCTGGTTACCGATATGACCGATCCGGACTGGGAGCCGATCATGAAGCGCGCCTCGGCCATCGTGACCAATCGTGGCGGTCGAACCTGTCACGCCGCCATCATCGCGCGCGAACTCGGCATTCCGGCCGTGGTGGGCTGCGGAGACGCCACGGAGCGCGTGCCGCATGACACCGAAGTCACCGTTTCATGCAGCGAGGGCGACACCGGGCGCATCTACGAGGGCAAGCTGGAATTCAGCGTCAGTGAAGATTCTCTCGATGACATGCCCAAGGCCCCGCTGAAGATCATGATGAACGTCGCCAACCCCGATCGGGCCTTCGACTTCGCCATGATCCCCAACCATGGCATCGGCCTGGCCCGCCTGGAGTTCATCATCAACCGCATGATCGGCATCCATCCCCTGGCCCTGCTCGGCTACGATGACCAGGCTGAGGACATCCGCGCAGAAATCGACCGGCGCAGCGCCGGCTACAAGGACCCCGAAAGCTTCTACGTCGACAAGCTGGCCGAGGGCATCGCCACCATTGCAGCACCTTTCGGGCCCAACCCGGTCATCGTGCGGCTGTCGGACTTCAAGAGCAACGAGTACGCCAACCTGATTGGCGGCGAACGCTACGAACCCGACGAGGAGAATCCCATGCTCGGCTGGCGCGGTGCCTCGCGCTACGTCGATGAGCAGTTCAAGCCGGCATTCGAGCTGGAGTGCCGGGCCATGAAAAAGGTGCGCGAGGAAATGGGCCTGGACCATGTCTGGGCCATGATTCCCTTCGTGCGCACCGTCGAGGAGGCCAGAGACGTAGTTGAAGTCATGGAGAAATTCGGCCTCAAGCGTGGCGACAACGGCCTGAAACTGATCATGATGTGCGAATTGCCGTCCAATGCAGTCTGCGCAGAAGCCTTCCTGGAGCACTTCGACGGCTTCTCCATCGGATCCAACGACATGACCCAGCTCACCCTGGGCCTGGACCGTGACTCCAGCCTGGTCGCCCACCGCTTCGACGAACGCGACCCGGCCGTCAAGGCCATGCTGTCGATGGCCATCGAAGCCTGCCGCAAACAGGAAAAATACATCGGCATCTGCGGCCAGGGCCCCTCGGACTACCCCGACCTCGCCCAGTGGCTCCTGGACCAGGGCATCGAAAGCATGTCACTCAACCCCGACACCGTAGTCGACACCTGGCGCAAGCTGGCAAAGTAGGGCTCGGGAGTGTGAAGTGTGAAGTGTGAAGTGTGAAGTGGCGGGCGTAATGGATCTTGGTGGAGGCTGGTGAGTCGGGGTCTCCTTTTGGCTCAAGGTGCGAGGTGCGAGGTGCGAGGCACGAGGTGCGAGGTGCGAGGTTCTAGGTTCTAGGTCAATCGAAACCCGTCCCCGAGAATCCACCCGAAAAGAAAGCCGCAAGCCCATGACACTTAACACTTAACACTTAACACTTAACACTTCACACTTCACACTTCACACCCCCCAACCTCCCCCATGAACCGTCGGTAGTAGCGCAGCTCGTCGATGGAATCCCTGATATCCTCGAGTGCCTGATGCGACGATTCCTTGGTAAAGCCTTCGGCAATTTCCGGTGCCCAGCGTCGGGTCAGTTCCTTGACCGTGGAGACATCGAGGTTGCGGTAGTGGAAGAAGGCTTCCAGTTCCGGCATCAGGCGGGCCAGGAAACGGCGATCCTGGCAGATCGAGTTTCCGCACATCGGCGAGGCGCCCGCCGCCACGTACTGCTCGAGAAAGGCCAGGGTCTGGCGCTCGGCCGCGGCCAGATCCACCTGGCTGTCCAGGCAGCGCCGCACCAGCCCCGATTCGGTGTGCGTGCGCGTATTCCATTCATCCATTGCCTCAAGTACGCTGCGCGGGGTGGAAATGGCCAACTCGGGACCGACAGCGATTTCCGCAAGCTGAGCATCGGTCACGATGGTGGCAATCTCGATAATGTGATCGGTATCCGGATCAAGCCCCGTCATTTCCAGATCGATCCAGATCAGATTGTCTTGTTGCATATCGTCGCAAGGGCCGGGAAAACAACTGGTGACTATAACAGCCCATGAACCGGAAAGAGACCCACGTTTCCTGGCGCATGATCCAGGCGGGCACCAACCGCGGCATCGCCCGCGACCCTTCGGGAAACCTGGCCCCGGTGACATTCCGGCGAAAGGTCGGCCGCCCGCTGCCCGGTGACACAGTCGCGATCGATGCGGCCGGGGCGGTGGCCAGAATCGACCCGCGCAAGAACCACTTCGGTCGCGGCGACTCCCGGGGCCTCTTCCGGCCACTGGCCGCCAACCTGGACCAGGTATTGATCGTGATCGCCGCCCGCCCCGCGCCCAGCCCCGACCTGCTGCACCGCTACCTGGCAGCCGCCCACATCCAGGGCATCCCGGCCCGGATCGTGGTCAACAAGTGCGACCTGCCAACGCCCGACCGCCCGCCCTTCGACGAGCTGGATCAACTCTCCGGAATGGGCTACTCCACCCTCTACACTCAGTGCCACCCGAGGATCGAGATTGACCCACTGGCGACCCATCTTGAGGGACGAACCAGCCTGCTGGCCGGCCAATCCGGCGTCGGCAAATCATCCTTGCTCAACGCCTTGCTGCCCGACCTGGAACTTCAAACCGGTTCGCTGTCATCGGTCACCGGCAAGGGCACCCACACCACCACCAGCGCCACCCTGTACCAGTACGGCAACGATGGCTGGCTGGTCGATACCCCCGGAGTCTGGGAGTTCGGACTATGGCAGATGCCAGCCCACACCCTGCAGCAAGGATTCCCGGAGTTCTCCCGGGCCGCCACCCAGTGCCGCTTTCGCGACTGCCTGCACCAGACCGAACCCAACTGCGGCGTACGCGCCGCCGTCACCCAGGGAGACATCCCCCAATTCAGACACACCGCCTGGCTCAGACTGCTGGACGAACAGAGGCGGATTGGGAAGAAGAAAATGTGAAGTGTGAAGTGTGAAGGGGCGGGCTTCGGGGGCTGTGTGGGAGATTGAGGCGGGGGTGGCTTTGGTGGGGGTTGTCGGGTGTTAGGTGTTAGGGATCATGGGCTTGCGGCTTACTCTTTCAGTGAGCTCTCAGGTTTGGGTTTCGATTGACCTAGGGCTTAGAACCTCGAATCTCGTACCTCGCACCTTGAGCCCAAAGGAAACCCCGACATATCAACCTCCACTAAGCCCCAATACGCCCGCCTCTTAACACTTAACACCACTAGTGTCCGGTTAAAAGTGCTCTGAATTGTTAATGGCCAACTAAACTGACCCACTATTGGCCAACAATTTTGACCCACCCCGGGTGGCTTTGGCCACAAAACACTGTAGCGTCCCGTGCCAGACAAATAAGCCGGGACAGATCATTGAAGGAGTGGGTTGTGATTCACAAAATCAAAGCATTACACGATCAGGGGCGGGGCCTATCGGTCCGGGCGATCAGCCGGGAACTGGGCATTGCCCGTAACACGGTTCGCAAGTACCTGAGACTGAACGAGATGGCGATCAGCCAGGCCCAGGAGGATCCCTCGCGTAGCAAGCGTCTGGACGAGTATCGAGATTTCCTCATCCACCAGCTCAAGACGTATCCCCGGCTGAGCGCCATCAAGCTGGCTCGGCGACTGCGTGAGAAAGTGGGCGAGTTGCCAGCCTCTGAGCGTAGCCTGCGCCGCTACGTGCGAGCACTCAAGGAGCAAATCGCCAACGGCCAGACTCGTTATTACGAGCCGGTGGTTGACGCCGTACCCGGCGTTCAGTGCCAGGTTGACCCCGGCGAGCTGCGCGGAGTGATGATCGCAGGGGTGGAGCGGGTGGTCTACTTCGTGGTCTTCGTTCTGGCCTGTTCACGGCTGATGTACGTGGGGGTGCGATTCCAGCCTCTGGACACCGAGGCGTTCATCCAGCTTCACGACGAAGCCTTCCGCTACTTTGGTGGTGTGCCTGAGGAGTGTGTATACGATCAGACCAAGCTCGTGGTGATCCACGAGCGGTACCGAGAGCTGACGCTCAATCAACGCTTTCACCAGTACGCCACGACTGCCGGTTACCGGATCCATGCCTGCGAGGGCTATGATCCCGAGAGCAAGGGCAAGGTGGAGGCCGGGGTCAAGTACGTCAAGCAGGACGCCCTTTACGGGGAGTGCTTCGAGAGCGAGACGGCGCTGTGCCAGCACCTGCAAGGCTGGTTGGAGGCCGTGGCCAATGTTCGCAAGCACGGCGCCACCGGTCGCCAGCCGCGGGCCCACTTCGAGGCCGACGAGCGCGCACACCTGCGTCCCTACATTGTGGCGCAAAGCCTGCTTCAGGCTCGCCCTGACCACGAGACCCGCCGGGCCGACAAAACCGGGCTGATCTCGTGGAAAGCCAACAAGTACTCAGTGCCCCTGCGCTGGCAGCGGGCCCAGGTGGGTGTCTCTGAACAGGAGGGGCACCTGCATATCCATGACCTGGAGAGCGGCGAGCACATTGCTGAGCACGTGCTGTGTCTGGAGAAAGGCCGCACGATCAAGAACAACCACCACTACCGGGATCCGGCCCAGCGCATCGCGGATCTGGAAGCGGCCATCTGCCAACAGCTGCCCGACGGTCAGGGCGAGACGCTGTGCCACCTGCTCAAGGTGACCTCGCCGAGGATCTACAAGGACCAACTGGCAGGCCTGCGTGATCTGCTCAACCGGCATGGACCCGTCGACGCCGAACTGCTGCAGACACTGACTCAGCAGCCCCGGTTGACCGCCAGCACCGTGCAACGCTACCTGGAGGCGTGGCAGCAAGCTCGAGACCGCGGGCGAGCCCCCGATACCAACACAACGCCTGATCACGAGGACCGAATGCCTGTCTCGGCCCTGCAAGCCTATGCTCAGGTTGGCCGCTCCAGTGGCCAGGAGGTGACCCATGAGTCGGCTTGAACAGACCCAGTCCCAGTACCGCAGCCTGCGCCTGAGCGCCACCGCCGGGCACCTGGGTGAGCTGCTGGCCCAAGCCGAAGCCAACGAGCTGTCCTATCTGGAGCTTGCCCGGCAGATCGCCGAGCACGAGCTGGCCGAGCGCACCCGCCGCCGCATCGACCGGCACCTGAAACAGGCACAGCTGCCGGCGCACAAGCCGCTAGAAGCGTTCGACTACCGCCACCAGACCACCATCACCAAGCGTCAGGTCAGCGCCCTGCTGGACTTCGGCTTCATCGATGAGCGCCAAAACCTGGTGTTCATCGGTCCGCCCGGGGTGGGCAAAACGCACTTGGCCATCGGCATTGCTCTGAAGGCCATTGAAGCCGGCTACAAGGTGCTGTTCCGCACGGCACTGGCGCTGGTCGAAGACCTGGAGCTGGCCGAGATGAAAGGTGAACTGAAAAAACGGCTGAGACAGTTGGGTAAGTACGATGTGCTGGTGATCGATGAGCTGGGCTACCTGCCCATGACCCGGCAAGCCCGCTACAACCTGTTCCAGCTGATCAATAGCCTGTATGAGTACCGCTCAATCATCCTGACCACCAACAAGGACTTCAGCAACTGGGGAGCCTTCTTCCACGATGACGCCGTGGCGGTACCGATCATTGACCGCGTCATCCACCACTCACACATCTTCATGCTGGGAGGAGAGAGCTATCGCTTGAAACAGAAAACCACGAGCTAGACGACACACGGTGGGTCAAAATAAATGGCCAAAAGTGGGTCAAAATAGATGGCCATTGACATGAATCCCGAAAATCGCATGTTTTACAGCACATTACAAGCGGAAAAAGGTGTCCCCGATTTGAACGCGGAGTTCGCGGTGTATAACCAAGCCGATACCGTGCCCTCCGGAGTGGCAAATGAACATCGGCAAGACGCTTTTTGCTCAGATTATGGATTTCCTTCCCTGGAAGACTTTCCACCGCACCGTCGACCGATACGACGGCAACCGGCGAGTGCGAACTCTGAGCTGCGCCGAACAGTTCCGCTGTATGGCCTTTGCCCAGCTGACCTACCGCGAGAGCCTGCGGGACATCGAAGCCTGTCTCCAGGTTCAGTCTGCAAAGCTTTACCACATGGGCTTTCGCCAGCCGATTCGTCGAGCAACTCTTGCCGATGCAAACGAGTCGCGAGATTGGAGAATTTACGGCGACTATGCCCAGCATCTGATTGCACAAGCGAGAAGCCTCTATGTCGACGAATCCATAAGCTCGGGTCTTCCCGATACGGTTTACGCACTCGACTCAACCACCATCGACCTATGTCTGTCGATGTTCCCATGGGCACCATTTCGCACGGCAAAAGCGGCAGTCAAACTTCATACCCTGCTGGATCTGCGCGGATCGATTCCCAGCTTCATTCATATCTCCGACGGCAAGCTGCACGACGTCAATGTTCTAGACTTGCTGATTCCGGAGGCAGGTTCGTTTTACGTGATGGATCGGGCCTACCTGGACTATGCTCGACTATTCAATCTGGCCCAGGCCGGCGCCTTCTTTGTAATCCGGGCCAAATCAAACCTGGACTTCCGGCGGGTCTATTCTGCTGCTACAGATCGGCAAGCTGGGCTGATCTGCGACCAAACTATTGCGCTCTGCGGCCAGCGTCCAAGCAAGTACTATCCTCAACACTTGAGACGCATTCGCTTCAAGGACCCGGAAACCGGAAAGACCCTGGTATTTCTCACCAATCAGTTCCAACTCCCGGCTCTTACGATCTGCGCGTTGTACAAAAGCCGGTGGCAGGTCGAGCTGTTCTTCAAGTGGATCAAGCAAAATCTCCGTATCAAGTGCTTCTTCGGCCGATCGGAGAACGCAGTCAAGACACAAATTTGGATTGCTGTGTCGACCTATGTGCTGATCGCCATCATCAAAAAGCGTTTGGACCTCGATATTTCGCTGCACGCAATGCTACAGATTATCTCCATAACTGTATTTGAAAAAACACAGTTGAAACAGGCGGTTACGATCGACCGAAGCGATCTGGATCAGATCAAAGACGGTAACCAATTGAATCTATTCGGCTTTTAAACCGGACACTAGTGACTTAACACCTAAAACCTAACACCCATCTCCCAACCCGCCCCGCAAGGCAACACGAATCACTCTCCCTCAGACGCCCGACCACGCCCGCCCCTTTACACTTCACACCTCACACTTAACCGCCCCTCACCACGGCAAGGTCTCTCCGTTGGCATGGCGAAAGCTGCCAGTGTTCTCCATACTCAACTCTTCGATGCGTTCCAGCAGGCCGGCGGCTGCTTCGGCCGGCTCGATGTCGCCGCGGTTGCCGGTCATGCCGGTGCGCACGTAGCCCGGGTGCAGGAGTCCGACGGCGATGTTACGGTCTGCCAGTTCATGCGCCAGGCTGACGCCGGCGATGTTGACTGCGGCCTTGGACATCCGGTAGGCGTAGGCGCCACCCGAGGAGTTGTCGGCGATCGACCCGACCCGGGAGGAAATGATGACCACCCGGCCGCCATCGTTCAGATGATTGCGCAGTGTCTGCGTGACCCGCAGGGGCGCCAGGGAATTGACTTCGTACTGCAGCCGCCAGTCGTCCAGCTCATCCTCGATGGTGTCCAGGCTGGACGGCACCAGGACTCCGGCATTGTTGACCAGCAGGTCAATGCGCGTGCCGCGCAGGCGATCAGCCAGGTCTGCCAGTCCCTCTGAGTACGTGATGTCGACCCCCTCCTCGACCTGCGCTTCGGCGGCATTGAGTTCGGGCGAGGACGTCCGGCATACGGCAACGACCCGGTAGCCACGATCAGATAGCTGGCGGACCAGCTCCAGTCCGATGCCACGATTGGCACCTGTTACAACTGCCGTTCTCATGCGATACCGCTCCTTTTGTGCAGAAAAGTCTGAATACCAACTCCTTATGCTACTATTTTTGTGTGACCTGACCATCAACTCCCCGGCAAACCGGGGCCAACCAACCGAGGGATGACCATGTTCGGAACGACTAAGGGCAAACTGATCTGGGGGGTCGTTTTTCTGGCGATGATTGGTACCGCGGCAGCCGATGTGCTGCTGATCGAGAAGGTGAGAGAACGCATGGCTCGTAATCTGCCGGACAATGGCCTTAGCATGTCCCAGGTCGAGCAGCGGTTCGGTGAACCCTTGGAGCGTCGCCCTGCCGTGGGCGAGCCTCCCATCACACGCTGGGACTACGAGGATTACAGCGTATTTTTCGAGCACGAACTGGTTATCGAGAGCGTGGTTCATCACGAAGCCGTGGTTCGCGAAGCGGAAAGGCGCAACTCGCCATAAAGGACAGGATGATTTGCGGTGTCGCATACCGAGTACAGACTGCCGGCTGAATGGGAACGACAAAGTGCGACCGTGCTGGCCTGGCCGCATGAAGAGACGGACTGGGCGAACTGCCTGGACGAGATCCGGCACGAGTACCTTCACCTGATTGATGCCATCCTGCCTCGTCAGCAGGTCATTCTACTCACGCACCCGGGTGATACCAGCGCACGCAAGGTGCTGGGCCGCCGCGCACGCCTGCACATGGTCGATATTCCGTTCAACGACACGTGGTGCCGCGACTATGGCCCCATCACCCTGGTTGGGCCCGAATCGCGCCTGGCCCTGGATTTCAATTTCGATGGCTGGGGCGGCAAGCACCCGGCGGCACTGGACAATCGCGTCAATACGCAACTGGCGCGGCACCACCTTTTTTCCAGGCTGGACTTCCGTCAGTACCTGTTCGAGCTGGAGGGGGGCGCGATCGACAGCGACGGACGTGGCACCCTGCTGGTCAACTGGCACTGCATGCATGCCCGCCACTCGCACCTGACCCGCGGCGAGATCGAGCACGAACTGCACCAGTTGCTCAATATCGACCATGTCATCGGCATCGACATCGAACCGATGAGCGGAGATGACACCGACGGTCACATCGATACGCTGACCCGCTTCATTTCCCCGGACATCCTGGTCTTTCAACTCCAGGCCTCAGAGAAACGCAATCAACAGTTGCGCGACCAGCTCGAAGGCCTGCGAAGCGCCGATGGCCAGGCTTTCGAGCTGTATGCGCTGCCCCATGCCGAAGATATCAATGCGGATCTGCCGGCAAGCTACGCCAACTTCCTGTTCGTCAATGGCGCCTGCCTGGTACCGGCATTCGGCAGCGACCACGACGAGGTCGCGCGCGGCATTCTGGCCGACCTGCTCCCGGATTTCGATGTCCGTTCCGTGCCCGCCGGCATCATGATCCGGCAGTCCGGCGGCCCACACTGCGCGTCCATGCATATTCCGGCCTGAGCGTGCAGGCATGAATCGAATCCTGAGAATCGCGCTGATTCAGCACGCCATGAGCCCGAATGCATCGGACAACCGGCGCATCAGCGCCGAGGGCATTGTCCAGGCGGCCCGGTCCGGCGCCGAACTGGTCGTGCTGCCCGAGCTTCATGCCAGTGAGTATTTCTGCAAGTACCAGGATCCAGACCTGTTCGACCTGGCCGAGCCACTGGATGGCCCCAGCGCCAGCATGTTGTCGGAAGCAGCGGCCGAGCATGGCGTGGTCGTGGTCGGTTCGATCTTCGAACACCGCGCACCCGGGCTTGCCCACAACACCGCCCTGGTGTTCAATGACGATGGTTCACGCGCCGGCATCTATCGCAAGATGCACATACCCGATGATCCGGGCTACAACGAGAAGTTCTACTTCACCCCCGGGGATCTGGGCTTTGAGCCGATTGAAACCAGCATCGGGCGGCTGGGCGTGCTGGTGTGCTGGGACCAGTGGTACCCGGAAGCCGCACGGCTGATGGCTCTGGCCGGCGCCGAAATTCTCCTCTACCCCACCGCCATCGGACTGAACCCGGAAGACGACGAAGCGGAACAGCTCAGGCAGCTTGATGCCTGGCGCACGCTGCAGCGTGGTCACGCGGTCGCCAACGGCATTCCGGTGGCAGCATGCAACCGCGTAGGATTCGAGCCCGACCGGTCCGGCAACAACCTCGATGCGGAATTCTGGGGCCACAGCCTGGTCATCGGCCCGCAGGGCGAGATCATCGACGAAGCCGGCACGGAGGCCGAAGTCCTGATCGTCGATATCGACATGGGCCGCAGCGAACGGGTCAGAAGAATCTGGCCGTTTCTCAGGGACCGGCGGATTGATGCTTATGGGGATCTTCTCAAGCGCTGGCGAAAGTGAGGAGAGTGACGGGCGGCATCCGGTCGAGCACGGGCTGGGCGAGTGATCGACCGAGTTGACTCGTATGGGCCGGGTGGCCCTTGAGTCGACACGATTGGCACGTTGCCGCCCAGAGGTTGATCGGCTTCGACAAAGCCTTTGGTGTATCGGATGGACCGGGATGGCTCAGGTGGTACAACCGCCACTCGCCCAGCCCGTGCTCGACCGAATACCACCCGTCATGAGAGGTAGAAGAAGGCTTAAGAGCGAAATGCCGGCACCGTCTCCCACATAGAGTTATACACCTACTCCCACACGTCAGGTGGTGAGCGGTCTTGCCCGGCCCCGGGCAAGACCGCTCGCCACCCAGCCCCCATCCCTATGCCCCGCGATGGCCCAGCGACTCGATCCGTTGCAACCACCGTTGCCGCCCTTCCGGCTTTCCGGCATTGGCCAGGCCGACGAAACAGTGCTTGACCGGCTTGATGCCGCAGAACTTCAGGATATTGCGTTTAAGGTTGCGATAGCCATGGGCTCCGAAGTACCAGCGATAGAACAGGCCCGGCATGCCCATGGTGATTATCACGCGTGCCGACTTGCCCTTGAGCAATCCACCCCCCGGCCCTTCGCGAGCCTCCTCGTCGAAGGCAAACCCCGGTCTCAGCAGTTGTTCCAGAAAGGCCTTGACCATGGCCGGCATGGTTCCCAACCAGAGCGGAAAGATCAGCACCAGGTGGTCGGCATTCCTGACTTTTTCCTGGGCCTGGACGATATCGTCGGCGACTTCCGTCTGCTGCCAGTCGGCTTCACTGGTCAGCATGGGAAAGTCCAGCTGCGAAACGATCACTTCGTCGATGGTGAAACCCGCCTCTTCCGCCCCCTTGCGATAAGCGGCGGCCAGGCCGTGACAGAAATGAGAGGTCTCCCGATCAGGATGCCCCTGAATGATCAATATGCGTCGGTTCACGATAGCGTCTCCTGTTCCACGAATTCGGCCAGCTCCTGCAGCAGACTGGACCAGTCCCCGCGGTCGCACAAGGCCTGATTGATTTCCAGCTCCACGCTGATCAGTCGCGATTCCGGCAGGAACTGCCGATGCTGCTGCCCCATGCCATTGCTGCTACCCCGGTATGGATAGTTCCTTCGCACACGCAAATCCGGCAGATGCGAGCGAATCCTGGCGGCCAGCCCCCCGCACCATTCGCGTTCATGCTTTCGTGCCGGGTCATAGAGCAGGCCGATATCCGCATGGCGCTCCCTGCCCTCAAGAACCGGCACAAAACTGTGACAGGCCAGATGCAGTATTCGCCCGGGCAGCGTGTTCAGATACATGCGATAGCGACCCCAGTGGGGATGCCAGTATTCGAGATCCAGCCGATGCCTTTCTGCGGCCGGAAGCCGGCGAGTAAACTCCGAAAAATGTTGCCGATGGTCCGCCGAGCGGTTGAGGTCCACCAGCAGGCGCGTGACTCTGCCCACAAGCAAGGGCGCTTTGAGCCGCTGCGCCAGCACCTCGGCCACCTGCAGCGAGCCGCGATCGTATCCGCGATGGCTGTCGAGCTCTGACTCGTGCCCCAAGAACAAGTGCCGCCACTGGACGGGCACGAAGCTGCTGGCATGTTCGCAGCTGATCAAATACGAAACAGGTGATTGTTCTGGAGGCATTCCGCCATCTCTCCATAGACCTTCCTGATTGCAGAATCGGTAGCGGTCGGTGTCAAGCGACCGACAATGGCCTCCGCCAAGGAGCCTCGGTCGACAATGCGCTCCATGATCTCAGCCATCGGACTGCCTTCCATCAGGCCATCGGCAAGCAGATGCTGCCAGCAGGCCTGGCCAGTCATGGGCTGAACCAGACCAAACAGCCTAAGGTAATCGAGATCCTCGATCATGCCCTGGCCACCGTGCCGCGCGAGCTGGAACAGCACTCGCGACATGTTTCCATGATCAAGTGCCTGTTGCCGGTCAAAATGTGCCTCAGGGGCGTCGTAGAAGCGACGAACCAGCCTTGTCAGGGCATCAGCCACCGCCAGGTCCGCGGCGGGGCATTCCTGCACGTCGACCAGCCGGATTTCAATGGTTTGTCGCTCGAATCGGGCAATGGCACCCCGTGAATTGAGCCAGTCGTCGGTCAGCAGGCCGTGCGGATCACGGGGTGCGATGGCCCGGTACATCGGGTGCAGAATGTGCTCATGATATTGCGCGATGCCGGTCACCGCCTCAGGCACGATCAGGCCGGCTATCTCGGGGATGGCGCCCTGATTGCCACGATAGTGGAACAGGCGACGATCACACCAACCGGTCAGACGCCCCTGCTCCAGCGGGGAAGACGCGGCCAGCGCCGGAATCAGTGGCAGCACCACGCGAACGGCCGCATGCAATCGGCGAAACTCCGCTTCGTTGGCAAACGGCAGATTGATGTGGGTGGACTGAAGATTGGACCAGCCATGGCCGCGACAACCGAATATCCGGTCGTAGGCATCATAGATTTCGTTCTGACCATGCGACCACAGGACGGTGTCCGCATGCGGATCAAACCAGGGATGCATGGCGGTAGGTAGCAGCATGGCATCGTGAGCAGCCAGCCGGCCGTTGATCTCTTGAATGGCCCGGGCAAACAGGCTGTCGAGGGAATCCAGCCCGGGCGCCGGCCCGTTGGTCTTGAGCTCGATGACGTGAGCGGCCAGCTCGTTGGACCAGGCAACAGGGCCCTGAGCAACCTCGTTGACGACCGTTCCGGCATCATCGCGCAGCAGGCGATCGGCCAGTGGCCTGGCCGAGAGACTCCGGCGATCGACGATCATGTACTCCAACTCGATTCCATAGCCGGTGAATGCCGACAGATGCGGTTGCGGTGTGATCGGATTCAGAACCGGCATGTTGTTTCAATTCCCCAGTTTTCGCGCGGTCACGCGCTTGAGGAATACCGCCATGATCTCTTCATACAGCCTCTTTCCCACGACCGCATCTTCGCAACCGGCGTCAAGAGACGGATTGTCGTTGACCTCGATGACGACCACCCGACCATTGACCTCCTTGAGATCAACACCGTAGAGCCCATTGCCGATCAGCCCGGCCGCCTTGAGCGCGGCCCTGATCACTGTGCCTGGAACGTCATCCACACTGAGGGTGTCGGCCATACCCTCCAGGATGCGATTGCCCTTGTGCTGAATGATCTGCCAGTGTCCGCGGGCCATGTAGTAGCGACAGACGTACAGGACACGACCATCGATCACCCCGACGCGCCAGTCAAACTCGGTCGGCAGGTACTCCTGGGCCACGACCATGTCCGAGCCGTTGAGCAGCTCTCTTATCGACCGGCTCAGGGATTCAGCATCGTCAACTCGCACCACACCCCGAGAAAATGCACTGTCTGGCTGTTTGAGCACCACCGGCAGCCCCAGCAGAGGCTCGATCTGGTCAGCATTGTCACGATGAACCAGCAGCGTCCTGGGGACAGCCACCCCATGCCGTTGAAGCAGTTCGGCCAGGAAGACCTTGTTGGTGCATTTGAGTATGGAATCCGGGTCGTCCATGACCACGAGGCCCTCGGCCATGGCCTGGCGGGCAAAGCGGTAGGTGTGGTGATTCACGGCCGTGGTCTCGCGGATAAACAAGGCATCAAACTGGGCCAGCCTGCCGATCTCCTCGGGGCCGATGAAATCGACCTGGAAACCACAAGCCTCGCCGGCACGCTGGAAACGCGCAAGCGCCCGGGCATCCGATGGCGGGCTGGTTTCCTCGGGATTGACCAGCACGGCAAGGTCGAAGCGGCTCTGGTTGCGACTGCGTCGCGCCGGCCGCGGGCGCTTGCCGGAAAAGTAAAGTTGTGCTGATTCAGCCACGAAATCCATGTGCTGAGATGGAATCTCGCTGAAGGGAATGGGCGCAATTCGACGAAGCACCCAGCCATCGCGTCCACGCAGAAAGCGGGCTCGCAACAGGGGCGCTGGGAACAGATTGAACAAGGCCCGGGCCAGACGATCATGGCGACGCGCAAGGTTGCGACCAAAATACACGCTCAAGTCGAACTGGTCCGACTGCAGAGGCTTCAAGCTGCGGTCGATCAAACGTCCAAGCTCCGAGGTCGTCAGGCGCACCAGATTCTGAGCCCGAAAATCCAGCAACGTGGATACGGAAGGCAACGGTTTGTGGCCGCGCGCCTCGGCCAGAAGCGAGACGTAATAACCGTTGGACTGATAGCCGTAGCTGCGGCAGAGGTTGAACACACGGGTTGCGCGCCTTTCAAGCCAGGCAGGGTCGGCGAGGTATTGCCGGGCGCTGACCTTCTCGACCCCATGGATCTCCAGAGGCCAGTCACCGGCACTGGAGAGCACAATCAGCTGGCGCATGACAGCGATAGACTTCGGCACTCATTCAGACGCCAGCGCGCTGGGCTCAACATTGGCTTTGAAGCCTTCACCGGAGAAACACCTCGCACCCGGTCCATGAAGGTTTGATTATGAACCTCATCCATTCTTTCGACCAGTAGTCGCTGCACCCTTAGATTCCAGGGGAAAATCCGCTACACTGCCCCGCTGTCCTGCCTGCAACGACCACCGACCATCACGATGACACCGGAACACAAGGAACTGTTTGCCGGAGAGCCGGTCGAGCACGTCCAGCGAGACGGCGTGGACTATGCCCTGCTGGGCACGGCCCATGTCTCCCGGACCAGCGCCGAAGCGGTTCAGAGACTGCTGGAGAGCGGGCACTACGATGCCGTGGCCATCGAGCTGTGTGCATCGCGCTACCAGAGCCTGACCCGCGACAATGCCTGGCGCGACATGAACCTGTTTTCCATTATCCGGCAAGGCAAGGCCGGGATGATGATGGCCTCGCTGGCACTGTCGGCCTACCAGAAGAGAATCGCCGAACAGTTCGGGATCGAACCGGGTGCGGAAATGAAGGCCGCGATCGAGGCCGCACGCAAGGCCGGCTTGCCCGTGCAGCTCATCGATCGAGAAATCGGCATCACGCTGCGACGTGCTTCAAGGCGGCTGTCGCTGTGGAAGCGCTGGCTGATGATCAACGGCCTGATCGTGTCCATGTTCAGTCGCCAGGAGATCCCCGAGGAAGACATCGAGCGACTCAAGCAGGGCGACCTGCTGACCGAGACTTTCAGCGAGTTCTCCGACACGTCCCCCGAACTCTACGAATCGCTGATTGCCGAGCGCGACGAGTACATGGCCGCCCGGCTGCGCCAGGAGAATGCCGGGCATGACGGGCGCAAGGTGCTGGCCGTGCTGGGCGCCGGTCACCTGGCTGGCACCGCCAGGGAGCTTTCGAGTGACGGTGACCCGGCGCAGAGCGTGGAAAGACTCAATGCCATGCCGCCGCCATCGAAGTTCCTCAAGGCCCTGCCCTGGGTCATTCTGGTCGCGGTTCTGACCGGGTTCGGTTTCGGCTTCTACCGCTCGCCGGAACTGGGCTGGGCGCTGGTGGCGACCTGGGTGGTGATCAACGGCACGCTGTCGGCCCTGGGTGCCCTGCTGGCACGCGGCCATCCCCTGACCGTGCTCAGCGCGCTGGTGGCCGCGCCACTGACCTCGCTCAATCCAACCATCGGGGCCGGCATGGTGACTGGCGCGGTCGAGGCCACCCTGCGCAAGCCCAAAATGGCAGATTTCGAGGCCCTGCGCGATGACGTGGTCAAGTTGTCGGGCTGGTGGACCAACCGCGTTTCTCGGGTTCTGCTGGTGTTCTTCCTGTCCAATCTGGGCTCGGCGGCCGGCACCTGGATTGCCGGCTTCCGCATGGTGCAGCAACTGATGAGCTGACCCGGCTCAAACCGGTCAGGCCGCGCCAGGTTGCCTGACCGCGGCGTCGTCTGCTGACTCATCGAGCCGCAGGATCTTGAAGTCGAACACCGCGTACAGAATGCTGATAACCGGCACCAGCAGCAGGAAGAAGGCGAATGGCGCGTAGGCCAGCGGGCTGACGCCGAGCACGCCGAACATGAATACGCCACAGGTATTCCAGGGCACCAGCGGTGAAGTGATCGTCGCCCCGCCCTCCAGGCTGCGCGACAGCACCCGAGGGTCAAGTTTGCGCTCGCGGAATTCGGCGCGGAACATGCGGCCGGGCAACACGATGGCCATGTACTGGTCGGCGGTCAGCACGTTGGTGCTGAAGCAGGTGACGATGGTGGTCGCCACCAGCGACGCGGTCGAGCGCACCATCCTGATGACCCCGCTGAGAATCTTTTGTAGCAGGCCCGTGGTCTCCATGACCGCACCGAAGGTCATGGCACAGATCACCAGCCAGACCGTATTGAGCATGCTCGACATGCCGCCGCCGCTGAGGAGGCTGTCGAGCGCATCGTCGCCGCTGCTGATCACGATACCGTCGGCCAGCGCCAGCCAGGCCAGCTCGATACCGGCCACCAACCCTTCACCATCGGCCATCGCCGCGACCCGGTCGGGCTGAAACAGGATCGCCCATACCGCACCGAGCATGGCGCCGATGAAGATACTCGGCAGCGCGGGCTGCCGGGCAACCGCCAGCCCGAACAGCACCAGCAGGGGTATGAGCATGAAGATATTGATGTTGTAGAGCTCGACAAGCTGATCCTGCATGGCCACCAGTCCACCATCGTCGGCACTGCCTCCCGCGCCCAGCCCGATCAGCGTGTAGCCGATCACGGCGATGATGAGTGCCGGCAGCGCCACCCAGGTCATATAGCGGATGTGGGCAAACAGCTCCGTACCGCTGACCGCGGGCGCCAGGTTGGTGGTGTCGGAAAGCGGCGACATCTTGTCGCCGAAATAGGCGCCGGAAATGACCGCCCCGGCGGTAATGGCCAGCGACAGGTCCAGGCCCGCGGCCACCCCGATCAATGCCACGCCGATGGTGGCCGCGGTGGTCCAGGATGAGCCGATCGACAGCGCGACAATGGCGCAGATCAGGCAGGCGGCGACATAGAACCAGTCCGGACTGAGCAGTTCCAGCCCGAAGTAGATCAGCGTCGGCACGATGCCGGCCAGCAACCAGGTTCCGATCAGAGCCCCGACCACCAGGATGATCAGAATCGCGCCCAGCGCCAGAGAAATGCCGCGCACGATGCCATCGAGCATCTGGTTCCAGCTCAGCCCGTTGCGAAAGCCGACCAGGCAACCAATGGCAGCGGCAATCAGCAGGGCAATCTGGTTGGGTCCATAAGAAGAATCGTCCCCGAACAGGACCACGGAAGCCACCAGCATGGCAATCAGAGCTGTCAGTGGCAGCAGGGCCTGCAGCCAGGACGCTTGCCGGGTATTTTCGGACATGGCGTTATCGAATCCTTGGTTGTTATCGTTTGCAAGCCTGGCCGGGCCTGAGACTCGCCGAAGCCGGCACTATGGTACATCGCCCGTTGCCTTCTCGGCCAAACCCTCCGAATCCGGCCTGCCGCGGGGGCGCTGCTGGGGTAATCTATCCTACAGGCAGCTTCGGATCAAAACATTTACCCTCATGGCCATCAAGCTCAGATCAAGACTGTTCGGAAAGCCCGCCTGGCAACACCGCGACCCGGACATCCGGGCCCGGGCCGTTGCCGAAGACAGCGACGCCGAACTGGCAAAACACCTGCCCCATCTGGCCCAGCATGACGAATCGCCGGCAGTGCGCCTGGCCGCGCTCCGGCGTATCGATACCGAGCCTTTCTGGCTGGACGCAAGACTGCGCGGGGACGACCCCGACATCCTTGATGCTGCCGATGAGTTCCTGAGACGTTCGGTACTGCGTGAAACCGCGCCCGATCGGCTGCAGGAACGACTGGAGTGGTTCGGAAAGCAAACGGATTCAGACTTCATCCGTCGCATCGCGCGTCAGGCACCCGACGAGGCCCTGCGCGAGGCAGCCCTAGAGCGAATCGACTCCCCGGGATTTCTCGGCGACTGCTTCATCAAAGAGTCCAGCGACCGCCTGGCCGACAAGGTGCTTGAACGCATCAGCCAGGAATCCACGCTGCAGCGCCTGGTGGATTCGCTGCGCCGAACCAGCAAGCGTCGCGCGCGGGCAGCGGAACGCCGTCTCGCCGCCGTGGCCGCCGAGGTTGGTCACAGCGAGACGATCGGCCAGATCGCGACTCGCGTGGTCGAGCGCGCCGAGGCCATGGCGCGTGGCAGCGGGCATGGCGACCGGCGTCTGGAGCTGGAACGACTCGAGACCCGGTGGAATGAACTCGACGCCGTTCCGGAGTCGCTGCAACGCCGGTTCGACGGCGCCGTCAGCATTATTCAACGCGCACTTGATCGCCCTGCGCCGCCTGCACCGGCCAGTACGCCTGGCCCCGAGACGCAAGGCAGCGACGAGCCCCGGGCGGTGTCGCCCGACCTGGATGCGCTGGCCTGGCGGATCAGGCAAGTGGGCCAGAGTGCCACGCCGGCTGCTGCGCGGGAGCTAGTGGCCGATTGGGATCGAGCCTGGAATCAGGTTTCATCGCCCAGCGGACCCGAACAGGCACTGCGCGAAGAAATGCTGCCCCTGCTGCGAGAGCTCCAGAAACAGCACGGCGCAACCCAACTGCCACCATCGAAACCCGCGAAAGACGATGCAATCGACGTGAGCGTGTTTGACCAGCGCCTGGACCAGGTGGGCGAACAGCTCGAACAGGGCGACATGCCCGCTGCCAGTGAAAGCCTGCGTGTCCTGCGCAGCGAGCTGAAACAACTGCCGGCACGGCAACGCCCGGAAGCCATCGTGGGTCGCCAGCAGCGCATGGAGGGCCGGCTGCGTGAGATGCGCAACTGGCAGCACTGGTCGAACAACA
Organism: Wenzhouxiangella sp. AB-CW3; assembly: GCF_014725735.1. Taxonomy (NCBI): domain Bacteria; kingdom Pseudomonadati; phylum Pseudomonadota; class Gammaproteobacteria; order Chromatiales; family Wenzhouxiangellaceae; genus Wenzhouxiangella; species Wenzhouxiangella sp. AB-CW3. The sequence continues at coordinate 2,128,875 of NZ_CP061368.1, forward strand.
AGATTCGTGACGAGCTGATCGACCGGGCCGAACAACTGGCCGGGGGTGATTCCCATCCGGATGCCGTCAGTTCCGAACTGAAAGCCATCCGTGCCGAATGGCAGCAGCTTGAATCACTGGAGGTACTGCCTGGTGACCGTCGACGATTTGCGGCCCCGCCTGGCCAATGGCGACGCTTCCAGGAAGCCTGCAAGCAGGCCTTCGACCAGGCCCGTCCGTTTTTCGAGAAACGCAATGAACTCAAGGAAGAGAACCGGCAGGCTCTGAGTGCTTTCATCGACCAGGTTTCCCGGGCGGTCGAAGGCAGCGAGACCGAGGCGGGAACACTCAAGGAGTACCTGCGAACGGCACGCCAGGCCATACGGCAACTGGAAGACCTGCCACCGAAGTTCCGCGGCCGCGCCGCCGCCGACCTCAAGCGTCTGATGAGCAGAATCAACGAGCGCCTCGACCAGGCCAGCGAGGAAGTCGAACGGATCAAGCGCGGCCTGGTGGCCGAGGCCCGGGAACTGGCTCGCGAATCCGATCTTGCCAGCGCCATCGAGAAAGCCAAGGCGCTGCAGGCACGCTGGCAGCGCGCCGGCCAGGCACGTCGACGTGTGGACCAGGCCCTGTGGAAAGCCTTTCGGGAGCCGATCGACCCGCTGTTCGAGCAGCTTGAGTCACAACAGCGTGAGCGTCGAGAGCAGCATGAAGCCAACCGTTCAGAGCTGGAATCCATCTGCGAACAACTCGAATCCCTGGCCCAGCTCGGTGATCAGGACATCACCCAGGCCGATGGGCGGCTGAACGGACTTGTCGATCAATGGCAGGAGCACAAACGCCACCCCCGAGACCTGGAACAGCGCTTCGAGCGAGCCCAGCGTCGCTTCGAACAGCGCCTGGTCGACCTGCGGCTCAAGGACCAGGAACGTCGGCAGCAGGCACTTGAGCGGCTGGCCTCGGCCCTGCAGACCGCATGGCAGGACTTCGAAAATGGTCGGGACGCCGCATCCGAGATACTGGATGAATCAGAACTGTTGAAAGACGATGGCATGGCCCGCACCCTGCTCGAGCGCCTGAATCGTTTGCAGTCGGCGGATTCCGGTCGTGAAGCCTGGCTACGGGAGGTGGCGGATCAACACGACCGGGCCCGCCAGGTGGCCGTTGAGATGGAGTTTCTTGCCGGGCTGGAAACCCCCGCCGGTGACCGGCAACAGCGCATGGACTACCAGGTCAGCCGCCTGGCACGTCAACTGGGCGAGCGCGATGCCGGCCCGGATCTGAACCAGGAGTTTCACGAACTGTGCGAGCGCTGGTATGCTTCCCACCCCCATCCGTCCGAGCACCATGCCGAACTGAGCGAGCGATTTGAACGCTGCCGCAAGGTTCTGCAGGCCATGGTCCGAACCGGATGAAGCGGCTTGCCGGATTGCCCTGAACGTCACTGTCGGGACCATCGGAGGCCTGACTCCGTGCCCCCCGGCCTGGTATTAACTGGAAGCGATACATGTCCGAAACCACCCGCTCCGGATCGTCCTTCGTGCATCTTCGGCTGCACACCGAGTACTCGCTGGAGGACGGCATGGTGCGAATCGGCGACCTGGTGGAACGGGCCGCTTCCCTGGGCATGCCGGCCGTGGCCGTCACCGACTGGCACAACCTGTTCGGACTGGTCAAATTCTATCGTGCCGCAATCGCGCGGGGCATCAAGCCCATCGCCGGTGCCGACATCCGCATCCAGGACCCTTCGCAGGCCGATGAGGCCAGCGTACTGACCCTGCTGATCGAGAACCGCGAAGGCTACCTGAACCTATGCAGGCTGCTCTCTCGCAGTTTTCTGGAGGGTCGATACCGTGGACAGCCCCGGGTTCACCCGGCCTGGTTGCGCGACCACACCGCGGGGCTGATCGCATTGGCCGGCCGTGCTTCGGCCGCCGGGCAAGCGCTGGCACGGGGCCGCAACGAGCTGGCCAGCCGTGAGGCGGACAGCCTGCTGGCCCTGTTCCCCGACCGGCTCTACATCGCTCTGGAGCGCCTGGGCCGCGAAGGCGAGCGGCCGATGGAACACGCCCTGCTCCGGCTGGCGGTTGAAAGACAACTGCCAGTGGTTGCCAGCAATGATGTGCGCTTTCTCGATGCGTCCGACTTTTTTGCACACGAGGCCCGCGTGTCCATTAACCAGGGCCGGCTGCTCGACGACAAGCGCCGCGCAAGAGAGTATATCGATCAGCAGTACCTGAAGTCTCCCGAGGAAATGCAGGAAGCCTTTTCCGACCTGCCCCAGGCCCTGGAGAATACCGTTCACCTCGCTCGCCGATGCAATCTCGAGCTGACGCTGGACGAGTATGCCCTGCCCGCTTTCCCGGTACCCGAAGGGCAGACCGAGGCCGAGTTTCTGCGAGACATGGCTGCTGAAGGGCTGGACCGGCGGCTGGAACGCCATGGCCTGGCACCGGACATGACACGGGCCGACTACGACCAGCGACTGGAGCGGGAGCTGGACGTGATCAACTCCATGGGGTTTCCGGGCTATTTCCTGATCGTGGCCGACTTCATCACCTGGGCCCACAAGAATGGTGTGCCGGTGGGGCCTGGCCGAGGCTCTGGTGCAGGTTCTCTGGTCGCATGGACCCTGGGAATTACCGGCCTGGATCCAATTCGTTACGAGCTGCTTTTCGAGCGATTTCTCAACCCGGAGCGTGTCTCCATGCCGGACTTCGACGTGGATTTCTGCGTCGAGGGACGCGACCGCGTGATCGAGTACGTGGCCGAGCGCTACGGCCGCAACCAGGTCTCGCAGATCATTACCTACGGCACCATGGCGGCCAAGGCCGTCGTGCGTGACTGCGGCCGGGTGCTGGGCTACAACTACGGCTTTGTCGACTCCATCGCCAAGCTGATCCCCAACAAGCTGGACATGACGCTGGACAAGGCGCTGGAGGAAGAACCGGAACTCAAGACCCGCTATGAGCGCGAGGACGACACCCGCGGCATACTCGACCTGGCGCGTTCACTCGAAGGCCTGGCGCGCAACGCCGGCAAGCATGCCGGCGGGCTGGTCATCGCACCCAGCGACCTGACCGACTTCACCCCGCTCTACACCGAACCCGACGGGCATTCGGTACTGACCCAGTATGACAAGAACGATGTCGAATCAGCCGGGCTGGTGAAATTCGACTTTCTCGGACTGCGCAACCTCACCATCATTGACTGGACACTCAAGGCCATCAATGACACCCGGCGCAAATCCGGGCAGGAACCGCTGGATCTGGATGATCTGCCGCTCGACGACCGCGAGGCCTTCAAGCTGCTGCAGGCCGCGCACACCACGGCAGTTTTCCAGCTCGAGTCAGCCGGCATGAAAGAGCTGCTGAGAAAACTCAAGCCCGACAGCTTCGACGATATCGTCGCCGCTGTAGCGCTGTATCGCCCCGGCCCGCTGGATGCCGGCATGGTGGACGAATACATCAATCGCAAGCATGGCAAGGCCCAGGTCAAGTATCCCCACCCGCTCTGCGAGCCCATACTGGAACCCACCTACGGGGTAATTCTCTACCAGGAGCAGGTCATGCAGATCGCCCAGGAGCTGGCCGGCTACAGCCTGGGCGGAGCCGACCTGCTGCGACGGGCGATGGGCAAGAAAAAACCGGAGGAAATGCAGCGGCAACGCGAGATCTTCGTCAAGGGTGCCGCCGAGAACAACATCCCCGCCGAACAGGCCGAACCCATCTTCGACCTGATGGAGACCTTCGCCCGCTATGGCTTCAACAAGTCTCATTCGGTTGCCTATGCACTGGTGGCCTATCAGACCGCTTGGCTGAAGGCACACTATCCGGCCGAGTTCATGGCCGCGGTCCTGTCGGCCGATATCGACAAGACCGACAAGATCGCCAACCTGATCGAGGACTGTCGACTGATGGAACTCGACATCCTGCCGCCCGATGTCAATCACTCGCACTATCGCTTCCAGGTCGAGGACGGCGCCATCCGCTACGGACTGGGTGCACTCAAGGGCGTCGGTCGGGGTGCCGTGGAAAACCTGATCGAGGTGCGGGAACAGGTCGGAGGCTTCTCCTCGCTGGGCATGCTGTGCCGAGAAGTCGACCTGTCGCGCCTGAATCGCCGTACGCTCGAAACCCTGATCCGTGCCGGTGCCGCCGACAGCCTGCATCCGAACCGGGCCGCACTGATGCAGGCGCTTCCCGACGTGATCAGCGAGGCCGAACGCTTCCAGGCCGACCGTGCCGCCGGCCAGAGCAGTCTGTTCGGCGGGGTTCCGGCTTCAGGTACTCCTCTGAAGGAGGAAACCGAGCGCCCCCTGCCCGTGGTTGCCGACTGGACCAACCGCCAGCGACTTCGCGCCGAAAAGGAAACACTGGGCCTGTACCTGTCCGGTCACCCGATGGACGAGGTACGCGGCGAATTGGCCGATGTCACCACCACAGCACTGGAGAACATCGGTCAGCGCCTCGGCGGCAACGGCTCGGAGAACCGGGGGCGAGGTCGCAACCGAGGCGTTGAGATGACATTGGCGGGGCTGGTCGTGGCCATCCGTCGACGCCCCGGAAAGGGGGCTTTCGTGGCCATCGATGACGGCACGGCACGACTGGAAGTGGCCGTGTTCGATACACTCTATAACCAGGTCGCCGAGCAGATCGTGGCCGACGAAATCGTGGTGGTGCGCGGGCGCGTGGAAGTCGATGACTTTCGTGGCGGCTATCGCATGGTCGCCGAGGAAGTACTAGATGTCGACCAGGCACGCGAACGCTTCGCCCGCGGGCTCGAGCTCGAACTGATGGATCCCGACACCGAGTTCGATCAGGACCTCGCAGCCGCGATGCAGCCCTACCGCAGCGGCAAGACCCCGGTCATGGTGCACTTCAGAAACGAACAGGCCCAGGCCCTGATTCGGCTGGGAAACGAATGGCAGGTAGCCCCGTCATCGGAGTTGCTGGCCGCCTTGTCGGGACTGCCGGGCGTGACCGGCGTGCGCTTAAGATACAACCATTGACTTGGAACGAACGCAAGCCATATTCAGAACCGCCCGGCTGATATCAGAAACTGACGGCCTTGACCGGATGATTGATCAGCAGGCGACCGCAGGTATGACAGGCATTGAGAAAGGCCGTTACCGTCTCGACAGGCTCCCCCGTTTCCTCGTGCAGACGATCGATTGATACCGGTCCGCGAATCAACACCTTGGCCAGACGCTGGAAGCGTGGATTGCCCACGGCCTGGGGTGGTACCTGGGCCAGCATGAACTCGAATTCACCAAGCAGATCGGGATGCAGCTTGCCGCGTGACTGGGCCAGGCCGGCAAACCATTTCAGCTCGCTGAGCGATCGCTGATGCATGTCACCCATTCGGCGTGCCAGCTCGTTGCTGTTCAGCCGCTCAGCGGCCGACTTGGGAATTCTCTGGGCGAACATCGCCGGTGTCATGTCCGACATCGAGCCGTCATAGCACCAGGTACCCGAACCCGGATCGATAATGATCTCCGGCCAGCCTTGAATGGTCAGCACAACAGGAGCCGTCCACGATCCCCTTCGCAGGTGTTCGGCCAGTGTGAACTCGGCACGTTCTTCATCCAGCGTGAGGCTTTCCCACCTCGGGGTCGATTCAATACCTTCCGCCGAATCAGGAACTGCATCCCCGGCAGCCAGACGATGCAGCAGATCAATGAACTGACGGGAACGCATCGGCTTGCGCAGTTGCAGTGCCGCCTTGCAGTTGCGCTGCCGGGTCAGTGCGACAGGTTCGATGCCATCGCTTTTCAGAGACTGCCAGACGCGAGCGCCCTCAGGCTCATCGACATCGATGATGGTGAAGTCGCCGCCCGGGCCATCGGTCACCTCCCAGTTGATCTCTCCACCCACAAGCTTGAGCAAGGACCGCATCACGGTCAGGTCCTTGGACTGGGTGTGGAGTACTGAGAGCGTCAGGGTATCGGGCATTTTCCTGCTAAGAGACCGGGTCTTTTGATGGTACCTTCAGGATACTGCCAGCGCCGGAAAAAACCAATGAAAATCAACGCGAAGCGCTTCACAGTTTGGGCATTCGAACCGGCAGCCGTGCTCAGAGTGACAGATGAGCAAGCAGATCTTGTACCGAGATCATGGCGCTGCTCAGAACCTGGTGGATCTCTTCCAGGCTGATCGGTTCCTCCTCCAGGCCGGCGCCCGGATTGGCCACAACACAAAGACTTGCATAGTCGATTCCCGCCTCACGGGCCAGCGAGACCTCCGGCATGGCCGTCATGCCAACCAGATCACAACCGTCCCGAGCCAGGCGACGAATCTCGGCGGCCGTTTCCAGTCTCGGCCCCTGCGTGACGGCAATGCAACCTCCATCGACCAGCCCGATGTCCGCTGCCTGACCGGCGGCGAGCAGTGCTGAGCGCAGTGGACCCTCGAAAGGCTTGGCAAACTCCACATGCTCCAGCGGGTGCCGGCCATCGTCGCTGAATGTGTGTGCCCTACCCCAGGTGTAATCGACCAGTTGATCAGGAATTACGAGGCTGCCTGGGGCCAGCCCCGGGTCAACAGCGCCCACGGCATTGATGGCAACAACCCGCTTCACCCCAAGGCGGCGTAAACCGTCGATATTGGCCCGGTAATCGATGCGGTGAGGTGGCAGGCGATGCGGCCGGCCATGACGTGCCAGGAACCACGCCTTGTACTGCCCCAGCCGAACACGTACCACATTGGCCGATGGATCGCCCCAGTCGGTTTCCAGTACCCGTTCATCCCCGCCCGGAAAAAGATCAAGTGCGCCGGTACCCCCGATGATTGCCAGCTCATTCATATTCAGACTGCCCAGATTTCGTCGAGCTGGCGCCACAGTCCATGCAGATCCATACCGCATCCGAACACGTAGCGGTCTGGTACTTCCAGCGCATAGTCATCGACTTCCGAGCGCGGCCGACCACGATCATGCCGCTTCAGCGCCAGCACGGCCGTGGTGACCGCGCTGGCACCGTTGTCAAGCAGTCGCTGGCGAACCGCCGACATGGTGTGGCCCTCGTCGAAGATATCGTCGATCAGCAGAACATGCCCGAAAAGGCCGTCTGGCATATGAACCCAGTCAATGGCCCCACCCTGCATGCGATCGCGATAACGGGTGGCATGAACATAGTCCATGCGCAAGGGTTGAGGCAGCCTGCGGGCCAGTGCCGTGGCCGGATACATGCCGCCTGTCATCAGGGCCATGACCGTCAGCGTTCCATCCGCCGGCAGACTGGGCGCCAGTCTTGCTGCCTGGGCGTCCAGTGCTGCATTGACTTGCGCTGCCGAGACGATCCGCTTCGCCTTGGCAGGCCAGCCCGATGGTGACGAGTCATCCACTGTTTCCTCCGTACTGCGCTTCGGCCATGGCCTGCGCTTCCTCGAGCTTGATGGTGCGCGTCGGGAAGGCAATCTGGGCACCGTGACGCTTGATGATCTCGCCGATCTGCAGCAATACTTCTTCGCGAACCTGGTGGTACTCGGTCCAGACCACGGTGTGAGTAAAGCAGTAGACCATGATGTCGAGCGAATGGGGACCATAGACATTGAAATGCACCATGGTCGTCTGGGTGGTGTCCAGATCATCACAGGAATGCACATAATCCCGAATATCGTCGACGATCGCCCGAATGCTGGAGAAGTCATCGTAGCGAATGCCGATGTGCTCGAAGATCTGGCGATGGGTCATGCGCGAGGGATTCTCCACCGTGATGGTGGTGAATGTGGCATTGGGCACGTACATCGGCCGCTTGTCGAACTTGCGGATCGTGGTCATGCGCCAGCCGATCTTTTCGACCACGCCCTCGATTTCCTGGTCGGGCGATCGCACCCAGTCGCCCACCGAAAACGGGCGGTCAAGAAATACCATGAAGCCCCCGAAGAAATTGGCCAGCAGGTCACGCGCCGCCAGACCCACGGCAATGCCGCCCACGCCACCGGCTGCCAGAAAGCCCGAGATCGGAATTTCCAGGATGCTGAGTATCGTCAGGACGCCGGTCAGCAGAACCGCGATACGAACGATGCGGCCGAGCACACTGACCGTGGTGATATCGACATGCTCGTTACGCTTGCGCCGTTCGGCCACGAATGCATTCTCGAACCCCGTGGCCAGACGGAAGAAGAACCAGGTCGCGGCAACGACCAGCCCGAGTTGCTGCACGGTTCCTAGGAAATCCGGGTCGAAACCGATGGCCTCGGTATGCGGTGCCGCCACCCGGGCAGCCATGACGATACCTTGCCACCAGATCAGCAGTGAAACCGGCCGCTTGCCGGCATAGACGATGGCATCATCCCACTTGTGACCCGTCTTGCCAGCAATAACCGCCAGGCGGTTGACGAACAGGCGATAGACAAACTCGAGAAGCAGTGCCACCAGAATGATGACGAATGCCTGCATCACCCATCCCGGCAATCCCAGAACGAGGCTGAAATTCTCGACAATCTCGGTTACTTCTTCCATTGTTGTGCTAGCAATTTGAGTGAATCACGCCAGGCCCGGAACTCCGGCACCTGAAGCTGCTCATCCAGAGTCAGCGCGGCCTTTCCGTACAGCGATTCCAGCCGGCCGGCAGCCGGCGCCGGCAGCGGGGGTGCATCCTCTAGCAGACTCCTGGCCGACTCGGCACGACAGGCCAGAACGGCATCGCACCCGGCCGCAAGCGCCTGTTGCAACCGGCCGGGGAGCGTCCCGGCCGGCGCGGCACCCAGCATGTCGAGATCGTCTGAAACAACCACGCCGTCAAAGCCGAGACGCCCGCGCAGACACTCCCTGACCCATGCCGGTGAGAACCCGGCCGGCCGCTCATCCACCGCCGGGTAGATAACATGCGCCATCATAACGCCATCCAGCCTGTCGGACAGCCCGGCAAAAGTTGACAGATCCTCCTCCAGCGCCGTGTCCGATCGCCTGTCGACAACGACTTCATGATGCGAGTCGGCTTCTACGGAACCGTGTCCCGGAAAATGCTTGCCGCAGGTGCGCATGCCGGCATCCCGCATGCCGGCAAGATACCAGCCGCCAATTTCAATGACCGCGGCGGGAGTCGACGCCATGGCCCGGTCACCAATCACGCAACTGCCGCGGTCCAGGTCCAGCACCGGCGCCCAGCTCAAGTCGACCCCATGGGCCAGCAGCTCGGCCGCCATGACCCGGCCATGACGATAGGCCAGGTCACAGGCACGTTGCCGATGGCTGGAATACCATTGCCCGAGGACCGCCAGCGGCGGCAGCAACGTGAATCCATCCCGAAAACGCTGGACTCGTCCCCCTTCCTGGTCAACGGTGATCAGCAATCGCGGCTGTCGCAACGCCGCGATCTCGCCGGTCAGCTCGGTCAACTGCCGTGGAGACTGGAAATTGCGGGCAAACAGAATCACGCCGCCGACCGACGGATGCCGCAACATGTCCCGGGTCTCGTCATCGAGCCTCAAGCCGTCGAAACCGACAATCAGCGGACCCAGTGGCAAGCTGGCTACACTCATGCGCGCTCGAACAGTGCGATGGATTCCACGTGAGCAGTATGCGGAAACATGTCCGCGATACCGGCTCCCTTCAATCGAAAGCCGTGGCGATTGACCAGCTCACCGGCATCGCGAGCCAGCGTGGCGGGGTTACACGAGACATACACCACGCGCCGGGCGCCGCTGCCGGCGATCACAGGCAGAACCTCGAAGGCCCCTGAGCGCGGCGGATCGATCAGCACCGCATCGAAGCCGGCACGATACCAGGCCTGGCTGGAAACATCGCCGGCCAGATCGGCCACTTCCCACTCGACCTGGTCCAGGCCGTTACGCACGGCATTGGCCCGGCCAGCCTCGACCAGGGCTTCATCCCCTTCAACGCCGACAACACTGCCAGCGCGAGTGGCCAGCGGCAAAGTGAAGTTGCCCAGCCCGCAAAACAGATCAAGCACCCGATCATCGGCAGTCGGCTCCAGCAACTCCACTGCCCGCCTGATCAACGCTCGGTTGATGTCGGCATTGACCTGGATGAAGTTCTGGGGATGGAAACCCAGTTCCAGATCGAATTCATCGAGCCGATAGGTCAGCTCATGCTGATCGGGACAGAGACGATGCACCGTACTCGGGCCCTTGGGCTGCAGATAGACGGCGATGTCGTTCTCGGCCGACCAATCGCGCAGGTGTTGCTCATCGGCTGTGGTCAGAGGCCTGAGGTGACGGAGCACGATGGCTGACCCCGAATCTCCGCTGGCCGTCTCGATCTGTGGCACGGCATCGGCCACTGAAAGTTTCCCCAGTAGCTGTGACAGGGAAAGCAGGCGGTTACTGAAATCCGGGTGCAAAACCCGGCAATTGCCCACATCGGCCACGAATCGCCCCTGGGGCTCTCGAAAACCGACCAGCACACGGCCCTTGCCCTTGACCAGTCGTGCGCTCAGACGGCTGCGGCGCCGATAGAACCAGGGGCTGGCGGCAATGGGATCCCACCAGGACGCCGGGCTGACCTCGCCAATACGCGTGAGGTTGTCGACCAGGCGCTTGTGTTTCCACTCGAGCTGGGCGGAATGATCAAGGTGCTGCAGGGCGCAGCCACCGCAGTGGTCGAACCAGGGGCATTCTGGATCGACGCGCTCGGCCGAGGCCTCGATGACCTGCTCGCACAGCGCCTCGTCGAAGCGGCGGTTGCGATCGATCAGCCTGGCCGAGGCGGTCTCGCCAGGCAGGGCGCCATGAACAAACACCGCTTTCTCTTCATGGCGACCGACACCGCGACCATCATGTGAAAGATCGGTCACGGCCAATTCGATCGGTTCGGCTGGCAGCCGCCGACGACGCTTTCTTCCCATATTGCTCTTGATTCCCGGTTCTGTGATGGTGGAGCCGCAAGGCCCGGCCTGGTTCAGGCCGGGCAGAAAGCGGGCAGACTACTTCTGGACCCAATCGCCATCGGAGTCCTCGTAATACCAGCCGGCGCGCGCATTGGCCACCCACTGGCGCGCAAAGGTTCGCCGGATTTCCTCCTCCCACTCCGGGTGACCATTGGCAATGGCGATCTCTCGGTAGACCGCATTGCGATCGGAGTTCTCTTCCGAGACCACACGCTCGAGGTTGCGGCGGTCGGCCAGGCCGACGGCGGAACGATCACGAATCTCGACCAGGCCGTTGCGACTCAGACCAATGGCGCCGGCATCATACCAGGCCGCCAGATGTTCACGATGGCGCTCGGACATCCGCTGGCGGATGGACTGGACCTGGGGCGTGTCGATATTGATGTTGGGTTGCTGGGCATGAGCGCTGCTGATCAGGCCCAGCGATGGCAGCAGCCGCTGACTGCCCGCAGGCTCGACGGCCGAAGTGCGTTCACCGGACTCGCCGATCACGTCCTGAATAAAGCGATCGGCCGCCCGTTCGGCAGCCGCTTCGGGAAAGTAGACGTTGATGGTCACACAGGCAGCCAATGCCAGCGTGGCAAAAATGAGAACTAATGACGGATAACGATTCATGGCCCGGTTTCTCCTTGGGGACTGAAGCAACCTCCTCAGCGGAGGCTCTGGACGTCAGTGTTGCCTGCAATGCTTGAATTCAGCCTGAACAGTTTACTACTCCCGCGCCATGGCCAGTGCGTCTGTCAGACGCCGGCAACCACGCACGGTCATTCGGGCACGAACCCCCTTGAGATTCGCCTCCGGGACCAGCGCGGTCTCGAAGCCCTGACCGGCCGCCTCGCGCAACCTCTCCTCACCGTTGTAGACGGGCCGCAGCTCCCCGGAAAGCCCCACCTCGCCAAACGCCACCAGCTTGCCCGATAAGGGCTTTTCGCGCAGAGAGGATTGCAGCGCCAGGGCAATGGCCAGGTCGCTGGCAGTCTCGGTCACCCGAATACCACCGGCCACGTTGATGAACACATCCTGGTCACCAATGGCAATGCCGGCATGCCGGTTCATGACGGCCAGCAGCATGGCCAGCCGATTGCCATCAATGCCGACAGCCACGCGCCTGGGATTGGAAAGCGTTGATGGCGACACCAAGGCCTGGACCTCGACCATCATCGGGCGGGTGCCCTCGCGGGTCACCAGAACGCAACTGCCAGCCGCCGGCTCTTCCTGACCGGACAAGAAAATGGCCGACGGGTTGCCAACCGGTTTCAGACCCTTGTCGGTCATGGCGAACACCCCCAGCTCGTTGGCCGCGCCAAAACGGTTCTTCACGGCCCGGATCAGCCGATAGCGGCTACCCGAATCGGACTCGAAATAAAGCACCGCATCAACCATGTGCTCAAGCACCCGCGGTCCGGCCAGGGCGCCTTCCTTGGTGACATGCCCCACCAGCACCACCGCGCACCCCGTCTGCTTGGCAAACTGCACCAGCCGGGCGGCACATTCGCGCACCTGGGCCACGGCTCCGGGTGCCGACTGCAGCGTCTCGGTCCAAAGGGTCTGGATGGAATCAACCACCATGAAGGCCGGCCTGCGTTCAGCCGCCGTGGCCAGCACCGTCTCCAGGCTGGTTTCGGTCAAGCAGTCCAGCCGGGCCGGGTCCAGGTTCAGTCGTCTTGCGCGCATGGCCACCTGGGCGGCTGATTCTTCCCCGGTCACGTAAAGACTGCCATGACCAGCAGCCAGCGCATCCTGCACTTGCAGCAACAGGGTCGATTTGCCAATACCCGGGTCTCCGCCCAGCAGCACGACCGAACCCGGCACCCATCCGCCACCCAATACCCGATCAAGCTCGCTCAGACCAGACGGCAGGCGGGCGGTTGCCTCTTCAGCCTGGACATCGGCCAGGCTCAGGACTTGTGCCGAAGCCACACCGGTCCAGTTGCCACGTCCTTTCGGACCCTTGACAGGACCCGCCTCGGCCACGCCTTCTTCCAGCGAGTTCCAGGCCTGGCAGTCCGGGCACTGACCGGACCACTTGGGAAAAGATGCACCGCACTCGCGGCATGTGTAAACAGACTTGGTTTTCGGCATCCGTCCATTGTAAGGGCGCCTCATCACAACCAGCCAGCCTTTCTCCCCATCTCCCCATCTCCCCATCTCCCCATCTCCCCATCTCCCCATCTCCCCATCTCCCCTTCTCCCCTTCTCCCCTTCTCCCCTTCTCCCCTTCTCCCCTTCTCCCCTTCTCCCCTTCTCCCCTTCTCCCCTTCTCCCCTTCTCCCCTTCTCCCTTCTCCTTCTCCTTCTCTCCTCCTTCTCCCCTCTCTCCCTTCTCCTTCTCCTTCTCCTTCTCCCTCTCCTTCTCCCCTTCTCCCTTCTCCCCTTCTCCTTCTCTCCCTTCTCCTTCTCCCCTTCTCCCTCTCCCTTCTCCCCTTCTCCCCTTCTCCCTCTCTCTCCCCTTCTCCCTCCTCTCCCCTTCTCCCCTTCTCCCCTTCTCCCCTTCTCCCCTTCTCCTCTCCCCTTCTCCCCTTCTCCTTCTCCCTTCTCCCTTCTCCCCTTCTCCCCTTCTCCCTTCTCCCTTCTCCTTCTCCCCTTCTCCCTTCTCCCCTTCTCCCTTCTCCCCTTCTCCCCTTCTCCCCTTCTCCCCGTCTTCCCCTTTTTCCACCTCCCCTTTCCCTTCACCCCACTTTCCCGTACCTTTAGCCCCGTGAACCAGAAGGAACAACCCATCATCGGCGAATCTCCCGCTTTCCTGGCCGTGCTCGAGGAGGTATCGCTGGTCGCACCCCTGTCACGACCAGTCCTGATCGTCGGCGAACGTGGCACCGGCAAGGAAGTGGTCTCCGAACGCCTGCATTTTCTGTCCACCCGCTGGGGCGGACCCCTGGTGCGGGTCAACTGTGCGGCCATCAGTGAGGCGCTGCTGGAATCGGAGCTGTTCGGACATGAAGCCGGGGCATTTACCGATGCCAGCCGGCAGCGCAAGGGGCGCTTCGAACAGGCCGATGGCGGCACCCTGTTTCTCGATGAACTGGCCAGCACATCGCTGGCAGTCCAGGAAAAGATTCTGCGCGTCATCGAATACGGGCAATTCGAGCGACTGGGTTCGTCACGCCCCGTCGAAGTCGACGTCCGCATTGTCGGGGCCAGCAATGTCGATTTACCTGCTGAGGTCGAGGCCGGTCGCTTTCGGGCCGACCTGCTCGATCGCCTGGCCTTCGACGTAATCACCCTGCCTCCCCTGCGCGAGCGCGGGGAAGACATCCTGCCGCTGGCCGAACACTTTGCCATGCGCATCAGCCGCGAACTGGGCCGGGAATTGTTCGCCGGGTTCTCGAATGACGCCGCCGCAGCCCTGCTGGATCATCCATGGCCGGGCAATGTGCGCGAACTCAAGAATGTCGTTGAAAGAGCCGTCTACCGATGCCAGGAACCCGAACAGCCAGTCGACCAGATCGATTTCGATCCCTTCGCTTCGCCCTGGCGTCCGGGTTCAGATGCTGCCCGAACAGCGACCAGGCCGGTCGATCCGGAACATTCGGATTTTCAGCTGAGAGAATTCCTGGACGGGGAAGAGAGACGCCTTGTGCAGTTGGCCATGACACGCTGCGACGAACACCAGGGCAAGGCAGCGGAAATGCTGGGCCTGAGTTATGACCAGCTACGCGGCATTCTCAAGAAACATGGCCTATCGGGCAAGTCTGGCAGGCCACGCGATTGATGCGGCACCCCTCAGCCGCTTCGCTGCTTGGCAGGATCACCGGCGCCCCCCGAGGCAATGACGCGGTTGCGACCGGCGCGCTTTGCCGCATATAGCGCGCTGTCGGCGGCCTCAAGCAGGTCCTCGAAGCGTTGGTCACGTCCGTCGTCCGGGCACGCCACTCCCAGGCTGACGGTCATATCCAGCAACTCATCGTCGACCGCGATTCGCTCATTGGCCACCGCTTTGCGCAGGCGCTCAGCCAGTCGCAGTGCCGTATCCTCATCAACACCGCGCAACAGTATGGCAAACTCTTCACCACCGGTTCGTCCGATCAGATCACCTTCGCGAAGCTGCGCGCTGCATATTCGGGCAAAACTTCGCAAGGCCTCATCGCCCACCAGGTGACCGTGGGTATCGTTGATGGTCTTGAAACGATCGATATCCATCAGCAGGAGAGCGAGGCTTTCGACCTCCGGCCCCTGCCGCTCGCACAACTTGCGCGCCTCGCGCAGAAAGGCGCGACGACTGGCCACGCCGGTCAATGAGTCGGTACTGACCAGCCTGCGCCATTCCCGCTCCTGCCCGATATTGACGATGGCGCCACCGATGACTCCAGCGGCAATGCCCAGCGCATCGATCTCGGCCTGCGACCATTCACGTTCCTGACTGCAATCGTCAAAGCCGATCTGCCCCCAGAAACGCTGGTTAATGGTGATCGGCACGACAATAATCGCGCGGATACCCTGGGGCTCAAGCAGGCCGCGCTCGGGTTGCGGCATCTCCCGCACCAGGCCATGAATTGGCTGGCCGGCAGCCAGTGCAGGATACCAATTGGGAAGAATCTCTTCGTAGGCCATGTCCTGCATGTCCGGGTTGTCGAGTTCCGACGCCACCCCCGGCCCGCACCATTCATAACGCTGACTGGCCAGCAAACGCCCATCCTGGGAGTCGGTGTGGTTTTCAAACACGTAGACCCGATCAACACCCACCGCCCGACCAAGGGAAGCCAGGGCCGCTTCCATGACCTCCGACTTGTCGCGGGCATTGAGCAAGGTGCGTGCCGAAAAAGCAAGGCCGTGCAGTATGACTTCCCTGCGACCGTTACCGGCATTGGTGGAAACACGACGTGAACCAGGCCGGACAAGCCGGTCTGCGAGCAGATAGCCGGCCAACCCTCCCAGAAGGAACGCCCCCGACCATACTATCCATCCGGTTTCCAGGTTCATCGCCTCCTTCCCGTTCGCCCCAACTATACACCCAACCCGCCTGGTCACTGCAAGGCCCCGGCCGGCACATCAATGGCGCAGGTGTATACTCCAGACAAGATCCGGCCCTGGGACTCGACACCGCCAATGAGATCTGAAACTGAGGGACATGCAAAGATGCTGCCCGGTCGGTGTTGCGCCATCATCGGAATACTGTTGATGACCCTGTCGGTGCATGGACACGGCACTGATGGATCCCTGGTAAGAGTTGGCGTCTACGAAAACTCTCCCAAGGTTTATACCGACGAGGCCGGTCGTCCCGCAGGACTGTTCATCGAATTGCTGCAACGAATGGCTGCCGGAGAACGCTGGCAGATCGAGTACGTCTCCTGCGAATGGCGCGAATGCCTGCAACAACTGGCCGATGGCAGGCTGGATCTGATGCCGGATGTCGCCATGACCCCGGATCGGCTTGCCCATTTCGAATTTCACGATGTCCCGGTTGCTCATGCATGGAGCCAGATCTACTCACGACCAGAGCTGTCGGTGCGGGACTGGCCTGATCTGGGAGGCAAACGGGTGGCAGTGCTGGATGGGTCGGTGCAACAGCGCTTCCTCATCCGGCGATCAGACGAGCTGGAAGCGCAGATCGACCTGCTGGCTCTTGACAGCATGGACAAAGTGCTGGAGAAAACAGCCGCGGGACGGACCGATGCCGCAGCGACCAACAACTTCTTCGGTGCGCGCCACGGGCCCGCTCATGGCCTGGTCGATACGGCCATCACGTTTGATCAGACCAGTCTCTATTTTGCCGCACCCGCCAAAAGCAACAACGACCACCTCGATACAATCGACCGATACCTGCATCAATGGAAAGCCGACCCCGACTCCCCCTATTTCGCCGCACTGCTGGCTGCAAGCATTCCCTCACGCGAGCAAGTCGTTCCCGTCTGGACCCGGGTCGCGCTTGGCATCACAGTCATTGCGGTGGCATTTCTGTCCTGGCTGGCCTGGCGACTGCGCGACAGGCTTCGTCTGCAATCATTTCGCCTCCACCGCTCCAGCCGCCAGCTTGAACACCTACTCTCAAGCAGCCCGGTAGTGCTTTACACGCTGGATCCCCGGCAGAGTCATCCACGCTGGGTCAGCGCCAACATGGAACGCCTGCTGGGTTTCGAAATGAAAAGCGTCATGGAGCCCGGCTGGTGGGAACGACAGATTCATCCCGATGATCTGGTCGGGGCACGCAAACAGAATCAGGACCTGTACGAAGAAGGCCATATCGTTCAGGAGTACCGATTTCATGATGCGCATGGACGTGTACGAAATATCCGTGACGAGCGTCGCCTGGTACCCGCTGCCGGCGGGCACGAAGCCATGGTCATCGGAAGCTGGACCGACCTCACCGATGAGCACAAACGCCGCGACCAGCTGCGCTACCTTGCCTACTACGATCCTCGAACCGGGCTCCCCAACCGCGCCACGCTCGAAGA
The DNA here is from genome assembly GCF_014725735.1 of Wenzhouxiangella sp. AB-CW3. NCBI lineage: Bacteria > Pseudomonadati > Pseudomonadota > Gammaproteobacteria > Chromatiales > Wenzhouxiangellaceae > Wenzhouxiangella > Wenzhouxiangella sp. AB-CW3. The sequence goes on from NZ_CP061368.1 coordinate 2,146,100, forward strand.
GAGCCTTAGCAAGTCTTTACAGCGTGCCCGGGATTCCACGCAACAGAGACTGGTCATCCTGCTCGATCTCGACCGCTTCAAGAACATCAACGACACGCTGGGTACCGTGGCTGGAGACAAGGTGCTGCACGAAGTGGCGGCCCGACTCAAGAAAGCATGCCCACATGCTGAAACCGTGGCCCGGATTGGCAGCGATGAATTTTGCCTGGTGGTTGCTCATCCAATCGATGAAGCGTCACGTCGAGAGTTGCTCGATGGCATCACGGCGGCCCTGGAGTCAACAGTACCCGTGTTGGGTCATGATCTGATTGTCACCGCCAGCATCGGTGTCGCCGTCTTTCCGAAGCATGGCGATACCCGGGAGCAGATTCTTGCAGCAGCCGAGCTCGCGCTGCAGGAAGCCAGGCGCTGCGGTGGAGGGGACTGGGCGCTGTACCGTCCGCAGCTGGGCGAGAAAATGACCCACCGGCTATTCCTTGAACGTGATCTGCGCCAGGCCATAGACGAGAACGAGCTTACCCTGCACTTCCAGCCCCAGTACCGGCTTGATGACGGTCGCTTATGGGGTGTCGAGGCGCTGGTGCGCTGGCGCCGACCTGGCGGCGCCACGGTCGCCCCCGGTGAATTCATTCCGCTGGCCGAGGAAACCGGCCTGATCACCCGTATCGACAGATGGGTCATGAACGAAGCGTGCCGTCAGCTCGCAGCATGGGATCAGTCCGGCCATCGGGTGCCACGCATCTCGGTCAATCTGTCTGCCAGAGAGTTCGAAAGCGAGGCCTTGCCGGACATGGTTCGTAAAGTGCTCTCCGACCATGCAATTGATCCGGCAAGGGTCGAGATCGAGATTACCGAAACCGTACTCATGCAGAACCCGGATCTGGCCCTGAAAGTGCTGCAACGGCTGGAGGTGCTCGGCGCGAAATTGTGCATGGACGACTTCGGAAGCGGCTATTCCAACCTGGCCCTGCTCTACCGCCTGCCCCTGCACCAGTTAAAAATCGACCAATCCCTGATCCAGGAAATTGCCACGTCCCGGCACAACCGATCCATCATTCGCGCCATAATTGCCCTGGCCCAAGCCCTGGACCTGGAGATGGTTGCCGAAGGTATCGAGACCGAGGTACAGCGGGGTTTTTTGCTCAAGGCCGGCTGTCAGATCGGACAGGGCTTCCTGCTTTCGCGACCCATACCCGGTGATACTGCACCGCCCGATCGGCATTCTGGAGCATCCAGCCCCCGGCCCCCCTCGGAATGAATCCAGAGCTGCGAGAATGGCTTCCCCAGGTGCGCTCCATCACCGTGCTGACCGGTGCCGGCGTATCGGCGGAATCAGGCATACCGACCTTTCGCGATGCCCAGACCGGCCACTGGGCCCAACATGATCCCATGGCCCTGGCATCACCGGAAGGGTTTGAACAGGACCCGCGCACGGTCTGGCGCTGGTATCAATGGCGCCGTGAGTTGATCGCCCGCAACCACCCCAATCCGGCACACACGGCCCTGGCCGAGCTGGAGAACCTGGTCGAGCACTTCACGCTTGTGACCCAGAATGTCGATGGCTTTCATCAGCTGGCCGGCTCGAATCGGGTGCTCGAACTGCACGGCAACATACAGCGCAATATCTGCTCCCAAACCCGGCAGACCATTGCCGATCGCTGGATCTCGGACCACCGCGATCATGAGCCGCCGCCCTCGCCCCACCACCCCCGCGGCCTGGCACGGCCCGACGTGGTCTGGTTCGGTGAAGCCCTGGACACGGCCGTGCTACAGACCGCGTTCGAAGCCGCGGCCTCGTGCGAACTGATGATTGTTGCGGGCACCTCGGGAACAGTCCAGCCCGCCGCCAGCCTGCCCGCCATGGCCGCCGAAAACGGGGCACGCCTGCTCGACATCAACCCGGAGACCGGCCCAATCAGCGCGCTGGCCGACTGGCACCTCGATGGCCCTGCCGCCACCTGGCTGCCGCGACTGGTCGACTGCCTGACAACGCCCTGATTGATATAATGGGCGTTTTCCCACTCCCGGAGTAATCCATGACCCAGACGATGCGCGCGCTGGTCAAGCCTGCGGCTGCACCCGGCCTGGAAATCCAGGAAGTCCCGGTTCCCACAGCCGGGGCCGGCGAAGTGCTGATCAAGCTGGAGAAGACCGCCATCTGCGGAACCGACCTGCACATCTACCAGTGGGACGAGTGGTCACAGAGGACCATTGAACCGCCCCTGATCCTGGGCCACGAATTTGTCGGCCGTATCGTCGATATTGGTGACGGTGTGCGTGGCTACGAGCAAGGTCAGCGCGTCAGCGCCGAGGGCCATGTGGTCTGCGGGGTCTGTCGCAACTGCCGTGCCGGCAAACCGCACCTGTGTCCGCACACCGAGGGCATCGGCGTGAATCGGGACGGGGGCTTTGCCGAGTACGTGGTCGTACCGGCCACCAACCTCTGGCCCATCCCCGACGAGATTCCATCGGAGCTGGCGGCTTTTTTCGACCCCTTCGGCAATGCCGCCCACTGCGCTCTGCAGTTCGACCTGGTCGGTGAGGATGTGCTGATCACCGGCGCCGGCCCCATCGGCATCATTGCTGCCGGCATCGCAAAACATGTCGGCGCACGTCATATCGTGATCAGCGATATCAATGACTACCGCCTGGATCTGGCCAGGGAGATGGGCGCGACCCGGACCATCAACGTGCAGCGTGAAAAGCTGACCGACATACTGGATGAACTGGATATCGACGGTTTCGATGTCGGCATGGAAATGTCGGGCAACCCACATGCCTTCCGCGACATGCTTACCTGCATGTATCACGGCGGCAAGGTCGCCCTGCTCGGCCTCTTGCCCAAGGATGCCGGGGTCAACTGGGACCAGGTCATCTTCAAGGGCCTTGAGGTTCACGGCATCTATGGCCGACGCATGTACGAGACCTGGTACAAGATGACCCAGATGGTGCTGACCGGCTTCCCGCTGGAAAAGGCCCTGACCCACCAGATCCCGATCGACGACTTCGAAACCGGCTTCGAGCTGATGGCCTCGGGGCAGTGTGGCAAGGTTGTTTGTGACTGGACGGGAGAAGTTTGAAGATTGAAGTGTGAAGTGTGAAGTGTGAAGGGGGATGAGGTGTTAGGTGTTAGGTGGTAGGTGGTAGGTGTTGGTGGTTTTGGATTGGAGGAGTTTTTTGTGAGTGATGTGACTACGTTAGAGAGGTTGAGGGTTGAGTTGGCTCAGATCGAGGCTGACGGGTTGTATAAGCGTGAGCGGTCGATTACCACACCTCAGCGAGTGGAGATTGATACGCTCGAAGGTGGCAAGGTGCTCAACTTCTGCGCCAACAACTATCTTGGTCTGGCCGATCATCCCGATATCATCGGCGCGGCGAAGAGCGCGCTGGATGATTACGGCTTTGGGCTGGCCTCGGTGCGTTTCATCTGCGGCACGCAGGATCTGCACAAGAAGCTGGAAGCGACCATTGCCGACTTTTTCGGCAAGGATGACGCCATTCTCTACGCGGCCTGCTTCGACGCCAATGGCGGCCTGTTCGAGCCATTGCTGGGGCCCGAGGACGCCATTATTTCCGATCAGCTCAACCATGCCTCGATCATCGATGGCATCCGGTTGTGCAAGGCCGAACGCCACCGCTACCCGAACTCCGACATGAATGCGCTGGAAGATATCCTGAAAAAGACCCAGGACAAGCGCACCCGGCTGATTGCCACCGACGGCGTGTTTTCCATGGACGGCTACGTGGCCAGGCTGGACGAAATCACCGCCCTGGCCGAACAATACAACGCACTGGTGATGGTCGATGACTGCCATGCCACGGGCTTCTTCGGCCCCACCGGCCGTGGATCGGCCGAGTATCACGGTGTCATGGACAAGGTCGATATCTTCACCTCCACCCTGGGCAAGGCGCTGGGCGGCGGCATGGGTGGGTTCACCGTTGCCAGTCAGCCGGTGATCGACATGCTCAGGCAGCGTTCACGCCCCTACCTGTTCTCCAACTCGCTGGCCCCGCACCTGGTCGCTGCCAGCCTGCGGGTCTTCGAGATGCTCGAGGAATCCACCGAACTGCGCGACCGGGTCGAGGACAACACGCGTTTCTTCCGCCAGGCCATGACCGAGGCCGGCTTCGAGTTGCTGCCCGGCGAACATCCCATCGTGCCGGTGATGCTGCACGATGCTCCACTGGCCCAAAAGATGGCCGACGAGTTGCTGGCCGAAGGCATTTACGTGATCGGCTTTTTCTACCCGGTGGTCCCCAAGGGCCAGGCCAGAATTCGCACGCAGATTTCGGCGGCGCACACGCGCGAACACCTGGAAAAGGCCGTTGATGCCTTCACCCGGGTGGGCAAGCGTCTTGGTGTGATTGATTGAAACTGACGCTGACGTCTTTCAGGTGTGTGACATAGTCTGCGCCCAGGAGCAGTGATGGCGTGAAGTAACCCGGCTCGATAGCCTCTCGGCCGAGCACCTCGGCCGCAATCGAGACCGAAGCGTCGACCGTGAGGTCATAACCGTTGGGTGTGTGCAGCTCCGCGCTGACCGACTGACCAGACTTATTGCGCACTTCGCCCCACACCCGTGACACCGTGCTGGCGCGCTTGTCATCATCCGGCCCCGGTGTCTTGCGCTCGATTCGGCGCATGATGGCTTTTTTCAGCGGCGGCAATGCCAGCAGCCAGCGCAGCTTGTTCATCCGTCTGATCCGTGTAGCCACCCGGGGCGGCACGGCCAGATAGACTTCGACATCCGGAATCCCGGTACTGACATAGGCCGTGTATACATCTCCCCATGGAATGGTCATGCCATGACGCGGGCCTTCGGCAAACGGGATGTCGCGCGTCCTGAAGGCCAGTGGCACAGATTCCAGCCGACCACCCCGGCGAATCTTTCCGCCCTGGGTCAGGCCTTCGAACGACGTCTTGGCCGTGCCGGGACTGGGCCCGCCCCCGGCTTCAAATGCCAGTGTCAACTCGCTGGCATCAGGAAGCCGCTGCTTGAGCATCGCCGACAGGCAATCGGTCGGCACGATATCGAAACCCACGCCCGGCATCAGAATCACGCCGGCCGCCCTGGCTTCCTCCTCACGCTCGTGACATGCCTGGTAAACACTGATCTCGCCGGTGATATCCAGATAATGGGTCCCAGTGGCCAGACAGCCATCGACCATCGGCCTGGAAGTCGCCGAAAACGGCCCGGCACAATGCAACACCAACGGCATCCCGTCCAAGCCCCGACGCACCGCATCCGCATCATCCAGCGCAAAAACACGAAACTCCAGCCCCAACTCCGAAGCCAACCCAGCCACAGCCTCTTCACGCCGCCCGGCCAACACCGGCCTCAACCCCCGCTCCACAGCCTCCCGAGCACACAACTCCCCCGTATACCCATTCGCCCCATAAATCATCCACTCACTCATCACCCACTCCAATCCAAAAATAACCCGCCCCTTCACACTTCACACTTCACACTTCACACTTCACACTTCACACTTCACACTTCACACTTCACACTTCACACTTCACACTTCACACTTCACACTTCACACTTCACACTTCACACTTACACCTAACACCCTTTCACCTTTCACCTTTCACCTTTCACCTTCCCCTTCCTCTTCACAACCCCCCTAACCTGCCGCATCAAACTCCAAAAATACACCTCCGGCGCCCAGCGCTTGAACCGCCACAACCAGCGCGTATCACGGTGAGTCAACAACAGAAAACGCGGGCGATCAATCGCCCGACGCACGACCTCGGCCACATCTTCGGCACTGACACCGGATTTCTCCATCCAGCGCTTGACGCGCTTCTGATACCCCTCGTCGGGCGCGCGCATGGTCTCGGTCAGGCGGGTGGTGACAAACGCCGGGCACAGCGCCGAGACGAACACCCCGGCCTCGTGCAGCTCGGCCCGCAGCATCTCCGACATGGCGATCACCCCGGCCTTGGCAGTGCCGTAGGCACTGATGCCCGGCGCGGCGGCAAACCCGGCATAGGAAGCAACATTGACGATATGACCGCGACCGCGCTCACGCATCAGCGGCGCAAAAGTCTTGCAACCCATGACCACACCCATCAGATCGATCTCCAGCACCCAGCGCCAGTCTTCCAGGGAAGTCTCTTCCAGGGTGCCGCCCGCTGCCACGCCCGCGTTGTTGATCAGCACGTCGAGGTGACCGAACCGCTCAACCACGGCATCCCGGGAACGCTGCCAGTCTTCCTCGCGCGTGACATCCATGCAAAACGCCATGGATTGCCCGCCAAGGTCCGTGGCTACGGCCTGGGCCCGGGAGTTGTCGATATCGGCCACGATCACCGCCCAGCCGTCGCGGGCAAATCGGCGGGCCATGGCCTCACCCAGCCCGGAGCCTCCGCCGGTCACCAGAGCCGTTCGAATCTCGTCGGTCACGCCCGGCACCTACGAATACCCCAGCCAGACCATGGCCATTAGCGTGATCGCGCCGGCCGCGTAAAGCTTGAGAATCAGCGGCAGGCAGAACCGGAACCACTTGGCATAGGAAATGCCAGCCATGCCCAGAATACCCAGCAGAATGGCGTTGGTCGGGATGATCATGTTGGTGAACCCGTCACCCATCTGGTAGGCCGTCACCGCGACCTGCCGGGACACGCCAACCAGGTCACCCAGCGGTGCCATCAGCGGCATGGTCACGAATGCCTGGCCGGAGCCCGAGGGAATGAACAGGTTGAGCACGGCCTGGATGATCATCATGCCGACCGCCGAGAACTCTGCCCCGACCAGCGACAGCGGCAAGGACATGTAGTGGACGATGGTGTGCAGAATCTGCCCGTCTTCCATGATCAGCGCGATGCCACGGGCAATGCCGACCAGGATGGCCGTTTCGGTGAGCTGCCGCGCGCCTTCGATGAACTTGCCAGACGCCGCGCTTGGTCCCATCCTGCCAATGGCGGCCGCCACCAGCCCGAGCACCAGGAATGCCGCACCGAGCTCGTTGAGATACCACCCGCGCGTGGCAATACCCCAGATGGCCAGACCCAGGGCGGCGAGAAAGCCGAACACGATGGCGACATGCCCCGGACGCACGGCCGGATACTCGCTGGGTGGTTCGCCCCCTTCAGGCAGCGGATCGCCGTAGACCATGCTGGCTTCCGGATTCTCGCGCACGCGCCGGGCATACGACCAGACATGGTGCACGGCAATCAGCACGAAAGGCAGCAGCAGGGCCAGGCGCACCGGCCAGCCCGAGTAAGTCGGCAGCTCGGCAATGCCCTGGGCCACCACCACGGTGTAGGGATTGAAGGCCGCAAGCCCGTAACCCACGCCGTAGCCGGCCACCACCATGCCCACGGCCGTCATCGGGTCCATGCGCATGGCCCGGCACAACGCCACCAGAATCAGCACGAAGGGGATGTACTCACCCGAAGAACCCACCGCGCTCGAGGCCATCGCAAACACGAACACCACGGCAAAGATCAGCATGGAGGGCTTGTTGCCGAAGCGCTCCAGCAATCGCCCGAGCAGTGCGTCGATGGTGCCGGTGGCGCGGATGATGGCCAGCACACCACCAATGATGAACAGGAAGAAAATGATGTCGGAGGCTGCCGCGAATGCCCGCGGCACGGCGGTGAACAGCTCCAGCGGCGTCATCAAATGACGCTCATCGACGACCTCGTAGGAGCCGGGAATCACCCGGTTGGTCTCATCGGTCTGGAAATGCCCCTGGGGCACCAACCATGTGGCCACCAGCGCGGCGATCATCAAAAAGAATAGCAGAGCAAGAGTATGAGGGACGCGAAAATTCATGGGAACGGATTAGCTTTGTTGGTTTGTTATCGGCTTCCGGCATTCTAACCGTGATTGGACTGGACCGCGAAATGGGAGGGTTGGCGGGTGGTGCACCGCGAGGCGGGCGCTCCACCCCTCGTCACCACACCCCCAACACTTCGCGGTAACCTTGGGCGCAGGATCACTGAGGATGTCACATGGTCACCCGCAAGCGCGCGCCGGCAAGAGAGATACTCGGCTGGGCGATGTTCGACTTCGCCAACCAGGCCTATACCCTGCTGATCATCACCGTGGTCTTTGGTGACCTGTTTACACGGGTGATTGTCGGGGATGGTCCCGATTACCGTCTCGGCAACCTGTTGTGGTCGGTGGCATTGGCGGTGAGCTACCTGATGGTGGTGGTCGCCAACCCGGTCTGTGGCGCGATCATGGACTACTCGCGTCGACGCAAGCAGTTCCTGTTCGCCAGCTACCTGATGACCGTGGTCACCACGGCGCTGCTGTGGTTTGTCGAGCCGGGCTGGATCGTGTTCGCCATGGTGCTGGTGATCCTGTCCAATTTTGCCTATGCCATCGGTGAAGGCTTCATCGCCAGCTTTCTGCCCGGACTGGGCCCGCGTGAAGACCTGGGCTGGATTTCCGGGCTGGGCTGGGGGCTGGGCTACATCGGCGGGCTGGCTTCAACGATTTTCGCGCTGGCCATTCTCGGCGAGGTGAGCGCCGAGAATTATGACAACGTCCGCCTGGTCGGGCCGTTCGCAGCCGTCTTCTTCCTGCTCGCCGCCATACCCACCTTCCTGTGGGTTCGCGACCGCGGCCGTCGTCGTCAACTACCGCCCGGCCAGTCCATGATCGGGGCCGGTTTTGCCCGGCTCAGGACCACCTGGCTGAACCTGGGGCAGTTTCGCGACCTGCGAACGCTGCTGATCTCCATCTTCTTCATGATGGCCGGCATTTACATCATCATCAGTTTCTCGTTCATTTACGGTGCCCAGGTCATCGGCTGGGAGGAGCATGTACGCGTGATCATGTTCGTCACAGTGCAGATTACTGCGGCCATCGGAGCCCTGACCTTCGGCTTTCTGCAAAGTCGCATCGGCGCCCGCCGCACCTACCTGATGACACTGGGACTGTGGATGGCCGCCATTCTTGCCATCTGGCAGACACCGCTGCTGACAGACTTCGCCCAGGCGCTGTTCAACGTGGAGTGGGAAGCCCAGTATGTCTTTCTCTTCGCCGGCACCCTCGCCGGCCTGAGCCTTGGATCGGCCCAGTCGGCCGGACGCGCACTGGTCGGCGTTCTCACCCCCCACGGCAAGGCCGCGGAATTCTTCGGTTTCTGGGGCACCTCGGCCAAACTCGCCGCCGTGTTCGGCATACTCGGCCTGGGCCTGCTGCAAGCCTGGCTGGGCCTGGCCACCGCCATCATCTTCTGCCTGGCCCTCTTCGCCGCCGCCATGATCACCGTCATCCCCGTCGACGAACAACGCGGCCGGCGAATCGCTGACGGGTGGAGGGAGAAGGGGTAAAGTGTGAAGTGTGAAGTGTGAAGGGGCGGGCTTGCGGTTGGTTTGGGTGAGGTCCGGTCGGCGTGGCTTGCGGAGAGAGGAGGTGGCGTTGGGTGTTAGGTGTTAGGTGTTAGGTGTTCCTGATTACGTATGTACTTCAGCCATCGTAGCGAACCTTTTAGGCAGCGGCGCTGTGCGACAAGCCACGTAGGCCAGTCGATCGATCATTCGATCGAGCTCAAAGCGGCGATTGAACCGGTAGGCGAACGCGCCGAGGTAGCGACCAAGATGTTTGCCGTGAATGGAGTGGTAGGTGCCATGGATGGCATTTTTGACGTTGCCGAGCATGGTGTTTACCCAGGTAAATTCCGGTTTTTCGACACTGGCCGGGCCACCGCCGGTGGCAATGCTCCAGTGCGGGCAGGTCTCAACGATGGCTCGGAAGCATGGCAGTCCGTCAGAGGTCACTTCTGCATCCGGCGACAGATGCTTGCGCGCCCAGCGGTCGATGGAGTCGCTGCGAAAGCCTTTCAGCGGCGTCATCCGCATCGACAGGGGCCGGCCGTCGGCCCCGCACGCTACAGCAGCCGCAAACGGCGTCTTACCGGCGGCACCGCGACCGCGCTTGCCACCCCGGCGCTCACCGCCCCAGAAGGCGTCGTCAACCTGAACCGCCCCGGTCAGGGGCTTACTATCATCGCGCTCACGCATAGCCTGCATGAGCTTGTGCTTGAGCAACCAGGCCGTGTTGTAGGACACGCCCAGATGCCGCCCCAATGCCATTGCCGACAAACCGGACTTGCTTTGCGTAAGCAGGAAGATGGCCAGGAACCAGGTTCTCAGTGGCAGTTTGGTGCGATCAAACAAGGTGCGCGCTGTCAGCGACGTCTGATGGTGACAGCGATTACACTGAATGAGTGCTCGGGATTTGAGCTGGCAATGACTGTGATGCCCGCACTCGGGGCAGTTAAAGCCGTCCGGCCAGCGCAGTTCGAAAAGCGCCTTCCGACAGGCTTCTTCGGTGCCGAATTTTTCGAGAAACGTGGGCAAGCTCATACCTTTCTGAAACTGAACCATATTTCGAGCCATGTCGTAACCTCCTATTTATCAGATGGTTACGACGCTATCAGCGACCCTTCTCAATAGCTGAGAAACGTACGTAATCAGGTAGGTGTTAGGTGTTAGGTGTTATGGTGAGTGTGACGTCTAAAGCTTGAAGTAAGAAGGGAAAAGTATTGGATAGTCAGGTATTTTGCATAGAGCCAACCATTCCCAACGAAGCCCGAAAGAACCAAGCCGCCACCCACCCAACCGCAAGCCGCACTTAACACTTAACACTTAAAACTTCACACTTAAAACTTCACACTTAAAACTTCACACTTCACACTTAAAACTTCACACTTAAAACTTCACACTTCACACTTCACACTATCTTCGATGCGCATCGTCACCCACACCTGCTCCAATACCGAAATCGTCTGCGCCCTTGGCCGGGGGGATTGCCTGGTTGGTGTTGACGATCATTCCGACTATCCGCCGGAAGTGGTCGGCCGGTTGCCTCGTATCGGTCCGGATCTTGATGTGGATGTCGAGACCATCGTGGCTCTGAAACCGGATCTGGTCGTTACTTCGCTGACCGTGCCCGGACACGAGCGCTGTCTGGAGCGGATACAGGCTGCCGGGCTGCCCCTGCTGGTGACGCAGCCGCACTGCCTGGCCGATGTCGCCGACGATATCTTGCGCATTGGCGAAGCCATTGGTGCGGACAGTGAAGCGCGGGATCTGGCCGGTCGCTTTAACGAAACACTTGAACAGCCCCGCCCGGATGCGCGGCCGGTTCCTGTCCTGGTCGAATGGTGGCCCAAGCCGGTCATCGTTCCGGGGCGCCGATCCTGGGTCAACGAGATGCTGGAGCTGGCCGGCGCCTGCAATCCATGGGCAAACGAGGATGCCGAGAGTCTTCAGATCTCAGCCGCCCGGGCCCGGGAGGCGGCACCCGAAATCATCGTGATGAGCTGGTGCGGCGTGGACGAGAGCAAGTATCGTCCGCACGTGGTGCAACGCCGCGAAGGCTGGGACACGGTGCCGGCAATTGCCGGCAACCGCATTCATCCAATCAGCGAGGCCTGGCTGGGGCGCCCCGGCCCTCGCCTGCTCGAGGGTATCGAGCGGCTGCGGGAGCTGGTATCGGCCTACCAGTGAATGCCGCGCATCAGAGAAGCGAAAGCGACCTGCTCCTGGGTCGGTTTCTCTCCGCCGCGATCACGCTCACCGCGCGCTGCCGCTGAGTCCGGAAACATCCGGAAGGCCGAATTCATGACGATTTCGGAGATTTTCGGTGCGGTCGCGTGCAGAATCTGGGCGAAAATGCCCAGTCGCGTGGCAATCCTCTGCGGCCGATAGATCACCGCCTGCTTGATCATGTCGGCGGCATCTTCCGGCGTGATGGTCGGTACGTGCTCGTAGATCTTGGTCGGCGCGATCATGGGCGTTCGCACCAGCGGCATGTTGATTGTGGTGAACGCTACCCCGGTATCGGCAAATTCCGAGGCGGCACAGCGCGAGAATGCGTCCAGTGCCGCCTTGGACGCCACGTAGGCCGAAAAGCGCGGCGCATTGGAAAGCACGCCGATCGACGAGATATTGATGATATGCCCCCGGCCCTTCTTCGTCATTTCCGGCAGGAAACCCATGATCAGCTTCAGCGACCCGAAATAGTTGAGCTGCATCAGTCGTTCATAATCATGAAATCGCTGGTAAGAAAGCTGAATGGATCGTCGGATCGAGCGCCCGGCATTGTTGACCAGCACATCCACGCCGCCATGATCGGCCAGCACCTGCTTGACCAGCCGCTGGGCATCGTCCATGTCCGACAGGTCGCAGGTGTAGTGGAATGCCTTTCCCCCGTCTGCCTCGATCTCGGCCTTGGTTTCAAGCAGCTTTTCCTCGCCACGAGCAACGATGATGACTTTCGCACCGGCCTCCCCCATCATCCGGGCAGCGGCCTTGCCAATGCCTGAAGAGGCGCCGGTGATCAGGACGACCTTGTCACGCACCTGCCCGGAAAGCGATCGGTCAATGAACAACTCGGGGTCCAGGTGGCGCTCCCAGTAGTCCCAGAGGACCCAGGCATAATCTTCGAGTGGCGGCACCTTGATTCCCGATCCCTTGAGCGCCTTTTCCGCGTCGCGGCTGTCAAATTGCGTCGGATAGCTGAAAAAGCCAAGCATGTCCTTGGGGATCCCCAGGTCTTCCAGCACCTGGTTGATGATGCGCTTGACCGGCGGCAGCATGGCAAAACCCTGCTTGACCGGTGCCGGAATGAACGAGAACAGGCGGGCATCGATGCGCATCGACATCAACGGCGCATGTGCGGCATCGGCAAACAGATTCATGACCTCGCCAATGCGTTTCGGATTGGGATCGGTAAGGTGGAAGCACTGGCCATCGAGCCGGGGCTTGTGCGCGATGTGATCCATGGCCTGGGCGACGAAATCGACCGGCACGATATTGATGCGGCTGCCTTCCAGTCCGAGAGTCGGCACCCAGGGCGGCAGCATGCGCCGCATTTTCTGGATCAGCTTGAAAAAGTAGTAGGGACCGTCGATCTTGTCGATCTCGCCGGTCTTGGAGTGACCGACCACGATGCCCGGACGGTAGACGCGCCACGGAATGCTGCACTGCCGCCTGACCAGCCCCTCGGAATCGTGCTTGGTGCGAAAATACGGGTGGCTGAGTCCGGTGGCCTCTTCAAACATGTCCTCGCGGAAAGTGCCCGGGAAGAGACCTGCCGCGGCAATGGAGGAGGTGTGGTGGAAGCGCCCTGCCCTGATCGTTTCAGCAAACTCGATGGCGTGCCGGGTGCCGTCGATATTGGCCTTCTCGTTTGCCTCGTCATCGGCACCCAGATCGTAGATGGCGGCCAGATGGAAGAAGTGCCTGACCTTGCCTGACAGCTTTTCGGTATCGGCCTTGCTCACCCCCAGCGCCGGCCGGGTCAGATCCCCGGAGACCGCAACAATGCGACGCTTGTGATCCGACCAGCGCTCTGCCACCAGGTCGTTGAACTTCTTTTTCGACCCGCGTCTGACCAGCACATAAATCGTTCCCTTGCGCCGGACCAGCTGATCAATCAGATTGCGTCCGATGAATCCGGTGCCCCCGGTGATGAAGTAGGCCATGACGTCCCTCCGAAAGTGACATTGGTGGCTGACAGGTCTGCAAAGATAACGCGTCCAACCAGATTGTGCCAACTGCGAAACGACATTGTCGGGACTTCGGCAAGGTATTGATTGACCGTGTCAGGCCGGCATGCTAGAAATGTCCAGAATCCAGTAAACAACGAGAGCCCGGACGACAACCATGAACGACCTTGAAACCCGCTTTACCCAGGCCGCTGCCGACGCCCAGCGGCTGACGGAACGTCCAGACAACGACACCCTGCTCAAGCTGTATGCGTTTTACAAACAGGGTTCCGAGGGCGACGTTTCCGGAGAAAAGCCGGGATTCTTCGATTTTGTCGGCGTGGCCAAGTACGAAGCCTGGGAGAAGATCCAGGGCATGCCCCGCGAGGAAGCGATGCAGAAATACATCGACCTCGTGGAGTCACTGAAGGGCTGACCCCGGCGGGAGCAATGGCCGGCCGCACCCGCGAGCGCATTCTCGAAACCGCACTGGATCTGTTCAACCGCGACGGAGAACCCCACGTTCCCACCAACCGGATCGCTGATACGCTCGAAATCAGCCCCGGCAACCTGCACTACCATTTTCGAACCAAGCAGAACCTGATCGATGCCTTGTTCGCCCGGTTTGAGCAGCGCATGCTGGGGCTGCTGGCCACGCCGGAGGAACGTGAACCCCATATCGAGGATATCTGGCTGTTCCTGCACCTGGCCTTCGAGGCCATCGGGGACTACCGTTTTCTCTACCGCGACCTGACTGACCTATGTGCCCGCAACCGTGGGCTGCACTTCCGATTCCAGGGTATCCTCCGACTGTCCATGGATACCGCCCGCGGGCTTTGCCAGGGCCTGGCCGACAACGGCCAGTTGGAAGCCAGCCGGGACGAGATGGATGCCCTGGTTCGCAACATCGTCCTGATCAGCACCTACTGGATCGCCTTTGACCAAGTGCTGGAGCATGACGCCCAGCCCCAGCCCGTACGGGCGGCCTGGCAGGTCATGAGCCTGGTCAGCCCCTACCTGGTCGGCCCGGCGCGCGAGGAGCTGGAAGAGCTGGCCGCTGCCTACCGCCCGTAGGGACTCGACGCCCGCCCCGTCACCCGTCCACCCTGCAGACAAAAAAAAGACCCGGACAGAGCCGGGTCAAAGTGCGCAGTCGTCGGATCGAGGGAGGAGACCCGGACTGCTTCGGGGTAGTCATGGAGGAGTCGACTACAGTATTCAGTTGTTGCTGGAGCTCTTCGGTGCCTTGCTGGCGGCAGTCGTGGAGGATTTCTGCTGCTCGGAAAGCTCGCGGACTCGCTTGTTCAGTTCGGCCACCCGGTCGCTGAGCTGGCTGATCTCGTCGGAGGTCGGCACACCCAGTCTCGAGAGGGCGCGGGCAACACGCTGCTCGAATACCTTTTCGAGCTTGTCCCAGTTGGTCTGGGCCGACTTGCGGACCTTGCCCACCGTATCCTCTACGTCACCACGAACGCCGCTGACGGTATCGGTAACCGACTTGCGTCCCTTGTTCTCGAGCTTCGAGCCTTCCTCGACGAGACGCTCGAACAGGCGAGTACCCTCACCGAGCACCTTGCGACTGGTCTCGTCAATGGTCTTCTGACCCTGCTTGAAAATCTTGCCGCCCTCGTCCTGGGCCATGGCAAATGCACCGAGACCGGCCAGCCAGATCTCGTGGGCGTAATCCTGCGCCTGGCTGGTCGCCGTCTTGCGCGTTGCGGTTTTCTTGGCTACCTTCTTCTTGGCAACCTTTTTCTTGGCGGTCTTCTTGGCCATGGGTCCTGCTCTCCTTTCCGCGGGCTTGCGGATTGTGATCGAAATGCCGTTAAGCATTAAGATACGGATAGTTTCTAGAGCGGTCACACTAAAATGAACACGAAACACTGGGCCCCATTCCCGCACGACTCGACCCCGTTCAATTACGATGGTCAGGACCTGCTCGACGCCTGGCCGGAGCTCCATCGTGGCGATCAGGAACCCCTTCCCGACGACGAGCGGATCGTGGAGGCCTGGCGCCTCTATCACGCCGGAGATTTTGCCGGTGCCGTGGATCTGGCCACAGAGATCGGCATCGCGGCGCACGCGGTGGCCAACAAGGCCTCCGGCATCTATGCCGATTACCTCGAAGAAGATGAAGACATCAAGCAGGCTATCTACGAAACCGGTATCGCTCACGCCGAACAGGCCATATCCACCTATCCTGATGATGCCAATGCCCACTATTTCCGCGCTTTTCTGCTCGGCCGCTACAGCCAGTGCATCTCGATCACCAAGGCACTTTCCCAGGGGGTGGGTGGCAAGATCAGGGAATCGCTGGAAACAGCGCTGAAACTGGCACCGGAGCACGCCGAAGCGCATACCGCGCTGGGCGTCTACCATGCCGAGATCATCGACAAGATCGGCAAGATGATCGGTGGCATGACCTACGGCGCCAGTACCGATGAAGCCATGAAACACTTCGAGCGCGCGCTGGAGCTGACCCCCAACGCACCGATTGCCAACCTGGAGTACGGCAACGGCCTGTATCTGCTATTCGGCGACAAGCGCCTGGACGACTCCAATGCCGCCTACGAGAAAGCGGCTTCCATCGAGCCGATCGATGCCATGCAGAAGCTCGACGTGGAGTACGCGAAGGCGTCGGTTTGAGGTAAACGGTGAAAGGTAAAAAGAGTGGGTGAACGACCCTTCTCACCTTTCACCTTTCCCAATCCTCCTCCCCATCGATCCACTCGTGCATCATCTCGGCGATGGAGGGGTCGACCGGTCCGTCCTGGGGGCCGATCAGCATGGTCAGGTGCAGGAGGTTGCGGAATTCGGTCTGGAAGTTCTCCATGACCGTGTCGGGGTCGGAGACCAGGCGGTTGTCGGTGATCAGGCCGCAATAGACCTGCTCGTTGTAGCTGATGATGCTGATTCCCATGCCCACCGAGCCGGTTTGCGGCACCCAGAACATCAGTTCGCGGATTTCCGCACCGGCCAGGTACAGCGGCTGCTGGGGGCCTGGGACGTTGGTCAGCACGGACGAGGCCTTGCGGCTGAAAAGCTCCAGCGCCGGCTTCTGCACGGCCGCCGGCCCCATGCCCAGCAGCGCCAGCAACCCGAGTGACATCATGGCCTGCTTGGAGTGCTTCAGGTCGTACATGTAGTCGGCCACCTGGTACAGGCGGGCCAGCGGGTTGGGCTCGGAAACGGGCAGCTCCAGAAAGACCAGCCCAAAGTGATTGCCGAGCTCCCGGGCGTGCTCCAGCGGACGCAGGTTGACCGGAACCGTTGCGCGCATGGAGACCGCTGAGGGGTCATCACCGTGCTGTACCAGGTAGCGGTGCAACGCCCCGGTCATCACCGAAATCAGCACATCATTGACCGTGCATCCCAGCGCCTTGCCCACCGCCTTGACCTCGTCGAGAGGAATCGGGCGGGTCCAGGACGTGCGTTTGCGCACACCGATCTCCCCCTTGAAGCGCGACGGCGGATCGTCCGACAACAGCAACACGTTGACGAGCTCACCGAGGACCTCGGCGGCGCCGCCCATGTAATCGCTGGCCAAATGCGGCTGTCGCATCATCTGTGCCGCTTCCTCGATCACCTTGTGACTGAGATGCTGCAGTGCGTCGAACCCTTCCCTGGCCGGCGCCATCAGGCGCCGGAAGATACCGGACTGCTCGGCCTGACGGCGCTTCCAGTGTTCCGGTTGTACCAGCTTGAGCGATTCGGCGGCGTTGTTCTCGGTGAGTGAAAGCAGGACCTGGACCAGGGCAATGCCATCGGCATAGCAGTGGTGAATCCGGGAAATGACCGCCGGGCCCTCGCTGTAGTTCTCGACCAGGTGGAACTGCCAAAGCGGCTTGGTTTTGTCGAGCGGCGTAGATGCCAGCTGGGAGACCAGCTCTTCAAGCTCCTCTTTGCCGGCAGCCCCCGGCAGCGCGGTGCGGATTATGTGGGAGGTCGGCTCGAAAAACTCATCTTTTTCCCAGCAACATCCGCGTGTATGCTCCACGGCCTTCTGTCGGAACCGGCGGAAAGCCAGGAAGCGATTGAGAATAATCTCTCGGAAACGCTCGAATGCCACTGGCTGATCGAGCACGATGACCCCGGTAATCATCATGAGGTTGCCTGGCTGCTCCATGCGCAGCCAGGCCAGGTCGACATTGGAAATGGGTTCTCGCTGGATGTCGCTCATCCGGCCGCCTCGTTGAGGTGATCAACCCGGATTCTTTCACGCACCGAGCAGCCGGTCAATTCGCAAGGGCGACGCCAGCGGGAATTCCATTGCCTTGCCCGGAAAAGCGCCCGGCGGTGTCCCTGCCCGCACCACCGGGGCCTGGCCCATCAGGACGAGATCAGTTTTCCTCCTCTTCGCCGATGTTGCAGGCTGGCGGGAATCGAACGCACAGCCGCGTTCGAGGCGAGGCTTGCGTAATGCCGATCTCAGCCGGCTCGGCCTTGTGGGCCATCGACTGATCGACTTCGGCCGCACCAACCACAGAAACCTGAGCGGCAAGAAAGACGGTGGCGACTACAATGCCGACACGAATGATTTTCTTCATGTTGTTTTCCCTCCGGTTTACGGATGAACTTTGAGTCCCCTTGTGGTAGAGAACATCTACCACGCCCGTTCCGGCCAAGTCAAACTGTCGAGTCCCGCATCTCAGTGAACCTGACGCGTCGACTGCTCCTGTCCACCGGAGCTGACCAGGTCATGGGGCAGTTTGACCTGGTCCAGGCCAAACTGCTTGAGCACAGGCTGAAGCTGATGCTGAATCAGCGGATAGAGTTGGCGGGTCAGGCTGGCGTGGTGGCGGGTAAAGGTTTCGAAATCCACCGGCTCGCCACGAAACTGCCGATACACCGCCTGTAATACGAACTCGAGAGTAAACAGGGGCTCGTCGCTGGCTTCCGAATCGCGTTGCCCCCGGCACAGCAGGCGGGCACTGACCTGGTACTGGGGCAACTCGCCGTCATGTTTCATCTCCAGCGGCGTGAGCTTGAGCTCCACCTTGGCGTTGAAGTGATTGTCCTGGCTGACAATTTCGGACAAGTCAGCATTCAATCGGGTCAGTTGCGTGTGCGCCAGGGCAAAGTATTCCAGCAAATTGGTCATGTCGCTCAGGCATTCCGGGAAACCCCTTGTATGGTCACGGCCGAGGGTGCTTTCAAGCAAGCCGCGGCTTAGCCGGAATCATGCGCGGCTTGCCAAGCGCCCGCTGTCGGCGAAGGGGCAGACACGAAAACGCCCGCAGCGCGGCGGGCGTTTTCGGCCAATATGGTCCAGACCTGTCAGGGGGTGAATACCTGCACGTTCACGGCACTGGCCTGACCGTCACCTTCTCCAAAGCCGAGCTCCAGGTAGTCGTTGACCAGCCACAGCCGGAGTTGATTGGTGTAGAACGGGCTGACCAACACGCCACTGCGTCCACCGGGAATGACCTCGGACACGCTGGGCTGGCCGGGCGTCATTTCCGCCACGGTCCGCCGCGCCGCGCCGGCCGAGAACATGAAGCCATGCACGCTGTCGGCACGCGAGCTGTGACCGGAAGCATCAACCACCTCGAAGCCACCGGCCCTGGCCACGCCCGGCAGTCCCTCATCCAGGTCACTCAGGCCACCGCCGTTGGGCACGTTGAACGGGTCGGCACCCAGCGGATGGGCAAACACGATGCGATGCAGGCGGCCCCAGCGATAGTCGTTCTGGTCGGTGGAGTTGCCGAATGCGGGGGCGAACTCATCGCTGGCCAGCAGCTCCAGCGTGCCGGCCAGGCTGGCCAGCAGCACCGTATCACGTGCCGTGGCCATGTCGGGCGCATCCTCGACGTTGAAAAACGGGATGCCGGACGCGCCCACTCCACCGCTCTCGGGGAAGCTGTCGAGCAGGTTGTGGAACGCCCGGAAGGCATCACGGGAACCAGGCAGGTGATCGCCCAGGCCGATTCCCGTCAGGGTGGCATCGATGGTGTTGCGAATGGCTTGCCCACGCCAGACCGAATAGATGGTGGCCGCGATGGAATGGGCGACTTCATCGGCTGTGGGCTCGGTGCCGCCTGCCGGGTTGCCGCCGGGATCAAATCCCTCGGCAAGACCAGTCGGAGTGGAAAAATCCCACTCGGCCAGTCGTCCGATGGCTTCCTGGATACCCGGGTCCAGTGCAAACTGGGCCAGGCCCGGCCATGCATCCTCCTCGGTGGCATGCTCGAAAGCGGCCAGGAGGTGAGGCACGACCAGTTCGGCATCGAACATGCGGTTGTCGGCCTGCAAGGCCTTCATGTGCTCCACGGTCACCGGCCCATCGACGATCATGTCCTGTAGCTCACGATCGATCCGCGCCATGCGCAGTGAAGAGTAGCCGGGGTTGAGATAGTAAATGCCGTTGCCCCCGGGCCGGAGCTGTCCCAGCGGGTTGTTGTCCAGGGTGACGCCGACCGGATCGTTGTTGGCATTGGCGATGTAGCCACTGTCGGGGTTGATCACATGCGGCATTTCCTCACGTGGCAGGGTCGCGAAGGGGAAGCCGCGAGGCGAATGCTCGTTGGCCGGCAACCACTCGTGATCCAGGGCGCCACTGCCGTCACGCAGGAGAAACGGCGGCACATCGCCGTCCACGCGGAGATCCTGGAGATCCGCACGCAGTGGCACACCACCGGTGGTGAAGTAGGCGATATTGCCCTCGGTGTCGGCATACACCACGTTCTGCGAGCCGAAGCTCCAGTTCGGGATCGCCGCCTGGAACTCTTCCATGTTGCTGGCACGCTCGAATTCGCGCAGGGTCGACAGTTCGAAAGTGGCGCCCCAGCCGGCGTACTGCACGGAAATTCCGGCACCGGTTTCGGGCTGGGCCACGATCGGACCGTTGTTGCGGCGCGGCACGATGAAGGTAATGCCGCCTTCGTCGTATCCCACGTTGGCCCTTGCCACGGAATCGATCTCGCCATTGTCGATGGCATTGACGAAATAGCTCTGGAAGCCATAGATCAGGGGCTCGGATTCACCCTGGTGCAAGGTGTGTGTCGGCAGCCCATAGGCATTGACCAGCAGTTCTTCCTGGTACCAGTCGGTCACATCTACGTTGTGATTGGTCAGGCCCCAGCAGATATTGAGGTTGCAGCCCAGCAGCGTCAGTGGCGTGCCTGGAATACCCACACCGCTGACCACCCGTTCCTCGTCACGGATAACGATGTTTTCGTTGATCATGATCGGTGGAATGTCGAGGCCCAGATGCGGGTCGTTGGCCAACATCGGGAAACCACTGTCGGTATGCTCTCCCGAAACCACCCACCAGTTGCTTGCCGCCCGATTCTCGGCATTGCCGATGGTGTTGCCAAGCACTGGAATGTCGCGCAACCGTTCCAGGTAGCTGCCAAGGCCATCCAGCACCTGCTCGCTGACCTGCGGAAGGTTGTTCCAGGAAGCCGAGCCGGATGTCCGCGCACCCTCGCCCGACTGCAGCCGGGCGGCTTCCCCGCCGGAGCTGACAGGAATGATGCCGGCGGTCTCGAAGAAGTCGGGGATCGACAGACGATCGTCAGCCGGCTGGCTGCGGATGATGTCCTCGAAATACAGGCTCAAACCGTCGAAACCCACGGCATCCCCGACACCCTGGTAAGTGCCCAGCCGGACGGTGCGATCCACCACTCCGGAATCGAAGGACAACTGGAAGGCCAGCAGCTTGCCGAGGACCAGGGAGTCCACCGGTGACCAGGCCTCGACCGTGCCGAGCTCCAGTTCACCATACTCGGGCGGCAGCTCGCCTGCGCGGATGAAGGCGTTGACACCGTCGGCGTAGGCCTTGACCCAGTCGCGCTCGTCAGCGGACAGGTTGAGCCAGGTTCTGAGGGCGCCACGGCGCAATCCCAGTGTGCGCAACTCCACATCGCTGGGCAGCGCACCCTCGCCGAGCAACTCGGCCAGGGTGCCGGAGGCCACACGTCGCAGGTAATCCATCTGGAACAGACGGTCGCGTGCATGCAGGTAACCACGCACGTAGTTCACGTCGCGCTCGGTCTCCCCGACGATGGTCGGGATGCCGTTGGCGTCGGTGTAGACAGTCACGTCGCCGCTTAGCCCGGGCAATTGCGGTGACTGGGCCTGGGCGGCCGCGGCCAGCAGCAGGCTGCTGACAAAAAGAGTGATTCTTTTCATTGGTCGATCCCCGATTTGACGAGTTCGTGATTATGGCACAGCTTCCATACGCTGCTGTAGGGCGACCTTTCTCAAGGAGCCTCTGACTAACCCTGCGCGGGCGCGTATAATACGGGCCCGCCTCGACGCGCACGGGAGCTCTCCCGGCGCCGGGATCCGACAAGAATCTTTCAAGCTGAGGAGTCAACATGGCGCAGACGGTCGCCGCCTTCAAGGTGGATTACTTCCAGTTCCTGAAGCCAGATGGCAAGCTCGTGGAGGACCAGCAGATACCTGCCCTGGCCCGTGACCACGACCGCCTGGTCGAACTGTACAAACTCATGGTACTGACCCGCACCTTCGACAAGAAGGCCGTGGCTCTGCAACGCACCGGCAAGCTCGGCACCTACGCCTCCTGCCTGGGTCACGAGGCCGCGCATGTGGCCATCGGAGCCGCCATGCGCGAGGAGGACTGCTTTGCCCCGATGTACCGCGAATACGGTGCGCAGTTCTGTCGCGGGGTCAAGATGTCGGAGGTCCTGATGTACTGGGGCGGGGACGAGCGCGGAAACAATTTCTCCGGCCCTGCCCACGACTTCTCCTGGTGTGTTCCGATTGCCACGCAGTGCCTCCACGCCGCCGGGGCCGCGCTGGCCTACAAGCTGCGCAAGGAAGAGCGCGTGGCCGTTTCGGTGGTTGGTGATGGTGGCTCGTCGAAAGGCGATTTTCTCGAAGCCATCAACGCCGGCAGCGCCTGGAAGCTGCCGCTGGTGCTGGTCATCGTCAACAACCAGTGGGCCATTTCCGTGCCGCGCAGCAAGCAGAACACTGCCGCCACGCTGGCCCAGAAAGGCATTGCCGGCGGCCTGCCCAGCATCCAGGTGGACGGCAACGACCTGATCGCCTGCCTGTGGGCCATGGAAAAGGCCGTGAACGCAGCCCGCTCGGGCAAGGGGTCATTCGTCATCGAGATGATGACCTATCGGCTCAGCGACCACACGACTGCCGACGATGCCCGGCGCTACCGTCCGTCTGACGAAGTCGATGATGCCTGGGACAAGGAGCCGGTCAAGCGCCTCAAGGCCTATCTGATCGACCAGGGTGCCTGGGACGAGGAGCGTGAAGCCGAACTGCTCGAAGAGTGCAGCCGCTGGGTACAGCAGGCTGCCGACGAGTATGTCGAGCAGGTCGAGAATCACCCCGAGGGCGTCACGGCCATGTTCGACTACATGTTTGCCGAGCTGCCGCACGACCTGGCCGAACAACGCGAGTATGCACAGCGCTTCCCGGAAGACGGAGGACATCACTGATGGCAGAGATCACACTCATTGAAGGCGTCACCATGGCGCTTGCACGGGCCATGGAGGAAGACGAATCCGTGGTCGTTCTGGGTGAGGATGTCGGCGTCAACGGCGGGGTCTTCCGGGCCACTGCCGGCCTGCATCAGCGCTTTGGCGACGACCGCGTCATCGACACGCCACTGGCCGAGGTCATGATCGCCGGCACCACCGTGGGCATGGCAGCCCAGGGCATGAAGCCGGTGGCCGAGGCCCAGTTCTGCGGTTTCACCATGCCCATGATCGACCACATCATGTGCCACGCCGGTCGGCTTCGGAATCGTACGCGGGGCCGCCTGAGCTGCCCCATGGTGCTGCGCTTTCCTTCCGGCGGCGGCATTCACGCGCCAGAACATCACTCCGAAAGCCCCGAGGCGCTGTACGCCCACATGCCGGGCATCCGGGTGGTCATCCCTTCATCGCCCTCGCGCGCCTACGGTCTGATGCTGGCGGCCATCCGCGACCCCGATCCGGTGATCTTCATGGAGCCGAAGCGAATCTACCGCTGGCAGAAGGAAGAAGTGGTCGACGATGGCGAGGAACTGCCGCTGGATGTCTGCTACACGCTGCGCGATGGCAATGACGTCACCCTGGTCACCTGGGGCGCGATGATCAAGGAAACCATGCAGGCCGCCGACGAGCTCGAAGCCCAGGGCGTCAGCGTCGAAGTCATCGATGTGGCCACCATCAGTCCGCTGGACATGGAGACCATCATCGAATCGGTCGAGCGCACCGGACGCTGCGTGATTGTCCAGGAAGCACCGCGACACTGCAGTGTCGCCAGCGAGATCGCCGCCGGACTGGCCGATGCCGGTGTCTGGCACCTGCACGCACCGGTCAAGCGGGTCTGCGGCTATGATGTCGTGATGCCGCTGTATCGCAACGAGATGAAGTACATGCCGAGCGTCAAGCGCATCGTGCATGCCGTTCAACAGGTTCTGGAGGTTTCATGAAGGTTTTCAATCTGCCCGATCTCGGCGAGGGACTGCCGGACGCCGAAATTGTCGAGTGGCTGGTCTCTGAGGGAGACGAGGTCACGGTCGATCAGCCGCTGGTGTCGATGGAAACGGCCAAGGCCGTGGTCGAAGTCCCCAGCCCGTTTACCGGCAAGGTCGCCAAGTTTCACGGTGGCCCCGGCGATGTCATCAAGACCGGGGCCCCGCTGGCCGAGTTCCAGGTCGAAGGGGATGCTGGCGCCGAAGCCACCACCCAGACCGAACCGCCGGCAACCGAAACGCAGGCCGCAGACGACGCCGGATCCACTGAAGAGAAAAGCGACCAGGGCGATCGCGAAGATTCCGGCACCGTGGTCGGCAAGATGCAGGCCGGCGGGGAAGTGCTGCGCGAGCGCACCTCCACCGTTGGCGGCGTCAAGGTGACCCCGGCCGTGCGCGCCCTGGCGCGCAAGCTCAAGGTGGACCTGGCGGCCGTTCAGGCCAGCGGCGCCGACGGGGTTGTGACGGCAGCCGACGTGCGCAAGGCGGCCGAGGATGGCAGTGCACCGGCCGGAGGCGGCAGCAAGCCGGAAGCGCCGGCGCAGCCGGCCCCTTCCCCCCAGCCGCAGCCTGCCCCTCAGCCGCAGCAACAGAAAACCGAGGCCAGCCCGGAACCTGCGCCACGCGAGACGACGGCCAGCGGCGACTGGGAACCGGTTCGCGGTACCCGTCGCACCATGGCCCGGGTGATGAGCGAGTCCCATCGCTCGGTCGTTCCGACCACATTGATGGACGATGCCGACATCCAGGGCTGGAAGGCGGGCGAGGACATCACCGTTCGCCTGCTGCGGGCCCTGTGGGCCGGCGCCAGCGCCGAACCGGGCCTGAATGCCTGGTTCGATGGCCAGCAGGAAATGCGTATCGTGCACAAGAACATGCACGTCGGTATGGCCGTCGACACCCCGGATGGACTGTTCGTGGCCGCACTGCGCGATGTGAACCAGTCTGACAAGGCCGGACTTCGTGGCGAAATCAACCGCTTGCGAGAGAATGTTCAGAATCGCTCCATTCCGCCGGAGGACCTCAAGGATTACACCATCATCCTGTCGAACTTCGGCAAGTTCGCCGGTCGCTACGCCACGCCGGTTATTACCCCGCCCTGCGTGGCCATTGTCGCCGCCGGCGCCCTGCGTCACGAAGTGGTGCCGGTACTCGGTGGCGTGGAGGTTCACAAGATGATTCCCTTGTCGCTGACATTCGATCATCGTGCCTGCACCGGGGGCGAGGCCGCTCGCTTCCTCAAGGCCATGCTCGACGATCTGTCCAAGGCCGAGTAAAACCATGAAGGCCGGATCGTCGAACCTGGCATTGCATTCGTGCGGGGCCTGCACAGCAGGCTCCGCCACGAACCGAATGCCCGCCAGCCGACCTGTGCGCTGTCCGTCACACGGCCAATGAACCCCCATATCGCGCCCAACATGATCATCGGCGCCTGCGAGTGGGTTGCCCTGCCCGAGCTGGGTATTACCCGGCTGCGGGCACGGGTGGACACCGGCGCCAAGTCCTGTGCCCTGCACGCCAGCAATATCGAACTGATCCCGCACGACGATGGGCAGCGCCGGGTGTCATTTCAGGTACACCTCGGTCACCCCCAGCCCGACCGCTGGCAACAATGCCAAGCCGACCTGCTGGCGGTACGGCGCATACGCAACACATCGGGTGAACTGGAGAAGCGATTTACCATTCGCACACCCCTGGTCATCGGACATTCGCGCTGGGATGTCGACATTACGCTGACCAATCGCGAGCGAATGCGATATCGTATGCTGCTGGGGCGAACGGCCATGGAGAACCATGCCCTGGTCTACCCGGCCAGAACGTTCTTGCAAGGCAAGCCACGACTCGACTGAATCACACGGGGCCAGAAAGCCGACATGCGAATCGCCATTCTTTCGCGCAGCCGCAAGATCTACTCGACCCGTCGCCTGATGGAGGCGGCCCGTGAGCGGGGACATGAAGTCGAGGTGGTCGATACCCTGCGCTGCTACATGAACATTGCCTCGCATCGCCCGACCATTCACTACCGGGGACACCAGCTTGATGCTTTCGATGCGGTCATCCCCCGTATTGGTGCCTCGATCACCTTTTACGGAACCGCTGTCTTGCGACAGTTCGAGATGATGGGCACCTTCCCGCTCAACGAGTCGGTGGCGGTGACCCGCTCTCGCGACAAGCTGAGATCACTGCAACTGCTCGCCCGCAAGGGCATCGGCATGCCGGTGACCGGTTTTTGCCGGGCTGCGGCCGATATCGGTGATGTCATCGAGATGGTTGGCGGCGCACCACTGGTCGTCAAGTTGCTGGAAGGCACCCAGGGCATCGGCGTGGTGCTGTGCGAGACCCGCAAGGCGGCAGAAAGCGTGCTCGAGGCCTTCATGGGCCTGAACGTATCCATCATGGTGCAGGAGTACATCAAGGAGGCCGGGGGCGCCGACATCCGCTGTTTCGTGGTCGGCGAGAAGGTCGTCGCCGCCATCAAGCGGCAGGCCAAGCCCGGGGAATTCCGCTCCAACCTGCATCGTGGGGGAACGGCCTCACTGATCAAGATCACACCGGAGGAGCGCTCCACCGCCGTACGCGCGGCCCGGATCATGGGTCTCAACGTGGCCGGTGTCGACCTGCTGCGCTCCAATCACGGACCACTGGTCATGGAGGTCAATTCCTCTCCCGGCCTGGAAGGGATCGAGACCGCAACCGGCAAGGACGTGGCCGGAATGATCGTCGGCTTCATGGAAAAGAACGCCAGGAAGAACAAGACCCGTACCCGGGGCCGGGGTTGAAGTCAGGTACGCAGGTCGAGACGGTCGAACTCCCGGATATTGATCAGCATTTCATGCACGCTGGCCTCGATGGTCACCCGATCGGTGGCTGCGGCCAGTCGATGGATACTGTCCACGATGGCGATCCACCAGTTCATGTGGGTCGCCGAAAGCTGGGCTGCCACACCCACCAGGCTGCGCGTGAGCGGCAACGATTCCTGCCCTTCCAGCTTCAAAGCCTGCAGGCTTTGAAGGTCCGGATGCTTGGCGGCCAGTTCATCCAGTAGCCGAGCAATCACCCGCGGGTCGGACTCCAGTTCGCGCGAGGAAGTCGGCTCGGCATTGGGTTCGAGCAGCGCCACGTCCAGCAGCGACAGCAGATCCCTGAAGGCGCCTCTCAGGCTCAGCCACATCTGCCGCCGACGCCGATTTTCCAGGTAGCGCTGAATCAGGCCGAGCAGACCGACCAGCACGAAGGCCTCGACGCAGAAAACAACCAGTTCCGGCACCAGCTCCTCGCGGAAGGCAGTCTCCGCCGAACTGAAAATGAAATACAGCCACAAGCTGCTGCCGGCGACGGCAAAGATCACCATCAGGCCGAGTATGAGCAGCCGACTCACCCGCCCTGCCCCGTGTTGTCCTCGGATGTCGCTTTGCTGGCGTAAGCGCGCACCACGCGGACTACCCGTTCGGCCTCGGCCTCGGTCAGGTCGATGGGCAGATTAGCCACATGCACTGTCAGGTCCGGACGCAGCGGAATCGGCACCAGGCGGGCCTGGTTGTCGCTGGCCTCAAGGGTGATGCGTTCGGCCACTTCCTGCTCACGGCTGAGGGTTCCGCGGGTGATGGCCCGCTTGCGCTCTCCCCCGACACTGGAAAATGCCGCCGGGTCATCCAGCCAGGACAGAAAGTCGGTCAATGCCATCCGGAAGCGCTCGGCGTAGAGCGACAGGGTTTCGACCCGGATGCTGGCTCCTTCGAGCTTGTGAAAACGCGAGGCCAGGTCATCGACATCGATGCTGGACACATCCGCGCGCTCCCGCTCAGTCAGCTCGGCCGACAACTGGGCAATGGCATTGCGCCGGGCCCGGGCCACGGCCGGATTGATCAATCCCTCCATGCCCGCTGACTTGAGAAACTGCAGCAGGTCATCGATCGATCGAGACTGCTCGGCACTCAAGGGAACTCGTCTCCTCTATTCAGGGCGTCAGGCACGAAATCAATCACCGGAACCCGTGCCCAGGCGCCATCGAACCAGCCAGCTCAATCCCATCGAGGCGATGAAACTCAGATAGGAAACAGCCACCACAATCATACTCCGGTCCATGCCCTCGATGTCCAGCCAGCCGTGCAGAGCGAAAAAAACGGCAGCGGCGACACCGCAGGCTGCCAGGGCCAGCAGACAATCCAGTCGACGCAGACTCGAAGAGCGCCCTGCAGGCGCCGTCAACCAGAACAGCCACAGCAGGAACCCGGTCACCGGCAGCAGAATGAGAATATCGACCAGTATCTGTGTCTCCATCATTCATATTCCTTGCATCGTTGGACGGTTCGGCGGGTCAACTCAAAGCCCGCCCAGACGGCCAGCATCCAGGTGGCCAGTGAAAAAGAAACGCAAGCCAGCATGAACAAGGGGCGGCCTTGGTCGAACATGACCAGTGTTTCCAGACTGAAGATCGAGAAGGTTGTCAATCCTCCACAGAACCCGCCCATCACGGCCGCCTGCATCCTCGGGGTGGCCACCATGCCTGACTGGGCATGCACCAGGGCCATACAGGCACCGATCACCATGCAGCCGATGGCGTTGGCCAGCAGGGTCGGCCAGGGCCAGGCACCGTCCTGGACGGCCGGAAACGGCAGAATCAGCAGGTAGCGCAGCGTACCGCCGATCAGGCTGCCCAGCCCAACCAGCAAGGTCAGCACCCCGTCTTCCCGTTTCAGCATGGTTCACTCATAAAAACAGTTGTCGTCCGATCCAGAGACCGATTGCGGCCAAGGCCAGACAACCAATCAGTGAAACTCCCACGTAGATCGCGGCTCGACCTGGCCGCCCCTCGCGCACCATCAGCAGCACCTGAAGACTGAACGCCGACACCGTGGTGTAGCTTCCCAGAAAGCCGGTCACCAGCCAGACCGACAGGCTTGAGGCCGGAGCGGATTCCAGTAGCACAAGCGGCGCGGCCAACAAACCGACGACCAGGCAGCCGCTTAGATTGACCAGCAATGTGCCGCCGGGAATGCGAGCGGGCAGCACTCGATCCATGACTACGCCGACCATGTGGCGGGCCATTCCGCCCAGCGCGCTGCCGACAGCCACCAGGACGATCGTGAGCAACTGAATGCCACCATCCTGCATGGCTATTGCTCCGGTGAAATACCGAATGACAGCTGAGGCAGGTTGCCAATGGAGGCGGTCACATGGTCTCCGGGCTCAAGCGCCCCGACACCTGCCGGAGTGCCGGTGAAAATGACGTCACCGGCCTGCAGTGAAAACGTTTCGGAGAGCCGCGACAGCAGCGCGCCCACCGGCCAGATCATGTCGCCCAGACAGGCCTGCTGGCGCACTTGACCGTTGACCTGAAGCTCGATGGGCGTGGCCGCATCCGGCGACCAGCGTTCGGCCGGCACAATGGCACCCAGCGGCGCCGACTGATCAAAGCCCTTGCTGGCTTCCCAGGGGTGTCCGGCCTGCTTGGCCCGTGACTGCACATCGCGCCGGGTCAGATCAACGCCAACGGCATAGCCGGCGATGCACTCGAGACAGGCCTCGGGACCGAGCCGGCGCCCACCCCGCCCCAGCACCACCACCAGTTCCACCTCGTGATGCAGCGCGGAGGTATCGGGCGGGTAATCAATGGTTTCGTCATTGACCAGGGCCGTTGCCGGCTTGCTGAAGAAAATCGGGTTGCCGGGCTCGGCGTTCATTTCCCGGGCGTGCTCGGCATAATTGCGGCCAACGCACCAGACGTGACGGGCCGGGAATACATCGCCGCCGGCCACCGTCAGTGCGGGCGCTGTCCAGTCCACCAACCGGCTCATCCCAGGCGCCGGATACCCACGGCCTCACGCAGCTCGGCGATAAAGGGCCGCGACAGCGCCCTGGCCCGTTCCGCTCCCTGCTCGAGCTCTTTCTCCACCTTGTCCGGGTTGTTGATCAGGGCCTCGTAGCGTTCTCTGGGCCCGGCCAGCTCGCCGTTGATGAGCTCGAACAACTGCTGCTTGACCTCGCCCCAGGCAATACCGTCGGCAAAGGCCTGTCGCATCTGTTCGCGCTGTGCCGGACTGGCAAAAGCCGAATAGACCGAATACACCGCCGCGCTGTCGGGATCCTTGGGTTCGCCGGGTTCCTGGGAATTGGTCTTGATCTTCATGATGGCCTTGCGCAGCTTCTTCTCCGGCAGCCACAGGGGAATGGTGTTGTCGTAGCTCTTCGACATCTTGCGGCCATCGGTTCCCGGCAGCGTGGCGACAAAGTCGTCGACCTCGGCTTCCGGCAATGCAAAGTGCTCACCGTAGCGATGATTGAAGCGCTGGGCGATATCGCGTGCCATTTCCAGGTGCTGGACCTGGTCCTTGCCCACCGGCACGCGCTGGGCGTTGAACATGAGAATATCGGCGGCCATCAGGACCGGGTAGCAGAACAACCCCATGGTGATGCCGTAGTCCGCGTCCTCTCCGGTTTTCGCATTCTCGTCGACGGCGGCCTTGTAGGCATGCGCCCGATTCATCAGACCCTTGGCCGTGACACAGGTCAGCAACCAGGTCAGTTCGGGAATCTCCGGAATATCGGACTGGCGATAGAACAGCGACCGGCTGGTATCCAGGCCCAGCGCAAGCCAGGTGGCAGCAATTTCCAAAGTCGAGCGGCGCACCCGCTCGGGATCCTCGCACTTGACCAGGGCGTGGTAGTCGGCGAGGAAATAGAACGAATCAATACCGGGGTCCCGGCTGGCGGCAATCGCTGGCTTGATAGCACCGACATAGTTGCCCAGATGGGGGGTTCCGGTGGTGGTAATTCCGGTCAGCACTCGCTTGGTTTCGGCCATCGGAAAGGTTCACACGATTCACAAAGCCCGATATTGTAAGCGTTCTGGCCGAACCCGTTGCATGCTGTCTGCACAAGGACTCCTTACACAAGCCATGGCAAGCCCCCTCATCAAGGCCACCTACATGGCCACCCGACCGGATCGCGATCCGGAATTGCTGGCCGAGAACATCGCCCGCGAACAAAGCCTGGAACTGACCCGATCACTGATCCCGGACGACATCGCCCGCCGACTGCTGGGCCGGGTTCTGGCCGTCGAGCCCACTGACGAACAGCGCTGGCGCCTGATCATCGGCTACCCGGTCGAACTGGCCAGCCAGCAGGTCGGGCAGCTGCTGCACCTGGTTCATGGCAATGTCTCTTTCTACCCACGCATCCGCCTGGCCGGACTGGAGCTGCCGCCAGAGCTGCTCTGCACCCTGCCCGGCCCGATGGCCGGTCTGCCCGGTGTCCGCTCCTGGACCGGCATTCGAAGCCGCGCCTTGCTGATGACCGTTCTCAAGCCACGCGGCTCCACCCCGAAATCCCTGGCCGGACTGGCCGGCGCTTTTGCCAGCGCCGGAGGCGACCTGGTCAAGGACGACCAGAACCTGGTCGAGCACGACCTGGACCAATTCAGAGACAGAGTCATGTTGTGCGCTCAAGCCATTGAAAAGGCGCAGGACAAAACCGGAAGGGCTTGCCTGTACCTGCCCCACGTCGCCGGCAGCGGCAGCCACCTGGAACGCCAACTGGAATACGTGGCACGGCTGGGACTGGGCGGCGTGGTCATGTGTCCCTGGGTCTTGGGCCTGGAAACGGCCGCGACTCGGGCGCGCGAGCATGGCCTGATGTGGCTGGCCCATCCGGCCCTGGCCGGCAGCCTGACCGAGCCGGAAGACACCGGCGTCAGCTCTGCAGTCCTGCTGGGTACGCTGGTGCGCGCGGCGGGTGCCGATATCAGTATTTTTCCCGGGCGCGGCGGCAGAATCCAGTCCCGTCACGACGATGACGAAGCGGCAACCTGTCATACCCTGACCCAGCCGTTGGGACCGTTGCATCCGACCCTGCCCTGCCTGGGCGGCGGCAAGACCCTGGCCGAAGCACCGGATACCGCCCAACGCCTGGGCAACGACTGCGCCGTTCTGGTTGGGGGTGACGTAATCGCACAGGGCGACAATCTGGCCGTGAAGTTGAAGGAAACAATCGAGCGGCTTGAACAGACTTCGGAACAACAGCGGCCAGGTGCCTGAAGCTTCAGGATTGCCCGGGCAGCGGAATCGGCCTGAGATTTTCGTCCACGGCGACCATGACCAGACTGCCCTCAATGGCCAGCTCCTGGGTGCTGGCCCGCGTGTCTTCTTTCAGGATCTTCACGTTGACGGTCATCGAGCTGCGACCCACCCTGACGACTTCACCGACCAGTTCGACAATGGCGCCCTCGGGTATCGAGACCTTGAAATCCACACGTCCCATGGACACCGTGACCACCTGGCAACGCGCGTACCGTGTGGCGGCAAGAAACGCGGCTTCGTCCATCCACTGCAGCGCAGTCCCCCCGTACAGCGTGCCGATGGGGTTGGTGTCCTGCGGAAACACCAGCTTGGTGATGCGGGTGCGGGATTGTTCGGTTCTGGAAGCATGCTCTGTCATGGGCGCAAGTATACGAGAGCTGAGCGTATGGCGGCAGGCTGTCGGCGACTATTCGAACCCGAAAAAAGAACCCCGCCGAAGCGGGGTCAAAAAACGGTCGAGGTTTGGGGCAACTTCAACCGATGGAGGGTCTTTTCGGCAAAGCTCAGGCAGCGGCTTCCATGTCGACCGCCTGCTCGGCATCCATCACGGCGGCAACAGCATGCAGCACCGAGGCGATGCGCACCGAATGCTGAATCGCTTCGGATGACACACCGGCCTGCTTGAGAACGCGCTCATGACTGTCAATGCACATGCCACAACCATTGATGGCGGAGACCGCCAGCGACATCAGCTCGAAGTCAGCCTTGTCGATGCCCGGATTGCCGATGACCGACATACGCAGACGCGCCGGCAGTTTGCCGTATTCATCGTTGGAGGCCAGGTGAACAAACCGGTAATAGATATTATTCATTCCCATGATCGCGGCCGCGGCTCGCGCGGCGTTGAGCCAGGCATCATCCAGATGCTTCGACGCCTCGCTTTCGATGGCGGCGATCAGTCCGGGGTTGCGGCTGGCGCGCGCGGTGGCCACGGCCGTGGCATAAATCTGCTCGGCGCTCAGGCCCTCGGAACGCTCCGGGTCGAGCACATTGCCGATATTGATTCGAAGATCCCGGGCGTAATCCGGAATTCGCTGCTTGATGTGATCGATGTTCATGCTGTGCCTCCTGAATCTGACTAAACCCCTGGGAATAAAGCATGCGGGAGCGAGAGTGCTCCCGCATGGTCGCTATCAAGACCTGCCTCAGGCGGCCTTGAGCACGTCGTCACCCGGCTGCCAGTTGCACGGGCACAGCTCGTCGGTCTGCAGCGCGTCGAGGATGCGCAGCACTTCCTTCGGGTTGCGGCCCACGCTCATGTCAGTCACGGAAACGTGACGGATAATGCCCTGCGGATCGACCAGGAAGGTCGCCCGGGTAGCCACGCCTTCTTCCGGATGAAGAATGCCCAGCGCGGAGCTGAGCTCACGCTTGACGTCGGCCAGCATGGGAATCTGCAGGTCCTTCAGGTCCTCATGGTGCTGGCGCCAGGCCAGGTGCACGAACTCGGTATCAGTGCTGGCGGCCAGGACCTGGCAGTCGCGATCGGCAAACTCGTCCGACAGGTCGCTGAATGCCTTGATCTCGGTCGGGCAGACGAAGGTGAAATCCTTGGGGTAGAAGAACACCAGCTGCCACTTGCCTTCGTAGGTGGTGTTCTCGATTTCGGTAAAGGCCGACTCGATGTCGGTGCCAACGGCGGCCTTCAGCTTGTAATTGGGGAACTTGTCACCAATCGTCAACATTTTGTCTGTTCTCCTGTCTTATGTGTGTTGGTTCGTAAACTGATTGAGCACGTACACGACGCACGGGCCCCGTGCGCCAGCCCAAACAGGTGAGGACGACCGCCCCCCACTTCAAATAGATTTTCTATATCATTACCATCCAGAGTGGCTATGACGGGCAGCGACGCGCCGGGCATGCTGAGTGCCCGCAACAGCCCGAGTCCAGGCCAGACCAAGGCCCACGGGTCCACATCCGACCGTGGCAGCAAATTTCGGAAGAGCAGCTACCATGAATATTCGCGCCATCCAGTACCTGGTTGCGCTGGCTGAACTGCGCCATTTCTCGCGTGCCGCCGAACGCTGTCACGTCAGCCAGCCAACGCTCAGCACACAGATTCGCAAGCTCGAGGAAGAGTTGGGTGTTCAGCTGGTCGAACGCAATCCGCGCCAGGTCATGCTGACCGCGGTGGGCGAGGAGGTGGTCGAACGCGCCCGCGGCATTCTCAGCGAGGTAGAGGCAATGCGGGCCATCGCGCGGCGCTCGCGCGATCCTCACAGCGGAACCGTGCGCATTGGCATTTTCCCGACCCTGGCGCCGTATCTGCTGCCGCATGTCGTGCCCTGCATCCGCAAGCGCTTTCCACGACTGACGCTGCGCCTGTTCGAGGAAAAAACCGAGGACGTCCTCGAAATGCTGGACCAGGGCCGGCTCGATGCAGGCCTGCTTGCACTGCCACTCCATCATGACGGACTGCAGGTGCGGGAGCTGTTCGAAGAGCCATTTCTGCTGGCCATGCCCGAGCACCATCGCCTGGCCGAACGCAAGCAGATCGACCTCGATGAACTGCAACACGAGGAACTTCTGCTACTGGAGGATGGCCACTGCCTGCGCGACCAGGCCCTGGAAGTCTGCCAGCTTGCCGGGGCGCACGAGAAACTGGACTTTCACGCCACCAGCATGGAAACCCTGCGCCAGATGGTCGCGGCCAACACCGGGATTACCCTGATGCCCCTGCTGGCGGTCAAACCGCCCGTGGCGGCCACGCCCAATCTCGTCACCCGTCCATTCACGTCACCGGGGCCCAGCCGGCGAATTGCCATGGTATGGCGCAAAACCACGGCCCTGGCCGACTTCCTCGAGGAATTGTCCGCGATTTTCGCTGGGATTGACGGCAGCCTGCTCGAATCCTGATTACCAGACGACACCTGCGAAGCACCAAAAAGCTGCTAAACTGTCGCGCAAGGGCTGCAGGGCCAAATTGCCTGGCCGATGTGGCCTCGATGGCATGCCGGCGTTCGACTCAGACCCGGCACACAAACTGCAATCCACAAGGAACTGGATTCCGCTTCATGCCTGCAGACAAGGGTTCCAACAGCCAGCAGCTGGAACAAACCATCGAGGAACTCCGGCAAGCCGAACGTATCCAGAAGGCCCTTTACCGGATTTCCGACCTAGCCGGCGCCGAACTCGATACGGATGACATCCTCAAACGCTTGCACCAGATCATTTCCGATCTGATGTATGCGGAAAATTTCTATATCTTTCTCTATAACAATGAGAAAGATACCGTCCGCTTTCGCTACTTTGCTGATTCAGCGACCAAACCTGGAGACCTGTCGCAGGACCTTCATCTTTCCGACCCAAATGGTGAGCCCGGAGACCAGGCCAGTACCGACAGAATTACCGCAGCGGAGATCCCTCTGGAAAGCATCTCTCGCAGTCTGACCTGGTATGTGATCCGCTACGGCCAACCCTTGCGCGGATCCCTTGAAGAAATCGAACGCACCTTGCCCGGACCGCTCAAGACACTGGGTGCAGAATCCCGCGATTGGCTGGGCGTGCCCATGCTTGACGGCACCGAAGTCAAGGGCATGTTGGTTCTGCAAAGCTATGAGCAGGAAAACCTGTATAGCGCCGAAGACCAGAACTTGCTGAGCTTCGTTGCCAGCCATGTCCTGACCATGCTGCAGCGGCGCCAGACGCGCCGCGATCTGGAACGGGAGGTCGTGGCCCGAACCCGCGAGCTGGCCGAAGCCAACCAGGCGCTCAAGGAAGAGGTGGACCAGCGCCGTCGCAACGAGCACCTGCAGAAGGCGCTCTATCACATTGCCGAACAGGCCGGCGAAACCGGAGGTGAACAAGACTTCTTCGAACTGGTCCACCGTGAAATCAGTGAGTTGATCTATGCCGAAAACTTCTTTATTGCGCTGCTTGTCGACAACGACACGGCACTGGAATTTGGCTACTACGCAGACAAGTACCTCAAGTCTCAGAAGAAGAGATCTCTGGGCGCCGGCCTGACCGAGTATGCACTAAATTCCGACAGTGGGGTCTTGCTACTGCAGGACGAAATCAGGGAGCTGGTCGACACCGGAAAGATCGAGATCCACGGGCCTTACGCTCACGCCTGGATCGGCGTGCCGCTACAATGCGAAGGTCGCACCCTGGGACTTCTGGCCGTACAGAGCTACCGTGAGGACAGAATCTACCGGACAGAAGATCTTGAGCTGCTGCGTTTTGTCTCCAGCCAGATCGCCAGCAGCCTGGAGCGCAAGCGCGCCCTGGCTTCACTCAAGGAAGCCAAGGAAACCCTCGAGGAGCGTGTGGCAGAGCGGACGAAAGAGCTCTCACGTGCCAACGAAGCACTGGCCGAGCAGAGCCTGACCGACCCCCTGACCGGCCTGCGCAACCGTCGCTATCTGATAGAACAGGCACCGACCGACATCGCCCTGGTCGAGCGTCAGTATCGGGACGCCAAGCTCAACGACAGCGACCGGGTTGCCGAGAACACCGATCTGCTGTTCCTGATGATCGACATCGATCACTTCAAGCAGGTCAATGACATTCACGGTCACGCCGCCGGTGACCGAGTGTTGCAGCAGATGAGCCAGATACTCAATCACTGCATTCGCAAGTCAGACACCGCGGTCCGATGGGGCGGCGAGGAGTTTCTGATCGTCGCCCGCTTTACCGACGCCGACTTCGCGCCCACAA
Organism: Wenzhouxiangella sp. AB-CW3; assembly: GCF_014725735.1. Taxonomy (NCBI): domain Bacteria; kingdom Pseudomonadati; phylum Pseudomonadota; class Gammaproteobacteria; order Chromatiales; family Wenzhouxiangellaceae; genus Wenzhouxiangella; species Wenzhouxiangella sp. AB-CW3. The sequence goes on from NZ_CP061368.1 coordinate 2,182,739, forward strand.
TGGCCGAACGCCTGCGCAAGACCATGGCCGAGCACGACTTCGATCTTGGCCAGGGAGAGCGGACTCATCTGACCTGTTCAATCGGCTTTGCCCAATACCCCATGTTCCCGGCCAATCCCGATCGCATCCACTGGGAAGAAGTCATCAACGTGGCCGACCGCTGCCTGTATGCCGCCAAGCAAAGCTGGCGCGACGCCTGGGTCGGTGTCTGCTGGAACGAGCCATCCAGCCCCGAGCCCCTGCCAAAAAGAATTTCACCGGCAATCCCCGACCTGATCGAATCCGGTCGGTTGAAACTATGCACGTCGCGACCGGATCATGTCGGGCTGGTCTGGCCCTGATATCGTGTAAGCCGCAGTCAGTGCACTTCTTCTTTGGCCATCAGAAAATCCTCGAGACGCCGGGTCATCCGGCCATAGCGGTCGGCATCGATCGCGAACTGCCACCCGGACAGGCGAGCGTCAACTGCCGCGGCATCAACGGCCAGTTCGGTAGCCTCGTCGTCGGCCTCATCCGGCTCCAGCGCCGCGGTTTCGGCACTGACACTGAAATGCACCCACTGCCCGGATTCGTCCTCGAACAGGCTGGCCAGGAAATTGAGCCCGTCCACGGTTCTGAACAACGCACGTGTGGCGCCATCGGGTAGCGATTCGTGCCGACGGACATCTTCGAACTCGAAAGCGGTCAGGCTCGTGGCCGGCTCGCTGACATACCACTCCGGTCGAACCTCCTGGTCTTCCGGAACATTGAGCAATACCCATCGACGGTCCTCGGTGTCGGTCGAGCGCAACCGCACGGTGTCACCATCATCATGTCGCAACGTGATCTCGGCCAGCTCCGAGGCCGGAATATCCATCACGGCACGTTCAAGCCAGTCACGAAGGTCAGCCGGAACCTCGGGGTCGCGATCAATCAGCCAGCTCCTGTCCTCGTTTCCCAACCGCGCAAAGCGGCCCGTTCCCGACTGATCCTGGATACCGATAATGACATCGGGCAACCCGGTACCGGGAAACCGTATCAGAACCCCTTCGCCGCCCTCACCCGGATCGGCCACGCCCAGCCGCGGATACCATTCCGGGTTGCTGGTTCGCTCATCCACGCGACGCGCCTCAAGCAGATCGCGCAGCAATGACTGAATGAGAGCAAAATCCGCGCGGAAGCCATCACGCTCACGCACACGCCAGTGCTCGGCATCACGATGCAGCCGGGCCACGTATTCGCCGTCAGGCCCGATGATCTCCAGCGCATCGATTTCATTGACCTGCGTACGCAAATCCGGCAGCAACGCCCGGTCGTCTTCGACTTCGACCGGCTGTGGACCACGCCCCATCATCAGGGCCAGCGTCAGCAACGCAAGAGCGATGACGCCCAGAACAACAACACTTCCCGGCTTCATTGCTGCGCCTCCGCGCTACGCTTTGCCCGCCGGCGCCGACGCCACGCCAGCACAAGCGCCAGCACGGTAACCAGGGCCGGCATCAATCCGATATTGAGCACTTTGACTCGCGCTCCCAGCGCTTCGATATCGCGATCGAGGTCGCGACGGACTTGCCGCAACTGCTGGCGAATCTCGATGCGCTGTTCCATGAAGCGGTCCAGCTCGGCTTCCTGCTCGGATGTCAGTACACTCAGATCGGTATCCGCCCGCGCCTGTTGCAACTCGGTCAGCCGACCCTCGGTTTCGGCAAGCTCCGCCTCCAGTCGCTGCTCGGTCGCCAGCAGGTTCTGCTCGGCCTCTCGCCGCAGCGCCTCGACCAGGGTGAAAGGCCGCGCGGCAGTCGCCCGACTGCGCACACTGATCAGGTCGGCACTGCCCATCAGGTTGTCAATGGCATTGATGACGAAATCGCCGTTACCCGCGAATGGCTCCAGGATACTGGTGCCGAAAAACTGTTGTCGCTGCACCCAGTAACGATCGGCCAGCAGGTCGGTATCGGCCACGACGATGGCTTCAAGCTGGCCAGGACTATTGCGGTGTTCGTCGAAGGCACTGTCAACCTCCCCGCTCAGTCGTGCTGCCAGCACATACTGTTCGCCGGTCGCCGCCACCTCGGCCATCAGACTCCCGGGATCTTCCAGGAACCGCAGTCGTTCGGCGTCGATCAATCCGGCATTGGGGCTGGACTGCATCAGTGGCTTGAGTGTCAATGCACTGTCCTCGGCCAGAGACAAGGCCCCCGGGCTGGCCAGGTTGATCGCATCGAGTTCCCCCGTGACCACATCCTCGCTACTCATGTGCTCACGGGTCACGCCGATGATGCCGGGGTGGCGCACCGGGCGCTGGCCACTCTGCATGGACACCTGCAGGGCCTGCCCGAGATCGGCGACGAAACGATCCGGGTCGAATTCCAGGCCCCAGGCCTCGAACAGCGGATAAAGCGACGAGGAACGCTCCATGGCCATGGCGGCGGCAGGATCGCCCTGCTCGGGGTCGGGATCGGACTCGGAGTACGGATCGACAAACGCCAGCAAGCGGCCACCCCCGAGCACAAACCGGTCGATATCGCGCATCAGTTCCTCATCGAGTTCGGGCGGATGCACGATGACCAGCACATCAAGATCCTGCGGCAAGCCATCGGCCACAGGCTCGATCGTTTCGACCTCGAACATCTCGTCGATCTGCTCACGTACCGCCCAGGCTGGCTGACTCCGACCGGTCTGCATGTCCAGGCGTTCATCCATGGGCAGGCCGCTAAGCAAGCCCACGCGCGGCCGCTCCGGCCGACTGAGCACGTAGATCATGCGTGCCAGTTCGTATTCCAGGGTGGCTTCGCGTGAAGGCGACAGAAAGGGCAGAACCTCCAGCCCGTCAATCATGTTGGTTCCCACCAGCCCGAGGTACAGGCTGTCGCCGGCCGTGCCGACCGGGATTTCCTCCAGCCCGTACCGTGCCGCCTGGTCTTCCTCCTCGGAGAACGGACGCGGGTCGATCCGGCGCACCCGAAGTTGCCCTCCCGACCGAGTCTCCATCTCGTCGAGCAGCTCCTGAACCCGACGGGCGTAATCGCGCACCATGGGAAAATCGCTGCTGCTGCCTTCGCTGAAGTAGAACTCCAGCGTGATCGGCTCCTCGATGGCTTCGAGCAGATTGATCGTTCCCGGGCTGAGGGTATAGAGCTGCTGCTCGGTCAGGTCCAGCCGTGCTCCCTTGAGCAGCGCGCCCGACAGCAGCGTCAGGGCGAGAAACAGCAGGGCGAGAAACAGCAGGGCACTTGCACTGTATAAATGCTTCATGTCAGTCCGCCTTCCTGAGTTCCAGCACGATACGGTTGGCAACCAGCCAGAAGCCGATCACGAGCATGAAATAAACCACGTTGCGCAGGTCGATCACCCCGCGAGATATCGAATCGAAATGCATCAGGAAACTGAGATTGGCAATACCATCGACCAGTGGCTGTGGCAGCCATCCGCGAAACAGGTCAAGCACCATGGGCAAGCCTGAAAGCAGAAAGCCGAAGCACACCACGACCGCCAGGATAAAGGCAACGACCTGGTTGCGCGTGGTGGCCGACAGGCAACTGCTGATGGCCAGAAAGCCGCCGGCCATCAGCCAGCTTCCGATGTACCCGGCCACGATCACCCCATTGTCGGGATCACCCAGTACGTTGACCGTGATCCATATGGGAAAGGTCAGGGCCAGCGCCAGGCCTACGAACAGCCAGGCCGCCAGGAATTTTCCGATCACCGCCTCGGTCGCGGTAATCGGCAGCGTCAGCAGCAGCTCGATGGTTCCGAACTTTCTCTCCTCGGCCCAGAGTCGCATTCCGACCGCCGGCACCAGGAACAGGTACAGCCAGGGATGAAACTGGAAGAAAGGCTGGAGGTCGGCGATCTCGCGCTCGTAGAACCCACCCAGGTAAAAGGTGAAAGCCGCCGACATAACCAGGAAAATCACGATGAAGACGTAGGCCACCGGGGTGGCGAAATAGCTGGCCAGTTCACGGCGCAGCACGACCATGACGTTTGCCGGGCTCATGCTGCCTCCTCGCGGGTAATGGTTCTAAAGACTTCGTCGAGCCGGCCGGTCTCCAGCTGAACATGGCGCACCGGCCAGCCTTCATCCTCGATCACACGGCCCACCGCCCGGAAAAGATTGCCCTGGCCGGACGGGAACACCGTCAGTCGGCCACGGCGCACTTCGACCTCACGGGCTTCCGGCAACTCTCCGAGACGCGAGGCGGCCCGGTCGAGCGCATCCAGCTCCAGGCTGACGGCATTGTGGTAACGCGACTGGGCCAGCAGCCCGCGTGGCGAGTCATCGGCCAGCAGCTGACCGCGGGCGATAATCATGGCACGTGAACACAGGGCATCAACCTCTTCCAGGATATGGGTCGAGATGATGATGATCCGATCAGGTGACATCTCGCGAATCAGGCCGCGGACCTGGTGTTTCTGGTTGGGGTCCAGCCCGTCGGTGGGTTCGTCCAGCACCAGCACAGGCGGGTCGTGCAGGATGGCCTGGGCCAGCCCGACCCGGCGCTTGAAACCCTTCGACAGGGTCTCGACGGTCTGCCCGAGCACACTCCCCAGCTCCAGCCGCTCGACCGAGCGGGCAACGCGCTGACGGCACTCGTCGCCACGAAAGCCTCGAGCCTCGGCGGCAAAACGCAGGAGCTGACCGACGGTCAGTTCGCCATACAGCGGCGCGCCTTCGGGCAGATAGCCCATGACCCGCCGGGCCGCCACCGATTCGCGCACGATATCGTGCCCCAGAACCCGGGCAGTCCCTGAACTGGGGGAGAGAAAGCCGGTCAACATCTTCATGGTGGTCGATTTTCCGGCCCCGTTCGGACCCAGAAAGCCGAGCACCGTACCGGGCTCTACCTCGAAGGAAAGCCGGTCGACCGCCAGCAGGGGACCGAAGCGGCGTGTCAGTTCACTGGCCTTGAGCATCCTTGTTTCAGCCTCGTTTTCGTTTTGGTGTCAGCCGTTTCAGGAACGGGATGGCAATGGGGACAACAGCCGCCGCATTCAAGTTCGATAATCACGGGCCTTTTCAGACCCGCCGGGACAGGGTAGTTTATTGTGCTTTCCGTTGCTGGAGATTCTATGCAGCCGGTCATGCTTGACCATCTGCCCGACGGCCTGCTGGACTGCCACGCCACCGAGCTCAACAACCGACTCCAGGCGCCCACCGTGATCCACCTGTCGGGCCGGCGTCCGCAGCCGGTCTTTGTCTCCGTGCTCCAGCACGGCAACGAGGTTTCCGGGTGGGACGCCGTGCGCCGGCTGCTCAAGGGACGCTACCAGCGCGACCCCCTGCCCCGCAGCCTGATCCTGTTCATCGCCAATGTACGCGCGGCCTCGCGACGGCAGCGCAAGCTGACCGACCAGCCCGACTTCAACCGCTGCTGGCCCGGCTCCGATGCCGGCGACACCCCCTGGCACCGAATGTTTGCCGACCTCACGCGGCACGTTCGCGAACTCAGACCCATGGCCAGCATCGACATCCACAACAACAGCGGAGAGAACCCGCACTACGCTGCCGTCAATCGCATCGCTCCGCAGTCCTTGCGGCTGGCCTCCATGTTCTCGCGTACCGTCATCTATTTCACGCGTCCTCGGGGCGTGCAATCCATGGCATTCGGCGAGTTCTGCCCGGCGGTCACCCTGGAGTGCGGTCCGCCCCACCGGCTCGACGGTACTGACCATGCCATGACCTTCCTGGATACCATTCTCAACCTCGATCAGATTTCCGATCAGGCGCCATCTCCGGAGAATCTCGAACTCTACGAAATGATCGCAACCGTCAACGTCGCGCCTGACCGTTCCTTCAGCTTTGCTCCGGACGGTTCATCGCTGATCTTACGCCCGGACCTCGACCGGCTCAACTTCGAGGAAGTGCCGCCCGGTACGCGCCTGGGCCGGGTCAATGGAGACTCGGGCCTGCCGCTGGTAGCGGTAACTCATGATGGTCACGATGTGTCCGGCGAGTGGTTCTCGGTCCGTGATGGCGATATCGTGACCAGCAGGCCGCTGATGCCGGCCATGCTGACAACCGAGGAGCGCATCATTCGCCAGGACTGCCTGTGTCACCTGATGGAACGCCTGAGTAGTGAGCGCATGGAGACCGAACACGCCCGACATCGGTCGACATTGCCCGAAAAACGCTACTGAATACCGCAAAATCCTCTCAAAAAAAGCAACTTGATGCCGCGGCAGCGTCAACATTTTCGCGGATGCAACCGACAGCGGTTGAAAACACGGGAGTACGCAGGTACCCTGAAAGTGTGACGAACATCAAGTTTTCGTGCGACATCCATCCAGCGTAATAGAACATCAGATATTCGAGCTTTGAGGTAATTGGTTCACGCCCGGATCCGGATTTTCAACCATCCGGTCCTGCCACAGCGGCAACTGCCACAAGGTTTTCCGGAGCATAACGAGGGACGCCGCCAGGCCATCACGCAACGGGACGTGAGGGCTGGAATCCAGCCTAATCCGGAACATCACCCCTTCTGAAGTCTGCGCAACGGGTAATCAGCACGGCAGCTGGAGAGCAGCCGGAATCACAGGACCGGTGTGCTCGTTCTTGCAGGAACTTCGAGGGAGAAGCCGTGAAAATTCGATCAGGGACTGGCCGCTTTCCGGGCGCAGTGATGACCGCAACCTGGACCGGCATCGTGCTCGCGGCATTGCTGGCAAGCCAGGCACTCGCCGCATCCGACCTCATCGTCGAGTTCACCGGGCCGTCTGAATACACCCCCGGCACCAGCGGAATCGAATATACGCTGGCAATCGAGAACGAAGGTGAGGAGACCGACGACGAGGTATCGGTCGAAATCGACTTTCCCGAAGGTCTCGATGTCTCCTGGACCTGCAATGCCCCTTCCCCTTCCAATTGCAGCCCGCCGGAGAGCGGAAACGGCAATATCGACGAAGACGGCAACGAGATTGCTCCCAATCAGACAATCACCTACACCCTCACCGTCGAGTTCGATTCCGATCTTGACGATGATCCGCTGGAGCTGACCGCGGAAGTCACCGATGGTGACACTAACGAGTTGTCCGAAACGGTTGAGAGTGATCTGCGACTCGAAGCCGACCTGAGCATCACCAAGACCGCGACCGAGGAAACCTACGTTCCCGGAGCCAGTGTCGATGAAGCCATGGCCATCACGGTCACCAACGACGGGCCTTCGGATGCCTCCGACGTGCAACTGGTCGACAACGCCCCCGTGGGCATGACCATCGATGCCTGGGATTGTTCGGGCGAGGACGGCGCAAGCTGCCCGGAAGCGGACGGGTCGGGAGACATCGACCAGACGCTCGCCATTCCCGCCGGTGGCACCCTGATCTACAACCTCGATGTCAGCTACGACAGCGATGCCGAAAGCGAAACACTGACCAACACGGCAACCCTTTCCATTCCCGCAGATCTCAATAATCCCGACGGCGAGACCGAGGAAGACAGCGTGGAACTCCATCGCGAAGCCCGCGTCGACCTGTCGGCAGCCTTCGCACCCGGCCTGCCTGACAACTACGTCCCGGGCACTACCGGCCAGGCATACAGCGTGACGCTGGCCAATGATGGCCCGGCCGACGCCTCCGCAGCGACGGTCACCATCAGCTACCCGGCCGACGACATCGACAACCTCGGATACTCCTGCTTGCCGGCGGACTGCACTGAACTGTCCGAAGACGACGGGGAGCTGGAAATCGAGGTCGAGCTGGCAGCGGATGCGGAAATCGACTTGCAACTCCAGGTTGACTACAACAGCCGGGCCCTGTCCGACCCGCTGGAAATCAACGTCTCGATCGCTGCCGGGGATGACGACGTCGAGACCGACACTGGCAACACTGCCGACCAGGCCAGTTTCGATATTGACCGCCGTGCCGAAATCTCGGTCGAGAAGACCGCGACCGAGGAAGAAACCGCGCCGGCAAGCGAATTCGCATACGAGATTCGCGTCACCAACAGCGGTCCGAGCGACCTGGGCCACGACCCCGACAGCCAAGACAGCGTGATGGTAGAAGACATTTTCGACTCGCTGCTCAACGGCATCGCAAGCGAGTGCCCGGACGGCGACGGCAGCACCCCATGCTGGACCTGGTGCACCACCGACCACGGCGATACCGGCGAACAGGGTGAAGGCATGGAGTTCGGCCCGGACGACTGCCCGGGCGATGTCGATTTCGATAAAGGCAACATCACCGACCTGGCGCTTTCGATTGCGGCCGGCAACACCAGCCTGGTCCGGGTATTCGTGTCGACCTCCCCGACCGCTTCGGAAGGAACCATCTCGAACACGGCGACGGTTTCACTGCATTCGGAAAGTCCGGTCACCGAAGAAGGCTCACCGGATGACAACATCGACTCCGTGGACGTGAACGTCATCGTTGCCTCCGATCTGGCCATTCTCAAGGAGGACGATACCGACAATGCCATTGCCGGCACCGAACACGAGTACGAGATAGTCGTCAGCAACCCGGGGTTCATCGGGGCCGAAGGAGTCGGTGTGGTCGATCCTCTACCGCTGTACGAAAACGAAGAAGATGTCGGTTTTGTTCCCGGCAGCATTCAGTTCAGATGCCAGGCATTCGGCAACGCCGACTGCAATCTCGATGGCCAGAGCGGAACCGGCGGGGAACCCACCGACTGGTACGAGGCAGACGAACTCGATGAGTTGATTGACCTCGGGTCCGAATCATTTGTTGTCTACACGGTTGTGGGTACCATTGATCCCCGCGCCGAAGGCGATCTTGTAAACCATGCCGAAATCATCCTGCCCGATGGCTTTGACGACCCCAATCTCGACAACAACGAATCGACAGTCACCACCAACGTCTTCCCCGAAGCCGACTTGCGAATCGACAAGTCGCTGATCGATTTCCAGCCGGAGACGGGAGATCCTCCCTACACCCTGACCTACCAGATTGATGTATCCAATCGCGGGCCCAGCTACGCATTCGATGCGACCATTGCCGACGAGCTTGACAGTGACCTGTTCGCCGACGGCAGCGCAAGCTGGTATTGCCTGGTTACCGAAGCCGTCGACCAGACCGAGTGCCTGACAACCAGCCCGGACACGCCGATCACCGGGGTCTCCTCGGTTGAGGAATCAGTCGATATCGCACCCGGCGGCGAAGTTCGGCTGATCATCGAGGTCGAGACCGTTGTCATTGCCGAGGGAGTCGTGATCAACACTGCCTCGGTCACCTCCCCGGCCGGCACTGCCGATACCACGATCGAGACCAACCTCGCCGGCGAAGCCGATCTTTCCATCAGCAAGACATCGAATCGGACTTTCATCGCCCCGGGCAGCGAGATCGAGTACGTGATCACGGTCGAGAACGACGGGCCGGACAATGTATTTGGCGCCGCGGTCACCGACATCTTCCCTCCGGAGCTCGAAGACGTTGCCTGGAGCTGTGAGGCGACCACGCCGGTACCCGGTGATCTGACCTTTCAGCGCATGCACTCCCCGTCGGAGTCCGGGGCACGCGCCTCGCTGGCCAGCCATGACGGGCGCCAGATCTATGTAATAGCCGCACAGGAGGATACTGGTCGGCTGCTGATCTACGATCGCGATCCCACGCCCGGCGCGACTTTCGGGCGCATCAATCTGCTCGAAACCCATATCGAAGGCATACAGACGCCGGGTACGGGCTCGACAGTGCGCGGCTTGCACGCACCGGTCGACATGGTCATGTCGCCCGATGGGGAATACATCTACGTGTTGTCCGAAGAACTGTTCATGGAAGGAGACGAGGAAGAGAACATACCCGACGAAACCATCGCACCGGCCATTGCCACCTTTGAGCGCAATACCAATCCGGCCGATCCCGACTACGGCACGCTGACCTACCAGGATCAGGTTCGCGATGATCTGCCCGAGGATGCGCGACGCATCACGATGACCAGCGGTCACATCTACGTTTCCGGTGATGAACAGATCGCGATATTCAACCAGGACCCGGCCACCGGCCTGCCCGAACACCAGGATGATCACGAAGAACCCGGACTGGATAGTCCCGGCTCGTTGATCATCGACCACCGTAACGACATCCTGTTTGCCGCCAACGACGAATCACCCGGCCTGTTTGCATTCACCATCCGCCCGGCCGGTGGCAGTCATCCGGCAGGCAGCCTGGACAAGCTCCATTCCATTGACGATGCGGAAACTGAAGATCTGGTCGACCTGGTGCTGGCCCCTGATGCTGCTCATCTTTATGGCATGTCGGCCGGCGCGAATGAACTGATCGTTATCGACTACTCGGATGTCAACGAGACAGAAGAGATCAGCGTTGCATTTCGCTATGAGCCACCCGGCGGACTTGGCGACGACCTGTTCGGCCCGTTTTCGCGCCTGGACATTGCCATCGACGGTGAGCATGTGCTGGTGACCAGCCGCGACGAGGGCGCGCTGTACCGGTATCGCCGCGATGTCATCGGCGGCGGGTTATCACCCGAGGAACTGATTACAGACGACGAGATCGACATCGACCCCGGCGAGGGTGAGGACGATGGTCCTGTGCTCGAACAGGCCAGCGACATCCTGATCACGCCTGACGGTCGTCATGCGCTGGTGATTGTTGACGATTCACCCGCCGGAACCCTGGCACGATTCTCGCGCCAGGCGCCCGACCCGCTGTTTGCCTTTATCGAGAAAGAAATCGACGAGGAAGTCGACGGCATGCAGTCGCCCAATGATGTTGTCACCAGCCCCGACGGTGCGCATGTCTACACCGTCAGCCTTGAAGACGATTCTCTGAGTGTATTTGCCCGCAATCCGGCCCTGGGACTGACCGATGACACGCTGGGCCAGCATCTCGACCACCGCATCAGCTACTTCGACAGTGATGATGAAATCGATGGCCTGAATGGTGCCCGCCGTGTCTTTGTCAGTCCTGATGGAAGAAGCGTCTTCGTGACCAGCCAGAACCATGATTCACTGGCCGTTTTCGATCGCAATACCGACGAGGGGAGCGCCGAGTTCGGCTTTCTCACCTTCCGCGAGCAATTCCGTGCCAGCGACATCGACAGCCTGGGTGGCGCCAAGGGCATGGCCATGGACTCGGAAGGACGCAATCTCTATGTTGCCGGCAGTTTCGATCGCACCATCGCGATTTTTGATCGCGACCTCGACACCCTGGGGCTTTCCTACCGACATTCGGTGCGCAGCGGTCAAAGCGGGGTCAGCGGCCTGGACGGGATTCGCGACCTGGTCGTGACCGGCGACGACGAACAACTGCTCGGCGTGAGCGTGACCGACAATACGCTGGTTTCGTTCGAACGCAACAACGACCTGGTCAGCGCTGATCGCGGCGACTTGAGGATGCTGCAGGTCATGCAAGGCGGCATCGGCGATCGTCCCGTGGCGCTGAGCGTGCCACCGGCCGGCGGCCGGGGCGCCGGCGAGCATGTCTACGTGGTCAGCGAGCAGAGCCACACGCTCGCCGTGTTGCGCAGGGTCACCGATCCGACCAGCTCGGCATTTCGCCAGATCCAGCCCATATCCATTCTGAACAACAACGAAGACGACATCGAATCGATGTCAGGCCCACGCGATGTCGAAGTCAGCCCCGACGGCAACCGTGTCTATGTCGCCTCCCCCAACGATCACTCCATCCTGGTGTTCGATCGTGACGTCAATGAATCGGGGCAACGCTTTGGCGAACTCAGCCTGGTCGAGACCCGAGCCAATCGCGTCGATGGCGTGGCCGGACTTCGCCAGGTGCGCTCGCTGACAGTCAGTCCCGATTCCCGCAATGTCTACAGCGTCAGTTTCGGTAGTCCGCCAGCCGATCGGGCCTCGCTGTCGGCATTTCTGCTCGGTGCCGGTTCCAGCTGCACCGCCGGCGGTGGCGGCAACATCGACGACCGGGTCAACATCGGTGTCGGCGGTGCCCTGGTCTACCGCGCCAATGCCACCGTGAGGGCCGATGCCACCGGCATGCTGGAAAACACCGCCATCGTGTCGCCACCCGAGCGCTTCAATGACCCGAATCCGGGCAACAACTCCGACACCGACCTGATCAGCCTGATTCCCGAGGGCGATATCAGCGTCACCAAGACGTCCGAAGACCTTTCGGTTGTTGCCGGCGAACGGGCAGCTTTCGAAATCACGATCAGAAATCCCGGTCCGAGCAACCTTGTGAATGAACCGGATCACGAACTGACGCTGACCGATTCGCTCGACCCCAACGTATTCGACGTCGACGGCGCCACCTGGAGCTGCGAGGCCAGCGGTTCGGGATCGCTGGAATTTCTCGATGCCTATCTGGCCGATACGGAAGAGCAGAACGGCGGATTCGAGTCCATCGGCAATCTGACCGGCCTGGTCCGAACCGAGATCCAAACGGTCAACGGTCACCTGCCGATTCTCGCGGGCGCCAGCACGTTTGACGACGCCATTTTGCTGTTCCCGCTCGACGAGGTCGATGGCAGCGTTTCCGATCCGGTCATCATCCGCGACGGCGATGTCGTCGGTGTTGGTGAACAGATGGTCGCTTCGCTGGCCGGGGCGCGCTCGCTGGCAGCCAGCGCCGACGGTCGTTTCCTGTATGTCGCCAGTCGGATTGCCGATACCGTGACGGTGTTCGAGCTGATTGCGGACAACGGCACGCCGGGCGTGGAACTGATTGAAGTGCAGGACGGCCATACCGGTCTGGACCGTGCCGTTCACCTGGTACTCGGCCCCGACGATGAACAGCTCTATGTCGCCGGCAGCAACGACGATGCCGTGGCCGTGTTCGGCCGCGACGAAGTTGACGGCAGCCTGAGCTTCATCGAGTCCGAACAGCACGGCATCTCCGACCCGAACGACAACGGCGGCACCGTCGACGGCCTGCTTGATGTCGAGTTTCTCGTGCTGAGCCCGAATGGTTCGCAGCTCTACACACTATCGGGCAGCAGTGGGCGCATCGGCCTGTTCGAGCGAGATGCCGACACCGGCGAGCTGGCGTGGAACCGCAGTTTTGGCGAGACTTCATTGCTCGAGCCGACCGCTGGCATTGGCTCGGCCGTCTTCGACAGCGACGGACAGCATCTGTATGTCGCGGCTGCCGGAGCAGATCGGATTCTGGTTCTCGATCGCAATAGCGATGGTGAGCTCTCGACCGCCTCGACCATGGTCCATGGCGAGGACGGAATATTCGGCCTCAACGGCGTGCGGCACCTGGCCCTGACCGATGACGACAATCACCTCTATGCCACCAGCCCGGTCGGCAGTTCGGTTGCCTGGTTCGTACGCGATGCCGAAGACGGCTCACTGAACTACGGCGGTCTCAGGGCCGATTCATCGGCCCTGGTCGAAGGCCTGCTCGGTGCATCGGACATGGTCTTCGATGCTTCACTCGATCAACTCTATGTCGCCGGAAGCCAGGAACCGGCGCTTGCCCGTTTCGACCGTCAGGCCGACTCCTTCTGTACCGCCAGCGGAACCGGCAGCATCGAGAGCGAACCCTTCAACATCGGCGCCGGCGGCACGGTGACATTCCATATCGAAGCTGATGTACTCAGCTCGGTCGACGAGCAGATCACCAATACGGCAACGGTCGTGGCCGACCGCGACAGCAACACCAGCAACCACTCCGACTCACATACCAACCCGATCTCCCGTGTCGCCGACCTGGTGCTGACCAAGGACGACGGCCTGAGCCAATACGACGGACTGCAAGGCGCCGCTGCGGTGGCCGGCACAGGCGACTTTGTCTACGTGGCCGGACGAGATGACAGTGCCATATCCATCTTCCGACGCAACGACAACCCCGGATCCAGTGATTACGGAGAGGTGATGTTCGACGATGTCGTGCGCGACGGCGATGCCGGACTGACCGGTCTCAACGGGGTGACGGACCTGTTGATTGACTCGAGCCAGTCGCACCTCTATGCGGTATCGCGCACGGACAACATGGTTATCGTCTTCGAGAGAGATTCAGTTACGGGCGCAATAGAGCCCGTGCAGTTCTTGCAGAACGGGGTCGACAACGTCAGCGGACTTTCTGGCGCCCATGTGATGACCATGAGCGGCGACGAGGCACACCTGTATGTCGCCAGCGAGTTCTCCAACTCCATCGTGGCATTCAGACGCAACAACGATCCCGATGATGATCACTACGGAGAGCTCGAGTTCCTGCAACGTATCGAGGATGCCGTCGACGGTGTCGCGGGCATCGGCTCGCCGATGTCTCTGGCGCTTTCGCCCAACAGAATGCATCTGTATGTACTCGGGCGTGATTCCGACACGCTGGCACTGTTTCAACGTAATCCCAGTGAAGGAAGCGCCGGCTTCGGTCAGCTCAGCTACACCACGCACTACACCAACGAATCCGACGACGTGGCCGGTCTTGGCGGCGTGCGAGACCTGGCCATGTCGGCCGATGGGCTGGACCTCTATGTGCTCGGCGACGACGCCGGCACCATTGCCCTGTTCGAGCGAGACGAATCCGATGGGCACCTGGAATTCATCGAGTTCCGTCAGGACGGATTCGGTGACACCACCGGCCTGAACAATGCCGGCGTGATCAAAATCAGCGACTCCGGCGACTTTCTCTACGTTGGTGGCGAGGAAGCCATCACTGTCTATGCCATCGACCCGGAAGATGCCACCATCAGCCTGGTTGAGCAGATCGCCAATGGCGATGAAAGCCCGCTGACCGGCGGTGAAGTCTTCGGAGTTCAGGAAATCAGCGACCTGATGATCAGCAGCGGTGGTCAGCATCTCTATGCCACCGCGGCGGGATCGGATGCCCTGCTCACCTTCGAGCGTGGCCTGATCGATGCAGGCGATCTGCATTTCCGCGATATCCTCATCGACGGCCTTGGCGGTATCGCACCCGGGGAAATGGTTTTCTATACCATCGTGGTCGAGAACCTGGGCCCCAGCGACGTGCCCAGCGCGGTGGTCATCGACGAATTCCCCGATGAGTTCGAAGATGTGACCTGGTCGTGTACTTCCAATCCGCTGGCCGGTTGCGTGGCGGATGAAGGCGAGGGAGACCTGGATACCACCGTCAGTTTGCAGGCCGGTGGCCGAGTGACCTTCACCGCGGGCGGTCGAATCAAGGACGATGCCAGCGGCACCCTGGTCAATACTGCATCAGTCAGTGGCTCAGGATTCCTCGATCCCAATCCGGAAACCCAGCAGGACACCGACGACGACACTGTCCTGGCTCCGGCCATGAACCTGGTTGTCGATATCGATGCCGGTGATTCGCCCGCTGTTCCCGGCGCACCCATCGACTACGAGATCACGGTGACCAACCTCGGACCATCCTACGCGCACAGCATCGCGCTGCAGGACTACATTCCCGCGGCACTCTACGACATTGCCTGGCAATGCACGCCGGATCCACGACCGGGAATGCTGAGGACGGCAAGAGCCGCGGACGAGCCCCTGACCGCCCATCACGACATCGTCTTTGCAGCCAATGGTCGGCACGCCTACGTCGCCGGCATCGACAGCGGTCTAGCCTCCGTTTCCGCCTTCCGTCGCGCTGCCATCGGCGGCCGACTGGAAAGGCTGCAGACCCTGCGCCAGGGCCAGGATGACATCATCGGACTGCAGGGCGTGAGCGCGCTTGCCCTGAGTGCTGACGGCCGTTTCCTTTATGCAGCCGGCAGCGATGCTGACAGCATCGCCATCTTCGAACGTGACACGCTCAGCGGAGAACTGGAGTTTCGCGAAGCCATCGATAATTCCGATCCGGACATTTCCGGACTGGGAGGAGTCAGTCAGTTGCTGGCCAGTCCGGATGGCGCCAGCCTGTATGCGCTGGGCAGCGCCGACGATGCACTGGTGGTTTTCGACATCAATACCGATAACGGATCGCTAGAGCCGATTGAAGTGTTGCGCCAGGGAGAAGATGGTATCGATGGGCTGAACACACCGTCTGACCTGGCCTGGTCGGCCGACGGCGACCTGCTTTTCGTGACGGCGACTGACAACCGCTCGCTGAGTGTATTCCGTCGCAACCCCGCCACTGGCACGCTCAGCCAGGAGGCCGTCCGCCTTGACTTCCAGATCACCGAAAGCTCGGAGGCACTGACCGACCCGACCTCGATTGTGGTCAGCGAGGACAATGAGTTGTTCATCTCTTCCCCGGACGCCGACCGTATCGATCAATTCGAGATCGTGATTGACGAGGACGACGAGATCGAACTGCAATACACCGGCGCCCTCACCGCCGACACACTGGATCTTGACAATCTCGACTCTCCCGACCGGATGGTCTACGAGGCCGATCGCAGACGGCTCTACGTTCAGGAACAAGAGCGCGTCCTGCTCATCGGGCTGATGCGGCCTGAACCGGAAATTATCCAGACCTACTCCGGTGAGCCAGAGCTTGCCGGTCTTTCGAATGTGGCCATGGGCCCGAATCAGAGCCAGCTCTACACCCTGGCCGGTGAACTCACGTCCTGGAGCCGCGAAACCGGTTCGCGTTGTCCGGTGCTTGGCGACGGCAACCTGGGGCGCCAGTCCGTCGAAATCGCCGCAGATGGCCAGCTGGTCTACCAGGTCAGTGCCATGATCCAGGCCAATGCCAGCGGCGAGATCCACTATCGCGTCGACGCGGATACTCCGCTGCCCGAACAGGAACTCAATCCGGAAACAAATACACGCACCGACGTGAGCACCCTGGTTCCGACCCAGGATCTGGCCAACGTCAAGTCTGCCGTACCCGATCCGGTCGTGGCCGGCGAATCGATTCGCTACTACATCGACAGCACCAACGCCGGACCGAGTGATGCGATGATGGCCGCGTTCCTGGATGAGCCACCCATTCACCCCGAAGAGGAAGGCGGATTGATCGAGGGAACCGGCACATGGTCATGCGAGGCCAATCCGCCACTCGACGAACCGCAAAGCCATGACTCCGGACTGGTGCTCAGTGATGTGCACTTTGGTCAGGACACACTCTACGCAGTCAGCGCGGAAGCCGATTCTTTGCTGATCGCGCCGCTGGACAATGGCTTGCCAGACTTCGAGTCAGCCCAGGTCATCACGGATCCGACAATCGCAGGTGCCTCGGCCCTGGATGTCAGTGATGACGAACTGAATGTTTACGTGACCGGCTACCAGGCCGACTCCCTGACCGCATTCACCCGGGCCGAAGCAGACGACCACTTCGAGTTTTTCGAATCCTACGTCTCCGGCAGCAACCAGGTTTTCGGAATGTTGCAACCGGTTGATGTCATGCTCTCCGGCAACGGTGAGCATGTCTATGTTGCCAGCCGTTTCACCGGCACATTAAATGCCGGTGCCATCGCCATGTTCGAGCGCAATAAAAACACCGGCGGCCTCACCTTCATCGCACATATCGGCGATGGTGCCGGCACCATCGCGCCAGAAAGCGAGGTCATCGTTCAGATCGAGGCCCTGAGCATGGCGCCCAACGACCGCGACCTGTATTCGGTCGCCTCGGGCTCGGATTCGGTGGCGCATTTCACGCGCGACGAACAGACCGGCACACTGACTTTCGAGACGGTCTGGCGCAATGGCGAAGACTCGGACAACGGCGCCCTGGCTGCACTGAATGGCGCCTTCGATCTGGCCACCAGTCCCGGCGATCGTCATCTCTACATCCTGGGCGACGATGGACTGGCACTGTTCGACCGCCATGACAATGGCGATCTGACCTGGATTCATTCCTGGCAAGACCTGCCGGAAATGGGCGAGACCGCCGCCATTCATCTCGATCCGGCAGGCACTCGCCTCTACCTGGTCGATGATCAGGCCATTCACGTGTTTGCACGCGACTGGACCGACGGCATGCTCGATCATCGCCACAGTGAACCCCTGAACGGCGGCAGCTTGCTTGCCAGCGACCGCTCCGGCGGCACCCTGTGGTCTATTGCCAACGACGAGCTGCTGACATGGCCGGAACTGGCCCTGTCACGTTGTCTCGATGCTGGCGGCGAGCAGGATGTCATCGATCTGGATATCGATCTTGGCGTCGACGGATATTCCACAATCGTCTATGACGCCATGGTGCATCCCTCGGCCCGGGGCGAACTGATCAACGTGGCGGGCATCGTTCCCGGCGAGGGAGTGGACCCGAATCCGGACAACAGCGACGGCATCTCCGTGACCGAGATCGAGGTGGTTTCCGACCTCGCCATCGAAAAGACCGGGCCGGCAGAAGCAGTGGCCGGGGAGCATGCAAGCTTCACCTTTGTTGTCACCAATGCCGGTCCGAGTGACGCCCTGGGCATTGGCGTCAATGATGTAACCGACCCGGCTGATGCCCTGATTGACCAGCAGTGGAATTGCACGGCCACCGGCGCGTCCACCTGTACGGGCAGCGGTGACGGCAGCGATTTCAGCGCCGATCTGCTCGTTGGCGACGAGCTGACCATCGAAGTGGATGCAACCATCGCCCCCTGGGTGATCGGTGAGCTGCAGAACACCGCGTTCATCATTCCCGAAGAGGACGCCACCGACCCCAACCCGGAAGACCAGACTTCCTCGCATGTCACCGAAGTCTCGGCCGTAGCCGATGTATCGATCCACAAGTCACTCGAAGGCGACAGTGTGGTGGCCGGGGAGTCCGTGACCTGGATCCTGCAGATCGACAATGCCGGCCCAAGCGACGCACCCGAAGTCGCCGTGACCGACCTCGTCGATGCTCAAATCGAGAACGTGAACTGGAGCTGCACTGGCACCGATGGCGGCAGCTGCCCGGGCTCAGGAAGTGGAAGCCCGGAATTCAACGCCAACGTACCGGCCGATGGCAGCGTCACGGTCTCCGTCGGCGGCGAGCTCCCCGCCTCGGCCACGGGCACGGTATCAAACACGGCTTCAGCCTGGCCCGCCGAACCGGTTGAAGACCCGGATCTGCACAACAACGAGTCGTCGACCAGCCACGAGATCGTCATTGCACCCGACCTCGCGCTGTCCATTGATGGCCCCGCCGCCTTTGATCCGGATGGCTCCGGCGAGCTGAACCTCATTCTGACTATCGACAATCTCGGTCCTTCAGACGCAATCGACTCGATCGTCGAGTTTGCCTTTGACGAGCCGATCTCGGCACTGGTCAACAATGCTTGTGTCACCGAAGAAGATGGCTGGATGTGCGACAGCGGCGCACTTACCGTCGGTGAAGCAACAAGCATCGAAGTACAGGTTTCGGACCTTGCCGAGCTCGATGGTGTGGAGGACAGCCTGACGCTGAGTGGCGTGGTATCGACGGTGCATGATGATCCCGATCTTTCCAACAATGACGCATCACATGTCATTGATCTGGTCAATGGGCCGGATGTCACCGTCGATATCGACAATCACCAGGAAGTGGCTGTGCTGAATGAAGTGGTCACCTACATCATCACTGCAACCAATATCGGTTCACAGATGGCAGAAAGTGTGAATATCAGCGCAACGATCAGTGAAGACCTGAGCGATGTGGAGTGGATTTGTCAGGAGGAAAGTGATGTGGCTTGCACCGCCTCTGGTGTTGGAGATCTTGCCGATACAGTTCACCTGGATGCCGGTCAGACTGTCATTTACGAACTCACCGCACAAGTCACTCCGAATCTCGACAACCACGACTCCCCCGTGATCCTGGTCCAGCAGGCCGAAGCGAACCTCGCCGGCAATGACGACATTAATCCGGATAACAGTTCGGACTACGACAAGACCACGATCAAACTGGTCATTTTCCGAGACCGGTTTGAAGCAACGAACGATGGAGGCAATTGATGAAAGCCGTATTGACCGCAATCGCCACACTTCTCATCGGGCTGGCCGCCGGCTGGTGGCTGGCCATGCAGCAATCAGCCGAGCCTCCACCGGACAACTGGATTGCCGAGATCAACGGCGTCTACGTCGGTGAAACCGAGTTCATTGCAGAAATGGAGCGCCGTGGTGGCCAGCGCCCCGGTCAGTATCACGAGCTCGACCAGAAGAAGGAGCTGCTCGACTCACTGTTGTATCGCAAGGCCGCCGTGCGAGCTGCGCGCGACGCCGGGCTGGACCGTGAACCGGCCACATTGCGTGCCATGGAGCGAATCCTGGTCAACAAGTACGTGCAGGAAAATCTGCGACCCAGGCAGGAAGAGCTTCGCGTTACCGACGAGGAAATCGAAGCGGTGTATGCCGAACGTGCCGAGGAATACAGTGTGCCGGCACGCCGACGTGTTGCGATGATCCGAATTGGCGTACCCGAACAGGCCAGCGAGGAGATGAAGCAGGCCGCCCGAAATCGGATCACGGAGGCCTATGAAGCCGTTCAGGAACTTGACGAGGACGTCGTCCACTTCGCAGCGGTGGCGCGGGAGTATTCCGATCACCAGACCAGTCGCTACCGTGGCGGGGCCATCGGCTGGATCGGCGAGCATGCCACAGAACGCTATCGCTTTGATCCGGTCGTCGTCGAGACCGCCAACCGGATGACCGATTCCGGCGAGACATCCGGCATTCTCGAGGGTGACGACGGCCTGTACATCGTTCGCCTTGTCGAATATCAACCTGAGCGCAGCCGACCGGTCGACGAGCTAGCCACTGGCATTCGCCAGGGGATCCTGCGCGACCGGCACCGGGAAATCGAGAACGAGTTCCGCGAGGACCTGCTTTCGCGCTTCGATACCCGCATTCGCATGTCACGCCTGGAAGCCATCGAGCCGCTGGGTCCCCCGGCCCGTGACGACCGTGAACCGCCGGCAGTACCTGCTTCCGGCTCGGAGAGGTAGACAGACCATGTCCATTAGATCCTCCATCATGACCACCACCGCCGCGCTGGGTACCGCCCTGATGCTCGCCGCTCCGGTGGCAGCCCAGGACAATGGCACGGTCGAGCAGACCATCGAACTGGAGCCGGGCTGGAACGCCGTGTACATGAACGTCGATCCGGTCGACCGCGACATCCGCCGGGTGTTCTCCGGCGTTCCGGTTGCCAGCGTCTGGCGCTGGATTCCCGACGAGGCGGGTTCGGATTTCGTGCGCGATCCGTCGGAAGGGCTCGACAATATTGAGGGCTGGTTCGCCTGGTTCCCGGAACCGCGACCTGAGGCTTTCCTGTCCAATCTGTTCCGGATCGATGCCAACCAGGCCTATCTGATCGAGCTCGAAGGCAACGAAACCAGGGAGATTGTTGTCGAGGGACGTCCGCGCTTCCAGCGAATCAACTGGGAAACCGATTCATTCACGCTGACCGGTTTGTCGATCGACCCACAAGCTCCGCCGACTTTCGCCGAGTTCTTCGAACGTTCATCGTCACACCAGGGACAGCCGATCTACCAGCTCGACCCCGACGGCAGCTGGCATGAAGTCAATCCGGCGACGACCGCGATCAATGACGGTGAGGCTTACTGGGTCCGCACACAGGGCAGTTCCCGCTTCCAGGGAAAGATGAACCTTGTGCTCGACTCCGGCGATTCACTGGAGTTCAGTGCCGCCCTGACCGAGAACCTCATGGTCCTGAGAAACCGGAGCGATCAGGACGGCACCTTCCTCATCCGCCGCGTGGGCGGTGACACCATGCCACTTGCCTGGCAGAGAGAGGATCCTGAAACCGGAGAAGCCTCCTGGCCCACCCTGCGCAATCAGTTGGTGCTCGAGGCACCGGCCGGCGAGGATGTCCAGGTCACACTGGCCATTCTGCGCGAGCAGTTCACCAGCTCGCGTATGGAACAGGTCATCGAGGTCACCGACGAACAGGGCCAGCGCATTCTGCTGCATATCGGCGGCAATACCATCCAGCCTCTGATCGGGCCGGCGACCCAATCGATACAGGCCTTGCGCGACGGCGACACGCAGGAAACGGTCTCGTATGCCGGACTATGGGTCGGTGATATCGAAGTCGACGCGGTCAGCGAATCGCAGCAGGCCGGCGTGACCCCGACCCCGACCCGTGACAGCTTCGTTCAGCGGGTCATTGTCCATGTTGACTCCTCCGGACAGGCCCGGCTGCTGAAGGATGTCATCCAGATGTGGGAAGACGGCACCACTGCCCCAAGCGCCTTCGATCCGGACTTCGATGAAGTCGATGAACCGGGCCGCTATGTGCTGCTGACCGACAAGAACCTGATCTCCCTTTACTCGGGCGCGGCCCTGCGCGGCGGTAGATCAGTCGGATTGCGCTACAGCACCATTGGCTATGATTTCGAGGGCACCGAGCAGGACCTCTCCGGCGGTTTCGGTCCCGGCGAGCAGCTCAATACGACGCTCGTCACCGAACCGGATTTTCCGACCAACCCCTTCCTGCATCGCTATCACCCCGACCACGACAATCTGGATGCGCAGTTCCTGAACTTTGAAAAAGAGGCCTACCAGGTATCGCGCGACATGCGCCTGATCTTCACCGAAGAAGACCCACTCGGCCGCAGGCCGCCGGGCTGGGGCGACTCCATAGTCGGCGGCGTCTATGAAGGATCGCTGACCGGGCTGCACCGCAACACCATCTTTACATCCGGCATTTTCCGTATGCGCCGCATTTCGGCCATTCCGGTTCTGAACCAGTAGTTCTCGAGGGACGACGATCATGCGCTCAACCCGATTCAACCGCGTCACCTTCCCCGGCATTTTACAGGCCGTGGTACTGGCCCTGCTTGTTTCCATTGCCCTGCCCGGCCACGCCGATTGGCCATTTTCGGCCGGTGGCAGCGGCGACGACAAGGTCGTCGCCATGGAAAACGGGGTCGGCGGTGACGTCTTTGTCGTCGGCCACTTTCACGGCACGATGGAACTTGGCGAGCACACGCTCATTTCCCGGGGCGGTCAGGACATCTTCGTGGTACGCGTCGACGCGGCCGGCCAGGTGGTCTGGGCCGATTCGGCTGGTAGCCAGTTCGACATCACTGTTCACAACATGACGCTTGACGATGCCAACAACATCTATTTTGTTGGCGAATACATGGAAGACGCCCGCTTTGGCGGCGTAGATCTCGACAGCGGTGGCAACAACGGTTTCGTGGCCAAGATCGACAACCAGGGCAGCTGGGGATGGGCCCAAGACATCGCCGGCATTTTAGGAGCCAGCGCCAATGACGTGGTAACCGTCCCCGGCGACAGCACCATTGCCCCGCCCGTTCCGGAATCCGTGGTCGTTGGCGGCGAATACCAATGCCAGGCAGTGATCGACGGCGATATCCTGGAGAATGATAACTGCGCACCGGGTGCCAGTGATGTCTTTCTTGCGCGCTTCGCCGCCACCGACGGCGATTTGATCTGGGCGGTTAATCGCGGAGACGACGCCTCCGGGGTGGAGTCATTCGATCACCTGGAAATCGACAGCAATAACCGAATCTATGCCATCGGCCAGCGCGTCGAGGGCGGAACCGAAACGATCATCGATCAGAACTTCAATAGCTGGAGCGGCTGGCAATCTTCCAATGAAGAGTATGCCCTGCTTTTCGATACCGAGGGCGTCAAGACCATCAGCTGGTGGTGGTGGGGGTCATTCACTCGTGGCTATTCCTTTTTCACGGGAAACCGGGCACTGGCACTGCGGGCTGAACACTCCTATGCCTATTCCCCGACCTACGACACTTCAGATGCAGAGATACTCAATGTCTCCGCGCTGACCATGCGCGGCTTCAATCCAGACTGGCCTCTGCATGGGCTGATATCCGACAAGCCGCACTTCGGTGAGAATCTTCGGTTTGAATACCTGTCGGCCAGCGACGGCTGGCGACCTGTACCTCAATCATGGCAGGGTGGAGCGGGACCAGCGGCAGAAGAGCGGGATTACTCGGGTACCGAGGCACTTGTCATAACCAACAGCAATGCCTTTCACGAGAATTTTCGGATTCGAGTGCGTCTGATGAATGGCGGTGGCACCGAATCGTTCTACAACGAGACCTGGTACCACAGCTGGTGGTATGTGGATCACATCAAGGTCGAAGCCGTTGGTGCACAGGTACCATTTCTGGTCGAGGTGTCCAATGTACTCGACGAGGACGGCCCCAACCTGTCCGGTGACATGGACCTGGCCGGGGAATTCGAGATCCGGGACATCGCGCTTGACGCTGACAACGATCAGCTGGTCATCGCTGCGCGACAATTTGGCGAGGTCAGCTACAGCCCGTGCTCGCCGTCGAACAATCTCGGCACGTGGCTGGCGGCCATCGATCTGAACACCAAACTGTGCGAATGGCGCAGAGCCGTCAACGATGCCACTCCCGAGTCGGTCACGATCGATTCGCAGGGCCGTGTTTTCGTGACCGGACGTTTCCGCGATAGTGCCACTTTCCATAGCGGTGATGGCGGCACCCTGGAAAGCGACGGCGGTAGCGACGTGTTCATCGGCTCGCTTGATTCGGAAGGAAACTGGTCGTGGGTCACCGGCGGCAACTTCCACGACGAGGAAACCGGCATCCCATCCTACGCCGGTGGTCTCGAGGACGACTCGGGCACCGCGATCTCGACCGATGATGCCGGCAGCCTGTATGTAGGCGGCCGGTTTCGGGCCATTGCCGATTTCGGACCCACTGATACGCTGGCCGCACTCGGCGGTGACGATGCCTTCTTCCTCAGTCTGGGCATCGACGGACGGTTCTTCACGGAAGCAAACTGGACTGCCGGGGTTGCATTGACCCCACCGGCCGACGCCAAGGTCGATGATGTTACCTACGAGCCGGATTTCGCCGTGGGCGGCGAGGAGTTCGACGCGCTCGGCGAAGGCATTTTCTTCTGGGCCCCGCCAATCGGCAACGAAGATGCACGGCTCATTCCGCTGCAGCCGATCCCCGAAATCGAGGTCCGCTGGCGAATTCAGGGTGAAGACATACAGGATGAAGGCCGGATCAGCGAGTTCGGCGGCATCGGCTGGCCGAACCAGCCTTGCAACGATGACGTCACTTCCGAGTGTCACCAGATCCACATCGCCGGGGCCCCGGTCGAGGCCGAACCCGCCACCGGCAACTACCGTGTACTTGAAGTCATCGACCCCAATACCGGCTCCAGCGGCCCGGAGTTCAGTGGCGGGTCGTTCACAACCGAACGCACCGGCAATGCGGTCATCGTCTATGTCAACGGCCCCGAAATCGATCCGACCCAGCACCCGGTCGTCGTCGAGGTGGTGCGCTCGGTTCCCTACACGGCCGCACCGGAGTTCGTTGATGGAGTCGAGGTGGAGATCGGGCAGAGAATCTCGGATCCCTTCCATAATGAACCCGGTCGAACCGGCTGGGTCGTCAACGAACTTGCCTATTACGATGGACGTGGCTCCGATGCCGCCTACAATCGCAGCAACCGTTCCGGATCCATCATCCCGGTCAATCGCTACAGCAGTTCCCGCCCGCAGGAGCAGGGACGTGAACTGGTTGTTGCCTGGTACCGCGACAACCCCAAGGGCGTGTACTGGCCCGCCAAGTCGGTGCGCTATGCGCCACGCTGGCCTTTCGACCCCGATCGCATCATCGTGGCCAGCGAACAGGGCGGCGAAGTGCTCGGCCAGACGCCACTGGACCCGCAGAACTATCCCTCGGCACGAATCTACGTGCAGAATGATTTTGATCAGCCGGGCTACAACCCGAACGATGAGCATGCCTTCATGGCGCCATCCAGCACTGGCTCAGGGCACGATGCGGTCTTTGCCCTGCGCTCGGATTTCGGAAGCAATCTCGAAGGCGACATCGGTGCGGCTTCCGACCCGTACGTCCTGGTCAAGTATTTCGACGATGCCGATTCGGAGTGGCGCTTTCGGATTTACAAGGTCGATGCCACTGGCGCCGGTTTCAACGATTTCCGTTATGGCGGAACTGCGGCCACGACCGTCTCGCCGCCCTACCCGGTAGAACTGCTCGTGCCCGGCTGCGCCGAAACATTCGTTGACGGCCAGGCGGAAGGACAACCACCGCCACCGCCGTTTTTCCAGGATTACTCCAATCAGCTCTGGTCTTCGTCGGCCGGATCAGGCGCCGTGCATTACTACTATCCCGCTCAGCCCAACTTTTTCCTGGACCTGGAAAACAACGACGAAAACGAGATCGAAGCCGGCGACTGCGTGCCTTGGCTGGAGCGGCTGCCGGAAGACGAGGGCGGATCGCGCTCGCCGATCGAGCCCATCAAGGTCACCTACGAGATCGCGTGGCCCGACGACATTCCACTGTTGACCATCGGCGAGACACTGCTATCGCCCAAGCGTGGTCTGCCCGACATCATCAATCAGGCTGCTGTCGAAGTCATATTTGATCAGTATCAGGCAACGACCGAAGGGGCCACTCCCGACGACACGCTGGCGCAGTTGATCGACCCACTCAATCCGCGCTATGTCTACCTCGACGAGATTCCGTCGGAGATCGCTACCGAAATGCAGACCGACGGTACCGAATCAATTCTCGGCTCGGCGGATGGCAGCATCAACCTGCCCGTCTCGATACGGGATCGCATCAGCTACGATCCACTCAACAACCGGCTTTCGGTCAGGGGCATCTTCGACGAGAGCGGCGCTGGCGACCCGTTCCTGCTGCTCAACGTGCTGTCCAAGCGCGACCGGGTCACACTCAAGACGCTTGACGGTGGCGACGGTTCGGAAGCGACCGGATTCACCAATGACTGTCTTTCGCCCGATTCCGGCTGTGACTGGGATGAAGCCGTCGAGGCCCTGTTCCGACTGTCTCGTAATCCGCAGCAGATCGAGCAGATATGCACCCAGGAAATAATGACCATGGACCGGGAGCTGATCTGCGAACAGAGTCGCGACGTGGAAGCCAGCGATGTGCTGATCGGCTACCAGGACGAAGACAACGACGGCATTCTCCAGCCATTCCAGGCAGTGGGTGTCGATGCGGCACTCACTGCCGGCCTGTCGCAGGACACCGGCTATATCACGGTTGCCTTCAACAACGACCAGTCCTTAAGCCCGCTTCCAGTCAGTCTGGAAATCATCGAAGTGGGCTGCCTGGTCAATCCGCCACCTCCTGAAGAACCCGACCTTGTCGCCAGCTATCAAGGCCAGATCAACGTTATCGCACCCGACAACATTTTCGATGAACAACTGGTCTTGCGCCATAGCGGTGATTTCGGCGGCAATCCCGACGCCGTCGAGTTCGAGTGGTTCTACCAGCCCGACACCGACGGCTCTCCGCCGATGCCACCGCCCGACCCCGAAGGCGGGCAGATGCACGGCTGGCTGCAGTACCCGGTTGACGATCCCCAGGGTGCGGTCGAGATCAGTATCGAGGGCGCCAACATACAGACGCTTTCGGACAACTGGTACCTGGCGCGCTACCGCGGGCTGCCGGAGTGCGGCAACCAGGAAAACTGGAACGTGTTCGCCGGCAATCCCGGCGCAACCCCGCTTGAGCCGCTGGCGCAGCTTGCCGAAGGCTGGGTCAAACGGGTTCTCGACCGCCTCAATCCATTCGAGGCGCGTGTCCAGGACTTCGCCCAGGCCGAAACCAACAACTACGTGAGCATGCTCATCCAGCTCGGCGAACGCTACGAAGGCCCGGTGGCACTCAATGACGATCCGGACAACCTCAATCAGCTCGGATTGATCGAAGCCTATACCACTGTCATGCGCCGGGCCATGCAACTGTCGGTTGGCGGCACACCACCGGTTGACTATGGGCCGGCCAATAATGCCATCCTGCTGGTCGCCTCCCGACTGGTCGACTTCTACACCCTGCTCGGCAACGAGGCGTTCGCCGATGCACAGGATCCGACCATCGGTATCGGGACCAGCGACGGCGATTTCCTCTCGCTGGCCCCGAGCATCTTCGCCTTTCAGAATCAGCTGCCTTCGCTGCTCGAAGAGGAGCTCGTCCTGCTGCGTGGCCGCGACACCTCTCATGGACCGGTCACTGCATCACCGGTCTATAACCGCCTGTTCTGGAATTTCACCATGGGCGATGGCGAGATCGCCTACCAGCAGGCCTATGACATCACGGACCAGAACAACGACGGTGTCATCGACGAGTTCGATGCCCGCATCATGTTTCCACAGGGTCACGGCGATGCATGGGGTCACTACCTGACGGCCATCAAGACCTACTACGACCTGCTTCGCCATCCGTTCTTCACCTGGGAGCCGAGACCCGAAGCGGTCACCGTTGCCGGTGTTCCCATCCAGGTCGATTTCCTCGACGAACGCCAGTTCGCCGAAACCGCCGTCGCCAAGGCACGGACCGGTGCGGAAATCGTCGACCTGACCTACCGATCGATGTATGTCGAGGACCCTGACGGTCAATGGCAAGGCTACGAGGACAGCGACCCCGAACGTGCCTGGGGTCTCTCCGAGTGGGGGCGTCGCGCGGGCACGGGCGCCTATTACGACTGGGTGACGGCCAACTCTTTGCTACCCGAGGTCGACCCGAATCCGGACAACGTCGGTATCCAGCGAATCGATCGCAACACGGTGCGCGAGATTGGCGAAATCGCCAGCCAGTACGAGGACATACAGAGCCAGGTCGACAAGGCCGACGCCGGCCTCAATCCGCTGGGACTGGCACGCGATGTCGTGCCCTTCGATATCGATCCGTCCCGGATAGACGGCAACGAATCGCATTTCGAACAGATCGCCGACCGTGCGATCCGAGCACTGGAGAATGCCGTCCAGGTCTGGGATTTCGCCAACCAGCTCGACAACCAGATGCGCCGCAACCAGAACGAGGTCGACGACATCAGTGCGGATGCCGCGGCACAGGAGACCAGTTTCTCCAACCAATTGATCGAGATCTTCGGCTACCCCTACCCCGACGACATCGGTCCGGGTGGCACCTATCCCGCCGGCTATGACGGTCCGGACCTGTATCACTACATGTATATCGATGTTCCGGCGCTGGCCGGCACCGAGTTCGACTTCGATGACGACATCAACAACCTCGGCATCAACCGGATCCGCGAGTTCACCGCCTCATACGACCCGGCCCCGCACGGCGTCAATTTCTTCGAAGTCGAGCCCGTCGAGGCTGATGTCGAACGCACCGGTTCCGATGGCGAGTTGTGCCTTTTCGCACCGTTGGCGGCCGGCTGCGCGCTCGGCGAGCTCGACACTTCCGATCCGCTCGATGTCGAGTACACCACCATCGAATCACCGGACTTTGGTTTCTGGTTCACCACACCCGATGACTGGACCGGAGAACGCCGCGCACCCGGTGAATTGCAGCAGATCCTTCACCAGATGCTGCAGGCGCGGATATCACTCAAGCAGGCGCTGGTGGAGTACGACCAGTTGCGGGAATCGATCGAGGACGAGATACGGACCCTCCAGGCAACCTTCGATCTGGCCGATGCCAACCTCAAGGTTGCCAATAATAGACGCAGCGAACTGCGGGACCTGACCATCGCCACCGAAACGATGCGCAACAGTGCAATCGCGGCCCGCCGGATCGGCGAGTTCCTTGGCACGACATTCAAGAACAAGGCCGAGTGCCTGCCAAAAAGCACGATTGCCGGGGTTGCCGCCGGTGGCGACATGACCTCCGGACCACGCTGTGCCATCCAGATTGGTGGCAGCAAGGCGCAGTTTGCGCTCGACACCGGCGCAGACCTTCTCGATGTCACGGCCAACGCCACCGAAGCGGCCAAGGAAGATGTTTCCGAGCTGGCCGGCATCCAGACCATGATCAACGACTCGCGACTGGACATCTTCAATGCCAAGGGCCAGGTCGATGCCCTGATGCGGGAAGAACCGGTCCTCCGGTCGGAAATCTTCGCTCGCGCCGAAGCCATTCAGCAACTGGTCGGTGACTACAAGGCCACCCTGGCGCGAGGGCTGAGAATCCAGGAAGAAATGATCAACTTCCGCAGGGCCGGTGCAGCCGAGATCCAGGAGTTCCGTTACCAGGACATGGCGTTCCGGATCTTCCGCAATGATGCGCTGCAGAAATATCGAGCCGCCTTCGAGATGGCCGCCCGCTACGTCTACCTGGCCGCGACCGCCTACGACTACGACACCAACCTGCTGGGCAGCGACGGGCGATCGGGTCAGGAGTTCCTGACCGACATCGTGCGCGAGCGCAGCCTGGGACAGCTCATTGACGGAGCACCGATACCCGGCACACCGGGACTTGCCGATGCGCTCGGTCAGCTCAAACTCAACTTCGAGGTCCTGAAAGGCCAGATGGGCTTCAACAATCCGCAGATCGAGACCAATCGTTTCTCACTGCGCAGCGAGTTGTTCCGCATACCCGAAGGTTCGGCAGGTGATCGCCAGTGGAGGCGGAAGCTGGAGGAATCGCGCGTCGATGACCTGTGGAATGTTCCGGAGTTCCGTCGCTACGCCCGCCCGTTCGCGCCACAGTCTGCCGGCCCCCAACCGGGCTTGGTCATCGAGTTTTCGACCAACGTCACTTTCGGACTGAACTTCTTCGGCTGGGACCTCGGACCGGGCGACGGCTCTTATGATTCCAGCCAGTTCTCGACCCGGGTGCGCTCGGTCGGCAGCTGGTTCGACAACTACGCCGGGCTGCCGCTGGCTGACAATCCCCGCATCTATCTGTTCCCGGTCGGTGCCGATGTGCTCCGGGCTCCGGATGCGCATGATTTCACCACTCGCGAATGGAAGATTGTTGATCAGGCCGTACCCATCCCCTTCCCCATCGGGTCGCAGGATCTTGGCCGATTCGACTGGCAACCGATCTCCGATACGGTGGCCGAGTCACCGATCGATATCCGGCGCTATGCACGCATTCCGGCGCACCACTTTTCCGAACCGTTCGACGACTCCGAGGTGATATCCGACAGCCGGCTCATTGGACGGTCGGTCTGGAACCGGCGCTGGATAATGATCATTCCCGGCGGCACCTTCCTCAACGATCCGGTCGAGGGTCTGGAGACCTTCATCCACGGCGAGGAGATTCCCGATTCGGGTGGAGAACGCGACGGAGAAGGAATTGACGATATCCGTATCTTCTTCGAAACCTACGCTTATCCGGGGAACTGACCATGAAGATAACGACACGCACCATCATGGTCGGGTTGGCCCTGCTTCTGGCAGCCACCACCGGCCAGGCACGGATCGACCAGCCCAGCCACATCTTTTACGGCAACGCCACGCTCTACGGCCAAGCGGTCGAATCGGGGACCAACATCGAGGTCCGCAGTGTGCCCGACGGCGATATTCTCGTGCGCTACGAAATGGGACGAGATCCCGCACTGGGTGACCAATACGCGCTGCCGATTCGGATGGACGATGTTGATCCGCGTACCGAAGGCCGCGCCCGACCCGGCGACGAGGTCGAAATCTATATCGGCAGCCAGCTTGCCGCCGAACCGGTTGTCGGCGCCATCGGACGGGCCGTACGACTCGACATCGATCCACAGCATCTCGGTACCGGCCCGAGCATCAGCATTCATGATACCGAGGTACTCGAGGGCGACTCGGGCATCACGACGGCCACACTGCAGGTGGAAATGAACACTACCCATGACGAGGACATCGTCCTCGAATGGGAAACCGAAGACGATACTGCGGTCGGGGGACCCGAATGTGGTGCAGGAATCGACTTTATCCATGAAACCGGACAGATTGTCATCCCCGCCGGTGCCCTCAGTGGCAATATCGAAGTCTCGGTCTGCGGAGACACCGTCCCCCAGGCCGATGAGACCTTTCTTGTCCATATCCAGCCACACGCCGAAAGTGATGGCGTAATCGCCAGACCCACCGCGACAGTCACCATCATCGACGACGACGATATTCCCGACATCCGGGTTGCCGACGGCTGGCTCAACGTGCCGTCATCGGGCACCGCCGAAATGGTGTTCAACGTCACCCTGTCGCGCAGTCATGACCGCACCGTCAGCTTCGACTGGCAGACTCAGGACGGCTCGGCCACCGCCCCACAGGACTACCAGGCCGCTTCCGGCCAGGTCGAAATCGAGCCCGGGCGCACCGGCAGCGAAATCCGTGTGACGGTCAATGCCACCAACGACGATATTCCGCAGAAGTCGTTCACCCTGCATCTCGATGCAGAAAGACAGGGCCAGCTTGAACGCTCCACGGTGGCCGGCATCATCGCCAATCCCGGAATAGAGCCCTTGCTGCGGCACGAGCAGGATGTCGTCCATGGCGAAGAAGGCGTGACCGGCATTCCGGACCCGACTTCGGTGGTTGTCAGCCCCAATGGCGATCATGTCTACGTCACCAGCGAGTCCAGTGGTCAGATCACCAGCTTCTTCCGTCGCAAGGCGAACGGCACGCTAGAGTTCCTTGCCACGATCGATGATGGCACCGAGGGATTCGCCGATGTCAATCTCGACGGCCCGGTTTACCTGGTGATCAGTCCCGACGGCAAGAACATCTACGTTGCGGCCAAGAAGGGCAATGCCATCGTGGTTTTCGCCAGGAACATCGACAACGGTGAGCTCACCCATATCGAGAATATCCAGGGCGGCGAGGGTGCAATCGAGTCACTTTCTGATGTCTCGCGCCTGCATGTCAGCGCCGACGGCGATCATCTCTATGCCAGCGGCTCAGGCGCCGCGGCCGTCGCCGTATTCGAGCGTGACTCCGACAACGGATCACTGTCCTATCTCGAGTCGACCGGATCCGGGGGTGACCTTCCGCAGGGCATGGACCGTCCCGCCGGGCTCACACTCTCGCCCGACGGCTCGCAACTGTTCGTCAGTGCTCGCCATGGGAATGCGCTACTGGTGTTCGACCGGGAACAGGACGCAGAAAGTGATGATTACGGCCGTTTGACTCATCACACGACTCTTCAGCAAGGCCTGGCCGGCGTCACGGACCTGGACGGAGCGATTGACGTGGCTATAGATAGTGCCGGCACCAATCTCTACGTGGCTGCCGAGAACGAAGCCGGCATGACACGTCTGGTCCGAGATGGCGACGGCAACCTCGAGATCGTAGAAAGCTGGAAGCGTGGAGAAACCAACCTGCCGGGCATGGGTGGTACGCAGCATCTCCAGCTCACGCCGGACAATGTGGAAATGTTCGTCACCGGATTCGACGATCACAGTCTGACGATTTTCCTGCGCGACGACGACAGCGACGAGCTGGAGATACGCGCAACGCTGTTCAACAACCAGGGCAATATTTCCCGCATGGGTGGACCGACGGACATGGCAGTCAGCCCCGATAATCGCCACCTTTACGTCGTGGCCAACGAAGACAATGCCATCGTGGTGTTCACACGCATGACGAACGACGATATCTTCGGCGACGGCTTCATGTCCCGCGAGGACTGATCCGGAATCCCCGGCCCGGCGAGCTCTCCGCCGGGCCGGATGCCGGACTCCACGCTGCAGCACCCAACGGGCATTTGCCGTTATCATGGGGGCAGTCCCCAGGTAACCGGCCGGAGCCCCAAACAATGAATCTCTTTTCCGCCATGGTCGCCATCACCGCAATTCTTGGCGTGGTCGCTGTTGCCCGATACTGGTTCGAGTCGCGCCGCCACCCCGGCATCGACGGGGAGCGAATCGACCAACTCGAAAACGAGTTGCGTGAGCGTATCGAAACGCTCGAACGGATCGTCATCGACCAGCGTGAACAACTGAAGCGGAAGATCGATGAGCTCTGAAGACCACAGCCATCACGCCACCGGCATCGCCGGTACGATCGTCCGACTGTTTTTCAAGGGTCTGGCCACGATCATTCCGATCGCCCTGACGCTGCTGATCGTGTTCTGGCTGGCCGGGCTGGCCGAGGGGGGCATCGGCAGTCTCATACAGCTGGTGCTGCCGGAAAGCTGGTATATCCGCGGGATGGGGCTGTTTGGCGGCATCATCATCGTGATTGTCATCGGGCTGCTCAGCCAGGTCCTGCTGTTCCAGAAACTGATCGACTTTGGCGAAGCCATACTCGCGCGCATGCCCGTGGTCAAGTCGGTCTATCGTGCGACCAAGGACTTCGTCGAGTATTTCTCAGGCGATGATGAAGGAAAGTTCAACCAGGTGGTACTGGTGCGCCATCCCGGCCTGGAGATTTCACTGCTGGGATTCGTCACCCGCGAGGACTTTTCCAACCTGCCCTTCGGCAAGGAAGACGAGGTCGCCGTCTACCTGCCCCTGAGCTACCAGATTGCCGGTTACACGATCTTCGTGCCGAGGGAATGGTGCGAACCGGTGGACATGCCGTTCGAGGATGCCGTAAGACTGATTCTGACCGCGGCAATGACACGGCGGGGATCGTGACGTCGGTGAGGCGGTGAACTGACGCATCCGGCGGGTTCATGCGAAACCTTCGGTTCCGAAATCACCTGCCGATTGTACCAGTCCTCGTTGCTTGTTTCGGGATTGAGCGGCCTGAGGCTTTTCTGGCTCGATTTTTAAACCAAAGGCTTCACATAAGTGCAGCAAACGAGCTCGACCGCAGTGTCCACCCAAGCTGTCATCCTTGGCACCCCCGCCACAGAGACCATTTGACAACCACCAACAGAATCAGGTAGAAATCTACCGTCGCCTTGTTGGCAGCACAAGGCGAACGGGGCGACATGCGTGGCAGGTCTTGGCACCTGGATTGGCAAAAGCAACGGAGCAGTAATTATGCGAAAAGTTCCCATCATTTTCTCTTTCTTGACGAGCGTGTTGGCAGCGCCAGTTCTGGCTACCCCCCCTAACAACATCCACAGGCGGCCCGCAAGAGTTCATGGCGGTTGAATCGGAGAATTCAGACCGCGCCAACGAACTTCGTCGCTTTCTCGGCGATGAAACAGTTCAATCATGGACAGTGAATCTTGACCTGGATGCACTGACCGCCATAGAAGGCCCCAACGGAACACGTATCGCCACAGACCGTGGCGCGCCCCTGTCTGGTCAACGGCTGGCCCTGCCAGTTCCGAAGCGGAGCACTCCACTTCAGCTCAAGATCGATACGGTCCACGAAGGCAAAGACGGCATGATTACCTATGCGGGAAAGATTGATGGTGATGACGGTTCACTCGTTGCCATCACCGTTGATCAAGAAGCCCTCCTGGGCAGGATACACCACTCCGAGGGATTCACCTACCTCCTTGAAAGTAGACTCGACAGCCCGCAATACACATTGAGCATAATCGACCAAACACTGATTCCTCGGCCGGAAAAGAAGCACCACAACCACCTATCTCCGCAAAATGTAGAGCAGGAGCAGAAGCAAGCGCCAACGAGGCGAGATCAATCCGCCCAACCCATGTCGTCGGGCGGGGAAGTCAGGGTACTGGTGATGTATACCCCCGCAGTGGCCCAGCAAGAGAACATTGCACTGATGGCCAACAATATCATTGCGACCTTCAATCAAAGCCTGTCGTATAGCGGAGTAAACAGCTCCAACTTTGTCACTCTTGCTGGCCTTCGAAACATTAACGATAACCTCTCCACATCTGGTCACAGATGTAGAGACGAAATTCTGTTCGACAAGAGTAATGAGGAAGAGGCCTTCTCAAACATTTCCGACTGGATGAGTGAGGACTGGGCTGATATGGGCCTGACTATCATGACCACCGAAACCGGCTACACTGAGTGCAGCCCATGGTACTCCAGAGCATATGGAGGTGCTGCCTTCTTTATTCCGGAGTCAGCTTATCCTGAACACCCCTTCCCTTACGCCAACACAACGCATACTTTTGCAATGGCCGACCTGACTGCCATTCACGAAATCGGTCATGTTCTCAATGGCAGGCATGAAGACTGCGGCGGCAGCCCTCAACCTACTTTTGCCTGTGGATATGCACCGAGCCACTGTGACTGGCAAACCATAATGGGCGGCTATGTAAACTGCGATTTTGAAGAAAATGATCCGCCCGATCAGCAGCCAACTGTCAGGATTGCCAGATGGTCCAATCCCGATGTGAACTACATCGGTGAGAAAACGGGTGAAACATCCCGAAATATGGCAGCTGCGCTGGACACCAATATGCCCTATGCAGCAGGCTGGAAAGGACCGCAGCCCACACCACCGCAGCCGCCCAACCCGGTCAGCATCCAACCAGAGTTCTGCTGGGGCATGAACACACTTCAGTGGACAGCCCAACCTGATGCAACCGAGTATCGGGTCTTCCAAACCAACTCGAGCGTACCGGTCTACAGTGGACCTGGCACCCAGACGTTGGTCAATTACAGTAGCCCAACCACTCTGGTGGTTCGTGCCTGCAATGCCGGCGGATGCAGCGCCGACAGCCAGCAAGTTACGACGACCTACTATGCCGGCTGTCTCTAATCGATTTTGGTATACCCTTGTTGCCCGCCAATGCGCGGGCAACACTTGGCCTGGAGTATTCGATGAAACACCTCTACACACTTTTTGTTCTGGCCCTTTGCTCCATTTCGGTCCTGGCTGAAGAAGTTGGCCCCTACGCACCCGCCTGCCCAGGCTGTCCGGAGTTCAAGAAGCCCCCATATCCTAAATCCGGGCTCTGGTTCGACCCGGAACGTTCAGGCACCGGCATCAATATTGATGTTCAGAACGGCATCATGGCCGCGGTCTACTACGGATACCGGGAGGACGGCGAACCGGTCTGGTATACCTTCAGCGGCAAGTTGGAGAAATCGGAAGGCGATAACAGCTACCGGGAACTAGAGGCCGACCTGTACAGGACCACCAATGGCGAGGTCATCAATGGCGAATACCGGCATCCGGATTACGAGGTGGTCGGCAATATTCACTTCGAGGTGATGCAGCGGCACCTGATCCGGTTCAGTATTGACGGGGGCAGTTATCGTCGCCTCGTGCCGCAGGTTTTCGGAAGCGGACAGGTCCCGCTATTTGAACCCGAGGCGTCCTACCGACTTCCGCAATACACTGCAGAGCACGAAGGAGTGGAGCTTGATGTCACAACCTCCTGGATCATCATGTTCTACAAGAACGAGGATGATCCGGATGAATTTGACCACTCACGGGAAACACATGTGCTCAGGAATGAACTGATGGCAAAAATGCGTGTTCCCTCTGATGAAAGCCACTTAAGCATGACGTTCTGGGAGCGCGAGGGCAATATCAATGTTCAGCATGCTGGAGACATTGACTGCCGCCGGGCAGACGATTTCAGCGGACAGAATGTACTTCCTGAGATAACCGGTGATGAGCCCTTGTGCATCGCATATACGTTCCATCCGGTTCCGGATGATGAAATCCGCCTTTTCTACATGCCCATCGGCAATCTGGGTGACAGAAGCTTTCAGGCAGTTTCACCTGATGGCTGGGTCATGGAAGGCATCCGCGTCGACTACAACTATTAAGTAAAAAACGGCGATATCCAGATTGTGCAAAAGGCTGATGTCATGAGGGCCTTGATTCGACTCACGGTGTAGAAGACTTTCTCTTGGGCACATCGCCAGCGGAATGCGCACAGGAATCGGGTGCTGGTGGGTGGAGGTCAACGAGTGGAAGAAACTTGCCTGTCTGACGGTAGCATGTGTGTAAAGTCGCACCGTACTCTGGTCAACTATTGTTGCGAGATCCGGATAGACCCCAAAAAACTGAAAAGCCCCGGCCAGCAACGGCCGGGGCTTGTGCCAACTCAGCGCTGGTCGATCGGCGGGACAGCGCGGTCCTCAGGTCCGATGTATTCAGCACCCGGTCGGATGATGCGATTGTCGGCGCGCTGCTCCATGATGTGGGCGGCCCAGCCGGTCACGCGCGACATCACGAAGATGGGCGTGAACAACCCTGTTGGAATCCCCATGAAGTGATAGGCCGAGGCGTGGTAGAAGTCAGCATTGGCGAACAGGCGCTTCTCGTCCCACATGATGCGCTCGACCTCTTCGGAAACCGGGAACAGCACCTTGTCGCCTACATCGTCGGCCAGCTTGCGCGACCATTCGCGGATGATGGCGTTGCGCGGATCCTTCTCGCGGTAGACGGCATGACCGAAGCCCATGATCTTTTCCCTGGCCTCGAGCATGCGCATGACATCGGCGCGTGCCTCCTCGACCGAGCCGTACTGCTCGAGCATGGCCATGGCCATTTCATTGGCACCGCCGTGCAACGGGCCTCTGAGCGAACCGATCGCCCCGGTTACGCAGGAGTGCATGTCCGACAGGGTGGAGGCACACACACGGGCGGTAAAGGTCGAGGCGTTGAACTCGTGCTCGGCATAGAGGATCAGCGAGACATCCATGACGCGCGCATGCAGCTCGTTGGGCGCCTCCCCGCGTAGCAGGTGCAGGAAGTGACCGCCGATGCCCTCGTCGTCGGTCTCCACGTCGATGCGCACGCCGTCATGGCTGTAGCGATACCAGTAGGTGATCATCGAGGGGAAGGAAGCCAGCAGACGGTCGGCGATGCCCTGCTGGTTGTCGAAATCGCCCTCCGGCTCGATATTGCCCAGGAAGGAGCAGCCGGTTCGCAGCACGTCCATCGGATGCGCCGAGGCAGGAATGCGCTCGAGCACTTCCTTGAGCGAGTCCGGAAGGCCGCGCAGCGACTTCAGTCGCTTCGTGTAGGCGGCCAGTTCCTCGCTGTTGGGCAGATGCCCCTTGAGCACGAGATGGGCGACTTCGTTGAAGCTGGCGTGTTCGGCCAGGTCGTCGACGGCATAGCCGCGATAGCGCAGGCTGTTTCCCGCCGCACCCACGGTGCAGATGGCGGTCTTGCCGGCGGTCTGACCACGCAGGCCGGCTCCGGTTTTCTTTTCGCTCATTTGGACTCCTTGCTGAACAGCTGATCCAGTTTATTTTCGAAATCGTGGTAACCGAGGACATCGTAGAGCTCCTCGCGCGTCTGCATCATGTCGACCACGTTCTTCTGGTGGCCTTCGCGGCCAATGGACTCGTAGACCGCCAGGGCCGCCTTGCTCATGGCACGGAAGGCCGACAGCGGGTAGAGCACCAGTTTGACGCCGGCCGAGTCCAGTTCCTGGACGCTGAGCAGCGGCGTGCGGCCGAACTCGGTGATGTTGGCCAGCACCGGCACCGGCACCTGGCGGGTGAATTCGGTGAACTCCTCGAGCGTGTGCAGCGCCTCGGCGAAGATCATGTCGGCACCGCACTCGACGTAGAGATTGGCACGATCCACGGCCGCGGCCATGCCTTCGGAGGCATGCGCATCGGTACGCGCCATGAACACGAAATTATCGTCTTGGCGGGCATCGACGCCCGCACGTACACGGTCAGCCATTTCCTCGGGGCTGACCAGCGCCTTGTTGGGTCGATGGCCGCAGCGCTTGGCCGCCACCTGGTCTTCCAGGTGAATGGCCGCCACGCCGGCGCGTTCCATCTCGCGCACGGTGCGCCCAATATTGAACGCACTGCCCCAGCCGGTATCGACATCGACCAGCAACGGCAAGTCACTGACCGAGGTAATGCGGGCAGCGTCCTGGACCACGTCGGATAACTGGGTAATCCCCAGATCCGGCAACCCATAAGAGGCGTTGGCCACGCCGGCGCCCGACAGGTAGATCGCCTGATGCCCTGCCCGCTCGGCCAAAAGGGCACTGTAGGCATTGATCGTGCCAACCACCTGCAGCGGCGGCTGATCGGCCACCAGCTTGCGAAAACGGGCTCCGGGAGAGATCTGGCTCATGGGCAACTATCCTGATCGAAATAGCCCGCCATTCTACCACGCAAGACCAGGCTTTCCCGTCGGACGGCGCGGTCAGACCCGGTGCATCGGGGCCACCTCCGCCCGGGCCATGGCCAGGTTCACCAGCTCGGCGGCCTGCCCGGCCGGCATCCACGGAATGGACACACTGCCCTGAGGGAGAATCAGTTGTACGGAAGCCAGTTGGTGTCGACGCTGATAAGGGCTCTGTCGGAACCAGGCTTGTTGCACCAGCTCAAGCGCGAAGCAATCCAGTTGGCGCCCGAAAAGACCATGCTGCACCCACACCACGCCCTCTTCCTCGCGCCACCCCCAGTGGCGGTAGGTCAACTGGATCAAAAGCAGCCACAGGGGCAGGCACCCAAGGACCAGCCAGGCATTCCAGCTTGCCGCGGCCGGCAGAGCGAAAAGCACTGCCGCGAGCAGCACGAAGAACGCGGCACCGCGTGTCCAGAAGAAACGCCGGTAGTGAAAACTGATGCGAGCCAGCTCCTCCGGGGGCTGGGTTCCGGGCAGCACGACACGGCAAAGCTCGTCGCGAGCCGGGCCCAGGCCCGGAACGATGAAACTCTTGCGCCCCCCATCGAGCTCCTCGTCACTGGCCCGCGTCTGACGCGCTACCAGATACCAGATACCCAGCAGACGGCCGATGGCCGATTGCTTGAGCGAAAGACCGGTGATCTTCTCCCGGCGCAGTGTCTGCTCACGTCGGTCGAGCAGCCCACCGATCGCGACCAGGCGATCGCCTCGGTCATGCAGTTCATAGCGATGGAAGCGCACCAGCGCGATCATCCCGGAAAGAACAAAGATCAGCACGGCCAGGACCACCACCAGGGCCACGATGAAAGCCCAGCCGGTCTCGAGCAGACCGGCCAGCCAGGCATCCACGCCGAGATCCTCCAGCCAGCCCTCCATGCGGCCGAAAAACTGGCTGGAAAGGTAACCCAGAATCCCGGCCAGCACCCACACCTGGTTGGATGCCAGGCCATGCCGAAACAGCGCCCCATGCCCGGCCCGCCAGACCGGCTCATCGCCCTCCTCCGGGCTCGCGTGTTCAGCACTTCGAGCCGGTTCATCACCGGTCAGGTCCGGTGTATCGGCACCATCGCCCGGCGTCTCGGACTGCACGTCGGCAATTCTGTCGCGCATCCAGGCGGCCAGCGACCGTTCGATCCCGGGCAGCTCCACCTCCTTGTCACCCGAACCGGGAGTTTCCAGACTGAAACGCACCACGCCAAAAGGCCGAAAGTAGAAGGGCTGGCCAATCTGAATGTTCTGAACCCGGGCAAAACGAACCCGCAGATCTTTCTTTTCGAACACGCCACTGCGTACCCGCACCGCATCGGCTTCCAGGCGGAAGGTAAACCGCCGCCAGTACATCACCGCCCCCACCACGATCAGCGCCAGCAGGCCGATCAGTCCGAGCAGCAATTCGCGCAGCCCCAGCCAATCCAGAAATGCCAGCCCGGCACCTGCCCCGACAAACAGGTACAGGTTTTCTCGCACGAACTTCAGCAGGGAGCGAATGAACAGGTCGAACAGCGCCAACGGAGACAGCCGCTGCCAGACCGCCAGCTCAATCTCCGACATGGTCCGATCCTTCGTGTCCGGGAGCCTGGCCGACGGCGGCATCCCCGTGCTCACGGATCTGTTCCAGCAGATACTGCTGGACCCGTCTGGCATCGTCGGCATGCAGCCCGACGGCGGTGAGATCCCCCGTCGTGCCTCCGGCGGTGAAACACTTGACCCGCATGAGACCAAACAGACGTTCAATCGGCCCCGATGCCGTCTCCACGTGCTGGATACGGGTAAAGGGCAGAATGATGGTCTTGCGCCAGATGACACCGTGACGATAGATGAAATCGTGTTCACGCAAAGCCCAGCCACGGAACCGGGCATCGAAAACCGCGTGGACCGCGCTGAGCGCGAGCAACCCCAGCAGGGCAGCACTGACCCACCATGGCAGACTGAACTCCCAGACCGGCAACCAGCTGACCACTTGCGCAATCACGACCAGGACCAGCCAGAACACGGCGTTGGTCAGTTGCACATGAAGGTGGTATCCGGGCGCCACGTCGTTCAGGTTGACAGCCCTGAAATCGGGCAACTCCGAGACCGAAACACTGCGGTTGCTGAACCCGGCTGGCGGATCAGGTATCGATGACATGGCAAACAGACTCCCTGGGCAGGCAAACAACCATCATTGTAGCCGGCGAGCCAATCTCGGCATCAGTGACAAAGGTCACGCCGAACGGATAATCCGACGGCATCGCCACAGCAGGTAGTTGACCGCAACCCAGAAGTACCGGAACTGCCGGTTGCGGGTCTGCCGATGGTGATAGCGAAAGTAGATCTGCTGGGCGATCACGGCCAGACGAAACAGCCCGTAGACCTCGTAGAAGGCCCAGTTGTCCGGTTTCAGACCCATTCGATCGCAATAGTAGTCAACTACCTCGGCACGCGTCATCATGCCGGCCCTGTGCGTGGGCTGACGTCTGAATCCCCGGAAATAGCGATCATCGTCAGCCTGTACCCAGTAGGCCAGCGAGTTGCCCAGATCCATCAGCGGGTCACCCAGCGTGGCCAGCTCCCAGTCCAGCACCCCGACGATCCGCAGCGGGTCATCGGCATCCAGCACCAGGTTGTCGAAGCGAAAGTCGCCGTGGATGACGCGTATGGCGACCTCGTCGGGAACGTGGTCGGACAGCCACTGCATCACGTAGCGGCCGCTGGCCACATTCCAGGTCTTGGCCCGCTGGTAGCGTTCCGACCAGCCATCGATCTGGCGACGGTTGTAACCCGTGCCCTTGCCGATGCGATCCAGCCCCGCCGCCTCGACATCCACGGAGTGCAGCTCGATCAGTCGCTCGATGGCATTGCGACAGAGGGTGGCAGTCTGTTCCCGGTCCAGCTCCAGGCCCGGGGGCAGGTTCTTGCGCAGGATGATCCCCCGGACACGCTCCATGACGTAGAAGTCGCATCCGATGACAGAGTCATTGGTACACAGCGCCAGCATTTCAGGCACATAGGGATAGATTGGTCGGAGTGCCTTCTGGATCTCGTACTCGCGTACCATGTTGTGTGCCGATTTCGCCTTGGTCCCGGGCGGGGGGCGGCGCAGGATGAGGTCCCGGTTGGCATAGCGCAGGCGATAGGTCAGATTGGAAGCGCCGCGTGAGAACTGCTCGACCTGTGGTTGTCCTTCCAGCCCGGCTACCCGCCCTCGGAGCCATTGATCGACAGCTTCGATATCGAAACGGTCCTCTTCTCGCAATGAGCGGGGCTGGTCTAGCAACGTCTCGCTGTCGGACATGGGGACTCCATGGCAGAAATGTCGAGAACACAGTGTATCGCGACCCCGACGCAAGCCGCTCGATCCGCCGCCGCGGCAACTTCGATGGCGTACCCTGTGCACTTTTGTCGTTAAGTAGAACAGGAAAACGACAAACAACCTTCTGGTGAGACCAACACGGAGCCCATGACATGATGAAAAAACATTGCCGGCCCCGATATGCATTGCCGCTCGCGCCGGCACTTCTCCTTGCCGCGGCATTTCTCATGCCGGCCGTGGCCAGTGCCGGAAACAACAGTGTGTCCTGCGATGCAAGCGAGCAGTTCTGCATTTCGTCCTGGACCATCGCCGGCGGCGGGACCCTCGAATCGGAGTCGAGTAACGGGCAGTGGCAGCTGTCCGGCACCATCGGGCAGTGGGAGGCCACCGAGGCACGCGCACTGTCGGGAGGCGCAT
Source organism: Wenzhouxiangella sp. AB-CW3 (assembly GCF_014725735.1). NCBI lineage: Bacteria > Pseudomonadati > Pseudomonadota > Gammaproteobacteria > Chromatiales > Wenzhouxiangellaceae > Wenzhouxiangella > Wenzhouxiangella sp. AB-CW3. The sequence continues at coordinate 2,225,790 of NZ_CP061368.1, forward strand.
GGCGACTGACCGGCGGCTTCTGGGGTTATACACTCGAAGAACTGGCCGAGATCCTGTTTCAGGATCGGTTCGAAGCCAGCAGTGACAACAACTAGTGGGCCGGGGGTGATCGAAACACCTTCCCCGAGAAAAACCTGGCCCGATGTACCACCCTGCAATCACCCGGCACCCACTCGGTGCCGGGTTTTTTTGCGCTGGTCTCAGGTCTCGGCGAGCTGAAACAACAACGTAAGAAACAGCAGCAGGGCCGGCAGTATGATGACCGCAGCCCACGTGGCGCGACGCCTGCGCTCCTTTCCCGCGGCTTTCTGACGCTGGCGCCACGCTTCCGGGAAGCGGTACCCGCAGTGCACACACTGCTCGTTTTTCTTCAGGTTGAGCAATCCGCATTCGGGACACTCCATGCGGGGCCGAAAATCGATCGGGGGCGGCAAGAAGGCCATCAGCGATACCCCCGCAGTTCCAGCCGGGCCACCAACGCTCGGTGTACCTCGTCCGGACCGTCGGCCAGTCTCAGTGCGCGGGCCGCTGTCCAGGCCGCGGCCAGTGGATAGTCATCCGACAATCCGCCACCACCATGCAACTGCATGGCCAGATCAATCACGTCCTGGGCCATGGACGGCACCGCCGCCTTGATCTGAGAGACTTCGCTCATCGACCGGGTGATGCCGCGATGATCCAGCGACCAGGCGGCCTTGAGCACCAGCAGCCGGGCCTGTTCGATGGCAATGCGCGCCTGGGCGATACGTTCGGCGTTGCCGCCGAGTTTTGCCAGCGGCCGACCGAACGCCTCGCGCTCCAGCGCCCTGCGGCAGGCCCGCTCCAGCGCCATTTCCGCCAGCCCGATCAGGCGCATGCAGTGATGGATTCGTCCGGGGCCCAACCGCCCCTGGGCGATCTCGAAGCCCTTGCCGGGCCCGGCAATGATGGCCGAGACCGGCAGCCGAACATTGCTGAAACTCACCTCGCCATGACCCAGCGGGGCATCGTGATACCCCATGGCATTGAGCATGCGCTCAATCTTCACTCCCGGCGTATCCAGGGGCACCAGTACCATGGAGTGGCGATAATGACGATCGGCATGGGCGTCGGTCAGCCCCATGAAGATCACCACCTTGCAATTGGGATGGCCAATTCCGGTCGACCACCACTTGCGCCCGTTGAGCACCACCTCTTCCCCTTCGATGCTGGCAGTGGCCTCCATGTTGGTGGCGTCCGAAGAGGCCACGCCCGGCTCGGTCATGCAAAAGGCTGACCGGATTTCGCCGGCCAGCAAGGGTTCCAGCCATTGCGATTTCTGCTCGTCACTGCCGTAGTGGTAGAGCACTTCCATGTTGCCGGTGTCCGGGGCATTGCAGTTGAAGATCTCCGGCGCAATCAGCGAACGTCCCATGCGCTCGGCCAGCGGCGCATAGTCCAGGTTGGCCAGCCCCTGCGCCAGCTCGTCATCGGGCAGAAAAAGATTCCAGAGCCCCGCTAAACGGGCTTTCTGCTTGAGCCCCTCTACTACCGGCGAGACCTGCCAGGGATAGTCCATTGCGTTGAAATCACGCAGACAATCCGCCTCGACCGGCTCCACTTCGTCGAGCATGAAGCGGTCCAACGCCCCGGCAATCTCCTGTGCCTTGGCTGAGGGTGTGAAATCCATGTCGGGCAGCTCCTCGGGCAGATGGTCGCTCTGCATGTTACCAAGTTGCGCTGCTCCAGCGGCCAGTCCCGATATCGGGCTGACAACAGCCGACCTGGAAGTACCGGTCGAAATCGACACCCTCACCGGGTAAACTCGAGCCAAGGGATCGTCGTCATCATGTTGGTCGGCATTCCATGAAGAAAAACACGAAGCCAATCCGGAGAATCCAGGATGGTCATCACGTATTCGCTGCGCACCCTGCTCCTGCTGTTCCTGTTTGTGGCAGGACCACTATGGAGCCAGGCCAACGAAGACACCGAACTGAAAGCCTTCAGCCTTGCTGACACCTCCATGCATGAACGCGCAGCCGATGCCCGATTGACACTTCAAGCGTTCGACAAGCGATTCGTGTTGGAGCTTGTGCCCAATGAATCGCTTTGGTCGCCGCAAGAAGCAGCGCGCAGGGACCAGGTGCTGCGCGATGGACGAAACGCCTTTTACCGGGGGCGGCTGGCGGACAATCCGCGCTCGTGGGCGCGAATCAACCGCATTGGCGACACGCTCACCGGCATGTTTTCCGATGGCACGGATCTCTACATGATCGACCGGGCCAGGGGTTTTCTGCTGCCGGACGAGCGCAGGATTGAACCCGATCGCACCATAGCCTTTCGCCTGAAAGATCTGTCTGCCGGTTGGCGCATCGATGACGGGGGCATCGAGCACCATCATGAGCCCGCCGAAACGGACGAATTGGCAGACCCGCCCGGTCACCGACCATCGACGCGTGGATCCCCGAATAGGTCGGGAGCGGACTTTGCCGCCTACATGGTGCCGGTGACCATCGTCACAGATGTTGAGTTCGGAGATGAATACGGCGCCGACACAGGGGCCGTTGTAGCGGGCAGAATGAACTTTATCGATGGAATCTATGAAAGCCAGGTGGGTACCGGAATCATGCTCTGGCACCATGAAACGCTGGAGGACAACGGCTCGTTGACCGGGACCAGCCTGCGTGAATTCCAGGAATTCATGTCCTCGGACGATGGCAGCAACATTCCCTTCGAGGGCCAGGCTCACCTAGTGACTGGTCGAGCGATCACCAATGCCGCGGGCATGGCCTATGTCGGTGTAACCTGCAGCACGGACTGGGGAGTCGGAGTCAACGAGGGTCTATGGAGCGATACCATTAGCGCCCTGATACTGGCTCACGAGCTGGGCCACAATTTCGGGGCACGGCACGACGATTCATCGCACTGCCCCAGTGGCACTGAGGCAGGCATCATGAACTCGATGATCAACGTCTCAAATCAAACCTTTTCTCAATGCAGCCTGGATGCAATGCAGCCCAGGCTCGAGAACGCCACTTGCCTGCAACGCAATCCCGGCTTGCTGTTTCAGGATCGCTTTCAACCGGCCCACGGAAACTCAGGCTGAGGACTGATCGCCGGAACGGCTGGCGCGCTTGCGTTCATGCTCCTTCAGAAGACGCTTGCGCAGGCGGATGTTTTCAGGCGTGACTTCGACCAGCTCATCATCGTTGATGAACTCCAGTGCCTGCTCCAGCGTCATCCGGTTGGGCGGTACCAGTTGCACGGCATCGTCCTTGCCGGCAGCACGGATATTGGTCAGCTTCTTGCCCTTCATCGGATTGACGATCAAGTCGTTTTCGCGGACATGCAGTCCGATGATCTGGCCCTCATAGACATCCTCGCCGGGGCCGATGAACAGCTTGCCGCGATCCTGCAGGTTGAACAGGGCAAATGCCACCGTGGTGCCGTTTTCCATGGTGATCAGGGTCCCGTTGGAGCGCTCGGCCACACGCTCTGTGGCTGCACCCCAATGATCGAAGACACGGAAGAACAGACCGGTGCCTGAAGTCATCGTGCGATAGGCGCTCTGGAAACCAATCAGGCCGCGCGCGGGCGCGATGTAATCCAGCCGCACCCTGCCCCGACCGTCGGACTGCATGTCCTGCAGCTGGGCCTTGCGCTCGCCCATGGCCTGCATGACGGCACCCTGGAAGTCCTCCTCCAGATCCAGCACGACCTGCTCCCACGGCTCCTGGATCGAGCCGTCTTCGCCCTCGCGCTTGCGAACTCGTGGGCGCGAGACCGCCAGCTCATAACCCTCACGGCGCATGGCCTCGATCAGCACGGCCAGGTGCAGTTCACCACGGCCGGCTACGTCAAACTGATCGGGGTCACCTGTTTCCGACACCTGCAGCGCCACATTGTGGCTGGCCTCGCGCAGCAGTCGGGCTCGTAGCTGTCGGCTGGTCAGGTACTTGCCTTCACGGCCGGCGAAAGGTGAATCGTTGACCTGGAAGGTCATATGAATGGTGGGCTCGTCGACCGTCAATGCCGGCAGGGCCTCGACCGTGGACGGATCACACAGCGTATCGGAAATACCGATTTCCTCGATGCCGGAGATCCCGATGATGTCGCCAGCCGACGCTTCCGGCACTTCTTCTCGCTTCAAGCCCTTGAATCCCAGTACCTGCAACACCTTGCCGGAGCGTGTGTTGCCATCGCGATCCACGACCTTGACCGGCTGATTCGGCTTGACCCGGCCCCGCTGTATGCGACCGATACCGATCAGTCCGACATAGCTGGAGTAGGCCAGCGAGGAGACCTGCATCTGGAACGGGCCTTCGGGATCGACCGACGGTGCCGGCACATGCTCGACCAGGGTTTCAAACAGCGGCAACAGGTCGCCATCACTCACATCCTGTTCGGTGCCGGCATAACCATTGATGGCCGAGGCGTAGATCACCGGAAAATCGAGCTGCTCGTCGCTCGCACCCAGCTTGTCAAACAGGTCGAAGGTCTGGTTGAGCACCCAGTCCGGACGCGCACCCGGCCGGTCTACCTTGTTGATCACGACGATGGGCCGAAACCCCATGGCGAAGGCCTTCTGCGTGACAAAGCGGGTCTGCGGCATGGGGCCGTCGACCGCATCGACCAGCAGCAGCACCGAATCGACCATGGACAACACGCGCTCCACCTCGCCGCCGAAGTCCGCGTGCCCGGGGGTGTCGACGATGTTGATGCGCCAGTCTCGCCAGGTAATGGCCGTATTCTTGGCCAGGATGGTGATGCCGCGCTCGCGCTCCTGGTCCTCGGAGTCCATGACGCGCTCCTCGACGCGCTCATGGGCGGCGAACTCGCCGGACTGGCGCAGCAGCTGGTCGACCAGGGTGGTCTTGCCGTGGTCGACATGGGCAATGATGGCGATATTGCGAAGCTTCATCAACAACTCGTGGGAATCCGTGGGGTGCGCATTATAGAGCCTGTGCGCCCCTGGAAGCTGATATTTCCCCGCGAACTGTCACTATTTCCAACCCTTTTGCGTAACGTCAGGGTGAAAACCAATAAACCGACTCCGCTAGCTCTGCGAGGAAACGCATGCTCACAAATGTCAACAAGGGGGCTTCACCTGCCCTAATACTACTCGCTCTGACGTTTCAGCTTACCAGTGTTTTTGCCGACGACACCGCTACACTCTCCGGCGTGATCACCGCCTCGGGCCCAAATGGTCCTGTCGAGGGCGCCACCGTGTTCATTGGCAATATCGATCAGCCCATGCCACCCCTGAAGGAAACCACCACCAACGCAGCCGGTGAGTGGAGCGCGGAAGTCGAGTTCAACGGCCAGCCCGAGTTGACCGTGGTCGTGGAAGCAGCCGGACCGGAGCACGCCCCGAATCGCCACGGCGGCTCGGTTGATTTCGATTGTTACTTCAATTGTGGTGGTGGTGACGGCGAGTTCACCATCCAGCCGGAAGAGACCTACACCGGGCTGGACATCAGTCTTGAGCCCGGAGGCCGCTTTAGTGGCACGGTCACCCGCAGCAGCGACGGCCAGCCGCTTGAGAACGCCATGGTCAGGATCCTGTCCCCCGATGCACTGCACGCGCTACGCAGTCCGCACTTTCGTGGCTTCAGCGACGAAACCGGAGCCTACGAAAGCACTCTGGCCATTGCGCCGGGAGATTACCACCTCACGGCCCACCCCGGCCATGGCGACAACTATGTCATCCAGGCCTGGCAGGACTACTCGTGTCAGCTTGAAGAATGCCCGATACTCGACACCGACGCCATCGAGATTACAGCTGGCAACGTCACGGACGATCTGGATTTTGCTCTGAAGGATGGCGCCACGGTTTCCGGCACACTGTTACCGGACGATATCGACCGGGTGGTCCGGCTCTACGACGGTAGCGGATTAATGCTCGGCAGTTACTTCTTCGAGTCATGGCAATCGAACGAGGACCAGTGGGAGTTCACCGGACTGGCCGGCGGAAGCTACTACGTGGAACTCAGCCCAATGCTCTCGTCCGAACCATGGCTCAGAGTGCTGCACAATGGCTTGCTTTGCCCTTTCTCCGGTTGCGACCGAGCCACGGGTTCTCCCCTGGTAATTCCATCCGGAGCCTCCCTGACCCTGCCCGAAATCACCCTGGAGTCCGGGGGGCAGATCGATGGCGAACTGATCGATGCCGACACCGGCCAGGCGCCGGTGATCGCCGGCGAGAACTCCCTGGGCACATATGACATCGTTTCCGACGATGGCACCGTGGTTGGAGGCGGCTCCATTTTGGTGGATGACGGCGATGTGCTGCTGTGGCCCTCGGCTGCCCTGCCGGACGGGGAATACTACGTGCGCACCTACAGTACCTTTTTCGGAGACGGAATCGGATATCGGAGACTGACCGGCGATTCGAGCACCGGATATCTGCCTGGCTACGTCGATGCCATGTACCCCGATGTCGCTTGCGCAGGAGTGAAATGCGACCTGTCCGCCGCTGAGACGGTATCGGTCACCGATGGAGAAATCACCACCATCACCATCGAGCTGTCAACCGGTAGCAGCATTACGGGCAGTATCGTCGATGATGCAACCGATGAGCCCATCCCCAACGCAATCGTCCGCGTGCTGTCGGCAAACAACGAAACGCTTGCCACCGTGTACACCGATGAGGATGGAGAGTTTCTCGTGGGCGGCTTTCCGGACGGCGAGTACTATCTCAGAACATCCATGTCCAGCAGCCCGGGTCTTGGCGACACCGGACCGCAGCTCCCATACTTCGACCACCTTTACGGCAGCACATCCCCCTGCTCCGAGCAGCTGTGCAACGCGGTCGACGGCACCGCCATCAACCTCACCGGCGATGATGCAGGTCCCTTCGAGCTGCGAGTCGATCAGGGGCCGGTGATCAGCGGACGCATCACGGCTCAACCCAGCGGACTGCAACTGAGCAATGGTCAGGTCGAGGTGTACGACAGCAACGGCGCATTCGTCGGCAGCTATCGGGTCAACCCGACTACTGGAAAGTACCAGACTACCGCCCTGCCCCCCGGAGACTACACACTGGTTCCGATCGTTTCGCCTGCCTATACATCCGTTTCCGCGGGTGGCGGGTCAGGCACGGTCTCGGCCACGAGCACCAGTACATCTCCCGGCAGCATGGACGCTCCTTTGAGCTCGGACGGATTTGTCGTTTCCATCGATACGGAGGATGTCAGTGCGGACCTGCCGGTCATCGATATGGGAATCGACCGCATCTTCGACAGCCAGTTTGAAGCAGACGACTGACCCACGTTGACGTGCCAGCTCAGTCTTCCCAGCCCCAAGGGGCTGGGGGCGGGTCGACTGCTTCGGTCAGATCGAACTCGACATGGTAGTAGCGATCGGTGACCAGGCGCCGGACGTAGTAGACAAACTTTTCGCCGGGGTGGACTTCCATCACCCAGACATTGGGATAGTTGTCCGGCATGCGATCGAGGGTAAAATCGTCGGCCGGAAAAATCTGGGCGTTGGCACTGCCGTAGTTGGGTGAGACGCCTCCATACTGGGTCACTTCTTCCGGTTCACCGTCACGGTCGCGATGGTCGTGACGAAGCATGACTCGTCCACCCATGCGCGCCAGCACCCAGGTGCGCGAGAGATCGTCTCCGACGACAAAGGGAATCCTGATCTGCTCCGGCGTGCAGTCACGGACATGCATGACCAGGCGCTCACCTTCCATGTCGCCATCGGGAGAGGCCAGGAGCCGGCCTTCAAAGGCCTGTCCGCACAACGAATTCAGCTTGTCCCAGAATTCATCCGCGGGCGAGGCCTGAACGGAGCCGGCCAGGATCAGGAACATGATCGGTGTGAAACTTGAGAGTTTCGGCATCGTTGAGTTCTCCAGGAAGCAAGGCCGGCGATTCTGCCCTGTTGCCACCTCGCATGCAATCCCCTTGCGATCCGGGTTAACCTTCTGACGTATCCCAGCCCAGGATCCCAGGTGCCCACGCGAGCGTCCCGAAACACGAACAACCCGATCACGATCGGCGGGGTGACCGTCAACCCCGGCGAACGTCACAGCATCGACCTGGAAGTCGGTCGCCTGTATACGCACTCCCCGACCACCATGCCGGTGCAGGTCCTGTGTGGCAAGCGGGACGGGCCCGTGCTGTTTGTCAGTGCCGCCATTCATGGCGATGAACTCAACGGTGTGGAAATCATCCGCCGACTGCTCAAGGTGCCGGCGCTCAAGCGCATCAGGGGCACCCTGATCGCAGTGCCCATCGTCAACCTGCACGGATTTATCAGCCTGTCACGCTATTTTCCCGACCGGCGCGATCTCAACCGCAGCTTTCCCGGCTCGGAGAAGGGCTCCATGGCCGCCCGCGTTGCCAATCTGTTCATGACCGAAATCGTCAGCCAGTGCACGCACGGCATCGATTTGCACACGGGTGCCGTGCATCGAACCAACCTGCCCCAGATCCGGGCCAACCTGGACGATCCGGTCACGCTGGAACTGGCACGCGCCTTCGGCACACCGCTGATTCTCAATTCCGCCCTGCGCGACGGGTCACTGCGCGGTGCCGCGCAGGATCATGACATCCCCATCCTGCTCTACGAAGCCGGCGAGGCGCTGCGTTTTGACGAGATCTCGATTCGTGGCGGCGTCGAGGGCATCATCCGCGTCATGCGCATGCTTGGCATGCTGCCAAAGACACGCAGGAAAGCACCCCGGGATCCGGCCGTGGCCCGCTCCAGCAGCTGGATTCGAGCACCCCAGAGCGGCCTGTTCCGCGCCTACGCGCACCTGGGTGACCGGATCGCAAAAGACGAGACCGTGCTCGGGGCAATCTCCGATCCCTTTGGCGAATCCGAGCAAGAGATATCAGCGCCGTTTTCAGGCATCGTAATTGGCCGGCTGAATCTCCCGCTGGTCAATGAGGGTGATGCCCTCTTTCACATCGCCCGCTTCCACCGCACCGATATCGCCCACGAACGTGTCGGCGACTACACCGAAACGCTGGAAGCCGACGATTTTCCTTACGGGGACAGCTAAGAATCCTCTGAACGACATGCACCACGGAGACACAGAGTGCACAGAGAAAAATCAGTTCTTCTTTCTGTGTCTCTGTGGTGAGTGTTTCCGCCGGGATGGATCCCAGGGGCGGACGACGCCTTCCTGGGCCGTTGAGGCAATCAACTCGCCGGACTGATTGAAGATCTGGCCGCGGGCAAAGCCGCGTCCTCCGCAATTGGAGGGGGTATCGCAGGCATACAGCAGCCAGTCGTCGACCCGGAAGGGCCGATGAAACCACAGCGCGTGGTCGATGCTGGCCATCTGCACCACGCGGGTGGTGAAATTAAGCTCGTGCGGCAGGGTGGCGGTCCCCAGCAACTCGTAGTCCGAAACGTAGGTCAGCAGATTGTGATGCAACTCGGGAGCATCGGGCAGTCGGTCCCAGGCTCGCATCCAGACATGCTTGCGGGGCGGTCGCGCCCCGGGCTCGATGAACTTCGGCGGCTCGACCGGACGGAACTCGAACGGCGGCTTGTGCGACAGCAGGCGTCGCATTTTTTCGGGCACCTGGTCGATGATGCTGGCGTGGATGTCAATCGAACGGGTCAGGCCTTCGGGACCATCGACCTCCGGCATCTCGTCCTGGTGATCAAACCCCTGCTCCCCGCCATGGAAGCTTGCTGCCAGGTTGAGAATGGGCCGGCCGTGCTGAATGGCGACCACGCGACGGTTGGCGTAGCTCTTGCCGTCACGCGAACGTTCAACCTGGTAGACCACCGGGCAGTGAAAATCTCCGGGACGGAGAAAGTAGGCGTGCAGGGAATGCGGCGCCGTGCCGTCGACGGTGCGATGCGCCGCCGACAGGGCCTGCCCGAGAATCTGTCCGCCAAACACCTGCGGCGCGCCGATATCACGACTCTCGCCACGAAACAGGTTGTCTTCGAGCTGCTCGAGATCGAGCAGCCCGATGACTTCTTCCAGGTAGGGATTCACGACGGATTCAGTCTTCCCAGCCCCAGGGTGCCGGCGGCGGCTCAACCGTCTCGGTCAGATCGAAGTCGACCTGGAAGACGCGCGGCGTGCCCAGCCGCCACAGGCCGTAGGTGAACTTCTCGTCCGGGTAGACACGCATCACCCAGACGTTGGAGAGCGCCGCCTCGATCACCTGGCGGGTGTCTTCACCAGCCGGAAAGTATTGCTCGTTGGCGCGGCCCTCGTTGGTCGAGGTGCCACCGTACATGGTGGTCTCTTCAGGTGTGCCGTCGTCGTGACGGTGGTCGTGCTTGAGCTCTATGCGATCATCCTTGCGGGTCAGCACCCAGGTGCGCGAGAGGTCGTCGCCGACCACAAAGGGAATCCGGATACGATCCTCGCTGCAGTCGCGAACGTGCATCACCAGTCGATGACCGACGAAATCGGTCTCGCCTTCCGGATGCTGAATCAGCTCTCCCTCATAAGCGTTGCCACACAGGCTTTCCAGGTTGGACCAGTACTCGTCCAGCGGACTCGCCCAGGCCATTGAAAGGGGGGCGATCAGCAGCGTTGTCAGTGCGATTCTTTTCATGCTTGTATCCTCGGTTTCAGACAATTCGGGCAGACTATTCCACCACAACCCGGCTCATTTTGCAGAACATGTCACGACGGACCCCGCATACTCACCCGGGTCCGCTGCTGTCGCAACAAGGTTCGGCCCGGATGCGCTAAAATACGCGGTTGTTCTAGCCCACCGCATTCAGGAGTCTTCCATGAACCAACCCGTACGCATTGCCATCACCGGGGCAGCCGGACAGATCGGCTACCAGCTGTGCTTCCGCATCGCTTCCGGCGGCATGTTCGGTCCCAACCAGCCCGTCATCCTGCAGTTGCTGGAGATCCCTCCGGCCCTCGACGCGCTAAAGGGCGTGGTCATGGAACTGGAAGACGCCGCATTCCCGCTGCTGCACGGCGTGGTCGCCACCAGCGACCTCGACGAAGGATTCAAGGATGCCGACTATGCGATGCTGGTGGGCGCCAAGCCGCGTGGGCCGGGCATGGAACGCGCCGACCTGCTGGCTGAGAACGGCAAGATCTTCGGACCGCAGGGCAAGAGCCTCAATGCCGTGGCGAGCCGCGACGTGAAAGTGCTCGTGGTCGGCAATCCGGCCAACACCAATGCCCTGATTGCCCAGGCCAATGCCCCGGATCTGCCACCGGAGAACTTCACCGCCATGACCCGCCTCGACCACAATCGGGCACTGGCGCAGCTGGCCGAGAAGACCGGCCAGCACCACACCCATATCCGTCAGATGATTATCTGGGGCAACCATTCTTCGACCCAGTATCCGGACCTGCACCACACACTGGTGTCCGGCAAGCCGGCGCTCGATCAGGTCGAACAGAAGTGGTACGAGAGCGTGTTCATACCCACCGTCCAGCAACGTGGTGCCGCCATCATCAAGGCCCGGGGTGCCTCCAGCGCCGCCAGTGCGGCCAGTGCCGCCATTGACCATATTCGCGACTGGGCCCTGGGAACCGGCGACGACTGGGTTTCCATGGCCGTGCCCTCCGATGGCAGCTACGGCATCGAACCGGGTGTGATCTACTCGTTCCCCTGCACCTGCGAGAATGGCCAGTGGAACATCGTTCCGGATCTTGAGATCGACGATTTCTCGCGCCAGCGCATGGACGCGACCGACAAGGAACTGCGCGAAGAGCGCGAAGCGGTGAAGGAACTGCTCTGACGAGGAGCTCCGGGTAGAGGGGAAGACGGGAAGACGGAAGAACGAGAGGGAAAGCCCTTGAGTGTTTTTCCTCTCCCCCTCTTCTCCTCCACCCCTCTCCCCGGCCTGAACGCCCAACTGGCGTTCAGGTCAGGCTGCGATGCTTCTGTACCACCCGCATCGATAACTCCAGTGCCTGCTCATAGTTCAGGCGCGGATCGACGGTGGTCTTGTAGGCACGCTTGAGGTCTTCCTCGTCCAGCGCCCTGGCCCCGCCGATACACTCGGTCACATTCTCACCGGTCAGTTCCAGATGCACACCGCCCAAGCGCGAACCGCAGCGTGCATGCACCTCGAATGACTGCTCGACCTCCGACACGATGTTGGCAAAACGTCGGGTCTTGACCCCGCCAGAGGTCGATTCCGTGTTGCCATGCATCGGGTCGCACACCCACAGGACCGGCGAACCGGTTTCGCGCACCGCCTCGATGAGCGGTGGCAGCTTGTCGGCCACCTGGCTCGCCCCCATGCGATGGATCAGCACCAGGCGCCCGGCTTCATTATCCGGGTTGAGGGTACGAATCAGGTCCTTCAGCCAGGATCGGGTCATGGCCGGTCCGATCTTGATACCGACCGGATTGCGAATTCCGCGCAGCATTTCTACATGCGCACCGTCCAGGTTGGCGGTTCGCATGCCAATCCAGGGGAAGTGGGTCGAAAGGTTGAACCAGCCCCACTGACGCGGCACCTGACGGGTGAGTGCCTGCTCGAAGCCAAGATGCAACGCCTCGTGCGAAGTGTAGAAATCCACTCGCTTGAGGCTGCCTGGTGTGCGACCGGTGACGGTTTCGACAAAGCGAACCGAATGGCCGATCGAATCGGCAATGCGATGGAACTCGTCGGCCAGTGGCGAGTGCTCGACCCAACCCAGATCCCAGTACTCGGGATGGTGCAGATCGGCAAATCCGCCATCGATCAGCCCGCGAACGAAATTCATGCTCATTGCCGAGCAGGAGTGGGCCTGAATCAGACGCGACGGATCGGGACGACGCGCTGACTCGGTGAACTCCGGCGAATTGACCAGATCACCGCGGTAACTGGGCAGGGTGACGCCATCGCGAGTCTCGGTGTCACTGGAACGCGGCTTGGCGTATTGCCCGGCAAATCGACCGATGCGCAGCACCGGCATTTCCATGCCATGCAGCATGACCAGCGACATCTGCAGCAGCACCTTCAGGCGGTTGGCGATGATCGACGGAACACACTCGTCGAACAGCTCGGCACAATCGCCCCCCTGCAGCACGAAGCGCCGCCCTGCCTGGGCCTCGGCAATCTGCTCCTTGAGCGCGTTGATCTCCCACGAGGTCACGAGCGGAGGCATGTTCGACAGGCGACGAAGCGTTCGCTCCAGGTCCAGCTCGTCGGGATAGGTCGCCTGCTGGCTCGCTTCCTTGTGCTGCCAGGAGTCCGGACTCCAGCCCTTTGCCGGTGTAATCGTCTTCAGTCTTTCGCTCATGCCGCTCTACTCGCTGCGGTTAATTGTGGACAAAAATCAGGATCTTCTGGCTATCATTGCCCATAGCATGAAAGCCGTCAACAGAACATACCACACCAGGGTCCAGGCTGGCATGGACAATCCCATGAAACTCCAGTCCACCTCGGCACACTCACCGGCACCGGTAAACGCTTCCTGAAGGATCTCCATGACCGGATAATCCAGCTCCAGCATGAAATACATGCCGGGCCCGCAGTCGGGCACCTGGTCGGCGGGCAGATTCTGCAGCCACACGTGCCTGGACGCGGTGGTAATCCCCCAGCCAGCGCCGGCGGCAAAGGGCACGGCATACACCCAGCGCCACCAGCCCTTCGGCCCGTGAATCGTGGCCACCAGGGCCACGCCACCCATGATCATGAAGCCAAAGCGCTGCAGAATGCACAGCGGACAGGGCTCCAGCCCAAGCACGAACTGGGCATAGTAGGCATAGGCAAGCAACCCGGCACAGGCCAGGAACACAAGAAAGAATGGGGTACGGCCTTCGATCAGTCGGTTCATGACGGCAATTGTATAGGACTCTCCGTCCGACCTCACCGACGCATCGGGGTTCAGGAGAGTGCGGCGACAGGTATCATCGGAAATCGTAGTCTGATCGACCAACAAAGATGACGAATGACAGCCGACACTGGGTCTTTGGATACGGCTCACTGATCTACAAGGTGGACTTTCCGTATGTCCGGCGCTCCATGGCCAGCATCCGCGGCTGGGAACGGCGATTCTGGCAAGGATCGCACGACCATCGAGGCACACCGGAATCTCCAGGACGCGTGCTCACGCTCGTGCCCTCCTCGCCCGACCAGGTCTGCCTGGGCATGGCCTATCTCATCGAGCACGAGGTCTTCGAGCATCTCGATCATCGAGAGAAGAACGGCTACGAGCGCCGGAAAGTCAGAATCCGGCTGCACGATGCAGACGCCACGGTTGGCGGACTGACCTATTTTGCCGGCCGGAACAACCCTGCCTGGCTGGGTCCGGCCGATATCGCCGACATTGCCCGGCACATCAATCACAGCCACGGTCCCAGCGGCAGCAACCGCGACTACCTGCTCGACCTGGCCCGGTCCCTGCGCGGTCTCGGTGCCGACGATACCCATGTCTTCGAACTCGAGCGCAAGGTGCTTGCGCTCGGCAATTGCTGACTCAGCCAATGCGTCGGGGACGCAGCCCCGGCCAACATGCGGGCCGTGCCCGTCGGATAGGTACCACCCCCTCCTGTGCCCTCGCTTCACCTAAGAAGCCTCTGAACAACTCTGCGCGGAGCGCGACGAGTTGTTCAGAGGCTTCCTTACCCTGCCATGGCACCGAAACCTCAATAACGGGCCGGCTCACCGCCGGTCATCGAGTCGCGGATGAACTCGCGGATGTGCTCGTTGGAGGTGGCCAGGTCTTCCTGGCGCAGGTACATCATGTGTCCGCTGCGGTAGCCTTCGAAGCGCATGCGGTCGCCGACCTTGCCGCTGCGGTCCATGTTCCACATCACGTACTTGGCCGAGAAGTAGTCGGTGGCCCCGTCGTAGTAGCCCGATTGCACCAGCACCTGCATGAAGGGGTTCTCGCCCATGGCGCGCCGGAGGTCCTCGCCGGTGGTGTCGTTGTCGCGGTTCCAGGGGTGAACCGGCCCGAAAATGTTGTACTTCAGGTCGGTCTCGTATCCGAGATGCTCGCGCAGGTAATGATTGATCGCCGGCGTGAAAGCATGGTTCCAGGCTGTCAGGGCCGGGTCGTGATCGTAGCGGTCGCCCGCGTCCATGCGATCGATCCCGCGGTAGCGCGAGTCCAGCCGGCCGACGGTCAGGCCCTCGTCGCGCAACAGCTCCTTCCAGTAGAAGTTCACCGGAAGGGTCAGGTTGTGATTGATCACGTGCTGCTTGTCGATGCCCGAGTAACGGGCTACTTGGGCGGCGATCTCGTCGCGCGTTTCACTGTCCAGGGAACCACCACGAGCGACCGCCGGCAGGTATTTGTCAATGGTGAATTCTTCGACCCGGGGCAACAGATCGTAAAGGTCGAGTGCCTGCAGGTCGGACTCCAGCGCCTCGTGATACCAGGCGGTGGCCGCATAATACGGCAGCTTGAGAATCTCCGAGCGCGGCGGCATCGCCGGCGGCTCCAGGCCCAGCCCGGTCGGCGAGACCAGGATCACGCCGTTGACGAACATCCAGTGCCGGCTCTGCAGCTCGCGCGCCAGTCCGGCCACGCGGGTAGTGCCATAGCTCTCGCCCTTGAGGTACTTCGGCGAGGTCCAGCGACCGTGACGGGAGACGAAGTTCTCGATCCAGCCGGCCAAGTATTCAACATCGGCCTCGACACCGAAAAACTGATCGCGATCAACGTCTTCACCCACTTTCCTCGAAAATCCGGTATTGACCGGATCGACATAGACGATGTCGGCGACATCGAGAATGGAGTGCTCATTCTCGGTCACGCCGTAAGGCTGAACGGGATAGCCCTCGTCGTCGACCCGCAGAAAGCGCGGCCCGGTGTAGCCGACATGCATCCACACCGAAGCCGAGCCCGGCCCGCCGTTAAATGAAAACACCAGCGGCCGCTCCCCCACGTCCTCGACATCGCTGCGCCGATAGTAGACATAGAACAGCGAAGCCACAGCCTCGCCCTCCTCGCCCCAGACCGGCTGGGTGCCGGCAGTCGCCTCGTAGCGGATGCGCTGCCCATCGATGGTGACCTGGTCTTCCGTGGTCACCGCACTTTCGGGATCAATGGCTCTTTGAGGGAGCGGGGAATCCGCCCAGGCAGAAGAGAGAATCAGGGAGAAAACAATTGCAAGTATGTTGAACAGGACGATGTTTTTCATGAAAAAGACCAGTCGTGGAATAAACGGCACGTTACGAACGAATGATTGTAGAACATGCGCTGTCCAGATTTATGAAACCGCAGATGAACCCGGATTATGCACCACCCCGCGTCAGGATCGGGTCTGACCGCTGCCGAAGACCCGGTACTGGAAGGTGGTCAGTTGTTCCACGCCCACCGGACCGCGGGCGTGCAGGCGTCCGGTGGCAATGCCGATCTCGGCACCGAAACCGAACTCGCCGCCATCGGCAAACTGGGTCGAGGTATTGTGTACCGCGATCGCGCTGTCGAGCCGCACCAGAAAGGCAGCGGCGACTGCCTCGTCGGCCGCGATGATGCCATCGGTATGACCGGAACCATAGTGCGCGATATGCTCCAGCGCCTCATCCGGCCCATCCACCACTTTCATCGCCAGGATGGCATCAAGGTACTCCGTCGCCCAGTCTTCCTCGCTGGCTTGAACCAGACGCGCATCCAGATCACACAGCGCTTCATCGCCGCGCAATTCGCATCCCAGCTCGGTCAGCCGCTCGACAAGCGCCGGCAGCATCGGGAGTGCATCGCTGTCGATGAGCAGTGTTTCCAATGCACCGCAGATACCGGGGCGACGCATCTTGGCGTTGGCCACCACTTCCACCGCCATCTCCGCTTCGGCCGAAGAGTGGATGTAGAGGTGATTGTTGCCATCCAGGTGCGCGAGCACCGGCACACGGGCATCGGCCTGCACCCGGGCCACCAGACGCTTGCCGCCGCGCGGTACCACCATATCCAGCCATTGATGCGCCCTGAGCATGGCGCCGACCGCCTCATGGTCCTGGGTCGGCAGCATCTGCACCGCACCCTGATCGACATCGGCTGCTTCCAGCCCTTCATGCAATGCCGCCAGGATGGCCCGGTTGCTGGCAACGGCTTCCGAGCCACCACGCAGGACCACCGCGTTACCGGATTTCAGGCACAGGCCGGCGGCATCGGCGGTGACATTCGGCCGACTCTCGTAGATCACCCCGATCACGCCGATGGGAACCGCCACCCGCTGAATCCTGAGGCCATTGGGCCGGGTCCACTCGGCCAGCACCCGGACCAGCGGATCGGGCAAATCGGCAATGGCCTCCAGCCCGTCGGCCATGGCGGCAATTCGCTCTGCCGTAAGTTCCAGCCGATCCAGCATGGCGCCGGCCAGACCGCGCTCTCGGGCGGCTTCCAGGTCTTGCTTATTGGCAGCCATCAAGTCGGCTTGGTGATTGCGGATGGCCGCGGCACATCGGCGCAACGCTTGCGCGCGATGTTCACCATCAAGTGCCGCCAGGCTGCGGGTCGCCTGGCGCGCGGCCTTGCCGAGTTTCTCCATCAAATCGTCAAAACCCATTGGACTAAATATCTTCTCTCTAACTGGTTGGAATGACACCCTTCTGACAAGGCGAATGCAATGACACTGGCACAGCGTGTCGGCCCCAAGTGGCAGGAACTGCTGAAGGCCTCGCCACCGCGTCGAACTGAAGCAGTTCCTGCCGCTTGGGGTCGACCTCGAAGCCAAAGAAGGTCAGGAGGCAAGAGTCAAGTAAAAGCGGGTAACTCAAAACAGCACCAGATCATCCCGATGCACCAGGGGGCCTCGCCCCGCTTCGTCGAGCACCTCGGCAATACGGTCGCTGCTCAAACCAACGATACACCGCGCCTGCTCGGAGCGGTAGCCGCACAACCCCTGCCCGCACGGTCCATCGGGGCCGACCAGGGTGACCAGGTCTCCGCGCCCGAATTCGCCATGCACCGCCTGCACGCCAACGGCCAGCAGGCTGGAACCCGATTGCAGTGCGGCCAGCGCACCGGCGTCGATATCCAGTCGGCCCGCGGGCTGCTGCAGCGTTCTCAACCACTGTTTTCGAGCAGCCTTCGGCCTGGAGCCGGCAACGAGCAGCGTGGCCGGCGCTTCCTCGATCAGTCCGCCCAGCGGATCATCTGGCAGACCGGAAGCCAGCAAGACATGCGCCCCCGCCTCAGTGGCAATGCGCGCCGCCCGGAGCTTGCTGATCATGCCGCCGGTCCCCACGCCATCAGACCGAGGTGCACCGGCCAAGGCTTCGATGTCTTCATTGATCGATTCCACGCGGTCAATACGGCGGGCATCGGGACTGGTGGTCGGATCAGCGGTATACAGGCCATCGACATCGCTGAGCAACAGCAATAGCCTCGCGCCCAGCAACTGCGCCACACGTGCGGCCAGGCCGTCGTTGTCGCCAAAGCGGATTTCCTCGGTCGCCACCGTGTCGTTCTCGTTGACGATCGGCACGATGCCACGCTCCAGCAACATTTCCAGGGTGGCGCGGGCATTGAGGTAGCGCGGACGATGCTCGAGATCACCCAGGGTCAGCAGCACTTGGGCAGCAGTGCCGCCATGCCGAGCGAAAGCCTCGGCCCAGCTTCGCGCCAGATGAATCTGTCCGACGGCAGCTGCCGCCTGCGCCTGGGCGAGAATGCGCGGCCGACCAGCCAGACCCAGCGCCTCACGCCCCAGCGCGATGGCCCCGGAAGACACCACGATAGCCGGTCCGCCACGAGCCACCAGCCGGCTGACCAGCGTATAGATCCAGCTTTTGCGCAACCGACCGCGCCGGTCGATCAGCAAGGATGAACCGACCTTAACCACCAGCAGCTCACGGCCGGATTGGAGTTGTGCGCGCATTGCCGACGCAGGCGAACGTTCACCTGACATGTGCGATCCCGTCTGTTGTGCCAACGCCCGTCACAGATGCCATCCAATGGTCATCGTCAGCCAGCCCAGAAAACGACGGGTCCAGGCTCGATCTTCCCACCTTTCCAGATCATAGCCTTCCGTCCGCTCCAGATCGCGATCGAACTGCGATGCCAGCGTCCCGGCCAGCTCGCGGTCCATGATGATGGCATTGGTTTCGTCGTTGAGACGAAACGAGCGATTGTCCAGGTTGGACGACCCGATCGAGACCCAGTAGTCATCCACAATGTAGAGCTTGGCGTGGTACTTCGAGGGCTGGTATTCGTGAATGCGGACGTTCGCCTCCAGCAGCTTTCCCCATCGATTCCTGGAGGCCTCGCGAACAGCGGTGCTGTAATGCTCGGCGGTGGGCAGCAGGATATCCACCTCCACGCCGCGCTCGGTCGCATCCAGCAAGGCATCCATGATCATGTCGTCGGGATAGAAGTACGGAGTCGCCAGGCGAATATTGTCACGGGCACCGGCAAAAGCCAGCAGCAGCATCAGCCGGATCCGGTGCGTTCCCTCGCTTGGCGAGCTGTTGACGACCTGCACCTCGAGTTCACCGGCATTTTCGAGCAGCGGGAAGTACTCGGAGCCGTAAAGCAGTTTCTTCCTGGCATTCAGCCAGTTCTGCATGAAAGCATTCTGCAAATGTGCCACTACCGGCCCCTCGAAGCGGTAGTGATTCTCCCGGTAACCGCCATCGTCCGGATGCCCCTGCCACGGATCGGCCACGTTGGCCCCGCCGGTAAAGCCGACTTCTCCATCCACGACCAGCAGCTTCCGATGGGTGCGATGATTGAAACGCGACAACTGGTACCAGGACGGTCTTCGCCAGCGCACCACCTCCACTCCGGCGTCCTCCATCCGGTCGAACTTGTCTCGACTGGCCTGGATGGAACCGATGTAATCGAAAATGGCGTGGACCGAGACCCCACGCTCGGCGGCACTGGCCAGCGCCTCGGCAAAGTCAGCGCCAATCTCCTCTCCCCAGTACTCATAGGTTTCAAAGGTGATACTGCGCGTTGCGTTCTCGATGGCCTCCAGCTTGGCAGGATAGATCTCCTCGCCATTTTCGAAGATCTCGATGCGATTGCCCGCCACGACCGCACCTCCGAGAGTGACCGTTTGCAGATGCCGAAACTCCTCGCTATCGACCGCCGGAACGTCGGCAAGTGGTTCGGCCACCCGCATCGGCTCCGGCACCGCATTGAAAAAGAGGAGAAACGAAAGCGCCGTTACAAGGACCGCAGCCGATGCCGAAATGATCAGCCATTTCCGGGTTTTTCGAGTCATTAGCGCATTCCGCCGGATATTCGGCCGGTTACAGATCAATCCTGCACGGTACTGCCATGGTGGCACACGATCAAGAACATACATCAATAGCCCGACTTTCCGGGGCTGACGTCCTCGGCACGCAGCAATTGCTCGATACGGCGTGCAGTCGCTGCCGGCAATCCGGCACGGCTGGCGTAGTGCGGCCAGTCCAGCAGACAGGAGCGGACCTCGTTGAAGATCAGCCGCTCCCGGCCCCGCTTGAGCCCGGCGGCAGCGGCCAGTGAGCGGAAATCATCAAAACTGAAGTGATCGCGTCGACCATTGAGCGTCATCTGGTGGCGGGCCGTCCAGTCACCTTCCGGGTTGTAGCTGAAAACCAGGTCGAAGACCGGCGAAAGGCGCCATTGGCCGTGCCGATCCATCAGGAAAGCAATGTTCTTGACATGATCGTCCTGGTTGCGGCCGAGGATATTGAAAACGGCGCGACGATAGAACTGTTCCAGCTCGGACATGGACAAGCCAAGCTGACGCATGATCTGAAAGGCCTGCTCATAACTATAGGCACCCGGCAGGTTGTAGTCGAAGTGGGCCATGGCACACAGCGACTGCATGTGCAGCTTGCCGCCATCGGATGTCCGATCAAATCGCCGGGTCATGAAATGCCGGCGGCCGTTCTCCTCGAGCAGGCGGCACTCAGTCATCTCAATCCCGGCATCCACAGCCATCAAGTGATAGGCATACTCAATGGCACCATATCCCTGCGGATCATCCAGCTCGCGATCACGGTTGCCGCTCACGCCATCGAACTTCAGCAACCAGTGCTCGAATCCCGCGCCGTGATCGACCTGGCCGGAACGCACTTCGCCGGTCTCGGGATTCCAGGCCACGACCGCCTTGGCCCTGGCACCGCCAGCCGAGGTCCCCACGCGCAGGATATCGGCCATGGCCTGTTCGCTGGTGTCCTCGCCGAAACTGGCCTGCAGCTCATCGCGCTGACTGAGCACCTCAGACGCCAGCTCGACCAGCGCATCCACCTCGAGGTGACGTGACTCACGAGCCTTCGGACCAAGTCGAGGCTCGAACTCCAGTGCGCCCATGCCGCGCCGGCCGGTATAGCAGAGGCGCTCGACCGCATTCATCGAGCCGGGTGAGCGCCCCTGCCGGGCCAGCCAGGCATTGATCAGCAGATGGCCGAACTTGTCGGGCAGCGAGTCGGCCAGCAACCCGGGCAAGCCGTGAAATGTCTGCCGGGACAACTCGGGAAAGCGGAAGACCCGATCAGACAGCGGCATGGTCAGCGGAGCGACCTCGATCCCGCTGCCGATGAATGCAGGCGCGTACTCGAAAACGGCCGTCTGCTCCCCGTCCATCAGGGCAACGGCACCAATGGTGCGCCCCCACAGCCGGACTTCGGCTACCGTACTCACTCGGACTCACCCCAGGCCCAGGACCCAGCCTCCCGCACCTGTTGCTCATCATCGCGCTTGCGTACCCGTTGCGGCAGCTTGCCGCCCTGCTTGAGCAGGGTCATCGGACGCACGGTTTCGGCCGGAATCATGGCATCGAGCGCCGGCATCAGCTCCAGCACGCGCAGCAGCCGGACCACACTGGTCATCTGCGCCGACTGCCCCGCCTCGATACGTTCGACCGTGCGCTTGCCCACACCGGCCCGTTCGGCCAGCTCGGCCTGACTCAGACGAAGCGCCAGCCGCCGCTGCGCCAGCCGCCGCCCCAGCTCGGCCAACACCGCTTCATCGGACATTGTATTTGCAATACTCATGGCGCCACTTATGACGATTTATGGCGATATTTTACATTTAATCGTCAATTTTTGCGACTTACAAGAAATCCTTCTCTGTGATCTCTGTGTCTCCGTGGTGCATTCTTTGCTACAGCAAGCGGGAGAAAGCCCCTACATTCCCGGCTGGGTCAGTTCACGACCTTCGGCTTCCCAGGCTTCACGCACCTTGGCGCGAATGCCCTCGCGCAATTGTTCGGCATCGTAGACGATGCCGTCCTTGATGGTGTAGCGCACCCCACCGGTGCGATAGACGTTGTTGTCCTCATCGACGCGGACGGCGCCCGTGCCGTAGAGCACCTTGAAATTGGCCAGCGGGTTTTCCTCCACGACCACCAGGTCGGCCAGCTTGCCGGGCTCGATGGTGCCGAGTTCGTCGTCGATGCCGAGCGCCTCGGCCCCGCTGAGCGTGGCCGCACGCAGCACTTCCAGTGGATGGAAGCCGGCCTCCTGGAGCAGTTCCAGCTCGCTGATGAAGCCAAACCCGTAGGTCTTGTAGATGAAACCGGAATCCGAGCCGGTGACCACACGGCCGCCGTGGTTCTTGTAGTCGTTGATGTGCTCCATCCAGCGACGGAAGTTGTCCTTCCAGTCGTTCTCGATGCCGCTGGTCCAGTCGAACCAGTACGAGCCATGGGCGGTGCGCGAAGGCTCGAAGAAATCCCAAAGGGCCGGCTTGGTATAGAGCGGATGCCACTCGGCCGTACGCTCGCGCATGAAATCGCGATTGGCCTGGTAGATATTGAAGGTGGGCACGATGGTGAAGTCCATCTCGATGAGTTCATCGCGCACCTGCTGCCAGCGCTCACTGTCCAGGCCTGCCGCCTGACGCCACAGCTTGCCGGCCTCGGCAAAGCGGTCCTGCTCGTCGCTGTAGTTGTAGTCGTGTGGATAGTCCTGGATACGCCGGTCGGTGAAAAGGGATTCGGGCAGGCCATACCAGTGCTCCATGCTGTCCAGGCCCATGCGGGCGGCATCCAGCATGTCGGTGCGGGTTACATGCAGCTGTGCCAAGTGCATGGTGGTGCCGATGTCCACCTCCCCGGCCTCGTCAATGGCCGCTTCGAGGATGTCCGGACGAGCGCCAAAGAACTTGATGCCCTCTGCCCCGGCATCGGCAATGCCACGTACCCACTCACGTGCCTGCTCCGTCGTGGTGATGGGCCCGTCATGTCCGCTGCCGAAAGTGACATATGGATGCAGCCGTGGTGCGGTAATCACGTTGTCCGCGCTCTTTCGACGATGCTCGACCATCCAGTCCACGCCAGCACCGCTGCCCGGATCACGCACCGTGGTCACACCATGGGCCATCCACAGCCGGAACACGTAATCGGCCGAGACGCCCTGGCCGCGCCCACCAACATGACCGTGCAGGTCAACAAATCCCGGCAGTACGTACTGACCGGTCAGATCGAACTCCCGCGTGTCCTCATCGGCTTGGGGTCGCCGGTCATCATCGAAGAACACGCCACCCAGGCCAACGTTACGCACCTCGACGATCCGATTGGCTTCGATCACGATGTCCACCGGGCCGTAGGGAGGCGCACCGGTGCCGTCGATGACCACGGGCCCGCGCAGAATCAGCCTGGGAAAGGGACCCTCCCCTTCCGAGCGCTCCGGCACCTCGCCGGGCCAGGGCTGCTGGTCCCCGGCCAGGCAGAACAGGGGGATGAACAGGCAAGTCAGGAACAGGCTGCGAATCGACACGGTAACAATCTCCTGCATCAACGGAACGGAGTAGAAGGTGCAGGATAACCAATCCAGGACGACTTGACAGCACCACGCCCCCCCCCAAGCCCGCATGAGCGGGCGGGCCAGCACTTTCCATTACGGAAAATCATGACTTGACGAAGCAGCAAGTCGCCGCTATCATTTTCCACGGTGGAAAGTGACAGGTGAACCAATGACCCAGAATTCCAATGATCCCCATCAGGCACGTGACGCACTGGAAGATGCCGAAGCACACAGCCGCTCTGCCGCGGCGCGCCTGCCGGAAAACGATTCCTGGTACGAACTGATCTGGCTCGCCTGCATCGGCGGCCTGGTGATTACTCCGGTGCTGCCCATGCCCTTCAACCTGCTGGCCGTGTTCGCCCTGGTGTTCGCTCTTTCAAAGATGATGAGCTCCTACCAGGAGCGATATGGCGTGTGGGTTTCCGGCTATCGTCGCGGACGTACGCGCATCATCGCCATCAGTCTCAGCGTGTTGCTGTTCGCGATCATGATCTCGGTCTGGATCATCAGACTGAGACTCGGACTGATTTGGCCAGCATTTGCCGGGGCAGCCATCGCAGTGTTGATCAGCTTCATTCTGAGCCGGGCCTGGATGCGCGCCTACCGTCGGGACACTTCGGGATCATGAGTGCACCACGTTTCAACGACATCATTCACCCGCCGACCCGGCTGCGCATATGTGCAGTGCTCTCGCCGCTGGACGATGTCGAGTTCGGCGTGGTGCGTGACGAGGTGGGGGTTTCGGATTCCGTGCTGTCGAAACAGGTGGCTCACCTGGAGCAGGCCGGTTACGTAAAGGTGATCAAGCGTACCGTCAATACCCGCCAACGCACCTGGTTGTCGCTGACACCACGGGGTCGAAAGGCCTTCTCGGCACACATGGCAGAGCTCCGCCGCCTCGCGCAACTTGCCCGAGTCTGAACTGCCCTGGAATGCGGTCGATTGCTATACTTGGACGGTTGACCGAGTTGCTGCGAGAGTTTTCATGAATGAGACCGCCCGATCGGGTGTCACTGCACCCGTAATCCGTGCCCCTCATGGCACGACCCTGAGTTGCAGGGGCTGGCATCAGGAAGCCGCCCTGCGCATGCTGATGAACAATCTCGATCCAGCCGTGGCCGAGAAGCCCGATGAACTGATTGTCTACGGCGGCACGGGCAAGGCCGCGCGCAACTGGGACTGCTACCACGCGATTGTTCGGACACTGCAACGACTCAACGACGATGAGACCCTGCTGATCCAGTCCGGCAAGCCGGTGGGCGTGATCCGCACCCACGACATGGCCCCACGCGTGCTGATCGCCAATTCCAACCTGGTGCCGCGCTGGGGCAACTGGGACACGTTCCGCGAGCTCGAGGCGCAGGGTCTGACCATGTATGGGCAGATGACCGCCGGCTCCTGGATCTACATCGGTTCACAGGGCATCGTCCAGGGCACCTATGAAACCTTTGCCGAGCTGGCCCGCCAGCGCTTTGACGGATCCCTCGCCGGCAAACTCACAGTCACCGCGGGTCTCGGCGGCATGGGCGGTGCCCAGCCGCTGGCTGTCACCATGAACGACGGGCACTGTATTGGGGTGGAAGTCGATGAATGGCGCATTGACCGCCGCGTCGAGACCGGCTACTGCGACGTCAAGGCCACGTCCATCGACGAGGCCATGGCGCTGATTGAGAAATCGGACGGACCGCTGTCAGTGGGCCTGCTGGGCAATATTGCCGAAGTGCTGCCGGACATGCTGGCTCGCGACATCGTCCCGGACTGCCTGACCGACCAGACCTCGGCCCATGATCTCAGGCACGGCTACATCCCGGTCGGATACTCGCTGGAAGAAGCGGCATCCCTGCGCCAGTCCGACCCGAAGACCTACGACGAAAAGGTACTCGATTCCATGGTCGTTCATGTCGAGACCATGCTCGAGATGCAGAAGCGCGGCGCGATCACATTCGACTACGGCAACAACCTGCGCGGCCAGGTCGCCGACCTGCGCGGCATGAACAATGCCTTCGACTTTCCGGGGTTCGTGCCGGCCTATATCCGGCCACTGTTCTGCCGCGGCGCCGGCCCCTTCCGCTGGGCCGCGCTCTCGGGCAACCCGGCCGACATCGCCGCCACCGACCAGGCCATTCTCGAACTATTTCCGGAAAAGGAACACCTGAAGCGCTGGATTCACCAGGCCCGGGAGAAAATTCACTTCCAGGGGCTTCCGGCACGCATCTGCTGGCTGGAGTATGGCGAACGCGCCGAGGCTGGCGAGAAATTCAACTGGCTGGTCGAGAAAGGCAAGGTCGACGCCCCCATCGTCATCGGCCGCGACCACCTTGATTGCGGCTCGGTCGCCTCACCCAACCGCGAGACCGAAGCGATGAAGGACGGCTCGGATGCCATTGCCGACTGGCCGATTCTCAATGCCCTGGTCAATACCGCCTGCGGTGCGAGCTGGGTTTCAGTTCATCATGGCGGTGGTGTGGGTATCGGCTATTCGCTGCATGCCGGCATGGTGTCGCTGGCCGACGGCACGAAACAAGGCTACGAGCGCCTGCAACGCGTTTTGACTGCCGATCCCGGTATGGGCGTGATCCGCCATGTCGATGCCGGCTACGAAGAAGCCGTGAGCACGGCGAAAGAACGCGGCGTGGACGTGCCGATGCTCGACTGAGTCAATTCTCGATAGCCCCGGATCGATTCGCCCGGAAACCGGGCTTTCTCGCCCCCCTTGAGAAAAAACCCGGCACCGTAGTGCGGTGCCGGGCTGATACAGCGGCCGTTACCGGCCCACGGCGATGAATCAGGCCAGATCGAATCGATCGGCGTTCATCACCTTGGTCCAGGCGGCCACGAAGTCCTTCACGAACTTTTCCTGGTTGTCGTCCTGCGCGTAGTGCTCGGCGTAGGAACGCAGGATGGAGTTCGAACCGAACACCAGGTCGACGCGGGTAGCCGTCCACTTGGTCTGGCCGCTCTTGCGATCCTGGATCTCGTACAGGTTGCTGCCCTTGGGCTCCCACTTGTACGACATGTCGGTCAGGTTGACGAAGAAGTCATTGGTCAACTGCCCTTCACGATCGGTGAACACACCGTGCTTGCTGCCACCGTGATTGGCACCCAGCACCCGCATGCCGCCGATCAGGGCGGTCATTTCCGGTGCGGTCAGACCCATGAGCTGGGCCCGGTCGAGCATCATCTCTTCAGGCTTGACCACATAGTCCTTCTTCTGCCAGTTGCGGAAGCCATCGGCCAGCGGCTCCAGGTACTGGAAGGAGTCGGCATCGGTCTGCTCTTCGATGGCATCGCCACGGCCCGGGGCGAACGGCACGCTGACGCTGTAGCCCGCTGCCTTGATCGCCTGCTCCAGACCCACGTTGCCGCCGAGCACGATGACGTCGGCAATGCTGGCGCCGGTATCGGCTGCGATCTGCTCGTAGGCCTTCAGCACCTTGGCCAGACGCTCGGGCTCGTTGCCTTCCCAGTCCTTCTGCGGCGCCAGGCGGATACGCGCGCCATTGGCGCCACCACGATTGTCCGAGCCACGGAAAGTCCGGGCGCTGTCCCAGGCCGTACTGACCATTTCACTGATCGACAGGCCGGCTTCGGCAATCTTCGCCTTGACCGCGTCGACGTCGTAATCGGCCTTGCCGGCCGGCACCGGATCCTGCCAGATCAGGTCTTCGGTCGGCGCCTCCGGTCCGATGTAGCGCGTCTTCGGGCCCATGTCACGATGGGTCAGCTTGAACCAGGCACGGGCAAAGACTTCATCGAAGTATTCCGGATCCTTGTAGAAGCGTTCCGAGATCTTGCGATACTCCGGATCCATCTTCATCGACATGTCCGCGTCGGTCATGATCGGGTTGAGACGGATCGAGGGATCTTCGACATCGACCGGCTTGTCTTCTTCCTTGATGTCGACCGGCTCCCACTGCCAGGCACCCGCCGGGCTTTTTACCAGCTCCCACTCGTAGTTGAGCAGCAGGTGGAAGTAGCCGTTGTCCCACTTGGTCGGGTGGGTGGTCCAGGCCCCTTCGATACCGCTGGTCACGGTATCTCGGCCCACACCGCGGCTGACCTTGTTGTTCCAGCCCAGGCCCTGCTCCTCGACGTCAGCGGCCTCCGGCTCGGGGCCGAGGTTGTCGGCATCGCCATTGCCGTGGCATTTGCCCACGGTATGGCCACCGGCGGTCAGCGCCACGGTTTCTTCGTCGTTCATGGCCATGCGCGCGAAGGTTTCTCGAACCTGGGCACCGGTCTTGATCGGATCCGGTTCGCCGTTGACACCTTCGGGATTGACATAGATCAGGCCCATCTGGACAGCGGCCAGCGGGTTTTCCATCGTCGCCGGGTTTTCGACATCGCCATAGCGTTCATCGGAGGGCGCCAGCCACTCCTTTTCCGCACCCCAGTAGATGTCCTTTTCCGGGTGCCAGATGTCTTCACGACCGAAGGAAAAACCATAGGTCTCGAAGCCCATGGACTCGTAGGCGACGTTGCCGGCCAGAATCAGAAGATCGGCCCAAGACAGCTTGTTGCCGTACTTCTTCTTGATCGGCCACAGCAGGCGCCGGGCCTTGTCCAGGTTGGCATTGTCCGGCCAGCTGTTGATCGGCGCGAAACGCTGGTTACCGGTACCGCCACCGCCGCGGCCGTCGGCCACGCGGTAGGTGCCGGCGGCGTGCCATGCCATGCGAATCATCAAACCGCCGTAGTGACCCCAGTCGGCCGGCCACCAGTCCTGGTTATCGGTCATCAGTTCGGCCAGATCCTTCTTGAGGGCATCGACGTCCAGCTTCTTGACTTCCTCGCGGTAATCGAAGTCCTCTCCAAGCGGGTCGGTCTTGGCATCGTGTTGATGCAGGATGTCCAGGTTCAGGTTCTCGGGCCACCACTCCATGTTCGAGCTGCCGGTCGCGGTGTGCCCACCGTGCATGACCGGGCACTTGCCTTGGTTCGCCATTGCTGCTTCCTCCGTTGGTATTGAATCCTGCGGAGCTGAAGAAAGCGTACGCCAGCCACAACTCCAATAAGCTTCACAGTATAAGATACTACTTATATTGTTGAAATTGATTGTGCGCATGAGCACGATAGGTGCAGAGCATACCTTTATGGGACGACGGCGACCACTACCCGGCTGAGACCGGCACCTCCCGCCAAGCCCAATAGACCGAAGCCGAACTTGCTAGTATTGCCACCATTCGCTAGTGCCGATCGGCCATGGGGTCGACCGGACTTCACCCCTTACCGAATGGACCGCGGCTGAATGAACGACATGATTCGCATTGAAGGCCTTGACCGCCGACTCGACCAACGCCTGCAGAGATTGAGTAGTGACCCCTCGACTGTCGAACGGTCGCGAGCTATCGTGGACAAGGCGCTGGGAAGTGGCCATGCCATCTATGGCGTCAATACCGGTTTTGGTGCGCTGGCCAGCAAGCGCATTGATGACGACCAGCTAGGGCAGTTGCAACGCAACCTGCTGCTCAGCCATGCCTGTGGCACGGGAGATCCCGTACCGATAGAGATCACGCGGCTGATGCTCCAGCTTAAGGCTCACGCCTTGGGTCTCGGTAATTCAGGCATTTCCTTGCCGATCTTCCGGCAGCTTCTGAAGTTCTGCGAGCTCGATATCCTGCCTTTCATCCCCAGCCGCGGCAGCGTGGGGGCATCCGGCGATCTGGCGCCGCTGGCCCACATGAGCCTGCCGTTGATCGGCAAGGGCCAATGCTGGAATGCCGAACGAACAGGTCCCGAGCCCGCTGCCGAAACCCTGGTCCGGCATGGCCTGAAGCCGGTCGAGCCCGGGGCAAAAGACGGGCTGGCCCTGATCAATGGCACCCAGTTGATGTCGTCCTACGGTGCATTTGTCCTACACCGCGCCCTGCACCTGATCCGCGCCGCCGACATTCTCGGCGCGATGAGCCTGGAAGCCCTGCAGGGCTCGGCCGCACCCTTCGACGAGCGCGTGCATGCTGTGCGACCGCATCCCGGCCAGATCAGGGTGGCGGCCAACATGCGCCAGCTGCTCGTCGAAAGCGAGATCCTCGAGTCCCACCGCCACTGCGGCAAGGTCCAGGACCCATACTGCCTGCGCTGCATGCCGCAGGTCCATGGCGCCAGTCGTGATGCACTGGCCCATGCCACCGAGGTGGTCGAGCGCGAGATCAATTCGGTCACCGACAACCCGCTGGTGTTCGACAATGGCGATATCGTCTCGGCCGGCAACTTCCATGGTCAGCCACTGGCACTGGCGCTGGACTATGCCGCCATCGCGCTGTCGGAGCTGGCCTCTATCTCCGAGCGGCGTACCTATCTGCTGCTGGAAGGCCACGACGGACTGCCCAAGCTGCTGATGGCCGACACCGGCATCAATTCGGGTTTCATGATCCCGCAGTACACGGCTGCCGCGCTGGTCAGCGAGAACAAGGTGCTCTGCCACCCGGCCAGCGTCGACTCGATTCCGACCTCGCTGGGCCAGGAAGACCATGTCTCCATGGGCTCGATCAGCGCGCTCAAGCTGCTGAATGTGCTGCACAACGTCGAGCGTGTCATGGCCGTGGAAATGCTCACCGCCGCCCAGGCACTGGATTTCAGAAAGCCTCTGAAGCCGGGCAAGGGGGTGCTTGTCGCCCACGAGTTCGTCCGCGACCATGTCAACCACGCCGACGAAGACTACGAAGTCGGCGCCGACATAGACACCTGCACCCGCCTGCTGCGCTCCGGCGAACTGGCCCGGACTGTTCAGTCCACGATTACGACGCTCGACTGATTTACAACCGCAGATGAACGCGGATAAACGCAGATTAATGAAGATGAATAGAACTGGCCGCATTGCTTTTTTACCTTCATCTGTGTTCATCTGCGTTCATCTGCGGTTCAATAGGTCCCCATGAACTTACTGAAAAACATCTCGATGCTGTATCGCGTGCCCGCCGAGGGTGGGCATGATGAGGTTGACGCGATCGCCGATGCGGTGGTGGCCTGGGAGGGCGATACGATTCGCTTTGCCGGACCTGCTGCCGAGCTGCCGTCCGAGTTTTCCGATGCCGAACCGTTCGACGCCGGCGGGCGCTGCGTGGTGCCGGGGCTGATCGACTGCCATACGCACTTGTGCTTCGGCGGCTGGCGCGGCGACGAATTTGCCGCCCGGCTCGAGGGGGCCAGCTACCAGGACATCCAGGCCGCCGGTGGCGGCATCAACTCCACCGTCAACGCCACGCGTGCAGCCAGCAAGGACGAACTGACCGGCAAGGCAGGCGCTGCCCTGGCCGACATGGCCCGCCTGGGCGTGACCACGGTCGAGGCCAAGTCAGGCTACGGCCTGAATCGAGATGACGAGATCAAGCAACTCGAGGTCTACCGGGCACTCGATGCAGTGCAACCGCTGGATATCGTACCGACCTTTCTCGGCGCCCACCTGGTGCCGGCGGAGTACCGCGACAGACGAGACGAGTACCTCGCCCTGCTATGCCAGGACATCATTCCGGAGGTCGCCGAACGCAAGCTGGCCCGCTTCTGCGACGTGTTCATAGAGGACAACGCCTTCACCCTGGATGAAGGGCGCAGAATCCTGGAGACGGCGAAAGCGCACGGCCTGGGTCTGAAGATTCACGCCGACCAGCTCTCCGCCGGGGGTGGCGCCGGACTGGCCGCGGAGCTGGGTGCGGTATCGGCCGAACATCTGGAATATGCCACTGATCGCGATATCGCCGCCATGGCGAGTGCCGGCACGGTGGCTGTCAGCCTGCCCATCGCATCGCTTTATCTTCGCGAACCGTTTCTGCCGGCAAGGACATGGATAGCGGCTGGCGCGCGCGTGGCAGTGGCTACCGACTTCAATCCCGGTTCAGCGCCCAGCTACCACCTGCATATGGCCATGACCCTGGCGGCGGTACACCAGCGTATGAGCCCGAGTGAAGTCCTGAGGGGGGTGACCAGTCATGCTGCTCGCGCCATCGGCCTGCAACACAGCCACGGCAGCCTGCAACCGGGCTATCGCGCCGATCTGGCGATCATTGACGCGCCCGACATCAACCACTGGCTGTACCACTTCCGGCCCAATGCCTGCCGGGCCACACTAAAGGACGGAAACTGGGTTGCGGGAGAGTTCAGCCCCCCGGGCTGACAGTCTCAGAGTCCGAATGACCGGAGTACTGGCTGAACTGTCCGATCACCGGATCGACCTCGAAATCGTCGCGAAACATGGGCTGTTCACGGATCACCTCGAGTGCCACCGACAACTCCAGCTTTTCACTGCCTTCCAGCAGACCAAAGCGGTGCTCGAAACGTTCTCCGGGGCTGTAGTCGTCCGGCACAGTGATGACCAGCGTGGCAGGCAGAAAGGAACCGGGCTGAATCTCGGCTCCCGGCAGTTCCAGGTAAACCCAGTCGCTTGCCCATGCGGCGTCACGCGTCATGTCCCGGCTGATCAGCACCGGATCGGGGCCCGGGTTGGCCAGCAGCAACCCGACCCGGGCCTGCTGGCCAGGCTCCGCACGCAATTGCAGGCGTTCCACGCTGCCCCGGCTGCAAGCCAGACGATGCAACAGACCCGCCTCGTCATCGACCGTGGCAAGAAAAGCCAGCCGCTGCTCTTCCAGCGCGGATTCGGACAACAGATCAAGCCCCAGGCAACCCCGCTCACCGACACTCTCGGCACTGACAGCAGCGGCGAGCCCGGCCAAAATCAGCCCCGCGCCGCACCACAGTCCTATTATCGGCCGGATTGTCTTCATGCCTGTTGCAACGACCCCGCGTGCAAATAATTACTCCCCATTTTACGCGCCTTGCAACGCCAAGGGAAACCCCGATCTCGTGTACCATGATAACAGGCAGGCACGGCAGACCCAGCACCCATGAACACCGACGCTGACAGCACGCAGCCCTCCTCTGCTCCCGGCCCGGCGGGCGATCTGGACAAAATACTTCAGCAGTATTCCTCCGGCGATGAGGCTGCCGTTCACGAGTTGCTGCCGCTGGTATATGACGAACTGCGGGCCCTGGCCGGACGCCAGCTGGCCCGGCAGCGCCACGGCCATACCCTGCAGCCCACCGCCCTGATCAACGAGGCCTACCTGCGACTGGCCGGTCAGGACGAGCAGCACTGGGAAGACCGGCGGCATTTTCTGCTGGTGGCCTCCACGGTCATGCGTCACGTACTGGTCGATTATGCCCGTCGCCGTGGCGCCACCAAGCGTCCCCAGGGCCATCAGCAGCTCGATATCGAGATCTCGGACCCCGGCGAGGACTTCGGTGGTGATCTGATTGCCCTGGACCAGGTCCTTTGCCAACTCGCCGAGATCGACCCACGCCAGGCCCGGATCGTTGAACTGCGCTATTTCGCGGGGCTGAGCATGGAGGATACCGCCGAAACCCTGGATATCTCACGGTCCACGGTGGTCCGGGAATGGCGCATGGCCCGCGCCTGGCTGAAACGTCAGCTTGGATGATTCAGGGTTCCTGTCGCAGTTCGGCCAGGCGCGAGGCAGCAGTGGCCCTGAGCTCCGACCAGGTGCTGTCGGCGTTTGCGTCCAGCATGTCCAGCGCCGTCTCGTAAGCCTGGGCCGCTTCTTCCAGCCGGCCCTGACGGGCCAGCGCCGCCCCCAGAACGTCCAGGGCCGATGCCCTGTACATGATTTCCACACCACTGCCCTCTTCCATCGGCCATTCCTGTGCTTCCAATACTTCACGGACGAGGGCCTCGGCCTGTTCGGGCTCGCCGAGACGCAGGTGCGAGGCAGCCAGGTTGGACTGCGAGAGACGATAGAGGTAGTGATCACGACCGACCAGGTCCTCGATCATGGACGCCGCCCGGCCGAAAGCCTCCATGCTGTCACGATCACGACCGGTTCGTGAAAGGGCCACACCGTAGTTGCCAATCATGTTGGCCAGGCGCTGACTGGGGCCGATGAGCCGCTCGTGATCGGCCACCAGTTCGGCAAAGGCTTCCACCGCTGCTTCAGGATCGGACAACAGCAATGCGTTGGCATAGGCATAACGCCCCCGCAGGCGCCGGGGGTCCTGGTGTTCATACAGCACCTCGCCCAGCTCACGGGCCTGGCGCGCATGGCCCATGGCCTCCTCGGCCCGGCGGCCGAAAACATGAGCGCTGGCCAGCGCGGTCAGCGCCTGGAAGCGCAATTCAGCCACTTCCCCGGGTCGACTGTCGAGCTCATACAGAATGTCTTCCAGCTGCGCCACTGTTTCTTCCAGCGGCATGTCCAAGACGTTGGCATGGTTTCGCAACTGGCGTATGCGAATGCCCAGCAACGTTCGTTCGGGGCCCTCGGATGAACGCTGAAACAGGTCCAGTGCCCGCTGGTCCGCCTCTATGGCCTCCACGGCGCGGCCGGCCGTATCCAGTGCAGCACCGATCTCGGCCTGAACCAGGGCCCGCTCATGCAGGCTGATCCCGTCTCCCAGTGCCGTCTGAGCCTCGCGGAGCAGCGGCAAGGCCTGTTCACCCAGTCCCAGCCCGTTGTAGGCCCGCCCCAGGGCGAGGTAGAGCGAACCCAGTACCGCCGGTCCGTAATGATCGGTATCGCGCAACTGGTCCGCGCCCACATCCAGCAGTTCGCGCACGGTCACTTCGTTGCCACGCGATGGCAGGGAGTCGGCACCGGCGAACAACTCATCGATGAAATCGGTGACGGCCTCGGCTCGGTCGCGTTCCCAGGCGATTCGCCTGAGTTGTGCTTCCCGATCCAGGAGAAACCCGGCCAGCAGCGCAAGCACCAGAACCGAGACCACCACAGCAAGATGGTGCCGGCGCACAAACCGGCCCACGCGGTAGAAGGTTCCGGCCCGGTGGGCCTGCACCGGGCGATGAGCCAGAAAGCGTTTCACGTCGCTGGTGAGCGCCCGAACCGATTCGTAGCGATGCTCGGGATCGCTGCGCATGGCCTTGAGCACGATGGCTTCCAGGTCACGGGGAATGCGACCGACTGACTGGCTCTGCACGTTCGCCGGAGGGACGAATTCTCCGGCGAGAATGGCCGCCCGCTGCTGCTCGGGAGAGCCACTGTCGGCAAACGGACCCACCCCGGCCAAAAGCTCGTAGAGCACCACGCCCAGAGAATACACATCGGATGCCACGCCCAGGTCCCGACCCGCCACCTGTTCCGGACTGGCGTAGGCCAGGGTCAGGGCATTACCTTGCGTCGAATCGGCCGACGGCGCGTCACTCACTCCGTCGGTACCATCGACCAGCCGGGCAATACCGAAATCCAGCAGCTTGGGCTCACCCTCTTTCGAGACCAGGATATTGCCTGGCTTGAGATCTCGGTGAATCACCATGTGACGATGCGCATAGTCGACGGCATCGCAAACCTGGAGAAACAGTTTCAGACGCTCATTCAGAGCGCTGTCGCGATGACGGCACCATCGATCAATGGGCTCACCATCGACATACTCGGTTGCCATGAATGGCCGCCCCTCCGAGGTCATCCCGGCATCGATCAGGCGGGCGATATTGGGGTGCGTGAAACGAGACAGAATCTGCTGCTCGGTGGCAAACTGCTGCCTCAACTCCTCGTCGGGAGACCCGGTCACGTGCAGCAGTTTCAGGGCCACGCGCTGGCGCATTTCACCGTCGATCCGTTCGGCCAGGTAGACAATACCCATGCCACCCTGGCTGATGCGCCGGATCAGGCGGTAATCGCGCGGCAGCGGCACCTGCAAGGACACCTGGCGCAATGCCTGTTCGGTGGCCTGCTGAAACTGCTCGGGCACCTCGTCGGCATCATCGTCCTCGGCCGCAGCCACCAGCCAGCGCACTTCGTCGAGGAGCTCACCGTCCTCGCCACACTGTTGCCTGACCCATGCATCGCGCTCAACGGAAGACTGGTCTAGCGCCGCCATGGCCAGGTCCTTGGCCTGTCGATATCGCAGCAAGTCGGGACGATTACTCATATGATCAGTCTAGACCTAGACCGTGCGCGGGGAAAGCCGGCGGCTGCGCCAGAGAAGTATCGCCACCAGCAGCATGCCCATCACATCGGCCCACCACCAGTCGTGCGGAAACAGCAACACCAGCGCCAGCATGGCCAGCAAGACGCGCTGCGCGGGCTTCAGCGGACCTTCCAGCCAGCCTTCGAACACGCCGGCCAGAGCATACAGGCCGGTCACGGCAACCACGGCCACCTGCAGCGCTTCGCTCCAGGTTCCACTGACCAGTGGCGTATAGGCAAACAGGACGGGAATGAGGTACAGCGCCTTGGCCAGCTTCCATGCCGTCAGGCCGGTCGGCATGGGGCGCTCCCCGGCAATTCCCGCAGCCGTGAACGCAGCCAACGCCACCGGCGGCGTGACGTTCGAGTCCTGGCTGAACCAGAAAATGATCAGATGCGCGGCCAGCAGGCTACCCGCCAGAACTGCAGGGTCAAGCATCGCCTCGGCAGCCGTG
Source organism: Wenzhouxiangella sp. AB-CW3 (assembly GCF_014725735.1). Classification (NCBI taxonomy): domain Bacteria; kingdom Pseudomonadati; phylum Pseudomonadota; class Gammaproteobacteria; order Chromatiales; family Wenzhouxiangellaceae; genus Wenzhouxiangella; species Wenzhouxiangella sp. AB-CW3. The sequence continues at coordinate 2,261,719 of NZ_CP061368.1, forward strand.
CGCTGCAGTTCCGGCGTCATCGCCGCCACCGTGGCCTGGGCTTCGGCCACGGGCATGGGCGAGCCCAGCAGGCTTTCGATACCCGGCCGCGCCAGCAAAATGGCCTCGCGTGCTCGGTCGCTGATCTCGCCGGCAACCAGGGCATTGACCAGGTCGGCCTGCAACATCAGCCCGTAGATCGTGGGCGCCGAGATAGCAGCGAGCACGATGTAGGCCGCGGTGACCGGCAGTCCCATGCCCAGCACCAGCGACGCCAGCGCCACCAGCACAAGCGCCAGCAACAGGCTCATTCCGGCCCATTCCCCGATCATGATCGAAAAGGTATTGCCGATTCCGGTTGTAGTCAGCACATTGATGATCAGGCCCACGGCGATCAGCAGCATCGCGGTCGGCACCATGGTCCGCACCCCGGCGGCCATGGCCTCCACCACAGCCAACGGCCCCATCCGCACCGGCGTGAGCCACGAAGCAGCCACCACGGCGACGATGGATATACAGGCGGCAAAAACCGGAGTGAACCCGGCGATCAGCAACCCGATCAGCACCAGCAGGGGCAGCAGCAGAGGCCACCCGCGCGCCAAGGCCTCGCTCAGTGGAATGCCGTCGGCATCGTCGCGTGGCGCCAGCCCCAGCCGACGCGCACGAATACGCACAAAGAACGCAAGCGACAGAAAGTACATCAACGCCGGTATCAGCGCGACGGCGATGATCGCCAGGTAGTCGATACCGGTGAAATTGGCCATCAGAAAGGCACCGGCACCCATCACCGGCGGCATCAGTTGACCCCCGGTCGATGCCGCCGCCTCGATGCCACCGGCGAACCTCGGTGGGAAGCCTGCCCGCTTCATCAATGGAATGGTGATCACGCCGGTGGAAGCCGTATTGGCCACGGCTGAACCGGTAATCGACCCCATCAGGCCCGAAGACGCCACCGCGACCAGACCCGGGCCACCCGTAATCCGCCCGGCCGTGGCCCTGGCCAGGGCCAGTATGAAATCGCCGGCGCCGGAACGCACGAGGAATGCACCAAGCAGGATGAACATGAAGACATAACTCCATGATATCCGGGCAATCGTCCCAAACATTCCCTCCGAGGTATACACCGAACGGAACAACATGGTCTCGAGACTGAGACCGGGAAAGGCGAAGATGCCTCCGATGTGCTGCCCCCACCACACCGCGTAGCTCAGGCCAAGTACAACCAGCGCCGGGATCAGCACCCCCGCCGTGCGCCGCGCCAGTTCGATCGACAGGGTCACGATGGCCACAGAGGCCACCCAGTCAGTCGTCGAGAAATGCAGGCCGCGTTCGTACAGATATTCCTCCAGCAACAGGACCGCGGCACAGGCCAGAATCAGCAATACCCCGGCGGCGATATCCAGCCAGCCACCGATATCGGCTCGCCCCGCAACGGCCACACCCCGGCTGGGGAAGAGCACCAGAGCCAGCAGCCCAAGGCTGCCAAAATGAAAAGTCGCCACCCACAGGTCGGGCCAGATCAGCCAGGTATTGAGTGCGACATGCAGCACCGCAATGACGGCAGCTCCCACAAACAACACCACCTGCCCCCAGGGTGGCAAGTCCCGCGCTCCGGTGCCCTGGCTGGATCGTGCACTAGCCAGGATGCGCTCGCGCCAGGACGACGAGCCACTCATTCTGCCCGCTCCTCGGGTGGCAGCAGTGGCTCCGGTATGTCGATTCCCCGTTCGCGATAAAAGCGCACCGCACCGGGGTGCAGGGGAACCGGCAGGCCATCCAGGGCTGCCTCGAGACTCATGGAGCGGGTCGCTGCATGAAAGGCGTGCAGAAAACCCAGGTTGTCGTACAGGGCGACCAGCAGCTTGTAGACATGGGCATCAGGCACCTCGGCCGTCACTGCCAGCAGATTGGACTGGGCAATCGTCCTGACCGCCTCGTCCTGGTGCGGATAGGTGCCGGCCTCGATTTCAAAGAACTGCCACAGTTCGGGATAGTTGCGATTGACCGCATCGCGATGCGACGGCTCGAATGATAGCAATACGCCCTCCCCCCGCGCTGCAGCCATGGCTCGGGTAACCGCACCGACCGGCACCCCCGCCGGCGTATTCATGCCGTCGATCAGTTGATTCTGAAAGGCATCGGCGCTGGCACCATAGCCCTGATAGACCAGGTGGAACTCGGCATCCGGGTCCATACCCAGTGCACCCAGGATATGTCGATTGGAGCCCTCGGTGCCGGAATAGCGCGCGCCGATGGAAAAGCGCCGGCCCGCCAACTGCCCCAGGTCGTCCATCGTGCCGGTCGGGGCCAGCGACCGGCGAATCAGAAAGTGCTCGACATTGGGCCACAACGCAGTCACGCTGCGCAGCTCGGCAAACGGCTCCTGGGCCTCCAGCCGGCCTTCGCCCCGCCACGCCCAGGCGCCGTAGAGCCCCTGGAGGATGGCGAAAGAGGCCTCTCCCGAGCGCATCAGCCTGAGATTCTCCTCGGACCCGGCGCTGCTGATGGCCGCCAGCGCCACGCCGTGCTCTTCCTCGAGCACCTGCTTGGTCAGGGTGGCAATGGCCACGCCAACGGGATAGAACGTGCCACCGGTCGTGGCGGTGGCCACGATATGAACGTGGTTTTCTGGATCACGCTGCCCGCTCAGCCACCCAAACAGCAGAACCATCAGAGCCAGGCTAAGCAGCGCAAGGCCGATACGCCGTGTCTGCACGGGCAAACGCATGCCGCCGAACCCGGACTCAGTCGGAGGGCATGTCGCCCGATTGCAGGCGTGATGTGGTTGCGCGCAGGAAAACGGTGCTGGTTTCCGGGATAGGCTCGGCAGCCCCCTCTTCGGCCACCATCAGTAACCCGGATTGACCTTCCGGCACGCCCAGCATGGTATCGGCCAGCACTTCCCACTCGCCATCGATCTGTTCATGCACCGCAAGGTGCAGCCACACGGCATGGTCGGGCGCAGATTCGTATGCAGCCGGCCGCTCTACCTCGACCTCGATGCGCCAGCCCGAATCGCTGCCCCCCACTTCAACCATGGCGGGCTGGCCGGCTTCCACGATCATGCTGGGCTCGCCCTGGACTTCGCCGTGCAGCCACAGCTCGAACTCGACCAGGAAGCGCGCCCCTTCATCACTGGCCTGTGCCGCGCCAAGCCACAACAGGCAAAGCAGCAGAGCGTACCGACCCGTCCTCACCTCGGTCAGGCCTCCCGGTTGCGAAAGCGCTCGGGCAGCACTTCCGTATCAGGCTGGTCGGATCCTTCCTTTTCGACCGGCATCAGGTCCTGCTTGGACACACCCATGATCAACGCCAGGTTACCGGCGATGTAGATCGAGGAATAGGTACCGACCAACACGCCAATGATCAGCGTAAAGGCAAAGGCATGGATGATCTCGCCACCAAAGTAGAGCAGCGCCAACAACACCAGCAGCGTGGTCATGGAGGTCATGATGGTGCGGCCCAGCATCTGGTTGATCGACAGATTGCAAAGCTCTTCCGGCGTGCCCTTGCGCTTGACGCGGAAGTTCTCGCGCAATCGATCGTAGAGCACGATGGTGTCGTTGAGCGAATAACCAATCACGGCCAGGATGGCGGCAACCACGGTCAGATCGAAGTTGACCTGGAACAGCGCCAGCAATCCGACCACCAGCAGCACGTCGTGCACGAGGGCGCCGACCGCGCCCACGGCAAAGCGCCACTGAAAACGGAAAGACACATAAAGCAGAATGCCGATCAGCGCATAGAGCAGCGCCAGCCCACCCTGTTCGGCCAGCTCCTGGCCAATCTGCGGGCCGACAAACTCGACCCGGCGCATGTCAATGCCGGCCTCATGGCGCTGAAGCGCCTCGAGCACCCGGGTACTGAGGTCGGCGCCGGTCTCGTCGGCTTCGCCGACCGGAATGCGGACCACGATCTCGCGCGCCGTGCCGAAGGTCTGCACGGTGAAGTCGTCAAAACCGTCCTGGGCCAGGGCTTCGCGAACCTCGGCCAGCTCCGGTGCCGTAGGGTAACCGACCTCGATCAGCGTTCCGCCGGTAAAGTCCAGGCCGAAATTGAGGCCGCGCCCCACCAGTGCGGTGATGCCGACCAGCAGGACAAGGGCCGAAAGAACCAGCGCCGCATTGCGCAGGCGCATGAAGTCGATCTTGGTATCTGGCTTGATGATTTGCATGGTGATAATTCCTCAGATCGCCAGGGCCTTGACCCGCTTGCGACCACCGTAAATCAGGCCGATGACAGCACGGGTGCCGAGAATGGCAGTGAACATGGAAGTGACAATACCCAGGCTCAGGGTCACGGCAAAGCCCTTGATCGGTCCGGTTCCGAACATGAACAGCACGATGGCCGCGATCAGCGTGGTGACGTTGGCATCGGCAATCGTCGAGAAAGCCTTCTCGTAACCGGCACGAATGGCCGCCTGTGGCGTGTTGCCGTTATTCAGCTCCTCGCGTATTCGTTCAAAGATCAGCACATTGGCGTCGACGGCCATACCAACGGTCAACACGATCCCGGCGATGCCGGGCAGGGTCAGCGTTGCCCCCAGCATCGACAGCAGCGCGACGATCAACACCAGGTTGGCCGTCAGCGCCAGGTTGGCGACCAGGCCGAACACTTTGTAATAGAAGGCCATCACGACCAGCACCAGGGCAAAGCCGATGATTACCGAGCGGAAGCCCTGATCGATGTTGTCCTGCCCCAGGCTCGGGCCGACCGTACGTTCTTCGATGATCTGCATGGGTGCCGCCAGCGCACCGGCGCGCAGCAGCATGGCCAGCTGCGCGGCCTCGGTCGAGGAGCCCAGCCCGGTGGTCTGGAAGCGACGCCCGAAGGGCTCGCGCGTGACCGCCGCGGAAATGACCTCCTCGACACGGCGGGTGGTATGCACCTCCTCGCCATCTTCGATACGCGTCTCCGGCCGGTGCTCGATGAACACCACCGCCATGCGGTTGCCGACATTCTGGCTGGTGTGATCCAGCATGCGTCGGGCACCGACACCATCCAGCGTGACCACGACATTGGGCTGGCCGGTCTGCTGATCGAAGCCGGCGGCGGCACCGATCAGGTTGTCGCCAGAGGCAATGACCTCGCGCGACAGCAGCAGGGGTTCGCCGTTGCGATGGAAATACAGCCGCGATCCCGGCGGCACCCGCCCGGTACGCTGCGCCTCGTAGGGGTCATTCTGCTCATCCACGGCCCGGTACTCGACGGTGGCCGTGGCACCCAGCACTCGCTTGGCCTCGGCCGTGTCCTGGACACCGGGCAGCTGAACGACAATGCGATCCGAACCCTGCTGCTGGATGATGGGCTCGGAAACCCCCAGCTCGTTGACGCGGTTGCGCAAGGTGGTGATGTTCTGGCGCAGGGCGGTCTGCTGGAGTTCATCCAGATACTCTTCGTCGATGGTGGCGCGGACGTTGAAGGTGTTGGTTGCGTCACGGGCTTCGAGTTCCAGCTCGTCGATCTCGCGGCCGATGGCCTGCATGGCCGCATCCCGGTCCTCCGCGGAACGCAGCTCCGCCACGACGGCATTGCGATCAACCCGCACCGAGCGATAGCGAATGCCGGCATCGCGCAGGATGTTTCTCAGATCGCTGACATAGCGTTCAAGCTGCTGCTCGCGGGCCGAATCCATGTCGACCTGCATGAGGAAGTGCACCCCGCCCTGCAGGTCCAGCCCCAACACCATGGGCTCGGCGCCCAGCGGCGCCAGCCAGAGCGGAGTTGCCGGTGCCAGGTTGAGTGCCACGACATAATCTTCGTCACTCAGATCCTCACGCAGCACATCGGCGGCGCGCAACTGACGGTCGGTGTTCTCGAACCGCACGAGAAGCCGCTGTGGTTCGAACTCGATGTGCCGGTACTCGATACCGGCAGCTTCCAGGCTGCGCTCAACCTCACCGGTCAGTTCCGGCTCGAGCTCGAAGCCGCGCATCGAGGACACCTGCACGGCCGGATCATCGCCGAAGATGTTGGGCAGGGCGTAAATGATGCCTGCAAGAATCACGATGATCAGCAGGACATACTTCCAACGGGGAGTTCGGTTCATGGGATATATTTCAAAAATTCCGGGGATCGCAAGACTTCAGGCCCGCGATACTTGGATCAGTGGGCGGAATCCATGGTTCCCTTCGGAACCACCTGCGCCACGGAATGTTTCTGCAACTTGATGGTGACATCCTTGTTCAGTTGCAGCGAGACAAAGCTTTCGCCAACCTCGGTGATGCGACCCAGCATGCCGCCGGCGGTCACGACTTCGTCGCCTACCGACAGGCCGGACACCAGCTCACGGTGCTGCTTGTTACGCTTCATCTGCGGCCGGATCAGCAGAAACCAGAAGATGACGACGATCAGAATCAGCGGAATCAGGCTGGCCAGCATGCTCGGTTCCTGGGCGCCTGCATCCTGGGCCATGGCACTGGCAATCAGAAAATCCATAGTTGGTTTCCTCGGGTATTCGAGTATCAGGTTATCTTGGGACGGATCGCGTCGGATCCAAACAGGCTATTATTGCACAGCCATCGTCAGCCGACCAGCCGGGACGGCTCAGGATGCGTGCATTTCCAGCCGCAGCCACGCCCGGGCACGCTTGAGCTCGCGATTGATGGTGCGTGACGAACAATCGCTCAACTCGGCCAGCTCGGCCGCGGAATAGCCGGCGAAATAGCTGCCGACAACCAGCTCGGCGAGCTTCGCGTCATGCTCCTGCAGCCTGTCGATGGCCTCCTCGATCACGAGCACGCGCTCGGCCTCCTCGCGAGACACCGATGCCGAGTGGTCGCTGAGTTCAACGTGTACTGCCCCCTGCCCCCGCTTTTGACTCAGCCTGGCGCGCGCATGATCGACGATCAACTGGCGCACCGTCAGGGCAGTCAGGCGCAGCAGGTGCTTGCGATTCTGTACCGCCGGGGTGTCCTTGCCGAAGACCTTGAGAAACGCCTCATGGACCAGGATCGTGGTTTGCGGAGCCCCGCCGCTCGCGTTGCCGCGCTGAAAGTGAGCCACTCGACGCATGTCATCGTAGACCAGCGCGATGAGCTGCTCCAGTGACTCCGGTGATTGCTGGAGGCGTTCCAGCAGGTGGGTGACTTCCCCCGCATCGTCCATCTGCTGCCGGTCGGCATCATCGCTGTTCATGGTCAACCCTCCTTCCGTTCGGCAAACCCGCACCGTGCCCTGCCGGGGCCCTGTCCGAGTGCAGCCGAATCAATTGCCCCGGCCCGCGAGTGCCTCCCACTCGCGGCGGCTCCGATCATGACCGGCGCCGGGTGCGGCATCGTCCCACACGCTGTAGAGATCGACCACATGCTCGGCGATTTCCCCGGTCAGCGAGTGATCCTTTCCCAGCGCTTCTGAAAGGATATCGTATGACTCGAGCAGCAAGGACTCAGCCTGGCCGAATTCTTCCAACTCGAGCAACGTTTTGCCGTAGTTGGCCGCAAACATGCCGACATGCCAGTGCCCGGGCTGCAGCACCTGGCGACCCACTTCGAGCAACCTGGCGCCCAACGCTTCGGCCTCGTCAAGATGCCCGGTCTCGCGCAACGCCCAGGCAGCATTATGCGTCGAGTTCAGGGTATTGGGATGCATGTCGCCCAGTATGCGGCGATTGCCCTCCATTGACCGCCGGTAGTAATCCACCGCCTCTTCGACACGGCCCTGCCGGTCGAGCAGCGCACCGATATTGTTGATGATGTCCAGCGTTGACGGATGGTCCTCACCCCGCACCTCAAGGCTGCGCTCCAGCGCCTCCTGGTAATAGCGCTCGGCCTTGGCGTACTCTTCCATGTGGCGCATCAGCACGCCCATGTTGTTGATGGACATCAGGGTAGCGCGACTGGTGTTGCCCAGCACCTGTCGCCTGCCCTCCAGCGACTGACGCATGTAAGGCTCAGCCTCTTCAAGCCGCCCCATGGCCACCAGCAGCACCCCCATGCTGCCCTTGGAAGACAGGGTTTTCGGGTGATCCTCGCCCAGCACGCGCAGCCGGCCTTGCAGCGCCTGGCGGTAGGCCTCTTCAGCCTCCTCAAAACGCCCTTTCTGTCGCAGCGTGGCCCCCATCTCCTGGAACGAATCGAGGGTATCGGGATGGTCCTCACCGAGCTCCCGCTGCCGCGCTTCCAACACCTTCCCGGTCAGCTTTTCGGCATCGGCCAGATCGCCCTGCTCCCGAAGCAGGCGCGCCTTGCTGCCCAGCGAATCCAGTGTGGCCGGATGCTTCGCACCCAACACCTTCCGGCGAACTTCCAGCGCTTCCTTTTGCAAGGGCCAGGCGCGGTCGATCAGCGCCAGCGAACGCAAGGTGCTGGCAACGGCCTGCAGCAGCCGCGCCCGGATCAGTGGCTGATCGGAGAACTGGGAATCGATTCCCCGAACCGCCTCTTCCAGCACGATCTCGTCGAGCCAGTTCAGTGCCAGGCCGGTGAAATCGACCTCGCCGAGCAGGCGTTCGAACTCCGGCGGGACCGGGGCGTCGGCCGACTCAACCCGGTCCGGCCCGGGCAGCCCGCCTCGACTTTCCTCCACGAGGCTTTCGCGCAGGCGGACACCCATCAGCGCGGTATCGATCTGTCCAAGCTGCTGTTCGTGAAACTGCGCCACCTGCTCAAGCTCGTCCAGGTGCCGCTCGGCACGCTCGCGCTCGGCTTCTGCCTGCAGATAGAGCAGGGTCGATGAAATGACGCCGGTCACCAGCGCCAGCACGACCGCCGCCATTGCGCCAAAAGCCAGGGTGTTGCGGCGCGCATACTTGAGTATCCGTACCGGCAGTGAGGGCGGCAGCGCCAGAAGCGGATGATGCCCCAGGTAATTCTCGACATCGGTCGCCAGCGCCTGGGCCGAGGCATAGCGCTGCTCGGGATCCTCGGCGCAGGCCATGGCGACCATGGCCTCCAGCTCCCGCGCGCGACTCCCGGAAAGATCCGCGACCTTTTCAAGCTCAGCGTCTTCGTCGGGAGCACGGCCATACAGCAACCATGACAGGAGCGCACCAAGCGACCAGATGTCGCTGCGCGTGGTGACCGCTTCACCCTTGAGCTGTTCGGGCGCGGCATAGCCCGGGGTGGCGCCGCGCAGGGGGGCAGAAGTTTCTCCATGATCGCTCAGCAGGGAGGCGACGCCAAAATCCATGAGCTTGACCTGGCCGTCTGCCCGCATGCGGACATTCCCGGGCTTGATATCGCCGTGAACCACGAGCCGCTGATGGGCATGTGAAACGGCGGCCACGACATTTCTGAATACCTTAAGCCGCTGCCTCACATCGGGCCGGTGCTCACGAAGCCAGTGCTCGAGATCCGCCCCCTCGACCCACTCCATAACCACGAACGGCGCCCCATCTTGGGCAATGCCGGCATCGACCAGGGATGTGATGGCCGGATGATCCAGGCGGGCCAGCAGGCGGCATTCTCGCTTCAGGTGCTCGGAAAGCCCCGGGCGAGGCGAGGCAATCAGCTTGATGGCCACCTCTTTTTCAAACGCACCGTCGGCGCGCTCTCCACGGTAGACCCGGCCCATACCGCCGACACCCACCTCTTCCAGAACCCGCCATGGGCCCAGCAGAGCCCCCGGAACCTGCGAGGCCGGCTCGACCGCCTCGCGGCGAGCTTCCACGGCACTGGCAGCCAGAGACTCCGGCACCTGTTCCGCGAGAGTCGCATCCGACTCGCTGGCCTGCACCATCACCTCGAACCAACGCCCCAGTCTTGGCCAGCGCTTGCGGCACTCGGCCCGGAACCTGTTGCGGTCCGGCTGGCCATCGAGTTCCAGGTATTGATCCAGCAGCCGATTCAGCGCCCGGCGTCGAATTCTGGTCAGGCGGTGCTCCATCTGATGACCTGCACGTTCTCCCTGCAAGCAACTCTACGCGCGCCGCGCTTATGTCGCAAATGTCGTGCTCATCCTTGGCAATGACACCGGGTCGTTCAAGGATCTGGTCCCTTTCTCCCGGCCTGTCCGGGAGGTGCTTGCTGTCAATCCGGCACGATTACAGACCGAGTTCAGGGCGGCACGCCCTGCTCCCATTGTGCTTTCAGACCGGCGCTCAACTCGGAAAGCGTAGCGTCGGCAATGGCCTCGCGCATCTGCCGCATCAGGTGCTGGTAGTAGTGCAAGTTGTGGATGGTGGCCAGGCGGTGTCCAAGGATTTCATTACACTTGTGAAGGTGCTTGATATAGGCCCTGGAGTAGTTCGAGCAGGTATAGCATTCGCACTCTTCATCCACCGGCCGGGTATCCATTCGGTATCGGGCGTTGCGTATCTTCATCACGCCACGGCTGGTGAACAGGTGTCCGTTGCGTGCATTGCGCGTTGGCATCACACAGTCAAACATGTCCACACCGCGCTCCACGGCGGCGAGCAGATCCTCGGGGCGACCCACACCCATCAAGTAGCGGGGCCGGTCGGTGGGCAGCAGTGGAGTCGTCGCTTCGAGTACCCGTTCACGCTCCTCGGGAGGTTCACCCACCGACAGCCCGCCGATGGCGTAGCCGTCAAAACCAATGCGAATCAGCTCTTGTGCCGATCGCTGACGCAAGCCCGGATACATGCCGCCCTGCACGATTCCGAACAGGGCGGCCGGACTGTCGCCATGGGCGGTCTTCGAACGCTCGGCCCAGCGCAGCGAACGCTCCATGGACTCGCTCGCCTGCTGCTCGGTGGCCGGGTAAGGCGTGCATTCGTCAAAGATCATGACGATATCCGAGCCCAGTTTGCGCTGCACCCGCATGGACTCTTCCGGCCCCAGGAAAACCTTCGAACCGTCCACCGGCGAAGCAAACGTCACCCCCTCCTCGTCCATCTTCCGCAGATCGGCCAGGCTGAACACCTGAAAGCCGCCGGAATCGGTCAGAATGGGACCCGACCAACCCATGAAATCGTGCAGATCACCATGCGCACCGATCACCTCCGTGCCCGGCCTGAGCATCAGGTGAAAGGTATTGCCAAGCACAATCTCGGCCCCGGTCGCACGCAACTCCTCGGGCGTCATCGCCTTGACCGTACCGTAAGTCCCCACCGGCATAAACGCCGGCGTCTCCACGCTACCCCGCGGAAACCGCAGCCGCCCGCGCCGCGCCTGTCCATCTGTCGTCACCAAATCAAAATTCATCGCCGTTGCTTCACTTACTCGCTTGTTACCCGACTGCTTCCCAGCCCAACCATTCAGACCCCTAATCGCCCCACCACACCTAACACCTAACACCTAACACCTAACACTCCACACTTCACACTCCACACTTCACACTCCACACTTCACCCCCATCACCCCAAAAACATCGCATCCCCATAACTGAAAAACCGATACTCCCGGTCAATCGCATGCCGATACGCCGCCAGCACGTTCTCACGTCCGGCAAAGGCGCTGACCAGCATCAGCAGCGTTGATCCGGGCAGGTGGAAATTGGTCACCATGGCATCGACCACGCGAAAACGGTATCCGGGGTGGATGAACAGCCGGCTATCACCCGAGAACGTTTCGATGTCTCCCGAGGCAACGGCCGTTTCCAGCGAGCGAACGGCCGTGGTTCCCACTGCCACGACCCGGCTTCCACGTGCCCGAGCAGCCCGCACCTGGCTGACCAGGGCGTCGTCGACTTCAAGCCATTCGGCATGCATGCGATGGTCTTCGACATGCTCGACCCGAACCGGTTGAAAGGTGCCGGCACCCACATGCAGGGTACACCAGGCCATCTCGACGCCCTGCGCCCGCAGTCGCTCCATCATTGCATCGTCGAAGTGCAACCCGGCAGTCGGCGCGGCGACGGCTCCGGGCACGCGTGCGTAGACTGTCTGGTAGCGACTTTCGTCCAGCGCCTCATCGGCGCGCGAGATATAGGGCGGCAATGGCATGTGCCCGGCCTGTTCGAGCAGTTGGGTCCAGTCCGGACCGGACAGGACCTCCACCACCCAAAACGTGTCCTGCTGTTCAACGACCACCAGCTCGGCCAGGTCGGCAACCTGGAGCCGAGTGCCATCGGCGACTCTACGGTTGGCGCGAAGCTGGACGAGTGCCCGGCGGGATGAAAGCATGCGTTCAAGCATGACCTCGACCCGCCCGCCGCTGCTCTTGCGTGCATGGAGCCGCGCCGGCACAACGCGGGTGTTGTTGAACACCAGCAGGTCTCCCGCCGACAGCAGCTCCGGCAGGTCGGTGAACTGTCGATCGTGGCAGCGACCGGTGTTGCGTTCGAGATGCAGCAGGCGACTGGCCGAGCGTTGCGACAGCGGGTACTGAGCAATCAGATGCTCGGGCAGATCAAAATGAAAATCGGATACCTTCATGAAGGCGCTGCGTTGGGAACTGGCGCAATTGTACTTGCTGACCGTCCGGTTTTCGGACTGCCACCATCCCTGTATCATGCCCTCAGGCGCCGAATCCGACCATTCCCTCCCGATGAGCCCCAACCGCCTTGCCCTGACCATCTGCCTGATGCTGGCCCTGATTTTCATCGCGACCGTGCTCGCGCTGCTGGGCCCGAACTCGCAATGGCTGATGGAATTGCTGGCCGCCATCGAGCAGGGCAAGCGCGAACACCGGCTGGCCATGCTGATGGTCTACATCGCCGCGTTCGCGCTGCTGGCTACCCTGACCCTGCCGGTGGGCACGCTGTTCTGCCTGGCCGCCGGGTACCTGTTCGGCATTGTTCAGGGCTTTCTGGCCGCCCTGATTGGTGCGCTGCTGGCCGCCGCCCTGACCTTTATTCTGATGCGGCATTTTGGTGGCAGGCGATTGCGTGCACAGATGGACTACAGTCGGATGGCTCCCTGGCTGCGGGCACTGGAACGGGATGCAACCTGGTACCTGGTGTTGCTGCGCATCGTTCCGGTCGCCCCTTACTTTGCCGTCAACGCGGCCGCCGCAGTGACCCGCATCGGCCTGCTGCATTTTATCGCGGCCACCGCAGCCGGCCTGGTGCCGATCACCCTGGTCTATGCGGCGGTGGGCGCCGGACTGGGCTCGCTGGTGGAGGCCCGCACCATGCTTGGCCCCGGCCTGCTCATGCGCCCGGAAATCGGGCTGCCCCTGCTGGGACTGGTTGCGCTGATCATGGCCGGCTGGCTTGCCCGTCGTCGTCTGACGCCCCCGCCAGCCTGAAGACCACGTGTCGATCATCCTCGAACCAGGGGGATCCAAACCGGTCACGGAAGGCATCAACACATTCATCGACGGGTGGCAATGGCCGCACGGGCTCGAAGGCCGGTTCCAGGTGGAAGACCACGAAGCGATGCCGGGCCTTTTCGGGATGGGCTGCCAACTCGGAGAGGTGCACAAATCGTGGCAGCTTGATCCGGTCACGATCGGACAGGGGCACCTCTCCCCAGGTCCAGTCGGTGCACAGACCGGAGATCATTCCGATACGCACGGGTCGCCCGTGAACCTGCTGATACTCTCCCAACGGACTCATCGTGGTCTCGAAATGCCACGGCGCCTCGATCACTTCCCAGCGGCCATCGGCCGCCGCGATGTCGCGATAGAACTCCGGCACGGGCAATTCTTCGAGAAAAGCGAAAGGTGTGCGTTCGGCGTTGTAGTCGAACTGGTGCCGGGTGGCGTTGGTGAACTGGTTGATACTCCCGTAGAGCTTGGGCAAGGGACCACTTAGATAGAGCACCGAGCCGAGCAGCAAACCGGCGACCACTGGCATCGCCGGCCGTGCCCGGGCCAGGGTTCCGACCGGCAGCAGGGAGGCCAGCCGGACCGTACCCACGGCCACCAGCGCCAGCAGCATGGGAAGGACCACGGCGTTGTAGCGGACAAACACCAGCGCATGGTGTATCCATGCCGGGCGCAGGACCGTGATGACCATCACCGAGGCCGCCAGCAACCAGCACCAGTAAAGCACAAACCCACGGTCTCGACCCCACAAGCGCCATCCGCCCAGCAAGACCAGGGCCAGCATGCCGATGGCCACAAGCGGCTGCACGCTGCCGACCAGGAGCTCCCAGGAACGCAACAGGGTCTCGACAGTGATCTGGTCCACCCCCGCCTTCTCGCCGATGGCCTGCGGCGTGGTCAGCAGCGGTGGCAGGATCAGCGCACTACAGGCAGCCACCGTCGTGATGCCTGTCGCCAGCAAGACCAGCAGCGGCTGCACGCGACCGTGGCGCCACCAGTGTCCCAGCCCCGCAAGACCAAACCAGGTCAGGGCCGCTCCAACGAACACGGCAGTCAGCGCATGCAGCCAGGCCGACAGCACCGCTGCCGGCACGAACAGCAGCAGCCAGCGTCGATCCTCTTCATGCCACCAGCGCCACAGGGCCACGATGGCAACAAACCCCAGCAGGATCACCAGCGCATAGGGCCGAACCTGCCGGGAAAAGTGGATAAGCAGTGGCGACAGCGCGATCAGCAGCCCCAGCAGACAGCGTTCGCGACCATCCAGCCAGGGGCGCAGCAAGGCGGGCACCAGCACGACAGCCAGCAGACCGGACAACAATGGCAATGCCCGCATGTGCCATTCATGCAGCCCGATGCTTTCATACAGCGCGTTGAACAGCAAGGTCAGTGGAATGCTGTAATCGGCAAGCCCGAAAGACAGCGCAATCGAGCGCCAGTCGGCCTCCATCAGCCGGTGCAGCGCATGCCATTCATCGTCGAGCAGGAGCTGCAGATGCAACTGCCACAAACGCAGCCACAGCGCAATGCCCACCACGGCGATCCAGCAGACCAGCCGCCATCGATCGGCCGGCAACGCGGACCAGGGCCAGTTCATTGAAAAAGGGTCGGCCGGATCAGGCCCAGGCGACTGCCCAGATGCTGAAGCGACACTCCGACCACCCCGAGTCCATACACGACACTGCGTGCCAGGTTGATTGACGAGGCCTCTTCGAAGTAACGCGTCGGGCAGGTGATCTCTCCGATCGGATACCCGCGATGAATGATCTGTGCCAGCATCTGGTTGTCAAAGATGAAATCATCGGAGTTGCCGTCCAGGTTGAGTGCCTGGAGCACTTCCGCCGAAAATGCACGATAGCCGGTGTGATATTCCGACAGCTTGGCCCCGGTACAGAGGTTCTGGAACAGGGTCAGGGCGCGGTTGGCAAGATACTTGTAAACCGGCATGCCTCCGCTGATTGCACCTCCACCGAGAATACGCGACCCCAGCACCACCGGAAACAGGCCGCTGGCGACCAGGCTGGCCATGGCCGGCAACAGCATGGGCGTGTACTGGTAATCCGGATGCAGCATGATCACGATATCCGCATCGAGGGCCAGTGCCTTGCGGTAACAGGTCTTCTGGTTGGCGCCATAACCTCGATTGCGGTCATGCCGAATGACATGACGAATCCCGAGCGACTCGGCCACTTCAACCGTATCGTCCTGACTGGCGTCATCGACCAGGATGATCTCGTCGACCAGATCGCCCGGAATCTCCCGAACCGTCTGCGCGACGGTCTGCGCAGCATTGTAAGCTGGCAGCACAACAACGAGTTTCTTTCCCTGAATCACGAAGGTCCCGGAAGTTCGTATTGGTCGGGGAGCCCGGAATAGCCCCTGGCACAAATCGGCTCAGGGGCTCCCGACAACTCTCAACGGCACTCCATGCTTTCAGACAGCTTGCTGATCGGCACTTCGATCTCGAAGACATGCTCCAGCGGTTCGGCGGTGGTGAACTCCAGTCGCTCGGTTCCGCTCTGCTCACTGTCGAAGGTGCGCTCATAGACCCCGACGGTGTGGATCTCCAGCTCGGTCTCGGCACAACCGGGGCAGAATCCGCGATAGTCCAGCAACTCCAGGACTTCATTGAACGGATCGGACTCCGGATCGCTGGCCAGCAACCAGCGCCCGACACCATCAACGTCGAAGTAATAGCGCACATGGGCCTGCACTTCATCGGTGACGATCATGGTGGTGCCGCCGGCCAGCACATCCGGCGAATACCAGTGCCCCGAATAACTAACCGGGCCGGTGCCATCGTCCGGGCATCGCCGGGACGCATCGGGCGACATGATTTCACTGCCATGAAAGCCATCCCGGCGCCACGCGAAGACCATCTTGTCGTCATCCAGCATGGTCAGGGCGACCTCACCGATCGGATCGTAGATCTGGCGCTCACCGGTGGCATTGCTGATGCGATCCAGAACAGCCGTCCACACCGAAGCGTCATTGTCGATCTCGCCAATGGCCTGATAAAACACCGGCAGGCCATCGAGATCATAGCTGTACCAGGTCATGAACCCGGGGCCGGCTTGCTGCCACTCGATACCCTGGTTGATCACGCGGTCGCGCGGGCTCCACAAGCCACGCTGAGCCATGACCGGCGACGACTCGCTGATGCTCACGGACACATCGACCAGCGCCTCATCGTTGCCGGCGTTATCCAGCACCACGTACCAGCGCCCGGCGGCGGCAGCGGCACTCAGGGTGATGCTGCTGCCAGAATCATTGCCCGAGCTGTCTTCGACACTGCCATCGGCCGGCGGCGTTCCAGGGGCATGGTCGGCCACCGCGTCGAAGGGCATGCGCTGCAGCTCGGCGGTCACGTCCGCGCTGCCATTCACCGTGACCTCGACAGCATCGGCGCCCGGCCCCACATCGAAAAACAGTCGATCATGACGCTGTTCGGAGGGCACCACCACCGGCAGTGTCTCGCCGGGGAAGATGGCCGTCGCCTCCGGTGTCAGGGCCTCCGTGCGCGTGACCGTGACCGGAACAACACCGGCATCGGCCAGTTCGTCCTCGTTGCTGGCCATGCCGATGGCGGCCATCCAGCGCTCGCCCCGACGCATGGCCGGTTGATCCCAGGCCACGGCCAGCTCCAGCGCCCCACCCGGATGATTGGGTAGGCCGGCTGCGGCCAGGGTGTAATCGCCACCCTCTTTCAGCACGGCGAACTCCAGGGAAACCGAGTCGTGCGCCTGGGCAGACGACGCCTCGTAGTTCTGCACGACGATCCACCAGGACCCGGCTTCGGGCGTGCTGATGCGACAGCTTGCTTCACCGTTGTCCGTGGTCGACTGTTCGCAAACCACCGCGTCGGCGGCTGGCTGCCCCTGCCCACCATTTCCAACCAGCAACCGCAGTTCCCCCCGGGTGGAGTCGCTTGAGATATCGGTTCGCAGCATCAATGCATCGTCCGGCACCTCGACTTCGAAAGTGCGGGTACCCGTACCACCGGAAAACGGATCGTCGGGAGTCCAGTCTTGCGCCAGGGTGAAGGACTCGGCTTCCGGCCTGGTCAGTGCCGAACTGCGATACACCGCTTCGTTCAAGACAGCCAGGACTTCCAGTTCGGCGGACTCGCGACCGCGCGTGTTCTGCGCCTCGATGTCGATCTCGACCGGTTGTTTCGCAGCCGCGGTCACCGAAACCGGCAGGCGCTGAGTCGACAGCTCTGCATCTGCGGGCCGCAGCACCACGGCACCGCTGACCAGGCCATCGACGCCCTCGCCGGAGGCCGATGCGATGATGTCCAGGGTCTGGGATTCACCGGCCGACAAGCTAAAGCTGGACGGCGTCACCTCGATGTCGGCATCGCCTTCGTACTCCACCGTCCATGACCCGGAACGAATCGCCTCGACTGTCCGAGTGAACTGGCAGTTGCTTTCACAGGTGCCAGAATACAGGCCAGCCAGGTTGAGCTGAGCCGGATCGCCGCCCAGAGCGGGATTGGCGTCGTCGAAGTCCGATGGGGTCACCGGCAGATACAGTCCGACCCTGGCTGCCCGATCGACACGAATTCGACCCGCACCGCGTTCGATCATGTTGGCATCCCGCGTGTCCAACCGGACCGGCAATGCTTCGGCGGTGGTTTCCAGCGCCGACTGCAGCATGTCCGGCGTCCAGTCCGGGTGCATGGCAATCAGCAGCGCGGCCGCACCAGCCACGTGCGGACTCGCCATCGAGGTGCCGCTGGAAGTGCCTACGGAGTTTTCGTCGGGCACCAGCCCGGCCAGCACCTGGTAGCCCGGCGCCATCACATTGGGCTTCATGATGTCGGGCGCAAAACTTCCGGGGCCTCGGGAACTGAAATCCGAGACCCGATCCTGCCAGATGGAATTGACCATGCGCGACTGCTCCCCGTACAGCGTCGCCTGGGGATTGTTCATGGCGCGAATGGCCTCAAGCGCCTCTTCTCCCTGGTCGTTGTCCAACATGACCGCCGGGATGCTGGTGGTTTCCAGTCCGCCCATGGGAATGGCACTGGCACCGGGCTCATCGTTGTAGACCAATACAGCCCGCGCACCGGCGTCATCGGCGAGATTGACCTTCTGCTCAAACGTGCAGTCGCCACGGCTGACAAAGGCAATGGCGCCATCCAGGGCGTTGCTGTCGTAAGCTTCGCAACCCTTCAGGCCCGAACCGGCATCGTCGGCCGCAATGACCGGCGCGGTGATCGTGTGCGGAACCTCGGGCCCGAGCCCCGGCTCGACGAACAGTTCGGTCAGGCCGGCAATATCCACCCGATGTCCAAGCCGGCGACCATGACTGGTACTGCCCACCGCCAGTGTCCATGGTGCATTGGCGGGACTCGTCAGGGTTCCGGTCCCGGGACCATTGTTGCCGGCCGATGTCACGAACATGATGCCCGCTGCACGGATGTTGAGAAAGGCCCTCAGGTTCTGCCAGGGCTCGAGGGCATCGTCGCTGCCAATCGAGTAGTTGACGACATCGACCCCATCCTCGACCACCTGTTCCAGCGCCTGGGTAATGGCGCTGCCCGAGCAGCGGCCAGCCACGTCCTCGTCATCGTAGTCCTCGGAGTAACACACCTTGTAGGACACGATATTGGCCCGTGGCGCCACCCCTGATGTGCTGAACGTGCCGTCGGTGCCGTCCAGACTGAAGTTCCAAGGGTTGCCGGCGGCGATCGATGCGACATGGGTGCCGTGTCCTTCTCCGTCCGGATCTCGGCCCCGGGTTCCCTCCTCGGTGAAATCCCATACACCGATGAGCTTGTCATTGCACCTGACCTCTTCGCTGGAACACTCGCCCAACTGCCCACCCAGCGGGTTGGAATACTCGTATCCCCCGGTATGCTCGGGGTCATCGGAAAAGTAGCGATGATCCCAATTGACGCCGGAATCGATCACGCCAATCACGACCCCCTCGCCCCGGGTCGACAGGTCCGCCATGTCATTCCACACGGGCAGCGCCCCGATCACCTGCGGACCACGGTCGGTCTCCAGGCGCCAGGCCACGTCCGGCGTGACCCGTCGAACGCCGGGCAGCGCTTCCAGCTCACGCGCTTCTGTTTCGGAAAGGCGAACGCTGAAGCCATTGAGCACATGGCGATAGACATGGCGGGGACGAATGTCGCGGCCAAGCTGTTCACGGGCACGGGCCAGTACATCGCTGCGCTCCCGGTCAAGAAACTCGGCGTAGGCGACGACGTGAGGGGCTGAAGTATCCAGGCGGCGGCCTTCCGGAGCGGTGGCCTCCAAAGCCCTGCCGCCGGCCATCAGCTTCGCGCCCGACCCCGCTTGCGGTCCGTGGTACTGCAGGGTGGCATCGCTTTCCAGCTCAACGATCCACTGATCGGGAATGACATGGGATTGATCCGACCACCCTGCCACGGGCAGTGCCAGTCCGGTTGCGAGTATCAGGCTCAGAATGTACTTCATGATGCTCCAGCTCAGATTTTCGTTGATGACTTAAGAAACGGGTGATCGCATGGTCACCAATTCCTCGGCAGCGGTGGGATGAATGCCGATGGTTCGATCAAAATCGGCCTTGCTCAACCCGGCACGCACGGCGACTGCGAAACCCTGCATCATTTCCGGCGCATCCAGACCGACGACATGGCAACCCAGCACGCGATCCGAAGCGGCGTCAACGACCAGCTTCATCAGCCCCTTTTCCTGCCTGCCCGCCAGAGTATATTTCATCGGGGTGAACTGCGACCTGAAAATGCGAATCGAATCGTAGCGTTCCCGAGCTTCTTCCTCAGTCAGGCCCACGGTAGCCACGGGCGGCTGACTGAACACGGCCGCGGGCGTGTCGGCGTGATCCAGCGGACGATCCATGCCGCCAAACTGCGTATCGGCAAAGGCATGCCCCTCCATCAAAGCAACTGGCGTCAGGTTGATGCGATCGGTCACATCGCCAACGGCAAAAATGCTGTCCACGCTGGTGCGGCTGTAGTTGTCGACTTCGATCCGGGTTCCGGCACCCGTTTCCACGCCGGCAGCATCCAGCCCGAGATCCCCGGTATACGGATGGCGCCCGGTTGCAAACATCACCTGATCGTACTCGGCGCTGGAATCGTCGGAAAACGTAACCTCTACTCCGCCCCCGCTCCTTTCCAGACGTGCCGGCGAAACCTGGTAGCGTAGGTCGATTCCGCGTCCGCGCAGGCCCGCATCAACGGCCTTGCGTATGTCATGATCGAACCCCCGCAACACCAGGTCGCGGCGGTAGGCCAGGGTCACCCGGCTGCCTAGGCCGGCAAAAATCCCGGCAAACTCCACCGCAATGTAGCCGGCCCCGATCACCAGCACTCGCTCCGGAAGCTCGGCCAGGTGGAAGGCCTCGTCGGACGTGATGCCGAGCTCATGGCCCGGAATATCGGGCACCCCCGGCCGTCCCCCCACCGCGATCAGAATTCTTTCTGCCGTGATCTTGCGGCCATCGACCTCCACCGTATGAGCATCCACGAGGCGACCGCGTCCCATGTGCAGGTCCACGCCGGCGTTCTCCAGCAGCTTGATGTAGATGCCGTTGAGGCGGTCGATCTCGCGATCCTTGGCCGCGATCAGGGCCGGCCAGTCGAATGTCGACTCGCCAAGCTGCCATCCGTAGCCGGCAGCATCCTCGAACTGCTCGGCAAACTGCGATGCATAGACCAGCAACTTCTTGGGCACACACCCGCGTATTACACAAGTTCCGCCGACACGCGATTCTTCGCAGATGCCGACCCGGGCGCCGTGGCCGGCGGCAATGCGCGAAGCCCGCACGCCTCCCGAACCCGCACCGATAACGAACAGATCGTAGTCAAACCGGCTCATTCGAACCCTGCTCCCGTCCGCCAACGGCGGCAATGGGCGATAACAGTCATTTCATATCCTTGTTTTTGATCCAGGTCATAACCCCGCATCCGCGGAGGGTAGAATATTAACGCACGAGCCATTCAGTCCGAATCAGCCGATGACCATGCCAGCATACAGCGACCCGCAAGCGGATCTGCTGCAGGCCTTCCTGCAGACCGAGTACCGGGTATTGCCATCGACCAATGCGGCGGGCGTGGCGATCGATGTGTTGATCGGCAGGCATCACCCCCGGCTCGACCAGTTCACAGAACACCGCGACTGGGCCATAGTCACCGCCTTCAACCCCGGAGGGCATGCCGACCAGCCCAGTGCCAACAAGCAGCGCCATCAGCAGCTGCTTGCGGCCGTTGCCAGTGCCGGCCTGGATTTTCTGCCGGCCTGCAACCACGACCCGTCCGATCGATGGCCCGACGAGCCTTCCCTGCTTATTATCGCGCCTGATCGCGACTGGCTGATCGCCCTGGCACTTCGCCTGGGCCAGCACGCCCTGGTCAGCGCTCGCCCGTCGAAAGCCGCCGAGTTGTGGCTGATAGCAGGCACGTGGCCCGAGCCGCTGCCGGCCCATGTGCGCATGGTGCGCCAATGAACCGAATGCTCGAAACCCGTCAGGCCAGCTTCGCGCGCAGCGGCGAAAGCGTGTTTGCGCCGGTGGATCTGACCCTGGCGGCCGGCGAGGCGCTGATCGTGCTTGGGCCCAACGGCTGCGGCAAGACCACCTTGCTGCGCATGCTTGCCGGCATTCTGCGCCCCTGGGAAGGCGAGGTCATTCGCCACTGTCAGCCCGCCTTTCTCGGCCACCTGCCGGCCTTCAAGGGCGACCTGAGCTGCCGCGAAAACCTGGCGTTCCAGCGTCGTTTTCACGGCGGCGAAGGACTCAACGAGAATCGGGCCCTGGCCCGGGCCGGTCTGGCCGGACTGGGCCTTCGCCCCGCGCGCACCCTTTCGGCCGGGCAGAAACGCCGCCTGGGACTGGCCGGACTGCTGGTTGCCCCACGTTCGCTATGGCTGCTGGACGAGCCCTACGCCAGCCTAGATGACGCCGGCTGCCAATTGGTCGATCAACTGCTGACCGAGCACCTGGCCACCGGCGGCGCCGTGGCACTTTCGGCTCACCAGCGCAAGCCCATCCTCGAGGTCAATCTGGCACGCCTGGAACTGACTGCCGCGGGGGCACCCGAATGATCGTTCGCAGCATGACCGCACTTGTCGCACGCGATCTGCGCCTGGCTGTCCGGCACGGCGGCGAATCACTGATGCCGCTGATCTTTCTGTTTTCCGTCATCATTCTCATTCCACTGGGCGTGGGCCCCGGCCCCAACCTGCTCTCGGCCATCGCGCCCGGCATGATCTGGGTGGCCGCCCTGCTCGCCAGCCTGCTGGCGCTGGAAAACCTGTTTCGTCCCGATCTCGAAGACGGCACGCTGGAGCAGTGGTGGATCGGTTCCTGCCCGGCCGGCGCCCTGGTCGTGGCGCGGTTGTTCAGCCACTGGCTGATCACCGCGGTACCGGTGATCGTGTTCGCACCGCTGGCCGCACAGATGCTTTATTTGCCCGCCGAGGCACTGGGCGTATTGGTCCTGAGCCTGCTGATGGGCACCCCGATCCTCAGCCTGGTCGGCGGCCTGGCGGCCGCCTTGACGCTGGGGACGAACCGCGGCAGCGTCCTGTTGTCCATCCTGGTGTTTCCGCTCGTTGTGCCGGTGCTCATCTTTGCCACCGGCGCGGTATCGGCTGCCGCCGATGACCTGAGCGCGAGGGCTCACCTGGGCATGCTGGGCGCACTGCTGATTCTGGCCATTACGCTGGTCCCCCTGGCGACCAGCGCTGCACTGAGACTGAATATCGAATGATCTGGAAAACCATCAAGGTCAACTTTCATCGCCTCGGCTCACCGCCGACGTTTTATCGCCTGGCCCAGGTGCTCTCGCCCTGGCTGTGGGGCGGTTTCGTCCTGTGTGCCGCCATCGGCCTGTACCAGGCGCTCTACGTCGTGCCGCCGGACTATCAGCAATCCGACAGCTTCCGCATTCTCTATATCCACGTGCCCTCGGCCTGGCAGGCCATGGCCGGCTACGTGGTCATGGCCATACTGGCAGTGATCGCCCTGGTCTGGCGCATTCGCACCGTGGAAATCATGGCCATGGCCGGCGCCCCGATTGGCGCGGCCTTCACGTTTATCTGCCTGGCCACCGGCTCGCTGTGGGGACGGCCGATGTGGGGCACGTGGTGGGCCTGGGATGCGCGCCTGACCTCCATGCTGGTACTGCTGTTCATCTACCTCGGCATCATGGGTCTGTACGCCGCGTTCGAAGATCGACGCAAGGGCGCGCGCGTGGCCTGTATCCTGATACTGGTCGGTGTGGTGAACATCCCCATCATCCATTTTTCAGTCGAATGGTGGACCACGCTGCATCAAGGCGCGACAATCCGGCTGTTCTCCGGCGAGTCCACCCTGCATGAAAGCATGATGCCGCCGCTGGTGTGGATGACCGTCGCGGTAAAATTGATGTTCGGCGCCGCCCTGCTCGACCGCGCCCGCAACGACCTGCTCGACCAGGACCGGCGCAAGGGCTGGGTGCAGACCCGACTGGGAGAAGCCGCATGATTCCTGATTTCGAATACGCCGTATACGTCTGGACCAGCTACGGCATCTTTGCCGCGGTCATCGCCTGGCAATTCCTGCAACCGCAATTGAGGAAACGCCGGATCGAAGCCGAGGTCCGAGAAGAGCAAGCACTGCAAACAGGTAGCTACGATGACACCAACCCGTAAGAAAAGACTGACCCTGGTCGGCCTGATTGTTCTCGGCGTGAGCGCGGCGACGGTGGTCGCCATCACGGCGCTGCAGGACAATATGATGTTCTTTGTCACACCCAGTGACGTGCACGCCCAGACTCTGCCACACGATCGGCAGATTCGCCTGGGCGGGCTGGTTGCCGACGGCACGGTCAGCCGCGATCCCGACAGTCTGGCCGTCACCTTCGGTGTGACCGACGGGGCCCATGACGTAATGGTGAGCTTCAACGGCATCCTGCCCGACCTGTTCCGCGAGGGCCAGGGCGTGATCGCTCACGGTTTCATGGACGATTCCGGCACGTTCCAGGCCCACGAGGTGCTGGCCCGGCATGACGAGACCTACATGCCGCCGGAAGTGATGCGAGCCCTGGAAGAAGCCGGCCATCCGCCGGAAGTGAGCATGCCGCAATGATTGCAGAGTTTGGACAGGTCACACTCATTCTCGCGCTGGTACTGGCCGTACTGCTGGCGACACTGCCCCTGTACGGGGCCTATCGCGGCAGCGACGCCCTGATGCGGCTGGCCCCCTCGCTGGTCATTGGGCACTTCGTATTCCTGGCCGCCGCCTACGTGGCGCTCTCGATTGGCTTTCTCAATCACGATTTCACCATCACCTACGTAGCGCTCAACTCGAACCTGCTGCTGCCCTGGTATTACCGGCTAACCGCAGTGTGGGGTGGTCACGAGGGGTCACTGCTGCTGTGGATGCTGATGCTCGGTGGCTGGATGCTGGCCGTAGCCGCATTCTCGCGCACCCTGCCCAAGGAGTTCGTCACCCGCGTGCTCGCGGTCATGGGTATCGTCTCGATCGGGTTCTTGCTGTTCACGCTGCTGACCTCCAACCCGTTTGACCGCGTTCTGCCAGGACCTACCGACGGCCAGGATCTCAATCCGCTGTTGCAGGATCCGGGCATGATCTTCCACCCGCCGCTGCTCTACATGGGCTACGTCGGCTTCGCAGTGGCCTTCGGCTTTGCCATTGCAGGGTTGCTCGGTGGCAAGGTCGAACGCGACTGGGTGCGCTGGGCCCGCCCCTGGACACTGTCGGCCTGGGCCTTTCTCACCGCCGGCATCGCGCTGGGTTCGTGGTGGGCCTATTACGAATTGGGCTGGGGCGGCTGGTGGTTCTGGGATCCGGTCGAGAATGCCTCGTTCATCCCGTGGCTGATCGGCACTGCCCTGCTGCACTCCCAGGCGGTCACCGAGAAGCGCGGCTCGTTCCCGGCCTGGACGGTGCTGCTGTCAATTGCCGCCTTCTCGATGTCACTGCTGGGCACCTTCCTGGTTCGATCCGGCGTGCTGACCTCGGTGCACGCCTTCGCCCACGATCCCGAACGAGGCGTGTTCATCCTGATGTTCATGGCCTTGATCACCGGCGCCGCACTGCTGCTTTACGCCCTGCGCGCCCCGCGCATCATGACCGGGCCGGGCTTCGACTGGATGAGCCGCGAGACCATGCTGCTCATCAACAATGTCTTCTTCGCCGTTTCGGCGGCCATGGTGCTGCTGGGAACGCTCTACCCGCTGCTCGTGGACTTCATGGGCTGGGGGCAGATCTCGGTTGGCCCGCCCTACTTCGGCGCCATGTTCATCCTGCTGATGACACCCATCGTCATCCTGTTGCCGCTGGGTCCATTCACGCGCTGGAAGCAGGACGAAGTGATGCGAATCCTCCGGCCGCTGGCGGCCAGTGCAGCCGTTGCCATTGCGCTGGGACTGATCATCTGTGCCATCCTGGGTGCCTGGAACCTGCGCGCCATCACCGGATGGATCGGCGGCATCTGGGTCATGGCAGGCGCCATCGCCTGGGCCGCACGCCAGTGGCGCAGCACCCGATCGGGACTGGCCCTGCACCAGTGGGGCATGACGCTTGCACACTTCGGTGTCGGCGTGTTCCTGATCGGCGTGGCCATGGTCGAGTCGATGACCTTCGAGCGCGACATGCGCATCGCTCCAGGCCAGACCGTCGAAGCGGCCGGATACCAGTTCACGCTGCACGAGGTCGCCCAGGTCAAGGGGCCCAACTGGCGTGCCGAGGAAGCCCGATTCACGGTTTACCGCAACGACCGCCAGGTCGCCCGCATGAACCCGCAGAAGCGCCTTTACCACCGTGGCGGCCAGGTCATGACCCAGGTGGCGTTGCGACCGGGTATTACCCGTGATCTCTACATTGCCATGGGCGAGGAACTGGACGCGGCCAGTGGCGCCTGGAGCATTCGCATCCATATCAAGCCCTTCGTACGCTGGATCTGGGGTGGCGCGGCCCTGATGACACTGGGCGGGCTGGTCTCGGCCAGCGACCGGCGTTACTGGCGCCGCCGCCGGGCCGAGTCCAGACAGAACAACCAGGCCGGAACGGCGGAGGTCCCGGCATGATCCGCATGCTGCTGCCCCTGATCGTGTTCGGCGGCCTGCTGGTCTTGCTGGTAGTCGGCCTTCAGACTGCCGAGGATCGCCAGCTAGTGCAATCACCGCTGGTCGGCAAGCCGGTTCCGGAGATTACCCTCCCCGGCCTGAACGATCCCGAGACCAGATACTCGACGGCCGAGCTGATTGGCGAACCCTACATCATCAATGTCTGGGGCAGCTGGTGCTGGGCCTGCCGGGAGGAACACCCCTACATCGACCGTCTCGGCCGCGAAGCCGGGGTGCCGCTGGTCGGCTTCAACTGGAAGGATGAGCGCGAGAATGCGCTCAAGTGGCTGGATCAGTTCGGCGACTCCTGGAGTTTCCACATGGTGGACTTCGAGGGGCGCGCGGCCATCGACCTGGGTGTTTACGGCGCCCCCGAGACCTACCTGGTCGACCATCGCGGCGTGATCCAGCACAAACATATCGGACCCATTGATGCGACCGTATTCGAGGATCTCATGCGACGCATCATGCAGTTGAGAGCGGAGGCGGAAGAAGCATGACTAGCAAATTGTCAGTACTCGGTTCCAGGTTGATTCTCGTTCTGATCCTTGTGCCCCTGATGGCGCTGGGCTCGGCCATCGAGCCGTTCCCGTTCGACAACGAGGTCCAGGAGAGACGCTTCCGTGCGCTGGCCGAAGAGATCCGCTGTACCGTGTGCCAGAATCAGTCGCTGGCCGACTCTGATGCGCCATTGGCCCAGGACCTCCGACGCGAGTTGTTCGCCATGCTGCAGGACGGTCGCTCGGACATGGAAATCCGTGAGTTCATGGTCGATCGCTACGGCGATTTCGTCCTCTACCGACCGCCACTGGCCGGACACACCATTCTGCTTTGGGCGGGTCCACTCTTGCTGCTGGTCATTGCCCTGGTCTCGACCGTCGTCATCGTCAGACGCCGAAGGAAAATACTTTGAATACCGGATTCATTCTTATCGCGGCGGCCAGTGTACTGGTCGCCATCGCCTTTGCCATCGTGCCCCTGCTGGCTGGCAAGAGTGATCGGCGCGACGCGGTGCCAGTCCTGATCCTGGTCGTGGTGCTGCTTGTCCCGGCTGCCTCCTGGGTCACCTATCGGGCCGTGGGAACACCGGAAGGCATTGCGCCGCCCGACAGCGATGCCGCCATGATCCGGGCGGCACTGATCGACATCGCCCGGCAACTGGAGCGCAACTCTGATGATGCCGATCAGTGGATTCGCATGGGCCTGGCCTACAAAGAGTTGCAGGAATACTCGTCAGCCGAACACGCGCTCCGACGGGCCCTCTACATTGACGGGGACAACCCCTTCATCCAGATCGAGCTGGCCGAAACCCTTCTTTTTGATTCAGGCCAGCCCCGCCTGTCTTCAGAGTCCAGAGAGTTGTTGCTCGATGCACTGGACAAGGACCCGCGCAAGCAGAAGGCCTACTGGTTGCTGGGGCTCGATGCCCTGCAGCGCGAGGACTACGAAGAAGCGGTTGGCCGGCTGGAACAGCTCGATGATCTGCTGTCAGACGGCAGTGTTCGCGAGTCGGTGCGCCGGTACCTGCAGCAGGCACGGCGTGGACTGGGCCAGCAACAACCGGCAACTGATCCGGCCAACGGCGAGGTCGACGATCCGCAACTGGTGGTAAGGCTCGCCGTGGACGACAAACTGGCCGAGCGTGTCAGCGACGATGACACCGTGTTCGTCATTGTGCGCGCAGCAGACGGACCGCGTGCGCCACTCGCGGTTCATCGTCTCAACGCCGGTGAGCTGCCCACCGAGGTCAGTTTCGGGCGCAACGACACGATGATGGGCGGTGCGGGAATCGATGATTTCGATGCCATACGAATCACAGCCAGAATTTCCCACGGCGGTGTGGCCGAGGCACAAAGCGGCGATCTTGAAGGCAACTCGGATGCCGTTCCCGTCAGCGACCGGATCAGTGCCAGTGTCCTTATCGACGAGGTGCTGTAAAGCGACGCTCATAGCGCTCTGCCTACTGGCACATGTGCTTGCCGCACAGGCCGGAGACGAGCCTATCGACAGCGAGCCGCCAGAGCGCGAGCCCGCAATCTGGATGGTCGAATACGAGAACGACCTGTTCGCCGGGGAGGACCGTTTCTACACCAGCGGCATCCGTCTTTCGCGCATTGCCGAGGCGCGTCAGGCGCCCTCGTGGCTTGAATCGATCGCCTCCCGCTTCCCCGGCTTTGACGACCATGATGTCCTGCCCTACCGGCTGTCGGTGGGACACAATATCTATACCCCGGCCGATATCGAGAATCCGCGCTTTCCGCCCGACGACCGCCCCTACGCCGCCTGGCTTTATACCCAGTTCGCGACCGGTACGCTGCATTCACACGGTGCCGACCGCGTCCGGGTCGGCCTGGGCATCGCCGGCCCGGCGGCACTGGGCCGGCAGGTCCAGAAATATGCGCATGAACTGATCGACTCCCCCACTCCGATCGGCTGGGAAACCCAACTGAGAAACGAACCCACGGTGCAGATCGGTTACGACCGCATCCGGCGATTTCTCGATCGTGCCGAGCCCGAGCAATTCGGCTTCGATATGTCCTGGCTGGCCGGCATTACCGCCGGCAACGCCCACTCCCACGCCACGGTCGGCGGATTTGCCCGCTTCGGTTACAACCTGCCCGACGATTACGGCCCGCCGCGCATCACGCCAGCGGCTTCGGGAAGCAGCTACTTCCGTGCCGAAGGCGCCCAGGAATCATCGTTCTATTTCTTCATTGGCGCAGAAGGCCGGCAGGTCTTTCGCGACCTGTTTCTTCAGGGCAACAGCTTTGGCGGCGTCAGCGGTGTCAGTATCGAGCGCCAGGTCGGGGAGTACTTCGCCGGTGCCGTCTACACGCGGGGCGTGTTTCGCCTGGCCTACTCCCATGTCTGGCGTACCCGCGAGTTCGTCGGCCAGATCGATGACCAGAGCTACGGAGCGCTGTCGTTTTCAGTGTGGTGGTAGCGCGTGGGCGATTCGGGCTCCAGTGGACGCGGACGGCCAAAGTGAAAGCCCTGCATGAAGTCGATGCCGATCTCGCGGCATAACTCCACGGTTTCATCCAGCTCCACGCCCTCGACCAGTGTCCTCACCCCCATGCCCCGGATCATGCTGTTCAGACTTTCGAGCATGCGATAGCGGGCTGAATCACGTTCAACCAGATCCCGGACCAGCGCCATGTCGAACTTGAGAAAGTCCGGCGGCACCTCGGCCAGTTCCAGCAGGCGCGCCTGACCGGCGCCGAAATCGTCATAGGCCAGGGCGATGCCCATGCCGGCCAGCTCGCGTTTGACATCTCCCATGACGGCCAGATCGGTGACCGCCGACTCATGGACCTCGAACACCAGGTCCAGATCGGGAAATCGCTTGCGCAGCTCGTGCAATTCCGCCATCAGGTCATCAAGGTCTTCACACTCGGCAGGATGATTGTTGAAAAACAGCGGCTCACGCATGCCCGCCCGGTCGGCAGCCGCAAAGCACTGCCGTCGCAACAGGCGACTGAGCCGGACTTCGCAATCCAGTGCCGACGCCAGTGCAAACAGCTCACCGACTCCGCCATCCAGGCCGGGGTGGGCGCTGCGGCCCAGCAGTTCCTGGCCGAAAGGCCTTCCCTGGCCCGTCACGATAGGTTGACAGAAGGCCGTGACCTGCTCCTTGTCGAGCAATTCCAGAAAGGCCGACATCTTCAATGGAAAATCGCGCGGCAGCGCCTTGACCCCGACCATGGTTTCATCGGCCTGCCCGGAATCGGCCACGGCCCGCTTGCCCAGCATCAGGCGAAACTCGTGATCGGCCAGATGCAAGACATCACCAACGCGCAGCGCCGTCGGCGCATTGATCTGCTGGTGGTTGACGTAGGTTCCGTTGGTGCTGCCCAGATCCTCGATCACAAGCCCGGCATCATGCTGCTCGATCCGCGCATGACGGCGCGAGATGCGATCGACCGAAAGATTGACGGTGCAATCAGGATGGCGACCGATCAGTGCCGGGAATCGGTCCAGCGAAAGCTGCCTGGGCAGACTGGCATCCTTTCCGGAACTCTCAAGGTAAAAGCCTTGCTGCATGACCCCTTCCGGCATGATTGCACTGGGGCTAGTGTACTCCCTTCCAGCTCACACCAGTAGTCTGCCGATGATCCGGACGGGAACAGGAACCGTATTGACAATGATTATCATTTGTGTATAATGTCGACCATGTATGTTTGTGTCTGTAATGCCGTCACCGAACGCACCTTGCTTGAACTGGTCGACGAGGGCTGCACCACGATTGCAGAATTGCAGTCCAGGATCGGTGTTGCCGATTGTTGCGGCACCTGCCACGACCACGCGGCAGAACTGCTCGATCAAGCATTGAAAGACGCACACGGCGGAC
Organism: Wenzhouxiangella sp. AB-CW3; assembly: GCF_014725735.1. Classification (NCBI taxonomy): domain Bacteria; kingdom Pseudomonadati; phylum Pseudomonadota; class Gammaproteobacteria; order Chromatiales; family Wenzhouxiangellaceae; genus Wenzhouxiangella; species Wenzhouxiangella sp. AB-CW3. The sequence goes on from NZ_CP061368.1 coordinate 2,292,246, forward strand.
TTCTCCCACCTTCGCGCATACTCCCCCGGCTGCCCGTCATGGCATGACCGCCGAGCCTGCTCGGCCCGGAAATCAGACGGGGCCGTCACTCGCGTCTCACACAACATCTCACAGTTCGCGTTATCCTTGTCGGTATCAATGAACCCCAAGCAGGAGTCAACCGCATCATGAAGGGCGACCGCAAGATCATCGAGTTTCTCAATCAGGCACTCAAGGCCGAACTGACGGCGATCAACCAGTATTTCCTGCACTCGCGCATGTACGAGGACTGGGGTCTGAAGAAGCTGGCCGAAAAGGAATACGAGGAATCCATCGACGAAATGAAGCATGCCGATGAATTCATCAAGCGCATTCTCTTTCTCGGCGGCCTGCCCAACCTGCAGGACCTGGGCCGACTGCGAGTCGGCGAAGGGCCCATCGAGGCCATTCGTTGCGATCTCGAACTGGAGCACGAAGGCATCGAGCTCTACCGCAATGCAGTCGAGTACGCCGAATCGGTCCGCGACTATGTCAGCCGGGACCTGTTCCAGACCATTCTCGAAGACGAGGAAGGTCACGTCGACTGGCTCGAAACCCAGCTCGAACTGGTCGAGCGCATCGGCGAGGAGCGCTACCTGCAGTCGCAGATGGGCGACTGACCGAAAGCGTCAAGAGTGACGCAAGCGATCCAGCCCGCGTGACAGCTTTTCGACCAGTTCATCGATCTGCTGCTCGGTGATGATCAGTGGCGGGCAGATCGCGATGGTGTCTCCGGGCAAGGCCCGCACCACCAGCCCTTCGTCCAGGCAGGACGCCGCGGCCTTGAATGCCATCTTCCTCTCGGCGGCAAACGGCTGACCACTGGCCTTGTCGGCCACCAGTTCCAGTCCGGCGATCAGCCCCCTGCCGCGCAGGTTCCCGACCAGCTCGTGGTCGGCCAGGGGCGCCAATGCCCGCTCGAGGTAGTCACCCATGCGCGCGGCGTGCTCCATCACGCCCCGCTCTTCCATCAACTCGAGATTACGCAGGGCCACGGCAGCGGCCACGGGGTGGCCGGCATAGGTCAAGCCATGGGCGAACATTCCCACGCCACCGGCGGCCTCCTCGATGGCCTCGTACATGAACGGCGGCACGGCCACCGCGGATATCGGCTGATAGGCCGAAGACAAAGCCTTGGCCATGGTCATGGTATGCGGCCGGATCTGCCAAGTCTGGCATCCAAAGTCGTGGCCGGTGCGCCCAAAACCACAGACCACTTCATCATCAATGAACAGAATGTCGTTGGCGGCCAGAATCGGCTGAATCTTCTCGAAGTATCCCGCCGGCGGGGGTATCACGCCACCGGCAGCCATCAGGGGCTCGGCGATGAAGGCGGCAATGGTTTCGGCCCCTTCCCGTTCAATGACTGTTTCGAGCTCATCGGCCAGGCGCTGCGAGAACGCCTCTTCGCTCTCCCCCGGTTCGGCCTGGCGGTAGTGGTGCGGAGCGGTCAGGTGAATCACATCGTCACCCGGCAGATCGAAATGTCGATGAAAGGCCGGCAGGCCGGTCAATGCCGCCGAGGCCAGGGTCACGCCATGGTAGCCATTGAAGCGCGAGAGAATCTTCTTCTTGTGCGGCTTGCCGATGGCATTGTAGTAATAGCGCATCAGCTTGACCTGCGTGTCATTCGCATCCGAGCCCGAACATCCGAACAGGAATCGTGCATTCTCGATCGGCACCCACTCGGAAAGCTTCGCGGCCAGACGAATGGACGGCTCGTTGGACTTGCCGGCAAACAACGGCCCGTAGCAGAACTTCTCGGTCTGCTCTGCGGCCACCCGTGCCAGCTCCTTTTCGCCGTAGCCCAGGGCAGTGCACCACAGACCGGCCATGCCTTCCAGGTATTTCCGTCCCTCGGTATCGAAGATATAGACGCCTTCACCCCGGTCCCAGATCAGCGGTCCGGACTGGCCGTGTCCTCTCAGGTCGGTCGAGGGGTGAAACAGGTGGTCGAGGTCTAGCCTGGACAGCTCATCGCTTCGGGTCATGAAAGTCAGGTCCTGCAGTTCACAAAGAGTTCGATTGTACTTGGCTCGCCCCCATCAATCACCCCGGGCGGCCAGCCAGTGGCGCATCAGCCCGGGTTCGTGCTCGGCCAGTCGCTTCCGCGGAGCCTGCGCTCCAGGCCGCGACTTGATGCCACGTACCAGGGCCAGCGCCTGTGATCCGCGCGAATCATCCTCGTGCAGTGGCGGCAAGGCAAATGACTGCGTCAGCAGCCAGGCCGGAAACAACTCGATCGTCAACGGCGGCTCCAGGTCCCAGAACGCTTCAATGCGTCGCTGAACCTCGGCATCACGACTGTGTTCGAAAAAGGCTTCGGCCGCCTCCGGTGCCTGCCAGCACAATGCTGCCAGGGCCTTCCAGGCGGTTTCCCGCCGATTGCCGGCCAGCCCGGCCCTGGCCGTGCGCGCCAGCAGGTCGGCATCATTCAGCGCTTCGGGCTTGCCATCGAGGATAGCGAGCACACGGTCCCAGTCGCCGGCGCGCTCGTAGAGCGCGGACGCCATGCCCGGCAGCTTCTCGGCATCCACCTGCCCGGCCAGACCGCGCCAAAGGCGCGCCAGATAGCCGTTGGCATCGGCACTTCCCAGCAGCCTGCGCGCACGCGGCACCAGCTCCTCTTCCATGGCCCGTGTTCGGGCCTCGGTATCGCCGGGCTGATCCAGCCACAACAGCGCCCCGACCAGATGCTCGGCATCGGTCAGCGCCTGGTCACCCGCATGTTCTCGCGCCATCTCGGCCAGGTGCCGTTCCGCACGCTCGCGGTCGCCGGCAATCAGTGCTCTTTGCAAGCGATTGCGCGCGGTGCCGCGGGCATTATCCATGAACAGGTCTCCCTGCTGGCTGGTCCGGGACCGGCACCAATGGGTGCGGGCCAATTCATCGTCGGTGCCACGACGAAAGATCCGCCGACCCTCCCCCTCGCCGGAGTCGTCACGCTCGCCAACGAGCTCCAGCCGCCGAGCCCATTCGGCAGCGACACGCAGCAACTCGGCACTGCACTGCGGGTCACCGTACAGGCTGTTTTCCAGCAGTCCGATCTCACCCCGTCGCCAGCACTGCTCATCGCGCGCGTCCAGGCGCCTGACCAGCTTGAGCAGTTCCAGCGGACGATAGACGCCATCGCGAGCCACCAACTGGTCGACCAGGGCACGAACAATCTCTGCGTTCATGGCGCTTCCAGCGGCGCGAGCAGCGCCTCGATAACTTCGGCGCGCAAAGGCGTATCCGCCTGCCCCCCAAAAAGCCCCTCGACCAGCCCCCGCTTGCTGTGTTGCATTTCGGCGACCCGCTGCTCGATGGTGTCTTCGGTCAGCAGACGGTAGACAAAGACCTTCTGCCCCTGGCCGATCCGATGTGCACGGTCAGTGGCCTGATCCTCGGCCGCCGGGTTCCACCACGGATCGTAGTGAATCACGGTATCGGCCGCCGTCAGGTTGAGCCCCACTCCTCCGGCTTTCAGGCTGATCAGGAATACCGGCACATCACCGCCCTGAAAACGCTCTACGACCTTTTGCCGGTTGCGCGTCCTGCCCGTCAAACGAACATGCTCGATGCCGGCCTCGGCCACCGCCTCGGCAATCAGGTCGAGCATGCTCACGAACTGGGAAAACACCAGAATCCGACGGCCCTCGGCCACCAGTTCCGGCAGCAGATCCATCAGCAAGCGCATTTTGGCCGAGCCCACCTGGTCGGCTCCGTCCACATGCCGGAGCAATCGCGGGTCACAGCAGATCTGGCGCAGCTTGAGCAGGGCGTCGAGCACCACCACACGACTGCGCTCGGCTCCCCGGGCCTGGATGGCCTGCCGCACTCGTTCATGCAGCATCAAGCGCACGCGCTCATAGAGCTTCTGCTGATCTTCATCGAGCACCACCGCGCGCGTCATTTCAGTTTTCGCCGGCAGTTCCGGGGCGACATCGGCCTTGCTGCGCCGCAACATGAAGGGCCGCACGCGCATCGCCAATTCGGAGCGTCGGGTTTCATCGCGGTCTCGTTCGATCGGCAGGGCAAAACGCCGGCGGAAGTCCTTTTGCCGCCCCAGAAACCCGGGCATCAGAAAATCGAACTGGCTCCACAGCTCCTCCAGCCGATTCTCCAGCGGGGTGCCGGTCAGGCTGAGTCGATGACGCGCATCCAGCGTGCGCACCTCGCGGCTGACTCGCGCCCTGGGATTCTTGATGGCCTGGGCCTCATCGAGAATCAGCAGGTGCCAGCGTTGTTCCCGCAACCGGTCGATATCACGCAGCACCAGCGGGTAGGAAGTCAGCACCAGATCGCTGCGGTCAATCCATCCGAACAAGCCGTGCCGACGCGCACCATGCAGGGTCAACAGGCGCAGATCCGGCGCAAAGCGCCGGGCCTCGGCACGCCAGTTGAACATCAGGCTGGTCGGCGCGATGACCAGGCAGGGGTGTTCCAGCCGGCCGGCCGCCTTTTCGGTGACCACATGGGCCAGGGCCTGAATGGTCTTTCCCAGTCCCATATCGTCGGCCAGCACCCCACCGAATCCAGCCTCCCGCAGAAATTGAAGCCAGCCCAGTCCTTGTCGCTGATAATCGCGTAGATCGGCCCGAAAACCGGCCGGCGGATCCATCGGCTCGAGATGCTCAAGGCGAGCCAGCCGGCATTGGAGATCATCCTCCGAGCTCTCCTGTCCTGGCGGCCAGGCTTCAGCGGTTGCGGCCAGCTCGGCAAGACGCGCCCGATGCACGCGCAGCATCCCCCGGCCGGATGCATCAACGACCCCTTCGGTCAATGCGTGCATGGCCGCTGCAATGCGCTCGGCCGGCACCAGGACAATGCGTCGCTCATCCAGCCACAAATGAACGGGCCGATCCGCGCCTCTGGAAGCGAGCAGCTGGCGCAGCATTGCCTCCGGCACATGCTCGACCCAAGCCAGCAGCGCCGCTAACAAAGACAGGCGCTGCCCACGCCAGATGATGCCCAGATCGAGCTCGACGGTGTCGTTCTCGCCCTCGGACAGATCGCCATACCATTGATCCGGCTCGATCAGCTCCGGCGCGAAATCATCGGCCAGATGCACTTCCCAGCCGGATCCGGCAAGCGCCTTCATCTCGGTCTGCAAAGTTACCCAGGTCTGAACGACCTGGCGGCGGTCAACGGCCACCCAAAGGCCGCCCTCGCCCGGCTCGTGATCCCGCCCGGTGATCTCATTGAGCGGTATCAGGCCAAATTGTCGCAACTGCTCGGTGACCTGCTGCTCCCGCTTCCGGTTGCGGGCCACCCGGATGACCGCCCCCTCGCCATCAAGCCTGGAGTCGTACTCGTCGTCCCAGTCCAGCTTCAACTCCCCGTAATCAAACTGCAGGCGAGCGGCGGCCGTATCTTCGAACCCGCTGGAGCGAGCCACCTGTGCCCGCACAAGATGCAGCACCGGCACCATCGACTGGTCTTGCGAGTAGCGCACGGGCAATCGACGGGGGCGCGGGAAAGACGCCGGCGCCTCATCGAGCAGATCGATGACAGTATCGACCTGGTCCGGGGCGACGGGGCCGAATAACAGCAGACGGGCAGCCAGCGAGTCATCGATACCGGCATCCATGATGCGGCATGTTCCCGTGGTTTCATCGAGCAGCCAGGGTGGCAACAGCGGCAAGACCTGTCCGCCGTCCGGGCCGGGAGCACTCCAGTGAATCTGCTGCTGTCCGCTGGAAAGCAGCTCCCAGCGCACCTGGGCAGCAACCGGGTCGGCCATCTCCAGGCGCGGACCTTCGACGGCCCGCCAGTGGCAGCGGCCCGTCGCGACGATGCCTTGCAACAAGGAGGTGCTGCCTCGCCCCAGGGGATACCAGGAGAGCCCCGTCTGCGCCATGACGTGGTCGGTCAGTGCGTGCAGGATATCGAGATCGAGATCGCTGACATAAGCCGGCTGCACGTCATCGGCGAGCCGCTTGAGTGAAAACGGCGTGACCACCGGCCCGTCCCTGGAAACCGCCACTCTGGACGGGCAGACGCTCAGCTCACCACCGTCTTCGGACAAGGCCAGCAGATAGGCCATGTACTGTCGGTCCTTGTACAACCCGGACTCAGCGTTGGTCGTCGAGTAAAGGCCGCCCCGTCCGATCGCCGGCCGCGGCGATTCCTCACCGAGCGCCAGCACCAGGGCGGCCATGTGTTCACAGATATCGTCTCCCTGGCAGGAACAGTCGCCACCGGGGCGGTCATTCTCGAACGTTACATAGGGGCGCCAGACCTTGTCGCCCTCACCCACTACTCCGGTGACAACAAGACACCCGTGCAACACTTCTTTGGCCGTCGGCTCCACCCGACCGGCGGCCTGCAGGCGCTTGGCTGAGGCCAGGCAGCCCGGCGTACAGGCATCCAGCAGGGCTTCGGTCAAAGCTGAAGAGGCGTTCATGTCCTGAATCATGCGCAAAAGCCGGCCATGATACCGGCATTGATCAACCGACTGGAAACGCCCCGGCCATCATGCCCGATCAGCCAGCGAAGCCACCCAGCTGCCCGCGATGAAACACCAGCGGTTCCACGTCGTGATGATCCAGGGCCACGACCCGACCAAACAGCACCACATGGTCGCCGCCATCCACGTGACGCTCACTGCGGCACTGAAAACAGGCCGCGCAGCCTTTGAGCAGGGGCAGATCTTCGGCTCCGGCCTGCCAGTCGACACCGGAAAACTTGTCGGCAACATCTCGGGCGAAATGCATTGCCAGATCCTGTTGACCGGCGTGCAGCACATGGATGGCGAAGGACTGTGCCGCGAGAAAATCGGCAATTGGTGCGACACCACGCTGCGCGCACCACAACACCAGCGGCGGCTCCAGCGAAACCCCGGTGAAACTGCTGACGGTCATTGCAACCGGCTGTTGCGAAGCATCGCGCGCAGTCACCACGGTCACCCCGGTTGCAAAACATCCAAGGGCCTGTCGCATGGCAGTCGGGTCGGGGATCATGGGCAACGCATCGTGACGGGTTTCACTTCATTTTAGCGCTGCTGCGGATGACAAGAAACCGATTTTGAGCGATAATACGGAGTTGACGTCAGCTCGATCACCATCGGTCAATAATACGACGAACGACCCGCAAAAGGCCGTATCGTCGTGACTTGAGCGCATGATGAATCGACACGGCGGCCGTGTTGCCAATCCGGGCCGCTCCTGGGTGTCCGACGGTGTTATTGCACCGCGGATTTCGTGCTGCATGCACTCGCGACTACAGACTTACTAAAGACCACATCATGATTCGGATCAAACGGGGTCTTGATATCCCCATCGCCGGTGAACCACGCCAGGAAATCGAGCAGGGACGAAAAGTCCGCTCTGTCGCTGTACTGGGTGGCGACTACCCCGGCATGAAACCCACAATGCTCGTGTCCGAGGGCGACCACGTCAAGCGTGGTCAGGCTCTGTTCGAGGACAAGAAGAACGAGGGCGTGCTCTACACCGCCCCGGCCGCCGGCCGGGTACGGGCAATCAATCGCGGCCATCGCCGCATGTTGCTCTCGGTCGTCATCGATATCAGCGGCACCGGCTCGGATGAACAGTTTACCGCCTACCCGGAAAACAGCCTGGGTGGCCTGGACCGCGACAAGGTGCAGGAACAACTGGTCCGCTCCGGGCAATGGACCGCGCTGCGCACCCGGCCCTTCGGCAAGGTTCCGGCGCTGGATAGCGAGCCGGAAGCCATCTTCGTGTCCATCATCGACACCAATCCGCTGGCACCTCGCCCCGATGTCATCATTGCCGAGCAGGAACAGGCCTTCCGCAACGGTCTCGCCGTTCTCTCGCGGTTGACTGAAGGCACGGTCTGGGTCGGTCGCGCCGCGGATACGAAGCTGCCTTCTTTCGAAGGCGACTCGGTGCGCGAAGAGATTTTTGAAGGGCCCCACCCTGCTGGAAACGTGGGAACCCACATTCATTTTCTGCACCCCGTATCCATGAACCGGATGGTCTGGACCGTGGGCTACCAGGATGTCATTGCCATCGGTCACCTGTTTGCCAGCGGCCGGCTGCATACGGATCGCGTGGTGGCGTTGGCCGGCCCGCAGGTCAGCAAGCCGCGGCTGCTCAAAACGCGCCTGGGCGCCTCACTTGAAGACTTGACCGACGGCGAGCTGACAGGCTCTGACAACCGGATCATTTCCGGCTCGGTATTCAATGGTCACAACGCCAGCGGCCCGACCGCATGGCTGGGGCAGCAGGCCAATCAGGTGACGGTGCTGGAAGAAGGGAACGATCGCAAGTTGTTCGGCTATCTCTCACCGGGGCTCCAGCGACACTCCTCGTTGAATATCTATCTGTCGAAGCTGATGCCCGGCAAGCGCTTCGAACCCACCACGAGCACCAACGGCAGTGAACGTGCAATGGTGCCGCTGGGGCAGTACGAGGCCATCATGCCTCTTGACATCCTGCCAACGCAGCTTTTGCGAGCGTTGGTCGTCGGTGACCTGGAAACGGCACAGGCTCTGGGTGCACTGGAACTGGTCGAGGAAGACCTGGCACTTTGCACCTACAACTGTGTCGGCAAATACGAGTATGGCCCGATTCTCAGGGACATACTGACAACCATCGAGGCGGAGGGCTGACGTGGGCCTGAGAAAGTATATCGATGACAAGATCGCGCCGCACTTTCACAAGGGCGGCAAGTATGAGCGCTATTACGTGTTCTATGAGATGTTCGACACGATGCTTTACAGCCCGTCGAGCACTACGCAGACCAGCGCTCACATTCGTGACGGCATTGACCTGAAGCGGGTCATGATGACGGTCTGGTTTGCCGCACTGCCGGCCCTGATCTTCGGCATGTTCAATACCGGCTATCAGGCCAACCTGCAGATTGCCGAGTTCGGCTACGACCCGATTCCCGGCTGGCGAACCGATATCGTTGCCCTCTTCGCCGGCTTTGATCCGGCGAGCTGGTATTCGAACTTCCTTCATGGCGCGGTCTACTACGTGCCAATCTTCATCGTGACCTACCTGGGCGGCTTCATCTGGGAAGGGCTGTTTGCCTGGAAACGCGGCCACGAAGTCAACGAAGGCTTCTTCGTTACCGGCATCCTCTTCACGCTCATCCTGCCGCCCACCATTCCACTGTGGATGGTCTTCGTGGGTATCAGTTTCGGGGTGGTCGTCGGCAAGGAGATTTTCGGCGGCACCGGCAAGAACTTCCTCAACCCGGCCCTGGTGGGTCGCGCCTTCCTGTTCTTTGCCTACCCGGCCCACATGAGCGGTGATGCAGTCTGGACAGCCGTCGACGGATTCTCCGGCGCCACCGCGCTGGCTCTCGCCTTCGAGGGAGGGCTGGACTATTCCGCAGGCCTTACCGGCGTTGCCGGCACCATGAGCGGGGTGGACCTGACGTGGATGCAGACCTCGCTTGGCGGCATACAGGGCTCGATCGGTGAAACTTCCCTGCTACTCATAGGTTTGGGAGCTCTCGTCCTTCTCACGACCAAGATCGCTTCCTGGCGCATCATGCTGAGCATGTTGCTGGGCATGGCGGCCATGGCCACCTTGTTCAACATGATTGGAAGTGACACCAACCCGATGTTCGACATGCCCTGGTACTGGCACCTGAGCCTGGGTGGCTTTGCCTTTGGCATGGTGTTCATGGCCACCGACCCGGTTTCGGCCTCCATGACCAACACCGGCAAACTGATCTTCGGCGCACTGATCGGCATCATGACAGTGCTGATCCGTGTCATCAATCCGGCATTCCCGGAAGGTGTCATGCTGGCGATCCTCTTCGGAAATCTATGCGCCCCGCTGATTGATCACTTCGTCGTCCAGGCCAACATTCGTCGCCGCATGCAGCGGACAGGAGCTTGAGCCATGGCCAACCAGAAAGAAAGCATTGGAAATACGCTGAAGGTTGCATTCTTTGTGTGCCTGGTCTGCGCGGTGATTGTCTCCACGCTGGCCGTGGGCCTTCGCCCGGCACAGCAGGACAATCGCAACCTGTTCCGCCAGCAGAACATCCTTCAGGCCGCCGGTTTGTACGAGCGCGGCATGGATATACGCGCTGCCTTCGAGAACATCGAAAGGCGATTCGTCGAAATCGAAACCGGAGAGTACGTGGAGCGCTCGGAAGACTTTGATCAGCGCCGTGCGGCCCGCGATCCTGAAGAGAGCCGCGAGGTGTCACCCGACCCGGCCGGTATCCGACGCCAGGCCAAGGTGGCCGAAGTTTTCCTGGCCCGCGATGAAACCGGCAACATCAATCGCATCATCCTGCCGGTCCACGGGTACGGCCTGTGGTCGACCATGTACGGCTTCCTGGCTCTTGAGCCCGATGCCAATACCGTCGCCGGGATCGGTTTCTTCGAGCACGGTGAAACCCCCGGACTGGGCGGCGAAATCGACAACCCGCGCTGGCAGGAAAACTGGGTCGGCAAGAAGCTTTATGACGAAAACGGCGAAGTTGCCATCGAGGTCATCAAAGGCTCGACAAGCCCGGACATGACTGACTACGAACACAAGATTGACGGCCTGTCCGGCGCCACCATTACCGCCGACGGTGTGCATGACATGGTTCGATTCTGGGTCGGCGACCGGGGTTTCGGTCCTTACCTGGAGCGCATGCGCCGCGATGAGTACGGCGACGACAGCTGGGCCACGGTCGTGGCCATCGAGGAGTAACAGACATGGCACAAGCGAAAGCAAAAGACGTTCTGTTCGAACCGATCTTCAACAACAACCCGATCGCGTTGCAGATCCTGGGCATCTGTTCGGCCCTGGCGATCACGACAACCATGCAGACCACGCTGACCATGTGTCTGGCGGTACTGTTCGTGATGACTCTGTCGAACTTCTCGGTCAGCCTGATCCGCAACCACATTCCGTCGAACATCCGCATCATCGTGCAGATGACGATCATCACGTCGTTGGTGATCATCGTCGACCAGACACTGCAGGCATTCGCCTACGACATAAGCCGTCAGCTTTCGGTGTTCGTCGGCCTGATCATTACCAACTGCATCATCATGGGCCGCGCCGAAGCGTTCGCCATGAGCAACTCACCGGTGATGTCAGCTATTGATGGAATCGGCAATGCCATCGGCTATTCCATCGTGCTGATTTTCGTCGGCGTGTGCCGTGAGCTGTTCGGCTCCGGATCACTTATGGGAATCAATATCCTCACCCCGGTGACCGAGGGCGGCTGGTACCAGACCAATGGCCTGATGCTGCTGCCGCCGAGCGCCTTTTTCCTGATCGGCTTTTTCATCTGGGCCCTGCGCGCCTGGAAGCCGGACCAGGTCGAGGAGGAGCCTTATCGCATCAAGCCCAACACCCGTACGAGCGAGGCGTTCTGAAGGCCATGAGAGAACAGTCTATGACCATCATTCATGACAAGCAGGCAGGGAGCTGACGATGTTCGAGCATTATCTGAGCCTGTTCATCCGGGCGGTGTTCGTCGAGAACATGGCGCTGGCATTCTTTCTCGGCATGTGCACGTTCCTGGCCGTGTCGAAGAAAGTCGAGACCTCGCTCGGCCTGGGCGTGGCCGTCATTGTGGCGCTTGCCATTACCGTGCCGGTCAACAACCTCATCCTCCATAACGTGCTGGACGAAGGTGCGCTGGCATGGACCGGCATCGCAGCTCTGGAAACGGTTGATCTACGCTTCCTGGGGCTGATGTGCTACATCGGCGTGATTGCTGCGCTGGTGCAGATCCTCGAGATGACGCTGGACAAGTACGTACCCAAGCTATACAACGCACTGGGCATTTTCCTGCCGCTTATCACCGTCAACTGCGCCATCCTGGGTGCCAGCCTGTTCATGGTGGAGCGCCATTATGACTTTGGTGAAAGCGTGATCTTCGGGCTTGGCGCTGGCGTCGGCTGGGCCCTGGCCATCGTGTTGCTCGCTGCCATCCGCGAGAAGCTCAAGTACAGCGATGTGCCTGACGGCCTCAAGGGCCTGGGTATTACATTCATCATCGTCGGCCTGATGTCATTGGGCTTCATGTCATTCGCCGGCGTACAGCTGTAACCGTCGCAGACAGGATTCAGGAGTAAGCATGGTTCTGGAAATCATTTTCGGCGTTTCCACCTTCACCGGCGTGGTTCTGCTTCTGGTGATGGTGATTCTTCTCGCCCGCTCCAAGCTGGTGGTCAGCGGCGACGTCAACATTGAAGTCAATGACGATCCCGACAAGACACTTATTGCCAGCGCCGGCGACAAACTGCTTGGCACACTGTCTTCAAAGGGCATTTTCCTGTCGTCAGCCTGTGGCGGCGGGGGCACCTGCGGACAGTGCCGCGTTCAGGTTCATGAGGGTGGTGGCGACATTCTGCCGACTGAGGTCGATCACTTTACCCGCGGTGAAGTGAGGGAAGGCTTCCGCCTGGCCTGCCAGGTACCGGTCAAGGGCGACATGAAGATCGAAGTACCGCCCGAGTTCTTCGAGGTCAAGAAGTGGGAATGCGAGGTCATCTCGAATGACAACGTCGCCACCTTCATCAAGGAACTGGTGCTCAAGCTGCCGGAGGGCGAGGAAGTCGACTTCCGTGCCGGCGGCTTCGTGCAGATGGAGGCCCCGCCCTTCCATGTGAAGTTCAAGGACTTCGACATTCCCGAAGAGTACCGGGGCGACTGGGATCACTTCGGCCTGTTTGACCTGGAAACGGTCAACAAGGAAGAGGTCGTGCGCGCTTACTCCATGGCCAACTACCCGGAAGAAAAGGGTATTCTCAAATTCAATATCCGTATCGCCACGCCGCCGCCCGACAAGAAGGATGTGCCGCCGGGCCTGATGTCGTCCTACGTGTTCAACCTCAAGCCGGGCGACAAGCTCACCGTGTTCGGACCGTTCGGCGAGTTCTTCGCCAAGGACACCGACAACGAAATGGTGTTCATCGGTGGCGGTGCCGGCATGGCGCCCATGCGCTCGCATATCTTCGATCAGCTTCTGCGCATCAAGACCGACCGCAAGATCACCTTCTGGTACGGCGCCCGCTCCTACCGGGAAGCGTTCTACGTCGAAGAGTTCGACAAGCTGGCCGAGGAGAACGAGAACTTCACCTGGCACCTCGCCCTGTCCGATCCGCAACCGGAGGACAACTGGGAAGGCCTGACCGGGTTTATTCACCAGGTACTCTACGACAACTACCTCAAGGACCATCCGGCACCGGAAGATTGCGAGTACTATCTTTGCGGTCCGCCGATGATGAACTCCTCGGCCATCAAGATGCTCACCGACCTGGGCGTTGAGCCGGAGAATATCCTGCTCGATGACTTCGGAGGCTGACTTTGCTTCCGTGTCGCGTTACCGGGCGTGTTAGCGGCCTGTTGCTGGTGCTCAGCGCCCTGCTGAGCCTGGCAGCCTGCAGTTCACCACCAGAATCACACGTCCTGCAGGGCCAGGCCCTCGGAACCTACTGGTCGGTACGCATGGTCATGCCGGAGCAGGCCAGGGCAACCGAAGGCCTGAGGTCCGAGATCGAGGACGCGCTGGAGCTGGTCGACCGCCAGATGAGCACCTGGCGGGAGGACTCGGATCTGTCACGCTTCAACCAGCTTGAAGCCGGACAGTCCATGGAGATTCCCGAAGCATTCGCCCACGTACTGGAAACAGCCCTGGATATCGCCGAGCTCAGCGATGGACACTTCGACCCCACCATTGGCCCGCTGGTCAATCTCTGGGGGTTCGGCCCCGAGGGCCGGCGCAGCGAGCCGCCGCCTGAAGATGAGATCGAACAGGCGCTGCAACGCGTGGACTGGCGGCGACTGGACTACGACCCGGACACACGGCGGCTGACCCAGCCAGGCGATGCCTACCTGGACTTTTCCGGCATTGCGAAGGGTTTTGCCGCGGAACTGGTTGCCGAGCGTCTCATGGAACGAGGTATCGAGCACTTCATTGTCGACCTGGGCGGCGACATGGTCGTACGTGGACAGCGGCCTGATGGTACGCCGTGGCGCATTGCCATTGAACGGCCCGAGCCCGACACCCGCGACATCTTCAGCGTCATCGAGGTCCGCGACCGCGCCCTGGTCACTTCAGGAAGCTATCGCAACTACTTCGAGTACGGTGAGACCAGCTTTTCTCACACCATTGACCCGCACATCGGTCGCCCCATCCCGGAGGAACTAGTCTCCGTTACGGTTGTCCATGACGATTGCACGGTAGCCGATGCCCTGGCCACGGCGATCACGGCCATGGGTGCCGACGAGGGCTACCGCTTTGCGCGGGAGAACGAACTGGCCGCACTGCTGCTGGTCATTGACGGAGACTCGGTTGCAGAACGCATGACTGAGGCCTTTGCCGGTTATCTTCCCCAGGAGGAGTACTGATCCATGATGACCACCCTGCTTGCAATCCTGTTCTTTACCCTGCTCTTTGCAGGTATGGCCGTGGGCGTGATTTTCGCCAACAAGCCGGTCAAGGGCTCCTGTGGTGGCATCGGTGCATCCGGCGTATGCGGAACCTGTGGAAGAACCACCCAATGCGACGATGCCGACGATGCCGAACAAGACGCTGACGCCGTCATCATCCCCACGAGTAGCCAGTCAGACAAGCAGACTCAGTAGCCGCTGGAACCAGCCGACCCTGCACTCCCCCCTGCGCGGGCCGGTTCATCTGCCTGTTCCGCCAGCATTGTGGGTGGCTCAGCCGACAGCACGGCCTGCCAGAAACTAGTTGTGAATTTCCCCATGGCCGAGCTTTCGGCATTCAGCACTACGCCCAGGCCAATCTGATGCTCCCTGGAGAAAGCCACTTCGGCCACGAATCCCCGAACCCATCCACTGTGCAGATACAAGTCGCTGTCTCCGACTGAATAGATGCGCCAGCCCAGGCCGTAGTGGGCGTCAGTCAGCAGGTCACGCCAGGCCCTGCGCCGAAGGTCGCGAGTGGTTCGTACACCGGGTGTTGTCAGGCGCTCTACCGTCTCCGGCGCCACGACGTCCGGACGATGACCCAGTAATGCGATCAACCATTGCCCCAGGTCCATCGCACTGGCATTTACACCCGCGGCCGGAGCGACGTGATAGTAATTCTCGGTCACTTCGGTTGCTTGCCAGGGGCCGCCGCGAAAGCGGCGAGAATGGGGTGCGGCACGATCGGAAGCCATCCAGTAGCCATCCATTCCAACCGAAGCGTTGCGCATGCCCAGCGGCTGCAACACTCGCTGCTCAAGCAGTGCCTCATAGCCCTGGCCATTGACTCTTTCAATGGCCGGCTCCACCAGGGCAAAGAGTACATTCTGGTAGGTATAGCAAGTGCCCGGGGCACACATGGGCTCCAGTTCCGAGAACCGGGGCAGGATGACCTCCAGCGGCTGATTGGCATTAAGCAGGTTGTCATAAGCATTGGGGACAATGCCGGTGGTCTGCCCCAGCAGGTGCCGGATGCGCAGTTCGCGGGCATGCTCCGGGTGAGCGAAGGTCAGCTCCGGAACATGACTGACGACCCGGTCGTCCCAGTCGAGCAAACCATCGATGACGAGCAGGTCGGTGAGCGTCGCTGCGAAGGTCTTGGAAACCGATGCAAGGCGGAAAACCGTATGAACACCTACCGGATCGGGCTCGCCGCTGACGCGAACCCCGTGGGCCGACGCATGTACCACGCGATCGCCCTGCACCACCACGAAGGCTCCGCCGGGCACCCCTTCATCTTCAAGTATGGTGGCGAAACGCTCATCGAGATCCTGCGGGAGGATGGTTGGCTGCGCGCTGACCCCCTGGAATGATGCGATGGCGGCAAGGAGGGCGACCAGGAGGCGGGTAGAGGTTTTGTTCATCGGGCGCGCGCCCTACCAGGACAGGGAAAAGTCCCACCGGACGTGGTTGTCGTCACGCCCCTCGGCGTCTTCGGTATGCTCGAACGAGGCCGACATGCCGGCATTCATTCCCGGCACGAAGTGCTCGATCCAGTCGCTGAAATCCAGCAGCAACGACAGACTCTCACGCCCGATCGGAGTGGCCTCCGGCACGAACCAGAGTGGATCATGGGTCTGCATCCAGCGCGCCGTCATGGCAAAGCGCTGCAGTTGGCGGCGAAGCTGCAGATCCACCGCCCAGCGTGACTCGTCCTTCATGACCTCTGCCTGATAGGACCGGCCTTCGGCCTGTCGCATGGCCACATCAGCCTCAAGCTCCCAACCCTGGACAACGTGCTGCTGACGAAAGCCCAGTTCGTAGCCGGACGCATCCTCGGGCAGGCCGTACCTTGCGACCTGAGTTTCGACCCGGTTGACGTGAATGGCACTGCCCATTTCATCGCCCAGACGCCACTCCAGTCCACGGGCCTGTACCGGCAGCTCTTCAATGCCCCGATTGGGTGCGCGCACCACACAGTCACTCTGAGAAACATCCAGCAAGGATTCAAACCCGGGCGAGATCATATCGGTAGGCATCTGCACACGGCCTTCCAGGCTGCAGTCAAGCGTCCGATTTCCAGACGCTTTGTACCGCGGGGGGATCCACTCCACCTGAAATTTCAAGGGCTCGGGGTCCCAGGCCAGGTGAGCGCGGGCAGACTCCTCACGGCGCTGCCCATCCAGTGTCAAAACGGCCGCCTCCTGCTGGTCGAAGCCCAGACGAAACGGGGCACCCAGACGACCCGGGGTTGAGACGCGCACGGCATGTTCCACCGACTGTCGCGCAATCTGGGTAGGCAGCGACTGCCCTTGCCGGTATCCCTTGCCCACGTTGCGCATCAGCTCGCCGCTGGCGACCGAGTAACGCGAGCGGAACTCAACCAGATCCTGCGCCAGCTCAGCTCGCACATCGGTTTCGACCAGATGCTCGCTTTCCGTAACCTGTGCCGGATGAGCTTTCAGAGGCACGTCCGCTCGCGCCTCGAGGGCAAGCGGCGGCTCGGGCACGGCCTCACCCTGCTGACCGGTCGAGGCGCAAGCGCTCAACACGATCACCATCAGTGATATCGCCACGCACTGAAATCGATCCATGTCCTCTATTCGCTGGTTCGAATTGTTGTGGAAAACAGCTCCGGATGGTGACGGGGTTTCAGGCGTCAGATCCGAAACTTGCAGGCAAAAGCATATCTCATTTCTCCAGCGAATTCATGCCATCGACCTAAATCGGGAGCACCGAACACCAGCAGCGTGAAGCGCATCACAATTCATCTACCCGGCAAGCATATAGTGACCGGCCGCGCCCTGCCCAGTGACCCATGTAAGGCTCAATCCGCCTGCGCCGCAACAACCCGGTTGCGTCCCTGCGACTTGGCCTCGTACATGGCCTGGTCGGCGCGCTGATAGAGGTCCTTGGTGGACTCGCCGGACTGACAGGCGGCCAACCCGATCGACAGCGTCAACGGATAGCGGTTCTCCTGAAACTCGAATCCTGTCTCAGACAAGCGCGCGCGGAGTCGCTCAGCCCAGCACAGGGCTTCCTCGAGACTGGTTTCCGGCAACAGAACCACGAACTCTTCACCGCCAAAGCGCGCGGCATGATCGGTCTCTCGAAGCGTATCGCGCAGAATGTCGGCAAACTGGACCAGGGCAGTATCTCCCCCATGATGCCCCAGCTGATCATTGATCAGCTTGAACTCGTCAAGGTCGCAAACTGCCAGGCAAAATGGCCGACCATAGCGCTCGAAACGGGCACTTTCATACTGCATCCGGCGTTCGCTACTGTGTCGGTTAGGCAGCCCGGTCAGCGTATCGGTATTGGCCTCTTCTCGGGCGCGAGCCAGGCGCTGGCGCAATTGCCCGGCCTCCTGCTCCATCTCCTTCATGCGCTTTTCCATGACCTGAAGACGTTGCTCAGCGGCTTTCCCGGCCTTTTGCTCAAGCTGCTTTCGCCGATCGAGATGGCGGCTGATCCGGCGCAGCCTATCGTGAATGGCTTCACTAAGCTTGCCCAGCTCCGGCCCGCGATCGATGACGTCCCGAATTCTGCCCAGGTCCGAGGCCAGCGCCGCGTCAACTTTCTCGCCAGCCTGAACCCGGCGCTCACGATGCTTGCGTTCATCATTGAAATACGATTCAAGTTCGGACAGTCTGCCGAGCACAAGCTTCAAAAAGTTGCGAAGCGCCTCGCGTTCAGCGACAACTGAAGACTGGTAGTCCGACAGCAGTTCGGCCAGGTCACCCAACCAGTGGCCAATCCCATCGATGTCAGCAAATCGCCCCGACGCCGTATCCACCAGCGCCCGGGCTCGCTCGACCAGAGTCTCGGGCAAGTCCACCGAATCAATCACCTGGCTGGCAAGCCGGGGGGACAGGCTGGGCTTCTTTCGCGATCGCTTAGTTTCAACGGCCTCGTGGGTGCGAGCTGCACCGAAGTCCGCATCGGCTTTTGAAGGGCCGGGAGTCGCCTTCCAGGCCGCTTGCTCGGCTTTCTCAATGGCATCCTCGACCAGCCCGGCCAGTTCCTTGCATACCGGCACAACTGCCTGAACTCCCTCCTGATCCAGACGTTGGCGCATGGCCATCAGACTGGTTTGATCGAGCTGCCCGGCGAGGCGATCAATCAGCCCGCGCACTGCCCTGGGCTCGGATCGAGACTCACGGCCAAAATAGCCGGAGAATCGCGAGAACATCCCTTTCCGCTGAGAAGGCCGCTCAACGCCCGTGATATCGCGCATTCGCGATTCAAGCAGGGCTGCAGTCTTGACCAGCTCATCACGGCTGGCCGTCGGAATTCGCGATCGCAGGGATGCAAGCACACCGTCACCCGGATCATGCGATTTGAGCAACTGCAGCCATTGCAGTAACACCCGGCGAAGCAGACTATCCAGGCCCTCACTGCGCGACGGGAGACGCATTTCCTGATCAGCCTGGCGACGGAGAAAGTGGCGAAGTGCTTCTATTTCGCGGTCGATAGCTTCCGAGTCACCGTTGGAACGAGCCTGACGGCGGATGGACTGAAGATGCTGATTGAGTGTCGAATCACTGCCGAGCCCCGCCATGGCCACGTGGGCCACCGCACGCCGCAGTCGCAACTCAATCTCCCTTGCTTCGCGCCCCTGGGATTCAAGGCTGTCGAGAACCTCCCGGTAACGCTGCTCCCAGTAACGTGCCGATGACGGTTTACCGCTCATATCTTCGGATCGACCCATTTGCGACAGGCGTGAATTCTGACACGGTGCCAGTCCCTCTTAGTGAACGGAGAAGCATCGCCGTTGTTCAACGCAGATGTCAACCCGCAACAGGTTACTCCGACCGTTGCTGACATCAGCAGCATTCGACCTCCACGCTGCTGTCCCGCAAATGCCGTGCAACAAATACCGCAGGTATTTCGTTGCCGGGTTAATGATAATCAAGTCGTCTTCATTGTACTCGGCCATTGACAGAAACAGCCTATGACTGAAAAATTCAGCCATTCGGCAGCCTCCTGCTCCGCCAGAAGCGACTCCAGCGTGGTTTCAACAGGCTCTCGCCCATCACTTGCGCACAACAACCCCACTCCGTACGGGCCCAGATAGACCAGGCGGCTCTCCGCATCCAGCACTGCCGCAGAAGGACTGCTCAGTTCTGGCAAATCCTCGACCACGATAACTTTTCGCGCCAGGGGGAAGTGCTCTTTTGCCGAAGCTTTCCAGGCATATCCCGGAACCACGATCCCGAATTCGATGCCGCGCCCGGAGTAGACCTCCATGACCTCTTTTGCATGAGATTGACTGAAACGAGTGCAGCCACACCCCGGATCCCAGAAATGGAGCAAAAGCCCGACCTCGCTTCGTACAGCCAACGGATCTGAAATCAACCCCGAGATGCTGGAAGCATCAAAAGCAACCAGATCCTCTTCCAGAAAGACTCGCACATCCCTGAACTGATAGAACCAGAAGACCCCAATCATTGCCACCACCCAGCACCCCACCAGGACAGCGGCCAACACTCTCTGACGTGACCGGGCAAGAGAAATCGTCGCTTTCAACTCCTTCACCCGTCAGTATGTGACTTCAGTTCTCGTGCCACGGATTGCATCTCCCGTGCGGTTAGAGCCAGTTTCTCCGCCAACTCCGCACTCCCCCGGGCTGTCTGGTTCAGCTCCCGAGTAGTTGAGTTGATCTGCTGCACTGCCGAGGACTGCTGATGGCTTGCTTCCGTGATCTCGGAGATCAACCGGGTTGTTCGATTGATCGATGGCACCAGGTTTTTGAGAAGCTTGCCCGCTCGCTCCACGGTCTTCACTGAAGCCGAGGACACCTCCCCAATATCGCGTGCCGCCAGCTGGCTCCTTTCTGCCAGCTTTCTGACTTCTGCAGCCACCACGGAGAATCCCTTGCCATGCTCGCCCGCACGAGCGGCCTCGATCGCGGCATTCAGCGCCAGCAAATTCGTCTGGTAGGCAATCTCATCGATGATCTGTATCTTCGTCGATATGCTCTCCATTGCATCGACCGTCTGCGTCAAAGCCTCCTCCCCTTCTGCAGCTTCGCTAGCCACGGACTTCGAAAGCTGTTCGGTTTCCGAAGCACTCTCCGCATTGCTGGAGATGGATGAGCTGATCTCGTTGATGGAATTCCCGATGGTCCCGAAACTCTCTGCTTGCTGGGCCGTCGATGTCGACATCTTCTCGGCGGTGGAGGACAAGTCGGAGTTGAACTCAATAAGCTTGCCAATCGCCAGCTCGACATCCGCCATCAACGAAGCACGCTTTTCTCCCAGCGCCTTGCTCAAGCGTTCGCTCTTCAACATTGCATTTCGCGACAGAATGAAGTCCCCAGCCATCTTGTTTGCGAGGAGAACCGTGGCAACAGTCTGAAATACGACGTATGCAGCATGGACAAACACGATACCCAGACCTGACAGCTCAGCGAACACGAAGACGCCGAAACCCTGCGCCTGGAGAAAGTAAAATGTCAGGTGATGAATGGCCGCCACGAGAGCACCCGTGACCAGAACACGCCAGTCCAGGTAGTAGATCAGAATAGCGAGGAGCACAAAAAAGCCAAAGTGCAACTCGATCATTCCATGACCCTGGTGCACATGGAGTGCGGTGAAAGCCATGAATGCGGCGGCCATGTACAGCCGCGTGATCAAGGCCCCACCCTGAGCTAACGTCAGAAACGCCCCCAGCGCAATGGTCGGAATGGACACCAGCAATGCTTCGGTCCAGGTAGAGTGCCAATCGGCAAGCGCAAGGCTGAGCACCCCGAGAAGGACCAGAATACCCAGCATGATCTGGTCGCCCTTGCGCCAGTAATCGGCAAAAACAACCGAATCCAGCCTGTTCCACTGCATTGCTCGATTCTCCACAAACGTCATCGGCACCCGGGTTACAAGCGATGCGGCGTGCATAACCCACAGTCGATGGCTCATTCCCGCACGGGCGGTTTCCCGGCGTTCCGGCGATCGGCTTTTATAGCGGCTGCGAGAGCAGAGTCTTGAGTTGAACGGGCGGTTGTTATTGGCGGATGGAGTTAAAAAACTACTAATTCTACTTTGTCATGTTCCATTCAATGTAAATCAGTTACTTAGGTCAAGCGGTGTCTTTGGCTCTGCTGCCGGTCCTGACCTTCGTTTGGCTGAGTCTATGGCTGCCTGACGTCTTCGGTGACGTTCTATCATCATTGCTTTTATGTCTTGACGGTCCATCTTGCGTGCAGGCAATGTTTGGCAAAGCATGATCTGAATGTCATAGCAACTCAACAGCGGATAGGTCTCGGAATTGATCATGCGCTCCTGAAGCATGAATTGCTGGGCCATCATGACCAGCGCCATGTGCCGATGCCAGGAAAGCCACTTACGGGCTTGATAATGACTCATGCCCATGTGGCTCTTGGCATCCTGAAAAGCTCGTTCAACCCAAAATCGCTGGGCTTGCATACGACCCAGTGTCGATAGACTGACATCGGCTGGCGCATTGCTCAGGCTGTATTTGATCGTATTGGGTTTACCGATTTCACGGCGGCACAACAAATGCCACTGTTTGGTGGTTGAGGACTTCTTGTCCCAGAGCCAGACCCGAGCACAAAGGAGGTCGACAGTTAATGGTCCCCGTTCACTGTCGCGCAAAGTCGTCCGACTCCATGCGCTGTCCGGCTGATCCGCCACCCACTTTCCGACTTCGACCGACTCTTGATCACTACACAGTCGTCGTCTCGGCCGACCTTTACCGGGCGTGCTGGCTGGAACGTAGGGAGCTGGATCCTTCAGGTAGATATGGCGGTCCTTGCGCACGTCAGCGACAAACGTTTCACCTTTCATATCAAGATCTTGCAATAGCCTGAACGATGAGCCATAGACCGCATCCATGCCCACCCACTCAAACCGAACCCCGTTGACACGCGCCTGCTCCACAATCTCCATTGCCAGGTCAGGCTTGGTCTTGTGGACTCGCTCCCCGTGCGGAATACCGGCCTTGGCACAGCGCTTCGGATCGTTAGTCCAGACCGTGGGTAGATAGAGCCGGGCATCAATCAGACTGACATGTTTGCCCTTGCCCAGCGCACCGAATACGCCGACCTGGCAGTTATCCGTCTTGCCCAGCCGGCCATTCCACTGACGAGCCACACCCACCGAATGCTTGCCCTTCTTAGCAAAACAGGTTTCATCAATGTAGAGCCCAGACCCCTCATCACCACCGACCCAATCATTGGCATCCCGCGCTACCTGATTCATCACCGCACGGTGACTCCACCCCGAGTAACTCAGAAAGTTCTGAAGAACCTGGCTATCGCTGTCAGGAACCACCTCTGCCATGCGTTCCATGTTTCTTTTCGGGGATTGAATCAGTCCGCTGAGGTATTGTTTCGCTTGACGGCTGACATTGTGATTGCCGGACCGGAAACAGCCGTCATAGGTGTCGTAAAACCCGTCATAACGACCCGACATCGGATCGAATAACTGGTCATCACAAATCCCGTTTTTTGAGTTACTGTTTGAATTTCTGGAAGCTCATCCTGTTTGCTCTTCCACTTCGGCCTGATACGGTCCATTGTACATAAACTATTGATTTATTGGAAGATCAACGTGACAAAGCAGAACTAAGGAAGCTGCCACAAATGAATGTAATAGCATTGTTTTTTATGTGCCGGTGGACGGATTGCTGCGCCCGCCTACGGCGGGCTTGCCCTTCGGGCTGAACTGCTATGCAGTTCAGCGAGCTCGCGGCTGCGCCGCTCGGTTCGAACCGAATTGTTTATTGTCGGCGGTTCGAATTGAGCCATCGCCAACGAAGGTGCCACAAGTAGTTGTAAGGGCTTTGTTTTTTTAATGGTGCCGGTGGACGGATTGCTGCGCCCGCCTGTGGCGGGCTTGCCCTTCGGGCTGAACTGCTATGCAGTTCAGCGAGCTCGCGGCTGCGCCGCTCGGTTCGAACCGAATTGTTTATTGTCGGCGGTTCGAATTGAGCCATCGCCAACGAAGGTGCCACAAGTAGTTGTAAGGGCTTTGTTTTTTTAATGGTGCCGGTGGACGGATTCGAACCGCCGACCCACGCATTACGAATGCGTTGCTCTACCGACTGAGCTACACCGGCACGGGTGCAAGGTGGTTTTGCGCGAAAGGAGCGGAATTATACCGGTTTCGCGGTCGGGATGTCACCACTTCGCCTCTTCAGCCGGTGTTCTGCAATCCTTGGGCGATGCCGTGAACGCTCTCGATCAGCGCCAGTTCCAGTTTCTCATCCTGTTGATTGCCGGCACGCCAGCGTTGCAGCAGGTCCACCTGGGTGAAACTCATTGGGTCGACATACGGGTTCCTCAGCAGAATCGAGCGCTTGAGGGTTGGATCCTTGTCCAGCAGCTCGTCCTGTTGCTTGATGCGACAGATCAGTTCACGGGTGCGGGCGAACTCCTGCTCGATGGTCGGGAAATAGCGCTCGCCCAGGTCGCCGGCCAGGGCCGCGTAATGACGACCGATGCCGATATCGGCCTTGGCCATGGCCATTTCCGCATCCGAAAGCAGGTTGGAAAAGAACAGCCACTCCCGCACCATTTCCTCTACCGACTCGATGCCAATCTCGTCGATAAGACCTTGCAGCCCGCTGCCAAGACCGAACCAACCCGGCAACCCTTGCCGGGACTGGCCCCAGGCGAATACCCAGGGGATGGCGCGCAGGCCCGAAATACCGGCCTGCTTGGCTCTTGAGCTGGGTCGCGAACCGATGCGTAGCCGCTCGATGACATCGATCGGGGTGGCCAGCCGAAAGTAGTCGCTGAAGTCCTCATCGCCGTAGACCAGGTCGCGGTAGGCAGTACGTGACAGTTTGGCCAGCCTGGCCGCGGCCTTGCGCCACGGACCCGCTTCGCTGTCGGGATCGCTGTCCACGAAACCGGCCTTGATCACGGCACCGGTCGCCTGCTCCAGGTTGCGCACGGCAATGGTACGCAGGCCGTATTTTCGATGGATGACTTCTCCCTGCTCCGTGATACGCAGGCGCCCACCCACCGAGCCGGCCGGAGCGGCCAGCACCGCACTGGGTGTCTTGCCGCCACCACGGCCCACCGTGCCGCCACGACCATGGAAGAAGGTGATCCTGATGCCCTGACTTTCAAACAATGCCAGCAAGCGGCGCTGGGCGTCCTGCAACGACCACCGCGAGGCCACCATGCCACCGTCCTTGTTGGAATCCGAGTAACCCAGCATGACGGTCTGACGATTGTCGCGCGCTTCGAGCAACTCCCGCCAGATCCCGAGTTTGAGCAGGCCGTCCATCACTCCCTCGGCAGCAGCCAGATCATCCACGGTTTCAAACAGTGGAACGATATCGAGATGATCCCGGCCAACACCGGCGGCCCGGGCAACAAACCAGGCCGCCAGGATATCGTCGGCGTTGCGGCTCATGGATATGATCAGGGTCGTGATGGAGCGGGCCCCAAAGGTCTCGTGAGCACGCGCTGCCGCCGCCAGGAGCTTGTAGACTGGGTGACTGGCGCCACTCTTCTCGCCATCGGGAATGGCATCGTCGGCAAGCCGTTCCCCCAGCACCCGGGTGCGTTCGGCAGGTTCGCGATCGGGCCATTGCGCGTCGTCAACCAGCTCCGCCACGGCTTCGTGAAGATCACCGGAATCAATGCGCAGATCCAGCGCAGCCAGATGGAAACCGAATATATCCACCCGCCTGAGCAGCCGTTCAAGCGGAAAAAGACCGGCACGTTGGCCGCGATGTGTCTTGAGACTGTCGACAATCAGTTGCAGGTCCGCGGCGAAGTCACTTGCTGCCGGGTAGGCCATTTCGCCGGAGTCGCGAGTGGCGCGCAACCGTGCCTCGATCAGGCACAACAATACCCGGTAGGGCATCTCGGCATGCCGCGCCGGGATCATCTCGGCGACCCCGGGCAACTGGCTGCGGTACCGCCTGATGCGCTCCAGCACCTCGGAACTGAAACCGACCCGCCCTTCGGTCTGACTCAGCAGTCGATTGAGTCTGCGTATTTCGCGCAGGTAATTGTCGATGACCTGACGTCGCTGCTCGGTGAGCGTTTCCATCACCGTATCGCCCGAAACATTCGGGTTGCCGTCCATGTCGCCGCCGACCCAGGATCCGAATCGCAGCAGCGAAGGCAACTCCCCCGGTCCAGGCGCCACGCCCCAGGCGCGTGTTGCGGCCTCGGCCAGATTCTCGTGCAGCACGGGGGCAACCCGATACAGCACGTTGGCCAGGTAGTAGTGCGCATGCTCGGCCTCGTCGGCCACACTGGGACGATTGCGCGACTGCTCCGCGGTCTGCCAGGCAATGGTCTGCTCCATGCGCACCCGGTCGATCAGTCGACGAGACGCGTTTGCCGAGAGTCCTGGATCGAGGCGCTGGACCAGGTAGCGCGCCATTCGCTGTTCCTTCTCCAGTATCGAGCGTCGCGTCGCTTCTGTCGGGTGCGCGGTAAAAACCGGCTCCACGCACAGCGATTCCAGCATCCGACGAACCGATTCCCAGTCCCTGCCCTCGTTGGCCAGCGACTCGAACACGTCTGCCAGAGAATCGGGCTGAACCCCTTCCCCGGCGGCCATGTACTCACGCCGACGCCGGATGCGGTGAACCTGTTCAGCCAAATTCACCATTCGAAACCAGGCGGCGAATGCGCGCGTGAATGCCCCGGCCTCTTCGGCATCCTCCATTCTGCACTGCGCCAGAATCTCGCTGCCATCATCCTCGCCCAGACGTCGGGCAATGGCGGCCGAACGGGCCGTTTCAACACGCTGAAACAACGTATCGCCACACTGCTCCTGAAGCAGCTCGCCAATCATCGCGCCAAGCAGGCTGACGTCATCTCTAAGGGCCTGGTGTTCGGTCGGAAAGTCGATCTGGTCTCTACGCATGCAGTCTCGTCATTTGGCTGGACAAGCCTGAATTATGCATCACCCATCCGGTAAACTTCGCGCTTTCGGACAGATTGCCGCTCGTCGACCCGCATTCCGGATACCAGTCGAACCATGACCAGCCTGAACAGCACCAAATCAACCAGCGAACTTCGCGTCATGGCCGAGCTGACCCTGCTGGGTGCCATCTGGGGAGGCTCTTTTCTGCTGATGCGCGTGGCGGCTCCGGAGTTCGGCCCCCTGGCGCTGGTCGAGTTGCGGCTGGCGTTTGGTGCTCTGGTATTGCTGCCCTTTGTCTACCGCGCCCGCCGCCAGCTCGAGGGGCGCTGGGTCACCCTGTTTCTGATCGGCATCATCAACTCCGCCGTCCCATTTCTGCTTTTTGCCTGGGCCACCGCCGTGGCACCGGCTGCCATCGCCGCAATTGCCAACAGCATGACGGCCTTGTTCGCAGCACTGATCGCCGGGTGGATGTTCGGCGAAAGGCTGGGGCCTCGCCGCTGTATCGGCCTGCTGGCCGGAATGGCCGGGGTGATCGTGATGGCCGGCATACCCATGGCCGGCGTTCCGGTTGGATGGGCTGCACTTGCCGCCACTGCCGCAGCGCTGTGCTACGGTTTTTCCGGCAATCTGGTTCGCCGCTACCTGGGCGGATTACCGCCAGTGGCACTGGGAGGCGCCACCCTGGCCTGCAGTGCCCTGCTGGTGCTGCCGCTGGCCCTCCTCTATTGGCCCGAACATGATATCTCCCCTGCCGCCTGGGGTAGCGCCATCATGCTGGGAGTGTTGTGCACTGGCATAGCCTATGCCTTCCTGTTTCGCCTGCTTGATCGCATCGGCGCGGCTCGAACCGCAACCGTGACTTACCTGGTGCCGCTGTTCGGCGTGGCGTGGGCATGGATCATCCTGGGCGAACCGTTGACAACCGGCACTCTGATTGCCGGCATCCTGATTCTTGGCGGGGTTGCGCTGGGCCAGTCCCGCCAACCCGCACCGGCAGCGCTCAAGCAACCCCGGGCCTGATAGCCGGCAGCCTGACCATGGATCGAAAGACTTCACATCGCTATCTGCCGCCCGAGCACGAACTGGAAGAGCGTTTCATATTGACTGGCGGACCGGGCGGGCAACACGTCAACCGCACCGAGACCGGCGTGCAGTTGCGCTACGACGTAAACGCATCGACGTTCGCCACCGCACCGGTCAAGCGCCGCCTGCTCAAGCTGGCTGGCCAGCGCGCCGATTCTGCCGGCGTGATCACCATCGAGGCCAAGACGCACAGAAGCCAGCACCGCAACCGAGAAGATGCCCGCCAACGCCTGGCCGCACTGATAGAGCGAGCCCACCAGAAACCCAAGAAACGCATCAAGACGAAGCCGACCCGCTCGGCGAAGAAAAAACGCCTGAAACAAAAGCGCCACCGCGGCCGCATAAAGCAGGCCCGTGGAAAACCAGGGATGGATGAGTAATTGGTCGTACGTCGACCGATTATCCTTTCCCTCTCCCGTCTCCCGTCTTCCACCTTTTACCTTTTACCTTTTACCTCTCACCTCTAATCCATCCACCCATATCTCCCCACGCATATAATCCACCGCCTGCCCGACGAGTATCACCCGGTCGTCGACCAGCCGGCAGCGCACCGTGCCACCACGCGCGGACAACTGCCGCGCGACCAGTTCCTTCCGACCCAGACGCTGCCCCCAGTAAGGCGCCGACTTGCAGTGTGCCGACCCGGTCACCGGGTCTTCATTGACATCCAGTTTGGGATAGAAGCAACGACTGACAAAATCCCACTCCCTGCCCGGGGCGGTAGCAATGACGCCGCGCCGGTCAAGCCGTTTCAGGGCGGCGAAATCGGGCTCCAGCATGCGCACCTGCTCTTCAGACTCGAAAACGGCGAGGTAATCGGGTGCGGCCAGCAACTGCTGTGGCCTGCATCTCAGCGCTTCGGCCAGCGCGGGCAGAACATCGACCGGCTCGGCCGGTAACGCCGGAAAGTCCATCGCCAGACCATCGTCGCAACGCCGTACCCGCAACTCGCCGCTGCGCGTATCGAAGCGAAGTTCATCGCCGTCATGACCGAGATGCTTGAACAGGACATGGGCCGTGGCCAGGGTGGCATGACCGCACAGATCCACTTCGGCACGCGGCGTGAACCAGCGCAACTCGACACGATCGCCGGCCGGCACGAAGAACGCCGTTTCCGACAGGTTGTTCTCCATCGCGATGGCCTGCAGCACATCATCGTCCAACCAGTCATCAAGGGGCACGACGGCTGCGGGGTTTCCCTCGAAGACCCGCTCGGCAAAGGCATCGATCTGAAAGATTTGCAATGGCATAAGTGTCATATTAGCCCGGCACGAATGTAGATCGCATTCGTGTCGGGTCAACAATTTCCGTTCTGAGGCTGGCGACATTATGCGACACTTCGTCTGCCCGAAAAGCGCAATCGCTCATGAATGACGACCACGACCCCACCCGGACCGATGACACCCAACGCTATGCGCCGCTGGTACTCAACCTGGGACGTGCCCTGCTGCATGTCGGTTCGCCGGCCCATCGTCTGGAATCGGCCATGCAGATCATGGCCGATCGTCTCGGGCTGAAAGCCGAGTTCTTTTCGACTCCCACCGCGCTGATCGTTTCACTGGGCGACAGTCATCAGCAGCAGACTTTCCTGGTCCGGTCCGAACCCGGATCGGCCAACCTGGCCAAACTGTCCGACCTGTCGGCGGTCATGGAGGAACTGGCCGATGGACGCATCGATCCGGAAACGGCCGACAAGCGCGTGCGCGCCATCGACACGGCCCCCCCGGAATACGGCTGGTGGTCGGCCATTGCCGCATTCGTGCTGATCGGGGGTGGCGTTGCCTCCCTGCTCGGGGGCGGATGGCGAGAAACGCTTCTGGCCGCCCCGCTGGGCGCGGTGGCCGGCCTCACCGTGATCTGGATGCGCCAACACCTGGAGCGCTCACGCCTGATCAATCCCCTGGCCGCTGCCCTGATCACCTTCCTGGGAACCCTGTGGTGCGGCTTCGATGCCCAAACGGCACTAATGCCGGCCATCATCGCCGCAATGCTGCCACTGCTGCCGGGCATGGACATGACCACGGCATCGCGCGAACTGGCCACGGGACATGTCGTGTCCGGTTCCTCCAGGCTGGCCTTCGCGGTTATGATCTTTGCCCTGCTCGCGTTCGGCATGGTGCTCGGAGGCATGGCCGGACAGGCCATTGTCGGGCCCATCGACCTGGCCGAAGCCTCACCCCGGCCCACCTGGCTGCCGTTCGCCGGCGTGCTTGCCGGCGCGGCCGGGCTGATGCTGCTCATCCAGGCACATCGGCGCGACTGGATATGGATCCTGGCCGCCTGCCTGATCGCCTGGAGCGGGGCCAACGTCGGTGTCTGGCTGGGGGCGCCGGTCATCGGTGCATTCATCGGTGCGCTGGCCATTGGCATGGCCGGCAACTTGTTCGTGCATTTTACCCGCCGCCCGGGATCGATCATGCATATCCCGGGGCTGATCCTGCTGGTGCCCGGCAGCATCGGCATGCGCAGCCTCGCCGCTCTGCTCGGCGACGACATCGTTTCGGGCATCGAAACGGCCATGCTCGCCGGCATCATCGCCGTGGCCCTGACCACGGGCATGATCCTGGCCAGCATCCTGCTGCCGCCGCGCACCACGCTGTAAGATGACACCAGGACGGACGAGGAACAACAACATTGCCCCATGAGCATCGATATTCACAAACCGCACGACAAGACTCTGGAAGAAGCCCAGCAGGTGGCCGACGAGCTGGCCCAGGACCTGGCTGAAAAATTCGACATCGAATATGGCTGGGACGGCGACACCATCGTCTTCGAACGCTTCGGGGTGCACGGGGAGATCGACGTCGATGAAGAAGCGGTGCACGTACGTGCCCAGCTGAACTTCCTTCTGACCTATCTGCAGCCGAAAGTCGAGGCCGAAATCCATCGCTATCTGGACGAGCACTTCGCCTGACACCGGCCATACCCCCGGGCCGGCGCGAAATCAGAGCGATTCCAGGTAGCGCCTGCCCTGAATCATGAGCTCATGCATGGCCGTGTCATCCGGCGAATCTGCGGCCTCGCGAATCGACTCGATGGCCTCAAGCAAGGCGTCACGGGCAATGTGCCCATGCTCGTTGAGGTTCTGGATTTCGTAGTAGAGCGCGGGGTTTTCGCCGGCCACGTCGCGGGCAATTTCGAGCTGACGCCGGAAAGTGGTGCTGGAGATTCCTGCCAGTTGTCCGGCCTCGATGCCCGATCGCACCAGTGCAGTGAAGAAGGCGATATTGAGTGCATGCGATAACCCCAGCACCAGCGCAATCAGCTGGTCATGCTGCTCAAGCGGGATGTCGACCATTTCGGCCATGGTGTCCGAAAACAGCGCCGTCACCTCGTTGACTGCCGCCGGGCAGCCAACATCCATCACCAGCACATGCCGACCGGACAGGAGTCGCGTATCCGGGCCGAACATCGGGTGCACGGCACAGACCGCAAGCCCCGACCGCGCTGCCGACCGCAAACTGTCGATCAGCGGCGTCTTGATCGAACCGACTTCGAACACAAGCCCCGGAACCCTGCGCTGCGCCAGCTCATCGATAATGGCCGGGGTCTGCCTGAGCGGCGCCGCGACAACAATCAGTGAGACATTCAGCGGGGCTTCCCGCCAGTCGGAAAAATGCTTCTCGTGGCCATCGTTTAGCGCCGGATCGGCCAGCAGCACTTCGTAGCCCTGGTTGTCCAGGAAACTGGCCAGCCAACGCCCCATGCGGCCGGCGCCACCAATCACCAGTGCGCTGTGACCATCGCCCCGCCCGGCAAAGCGCACGCGCTCCTGTTCCTGACGGGTCAGCGAGGCATCGATGAGGCGTCGAAAGAGCGATTCGGCCAGTGTCGGATCCAGATCGACCGATCGGGCCCGAGCCCGCACCAGTTCCAGCACCTGCCTTTCGCGCCGGAAATCACGCAGCTGCTGTCCACGTCCCTGCTTGAAGCGTCCGATCTCGGAGACCAGCTGCTGACGACGTGCCGCCAGCTCGACCAGACGGGCATCCACCTCGTCGAGCTGATCGCGCAGTTCTCTCAATCCCGCTGGCGTGTCTTCGGTCATGACTCAGGCCCGGCTCATGAACTCGCCGGTCTCGGTATTGACCTTGATCTTCTCACCCGGCGTGATGTAGTCAGGAACCATGACCTCGATACCGGTTTCCAGCGTGGCCGGCTTGTTTGACTTCGTCGCGGTCGCCCCCTTCATGACCGGCGCGGTATCCGTGACCTCCAGCACCACCGACTGTGGCAAATCGATGGCCACGGGCACATCATCGATGAGCAGCACGAATATGCCGCCAAGCCCGTCGGTGATGTAGCCGGCCGCCTCGCCAACATCCGCCTCCGACACCAGGTGCTGGCGGAAGTCCTCGTCATCCATGAACACGAATCCGTCGGCATCGCGGTAGGAGAAACTGCTCTGTCGACGCACCAGGTCGGCCTCGCGCAGCACATCATCCCCCTTGCAGGTCAGCTCCCGGCGCTCTCCGCCAGGAATGCCGTGCAGCTTGAAGCGAAACAGCGTGCCGCCGCCCCGGGCGGTGGGTGCTGAACGATCGATCTGACGCACGGCATAGACCGTCCCATCATGTTCGATGACGTTTCCGCGCTTGATTTCGCTGGCTCTGGGCATAATTGATGGACTCCCGATATGGCTTGTGATTCTGACCGGCCCGAGAGATTACACCGAATCCGGGATCAAATGGAGCCTACCGACCTGGCAGTGTGCTATCTTCACTACGGTCAAATTGACCAGAGTTTGCCCACCCTACGGACCACAGAGCCCGCGCGGTAATGTCCTGATGAGAGCACTGATCGTCGACCATTCAAGGGTCTTTCGCGCCATCTGGCAGCGATTGGCGGCCCAGGCCGGCCACGAGCCGATGATGGTCGAATCAGCGGCCAGCGGCCTGGCCCTGCTGAAACGCCAGCCGGCTGATGTCGTATGCGTGTCTCGTTCACTGCCCGATGGCGACGGCATCGAGTTTGCCCGGCAGGCCCGTCAATTGCCCCACGGCAAGTCCGTGCCCATCATCCTGCTGACCTCCTCGACCGACAAGCGCATCCACCGGCGTGCTTTCGAAGCCGGCATCACCGACATTCATGCCCGCACCCGCATCGAGGAGCTTTTCAAGCGTATCGACCGCTTCACCCGGGAGCGCGATCAGCCCCTGACGGGTCGTGTGTTGTACGTAGAAGACAGCGTCACGGCCTCGAGAATCATGATTCACGTCATGCACAAGATGAGCCTGGACGTGGATCACTTCCGCAGTGCCGCCGAGGCGCTGGAGGCATTCGATCCGGAACGCCACGACCTGGTCATCAGCGACATCCTGGTCGAAGGCGCCATCAGCGGTATCACCCTGGTCAGCCGACTGCGCGAGAAACATCCCGACAAGACCGAACTGCCCATTCTGGCCATGTCGGGAATGGAAGACGACGCCAGACGTGTAGAGCTCTTCCGTCTTGGCGTCAACGATTTCATCAGCAAGCCGGTCATCATGGAAGAAGCGCGGGCGCGCATCGGCAACCTTGTGGTCAACAAGCAGCTGTTCGAACGGGTCAAGAAACAGCGCAAGCAGCTTTACGAGCTGGCCATGACCGACGCGCTGACCGGGCTCTACAATCGCAACTCGCTCAGTGAGTTCGGCAGCAAGCTGGAATCCTCGGCACATCGACGCGACATGCCGCTGAGCATCATCCTGATCGATATCGACCATTTCAAGACCATCAACGACCGCCACGGTCACCTGGTGGGCGATTATGTACTGCGCGAGATCGGCGAAATGCTGGCTGCCTCCTGCCGGGAAGAAGATCTCGCGGTTCGTTTCGGGGGTGAGGAGCTTCTGCTGGTACTGCCCTGGTGCCCGCTGGCGGATGCCAGCCGCAGGGCCGAGCAACTGCGTGAACGCTTCGAAACGCTGGAACCGGCCGGCATACCGGTCACTGCCAGCTTCGGTGTCAGCGCCCTGGAGGCTGGCCGGACTTCCAGCCTGGAAAGTGTGATCAATGCCGCCGATCAGGCCGTCTACATCGCCAAGTCATCCGGTCGCAACCAAGTAGTCACCCTGACGCTTGCCGAGGCCCGGGCACGCGAGGCATCGAACGACAACGACGGCGTATTTTTCATCGATGATGAGCAATCAAACCGGGCCTGAGCGCGCACGACCCATCACCCAGACCCTTCGCCGCAGCTTCTGGCTGAGCTTGGTCACGGTGGCCATCCTGCTGGCCGCCATCTGGTTTGGCGGCCGCGCCTGGATGGAGCGATCCGTCATGCCCTACACCGGCGAGCAACCCTTGCCGGGTCTGAGCCAGGACGTCAAAATCCTGTTCGACGACCGTGGCATACCCCGTGTTTACGGAGAAAGCGACACCGACGTTCTGCAGACACTGGGGTGGCTGCATGCGGGCGAGCGTCTGTTCCAGATGGAACTGATTCGCCGCCTGACCCGGGGCGAACTGTCTGAACTGGTCGGCGCGGTGGCACTGGAGATCGATGAACTGCATCGCTCCTTCGGGTTCGCGCGGCGGGTTGCAGAAGAACCCATCGACCTCGCTCCCGAATCACACGCATGGTTGCAGGCCTATGTCGATGGCATCAATGCCTACATGGACCATACAGACGCCTTGCCGCCGGAGTTTCTCTTTCTGGGCCAGAAGCCTGAACCCTGGTCGGTGGACGATGTACTGGCCATTGCCTATTACCAGACCTGGTACCCGACCACCCTGGTCCAGCGCATCAGCATGGCCTGGCGAGAACTGGTCGACCTGCACGGTGCAGCCGCGGCTGAGTGGCTGTCTTCGGATTTTGCCTGGCAGCGCACGACCCTTCCCGGCGGGCGCATGAGCGAGGGCTCCAATACCTGGACTCTGGCACCGGAGCGCTCCGAGTCCGGACAGGCGCTGCATGCCGCTGACCCGCATCTGGAATACGACCAGGCGCCGGGCATGTGGTATGCCGCCGGACTGCATTCGCAAGAAAGCCTCGACGTCATTGGAGTCACAGTCCCCGGGCTGCCTCTCGTGGCCATGGGTCACAATGGCCGCATTGCATGGTCGTTCACCGTGGCCCCGGTGGATGTCTTCGAAACCTATCGCTTCGAACGCCACCCGGAACAGCCTGATCGGGTCCGCGGACCGGATGGCTGGGAGCCACTGATCGAACGCAGCGAGACATTCAGGATTCGCGACCAGGAATCCGTCGAACGGGTTCAGTACTTTACTTCTCTTGGCCGTGTTGCCGAACTCACCGACGAGTTCGCCCTGGTGGTGCAATGGGCCGGATTTGAATTACCGATTGGTCAGCTGATGGAAAACGGCTTTGCCATCAAGCGGGCCACCGACTTCGACCACTTCCGAGCCGCTGCCAGCGACATGGGGGCCATGTCGGTCAACTGGTCGTATTCCGACCGGGAAGGCAACATCGGCTATGTTCAGTCCAGCCCGGTGCCGGTCAGGCAACATGAGCAGTTTTTCGGCGTCCTCGATGCCGACAACCCCGACCATATCTGGGACGGATTTCATCCACCAGACACCCGCCCCTGGGCACTCAACCCGGAGCGCGGCTGGCTGGCCAACGCCAACAATGCGGCGGTGGGAGACAATTGGGACTATCCCGTGCCCGGGTATTACAAGCAGCTCAGGATACGGCGCATCAGCGACCTGCTGAACTCCGGCACACGCTTCAGTCGCGACGACATGAGTGCGTTTCAGCTCGATCGGGTCTCCGACCGCGCCCTGAGCTGGAGCCCCTGGCTGGCGGAGCTGGCCAGGGCATCCAATCGCAGCCGTCTGGCCGATGACATCGAGGCCTGGGATGACAACATGCGGGCCGACAGCGACATCGCCGGGCTGTTTGCCCGCTGGTTCAACTATCTAGGCCCGGCCATCGCCCGGCAGGACGAGTCAATTCCTCCGGGCGACATGCAAATGCTGATCGACGAGTGGCTTCACACCGGAGACCAATCGCCACTGGCCCATATCGATCGTGAACAGGCAGGCCTGGACGCCCTGGAGATGGCCCTGAAGGCCGGCATCCGGCCGCTGGGCGGCGTTCAGCAACTGCATGTGCGGCACGCGATGGCCGACAACCCCGTTCTTGATCGCTGGCTGCGACTCAGTCGGGGCCCCTTCCCGATCGGCGGCGATCCGGGCACGCTGAACGTCAGCTATGCCGTTTTCGACGCCGACCAGGCGACCCTGCGATCACGCGCCGGCCCTTCGATGCGCTATGTCCTCGACTGGTCCGATCCCGACAGCTTTCGGCTCAACCTGACGACCGGGCAATCCGGGCATCCATCCAGTCCGCACTTCGACGACTTTCTGGAAGACTTCCTCAGCGGCCAACCATGGATCGTACCCTGGAGCCGCGAGGCCGTTGAGCAGCGCAACCATCGCGTATTGCGATTGACCCGCGAATAATACCCGCGCGTGATACCCGCGCTTGGGCGTGGTCTGATTTGCCAATTGGTGCTGCGCCGCACACAATACCTGCTTGCACTTTCACAACCGACAAGATCTCACCAGCTCCGATGAAATACATTGCCTGCACCTTCCTGCTACTGTCGCTTGCCGTTGCCGGCCAGGCCGAAACACCTACCCTGACGCTTGACCGAATATTCGACAGCCCGGATCTGTCCGGACCCACCCTGCGTGATGCGCGACTGTCTCCGGCCGGAGACCGGGTCACTTTCCTGCGTGGTCGCGATGACGACCGCGGCATGCTGGATTTGTGGGAATACCATGTCGATGACGATCGGACCCGCATCCTGGTCGCTGCCGATGACGTGGTGGAAGATGAGGGCGAGCTGTCGGCAGAAGAGCGGGCCCGTCGCGAACGCGCCCGCATTGCCGATCTCAGCGGCATCGTCGAATACCGCTGGTCGGGCGATGGCCGTTTCCTGCTCTTCCCGCTGGGCGGCGACATCTACGTGCTCGACATGACGGCCGAGGAGCGCGAGGTGCGGCAAGTCACCGAATCGGAGGCATTCGACACCGACCCGCAAATCGCGCCGGACGGCGAGCATGTGGCTTTCGTGCGCAATCGCGACCTGTGGATTGCCCGCATAGACGATGGCAGCGAGACCCGGCTGACCGACGATGGTGACGAAGTCATCGCCAACGGCGTGGCCGAGTTCATCGCCCAGGAAGAGATGGGCCGTTCGACCGGCTACTGGTGGTCGCCCGACAGCCGCCACATCGCCTTCCTGCGTATCGACGAGTCGCCCATCGACGTGACCCTGCGCTACGAGATCGAGGCCGGCGACATCACCATGATCGAACAGCGCTATCCCTATACCGGAACCCCCAATGTCACCTATCGCCTGGGTGTTGCCGACATCGAGACCGGCTCGATTGAATGGATCGATCTCGGCGAGGAAGAAGACATCTACATCCCGCGAGTTGACTGGTTACCTGGGGGCGAGCAACTGAGCTTCCAGCGCCAGAGTCGTGACCAGCAAACCCTGGAGCTGATGATCGCCACGCCGGGTGAGGGTGCTCCGGAGGTCGTGCTGACCGAAACCGAGGATACCTGGATCAACCTGCACGACGATCTGCACTTTCTCTCCGACATGCCGGCCTTCATCTGGTCTTCTGAGCGCAATGGCTACCGCCACCTCTACCTGTACGGTCTCGATGGCGAGCTGATCCGGCCGCTCACCGCCGGCGACTGGGCCGTCGATGCGCTGGAAGGTGTGGACGAAGAGCTGGGTATGATCTATTTCACGGCGGCCGAAGTCTCGCCCCGCGAGAAGCACCTATACCGACAGTCGCTGGTCACCAGCTCGCCGGAAATCGTCTCGCGCATCTCGCGCCGCGGTGGCTGGCATGAAGTCAGCATGGACCGGGAGGCCCGCGTCTACGTCAATACCTTTTCCAGTGCCAGTCAGCCACCCCAACTGGCCCTGCATTCGGCCGACGGCGAGCGCATCGCCTGGCTGGTGGAAAACCGCGTATCGGGCGATCACCCATATGCCCGCTACCGCGACGCACACCGCCCCACCGAATTCGGTGAACTGGTCGGGCCGGATGGACAATCGCTGCACTACCGCCTGATCCGGCCGGCCGGATTCGATCCCGAGAAGCGCTATCCGGTCTTCATGCACATCTATGGCGGCCCCACCCACCGGTTGGTAACCGATTCCTGGTCACGCAGAATTCTCATCGACCAGTACATGGCTCAGCAGGGTTATGTCGTGTTCTCGCTCGACAATCGCGGCATCGTGCGCCAGGGCAAGGCATTCCAGGATGCCGCCTACCTGCGCCTGGGGCAGATCGAGATGATCGACCAGATGGTCGGTCTGGACTGGCTGCGAGCCCAGGATTTCATCGACCCCGAGCGGATCGGCATCTTCGGCTGGAGCTACGGAGGCTACGTCGCCCTCATGGCCCTGGCCCAGTACCCGGGTGAGTTCGCCGCTGGTGTCGCCGTCGCCCCGGTGACCGACTGGCGCCTCTACGACACCCACTACACCGAACGCTACATGGGTACGCCCCAGGACCAGCCCGAAGCGTACGAAAAGGGCGATGTGCTCACCTATGCCGACCAGATCGAGGACCAGTTGCTGCTCATTCACCCCATGGCCGACGACAACGTCCTGTTCACCCACTCCACGCTGCTGATGCAGGAGTTACAGGAAAACGTCATCCCCTTCGATCTGATGACCTACCCCGGCGAGAAGCACGCCATTGCCGGCGATGCGCAGCGGCGTCATGTCTACAAGACCATCACCCGGTTTCTCGACCGGGTCCTGCTGCCAGGTGAAAAATGACCACCATAGGCACGCCTGAAACACCCACCGCCACCCGCGTCATTCTGCTCGGCTCCGGCGAGCTGGGCAAGGAAGTGGCTATCGAGCTGCAGCGCTTCGGTTGCGAGGTCATCGCGGTGGACCGCTACCCCCATGCGCCCGCCATGCAGGTGGCCCATCGTCACCATGTCATCGACATGCTCGACGGCCAGGCCCTGCACGGCATCGTCGAGCTGGACCGTCCGCACCTGATCGTGCCGGAAATCGAGGCCATCGCCACCGACACCCTCCAGTTGCTCGAAAGCGAGGGTTACACCGTGGTGCCGACAGCGCGGGCCGCGCACCTGACCATGAACCGGGAGGGCATTCGGCGGCTGGCGGCCGAAGAACTGGACCTGCCGACCTCCAGCTACCGCTTCGCCGATGACTACGCGACCTTCGAGAAAGCCGTCGAGGCAATCGGCCTGCCCTGCGTGGTCAAGCCGGTCATGTCGTCCTCGGGCAAGGGTCAGAGCCTGATCCGGCGCAAGAGTGACATCGACAAGGCGTGGAAATACGCCCGATCCGGCGGCCGTGCCGGCGAGGGCCGGGTCATCGTCGAGGGCTTCGTGGACTTCGATTACGAGATCACGCTGCTGACCGTGCGTCATACCGGCGGCACCAGTTTCTGCGAACCGATCGGCCACACCCAGGTCGACGGCGACTACCGCGAATCCTGGCAACCGCAGCCGATGAGCGAGATGGCCCGGCTGGAAGCCGAGCGCATCGCCGGCGAGATCACCACCGCGCTCGGCGGCAGGGGCCTGTTCGGCGTCGAGCTGTTCGTCAAGGGCGACAAGGTCTGGTTCAGCGAAGTCTCGCCAAGACCCCACGACACCGGCCTGGTGACCCTGATTTCCCAGAACCTCTCGGAGTTCGCCCTGCACGCGCGCGCCATCCTCGGCCTGCCCATCGGGCACATTACCCAGCTCGGCCCCAGCGCCTCGGCCGCCCTGCTGGTCGAAGGCCAATCCGACCGCGTGCAGTTCGAACACATCGACAAGGCCCTGACAGAACCCGATACCGATCTGAGATTGTTCGGCAAACCCGTCGTCGAAGGCAAACGCCGCATGGGCGTCACCCTGGCACGCGGCA
Organism: Wenzhouxiangella sp. AB-CW3; assembly: GCF_014725735.1. Classification (NCBI taxonomy): domain Bacteria; kingdom Pseudomonadati; phylum Pseudomonadota; class Gammaproteobacteria; order Chromatiales; family Wenzhouxiangellaceae; genus Wenzhouxiangella; species Wenzhouxiangella sp. AB-CW3. Next base: position 2,331,390 of record NZ_CP061368.1, read on the forward strand.
AGAGCATCGACGAAGCCCGCAAGAAGGCGACGAAGGCAAGGGATGCCATCGGCGTCAAACTTTAAGGTTCTAGGTTCTAGGTTCTAGGTTCTAGGTCCGTCTACCGTCTCCCGACTTCAATCCACGATGTTGATCTTCGGCATCCGCACTTTCGTCTCGCGTGACTGGGTGGACAGGCGGCCGGCGACGGCGCGGGCGATGTCGCGGAAGCGCTGGGCGGTGGGGCTCTCGGGTTCGGCCACGACGATCGGTCGGCCTTCGTCGGTGGAACGACCGATTCCCGCCTGCAGCGGCAACTGACCGAGCATGGGTACGCCGGTTTCCGCGGCGATCCGTTCGCCACCGCCGGTACCGAACACGGCCTCCTCATGGCCGCAATTCGAGCACACATGCGTGCTCATGTTCTCGACCACGCCCAGCACGGGCACCTTGACCTTGTTGAACATGGCCACGGCGCGCCTGACATCGTCCACGGCCACGTCCTGAGGCGTGGTCACGCAGACCGCGCCGGCCACCGGAATGCGTTGCGCCAGAGTCAGCTGAATGTCGCCGGTGCCCGGCGGCAAGTCGACCACCAGGTAGTCCAGCCCCTCCCACTTCGTCTCCGAAACCATTTGCTGCAACGCCTGGGTCGCCATGGGCCCACGCCAGATCATGGCCTGGTCGGTCTCGACCAGCACGCCGATGCTCATGGCCTGCAGGCCGTGGGCCTGCATCGGCAGAATGCGCCGCTCACTGGTCGTTTCCGGTTGCCCCGCAAGACCGAGCATGCGCGGGATGCTGGGGCCGTAGATGTCGGCATCCAGCACGCCGACCGATGCCCCCTCGGCCATGAGCGCCAGCGCGATGTTGGCGCTGACGGTGGACTTGCCCACCCCACCCTTGCCCGAGGCCACGGCGATGATGTTGCGTACTCCGGGGATGGGCTCGAGTCCGCCCTGCACGGCATGCTGGGGAATCTGCCAGTCGACATCGACCGTGACCGCCTCGATGCCGTCGACCGCACGCAGGCGGCCCCCGATCAGCTCAGCCAGCCGATCGCGCCAGCCGGCAGCCGGGTAACCCAGACGAATATCCACTGCCGCCCGGTCACCCTGCACGGCCAGACCGCGCACGGCATCGTTCAAGGGCCGACCCGTGTGAGGATCCTCGATGGAACGCAGCAGTGCCTTGAGTTGCTCGGAATCAGGGGATGTCATGTCTGGGCTTCAAAAACTGTTCGAAACTGGGCGCCATTCTAACCGCCCGCGCAGCCACGGACCGCGAAGAAACAGAACTCGACACACCCCCGCCACCTAGCGTCCATAACACCTAACACTTAACACCTAACACCCCCAAAACCACCGAAGCCACCAACACTCAATCCCCCAAACCTGCAAACCGCAAGCCCCCTTCACACTTCACACTTCACACTTCACACTTCACACTTCACACTTCACACTTCACACTTCACACTTAACACTTAACATTCCCGCCTTCCCCTCCGCTCCTCTACCCCTCTCTCCCTCTCCCCCTCTCCCCCCTCCCCCTTGACCTCACATCAATTTTCCTTTATATTCGCGTCACCTAATTTAGATATAACGGAGACACGCATGGGTCGCACCCTCGCACAGTTCAGCATGCACAAGCGCCGATGGGTCTTTGCCGGCGTGGCGCTGTTGGCCGTCATTCTCGGGCTGATGATGCCGAGGATCACCATCGACACCGATCCGGAAAACATGCTCAGTGCCGACCAGGCCGACCGGGTCGAGCACAATCGCATCAAGGAGCTGTTCGATCTCTACGACATGATCGTGGTCGGCGTGGTCAATCGTGATCATCCCCAGGGCATCTACAACCCAGATTCGCTAGGCGCCCTGTTCGAGCTGACCCGCTTTGTCGAGGACATCGATGGCGTCATCACCCGCGACATCATGGCCCTGCCCACCGTCGACAACGTCGAGCAGGTCACGCCGGGCACGATCAGCTTCGAGCGCATGATGGAGCGTGCACCGGCCGACCAGGCCGAGGCCGACGCCATTCGCACCGCCGTCGAACGCCTGCCCATGTTCCACGGCACGCTGGTGTCCGAGGACGGTCATGCCGCCGGCATCTACGTGCCCATCGTCGACAAGAACGAAAGCCACCGCATCGCCACGGCCATCGAGGAGTTCGCCGCCGGGCTGGATTCCGGCGACGAGTTCCATGTCACCGGTCAGCCGGTGGCGCAGGATACTTTCGGCGTGGAGATGTTCCAGCAAATGGCCATCTCCGCCCCGCTGGCCGGACTGCTGATCTTCCTGATCATGGTCTACTTCTTCCGCTCGGTGCCGCTGGTGGTCGCGCCCATGGTGCTGGCCATGGTCACGGTGATTGCCACCATGGGCCTGCTGATCGGGCTGGGCTTCACCGTGCACATCATGAGCTCGATGATCCCGATCTTTTTGATGCCGATCGCGGTGGTCGCCTCGGTGCACGTGCTGTCGGGCTTCACCGACCGCTACCGCCTCGGCGACGATGTCAACGAGGTCATGGGCGAGGTCATGCAAAGCCTCTACAAGCCGGTGATCTTCACCGCGCTGACCACCACCGTCGGCTTTGCCTCGCTCACGCTCACCCCGATTCCGCCGGTTCAGGTCTTCGGTGCCTTTGTCGCCGTGGGCGTGCTGCTGGCCATGGTGCTGACGCTGACCTTCATCCCGGCCTACATTGCCGCGCTGCCGCAGAAGACCATCGATCGCATGGTTTCCCGGGTCAAGGCGCACGAGGCCGAGGGCAAGGGCGCCGACTGCAAGCTGTGTGACTTCATGTCGGCCACCGGTCGCTTCGCCGTCGGCCGTGCGAAACCGCTGCTGCTGCTGTTTGTCGGCGTGCTGGTCGTGGCCGTCTTCGGCATCACCCAGATCCAGATCAACGACAACCCGACGCGCTGGTTCAAGGAAAGCCACCGCATTCGCATCGCCGATCATGTACTCAACGAGCATTTCGCCGGCACCTACGAGGCCTACCTGGTGCTCGAGCAGACCGAGGGTCGCGAGCTCGAGGCCCTGCTGGACGATCGCGCCAACCCGATTCTCGAACAAGCTCGCGCGGCCGGCTTCGATATCGCCGACGAGTGGCGTGCGCTGATCGATGAAGCACAGGCAGCAGATGCCACCGCCACCCTGGACAACCTCACCTTCGCGCTCGACGATCGGGTGTTCGATGCCGACTTCGACGAAGCCGAATGGTGGGAAGCGCTGATGGAAGCGGCCGAACGGGTCCAGTCCGAGGCGCTGTATTTCCAGACGCCCGAGGCGCTGGAATACATGGTCGCGCTGCAGGATCACCTGGCAGCGGGTGGCCATGTCGGCAAGTCCAATTCGCTGGCCGACCTGGTGCGCACCATCAACCGCGAACTGGTCAGTGGCGAGCCGGAAGACTACCGGATCCCGACCAGCCCCGCCGGCGTGGCCCAGGCCATCCTGAGCTTCCAGTCCTCGCATCGCCCGCACGACCTGTGGCACTTCGTCTCGACCGACTACAGTCAGGCCTCGATCTGGCTGCAGCTGTCGTCCGGCGACAACCAGGACATGCAGCGCGTGCTCGATGCCGTCGATGACTTCATCGAGACCAACCCACTGCCCGAGGGCGTGGAGATGACCTGGGGCGGCAGCACCTATATCAACCTGGTGTGGCAGAATGAAATGGTCGCCGGCATGCTGTTCGCCCTGCTCTCGGCCTTTGCCATCGTGCTGGTGATGATGGTCTTCCTGTTCCGCTCGGTCGTCTTCGGCGTGCTGGCGGTGCTGCCGCTGACCTTCACCATTGCGCTGATCTACGGCGTCATGGGACTGGTCGGCAAGGACTACGACATGCCGGTGGCCGTGCTCTCCTCGCTGAGCCTGGGCCTGAGCGTGGATTTCGCCATTCACTTCATCCAGCGCATGCGCGCCCATTTTGCCGATCACGGCAGCTGGCGCGGCGCCCTGGAATACGTGTTCGAGGAACCGGCACGCGCGATCACCCGCAACGCGGTGGTGATCTCGCTGGGCTTCCTGCCCCTGCTGGCCGCGGCCCTGATGCCGTATATCACCGTGGGCATCTTCCTGGCCTCGATCATGGCCGCCTCGGCCATCGTCACCCTGCTGATGCTGCCGGCCATCCTGTCGAGCGTGCCGAAGTTGTTCTTTGGCAGCAAAACGACATGAGCAATATGCACCACAGAGGCACAGAGTTTTTTATTAATGGAACCGGACGGTTCTGGAGGAAATGGAAATGAAGACATTTAGCCAAATTGCTGTTGCCGGCCTGATGCTTGTTGGCATGGGCGCGGTTTCGGCCGACACGCCGGATGTGATGGAGATTGTCGAGCGGGCCAACCAGGCGTCGTATTACGCCGGTGAGGACGGCCGCTCGGAGGCGCGCATGCGCATCATCGACGGGCGCGGACGCGAGCAGGTGCGTCAGTTCACGCTGCTGAGAAGAAACGGCGAGGACGGTCGCCAGGACTACCTGGTGGTGTTCTCCCGGCCCGCGGACGTGCGCGGCACCGTGTTCCTGGTCGACAAGAACCCCGGCGGCGACGATGACCGCTGGCTGTACCTGCCGGGCCTGGACCTGGTCCGCCGCATCGCCCCGGGCGACAAGCGCACCAGCTTCGTGGGCTCGCACATGTATTACGAGGACGTCTCCGGACGTCACCTCGAAGACGATGAACACGAACTCATCGAAACCACCGACGAGCACTACGTGATCCGCTCGACTCCGAAAGATCCCGGCAGCGTGGAGTTCGCCGCCTTCAATACCTGGGTCGATCGCGAGACCTGGCTGCCGATGAAGGCCGAGTACGAGCGTGACGACGGCGAGATCTATCGCCGCATGGAAGTGCTGGAAGTCGAGGAAATCGACGGCTATCCCACCGGCACGCGCATGCGCATGGACGACCTGGACGAAGGCGGCCACACCCTGGTCGAGTTCCGCTTCAGCCGCTACGACCTGGGCATCCCGGCCGACGTATTCAGCGAACGCTCGCTCAGGAACCCGCCGCGCCGCTGGTTGCAAAGGGACTAAGGAAGGTTTCAGGGGTCAGGGTTCAGGTTTCAGGAAAAACCTGGCCGGAGCCCGCCCTGAACCCTGAAACCTGAACCCTGAAACCTCCTGGCCAAAAGGAAAGGAAATGCTCAAATTCAGCAAACAAACCATGCTAATGGCAGCGCTTCTGGCCATGGCAGTGCCCGGCCAGGCCGACGACTGGGACGACGATCCCTGGGACGACGATGTCTCGGCCTTCGAGTGGTATGGCTTCATCGAAGGCGCGGCCGGGCATCGGCTGCAGTCCAACCCGGTCATCGGCGACGACTTTTCGCTTGGCGAACTGCGTCTGCAGCTCGAAGGCCGCTACGAGGGCGATGTCGCCACCTGGCGCATGAAGCTCGACGGCATTGCCGATGGCGTGACCGACGAGTTCGACGCCGATTTGCGCGAGGCCATGGTCAGCTTTCCCTTCGGCGAGCGCACCGACGTGCGGCTCGGCCGCCAGGTGCTGACCTGGGGCACGGGCGACCTGGTGTTTCTCAACGACCTGTTTCCCAAGGACTGGGAATCCTTTCTCATCGGCCGCGACGACGACTACCTGAAAGGCACCAGCGACGCGGCCCGGATCAGCTGGTACGGCGAGCGCATCAATCTCGAAACCGTCATCACGCCGCTGTTCGAGCCCGATCGTTTCCCGGACGGACAACGCCTGTCCTACTTCGATCCCATGCAGGGCGACATCGTCGGCGCCCCGCCGCGGCTTCGGGGCGTCAAGCCACCGCGTACCGCCGAGAATGCCGAGCTGGCCCTGCGCCTGCACGGCCGCGCCGGCGCACAGGAATGGGCGCTTTACGGCTACCGGGGCTTCTTCCCGCAGCCCAGCGCCTTCGACCCCGAGAGCGGTCAATTCACTTTTGCGCCGATGAACGCCGTTGGCGGCAGCCTGCGCGGCCCGCTGGCCGGCGGCCTGTACAACCTGGAAACGTCCTACTACGACTCGCGCGACAACCGTGATGGCGACAACTCACTGCTACCCAACTCCGAAATTCGTTTCCTGGCCGGATTCGAGCGCGAGATGGTCACCAACTTCACCATGGGCGCGCAGTACTACCTCGAGTGGTTGCAGGATTACAGCGCCATGCGCCGGAACTGGCCCATGGATCCGGCAACCCTGCCTGAGGAGCGCCGTCACCTGGCCACCGTGCGCCTGACCTGGCGCATGATGCGCGACAACCTGATCGTCAGTCTCATGAACTTCTACTCGCCGTCCGATGACGACTACTTCATCCGCCCGACCGTGCAATACCGGCATACCGACCAGTTGCAGTTCAATGCCGGCATCAACCTGTTCGGCGGCAGCGAGGCGTCGACGTTCTACGGCCAGTTCGAGGAAAACAGCAGCATATTCGTTCGCCTGCGCTACAGCTTCTGAATGCCGATGACAACGCAATCCAGCCCCCAGACTGCCTCCCGCGATCTCCCGCAAGACGCGATGACCCGCGAACGGGCCTCCCGCGCGGCGGCCATGTTGCGGGCGCTGGGCAACCCCAACCGGCTGATGGTGCTGTGCAGTCTGGTCGAGGGGGAACAGTCGGTCGGCGCGCTCAACGAACGCGTCCCCCTGAGCCAGTCCGCCCTGTCGCAGCACCTGGCCAAGCTGCGCGAGGAAGGCCTGGTCGCCACCCGGCGCGAATCGCAGACCATCTATTACCGTATCTCCGATCCGGTGGTCTACGAGTTGATCGAAACCCTGTACGGTCGCTATTGCGCCCGGGAAGAGGGATAGAAGGGAGAGGGCAGAGGGGCAACAACCTGGAAACCTCCTTCTCCTCTTCTCCTCTCCCCCTCTACCCCGTCAAACCTTCAACTCCTTGACTACACATTAGCACTCACGTATATTAGTGCTAACTACTTCAACAGGAGCCACCCATGAACATCGACCGCATCATTTTCGCCTTTGCCGGCCTGATGATCCTGCTCAGCCTGGCACTCTCGCAGTTGCACAGCGTGCATTGGCTGTGGCTGACCGCGTTTGTCGGTCTCAACATGTTCCAGGCTGCATTCACCGGCTTCTGCCCGCTGGCCAAGGTGCTGGCGAAACTGGGGCGCAAGCCGGGACCGGCATTCAGTAGCTGAGGCTCGGAACCCTGGCAAGAATTCCACCCCACCTGCATACCCGCAAGGAGAAGACATGAAGAGATTCACCGCGATACTGATCGGCCTGACCCTGGCCGTGCTGCTATCGGCCAATGCCCAGGCCGACCAGCATGGTGACGACAAGCGTCTGTTCGTATCCGTGACCGGCAGCGCCGCCCAGGATCGCGCCATGCCGCTGGTGCTGGCCAACCAGGCACTGGATCAGGGCGCACAAGTGCGCGTGCTGCTGTGCGGCGCCGGCGGCGAGATTGCCGTGGCCGATCACGAGCTTGACGCCCTGGCCCCTCGCGGCCTCACCCCGCGCGATCTGCTCAACCGGTTGATCCAGCACGAGGTCACCGTCGAGGTCTGCGCCATCTTTTTGCCGAATACCGACTACACCGAGGATGACCTGATCGACGGTGTCGGTGTTGCCAACCCCGGCGACGTGGCCGCCTGGATGATGGCACCGGGCACACGGCTGTTCAGCAACTAGCGGGAAATCCGATCAGCCAGCCTGGATCCGACAAAAGATGCGACGGTCCTGAGAATTTCGAGTATCAATTCGCCGTCAGCGACAGGCTTGCGAAAAAAAGCAGCGATCAGCCCGATGATTCTCCCATCGGGCGATCGCAAAGGCACGCCCGCGTAGCCGGAAAGGCCAAGATCGACCAGCATCCGGTCTTTCGGAAAGCGACGTTGCACATCATGGGTGACGACACAATCTCTGCCACCAACCACGATTTCACAGGGTGTGTTTCGACAGTCGTAACAGAAATCGTTGATGGGCTGACCATCCATCAGCAGTGCCCTTGCCTGCACACAATTCTGATCCTCCGGGTCGATCACCAGCACAGCCGCTCCGCTGGCACCCAGTACTTGGGCAACCCGCCCGGTCAACCCGTAAAACCCCAGGGACTCGAACCCATCTGACTGAATTTCCTTCAGAACCCTGCTGATCGATCGAATCTCCTGCCGCATGCCTTGATGTCCTGAATGAACGGCGACCATAGTCTGCTGTGACCCTTGCGACAGCAGCCTTGACTGAATGCGCACTCATTGTGCCGTGGCCTCTTCGCTGCGTCCAGCCATTCGGACAACACCACTTTCCATACGCAAGCGAATGCAACGGGCCGGGAATTGAGGGTAAAATACCGGGCTGACTTCGGGAGGATTGCTCAGTCACCCCGGAGCATTCGCAGCCCGGTCCGGTACCCGCACCGGGGATGTCAGACATATCAGCCAATCAGGGTCGACGCTTCGGAGATCGGCCCGCAACGCTTGCGCCATTTCGATCCGCAAGCCCTGGAGGAGTCTCAATGAATCTTTTCGAAACCATCCACTCGACCGAGCACGAGCAGGTCATCTTCTGCCACAACAAGGAAGCCGGCCTGAAGGGCATCATTGCCATTCACGACACCACACTCGGTCCCGCTCTGGGTGGCATGCGGATGTGGCCCTATGCCACCGAGCAGGAAGCCCTTGACGATGTGCTGCGGCTGTCACGCGGCATGACCTACAAGGCCTCTGTTGCCGGCCTCAACCTCGGCGGCGGCAAGGCCGTGATCATCGGCGACCCGCGCAAGGACAAGTCCGAAGCCCTGTTCCGTGCCTTTGGCCGCTTCATCGATTCCCTGCATGGCCGCTACATCACCGCGGAAGACGTCGGCATTGACGTCAACGACATGGAGTACGTGTTCCAGGAAACCGATAACGCCGTCGGCGTACACCAGGTGCATGGCGGATCCGGCGACCCCTCACCATTTACCGCATTCGGCACGCTGCAGGGCATTCGTGCCAGTCTGCAAAAGCAGTTCGGCGACGAGCGGATTGGGGATTACAGCTTTGCCGTTCAGGGTGTCGGCCATGTCGGCCTCGAACTGGTCAAGCTGCTGCGCAACGAAGGCGCCAAGGTGTTTGTCTGTGACATCAATGAAGAATCGGTTCAGACCGCCGTCGACCTGGGCTGTGAGGCCGTTGGCACCGAGGACATTTATGACGTCGATGCCGATGTGTTCTCGCCGACCGCGCTGGGCGCGGTGGTCAACGAACAGACCCTGCCTCGCTTCAAGTTCAAGATCGTTTGTGGCGCGGCTAATAACCAGCTTGCTACCGAGGAATGCGGCGACGAACTGGAAAAGCGCGGCATCATCTATGCGCCCGACTACGCGGTCAACGCTGGCGGTCTGATGAATGTCTCCATCGAGTTCGAAGGCTACAATCGCGAACGCGCCAAGCGCATGACCCGGGCCATTTACTACAACGTCTCGAAGATCTTCCAGATCGCCGAGCGGGATGGCATCCCCACCTGGAAGGCAGCCGATCGCATGGCCGCCGAGCGAATTGCCACGGTCGGCAAACTCAAGCTGCCGTTCATGGGGCGTCCGCACCGCTTCCCGGGCCGCGAACGCGGAAACCATTAAGGGGGTGAAAGGTAAAGGGTGAAAGGTGAAAGGGACGGGGCCTAGCCCCGTTCCCTGGCCTTGACACTATCGACAACAATCCGCGGTCTTGCAACAGGACAATGCATCATGAAGCTTTCCGAAGATATCGAGCTGCTGCGTGAGACGACCCGGCGCTTTGCCGAGGAGGCGATCGCGCCGCGTGCCGAGGAGATCGACCAGTCCAACGAGTTCCCGCAGGAGCTGTGGGCCGAGCTGGGCGAGATGGGCTTGCTGGGCATTACCATCCCGGCCGAATATGGCGGCTCGGACATGGGGTACCTGGCCCACCTGGTCGCCATGGAGGAGATTTCCCGGGCTTCGGCCTCGGTGGGGCTGTCCTATGGCGCCCATTCCAACCTGTGTCTAGACAATCTGTGTCGCAACGGCAGCGAGGAGCAGCGTCAAAAGTACGTGCCCAAGCTGGTCTCGGGCGAATGGAAGGGTGCCCTGGCCATGAGCGAGCCCGGTGCCGGTTCCGACGTGGTCGGCTCGATGGCCTGCCGGGCCGAGAAGAAGGGTGATGCATGGGTCGCCAACGGCTCGAAGATGTGGATCACCAACGGCCCGGAGTGCGATCTCGCCCTGGTCTACATGCGCACTGCAGGCAAGGATGCCGGCAGCCGCTGCATGACTGCCTTTCTGGTGGAAAAGGACATGCCGGGCTTCCGCAAGGCGCAAAAGCTCGACAAACTGGGCATGCGCGGCTCCAACACCTGTGAGCTGGTGTTCGAGGACTGCGAGATCCCCCAGGAGAACGTACTCGGCGAGGTCAACGAAGGCGTAAAGATCCTGATGTCAGGCCTCAACTCCGAACGCCTGGTGCTCTCCGGCGGGCCCATCGGCATCATGCAGGCGGCCATGGACCAGGTGCTGCCTTACATACGCGAACGCAAGCAGTTCGGTCGCACGTTGTCGGACTTCGGTCTGATGCAGGCCAAGGTCGGCGACCTCTACACCGCCCTGCAATCCTCGCGCGGCTTTGCCTACAGCGTTGCCGCCGACTACGACGCCGGCGAGCGCTCGCGCATCGACCCGGCCGCCTGCCTGCTGCATTCCTCGACCAGCGCCGTCCAGGTGGCCCTGGAAGCCATCCAGGCACTGGGCGGCAACGGCTACATCAACGAATACCCCACCGGCCGCCTGCTCAGGGACGCCAAACTCTACGACATCGGCGCCGGCACCAACGAAATCCGCCGCATGCTGATCGGGCGGGAGTTGGCTGAGGGGCGCGCTTAGCGCGCCCCGGTGAAAGGTGAAAGGTGAAAGGTGAAAGGTGAAAGGTGAAAGGTGAAAGGTGAAAGGTGAAAGGTGAAAGGTGAAAGGTGAAAGGTGAAAGGTAGGGATCTGCAGTGCTTTTAGCTGTTTACGGGTGGCCCATGGCCGGACCTCGTCGTTGGCCACCCAAGCAAAGAACGCAAACAGTCACCCCTCCTTTTACCTTTTACCTTTTACCTTTCACCTCCCCCGTCTACCCTTGACGACTTGTCACAGGGCTGGAGCGTCTGACGCATGACTCCCAACCAAATCACCATCGTCGTCATTCTCGTCGTCACCATGGCGATGTTCATCTGGGGGCGCTGGCGGCATGACATGGTGGCCGCCGGTGCGCTTCTGGCCTGTGTGTTCTTCGGGCTGGTGCCGGGCGCCGAGGCCTTTGAAGGCTTTGGGCACCCTGCGGTCATCACCGTGGCCTGCATCCTGATTCTCAGCCGGGGGCTGCAGACCTCCGGCGCGGTCGATATCCTTACCGATCGCCTGTTGCCCGCCCATGCCAGCGCCTGGGTCAGCACTATCGCTCTGGTCATCCTGGCCGGGGTGCTTTCGGCCTTCATGAACAATGTCGGCGCGCTGGCCCTGCTCATGCCGGTGGCCATCATGATGGCGCAGCGGCATGGCCTGGCGCCCGGGCAGGTGCTGATGCCGCTGGCTTTCGGCTCCATCCTCGGCGGCATGACCACCCTGATCGGCACTCCGCCTAACCTGATCGTTTCAGGATTTCGCGCCGAAGCCGGACTGGACTCGTTTGCCATGTTCGACTTCACCCCGGTGGGGATCGTCGTGGCCGCCGCCGGCATCGCCTTCGTTCTGACCGCGGGCCGCTGGCTGATTCCCGTGCGCAAGCGTGCCGATGTCGAGGATTTCGATACCGGCGCGTACCTCACCGAGGTCAGAGTCCCTCCCGAATCCCGCGCCGTGGGCATGACGGTGAACCGAGCCGAGCAGGCCATCGAGGATTCGGAGTCTCAGATCGTGGCCCTGATCCGCGGCGAGCATCGCATGGATGCGCCGCGCGGCAACCGCAAGATCCGCGCCGACGACCTGCTGGTCATCGAGGCCGAACCGCGCTCGCTGGTGAGTGCGCTCAATAGTCTTGGCATGCGTCTGGAAGAGGACAAGCCGAAAACGGCCCCGGTTACTTCCGCCGCAGCCGATGACTTGATGAAAAGCCCGCCCGCGAATGACAACAAGGATGAGGAAGAAAGCCAGCAGCAAGAAGACGGCAACGGAGAGGACGTCCAGGGAAAAGAGCGAAACTCGGAAGAAATCGCCTTGCTCGAGGTTGTCGTTCTGCCAACCTCCAGCATTATCGGCCGTTCGGCTCGCGCCCTGCGCCTGCGCACACATCACGGCATCAATCTCCTGGCTGTCTCCCGGCAGGGCAGCCGAACGGTCGCCCGATTGCGGACGCTGCGCTTTCGGCCCAGCGACGTGCTGCTGGTGCAGGGGCCACTCGACACGCTGCAGGAGTGGGCCGTCAACAGCGGCTGTGTGCCGCTGGCCGACCGGTCCCTGCGACTGCCACGCCGCCGCGAGGCGGCCATTGCCGGCATCATCATGCTGGCCGCGGTTGTCGGTGCCGCCTTCGGTCTGTTGCCGGCCGCCATTACCTTTGCCGCCGGCGTGGTCGCGGCCATGGCCACGCGCGTGGTGCCCCCGCGCAAGGTCTATGAAGCCGTGGATTGGCCGGTCATCGTACTGCTCGGTGCGCTCATCCCGGTCGCCGGCGCCATGGAGACCACCGGAACGGCAGACCTGCTTGCGGGCTTGCTGCTCGACCATGCAGCCGCGGGCAGCGCCATCATCGCCATTGCCCTGCTGTTGATCGTGACCATGACCCTGTCGGACTTCATGAACAACGCGGCCACGGCCGCGGTCATGTGCCCGATCGCCATCAGCGCCGCACGCAGTCTGGAAGCCAGCCCCGACCCATTCCTGATGGCCGTCGCAGTCGGCGCCTCCTGCGCCTTCCTCACCCCCATCGGCCACCAGAACAACACCCTCATACTCGGCCCCGGCGGCTTCCGCTTCGGCGACTACTGGCGCCTGGGCCTGCCGCTGGAAGTCATCGTCGTGGCCGTGGGTGTGCCGATGATATTGCTGGTCTGGCCGTTGTGAGGGCGGTGAAAGGTGAAAGGTAAGAGGTGAAAGGTAAAAGGTAAGAGGCAGGGGGGCAGTGGTTATAGCTGTTTACGGGTGGCCGATGGCCGGGACCTCGTCGTCGGCCAACCGAGCAAAAGAAGGCAAACAGCCATCCCTCCTTTCACCTTTCACCTTTCACCTTTCACCTTTTACCTTTCTCCTTCATGCGATAATGCCCGGCTGGACTCAAACCACGGAATTTCGCCCCATGACCGAATCCATCGTCATTGTTTCCGCTCGCCGTACCGCCATCGGCTCGTTCCAGGGGCAGTTTGCTCCGGTCAAGTCGCCCGAGCTGGGTGCAGCCGCCATTCGAGCTGCCGTCGCCGATGCCGGAGTCTCCGGCGAAGACGTCTCCGAAGTGATCATGGGCTGTGTGCTGCCAGCCGGGGTCGGCCAGGCACCGGCACGTCAGGCGACATTGGGCGCCGACCTGCCTACCAGCACAGGCTGCACCACCATCAACAAGGTCTGTGGCTCGGGCATGAAGGCGGTCATGCAGGGGCATGACGCCCTGCTGGCCGGTTCAGCGGATGTCGTCGTGGCCGGTGGCATGGAATCGATGACCAATGCGCCTTTCATGGCTGATCGTGGCCTGCGCATGGGGCACGCCAAGTTCCTCGATCATATGTTCTTCGACGGCCTTCAGAACCCCTACGACGGGCAGATGATGGGTCAGTTCGGCGAGCAATGCGTGGCCAAGTACGGTTTCACCCGCGAAGAGCAGGATGATTTCTCGAAGGCATCGATCGAACGCGCCATGACCGCGCTCGACAACGGCGCCTTCAGCGATGAAATCGCGCCGGTAACCGTGCGAACCCGCAAGGGTGAAGTCGAAATCACCAGCGATGAAGAACCGGCCAAGTGCAATATCGAGAAAATGCCCAAACTACGCCCGGCATTCGCCAAGGACGGCACCATCACCGCGGCCAGTTCGTCGAAGATTTCCGATGGCGCTGCCGCCATGGTGCTGATGCGCGCCTCCGAAACCGACAGTCGCAACATCCAGCCGCTGGCACGCATTGTCGCCCACGCCACCCATTCGCAGGAACCGGAGTGGTTTACCACCGCCCCGGTCGGTGCTATCTCAAAGGTGCTGGACAAGGCCAGCTGGCAAGCTTCGGATGTCGATCTGTTCGAAATCAACGAGGCTTTCGCCACCGTTACCATGGCGGCGATGAAGGAACTCGACCTGCCGCATGAAAAGGTCAATGTCAACGGCGGCGCCTGCGCACTCGGCCACCCCATTGGCGCCAGCGGCGCACGTATTCTCGTTACCCTGATTCATGCGCTGAAGTCGCGTGGTGGCAAGCGCGGCGTTGCCAGCCTGTGCATTGGCGGCGGCGAAGCAACCGCCATTGCCATCGAGCTGACCTGAAGGCCATGACCGATCACGTCACCATAGTCGAGGTCGGACCACGCGACGGACTTCAGAACGAGCCTTACACGATCCCGACCGAGGTCAAGGTCGAGTTGATCCAGCGTCTGGCCGGCTGCGGCCTGGGCGTGGTCGAGGCCACGAGTTTCGTCGCTGCTCCGGCCATTCCGCAACTGGCCGATGCCGAAGAGGTCTTTGGCAGGATCGAGCGTCGCCAGGGAGCACGCTATCCGGTGCTGGTACCCAACCTCAAGGGCTACGAGCGTGCGCGTGCCGTAGGTGTGGAGGAGATCGCGGTGTTCACGGCCGCCTCCGAGGCCTTCAATCGCAAGAACATCAACTGTTCGATTGCCGAGTCGCTGGAGCGTTTCGCCCCCGTGCTCGAGCAGGCCAGGTCTGACCGGGTGCGTGTGCGCGGATACGTCTCCACCGTGCTTGGCTGCCCCTACCAGGGCGAAGTGCCTGTCGGCGAGGTCGTGCGCGTGGCCGAAGCACTGCACGCGGCCGGTTGTGCCGAGATATCTCTGGGCGATACCATCGGCGTGGGCACGCCAGTAAAGGCCCGGGCGATGTTGCAGGCAGTGGCTGAATCGATTCCTGTCGATCAGCTGGCGGTTCATTTTCACGACACCTACGGACAGGCGCTGGCCAATATCTTTGCCTGTCTCGAGGATGGCGTGAGGGTGGTAGATTCCTCGGTGGCCGGGCTGGGCGGTTGCCCGTATGCCCGCGGCGCCACGGGGAACGTTGCCACCGAGGATGTTGTCTTCATGCTCGACGGCATGGGGATGAACTCCGGGGTCGATCTCGAATCACTGGCCCGAACCGGCGACTGGATTGCCGGCGAACTTGGTCGGCCACGCTCACGCGCGGGACAGGCCATACTCAAACGCAACTGAGGCAGAACCATGAGCGGGACCGAAGCGGCCATTGAACTGCGCGATGTCACCGTGCGGCTGGGCGGACGCACCATACTGGAGCAGCTCAACCTCGCCATTCCAGCCGGCAAGGTGACCGCCGTCATGGGGCCCAGCGGCGCCGGAAAGACCACGGTGCTGCGGCTGATCACCGGCCAGATCCGCCCCGACTCCGGGTCAGTCAGCGTGGGCAAGACGCATGTCGACCAGCTTCACGGCAAGGCGCTCAACCGCTTCCGGCGCGAAATCGGCGTGCTGTTACAGAATGGCGCCCTGTTTACCGATCTGACCTGCTTCGACAACGTCGCCTTGCCGCTGCGCGAGCATACCGAGCTGCCGGAAACGCTGATCCGTCGTCTGGTGCTTCTGAAGTTGCAGATGGTCGGCCTGCGCGGCGCCGCCGAACTGTTCCCGCGCGAACTGTCCGGCGGCATGAATCGGCGCGTTGCCACGGCCAGGGCCATGGCGCTCGATCCGTCCATCATGCTCTACGACGAGCCTTTTGCCGGACTCGACCCCATCTCCCTGGGTGTGTCACTGCGCCTGATCCGGGATATCAATCATGCACTGGGAATCACCAGCGTAGTGATCACCCATGACGTGGATCAGGTCGCCAGCCTGGCCGACCAGTGCGCCATCATTGCCGATCGTCAGGTCATGGCCGCGGGTTCACCATCACAACTGGCCGAGAGTGACAACCCTCTGGTGCGGCAGTTCATGCAGGGGCTGCCGGATGGGCCTGTGCCGTTCCACTACCCGGCCAGCGACCTGTCCGACGACCTGCTCGCCGTGGAGCACAACCGATGAACCCGAATTCCACCGGCCACCGCTTGTTCGAGCAGCCCTTGCGCGAACTGGGCCGGGCCCTGCTGTTCCTGTTAACGGCCATCTCGCGCATGCGCCTGACCCGACTGCAATTCTCCGAGACCCTGCGCCAGATTTATTTTGCCGGGGTACGCTCCCTGGTCATCATTGTTACCTGCGGATTCTTCGTCGGCCTGGTGCTGACGCTTCAGACCTACGACACCCTCACCCGCTTCGGCGCCGGTGATGCCGTCAGTACAGTCTTGGCTCTTTCCCTGTTCCGAGAGCTCGGGCCGGTACTTACGGCGCTGTTGTTCGCCGGACGCGCCGGCACATCGATCACGGCCGAGATCGGCCTGATGCGGGCGACCGAACAGCTCGATGCGCTCGACCTGATGGCCATCGACCCCATGGAACGAATCGTCCAGCCGCGCCTGATTGCCGGCCTGATCGCGGTTCCGGCACTGGTGCTGATTTTCAATGTCACCGCCATTGTCGGCGGCGTGTTCTTTGCCGTGTTCCTCATGGGCAACGACCCGGTGACTTTCTGGTCGAACATGCAGGCATCGGTTGAGCTGGGCCGCGACTTCCTGGGCGGCATGGTCAAGGCCGTTGCCTTCGGCTTTGTGGCCGCATGGCTGGCAGTCTGGTTTGGCTGGTCTGCCCGCCCGACCAGCGAGGGTGTCGCCCTGGCAACTACTCAGACGGTCATCGCCACGGCGATCACCGTACTCGTACTCGACTTTGTCCTCTCGGCTTTCATGCTCTGATATCCGGATACGCCATGAAATCATCTCACCAGATCGAACTGACAGCCGGCCTGTTTCTGCTGCTGGCCATTGCCGCACTGGTCTTTCTTGCCATGCAGGCTACCGACCGCGGTGTAGCCTCCGGGCCGACCTACGAGATTTCAGCCAGCTTCAGCAATGTCGGAGGTCTCAAGCCGCGTGCAAAAGTCAGCATGGGCGGAGTCACCATCGGCATGGTCGAAAGCATTGGCCTGGACCCGGACACCTTCGACGCCCGCGTGGTCATGCGCATCAGCGAGCGCTACGACAACCTTCCGGAGGACACCTCTGCCGCGATTCTGACCGCCGGCATTCTGGGTGACCAGTACGTCGGGCTGGAGCCCGGTGGTTCACCCGAATCACTACGCGACGGCGATAAAATCATGATCACCAATTCCGCTGTTGTGCTCGAACAGCTCATCGGGCGCTACCTGTTCAACACTGACGGAGACGAACAATGATGCGATGGATGACCATCATTCCGGCCCTGTTTTTCGCCCTCGGCCTGGCCGCAGAAGAACCGCCGGAGATCATCAAGGACACCACCGACCGGATCATCGAGCTGATCGAGGAGAATCGGGAAACCTACGAGGCCGATGCCGAGCGCATGCGCGAGGACGTTCGCGAAGTCCTGATGCCTCGCATCGATACCCTGTACTCGGCCCGTCTCGTGCTGGGCCGGCATGGCCGGGGACGGGATGAAGACGAAGTGCTGGAGTTCGCCGACGCCCTGGCCGAGCAGCTCCTGCGTCGCTATGCCTCGGCCTTGCTGGAGTACGATCTGCGCGACCGGCTCGAGATCCTGCCGATGAGCGGAGAAAACACCGAGCGCATGACCCGGGTACGCACTCGCATCCAGCTCGACGGTTCCAGCCGGGCGCCTATGGATTACGTCTTCCGCAAGACCGATGACGAGTGGCTGGTTTTTGACGTCATTGTCGAAGGCATCTCGTATGTCGCCACTTTCCGCAACCAGATCGGCGAGGAAATCCGTCGTCACGGTTTCGACGGGTTGATGGAGCGACTCCGGAAAGGCGAGATCGAACTGGAAGTAGAAGAAGACAACGCCGAATGACTACCGAAACTCTCTCCGGCGACCTCACCATGAAAGAGGTTCCGGCAACCTGGCAGCGGCTTTCCAGGAAACTCCCTGATGAGCTTGATCTGTCCGGGCTCGACCGCATCGATTCCAGTGCACTGGCGCTGCTGCTCGAGTGCCGGGCGGCAGCAGACACTGCCGGCCGTGACATCGTGTTCCGCAATCCCCCCGAGACACTGCGCACCATCGCCAGACTGACCCAGGTCGAGGCATTGCTGGGCTGGAATGGGGCCGGCGATGAAGGAGTGCCCGCGTGATGCGCCGCCTGCTGGCGGCCTGCCTGCTGGCAGTACTGGCCGGCGGCTGCGCCACCTCTGCGCCACCCCCGGATGAACGCGACCCGGCCGATCCCTGGGAGCCCTACAACCGCACCATGTGGACTTTCAACGTCGCCGTAGACCAGGCCATCGTGCGTCCGGTAGCCGTCGGCTACGACACAGTGACACCAGGGCCGGTCCAGACCGGTGTGCGCAACTTCTTCACCAACCTGCGTTCCCCGGTCGTCATCATCAATCTGCTGTTGCAGGGGCGCGGTGGAGATGCAGGTCGCGAAACGGGTCGCTTCCTGACCAACACCGTCATCGGCATGGGCGGCCTGATCGACATCGCCTCATTCGAAGGCATGGAGAAGTACAACGCCGACTTTGGGCTGACCCTGGCGTCCTGGGGCTGGGAAGACAGCCGATTCTTTGTTCTGCCTTTTCTTGGTCCCTCGACAGTCAGAGACGGCCTCGGACGCGGTGCAGATTCGCAAGCCAATATCGAGTGGCGCCTTGCCGGCGACGGCTCCTACTACCTGCTCGGCATCGATGTCATACAGACCCGCGCCGGCCTGCTGCCACTGGACGAACAGATACGGGATGCCTTCGACCCCTACAGCTTCATGCGCGATGGCTGGCTGCAGCGACGCAACTACCTGATTCACGGCGAGGAAGCCCCCCTGCCGGATTACGACGCCATGCTCGACGATGAGGACTGGTAGCTCGACCTGATCGATCGGCTCCGCCGGCTATCAACCATAAAGTTGCAGCAAGCGTCCAAGCCGGTCGTCCACCCACTCGCTGACCGGGGTAAGCCGGACGCCAAACCTCGACTCCAGGGCATCGGTATCGACCAGCGGGCCATCGCCTTCAATGCGATCCATGGCCGCATAGAGTTCAGCCACCATTCGGCCGAGCTCGGCGCTGTCGAACAGATGAGACAGGGTGTCGGCAAAATCGTCTATGCCCTGCGGGGCAAAGTGCACTTCACGGCCGTAGGCTGATGCCAGCATACGACATAGCTCCGGCGGCGTGACCGGCTCCGGGCTGGCAATATCGATGGCCTCACCGGCCACATCCGCCGTAAGGCTGGCCACGGCAAGCAGTGCCTGATCTTCAGTTGCCGTCCAGTTCATGCGCCGCCCCCGGGCCAGTGGCGGATAGGTCAGCTTGCCATAGTCCCGGATCTCGCGAATCAGGTGCGGCCAGACCAGGTTGGCCAGGTACAGGGTAGGACGCAGCACGACCGCTGGCACCTCCGCCGACAGTATGCGGTCGGAAATCGAACGCAAACCGTCGACGAAACCGCAAGATGGCATATTGTCGCCACAACAACCGCCAGTGGTAAAAACGATTCGCTGCAACCCCTGTCGGGCGGCACCTTCAAGGACATTGTCAATGATGGCGCGAGCGTGAGAGCGATCCGGCATGGTGGGGAGATAAAAATAGACCGCATCGACCCCCTCCATGGCCTCGTTCACGTCGTCAGCGACGGTGAAATCCGCTTCGACGATATCCACCGAAGCAGGCAGTTTCTCCTCGGCCTCGCCTCGATCACGCGTGCTGGCTCGCACCTCCAGACCCTGCTCCAGCGCCACATCAACCACGGGATGCCCCTGCACGCCCGTGGCACCGAATACAAGCAGTTTGCTGACAGTCATTGGCTATCTCGCTGCAGTTTCTGAACCGGCCTCCAGAGTACCCCGTTCGCACCATTCATGCGAGGCCCAATGCATGGCTGTAGTATCATGAAGACTCAATGCCGCAAGATTTTTCCACGATGACAAGTACCCCCAAAGCCCTGCTGGCAGCAACCCTGTTGCTGGCGCTCGCTGCCTGTGAACAGGCGCCCCGGGAAGAGGAGCCCGCTCCAGCAGCTGAGACGCAGGAACCAGCTCCGGCCGAGCCGTCCGAGAACCCCCTGCTGACGCGCTATCTGACACCGTTCCAAACCCCGCCCTTCCATCGCCTCGAGGCCGCCCACTTCCTGCCAGCCCTTGAGCAGGCGATCGAGGAGCACAGCGAACGGATCTCGACGATTACGGGCGACGACGATCCGGCCGGCTTTGCCAATACCATCGTGGCACTGGAACGGGCAAATAACGAATTAGAACGCGTCACCCGCGTGCTGGTCGGCCTGATCACCGTCAGTGATGACCCGGAACTGCACGAGATTGCGCCCGAGTTCTCGGCGCGACAGGCCGATTACGAACACTCCGTGCTGTTCAATCGGGAATTGTTCGACCGCGTCACATCGGTTCACGACCAGATCGACACGCAGGCCGAAGACCCCGAACAGCAGCGATTGATCGAACTGACCCACCAGCGTTTCGTGCATGCGGGGGCCGAAGCGGACGACCAGGCCCAGCAGCGTGTGCGCGAGATCAATGCCCGCCTGGCCGAGCTGGGGCAGCGACTTGATGCCGCGCTGCGCGAAGAGCGTGCCGATACCGACCTCTTGATCGAGGACGAGACGCAACTCGAGGGTCTGCCCGAGACCCTGGTCAACCTGGCCGCACGAAGCGCTCGCGAACGCGGTCACCCGACCGGCTGGGTCTTCACCCTGCACGAACACAACCTGCAGCCGTTTCTCGCGCACTTCCCCGAGCGCGAACAGCGCCAGGCCATGTTCGAAGCCTGGATCGAGCCGTATGCAAGCGGCACCGAATGGGCGGAGCTGGCTCACGAAACGGCACAACTGAGGGCCGAAAGAGCCGAGTTGCTGGGTTTCGACAGCCACCTGGACTACCGGCTGGCCGGCAGTACCATCGACAGTTCCGAACAGTTGCGCGAGCTGCTCGACGCCCTTTCCGCTGCGGCCAGCAACCGGATCGCCGATGAAATGGATCAAGTGCAGGCACTTGCCGAGGCCGATGGCCTGAGCGGCGACATCGAACCGTGGGACTGGTGGTACTACCGCGAACGCCTGCGCGAATCCGAAATCGGCCAGACCGACGCCGAGTTGCGCGACTGGTTCACGCTTGAACAAGTGCGCGACGGGGCCTTCGCCCTGGCCAATCGGCTATGGGGTCTGAGCTTCCATGTCCGTACCGACCTGCCCCTGTGGTACACGGATGTCGAAACCTGGGAAGTTCGCGACTCGCTGGGCGAACACCTGGGCGTGATCTATCTGGATTACCTCCATCGCGAAGGAAAGCGTGCTGGAAACTGGACTTTCGTTCATCGCCCCAGTCACCGCGACGACGACGAGCGTGTCACTCCCGTTGTGGCCAATGCTGCCAACTTCCCGCGGGCCGCGGCGGGGCTGCCGTCGTTGCTGAGCGCCGGTGAAGTCGAGACCCTGTTCCGTCAGTTTGGTCGCGCCCTGCATGAACTCTTGTCGGACACCGACTACCCGACCACGGCGGCCAGCGCGCTGCCGGCCGATTTCGCCGAGTTCATGGGTCGCCTGGTGCAGCGCTGGGCCTTGCAGCCGGAAGTGCTGAGAATGTACGCCTACCATCATGAAACCGGCGGCATGATCACCGACGAGGCCATAGAAGGGCTGGGTCGCGACCAGCGCCTGCTCTCTGCCATCGAAAGCATGCAGCAGGTGGCCGCCATAGAACTGGACCTCGCCCTGCACGATGTCGGTGCCGGCGAGGTCCCGGAGATTGCCGAAGCCATCGAGTCGGTCCACGAGCGCCTGGGCCTGCCGGCCAGCGTATCGGCCCACTTTCATGGCGGTGGACCGGCAGATCTCTTCGCCGCCCACCAGCCGGCCTCACATGAAGTGCTCTGGGCGCTTGTACTGGCCAGCGATGCCTTCGCAGCCTTCGAAGAAGCCACCGTACTGGACCGAAACCTGGCAGAACAGCTCAAAGACGAAATCCTCGTGCCGGGCAATACTCGCGCCCCCATGGAATCCTGGCGAGCCTTCCGCGACCGCGACCCACAAATCGAGCACCTGCTCAATACACGCGGGCTGGGTGACTGAGCGTCGGCGTCAGCGTCTGAAAGAAATGCACCACAGAGACACAGAGTTCACAGAGGATTCTGAATACGAAGATTTTCAGTCACAATTCAGTCGCGGTTGATGAAACCGCAGATAAACGCGCATTATTGATCTCAACAAATTTGCGTTAATCAGCGTTCATCTGCGAGTCTCGAGTATCCGTACCGCAGCACCCGCCTAATTGCTTAGAGGAACCTGATTACGCATATTTCTCAGCCATGGCCCCGACAGGAATTATGCAACCGCAGATGAACGCGGATAAACGCAGATTCATGGAATTACAGCAGCAATCGCAGCTTTAATCGTCCCTAATCCAAGAGCACCGCACTCATGTGTCTCAGCTCGTGGACGCATGAAAGCCCGGGCCGTACAAGAATCGCTGACTTCAGCACCTATCCATGATCCATGCGTCAGATCAACAATCTGCGTTTATCGGCGTTCATCTGCGGTTCCCAAAAATTCCGACCGAAAGATAGCTGAATCATCTAAGTAATCAGGTAGAGGAATGAACTATTTCTTTCGCTCTTGCTCTGTGCCCTCCGTGTCTCTGTGGTCAATTGATCTCAATCCACCTCGATAACCACAGCACCACCGGAAGGCCAGCGCGGGTCGTGAGCGGCTTCGACCACGTCGCGGGCACGATCCCACATCACCCCGTGCATGTTGCCAGCCGGCCGGCTTCGAATGCTGACCTCGTGACCCAGTGATTCCAGTGCCGCGATCTCATCGTCGCTGAAGGCATCACGCTCGGCCGAAATCTCGTCCGGCAGGTACTGGTGGTGAAAACGCGGCATCGACACCCAGGACTCCGGACCATTTCCATCGATGAAGTCCAGCAGTCCCAGAAAGACCATGGTGATGATGCGCGAACCGCCGGGTGTGCCGATCACCGCGGTTCGCTCGTCGCTGCGCACGATCGTGGGGCTCATGGAAGACAGCATGCGCTTGCCCGGCTCGATGGCGTTGGCCTCGAAGCCGATCAGGCCATAAGCGTTGGGCTCACCCGGGGCTGCGGCGAAATCGTCCATTTCGTTGTTGAACAGTACGCCGGTGCCTGGTGCGGCATAGGCGGCCCCAAAGGGCAGATTCACCGTCAGGGTGCCGGATACGATGTTGCCCTCAGCGTCCATCAGGGAAAAGTGCGTGGTGTTGTCGCTTTCGACGACATTGCGCGCCGGGTCGGCGGCCAGCGCGCCGGAATCCAGTGCCCGGTCGAGCCGAATCGTGGTCCGCAGCCCGGCCGCATAATGCTTGCTGAGCAGCATGTCGTACGGTATATCGACAAAGTCCGGATCGCCAAGGTAGAGCGCCCGATCCCGGTAGGCCCGGCGCATGGCCTCCGACAAGAGGTGCACCCGCTCGATGCGGTCCAGTTGGCCAAGATCAAACGGTTCGATAATGTTGAGCATCTGGGCAATGGCGATCCCGCCGGAAGATGGCGGCGAGGCTGTGATCAACTCGTAGCCGCGATACTCGGTCCGGATCGGCTCGCGCTCGACCACTTCGTAACCGGCCAAATCCTCCAGTGTCCAGATTCCATTCTCGGCGCGGGCGCCTGCGACCAGCTTTTCGGCCACCTCGCCACGGTAAAAACCATCATGACCATGCTCGGCCAGTGCCCGCAGGGTTCTGGCCAGGTCCGGCTGGACAATGCGTGTGCCCAGGTCCGGGACCTCGCCACCGGGCATGAAGATCTCGGCGGTCTCCTCCCATCGCAACATGACATCGCTGCGAAAATTGAGCAGAGTCTGATACTTGGCGTCAACCTCGAAGCCTTCCTCGGCAAGCCGGATGGCCGGCGCGAGCAGATCGGCCAGCGGCAGCAAACCATATTGCTCGGCCAGATGCACCCAGGCCGCCGGAGCGCCGGGGATACCGGCGGCCAGGGCCCCGTTGATTGCCAGATCCCGATCGACCTCCCCATCATCGTCCAGGTACATATCCGCGGTCGCGGCGGCAGGTGCCGTTTCGCGTCCGTCGACCATCAGCGAGGAATCATCATCGGCAAAATGCAGCAACCAGAACCCACCGCCGCCGATTCCCGAGGACTCCGGCTCAACCACCGCTAGCGCCGCGGATACGGCCACGGCGGCATCGAAGGCATTGCCGCCCTGTCGCAGAATCTTCTCACCGGCAGCGGTCGCATCCTCATGCGCCGAAGACACGGCAGCGCGCCCCGGACCATCGGCCCAGGCGGGACTCAGCAGGGAGAAAGCAAGAAAAACAACGAGCACTCGAATCAAGTGAATCATCATGGCCTCATGATTTCCGGGGGGTTGTGTCAGGGTTCAGAAATTCGCGTCATGCGTAGCGGGTCCCGAGCGCGGATGCAACCCGGGGATGAACAAACTCATCGACATTCCCGTGCAACCGGGCGATTTCCTTGACCAGGGTCGAAGAGATGAAACTGTGCTGCTCGGCCGGGGTCAGGAAAACGGTCTCTACTTCGCGGGCCAGATGCCGATTCATCGAAGCCAGCTGAAACTCGTACTCGAAATCCGACACGGCCCGCAAGCCCCGCAGCAGCACACCGGCATTCAGTTCCTGGACAAACCGGGCCAGCAGACTGTCAAACCCGACCACCTCGACATTGTCGAGGCCTTCCTCTCCCAGGACCTCGCGTGCCAGATTGATGCGCTGCTCCAGGCTGAAGGCCGGCTGCTTGTGCGGGCTCTCGGCGATGGCCACGACCAGCTTGCGGAACATCCGCGACGCCCTGGCCACAAGATCGGTATGACCATTGGTCAGCGGATCGAAAGTTCCGGGGTAGACGGCAATACTGTAATCAGGCTGCATGGCAAACTGGCATCTGGATATTGGACCCGCGATTATACCGACCCGGCTCCTGCCTGCCGAAGCAGCCTGGCGCGTACTTGTCCGATCTGCTTGTCGCGCACGATCTCGAAGGCCCCCTCAACGGCCACTGCTTCGTCCACCCCCTCCTCTACGTAGATCCAGCCGTCCGGAGCCAGCATGCCTTGCTCAACCACGGCCGCCAGCGCACGCGCCTGCAACCCCGACCCGAACGGAGGGTCCAGGAAAATGACATCGAAAGCCTCGCAAGCGTCGCCCAGCCAGTACAGGGCATCGGCATGGCACACTTCAACCACCTGCCCTCCCGGCCACTGCCTGGCCTGCCGAAGCGCTTCGACCAGACCCGAATCCTGTTCGACCAGCACCACACGACTGGCACCCCGGGAAGCCGCCTCCAGCCCCAGCGCCCCGGTCCCGGCAAACAAATCCAGACACCGCGCACCAACTATCCTGGGTTGCAGCCAATTGAACAGCGTCTCACGCACCCGATCCCCAGTGGGACGCAACCCCGGGTGCTCGGGCACCGACAACTTGCGACCTCGCCACTGGCCACCAACAATGCGAATCTTTCCACTCATGACTGTTAGCATAACGATTCTCAAAAGGCCCGAGGGAAAAGCCGTGACCCCCAAACCACACCCAAGAACCAGCTAAACTACCCCAACACCTAACACGTAACACTTCACACTCAACACTCACCCCCATGTTCTCAATCTTCCGTCGCAAGAAGTCCGGCAAGGGCGTCGAAACCACCCAGGTTCGTCCAGTCGAAAAAGCAGGCGTTGACCCACTCGAGGCTCGTCTGGAGCGCACCCGGTCCAGCCTGGGCGGGCTGTTCGGGCTGATCGGTTCGGCCACGACCATCGACGAGGAGCTGATCGAGGAAATCGAGACCACGCTGCTTACCTCCGACATGGGTGTGGCCGCCACCACCCGGGTCATCGAACGCCTGCGCGACGGGATTCAGCAGGGCGTGATCAAGGAACCCGAGCAGGTACTGCCAGCCGTGCAGGCCGAACTGTATGACCTGATCGAGCCGTGTGAGCAGTTTCTCGCCGTCGATGCGGAGAAGAAGCCATTCGTGATCCTGATGGTCGGTGTCAACGGCGTGGGCAAGACCACGACCATTGGCAAACTGGCGCGACGCTACCTCGACGAAGGCAAGACCGTGATGCTGGCAGCCGGCGACACGTTCCGTGCAGCGGCGGTCGAGCAGCTCCAGGCCTGGGGCAAGCGCAACGACGTACCGGTGGTCGCCCAGCACAGTGGCGCCGATACCGCCGCGGTCATCTACGATGCCCTGCACTCGGCACAGGCCCGTGGCGTGGATGTGCTGATTGCCGACACTGCCGGTCGTCTGCACACCCAGGACCATCTCATGGCCGAGCTGACCAAGGTGCGTCGGGTCATGCAGAAAATCGACCCGGAAGCACCGCATGAAACCATGCTGGTCGTCGATGCCGGCACCGGCCAGAATGCACTCACCCAGGCCCGGCAGTTCAACCAGGCCGTCGAGCTGACTGGCATCACCGTCACCAAACTCGACGGCACGGCCCGTGGCGGCATTCTGTTCGCCATGGCCGAGGAACTGAAGATTCCCATCCGCTTTATCGGCGTGGGCGAGACCGCGGCCGACCTGAGACCATTCGACGCAGGGACGTTCGTGCATGCGATATTGCCGGTGGGTGATGGATAAAGCCAAGGTTTCAGGTTTCAGGGTTCAGGTTTCAGGGTTCAGGCGGGGCGGTTTTCCAGGCTTGCCGGGAATGAGGGCCAACAGTTTTGCGCAACGGCTGCTGGACTGGTGGGTGATCCACGGCCGTCATGACCTGCCCTGGCAGGTCGAGCGTACCGCCTACCGAGTGTGGGTGTCGGAGATCATGCTGCAGCAGACCCGGGTTGCCACGGTCATCCCGTACTTCGAACGCTTCATGGCTTCCTTCCCGGATCTGGAAGCGCTGGCTGCGGCCGATCTGGACGATGTACTGGCCCTGTGGTCGGGCCTGGGCTATTACGCCCGCGCCCGGAACCTGCATGCGGCAGCACGAATATGTGTGGGCCAGCATGGCGGCACATTGCCCGACAAGCCAGCCCTGTTGCGCGAGCTGCCGGGCATCGGGGGGTCGACGGCCAACGCCATCGTCGCCCAGGCGCTGGACCGCCGCGCACCCATCCTGGACGGCAACGTCAAGCGTGTACTGGCCCGGCATGCCGGCATCGAGGGCTGGCCGGGCCGATCAGCCATTACCCGCGAGCTCTGGCAACAGGCAGAAGCACGAACCCCGGATGAGCAGGCCCGCGACTACACCCAGGCAATCATGGATCTGGGTGCCACGGTCTGCACCCCGCGCAACCCTGCCTGCTCCGATTGTCCCGTGGCGACCGATTGCCGGGCCCGCCAGGAAGATCGCGTCAGTGTTTTGCCGACGAAGAAACCGAAACGATCCCGCCCCCGCCGCGCGGTCGTCCTGGTGCTGATTCACAATGAGGACGGCGAGCTGCTGCTTCAGCGCCGCGCGCCGACGGGAATATGGGGCGGGCTGTGGTCGCTTCCGCCCATCGACGAACTGCCACTGGAGAACACAGGGCCGACCTGTCAGCAGATCGAGCACCATTTCACCCACTTCATCCTCGACATCGAGGTGCGCATCGCCGACCTGAAGCAGTTTTCCGATGTTGCCGATGACGACCAACTTCAGTGGATGCGGCCTGAGCAGGCGCTGCGCGCGGGACTGCCCCGCCCCATACGGCAGATTATCGAGTCGACGACAACGCCCTCATGATTCGATAAGATAGCCGCCACCTACCCTCAATACCGTCAAGCCACATGAGTCGTACCGTCCACTGCCAGTTCCTGAATCGCGAGGGCGAAGGACTGCCTCGCCAACCGCTGCCGGGTGAGCTCGGCAAGAGAATCTACGACAACATCTCGAAAGAAGCCTGGCAGCAGTGGCTGGACCACCAGACCATGCTGATCAATGAAAAGCGGCTCAGCCCGATCGACCCCGAACACCGCAAGTATCTTGAAGAGCAAGCCGAAGCATTCCTGTTCGGGGGCGACTACGACCAGGCAGAAGGCTACGTGCCGCCGGAATCCTGATCGGTCGTTTCCTCCCGGATACGGTCAGTGACCCCGGGGGTGTCCAATTCCAGCTGATCAAGGTCTTCCCGAACCGCGTCCATGTCGATTTGACGAATACGGACGATTCGGCACAGGTCTTGGCCGACCTGGATCCTGTCAAAGCGGCTGAGAGTGCCGCGCTGGGAGTTGACCACCCGGATCATCGGCTCGAAACGCAGATCCATGACGCAAGGTGGAGCCAGATCGATCAGGTAATCGCGTCGCGCACCGAAATTGATGGCCACCGACTGCACTCCGGCCGGTCGCCAGCCGCGAATATTGCTGAACATCACGCTCTGGGTTTCGTGACCGGCATGACGCAGATAGACCTCTTCGATCTGCTCGAGGGTTGGGCGAGGCTCCTGTGCCGCACAGCCGGCCAGCAGCAAGGTCAGAAGAATCAGAAACGGCCTCTTCATCCAGCACCTCCAGGCTTTGCAAGAGCACCTTTGTTTGGACACGCACCCATCCCCAGAAATTCCCCATCCTGCACAACCCCTGCCAAAACAAGCGCTTCCATCGCCTGGAAACAACAACACCCGGATGCATTGAAACAATATCGAAAAGTCCGGCTTGACTTCATCGTCTTAAAACGGTTTAATGTGCGGCTTTCCGGGAGCACTCCCGAAAAACGTATCCAATCAGGGGCCAGGTAGCTCAGTTGGTAGAGCAGGGGATTGAAAATCCCCGTGTCGGCGGTTCGATTCCGTCCCTGGCCACCACCTTCCCGATTTTCACCCTTTTCGTCTTACGGCACCGTTTGCCACCGAACCGCCTATTCGCGCCAACCCCCACTTTCGGGGTGGTCGCTGCCGTCGAGTCTCAGCTCGTCACGCGCCAGCAGACCATCCAGATCCTTCCTTGCGCAAGCGATCAGTTCACTGCCGTCCATGACCGAAAGCCCAGGTCCGGGTCGCAGTCGAACCCAGCGATTGCGGCCAGCCGCCTTGGCCTGGTAGACGGCCAGATCGGCCAGTTGAACGATCTGCTCCCAATCCAGCGCTTCGGGACAATCAGGATCGAAGGGCATACTGGCGATTCCCACCGAACACGTTGGCGAAATTTCAGTGTTGGTGCCCGCCAGGCGAACCGGTGTGTTGCGGGTCGCCGACAGGATTCGTTCGGCAATACTTGGCCCCATATCGGCATTCACATGCCGGGCAACAAGCAGGAACTCTTCTCCGCCCCATCGAATCAGGTCATCACCTTCGCGCAACTGCTCGATGATCAGCGACGCACGTTCCGTGAGCACCTGGTCGCCGGCATCATGCCCGTAGCGATCATTGACCGACTTGAAGTCATCCAGGTCGATCATCATGAACAACATGCCCCGGTCCGCGGGGCTTCGTCCATCGCTGAATGCGCGACACACATCGGCCTGATCCTGGTGAATCCGGTCTAGCAGGTAGCGACGATTGGGCAAGCCGGTCAGGGGATCAGTGCGCGATGCGTATTCGAGCCGCCGGTTGGCCTCCCGCAGCTCTGCCGTGCGCTGCCTGACCACCTGCTCAAGCTCGACCTGGCGTGCCCGTGCTGACCGTTCGCGCAGAAAGATCATCGACCAGGTCAGGCCCAGAAAGCCGATCAGAATGACCAGCCAGAACCACCAGGTCGCCCAGAACGGTGGCTGAACACTGAACCGGAACTGTGCCGGAGACTCGCTCCACAGCCCCAGCGGCGAACGCGCCTTGACCTCGAAGGTATAGTCTCCACCCCTGAGCCCGGCGTAGGTCACGGAGCGGTTGGTGCCGGCATCGGTCCATGACTTTTCGAGATCGCGTAGCCGGTAGCGAAACTCGACTGCCGCCTCGTCATGGAAACTCAGGCCGGCAAAGCGGAAACGCAGGCTGCCGGCCCGGAATGGCAGCTTCTCGTCGGCCTCGACCTGCCGATCTCCCAGCGCGACTTCTCGTAACACGGTCGTCGGCCGCACCCGGGGAAGATACTCCGGCTCGCCGGTGTATTTCATCAAACCATCGGCTGAACCGAACCAGAGTGTGCCGTCACGGGTCTCGACCGCCGCCGTGGCCGAACCCTCCAGGTGCAGCAGGCCGTCGCGTTCCCGGTAGGTGCGCCAATCCTTGCCATCGAATCTGGAAAGCCCCCGATTGGTGTAGGCCCAGACATCACCGCGGCTGTCCTCGATGACATTCCAGACGAAATCGTCAACCAGCCCGTCGCTGGTGGTATATCGATCTACCGACCCGTCCTGATGAACCCGGAACAGGCCGTCTCCGTTGCTACCTGCCCACACCGACCCATCGGCCGACAGGGCGAGATCCCAGAGCATCTCATCGCTCAGGCCCTGCGCTGCCCGCCATTGCTGCATCTCCCCGTCTTCCTTCAGCCTGATCAGACCATGCTGAATAGTGGCAAACCAGACATGCCCGTCGTGATCTTCAATGATTCTCATGGCATAGGCCGCCGCCAACTCAGGCGCCGGCACCGTCCTCAACCCCCCGTCACGCCATACCGCAGTCCCGTGATTGGTGCTGATCCAGACACGGTGATTCGAATCCAGCAACAGGGCGCGGGTTCGGTTGCTCGGCAGGCCCTCGCGCTCACCCAGCACTTCAATCACCCCGTTGTCCGTGCTCCAGCGCACCACCCCCTGCGAGGTGGCCAGCAGCACCGAACCGTCCGGGAGAAAGTCAATTGAGTAGATCCGCGGGTCTGGCAGACCCTCGTCAGCTCCTATCTTCTCGGCATGGTCGAAACGCCATTGACCGTTTTCTTGCGGAACCCGCAGGGCACCCTGGCGCGTCCCCAGCCAGAGGTTGCCATGGTCATCTTCCGCCGCGGTTCGAACAAAGGCCGCTGGCAGTCCGCTGTCATCGTCGAACCCCCTGAACATCGATGGCCGCAACTTGCTCAACCCGCCGTCATGCGCCAGCCAGACATTGGCTTCACGGTCCATGTACACCTGGTGAATGATGCTGCTGGCCAGCCGGTTGGATTCGGTGAGAAGCTCGAAACGCCCATCCTCGTAGCGCAGCAGCCCACTGGCCGTCGCCCCCCACAGACGGCCGGCACGGTCCTTGATCAGATGAGAAAAATCGAGCTCGGCCAGCCAGTCAGGTTCCAGCACCTCCGTCGCCCCTGCCGCCGAGATGCGCAGCAAACCACGTTCAGTACCGGCCCAGACAGCATCGTCCCCGGCAGCCAGAGCAGTGATGACCGGTTCGACACCTGCGGGCAGCCCGACCTCCCGGAAAGAACCGGAATCCTTGCGGTAAAGTCCGGCATCCGTGCCAACCCAGGCGTCCCCGCTGTTATCGGTGACCACACTGAAAACGGCCGACCCCGAATCACCGGGCAGGTCATGCCATTTCACGTCGTCCATGACAACCGAAAACAGCCCCTGATCGGACCCCACCCACAAGCGATCCTCGGCCGCATGCAGCGCATTGACATGAATGCCCCCGGCGGTGCCGAGATCAAGACATTCGAAACGCTCCGGCTCGGCCAGCCGGCACAAACCGGCACTGGTTCCCACCCACAGCTCGCCCTCGGAACCTGTTGCTACATCGTTGATATTATTGGCATTCAGACCATCTTCGGTCAGAAACAGACGAAACTCCCGACCATCGTAGCGACTAAGCCCGCTGAACGAGCCCAGCCAGATGTAGCCGGTGCGACACTGATGCACGGTCAGCACCTGCACCTGCGGGATGCCATCACGGGTATCGTAGTGCTGCACATTGAGCTGATCGCCGATAGCCAAAGCACTCGCGGCCAGCAGCCAAGCTGCGATCAGTTGCCGGATTGCCGTCATCGCCACCTCCCTGACTCGTCCGGCGGGCAGGCGCGTACCCTGAATACCGGACCACGATCCGGATCGGCTACCATGTCGCTGCCAGACCCTTCGCTTCCTGCCCAGATGCCGGTCTCAGCGTCATCATCACCCGAGGTGGCCCCATATGCAAGCATCCCATATACATCAAACCGTAGCCGACCTTCTGGCCCATGCAGCCGGCCGCATGGGCAGCCGCATGGAGGCCGAAATGCTTCTGGCCTGGGTACTGGATCGGGATCGGGCCTGGCTGTATGCCCATGCTGACGAATACTGCGACCCCGAAAGCCGACAGCGCTTCGACGGCCTGGTGGCCCGGAGGCTCGAAGGAGTGCCGGTGGCCCATCTCACTGGATGGCGGGAATTCCATGACTACCGGTTCCGGGTCACTCCCGATGTGCTGGTGCCGCGCCCGGAAACCGAGCTGCTGATCGAGCTCGCGCTGGAATCCGCTTTACCGGACGCCGCCCGTGTGCTTGACATCGGCACCGGCTCTGGATGCGTTGCCCTCACCCTGGCCCTCGAAAGACCCGATTGGGATGTCTGCGGAACCGATGTGTCCGGCGCGGCACTTTCGGTGGCAAAGGACAACCGCAACCACCTGCAAGCCGATGTCGAGTTGCTTGAAGGCTCGCTGTTCGAGCCGGTACAAGCCCGACGCTTTCACCTGGTTGTCTCCAACCCACCCTATGTGGCTGCCGGCGATGCTCATCTGGACCAGGCCGACCTGCAGCATGAGCCACAACTGGCCCTGGTTGCCGGCACCGACGGGCTGGATCTGATCCGCGATTTGATCGTACAGGCTCCCCGGCACCTGGAGCCCGGAGGCAGCATCCTGATAGAACATGGCCACGACCAGGCAATGGCGGTGCGCAGGCTGCTGCAGGCGGCGGGATTCAGGCAGGTCGGTTCCCGGCAGGATCTGGCCGGAATCGAGCGAGTGAGCTTCGGCAGGATTCCCTGACGCCCTCACCGGAAGGCGGCTGGGGTCGGGCAATCACCTATACCTGATCTGGTCAGCCAGGCTGTATGCTGGCCGGAACCGTACACTGGAACCTATTCAGCATGACTGGCCGGCATTTCCTGCGCATCGCCATTGCGACACTGTTCGCGATCGCCATCGTCGCGTTCTTCTTCTTTGACCTGCAGCAGCATTTCCGCGTGGAAGTACTACGCGAGCAGCGCGATACCCTGCTGGCCTTTACCGAGGCCAACCTGGGGCTGATGATCGCCGCCTACACGGGGATTTACGTCCTGATGGCCGCACTGTCGGTGCCGGGCGCGGCCGTGCTGACGCTGGCCGGCGGGGCGCTGTTTGGCGTGGTTGCCGGCACCATTGCCGTGTCATTTGCCAGCACTATCGGCGCCACCCTGGTATTTCTGGCCGCACGGTTTCTTTTCCGCGACGCCGTCCAGAAGCGCTTTGGCAAGCGCCTGTCGGTGATCAATCGCGGGGTGGAGAAAGATGGTGCCTTCTACCTGCTGGCACTCAGGCTGGTGCCTGTTTTCCCCTTCTGGATCATCAACCTGGTCATGGCCCTTACCCCAATCCGGCCCTGGACCTTTTTCTGGGTCAGCCAGCTGGGCATGCTTCCGGCCACCATCGTCTACGTCAACGCCGGCACCCAGCTGGCGCGGGTCGATTCGGTCGGCGACGTACTCTCGCCGCAACTGATCGGTGCGTTCGCCCTGCTCGGCCTGCTGCCGCTGATTCTGAAGTGGGCATTGGATTTCCTGAAGCGCCGGCGTGTGTATCGTGGGCATCGCAAGCCGAAGCGCTTCGACTACAACCTGATCGTGATCGGCGCGGGCGCCGCTGGCCTGGTGTCATCCTACATTGCCGCGACTGTACGCGCCCGTGTGGCGCTGATTGAAAGAAACCGCATGGGCGGAGATTGCCTTAATACCGGATGCGTGCCCTCCAAGACCCTGATCCAGACTGCAAGAGTCATGGCCGATGCGCGAGACAGCCAGCGCTATGGCATTCGACGAATGGAGGCCGAGCTGGATTTTCGCGAGGTGATGGACAATGTGCGCCGGGCTGTTGCCCGCATCGAACCGCACGATTCGGCAGAGCGCTATGAGGCCATGGGCGTGGACGTAATCCAGGATGAGGCCCGGCTGGTCTCGCCCTGGGAAGTTGAGCTCGGCGACCGCCGAATCAGTGCCCGCGCGATCGTACTGGCCACGGGGGCTGAACCACTCATTCCCCCGATCGATGGCCTCGACCAGATCGACTACCTCACCAGCGACACCCTCTGGAATCTGGATGAACTGCCCGATCGACTGTTGATCATGGGCGGTGGTCCAATCGGCTGCGAGCTTGCCCAGGCCTTTGCCCGCCTGGGCTCGCGAGTCACCCTGGTCGAGCAGGCCGAGCGGCTATTGCCGCGAGAAGATCGTGAAGCCAGCGCACTGGTCGAAGAGCACCTGATCGCCGAAGGTATCAATGTCGCCACCGGCAACCGCGCCAGTCGTGTCGAGCGCAACGGCGCGGAAGGCCGCATGGTCTGTGCCAGCGAGAGCGGCGAGCATGTGTTCGACTTCGACCATCTGCTGGTTGCCGTGGGACGAAAACCACGCACCAGCGGCTATGGCCTGGAAGCGCTCGGCATCGAACTGACCAGCCGCGGCAGCGTCGATACAGATGGATTCCAGCGCACGAGCTTTCCGAACATCTACGTCTGTGGCGACGCAACCAGCCCCTACCAGTTCACACATGTCGCCGCCCACCAAGCCTGGTCGGCCGCTGTCAACGCATTAATCAGCCCCTGGTGGTCATTTCGCACCGACTACCACGTCATCCCCATGGTCACCTTCACCGATCCGGAAGTGGCCCGTGTCGGGCTCAACGAACAAGAGGCGCAGGCACAAGACATCGACTACGAACTGACAGTCTACGAGCTGGAGGAGCTGGACCGCGCGATCGCCGACCAAGCCAACTACGGCCAGGTTCGTGTGCTGACAGAACCGGGACGCGATCGCATCCTCGGCGCCACCATCATCGCGCGGCATGCCGGGGAGATGCTGCCGGAACTGGTGCTGGCGATGAAGCACAACCTGGGCCTCAACAAGCTGCTGGGCACCATCCATGCCTACCCGACCTGGAACGAGGCCAACAAATTTGCTGCCGGCGAGTGGAAGAAAGCCAACAAGCCCGAGCGACTCCTGCGCTGGGCCGAACGCTATTTTCAGCGAGCCAGAGGCGCTTGAAAAGCGGTACACTGGGGCCGTTGGCTCGAACCGGAAACACCCGCAGTCCTGACCCGCAGGGCCCGGCGTTCGATCCACCTGACCTTTCCACAAACCGGATTCGCACCATGACTCGAAGACCAAAAATCGTGATCAGCTCCAGGGATCTGGATCGTCTTGAAAAGCTGCTCGACAGCATGCCGGCCAATGCGTTCTCGGGCATGCCGGAGCTGGAAGCCGAACTGGTGCGTGCCGAGGTAGTCGAGCCCGACGAGATCCCGGCGAACATCGTCACGATGAACTCGACCGTGCGTTTCTCGATTGACGGCGGTGGTGACATGATGAGCAAGACGCTGGTCTACCCGAAAGATCTCGACGACAGCGGGCAGATGATCTCGGTCATGGCGCCGGTCGGCAGTGCGCTGCTGGGAATGAGACAAGGCGGGCGGATCGAATGGCCTCGTCCCGGTGGCGGCACTATGCATATCGAGGTTCACGAGGTTGTCGATCAACCCGAACGCGCCGGTGAGCTTCACCGCTGAATGGCCCAAACGGCAGACGATCCCTTCACCCGGCTCAGCGCGATCATACCGTTGGGGCCGGGTGATCGAGCCGATGAGCTGGCCAGCGTCCTCCAACATCACCCTCGCATCAATGAAGTTATCGTGTCGGCTGCGGAGGCACCCCCGCCGGGAGACCCCGTCGGTGATCACTGGATACACGGAACGACCGGCCGTGGCGTGCAACTCAATCGGGGCGCGGCGGCGGCGACCGGTTCCTGGATATGGTTTGTTCATGCCGACAGCCGCCTGAGTGCCGAAACCATCGCTGCCGTGGCTGGATTTGCTTCCGATGCGACGGCAGTCATTGGCTACTGCCGTCTGCGTTTCAGCAGTGACGGCCCCTGGCTTGCCAATCTAAATGCCTTCGGCGCCAACCTTCGATCACGCATTTTCCGACAACCCTACGGTGACCAGGGGCTATGCATGCCAATGGCTGTCTTCCAGCAACTGAAAGGCTTTCGGGAGGATCTCGACCGTGGAGAGGACCTGGATTTCGTGGTTCGCGCCAACATGTCTGGCATCCCCATTCGGTCGATGGGTGCGACCATCACCACCAGCGCGCGTCGCTACCGCGAACAGGGCTGGATGCGAACCACCTGGCAACATCAGCTTGCCGCGGCACGCCTCATTCGAAAAGCACGCCGGGCCGGTTATCCTGATAACCCATGAGCGCAATTGCCATATTCGTCAAGACCCCGGGGCTTTCGCCGGTCAAGACGCGCCTGGCCGATGCTATCGGCCCGGAATGGGCCATGGAACTTTATCGACTGTGTGCCGACGCCATGCTCTCGATCGCAAAAGCAGCCGAGATCGGACCGGTCTACTGGGCAGTGGCGGAATCAATACCTGCTGCCGCCGGGCATTGGCAACCGCGGGCACCTGTTCTTCACCAGGGCGATGGCAGCCTGGGAGAACGCATGTGCAGGGTCATGAATGTGCTCGTCGACCAGCACGGCAGCGGCATACTGCTGGGCGCCGATTCTCCACAGTTTGAGATCGAACCCCTGCGCGAAGCGGCCAACTGGCTATCGTCAGAGAGCCGCCGGAGCGTGATCGGTCCGGCCCGAGATGGCGGCTTCTGGACCTTTGGCAGTAATCACTGCATTGAGGAAAAGCACTGGACACGAGTCACCTACAGCCGGCCTGATACATTCAGGCAGTTCGAACATTCCATGAAGAATGAAGCGGACTGGCTGGAATTGCCCCGACTGACCGACCTGGACACTGTGACCGACCTGGGCGTACTGCACAGCGAATTGAAGTGCCTGGACCATCCGCTACCCGCGCAGAGCAGACTCATAAGGGCACTCTCAGCCATGCAAAGCACCAACTTGAACCCAAGGAATAAAACAAGCCATGCGTGACACCTGGCCCCTGCTGATCAAGACCGACTTTCCGGCCATCACCCGCGACCGCCTCGACACCCTGCAGCTCAACCTGGGCTACCTGTGCAACCTCAGCTGCATCCACTGTCATGTCGGCGCAGGCCCCAATCGCAAGGAGCTGATGGATCGCACCACCATGGAGAAGGCGCTGGCTGTCTGTCGGCAGTTCGACGTGCAGACGCTGGATCTGACCGGGGGATCACCGGAAATGAATCCAGACTTCCGCTGGCTGGTCGAACAGGCCCGCACACAGGGCATCCATGTCATGGATCGACTCAATCCGACGATCATGGAAGAGCCCGGCTATGAATGGGTCGGCGATTTTCTGGCCGAACACCAGGTCGAGACCATCGCTTCCCTGCCCTGCTACTCGAAAGAGAATGTCGATGCACAGCGCGGCAATGGCGTATTCGAGGCTTCGATCAACGCCTTGAAGAAGCTCAACAGCCTGGGGTACGGCGACCCGGAAAGCGGCCTGGAACTCAACCTGGTCTACAACCCGCTCGGGCCCACTCTTCCCCCCGACCAGCAGGTACTGGAAGCCGACTACAAGCGGCTGCTTGATGAAGAGTTCGGAATTCTTTTCAATCGGCTGTTCACCATCACTAACATGCCGATCCAACGCTTCGGAGCCATCCTGCTTTCCAAAGGTCAGTTCGATGAATACATGGCACTGCTGAAGAATGCCTATCAACAGGAGAATCTGAAGGAAGTGATGTGCCGCAACCTGATCAGCGTCGACTACCGCGGCTTTCTCTACGACTGTGATTTCAACCAGATGCTGGGGTTGCCGCTAGGCGACGACGGCCAGGTCGATCACCTGAACAACTTGCTTGAATCAAAGGATCTGCCACGCCGAATCGGCGTGGCAGATCATTGCTATGGCTGCACTGCCGGTCAGGGGTCCAGTTGCGGTGGAGCACTCAACTGACCTTCCTCATTCCAATCGGCCGAGTGCAGATGATACCGATAGACCTGAATCAGTCGACCTGGTCGTCAATCTCATCGTCGAGATCGTCCAGGGCATCCTCAGCCTCATCACCAAGGTCATCAAAGGCGTCTTCGGCCTCTTCAATGGCGTCATCGACCTCCTGACCAGCTTCTTCAGCCGGACCCGGATCGCTGCAACCGGCAAGGAACAGCCCGCCTGCAAACAACAGGCTCAGAACCACAGACCAGTGTTTACTTGTCGTCATTTTGAAACTCCTTCATCATTTCATTGAACTTTGCGGCAACGGTCTCTCTGCTGTCACCATACTTCTGCTGAACCTTTGCGATGAGTTGATCCACATTGCCTTCGGCCTGACGCACCTCGTCATCGGTGAGCTCGCCCCATTGCTTTTTGACACGGGCCGTGAACTCATCCCATCGACCTTGTAACTGATCCTTGTTCATGTGCTACCTATTAACCCGGCACGAATGTAGATCGCATTCAGCCGCAGTGTGCGCTTCGGCAGCAAGGCAGCGAAACGCCGCTGTAGCACTCCTACAGCAAGTTTCGATAACGCAGTCTGCCGAAGCGCACACTGCGGCCTGACTTTTTAGAATCAGATAGTTAGGGGCTTCAATCAGGGCCCGACTCTGCGTTCTCGCTCTTGCCAAGGGGATCACCTTGGCGACGAGCGACGCCTTGATTCGGGCCCTGATTGAAGCCCTGAATGTGATCTACATTCGTGCCGGGTTAATACCTCCGCGCTTCAGTTGCTTGTCAACTCACAATCATACCGACCTGCACCATCTACCTACCTTAACCCAAGTTAAAGACACGGGCACTCGCCGGGGCTATTGTCTGCCTTCCACAAGAGCAGGAGCGTGACATGCTTTCATGGGCACTGGCTTTTCTCATCATTGCCATCATTGCCGGAGCTCTCGGACTGTCCGGGATTGCCGGCGCGGCAACCAACATCGCCTGGATCCTGTTCGTGGTCGGTCTGATTCTGGCGGTGATCTTCATGATTACCGGTCGTCGACCACCGGTTTGATCAACTGGCCTTTTTTTGCCGGCCCGACGATGCTGCATCGTCGGGCCAGGCATGAGTCGGCTCGAGATATGCGCGATTGAAATCACAGAATTCGATCAGCCCGTCAAGATCCTTGATCTCAACCCGTCCCGAGGATATGCACATCAGACCGTCTTCCTTCAAATGCGACAGCGTTCGACTGACATGGACCGATGACAACCCCAGCACGTCACCGATCAGATTCTGGCGCAGCGGAAAGTCAAAGACGAGATCAGGCGTGGCTAAGCGTGACTTGACTTCAAGGATGAAGTGCGCCAATCGTTCTGTCGCCGGCCGCCGGCCGATACTCACGATACGCTCCGTGATCATGGATTGCTGTCTTGCCTGAAACAGAAACAACAACTGGGCGAGTCGAGCTGACTGCTGGAACACCGCGGTCAGACAATGGCGAGGAAACGGGCAGGCTTCGATTTCGGTCAACGCCACCAGGACGGACTGGGTTCGAGCCAGGCCAATCTCTCGCAAGCCCATGATCTGGCCGGGGAGATACAATTCCAGCACCTGGCGCTCACCATCGGAAAGAAAGCACATCGAGCAGGCCCACCCCCGAGTCAGGGTATAGAATTCCTGCGCAGGCACCCCGGCTTCCCACAGCGCCTCTCCCTCGTCAAACGACCTTGGATCGCGTTCGAGTGCTTCGAGCAGTTGCACCTCGCCCTGGCTCAGGTCGACAATGGCGCCTATTTCGCTGGTAATGCAACTATCTGTTTTCACGAATAACTTCCCGAAGAACGATGAGCCGATGTGACTCCCCCGATAATTCCAGACCGCAGCTGCACCCCCCGGTTGCTCCAGTCAAGCAATGGCGCCTGTCTGTGTCTGTCCGAATAATAGAACCAACCTTCCCGAAAGACCCTGACTTCAGACCCCGGAATGAGTCAACCGCCAACAAGACACCCGGCGCTCCTGGCCCTGGCCGCCATGGCCGCGTTCACACTGATCGCCTGGCTGGCGAACACTGCCCCAGGCGCCGCAATCGATCTCCACGTGTTAACCGCCTTGCAGAGCATCAATGGCACCACGACTCCACTGGGCCCGGACTGGCTCAATGAAGCCGGACGAGACCTCACGGCCTTGGGAAGCATCAGCATGTTGGTGCTGGCCACGGCCCTGGTCACAGGCTGGCTGCTCAAATGGGGCTTCAGCCAGTCACGACCCGACCTGCTCTCCGATGCCACACGAGTGTTCACCAGCAGCTTTCCCAGCAGCCATGCGATGTCCTCTCTGGTCACCTTTCTCGCCCTGGCCAGCGTACTGGGCCGCCAGGTCTCAAAAGCACATACCAGACGGTACCTGCTGATTGCCGCGCTGCTGCTAAGCCTTCTATCAGGCCTGAGCAGACTCTACCTGGGTGTGCACTGGCCCAGTGACGTGCTGGGAGGCTGGGTGGCGGGGGCTGCTTGGCTGCTGCTTGCCGAATGGCTGCGACAGCGCCTGGCATCCAAGCAGCGCGGACATTCGCGCCAATGAACCTTTTTCAGCTGGCCACCATCTTTTCGGTCGTCTCTCTGGCGCGCATTGGCTATGTCGCCAAGGGCATGGTCTTCCTGGCCGTTGGCCTGCTGTCGCTGCTTGCACTGCTGGGATTCGCCGAAGGCCGGGTCACTGGCAGTGGCGGCGCCATTCACATCATGGGTGCCCATGCACCGGGACGCATCGGTTTCGGCCTGCTGATCACCGGTCTGGCCGCCCATGTACTCTGGCGCATCTACCAGGCCTTCATCGATCCCGATGGCAAGGGGTACTCGACCGTTGCACTGACCAAGCGCACCGGCTTTCTGATCAGTGCGGGGTTCTATGCCTCGATGATGCTGGTTGCAATGAGCGCTATTACCGGCCTGACTGGCAACGCCAGCGGCTGGAAATCGTTTGCAGAAACGCTGGTCGACTTTCAGATCGGACGCATCCTGCTGGGGTTGGTTGGAACCGGACTGATCGCCACGGCCGCCTTTCAGTTCCACCGCGCCGGGACACAACCCTTCCGCGACCGCTGGACCCGTGCGGCCGGCATCAAACACCTGCATGGGCCGATGGCCTGGCTCTCGACCTACGGCATTGCCGTTCGTGGTGGACTTTTTCTCATGCTGGGTTGGCAACTGGTCCGGGCAGGCTGGTTCGCCGCCAGTGACGAAATAATCGATGTGGCCACGGCTCTGTGGCTAATCAGTCGGGAAAGCTGGGGCGATGTCGGTCTTGGCATCGCCTCCACGGGACTGATCTGCTACGGTGCCTACTGCCTGTTCAACGCTGCCTTCCGCAAGATCGCCCCAGTCCATCGCAAGCCGGAACCGATGCAATGAGCCAATCTACCCTGATGATCTGCAACCCCGGCAGCCGCTCCGGAAACAATCCTCTCCAGAACCTGCGGGAACGCCTGGCGGCACTGGGAGAAGTCGAGTTTCGGCAACCGGACCATCCCGGGCAGATCCCCGAACTGATCCGGGAACACGGCCCCAACTCAGATCGGATCGTGCTCGGTGGCGGCGACGGCACCATCAATCTTGCGCTCGATGCCCTGCTCGAGGTTGATCGCCCACTGGGAATTCTGCCGCTTGGCACGGCCAACGACCTGGCACGCTCGCTCGGGCTGCCCGTTGATCTCGAGCGTGCCATGGACGTCATCGTGCTGGGCCAGGTCCGTCGCATCG
Source organism: Wenzhouxiangella sp. AB-CW3 (assembly GCF_014725735.1). Taxonomy (NCBI): domain Bacteria; kingdom Pseudomonadati; phylum Pseudomonadota; class Gammaproteobacteria; order Chromatiales; family Wenzhouxiangellaceae; genus Wenzhouxiangella; species Wenzhouxiangella sp. AB-CW3. Next base: position 2,373,123 of record NZ_CP061368.1, read on the forward strand.
ATGTGGCCAAGGCCAACGATGTGACCTTCATCAATGCCATTGGCATGGGCCTGGGTCCCAGAATGACTCAAGAGATGGACAGTGAAGAAAAATCAAGGTTCGGGATACTCGCCTATCTTCTCGGTATATTGCGGGCGCTACGCGGACAAAGACACTTCAAGGCCAGAATCGACTTTGATGGAAAGACACGCCGGTACGACTGCCTGCAGGTGACGGTGGCCAACGGCATTCATTACGGCGGCGGCATGACCATTGCCGATGATGCAAAGATCGACGACGGCAAGCTAGATGTGTTGGTGGTGAGTTACCAGGGCTACCTGCGCTTGCTGGCCAGCTCGTTGCGACTGCGCAGCGGAAACATGCGAGCAGCCGATACCGTGCATCACTTCCGCTGCAGAAGTGCATCCATCACGACACAACCGGATCAGGAGGTCACCGCAGATGGAGAATTCCGGACCCAGACCCCGGTAGAATGCCAGGTCGGTACTCGTTCCCTTCAGGTCATCACACCGGAGTAAGCCGCACATGTCCCTGATTACCTCGACCGAAGATGCCGCCCTGCTCGACGCGGTCCGCCTGGCTGCGGAGCTGGCCCAGCGCTACCAGTACAGCGTCGACCACCTGATCGAACCCGCAGGGATTTGCCACCTGCTCAGCCGACGCGCAGCAACACTTGAAGACCTGAACCAGCGCCTCACGAACGTCATACACCAGGCCGGGTTATTGCCGCGCGAACCCGACCTGGAGATGAGTGAACTTCGCACACTGGCCGACCAGTTCAGCTCCTGGCTGGACGATCCTACCTGCAGCAAGCTCCTCGACCGCTTCGCCGAGGTCGAGCGGGAACTGCTGAACGAATTGAACACGGCCCGCGGCAAAAGTAAAAGCGAACGCAAGCGTCTGCTCGACGAAGCCATCGAACAGATCGAGCAATTTCTCCAGCAGTTCTCTTCCAGCTGAGTCCGTGGCCCCGCGGCGTCTCAAGAGGCCTGATTGACCATCTACATAAGCTCCAGTACAGTTTTGGCGGCAAGCCGAACAGATTCCACCGATCAACACAACAACCGCCCATGACCCAGAACACCAAGCGCCTCGAGCCACTCCCGCCTCCCCCGCCCCTTTACCGCTGGGCCGTGCTGGTTCTCATCAGCCTGGCAATGTTCGGCAACTACTATGTCTATGATTCGCTCGGGCCGGTTATCGACCTGATGCGCGAGCAACTGGAGTTTTCCTACAGCCAGGTAGGGCAGCTTGTTTCCATCTACAACATTGCCGCGCTCATCGTTCTGCTGGCCGGTGGCTATGTCATCGACCGCTTCGGTTCCAAGATTGCCATTACAGTATTCGGGCTGGTTTGCGTACTCGGTGCCGCGATGATCGCCGCCACTCCGCACTTCGAGATGATGCTGGCAGGCCGTTTTGTGCTGGGACTGGGCGCTGAACCCATGATCGTGGCGGCCATTACCGCACTGGCCAAATGGTTCAAGGGCAAGGAACTGAGCCTTGCCTTCGGCCTCAACCTGTCGATTTCACGCCTGGGCTCGGCCTCGGCCGACTGGTCGACCTCGTTTGCCGCTCCCCTTTACGTGAACTGGCAGGACCCGCTGTGGCTGGCCACGGCCATCGGCGGGCTGGCCGTCACCGCGGCCGTCCTATACTGGATCATGGAGCAACGCGCCGAGAACCGGTACACGCTGGGCCCGGCCGAGGAAACCGAAAAGCTCAGTATCAAGGAGCTCTATACATTCGGCCGCTCCTACTGGTACGTGGTCGCCCTGTGTGTGGTTTTCTACTCGACCATTTTCCCGTTTCGCACCTTTGCCATCGACTACTTCCAGCAGGCCCACGGCATGACCCGCAACGCTGCCGGGCTTCTCTCCAGTCTACTACCCATGGCCGCCATCATCGCCACGCCAATCTTCGGGCTGATGGTCGACAAGGTGGGCAAACGCTCGATGTTCATGGTGGTGGGTTCGCTGGCCATGCTGCCGCTGTTTCTGGCCGTGACCTACCTGCCGCCCGGACCGGAGGTGCGACTGGTCATTCCGTTCATCGGATCGGGCCAGGTACCGCTGACACTGCTCATCGTGATGACCCTGCTGGGTGGCGTGTTTTCGCTGATTCCGGCGGTCATGTGGCCCTCGGTCGCCTACATCGTCGACGAACGCCGGCTGGGTTCGGCCTATGCGATGATGACTTTGTGCCAGCAACTGGGCTGGGCGGTGGTGCCTGTCGTCATCGGCTGGCTTAACGACTGGTTTGAAGCCTCGCCGGACAACCCCGAGGGGTACGGAGCGGGCATGTGGTTCTACACCGGGCTGGTCGCCATTGGCCTGTTTTTCTCCTGGCTGCTGTTCCGTGTTGAACGCGGACCGGATGCCCATGGTCTCGAAACCATCACCGCACACTCCGACAGCGCCCGCGGCGACCCCGAGCAGGAAGATCACGCGCAGAGCCGAATCTGAGCCCCACCCATTTGCATCGACCGGCGCCTCCACCAGAGGCGCCGAATCCGTTTACAGACCTACATGTTTCGTCGGTACTCGCCGCCAACCTCGTAGAGCGAATGACTGATCTGCCCCAGCGAGCATCTCTTGACCGCTTCCATCAGCGCCTCAAAGGTATTGCCGCGCTGCCGGGCTACGTCCTGGAGTTGTTTGAGTACCGGCGTTGACTGCTCGGCATTGTGCTGCTGGAAAGCTCGCACGTTGCTGACCTGCTGCTGCTTTTCCTCTTCGGTAGAGCGAGCCAGCTCGACCTCGCCGCCCTCCTGGGCCTCACCCTGGGGCGGCCGGAAGGTGTTGACGCCGATCAGCGGCAGCGAACCATCGTGCTTCTTGTGCTCGTAGTAAAGCGACTCTTCCTGGATCTTGCCGCGCTGGTACATGGTATCCATGGCACCCAGTACGCCGCCACGCTCTGAGATGCGCTCGAACTCGGCATACACGGCTTCTTCGACCATGTCGGTGAGCCGATCGACGATATGGCTGCCCTGCCACGGATTCTCGTTGTAGTTGAGCCCCAGCTCCTTGTTGATGATCATCTGAATGGCCACGGCGCGACGCACCGACTCCTCGGTCGGCGTGGTGATGGCCTCGTCGTAGGCGTTTGTGTGCAGGCTGTTGCAGTTATCGAAGATGGCGTAGAGCGCCTGCAATGTGGTGCGGATGTCATTGAACTGGATTTCCTGGGCGTGCAGCGAACGACCCGAGGTCTGGATGTGGTACTTGAGCATCTGCGAGCGCTTGTTCGCACCGTAGCGTTCGCGCATAGCACGCGCCCAGATGCGCCGCGCCACCCGGCCGATCACCGAGTATTCCGGGTCCATGCCGTTGGAGAAGAAAAACGACAGGTTGGGCGCGAAGTCGTTGATATCCATGCCACGCGCCAGGTAGTACTCGACAATCGTGAAACCATTTGACAGCGTGAAGGCCAACTGGCTGATCGGGTTGGCGCCGGCCTCGGCAATGTGATAACCCGAAATCGAGACCGAATAGAAGTTTCTGACTCCGTTGTCGATGAAGTATTGCTGGATATCGCCCATCATGTGCAGGGCGAACTCCGTCGAGAAGATACAGGTATTCTGGGCCTGGTCTTCCTTCAGAATATCGGCCTGTACCGTGCCGCGGACCACCTTGAGCGTGTCCGCCTTGATGTTTTCATAGGTCTCGCGATCAAGCAGTTGATCGCCGGTGACGCCCAGCATCCCCAGTCCGAGACCATCGTTGGTCTTCGGTAGATCGCCGGAGTAGGCCGGCAGGTCATCGCCGAGCAGTTCCGCTTTCTTTTTCTCGGCCGCTTCCCACTTGCCGGTTTCCTTCAGGTGCTTCTCGACCTGCTGGTCCACGGCGGTATTCATGAACATGGCCATGAGCATCGGTGCCGGGCCATTGATGGTCATCGACACCGAGGTGGTCGGATCGGCCAGGTCGAAGCCCGAGTACAGCTTCTTCATGTCATCGAGCGTGGCGATGGAAACACCGGAATTGCCGACCTTGCCGTAGATATCGGGGCGCTCTGCCGGATCCTCGCCGTAAAGCGTGACCGAGTCGAAAGCCGTGGACAGGCGCTTGGCCGGCTGACCTTCGGACACATAGTGAAAGCGCCGGTTGGTGCGCTCGGGCGTGCCTTCGCCGGCGAACATGCGAATGGGGTCTTCGTTGGTCCGCCGGTAGGGATAGACCCCGCCGGTATACGGATAGTGACCAGGCAGATTCTCCTTCATCAGGAAAACCAGCTGATCACCCCAGTCAGCGGTCTGCGGCGCGGCAATCTTGGGAATCTGCAGGCGCGAAAGCGACTCACGATAGTTCGACCCCGAGATGGTCTTGCCGCGCACCTCGTAGCTGTATTCTTCGGCTTCGACCGAGGCCTTGAGCTCAGGCCAGCTCTGGAGCAGGTCGCGAACCTGTTCGGGAATCGACTTCAGGGCTTCGTTGTAGCGCTCCGTCAGATGGGGCGTTAGGCGTGAGGTGTCAGGCGAGTCGTTGTTTTCCGTCTTCCGTCTTCCGTCTTCCGTCTTCCCAATCGCCTCAGGCGACAGGAACTCCAGCGGCTCCGCATCGAGACCGGGCACCAACTCTCGCAACACCTCCCAATAGTGTTGGGCTCGTCGGGCTTCCTCGGCCCACTTCAGAGTATCTTCATTGATGCCGCGGCCCTGCTCGGCAATCTCGGCCAGATAACGCACGCGATTGCCCGGAATCAGCACCGAAGGCTTAGGCTCCCTGTCCGCCAACTCCACCTCCGGCGCAAAATCACACCGCTCCGTCCCGAATTCCGTCTTCCGTCTTCCGTCTTCCGTCTCCCCTTCTCCCCTTTCACCTTTCACCTTTTCCCTTTCACCGCTCTGCCGCAACAAGCGGCAGAGATTCGCAAACATCCACGTCACCCCCGGATCATTGAACTGCGAGGCAATCGTCGGGTACACCGGCACGTCCTCGTCGGCCAGATCGAAGGCCAGGCGGTTGCGCTTCCACTGCTTGCGCACGTCACGCAGCGCATCCTTTGATCCCTGACGATCGAACTTGTTGAGGATGACCAGATCGGCAAAATCGAGCATGTCGATCTTCTCGAGCTGACTGGCCGCACCGTAATCGGAGGTCATGACATACACCGGGAAATCGACCAGATCGACCACCTCGGAATCGGACTGGCCGATACCGGCCGTTTCCAGCACCACCAGGTCGAAACCGGACGAACGCAGCAGGGCCAGCGAATCGGCCACCACTTCGGAGGTCGCCAGGTGCTGGCGCCGGGTCGCCATGGAACGCATGAACACCCGCTCGGACCGCAGCGTATTCATGCGGATACGGTCACCAAGCAGCGCGCCGCCGGTACGCCGCCGTGTCGGGTCCACGGCAAGCACGGCAATGCGCATTTCGGGGAAAAACTGCAGAAAGCGATTGACCATCTCGTCGGTCACCGATGACTTGCCGGCACCGCCGGTGCCGGTCAGCCCGATCACGGGTACCCGCCGCTCTTCCTGTGCCAACTTGCGAATCTGCGCCAGCTCGTGCTCTGAAATCGTTCCGCTTTCGATGGCCGACAGCGTGGCGGCAACTGCGGCATCCCGATCTTCCGTCTCCCGTCTCCCGTCTCCCGTCTCCCGATCAGAGCGCGCCTCGCGCGTTCTGGCCACCAGATCCTCGATCATCTCCTTCAGCCCCATCTTCATCCCATCGGCGGGGTGGTAGATGCGGTTGACGCCCTGGGCTTCGAGCTCGCGGATCTCTTCGGGGGTAATCGTGCCGCCACCGCCGCCGAACACCTGGATATGCGAAGCCCCTTTCTCGGCCAGCATGTCGACCATGTACTTGAAGTACTCGTTGTGGCCGCCCTGGTAGGAACTCACGGCAATGCCGTCGGCATCCTCGCAAATGGCCGCGCGCACGATATCGGCCACCGAGCGGTTGTGGCCGAGATGAATCACCTCGCAGCCTTCGGCCTGAATCAGGCGCCGCATCAGATTGATGGCAGCATCGTGCCCATCGAACAGGCTGGCGGCCGTTACGAAGCGGAGTGGCGTGGTATCGGCCTGACCTGCGGCCTGGGTAACGTTCCTGGCAATCGAGCTCATCTTGCGATCCGTGCGATTGGGAAAGACTGCCCATTTTAGCGCCAGTCGCCGCCATGTCCCAAATCGATGGCGTATACCAATATGCCGACAAGATGAAATAATGGCCAAATTGCGCGATAATGGCAGTGCTATGAGTGATACTGCCCGCCAAACTGAGCCTCTGCCCCACCTGAGCCCCCGGGAAATGGCCCGTCAGGCTGAAACGGCGGCGCGTTTCCTGAAACTGATGGCCAACCCGAACCGGCTAATCATCCTGTGTCACCTGGTGGACGCGGAAATGTCAGTCAGTGAGCTCAACTCGCACCTGCCACTGAGCCAGTCGGCACTGTCTCAGCATCTGGCACTACTGAGAAACAGTGGCCTGGTCCGCACCCGGCGGGATCAGCAAACCATCTACTATTCCCTGGCCAGCGAGGAAGTGCATGCGGTCATGGCCGCACTCTACGAGCAATTCTGCAAGCCGCGCTGAACTCACTCACTGACCGCCGCTGCCCAGCCTCCCCCTGTACCAACCAAACCAGGCAAGACCCAGCCCCAGAACAAAGGGCACCAATCGCTCGATGGCATTGCCCGGCGCCTGGGGAAAGAAACTGATCACCACGGTCAACAGAAACCCTGTCGCCATGGTGGCCAGCCTGTAGGTCGCAGGGACCCGCCCCCAGAACAACATGACGATCAGCAGTGGCCCGAAGGCATTGCCCAACGCCTGCCAGGCAAACAGCACCCGATCGAAAATGGTGGCCGGAAAGAACAGGGCCAGCAGTACGGCGGCAATTCCCAGTACCACGATGACCAGACGGTCGACCGCCAGCGAGAGCCGACCTCGCCTGAGATCATGACTCACGGCCGATCCGGCCACCAGCAACTGGCTGTCGGAGGTGGACATGATGGCCGCAAGCACACCGCCGGTAATCAGACCACCCAGCACGGCTGGCAGCAGGTCCACCGCCAGTCGCAGCAAAACCGACTCGGCATCGGCCAGCTCGGGCATCAGAACCCGGCCCGACCAACCCAGGATCACCATACCGATATACATCAATACCGCCCAGGACAGGGCAACGTTGCGCGCAAACGGAATCTGATCGGCCGATTTCAGGGCCATGAAGCGATTGACCACGTGAGGTTGCCCGGGGTAGCCAAGTCCGATGCCAAACAGACCGGCCACGAACACCATGGCCAGCAAGAGACCAGGCTGATCCACCAGCCGAACCAGGGAAGGATCTCCCAGCGCCAGCATGCCTTCCCACAATGCCACGGGCCCACCCACGGCCAGCAGCGCCACGATCGGCAACACCAGGGCGACGACCAGCATCATCAGGCCCTGCAGGGCATCGGTGACACTGGCGGCCCAGAACCCGCCCAGAAAAACGTACACGATGACAATGGCTGCACCGACCACCATGGCCAGTGACGACGTCACCGGGAGCGCGGTGCTGATGGCCGATCCGGCCGCCTGGAACTGTGATGCCACATAAAAGGTGAAACAGAACAGGATGATCAGCGCCCCCAGCATGCGCAGGCGCCGCTCTGCGGGCTGCGGCGAATCGCTGGCCAGAAACTCGACCAGCGTCAGGGCCTGATTGGAGTGGCTGGCCGGCTGCAAACGGGGCGCAATCAACACCCAGTTGATGAAAAACCCGGACACCACCGCCGGAATCAGCCATACCGCCTGCAATCCCCAAGCGTACGCCGCTCCGGACATGCCCAGCAGGGTCCATGCAGAAGAGGAGCTGGCCGAAGCGCTCAACGCCGCCACGATCGGCCCCATGCGCCGGCCGGCCAGGTGAAAGTCCTCGGTATTGCCAATACGCCGCTGAGCCCAGATACCGATGCCCAGCAACACCACGAGGTAAATGACCAGTGTTGTCGCAACCATGGCGCCCGAGTTTACCTGAAGCCCGGCAAGCGTTTCACTCAGCGCATGCGCCAGGTCACACGGGCATAGACATCCTCGTCGACCTGCAGGCCGTCAGCACCCAATCTTCTCTCCAGCTCGCGGCGCCAGCGATAACGGACCTCAACGGACAGAGCGGGCGTGAAACGGCGCTGATAACGAATCTCGAGCAGCTCGTCGTTGTTGCGGTAGTCGTTGGATGTCAGCCAGCCACCGCCGGCACGCCCGTAAACGGCACCCAGGTGGTGCCCCGGCAGCAGATCCATCAGATTGGCGCTGACTTGCCATGCGTCACCGGAAACTCGGTCTTTGCCCGGCAATGACAAGACTTCCGGGCCTGGTCGATTCAAGGCCTGCCCGAGCTCAGCGGCGACCAGCAGCCGTGTGCCGTCATCGCCCAGCGGCCAGGCTGCCGCCGTCTTCATCGCGGCGGTCACGTAGTCCTGGCGACGATCAGACCCGGCTCCTTCGACTGCAAGCGCATTGGGCACCCAGTTGACGCTGAGCACACGCATGACCAACGGCCCGGGATGCTCGGTCGCCTCCAATGCAATATAGCCGCCCAGACGGCTCCCATCCACTGAGAAGTCCAGCGGCGAACGCACTGTATTGCCTGCTCCAAGGCGATGATTGACCTGCCCGATCAGGTGGGTTTTCCACGCCGAACCGATCCTGGCCTGCCAGTGAAAACCATCGGTCCAGCCGATACCGACATTCGAGGAATCGTTCCGATCCAGGCTCTTTCCAGGCACGACAGGCAACGTGATAGCGGTCTGAAAGCGCCCCAGTCGCCATTGATGATCGGCGCCGGGAGCGCCATGGCCGAGGTAGAACTCGTCGAAGTGCATTTCCCCGACATTCGTGCCGGTGGGCGATGCCCGGTATCGATCGAACTTCAGGCCGAAATCATTGCCTGCCGTGGAAGCGCGACCGGCCAGCCGGGCACGAAAGCGCCAATCGTCGGCGAGTTCCCGCTGCAACCAGGCTCTGAGTCGCGCCTGTCCCTGACTGTCACGCTCGACCTCGCCGTTACGTGCCTTGCGTTCCGTGACGAACAGGCCGGTTCGAAGGTCCCCGCCATGAGCCCATGGACCATCATCGGCGGCCTGAGCCAGTGACACGAAGAGCAGAATGAACACGGCAAACAGCAGCACCATCACGCAATCCTTGGCCGAAACCTGTACCCTGAGCAATATGGTGCGCAGGAGTAACCCTTCCATGCAATACATCTCCCGTTATTTGAGCATTCTGATCATCGGTATCGGCCTGTGCGGCCATACCGGTGCTCGCGAGCTGGCAGTGGAGTTCGACACCCTGGTGCCCGCCGAGCTGGCCAGCGTGGCCGTCGAGCCCATGACCGGCACGCCCGTTGTGCTGCTACGCGAACCGGATGACGGTCGAATCGTACCCATTTTCATCGGCCCGAACGAGGCACGCGCCATCCTGGTGGCCCAGCGGGGTATCGAATCGGAGCGCCCCATGACCCATGACCTCGCGACCGACCTCATCCAGTCGCTGGACGCCAAGCTGGAACGAGTCATCGTCGATGAACTGCGCAATGGCACCTATTACGGTGCACTGGAACTGAGTCGGGCCGACAGTGACGAGATCGTCCGCGTCGACACACGGCCCAGCGATGGTCTGGCACTTGCAGCACGCACCGGCGCAAGCATACTGGTTGCCCCGGCCATACTCGAGGCGGGTGAAGACATTCCGTTTCGTGGCCTGGATGACGACGACGAAGTCGTGACAGCCATCGGCATCACCGTCATGCCGGCTAGTGACGACATTCGCCAGGCGCTCAACCTGCCCGATGAACCGGGCGTGCTGGTCACCAACAGTCGTTCGCATGCCGAACAGGCCGGACTACGGGCCGGCGCGCTGATTCTTGCCGTCGATGACGAAACGATTGAAACTCCGATGGACTTTCTCGAAAGCATCAGCGCCGCAACCGCCGAGGGCAAGGCCATGATCAGATTCTGGCACGAGGGCGAGACCCATGAGGTCGAGCTTTCCACGGAGGTGCCCGAGATCGATCCCGAGCGACGACAACGACTTTGATTCAAGTCTTCGGGCTTACCGCTTGGTATCGGATTCGGGCGTGGATTCGGTCGCGGGTTGGCTATCGATTTCGTCGGCATCCGCGTCGGCATCAACCACGGGCTCGGGGTTGACCAGCGACCCGCGACCCTCCAAGACACCGTCGACCACCAAACGCTCCAGGCGAGCAAAGACCTCGGCGCGGCCAAAGGGCTTTTTCATGAAGTCGTCAGCGCCGATCTTCTTGAGATAGAACTGTTCGACTGCCTGCGGGTTGCCGCTGATCATGATGATGGGCACCTCAGCGGTCTGCTTGAGGCGTCGAAACTGTCGCAAGGCCTTGAATCCACTCATGCCCGGCAGGACGATGTCGAGAAAGATCAGCTCCGGGGGCTGTTCGACCACCATCTCCAGCGCCGATTCGGCATCTTCGGCGGTCATCGTCTCGTAACCGTTCTGCCGCAGCATGTGGCTGAGCGCCGCACTGATGGTGCGGGAATCATCGACAATCAGTACCCGCGTGCCACGCCGGGCATGAACCCGCTTGCGGCTGCGCCGATCATCCGACTGTCCCATCCCCAGCAACCGGCGAAAGCGGTCAAGCTGCCCCATTCGACTCCCTCCCTTAAGGGTTTGGTTGATAAAGCGCCGATTATCCGGCAAGCCAGCCGGCAACGCAAAGAAATCGGGAAATGAATCAGAAATTTATGGCCAGATCACGAATATCGACACCCTCGGCGCCATCGGGGAGCACCTGGGCTATGCGCAAGGCGGCTGCGCCCCGCGACCTGGCCTCGGCAGCCAGGTCCAGCCGGTCGGCCAGCCGGTAACCTTTCTCACCGGACTCCAGCAGCCGAACCATGGGCAGCAATCCACGTCCGTCCTTGGCCTGAAGGACAACGGCCAGACGCTCGTCAGTCAACCGGACCAACGTTCCCGGCGTGACCCAACCCATGATCTGATTGAAAGCCTCCACCATTTCCGCATCGAACTGCCGACCTCGCTGTTTCCACAGAATGCCCAGCGCCTCATGATGGGACCGCGCCGGGTCGTAGACCCGGTGAGAGGTGATGGCATCGTAGGCATCCACGATCGACACCAGACGGGCCATCGGCGGAATACTCTTCGCCGACAGGCCGCGCGGGTAACCGCTGCCATCGGGACGCTCATGATGCGACAGCACGGCTTCGAGCACCGAATCCGGCAATCCGCCCTCTCCCTTCAGCATCTTGTAGCCGAGTTCGGCATGACGCTTGACCTCGGCGAACTCGGCCTCGGTCAGCCGCCCCTCCTTTTTGAGGACCGTTTGATCCACATGAATCTTGCCCAGGTCATGCAGCAGGCCCGACAGGCCGGCACACTCCAGCTCGAAGCCTTCCCAGTCCAGGGCATGTGCCAGCCCCATGGCAAGGATCGAAACATTGATGCAGTGCTGGGCCGTATAGTCGTCGCGGTCCTTGATCCGAGTCAGCCAAACCAGTGCCGCCAGATTGTGCTCCAGCACCTCGGCCAGTTCGCGCGCGACCGTTTGCGCCTCGGCAATATCCACCCGCCCGCGCTGTTTGAACTGATCAATCAGGTCACGAACCTGCCGCTCCAATGAGCCACGCGTTTCCAGCGCCTGGCGCAGGGACTTGGCCGAAATCTCGCCGGTCAGGGTTTTACGGGGTGGTCCGGAGGGCTTTTCAGCATCGGCGCCTCCGATCTCACCGGGTGGCAGCTGCAAATCGGCCTCCGGCCCGCGCACATGGGACACCACCACCCAGGAACAGTTGGCCACCATCCATGCCTTGATTTCCGGGGAATCGATCAGCACACCCTCAAGCGGGAAGCGGGTTTCGCGCCAGGGAATGTCGAGACGGGTCACGAAGTGGCCAATGCGCAAATCATTCGGATCGATGCGACTCTCGACCATCCAGCGCGGTTGTTCCGAAGACATGCTGCCACCCCTCCATGGTCAGACGAAGTCAATTCATGGTAACACCATGAATATTTTGCTTGCGGGAGCCGCAGCGCCTCAGTCCAGCATCGCTACCAGCAATGCCTTGACATTCACCCCATGGGCCCCGTCCGGAAGCACCTCCTCGATGTGAATCAGGTGCTTGCCATCAGCATCCTTGAGCGTGGCCAGATCGATCTGCTCACCGGCCCGGTAGCCTGCACCGCCATGCTCCAGCCGCCGGACGATGGGATAGAACCCCTGCACGATATTGGTCTCCTCGACCACTGCCAGATCGCCATTGGACAGGCGCACCAGCGTGCCCGGCGCCACCCAGCCCATGAACTGGATAAAGGTTTCGACCATGTGCCGGTCGAACTTGTGATCGCGCCCGCGCCAGAGTATGCCCAGTGCATCATGGTGCGAGCGGGCCGCGCGGTAGCTGCGCTGGGAAGTCACTGCGTCGTAGACATCCACCACGGCAACCAGCTTGGAGACGGGGTTCAGATCAGCCGCTCCCTTGCCGTAGGGGTAACCCTTGCCGTCACCACGCTCATGGTGCTCCAGCGCCGCCAGCGCCACCACCGGGTCGAGCTCGTCACGCTCGGAGAGCAATTCGTAGCCGCGCGTCGTATGGGTCTTGATTTCCCGATACTCGGCCTCTGTCAGCAAGTCCGGCTTTTGCAGAATCTCGGTATCGATTTCGACGTTGCCGACATCATGAAGCAGCGCCGCCAGTCCCGCCAGCTCGATGCGATCCGGCGACCACTCCAGCGCGTGCGCCAGCCCCATGGCCAGAATGGCGGAGTTGATGGAATGCTGCGCAGTGTAGTCATCCCGGTCCTTGATCCGGGTGAGCCAGACCATCGCGGCCAGGTTTTTCTGAAGATAGGTGGCCAGTTCGGCGACAACCCGCTCGGCAGTCTTGATCTCGAGCGTGCCCTGCCGGGCAAAGCCCCTGATCAGGTGGCGCGCCTGGTGATCGAGCAGGCCATAGGCCCGAAGTGCCACCCCCACGCTCTCCCGATCCAGCTTGCGGCCTCTCAGGGCATTGATCGGGTGCTCGGGGTCGGTATTCGAGCCAGAGGTTCGGGACTCCGGCTTGTCGCGCTTGCGCATGGGCCGCCGCTGTTGCGGCGGTGCGCTGGACTGCTCCAGATCGATGACCACCCACTCGCAATGCTCCTCGAACCAGCTCCGGGTCTTTTCCGAATCAATCAGAACACCCTGAAGCGGAAAGGGAGTGTCAATCCATGGGATGTCCAGACGCACGACATAATTGCCCACCTCGAGATCCGAGGGATGGACAATCATCTCGCGTTGCCAAATCGAATCCGGTGACTTTCCCTTGCTCAAACCCGTTTACCTGGAATATGCGACCACCGTGCCATTATGCCAGCAATTGCGGCGAATTCGGGCCACATCCGGCTGAACCCGACGGGCCCGATGCGGTCAATGGAAAAATCACCTGTCCGGGCATGTCCCGGCCGGGCAAGTCGAATTTCAGAACAAAGCATCCACTCACAGGACCCTTCATGAGAAAAACAGCACTTGCTTTTGCCACCACGCTCGTACTGGGCGCAAGCCTCGGTCCCGCACTGGCCGATGATCCCGTCACCGCCATGGATCAGGGAAGCGCCGAACTCGGCTCCTGGGGTGTCGAAACCCGACACATCAGCGACACCCTGGAACCCGGCAACGACTTCTTCGACTGGGTCAACGAAGGCTGGCTGGAGAGCACCGAAATTCCGGCCGGCTTCTCACGCTTCGGCGCCTTCTCCGAGCTGCGGCTGCTCTCCGAAGACCGGGTCGAGTCCATCATCCTCCAGGCTCAAGAAAACGAGAACAGCGCGGGAACGCCAGAACAACAGATCGGTGACCTGTTCAACAGCTACATGGACACCGAAAAGCTGGATGCCCTCGGACTTGATCCGATTCGTGAAACTCTCGACGAGCTCCTGGCCATCGGCAGCCATGAAGCCGCCGCACGCTGGATGGGCGCCCACGGCACCGGCTCACTGGCCGCCGCCTACGTCACCCTCGACCTGGGCGACCCGCAGCGACACGTCACCCACGTTCGGCAATCCGGCCTGGGCATGCCAGACCGGGACTACTACCTGCGCGATGAAGAACCGTTTCCGGGGCACCGAAAGGCCTATCGCGACTACATCGCTGCCACCTTCAAGCGTGCCGGCGTTGATCAGGCCGAACAGCGAGCCGACGCCATACTCGACCTGGAAACCCGGATTGCCGAAAATCACTGGACACGGGTCCAGCAGCGCGACCGCCAGGCCAACTACCGCCTGATCGAGCGCTCCGAGCTCGACGAGCTGGCGCCGGCCTTTCCCTGGCAGACTTTCCTTGCCGAACGCGGCCTGGGCGAGATCGACGAGCTGGTCATGGCCACTGACGAAGCCGTCATCGCCAACGCCGACGTATTCGCCGAAACACCGGCCGACACCTGGGCAAGCTGGCATGCCTTCCACTGGATCAACAACCATGCCCCACTGCTTTCAAGCGACTTCGAACGCGCCCACTTCGAACTGTTTCAACGCCAGCTCGGTGGTGTCGACGAGCAACGGCCGCGTGATCGTCGCGCCATCAACACCGTCAGCGGCCGGCTCGGCGAGCTGGTTGGAAAACTCTACGTGGCCGAGCACTTTCCGCCCGAATACCGCGAACAGATGCTGGAACTGGTCGGCTACCTGCGCCGCGCCTTCGCCGAGCGACTCGACGAGCTGCCGTGGATGGACGACGAGACCCGGGTCGAGGCCGAACGCAAGCTCGAATCCTTCCTGCCCAAGATCGGCTACCCGGACAAGTGGCGCGACTACTCCGATGTCACCATTGCCGCCGATGATCTGATCGGAAATTCCCGCCGCGTGAGCGAGTGGCAATGGGCCGACAACCTCGCCCGCCTCGACGAACCGGTTCGGGAATGGGAATGGGGCATGACGCCGCAAACCGTCAATGCCTACTACTCCCCGCCCCGTAACGAAATCGCCTTCCCGGCGGCGATACTGCAACCCCCGTTCTTTGACCCCTACGCCGACCCGGCGGTCAACTTCGGCGCAATCGGCGGCGTCATCGGACACGAAATGGGCCATGGTTTCGACGACCAGGGCAGCCGCTCGGACGCCGACGGCGTACTGAGGAATTGGTGGACCGACCAGTCCCGTGAACAGTTCGAGGAACGCACCGCGCGCCTGGTCGCGCAATACAACGAGTTCGAGCCCATTGAAGGCATGAACGTCAACGGCGAACTGGCCCTGGGCGAGAACATCGGCGACCTCGGCGGCCTGTCCATCGCCCTGCACGCTTATCGCATGTACCTGGCAGACCACCATGATGGCGAAGCCCCTGTGCTGGATGGCTACACCGGAGAGCAGCGCTTCTTCATGGCCTGGGGTCAGGTCTGGCGCAACCTCTGGGCCAGCGAGGAAGCCCTGCGCGCCCAGCTCATACAAGGCCCGCACAGCCCGCCGCGCTACCGAGTTAACGGCGTGGTGCGCAACATCGATGCCTGGTACGACGCCTTCGACGTCGGTCCGGACCACGAACTGTATGTTCCGGCTGAAGAGCGCGTCAGTATCTGGTGATGACGCCTTCCGAGGCGCTGGTGAGGGAAGGGGCCGCGGGTGTGGCCCCTTTTCTTTTGGGGGCGTTTTGGGTGTTGAGTGTGAAGTGTGAAGTGTGAAGCGTGAAGTGTGAAGGGCGGGCATCTTTAGGGGTGGTGGGGCCGGGGGGCTTCAGTCTTCGGGGGGAGTTTTGGGAACGGTGGCCACGTTGGGCTTTGGGCGTGCGATAATTTTTGGTTCGACTTTGACACCTGTCACGATCACAGAAGAGCATCCATGACTCAGCCTCGCCGCATCCTGGTCACCGCCGCCCTGCCCTATGCCAATGGTTCGATTCATATCGGCCACATGCTTGAATACATTCAGACCGATATCTGGGCACGATTCCAGCGGGCGCGGGGCCACGAGGTGCATTTCGCCTGGGCCGACGATGCGCATGGCACGCCCATCATGCTGCATGCCGAAAAGCACGGCGTGACGCCCGAGCAGCTCATCGAGAAGATGCATGCCGAGCATCTGCAGGATTTTGATGATTTCGGTCTGTCCTACGATAATTTTTCCTCGACCCATACCAGCACCAATCGCATGCTGGTCGAGCGCATCTGGGGTGCGTTGAAGGATCGCGGCGTGGTCGCCACCCGCACCATCGAGCAGTTCTTCGACACCGAGCGCAACATGTTCCTGCCCGACCGCTTCATCAAGGGCAGCTGCCCGCGCTGTGGGGCCGAGGACCAATACGGTGACTCCTGCGAGGCCTGCGGTGCGACCTACAATCCCACCGAGCT
The DNA here is from genome assembly GCF_014725735.1 of Wenzhouxiangella sp. AB-CW3. Classification (NCBI taxonomy): domain Bacteria; kingdom Pseudomonadati; phylum Pseudomonadota; class Gammaproteobacteria; order Chromatiales; family Wenzhouxiangellaceae; genus Wenzhouxiangella; species Wenzhouxiangella sp. AB-CW3. Next base: position 2,389,438 of record NZ_CP061368.1, read on the forward strand.
GGTCGAACCACGCTCGGTCATCTCCGGTTCCACCCCGGTGATGAAATCCACCGAGCACTATTTCGTCAGCCTGTCGGAATTCCAGGACAGCCTGAAGCAATGGATGCGCTCCGGTGCCCTGCAGGACGAGGTGGCCAACAAACTCGAGGAGTGGTTTGCCGATGGCCTGAGAGACTGGGACGTGACCCGAGACGCGCCCTATTTCGGCTTCCGCATTCCCAACACCGACGACAAGTTCTTCTACGTCTGGCTCGATGCCCCGGTGGGTTATCTGGCCAGCTTCCACGAATTGTGCGAGCAGCATGGCATGGATTTCGAGGAGTGGATGAACCCCGACTCCGGCGTCGAGATGCATCATTTCATCGGCAAGGACATCATCTACTTCCACTGCCTGTTCTGGCCGGCGATGCTCGAGGGCGCGGGCTTTCGCCGTCCCGACGGCGTCTACGCCCACGGTTTTCTCACCGTCAACGGCACCAAGATGTCGAAATCGCGCGGCACTTTCATCATGGCGCGCACCTGGCTCGATCACTTCGAACCGGATTACCTGCGCTACTACTTTGCCGCCAAGCTGGGCTCGGGGCTGGCCGACATCGATCTCAACCTCGAGGACTTCCGCTACCGGGTCAACTCCGACCTGGTCGGCAAACTGGTCAACATCGCCAGCCGCTCGGCCGGATTCATCCGCAAGCTCGGCGGCGGCAAGCTGGCCGCCGAACTGCCCGACCCCGAGCTGTACCAGCGCTTCGTGGCCGAACACGACGCCATCTGCGCCGACTACGAGAATCGCAACTACCATTCCGCAGTGCGTCGCATCATGGCGCTGGCCGACGAGGCCAATCGCTATATCGCCGAGCACCAGCCCTGGGTGCTGGCCAAGGAAGCGGGCAACGAGGACAAGGTCGTCGCCATCTGCACTCAGGGCCTGAACCTGTTCAAGCTGCTGATGACCTGGCTCTCTCCGGTCATTCCGTTCACCGCCCACAAGGCCGGGCAGTTTCTCAACATCCGGCTGGATGACTTCAGCACCGTCGATGCCCCGCTGCTCAACCACGAAATCAACAAGTTCAAGCCGCTGATTCAGCGCGTCGAGGAAGAACAGACCGACAAGCTGCTGGCTGCCAGCCGGGAATCACTGGCTGCCGCCGACACGGATAAAGAGGCCGACGCCAAGAAAGAGAAGAAGGAACAGAGCAACATGATCCAGTTCGACGAGTTCATCAAGGTGGAACTGCGCGTCGCCCGTATCGCAAAGGCCGAGGAAGTCGAAGGTGCCGACAAGCTGCTGCGCCTGCAGCTCGACCTGGGTGAACTCGGCCAGCGTCAGGTGCTCGCCGGCATCCGAAAGCACTACCGCCCCGAAGAACTCGACGGCCGCCTGACCGTGGTGGTCGCCAACCTCGAACCGCGCAAGATGCGCTTCGGCGTCTCCGAAGGCATGGTGCTGGCCGCCAGCGACGACAATGGCCGGCCGTATCTGCTCTCGCCGGACAGTGGGGCCGAGCCGGGGATGAGGATTAGTTAGGCGGTGAAAGGTGAAAGGAAAAAGGTGAAAGGTCAAAGGTGAAAGGTTAAAGGTGATTAGTGGAAGATGAAACGGCAGACGGCATCCGGATGACGGTACGACTCCGATTTGTTGCTCCGGTGACCAACGGCAAGGCCTGTTCGTTGGCCACCTTCCCGCATCTCAACGGCTGCCAGCCCAATCTCCTTTCACCTTTTACCTTTTTCCTTTCACCGCCCCATTAGCCATGGACCTGGTGCTCATTGTCATCTCCGCTGCGCTGGTCAACAACTTTGTCCTGATCCAGTTTCTTGGGCTGTGCCCGTTCATGGGGGTGTCGTCGAATGTTTCCTCGGCTGCCGGCATGTCGCTGGCCACGGCCTTCGTGCTCACACTGGCCTCGGTTTCCAGCTATCTGCTGACCCGCTGGGTGCTGGAGCCATTGGGGCTCATGTACCTGTCGACCGTCGGCTTCATCCTCGTCATCGCCGTGCTGGTGCAGCTGACCGAACTATTCATGCGCCACTCCGCCCCGCTGCTGCATCGCGTGCTCGGCATCTACCTGCCGCTGATCACCAGCAACTGCGCCGTGCTCGGCGTGGCCCTGCTCAACCTGCGCGAGCAGCACAGCCTGGTCGAGTCGGCCTTCTACGGCCTGGGCGCGGCCGCTGGCTTCGGCCTGGTCCTGGTCATGCTCGCCGCCGCCCGCGAACGCCTGGCCATGGCCGACGTCCCGGCCAGTTTCAAAGGCGCCCCCATCGGCCTGATCACCGCCGGTCTGATGGCACTGGCCTTTATGGGGTTTACCGGCTTTGCGCGTTTGTAGAACGGATTCCGTATAATCGGGTAGCGAACGCGAAAGAAAGGTCACCAGACCATGCAAGATCGCAGCCCGGTCATCAGGCAGGCCGTAATCAAGCCCGAGGCCATTCGCTACCACCTGTGGGGCATCGTCATTTTCTCGGTCATCACCGTCGTTGGCATTCTGCTGTTGCCAATCACCTGGCCGCTCTCGAAGTACCTGCTTGAACGCTACTACCAGCGACTGGAAGTGGTTCTGACCCGGCGCGACCTGAAGGTGCGCCGTGGCATCATCAGTACCGAAGAAAAATCCATTCCACTGGAACAAATCACCGACCTGGCCCTCAACCAGGGACCGCTGATGCGGCTGTTCGATATCAAGGGCATGCGCGTGGAAACCGCCGGCCAGTCCGCCACCGGCGCGCTGGTGACGGTTGTCGGCCTGGCAGACGTCGACAATTTCCGCGATGCGGTACTCGACCAGCGCGACCGCATCAGTGACGATGACAGCGAACCATCATCTTCGACGTCAACGGCATCACCGGCGACCGATCACACGTCCCTTCTGACGGATATCCGCGACACCCTCAAGCGCATCGAGGAAAAGCTTGATACTCAATCGTCATCCGAACCCTCATCTGGCACGTAGATCAGCGACCCGTCGTCAAGCCGATAGGTTGTCCCGGCGCGGGTACCGCGGCCCTCGCCGATGTCCCCGGTCGATTCGTAACGAGTCAGCTCCTGCCCCTCGCGAATCAGAATTTCCATGTTCTCTTCACCGGGGTTGCGAACGACGATCATGTCATCATCGCTGGAGAAAACATTGAACGGGTTGGTCGCTACGATCAGCAGCAAAACAGCGATCATGACCAGGAAGACATCGACCACGTTGACCACCGACAACATCGGGTCATCATCCTCAAACTCCAGGAAACGATGACTCATGATGCGGCCTGCTCAATGCGGTGCAGCGAAGTCAGCAGCCAGCGCCGGCGAACGTTGAGAATCAGAAACACGATGGAGGCGGTAACCAGAGCGACGATCACTGCGGAGAACGCCACGACCAGGTGCTCGCCGACCTGACCGAAATCGCCCTCGCCCAACGCCAACAGGGCCGGCGCCAGTGGAATCATGGTCGCGACCAGTCCCAGCATGGGGCAGACGCGACTGATGACTCGCAGGGGCTCAAGCTGGCGCAACACTTCCAGTTCAAGTGCATCGCCATCGTATACGCCATGCCGTCGCTGCCAGGCATGCAGCGAACAGACCGCTTCTGGCGAGCGCTGGCGCCGTTGCAGTGCCTCGACCAGGAATCGACCGAGCAGGTAAAACCCGTAGACAAACAGCAGCAGAATCAGAAGCAACACCGGCCACAGAAAGACCGTGGAAATCTGGTACATCAACAATTCAAGTGGATTCATGTCTTTTCCTTCCTGAATCAATTCATTAATGGCGGAGCCACTGCACAGCACCACCCAGCAACAGTGGCAAAAGGATCAGCAGCAGAAACAAAGGCAGGTTGAACGTGGGCATCACGGGTTCGGCTGTCGGGATCGCGGCCAGCTGCTGGCCGGCCACGGTCTGTGGCGCCAGTCCGTCCAGTCCGAATCCGCGTGCCAGGTCGGCTATTTCCTCACTGGCCCGCTGGCCGGCACCGCCGTGTTCCATCAAGTCCTGGTAAGTCTCCAGCAGGGACTCGAGCGTTTCGTCAGCAGGTTCCCAGTAGTCGCGCCAGACCAGCTCCAGCAGGCGCTCGGTAATGCGCGCCAGTGCATTGGGGTTGTGCTCTCGGAACCATTCGTCCAGTCCCAGCCCCAGGGCGTCTTCCACATAGATTTCATGAAACGCCTGCCATTGATCCGGGCGCAGCATGGTCGGGTCCATGACCTGCCAGCCGAAACTGTTGTTGACGACGTTAAGCAACTCCAGAGTGCCGGCATAGCCTTCGGCCTGCATCGCCGAGAGCCACTGGCGGTGGTGATAGCGGCTGCGCAGCTCCGATGACAGAAACTGTGATGCCGGCATCAACTGGCCCGAAGCGGATGGGTCGCGCAGATTGCCCACGTACAACGCCGGCGACTGGCCGGACAAACGCCGGACCGCCAGCGACAGCCCGCCCAGGTATTCGAAGGGATGATCGGTTGACAGCAGGCCATGCAGATTGGACGAGCGCGACAGCACGGCGGCTTCGACCGAAGCCAGTTGCTCGGCAAACAGATCATAGCCATTGAAGCTGGCCTCGACCGGCATCCCCTCGGCCCCATAGGCAGTGTTCATGCGGGTCAGGAAGATATCGGCCAGTTGCTCCTCCTCATCCCAGAACTCGGCATCCAGCGTGGTGTCGGTCAGACCGGTGCCGTAATCGCCCATGGTGTTGGAGAACACCCGTAGCGAAGACATGGCCAGCGCCTGATCACGATCGAGCCCGCGCTCGATCAGCGCCTGGGTCATCATCTGGCTTTGCTCGGCAATCGGATTGCCGGCCTCGTCAAGCTCAGCCAGGCGAGGCATTGCCCCGGCGAGATGATCGACGAACTGCGGGAACTGATCGCGATAAACCCCCGTGGCCGAGAACACCACATCCACGCGCGGGCGGTCAAGCTGATCGGCAGGGATGATATCCAGCCCGACCACACGGCCGCCTTCGTCCCAAACGGGCTCAAGCCCAAGCAGATACAGCGCCTTGGCCTCCATGGCACCCTGATGGCGCATGGCTTCGGAGCTCCACAGGGCCAGTGCGATTCGCTGTGGCCAGCGGCCATGCTCCTGGTAATGGGTGGCCAGCAGGTCATTGGCCAGCTCCTGCCCGACCTCCCAGGCCGTGGCCGTGGGCATGCGGGCCGGATCGAATCCGAAGAGATTGCGGCCGGTGGGCAGCAGGTCGCGATTGCGAATGGGATCACCGCCCGGGCTGGTAGGCAGGTATCCGCCCTGAAGTGCACGCAGCAGGCCGGGAATCTCACCACCGGCGCGCAACAGCTCATCGAGTTCAAGTGCCTCATCGACCATTGCGCGCTGCTGCCCATTGATGTCGGCCGGCGACTCGCCTTCGAGCAAGAACCGGGCCAGGAATCGGTAGGGCGGCGTTTCTTCCACCGGGCCGAACTCACCGGTAAACAGTTCCCCGGGCTCCTCGATGTCGAGTACTTCGTAGAGTTCGTTTCCCAGTATCTGCATAACCGTCAGCAGCCGGTGCTCATCGGACGGGGCCTGACCGAAACTGTGCAGGCCCAGCGGCTGATTGTCGGCGGCGATCTGGTGCAGATAATCGTGCAGCTCCCTCTCAAAGCCGACGAAGTCCTCGGCAATGGCCGTCTCCGTCCAGCCCAGGTCATCGTGGAAGTGCTGGTCGATGACCCGTTCGCGCACCTGCTGTTCCAGTCGGGCACGAACCGGGCCTTCATCCACCATTTCCCAGTCATGCAGCAGATCGTGCAACTCAAGCAGTTCATCAACCAGGCCGGCCGGCGAGAACGGTGGTGTCTGGTGAGTCACCGTCACCGCGCGTCCGCGACGCTTGGCCTGCAGGCCCTCTGCGATGTTGTCGCTGATGTAGGGGTAGATGACCGGCAGGTCGTCGAGCACCAGCATGGCGTCGTCATGAACATGCAACCCGCGCTGCTTGCCTGGCAGAAATTCCTGGCTGCCGTGGGTGCCGAAGTGAATCAGTGCATCAATACCCACGGCTTCGCGCAAGGCCAGATAAGCGGCCAGGTAGCCATGATGCACCGGATTCTCGCTGTCGTGATAGTTGCCACCGTCCATACTCCTGGGCGGCTGCGGCATCATGATCAGCTCGCCGGCGGCCAGCATCGGCAGCGCAAAAGCTCGACTGCCGTTCGGACTATCGGTCACCATCCGATGGGCTTCTGGCGGACCGTTGTGCTCAATCAGACGCTGTCGCACCGGATCAGGCAGGGACTCCAGCCAGGCCTTGTATTCGGCCAACGGCAGCCACAACACCCGGTCAGGATGACGCTCGACAAAGGCATCCAGGTCCTCGCGACCAGTCCAGGGGTCCAGCAGGTCCGGCAGAGCCTGTTCCAGCAGGTCCGCTTTGAGTGGCTCGGCGCGATAGCCGGCGGCCTTCAGGGCCGGCAACAGCGCTTCGAGCGAGCGCGGCAGGTTGAGGTTGGAGGCCAATACACCGCGCTCGCCGGGCGGATAGCTCCAGAACATCAGTCCCAGCCGCTGTTGCCCAGGTGGCGTGCGCCGCAAATGGGCAATGCGTGTGGCCCGGCGCACCATGACGTCCAACTGTTCCTCCATGGGTTCGAGCACACCGTTTTCCAGCGCGGCAATCACGTGCGGATCCTGCGCGCCCATTTGCTCGGGGATGGCCACGAACGAAGGCAGAACACGCATTGGCAGGCCATTGGGATCATCGCGCCAATCCTCGGCATTGCCCGTGCGATAGTTGAAGCCCTGAACCAGCGGCACATTCAACGCATCCAGTTCGGCCTGACGGTGCGAGACGCCCATGATGTGACCCAGGTTGATGACCACATCCACTGCCGGACCGTCGTCCAGGGTGACCATTTCAGTGATGCCATCCTTTTGCTGCCAGGGGTGATAGAACACCCACGGCAAGCCGCCTGCCTGCTCGATTCGCTCGACCAGGGCCTCAAGCAGGCCCAGGTAATCGGCTTCCACCATGGACGACGAGCCGACAATGCCGATCACCGCCCGAGCCTGCTCTAGCGGCTGATCACGTTCGGCCAGCCACTCAACATATGCTGTCGGATGAGGGAATACCAGGCGCTCGTGGGCCGGGTGTAGAATCCCCGCCTCGGGGAAACGCACCGGCTCGGCGGTCGGCCCGTCACCCCGACCATGCAGTTCGACTGCCAACAGGCGCCAGAAGTTATCCCGGTTCTGCGGTGCCGGATGCTGATAATAGTCGGCCAGCAAGGAGGCCGTATCGGATGTCACTCCCCGCGCGGCCGTTCCGCCGGTGCCGACTCTCAACCAGTCGCTGCCGGCACGCTGCAGCAGAGGCATGACTGCTTCATTAATGCGTGCCAGGTCATTGCCTCGCGGAGCGTGCAAGACCACCAGGCGGGCACTTGCTACATCTGCTGCCAGCAAAGCAGGGTCGGATCGCTCAACGTGATGCCACTCAGCAGCGATTCCGTGTCGTTCCGCATCGGAAACCAGGGCATCGAGTCGACCGGGCAGCACAAACTCGGTTGTCAGAACGACCACTTCGGCTTGCTCGACATCGGTCGACTTTGCTGCAACCCCACCAGACAGGCATTGCCCCATCAACGCTGCCAAGAACAGGACGATTGTCGAAGCCCGCATGCTCAGAACCTCCCGTCCAGCGCAAGGAACAGGTATCGTGGGCGTTCGGAGTAGTGGAAGAACTCGGATTTATCGGCCAGGTCGGTATCGGCCAGATTCTCCAGGCCCGCTCGCAGGGTCAGCCTGTCACTCAGATCGCGCCCTACGCCCAAGTGCCATAGCGTATATGACGGCAGATCCTGGAATGCTGGCCCAACCTGACGCGACTGGCTGCCCACGTGGCTGGCTCGCATCAGCACGTGCCAGTCCTGGCCCTGCCACTGCAGGCTGCCGCTGATTATATGCGATGGGCGCTCAGGCAGATCCTGATTCGTGTCTCGAATCTCGGCATCCAGCCAGGTATGCGACAACCGCGCCTCCCAACCGACCCCAAAGGGCAAACTCAGCGCATTCTCCAGGCCGGTCACACGGGTTCGCGCGATGTTCCGATAATCGCGTACCTCCTCCCCGAACTGCCCACAGGCACTGACGCATGCCGTTTGAATCAAATCACTGGCGGTATTGCGGAAAAACACGGTCTCCAGGCGCAGGAGATCTGAATGCCAGACCAGCCCGACTTCCATGTTACGGCTGGTTTCCGGCTCGAGATCGGGGTTGCCGGTAATCAGGAAGCGTCCGCCACCGCCAAAGGCTTCAAACTGCCCGGAAAGTTGTTTGAGTGTAGGGGCCCGAAATCCTTCTCCATAGCCACCGCGCAGTCGCAAGCGATCAGAAACTTGCCAGTTCAGATACGCCCGTGGCGTCAGGTGACTGCCAAACACATCGTGGTGATCCATTCTAAGACCTAGAGTCAGGCGCACGGCTTCGGCAAGCTGAATTTGATCCTGGACCAGCAAAGCCGCGCGGTCGGCAGATTCGCGACCGGTCTCCACCAGACTCTCATCGGCAATCCGCTCACGTCTCACCTCACCGCCAAGGAGCACGTCATGGCGCTCCCTCGGCTTGAAGAAAACACGCAGGTCAGCGATATCGTCAGTCAGGTCGATTGGGCTGGGATCCAGGGAAATGCTGCCGTCCACGGTTCGTGACAAATCCGCCCGATACACTCCGCCCTGAACGCTCAGGCCATTGAAGTCACGGCTGTAGCTCAAATCGTAGAGCCGGCGATCGATGTTTTCGTCGCGACGAAACGGCGTGTTGGGCGGCGGGCCGGACTGCCGGGTGAAACGCTCGCGCTCTTCATTGGAGCCCTTGAGCCCCAGGCGCAGGCGTCCGCCGGCCGGATCCTCCCAGCGGGCGATGAAACCGGCCGACGTCATGGTCCGTCCCTCAAGCAGCGAAACTGCTTCATCGGTACGATCCGGCACAGACTGTTGTGTGTTGTGGTCGGCAAAAAGCTGCAAGGCCATGGTTTCGCCAAGCCCGCCACCGGCATAGAAGCCGGCCTGTCGCTCGCGGCCGCCGCTGGCATCGGTCAGCGTGCCGGTGCGCAATCGTGCAGAACCCGACCACTCTCGGGTCTCAGCGCGGGTCACCACATTGATCACGCCACCCAGGGCCTCGGATCCGTAGAGCGATGACAGCGGGCCTCGAACCACCTCGATTCTCTCGATAGCCTCGAAGGGAATCCAGTCCAGCTCGAAGTCGGAGTGTGCGACCACATCTGAAGAGGCCGACACACGGCGTCCGTCCAGCAGGAACAAGGTATCGCTTGAGCGCTGACCGCGAAGGGCTATACCCCGCCGAGTGAAACCTTCGGATGTCAGCGTCACCCCAGCGCTGTCTCGGACGGCGTCCAGAATGTCACGCACCGGCAGGATGATCAGCTCATCGCGGCTGATGACTGTAACGCTCGCGGGGGCGTCAATGACATCCTGCTCGCGCGCAGAAGCGACCGACACCACTCGATCGGCGTCCGCTGCGCCGGGAACGGAGGTTTCGGCCACTGCGGGTCCGGCAGGCAAGAAGAACGTGCCGCAGACAGCCAGCACGAAAGTCAGTCGTTGCATCGATTGTTTTCCTTTTCGGCAGCTTCAGGCAATTCGTGGCGCCTTGCTACCGCGGGGGACAGGCACCACAATCAGAAGCGCAATGTTATAATATATCTTCACGTGAATTTGACGGTGCAAAGGGACGCACAGGCATCGTCTTCAAGGCGCACGACAAGTCAGCAGGACTGGAATAGAACCCAACCGGCGGCCATGAAGCTGAATCGTGTACTGGTGCCCTGGGAGCGGTCACCCGCCGACCAACGCTGACAGGTCGGCATGCTGCAGATACGAAAAGGGCGGAGCCAGTGGCTCCGCCCCGTCCGTTCAGGTCAGATCAGGAAGCTGTATCAGAATTCCTGACGATACCCGAGTGTGATGAAGCCACCGCGCGGGTCATGTGTTCCGAGGTCGTAACCCCAGATATCACTTGCCGCAAACGGCGGTTCATTGTCCAGCGCATTGTCGATGTTGAGGGTGAACGTGCCATCCCATTCGGTGTGGTAGCGGAACTGCAGGTCCAGCACTGTCCAGGCCGACACCTTGCGGCCCAGGTCCATCAGGCTGTCATCGTCATACGAACCGATGTGACGCAGGCCGGCTGACCAGCCCCAGTTGCCGCCTTCCCAGTCGAACGAGGCAAAGGCACGCAGCTTGGGACGCTGCCAGGTGCCATTGAGGTCCTCGACAGGCTGACCCTCGCGGAACTGGCGATCAAAGGTAGTGGTGTAGGACACCAGGGTGTTGACACTGTAGACACCGCCCCACAGCTCCCGTCCGGTGTAGCGCACATCGAAGTCAACGCCCTCGACCTTCTGGTTACCGAAGTTGAAGAAGGTGTCGCGAACGAAGTCGATGCGGCCCGGGATTCCGGCCTCGGCCTCGGAGGAGGTCGGCGGCAGACGTACCACGAACTCTTCGTTGGTGCCTTCGTTGTCCAGCAGCCACTGGGTATCGGATCCGATCAGACCCTCGTGCTCGATCTGCCAGTAGTCGACACTCAGCGACAGATTATCGAGTGCCTGCCAGATGACGCCCATATTGATCGATTCGCTGGTCTCGGGCTGCAAATCCGGGTTACCGCTGAACTCGACGATGTACTCGGTCGGACCACAGTCCTGATCGTCCCCGGTCAGCTCACAGCGTGCCGTGTCAATCATGATCGGCGACTCTTCCGTGGCGCCCAGCCCGATTTCGGGAATGCTCGGGGCACGGAAACCTTCCGACCAGCTGGCACGCAGCGAAAGCTCATCCGTTACCCGCCACATCACACCGATACGCGGATTGGTGGTCGATCCGAAGTCGGAGTAGTCGTCGTGGCGAAGTGCAGTCTGCAGCTCAAGGTTGTCCAGCAGCGGGAATACGGCCTCGGCATAGACACTGTTGATGTCCCGGGAACCCTGGACCTGGGTCGCCTCGGTGCCGATGATTTCTCCACGCCGGAACTGGATGTCCGGAATATCACGAATGGACTCCTCGCGGTACTGGTAGCCGGCAGCCAGACCGATCGGGCCACCCGGCAACTCGCCGGCAATGCCGTCGACACCAGCATCGAAGAATCGCTGCCGCGACGTGCCGGTGCGGGTGATTCGGCTGGTGAAGCGGTCGATGACCTCCGGATCATTCGGCTGCGTGCCGAAGGGATCGTAGCTGAAGTCGTCAAGGACTTCCTGGAACAGGCGCACGTTCATGAACCCGTTGATACCGTCCTGCTGGGCATGGTGACGGGTCATGCCGAGTGCGACGTCGTAGTCCCAGTTCTCCGAAATCATGCCGGCCACGCCCAGCACCCCGCGCAGGGAAACGTGACGCTGATCCTGGATACGACGACCGACATCTACCGGGCGATAGCGCGCCATCAGGTCTTCCCCGAAAGGATTACCCGGATGATCGGCACTGATGAAGAGCTCATCAACCGAAGGAGCGGGAGCACCATGAATCTGGCTGTTGCGGTAATGCGCCCAGCCTTCGAAGTACATGAACTGATCGGCGGCCAGTTCATGGTCGACATTGACGAACATGCTGGCCCGTTCCGAGTTCGGACGAAGCTGCATGTCCGGCGAATAGTCGAACAGGCAGAATTCACCACTGCCACTGATCCGGTCTGGCGGGCAGGCCGGGTCCGGCTGCCATTCTTCCGAATCCAGCAGGAAGTAAGCGCCCGGATCACTACCCAGCGAACTGCGGAAATCCAGCCCGGCTGGATGCAGCGGCGCCTTGTTGGCCGACTGAGAATAACGACGGTCCGACTTCCAGAGCGTATCGCGCTTGTAGTAGTCGAGGGTCACCATGGTGCTGGTGCGATCACCCTGGGTACCCCAAAGCAGCGACAACCTGGTTTCGTCTGCATCGCCCTCGTAGGAGGTGCCGTAATTGGCGTGGAATTCGGCGCCGTCGAGATCATCGCGCAGGATAATGTTGACCACGCCGGCGATGGCGTCGGTGCCATATACCGCGGATGCGCCGTCCTTCAGAACCTCGACGCGATCAATGGCAGAAACCGGAATGGTGTTGAGATCGACCCCGGACTCGGTAATCCGCTTGGCAAACGGGCTGTTGGCCACCCGGCGGCCGTTGACGAGAATCAACGTCGCATTGCTTCCCAGTCCACGCAGGGAAACCGAAGCGGTATCCGGGCCGGTGTCATCGTTGGAATCGCCCTGAGCTGAAAAGGTGCCAGCTCCAACAGCAGGCATGCGCAGGAAAAGATCCTGTGCCGTCTGCACCCCCGCGAACTCCAGGGTTTCCCGGTCATAGGTTTCTACAGGCGAGATTCGCTCGATGCCAAGACGACTGATACGGGAACCAGTCACCTGAACGCGATCCAGCACTGTTTCTTCGGCTTCGTCTCCGGCCTTTACTTCCCCCATGGCCATCGTGCCAGCGGCTACTGCCGTGGCAAGTAGTGCAGTATGTATGTGCTTCAAGGCTTTGTCCTCCAAAGTTTGAACAAGCGGGATAACGACGCATCCTCCCCCATGCCGTGCGAAGGCAGGCACTCGAAACAGGAAGGGCTTGTCTCCCAACTGCGAAGGCTAACACAATTTCTTAACAAACGTGAGACACCCTCCCCAGGTCAGGACTTGCCCCTCAACCGCTGCTCTCTGAGCTGCTCATACAGCGGCCAGCACTGCTCGGCCACCCTTTGCGGATGCCCCGAAAGCGACACCCGGCGACTTCCGCCAGAAGAGAATCCAGTCGAGCGCCAGACCGAGTCATACCAGTACCTGGCCCATACGCCATCGGTTTCGCGCGGACCCGCCGGCCAACTGAGCATGGCCGGAAGGAAGTCGATACCCAGCCAGTCGCACAGCATTCGCAGATGTTCTTCCGGTCTGGCCAGAAACTCCCCGCTGTCGATCACCGGGGGCGCCTGGCCCGCCTGGGTCCGCAGCCACTCAAACAGCCGGACCTGTTGTGGCAGCCCCACATCCTCGGGCCCGACATCCTCCGTACCGCGCGCCTTGACGTAGGAAGCGACCACCTCGTCGGGCCGGCGTATCAACAGAATATTGGTGAGCTCACCAATCCATGTCCAGTCCATGGACTGATGCAGGTGATGGCACATGTGCTTCTGATACCAGATGGCGGAACCATCGGGCACCAGCCCACGAGTCAGGTCGGCCACGACCCGGCGCCAGTCGGTGTTGCCGGCGGCGATCACTTCGTCTCGGCCGGGATGATCGGCCCCGCTCAAACTCAGCCAGGCGGCATACAGCGGCTCGTCGGAGACATGACAGTCAGGCCGATTCTCCCAGGCACGCATCATGGCCGTGGAGATATTGCGCGGCCCCGACCACATGGCAATGCGAAGCGGCTCGCTCATGCCATTCCTTCCGGTCGGGTGCGATTGGCCACATCGGCGCGGATCTGTTCGGCATAAAGCTCCTGCAATCGTTGCGTGACCGGGCCGGGCAAGGGAGTATTCAGCTCACGCCCGTCGACCGAGCACACCGACGTCAGCCCGCCCAGCGTGCCGGTCACGAAGGCTTCCTCGGCCCCGTAGACATCGGTCAGGCTGAAATCCTTCTCGAAGCAGGCGATGCCATTGTCATGGCACAGCCGGATCACGTTGCCCCGGGTAATCCCGCCCAGGCAGTACTTGCCACTGGAGGTCCAGGCCTCGCCATTGCGCACGATGAAAAAATGGGTGGAGTTGCAGGTGGCCACGAAACCGTGCGGGTCGAGCATCAGGGCCTCGTCGGCGCCGGCTTCGTTGGCCTGAATGCAGGCCGAGATGCAGTTGAACTTGGAATGCGAGTTGATCTTGGGATCCTGGACATCGGGCGCGCCGCGGCGCACGTGCACGGTAAACAGCTTCAGCCCCCGCTCCACGGCGGCCGGGTCATGCGGACTTTTCGCCGGCACGATCACCACCGTCGGCCGGCCCACGGCCAGGCGGGGGTCCTGGTAGGGCTCACGCCGCACCCCGCGCGTGACCATCAGCCGCAGATGGGCGTCGTTATCCAGCCCGTTGGCCTCGATGGTCTCGTAAATCGCCCGGGTCAGCTCATCCCGGTCCAGGCCGATATCCAGCACGATGGCCCGCGCCGCCTCGAACAGACGATCAAGATGCGGCTCGAGAAAGGCCGGATGCCCGTCGACCACCCGCAGGCCCTCCCACACCCCGTCACCGAGCACAAAGCCGCTGTCGAATACCGAGACCACGGCTTTCGATTCGTCCTGCAGTTCGCCATTCATGTAGATTTGCATGGTGCTCCAGATCCTTGTCCACGATGTACGATCAAACGAGCAATCTACCGTCGCGAGATCCCCAATGCCAGCTTCCTGGTCTGCATCGGGCGCACAATCAGCTCAAGCCCTGCCCTTGCTATACTGGCCATCATTGATTTCAACCGGGGTTCATGGCCATGAATCGCTCACGGATACTCGCGATCCTCAATGACAGCAAACCCTACCTGACCAAAGAGTTCGGAGTGACCGATCTGGCGCTTTTCGGCTCGCACGCGAGAGGTTCTGGTGGCGAAGATAGTGATGTCGACATCGTGGTCGATTTCAAGGGTCCAGCCACCTCCCGCCAATACTTCGGTGTGCAATTCTACCTGGAGGATCGCCTGGGCCTGCCCGTCGACCTGGTCACGCGCAAGTCCATTCGAGAGGAACTGAAACCGTTCATCGAACGAGACAGTATTCATGCCTGACGGCAAGTCGCGGGAATGGCGCTTTTACATCGGTGACATGCTCGGATTTTGCGAAGCAGTACTTCGCTATACCGAGGGCCTCTCACAGGCCGACTTCATTGCCGACAACCGAACCTATGATGCCACCCTCAGGAACCTCGAGCTCATCGGGGAAGCAGCCTGTCAGGTTCCGGATCACATACGCGAGAAACACGACGAGATTCCCTGGCGCCAGATCATTGCAACGCGCAATCGCCTCATTCATGCCTATCTCGGTATAGATGACGATGTCATCTGGAGCATCATTCGTGATGACATTCCGGAACTGACAGTCAATCTCAAGGCCATCGATCAAACGCACGACCACTGACATTTCGCCAACTATCCATGCTCTACGCCATCGCCACACTCGGATTGATGACCCTGGCTGCCGGTGCCCTGCTGGCTTGGCTGGGTCGGCGGCTGGCGCCGGATGAAGACAGCCTGGCCGAGCGCATCAACCAGGTGCTGCCACAGACCCAGTGCGCGCAGTGCGGCTATCCCGGCTGCCGGCCCTATGCCGAAGCCATTGTCAGCGGCGAGGCCGACATCAACCAGTGTCCGCCCGGCGGCGAGGCCGGCGTGCGCGAGCTGGCCGAACTGCTCGGCACCGAACCCAAACCACTGGACGAATCGCGCGGTGAGCACAAACCGCCGATGGTCGCGGTCATCGACGAAGACCGCTGCATCGGCTGCACACTGTGCATCCAGGCCTGCCCGGTCGATGCCATCGTCGGCGCGGCACGCCTGATGCATACCGTCATCGAGGCAGAATGCACCGGCTGCGAACTGTGCATCGAACCCTGCCCGGTCGACTGCATCGACCTGATCGAGCGGCCACAGCCGGCCAACTGGCCCCGCCCACAGCCCATTCCCATTCGCGTGCGCGAGGCCTCTCATGCCTGAAACTCTGCCGGGCGACCGGGTCTTCAGCTTCCCTGGTGGACTGAAGCTCAAGCACCACAAGCAGATGGCCTGCCAGGCACCGGTTCGCCAGCCGCCGCTGCCCGATCGGCTGTACGTGCCGCTGGGCCAGCACCAGGGCGAATCCGGCGAAGTGATCGTCCAGAAAGGTGAACAAGTACTCAAGGGACAGCCGCTGACCGCCAGCGGCGACGATTTCATCGTGCCGGTGCATGCGCCGACCTCCGGAACTGCCCGAGGTGTAGTCGACTACCCGGCTGCCTTTCCACCCGGCGGCACGCGCCGCTGCCTCATTATCGATTCAGACGGCGAAGATCAATGGGGCCCGCTCCGGCCACTGGACAACTGGCAGGAGCGCCCGACCGGCGACATCATCGATCACCTGCATGCACATGGCCTGGCCGGCATGGGCGGGGCCATGTTCCCCACCGCCGCCAAACTGCGCGGCGACTGGCCGGACCTCCACACCGTCATCCTCAACGGTGCGGAATGCGAACCGTACATCGCCTGCGACGAAATGCTGATGCGCGAGCGCCCCGAGGCCATCGTCGAGGGTGGACTCCTGCTCGCCCGGGCCGCCGATGCACGGCGCGTGGTGATTGCCATTGAGGATCGCATGGGCGCGGTCCGCGAGCGGCTGGAGGCCGCATGCCGCGAAATCGATCACGATGACATCGTGCGCATCATCCAGGTACTCACCCTCTATCCCGAAGGCGGCGAGCGCCAGCTCATCCAGACCCTGACCGGCAAGGAAGTCCCACATAGCGGACTGCCGCAAGACCTGGGCGTGGTCTGCCACAACGTGGCCACCGCCGCCAGCGCACGCGACGCGGTCATCGACGGCAGGCCCCTGATCGAGCGCATCGTCACCGTGACGGGCCCGGGCATCGAAGCACCCTGCAACCTGCTGGCGCTGATCGGCACGCCGTTTTCCCATCTGATCGAAGCCGCCGGCGGCTACCGCGACAAGGTCAGCCGTCTCGTGCTTGGCGGCCCGATGTCGGGCACCGCGCTGGCCCGTGACGACATCCCGGTCAGCCGCGGCAGCAACTGCCTGCTCGCGCTCACTTCGAAAGAAGTGGCCCCGACCGCACCCACCCTGCCCTGCATCAACTGCGGCCAGTGCGTGAGCGTCTGCCCGGCCAGCCTGCTGCCGCAGATGCTGTATCGACATCTCGAAGCCGAGCAATACGACCGTGCCACTGAGCTGAACCTTGCCGACTGCATCGAATGCGGCTGCTGCGCGCAGGTCTGCCCCAGCCACATCCCGCTGGTCGATTTCTTCCGCCACGGACGCCAGGAACTGATCCGGCGCGAACTCGACGAGCGCCGTGCCGCCCTGGCCCGCCGCCGCTTCGAAGCACGCGAGGCAAGACTGGAGCGCGAGAAGGCCGAACGCGCCGCCCGCCGCAAGGCACGAGAAGAGAAACTGAAAAAACCGGACAAGGCCCAGGACGAAATCCAGGCCGCCATCGAACGCGCCCAAAACAAAAAAAGCAAGAGGTAGGCCGGGGTTGCATCCCCGGCGCAAAAGCCATGAATCAACAACCACCCCTGACATGCAGTTCAAGCTAGCAGGCGCACCGCACCTGCCGCCGACCGTCACGGTGGCCGATACCATGCGCCAGGTGCTATACGCACTGGTGCCGGCCATTGCCGCGCATGTCTGGTTCTTCGGCTACGGCATCCTGTTCCAGATCGCGCTGGCCGTGGCCTTTGCAGTCGGTTTCGAGGCCATCATGCTCAAGCTCAGAAACCGGCCCGTAAAGCTGTTTCTGGGCGACTACAGCGCCGTGGTCACCGCCGTGCTGTTCGCGCTGTGCATGCCGCCGCTCGCACCCTGGTGGATCACCGCCACGGGCATGCTGTTTGCCATCGTTATCGCCAAGCATCTCTATGGCGGGCTGGGCTACAACCTGTTCAACCCGGCCATGGTCGGTTTCGCCGCGGTCATCATCGCCTTCCCGCTGGAACTGAGCCAGTGGCTGGCCCCGCGCCAGCTCTCCCCCGGCCTGCCCGGCCTGGCAGAAACCGCACAGGCCATCCTCACCGGCAGCCTGCCGGCCGCCACAAGCTGGGACGCCATCACCCTGGCCACGCCGCTCGACCAGATCCGCACCGGCGTGCAGCAGGGCCTGAGCCTGTCGGAGATCCGCAGCGACCCGGTCTTCGGCGACTTCGGCGGCGTAGGCTGGGAATGGATTGCCAACTTCTACGCCATCGGCGGCATCTATCTTGTCTGGAAGCGCGTCATCACCTGGCACGTGCCCGTGGCGGTGATCGCGGCCACCATCATCCTGTCGACGCCATTGTGGATGGTCGGCCCCGACATCCACCCCGCCCCGCCCGAACACCTGTTCGCCGGCGCACTGATTCTGGCCGCTTTCTTCATCGCCACCGACCCGGTTTCCGGCCCGGCCACTATCCGCGGCAAACTCCTGTTCGGCGCCGGCATCGCCATCCTCACCCTGGCCATCCGCCGCTGGGGCGGCTACCCTGACGGCGTGGCTTTCGCCGTCTTGCTGATGAACATGGCCGCCCCGCTCATCGACCGCCTGACCCGGCCAAGAACCTACGGGCATTGAGCTCGCGGGCGGTTCCGACCGAATGGCTGTACCGGGCAATTCCCTCTTGGGACAGCAAAGTGCAACACCCGTTTGATGTCTAGCATTTAATGCAGTACGCTAAATCCTCATGGTTAAGAGCTTCCGCCTGCAAGGACACAGAGGCCTTGTTCATGGGAAACGGCTGTTGCAAAAAATTTCGAGCCTTCCGCGAACAGGCCGAGAGAAAACTACAGATGCTCCACAGCGCTGAACGTGTGGAGGATTTGCGGATGCCCCCCCGGGAACAGACTTGAAACCCTTGGCGGCAAACTCGACGGCAGATAGAGCATTCGAATCAATCGGCAACAGCGTCTGGTGTTTGAATGGGACGAAGAAACATGTAATGCCACGGAGGTTTATATGGACGACCACCACTGACGTGAAGTTTGGACACGTCACTACGTATACTTCTAGGAGATCAATTCATGCGCAACGGAATGAGACCAATCCATCCTGGTGAAATTCTCAGGGAGGAGTTTCTCGAACCGCTCGATATGAGTGTTAATGCGCTGGCGAAGGGTCTGAGAGTTGATGCGACCCGAATGAATGAGATTGTGAGGCAACGCCGCAGAGTGACTGCAGACACCGCTTTCAGGTTGGCTCAGTACTTCGGAACGACACCAGAATTCTGGATGAACCTGCAGCGGGACTACGATCTGAAGACTTTTGCTGCATCGGACGATGGGGATGCGGTTCTCAGAGAAGTAGAACCCTTGCATTCTCGACCAGCCTGATTACCACGAGGCCCCGCCAATGACCGGGCCTTTTCTCGCCATCCATCCGGCTTGTGATTCCATTCCTGGCTTTTCTGGATCAGGAAATGATCCCGCCCCCTGTTATACCTGACCTCATCGTCAATCAGTATCAGGGGACGCACCATGCAAAGATACAGCCTGCCAATACTCATCGCCGCCCTGGCGGCACTCTGCCTGCCCGGAATCCTGTGGGCCTTCCATCCAGTCGACGGCTGGTGGTGGAACCCGCAGGAATCCGGCCGGGGCTTCAACATCGAAATGCAGGACGACGAGATGTTCATCGCCGCATTCCACTACGCCCCCGATGGCAGCGCGCTGTGGTGGGTGGCCAACGGCCGCTACAACGATGCCACCGGACGCATGAGCGGCGAATTCGTCGAGTTCGCAGGCGGTCAGTGTCCAGGTTGTCCCTACTCTGCCCCCGGCGTGGTCAGCGGCGCTGGCAGCACGGTGACCATCGACTTCCATTCGGCCGTGCATGCAACGGTGCAATGGGACGGCGAATCCATCCCCATCGAAAGGCAGTACTGGCGATTCGCCTTCGACCAGCCCAACCTGTTTCTGTTCGGCGAGTTCCACTTCACCGCAGGTGGCCTGGGCGTCTACTTCGGCGACCGCATCTACTTCGACGACAGCATGACCGACAACGATGGCAACGAATTCCTCGCCGGGCGTGTGCGCGATGGAGGCAGCGACCGCATCGCCGTGGCCAGCTTCATGCCCGACCAGGGCGTGTTTTCCATCCTTCTGGACAGTTCCACCAACTATTACAAGCTCTTTGTGTTCGACATGACCAAGGATCGCATGGAGGGCATCAGCTGGACCTACCAGAAGGACGATGAACCCTCCACTTCCGGCCTGCCTTTCATTGGCCACCGCGTCGCCAGCCGAGCCTATGTTCAAACCGGTGTCGGCCCCCACTCCGTGGCGGACAACGGCAATCCGCGTCAGTCCGGCCACAGCGACGCGCTCGATCAGGCCCGGGTCGCGCTACAGCAGCAAGTCAATCATGCTGGCACGAACCGGCAGGAGCACGACAAGCCCGCCAGCGTCGCATGGGATCAGCTTGAAAGACTGCAATCGGCCATGGAGCAGATTCGCGGATTGCGCTGAGACGTGACATACTTCCATGCGTGCCAACTGCCGAATGGAGGGCGGCAGTGAACAAATTCGATCGCCTCTACGATCTCTATCGCATCCTTCGCGACCGACGCACGCCGATTCAACTCCAGTCGCTTGCAGAGCGGCTGGAGTGCTCGAAGCCTACTGTCAAGCGCACCATCCAGAAACTGCGCGAAGAGTTCGGCGCACCCATAACAACCATGCGCGGCCGTGGCTACCTGCTGGCCGATGACGGCAAGGCCGGCCTGTTTGAATTGCCCGGACTGTGGTTCAACGCTTCCGAACTGCACGCCCTGCTATCGGCCCACCACCTGCTCAGCCAGGTCGAACCCGGCATTCTCAGTGAGGAAATCGCACCGCTCAGGCGGCGGATCGGCAACATCCTCCAACACCGCCGTGCCGGCAGCGGCGACCTGGTCAGGCGGGTGCGCATCGAGCAGACCGGCTCCCGACCAGTCGACAAGCACCGCTTTCGCCAGGCCTGCACGGCACTGATGCGTCGGCGGCAACTGGCCATCGCCTATCATGCCCGTGGCACCGACCAGCACACCGAACGACAAGTCTCGCCCCAGCGCCTGACCCATTACCGCAGCAACTGGTACCTGGATGCCTGGTGCCATCGTCGCAAGGCCATGCGAAGTTTCGCCTTCGAACGGATCGAACGCCTGGAAGCACTGCAACAGCCGGCACATGAAATCAGCGATGACGAACTCAAAGCATTCTCACATGCCTACGGCATCTTCTCCGGCCCCGGCCGACACCAGGCGGTGCTGCGCTGCAGCCCCGAACGCGCCCGCTGGCTGGCCGAAGAACAATGGCACCCCGACCAGGCCGGCCGCTGGCTCCCCGACGGCCACTACGAACTGACCCTGCCCTACAACAACCCCACCGAACTGATCATGGACATCCTGCGCCACGGCCCGGAAGTCGAAGTCGTCCGCCCCAAGTCACTTCGACAGTCCGTCGCCGAAACGCTTGAAAGAACCCTCGACACCTACCGCCAGTAGGCCTCATTGGATCAGGCAATGATCACGCGTCCTTTCACAAGCACCAGCCTGGCAATAGGCATTCCGACACCGCAAATCCTTAGTCATGGACACTGGCATTGCAATCATCCGACTCCCGGATCTCTTGGGAACCCCGGTTCAGGCGTGATAGGCTGGCAAAGCAAGGGGCATAACCACTACATTCATCCCCGGAAAACCACCAGCGATCAAACGGCATGCCAGGGCGTGCCGACAGGCCGGATGCACATCGCCGGCCACCAAATGGACAAGGGAGACACCATGGGCCTTCGCTGGTCACTACCAGACTCAAACACCAACACCACGTCGAGAAATTCTAAGCCCCATTCTCAGGTTTTGAGAACACGCCCTGCCATGCTATCCAGCATGGCTACCGCTCATTCCGAAATGCCTTCGCCGGGGACCTGCTGGAAACACTTTCTCCCGCGGAACCTCAGGAGCTCGCGCCCCCCAAACTCCGAAGCTTTCTCTTGTCCTTCATTCCACACTGACTCATGCCGGCCACAAACCTGCCGGCTGGACTACGATTCGAGCCATGGGATATAGCAATTTTTTTCGAAAAGCCACTGGACACGCCGCCTATCCGTTTCAAGAACAGTTGGCACTCGGGGCCTGGCCAGACATTCTCAATGTCCCCACCGGACTTGGCAAGACCGCAGCGGTAACCCTGGCGTGGCTGTACCGGCGCCGAGAGCTACAGGACAGCGAGATACCGCGTCGGCTGGTCTGGTGTCTGCCCATGCGGGTACTGGTCGAACAAACTCGCACAAATGTCGAATCCTGGCTAAAGGAGCTCGGTTGCTACGGAGAACCTGGAGACGGGCAGGTATCCGTTAGCCTGTTGATGGGAGGAGAGCCGTCCTTGCGAGAAGCGCAGTGGGCATCCTTTCCTGATGAAGACGCCATTCTGATCGGTACCCAGGACATGCTGCTGTCGCGTGCCTTGATGCGAGGCTACGGCATGAGTCGTTACCAATGGCCAGTTCATTTCGGCCTGCTGCACAACGACGCCCTGTGGGTCTACGACGAGGTCCAGTTGATGGGGCCTGCCCTGCCGACAACCGCCCAGCTTGATGCCTTCCGCCATCGCCATGGGACAAGCAAGCCTGCAAGAAGCCTCTGGGTGTCCGCAACACTGGATTCCCGGTGGCTTGCCACGGTGGACTTTCGAGACCGGATGGACCAATTGACCATATCAGGGCTCACGGATAATGACAGGAAGGAGAATGAAGTCACCAGACGGCTGAACGCGGAAAAGTCGTTGCTGCCGTCCAGGACCTGCCTCACCAAGGAGACGGCGAAGAAGAAGGCAGCCTCCTATATCCAGTCACTGGCAGCGGAAGTGGCCGAATCACACCATGATGGCCAGCAAACACTGGTCATCGTCAATCGAGTGGAACGTGCCCAGGCGCTTTACAAGGCACTGCGAAAGCAACTGCCTGACACCGACACATTACTTTTGCACGCGCGCTTTCGCCCTCCGGAACGAAAGGCTATAGAAAAGGCATTGCAGCAGGATCCCGCCAAAGACGGGAGTGGACGAGTGGTCATTGCCACCCAGGCAGTTGAGGCGGGCGTGGATATTTCCAGTGCGGTGTTGTTTACTGAACTGGCGCCATGGTCCTCCCTGGTACAGCGGTTCGGTCGCTGCAATCGACACGGTGAGCACCAGGAGGCCCGGGTTTACTGGATCGACATCGAAGACGATGCCGGCGAGGCTGCACCGTACACGAGTGAGGCCTTGCAGAATGCCCGACAGCGTGTAAAAGAGCTGGATTCGGCCTGCCCTTCGAACCTCCCCCGTTTTGAAGAATCAGCGCCGCTGTATCCCGTTCTGAGACACAAGGACCTGATGCAACTTTTCGATACCGATCCAGACCTGTCAGGTTTCGATGTCGATGTTTCACCATACATTCGTGATCCCGGCAGCCCACAACTGCAGGTCTTCTGGCGTGATTTCACTGGCCAGCCAGATACCGAGATTTCGCCTGCTCGGGATGAGCTCTGTCCAGCCGGCCTTGGACAGTTCAAGGAATTCCTTTCCAGAAAAGGACGAGACGCCTGGGCCTGGGACCCACTGGGTGAACGCTGGCAGCCCACCAGACAGCCACGCCCGGGACAGATCCTGCTCCTCAGGTCTGCTGACGGGGGCTATGACCGAGAACTTGGCTTTGATCGTGATGCCAAACGCAGCGTCGATGTCATAACCCAGGCAGTCGAGCGGACAGAAGAACCGCCAGAATCAAACGATGCTGAATTGCTCACATTCATAGGGCAGGCGATCGAACTCGCTGAGCATTCGCAGGATGCTGAGGCCGAACTCAGATTTCTGGCCGATAGACTGGACTTGCCTGCCTGGCAGCAAAAGGCAGCTGCGACTGCCGACCTTTGGCACGACCTTGGAAAGGCTCACGAGGCTTTCCAACGCGGCATCCAGCCCGACTACGAGCCTGGAACATCCCCGATGCTGGCCAAGTCTGGCGGCCGGGGCAGACCCGACTATCACGTCCTCGACGAGGATGGAAACCGCATTGTACGCAGGGGTTTCCGCCACGAGCTGGCCTCCATGCTGGCATGGCTGAAGCACGGAGACCATGCCGATCACAAGGACCTGATTGCCTACCTGATCTGCGCCCATCATGGAAGGATCCGCATGCGGCTGCGTGCGCTGCCCAATGAACCCTCCCCCCCTGAGCCGGAGCGACTGTTTTCCCGTGGTCTATGGGATAGAGATCGACTCCCGGAGATCAGACTTAACGGAATGACCGTGCCAGAGACCGAGTTGAGACTGGACCTCATGCAACTGGGTCGTGGACCCGATGGGCCATCCTGGACTGAACGAACACACCGCCTGCTCGACTTGCACGGGCCATTCGAACTGGCCTGGCTCGAGGCACTGGTCCGCATTGCAGACTGGAAAGCGAGTCGCGCGGAGTCGGGATCCGGGGGCAGGACATGAAACTATCCACCATCCAGACCATATGCCGAGCCCTTAACGAAGCTGGCGTCAACTACCTGGTCGTGGGTGGTGTTGCCGTCAACAGCTACGGATACATCCGGGCAACCCAGGATCTCGACCTGGTTGTTGCCTTGTCCGAGGACAACGCCCGAGCCGCCATGGAAACCCTCACGAGTCTGGGCTACAAGCCACGCGTCCCGGTTCAGGCCGAGGAGTTCGTTGACCCGGACAAGCGCCGGCGCTGGATCAAGGAGAAAGGGATGACGGTATTCTCGATGTTCAATGACAACTGGCCGGAAACAACGGTGGATGTATTCGTTGACGAACCGTTCGACTTCGACACGGAGCACGAATCGGCCGAGATTCATCCAATCGGCGCCGGAGTCGATGTCCCGTTCATCTCCATCGAGAGCCTGATTGACATGAAGGAACAAGTCGGTCGAGATCGGGACCGGGATGACGTCACTCATCTGCGCTGGATACTCCAGGAACGAGGAGCAGGAGAGAAGGAATGAGCGACCAACGCAATTGGGATGCAGCCACCTGGGAAGGCAGTCGCAAGGCGCAGCTTCGGCGTGCACTGGGGCTCTCGGTTGAACAGCGTTTACAGGAGCTCGACGAATTAACGGAAACTGCGCGACAGCTCGCCTCCCGAAATCAGCACGGGACGGCGTCAGCGGATGGAGCTGCTCAAGCTCGAGACTCTGAGGACCACCCCCACTACAAGGCTCCGCCTCCCCGCAGCGTACTACCACTGCCGGGCTGCAACCCCGTCCCGCTGGCTGGCTATCTCAAGGCTCTGGGCGCTTTCAGGCTCATTGCAGAGCAGGTTGACCCACAAGCATGTGGGTACTGGAACGCAGACCAATTCATATTGGTGACCGAACTCGACCGGGATGACTTGCGAGAATTTCTGCTGCAACGCTATCGACCCACACCGGTGCTGGCACCCTGGAATGGTGGCAGTGGATTTTACTATCGCGAGGAAAAGCTAAAGGAGGTTGATCCTGATACCGGCAAGCGAAAGAAAACAGGACGTCGAACAGAGCCAACTAAAGCTACGCGCGCCGTAGACACAATCCTTTCAGGGAATGCTATTCGTTTGGCTGATTATCGGCAAGCAGCTTTCCAAGCCAAGGAAATCATTCAAAATCTTGGCTATGAGAAAGCACCCGGGGACGAGGAAAAGTACCAGTTGGCACAAGCACTACGCGGTGATCTTTCCGATAAGGGACTGGAAGCATTCGATGCTGTTTTGATGCTGTCTGGAGAAAAGTTGAACTTCCCGCCATTATTGGGCACTGGCGGCAACGACGGCAATTTGGACTTCACAAATAACTTTATGCAGCGACTGCTCGAGGTCATTGACCCGGACACCGGCGAAGCCACGGAACCGGCAGGCTCCTGGCTTGATGGTGCCCTGTTTGGCCAACCCATACCGGAACTTGCCTCAGCTGCCATTGGACAGTTTGCTCCCGGCAATGCAGGCGGCCCGAACTCGACGGCAGGATTCGAAGGTGGATCACTGATCAATCCGTGGGATTTCATTCTCATGATCGAGGGCGCGCTGATGTTTGCCGCGACCGCCACACGGCGATTGGAAAGCGCGCAGCAAGGCACCCTGAGCTATCCGTTTACCGTACGTCCTACCGGCTCCGGTTCAGGTGGCACCGCACTGAGTGACGAAGGCCCCGCACGTGCCGAAATCTGGTTGCCTATATGGTCCAGCCCTTGCAGCCTCAATGAACTCCATGTTCTGTTCTCCGAGGGTCGAGCCACCATTGGCAGGCGCCCGGCAAAAGACGGGCTGGATTTTGCTCGGGCCATTTCCAGGCTGGGTGTCGACAGAGGCCTTGAAGGTTTTCAGCGCTACGGCTTCATGATGCGCTCCGGAAAAGCCTACCTGGCCACTCCCCTCAATCGCATAGCAGTTCGCCGCAACCCGGCAGCTGACCTGATTGCCAATCTTGAAGGCAGCAGTCACTGGCTGGAACGATTCCGACAACTTGGCCGCAGCAAGGGAGCGAGTGCCAGCGTACGCTCCCTTGTGCGCCTGCTGGAAGATGGCATCTTCGAGCTTGCGCAGGCTTCCGACGACCGCACAAAAGCCACCCAACGACTGCTGACGATTCTCGGAGAGATCCAGTTGTACCTGGCGCGTAGCCCTTCGGCGCGTGATCCCAATGGCGGAAACTGCCCACCGGTGCCCTGGCTCAAACCGGACTGGCTGGCCGACGATGGCAGCGACGAACTGGCCATTGCTGCCGCACTGGCCGGGCTGCACGGTCGCAGCCTTGAAGATGGTCGCATGCAAACCCGGTTGCCAATGCGCGTCCATCTGGCACCGGATGACGGAAAAAGTCGCCCTGCCTGGCTGGAGGGCAAGAGCCACTTGAATGTCTGGGGACAGGGCCCACTGGAGAGCAACCTGGCCAATGCGACCCGGCAGAGACTGCTGGCCGCGGACCGCCTGGATCTTGAAGACAAGCCGTTTCGCTTCACACGGACCTGCAGTCTCGCATCTGTAGCCCGCTGGCTGGCCGGCGATCTGGACACCGCAAGAATTGCTGCACTGCTACCGGGGCTGGCGTTGATCAGACTGCCACGCGGTGGACAGCAACGCCGCGAAATGGACTTTCCGGTGCCTGCCGTCTACCGCCTCCTGAAGCCCTTCTTCTGCACCGACGCTCAACTCAGGGAGGCCGGATTGCTTCCCGCCGACCGCAACCTGCCACTGCCCGGCGAGCTGGTGCGGCGGATAGTGACCAACGATCTCTCCGGTGCTGTCGGCATTGCCCGAAGACGGTTGCGGGCCGCCGGAGTGCGTTGTCCGCTGCCAGCCATTTCGGCACCGGAAGTCGACGGAATGCGGCTTCTCGCTGCCTTGCTGGCCCCCGTTTCCGGATTCGAACTGGCCAGGCTCCTTCCCCGGGAACGCAGAACCGAAAGCAACGAAACCACATGACAAACCTCGGAGGAATCACACCATGACCATTGATATCCACGCATTGAACGATGCGCCGCGCCTGTTGCTTGAAGCCGACCTTCGGCCCGTCCAGGGCACGCGCTTTCAGCCCACCGGCTTTCCCGATCTGGGTGCGGCCGAGTATGCGGCTCCTGACGGTGACGGACGAATGCTGCTTGTCGAATCTGCCCAGAGCATGGCCAATCGACTCGAAGCCGTCTGCTGGGATGACGCCAGCGAGGACTGGATTGCACCATTGCAAGGTCTGCCCTACGTGCGGGTAAAAGACCCAAAAGGTGAGACGCTTACCACCTCCGTGCTGGAGGCCCACCGCCTGAACTCACCTTATATCGTAAATGCGGATGGCTTTGAGCCAATCAAGGAAGAAGTAGGTTTTTCGGAAAAGGCTCCGTATAACGCTCGACGGCAGTTACCACCAGTACTGATGAAGTACGACGCCGCGTCACTGCTTCATGGCGTATTCTTGGAAAAGATCGGTGGAGTTGTCCGTCTGCCACGTTGCCTTTCGTCTTTCATTGAAGCCGAGGATGTACAAGTGGCTGCTAGTGGCGGCGCCAAGTTGGACCGAGTACAACCCACCAAAGGAGGCGAGGGAAAAACGGCCAAGGAAGGGTACGGTAACGTTATATACGCCCGCGACGAGTACGTGGCCCCACGCATCAAGGCCTACTTCAACGTGGACCTAGCGCAGATCCGCGCCTTCCGCTTGGGTGAAGCAGCAGAGCGGCTGCTGGTGGCACTGGCGCTGTTTAAGGTCCGCCGCTTTCTGGAGACCGGGCTGCGGCTGCGCACGGCCTGTGATCTGGAGTGCCAGGCACTGCACGTTACCCGGCCGGAAGACTTCGAGGTGCCGGAGCTGACCGAGCTAGAAGGGGAGTTGCCGGGATTGATTGACACCGCCGCCGAAAGAGGGCTGTTCAACGACCCCCGTATTACCGAACTTACCTACAGGAAATAGTCATGGTCGCCATCGCCTTCCGCTTCCCCGCAGGGCGTTACCACGCCACTCCGTGGGGCCACCATGTCAATGAAGCCGAGGTGGAATGGCCGCCGTCGCCGTGGCGTATCCTCCGAGCACTCGTGGCGACCTTCCACCGCAAGGGCTGGGAAGAGTGCCATGCAGTGGAGACGCTGGACGCCCTCATCGAGGCGCTGTCCGGTGAACTACCCGCCTACCGGCTCCCCCCCGCCATTCGTGCCCACAGCCGCCATTACATGCCCCAGGCTGAATCCAACATTGCGCGATTGACCTTCGATGCAAATGGACGCCGGGTAGGCTGGATACCCGATCCGAATAACAAGGCGAAGACCAAACCTGATACTGCTCTTATCTTCGACGCCTTTGCACGCATCGATCCGAAGGACGAACTGGTGGCAGATTGGCCCGTGTCACTTACCGACGAACAGCGCAGTCTGCTGGACGGACTGCTCGATGACCTCGGCTTTCTGGGCCGAGCGGAAAGCTGGGTCGAAGCACGGATGCTGGAAGACTGGGACGGTGAAGCGAACTGCCGGCCTTCCGCCATCGCCATCGATACTGAGACCGGCGAGGCTCTGGAGCCTGTGCAACTCATTGCACCGGTCCCGCCGGCGGAATACGGCCCCTGGCGGGAGGGAATCGTCGCCGAGTATGGCCTTGACGCGAAAACGCTCAAAAAAGCACTGCGGCAGATCCGGGATACCTTGCCGGAAACACTGGCCGGTACGCTCCGGGCGGAGACGAGTGACCTTCAGAAGGCCGGCTGGAGCGTGCCGCCGGGTGCGCGGTTTATCACCTACCAACGCCCTTATGGCTGCTTCATGACGGCATCCCAACCCCGACGGTCAAGGCGGAAGCAGTCGCCAGACGCGGTAACAACCGCCCGGCTCACCCTCACGGGCACCCCCCTGCCGCGCGTCGAAGACTCGGTGCGAATCGGTGAGCTTGTTCGAAAAGCACTCATGGCCCGGTCGAGCAAAGGCAATGGCGACCAACGGATACCGCAGGTGATATCCGGGCACGACATGCCCAAGGGGAATCGCCACGGCCATGCCTTTTACTTGCCCGAAGACTCGGATGACGATGGTCATATCGATCACCTCATCATTCATGCAGAAGCCGGACTGGCCGGCGATGCCCTGCAATTGATTGACCGTCTCGACCGGCTGTGGGCGCATAATCGTGGCGAATGGCAGGTCATGCTGGAGCAATACGGTACAGCAGGACAGATATCGGGAAGTCGGCATGTTGGTCAAAGCCGGGTTTGGTATTCGACCACGCCCTACCTGCACCCCTGGCACCTCAAGAAACGTTTCGACATTGAAGACCAGATCCTGAGGGAATGCCGTATCCGTGGCCTGCCCCAACCGGCGGTCGAACCGCTTCCAGCAGTCATGATTCACGGCAAGCTAAGACGTTCGGTGCATTTTCACCGTTTCCGCAGCAAGCGGGGACTCACTCAGCCGGACACGCGTGGCAGCTTCTGGCGACTGAGTTTTTCCGAACCCGTAACGGGCCCCCTCGCCCTGGGATTTGGCTGCCACTTTGGGCTGGGTCTGTTTGCCAGGAGAGATGAAGACTAACGCATCACCGCAGACTTGCGGCTTCATCCGGCTGAATCGAGCCGGAGCGCCAAGGAGCGCGCCTCTACAACATCCCCAAAACCGCCCGCAGTTGCTGTTCAATGGCAGCAAGCTCTTCTTCGGTCAGGCGAGCAAGCGGGCCGGGACCGAAACGCGAACGATCCAGGGCGCGAAGTTTCTCGCTCATCACCCAGGAGGTTTTTTTCAAGCGCTCCCGCGGGGCAATCTCCACGCGCAACGAGTCGGCCCCCGGCAGCAGTTTCGAGGTCAGGGGCAGCGCGAGCACGGTATCGAAGTTCTGCGAAGTCAGCCAATCGGCCTGCATGATCACACAGGGCCGGACCTTGCCCACTTCCTTGCCGCGCCAGGGACGAAAGCTGGCGACCCACACCTCGCCCCTTTGCATCATTCCCACCACTTCTCATCCCGATCAACGCCTGCGGCCCGTTCCTCGCATTCGATGCTTTCGATCCAGTCCTCCAGGCCTTCCTCGGCCAGTTCGCGAGACGCTCTGATGGCATCCGGATCGCTGCTGAGTACCCGCGCGGCCTGCTTCATCTCCTCGATCATGCGATCTCGCTCCTTTTGTGTCAGGTACTGCCCCACGGCTTCGCGCACCAGGTCGGAACGGTTTCGACCGGTCCGTTCGGCTTCACGGTCAAGGCGCTGCTCGATCTCGTCTGGCAAACGCACACTCAAATGGCTCATTGATCACCCACGGGGTGTTCCGTTACGTGTTACAAGTGTAATACGGCATGGTGAAACTATCAATCCGGGCGGCAGGAGACAGGGAGACAAATGAGCAGCCATCCGCAAACGCAGCAGGAACTGCCCCTGCCCTTCCCCGAGCTATCCGGTGATCTGCCGCTGTTGCCGGTGCGCATGGTCAACGAGTACGAATACTGCCCGCGCCTGGCCTACCTGGAATGGGTGCAGGGCGAATGGGCCGACTCGGCCGATACCGTCGATGGCCGCTACCAGCATCGGCGGGTTGACCGGCGCAAGGGCAAGCTGCCTGAAGCCGACGAACGGGAAGACGATGACAAGCTCCACGCGCGCTCGATCACGCTGTCGTCGAACCGGCTCGGCATCATCGCCAGGATCGACCTGGTCGAAGGCCGGGGCAACGAAGTCACACCGGTGGAATACAAGCGCGGCAAGCGCCCGCATGTATCGAAAGGCGCCTACCAGCCCGAGCGCATCCAGGTCTGCGCCCAGGGCCTGATCCTTGAAGAGCAGGGATATGAATGCAACGAGGGGATCATCTACTTTACCCAGTCACGCGAACGCGTCAGGGTCAAGTTCGATGACGAATTGCGCCAGCAAACACTGTCGGCCATCAACGGCCTGCGCCTTGTGGCCGCTACCAGTCGCATCCCGCCACCGCTGCAGGACAGCCCCAAGTGCCCGCGTTGCTCGCTGGTCGGCATTTGCCTGCCCGACGAGATCAACCTGTTGCGGGGAACGGACAGTGAGCCTCGACCTCTGGCGGCCAGCGCCGTGCATGCGCTACCGTTGTATGTGCAAGCCAACAACGCCAAGGTTTCCAAGAAGGGTCAGACACTGGAAGTCAGCATTGACGGGGAACGTGCCGCCACCGCCCGACTCATCGAGGTTTCACAGCTTGTCGTGATGGGCAACGCCTATATCACCACTCCGACCCTGCATGAACTGATGCGCCGGGAGATCCCCATAACCTGGCACTCTTACGGTGGCTGGTTCCTGGGTCATAGTGTCGGCATGGGCCACAAGAATGTCGAGCTGAGAATGGCCCAGTACAAGGGCAGCTTTGACACGCAGGTCTGTCACTATCTGGCGCGAGGACTGGTCCGGGCAAAGATCCTCAATTCAAGAACGCTGATGCGTCGCAACTGGCGGCGGGAAGACAAGCCGACCGAGCTCATGCGTCGGCTGCGACAGTTTGCCGACAAGGCCAGTCGTGCCGATGATCTCAATGAACTGTTGGGCTACGAGGGCACAGCCGCATCGGAATACTTTCGACACTTCGGCGACATGATCCGTCGCGATGACGAGACGTCGGAATTTCAATTCGACTTCAACGGGCGCAATCGCCGTCCACCGACCGATCCGATCAATGCGATGCTGTCATTTGCCTATGCCATGCTCTCGCGCACCTGGTCGGTTACCCTGTCGGGCGTTGGGTTCGACCCCTACCGGGGTTTCTATCATCAACCGCGATACGGCCGCCCGGCACTTGCCCTGGACATGATGGAGCCGTTTCGTCCACTGCTGGCTGACTCGGCCGTACTGACGGCCGTCAACAATGGCGAAGTGCGTCCCAGCGACTTTGTCTCTGCTGCCGGCAGCGTGAATCTGTCCCCATCCGGCCGCAAACGGTTCATTGCAGCATTCGAGCGACGAATGAGCCAGAAAGTCACCCACCCCGTATTCGGCTATCGAATCAGCTATCGCCGCCTGCTGGAAGTGCAGGCGCGACTTCTGGCAAGATTCCTGATGGGCGAGATTCGCGAATACCCCAACTTCATGACCCGCTGATGGACAAGGAACATCTTTATCTCGTCGCCTACGACATCTCCTGCCAGAAGCGCTGGCGGCGAGTCTTTCGCCTGATGAATGGCTATGGAGAATGGTTGCAGCTTTCGGTTTTTCAGTGCCGCCTCAACCCGATGCGTCATGCGGAGTTGATTGCCATGCTCGACGAAATCATGCATCACGACGAAGATCACATCATCATCATGGATCTGGGCCTGGCGTCGAAGGTCGATCCCAGGGTCGTCAGCCTCGGCAAATCATTCAAGGCTGTCGAGAAAGGCCCGGTGATCGTCTGATTTTTTTGCCGTCGCGCCGCGAGCGCTGCGGCGCTGCCGGAAGCCCCGGCAGCGCTCGCAAGAGAGCAATATTCTTTAACAACATGGAGTTACAAACGATGAGAAAGCACTCTGGCCGATCATCGAGCCCGGATATTGAAAAACCGGCCCAAGTGCTCGAAAATGCTGCTTGTCCCCAGCGCCACAGGGCGCCCACAGAGGGGGCAGTCTTCCCCGGCTGAACGCCGGGGCCTCATTGAAGCGATGGGGATAAGCATGGGGATCATGTATGAATAACAGGTCTTCCCCGGCTGAACGCCGGGGCCTCATTGAAGCGCGACGAAGGTGACTCCCATTCGTAATGAAAGGCCTGGTCTTCCCCGGCTGAACGCCGGGGCCTCATTGAAGCGGCTGGCGTCAGACCGAGGCACTGACCGACGCGATTACGTCTTCCCCGGCTGAACGCCGGGGCCTCATTGAAGCCGAAAGCATCCTGCCCATGTCACCGTCGGGATCTTCGTCTTCCCCGGCTGAACGCCGGGGCCTCATTGAAGCCCGAGATACCAGGTCTTGGTCTCCCCGGCCGAAAACGGTCTTCCCCGGCTGAACGCCGGGGCCTCATTGAAGCATAGGCCGAATGCTCGACCTCGAACGGCACTTCACCAGTCTTCCCCGGCTGAACGCCGGGGCCTCATTGAAGCCGAGCCAGCCTTGCGCGGTAATCAGCTACGCTGACGTCTTCCCCGGCTGAACGCCGGGGCCTCATTGAAGCCGGCTCCCGGCTGTGGTCTGCTTGGTGCGGTGAAGTCGTCTTCCCCGGCTGAACGCCGGGGCCTCATTGAAGCGCCAAAGCAAGGGGCGAATCATGAGCATCTACACCACGTCTTCCCCGGCTGAACGCCGGGGCCTCATTGAAGCAATTCCGCAGAGTTCGAGTCCATGCAGCAACTGACGTCTTCCCCGGCTGAACGCCGGGGCCTCATTGAAGCAGCATCAAAAGTGACGCATATGTACAGACTCGCACTGTCTTCCCCGGCTGAACGCCGGGGCCTCATTGAAGCGGCCTTCAATCGGGCGTATAGATCCGGCCGGTCGCGCGTCTTCCCCGGCTGAACGCCGGGGCCTCATTGAAGCCGGCTGTTGCGTTCATGGTTCAATACTCCGGTAGTGGTCTTCCCCGGCTGAACGCCGGGGCCTCATTGAAGCCGTGGAGTCTGGGCTGTGGGCTAATTTCTTGTAGTGCCGTCTTCCCCGGCTGAACGCCGGGGCCTCATTGAAGCTATAGAGCGTCATCAGGTGGGAACACTATGTTTGGTCGTCTTCCCCGGCTGAACGCCGGGGCCTCATTGAAGCACTTGTTTTTCTCCGGTTCGATTGATTCATTAACGCGTCTTCCCCGGCTGAACGCCGGGGCCTCATTGAAGCACTTCGGGTCAGCGCCCGCATCTCGAACGTGGCGCGGTCTTCCCCGGCTGAACGCCGGGGCCTCATTGAAGCCTAGAGCCTTGAGTAATCTGCTCAAGTTCATCCGCTTGTCTTCCCCGGCTGAACGCCGGGGCCTCATTGAAGCAGCAGCAAGCCATCAGAAATAGACCAAAATATTGCGGCGTCTTCCCCGGCTGAACGCCGGGGCCTCATTGAAGCAACGGGAAACTTGGCCGGCCCGGTAATCATCGGCGACATGTCTTCCCCGGCTGAACGCCGGGGCCTCATTGAAGCACATAACAACGGCTTCAACGCGGACGCGGCAAGCAGTCTTCCCCGGCTGAACGCCGGGGCCTCATTGAAGCAGGTTTCATACACTTGT
The DNA here is from genome assembly GCF_014725735.1 of Wenzhouxiangella sp. AB-CW3. Taxonomy (NCBI): domain Bacteria; kingdom Pseudomonadati; phylum Pseudomonadota; class Gammaproteobacteria; order Chromatiales; family Wenzhouxiangellaceae; genus Wenzhouxiangella; species Wenzhouxiangella sp. AB-CW3. The sequence continues at coordinate 2,423,690 of NZ_CP061368.1, forward strand.
TCCCTTTCGTCGTCTGGAGTCTTCCCCGGCTGAACGCCGGGGCCTCATTGAAGCGTGCCATTCGCTGCTTCCTTGAGGGCAGTTGAGGATTTGTCTTCCCCGGCTGAACGCCGGGGCCTCATTGAAGCACCCACCCGAACAGCATGGAGTCCTTCGGCAAGGGCGTCTTCCCCGGCTGAACGCCGGGGCCTCATTGAAGCTTCAAAGACATCGCCATGAACGATGAGTGGTCGACCGTCTTCCCCGGCTGAACGCCGGGGCCTCATTGAAGCGATTCAAGTCTTTCTTGAGGGGCAGATCCAGAGCATGTCTTCCCCGGCTGAACGCCGGGGCCTCATTGAAGCCCGATCTGCCGCTGTACTACGGCGAAAGTTAAGCGCCGTCTTCCCCGGCTGAACGCCGGGGCCTCATTGAAGCTGTGAATTCCCCAAGGTGAGATGGGACCCGGAAGAAGTCTTCCCCGGCTGAACGCCGGGGCCTCATTGAAGCATCCAGGTCATGGCAGTGCCCAGGCTTTGCTCCCTGGTCTTCCCCGGCTGAACGCCGGGGCCTCATTGAAGCCAGGAATAGCGGAAAGGTTCGGGGTTTCAGCATCAGCGTCTTCCCCGGCTGAACGCCGGGGCCTCATTGAAGCGCTTCGGTGGTGTTGCCGTTGAATACTCGATCTACTGGTCTTCCCCGGCTGAACGCCGGGGCCTCATTGAAGCGATCTGAATGCCGATGTCCCGCCGACAGACTACCCATCGTCTTCCCCGGCTGAACGCCGGGGCCTCATTGAAGCAGCCTTGACCGTTTCGCCTGTGGCAACCTTGGATAGGTCTTCCCCGGCTGAACGCCGGGGCCTCATTGAAGCACTCCAGCGCATTCGGTATTCGTATCTTTGACAACTTGTCTTCCCCGGCTGAACGCCGGGGCCTCATTGAAGCATGCCGACCGATGGCGGCGGCATTCACTAGCCGTGCCTGGTCTTCCCCGGCTGAACGCCGGGGCCTCATTGAAGCGGGTTCTCCAGCGGCGCTAGGCAGTGCTTACATGACCGTCTTCCCCGGCTGAACGCCGGGGCCTCATTGAAGCACCCCGGCGATGAGGCTCTTAGTGCCGAGGTACAGCAGTCTTCCCCGGCTGAACGCCGGGGCCTCATTGAAGCGCTTGCATTGATCGAAATTCTTCATTCATCATCAGGTCTTCCCCGGCTGAACGCCGGGGCCTCATTGAAGCGCATCCTCTGGCCGCGCCCACCTCGGATCGCAGAGTTGTCTTCCCCGGCTGAACGCCGGGGCCTCATTGAAGCCCTTTTCAGTAGCATGATTACTGTCACTTTCCTCATCGTCTTCCCCGGCTGAACGCCGGGGCCTCATTGAAGCGTGGGAAAAGCACCGCGGAGATGTTCACTCCGATTGTGGTCTTCCCCGGCTGAACGCCGGGGCCTCATTGAAGCTGAAGGCAATGAGTGGTATGTCCTTTTCGCGGGCGTGGTCTTCCCCGGCTGAACGCCGGGGCCTCATTGAAGCAAATGCTGGGCAATGCGCACCCAAATATCCGGAGCCCGTCTTCCCCGGCTGAACGCCGGGGCCTCATTGAAGCTTGCCGCCGTGCGGGTTTACCAGAGCGCCCACGGCGGGGTCTTCCCCGGCTGAACGCCGGGGCCTCATTGAAGCAGCATGGCGCGCAAATCCTCAAGGCGGGATTCAGCGGTCTTCCCCGGCTGAACGCCGGGGCCTCATTGAAGCTCCTTTAGTCGGTTATGCAGCTGGCCGAACCGGGCCGTCTTCCCCGGCTGAACGCCGGGGCCTCATTGAAGCCGAAGATTGAAAAATATCCAGTTAAGTCCCTGACCGTCTTCCCCGGCTGAACGCCGGGGCCTCATTGAAGCACTGGCTACTGTGCCGACTTGATCGCGCGCGCCGCGAAGTCTTCCCCGGCTGAACGCCGGGGCCTCATTGAAGCAAGAATCTAGGAGACAAATGCAATGACTAATAGACTCGTCTTCCCCGGCTGAACGCCGGGGCCTCATTGAAGCACCAGTGAAGGTTTTGCTGCGTCACGAACACAGTCAAGGTCTTCCCCGGCTGAACGCCGGGGCCTCATTGAAGCGACCTGCCACGCGAGCCCCGCAGCCAAGCGTACAAGGTCTTCCCCGGCTGAACGCCGGGGCCTCATTGAAGCTCCAACTCAAGAAGGCGGCAGCGCTGCCCGATCTGGTCTTCCCCGGCTGAACGCCGGGGCCTCATTGAAGCTTTGCAGGCTGGGAGATTGGAATAGCTGGAAGCCGAGCGTCTTCCCCGGCTGAACGCCGGGGCCTCATTGAAGCGACATTCTGGGGCGGCTCCACGGCAGAGTTCCGCGGTCTTCCCCGGCTGAACGCCGGGGCCTCATTGAAGCTCGGGCTATGCGTCCGTGTTTGGTGTCGAGTGTTCCCCGCGCCCGCGGGGATGAAACGATACTTGAGTTTCGGTAATGCCACCCCATTTGGTGTTCTCCGCGCCCGCGGAAATGAACCCTCTTTCTTTATCGGACGTGATTACGAGATGGCACAGGTCCATTACAAAGGCTGGAAGTAGCGACTGTTTGCCCACCCCCAGTTTCCGAAGGATGGTGGGTTCTACAGAATCTTTGTGTTCGGTCGTGTCATTGAACTGTGGAGGCCATTACATGAAAAGAGCAAGAAAAATGTTGGACGAAGTAGCGACGCTTCGTGCGCTGGAGGGGGACATGACCCTGCGCCGGCTGCAGACGCTGCTGATCGTATACCTGGCCGGTGACAGTGGGGTTTACCTGTCGGAAATCCGGAAAGAACTGGATGTCTCCGGGTCGAACACCACCAAGCTGGTCCAATCGTGGACTAAGTGGACATCCAAAAAGGAAAAGGGTCCGGGGTACGTTACCTCGGAACCCGACCCAATGGACATGAAAGTCCGGCTGGTCAAGATCACACCCAAGGGGCGTAGATTCGTTGACACCATCCTGGGTGAAGACGGGTGTTCCCCACGCCCGCGGGGAGGCTCCTGATCAACAACAACCGGCCTGTCGCTGACATTTGTCTCCCCCCGCGCAGGCGAGGGAAAGTTCGTAGATCGGCCAGCGCCGCCTGGACTTTTTCTGTGTCGAACACGATTCAGACTGCCGAATTTGCCATGTGATATTGTTAACGTAGAGCCAAGTGACCGCTGGAAATTGGACGGCGAGCCAGCGACCAGTAACCTACCGATTTTGTCGGAAAAGCGCGGTGATGGTGGACAGCCGGCCACCCGCTTGGCTCATTCATCAACTGGCTCGAATCTACTGCGCTCGTGATGCCTGCATCTACCCCGAGCAGGCTTCGTGAGACATGTGGGTCATTCAGTAACGCTCAGAGCCACCGTAATGGCGCGCATCACGGTGCGTGGATGCCGGGCTGGCCGTCGCCGACTGAGGGAACAGAACACGTGCAACGGTGCCACTCGCAAGGCTTGGCCTGCCCTGCTCACCGACTTGGCGTGTGACTGCTCAACACTACCAGATCAACCGCATGAATCACTTGCCAAAAGGCCATCAAGTGGTGGGATTGAAGGCGCTTGCCGTGCAGACAGGAAATGTTCTCACTGCACAAGTTCATTGATCTGGTGAAGACGGTCGCGGAGGAGTGGTTCTCCAGAGTTTCGAATATCTGGATCAGTGTGTGACGGCAGCGTTGAATCTTCTCGCTGGCGCCATCACCGATGCGGTGGGTAAGCAAACGACAACGCCAGTAGTATCACCACCAGCGCAAAGCTGATCGCCATGCCGCCGATGACGAGCAGGCCCGGCAAGCCGAACCACAGCCACCAGGCCAGGGAACTTTCGGACACGGCTCCCAGTTTGACCACGGACAGGCCGATTCCCAGCCAGACCCCGAGTCCGATGACGATGTGAGTGGAACGCATGTCCAAGCTCCAAGTCGTACCAGAAAGTCGAGATTATCCGATTTGATATCGGCGATTCAATTCTGCCGGCCGTAGTGCGAGAAAAGTCCGTGCCCACTTTAGTCACTCATGCTATCGTTTTGGCATGTCTTTCCTGGTCAGGATGCTTGGGATGTGCGTATTCGCCCTGCTTGCTCCGCTGATTGGGATGTTCCGGTTTGGCCCGGTGCCGCACCATCATCTCTGACCCCTACCGGGACAATCGGGCTAGTATGCGCGTTGCCCCCCAGGTTCATGGGGCCGGCTGGTGCTTCGATCCCGGCATCGGCCAGACCGCCACGCCCCGCCAGGCCCGGCAGAAAATCAGCCACGCAAGTGACAGATTCGGGTTACTCGACCGCTTCGCACGTAAACCTGGATGGTGACGTCTCGCTGATGGAAGTCGAAGCGGAATCCGGCGGCGCCTCCCTGCTGGCTTTCGAGTTGCACTTCCCGGTCCGGATCGGCCTGGATTACTCGGCGCTCGGTATCGCCAATTTTGATGAGGATGTTGCCGATTCGCGCCGATGACAGGTTGCAGCTCGACCAGGCGGTCGATGCGAGCGTGATTGCCACTAGTGCCAGAATGGCTCGGATTGCGTTCCACATGTCCAGGCTCCCGTATGCGTCCCAGGCCCATATTACTCCTGTCCGAATCCCAAGGGGCGCTTCGATCTTCGAGCGCAGTTCATCGCATCTGAAGCCCGGATCCAGCCCCGTAGCGCTGGCCAACCTCTGTAAACTGGGTGGTTTATGCCACGTTGATTCAGATCCATGCCCAAGAGCAAAAACACCCGCAAGTCGCGCAAAAGACGCAAGAATTCCGCTCGCCGCCGTAAGAAGCCCACTGGTCAATCGTTGCCGGATTTCCGGTCGATGGAGCGCTTGCTTGCCGCGCAAGCCGATCAGGATCATGCCACACCAGAAAATCAGCAGCGGGCTGAGGAGCTGATTTTTCAGGCTTGGGAGACCCCTGACCCGCATCGTCGTGCCGAGTTGGCTCAACAGGCACTGGAACTGTGGGGCGATTGTGCTGATGGCTGGGTGGTACTTGCCGAAACGGTCGCCAGCTCGGCCAGGGAGGCTTTTCTATGCTATGCAGAGGGCGTCGCGGCTGGAGAACGAGCGCTGGGCGAGGAGGCATTCAAGAAGGATGTCGGCCACTTCTGGGGCCTGCTCGAAACCCGACCCTATATGCGTTCGCGCGCCGGGCTGGCCGATGCGCTGACGGCAATGGGGGAAACGGGCGAGGCGATTGCGCACTATCGCGAACTATTGCGCCTGAACCCGGCCGACAACCAGGGCATACGCTACCGATTGCTGAAGGTGTTGATCGAATGCGACCGTGATGAGGAAGCCCGGGAATTGTTGCAGGAATATGACCGGGACATACTGGCTGAATGGGCTTACAACCGGGCCCTGCTGAGTTTTCGCCACCAGGGCGCAACACAGGCCAGCGCCGAGGACTGCCGGGCAGCGATTGAATGCAATCGCTTTGTACCGGCCTATCTGTTCGGACGGCGGCGCTTGCCCCGGCAACCGCCTGACTACATGGGCTTTGGCGACAACAACGAGGCGATCTGCTATGCCGCGGCCTGCAAGAAACTGTGGCAGAACACTCCCGGCGCAATCGAGTGGCTCAAGCAGTGTTGGTCGGATCAACCGAATGCGGACTCTCGCGACGAGGAGAAGTAACTCCCGACAAGCGTACTGACAGCGCTCTGGAGAAACGCTAATCCCGCCGGGATTATAATCACGGCCAGTGTAAATGACGCCGTATCGCTCAAGCACCGGCCTAGTCTGGACCTGATGCCGTTTTCGATGATTCCCTCCAATGCCGCCTGGTTGGTGCTGGCCCTGATCGGCCTGGCGGCGGCGATCGCGCTTGCCGGGCTCAACGAGCTGACCCGCGAACGGATCGATCAGGAGCAGACCGCACGAGCCATGTCTGCGGTGACTGGCATGCTGCCTGCCGACAGCTACGACAATGACCTGCTTGACGATTCGACCACGCTCTCTGTTTCTGGCTTTGAGCGGGAGGCGGTCGTTTACCAGGCCCGGGTGGCGGGTGAGCCGGTTGCGGCGGTGGTTGATGTCACGACGCCGCGCGGTTACAGCGGCGATATCCGTTTGCTTATCGCTGTTGATGTCGGCGGGACGGTGATCGGGGTGGATGTGCTCGAACACCGCGAGACACCGGGTTTGGGCGATCGCATCGAATCTCGGCGCAGCGACTGGCTGCGCCAGTTCGTCGGGCGTAGCCTGAATGACCCTGAGCCGGAGGGCTGGGCGCCGGACCGGCGCGGTGGCGAGTTCGATACACTGACCAGCGCTACAATCACGGTCGACGCGGTGGTCGATGCCGTGCGCCGGACACTAAAAGAACTGCACTCAGGGGATGACTGATTCGACATGAGCGATGGCACGACCAACATCTGGCGCAACGGCCTGTGGGACAACAATCCCGGGCTGGTGCAACTGCTTGGGCTGTGCCCTTTGCTGGCGGTGTCGAATACGACCGTCAACGGGCTGGGACTGGGGCTGGCCACGATGGCTGTGCTGGTCATCAGCAGCGCGTCTGTATCGCTGTTGCGCTCTGCTCTCAGCGCCGAGATCCGCATCCCCGCCTTCGTGCTGATCATCGCCACCACGGTAACGGCCGTGGACTTGGTGTTGCAGGCCTGGTTGCATGATCTCAGCCGTACGCTAGGCATTTTCGTGCCGCTGATCGTGACCAATTGCACCATCCTTGCGCGTGCCGAGGCCTTTGCCTCGCGCCAGCCGTTGACCGCCGCCGTCCACGATGGGCTGGCGCAGGGCGTGGGCTTTGCCGCCGTGCTTGTCGTCTTGGGCGCAGGCCGGGAACTAGTCGGTCACGGCACCCTCTTGGCCGACCTCGATCTGCTGCTGGGTGATCGGTTTGCCGGCTTTGCCATCCAGATCATGCCGTTTGATTCCGGCCTGCTGATCGCCCTGCTGCCACCCGGCGCCTTCATCGGCCTCGGGCTGATGGTGGCCGTCCGCCAGTACCTGATCCAGAAACCACGGCCTGAGCCGCGCATGGCAGCAGAACAACAGGAGCCCGCTCAATCATGAACGCCGCCCAGCGCGAGGAATTCTTTCGCCGCCTTTCCGAGATCAATCCGAACCCGACCACCGAGCTGGAGTACTCGACACCCTTCGAGTTGCTCATTGCCGTGATTCTGTCGGCCCAGGCCACCGACGTGGGCGTCAACAAGGCCACGCGCCGTCTGTTCCCGGCGGCCAACACCCCCGAGCAGATCCTTGCGCTGGGCGAGGAGGGGCTGAAGGATTACATCAAGACCATCGGCCTGTTCAATTCCAAGGCGGCCAACATCATCCGCACCTGTCGCGACCTGATCGACAGGCACGGCGGCGAGGTGCCAGACACCCGCGCCGAACTCGAGGCGCTGGCGGGCGTGGGGCGCAAGACCGCCAACGTGGTGCTCAACACCGCTTTCGACCAGCCCACCATGGCCGTCGACACGCATATCTTCCGGGTCTCCAACCGCACCGGCCTGGCACCGGGCAAGACCCCGCTGGCGGTGGAAAAAGCCCTGCTCAAGCGGGTGCCCGGGCACTACCTCAAGGATGCCCACCACTGGTTGATCCTGCACGGCCGCTATACCTGTACCGCGCGCAATCCGAAATGCGCCGAATGCCCGGTGCTCGACCTGTGCCGGTTTCGCAAGAAGAATCTGCCCAAGGACTGAGCCGGTCGAATCGCTCCGGATCGCAGCCATTACGCACTATTACTGATGGTGCGTGCGGCAAGGGCGATTTAACGTGGCTCATGCTAGGATTCTTGACGGGCATCAAGGTTTTTTGCCCGTTCATCCAACTCAAACACTCGGAGATACTCCAATGGCTGACAAGAAGTTACTGGTTTCAGCAATCAGCACCGTCGCCGCCGCATCCTTTTCCCTTAGCGCCATGGCCGCCGGCGAACAGCCGGTCGATCCGTTCGAGGCCGAGGAGCTGCCGGCCGGCTTCATGGTCGCCAGCGCCGATATCGCCGAGGGGGCCTGTGGCGAAGGCGCCTGTGGTGAAGGTGCCTGTGGCGAGGAAGACGAAGACAAGGACGACGATGACAAGGATGAGGACGACAAGGACGAGGAAGGTGCCTGCGGTGAAGGTGCCTGTGGCGAAGGCGCCTGCGGCGCGGCCTGAGTCGTCTAGCCATGAGTTCCGCAACCTTCCCCGTTGAAGGCGCCGGACTCGGCCTGCGGCGGGCTCTTTTGGGCCCGCTGCGGGAGGCCGATCTGTCCGCGGTCGGCTTCATGGAAGCCGCACCGGAAAACTGGATTGGCGTCGGTGGCCGGTTGGGCGAGCAGTTCCGCGCCTGGACCGAACGGTTTCCCTTCATCTGCCACGGCCTGTCGCTGTCGATCGGCGCCCCGGAGCCGCTGGACCGCGAGTTTCTCGCGCGCCTGAAGCAGTTTCTGGACGAACACGGCATCGCCGGCTATTCCGACCATCTCAGCTACTGCTCGGAGCACGGTCATCTTTATGACCTGATGCCCATTCCGTTTACCGCCGAAGCAGTGGACTGGGTGGCCTCGCGCATCAGTCAGGTGCAGGATACGCTGGGGCGGCGCATTGCCGTGGAAAACATTTCCTACTACGCCACCGTCGGCGCCGAGATGAGCGAGCTGGAGTTCATCAACGCCGTCATCGAAAAGGCCGACTGCCTGCTGCTGCTCGATGTCAACAACATCCATGTCAACAGCATCAACCACCGCTACGACGCCGACGAGTTCCTGGCCGGCCTGCCGGCCGATCGCGTGGCCTACATTCACATCGCCGGCCACCACAACGAAGCCGAGGACCTGATCGTCGACACCCACGGTGCCCCCGTGATCGACCCGGTCTGGCGCCTGCTCGGCAAGGCCTACGAGAAGCTTGGTCCGGTGCCGACGTTGCTTGAGCGCGACTTCAACTTCCCGCCCGTCGAGGAATTGCTCGCCGAGGTGGACCAGATCCGACAGCATCAGTCCGTCCATGAACCATCCGAGCAACAACGACGCGCCTCCTGAATCGCTGCTGAGACTGCAGCGGCAGTTTGCCGGTCACCTGCGCGACCCCGAATCCGTCAGCGCGCCTGAGGGTGTCGAAGATCGCCGCATGGCGATCTATCGCCGCCTGTTCTTCGGCAACCTGCGCAACCTGATGGCGAAGAACTTTCCCGTTTTACGGCGGCTCGTTGACGATGACGGCTGGGATCGGCTGATCCGGCAGTTCATGGTGGCACATCGCGCCCAGACGCCGATGTTTACCGAAATTGGCAGCGAGTTCGTGCGTTTCATCGAACAGCAACGACCGGACGATCTGCCACCATTTGCCACCGAGCTGGTGCACTGGGAATACCTGGAGACCGTCGTACGCCTTCACGAGGCCGATCTCGCTGCGGTTGCCGCCGATCCTGACAGCGATCTGCTGGCCCGGGCACCGACGCTCAACCCGACCATGCAACTGGGCATATACCGCTGGCCGGTACATCAGATCGGACCAGAATTCCAGCCGGACGCACCGCTGCCCTCACCCATCGTGTTGGCCGCGTGCCGCAAACGCGATCATCGTATCGGCTTCATGCGGTTCAATCCGGTGACCGCCCGTCTGGTCGAGCGCATCGGTGAGCACGAAAACCAAAGCGGCCGAGAACATCTGCTGGCCATTGCCGGTGAGCTCGGGGCCCCGGACCCCGAAGCCATCGTTCAGTCCGGTGCTGCCATGCTCGAAAAGCTGCGCGCCGGTGAGTTTGTTCTGGGAACAACCGGCCAGGATTGAGCCCCAACACGCCGGCTCAGTAAACGGCTTCGAGCCGGTAGCCCTTGTCTCGCAGCAGCTTGATCAGACCATCCTCGCCTGGCAGGTGCAGTGCGCCGACCGCGATGAATAGCCCGCCACCTTCCAGATAGGGTTGCGCCCGCTTCACCATGGTGTGGTTGCGCTGACGCAGGCCGATCTCGTTGAAATGCGAGACGAACTCCTCGTCCATCCCCTCCATCTGATCCATCGACAACGACTCAAGTCGGTCGAGGTCACCATCCAGATAGGCGCGGATCAGGGCGTCGAGCATCTCGTCCATGATGTCATGCTCGGCCACTGCGGCACGAACCAGCTTGATCTGGGCTTCCTTGGACATTCCCTTCAGGAACCCCAACTGCTCATCGATGGTTTCCAGGGCAATCACTTCCACCCCCATGCCGCCGGCACGAAACGACAGGGCGAGATCCATGAAAATGCCGGTTTCAGGCGGTGGCACCGACAGCGTCATGCCCACCGCCCAGGGCCGCAAGCGGCGAACCGCCGGCTCGCCCATGCCATAGCTCTCAGCCAGGATGCGCACCACCTCGTCGTAGAGTTCCGGCTCCAGCACCTCATCGAGTCCACCCTCATCGAAGTGCATGGCCCTCTGCAGTTGTTCGAGCATGGTGGCATCCGGCACCAGCTCCAGGGCGAGGTAGCCGGACGCACCCAGGGCCTCGATGAGCTCCGGGGGGAAATCGAGCAGTCGCGGGTCTTCGCTGTGCACGGTACCCAGCAGCCAGTTCTGGCGCCCTTCATCGTCGGTCACCGACCAGAACACCTGCGCCTGCAGCGCAGAAGAGAGCAGCAGAAGCCCCGGCAGAACCAGGCGAACAAGCGACATACGGCAACTCCGGTGGCCAATCCATCCAGACTGCATTATCCTGAACTTTTGCCCTGACTGGAACCCAATGTCCCGTATTGCCAATCGCTTCCGCGGCTTTCTGCCCGTGGTGGTTGACGTCGAAACCGGCGGATTCAACCCACAGACCGATGCCCTGCTGGAACTGGCTGTTTGCATCATCGAAATGGACGAGGATGGATGGACCCGACCGGGTGAGGTGCATATGCGTCATGTCGAGCCGTTCGAAGGCGCCAATATTGAAACCGCGGCCCTGGAATTCAACGGGATCCGCCCCGATCACCCGCTGCGCCCGGCGGTCGAGGAAAGGCGCGCACTGCAGGAGCTGTTTTTGCCGGTGCGCCAGACCCTGCGCGCGACCGGGTGCAAGCGAGCGGTGCTGGTCGGACACAACGCACATTTCGACCTGTCCTTTCTCAATGCCGCCATCGCCCGCACAAGCTACAAGCGCAACCCCTTTCATCCCTTCAGCTGTTTCGATACGGCTACCATGGGCGGTCTGGCCTATGGCCAGACCGTGCTGGCCCGGGCGGTACAGGCCGCCGGGCTGGACTGGGACAAGTCACAGGCCCATTCAGCCGCCTACGATACCGAGCGCACGGCGAGTCTGTTCTGCAACATCGTCAATCGCTGGCGCCATCTCGAAGAGCTGGAAGAGGCTGGCCATCCCTACTCGGCTTGAACCCGACGTTCACGGGTCCATATTGATACTGGCGAGTCACCCATACACTCATCAACACCAAGGAGCGACTGCATCATGGCTTTTTCACTTCCTGATCTGCCCTATGCCAAGGACGCCCTCGAGCCGCACATCTCGGCCGAGACCCTCGAATACCATTACGGCAAGCACCACCAGACCTATGTCGACAAGCTCAACGGCCTGATCGAAGGCACGGAGTTTGCCGACAAGTCCCTCGAGGACATCATTCGCGCCTCCAGCGGCGGCATGTTCAACAACGCCGCCCAGGTGTGGAACCACACCTTCTACTGGTACTGCCTCAGCCCCAACGGCGGCGGCAAGCCCTCGGGCAAACTGGCCGAGCTGATCGACCGCGACTTCGGCAGCTTCGACGAGTTCGAGAAGAAGTTCACCGACACCGCCATTGCCACTTTCGGTTCCGGCTGGGCCTGGCTGGTACAGAACCCGGACGGCAAGCTCGATGTGGTGTCCACCTCCAACGCCGATACGCCGGTGCGCGGTGAGGCCACGCCGCTTCTGACCTGCGATGTCTGGGAGCACGCCTACTACATCGACTACCGCAACGCCCGCCCCAAGTACGTAGAGTCGTTCTGGAAGCTGGTCAACTGGGACTTTGTCGCCAGCCAGCTCAAGGGCTGAGACCTCCATCTTCGGCAACGCCGGCAGGGCCACACCTGCCGGCGAATCGCCGCTTCAGGCCCTGCCCGGCACCCGGGAGTCCGGCAGTTGCCCGTCCGTGCGTTTAGAATACGCGTTTGATGCTCAAGCAACGCACTCGCTGCCATGTCTCACCTGTTCGACACTTACGCCCGCATGCCCGTCGATATTGTTCGCGGCGAGGGCCCCTGGCTATTTGATACCGAAGGCCAAGGTTATCTTGATGCGATCTCGGGTATTGGTGTGTGCAGTCTCGGTCATGCCCACCCGCGAGTGGCGGAAGCGATCGGTGATCAGGCCGGCAGGCTGATCCACACGGCCAATATCGTCGGCATTCCATTGCAGGAGCAGCTGGCCGCCAGACTGGCCGATATCAGCGGTCTTGATCGTGCCTTTCTGGCCAATTCCGGGGCCGAGGCCATCGAGTGCGCACTCAAGCTGGCGCGCCTGCATGCCCATGCCCGTCAGGTGAAGACACCCACTGTTCTGGTCACCGATAACGCCTTTCATGGGCGCACGCTGGCCGCCATCAGCGCCTCGGGCAATCCTGCGCTGCAGCAGGGGTTCGCGCCCTTGGTCGATGGCTTTGTCCGGGTACCGTTCGGCGACGCCCAGGCGGCTCTTGACGCGCTGGACCGGCATCCGGAGATCGTTGCCGTATTGGTCGAACCGATCCAGGGAGAAGGTGGGGTGCGCGTGCCGCCGGACGGCTATCTTCCGGCACTGCGCAAGGCATGTGACCGTCATGATGCCCTGCTGTTGCTCGACGAGATACAGACCGGGCTGTGTCGTACCGGCCACTGGTTTGCGCACCAGCATGAGGCCACCTCACGCCCGGATGTCCTGCTCAGCGCCAAGGCCCTGGGCAACGGTGTACCGATCGGCGCCTGCCTGGCGCGTGGCAATGTGGCCGATCTGATGCGCCCGGGAAGCCACGGCACCACCTTCGGCGGCAATCCGCTGGCCTGCCGCGCCGCCCTGGAAGTCCTGGCCGTCATGGACGAGGAAGACCTGGCCGCCCGCAGCAATCAGACCGGACAGCGGCTGCGGGAACGACTTTCCGCCGCCCTTGCTGATCATCCGGCCGTGCACGAGATTCGTGGGCGCGGGCTCATGATCGGCATCGAATTGACCACTGACTGCGGGGCACTGAAGCTCGATGCGCTGAAGCAGGGCGTCATCATTAATGTCACCCGCGGCAACACGGTACGCCTGCTGCCGCCGCTGATCATTGATCAGTCCCAGTGCGACCAGATTGCCGATACGGTCATCCACATCATTCAACAACGCTTCCCGTCATGATCCTGGCCGTTGACGATATTCAGCTTGGCTATACCGAAGAGCTGGTCATCCAGGGCCTGAGCTTCAGCCTGGATGCCGGCGAGATCGGTTGCCTGCTGGGTGCTTCCGGCTGTGGCAAGACCACCGCCCTGCGCGCCATTGCCGGCTTCGAGCCCTTGCGGGCCGGCGAGATCCGAATTGATGGCCGCATCGCCTCGACGCCCGACTACCGCATGGCGCCGGAGAAGCGCAGCGTTGGCATGGTGTTCCAGGATCATGCCCTGTTTCCGCACCTTCGCGTGGCCGAGAACGTCGGCTTTGGCCTGCGCAAACTGACTCGCGACCAGAAAAAGCACTGTATCGAACAACTACTGGAACTGACCGGACTGGAGGGCCTGGGTCATCGCTATCCGCATGAACTTTCGGGCGGCCAGCAGCAACGCGTGGCGCTGGCTCGCGCACTGGCGCCCGAGCCCTCGGTATTGCTGATGGACGAACCGTTCTCGAACCTCGACACCCGCCTGCGCCGACGGATGGGCGAGGAGATTCGCGGCATTCTGAAAGCACGCGGCACGGCCACGCTCATCGTGACTCACGACCAGCAGGAAGCATTTGCCCTGGCCGACAAGGTCGGGCTGCTCAAGGACGGACGCATGCTGCAGTGGGACAGCCCCTACCAGCTCTACCACGAACCCTCCAGTCACTATGTCGCCGCTTTTACCGGCCGCGGCAGCTACCTGAATGCTCGCGTGGACGGCACCACCCTGGTGCATGCCCTGGGTCGGTCGCCATTGCCCGAGAAGCGCCCCATCGGTGACGAACTGGCCTTGCTGATTCGACCCGACGACATTCGCCCCGATCACCAGGGACGCAAGGCCGAAGTGCTGGACCGACAGTTCCAGGGCGCCCAGATTCTCTACCGTCTCAAGCTCGAGTCAGGTGAAGAGATTGCGGCCCTGTTCCCCAGCCACGATGACTACACCCGGGGCGATCGCGTCGGCGTGGCGCTGGATGCCCAGCACCTGGTGCTGTTCCCGACCACTCAGGCCGAATCTTTCATCAACCCGCCGAGCAACAGCGCCAACTGATCATCGAGCGCGGGCCGCAGCGCACCCATCAGCGTCTCCAGGCCTTGCCCATCCGCTTCGGTCAGCGTGGCATGTCCTACCTTGCGCCCGGCCCGGGCCGACTTGCCATAGTCATGCCAGTGCAGCCCGGCACAAGCCAGCAGTCGTTCACGGGCAGGCATCTGGCCGATCCAGTTGATCATCAGGGATTGCCCGCGCGCAGCCGTGGACCCCAGCGGCCAGCCGCATACGGCGCGCAGGTGATTCTCGAATTGCGACACCTGCGCTCCTTCAATGGTCCAGTGCGCGGAGTTATGCACCCGTGGAGCAAATTCATTGGCCAGCAGTTGCCCCTCGACGGCAAACAACTCAAGAGTCAGACAGCCGACGTAATCGAGATGGTCGGCCAGTGCCCGGCCCATCGTCTCGGCCCTGGCCTGCAAATCCTCGTGGCCGGGCGCGGGGGCGAGTGCCAATTGAAGAATGCCGTCGCGATGCACGGTACGAGACAGCGGGTAGCAGCGGATTTCGCCACTGGCCGATCGCACCACGGTGATCGCGCACTCGAAATCGAAGGGCACGAACCCTTCAAGAATCAGATCCTGGCCACCCAACGTCTGCCAGGCCGGTTCCAGATCTTCATCCGATCTGAGCACGGCCTGCCCCTTGCCGTCGTACCCCATGCGTCGGGTCTTGAGCACGGCCGGAAAACCGATGCGCGCGACCGCCTCGGCCAGGTCCGGACGACTGGACACCGCAGCATAGGAAGGGACAGGAATGTCCAGCGACTCGAACATGCGCTTTTCGTGCAGGCGATCCTGTCCGGCTGCCAGCGCCCGTGCCGACGGATGTACCGTGGTACGACCCGTCAGGGCATCCAGCACCTTTGCCGGCACGTTCTCGAAATCGCAGGTTACCCGGTCGCATGCCGCCAGCGCCTCAACGGCGGCATCATCATCCCACTGGGCCGTGATCCGACGCCCCAGCGCACCGGCGCAGGCATCTGCCTTGGGGTCGACAATAGTGAAATCCAGCCCCAGCGGCAGCCCCGCCTGGGCCAGCATTCTTGCCAGCTGTCCCCCACCCAGAATGCCGACTTTCATTGTTCGCGCGGGTCGGTTGAAGCGAGTACCGAATCGGTCTGCCGCTGCCGCCACTGGCGATAGCGCTCACGGATGCCGGCATCCTGGTTGCCAAGGATGGAAGCGGCAAGCAGAGCGGCATTGATTGCACCGGCCTTGCCGATCGCCAGAGTGCCAACCGGCACACCGCCGGGCATCTGGGCGATAGAGAGCAGGGAATCCAGGCCATTGAGCGTGCGCGATTGCACCGGCACACCCAGCACCGGCACGGCAGTCTTGGCCGCCACCATGCCCGGGAGATGCGCGGCGCCACCGGCACCGGCGATAATGACCTGAATACCACGCTGCTCGGCCGTTTCGGCGTAGTCGAACATGGCATCAGGCGTACGGTGCGCCGACACCACCCGAATCTCGGCGGGCACTTCCAGTGCTTCGAGTGTCGAGGCGGCATGCTCCATGGTCGCCCAGTCGCTTTTCGATCCCATGATGATGCCGACCAGTGCTCGGCTTGACATGGCGCTGTCTCCGCGGCGGAAAAGCTGACAATGATAGCAATCGCCGCGTGGCGAGTAAATGCGGGCCCTGTTGGCCTGTCACCTTCTGTTGGTGCGCGCCGCGCATCACAGAGAATTGGAGTTAGAATACGGGCCATGACGATACCCGCTCAACTGCTTGACATCCTGTGCTGCCCGGTCAGTCACGAACCCTTGTTTCCGCTGGGCCGAAAGCGACTGAGATCGCTCAATGAGCGGATTGCCGGAGGTGATGTGCAGCATGTCGACGGCAGCACGGTCACCGCACCCGTAGCCGATGCCCTGATCACTCGCGATGAGAAGGTCGTCTACATCATTGAAGATGGCATTCCGGTCCTGTTGCCCGACCGGGGCATCGGCACGACCCAGTTCAACGACCCACTCTGACCATTGCGGCGACAACCGTGGGCATGCGACTGGCAGGTTGACAGCGCCCCCGCATCGCCTGAAGTGCAGGTGTAGAATGTCGCGTTCACAGACTTCAGCAAAGACGACACCGGTGACATGGGCCCAGCAACCCGATACTTCGACCTTGACGAACCGTTTCCGCTCTATCGGGGCGGAAAGCTGCCCGGCCTGCGCCTGGCCTGGGAAAGCTGGGGCACGCTGGACGAGCATCGCTCCAACGCGGTATTGATCTTCACCGGGCTCTCGCCCGGCGCCCATGCCGCATCATCCGGCCAGGATCCGGAACCCGGCTGGTGGGAGGAAATGATCGGCCCGGGAAAGTATATCGATACCGATCGATTCTTCGTGCTTTGTGTCAACTCCTTGGGCTCGTGCATGGGCTCCACCGGGCCGGCCAGCATCAATCCGGGCACGGGCCGCCCGTGGCGGCTCGACTTTCCCGACCTGGCCATCGAGGATATTGCTCGCGCCACCCGGCTGGTTGTCGAAGACCTCGGCATCTCGCGCCTGCATGCCGTCATCGGGCCGTCCATGGGTGGGCTGACGACCATGGCATGGCTGAAACAGTTTCCCGAGAGCACCGACAAGGTCAGTCTGATATCGACGGCCTGCTCGGCCACACCGATGGCCATTGCCATTCGCTCCCTGCAGCGGGAGGCGGTAGTCACCGATCGCAACTTCCGCGATGGGCAATACACCGAAGATGCCTGGCCTGAGGTCGGCATGCGCCTGGCCCGCAAGCTGGGCATGATTTCATACCGCTCGGCACGCGAGTGGCAACAGCGCTTTGGCCGCCAGTTTCAGGACTATTTCCCGCCGACGCTGTTCGGCATGCGCTTCAAGGTGGAATCCTACCTGGAGACCCACGCACGCAAGTTCGTCGGTCAATTCGACCCGTGCTGCTATCTCTACCTGTCACGGGCCATGGACATGTTTGATGCGTGCGATGGCGATAACAGCCTGAAAGCACTGTTCAGGCGCAGCTTTACCGGCAAGGCGCTGGTCATTGGTGTCGAAACCGACCTGCTGTTCCCGCTGTATCAGCAGCGCGAACTGGCGAAAGCCCTGGAGGCCAGTGGATCAGAGGTCGTGTTCGAGGCACTGCCCTCGCTTCAGGGCCATGATGCCTTTCTGGCCGACATCGATACCTTCGGCCCTCCAATCCGGCAGTGGCTGCAGTCGGGCTGAGACCGAAAGGTCAAGAAAGGGGTTTACTTCCCGCTCAGGGATGAGGACAATATCGATCCCGCTGCCGGGGTGGCGGAACTGGTAGACGCGACGGACTCAAAATCCGTTTGCCGAAAGGCAGTGCGGGTTCGATTCCCGCCCCCGGCACCATCTGCTTCGGCCCGACCGGGAAACGGCTCCCGATCAGGCCGAAACAGGTTCATCAGATATCCCTGGCCACCCGGAAACCCACTCGCATATCAGTGCCGTCGGGGGCACTGGACAGCCGGAAAGCCGAACGTGACATCGCCGGAGTGCTCGACCAGGCACCGCCGCGAATGACGCGACGGCTGCAGCCCGGATTGACCCAGGCCGACCCGTCACCCGGCGCCCGCACGTAGCTGTCGTGCCAGCAGTCCTCGACCCACTCCATGACATTGCCACCCATGTCGTACAGCCCAAACGGGTTGGCTTCCAGGCTGCCGACCGGTGCCGGCCCCCAGAATCCGGAGTTGTAGCGACGGAAGGCCACGTTCCAGCGGGCCCCCGTGGGTGACTGGTCGCGATCGCCGGTCACGTTCTCCACCGGCTCGTCGGGCGAGCCTTCGCCCCACCAGTAAGGGGTCTGCGTACCGGCCCGCAAGGCGTATTCGAACTCGGCTTCAGACGGCAGACGATACGGCCGCCCGGTCTGTTCGGCCAGCCATTCAACGTAGGCAACTGCATCGTTCCATGACACATGCAGCACCGGCAGATCGTCATCGGCGTCGTCACCCGCGTAGTCGTGGCGCCAGTTGATGCCGCTTTCGCGATCCATGCGGCCGGATCTGAGGTCGTAGACGCGCGAGCCGCCGGCACGCTCGGCGTCGGTGACATGCCCCGTATCCTGAACGAATGCGCGAAACTCGCCCACAGTCACCTCGGTCTGGCTCATGGCGAAACCACGCTCGAAGTTGACCCGGTGGCGAGGCCCCTCGTTGTTCATGCGGTCATCCTCACCTTCGGGCGAACCCATCATGAAACTGCCAGCCGGAATGACCACCATGGTGGGGCCGGATACGCCCAGCCCTTCCAGCGTATCGGAAAAGACCTGCCCAGGCTCGAAGCGGCCGTAAAGCCGGGCATCTTCCAGAGCGCTGCGCAGGCGATCGATCCGTTCGCGATCATGGCCCAGGGCCACGAGCTGGGTGATATCGTCCTCGGCGTCGTCGTAGCGCTCTTCGTCGATGGCCGCTACAACGGACTCGTCGAGATCGGCGATCTGCCGTTCTTGCATTGCCACCAGGTCGGAACGGGCCTGGTCGATGGCGGCGGGGTCCTCGTGAACTTCCGAGGCCTGTTGCAACAATTCCTCGGCTCCTTCGTAGTCCATCTCCTCGCCCAGCTGCATGGCCTGATCGATCAAGCCTTGGTGAATCTCAGCCAGGCCGGCCAGCGCCCGTTCGTTCCCGTCATCGACGGCCAGAACCGCCTGGTAGTGATCATGGGCATTGTCATCCGGCGGCGTCAGCAAACGCCCTTCCTCCAGTGCGGTATCGCCCTGGGCCAGCAAGTCATTGACCGTCGACAGACGTGCCGACTCGTCCCGAATGGCGCCGATCACCGGCCGATCCGGCTCGATCTCGGCCAACACGGCTGCCAGGCGGTTCGCCATATCGATATCTCCGGCCGACAGCGCAGAGGCAGCATCGCTCTCGACCTCGTCCATCAGATCGCTCAACGCGTCCTGGATATCCGGATCGTTCGGCGCAAAGGCGCGCGAACGCAGCAGCTCCTGCAGGCGAGCATCCTGCGCAGCATTCGGCAGACTGACATCGGGTGGCGGCTCGGCCGGCTGGGCCGGCATGTCGAGTACAGGCGAATCCATGGACCACTCGCCATCGCCCTCGCCAACCACGTCGCCCAGACGCCGCACACGACGGCGTTCTTCCCTTTCCTCTTCGGTCTGTTCCTGCTGTTCAGGCTCTTCGGCTTCCTCCTGGGCCAGAATCGGCACCGGAGCGAAGAGCAGGAAAGCGCAGAAAGTAATCGCGAGATATCTCATCAGGACCTCGATATATGCTGGATAATGTGCTGGATTGCGCTGCCGACACGCTGAATCTGCCCGTCCCGGCAGTCACTTCCCTTTTTGCAGAGGTGAAAAATAGCGTATTCGGAGGCTTATCACAACACCACCGTCCTATACCAAGAGACTTGATGAACACAGAAGGCAGATCAACAGCGCCGGCAATCGCCACGGTTGAGCAGGCCGCAGAGGCCGTCAGGCAGGCCGAACTCATCGAACAGCCCGACAGGCTCGACGCCGTCACCCGGCACCTGTCGTCGGCCCCGGCCGTGGGGCTGGACACCGAATTCGTGCGGGAGCGAACGTTTTTTGCCCGGCCCGGCCTGATTCAGATCAGCAACGGCCACGACGTCTGGCTGGCCGATCCCGTGGCTGTCGATGCCATGCCGCAACTGGGCAGCCTGCTAGCCGGTCAGGATTCGACCAAGGTATTGCACAGCGTCGGCGAAGATCTCGAGGTGCTCCACCAGGTGACCGGCGAGATGCCGGACCCGCTGTTCGACACGCAGATCGCCGCTGCCATGCTGGGAAAACCGCTGCAGTGTCGCTATGAACACCTGGTCGAAATGGAGTTCGGCGTCCACTTGCCCGGCGGAAAGGCCCGCAATGACTGGTGCCGGCGCCCCCTGTCCCCGTCCTTGCTGGAGTATGCTGCTCAGGATGTCATCTGGCTTCCTCGTCTGTTCGAGCATTTATCGGAGCAATTGCAGGCCCATGGACGCCTTGACTGGCTCCAGGAAGACTGTGCCCGGCTGCTGGACCAGGCCCGGTGTGCCACCGGCCCGGCACCGCTGGAGCGGGTCAAGGGTGCCGGTCGGCTGCCTGATGAGGTGCTGGCACTAGTGGCCCGACTGGCCGATTGGCGCGAGTCACAGGCCATCGAACGGGACCTGCCCCGGCGCTTTGTGCTCGGCGACGAACAACTCATCGAATTCGCCCGCGCCGCGCTGGACAAAGGGCCATCCAGCGCGCTGTCGTCGCTGAAACCCGGCATGCGCCGGCGACACGGCGATCACCTGACCGAGCTGGTGATATCCACCGACCCGGACGCCTTCCAGCGGCCGGCATGGCTGGATCCACTCGACAATGAACAACGGGCGCAACTGAAAAAGTCCCAGACGGTGGTCCGCGAGCTGGCCGAAGAACTAAAAGTCGACCCGGCGCTGATTGCCAGCAAGAAGGAACTGACCCGACTGTTGCGCGGCGAGCGCCCCGAGTGGTTGTCGGGCTGGCGCGGGACTTACCTCACTGAGCGCCTGGCCGAGGCATCTGTTAACATTCCGCCTGCCTGATCCGTAACCCCAATGCCCCGGTAGCTCAGCAGGATAGAGCAGCCGCCTCCTAAGCGGCAGGTCGCAGGTTCGAATCCTGCCCGGGGCGCCATGGGGCAGGGGTGTATTCCGGTCACATGGTTTACACCTTATTCCGGACACATGGTTAACACTTTGTCCGGGGCGAACGGATTGGGGCCGGGTTCTACTCGGCCCCTTTCATTATCGAAGTATCCCAGGTCGTAGTCCAGGAAGCTGACCAGCCAGATCTGGTCTTCGACCTCACGAACCCCCACCAACTGGCCGGCGAACACGGTACTCAGATTGATTTTGCGTTTTCCGATGCAGATGCGCCCGCAGCGGGTGACCCGAATGATGCGGTCATGCCAGGGATAGTCGGGCTCATCAGGCGGCTGGTATTGGCGCGCTGAAGGTGTATATACCTCGCCTGGATAGGCGCCGCTGAGCGCCTGGTGTGGGCGCTGGTTGTTGTACACCTCGATAAAGTCGTCGAACCGCTCCTGCTGTTGCAGGAAGTTGAAGGCTGCCGGCTGGGTCGTTTCCTGCTTGAGTGTCAGGTGCAGTCGCTCATGACGGCCGTTTTGTTGGGGGTGTCCTGGCTGAATGCGCTGGATACGGATGCCCAGTCGCAACCACCAGATCGACAACCGACTCAGGCCGAACAGGGCATTGGGGCTGGCAAATGGCAGGCCGTTGTCGGTCCGGATGGCCTCGGGCAGGCCGAAGTCTTTGAATGCACGCTCAAAGACGCTGAATGCGAAGTCTGACTTGGTGGATGCCAGCCCTTCGCAGGCGACCAGGAAACGAGAGCGGTAATCGCTGATGGTCAGCGGGTAACAATAGCGCCGATTGCCGAGCTTGAACTCCCCTTTGTAGTCGGCACACCACAGCCCGTTGGGTCGCTTTGAGTCAGTCAGCGCCGTACCCTGGGCCTTGTAACGGCGCCGCTTGCGGCGTTTGACTAGGCCATGGCGATCGAGTACGGCATGTACCGTGCTGATCGCGGGGGGCTTGATCATGGGGAAGCCCCGGATCAGCTTGTCGCGGATCTTGGGTGCGCCCCAAGAAGGGTATTCGTTCTTGATCCCGAGGATCGTGCGTTCGATCTGGAAGGGCAGCCGGTTGGCCTGGCGGTAGGGTGCCCGACTGCGGTCGCAGAGGGCATCCAGGCCGCATTCCTTGTAGCGGTTGAAGATCTTGTAGCCGGTGACACGGGAGATGCCGAACTCGCGGCACAGTGGCGCCATCTTCTCGCCTTCGAGGAGGCGGGCGACGAATCTCAGTCTCTCATCCATAGGTTTACACTCTTTCCATGGCATCTGGGCTCTCCCCAAATGCGCCAATGTGTAAACCATGTGTCCGGAATAATCTGTAAGCTATGTGTCGATAAGCTCAAGGTTCGAGGTTCGAGGTTCGAGGTTCTAGGATCTAGGTTCTGGGAGCTATTGGGTGAACTCAATAAACCCTTGTAGCCATTTTGTTACCTGTTCACGCAGCTTTTCGTCGGCACCGCTTGCGGTGAAGCGGTCGGCGGCTCTGGAGACACGCAGGTAGCCTGGATACAGCTCGCAGCCGAGCTGGCGGAGGTTGATCAGGGCGCCGGCCTGGGCAAAGGCCGTGCCCCAGGCGCCTGGCGTGGCGCCGGCAATGGCGGTCTTGCGGCCGCCGAAGGTGGGTTTCATTTCCTCGCCCGGGCGGGTCAGCCAGTCGAGCGCATTCTTCAGCACGCCGGGTATTCCCGCGTTGTATTCGGGGGTGACGAGAATCAGCCCATCAGCTTCCTGGATCTGGGTGCGCAGGCCCTTCACGGCTGCGGGAACGCCCTCTTTTTCTTCCAGATCGCCGTCATAGAGCGGAATTCCGTGCAAGGTTTGCATGTCCAGCTCGACACCTTCGGGCGCCAGTTCGCTCATCAGCTCAGCCAGCCGGGTATTGAATGAGCGCTTCCTCAGGCTACCGGAAACAGCTATCAACCTCATTGTGATCATGCTCCTTCTGCTGCGTGTCGGTTCTTGATCCGCTGCATGCGGTTTTCGACCAGAGAGTATACGGCGGGGACCACCACCAGTGTGAGCAGGGTCGAGCTGATCATGCCGCCGATCACCGCGATGGCCAGTGGCCCGTTGGTGTCGGCACCCGCACCCAGGCCAAGAGCTGGTGGGGTCAGAGCGAGTATGACGGTCAGGGAAGTCATCAGCACTGGCCGCAACCTGATCGGGCAGGCATTGCGCAACGCTTCGTCGACCTCCTTCCCGGCCGCCCGGAACTGGTTGGTCAGGTCCACCAGCAAGATGGAGTTCTTGGCCACCAGCCCGACCAGCAGCACCATGCCGATCATTGAATAGATATTGAGCGAGTTGCCGGTCAGCCACAGCAGCATGACGCCACCGATGACCGCCAGGGGCTGGGCCACCATCACGATCAGCGGCTGAATAAAGGAATTGAACTGGCTGGCCAGAACAATGAAGACCAGCACGATGGCCAGGAAGAAGGCGAACAGCACGTATTGCAGTGTCTGCTGGAATTCTCTGGCCTCGGCCTTGTAGTCGACCTGGAAGCCCAGGGGCAGGACGTCTTCGGCAATCTCGTCGATGGCCTCGATGGCGGCGGCCAGCGACATCTCGGGGTTGCCGTAGAAGTCAGCAGCATAGTTGAGATCGAACCGTGATATGACCGCGGGCGCCAGGCGCTCCAGGCCACGCGCCACGGCGTCAAGGCGCACCAGCTCGCCTTCGGCGCTGCGCATGAAAATGCGATTCAGATCATCGGGGCTGCTGATCTGCCCTTCGGCGGCCTTGACGCGTATGTCGTAGCGCTCGCCATCGCCGGGTTCATCGTTGTAGCGTGCGATATCCAGCCCGCCGACCAGCATATTGACGGCAAAAGCCACATCGGCCGAGCGCATGCCCAGCTCGGCGGTGCGGATGCGGTCGACTTCAACATCGATCTGCGGAAGATCCAGTTGCAGATCCAGGTCCAACTGCCCCATGCCCTCCACGTCTTGCAGGCGATCACGCATTTGCCGGGCCAGCTCGGCCACTCGATCCAGGTCGGGCCCGGTAACGGCAAACTGTAGCGGATCGCCACGCTGACCACCCACGATGGACGGCGGCGCGGCAAAGGCAATAACCCCCGGAATTTCAGCCAGCTCATTGCGCAGTTCTGCCAGAAAGTCCTGCTGACGGATGTCGCGTTGGTCCCGTTCGACCATGCGCGCAAAGGCAATACCCCGGTTGACCTCACCGGCGGCACCAAGACCGATGGCCGTGAAATAGCTGCGCACCTCTTCACGCGAACCCAGCACCTGCTCAATTTCGGTCAGGTAGCGATCGGTGGCTTCAATACCGGTGCCCAGTGGCGCGCGAAAGAACACGACGAAGCGACCCTCATCCTCCTCGGGCACGAACTCCGAATCGATGGTGGCGAAGAACAGGCCGGAACTGAGTACCACCAGAAACGCCAGGCCAATCACGCTCCAGCGATGCCCGAGGCTCCATTCCAGCAATCGACGGTAGCCGCGATTGAGCCCGGAGAAGAAACGGTCCAGTGCACGATAGGTTCGGCCACGTGTCTCGCCGCGACGACGTACCCGCAGAAAACGGGCACTGAGCACGGGAGTCAGGGTCAGCGCAACCAGTGACGAGGCCAGCACGCCCACCGTGACGGTCACCGCAAAGGATTCAAAGAAACGACCGATGATGCCACCCAGAAAGACCACAGAGGCGAAGATGGAGACCAGCGTCAGGGTGGTCGCAATAATGGCGAAAAAGACCTGATTGGAACCGGAGATTGCCGCTTTCTCCGGATCCGGGTCGACATCCTGCCGGTGCCGATAGATATTCTCCAGCACCACAATGGCATCATCGACCACCACCCCGATCAGCAGCAGCAGGGCCAGCAGCGTCATCGTATTGAAGGTGTAGCCCATCAAGAAGATGACGGCAATGGCAGCCAGCAGAGATACCGGGATGGCCAGTGCAATAATGATGGTTGCGCGCCAGGATCGCAGGAAGATCAGCACCACGAGCGCGGCAAGCAGAGCCCCTTCGACCAAGTGCTCCTGCAGTGCCTGAACGATTTCTCGAATCATCTCCGAATCGTCCGAGGCAATCTGAATCTTCATGCCGGGGGGCAATTGCGGAATGATCTCTTCTTCCAGCCGCTCGCGCACGGCATCGACAATGGCCACGGTGTTGGTGCCGGCGATCTTCACGATCCCCAGCCCGACATTCGGTTCGCCGTTGAAGCGGGCCAGCGAACGGAAGTCGGCCAGGCCGTCAACGACCTCGGCGAAATCCGATAAACGGACTGGCGCCCCATCCGCATAGCGCACGATCATCTCTTCAAGCGCTTCCACGCTGTGAAACTCGAGATCGAGCTTGACCAGCGACTCGGTCTGCCCGGACACCAGGAAGCCCCCGGGGAACTGTATGTGCTCACCGGCAAAAGCCTGCTGAATGTCATTCGGGGTGACGCCATAGGCAGCCATGCGGTCGAGATCGACCTCGACCCGGATGGTCCGTTCGCGCCGTCCGCCAATGCGCACCTCCCCGACACCATCAATGGTTTCCAGGCGCTGTCTGATGACATTGTCGGCATACTGGTTGAGCTGCTGCAGGGTGCGATCTCCCTGCAGGGAGATCCACATGATCGGGCTGGCATCGACCTCGACCTTGGCCACTACGGGCGGCTCTGCATCTTGTGGCAACTGACGCACGATCTGGTTGACCTTCGCCTGAACCTCGTTGAAGGCCACATCGATGTCCTTGGCCAGGTTGAAGGTAATCAGAACATTGGATACACCCGGCGACGAGGTCGATTGCACGAAATCAATGCCAGGCACACTGTTGACGGCCCCTTCGACGATGGAACTGACACTGGCCTCCACGACCTCCGGGCTGGCGCCCGGAAGGACCGTGGTGACCGAGACCAGGGGAAACTCGATTTCCGGAAAGCGATCGACGCCGATGCGGTTGAATCCGATCAGGCCGAACAACACCATGACCGCCGATACCATGTAGGCGAGCACATGGCGCCGAATGGCCAACTCCGGTAGCGTCATGAGCCCGCTCCTTCGTCGCGAACCTCGATGGCGGCATCATCACTGAGAAAGCCCGCACCATCGACCACCACCTTTTCACCCGCTTCCAGTCCCTCGACAATCTCGACATGATCGGCCGTGCGCAGCCCGGTTTCCACCTCGCGCTGCAAGGCACGCCCCGCTTCGGCCACGAATACCACCTGCCCGGCCGGTCGCCGCACCAGGCTGGCAGGAGATACCACCACGGCTTCGTGGCGTGAAACGATAACTTCACCCTTGACCGAGCCGCCGGGCCGCCAGCTACCCGGATTGTCGAGCTCCACGATCACCTCTATGGCACGCGAGCGCTCCCCCACCGCCGGTCGCAACTCGGTGAGCGTGGCATCCACCGCCTCGTCGGGACGGGCGGGAATGGAAAGACGTACCGGCAGCCCCGGCTCGATCCGATCCTGCAGGTGTTCGGGCAGAGGCAGAATGGCACGCAGTTTTTCATCGGAGACCAGCTCGAAAGCTACCTGGCCGACACTCACGAAATCACCGGCGCTGACCATGCGGCGCTGCACTCTTCCACTGACCGGGCTGATCATTCGGGTCCGCTCCAGGTTGTACTCGGCATCCTCGAGTCGAGCCTGGGCCGATTCCAGCTGCGCCTCAAATCCCTCCACGGCTGTTGTGGCCTCGTCGAGCTGGTCCTGCGCCACGGATTGACGCTCGGCCAGGCGGGTCAGTCGATCGGCCCGACGCTGTTCATTGTCCAGCAAGGCCTGCAGTCGCCGCACCTCGGCCCGAGCGGCATTGACCGCGATACGCTGTGGCTGCCCTTCCAGCTCAGCGAGCAAATCACCCGCTTCGATCTGGTCACCGGCATCCCGGTGAATCCGCGCGACCCGTCCGGCCGTCTCGGCAGCCACGGCTGGCGCGGAAGTCGTTTCCAGCCGCCCCACGGATACTTCGCGTCGCTCCAGCTCCCGACTCTCGGCCACCTTCACTGTTACCGCGGTGCGCCGCTCGGAGGAATCGTCTTCGTCGTCGCGCGCGCATCCCGTGATAATCAGCAACAACAGGAGGATGAGCAATTTAGCGCTTGAGGTCTTCATTCCTTGTCGCCTTTTGCTTCTGGTATCACTTTGAGGCCGCGAAACACCAGGTCGGTGACCGCGGCGGCGAACCGATCCGGCGCCTGCTCGACATCCAGACCGGGAAAATCTCTCAGAACCTCGCGAAACTGAAAGGCAAAGGCATTGACCGACAACATCGTCAGCGCAGCCACACGGGGCTCGACATCCTGGCGAATACCCCCAAGTTCACGCACGGCTGCCAGATAATTCACCAGCCTCTGAAAGTTTCCCGCCACGACATCGCGCACCTGCCCGGCCACCTTGCCGGGCCCTTCGCCACGCAACTCGCGCAATACCAGCGCGGCCACCTTCCCGTTGCGAAACATGTGCTGTAAGTGTGCCAACTGGAACTCGGCCAGACTGTCGTGCACATCGCGCGTCCCGTCGAGCACTTGATCGAGGGTACGGGCGAACTCCCCGGCCGCCGCCTCGATCACCGCCAGATACAGCGCATCCTTGGACTCGAAGTGATGAAAAATCGTCGACTTGCCCACTCCGGCACGCGCGGCAATGGCGGCAATCGATGCACCGGCATAACCATGCTCGGAAAACTCTTCGGCAGCCGCTGTGAGCAGCCGTTGCCGACCAGATCCAGCATCCTTCGCCGCAGTCACCGCTTCCGACCCACCTTGTGTCGTCTGAACCATTATCTCCTCGCCTGACCGATCGGTCGGTCGGCATTATAGCAAGGATTCGCCAGCGTACAGTGAAGAGTCTTGTTCGCGGTACAATTCGCGCTTTCCAACCAACAAATCAAGGGAGTCAGACCAATGGGCATGCTGGACGGCAAGAAAGCCCTCATCGTCGGTGTTGCCAGCCCGCGCTCGATCGCATGGGGCATCGCCGAAGCCATGCACCGCGAAGGTGCGGAACTGGCGTTCACCTACCAGAATGACAAGCTGCGTTCACGCGTCGAGAAGATTGCCGAGAAAACCGGCTCGAAGCTCGTGCTGCCGCTGGATGTGGCCGAAGACGAGCAGATCGAGCAGGTATTCGAAACGCTCGGCAACGAATGGCAGGGGCTGGACAACATCATCCACGCCGTGGGCTTTGCGCCACGTGAGCAACTCGAGGGTGAATTCGCCGACGTGATTGATCGCGAAGGCTTCCGCATTGCCCACGACATATCGAGCTACAGCTTTGCCGCGCTGGCCAGGGCCGGCCGTCCCTTGATGAAAGACCGAAAAGCGTCAATGCTCACGCTCAGCTATCTGGGCGCGGTACGGGCCATGCCCAGCTACAACGTCATGGGACTGGCCAAGGCATCCCTGGAAGCGTCGGTACGCTACCTGGCTCATGGACTGGGACCCGACGGCATTCGCGTCAACGGCATCTCGGCCGGCCCGATCAAGACCCTGGCCGCCGCGGGCATCTCGAAGTTCCGCAGCATGCTGGACCATGTCGAAGCCACCGCCCCCCTTCGCCGCAGTGTGACCACCGAGGACGTCGGCAACACCGCCGCCTTCCTGTGTTCAGACCTGGCCGGCGGCATCACCGGCGAGATCACCTACGTCGATGCCGGCTACAACATCGTCGGCATGGCCGGGCTGGAGTAGTCGGGAGACGGGAGACGGGAGACGGAAGACGGAAGACGACATGAAAAAAGCCGGGCATTGCCCGGCTTTTTTCATGCTTGTCTGACGAACGGTGCAGAGAATATCCTTTCACCTTTCACCTCTTACCTTTCACTTTTCTCTCGCGTCACAACCGCTCTTCAACGACCCGGATGCGAGTGTTATCGCGCAGCCATTCGATCAAACCCGTAATCTCGTAGCCCATTCGCGAAAACTGGATCTGCTGGCGCGCCAGGTTGCGCTCCATGTCGGACGCGGCCGCCGGCTCTCCCGGCCGAACTGCTTCCAGGCGCACCACGGCATGGCTGCCCTGGCGCGGTAGGATGTGAAGCTCAGGTGCTTCACCCGGATCCTGCAGACGGAACAGGGCCTGTACGAATTCAGGACCATGCTGAAAATCATTGCGGCCAACGCGATCAAATTCTTCGACATCCAGACCTTCGGCTTCTGCCGCTGCGGCCAGGTCGACGCCGCCGTCTCCAGCCGCCTCAACGATGCGCTGTGCCAATTCACGCGCCATCTCCGCCGCCCGCTCATCGATGATAAGACTGCGGATCTCGCTTTCCACCTCGGCCAGCGGACGCGGCTCGGCCGGGAAATGCTCGTCAACCTTGATCGCCACCATGTGATTGCGGCTCAGCTCGATGGGATCTGAGACGGCACCCTCGACCAGCACCAGGTCGGAAAAAGCAGCCTCGACCACTTCGGAGTTGGCAGCAATACCGTCACCACCAGCCCGGGTAAAGCGCTCGGTGTGCTGAATCTCCAGGCCCAGATCATCAGCCAGGGGCTCCAGACTGCTGTCGTCGGCAAACACCAGGTCGACCATGCGCTCAGACAGTTCGATATAAAGATCCTCGCGCTGCCGCTCGACGTACTCCTCGAGAATCTCGGAACGCGCCTCCTCGAAGCTCATTCCTTCCGGCGGCCGGATATCGTCCAGGCGGATGACATGCCAGCCGAAGCGGGTTTCAACGGGCTCTGACAAATCGCCTTCGGAATCCATCGCATACAGCGCATCCTCGAATGCCTCGACCATGTCATCGGGCTCGATCCAGCCCAGGTCCCCACCCTGCTCGGCCGAGACGAAGTCGTCTGAATACTCTCTGGCCAGTTCAGCGAAGTCTTCGCCGTCGGCGATCCGATCACGCAATTCACGCGCCAGTTCGCGTGCAGCGAGCTCGTCGCGCTCATCCGTTGTCTCGATGAGGATATGGGAAGCCCGCCGAGCCTCCGGGGTCAGGTAACGCTCACGGGCCGCCTCGTAGCGCCGACGCAATTCGTCTTCGTCCAGGGTGGCATCGGTGACCAGATCCTCAGCAATCAGTTCGACATAGGCCAGGCGAACGGCTTCCTCGGTCGTGAAAGCCTCCAGGTTGTCTTCATAATAGGCCTCGACATCGGCATCGGTCACATCGATATCGTCGTGGAAGCGCTCGACGGGAATCTCGACCATGGCAAACTGCCGGGTCTGGTTCTGCAACCGGATATGACGGTCGATTTCTGCTTCGGTAACGATGACGGTGTCGGCAATCGCCCCCGGCAGCAGTCGGGCCAACACATCCTGGCGCAACTCCTGCTCAAACGAACGCGGCGTCTGGCCGGCAGCACTCAGCGCCATGCGGTAAGCCTGCGGATTGAACTGACCGTCGATCTGAAATTGCGGCACCTGGCGCAACACTTCGGCAATGGCACGATCGGAAACCACCAGCCCGAGCTGCTCGGTATGCTGCCGCAACAACAACTCGTCGATCATGGTCTCGAGAAACTCGCGACGATAGGTCGGCTGGTTGGTGGCGATGTCGTCGTAGTCATCGCCCATTTGCTGTCGCAGCTCCGCCCGGTGGCGGGCGAACTCGGCCTGGAATTCGTTGCCCGGAATCTCGTCGTCACCGACCACCGCCACGGCATCCTGCGGCACCGCCCGCATGTAGCTCTCCATACCGAAGAACAGAAAGGGAACGGCCAGCAGCCCGAGTACGAAGATGGCTACGATGCCGGTGACACGATCACGAATGGCCTGAAGCATTGGGCGACGGACTCCGCATGTTTTGCACTGTCAGAAATGCGCAGGGCGCCACATGGGCGCCCTGCGAGCTATTGGCGGAGTGGACGGGACTCGAACCCGCGACCCCCGGCGTGACAGGCCGGTATTCTAACCAACTGAACTACCACTCCTTGTCCTGGTGGGTGCTGGAGGGCTCGAACCTCCGACCCTCGCCTTGTAAGGGCGATGCTCTCCCAGCTGAGCTAAGCACCCCGGGCACAAGCCCGTTATTTTATCGCATCCTTGAAGCCTTTACCAGCCTTGAATGAAGGATTCTTCGATGCCTTGATCTTGATTGTTTCACCGGTTGCAGGGTTACGGCCGGTGCGAGCGGCGCGCTCCTTGACAGAAAAGGTTCCAAAGCCGACCAGCGAGACGGTGTCGCCCTTCTTCAGCGCCTTGGTGATCGAATCAATGGTCGCGTCAAGTGCGCGCTGAGCATCTGCCTTTGACAAACCAGAATCAGCAGAAATGCTATCAATCAGTTCAGATTTATTCATATTCGTCTCTCTCCAGACATTATATCTTTTGTGGATTGCAGTGGCCAGTCCCCGCGGTGCTGAAAAACGTGTAACAACCCCCCGACAGCAACCGACCGTCTGATGGCAGAGGATGTTATATCACGACAGGTTTGCCATCAACAGGAAATCCACCCAAAAGCGACTTAATCTGCCCACAAACGGCCTCACCGCACCATATTTCGGTCATCAATGCGCCCGGACTCCCGGCTCGGAGCTTTCGCGCGAACCCGCCGTGGCATCCGGTTCCTTGTCAGACTTGCCCTGAGGCAGGCCGGCAAGAGCAACCTCGAGCACGTCATCGATCCACTTGACTGGACGGATATCCAGATCTTTCTTGATGCGTTCGGGGATCTCGACAAGGTCCTTCTCGTTTTCCTCCGGAATCAGAACCAGTTCAATGCCTCCACGCAGGGCCGCCAGCAATTTTTCCTTCAGGCCGCCAATTGGCAGCACCTTGCCGCGCAGTGTGATCTCTCCGGTCATGGCCACGTCGGCCCTCACCGGCACCTCGGTCAGCACCGAAACCAGCGCTGTCACCATGGCAATGCCGGCGCTCGGTCCGTCCTTGGGGGTGGCACCTTCGGGAACGTGAATGTGGATGTCGCGATTCTGGTGGAAATCCTCGGCGATACCCAAGGCACGCGCGCGCGAACGCACCACCGACAGGGCCGCTTGCACGGACTCCTGCATCACGTTGCCAAGCTGCCCGGTGTGGGTCAGTTTGCCCTTGCCGGGGACCGCGGTGGCCTCGATCTGCAGCAACTCGCCACCCACCTCTGTCCATGCCAGCCCGGTTACCTGGCCGATCTCGTTCTGCTCCTCCGCCCGGCCGTAACGATGGCGCCTGACCCCGAGATACTTGTCGAGATTGCGAACGGTTACCTGCCGACGTTCAAGCTTCTTGTCAAGACTGAGTTCCTTGACCACCTTGCGGCAGATCTTGGCGATCTCGCGCTCCAGGTTGCGCACACCCGCCTCGCGGGTATAGTGCCGGATGATGTCAATAATCGCCCCTTCGCTGACCGTCAGCTCGCCATCATTGAGCCCGTGCTGTTCCAATTGTTTGGGCAGCAAGTAACGCGTGGCGATATTGAGCTTCTCATCTTCCGTGTAGCCCGGGATCCGGATGATCTCCATCCGGTCAAGCAACGGCGCCGGAATATTCAAGGAGTTTGCGGTCGCCAGGAACATGACTTCGGACAGGTCGAAATCCACTTCAAGATAGTGGTCGCTGAAGGTGTTGTTCTGCTCGGGATCCAGCACCTCCAGCAGGGCCGAAGACGGATCGCCGCGAAAGTCCATCGACATCTTGTCGAGTTCATCGAGCATGAACAGCGGGTTTCTTGATTCGACCTTGGCCAGGCTCTGCAAGACCCGACCAGGCAACGAACCAATGTAGGTTCGCCGATGGCCGCGAATCTCGGCCTCATCACGCACCCCACCCAGACTCATGCGCACGAACTTGCGCCCGGTGGCACGGGCAATGGAGCGCCCCAGGGAAGTCTTGCCGACACCGGGCGGCCCGACCAGGCAAAGGATCGGCCCCTTGAGCTTCTTGACGCGTTGCTGCACGGCCAGGTACTCGAGAATGCGCTCCTTGACTCGTTCCAGACCGAAATGATCGGCCTCGAGAGTCTCCTCGGCAGCCTTGATGTCATTGCTGATCCGGCTGCGCTTCTTCCAGGGCAGGCTGATCATCCAGTCCAGGTAGTTGCGCACCACTGTCGCCTCGGCCGACATCGGCGACATCATCTTGAGCTTCTTGAACTCGCTGGTGGCTTTCTCCATCGCTTCTTTGGGCATGCCGGATTTCTCGATACGTGTTTCGAGGTCACCCAGGTCATTGCCCGTTTCGTCCAGATCACCCAGCTCCTTCTGGATGGCCTTCATCTGCTCGTTGAGGTAGTACTCGCGCTGGCTCTTTTCCATCTGCGTCTTGACCCGGCCACGGATGCGCTTTTCGAGCTTGAGGACATCGATCTCGCCCTCGATCAGACCCATGAGGTGTTCCATGCGAGCTCGCACGGAAGGAATCTCGAGGATATGCTGCTTGTCCTCGATACGAACACCGAGATGCGCTGCTATCGTATCGGCCAGGCGGCTCGGGTCTTCGATGCCGGACAGCGTGGTCAGCAGCTCAGGCGGTACTTTCCGGCTTAGCTTGACGTAATGTTCGAACTGCTCCATCAGGCTGCGCGTGGTGACCTCGAGGGTGCGGGGATCCTCGTCCTCCGGCGCCGGCAGATATTCCCAGCGGGCCGACAGAAAGTCCTCGTCTTCATCGAGCTCCATGACGCGCACCCGCTCGACACCCTCGACCAGCACCTTGGTCGTGCCATCGGGCAAACGCAGCATCTGCAGAATGCTGGCGATGGTCCCGTGATCGAATAGCTCATCCTTTCCAGGCGATTCCACCTCCGGATCCTTCTGCGTGACCAGCAGGATCCGCTTGTCGACATTCATGCACTCTTCCAGCGCCCGCACGGACTTGTCCCGTCCAACGAACAGCGGGATAACCATGTGCGGATACACGACGACATCTCGCAGGCTCAGAACCGGCGTGGGTTGACGCGGAGCATTCTCGGCTTCGTAACTTGCCATGGGGATTCTCGATTACCTTGCGCAGCCTAGCGGCCGGCGCGATTTGCAGTTGAGATGAAAGAGATATTGGCGCCGGCGATGCGCGATTCAAGCACGCGCTACCCGCCCGGGGCCGACGGGGCGACCGTAGCCAGCGAAATGAATCAGGATTCAGCCCCGGCTCGCTGCTTGCCTTCGTATATCAGGTAGGGCGAGGCCTCGCCATTGATCACGGCCTCATCGATGACCACCTTGCTGACGTTATCGGTCGACGGCAGGTCATACATGCAGTCCAGCAGGACATTCTCAATGATGGTCCGCAGTCCCCGAGCACCGGTCTTGCGCTCCATCGCCTTGCGTGCAATCGCATGCAGGGCATCTTCACGCACTTCCAGCTCGCAGTTGTCCATTTCGAACAGTTTGCAAAACTGCTTGACCACCGCATTCTTCGGCTCGGTCAGGATCCGGACCAGCACATCCTCGTCGAGCTCGGCCAGCGTGGCCACGACGGGCAGGCGCCCGACGAACTCAGGGATCAGACCATAGCGGATGAGGTCCTCCGGCTCGACCTCGGCCAGCAGCCTGGACAGGTCGTCGGAGTCCGCACTGCGCACTTCGGCCTTGAAACCAATACCGGCAGACTGGGAGCGGGCCTGGATAACCTTGTCCAGGCCGGCAAACGCGCCGCCAACGATAAACAGGATATTGCGGGTGTCGACCTGCAAGAACTCCTGCTGCGGATGTTTGCGACCACCCTGTGGCGGCACCGAAGCCATGGTGCCCTCGATGAGTTTGAGCAGGGCCTGCTGCACCCCTTCGCCCGATACGTCGCGGGTAATCGACGGGTTCTCCGCCTTGCGGGAAATCTTGTCGATCTCATCGATGTAGACGATACCCTGCTGCGCCTTGTCGACATCGTAGTCACACTTCTGGAGCAGTTTCTGGATGATGTTCTCGACATCCTCGCCCACGTAGCCGGCCTCGGTGAGCGTCGTGGCATCCGCAATGGTGAACGGCACGTTGAGCATTCTGGCCAGCGTTTCGGCCAGCAAGGTCTTGCCCGAGCCGGTCGGGCCAATCAGCAGAATATTGGACTTGGCCAGTTCGACGTCGTCGCGATGCCGCGAGGACTCCAGGCGCTTGTAATGGTTATAGACCGCAACCGACAGCACTTTCTTGGCTGCCTGTTGGCCGATGACGTACTTGTCGAGAAAGTCGTGAATCTCGTGCGGTGTCGGCAGGCTCTCGCGTTCGTCCGAAGCGGCGCCCTCAAGCTCCTCGCGAATAATGTCGTTACACAGCTCGACACACTCGTCACAGATGTAAACGCTGGGCCCGGCAATCAGCTTGCGGACCTCGTGCTGGCTCTTTCCGCAGAACGAACAATAGAGAATCTTGCCGTCGCTGTTCGATTCACTCATGAGCTGTCTGGTCTTCCTCGCCGCTTGCCGTTGTCAATCAGTTTACCCGAAAACGGTGCAGACTATTGTGCCTGGCGCTGACTCAGCACTTCGTCAACAAGCCCGTACTCGCGAGCATCTTCAGCCGACATGAACTTGTCACGGTCGGTATCGGCCTCGATAGTTTCGAGCGGCTGACCGGTATGTTTCTGGAGAATCCGGTTGAGGGTGTCCTTCATCTTCAGGATTTCGCGGGCGTGGATGTCGATATCCGAAGCCTGGCCCTGGAAACCGCCCAGCGGCTGGTGAATCATGACCCGCGAGTGCGGCAGCGCAAGGCGCTTGCCGTTGGCACCGGCAGCCAGCAGCAGCGCGCCCATGCTGGCGGCCTGGCCGACACACATGGTTGCCACGTCGGGCTTGACGAACTGCATGGTGTCGTAGATCGCCATGCCGGCGGTAACCGACCCACCCGGGGAATTGATATAGACGTTGATGTCCTTCTCCGGATTCTCCGATTCCAGGTAGAGCAACTGGGCGACGATGAGATTGGCCGCGTAGTCCTCAATGGGACCGACAATGAAGATCACCCGCTCCTTGAGCAGGCGGGAGTAAATGTCATAGGCCCGCTCGCCGCGTGCGGACTGCTCTACGACCATCGGTACCAGATTGAGGGCTTTTTCGTTCATTCGCGACCCATCAGCTCCCGGAATGTCATTTCCTTGTCTTCAACCTTGGCGTTCTCGAGCACCCAGTCGATCACCTGGTCCTCGAGCACCACGTTCTCTATCTGATCCATCAGATGCGGTTCAGACCGGTAGAGTTCAATGACCTCGGACGGCTGATCGTAGGTTTCGGCCACTTCCTCGATGCGCGCCTGGACTCGCGCGGGATCGATCTCGATATTATTCTGGCGTGCCAGCTCGCCGAGCAACATACCCAGCCGAACACGCTGCTCGGCGCTTGCCCGCAGCTTTTCGGCCGCCGGTGGCTGCTGACCGGTCTGCTGCTTGAGCTGGGCCTGGAGCTGCTGGACTTCCTGGCTCACCCGACTGGCCGGCACTGGCAGATCCGAAAACCGCTCACCCAGGCCATCGGTCACGACCTGCCGCAAGCGGTTGTTCACCGCCTGGCGCATCTCGCGTTCCAGGTTCTTGCGAACGCCGTCGCGCAACTCTTCGACACCGCCTTCGATACCAAACGCTTCGGCGAAGGACTCGTCGACTTCCGGCAGCTCCGATTCCTCGACCGTCTTGACCGTCAGTTGGACCTGCGCGGTCTTGCCGGCCAAGGCTTCGTAGCCATAGTTGTCCGGGAAAGTCAGCTCGATGTCCTTCTCCTCGCCTCCCTTCACGCCCGCCAGCGCCTCTTCTAGCGCCGGGAAGGCGGCCAACTGGCCCATGACGGGGGCGATTTCATGCTCACCCTGCTCGGGAACACGCTCGCCATCAACCTGGGCCACGTACCCCAGGCTGACGCGATCACCCTCGGCTGCACCGCGATCCACCTCTTTGAAGCTGATGCGCTGCTGACGCAGGGTCTCGATCATGTCATCGACATCCGAG
Organism: Wenzhouxiangella sp. AB-CW3; assembly: GCF_014725735.1. NCBI lineage: Bacteria > Pseudomonadati > Pseudomonadota > Gammaproteobacteria > Chromatiales > Wenzhouxiangellaceae > Wenzhouxiangella > Wenzhouxiangella sp. AB-CW3. Next base: position 2,460,399 of record NZ_CP061368.1, read on the forward strand.
TCCGTGATCTCTGCCTTCGGTCGCTCGATATCCATGTCGCTGACATCAAGCTCCGGAATCTCGGGAAACACTTCCAGTTCAGCGGTGAACTCGAAATCTCCGCCGTCTGCCGGTGGCGTGGGCTGCAGGCTGGAGACGCCGGCCACGCGGAATGACTGCTCGCCAATGGCCTCTTCAAGGCTGGACTGCATGACCTGCTGCAGCACCTCTTCCCGCACCTGGTCGCCATACCGCTTGCGAATGATGTTCATGGGCACGCGCCCCGGACGGAACCCCTTGAGCCGCACCTGGCGACGGAGTTCATTGAGTCGGCCGGAAACCTTGCTGTCTATGCTGTCGGCCGGCACCTGAACGGTCATACGCCGTTCCAGATCACCGGTCTTTTCAACGGATACCTGCATGCTCGAGTTCTGTCACTTGGTTGGATCAAGCCGCCCGAAAATCGGTGTCGGCTGTGGAAATGGTGGGCCGTCAGGGACTCGAACCCCGAACCTACTGATTAAGAGTCAGCTGCTCTACCAATTGAGCTAACGGCCCGTCTTATTGTGTTCTTGCATTCAATGTCGACCGTGGCCGGCAACAAAGCCGGCCACGGTCCAAACTGGGGTGAGCGACGGGGGTTGAACCCGCGACCTCTGGAGCCACAATCCAGTGCTCTACCAACTGAGCTACGCCCACCATCGAAAACAAATTGTAACGCGGTGCCTGAGCACCACAATCGAGTATTGTAACCCGACTCCACGGCTCATGGCGCGCCCGGCAGGACTCGAACCTGCAACCGCCGGCTTAGAAGGCCGATGCTCTATCCGGTTGAGCTACGGGCGCAGAATAATCGCCGAATCATACAGAGCGCGAATCGGCTGGTCGGGGCGGCAGGATTCGAACCTGCGACCTACTGCTCCCAAAGCAGTTGCGCTACCAGGCTGCGCTACACCCCGTTTCCAAGCCGGTCAATGTTACGGATGTCGGCACTTCGGGTCAATAACCTGAAGCGAAAATTCTCAATCGTTCCACGCCACCAGCCCTGCCCTGACCCTGGGTCGGCGGTCCTCGCCCGGCGTCGTCCACGCCAGCAGCAGGCGCTGGTCATTGAGCACGACAAGGGCTGGAAAACCACTGACACGCCCACCATCCAGGCCAACCACTTCACGAGTTTCCTGCTGATTGCCGGCACCATCGAAACGCGTCAGGACCAATTCGGCCCCACCGTCTTTCTCCCGGATCCACGCAAGGACAAAGCCGTCGCCATGCCAATCCAGCGCCACTCGGCCCAGCGCTTCGTCCGTACCGAGCGCCACCGGCTCGGAGAAATCGCGACCCGCATCATGCGAAACGGCCACGCGCACCTGCGGGACACCATCGGGCATGGTGAACCAGGCGGCTGCCACATTCTCCCCATTGGCGATCAGCGCCGGTCCGTTGACCGGGCAACCGCCAATCATCCAGCCATCCTCGTGTAACAGACGGGGACTGGACCATGATTCTCCGTCATGGCCGACCGCCCAGATATCGCGGATCTCCTCGTCGCTGCGACCCCGGTAGATCACCAGCGGACCGCGCGCGGTCATCGCCGAAGCCGTCTGACAACAGTCGCATACCCGCTCATCGAGCATCTGCTTGTCTTCAATCGCATCTCCGGGCCCGATCCGCGCGGTGCGCAAGGTCATGTCCCCGCCATGGCCATGATGATGGTCCCCATGCCCACCATCCCCCGCTTCGGCCGTATAGCGGCCATCCAGCCAGACCATTCCGGCCGTGGCCTCGTCCCAGGCGAAGTAGCTCACGAAGCCATGCTCGGTCTGGGTACCGTCCCGGTGAGGCACGGCGGGCTCACTCCAGCTTGCCCCCTGATCGGTGCTGCGGGCAAACATCACGTCGTAGGCAAAGGTGGCCGGGCCCGACTTTGCCAGCCAGTGCGCCATCCAGTCGCCATTCGGCAGCACGAACAGGCCCGGCGTATCCGCCCAGTTGGCAAACCAGTCCTCGCCATGCGCGATCGTTATCGGATCGGAAACCGCCCCGCCATCAATCACCGAAAAACGGAACGCGTGCCCATCACCTTCAGGCTCCAGCCAGGTCAACACGGCCTGACCATCCTCCAGTGTGGCCAGATGGGGCGCCATGCTGCCGCTGCCGGCCGGCAGCTCGATGTACTCGATCTCGGCGTTTGTGGCGGCAGCGAGTAACAGGACAGACAGGAGTATCGGGATTCTTGGCATGGCAGACGTTTCCGTGGGGATCATCACAAGATACCAAACTCTCGGCGCCCGCTCCCGATCAAAAAAACCCGCCACAAGGGCGGTTTTTTTTAATGATGGCGGAGAGGGAGGGATTGACTGCGCACCCTGCGGGTGCTTGCCCTCAGCTTCGCTTCGGGTCGCTCCGCCGGCAGTGCCGGCTGCGCATCGAGCTCGCCTGCGGCTCGGTTCGAACCGGGGTTCTCATCCGTAGTCCCCGCTCCCCGAGCATTAAAAAACCCGCCACATGGGCGGGTCTTTTAATGATGGCGGAGAGGGAGGGATTGACTGCGCACCCTGCGGGTGCTTGCCCTCAGCTTCGCTTCGGGTCGCTCCGCCGGCAGTGCCGGCTGCGCATCGAGCTCGCCTGCGGCTCGGTTCGAACCGGGGTTCTCATCCGTAGTCCCCGCTCCCCGAGCATTAAAAAACCCGCCACATGGGCGGGTCTTTTAATGATGGCGGAGAGGGAGGGATTCGAACCCTCGAACGGGGGTTACCCGTTAACGGTTTTCGAGACCGCCGCATTCGACCACTCTGCCACCTCTCCGCAAAAACCAGATTGTAACGGCATTCGGAAATGCCAAGCCGCCTGGCGGCGGGCGGTCCTTGCGGACCGCGAGAGGGAGGGATGGCTGCGCCCGCTTTCAGCGGGCTTGTCCTTCGGACTGAAGTGCTGCGCACTTCAGCGAGCTCGCGCCTGCGGCGCTCGGTTCGAACCCTCGAACGGGGGTTACCCGTTAACGGTTTTCGAGACCGCCGCATTCGACCACTCTGCCACCTCTCCGTAGAACCTGTTGTACCGGCGATTTTTCGACTCCGGGGCTGCACTCTTCTGGTCGTCCCGGAAACGCCGAAGGCGTTATCCGGGACCTCACTGACCAAGCGGCAGCCAGCGAGTGCAAGCCGAGCATTATAACGCAGCCAATGCTCATTGAGCACCCTCATTCAAAGCTGACGCCCCGCGAATTTTAGCTGCCCGGGTACAACGATACACGGTAAAGTCTCTCCATGGCTTCCGCACCTGTCTCCAACAAGGTCACCGGTCCAGGTGGCAAGTCTCGCTGGCGTTTCTGGATCGACCGCGGCGGCACGTTCACCGACCTGGTCGCGCGCCGGCCCGATGGCGAACTGGTCGCGACCAAGCTGCTGTCGGAGAATCCCGACCAGTACGAGGATGCGGCCACCGAGGGCATTCGCCGCCTGCTGGGGCTCGACTCGGACGATCCCATTCCCGATGCCGACATCGAACATGTGCGCATGGGCACCACGGTGGCGACCAATGCCCTGCTCGAACGGCGCGGGGAACCGACCGTGCTGGTCACCACCAGAGGCTTTCGCGACGCGCTGTTCATCGGCCACCAGTCGCGCCCGGAGATCTTCGCGCTCGATATCCGACGCCCCGAGCAGCTCTACGACCAGGTCATCGAGATCGACGAGCGCATCGACGCCCATGGCGAGGTCCTGCAGGCCCCCGACCCCGACCAAATCCGCCAACAACTGCAAAAAGTCTTCGACCAGGGCATTCGCGCCCTGGCGGTCATCTTCGTTCACGGCTACCGCCACCCCGAACACGAACGCCAGGTCGGCCGGATCGCGCGCGAGATCGGCTTTAGGCAGGTCAGCCTGTCCCACCAGGTCAGCCCGCTGATCCGATTCATCGGCCGTGGCGACACCACCGTGGTCGACGCCTACCTCTCGCCGGTGCTTAAGCGCTACGCCGACCGCGTCGCCGCCGATCTCGGCGAGGTCACCCTGCAGTTCATGAAATCCGACGGCGGCCTGACCGACGCCCAGACCTTCGCCGGCAAGGACGCCATCCTTTCCGGCCCGGCCGGCGGCATCGTCGGTTGCGTGCGCACCGCCGCCATGGCCGGCTGCGAGCGCGTGATCGGCTTCGACATGGGCGGCACATCGACCGACGTCTCGCACTATGCCGGCGAGTTCGAGCGTAGCTTCGAAACAATGATCGCTGGCGTGCGTCTGCGCGTACCCATGCTCGAGATCCACACCGTGGCCGCCGGCGGCGGCTCGAAACTGCATTTCGACGGCAGCCGCTACCGCGTCGGCCCCGACTCGGCCGGCGCCGATCCCGGCCCGGCCAGCTATCGACGAGGCGGGCCGCTGACGGTCACCGACTGCAATGTCATGCTCGGCAAGCTCCAGCCCGACTTCTTTCCCCACGTGTTCGGTCCCGATGCCGACCAGCCGCTCGATGCCGACGTCGTCGACAAAAAATTCAGTGAGCTGTGCGAGGAAATCCGCGAGACCACCGGCGACGAACGTGGCCCGAAGCAAGTCGCCGAGGGTTTTCTGTCCATCGCCGTGGCCAACATGGCCAATGCCATCAAGAAGGTCTCGGTGCAGCGTGGCCACGACGTGACCGGCTACACGCTCAACTGTTTCGGCGGCGCCGGCGGCCAGCACGCCTGCCTGGTGGCCGACGAGCTGGGCATCTCGCAAGTCCTGATCCACCCGCATGCCGGCGTGCTCTCGGCCTACGGCATGGGCCTGGCCGATGTCACCGCCATGCGCGAGTTCAGCGTCAATACCGAACTCGACGATGCCCTGCCCCGGCAGCTCGACGACGACTTCCGCCCTGTCGAACAGGACGCGCGCGAGGAACTCACCGCCCAGGGCATCGAGCCGAAAGCCATCAGCGTGGATCGCAAGCTGCAGGTCAAGTACACCGGCACCGACACCACGCTGCTGGTCGATCACGGCGCACGCGATGCTATCGAACGCGCCTTCGCCCGGCTGCACAAGCAGAAATTCGGCTTCACCATGAAAAACCGGGCGCTGGTCATCGAGGCCGGCATCGTCGAGGCCATCGGCCACAGCCAGGCCATGGCCGAGGAAGCCGAACTCGAGACCGGCAGCGCCGATACCGCCCCCGAACCGGCCGCGCGCGTAGCCACCTTCATGGCTGGCCGAAACCATGCCAACACACCGGTTTACAAGCGCGACACCCTCGCCCCAAACCAGCGCATCGACGGCCCGGCCATCATCATCGAACCCAACTCCACCACCGTACTGGAACCGAACTGGTCGGCCCGACGCAACCGCCGCGGGCACCTGGTGCTGGACCGTCGCCACGGCGCCGAGGACACGGTCGATATCGGCACCCGCGCCGACCCGGTCATGCTGGAAGTCTTCAACAACCTGTTCATGGCCATCGCCGAGCACATGGGTGCCGTGCTGCAGCAGACCGCCTGGTCGGCCAACATCAAGGAACGGCTGGATTTCTCCTGCGCGCTGTTCGACGGCCAGGGTCACCTGGTCGCCAACGCTCCGCACGTGCCGGTTCACCTGGGCTCGATGGGCGAGAGCGTGCGCTCGGTCATCGACGCCTTCGGCGACGACATGGCCCCGGGCGATGTCTTTCTGCTCAACGATCCTTATTCAGGCGGCACCCACCTGCCCGATCTCACCGTGGTCAGCCCCTGCTTCGACGACGACGGCGAGGTGCTGTTCTACACCGCCAGCCGCGCCCACCACGCCGATGTCGGCGGCATCACACCCGGCTCCATGCCGCCGCACAGCCACACCATCGACGAGGAAGGCGTGCTGATCGGGCCGATGCGTGCGGTGCGCGCCGGCGAACTGCTCGAAGACGCACTCACCGAGGTATTCACCGGCGGCGACTGGCCGGTACGCAATCTCGACCAGAACCTCGCCGACCTGAGGGCCCAGATCGCGGCCAACGCCCGCGGCATCCAGGAACTCCACGGCATGGTCGATCAGTTCGGCCTTAAAGTCGTGCGCGCCTACATGGGTCATGTGCAGGACAATGCCGCCGAGCAGGTCCGGCGCGTGCTCGACCGGCTCGGCGACGGTCACTGGATCAAGCATCTCGACAACGGCGCGCAGGTCGAAGTGCGCGTGAGCGTGGATCGTGAAAGACGCCAAGCCACCATCGACTTCACCGGCACCAGCGAGCAGCAGGGCGACAACTTCAACGCCCCGCGCGCGGTCACCCGTGCCGCCGTGCTCTACGTACTGCGCACCCTGGTCGCCGACGACATTCCCTTGAACGACGGCTGCATGGCGCCCATCGACTTGGTCGTGCCCGAAGGCTCCATGCTCAGCCCCGTGCATCCGGCCGCCGTGGTCGCCGGCAATGTCGAAACCAGCCAGGTCGTCACCGACGCGCTGCTTGCGGCCATGGGTGTGCTCGCCAACAGCCAGGGCACCATGAACAACCTCACCTTCGGCAATGACCGTCACCAGCACTACGAAACGCTTTGCGGCGGCGCCGGTGCCGGCGAGGGATTCAACGGCGCCGACGCGGTGCACGTACACATGACCAACTCGCGCCTGACCGACCCCGAAATCCTGGAGACCCGCTTCCCCGTTCGCCTGGACGGCTTCGGCGTACGACCCGATTCAGGCGGCGAGGGCCGCTGGCGCGGCGGCAACGGCTGCGAGCGCCGCATCCGCTTCCTCGAAGAAATGACCGTCGCCCTGCTCGCCAACAGCCGCAGGATCGCGCCTTCGGGCATTCAGGGCGGCGGCGATGCCAAAACCGGCCAGGCGTGGATCGAACGCCAGGACGGCAGCGTGAACGAGCTGACCGGCATCGACCGGGCCGAAGTCGGCCGCGGCGACCTGCTCGTCATTCGCACCCCTGGTGGCGGGGGCTATGGCTAGCTCTTCAGTGCGTCCAGGTCCCGGTAATGGTCCAGGGCTTCGGGATTGGCCAGGGCCGAGGTGTTCTTGACCTCGCGCCCATGAATGACATCGCGCACGGCCAGCTCGACGATCTTTCCTGAAACCGTGCGCGGGATATCGGGCACGGCAATGATCTTTGCCGGGACATGGCGCGGGGTGGCATTGGCACGGACGGTTTTGCGTATGCGGTCACGCAGATCGTCGTCGAGCTCAACGCCATCTCGCAACCGCACGAACAACACCACGCGCACATCGCCTTCCCAGTCCTGGCCGACGCAGATCGATTCGATGATCTCGTCGAGCTTCTCGACCTGGCGATAGATTTCGGCGGTGCCGATGCGCACCCCGCCCGGATTGAGCGTGGCATCCGAGCGGCCATAGATGACCACCCCGCCGCGCGGCGTCAGGCGGGCGTAGTCGCCATGGGCCCACACGCCTTCGTGGGTTTCGAAGTACGCGCCGCGATACCGCGACCCGTCCGGATCATTCCAGAACTTCACCGGCATGCAGGGAAAGGGCATCGAACAGGTCAGCTCGCCAGTCTCGTCCTCGACCACGCGACCATCGTCGGCACGAATTTCCACCTTCATGCCCAGGCCGCGGCACTGCAACTCGCCCTTGTAGACCGGCAGCAGGGGGTTGCCCAGTGCAAAACACGACACGATATCGGTGCCGCCTGAAATCGAGCTGAGCTGCAGGTCCTCCTTGACGTCGCGGTAGACGTAATCGAACGATTCGGGCAGCAGCGGCGAGCCGGTCGAGAGAATGGCCTTGAGGGATTCCAGCCGATGCGACTGGCGCGGTTTGATGCCGGCCTTGTCGCAGGCGGCGATCCACTTGGCCGAGGTGCCGAACACGGAAATCCCGACCTCGTCGGCCAGGTCCCAAAGCACGTTGCCGTCGGGATAAAACGGCGAGCCGTCGTAGAGCACCACGGTCGAGCCCACGGCCAGGCCGGACACCAGCCAGTTCCACATCATCCAGCCGCAGGTAGTGAAATAGAACAGCTTGTCGTCGCGCCTGAGATCGGTATGCAACTGCAGCTCCTTGAGGTGCTGCAACAGGGTGCCGCCGGCACCATGGACGATGCACTTGGGCACACCGGTGGTGCCGGAGGAGTAGAGAATGTAGAGCGGATGATCGAAGGGCAGTTGCGCGAACTCGATGGTTTCGGCATCGTTGTCGGCGAACTCGTCCCACATGACGGCGTTTTCCAGGCCCGACAGATCCGGCGATTCGGCCATGTAGGGGGTGACGACAACGCGCTCGATCGAGGGCATTTGCTCGACCAGCTCGCGCACCCGGCCGAGGCAGTCGAAATCCTTGCCGTTGTAGCGGTAGGCGGCGGCAACGAAGAGCACTTTCGGCTCGATCTGGCCGAAACGGTCCAGCACGCCCTGTACGCCGAAGTCCGGCGAGCACGACGACCAAACCGCGCCGATGGAGCTGGCCGCCAGCATGGCGATGACGGTTTCGGGCAGGTTGGGCAGGTAGCCGGCCACCCGATCGCCTTCTTTCACACCCATCTCGCGCAGGGCCCGCGCCACCCGCGCGACTTCCGTATGCAGGTCTTGGTAGCTGATCTCGCGGCGCATACCACTCTCGCCGGCAAAGATCAGCGCGGTGCGCTCATCTCGGTGCTTGAGAAGATTCTCGGCGAAGTTCAGCCGGGCCTCCGGGAACCAACGGGTGCCAGGCATGGCCGGCCAGTTCTCCGTGACCCGTTTGCCGCGGGTTTCGGCCACTACTCCGCCAAACTCCCATACCGCGTTCCAGAACGCTTCGGGGTGAGCGATCGACCACTGATACAACGTCTCCCAGTCATGCACCCCGGGGTCGAGTTGCCCGGCGATCAACTGGATGAAACGGCTCATGTTGGTGGCGGCACGGCGCTCGGCCGAGGGCGTCCAAAGCGGTTCGGTCATGGTGTTTTTCTGGCTGTTCTGGAAACCGGCACAAGGGTACCCATTCCGGCCGCCCAAGTCACCTGTACCTTGGTCCGAACAGAATGATGCTCAGCCCAGGCGCTCAGACACCCAGCCTTCAACCGACTCCAGCGCCGACGGCAGTGCCGCGGCATCCTTGCCACCGGCCTGGGCAAAGTCCGGGCGACCGCCGCCCTTGCCGCCGACCTGGCCGGCGACATGATTGACCAGTTCGCCGGCCTTGATGCGATCGGTGAGATCCTTGGTGACACCCGCCACCAGGCGCACACCGCCCCCGGCCGCCGTGCCCAGCACAATGACCGCCGAACCCAGCTTGTTCTTGAGCTGATCGACCGTATCGCGCAGACCGTTGGGGTCGACACCTTCCAGGTTGGCGGCCAGCAACTTGACGCCGGCCACATCCACGGCCTGGGAAGCGAGGTCGGAGCCGGCCGCCGAGGCCAGCTTGCCCTTGAGGCGCTCGAGCTCTTTTTCCAGTTCGCGTGAGCGCTTCAGCAACTGTTCGACACGCTCTCCAAGCTGTTCCGGACTGGCCTTGAGCTGCCCGGCCACGTATCGCACCGACCGGTCCAGCCCCTGCAGCCAGTCCACCGCAACCCGGCCGGCCACGGCCTCAATGCGCCGCACCCCGGCGGAAATACCGGTTTCGGACACGATCTTGAACAGACCGATATCGCCGACGCGATCAACGTGTGTGCCGCCGCACAGTTCCATGGAAAAATCGCCAAAGCGCAGCACGCGCACCTCGTCGCCGTACTTCTCATCAAAGAATGCCAGCGCCCCGGCATCCATGGCCTCGTCGAACGTCATTTCCTTCGCTTCGGCCGCAGCATTGGCCTGGATCTGTTCGTTGACCAGGCGCTCGATGCTGGCCAGTTCCTCGTCGCTCAGCGGTGCATGGTGCGAGAAATCGAAGCGCAGGCGGTCGGGGGCAACCAGCGAACCTTTCTGCTGCACATGCTCGCCCAGTACCGCGCGCAAGGCCGAATGCAACAGGTGCGTGGCCGAGTGGTGACGCACGATATCGAGGCGGCGTTCGGCATCGATCGTTGCCGAAACCCGGGAACCGCGCTTCAGGTCGCCCGACGCCAGCTTGCCGAAATGCCCGTGGAATGCACCGGCCAGCTTGCGGGTATCAGACACCTCGAAGCGTACACCCTGCCCTTCGAGCAGGCCGGTATCGCCCACCTGCCCGCCAGACTCGGCATAGAACGGTGTGCGATCGAGAATGATCACACCTTCCTGGCCAGCCTCGAGCGCATCGACCGGCTGGCCATCAACCAGGATGGCGACCACCTCGGACGCATCGGTCTGGTGATACTGGTAACCAAGAAAATGGGTGGCACGCAGCTCGGCGATCAACTCGGCCGGAATGCCGTCGGAGGCACCAAACTTGCCGGCTGCACGAGCCCGCTCACGCTGCTCGTTCATGGCCGCCTCGAAGCCGGCCTCGTCGACGGTCAGTTCGCGTTCACGGGCAATATCCCGGGTCAAATCCACCGGAAAACCGTAGGTGTCGTAAAGCTTGAACGCGACATCACCGGCAATCTCCCTGCTGTCGAGGCCGGCAATGGCCGCTTCCAACAGCTTCATGCCCTGATCCAGCGTCTCACCAAAGCGTTTCTCCTCGCGCTCGAGCACCTCGGTGACATAGTCCTGCTTGTTGGCCAGTTCGGGATAGGCCTCGCCCATCACCTCGGCCAGCGGCGTGACCATCTTCGCGAAGAACAGGTCCTCGCAGCCCAGCTTGTAGCCGTGGCGGATGGCGCGGCGGATGATGCGCCGCAGCACGTAGCCGCGGCCCTCGTTGGACGGCAGCACGCCGTCAACGATCAGAAAGGCACAGGCGCGGATATGATCGGCGATCACCTTCAGCGAAGCCGAGTCGCGGTCTCTCGCGTCGGTGAACTTCGCGGCGGCATCAATCAGGTGTTCGAACAGGTCGATCTCGTAGTTCGAGTGCACGCCCTGCAGAATGGCGGCCAGGCGCTCCAGCCCCATGCCGGTATCCACGCAGGGCGCCGGCAGCGGGCTCATGGTGCCGTCGGCCGCGCGGTCGTACTGCATGAACACCAGGTTCCAGATTTCGATGTAGCGGTCGCCGTCTTCCTCGGGCGTGCCGGGCAGCCCACCGGGCACGTCCGGCCCGTGGTCGTAGAAGATTTCCGTGCACGGGCCGCAGGGGCCGGTCTCTCCCATGGCCCAGAAGTTGTCGCTTTCAAAGCGCTTGCCGGGTTTGTCGCCGATGCGCGAGAACCGCTCGGGGTCGACTCCGATCTGGTTCAACCAGATGTCGGCGGCCTCGTCATCCTCGGCGTAGACCGTTACCCACAGCTTCTCGGGCGGCAACTGGCAGGTGTCGGTCAGAAACTCCCAGGCGTACTCGATGGCTTCCTTCTTGAAGTAGTCGCCGAAGCTGAAGTTGCCCAGCATCTCGAAGAAGGTGTGATGCCGGGCGGTGTAGCCAACATTCTCCAGGTCGTTGTGCTTGCCGCCGGCGCGCACGCAGCGCTGCGAACTGGTCGCGCGCGTGTAGGAACGCTTCTCCGATCCCAGGAACACATCCTTGAACTGCACCATCCCGGCATTGGTGAACAGCAGGGTCGGATCGTTGGCCGGAATCAACGCACTGGACGGCACGACGCGATGATCGCGCGCGGAAAAATAATCGAGAAAAGCCTGGCGAATGTCAGCTGTGTTTTTCATCAAAAAGCCTGGAATGGGGCAAACTCAGAGTGAGACATATAGTTTAAGCCTCCCCGAGGCAAGGGAGAGCGGCTTTTCCATCCGCCCTATTCGTACCCCCAGGGCAACGACGGCGCCTCTATGGGGGTGGACAGGTCAAATGACAGCCTGACGGAGTGTCCGTACTTCGGCCAGTGAACGCCGTACTGGAAGGTCTCGTCATCGACAAAGTCCATGAACCAGAAGTTGTCGGCACGCTTGGGCAGAATCTCGGCGGTATGGGCATCGGCGGGAAAGATCTGGCGATGCGGCAGGCCAGGGGGCGGGGCGTCGCCGCCGTACTGGCTGATCTCCTCTTCGGTACCATCCGGGTAGCGATGATCGTGTTTCAGCCGGATGGTGCCGTCAACAACGGTCAGGATCCAGTTGCGGGAACGATTGTCGTCGACATGCAGGGCGACGTGAATGCGCTCATCGGAGCACGACACCCCGTGCGCGACCAGCTCGCGACCCACCAGGGCATTGCGGTAAAACTCGGTCACATCGTCGACCCGACCGGCAAAGGCCCGGTCACACAGCGATGCCAGCTGGTTCCAGAAAGCTTTCTGCTCGGGCTCGAGGTCATCGACCGTTCCTGAACCGGCCTGCACCGAACCGGCCAGCAGGCAGAACAGGAGTGAGAAAGCGTAGAGGCTAGTACAACGCGGCATCAGTGTTCTCCGGAGCAAGAAGTCAAACGGCAGTGTACGTCAGCAGCGAATGCGACGTTGCGCCGCATGCCGTGCAGACCGTGCGCGTGCGGGGGCCCCGGCTCTCCGCTGGCGCTACGGCCGGGACGACCTGTCTCGGTTGAGGCCGGAGAAAAACGGCAGGGTCGCTAATCCAGTAACTCCCGGATGTGCTCGTGGGCAAATCCTCGGCGGGCCAGAGCCTGCTGGCGCCGCGATTTGTCCTTGAGGTCATCGACCGGCTGCATGCCGTAACGGCGTTCATACCAGTCCGCCGCCAGGGCAAACCAGTCCACCGCCTCCTCTCGCAGCGCTCGCTCGGCCGCGCTGCGGTCGATGCCGCGCTCACCCAGTTCAGCACGGATTCGCACCGGCCCGTAGTGCTTCATTACCCGCGATCGCACGTAGCTTTCCGCGAAACGCTCATCGGACTGCAGATTTTCCTCCGCCAGCTCGCTCACCATCGACTGCACGTCAGATTCCGGCCAGCCACGCCGGCCCAGCTTATGCACCAGCTCGACAAACGAATGTTCGCGCCGCGCCAGCAGGCGCAGCGCGGCCTCGCGGAGTTCAGCGCGCTTGATCGGGCCTTCGGTCACGATTCAGCCAGTAATCACCCGGCCTGTGACTGGGCTTCCTCGTCAGCGGCTTCCGCCGCGCCAGTGGTCTTGGGCAGCAGTTTTTCGCGCACCTGGCGTTCGATGTCGGCGGCCATTTCCGGATTGTCCTTGAGGAACTGGCGCACGTTGTCCTTGCCCTGGCCGATGCGATCGTCGCCGTAGCTGTACCAGGCGCCCGACTTCTTGACCAGGCCGTGTTCCACGCCCAGCTCGATCAATTCGCCCTCGCGCGAGATGCCTTCGCCATAGAGAATCTCGAAGACTGCCTGCTTGAACGGTGGCGCCATCTTGTTCTTGACCACTTTCACGCGGGTCTCGTTGCCCACCGCCTCGTCGCCGCGCTTGATCGCGCCGATGCGACGAATGTCCAGGCGCACCGAGGAGTAAAACTTGAGGGCGTTTCCGCCGGTGGTGGTCTCGGGCGAGCCGAACATCACGCCGATCTTCATGCGAATCTGGTTGATGAAGATCACCATGCAGTTGGTGCGCTTGATGTTGGCGGTCAGCTTTCTCAGCGCCTGGCTCATCAGGCGGGCCTGCAAGCCGACATGGGAATCGCCCATCTCGCCCTCGATCTCGGCCTTGGGCGTGAGAGCGGCGACCGAGTCGACCACGACGATGTCGACCGCGCCGGAGCGCACCAGCATGTCGGTGATTTCCAGCGCCTGCTCGCCGGTATCGGGCTGCGAGACCAGCAGGTCGTCAACATTCACGCCCAGTTTCTCGGCGTAACTCGGGTCCAGGGCGTGCTCGGCATCGACGAATGCCGCCGTGCCGCCGACCTTCTGCGCCTCAGCCACGGCGTGCAGGGTTAACGTGGTCTTGCCCGACGACTCCGGGCCGTAAATCTCGATCACGCGCCCGCGCGGAAGACCACCCACGCCCAGCGCCACGTCCAGCGCCAGCGACCCGGTCGACACCACCGGCACGTCCTTGCGCCCGGCATCATCGCCCATGCGCATGATCGCGCCCTTGCCATACTGCTTCTCAATCTGGCCGAGCGCGGCGGCCAGTGCTCTTTTGCGATTGTCGTCCACTGTCTCTTACCTCTCAAAATTGATTCTGTTTGCCGGTGCCGCGATCGGTTGCGATTATCTCATAGGGCCTGTGCTCGCCAAGCCATCGAAACCCGATCACGGCGAATTCTTACGTGAAGGCGCGCGAATCTCTGATTCGCTTGCGGGGAGAGGGGGAGAGGACGAGAGGGGCAGCTCCCATCTGAGACTTCCGACCTCCAACATCCACCTGTCCCTTTCACCTTTCACCTTTCACCTTTCACCTTTCACCTTTCACCTTTCACCTTTCACCTTTCACCTTTCACCTTTCACCTTTCACCTTTCACCTTTCACCTTTCACCTTTCACCTTTCACCTTTCACCTTTCACCTTTCACCTACTCACCCTACAGACCACTTTCTCAAAACCTGATAAAGGCATTCAGAAAGCGACTCTCCCGGGGTGACCTGATAAGAATCACCACAGAGGGCCAATCTACCGTCTTACAGAGACGGGACGGGAGCAGGCTAATCGTTTAGTATTCCACATCGCACCCAATCGTGGAGACCCCTGCATGACCCGTCAAGCGGAAGACCGGAAGCTTCCTGTGCTCGGCCTGATTGCCTCTACCATACTGGTTCTGGTCGGCTGCAGCGCAGATGTCAGCCACGATCCGGGACTGATCGCTGTTCCCGGGTTTTCCGGCGACGACGGTCGACTGCAACGGCCATGGAGCTTTGTCCATCACGCCACCCTGGGCTCCTATGATCTCCGGATCGACGGCGATGTGTTGTCCATAGAGCGGACCGGACCCGAGCCATCCTCCACTTTGGCCCAGTCGCTGCCAAGGGAAGTCCTCGACAAGGCTGCCGGACGTACACTGATCTTCGCGGCCGACCTGAAGGCCAGACTGGAAGAGGACACTTGGGGACCTCCCCTCTCGCCCACCGGAATGGTAGTCCGCATCCAGTCACCCCCAGCCGGCGGCTCGTCCCATATGGACGCGCGCCTTGGTGGTATGGGACGTCAGCAAACCGAACGGCTCGACCTGTCTTCGTCCATACAGATGGAGGAATGGCAGCGCTATGAGCTAGAGTTCGATGTACCCGAAGATGTGGAACAATTGACTGTCTCCTTCGCTATGACTGCGGGAGGCACCCTGGAGATTCGCAACCCCTCACTGACTGTCGTTGATCGCTGACCCTTTCAAGGGCCAGCTCTTCAGCTTCTCGTAAGGGTGACCCGCTTTCGACTCGACCAGGGCAAACTCGCTCACCGGCCAGTCCAGCGGCTCAAAATCCGGGCAGGGCGGTCGCCGTCGCACCTGACGAAACAACGTGACATGGGGTCGAAATGGACGGTCATCGAACACCAGATCCAGCGTACTCATGGCCGATTTCAAATCATCAACGAGCGTGCTTAGCGGTGTGGGCGCATCACCGCCCAACCAGGCCACGCGCGGCCGTGGAAACCAGCCGATTCGGTCCAGTCGCAGCTTGCAGCCCGCGGCCGTGACGTCACCAGCCGCCTCCTTGATGGCGGCAACCCGGTCGGCCGGCTGGTTCCCCAGAAACAGCAGCGTCAGATGCAGGTTGTGATCCGGCACCCGGCGCCGACTGACTTGCCCCAGGCACTCCCGCCGCGCCACGATCCCGGCACGAACCTCCTCGTCCGGCCAGAGAGCGAAAAACAGGCGGGAAAAGTCGTGGGACTGACTCAAGCTGCGTTCATTTGCCTAACAGACAGGATCTCCCCGGGCCCCATGGCGTGGATCTGATGCCCACTCAGAGTCAGGAGCGCAAGCGTCTTCCCCGCGCCGGTCACGAACTCCACGTCAAACCGGTTCCCCGGATAGATCTCCACAACCGCACCCACATCTCCCGACTTCAACCCTTTGTCGGGAAGGTCCTCGGAAAGCACGACCGTATCAAGCAGTTCGAATGACATGGCTAATCCTCCGGGTAAGCCGTAACCAATCGGGCAAAGTCTTCGCCCTTGGGCACCAGCCAGATTGTGACGACATCTGCAGACCGCTGATCCGGGCCGGTCAATACGGAACAGACTTCAAACTTCCTGCCGAATTCCGTTTCGGTCACTCTACGTGCCTGCGCGTCGGCGTGCTCCAGCAAGTCCGACTGCAGCCGATGCCAGTTCTCCTGATCATACCCCAGCGCCCCGAAAAACTGGGCCTTGTGCCGCCCGACCGCGTGTTCGGGTGACAGTAGACAAGATCGGACCTTGCGTTCATCGACAACTGCCTGTTCTGGATTGGGAATGAATCCTGGCATGCGAGTTCAACCGGTCAAACGCCGCAACAACCCGTCGAAGGCAACAGCAACGGTGGCGCGGCGAACTTCGTCGCGATCGCCCGGAAGCAGATGGGCCTCCGTCTCGACCACGTCGTCCGGCAGCGCCCAGCCGAAGCACACCGTGCCGACCGGCTTGTCGGGCGTACCGCCGTCTGGCCCGGCAATGCCCGAGGTTGCCACGGCGATGTCGGCCCGGCTGTGCTCAACCGCCCCGCGCGCCATGGCCGCGGCCACTACCTCACTGACCGCACCAAAACGGTGAATATCGGAAGCCCCGACCCCCAACAGCTCCTGTTTGGCCTCATCGGAATAGGTCACCAACCCGCGCTCGAACCATTCGGAGCTGCCGGGAAAATCGGTACACAGCTTGGCGATCCAGCCACCGGTGCAGGACTCCGCCGTCGCCAGCACGCGCCCATGAGCCTTGAACTCGGCAGCCACTGCCGCTGCCAACATGGCCAGTGCTTCGTCATCGTGTCGGATTGTCATGGCCCCTATAATGCCCGGTTTGAATCAAGGTTTCAGTTTTCGACCAAGATGTCCGAAGCCAGCCCCCAACACACGCCCCTGATGCGCCAGTACCTCCGGATCAAGGCGGACTATCCGGACATTCTGCTGTTCTTTCGCATGGGCGATTTCTACGAGCTGTTCTATGAGGACGCGAAGCGGGCCGCGGCGCTGCTCGACATCACGCTGACCCATCGCGGCAAGTCGGCGGGTGAACCGATTCCCATGGCCGGGGTGCCCTACCACAGCGTCGACGGCTACCTCGCCCGCCTGCTGAAGAAGGGTGAATCAGTCGCCATCTGCGAGCAGATCGGCGATCCCGACACCGCCAAGGGTCCGGTCGAACGCAAGGTGGTGCGCATCGTCACCCCCGGCACGGTCACCGAGGAAGCCTTGCTGGAAGAACGCAGCGAGCGGCTGCTGGCGGCCATCGCACCGGCCAAGAGCGGCTACGGTCTGGCCTGGCTGGACCTGGCCGGTGGGCGGCTTCGCTGTTGCAATGCCGCGGGGCTGGCGGAACTGGCCGCCGAACTGGAACGCCTGCGCCCGGCCGAACTACTGGTGCCCGATGGCGCCGATATTCCGCTGCGCGCCGAGCTGGCCGCCACGCGCGAGCACCCGCCCTGGTCCTTCGATGCCGAATCGGCCGAACGCGAATTGTGCAAGCAGTTCCGGGTGCAAGACCTTTCCGGTTTCGGCATTCACGAACGCGGCGCCCAGGTGGGTGCCGCCGGCGCCCTGGTCGCCTACGCCCGCGACATGCTCTCCGGCGAATTGCCCCACCTGACCGGCATGCGCCAGGTCTCGGCCGCCGAACACCTGGTACTCGACGCCGCGACCCGCCGCCACCTGGAAATCGACACTCACCCGGAAGGGCGCACCGAACACACGCTGGTTGGCCTGATGGACACGTCCGCCACGCCCATGGGCAGCCGCAAGCTCAGGCGCTGGATCACCCATCCGCTCAGGGACCGCGAGCAGCTGGGCCTGCGCCACGCTGGCGTCGACGCACTGATCGACACCGCCACGCACGTGAGCTTGCGCGAACATCTCAACGGTCTGGGCGATCTGGAACGGGTGCTCACCCGCATCGCGCTGAAAACCGCCCGTCCGCGCGATCTGGCCACCCTGCGCGAGGGCCTGGCCCGCCTGCCCGACCTGCAGACTGCGCTGGAAGCGGTCAGCAGTCCGTTGATCAACGAGTTGCGCGATGATCTCGCGCCCTGCCCCGATCTCACCGAACTGCTGGATTCGGCCATCGTCGAGCAGCCGCCCATGGTCATCCGCGACGGCGGGGTGATTGCCGAAGGCTACGATGTGGAGCTCGACGAGCTGCGTTCGCTAAGCCAGAACGCCGGCGACTTCCTGGTGCGCTACGAGGAACAGGAACGCGAACGCACCGGCATCCAGACGTTGAAAGTCGGCTTCAACCGGGTGCATGGCTACTACATCGAGATCGGCAAGGTCCATGCCGACAAGGCACCGACCGAGTATTCGCGCCGCCAGACCCTGAAGAACGCCGAACGCTACATCACCGAGGAACTGAAAACCTTCGAGGACAAGGTGCTCTCGGCGCGCGAAAGGGCCCTGGCGCGCGAAAAGGCACTCTACGAACAACTCGTCGAGCGACTGTCTGGCGAACACGGCCGCCTGGCCATCGTGGCAGCGGGCCTGGCGACCCTGGATGTACTCACCACCTTTGCCGAGCGTGCCGAAACCCTGTCAATGACCACACCCGCCATCGACAGCGAACCGGGGCTGGACATTGTCGAGGGCCGTCATCCGGTGGTCGAACGGGTGCAGGACAGCGCCTTCGTGCCCAACGACTGCCGACTCGACCCGGAACGGCGCATGCTGGTCATTACCGGACCCAACATGGGCGGCAAGTCCACCTACATGCGCCAGGCCGCATTGATCACCATCCTGGCCCACGCGGGATCTTTCGTGCCGGCAAAATCGGCCCGTATCGGCCCCATTGACCGCATCTTCTCGCGCATCGGCGCCGGCGACGATCTCACCCGTGGCCGATCCACTTTCATGGTCGAAATGGTCGAAACGGCCAATATCCTCCACAACGCCACCGAACAGTCGCTGGTGCTGATGGACGAAATCGGCCGCGGCACCTCGACCTTCGACGGCCTGGCCCTGGCCTGGGCCGTGGCCACCGAGCTGGCACTGAACGTGCGCGCCTTCAGCCTGTTCGCCACCCATTACTTCGAACTGACCCGCTTGGCCGAAGATCACGACGGCATCGCCAACGTGCACCTGGACGCGCGCGAACACGGCGACGAGATCGTCTTCCTGCACTCTGTCAGAGAGGGCCCGGCCAGCCAGTCCTACGGCATCCAGGTCGCCCGCCTGGCCGGCGTACCCAAGCCGGTCATCGCCCAAGCGAGAAAACACCTGAACCGCCTGGAAAACGAGGCCACAGCGGCAACCAGCCCACAAATGGGCCTGTTCGGCGCCCCGGCCGCAACGGCTCAAGAAACCGCAACCGAACCCGACCCGGTCCGCGACATGCTCGAAGACATCGACCCGGATGACCTCAGCCCGCGTGAGGCATTGGACTGGCTGTATCGACTCAAGAAGATCTGAAGAGTGACGTTCCCCTGGTTTGTCCTCCCGCTCCCCGGTTTGAACCGGCCGGGTCAGTAAATTGGGAGTTCGCCTGGTCTTGACCAGTTAGAGGTGGTCGAGGCCCTCAAGCGACCTGCGGGCTTCCTGCGTCTGTGGATGATTCTCCCCCAGCACCCGCCGGTATCCAGCGAGGGCCTCTGCGAGATTGACCTCGGCTTCCTGGCTGTTGCCCGCCCCCGCCTGGAACTGACCCAGACGACGCAAGGTGTGCAAGGTCTCGGGGTGGCGCTCCCCCAGGCTCTGGCGTTCGATTTCCAGCACCCTCCGAAAATAGGTCTCGGCCTGATCGGGGCGGTCCCGCTCGATCATTAGTCGGGCCAGCTGCCGCAGCGTGTTGCGCGACCGATGATGGGCCTGGCCATGCAACTCCAGCATGATATCCAGTGCGCGCCGCAGCATGGTTTCCGACTCCTCGTACTGACCCAGTTCGCGGTAAAGCGCTCCAAGACCCGTCATGGTAAATGCAGTGTCACCATCCCGCTCCCCCAGGGCTTCAAGCCGTCCCTCCAGCGCGCGTTCATAATATTCTTGGGTTGCCTCCAGATCACCGAGACGGAAGTAAACCGATCCCATGCTGTTGATGGTTCTCAGGGTGGATCGATGCAGCTCCCCCTTGGTCGGCAACTGCAGCTCAAGGCGCTCTTCGAGGACTTCCAGGCTTGCTTCATATTCACCGGTAACGGCCTGCA
This sequence comes from Wenzhouxiangella sp. AB-CW3, assembly GCF_014725735.1. Classification (NCBI taxonomy): domain Bacteria; kingdom Pseudomonadati; phylum Pseudomonadota; class Gammaproteobacteria; order Chromatiales; family Wenzhouxiangellaceae; genus Wenzhouxiangella; species Wenzhouxiangella sp. AB-CW3. Next base: position 2,480,419 of record NZ_CP061368.1, read on the forward strand.
AATGCACCAGCTCCATCATCGAGTCCATGGTATCCGGATGGGCCGGACCCAATTCCCGGCGGCGAATCCGCAATGCGGTCTGTTGCGGTTCGATGGACTCGTGTACCAGCCCGATGTTGCGAAGCGTAGTCGCCAGGGTCTGCAGCAGGTGAGCCTGCACCACCGGTTGAGCGGCAAACTGCTCTTCGATGGCCTGACGCGTCTGGTCGAAAATCGCCTGGTCAAGCGTTTCCAGTGCAAAATCAGTGAAATTGATCGTGGACAGCAGCCCATCGAGTTGCTCCGGCCAGTTGTCGGCTACTCCTCCCGGGTCTGACGACAGGTACTCGTTTTCGACGAGACCAGCCCGCAACCTGGATTGCATCTCCGCGCCCATCATTTCGGCATCGATGCCAGCGAGCTGGGCTTCCTGGAAGCCCACGACCTCAGCCAGCTCCAGGGCATGACGCTCTGCACGGTCTCGTTCCATCCCCGCCTGCTGATACATCACCGAGGTCGCAACCAGTCCGATGGCAAGAGCAGCACCCGTGGCAATGGCACCGCCGAGAAGCACCGGATTTCTGCGAACGAACTGCTCGACGCGATATTTCCGCTCATGAGAGAGGGCCGAGACGGGTTGATGCCTGGCAAAAGCCTGCAGATCACCCAGCAGTTCCGCGGCCGAACGGTATCGATGCTGCTGCTGATCGGCGCAGGCTTTTTCGATCATGGCCGCGAGCTCCCGGCTTCTGCCATGGCCAGCGGCAGCAATCATGCTGTGAACGGAACATCGGGCCCTGGTATAGCTCTGGCCGGTCAACAACCAGAACAGGAGAGCGCCCAGCGCCCAGATATCGCTACCTGGCGTGGCCTCATCCCCCTCAAGCTGCTCGGGCGCGGCAAACGCCGGAGTCAGCGCCCGAACCTCCTGAAAATCCGTCGCATCGGATCCCACAAGCCGCGCCACGCCGAAATCCATCAACTTGACGCCACCGTCGCTTCGCACCCGCACATTGGCCGGCTTGATGTCGCCGTGCACAATCAGCCGTTGATGGGCGTGGGCAGTCGCCTCAACCAGGGTTTCGAACAGGCCCAGCCGATCGGACAGCGAACGTTCGCTCTCCTCCAGCCAGTCTTCCAGGTCCAGGCCATCAATCCACTCCATGACCAGAAAAGGGCCGGCACGATCATTCAGGCCGGCATCCACCAATCGGGTGATGGCAGGGTGATCCAGCTTTGCCAGCAGCCGGCATTCCCTCCTCAGCAGGTCGGCCAGTCCACGCTTGCGGCGCGCGATCAGCTTGACGGCCACCGCCATCTCGAAGGCCCCGTCAGCCCGCTCGCCCCGATACACCATTCCCATGCCACCCTGGCCAACCGCCTCGACAATACGCCAGGGGCCAATTTCGGTTCCCGGTGGAAGGTCGGTTTGCCGGGCGCTACTCGTGCGCTCGCGCGCCGCGTCGTCGGCCAGATGTCGGACCGAATCCTGCAGCACAGTGACGGTATGACTGCGATCGACAAGCTGCTCAAGCCAGTGACTCAGGCGCGGAAAGCGGACCCGGCACCGTTCCAGAAACCCACGCCGCTCACTGTCATCCAGCTCCAGGTACTGCACGAGAAGCCGATCAACCGCGCTTCGTCGAAGTGGCGTGAGAATCCTGGAGTACTGGCCCATGGCATGCTGCCTGCAACCCGTGGCCCGGTTGCGATCCCTGCAAAACGAACTCCAAGGGTAGCACTGCTCTTCAACTCTGTTCCAATACCCGCCGTGTTGATTCGTTTTACTTCGGCCTGACAGGACGAAAGTCGATCCGACGAAGCTGCGCGGGTAGTATGGACCCGACCGGGCCATCAATGGATAATGCCCATACAGTGCCTATCATGCAAATCGAAACGACCCGGACTACCCAAGTGGCCAGACTGACAGGCGAAAGCGGATTGCCGATCACCCGAGGATACTTGTCATGAGAAAGTTGATCACAGCCATTCCAGCACTGGCCCTCATCGCAGCGCTAATGCTGCTGATCGCCGGTCCCGGCACGCGGCTGGGGCTGTGGGAGTTCGGCTTCGGCTTTACGCTGATGCGCTGGGCGCTGTATCTCGGCGTTGCCGCGGCCGTGCTGGCCATCGCGCTGCTGATCATCCCGAAAACCCGGCGCGGCAATCTGGGCGGTCTCGCGGCGGCCATCGTCATCGGTCTGGGCACGGCAGCCGTACCCTACCTGTGGGTGCAGCAGGCCCAGTCAGTGCCCCGCATTCACGACATCACCACCGACACCGTCGACCCGCCACCATTCGTGGCCATAGCCCCGCTGCGCGAGGATGCGCCCAACCCACTCGAGTATCCCGGCGAAGAAACCGCCGAGCAGCAGCGTGAGGCCTATCCCGACATAGTGACTTTTCGCACCCACGTCTATCCGGCGATCATGTTCGACCATGCCGTTGCCGTGGTCGAGCAGAAGGGCTGGGCGCTGGTCGACGCCAACCAGGACGAAGGCCGCATCGAAGCGACCGACACCACCTTCTGGTTCGGTTTCAAGGATGACGTGGTCATTCGGGTTCGCGCCCACAACAATGGCAGCGAAGTCGACGTGCGGTCGAAGTCGCGCGTGGGCATGAGCGATGTCGGTGCCAATGCAGCCCGAATCCGCGGCTTTCTGGATTCGCTGGAAGAACGGCTGCACTGACCTTACAAACCCGCAAAGCCCAGACGAATCCAGTCCGGATGACTCACTGAGGGTCTTGCTACGCGTCGAACCGAAGTGAGTCATCCGGACTGGATTCGCACTCGAAGCCCCCAATCTCAGGCCGAACCACGCTCCGGCTGCGCAATCAACCTGACCAATCGTGACTGGTCGGATCGATCGCCAATTTCGATCACCCAGTCGGCGTCCGGCAACCAGCCCTTGCCCTTTTCGGCCCATTCGACCAGCATCAAGCTGGTGTCTGTGAGCAGATCCTCGAGCCCCAGGTAGAGAATCTCCTCGCCATGACCGAGGCGGTAAAGATCGAGGTGATGGACCTCGAACCCGTCGATGTCGTAACTCTCGATCAACCCGAAAGTCGGGCTCTTGACCCGGCCCTGAAAACCGAATGCACGCAGCAACCCGCGCACCAGCGTGGTCTTGCCCACACCGAGATCACCGGTGAGATAGACTACGCCGCCATTGGCGAAAACCGGACGCAAGGTCTCGCCCAGCGCCATCATCTCGGCCTCGGTGGCTGGCTGGTACTGACTGGCTTCCGTCATGCCGGCAGCACTCGGTGCAGTGCGCCGATCAGGTCACTGGCCAGGATCTGGCGACGTCCCGACGCGGCACGGTCACCAGCCAGGGCATGCAAAAGCACCCCGCAACAAGCTGCATCGAAATCATCCAGGCCTTGCCCGCGCAGACTGGCGATCATTCCGGTCAATGCATCGCCCATGCCGGCGCTGGCCATGGCAGGATTGCCGAACGGGCAAACGGCCACGTTACCGGTCGGTTCGGCGATCAGGGTGCCGTGGCCTTTCAGTACGACTGTTGCGCCAAACCGCTGTGCCAGTTCACGCACCGCGGCAAAGCGGTCAGCCTGGACATCCGAGACCTCGACCCCGAGCAGACACGCCGCCTCACCCGGGTGCGGGGTCAGAATCCAGTTGCCGCGTTCAATAGGCGAATCACCCAGCAGGTTGAGTCCATCGGCATCAAGCACCAGCGGCTTGTCACTTTTCAGGAGTCGCCGCCAGATGACCCCGGCCCAGTCATTACGACCCAGCCCCGGTCCCAGCGCTAGCACATCGGCACCATCAAGCAGAGGATCCAGATTACTCAGCTCCTCCACACCATGCCCCATGATCTCGGGCTGCAGGGTAGCGGCCAGCGTGGCATGCGCGGCGCGGGTCGCGACATGCACCAGGCCGCTGCCGGTGCGGAGTGCCGCCTGCGCGGCCAGCACCGGGGCACCGGCCATTCCCGCGTTGCCGCCGGCGATCAGCACGGTGCCCAGCATGCCCTTGTGCGTGTCAGGTGTACGTGGCGGCAACCATTGTTTGATCTGCGACGGGGCGAGCAATTCCGCATCCGGCTGAACCGAGTCGTAGATCACCCTCGGCACATCCAGGTCATCGAATACCCGCTCACCGCACCAGCGCCCCGCCTGCCCGGTGTAGAGACCGCGCTTGCGGCCGATAAAGCTGACCGTCACATCGGCCCGAACACTGATTCCCTGTGGCATGCCGGTATCGGCGCTCAAGCCGGAAGGCACATCGATGGCCAGCACCGGGTGGCCGGAATCGTTGATATGTTCAATCAAGCGCGCAAAGTCATCGCGCACCGGCCGATCCAGCCCGGTCCCCAGCAGGGCATCGACGACCACGTCGCCGCGCAGTCGCTCGTCGGCCGGCTCGATCTTGCCGCCGTATTGTTGCCAGTCGCGGGCGGCGCGGGCTGCATCTCCGGACAGCTCTTCGGGCGACTTCAGCGCGATCAGTTGCACACCCAGCCCGGCCTCGCGCGCCAAACGGGCCACCACGTAGCCGTCACCGCCGTTGTTGCCGCCGCCACAACACACGGTAATCGCGCGAGCCTCCGGCCAGCGTGCCATCAGGGTGGCGAAGGCGCGCGCACCGGCGCGGTTCATCAATTCGTAACCATCGATCCCTTGCCCTTCGATGGCCAGCCGGTCGAGTTCGGTCACCTGGGCGGGCCGGTACAGATTCTGGGATAGTTTCATGAACCTGATTATAGGGCGCGAAAGACCCTGAAGAATGGCTCTATCTTGTGCCCGACCCGCCTGGAAAATCTCGAATCAGGGTACGACCTGCTCGAATCGATCCTGAAACACTTCCGGCGGCAGATCCTCAATGGTCGGACTGGACGCCATCATGACCTCGCAGGATCCCGGCTCACAGTACTGGCCGGTGTTCAGGTCAACCACCTGGACGTCGCCCTCGGCAGTGGCCAGCAGCCCTCGTTGCGGTTCGGCCAGCTGCTCCAGCTCTCGGCATTGCCCGCTTTCCAACGAGTAGACCGATCTGCCCGAGCCTGCGCTATTGGCGCAGGCCCGAACGACCTGCTCGTGATTGAACCATTGTCCATCGGGGAGGAGGTAACCCGGCGGGGATGTGGGGTCAGACAGTGCCTCCTCGTCGACCACGATGTGAAGAGCGTCAGCACTTGCGGTTGCCGAAATCCCCAAAACCACAGCCAGCATACTGATCCCCTTTCTTAGCATTGGTGCTGCCGACGAAAATCCCAGCAGTGTCGTCGCACAAGTCCGTCATCGTCGAAATGCTTCCAGGTAACCTCGTCATTCGACTTGATCCGCAGGGCCTCCATCGGCTTGCCGTCGGCCTTCCACTCCTTGCGATGCCTGACGAAACTGTTCTCGAGCTCGACCTGCCACTCGAGCTGGGTTTCATCTTCGTCAGAGTAGACTTTGATTAGAAGCTCAGGGCAGTGTTCACTCGCCGTCAGGTGCTGAATGATTTCCGGCGACCACTGATCCACTTTCCGGACAACCCGCATCCCCTCGAACTCTGCCCCACCATCTTCCGGCCGCTCGACTTCGTGATGCATAGTTTGCAGGGGCAGAAGGTCCTCAGACTCACCCAAACAATCGGCTTTCATATAAGCTGGGCTGGATGCGATAGCGGAGCCAGTCAGCAGCAGCCCGAGCAGACCGGCCGCGGTGACAGTCATCGCAACCGGCGTCGACCTCAAAAGCTGAATCTCTTTCATCACGCATGATATTTGGTTTTTGGATTACGGCGAGAATAGCAAGGAAAAACCTTAATAATCAACCAAGAACCGGATATCGCCACGGTGCTGTCTTACCGCCTGGTCCATTCCGGCGACCCGATATAATACACACCAATGAGTCATGTTCAGGATGACAGGCAAAGCGGGGGCTCGCCAGAGAAACTCGCCCGCTCGATTCGCCAGTGGGGGCGAGAGCTTGGGTTCTCTGCAGTTGGTTTTGCCGATATCGACCTGGCCGATTATGAGGCCCGCCTGGACGACTGGCTGGCAAAAGGCTTCCAGGGCGAGATGGACTGGATGGCCGCCCATGGCCGCAAGCGCAGCCGGCCGGATCAACTGCACCCCGGCACGCGCTCGGTCATCGTCACGCGCATGGACTACCTGCCCGAAGCGGCCACACCGACACTGGAACTGGCCGAACAGGCCGACCGCGCCAACATCTCGCGCTACGCGGTCGGGCGTGACTATCACAAGGTCATCCGCAAGCGGCTGGTCAAACTGGCCCGGCGCATCGAGCAGGAAATCGGGCCGTTCAACCACCGCGTATTCACCGATTCGGCCCCGGTGATGGAAAAGGCGCTGGCCGAGAAGGCCGGGCTGGGCTGGATCGGCAAGCACACCCTGCTTTTGAACCGTCACGAGGGTTCCTGGTTCTTTCTTGGCGAGATCTTCACCGATCTGAACCTGCCGCCGGACCCGCCGGTACGGGATCACTGCGGCTCCTGCCGGCGCTGCATCGACATCTGCCCCACCGATGCAATCGTCGCTCCCTACCAGCTCGACGCCCGCCGCTGCATTTCCTACCTGACCATCGAACTCAAGAGCGCCATTCCCGAGGAGTTTCGCAAGGCAATCGGCAACCGCGTGTTCGGCTGCGACGACTGCCAGGCCGTGTGCCCGTGGAACCGCTACGCACGATTCACCGGCGAAGACGACTTCTCGCCTCGCCGCGACCTCGACGCCGGCGACCTGATCGAACTGTTCGCCTGGGACGAAGCCACCTTCCTGTCGCGCACCGAAGGCACCGCCATCCGCCGCACCGGCTACGAATGCTGGCTCAGAAACCTCGCCGTCGCCCTGGGCAACGCCCCCACCACCCCCCAGGTCATCGCCGCCCTGAAATCCCGCAAGAACCACCCCTCCCCCCTGGTCCAGGAACACGTAACCTGGGCCCTAAACCAACACCAACACCAACACCAACACCAACACCAACACCAACACCTAACACCTAACACCTAACACCTAACACCCAACACCACCCCCTCCAAAGCCCCCCAACCTCCACGCCCCACCTCACCCCACCAACGCCCGCCCTTCACACTTCACACTTCAAACTTCGCACTCCAAAGACCCCCCCTGCCCCTCCACTCCCACCATTGCTACAATGGCCCGTTTAACCACTTCCCCGGAGACCAAGCCGTGAGCATCCTCGACAAACTCTCAAAGCTGCGCAGCATCGGCGGCAAACCCCTGACCCACGGGCTGTCCGATGAGATCCTTTCGAAGTTCGCCGACCGCGATGAGCGGCTGGGACAGGCGGTCGACGATGCGCTGGGCGTGATCGAGTGCTGGAAGTCGGCCTATCCAGAGCTGGTGGCGGCCGACGAGGCCGAGCAGAAGGATGCCCTGCAGGCCGGTTACGTCAATTTCTATGCCGACGATGCGGTCAACCCCTACGTAGCGCTGGCCGCCCGCGGTCCGTGGATCATCACCTCCAAGGGTGCGGTGCTGCACGATTCGGGCGGCTACGGCATGCTCGGTTTCGGTCATGGCCCGGACAAGATTCTCCAGGCCATGAACCAGCCGCACGTCATGGCCAATATCATGACGCCGAGCTTCTCCCACCTGCGTTTTTTCGAAGCACTCAAGGCAGAAATCGGCCATCGCCGCGCAGACGGCTGCCCGTATCACCGTTTCCTGTGCATGAACTCCGGCTCCGAGTCGGTCACCGTGGCCGGGCGGATTGCCGACATCAATGCCAAGCTGGCCACCGACCCGGGTGGTGACAGGTCCGGCTGGAAGATTCACCGGCTGTCGCTGACCGGCGGCTTCCATGGACGGACTGACCGTCCCGCACGCTACTCCGACTCCACCCGCAAAACTTACGTCAAGTTCCTCGCCTCCTTCCGCGACGAGGACCACCTGATCACGGTCGAACCCAACAATACCGAGCAGCTGCGCCAGGTCTTTTCCTGGGCCGAATCCAACAAGGTGTTCATCGAGGCCGCCTTCATGGAACCGGTCATGGGTGAAGGCAATCCGGGCGCCGATCTCGATCCCGAGTTCTATGCGCTGGCCCGCCAGCTCACGAAAGAGCACGGCACGCTGCTACTGGTTGATTCCATCCAGGCCGGCCTGCGCTCTCAGGGCGTGCTGTCCATCGTCGACTATCCCGGCTTCGAGAACCTTGAAGCCCCCGACATGGAAACCTATTCCAAGGCCCTCAATGCCGGCCAGTATCCGCTGTCGGTGCTGGCCATGAACGAACGTGCCGCCAGCCTGTATCAGAAAGGCGTATACGGCAACACCATGACGGCCAACCCCCGCGCCCTCGATGTGGGCACAACTGTGCTGCAGATGGTGACCCCGGCGCTGCGTGACAATATTGTCGAGCGCGGCAAGGAGTTCCTGGAAAAGTTCGGACAGCTGAAAGACACACTCGATGGCCGCATCACCCGCGTGCAGGGCACCGGCCTGCTCTTTTCGGTAGAGCTGGACAGCCGTCGATACAAGGCTTATGGCGAAGGTTCGACCGAGGAATACTTGCGCCTGAACGGCATCAACGTCATTCACGGTGGTGAAAACTCGCTGCGGTATACCCCGACATTCGGCATTACCTCAGCCGAAGTTGACCTGATCGTCGACGCAACGCGAGACGCGCTGCTGAACGGGCCGGTTAGAAATTCCGAAGTGGCAGCCTGAATCCAGGCGGGCGCCGGCCACGCAGGGCCGGCCTACCGGGCCTGGTGGCCGCAGGGGCGTTCGGCCACGCCTGCCCAGCTCTAGAGACCAACAATGGCAGCCATGGCCACCAGGCCGGTAGTCAGCGCAGATGCCAGGCTGGCGAATGCGAGCACCTCCCCGCCGAGATAGGCGCTACGCATCAGGCGGCTTCGCAATTCCTCAGCTCGGCCCCGATTGGCCCGGGCCTGCGATAACCGAAATGTCGTGTGCATGTTGTATCCTCCGTCTCCGTAATGGGTAACGGAATTTCAGCACGGCGACTTCTCAAAACCTGAGAATGAGCGCTTTCGGCATTCGGGTTACGATTCAAAGCCGAATACAGACCTTGAAATCATTTCCGCTGGAACGCCTGGCCTTACAGATAAAAGTTGCCGTTATCGGCGACCAACACGAGGAAACACCGACATGACCGTCTACGCACTAAACGGACTGGGAAGAATTGGCAAGCTGGCGCTCAAGCCCTTGCTGGAGCGCGGGGCGGAACTGGCCTGGATCAACGACTCGATCGGTGACCCGGCCATGCAGGCCCACCTGCTGGAATTCGATACCGTGCATGGTCGCTGGGACGCGAGATTCGAGCACGACGAGCGCAGTGTAATGATCGATGGGTGTCGGCTGCCGTTCATCGGGGAACGAAATCTGTCGGCCCTGCCCCTGCAAGACGTCGATGTGGTGATCGACTGTACCGGCGCGTTCAAATCCGAATCCGCACTCGCGCCTTACTTCGCGGCAGGTATAAAGCGGGTGGTGGTCTCGGCACCGGTCAAGGACGGGCCGACAGTCAACATCGTGTACGGCGTTAACCACGATACTTATGATCCAGCGCGCCACCGCATCGTGACCGCCGCCAGCTGCACCACCAATTGCCTGGCACCCGTGGTCAAGGTACTGCACGAGGCAGTCGGGATTCGCCATGGTTCCATCACCACCATTCACGATGTAACCAACACCCAGACCATCGTCGACCGACCGGCAAAGGACGTGCGGCGGGCCCGTTCGGCCCTGAACTCGCTGATCCCGACCACGACCGGCAGCGCGACGGCCATCACCTTGATCTACCCGGAACTCAAGGGGCGCCTGAACGGCCATGCGGTTCGCGTCCCGCTGTTGAACGCTTCGCTGACCGATTGTGTCTTCGAGATGGAGCGCAAGACGACGATCGAGGAGGTCAACGATCTGTTCCGGGCCGCGGCGGAAGGCAGCCTGAAGGGAATACTCGGCTACGAGGACCGGCCGCTGGTTTCGGCCGATTACGTCAATGACACCCGCTCGGCCATCATCGATGCTCAATCCACCATGGTCGTCAATGGCACCCAGGTCAAGGTCTATGCCTGGTACGACAACGAGATGGGCTATGCCCACCGCCTGGTCGATGTGGCTTTGATGGCTGGCACCCAATGACCTCAGTCCAATCTGCCCGTCCGGAGGGGCTGGCGGCCTACATCGCCGTTACCGCGGCCTACTGGGCTTTCATGCTCACCGACGGCGCGCTGCGCATGCTCGTGCTGCTCCACTTTCATGTACTTGGCTTCACCCCCGTCCAGCTCGCCTACCTGTTCGTACTCTATGAGTTTGCCGGAATGGTCACCAACCTGTCGGCCGGATGGATCGCTGCGCGCTTCGGTCTGACCAGCACCCTTTATGCCGGACTGGGCCTGCAAGTTCTGGCACTCATTGCACTGGCGCTACTCGACCCGGGCTGGGCTGTCGGCCTGTCGGTTGCCTATGTCATGCTGGTGCAAGGAGCTTCAGGGGTGGCCAAGGACCTGGCCAAGATGTCATCGAAGTCCGCGGTCAAGCTACTGGCACCAGGCGCGGCCGGCGGCCTGTTCCGCTGGGTCGCACTGCTGACGGGTTCGAAAAATGCGGTGAAGGGCCTGGGTTTCCTGCTGGGTGCGGCCCTGCTGGCGACCCTCGGTTTTGTCTCGGCCGTACTGAGCATGGCGGCCGTTCTGGCCATGATCCTCATCGCGGTGGTGTTCTTCATGCCACCGGGCCTGCCCAAGGGCCGCAAGAGCGCCAGGTTCTCCGAAGTCTTTTCGAAATCCGCCAACATCAATTGGCTCAGCGTGGCCCGCGTCTTTCTGTTCGGCGCTCGTGATGTATGGTTTGTCGTCGGCCTGCCCATCTACTTTTATGCCGTGCTCTCCGACGGCACCCCCGAGGGCAACCGCGCCGCGTTCTTCCTGATCGGAAGCTTCATGGCCGGGTGGATCATTCTCTACGGTATGGTACAAGCCGCAACGCCGCGCCTTCTGCGAGCCGGACAGCGCAGGGAGCGCACATTGATCAGAAGTGCGCGCGGCTGGGCCGCCACGTTGGCCCTGGTGCCCGCCGCACTTACCGTTGCGACACTTGTGGCATCCGGCCCACAGACGTGGCTGACGGTCACGCTGGTAACAGGCCTGCTGGCGTTCGGTGTGCTGTTTGCCATCAACTCATCGCTGCACTCATGGCTGATCCTCGCCTTCAGCGAGGATGAACGGGTTACGATGGATGTCGGCTTCTACTACATGGCCAATGCCGGCGGACGGTTGCTCGGCACCGTGTTATCGGGCCTGACCTATCAGATCGGCGGCCTGCCGCTGATGCTGGGGACCGCAACGGTGATGATTGCGCTGAGTGTTTTGGCGGCTGGGAAACTCAAACCATTCCCGCCTGACAATCAACCAGGCTGATCCTTCGAGCCGGTTGGGGCACTCACAAGCAGATGTGTGACGCATCCTCGATCGACCTCGCGGACACCCCTCCAGTTTGTACGATACGGAGATCTGGTCAGTCTTCACGCCGCTCCCCGAGCTCGCTCTCCAGTTCTTCGGGGGAGGCATGACGCAGATCCTTGCCTTCGACCAGGTAGACGATATATTCGCCGATATTCTTCGCATGGTCACCGATGCGTTCGAGGGAACGGGCAACCCAGATCGAATCGATGACCCGCCGGGTATTGCGGGGCTCCTCGACGATATAGGTGTAGTACTGGCGCAGGATAGCCTCGTATTCGGCATCGACTTTCTCGTCCTGGCGTATGAGCATGACCGCCACTTCCGGCACCATGCGAACAAAACCGTCCAGGGCATCGCGCAGCATGTGACGCACGGTACCAGCCATGTTCTCCAGTTCCCGGTAGCCCTGGCGCGGACGATCGGCCGCCGAGAGCCGGATCGCCATCCTGGCAATCTTTTCCGCCTCATCGCCAACCCGCTCGAGATCGTTGACCGTCTTGATGATGGCGAGAACCAGCCTCAGGTCGCTGGCAGTCGGTTGCCGACGGGCCAGGATCATGGTGCAGCGCTCATCGATCTGCTTTTCCATATCATTGATACGGTCATCGACTTCGATAACATGCTCGGCGAGCCCGGAATCACCGTCGACCAAGGCCCGGATCGCATCACCGACCATCTCCTCGGCCAGCCCCCCCATGCTCATCACACTCTGGCGCAACTCCTCCAGCTCCTGATTGAACTGACGGGAAATATGTTTATCAAGATGCAGCTTATCCATAACACAGTCCTCTGTGGGGGTGACTTCGGTTACCGTTTGGTGTTGAAGGTGGCGTAACGGGGTAGGTGTTAAGTGTTAAGTGTTAAGTGGCGAGGAGTAGACTCCCGACTCAACACCTAACACCTAACACCTAACACCTAACACCTAAAGCCACCTTAAACACCACCCTCGCTACTTCACACTTCACCCCAACCTCATCCATAACGACCAGTGATATAATCCTCGGTCGCTTTTCTGGATGGGTTGGTGAACAGCTTTGCGGTATCCTCATATTCGATCAGTTCGCCCAGATACATATAGGCAGTAAAGTCAGATACTCGAGCAGCCTGTTGCATATTATGTGTCACGATAACGATCGTATAGGTTTCTTTCAGGTCAATGATCAGCTCTTCGACCTTGGCCGTGGAGATCGGGTCCAGCGCCGAGCAGGGCTCATCCAGCAGGATGACTTCGGGCTCGATGGCAATGGCACGGGCGATGACCAGGCGCTGCTGCTGACCGCCGGAGAGACCGAAGGCATTGTCATTGAGCCTATCCTTGACCTCATCCCATAACGCAGCTCGCTTCAGCGAGTTCTCGACCACATCATCCAACATGCGCCGGTTCTTTACGCCTTGAAGCCTGAGGCCATATGCGATGTTCTCGTAGATTGACTTCGGGAACGGATTGGGCTTCTGAAACACCATACCGACCTTGCGGCGCAATTCGGGCACATCAATGGCGGGGTCATAGATATCTTGACCATCAATTCGAATCTCACCGGTGATCCGGCAGATATCAATCAGGTCATTCATGCGATTGAAGCATCTAAGCAATGTCGATTTACCGCAGCCCGACGGACCAATAAAGGCCGTCACTCGCTTGCTGGCAATATCCATGTTGATATTCTTGAGGGCCTGCGACTCACCGTAATACAGGTTGAGATCCCGCACGTTCATGGAAATCTCTTCATGACGCAGATTCAGTTGCTTGCGCTTCGCATCATCGGGCAATCCGGCACTTGCCAGTGGGGCACCCTGTCGTTTCTGTTCCATCATCTTAATCACTCTCACTCTTGTACTTTTCCCGCAAACGGTTGCGGATGGCAATGGCGGTCAGGTTCAACACCAGAATCAGCCCCACCAGCACTAGCGCGGTCGCATAGACCAGCGGCCGGGCCGCTTCGGCATTGGGACTCTGGAAACCTACATCGTAGATGTGAAAACCCAGATGCATGATGCGTCGTTCCAGATGGATATACGGGAACTGCCCATCCACCGGCAGGTTGGGCGCGAGCTTGACCACACCCACCAGCATCAGCGGCGCCACTTCGCCAGCGGCTCGCGCAACCGCCAGAATCAGGCCGGTCATCATGGCGGGGGTCGAGACCGGCACGATCACTTTCCACAAGGTCTCGGCCTTGGTCGCACCCAGTGCCAGCGAGCCCTCTCGCATGGCCTTGGGAATGCGCGTCAGACCTTCCTCGGTCGATACGATCACCACCGGCAGGGTCAGCAGGGCCAGTGTCAGCGATGCCCAGATCAGCGCGGGTGAGCCGAAGGTGGGAGCAGGCAGCGCTTCGGGATAGAAGAGTTGATCAATGTTTCCACCCAGAAAATAGACGAAGAAACCCAGCCCGAACACACCGAACACGATCGAAGGCACACCGGCCAGATTGTTGACCGAGATACGCACAATTCGGGTGATCGGGCCCTGCTTGGCATACTCGCGAAGATAAATCGCGGCGAGCACACCGAAGGGAGTGACCACGATGGACATGATGAGGACCATCATCACGGTGCCGAAGATGGCCGGGAAGATACCGCCCTCGGTGTTGGCTTCACGCGGGTAGCCGCTCATGAAGCCCCACAGACGCGAACCGTATTCAGCCAGTTTGTCACCCACCGACATGGTGTTGGCACGCGTTGCCCGAACCACCTGGGACAGACTGATGGTTCGCTCCTCGCCATCGGCGGTCAGCGCCACCAGGGAATCACGCCGCGCACGGGCGCGCAGCTCGAGTAATTCGGCATGCAGCTCCTGGTACTCCTCGTTGAGTCGGGCCACCTCGGCGATGCTCTGCGCCACGATATCGGCCCGTTCGTCGTCGCTGAGGCGGTCATTGAGTTCGGCGCGCCGCTGGGCCAGGCGTTCCTGCTCGATCAGGTAGTTGATCCGGCCAATCTCGTAGCGCTCCATGCGCACGGTCTCCTGGACCAGCGATGTGCTTCGTTCCAGTCGTTCCTTGAGTTCCTCGAAAGCTGTCTCGCCTTCGGCAACAACTTCCCCATCTTCCTTGATCGAAACCAGGTAACCGAAAAAGTTGCCCCACTCCTGGCGCTCGAGCATGATGGCGTTTTCGGGGTAGCGGAACTCCGAGAGCAGATCCTCGACGAACCACTCGAAGTCCTGTCCCGTGACGTCGCGATTGCCCAGGTGGAAGAGGTAGCGCGTCACCACTTCCTGGTCTTCGGGCACCTCGACACCGGACTCGCGCACGGCCTGGGCCGTGACCGTTTCCACGGTACGGATCGACCCCAGAATGACACGCTCTTCACCGTCGACGGTGTGCGTGGCCTCTACGATCGGCGGCTGCCAGAAATGACCCAGCCCGCGCGCACCGATCAGCAGCAACAGACCAAGCACCATCACCACGCTGATGCTGACCGCACCACCGATCAGCCAGATCCACGGATCGCCGCTTTGGAACCACTTACGCATTGCTCGCCTCCGGCTCGCAGGTGAAAGGTGAAAGGTGAAAGGTGAAAGGTGGCAAGCAAATGGATGGAGATATCTTTTCCCGTTTACCTTTTACCTTTTTACCTTTCACCCACACCACCATTGATTCAAAACTCATTGTCTGAGTAAGCCGACTCATTGGTCTATGCCCCCTCACAACGACGAATACTTCGCCCGCAGTCGTTGGCGCACGACTTCGGCGATGGTGTTAAGAATGAAGGTAAAGCCGAACAGCACCAGGGCCGCCAGGAACAGCAGGCGGTAATGCGTTCCGCCGACGGCGGCCTCGGGCATTTCCACGGCGATATTGGCCGAGAGGGTGCGCATACCCTCAAAGATGTTGAAATTGACCACCGGCGAGTTGCCGGTAGCCATGAGAACAATCATGGTCTCGCCAACCGCGCGGCCGAACCCGATCATCACCGCCGAGAAGATACCGGGGCTGGCGGTCAGAATCACCACTCCGATGACTGTCTGCCAGGGTGTGGCACCCAAAGCCAGAGAACCCTGGGTCAGG
This sequence comes from Wenzhouxiangella sp. AB-CW3, assembly GCF_014725735.1. Lineage (NCBI taxonomy): Bacteria > Pseudomonadati > Pseudomonadota > Gammaproteobacteria > Chromatiales > Wenzhouxiangellaceae > Wenzhouxiangella > Wenzhouxiangella sp. AB-CW3. The sequence goes on from NZ_CP061368.1 coordinate 2,495,842, forward strand.
TGCTTCGGCACATTGAATACCGCATCCTCGGCAATCGAGAAGATGGTCGGGATGACGGCAAAGCCCATCGCGACACCGACGACCAGGGCATTGCGCTGGTCATAGGTGATGCCCACATCGGTAAACCACTGGCGCATGGATCCGTCGAAGAACCAAACTTCGATCAAGGGGCTCAGGGTCACGCACAGCCAGCCGGTGAACAGCACCACCGGAATCAGAATGGCCGCCTCCCAGCCGGGCGGAATCCTGTTCCGGAATGTTTGCGGCAGGCTTGACCACAGCCAGGCCGTGGTGATCATGAACAGTGGCATCAGGACCAGGATGGAAAATGCCGCCGGGAGGTGGTTCTCCACGAACGGCGCCATCCACAGACCGGCCAGAAAACCGAGAATCACGGTCGGCAGAGCTTCCATGACCTCGATGGTCGGCTTGACAAAACCACGCATCTTCGGGCTCATGAAATAGGCGGTGTAGATCGCACCGAAAATGGCCAGCGGCATGGCGAACAGCATGGCGTAGAAGGCCGCCTTGAGGGTGCCAACCGACAGCGGCACCAGCGAGAACTTGGGCTCGAACTCGTCGGTAGCCGAAGATGACTGCCACACGTAGTCTCGCTGCGAGCGCCCTTCATACCAGACTTTGTTCCACAACGCCTTCCATGACGACTCGGGGTGCCGGTTCCACATATCGGCGTAGTGAATCTGGCCCGTGCCATCGGTCCACATCAAGCCGTTGTTGCGGGGTGCCACGGCGATGTTCTCGATCGGATTGTCGCTGACCTGCTTCTGCATCAGGGTGCTGGCCGAGGTGCCGTAGTGCACACCGATTGTTCCTTCCGCGTCGCCGACGACAAAACCCTTCCGGGAATACTCGGGGAAAATGGCCGTGATTGCTCCGGGGTGTTGACGAAACTCGCGGATGCGTGTGATTCGCCCAATGTTGTCATCGTCACGCACAAGGAAGTACTGGGCGACACTGCCATCGGAACCACCAACGATGACCGACACCGTGCCAAGCAGATACTCCAGCGCGGTCACGCTGGCCAGATCCCCTTCAATGACCCGGCGGCTGTCGCGCAGCACGGCCTGTTCGGGCTCGCTGATGTCGTAGAAGTGCAGGAATCCCTGGGCATCGCCGATGAGCAGGTTGCGCATGGTGATGTCGATCAGGATGCGCGTTGGCGCGGCGGGCGGAGCCGGCAGTTCGTACTGGCTGGGCACAAATTCGGTTTCGCCGGTCATGAGGGAGCGCCGGCTGGTAAAGCGGGTCAGCAGCAGACGGCCATCGGCCGTGTAGGCAACGATACCGATGCCCCGATCGCCCCGCTGGACGGCGATCACGTTGAGCGGCTGGCCCTGTTCGTCGATGGTGATGACCGGGTCTTCGACCGGAAAGGTCAGTTTGGGCGTCACCAGCCGTACGTCATCGGGGTAGCTCAGGTCGTAATCGTGTCGGACCAGCGCCAGTCGGCCGTTGTCGAGGCCGTAGGCAGCGATACCGGTGCGTGGCTCGGCCGAGGCGAAACTGACCACATTCCCGCCTTCGAAATCGATGACCTGCTGTCTCAGCCGGCGATCCTCGGTGGGGTCGAAAAACGAAACAGTACCGTCCTCGGCAAAACGCACGGCCGCTTCGCGATAGCGCTCCATGGCGATGAAGCGGGTCGGCGCGTCGCTCCCCGGCACCTCGTAGCTGACCGGGGACTCGATGCTGGCGTTTCGCAGTAGTGGCGTGACCTCGGCAAAAAGAAACACGAAGATCAGGGTCAGCGAGATCACAACGCCAAAGCCCGCGCCCGAAACCAGGAAGCGGGTCAGCAGATCCTTGAAGTGGCGCAGCTTGCGCAGACGCGCACGACGATCGGAATCGGGGAGCAGATCGCTGGCCGAGGCGGTGGCCGCTGCAGTGTTCGTGGTCGACATCGATTAATTCCTGGTTGAGCCGATACGTGTCAGGGGCGCAGTTTATGAATGCAATATGTCAGGGGTGTGACAGGTGACCGCGGGATATCGGGTGCCGCTGGGCCGGTCGACTCCATCGGCCTGGATAGAGCGTCAATCGAATGCGGGCGTTGGTGTGCCACCGAAATCGCGCATGTGGCCTGGAAAACGCCTTGACCTCGATTCACGAAATGATCGCGGACGGTACGGCTTGTTATTTGGCAGATTCCGGAAGTCGCCCAACCCAGCGGCACCCGACACCCCACGGTTTGAAAGTATGGTGGTTTTTGGTGAGGCTTCGATTCGAGGTGGGTGAGGCTGGCTAGAATCATGGACTTACATCATTCGAGATCTTGATAACAAACACCCCGCACTCGGCGGGGTGTTTGCGGAGAGTCCGCGCGAAAGCGGGATGGAACTCAGTCGATTCCCAGCTCGTTGCGGAAGCGCTCGGCAACCGATGCAGGCAGCGGAATGTAGCCGTCACGGACAACCACTTCCTGGCCCTGACGCGAGAGCACCAGGCGCATGAACTCACGTTCCAGCGGGTTCAGATCGCGGTTCGGGTGCTTGTTGACCGTCACGTACAGGAACCGGGCCAGCGGGTAGGAACCATCGGCAGCCGTTTCTCCAGAAGGCTCGACCGGCGGATTGCCCACAGCGATGGCACGTACGCCGGACGTGGCGTAACCAATGCCGGAGTAGCCGATACCGTTGATCGACTCGGCCACACCCTGCACCACCGAGGAGGAACCCGGCTGCTCGTTGATGGCGTCCTTGAAGTCGCCGTCGCACAGGGCGTGCTGGCGGAAGTAGCCGTAGGTGCCCGACACTGCGTTGCGCGAGTACAGGGTGATATCGCGATTGGCCCAGGCGCCTTCCAGGCCGAGCTGGCCCCAGCGAGTGATGTCTTCGTCACCACCGCAACGACGGGTCGAGGAGAAGACGGCATCGACTTCTTCAATGGTCATGCCTTCGATCGGGTTGTCACGGTTGACATACACGGCGATAGTGTCGATACCGACGCCGACCACGGTCATCGGGTAGCCGTGGCGCTCCTCGAAGGAGGCCTGCTCGCTGTCACGGGGCTGGCGGCTCATCGGGCCGAAGTTGGCGGTACCTTCGGCCATGGCCGGCGGCGCAGTCGAGGTGCCGGCACCCTGGATCTCCACGTTGACGTTGGGGTAGAAGTTCTGGAACTCCTCGGCCCACAGCGTCATCAGGTTGTTGAGGGTGTCGGAACCGATCGACGAGAGGTTGCCGGAAATACCGGAAACCGGCTCATACTCGGGCAGGTCGGGATCGACGTCGGCGAAGGCCGTCGAGGCGGCCAGGGCGGCACTGATTGCAGCAGCGGTAATAAGCTTTTTCATGTTGCTAATCTCCATTTTTCCTTGCATGACAAGGCATTTCAGGTTGTGGAAAACACTCTAAAAGGTACAGATGACACTTGAATGACGCCGGGGATAAGTTTCAGCCCCGGCCGTCAAAATACTCAGAAGTCGAATCGCAGACCCAGCGACAAGCCAGAGGCTGTTTCGCCGAAGCTGCCAGGCGTACCCGTAGTGCGCGCCTGACTCCAGGGATTCAGGTTGGCGTTGTCGTCGTTGGAAACCATGGCGTAGTTGGCATAGATTCTCAGCTGGCTTGCCAGTCGATGCTCTATACCAACGGCGAGGAGGTTCGAATCACCATCGTCAATATCCGCCGAACGAATCAGATAATGGCCCTTGAGCAGCGTCTGCTCAGTCATCCGAAAACTGGCACCAAAGCCGAACACATCGCTATCGAATGTGTCGTCATCATGATCAATGGTCTGGTAAAAGCCGACCAGGTTGGCATTGCCCAGGTCATATCCGAGAGCGAAGCGAATAGCATCGCGACCGCCGCGGCTACGATTGGAGTCAAAATTCTCGTACGCCAGCGCCAGGTCAAAGTTTCCTTCCTGCCAGGTCACAGAAGTACTGAACGCGTCATCGCTGCCATCGGCGGAAGCGTCTCCACCCTCATGAAGTGAATAGGCCAGATTGAACTGCACGCCGCTCATGCTCGGTGTCTGATAATGCATGGTGTTCGGCATGCGTTCATCGAAGCGGCCGTCGTATGCACGCGTCAGGTTACGCATGTCGCCGAGTTGATCTCCAAAAAGGTTGGCGGGGCCACGGGCACGCTTGAAGGGGGTATCGAACTTGCCGAACCGCACCATGCCGAAGTCACCGCGGATGCCGGCGAAGGTGTCGCGGCTGGCCCAGCTCGAACCGCTGTCACTGTAGTCGATCTCCTGCTCGATCTGCATGATGCCGATGATTCCGTCGAAATCACGCTGAGCCCGAAAACCAAGCCTTGAAGAGTTGCTCGAGGCATTGAATTCGGAATAGTCGGCTCCATCATCGAGAAAATCGACCGACACGTTGGCACGGCCATACAGCGTGATCTCGTCTTCGGCCATGGCGACCGCCGGCAGTGCGGCCAGAATAGCCACGGGGAGCAAGGCTTTCTTCATCACTTTTAATCTCCAGTCTTCAGGTTCTGCATTAAGTTTGACGGGTCACGCCAGGGTGCCAGTCAGGTTGTTGTTCAACAAGGAACGGGGCAATCGTCAACCTTGCGACATCCACAAGGTTAGGACTGTCATATGGCGCTTCCATGAACCCGAGGTTACGGATTGATGAACAGGCTCATGCATTCACGCGGGGAGGTAATAGAGGAAACTTCAGATGTTGGCTCTAATCCGGCAGACCAGAACGTCTAACCACACGATCTGCCGGAAAAACAAACCGGAAGGTACTGCCTTCGCCGGGCTCGGACTCGACTTCGAGCTGTGCGCCATGGCGTTTGAGGACATGCTTGACAATAGCCAGGCCCAGTCCGGTACCTCCGGTCTTTCGGCTATGGGAGCTGTCGACTCGATAGAAGCGCTGGGTAATGAAGGGGATGTGCTTCTTTTCGATACCAACACCCTGGTCTGTCACTTCAAAGATTGCCATGCCGGAGTCGCTTTTGAACCAGCGAACTGTTATGGTCGTGCCCTCCGGGCTGTATCGCAATGCATTGGTCAGGAGGTTGGACATGGCGCTATGCAGTTCACCTTCAATTGCCCGCAGCTGACAGTCAGGATCAATGTCGACATCCAGGACATGTTTGTCTTCGTCCATTGCGCGGACATCATGAAAGATTCGACGTATAAGCCCATCCACGTCGACCACGTACTCATCGGAGGCATCAGTTTCATCAGTCTCCAGCCGCGACAACTCCAGCAAATCATTAAGCAGGTTGGTCATACGCCTGCACTGTGCCTGCATTTCGCTTACAGGCTTTTGCCACTCCGGCCCAAGCTCATTACCTGACGCCAGCATATCCAGATATCCGGCCAGCACTGTGAGTGGAGAGCGCAATTCGTGTGATGCGTTTGCGACGAAGTCACGTCGCATGGCCTGAAGCCTGACCAGACGAGTGATGTCTCTTATGATCAGCAGGTACTGATGATTCCCATATGGGACCAGACGCAGCATCAATGTTCGCGCATCGTCAATCGGAGAACGAATTTCCAGGGCTTGATTGAAATCGCCGGTACTGAGGAACTTTGCGAACACCGGGCTGCGAATCAGGTTCGTGACAGCCTGTCCCAGGTCTCGCCTGGGCACCAGTCCAACCAGGCGTGTCGCCGCTTCGTTGCACCAGGAGATGTGAAATGAATCATCCAAAACCAGGGTGCCGTCAGGCATGGCCGTGGTCGATTCCCGAAACTCGCGAATGACTCGGGCTAGGCGCTTCTTGCTCTTGTACTGACGGCGTTGAAGCTGGTGGTACTCATCAAAGACATGGCCCCAGATCCCCCAGGCCTCTGGCGGCTGCCTGCGACGACTGTCCAGCCATTCATCCAGCCGGTACATTTGCCAGACCCAGCGCGCAAGAAACAAGGCCAGAGCAAATACCAGAAACCATGCCACCTGGCCGAAAAACACCCCAAAAAGCACGCTGCCGAAAAGCAACGCACCCAGCAGCATGATTTCGCCGATCCAGTTTCGAGACATCAGTCGTCGGCAGTCACCGAGAAGCGGTATCCGGCGCCACGCACGGTCTGAACGTAGCGATCAAAGCCATGTTTTTCGAGTGCCTTTCGCAGCCTCAGGATATGAACGTCCACGGTGCGTTCTTCCACATACACGCCGCTGCCCCAGACATGATCCAGCAGCTGTGACCGCGAGTAAACCCGGTCGGGATGGGTCATGAAGAACTTGAGCATGCGATATTCGGTAGGCCCAAGATCCACCGGCTTCCCGTTGGCCAACACCCGGTGACTGGCGACATTGATGATCAACCCTCCCAGCTCGATCTCGTCGTCCACTCCACCCGGCTGCGTGCGACGCAGCACAGCATGAATACGGGCGATCAGCTCACGCGCGCCGAATGGTTTGGTGACATAGTCATCGACACCGCTATCGAGCCCGCGAACCTTGTCGTCTTCCATGGCGCGGGCGGTTAGCATGATGATGGGCAGCTCGCGGGTGACTTCGTCACGACGCAGGCTGCGCGCCAGCTCGATACCGCTGGTATCGGGCAGCATCCAGTCAAGAAGGATCAGGTCGGGGCGTTCATCGGCGACCTTCACCCTCGCCTCCTGACAGGTGCCGGCAGCCACGGTGCGGTATCCGGCGCGATCCAGGTTGAACAGGACCATGTCGCGTATGGCCTCGTCATCTTCAACTACGAGAATGGTCTGACTTGTCATGGCGTCATCCCTTGCCAGTTGATGTCGGGAGTATTGCACCAGTGTCATGTGACAATTCGATGACGCCACGATGACGGCATTGTTTCAGTCGGATTTCAATCGCCGTAGCGGGAGCGCGCCTGTTGCAACTGGTCGCGAATGGCGTGGCGCAGGAATTCCGGCTCCAAAACTTCGATCTCGCAGCCGTAGCGCAGAATTTCCATTTCCAGCTCTCGCGAACGCCCGAACGGGACCTCCAGCACGTATCCACCGTCTTCCAGCCAGCAACCATGCTGTCGCGGATGCCAGATCTCGTCGGCGGCCCAGCGCGCGGCCTCGGGGGTGAACTGCAATCGGGCCCGGTGCTCGGCCGGGCCGGAGAAGATCCCGAAGGACTGGTCGAGCTCTCGTGCCAGCTTATCGTCACCGACCTCGACAGCCTCCTGCTCCAGCAGGGTCATCCCACGAATGCGTTCCAGCGCAAAACTTCTCAGTCCCTCGGCACGGTGGCACCAGGCGTCCAGATACCAGCGGTCACGGTAGGAGGTCAGACGCTGTGGAGACACCTCACGGTCACTGACATCATCACGGCGACGACCGTGATAGCTGATCTTCAGGCGCTGACGCCGAAACAGGGCCTGCATGACATCCTCGAACAGATCGGCCGGTACCGGTCGGCCCGCATCGCGACGGATATTGACGCGCTCGGGCTGAGCCGAGAAGTTCAGCCCTTGCTGGTCCAGCAACTGGTTGATGCGGCTCTGCACCCCGTCCAGTTCATCTTCCAGCAGGCCGGGTTGCACATTGCCGAGAATATGGCGTGCCGTCAGCAGGGCCTGGAGTTCGTCCGGGCTGATCCACAGCCCCGGCAACTCGAAATTGCCGGCCAGGCTGCGGTCGTAGTAATAGCCGCGGCCGTCGGGATCCTGCTCCAGGGGGGCACCAAGATGGTCACGCAACTCGCCGACCAGGCGATACAAGGTCGCCTGGCTGCAGCCCAGTTCATCCATCAAGTCCTGACGCGTTATGGGAGTGCGCCTCTGGCGCAGGATGTCATGCAGGTGATACAGGCGCTCGCGCCGGCTCACTGCCTGGTGTCCGCCTTGCAGTCGCTGCACAGGCCATAGAGTTCCAGAACCTGGCGACCGGGTTTGAAGTCATGCTTTCCTGCCGCTTCCAGCAGTCGTTTGGTCAGCCCGTCATCGTGAATTTCCGTCACCGACTGGCAGCTCTCGCAAATCAGAAACTGCCCCTGGTGGCTTTCATGCGGGTGAAAACAGCTGACAAAGGCATTGAGAGTCTCCAGCCGGTGGATGAAGTCGTTCTCCAGCAGAAAATCCAAGGCCCGGTAGATGGTTGGCGGCGCCGCACCGGGCTGCTCGGTCTTGAGCTGATCGAGCAAATCATAGGCCTTGACCGGCCCATCGGCGGCCAGCACCAGTTCAAGCACACGCCGGCGCGTGGGCGTAAGCCTCAGACCCCGCTGACGACAGTGCTGCTCAACCTCACGGACAACCTGTTCTGCTTGCATGTCAAGCATTCTAGCAGGGCGACGGAATTGTTTCCGGTTTCCGGTTTCCGGTTTCCGGTTTCCGGTTTCCGGTTTCCGGTTTCCGGTTTCCGGTTTCCGGTTTCCGGTTTCCGGTTTCCGTCTCCAACCCTACCCGGCAGCCACCCTGGCTTCGATATGGGCCAGCGCCCGGTCGATCCGGTCCAGGCTGCGCCCCTTGCCCATCAGCCACAGGGTCTGGTTGATGGCCGGGGACTGGCCGTGGCCCATTAGTGCGACCCTGAGGGGCATGCCGATCTTGCCGAAACCGATTCCCAGTTCGTCGGCAGTGGCCTGCATGGCAGCCTGCAGGGCGTCCGGTGTCCAATCGGCCAGAGCTTCCAGCCGGCCACGCAGTGCCGTCAACGGCTCGGCGGCCACCGGGCGCAGGTGTTTCTTGGCGGCACCGGGCTCGAATTCTTCGTAGTCGGTAAAAAAGGGCCGGCTCTGCTCGACCAGCTCGACCAGGGTTTCAACCCGTTCGGCCTGCACGGCAATCAGATCGGCCAGCGGTGGACCCTGCTCGGCCTGCAGTCCGGCACGCTGCAGGTGCCAGATCAGCTCCGAATGCACCCGGTCACGATCACCCTCGCGCAGGTAATGGTGGTTGAGCCAGTTGAGCTTTTCGGTATCAAAGCGGGACGCTTTGCGGTTGACATCGCCGATATCGAACAGCTCAACGAGCTCGTCACGCGAAAAGATTTCCTGGTCGCCGTGGGACCAGCCCAGCCGGGCCAGGTAGTTGACCATGGCATCCGGCAGATAGCCCTGCTCCCGCCAGGCCAGTACGCTGACCGCCCCGTGGCGCTTGGACAGACGCGCGCCGTCATCGCCCAGAATCATGGGCACGTGGGCAAACGTGGGCGGTTCGGCGCCCAGGGCGCGATAGATATTGATCTGGCGCGGCGTGTTGTTGATGTGATCGTCGCCGCGAATGACCATGTTGATATCCATGCCCATGTCGTCGATGACCACGGCGAAGTTATAGGTCGGCGTGCCGTCGGCACGCATGATGACCAGGTCGTCGAGCTCGCTGTTGGCCACCTCGATGCGCCCGCGCACGTGGTCGTCGAAGACCACGCTGCCCTCGTCGGGGTTGCGGAAGCGGATGACCGGCTCGACGCCTTCCGGGGCTGAGTCCAGGTTCCGGCAGTGCCCGTCGTAGCGCGGCTTTTCGCCGTTTGCCATCGCCTCTTCGCGCAGTTTTTCGATGCGCTCCCTGGAACAGTAGCAGCGATACGCCTGGCCCGATTCCAGCAAGCGATCGACCGCCTTGCGGTATTCGTCAAAACGCTCGCTCTGGTAGAACGGCCCTTCGTCGCAATCGAGCTCCAGCCATGCCAGGCCGTCGAGAATGGCCTGAACGGATTCGGCCGTCGAGCGTTCGCGGTCGGTATCCTCGACGCGCAGCACGAACTGACCACCCGAGTGACGGGCGGCCAACCAGCAAAACAGCGCCGTTCGGGCACCGCCGATATGCAGATATCCGGTCGGTGAAGGGGCAAATCGGGTACGGATGGGACTTTTCTCGCCCGTCATGGTCTCAGTGGGTCCGGAACAAAGCCGGATATTTTACCAGAGGGCCGGACTCAAGCCTGGGTCCGAATTCCGGTATAAAGGACCCTGCATGAGTGCAAGAAACCGTTCAATTCGTCTCAGCGACCGGCTGCGCGGCCTGCTGCGCCTGCTGCTGATCGGCCTGGTGGTGGTCATCGTGGCCACATCGGGCGACAGCCGGCTGAGCCAGGTTGAGCGGATCGAGCAGCGCGGCAGCCTGATCATGCTGACCGTCAACGGCGCCAGCACCTACTTTCTGGGCGCCGAAGGGGAGACCGGCTACGAATACGAACTGGCGCTGGACTTTGCCGAGTCGCTGGGCGTGGCGCTGGAAGTCAACACCGTTCCGACGGTCGCCGATTTGATTCCCGCGCTCAGGTCAGGCAAGGGAGACTTTATCGCCGCCAACCTCACAAGAGTGCCGGAGCGGCAGTCCAGCTTGCGTTTCGGGCCGGTCTACGAGGAAGTCCGGCAGGTCGTTGTCTATCGACGTGGCTCGGCGCGCCCGGCATCACTGGACGATATGACCGATGGCCGATTGGTCCTGCTGGAAGGCAGCAGCTTTGAGGCCCTGCTGGCGGATCATCCCGCCGATCTGAGCTGGGAAACCCTGCCCCGGGCCAGCATCGAGGATATCTTCGATGGCATCAGCAACGAGGAGATCGATTACACGATCATCGACTCCAATATTCTCGAACTCAACCGCCGTTTCTTCCCGGCCATTCGCCCGGCCTTCGAGCTGGGCGAGCCCCAGCCACTGGCCTGGGCCACCCGGCGCAGCAATGACGACAGCCTGGTGCAGCAGATGCACCGGCACTTCGCCCACGCCAGTGAAAGCGGACGACTGGCCGAGATCCGGCACCGGCACTATGATCACGTCGAGGCCTACGAACCGGTGGGCACGTTTACCTTCATGCGCCAGATGCGCGAGCGCCTGCCGCCCCTGCGGCATCATTTCGAGGAAGCCGCCGAACGCTACGACCTCGACTGGCGACTGCTGGCGGCCGTAGGCTACCAGGAATCGCACTGGAACCCCAACGCGGTGTCGCGCACCGGCGTAAGAGGCGTGATGATGCTGACCCAGCGCACGGCGCGCCAGCTCGGGGTGGAAAACCGCCAGGACCCGGAGCAGAGCATCATGGGCGGTGCCCGCTACCTGCGCTCGATGATCGACCGGGTGCCCGAACGCATCGATTATCCTGATCGTCTCTGGCTGGCACTGGCCGCCTACAACGTCGGCTACGGCCATCTTGAAGATGCGCGCCGCCTCACCGAAGGCCTGGGTGGCAATCCGGACCGCTGGCTCGACGTGCGCGATCACCTGCCCCTGCTCACACAGGAACGCTATTACAGCCAGACGCGGTTTGGATATGCGCGGGGATACGAACCGGTGCACTTTGTCGAGAACATCCGGACATTCTTCGAAATCCTGCTGTGGATGGAAGGCCGGGAGCACCCGCTGCTGGCTGGCGTGCCGTCCGGCATCGAAACAGAGTAATTGCCCCGGCAAAGCCGTGGCTTTAGCTAATCTCCACCTTCAAGCCAAAGACACTTCCCCGCACTTTCCCGAATGGACTCCAGGCGTGCCTGATGGGCTGCCATTTCCTCGGTCGTGGCCCGGCGCACCACCAGCCTTGACAGGTCCAGCGCTTCCAGCGGCTCGTACCCCACGGTTTCCTCGTTCTCGTCGGACAGCGCCAGGCCCAGGTCGACCTGGCCACCGGTCATCGCCAGGTAGACTTCGGCCAGCAACTCGGCATCCAGCAAGGCGCCGTGCAGATCACGACCCGAGTTGTCCACCTCGTAGCGCTTGCACAAGGCATCCAGACTGACACGCTGGCCGGGGTGCAGCTCACGGGCCAGGTCGAGAGTATCGAGCACCGTGGCATGCTCGGTCACACGGGTGGGCTGTTCCAGACGGGCCAGCTCCGAGTCCAGGAACCCCACATCGAATGACGCGTTGTGAATCACCAGCTCGGCATCGCGAATGAACTCCAGAAACTCACCGGCCACATCATCGAATCGTGGCTTGTCGGCCAGAAACTCATTGCTGATGCCATGCACCTGCAACGCCTCGTGCTCCACCTCGCGATCCGGATTGAGGTAGACATGGAAAGTCCGATCGGTAATCCGGCGCTCGACCATCTCCAGGCAACCGATCTCGATGATGCGGTGGCCTTCGGAGGGCTCAAGGCCGGTGGTTTCGGTGTCTAGGACGATTTGGCGCATGAATGACTAGTGTGAAGTGTGAGGTGTGAAGTGTGAGGTGTGAAGTGTGAGGTGTGAAGTGTGAGGTGTGAAGTGTGAGGTGTGAAGTGTTAGGTGTTAGGTGTTAGGTGTTAGGTGTTAGGTGTCGATGCCAGGCTCGCACCTTTCACCTCTTACCTTTCACCTTTTACCTCTTACCCTTTCACCTTCCGCGCTTGCGTGGAAGCAAGCTCGTCGGCTCGTTCGTTTTCTGGGTGGCCAGAGTGGCCTTTGACCCAGTCCCATTGGACGGTGTGTCGCTGGCGGGCCTGGTCTAGGCGGCGCCAGAGTTCGGCGTTTTTTACCGGCTTTTTCGAGGCGGTTTTCCAGCCGTTCTTTTTCCAGTTGTCCATCCACTCGGTAATGCCCTTGCGCACGTACTGCGAATCGGTGGTCAGGATGACCTGGCAGGGTCGTTTGAGTGCTTCCAGTGCCTGTATGGCGGCCATCAGTTCCATTCGGTTGTTGGTGGTGTCGGCTTCGGCGCCGGACAGTTCGCGTTCGTGACCGTTCCAGCGCAGTAGCGCACCCCAGCCGCCGGGGCCCGGATTGCCCAGGCAGGCCCCGTCGGTCCAGGCATGCACGGCCTGCTTCCCGCTCATGCCGCGCGACACTGCGTTGCCGAGACACCGCCGGTGGTCATGCGCGGCTGGGAAAACCGCATCGGCTGGATTCTGGCCGGTTCGGCGGGTTTGCGGGCCACCAGCACCAGCACCGCGCTCAAGCCCGGCACAAAACCCCGAAATTGACTGGCCGCCGGCGTGGCCAGCCGGCATCCCCGGCGCGCGTGCATGATCTGGAAATGGGGCCAGCTCGGCAGGCGCAGGGCGTCACGACCAATCTCGCGCCAGGCCAGCGGATGCCAGGGATTGGCGGTCACCGAAATCAGGACACCGCCAGGACGCAGTACGCGCAGTGCTTCATCCAGCGGATCGATTTCGAATGCCGGCTGCCAGACATGTCTGAGCAACACCGCGGGAGCCGAACGACTTTCCAGCGGCCATTGATCCAGCGGGGCCATGAACGGCCAGCGACAGCGCGCACCATCGACCAGCACCCGACACCGGCGTGCCGGAAACTCCGGCGATGCACTGGCCGTCGGTGCGACTTCCAGCACCCAGCTGGCATGAACACCTTCCAGCGCCGCCGCCACCAAGGGCGCTTCCAGGCGCTGCAGCCGGGCAAAACCGGCCGGCATTCGGGGCGCGTTAGAATGACTGCTGCTCACGCTGGAAAGGATACCAGAAGGAGTTCGAAATGCCGCTGTCAATCGAGGCCATCCCGGTTCTGGATACCAACTACGTCTGGGCGCTGCACGACGGTCAAAGCTGTGTACTGGTCGACCCGGGCAGTGCCGACGAGCCCCTGGCGTACCTGCAGAACAATGGGCTTGAAATGTCGGCCCTGCTTATTACCCACCATCATCCCGATCACACCGCGGGCGTCAATGCGCTGCTGGCCCACAGCAAGGTGCCGGTATGGGGCCCCCGCGATGAACGCATCGCCCAGGTCAGTCACCCGGTCGGCGAAGGCGATCGATTCACCATCGATCAGCCGTCCTTGGCGTTCGAGGTCCTGGAAACACCCGGCCATACCACCAGCCACATCATGTTTCATGATGGCCGACACCTGATCAGTGGTGACACACTGTTCTCGATCGGCTGTGGCCGCCTGTTCGAGGGTACTCCGGCACAGATGCTGCACTCGCTTGACAAACTCTCCGGCCTGCCCGACGAGTTGAAGGTCTACTGCGGCCACGAGTACACGGTCGACAACTGCCGCTTCGCCCGTCAGGTCGAGCCCGAAAACAAGGCGCTGCAATCCAGATTGGCCGAAGCCGAGCGCCTGCGCGAGAATGATCAGATCACACTGCCCTCTACGCTGGGTGGAGAGCGGGCAGCCAACCCCTTCCTGCGTGTGCGCGAGCCCGCGGTCATCGAAGCGGCCAATCGCCGGGAACCGGGTACCGGCAATGACCCGGCAGCCGTTTTCGGGGTCATCAGGCGGTGGAAGGACAACGGCTGAAACCGCGCAGGAAGGCTTGGCAGCAAGACGCAGTCAACAGATCAGCTATTGGGCCATGCGGTTAATAAGGTAACACTCAGCCGTCGCACAAGCGTCGTGGGCAAGGCGCGCGAGCGCAGGACTGGCCGTCGCCAATTCAAGCGAGCGGAACACGTGCAGCGGCTCCACTCGCAAGGCTTCATTCGCTACGCGAAAGTCGCCATGCGGTTTCGCCTGCCCACGGCGCTTGTGCGACGGCCCTTCGGGAGTCACTGTGCTGGCGCGACTCGGCGTTGCGTTTCTTGGCAAGGACGCTGCCATTCCCTGCGAAACGCGCCTTGATTCGCGCCAGCACAGTGGCTCTGAGCGTTACCTCATTAACCGCATGGCCCACTAGTTACGCGACAGTACACAGGGCTGTCGGACATCCCAGCCCTGACCCAGCCATGCATCGGAGGGCGGCGTCAGCAAAAAGCGCGTGACCCAGAAGACCGCTGCACCGTCGTCCAATTGACTGGCCCATTGCTCAGCCGGTGTATTGCTGTCGATATTGCTGACGGTGAAGACCGACCGATCGAGATGCGGGAAGAACTCGTCGATCGCTTCATCACAGGCCTGAGTTCCGGTGGTGGTGATATCCACGCAGTCGCTGCTTCCGGACCGACAGGCCGCCACGTTGATGGTGTCCTGGCTAATGAGCGCGGCCGCCTGCGCCCGGGTGGATGCCTCTTCTGCCTCGGGTTGCAAGTCGATGAAACGCGGCAAGGCAACCGCCGCAAGCAGACCCAGCAGCACAATCACCGCCACCACCTCGACCAGCGTGAAGCCGCCTGCATACAACACAGGCACTCGCAGATTTCGAACGCTCATACTGGCTACCACCCCTTGAAACTGCAGTCGTTCGGGCCGGCCGTGTCCGCGCGCACCTGAGCTGGGACCACCAGGCACGGCAGGCACCATCCCGATAGACTGTACATGATGCCGTACTGACCGCGAATTATACCCATGATGGCCTCAACGATTCCCATCGGGCTCAAGCTGGCTTTTACCGCCATGACCATCGTTGTTCTGACCGCGTACTGGTTCCGCTACGGTCCGGCCAACTATCTCTGGTTCTCCGATATCGCGCTGATCGGAGCCACCCTCGCACTCTGGCTGGAAAATCCGCTGCTGGCATCCACCATGGCCGTCCTGATTCTCGTGCCCGAAACTGCCTGGATCGTCATCCTGCTGACGCGCCTGATCACCGGCTGGCAGGCGTTCGGCCTGCTCGGCTACATGTTCGACACGAACCGCCCCCGCTGGCTGAGACTGCTGTCGCTGTTCCACATCCCGCTGCCACTGGTGCTGGTCTGGATGGTCTGGCTGCAGGGCTATGACCCTCGCGCCCTGCCGCTGGCCATTGCCATTGCCTGGCTCGTCTTGCCCTTGACCTGGCTGATCGCCCCGCCCGAACGCAACATCAACTGGGTGCATGGCATGACCGGCGCCGGCGATCAGAAGCGCTTGTCACCCATGGGCCACCTGCTGTTCCTGATGATCGGCATCCCCCTGCTGTTTCACCTGCCCGCACACTGGGTGCTGTCACTGCTCGGTTCCTGAGCCGGGCATCTCATCCACGCACAGACGCGGCAGCGATTCAGGGGTAACCCCCAACTTTTGGTGCACTTGAATCCAAGAACATCAATTCTCGGAGGAATTATCCAATCGATCGGCCTGATCCCAACTGTGGTTGTAGGTGGTGCCGTGGGGCGCAGTCAACTTGCGCCTCCATTGTAGCTGCCAAAAAACACTCAATTGAAACGACGGGCCGGCAGTTCGCAACTAACAATGTAATCAAACTCCAAGGAATCGTAGGTACTCGCTGCTGAAGAAATCGATTCCGACACCCCAAGAGAAACTGCCACCACAGCGACTAACCCACCTGTTAATGGCCAACTAAACTGACCCACTATTGGCCAACAATTTTGACCCACCCCGGGTGGCTTTGGCCACAAAACACTGTAGCGTCCCGTGCCAGACAAATAAGCCGGGACAGATCATTGAAGGAGTGGGTTGTGATTCACAAAATCAAAGCATTACACGATCAGGGGCGGGGCCTATCGGTCCGGGCGATCAGCCGGGAACTGGGCATTGCCCGTAACACGGTTCGCAAGTACCTGAGACTGAACGAGATGGCGATCAGCCAGGCCCAGGAGGATCCCTCGCGTAGCAAGCGTCTGGACGAGTATCGAGATTTCCTCATCCACCAGCTCAAGACGTATCCCCGGCTGAGCGCCATCAAGCTGGCTCGGCGACTGCGTGAGAAAGTGGGCGAGTTGCCAGCCTCTGAGCGTAGCCTGCGCCGCTACGTGCGAGCACTCAAGGAGCAAATCGCCAACGGCCAGACTCGTTATTACGAGCCGGTGGTTGACGCCGTACCCGGCGTTCAGTGCCAGGTTGACCCCGGCGAGCTGCGCGGAGTGATGATCGCAGGGGTGGAGCGGGTGGTCTACTTCGTGGTCTTCGTTCTGGCCTGTTCACGGCTGATGTACGTGGGGGTGCGATTCCAGCCTCTGGACACCGAGGCGTTCATCCAGCTTCACGACGAAGCCTTCCGCTACTTTGGTGGTGTGCCTGAGGAGTGTGTATACGATCAGACCAAGCTCGTGGTGATCCACGAGCGGTACCGAGAGCTGACGCTCAATCAACGCTTTCACCAGTACGCCACGACTGCCGGTTACCGGATCCATGCCTGCGAGGGCTATGATCCCGAGAGCAAGGGCAAGGTGGAGGCCGGGGTCAAGTACGTCAAGCAGGACGCCCTTTACGGGGAGTGCTTCGAGAGCGAGACGGCGCTGTGCCAGCACCTGCAAGGCTGGTTGGAGGCCGTGGCCAATGTTCGCAAGCACGGCGCCACCGGTCGCCAGCCGCGGGCCCACTTCGAGGCCGACGAGCGCGCACACCTGCGTCCCTACATTGTGGCGCAAAGCCTGCTTCAGGCTCGCCCTGACCACGAGACCCGCCGGGCCGACAAAACCGGGCTGATCTCGTGGAAAGCCAACAAGTACTCAGTGCCCTGCGCTGGCAGCGGGCCCAGGTGGGTGTCTCTGAACAGGAGGGGCACCTGCATATCCATGACCTGGAGAGCGGCGAGCACATTGCTGAGCACGTGCTGTGTCTGGAGAAAGGCCGCACGATCAAGAACAACCACCACTACCGGGATCCGGCCCAGCGCATCGCGGATCTGGAAGCGGCCATCTGCCAACAGCTGCCCGACGGTCAGGGCGAGACGCTGTGCCACCTGCTCAAGGTGACCTCGCCGAGGATCTACAAGGACCAACTGGCAGGCCTGCGTGATCTGCTCAACCGGCATGGACCCGTCGACGCCGAACTGCTGCAGACACTGACTCAGCAGCCCCGGTTGACCGCCAGCACCGTGCAACGCTACCTGGAGGCGTGGCAGCAAGCTCGAGACCGCGGGCGAGCCCCCGATACCAACACAACGCCTGATCATGAGGACCGAATGCCTGTCTCGGCCCTGCAAGCCTATGCTCAGGTTGGCCGCTCCAGTGGCCAGGAGGTGACCCATGAGTCGGCTTGAACAGACCCAGTCCCAGTACCGCAGCCTGCGCCTGAGCGCCACCGCCGGGCACCTGGGTGAGCTGCTGGCCCAAGCCGAAGCCAACGAGCTGTCCTATCTGGAGTTTGCCCGGCAGATCGCCGAGCACGAGCTGGCCGAGCGCACCCGCCGCCGCATCGACCGGCACCTGAAACAGGCACAGCTGCCGGCGCACAAGCCGCTAGAAGCGTTCGACTACCGCCACCAGACCACCATCACCAAGCGTCAGGTCAGCGCCCTGCTGGACTTCGGCTTCATCGATGAGCGCCAAAACCTGGTGTTCATCGGTCCGCCCGGGGTGGGCAAGACGCACTTGGCCATCGGCATTGCTCTGAAGGCCATTGAAGCCGGCTACAAGGTGCTGTTCCGCACGGCACTGGCGCTGGTCGAAGACCTGGAGCTGGCCGAGATGAAAGGTGAACTGAAAAAACGGCTGAGACAGTTGGGTAAGTACGATGTGCTGGTGATCGATGAGCTGGGCTACCTGCCCATGACCCGGCAAGCCCGCTACAACCTGTTCCAGCTGATCAATAGCCTGTATGAGTACCGCTCAATCATCCTGACCACCAACAAGGACTTCAGCAACTGGGGAGCCTTCTTCCACGATGACGCCGTGGCGGTACCGATCATTGACCGCGTCATCCACCACTCACACATCTTCATGCTGGGAGGAGAGAGCTATCGCTTGAAACAGAAAACCACGAGCTAGACGACACACGGTGGGTCAAAATAAATGGCCAAAAGTGGGTCAAAATAGATGGCCATTGACACCACCCTGCAAGGCTTCTTGGCCTAGCGGGTAAAAGCTCGCAATATGTGAAAAAACCTCCCCACCAATCTCAACTGTAGAGTGCTGCCTTACCTCAGGTGGACCTGACAGGGGAACTAGCCCATCGGAGAACCGGTTAAACTCCACCATATATCTGGATCGTAGCTGATCTGACCCAACTGCCCCACTTCTTACCAGGTGGACATTCTTCACTCCACCTTCCACTATAAAGAACGCGAACTTGCTCTGGCCCTCACCAACAAAGCAGCTTGCCTGATCAAGGTCATAGCGCTCCGACATCCATTCAAAGGAACTCCGAAACTCACAGCCAACCGCAAGGAAAAGAACCAGAGGGCATGCCATCACGAAACGCGTACTACATTCAATCATCTTCGAATATCTCCCTCCATATTGGGCACCCCTCAACCAACGTGATCACCCACTAGCGGAGACTCACCCATGGAGCAATTCAAGCCACCACCAAATCAACAGTTCACCGACACACGCACTATACGCCCCCCTCAGACTCCGTCACTTGCTTTACTTCCCTCCCGCCCCATCAGGCAATCCATTTAGGCTATGCGGATTACGCTCTCGTCAGTTTGGGCCCTCAATGATCATCTCCACGTTCTATGCCCCTTCATCAAAAAGCAGATACTGAACGAACCAGGAAAGCGCCATCAATTCAACCACAAGCACACCCAACAACACATGGCGCCCTTCAGGAACACCTATATGGCAAAACTCAACGAGATGCAACACCTACGGCATGCCATATCGGAACCCTACCGCAGAGCGCAAGGATTATCGAAAACCTGTTTCATTCGCACGTCAATCTGGCTTTTTACTTTCATGAACAAAGCAACGTACATTACTCATATATACACCTTCATGGTCCTTATTGAAGCGTGTCCTAACTTCTGCAGCAATGATTGCCTCCGGGACGACTGCGGCTGGGAGCCTCTCGTTGTTCAATACATCCTTGACCCAGGCAGGGGGATCTGCAGAGTACAGAATCCGGACTCTACTGCCTTCAAACATCCCAAATGCACATTCCCCCAGCATCGTCACACGGAATCCATCAGCGCTTCTCACCACGGCTGCTGCCTGAGCAGGGCCTGATTCAAGGACAAGGAACTCAGCACTCTTGATGACCAAATCGGCGGTACAGGGCGCATCACTACATGACGATGCACTAGAATCACTCCACCCGCATCCAGAAACACAGGCAACCAGCATCGTCAGGTTAAGAATCTTCTTGATCAAGGATCTTGCCAACATTCATCCCACGCCTGCATTAGATCATATCTGGAAGCACGCATCATGCTCCTACCCAGTTCCTTGCCACCATGCTATCTGTCCGCGTACCAGACGGCCAATGTCGCCTGGAAACGAAAGCAAGCGCTCGCTGCTGCTCCGTTAGAACTCATATTCATGTCACGCCGCTTCATCGGGTGTTGCAGCGCTTTTAGGCGAGCTTGGAACCAGCCTGGAAAGGGCACCCATGATCTGCAGGAAGCATCCTACAACATAACACGACAATTTTAGGATTTCACCACCCTGGGTCTCTCGCCATCATTGGCGCATGACCGACCCACGCAGCCAACTGGTCAGCGATGGACTTCTGGCCTTTTCTATTTGGTCTTCTGTTGGGCGAGAGACGGATCTCATCATGTCGCGGAGCCTAAACCCGGCACCACTAAGACGCCGACTATATGCACGCTAACCGCATCTTTCATCACGCTCACAAACCGGAGGCGTCCATATACTGTCTGGTACTCCAATCGTACATGACCCCGACCTTCCTCGTCATTCACATATTGGTGGCGAGTCATCGCTGAGAGCACCTTTGCAGAACTCCACCATCAAACCAAGGTCACCATCATCAATAGTTACACGAAGTTCAGAAAAACCCTCATCAGAATACTTCGAAAATAGGACACCCCAGGTTTCACTGCCAGGATAGAAGCAAATATTTTCCTCATAGTTAGTCAGGTCAAGATCCATCGTTGCAACCTCATCGTATACCAACTTCATTATGCTTTCGGGCGAACTCTCTGTATACTCCTCATATTCACCCATCAACAACTGATCTTGCTCCTCCACCCAAACGGAACCCCCCCTCTTTGCACCTTCCGGTGAACCCAAAAACTTGACAACCCAATTATTCAGTCGCCGAGAATAGCACGCCTGTATATCACGCCCTTCGACGTCAACACCTTGAGCGACTGCCTGTCTTTTAGCAAAACCCAAAACCTTGGAAACCGATCGATCAGAGTATCTCTTCTCAGAATAGTTATCATAGGAATGCGTTTGGCATCCAATCAAAAGCACTGGAACTACAGTTGAGAACAGCAAAATACGATACCGCCTCACAAAGTACCGTATTAAAGCAATTGCCCAATCATCGACCATGACACGCCCTATCAGTAGAACAGGACAGCCAGGATAGCAGCCATAGCCAACGAAAGCACAACACCCACGTACTTTTTCCATGACCCATCTAGCAAGGAAGCAATGACTATTGCTCCCGGCAGAATTAACAAGAGGTTTCTATGAAAAACCGATGAATACCACAGGTCAGTTGAGTACTCGAGTCCAAGCAGCAGCGGCAGGAAGGCAACAACAATCCATGTGACTGAAACCAGCCCAACAGCTATAAAACCCAATGCCGCTTTCCTCACAACGCAAATGACCAGCCCGACCAAAAACATCGTCAAAAGACACACCAAGGACAACACATCTAGCTGTGATGAAATCATGCACAATGCTCCTTATAAGAAGCAAAGGGCCCGATCAGGGTGATGCCGGCCACCAGCTGCCTTTGCAGCCGCACCAGCGGCAACCATGTTCAGTGACTTTCTCGGAGATATTACCAGTCTCGCCCCGGGTGTAGGCATACTCCATTAGGATATCCCCGGCCCCGTTGGTGACTTCGATGCTGGTGTGATGCGGCACCATTTGTCACTCTTCCTTTCCACACTCATCACCCTGCATGCCCCCATCTTCCTCCTTCGGCGTCAAAGACCTTTCCTGATGGGACACAGTGATCTCGTCGACCCCATCATCCATCTCGAATACAATGGATTGAAGAACTTCCTTGGACGGAAACCCCGAATAGGAGACAACCCAAACTCTTGATTCAGGGCGGAAACATACCGATGTATAGACCTCATCATAGACAGTCATATCGTAGCTAGACGTCTCTATTTCCTCATGCACCATCCGCAATACATCATGAACGGAAAACTGGGTCTGATATCTAGTTTCAGCATCGCTAGCTTCAGCCGCATGCAGCAAACTTAAGAACATTGCAGCGATAATCAAATATTTTTCCTGAGAAAGCATTCGCATACTAATATAACCACCAATCATTTGGCATCTGTCAGCAATGGCGTCAACGACACCAGGAAATCAGACTAGTTCTAGCGCCCACCAGAAATATGTGCGTCTCCTGAAGGATCATCCACAATCACAAAGAAGAAGTGGTCAACGTCATCCTCATCGGCAGAGAAAGTAATTTCCCATTTGGAAAATGCAGGCACAAAGCAAATCGTGCGCTTCATTTGATCAGTCTCCAGCCCATGTGACAAAGCGTAATCTTCAGCAATCCCTACAACCTCGGATACTCCCAAGCGCGGACCAGAAGCATCTTCGGCTGAAGGGCCAAATGACTTGCATGACGCCAAAGCACCAATCAAACCTACTCACTAGTGTCCGGTTTAAAAGCCGAATAGATTCAATTGGTTACCGTCTTTGATCTGATCCAGATCGCTTCGGTCGATCGTAACCGCCTGTTTCAACTGTGTTTTTTCAAATACAGTTATGGAGATAATCTGTAGCATTGCGTGCAGCGAAATATCGAGGTCCAAACGCTTTTTGATGATGGCGATCAGCACATAGGTCGACACAGCAATCCAAATTTGTGTCTTGACTGCGTTCTCCGATCGGCCGAAGAAGCACTTGATACGGAGATTTTGCTTGATCCACTTGAAGAACAGCTCGACCTGCCACCGGCTTTTGTACAACGCGCAGATCGTAAGAGCCGGGAGTTGGAACTGATTGGTGAGAAATACCAGGGTCTTTCCGGTTTCCGGGTCCTTGAAGCGAATGCGTCTCAAGTGTTGAGGATAGTACTTGCTTGGACGCTGGCCGCAGAGCGCAATAGTTTGGTCGCAGATCAGCCCAGCTTGCCGATCTGTAGCAGCAGAATAGACCCGCCGGAAGTCCAGGTTTGATTTGGCCCGGATTACAAAGAAGGCGCCGGCCTGGGCCAGATTGAATAGTCGAGCATAGTCCAGGTAGGCCCGATCCATCACGTAAAACGAACCTGCCTCCGGAATCAGCAAGTCTAGAACATTGACGTCGTGCAGCTTGCCGTCGGAGATATGAATGAAGCTGGGAATCGATCCGCGCAGATCCAGCAGGGTATGAAGTTTGACTGCCGCTTTTGCCGTGCGAAATGGTGCCCATGGGAACATCGACAGACATAGGTCGATGGTGGTTGAGTCGAGTGCGTAAACCGTATCGGGAAGACCCGAGCTTATGGATTCGTCGACATAGAGGCTTCTCGCTTGTGCAATCAGATGCTGGGCATAGTCGCCGTAAATTCTCCAATCTCGCGACTCGTTTGCATCGGCAAGAGTTGCTCGACGAATCGGCTGGCGAAAGCCCATGTGGTAAAGCTTTGCAGACTGAACCTGGAGACAGGCTTCGATGTCCCGCAGGCTCTCGCGGTAGGTCAGCTGGGCAAAGGCCATACAGCGGAACTGTTCGGCGCAGCTCAGAGTTCGCACTCGCCGGTTGCCGTCGTATCGGTCGACGGTGCGGTGGAAAGTCTTCCAGGGAAGGAAATCCATAATCTGAGCAAAAAGCGTCTTGCCGATGTTCATTTGCCACTCCGGAGGGCACGGTATCGGCTTGGTTATACACCGCGAACTCCGCGTTCAAATCGGGGACACCTTTTTCCGCTTGTAATGTGCTGTAAAACATGCGATTTTCGGGATTCAGAGCACTTTTAACCGGACACTAGTGAAACCTACTACTAACACTATTCGCGTGATATTCATTTGAAAACCCTGTTAGCACGTCCTTGCAGGCAACCATTTGCAAGCCGCCAAGCATAACCACGTCATCCATGCACTCGCGACTACGATTGGCTGACTGGTCAAGACCTGGAACCCGGAGCCCAAGGGATGACAACAGCCGAAACCACCGGCTTCTTCCCAATCCCCGCGCACCCCGATCGATCTCAAGCTCGTTCTCTACTCATGCACATCCCGCACCTCTTACTCATCTACAACATAACCATCAATACAACTCTCCAATTCATTAGTCGCTGAAGCCAATCGACTTACCGATCGATCAACTCGCTCCTTATTCACGCCCAGAAACTCCGGATAGCCCCACGTACAGAAGGCCTCCTCTGCGCGGGCCGCAGCAGCGGTTGACACAAAATACTCCACGAACTCATCAGGACACACATGCGAACACGAAGCAGGGATCTCGTCCGACAACTTCAGCATAGGGAAACTCCGAAATGCACGATCATCACAAATCTGCTCAAACTCGACTTCATATTCGCCCAACGCAAACAGTCTTCCCATGAACTCCTCATCCCCGAAAAACTCTTTGCACGCGCGGTCAGGATCAACGCACCCAACGACAAGAAGAAAGACCAGAAAACTCACCAAATATCGCATAGACCTCTGACCTCGAACAATTTCATCTCGCCTAACGCAAAACCCATACAAACACCTCCAGGTGGCGACCCACCGGCGGGGACTCACCTCTGGAACAGTTCAATCTCTCACCAACAAATCAACAGCCCACCAACACACGGGCGTCCTCGAACACTCAACCTTGACGCTCCACTTTTATTCCAAGAGCTCTTTTCCACAACTCTCGAACTATCAAAAAACTCTTGGTTGCAGTGACAGGCCATAGCAACGCACCTGAGATCACGAGGAATATCCCCTGCTCGGAGAAAAAGGTCATTCCATAACGAAAACACTCAGATTCAAACGAACAGCCCATTCTGCCAATTACCCGGTGACCCAGGTACAGCGGAACAAATGGCAAAGCACTTACTGCCACCCAGTAGAACAACCTAATGGAAATCAGAACCACACCAACCTCACCATAGCTGAACGGCCAACGGCATTGCATAAGCACCAAAGGGCTCGTAGTATACTCACTGCATACCTAACCCTCAATCTCCTCCACTCCCCATATCACCCCCTGCGCCAGCATGCAATTTATCTGATTACTGTAGCTTGCGCTCTTGTCAGCTTGGGCCCTCAATGATCATCTCCACGTTCTTTACCCCCCTCATCAAGAAGTAGATATTGAACGGACCAGGAAAGCGCCATCAATACAACTACAAGCACACCCAACAACACATGGCGCACTTCCAGGTCCTTCAGTATGGCTGACAAATGAAGACATGACTCATCTCTTTCATGATAGGAACAGAGAAGCGTGATGGTCAAGGCGAATGCAAAGGACAGGACGGAGTCCGGGTCAGGCAACTAAAGGAGAAGCGGCCGCGAGCTTACCAGCGTCCGCTAGAGCGTCAGCTTAGCGGCGCCGGCTCTGAAGTCAGATCAAGTCGCGGGGGCTGGCGGGCAACTGCTGCCGATAGTGCATCACGGTCACGACCTCCACATGCTCATTGCGTTGACGATAGATGATCCGATAGGGTCGTGACAGCAACTCGCGTAAGTCATCATCCGGATACTCAGGCACCCTGCGACCACTGTGCGGAACGGTCTCAAGTTGAGCAACACGAGCAACCAGACGCCTGATCAGCGCATCAGCATCTCGGGGGGCGTTCTCGCCTACATGCTCATGGATGGCGGCAAGCTGAGCCTGCGCCTCGGCCGACCAGATGACAGTCATTCACTCAGGCCAAGGGATTCCAGCAGGGCTTCGCTGGTGTAAGTGCGCCCGGCGTCAAGATCGGCCAGCCCCCGCTCAATGGATCGACGCACGGCGATTTCATAAGCCACGTCGTCCCAGGTCGCATTATCGGGCAACTGCTCGATCAGCTCTCGAGCCTTGGCCTTCACGGTGTCTGCTTTCGTTGCCATAGCCTCCATTCTACTCCTCCCGTCGCTCATCTTCCATCCGTTGCCCATACCCGCAACGCTCGAACCAGGCCCAGGCCAAGTCGCGCTCATCCGCGCCGTGGCTGGTGTAGCCGTCCGGGCGCGGGTCATCGGCCCAGTCGGGGATCTCGCACAGGTCGGCGATAAAGCCGCGCAACAGGGCGGCCGGGTCCAGGCCGTACTCCCGGCACAGGCCCAGATATTCCGGGGGCAGGGTCAGGACCAGGCGTCGGGCCACTCGGCCTCTCCGAGATCGCCCGCTGCGTCCGCTAGCCGGTCGGCCGGATGGGTCAACGCATGCACGGCCTTGAGCTTGCGGATCGAGACCTGGGTGTAGACCTCGGCGGTCGAGAGCTGGCTGTGGCCCAGAATGGCCTGGATGTGGCGGATGTCGGCGCCGTTGTCGAGCATCAGGGTGGACATGGTGTGGCGGAGAGGCTTGAACAGGACACCCATGATCTGCAGGAAATCTCCTACAACACAACACGACAATCTTAGGATTTCACCACGCTGGATCTCGCGCCATCATTGGCGCATGACCTATCCACGCAGCCAACTGGTCAGCGATGAAGAGCCCGGCTTCTACCATTGCGTGAGTCGGTGCGTTCGCCGCGCCTTCCTCTGTGGGGTGGACCAGCTCACCGGCAAGAACTTCGAGCATCGACGTCAGTGGATCGAGGACCGGATCTTTCAACTGGCAGATAGCTTTTCGGTCTCTGTTTTTGCATATGCTGTAGCGCAGGCTAAGCCGCAGGGTCGGTTTGCGCGCTAGCGCAAGAAGACCCAAGGTGTGCCGTATAGCGCGTGTCAAATCACCTGCATGTGGTTCTTCGCAGCGAACCGGCCATGCCGTGGCAATGGACAGACAGGGAAGTTGCCGAACGCTGGTTGGCCATCTTTCCCGGCTCGATCAGTAACCGCGATGATCCCGCCTGCATTGAGCGCGCCACCCTGGCTCTCCTCGGAAATGCAGAGCGCCTGGACGTCATTCGTGAGCGCCTCGGTTCTATCAGCTGGTTCATGCGCGCACTTAACGAGCCAATTGCCCGAATGGCCAATCGCGAGGACGATTGTACGGGAAGATTCTGGGAAGGTCGGTTCAAATGTCAGGCGCTGCTGGACGAGCAGGCCGCTCTTTCCTGCATGGCAGCATAGGCCAAAGAGCGTGTGCGGTTTGCGCGGTAGCGCAAGAAGCGCATGTCCTGTGCCGTCATGCGTGTCGATCTCAATCCCGTCCGAGCCGGCATGTGCCAGACGCTACGCGACTCCGAGCACACCTCGATCCGGTACCGACTCGAATCGGCTCAATCGGCCAGTGCAAAGACCTTGGGTAAAGGCTCGCAGGACAAAGCACTGAAACCTGTCGCCGGGCTCGACGCAGATACCCTCTCGGATCTGACAGAGTCCAGCTACATCGACCTGGTCCGCTGGACCGGGCTCCAGGCCCATCCTGACAAGCGCGGCAAACTCTCTGCGGCCGAAGAAAACCCGCCGGAAAGTCTGTGGCACCAAACAAGGAGACACCAAACAAGGACAGACACTTTTCGGAAATCTCCTACAGAATTCCGAGGATCTGTCTGATCGTACAGCCGCGGGGAGTTGGTCAGAATTTCTCCCATGACCTACCCACGCAGTCAATTGGTGGCCGAAGGTGAACCCGGGTTCTATCACGTTGTCTCCCGTTGTGTTCGCCGGGCCTTCCTGTGTGGCTGGGACAGGGTCACCGGACAGAGCTATGAGCATCGCCGCCAGTGGATCGAGGCGCGCATACTGGAGCTGGCCGAGTGCTTCTCCGTTTCCGTGTATGCGTACGCGGTAATGTCGAATCACGTTCATATCGTTCTGCACGTGGATCCGACTGCCGTCGAGGACTTTTCCGACCAGGAAGTAGCCAGGCGCTGGCTGACGGCCTACCCAGGGCAACTCAAGCACTATGACAACGTGGAAGCGGCCGAGCGTACGACACTGGCCATAACCAGCAATCCGGAGCGACTGGCCGAATTGAGAAAACGCCTGGGCAGCTTGAGCTGGTTCATGAAAGCGCTCAACGAACCAATCGCCCGGCGCGCCAACCGCGAGGACAATTGCAAGGGGAAGTTCTGGGAGAGTCGGTACAAGTGCCAAGCCTTGCTGGAGGAACACGCAGTGCTTTCGTGCATGGCCTACGTGGACCTGAATCCCGTCCGGGCAGCCATTTGCGACACCCTGATCGAATCAGACCATACGACCATTCAGCGCCGGCTACGTGAGCGAAAGGGACTGATTGGCAGAATCAAGCCCAGGCGCTCCATTCGAGCTCGCCAACTCAAGCCAGTGGCCGGTCTGGATGCCGATGCACTGATGGCCATGACCGAATCGAGCTACATCGAGCTGGTCCAGTGGACCGGCGAGCAGGCCCGTTGGGACAAGCGCGGAAAGCTCAAGCCCATTATCGAGGGCAAACAGGCCGCCCCGGCTGATATCTGGCAAATCGCCGACAATCCCAAACAATGGCTCCGACAAGTCCAGGGCACCGAAAGCCTTTACTTCCGCGCCATCGGCTCGGCCGAAGCACTGATGGCCAAGGCTGCGGAACTTGGTCAGGTCTGGATGAAAGGCGTTGCAAGCGAATCGGCCATCAAGATTCTAAAGGAACACCCTACCTGACCGCCCCCTAGAGCCAAAGATCAGCAAACCGGCACTGCCCGGGGCTTAGCATGCCTTTGATTCGCGGAATCAAGCTGCTAGCGTCGCGCAACGCCGCGATGCACGCCATTCTCAGCGGTTAGCAACATCAGCACGAAAGACACCAACCTAGAAATCAGCCTAGAACGTCAGCGACAGCGGTTAATTGCCTTTAAAATCGTGCGTGTCCCGGATCTTTCCTCCAACTGCCCCGGAAACCGCCACCGATCCTCCATACCGCTCTGAGCCACCTCCCCAAACGCCCGCATCTCCCTGCTGTGGACCAGGTTGCCAGCTCTGTCAATCAACTGCTGCGGGGTACCCAGGTGATCGGTCTGATAGTAGAAGTAACTCGATTCCGAACGTCTGAAAATCGGATCGGTACTCCACAGCCCATCCGGCGGGAACAGGTAGAAGTCCAGTTGATTGCCGTTTTCATCCAGTTCGGCCATCAGCCCCTGATCGGAGTAGACATACCAGGTGGTCTCGGGGTTTGCCCCCGGTGGGTCGTAGACGGTCTTGCTGACTCTTCTTCCGAACGGGTCGTAGGCATACTCGGCGATCAGATCGCCCTGCCCGTCTCTGACTGCCGAGAGGCGAGTCTCTGCGTTGTATTCATGGCTGCGGTAGAGCGTGCCGTCGGGGTGGTATTCGGCGATCAGGCTGCCATTGTCGTCGTACTCAAAGGTGTATTCCACACTTGAGAGCAGTTCGTTGTTGTCGTTGTATTCCCATGGTTGCTCGCCGGTGCGGGCATCGGTGATGCGGTTGCCCAGCGGATCGTAGGTCCATTCTTCGGCTGAGAAGGTCGGGTACTCGGCTTCGACGAGTCGGTCGATGTCGTCATAGTCGTACCGGTAGGGGCCGTGTTCGGTCGCCTTTTCGGTGATATTGCCGGTCTCGTCCCAGGTGTAGGCGTAGTCCATCAGGGTCTGTTCGGACTCGTTGGTGACCCGGATGCCGGTGTGGCGTTGCAGGCCATCGAAGGTGTTCTCCCGGACGGTGCCGCCGGGAAACTCGATCCGGGCCGGCTGGTGCCACTGGTATTCCGAATAGGCGATCACGCCCTCTCCGGGAATGACCACCGACTGCAATCGGTCGGCTTCATCCCAACTGAAGTTGTAGGTGGTGCCGTGGGGCGCGGTCAGGCTGGCCTGGCGGCCGTTGGCATGCCAGGTCTTTTCGTGGGTCTTGGAAAAGTCCGGATAGTGCACGGTTTCCGCCGTCTTTCGGCCCAGGGCGTCGTAGCTGTATTCACCACTCATCACCCCGTCATCGTAGCCGATCAGGCGGCCTTTTTCATCGTGGTCGAAGGTAACGATGCGCTCGGGGGTGTCGAGATCGTCGTGGTGAAAGTGCCGCACTTCGATCCGGCGCCCGGCACCATCGTATTCATACTCCGCGCGGTTGCCCATGGGGTCAGTGCGCTCGGTGAGCTGGCCGGCCGCATCGTAGCCATACTGAATGGTCTGTCCCATCGGCCGCGCCTCGGTTCGCATCCGGTCAGCGCGGTCGAAGCTGAACGTGTGGGTGCTGCCGTTGGCGTCGGTGAGCCCGACCAGGTTGTCACGGTTGTCGTAGTGATACTCGGTGGTCTGATCCAGCGCGTCGGTCACCGAGACCATGCGACCCAGCTCATCAAAAGAGTATTCAGTCTCGCGCCCGGCCGGATCAACCGTTCGCTTCTGGTGTCCGCGCTCGTCATGGAAGGTTCGGCTGGTCTGCTCCTTCCAGCCCGTCTCGCCCAGCCAGCGGTCGGTCTGGGCAATAACTCGGCCCCGGCGGTCGTATTCCCGGAAACAGGACACCCATAATCTGCAGGAAATCTCCTACAACACAGCACGACAATCTTAGGATTTCACCACGCTGGATCTCGCGCCATCATTGGCCCATGACCTATCCACGCAGCCAACTGGTCAGTGATGAAGAGCCTGGTTTCTACCATTGTGTAAGCCGGTGCGTGCGTCGTGCTTTTCTCTGCGGCGTGGACCAGCTAACCGGAAAGAACTTCGAGCATCGGCGTCAGTGGATCGAAGACCGGATATTTCAACTCGCAGAGAGCTTTGCTGTTTCTGTGTTCGCATACGCAGTAATGTCTAACCACGTCCATGCAGTACTGCGTAGCGATCCGGTCACGCCTTGGCAATGGACAGACAGGGAAGTTGCAGAGCGCTGGTTGGCGCTATTCCCCGGCTCGATCAGTGATCGCGACGATCCAGCCTACGTCGAGCGCGCCACCCTCGCTCTCCTCGGAAATGCCGAGCGCCTGGACGTCATTCGTCAGCGCCTCGGTTCAATCAGCTGGTTCATGCGGGCGCTCAACGAGCCAATTGCCCGCATGGCCAATCGGGAGGACGATTGTACGGGAAGATTCTGGGAAGGTCGGTTCAAATGTCAGGCGCTGCTGGACGAGCAGGCCGTTCTTTCCTGCATGGCCTACGTCGATCTCAATCCAGTGCGAGCCGGCATGTGCGAGACGCTTCGCGACGCCGAGCACACCTCGGTCCGGTACCGACTCGAGTCGGCGCAATCGGCCATTGCAAAGGCATTGGGCAAAGGGAAGCAGGAGGAGGCACTCAAGCCTGTCGCCGGGCTCGATGTAGACACCCTTTCGGATCTCACGGAATCCAGCTACATTGAGCTGGTCCGATGGACCGGGCTCCAAGCCCATCCCGACAAGCGCGGCAAACTCTCCGCGACTGAAGAAATGCCGCCGGAAAGTCTCTGGAGCGTAGCCAAACATCCAGCCGAGTGGATGGAGCGCGTCCAGGGGACAGAGAGCAACTATTACCGCGCGATCGGTTCGGCCGAATCACTGATGTTGAAGGCTGTCGAACTGGGTCAGCGTTGGATGAAAGGTGTTTCCGGGGAATTTGCACTCACCAAGCTCCGGGAACAGCCACTACTATGCCATCGATCACTTACAGCCTGTTGGACGAGCAGATGACGCAGGATGACAAGGTCTTTTTCAAGCAGCTTGGCAAGCGCGTTGCCGGATTGCGCAAGGAACTGGGCTTGACCCAGATACAACTGGCCGAGCAACTGGGGATCTCGCAGCAGTTGATCGCCGCCTATGAGGCCGGAGCGCGCAAGATCCCCGCCTCGATGCTGCCGACACTGGCCAAGTTGTTCGCGGTCTCGCTGGAAGAACTGGTGGGGATGGAGAAGCAGCCGGCCAAGCGCGGCCCGGCCTCCATCCTTCAACGCCAGATCGAGCAGATCGGCCAGATGCCCAGGGCCAAACAGAAGTTCATTACCGAGATGCTGGAGGCGCTGATCAGACAGCAGAAGGCGTCATAGAAAATACGCTGACCCAAGTGCTGGGCATCAGTCTCGATGAGTTGGTGTTCGAGGAAGGAGAACGCGGCCCCGACGAAGACCTCAGACTTCAGTTCGAGGCCATCTCGAACACCTTAGATTCTTAGGCTAGGCCCCATTCAAAGATAGCACCTACCCTCTGCATTCGATTGTGTAATTGAAACTTTCGTCCGATACGCTGGAACCATACTCAATCTTGCTGGACTTCTCATCTTTCGAGACCCGTATCGTCACAACAACATCCTCTAACTCCAGGCCTTCCATCGAAACCGGGAAGTATTCACTGCGACTTTCAATAATGAGTCGTCCTCTCTCAACCGTCGCCCTAGATCTTTGGTTAATCGAACCTTCCCGACCCAAGTATCGGCCATCAACATCCTGGAATGACACAGACCTCGCATATCCAGCTGGCTGCCCACCCGTGAAGCCAACCACAATGCTCTGATCTAGCCTTATGCCAATGTCATCTTTCACTACCAGAAAGTAATCCGCATCATAACTAGTCATACATATAACCGTGTCCCCTTCACCTAGCACGGAGGATGCCCAATCCTCTAAGCTTCCATTCCCTTCAGTCGCCAAGCAACCAACTAGATATAAATGGCCAGCCAGCACTAGCAGAACCTGCAATGCCCGAACCCGATCCCTGCTAGAAGTTCGGGACATCATCAGCTCTCCTCTCAGTTGGATGAGGGGTCACCTCATCCGTACACAGATCCTTACACATCATCGCCCCTTTAACCCACTGTTCTTCAGTTATATCCCAATATCCTGGGCGAACCAGTGTCCTTTCCCTTCTGCATTCCCATTCATACTGCAAACCAATGAACCCTGGCCTATGTCGACCTCTAGGAGTTCGAGGATCAGGCACGCCCGGATCCGCAGTTGGCTTTAGAAAGAGCCAACAGAACTCCCAACTAACATACTCAGGTGGAACATAACGTCTATCAACCACCTTCGTGAAAAATTCATGAGTGACCCACCAACAGTCGTAACGATCAACGGGATCAATATCACAGCATTCGTCGGTCATCAGCCCCAGAGAGTCCGAATAAAGAACTGGATTCCCGCGCACGTAAGCGTAAGTATTTAACCCTCCGAGCAACCCAATCGGATCACTCTGCACATACCGCCCAGTCCCCGGCTCATAATCCCTGAAGTAGTTGTAATAAAACCCAGTCTCCGCCGACTCCAACTGCCCCGGAAACCGCCACCGATCCTCCATACCGCTTTGAGCAACCTCCCCAAACGCCCGCATCTCCCTGCTGTGAACAAGGTTGCCAGTTCTGTCGATCAACTGCTGCGGTGCACCCAGATGGTCGGTCTGGTAGTAGAAGTAGCTTGATTCCGAACGTCTGAAAATCGGATCGGTACTCCACAGCCCATCCGGCGGGAACAGGTAGAAGTCGAGCTGGCTGCCGTTTTCATCCAGTTCTGCCATCAGGCCCTGATCAGAGTACACGTACCAAGTAGTTTCGGGGTTTGCGCCCGGTGGGTCGTAAACGGTCTTTTTCACTCGTCTGCCGAACGGATCGTAGGTATATTCGGCGATCAGCTCGCCCTGCCCGTCCCGGACGGCGGTGAGGCGGGTCTCGGCGTTGTATTCGTGGCTGCGATAGAGCGTGCCGTCGGGATGGTATTCGGCGATCAGGCTGCCGTTGTCGTCGTACTCGAAGGTGTATTCCACACTTGAGAGCAGTTCGTTGTTGTCGTTGTATTCCCATTCCTGCTCGCCGGTGCGGGCATCGGTGATGCGATTGCCCAGGGGGTCGTAGGTCCACTGCTCGGGGTCGAAGGTCGGATACTCGGCCTCGACCAGGCGGTCGATGTCGTCATAGTCGTACCGGTAGGGGCCGTGTTCGGTCGCCTTTTCGGTGATATTGCCGGTCTCGTCCCAGGTGTAGGCGTAGTCCATCAGGGTCTGTTCGGACTCGTTGGTGACCCGGATGCCGGTGTGGCGCTGCAGGCCGTCGAAGGTGTTCTCCCGGACGGTGCCGCCGGGAAACTCGATCCGGGCCGGCTGGTGCCACTGGTATTCCGAATAGGCGATCACGCCCTCTCCGGGAATGACCACCGACTGCAATCGGTCGGCTTCATCCCAACTGAAGTTGTAGGTGGTGCCGTGGGGCGCGGTCAGGCTGGCCTGGCGGCCGTTGGCATGCCAGGTTTTCTCATGCGTTTTGGAGAAATCGGGGTAGTTCACCGTCTCTGCCGACTTTCGGCCCAGGGCGTCGTAGCTGTATTCACCACTCATCACCCCGTCATCGTAGCCGATCAGGCGGCCTTTTTCATCGTGGTCGAAGGTAACGATGCGCTCGGGGGTATCGAGATCGTCGTGGTGAAAGTGCCGCACTTCGATCCGGCGCCCGGCACCATCGTATTCATACTCCGCGCGGTTGCCCATGGGGTCAGTGCGCTCGGTGAGCTGGCCGGCCGCATCGTAGCCATACTGAATGGTCTGTCCCATCGGCCGCGCCTCGGTTCGCATCCGGTCAGCGCGGTCGAAGCTGAACGTGTGGGTGCTGCCGTTGGCGTCGGTGAGCCCGACCAGGTTGTCACGGTTGTCGTAGTGATACTCGGTGGTCTGATCCAGCGCGTCGGTCACCGAGACCATGCGACCCAGCTCATCAAAAGAGTATTCAGTCTCGCGCCCGGCCGGATCAACCGTTCGCTTCTGGTGTCCGCGCTCGTCATGGAAGGTTCGGCTGGTCTGCTCCTTCCAGCCCGTCTCGCCCAGCCAGCGGTCGGTCTGGGCAATAACTCGGCCCCGGCGGTCGTATTCCCGGAAACAGGACACCCATAGTCTGCAGGAAATCTCCTACAACACAGCACGACAATCTTAGGATTTCACCACGCTGGATCTCGCGCCATCATTGGCCCATGACGTATCCACGCAGCCAACTGGTCAGTGATGAAGAGCCTGGTTTCTACCATTGTGTAAGCCGGTGCGTGCGTCGTGCTTTTCTCTGCGGCGTGGACCAGCTAACCGGAAAGAACTTCGAGCATCGGCGTCAGTGGATCGAAGACCGGATATTTCAACTCGCAGAGAGCTTTGCTGTTTCTGTGTTCGCATACGCAGTAATGTCTAACCACGTCCATGCAGTACTGCGTAGCGATCCGGTCACGCCTTGGCAATGGACAGACAGGGAAGTTGCAGAGCGCTGGTTGGCGCTATTCCCCGGCTCGATCAGTGATCGCGACGATCCAGCCTACGTCGAGCGCGCCACCCTCGCTCTCCTCGGAAATGCCGAGCGCCTGGACGTCATTCGTCAGCGCCTCGGTTCAATCAGC
Organism: Wenzhouxiangella sp. AB-CW3; assembly: GCF_014725735.1. Taxonomy (NCBI): domain Bacteria; kingdom Pseudomonadati; phylum Pseudomonadota; class Gammaproteobacteria; order Chromatiales; family Wenzhouxiangellaceae; genus Wenzhouxiangella; species Wenzhouxiangella sp. AB-CW3. The sequence goes on from NZ_CP061368.1 coordinate 2,530,602, forward strand.
TGGTTCATGCGGGCGCTCAACGAGCCAATTGCCCGAATGGCCAATCGGGAGGACGATTGTACGGGAAGATTCTGGGAAGGTCGGTTCAAATGTCAGGCGCTGCTGGACGAGCAGGCCGTTCTTTCCTGCATGGCCTACGTCGATCTCAATCCAGTGCGAGCCGGCATGTGCCAGACGCTTCGCGAATCCGAGCACACCTCGGTCCGGTACCGACTCGAATCAGCTCAATCGGCCAGTGCAAAGTCCTTGGGTAAAGGCTCGCAGGACAAAGCACTGAAACCTGTCGCCGGGCTCGACGCAGACAACCTCTCGGATCTGACAGAATCCAGTTACATCGACCTGGTCCGCTGGACCGGGCTCCAGGCCCATCCCGACAAGCGCGGCAAACTCTCCGCGACTGAAGAAATGCCGCCGGAAAGTCTCTGGAGCGTAGCCAAACATCCAGCCGAGTGGATGGAGCGCGTCCAGGGGACAGAGAGCAACTATTACCGCGCGATCGGTTCGGCCGAATCACTGATGTTGAAGGCTGTCGAACTGGGTCAGCGTTGGATGAAAGGTGTTTCCGGGGAATTCGCACTCCAGAAGCTGCGGGAACAGCCACTACCCTGGTAGCCTTCCTTGCCCTAACCCAGGCGTGACCCTCCAGGCTGCACCGGCGCCAGCCCGTGCCGGTCGTCGACCTCTCTTGCACGCCAGACTGCCCGAACCGCCCGATCTCGGCGATTCGGAGCAACTTTCGTGAGAATTCCGACACCCAACCACCCGCCATTGCGCTGACCCCGCCATTAGAATCCTGGGTGTCCTGGTTTTCCCTGGTTCGCAGTCTCACTGGAAGAACTGGTGGGAATGGAGAAGCAGCCGGCCAAGCGCGGCCCAGCCTCCATTCTTCAACGCCAGATCGAGCAGATCGGACTGATGCCCAGAGCCAAACAGAAGTTCATTACCGAGATGCTGGAGGCGCTGATCAGGCAGCAGAAGGCTTCATAGAGAAAATGCTAGGCCGGATGCTGCACATCAGCCTCGATGAGCTGGTGTTCGAGGAAGGAGAACGCGGCCCCGACTAAGACCTCAGACTTCAGTTCGAGGCCATCTCATGCACTCCAGCCGGCGGATCATCACAGCTTTGCTTATGGTTGTGCACGAAAGCACACTTCATTCCCAGGACCCCGTACACAATACCAAATTAGAAAACACGCGAAGGTAATGTTTAGCAAAAGAAGTAGCCAGAACCTCAAAGCGAAACCGTGAAACCCCCAACCAAGAATGAACAGCAACCCTAAAGCGAGGATAGCTGTCAGGGAAACAAGCAAGCTACTCCAAAGCTTCCGCCTACTCGCGAACAGCGCAACAAGTACGGTTGCTATTGAATTAATCCCCCCATAGAAGAAAAACATGATATCGCCAGAAGTCTCCGACCAACCAGATTCAGCAGTTGGAGTAGTGATGCCGAAATAGATCCAGAGCACATGAATGATGACAACTGAAGTCGCCACCACCCAAAGCAGGGCGATCGAAAGTCTCCAGAGAATCATATCTTACCTGCCATCATCGTTAGGATATGAAAAATAGTTACCGCCATAGCACCGCGGGTTCATTCCACACTCTTCAAAGCATTGGTCATGATACGAGTCAATACAACGTGTCAATGTGCATCCTTCTTCCATTGGGCAACTGCCAGGACCAGTCCTGCACTCAGGGTCGTTTCGTGCTTTCTGATCCTCGCGAACTAGGCAGCGACGAATACAGTTTCTGTCATTTGCTCTAACTCTGCTGCGGTTCAGGGCTAGATTGCACGCTCTAAGGAAGGGGGTAGCCCCTCTGGATCTAAAGCTACTTCGATTAAATCCAGTGCCCGTACAAGTGTCATATGCGAAACTGTGATACCTACATCCAACCTTCTCATGGACATCACTGTAATACTCACAGGCTGAAAAATCGTCTTCCTCATGATCAGTCCATGGATACCCAGGGTGCTCGAAGTCTGGGTGCCCTCTCTCTGGATTATATAGACCTAACGGGTCGGTGTAAAAGGTTGGGCTCATGTGCCCATACACAAAGACGTTAACCCCACCCCTTAACCCAATCGGATCACTCTGCACATACCTGCCTGTGCCAGGCTCATAATCCCTGAAGTAGTTGTAATACAACCCAGTCTCCCCACTCTCCAACTGCCCCGGAAACCTCCACCGATCCTCCATCCCCGACTGAGCCACCTCCCCAAACGCCCGCATCTCTCTGCTGTGAACGAGATTGCCGCTGCGGTCGATCAACTGCTGCGGAGTACCCAGATGGTCGGTCTGGTAGTAGTAATAGCTGCCTTCGGATCGCCTGAGGATGGGATCGGTGCTCCACAGACCATCCGGTGGGAATAGGTAGAAGTCGAGCGGGTTGCCGGTCTCGTCCAGTTCGGCCATCAGCCCCTGGTCGGAGTAGAAGTACCAGGTGGTTTCTGGGTTGGCTCCCGGTGGGTCGTAGACGGTCTTGCTGACTCGTCTGCCGAAGGGGTCGTAGGTGTATTCGGCCATCAGTTCGCCCTGCCCGTCTCTGACTGCCGAGAGGCGGGTTTCGGCGTTGTACTCGTGGCCGCGATAGAGCGTGCCGTCGGGATGGTATTCGGCGATCAGGCTGCCGTTTTCATCGTATGCGTAGGTGTATTCGACGCTGGAGAGCAGTTCGTTGTTGTCGTTGTATTGCCATTCCTGCTCACCGGTGCTTGCATCGGTGATTCTGTTGCCCAGCGGGTCGTAGGTCCACTCCTCGGCCGAGAAGGTCGGGTACTCGGCTTCAATCAGGCGGTCGATGGGGTCATAACCGTACTGGTAGGGGCCGTGTTCGGTCGCCTTTTCGGTGATGTTGCCGGTCTCATTCCAGGTGTAGGCGTAGTCCATCAGGGTCTGATCGGCGGCGTTGGTGACCCGGATGCCGGTGTGGCGTTGCAGGCCGTCGTAGCTGTCTTCCCTGACGGTGCCACCGGGAAACTCGATCCGGGTCGGCTGGTGCCACTGGTACTCGGAATAGGCGATCACGCCCTCTCCGGGAATGACCACCGACTGCAATCGGTCGACCTCATCCCAACTGAAGCTGTAGGTGGTGCCGTGCGGCGCGGTCAGGCTGGCCTGGCGGCCGTTGGCATGCCAGGTCTTCTCGTGGGTGCTGGAAAAGTCGGGGTAGTGCACGGTTTCCAGGTGCCTCGAGTGGTATGCGATTGCCCAACTTTCACAGCAGGGCAACGACTGTAACTATTCGATAGCCTCACATGGTACCTTTGTACTTTCTTTGTCATTTCCCTCATCCCGAAGCAAACTTCCAGACTCGATTGCGATTTCGCCGCTCTCCTCTGCCACAGTCGCTCTAATTTGCCGCATGCCTTCGTCAGACACCTCAACAAACAACACCAGCCATACCATCGATCTCGGGGAAAAACAAACGCTTGTATATCTGGGGTCGTATTCATCTAGATTATGACCTTCATTCAATGCAGCCTCAGAAACCCTATCAAAAACCTCTGCCGCCGAAAACGATGGTTTGCGGAAATCTGTAGACTCCTTGCTCCCCCCCACTTCACCACTCAAACCCACTGCACAAACTTCAGCAGAAAAACATACGGAAAGCAAAAAAACTGCGACAACCCCACCAAAGCGCAAAGTTTTCCAGTAAAAGGAGACTCTAGCGTAAAGACAATTCGACATCAGGCACCAGCCCATAAGTGCATCGCTATCCAGAGAATTAAGCCTAATGCCCGCGGATAATACGAGTTTCATGACTTTGATCATCAACTATGATTGTAAAATAGTCTGCCCATTTTGCAGCTTCGTTGTCAAAAGCAACACTCCACTCATTTCTGTATGGCCGAAGGCAAATCTGCTTGCTATACCCAGAAGTGTCTATGTTTAACGACTCAGCAAAATCTATAGCAACTTGATACACCTCACTCATGGTTGAATGAGCAGACTTAACGTTATCAGCCTGATGATCGTCAGCCTGGTCAGCATACACAAAGGCTGAAAGAGTAACGAATGGTACTATTATCGCTCTAATGAAAATCGCCATCTTACCCACGCACCATAAAATCTCAGTCGGACAGGCCATCCGTAGCGTAACAGGTTCCTCAAATCCTAACTTATTCAAGTCTGCACCCATACTTAGCCGCACGTCTGGCAATATTGGCCCTGATGCTCTCAACATCCAACAGACAGGAAACATCCCCTCTACATTTAATCTCTTCCCGCTGCAAACAATTTAACTCTTGCTGATGAGCGTCGCACTCAGAAGATGGGAGATCAAAACCTGGCTTGTAGTTTGGAATATCACCATCGGCTTTGCCTTTGCAGTCAGCATGGAAGTCGCGATGTCGTCTCTCATGGACTCGAGTACATTTTGTGTGCATTTCACAGCCCGTGCTGGACCTCATTTCTCCATCTCTACAAAGATTGGGGTTCATGCAGATCACTGGCTCCCCATCACAACACCTGGTCGCACCCGCTCCTGCTTGTCCAGAAGTAACATCTTTGCAGCAGCACTCCCGCCCTTCACAATCATCCTCGCAAGGGTCCAACCCCAATGTATCACGAAACAGAAGCGAATTCCCAAGAGCATAAGCATAGGTATTCACTCCCCCTCCAAGCCCAATCGGATCACTCTGCACATACCTGCCCAGGCCGGGAGCGTAGTCTCGGTGGTAGTTGTAATACAACCCCGTCTCCCCACTATGCAACTGCCCCGGAAACCGCAACCGATCCTCCATGCCACTCTCGGCCACCTCCCCAAACGCTCGCATCTCGCGTGAGTGCACCAGGTTGCCAGCTCTGTCAATCAACTGCTGCGGGGTACCCAGGTGATCGGTCTGATAGTAGAAGTAACTCGATTCCGAACGTCTGAAAATCGGATCGGTGCTCCACAGCCCATCCGGCGGGAACAGGTAGAAGTCCAGTTGATTGCCGTTTTCATCCAGTTCGGCCATCAACCCCTGATCCGAGTAGACATACCAGGTGGTCTCGGGATTTTGACCCGGCGGGTCGTAGACGGTCTTGCTGACTCGCCTTCCGAACGGGTCGTAGGCATACTCGGCGATCAACTCGCCCTGCCCGTCTCTGACAGCCGAGAGGCGAGTCTCTGCGTTGTATTCGTGGCTGCGATAGAGCGTGCCGTCAGGGTGGTATTCGGCGATCAGGCTACCGTTGTCGTCGTACTCGAAGCTGTGCTCAATGCTGTCGAGCAGTTCGTTGTTGTCGTTGTATTCCCATTCCTGCTCGCCGGTGCGGGCATCGGTGATGCGATTGCCCAGGGGGTCGTAGGTCCACTGCTCGGGGTCGAAGGTCGGATACTCGGCCTCGACCAGTCGGTCAATGGCGTCGTAGTCGTACCGATAGGGGCCGTGTTCGGTCGCCTTTTCGGTGATATTGCCGGTCTCGTCCCAGGTGTAGGCGTAGTCCATCAGGGTCTGTTCGGACTCGTTGGTGACCCGGATGCCGGTGTGGCGCTGCAGGCCGTCGAAGGTGTTTTCCCGGACGGTGCCGCCGGGAAACTCGATCCGGGTCGGCTGGTGCCACTGGTACTCGGAATAGGCGATCACGCCCTCTCCGGGAATGACCACCGACTGCAATCGGTCGGCTTCATCCCAACTGAAGTTGTAGGTGGTGCCGTGGGGCGCGGTCAGGCTGGCCTGGCGGCCGTTGGCATGCCAGGTTTTCTCATGCGTTTTGGAGAAATCGGGGTAGTTCACCGTCTCTGCCGACTTTCGGCCCAGGGCGTCGTAGCTGTATTCACCACTCATCACCCCGTCATCGTAGCCGATCAGGCGGCCTTTTTCATCGTGGTCGAAGGTAACGATGCGCTCGGGGGTATCGAGATCGTCGTGGTGAAAGTGCCGCACTTCGATCCGGCGCCCGGCACCATCGTATTCATACTCCGCGCGGTTGCCCATGGGGTCAGTGCGCTCGGTGAGCTGGCCGGCCGCATCGTAGCCATACTGAATGGTCTGTCCCATCGGCCGCGCCTCGGTTCGCATCCGGTCAGCGCGGTCGAAGCTGAACGTGTGGGTGCTGCCGTTGGCGTCGGTGAGCCCGACCAGGTTGTCACGGTTGTCGTAGTGATACTCGGTGGTCTGATCCAGCGCGTCGGTCACCGAGACCATGCGACCCAGCTCATCAAAAGAGTATTCAGTCTCGCGCCCGGCCGGATCAACCGTTCGCTTCTGGTGTCCGCGCTCGTCATGGAAGGTTCGGCTGGTCTGCTCCTTCCAGCCCGTCTCGCCCAGCCAGCGGTCGGTCTGGGCAATAACTCGGCCCCGGCGGTCGTATTCCAGATGCCGTTCGAACGTGGGGTACTCGATCTTGATCGGCTGGTGGCGATCGCCATGATGCTGGCCACCCTCTTCCGGATAGTGGAAAATCGTCTGATTCCCGTCACCGTCGGTGATGCTGACCAATCGCCGATCGTTATCATAGTCGTATTCCGTGATTTTGCCTGCCGGATCGGTCTCCTTGATGCGGTTGCCAGCCTCGTCATAATCGTAGATGTGCTCCCCACCTTCGGCATCGATGACCTTGACCAAGCGATCGGCATCGTCATAGACCATCTCGGTTTCAGCTTCATCGGGGTGAACAACTTTCTCCTGGTTGCCAACCTCGTCATACTCGAAGACTGTTGTCTCCTGCTCAGGGTTGGTCTGGCTGGTCAGCAGCCCTCCATCATCGTAGGTATATGTCCATGTTTCTTCCAGGGCATTGGTCCGGGTGAGTACATTCCCCATCACATCGTGGGTAAAAGTAGTCTCTGCGCCTTCGGGATTGACCAGTTTTCTAAGGTTGCCGAAGTCGTCATACTTCAGCAGGGTCACGGCCTTCTCGGTCACTTCATCGCCCAGTCGTCGGATCACTTCCGGACGGCCAAACTCATCGTAATCCGTTTCTGTGATGCGCTCGAGTGGAGTACCCTTGGCTTCGATGGTTCGGGTGCGATTTCCTCTCTCATCATAATGGTGCCTGGTGATGACGCCGGATTCGTCAATTTCACGAATCGGCCGTGAAAAGCCATGCTCGTACTCGACAACGGTCTGACTGCCATCGGGCCAGGTGATGCCCGTTCGATTCCTGAATTCGTCGTAATGATGAATGGTGCGGTGCCCGTTGAAATCAATATGGATACGCCGACGTCCATCCTTCTCTACACGTTTCACGGTATCGCCATTGACATCTCTCCTCAACAGTTCACCCCGACGGTCATACCATGCCTCAGTCACATGATTGCCCGGTCGAGTGGTGCGCAGGTAGAACTGTCTTTGTGCATTGAGATAATCGAAACGGTACTCCGTTACCCCTCTTCCTGGCCGTTCAATCTGGTGGACACGGCTATCGGCTGTGTAGCGTATGGTGGTTTCTCGATCCAGGGGGTCGGTGATTGTACTCAGTTGATCATTCGTATATTCGAAAGCCCAGATAGCACCTCTGACATCGGTAACTCCGGATAGACGACCACCCGCATAGTGGTAGGCAACACGACGCCCCACACGATCTTCGACAGCCACCAGATCACCTGCCTCGTAATCGAGAGAGTAGATTAGCTCGTCGTTATGATCGAAAACATCGGAGATCCGACCCTGATCATCACGTTCGAAGCGGACCGTGATCTGGTTTCTGCCGCCGAACTCGAGAATCCGACCGTCGGAATCGTAGTCGATCCACTCACCATCGCGGTTGTACCAGCGAAATCCATCGTCAGTCTTCCGGATTCTGAGACGCTTCCCGAACCGGAAGCGTGTTGCAGCGGAGTTGGTGGGCTCATAGGCGTTGTTGTTGCGCAGAATGCGTCGAATCGAGCCATCTGCAGCATCATACTCAATGCTGAGATCGGCCCAACGACGATTGAACTGCCAACGTCCATCCCGCCATTCGCGTTGCCAGGGCACCTTCCCGGAAGGCGTCTGAACCACAAGGTCAGTATCGGTCTGAACAAAACGCCCCGAGGTCGGCTCAATCGAAGCGACGGCTGTCCCTGCAAGTACTGCAAAGGTCAGCAGAAGCATGAGCTTGTTGACTAGTTTCATGATTTCCTCTTCCTTGATCGGACTCATTGTCCTCAGCCGCCGCCATCCGCGTCGCAGCACTCCTCGCCCTCACAATCAGGCGCACAGGTTGTGCCAGGCATCGATGATGAGCCGCCACCACCGCCCCAGCCACCGCCGCCCCCAAAGCCGCCGCCACCACCGCCGCCGCCACCGGCGCCACCACCGCCGCCACCTCCGCAGTTTCTCCCATAGAGTCTCGACAGGAAATGACGTGCCAGACTGCTCTCCCGCGTTCCGTCCGCGCATTGATACCCATAGGGGCAGCGCACACGCCGCCGGTATGAACCACAGCCGCCGGTGCCCCCGTCGGTAGGCGGGAAGTCCTGTAGGGCAATGAGCCGGTATGGGACTACGACGCCCTGCTGAGCCTCAATCACACTCGGAATATCGGAAACCAACTCAAAACGGAAGAACTGATCTTCTTCCGGCATTTCTACAGAGATATCCTCTGCGCGAATGTATCCATGATTCTTCAACTCGAACTGGGTGACAAAAACATCACCGGCTCTCATGTCGGGAATGGTCTGGCCCAAGGGCTCCGGCACCAGGACCGCGGCTGGCACATTGGCTTCGAAGACAGCTTGAAGATCGATCTCGTACTCATCTTCGATAGACGTCTCTGTAACCGACCACTCAACCGTGACCAGGTTGTAGGAGAGGAATATCGACTCGGACGCTACTGTCCCCGGCTGAATGGTCACCCGGCCATTGGCTGACTCGTGATTGGGCGCCGAGACTCTGAAGCGGTAACGCCCCGCCGGGATGTCCTCCAGCAAGATTTCCCCATGCTCGTCAGTTTCTCCCTCGTAGGAGTTAGTGAGAATCGTCTCGTCCTGTAGTCGAACACGGGCTCCCTCGAGCCCCTCAATCAATTGGCCCTGTTCGTCGAATGTTGCCGTGTAGATATTTCTTACATGAATCAGCGCCTCGCCCTGGCCGGACTGAGTAATGTTGACATTCAGGAGAACGTGATTGGTCGAGTGATTGGAGGAACTGACCACCAATCGATAAGTTTCAGACAGCGTTTCGATATCTGCCGGGGCATCAACTGTGACCGGCACATCCAGATTCGTGCCTGCCTCTATCTCTCTTGGGTCAGAACTCAGGCCCAGACTGATCCAGTCCGGCGCAGCGTCACCGGAAGCATCGGTCAACTTGAGCTCCACATCCCTGGCGGTATCAAACCCGACGTTGGCGATGCGAACACTTCGGGTTCGACTGTCAGCCTGCGTCAGGCCAAACTCAAGACTGGAAGCATCCGGCGTCAGAATCGGATCGGCCGAGAGGAACTCGAAGTTCACCGGGACCATCGCGACAGCCTGCGTTTCGGCATGATCAGAAACCAGGCGAAGGTAGAACACTCCCGTTTCAGGCGTATCCGGACCAGCCTCTACAGTGACCGGCAGAACATCCGAATCGCCACTACCCAGCTCCCCGATTTCGGAATCGACATCCACACTAAGCCCCGGAATAGCATTGCCATCGGGCTGGTCTTCGGGTTGATACTCGAAACGAACCCCGGAGGCTTGTGTCCCGGTGCCAGCGCGAATTTCGAAATCAATGGTCCAGGGCACTTCGTATGGATGGCGCAGATTGACCGAGCTCGGTCGCGGCTGCAGCCTTTCAATGGCAAACTGCCCATGTACCGGACGATCCAGAATATCGGGATGGACCACGGCAACATCGTAGATACCCGATTCCCCAGGCAGTGGTTCAAACCAGTAATCGAACGAACCGCCCGATTCGGTCTGAACCGGTATCTCACGCTCGAATCCTCCCGACGATACCACCACATTGAGATCGACATCCTCCATGGGTGAACCACTCGTTCGCTCCAGTGCCCGCCCTCGAATGAGAACGGGCTCATCGCCGTAGGAGCTTTCCGGTGCAATCAATTCAAGTTCACCGTGATAGCTGGTTTCCACCAGGGAGGTGATGCGACGGCTTCTGAGCCCATCGAAGGACAAAGCATACTCTGGCTGGTCCCAGGCATAATGCAGATGATCGACTTCCAGCTCGACCGTCAATTGATCCGGGGCATTGCCCGGCACAATGACGGTTTGCCACTGCGACGTCCACTGCCCTCCGGGTGGAATACGGGCAATCGTGTCACCATTGGTGAGCGTGATGACGTCTTCACCCAGATACTGCTGGAAGTCACTGACCGCCAGCACATTGTCCTGCGAATCCATCAGCTTCAGGCGGATCTCCGATGATGGGGCGTTTCCGTGATTTTTGGCTGTGACCAAGTCAATCGGCTCATCTCCGGGATTCTCAAACCGAGCACGTACACGACCCTCGCCGCCGCGAGTAAACGGCTCGGTGACCAATGAAACAATCACACCGCCATCGGTTGCCGGCAAGTCAACAGGCCACCCCTGACGCGACAGCTCACCCGGTGAAGGCTCGTAATCAACATACGCCTCGGCACTGACCACGTCTCCCAGTTCAGAATACCCCGGCACGGCGACTGTCACGATGGCGCCTTCGTCGGCCTCAAGTGCAAAGGGAGGAGATACATGCTCATAGCCGGCGAAGTGCAGACGGACTGTCAGGCTCTGCAGGTCGTAGGGGGAGTCGTTGTGCACCTCAAACGGCACAGCGTTGATCAATCCGCTACGCAGGCGAGCATTGGGTCCGACTGCCAAGGAGATTTCAGGTAGCGACAACTTTCGACCAAGCCCCTGCTGCTGGTTTGCATCGATCGGAACCACCTCATAGTCACGCGTACCGCCCGTGAAGCCGCCATCAACATACTCCATGTCTTCCAGCAGCTCCGAGTTCAAGACGAATGCGCTACCCCCTTCGTGCGCATAGACATCAAACCCGGCGACCTGGCCATCGTGGGACCAGGAGATGGTCGGAGGTTCGTTGTCAAAGCGCTTGATCGAAAGGGTGGAAATCGGCAACAAGTCAAAGTTCAGGTACTCGGACTGTGAAGGCTGCGATTCGTTACCGGCCTGATCAAGCGCGGTGACCGCATAGGTGTGCTCACCCACAACCGGACTATCATCCAGGGCATACTCGTATGGTGTGCCGGAAACGACGGGCTCCAGCGCGTCGACACTCGTGATCTCCAGTTCCGGAGACCGGTACAGGTTATACACCAGCTCCTCATCGCCTGGCGGAACGCCATCCGGCGCCTGCCACTGGGCGACGATACCGGATGAGGTCAATTGCAACTCGAGCTCGCCGGGCGGATCAGGCGGTACGGAGTCGCTGGAAACCTCTCTGATCGGACCCGGTCCACTAATCGCTTCCTGGCCATTGGCGTGTCGGACGCTGACCACCGTGTACTCATAAACGGCATCGGCCGGGGTCTGATCGACATACTCCAGATCGGATACCCGGGCAGCAGTGTGGAAGTCCTGATCGCCGGGATCACGACGCAGGACCTCGTAGGCTGCGGCATCCTCGACCTCACTCCACTCCAATCCGACCTCGCCGTCCGGCATGGGCCAGGCGTCGACCATCGACGGGGGGTCGAGTGGTGGCAGTTCACCCTGGTATACCTGGAACTGGTGTACAGAATGCATCGCTTCACCGACATTGCCCAGATCGTCCTCCGCGGACCAGCGGAAACTGAGCGTCTCGGCCCCTGACTGACCCGCACTGGAAGGCAGGCTGAACTCTGCCGACCATTGCTCATCGGTATCCGGGGCAAGTGACGGAATGGCATGCCAGACTTCCGGCTCTCCGCTGAGGTTGTACTCCAGGACCGGGGCATCGGGTCCGGAGACCGGCTCGGTCAAGGTGAGATCAACGAGCACGGTCACGCCATTCGTGTTGTCGATTGGACCCGACGGCTCAATCTCGAGCAGCTCGACCTCGGGCCCATCAGTATCAATAGTTATTGTCTCTCCCTCCTCGACCAGCGTTCCACGATTGCCGGCCAGGTCGCGTGCCGAAAACACGGCCCACGCTGTAGCCGACACGGTCTGGGGAGTAATCTCGAAGCTGCCCTGGTATAGGAGCTCATCAACCTCGAAGAGGCTGACCGACATGGGCGCACCACCTTCAGGAGTGATGCTGAGGAATGGTAGTGCCAACAGCGGCTCGGATACATGCACCTGAACTGACACGTATCCGGGGCCATAGCGTTCGCCGTCGGGATCGAACGCTTCGTCTGATTGATACTCGATCAGTGTGGCACGGGGTGGTACTCGATCTGAAACCGCACTCGCCAAACTGGAGGCGGCACTGAAGTTGCCTACGGCATTCTCTGCAACAACCCGATAGTAATAGCGCTGATCAAGCGGTGTCGGATCATCGAACCGAGTATCGTCGATCGGATCGACATTGACACGTTCGGCCTGGCTTGTGCCCACAAATTCCTGGGTTGACCGATAAACGTGGTAGCGCACACCGCTTCCCTCCACCGGCCACCAGCTGACGCGAACGATACCATCTTCGCGCGCTGCGGCCGCAACCCCGGTTGGAGCTTCCGGAATATCGGTATCGAGAACGACACTGACTGCTCCGCTTTCAGGCCCTTCCAATCCACGATTATTGCGGGCCACAGCAACCAACTCATTGTCGCCCTCGGTCAGAACAACCGTCTCGTTAAAGTGACCTGAGCCATCCAGCGACACCCAGTCGCTGGCAGACTCACCGTTGATGAAGATCCGAACCTCTTCAGCCCTGTTGACATGGCCACTGACAAGGACTTCAGCAATGTTGGTCACATATCCATCCTCCGGATCGGAAATGGAGGGCGCTGGTGGGGCTGCCAGTTCAATCTCAACAGGAATACTGATCGACGTTGCATTGCCAACGGTATCAAATGCGGTGATATGCAGGGCATTGGGACCATCGGACTCGTCTTCGAGGGGCCACCATGCGCTGAATTCACTACCGCCGCTCGAGTCAACATGCTCAAGTGGACCATCGCTTGAAAACTCGACGTGTGACACTCCTGTTTCATCTGTAGCATTGACAGTGACAGGACCTGAAATGGTCAGGACCGACTGTTCGTCGATCGGTGTTCCGCGATAGCGGATATTTGACAGCTCCGGGCCATCCGTATCCTCTCTGGGTTGCGCACTGATGGAGCTGACATCTGGATCTACGCCCCCATTCAGGTTGACGGCAGTAACAGCAAAGTAGTAGACCTGGTCATTAATCAGGTCAGTGACTTGCGCATGATTCTGGCCATTGAACCGCAACTGATCCGGTTCCATGTCGGAAACATCCGCAATAGGCTCATCGGAAACATATACTGCATAGTGGTCAACCAGGCTTTCCTGGGAGACCGGGTCCCATTGGAGGACTACCTGGCTATGCTGCGCACTGGCGCTAAGCCCCGATGGATTCTCCAGCCATGTCACCCCCGTAATGCTGCGTCCATCACTCTCATTGCCCACAACATCGTATGCTGTCAGTCTGATCTCATAGCCGGTCGCCGGTGCCAGATCCTCCAACCACCAGGATTCAGCATCCGCGGCGAGTTCAACCGGGTCGCCTTCATCCACGTAGAGGCGATAGCCAGCCAGGTCACCCTGGCTGTCGGGTGATCCAACCCAGGTGATATGAAGCGAATCAGGAAAGGATTCAGCGGCCAGATGAAGCACTTCCTCGGGGGGCTGGAGATTGCTTGGCTCCACCGTTTCAGTCACTACAGTGGGGCGCTCACCTCCCGACACATTGTAGGCCGTCACACCGACATAGTAGAGCTGGTCATTCTCAAGACCACCAAAGCTTGCAGACGTCTGGTTGCCCGATACCGTAGCAGTTGGCGCCATACCATCGACCGAGCTGAAATCCACTTCGCTGACATATACGCGATACTGCTGAACAAGATTCTGCGGCTCGGAATGCTCCCAGGACACCGTGCCTCCCTGGTGTCCATCTTCGGTGGACAAGCCAGTTGGGTTATCCAGCCAGGTCGCTGCAAGAAGTTCCGCTCCTTCACTTTCATTGCCGATATCGTCGATGGCAGTCAAGCGCAACTGATACCCGGAAGCCGGCGCAAGGTCGGCCAGTGTGTATGCTTCCTTATCTGGGGGAAAGTCTTCTGGCAGTGGCGTGTCATTTACATAAAGTCGGTATGACACCAGGTCTCCCTCAGAGTCAGCAGACGCCGTCCACGCAAGCTCCAGCAGGTTCTCTTCGGATGCCTGGACATGAAATCCAGTCACATCCTCCGGTGGCAAATTGTCCTCCGGGGTTATCGACACAGAGACAACGTCGGGCTCAAAACTCCCGGACCGATCCGTCGCTACCACGGCGAAGTGATAGGTATCGAATGGAGTCACATCCTGCACGGTGAAGGTCTTGTGTCCCGCATCGGTTGTAGCGATGGCGCTGGCATCAGCAATATGGGTGAAACTTGTGT